>NZ_CP136513.1:0-4098314 GCF_032806925.1 Paraburkholderia kirstenboschensis | reverse complement strand
ACTCCGGCTGCGCCGTCAACAGGTTTTTGTTACTGACTGAACCTGCTGCGACCGCTGGAAGCCTTGCCACTGCTGGCTCTCCCGCTTCCCGTGCCCCGGCGTCCGGAGCACGAAAGAGTGAGATTCTAGCGAGCCGATCAGCGGCTTGCAAGCGTTATCTGCTTTTATTCAAGGCGCCTTTTCTATCCGGCCAACTTCTTCCGCAACGGCAGGTTTGGCACCCGGCACCAACGTACCGCCAGCGGTTGCTCCGATGGTCCAGTCGTGCAGCACCGTGTACGCGACTGCCAGCAAGGTCGGCCCGATAAAAACACCGAGGAAGCCGAAAGCGAACGCGCCGCCCAGAATACCCAGCATGACCAGGATCAACGGCATGTCGCTATTCTTGCCGATCAGAATCGGCTTGATGACGTTGTCGGACATGCCGACAACGAGAACACCCCACACCACCAGGAAGACCGCCCACCCTGTCGCACCGCCGTGGTAGAGCCAGATTGCCGCAGGCAACCATACGATCACCGGGCCTCCCGGGATTACCGACAGGAAAAACGTCGCTAGTCCGAGTAACGCAGGCGCCGGCACACCAGCGATCCAGCAGCCGAACCCCGCAAGAATTCCCTGAACGAGCGCAGTGCCCAGAATTCCATAGACGACGCCCTTGACTGTACTGCCCGCGAGCGCCAACAGGTAATCGGCACGCTCACCGGCGATACGCCGCATGCCCGCGTTCAGCCACGCGCTCGCACCCTCTCCGCCGGTATAAAAGAAAAAAGCCAGCACGATGCTCAGCGCCAACAGGCCAAGACCGTGCGTGACCGCAATGGCTGCCGCAAGGATCCACCTGCCGGCGGGCGCCGCAAGCGTACGCAACTGCGCTATCAGTTCGGAATTGCTGCTTGTCAGACGCTCCCAGAAGCTCTCGATGCTCGACCCGATCACCGGAACGCGCGCTATCCAAGGCGGCAAATCGGGCAAACCTGCTTCGAACAACCTTTGAACCAGAGCAACTATGTCGTGAACGTGCGCGCCAAAAGCAAACCCCGCGTAGACGAACGGCCCGAGAACCACGATCAGAATAATGAACACAATCAACGTGGCAGCCGACTTGCGCCTACCGCCAAGTGCCGAAGTCAGCCTGCGGTAGAGTCCCCAGGAGCTGTAGCTGAGAATCGCGCCCCATAGCAAAGCGGTCGTGAATGGCGCGAGGACCAGCAACGAGCCGCCCACGAGAATGATCAGCGTGAACACCGCGGCCAGGCGTTCAATCAGTTGGTCCGATTTCACAATGAATCTCCCGTTACGCCAGACCGAGGCGACAAGTACGTACGCCCTGGTTCGGCGCCCGTCAAACCGGCCAGTATACAGAAGCCACTTTCGCTCTCTGACCGTCTTATATTATTTGACGAATTCACGGCGGAAGCACGATCGAACCTACGCCGACGGTCCGATTTTTCGCGCAGAAACGTCCGAATCGTTCCGGCACCGCGCGCCAAACAATATGGCGCCACGGAAACGACTACAATAAAAGGTTCTGTGCACCCAACTTCCGGATTTATGCGCTCGCGAATCGCCAAACGTCTCCCCCCCGATGCCGACAAGCTTGTCGGTCTCTCGCTCGCGCTTTTCGCGTCGGGCAGCCGCACCGAAGACCGCTTCTGGGAAGCGAAACTCGACGCGCTGCTGGCCAAAATCGTGCGCAACGCCAATCAGACTACGCTCGACGCAGCCCTCGACCATCTGCAGCAGAATCATCCCGACGCTTATGGCGCGCTGGCGGACATGGCGGAAACGCACAGCGAGTCGTTCGTCGTCGAGCATGAAGGCGTGGCTTATGAGGCGTTGCTGATTGCGGCACCCATCCTCGCCTGGACTCGCTACATGATTCCGTCAGGGCCGCTCAAAGCCGACGCTGCCGACGCTTTGCGCGCACACCTGCAGGCTCACGTGCTCGCAGCGAACACGCGTGTCGCCATGGCGCCATTCCTTTACAGCATCGACCAACTGCCGCGCCATCACGTCGAAACCTGGCGCATTGCCCAGCAGCTTGCACAGGCAGCCATGGCCGGCGGCAACCTCAAGCTCAACTTCGGCGAGCTGCCGGAAACCTCGCCTATTCTGGCTGACCCGCGCTTCCTGCTCGCCGTGGTCGCGGCGCCCGTCGGCGAGCCCACGTTTCGCTGGCAAGAGGAGGAGCACGGCACCCGCATCGAACGAGGGCAGTGCCTCGAGCAATGGGCCACGCAAGGCGGCGCCAACCTGTCGCTGGTGCTGCCCGGTTGCGAGTTCGAGTGTCTGTTGCCGGATGCCTATTACTCGGCATGCCGCGACGCCGACGAACGCGTGCGCCCTCACACCGTGCGCACCGCCGTGCGTTATCTGTTCGACACAATTGGCGCCGCGCCGCAGGACCTGCGCGCGGTGGTTGCGGGCTTCGGCGAGCGCCGCATCGACGAATACCGCGTCGGCTTTACGCGCCGCGGCAGCAATGAGGTGATCTACGGCGTCGTATGGCCCCTGTATGGCCGCGAAAACGGTGAAGCCGGCATCGACGAGGAGCCGGAGGAAACCGCACCGCCGGACGCTCCCCTCGAGGAAATCGTCGCGCTGCTCAAGGAAACCGGCGTGACAGACGTGCGCCGCCACGCAGGCCGGTTCGAGCCTGAATATTGCGATGACTGCGGCGTGCCGTTGTACGCCGATCCGCTCGGCGAGATTGTCCACGCGGAAATGCCGGAAGACGCCGAACCCGCGCAGCCGCACTTCCACTAGGCAGCCGCGCGCCTTCGGCGTATCGCAGTTCGTTGACAAGCCCCGCCGCGTGCGGGGTTTTTTGTGCGTCATTCTTCCTATGCCTTTTGGACAGGCCGTCAAATCGAAGGGAATTTGTCATCATAGGGACGGCGACGCATCGCACACCCGCCCGGACCCAACGCCTGGCGAATGCATCGCGCCACTTCGCCCGATTCATCTGGAGACATGCATGCGATTCTCGATACTCAACTCAGACGCGGAACGACGCGACGGCCTCAAAGCGCTGTTACGGCAAATCAACCGGTTAGCGCGTTTTAACGAAGCACAAGACTGGCGCCAGGTCGAGCGCACGCTCAAGCGTCAGTGGCCCGACCTGCTCGTGGTCGACTGGCAGGACTGGATGTCGGTGATCGACATCCGCAACCTGCTTAGCCACTACCCGCATCTGCGCATTGCAGTGCTGACGGACAAAATTTCGCCGAAGGTGGTGAGCAATCTCATGGACGAGGGCGTGCTAGGCGTCGTGCCGCGCGAAACCGATCCGTGCCTGATCGTGCGCGCCTTCGAAATGGTGATGCTCGGAGGGCACTACGTGCCGTCCGGCGCGCTGGCGCTCAACCCGCCGCTCCCAGCGGATACCGCTATCCGCCCGTTCGACGAGAAGAGCCCGCCACCGCGCCGGACCAGATTGTCGAATGGACTCTCGCCTCGCCAGGAGCAGATCATGCGCTGCGTCCATATGGGCAGCACCAACAAGATGATCGCGCGCACATTGGGTATTAGCGAGGGCACCGTCAAGATTCATTTAACCAGCATATTCCAGCAGTTGGGCGCGCCGAATCGCGCCGCCGCTGTCGCGCTCTACAACGGTTGGCTGACAAACCACTTGCAAGTGCTGCGCAGCAACGCAGAAAGCCTGCTCCGGCCCGTCATGGGCCAGGCCGGCTCGGTGCCGCTGCGGCGCGCCACACGGCGGCGCTTCCAGTACCCGCTATCCGCCAACGATTCAACCGCTCCCTTGCCGATGGCAGCCGAACCGGGCACGCCCTATGACGACGCGTCCGCGGCGGAGCTCCCGTCCGAGCCGGTCACGGAGGGCTCCACGTGAGGTGATGCCTGCGCGTCAGTAGCGTGATGCGCGACTTGTGCCAGCGCGTGCATCGGCTGGCATGGAATCCGCTCACACCTTTTCTCGTCCAACGAGTAATATGAGACTCATGGGTTTCCTCTACACACCGCTTCCGTTCTGGATCGCTGTCGGTGGCTGGATTGTCACTGCGATAGTGGTCGCGCTCGCGCTGTGGAAAAACCCTTTCAAACGACTTCAAGACGGCACGTTGCAACATGTCTGGCTGGCGATCATCGTCGCCGTGTCGGTACTGTGGGCCAGCAACGCCTGGCTCGACGACGGCACCGTCATGCACCTGCTCGGCGCAACCCTTGTCGTGACGCTATTCGACTGGGCGCTGGCTTTGATTGCAATGGCGGTGGTCACTGGCCTTGCCGGCCTGATCTTCGACGCTCCGTGGCAAGGCATCGCACTCACTTTCCTCGTGTTCGGCGCGGTGCCGGTCGGCATTTCGACATTGCTTCAGCGCGCAAGCATCGCGTGGCTGCCGCGCAATCTTTTCATGTTCATCTTCGGCCAAGGCTTCGTGTCGCCGGCTATCGCAGTGTCGCTCACCGCAGTTGCGGCGCTCGGCGTTCACGTAGCGCTCGCCGACGGCTCAGCGACCGTCGTGCCCGCAGGCTACGCGCTGAGCGTACTTCTCCTGGCCACCGGCGAGGCATGGTTCACGGGAATGTCCACGGCATTGATCGCCGTCTACCGCCCTGCCTGGGTCACCACTTATGATGTGCGGCGATACCGGCTCGGCGGACCACGCACGTGAGACCGGCGCGACGCTCAAGGCGCACTCCACGTGCTCGTGAGCTTGTCGCGCCAATGCGTTCACTCGCGCGCCGGGCATCGCAAAGCGCGGCGAAAACCGCGGCCGAAAAATAGTTGCGGCACGATTGAACTCAACCCTGCCGCCAGGCATCTTACGTGCCTCACGTCTCCATAACGCCTAACGAACTAGATGGATTGCACCAACGTACCGCGCCGATTGCTGCGGCTGGTCGGCCGGTTGGCAACACTCGCAGCGAGCCTCTCCTTCGCATGCACCGCGCCCGCATTCGCCGATCAACTTGAACAGCACAACGATCTCGTCAACAGATTTGTGAATGAAATGCATGCCGATCCGCTCGTCGCGGATTGCGCCGCGCATGGCAATTTTGTCGCGAGCACCTCGACCGCGTTCGATCATGTCGAGTTTCCACCAAGTTCGTTCGACAGCGCGCACGCCGCAATCACACCGTGGAACGATTCGTTCGACGAAGGCAAGCAACGCGTCAAGGTAGACAACATCGTCACCGTCGAAGGGCTCGGCATCCGTCAAAGCGGCGGGGGCGACGCTGCCGACCTGAAGTTCCGCTGCGGCTATGTCGGCGCGCAAATGTTGGCGTTCAGCTGGAACGACCCGGTGCCTCCGGCGCGGGCGCGCAGCTCAGAGCCATCACCGTCAGGCGCAGCATCGGGCAAACATCACGGGGCAAACGGCAAGCACGCGGCAAGCGGCAAAGGCGCGAAGAAGAGTTCCGCGAAGTCGTCGAAAAGCACTTCGGGCAAGTCGTCCAGCAAGAATGCGTCAGCGAAGAAAAAGCAGTAGGACCGGATAACGCTGTCAATCGTGTGAGCCACATTGCGCGCCGCCAGCGTTACTGAATTCGGCGATCCTGCGAATCCGCGACCACTATCGGCAAACCGGTAAGGCGCATGAACCGGCTGGCCGCTCAGACAGCCAACAAAAAAGGCACGCACGCAATCCATGTGTGCCCTCTTCGATGCGGCGAACTCAGGCAAACGTCTCCACGTGCCGCAAGATGGCTTGCAGCATCGCCGCACCGAGCGACGCACTGCGCTCGCCGTTCCAGCCCACCCGTTCGTCCGGCAAGTTGGCGTTGTCCTTGAACGGCATCTCGAGCGTCAATGAAAGGCAGCCGAACTCGTTGCCGATATATTTCGAAGCTAGCTTGAGCGCATCTTCGCGATACTTGCTCGCGGCGTACCCATACTTGTCCTGGAAATCAGGGCTTGCCTGTTTGAACGCTTCGATAAACGCCCTTTGTTCCTCGCCTTGCCGCTCAGTGAATCCCGGCAGCATCTCCGAGCCGGCCACGAAGACGTAAGGCAGCGCCTCATCGCCGTGAATATCGAAAAAGAGGTCGCAGCCGGTTGCGTGAATCGCCTCACGCACTACCAGCACCTCGGGACTGCGCGCGGCGTCCGGCTCCATCCACTCACGGTTCAGATTGGCGCCGGCCGCATTGGTGCGCAGGTTACCGCGCACGCTGCCGTCCGGGTTCATGTTCGGCACAATGTAGAACACCGCGTGATCGTACAGTTTGCGCGCAACCGGATCGCCCGCCCAATCGCCCCAGCCCACGAGCCGCTTCACGAGTCCTTCGATAAACCATTCAGCCATGGTCTCGCCGGGATGCTGACGCGCGATCAGCCAGATCTTTTTCCTGGCGACGTCGCCGGTTTGCGGTGTGCCGAGCGTGAGCAGCGACACCGGTCGGCCTTCGACGGTCCTGCCCAACTCGGTAAGCGTGGCCTGCGGCATCTGTTGAACTGCGCCGAGGAACTCGGAATGGCGTTCCTCGCTATACGGCTCGAAGTACGCGTAATAAATGCGATCGAATTCCGGCGTGTGGTCGATCGTCAGCACACGGCCGTCGTACGACGTGGGCACACGAAACCAGTTCACGCGGTCGTAGCTGGCGACGGCCTGGTAGTCGCGCCAGCCTTCCGCGAACGCGCACGCCGCCGCATTCTCGAAGGTCATCACGCAGCGCTCGCCCGCGGCGCCGGAGAGCCGGAAGTAGAACCATTGCGCGAACTCCGCGTGGCTGTCTGGCCGCACGCGCAAGCGGATATTGCCAGCCTCGGCGCAAGACAGCACCTCGATCGCGCCCGCGTCGAAGTTGCTCGTAATCGATGCACTCATGATGTCATTTCCTGCATATGTGGGCGGCAGTCCGCTGGGCGGCACCCCGCTGGGCGGCACCCCGCTTATTCAGCGACGCGGCGGCGAAATACGTACGTGGAATCGTTGGAGGCTTCGGCGTCGAACGCATAGCCTTCAGCGTCAAACCCCTTCAGCTGCTCCGGCTCGTCCAGGCGGTTTTCTACCGCGTAGCGCGCCATCAAACCCCGAGCCCGCTTCGCATGAAAGCTGATGATTTTGTAGCGGCCGCCCTTCCAGTCCTCGAACACGGGCGTGATGACCGGTGCTTCAAGCAGCTTCGGCTTGACCGACTTGAAATATTCGCCCGACGCGCAATTCACGAGCACACGCGATTTTGCCGCGCGTTTTTTCAATTGAGCGTTCAACGCCTGCGTGATCCGCTCGCCCCAGAACGCGTAAAGGTCTTTGCCGCGCGGATTGGGCAGGCGTGTGCCCATTTCCAGCCGGTACGGCTGCAGCAGATCGAGCGGGCGCAGCAAGCCATAGAGTCCTGACAACACGCGCACATGGTTCTGCGCAAAATCCAGATCTGCCGAGGACAGAGTCTTCGCGTTGAAGCCCTCGTACACGTCGCCATTGAACGCAAGCACGGCCTGCTTCGCGTTGTCCGTGCCGAAGCGCGGCGACCACTGCGCGTAGCGCTCGAAATTGAGGTGCGCCAGCTGGTCGGAAATGCTCATCAGCGAAGCGATCTGCTGTGGCGACAAACGGCGCAAACCGCCGATCAATTCGGCGGCATCGTCGACGAAATCGGGGATTGTGTGTTTTTTGACGTGCGGTGGAGTTTCGTAGTCGAGCGATTTCGCCGGCGACAGAACGATTATCATAGAGGCTTGCAGGCACGCCGTGCCTGGCGGTCAAAGACGAAAGCCAGATTGTAACGAATGCCCGGTTCCCATGCCTCACACAGCGCTTTGCGCGTCGTTCTCGATTCGAATGTCTGGATCGACATTCTCGTGTTCGACGACCCGCACACGCGGCCAATTCGCGCCGCGCTCGAAAACGGCACGCTCGCCGCACTGATCGACGCCCGCTGCCTCGCCGAACTCACTTACGTGCTGGACTATCCGCAATTCGTCGATCGCAACGTGGATAAGTCCGCCGCGCTCGCCGTCGTCGCGCGGCTCGCACAAGTGGTCGAGCTCGACGGCGAGCCCGAAGACTCACGGCCGTTGCCGAAATGCAAAGACCGCGACGATCAGAAATTTCTCGAACTCGCGCACGCCGCCCACGCGGACTGGCTCGTGTCGAAAGATCGCGCGGTGCTGAAACTCGCGAAGCGGATCGCACGCGATTTCGGGTTTCAGATTGCACAGCCGGCGCCGTTCGCCGCTTTGCTTGCTGGTCCGATCAGCGGTTCGACAAGCGGGGCCGCCGCACCGGTGGAAAGTCCGGTATAACCCTGGCCGAACGGCCAACGGCACACCGCGGGCGCGCACGCACTGCCGCTATTCCCTACAATCAGGCTTCGCCGGTTTGAAAACGATGCCCTCGTCCACTCACTCGTCACGCCCGAATAGCGCCATGAATGCACCTCACGACACGCCCATGAGTCCCTCGTTTCCGTCGCGTCTGCCGAATGTGGGCACGACGATCTTCACCGTTATGAGCGCGCTCGCCGCCGAAAAAGGCGCAGTCAATCTCGGCCAGGGCTTTCCCGACTTCGGCTGCGATCCACGAATCGTGGATGCGGTTGCGAGCGCGATGCGCGACGGCCACAACCAGTATCCGCCGATGGCGGGCGCCGCGCCGCTGCGCGAGGCTATCTCGGACAAGATCGCAAACGTGTACGGCCGCCGCTACGACGCCACCACCGAAATAACGGTCACGGCCGGAGCGACGCAGGCACTGCTCACGGCGATTCTCTGCGCGGTCCATCCCGGCGACGAAGTGATCGTGATCGAGCCGACGTATGACAGCTACCTTCCGTCGATCGAACTGGCGGGCGGCAAGCCGGTATTCGTCACGCTCGACGCCCCGGACTACGCGATCCCGTTCGACAAGCTCGCCGCCGCGATCACGCCGAAAACGCGGCTACTGCTGATCAACACGCCGCACAATCCGACCGGCACCGTCTGGCGCGCCGAAGACATGCGCAAGCTCGAAGAAATCGTGCGCGGCACCAACGTGCTGATCCTGTCGGACGAAGTATATGAACACATGGTCTACGACGGAGCGCCGCACGAGAGCGTGGCCCGTTATCCGGAACTGGCGCAGCGCAGTTTTGTCGTGTCGAGCTTCGGCAAGACGTATCACGTGACTGGCTGGAAAGTCGGCTATGTCGCGGCGCCGGCCGCGCTCACCGCTGAATTTCGCAAAGTGCATCAGTTCAACGTGTTCACAGTGAATACGCCCATGCAGATCGGACTGGCCGAGTACATGACGGACCCGGCGCCCTATCTCGAACTGCCGGCGTTCTATCAGAGAAAGCGTGACTTCTTCCGCGCCGGCCTCGCGAATTCACGCTTCAAACTATTGCCGTGTACCGGCACGTACTTCCAGTGCGTCGATTATTCGGCAATCAGCGATCTGCCCGAAGCAGAATTTGCACAGTGGCTGACGGGCGAAATCGGCGTCGCGGCCATTCCCGTGTCGGCCTTCTACCACGAAGCGCATGAGTCGGGCGTCGTGCGCTTCTGTTTCGCGAAGCAGGAAAGCACGCTCGCCACCGCGCTCGAACGGCTCGCGCGCCTCTAGCATGTCACGCGCGATGCTGCGAACGAACCCACGTTCCTCGCCATCGCGCGCAACCGTCAACACGTGCGTTACGCATCGCGGTTCGCGTTGGATCTCACAGGGCTATGCGTCAGGCCGGACGCGACGCCGCAATGTACGCCTTCCGGTCTTCGGTCACACGCTGCGCGGCGGGGCGGCTGTTGATCGTCGTCACGTAGCTCTTCCAGTCGAGACCCGCGTCGAGCAGGAAATCGCGACCGTAGATTGCCTGCGTGGCCATGCCGACGAGCGGCAAACTCACGTAGCCCGCTGCGTCCGCGACACTGAACCGTTCCCCACACAAATACGGTGTGAATCTGGCGATCCGCCTGAAGCCCGCAATGTGATGCGCCAGCAGCTTCTTGACCCGGCCCTTGGTTGCGTCGGTCAGCGTGCCGCCGAAAAATGCTTCCTTGTACAGATTGCGTGCCGTCAGTTCCAGGTGCACGTCGACGAACATGATCAACTCGCGCTCCTTGGCGGCCTCCCATGGATCGGCGGAAAAAATCGGCTTGTCGGGAAAGCGCGCGGCCAGGTACTCGACAATACATTGCGATTCCGAAAGATCGCCCTCTTCGGTTTGCAGATAAGGTACTTTGCCAAGCGGCGAGTGTGCGAGCATGGCCTCGTCCTGGCTCGGCTGTACGAACACCTCCTCGAACTCTATGCCGTGTTCGAGCAGAACGAACTTCACCTTGTTGTAGTAGTTGGAGAGCGCGAACCCGCAGAGCCTGATCATCGTTGTCTCCTTCCTTTTGGGTGTGTGAGACCGCCGAATGGATGGAAGGCGGCCTTCGGGCGATCGTCAAATGAATTGTACGAGCGCGCTATTCTAAAATAACCATGGAGTCGAGCAACACAATGACCTCTCGCAACTTCAGCATAGAGACCATCGGCATTGTCGGAACCGGAGCAATGGGCCGCGGCATCGCACAGATCGCTGCGCTCGCGGGCCTCACCGTGCGTCTGTACGACGCCAACCCCGCCGCTATCGGCGCCGCACGCGACTACCTCGCCGAAACTTTCGCCAAACTGACCGCCAAAGGCAAGCTCGAGCAGGCGCGCTCGCTCGCGGCGCTCGCCAACGTCACGGCCGCGCATGCCATCAACGATCTGGCGGATTGCGATCTGGTCGTCGAGGCCATCGTCGAGAAGCTGGAAGTCAAGCAGGCGCTCTTTCGCGAGCTCGAGACCGTGGTGAGCGGACGTTGCGTGCTCGCGTCGAACACGTCGTCGCTATCCATCACGGCAATCGCGGCCGGCTGCACGAATCCCTCGCGCGTGGTCGGCTATCACTTCTTCAATCCGGTCCCGCTGATGAAAGTCGTCGAAGTGATCGACGGCCTGCGCAGCGACCGCCATGCAGGCGACGCATTGATGGACCTCGCGCGCCGCATGGGCCACACGCCGGTGCGTGCGAAAGACATGCCCGGCTTCATCGTCAATCACGCGGGCCGCGGCATGAACACCGAGGGTCTGCGCGTGGCGGGCGAAGGCGTGGCGAGCTTCGTCGATATCGACAGGATCATGCGCGAGCAGGCGGGCTTTCGTCTCGGCCCGTTCGAATTGCTCGATCTGACCGCGCTCGACGTATCGCATCCGGTAATGGAGTCGATCTACCATCAGTTCTATGAAGAGCCGCGCTTCACGCCCTCGCCTATCACCGGCACGCGGCTCGCGGGTGGACTGCTTGGCCGCAAGACGGGCGAAGGTTTTTATCGTTATGAAGACGGCAAGCAGCAGGCGCCTGCCGAAGCCCCCGCACCGGCCACGCTGCCGGCAAGCGTATGGGTCAGCAAACGCTATCCCGAGGCGTACCGGGCCGTCGTTGAACTCGTCGGCAAAGCCGGCGTGAAGCTCGACGACGGCGCCTCGCCCGCTGCGGACTCGCTGATCGTCGTCACGCCGTTCGGTCACGACGCGACCACGGCCGCGGTCGACGAAGCGCTGGACGCGAGCCGCGTCGTGGCTATCGACGCGCTCTTTCCGCTCGTCGGCGCGCAGCGCCGTACGTTGATGACCACGCCCGCGACAACCCGTGCCGCGCGTGACGCAGGACAAGCGCTTTTTTCGGCCGATGGCGTGCCCGTCACCGTGATTCGCGATTCCACCGGCTTCGTCGCGCAACGCGTGGTGGCTACGATTGTCAACATCGGCTGCGATATCGCGCAAAAGCAGATCGCGACGCCGGAGGACATCGACCTCGCTGTCACGCTCGGCCTCGCCTATCCACGCGGGCCGCTCGCGCTCGGCGACGCGCTCGGTGCGAAAACCATCCTCACTATCCTGCGCAATATGTTCGACGTGCTCGGCGATCCACGCTACCGCCCCTCGCCGTGGCTCGCGCGACGCGCGCAACTTGGCATGTCGCTGACTCAGTGCGACGCCGCCGACACTCAAACAGAGAACACGGAGACCCGACAATGAGCGCCGAACTGCTGACCTCGCGCCCCACCGAAAGCGAATCGACGCTAGTACTCACGCTGTCGAACCCGGGTGCACGCAACGCATTGCACCCCGACATGTACGCGGCCGGCATCGAGGCGCTCGATTCCGTGGAACGTGATCCGTCGATCCGCGCCGTGGTGATCGCGGGCGCGGACAATTTCTTCTGCGCTGGCGGCAATCTGAACCGTCTGCTCGAGAACCGCGCGAAAGATCCTTCAGTCCAGGCGCAGAGTATCGATTTGCTAGCCGAGTGGATCTCGGCGCTGCGGCTCTCTTCGAAACCTGTGATTGCCGCCGTCGACGGCGCGGCAGCCGGCGCCGGCTTCTCGCTGGCTCTGGCATGCGACCTGATCGTCGCGGCCGACGACGCCAAATTCGTGATGTCGTATGCCCGCGTCGGCCTCACGCCCGACGGCGGCGGCTCATGGTTTCTCGCGCAAGCCTTGCCTCGCCAGCTGGCGACGGAAGTGCTGATCGAAGGCAAGCCGATCGGCGCGGCACGCTTGCACGAACTAGGCGTCGTCAACAAACTGACGAAGCCGGGCACCGCGCGCGATGCCGCAGTCGCATGGGCCGACGAACTCGGCAAGATCTCGCCGAACTCGGTCGCGCGTATCAAGACACTCGTCTGTGCCGCCGGCACGCAGCCGCTTTCCGATCATCTGGTCGCAGAGCGCGATAACTTCGTCGCGTCGCTGCATCATCGGGAGGGCCTCGAAGGCATTTCTGCGTTCCTCGAAAAACGCGCGCCCGTTTATAAGTGAGCGAGGGACCATGCCCGCTTATCAGTTACCTAAACGCCGCCGCATTTTTTTAATGCGTCACGGCGACGTGACTTACTTTGACGACTCAGGCCGCACGATCGATCCCGAAACGGTACCGCTCAACGCCAATGGCCGCGAGCAGGCGAGCGCGGCGGGCCGCGTGTTCGCAGAGCAGCAGGTTCGGTTCGATCGCGTGATCGTGAGCGGCTTGCCGCGCACTGTTGAAACCGCGCAGCGCGTGCTGGCCGAGACGGGTCAGCAGGTCACACTAGAAATCGAGCCTGCATGGCAGGAGATTCGCGGCGGCAAGCTGCGCCATATTCCGTTGGAGGATATCGAGGCCGCGTTTCTCGGTGTGTTCGACGGCATCGTGCCGGAAAGCACGCGCTTTCTCGACGGCGAGACGATCGGCGAGTTGTTCGATCGCGTGCTGCCCGCCGTGGCGGCACTTCGCGAGGACACCTCGTGGGACACGGTTCTACTAGTGCTGCATGGCGGCGTGAATCGCGCGATCCTGTCGCATGCGCTTACCGCGGGCGGACGCACTTTTTTCGGCCATCTCGCGCAGGCGACCGGCTGCATTAACGCGCTCGACGTCGGCGCAGCACCGCGCGACTGGGTGCTGCGCGCGATCAATTATTCGCCGCCGTCGCCGCTGCATCGCGACATCCGAAATACGACGATGGAAATCCTCTACGCACAATTCATCCAATACACGCGTAGCTGAACTCAAACCGGAGGAGACACATGGTGCAAGCCACACAAAGCGGCGAGCCGGAACAGCAAGCGGACTACTCAGCCTTCGAGGGCACGCGCCCGGTCAATGAGCGGCAGCGCTTCGACGGCGAAGCGCTCGCCGCCTGGCTCTCGCAACATGTCAATGGATTCTCCGGACCGCTTACGGTCGAGCAGTTCGCCGGCGGCCAGTCGAATCCCACATTCAAACTGGTCACGCCGTCGCGAGCTTACGTGATGCGCGCAAAGCCTGGACCGGCGGCAAAGTTGTTGCCGTCTGCACACGCGGTCGAGCGTGAATACCGCGTGATGCATGCGCTCGCCAACACCGACGTGCCTGCCGCGCAAATGCTCGCCCTGTGCGAGGACGAGAGCGTGATAGGCCGCGCATTCTATGTGATGGAGTTCGTCGATGGCCGCGTGCTGTGGGACCAGTCGCTGCCAGGCATGACTGCCGGTGAACGAAGCGCAATCTACGACGAGATGAACCGCGTGATTGCAGCGCTGCACAGTGTCGATCCGTCGAGCGTGGGGCTTTCGGACTACGGCAAGCCGGGCAATTATTTCGCGCGTCAGATCGGCCGCTGGAGCAAGCAGTACCTTGCGTCCGAAACCGAGCCTATCGACGCAATGCAGCGCCTGATCGAATGGCTGCCGCAGCACATGCCGACCGAATCCGGCGAGCGCGCGTCGATCGTGCATGGCGACTACCGGCTCGATAACCTCGTCTTCGATCGCGAGGAACCGAAAGTGCTTGCCGTACTCGATTGGGAACTGTCCACGCTAGGCGATCCGCTTGCCGACTTCGCCTATCACTGCATGGCGTGGCATGTCGATCCCGCGCAGTTTCGCGGCATCGCAGGTCTCGATTGGGCGGTGCTCGGCATTCCCGACGAACAGCAGTACGTCGAGCGCTATTGCAAGCGCACCGGCTTTGAAATTCACGGCGACTGGAATTTCTACCTCGCGTACAACATGTTCCGGATCGCCGCGATTCTGCAGGGAATCATGAAGCGTGTGGTCGACGGCACTGCGGCCAGCGCGCAGGCGCTAGACGCCGGCCGGCGTGCGAAGCCGATGGCCGAACTCGCCTGGCAATATGCGCAGAAAGTGCGTTGACCGCGCTCGAGTACGCTTGAACACGCTTAGAGACTTTTGAGCACGCCTGCGCTCAGTAAACAGCGCCCACATTAAATTTCGTCCGTTATCCGCGAGGTCCATAGATGAATTTCGATTACACGCCGAAAGTTCAGGCATTGCGCGAAAAACTGCTCGCCTTCTTCGACGAGCACATTTACCCGAACGAACAAGCGTTCTATGCGGAGATTGCGCAAAACCGGCAGAACGGCAACGCATGGCAGCCGACTGAACTGATCGAGCAACTCAAGCAGAATGCGCGCGACGCGGGCTTGTGGAATCTGTTCCTACCCGACTCGGTGCGCGGCGCCGGATTGACCAACCTCGAATATGCGCCGCTCTGTGAAATCATGGGCCGGGTGCCGTGGGCGCCGGAGGTGTTCAATTGCAATGCACCCGACACCGGCAACATGGAAACGATCGAGCGATACGGCAGCGAAGAGAACAAACGCGAATGGCTCGAACCGCTTCTGCAAGGGCAGATTCGTTCCGCCTTTCTGATGACGGAGCCGGAAGTCGCGTCGTCCGATGCCACCAATATCCAGACCAGCATCGTGCGCGATGGCGACTACTACGTGATCAATGGCCACAAGTGGTGGTCTTCGGGCGCGGGCGATCCGCGCTGCAAGATTTATATCGTGATGGGCAAGACCGATGCCGAGGCACCGCGCCATCAGCAACAGTCAATGATCCTGGTGCCCGCCGACGCCACAGGCGTCACGGTACACCGCCCTCTTTCCGTTTTCGGCTACGACGACGCACCGCATGGCCATATGGAAATCACGCTCGACAATGTACGCGTGCCTGCGACCAACATGCTGCTCGGCGAAGGCCGCGGCTTCGAGATTGCACAAGGACGTCTCGGACCGGGACGCATCCACCATTGCATGCGTCTGATCGGACTTGCGGAGCGCGCGCTCGAATTAATGTGCAAACGCTCGATGCAACGCGTCGCGTTCGGCAAGCCCGTTGCCATGCAAGGCGTCACGCAGGAACGCATCGCCGAGGCGCGCTGCATGATCGAACAGGCACGGTTGCTCACGCTCAAAACCGCATACATGATGGACACCGCCGGCAACAAGGGCGCGCGCGGTGAGATCGCGATGATCAAGGTTGTGGCGCCGAATATGGCGTGTCAAGTGATCGACTGGGCCATTCAGGCGCACGGCGGCGGCGGCGTCAGCGACGACTTCCCGCTGGCTTACGCTTACGCATCCGCGCGAACCTTGCGCTTCGCCGATGGTCCGGACGAAGTGCATCGCAATGCAATCGCGAAACTCGAGCTCGCGCGTTACATCGAGCCTGGCGCGGCGGCTGTGGAGACGCCGGCTGCGCGCGCCTGACGACGTCTTGCTCGAACTTCGTTTCGAGTACTGCTGGCAAGCGCGCATGTGTGGCGCCGCCAGCATCATCGTGCGATCTATGCTCTAATTTTCGTCAAGCGCGGCGCTCCTCGGGGCGCCGCTTTACAGAACGAAAGGAGCGAGGATGATCGACGTCTATAGCTGGGCGACCCCGAACGGCCACAAGGTTCATATCATGCTCGAGGAGACGGGACTCGAGTACGCGGTGCACGCAGTGAACATCGGCGCTGGCGATCAATTCAAGGCCGAATTTCTCGATATCAGTCCGAACAACAAGATTCCCGCCATTGTGGATTCCGAGGGTCCGCGGAGCGCGGACGGCAAACCGTTCGCGTTGTTCGAGTCCGGCGCGATCCTGATTTATCTCGCCGAGAAAGCGGGCCGCTTTCTGCCGACCGATCCGGCTGCGCGCTATTCCGTACTGCAATGGCTGATGTTTCAGATGGGCGGCCTCGGTCCGATGCTCGGACAGACACACCACTTCCGTGTCTACGCGCCCGAGCCGATCGAGTACGCGATCAACCGCTATACGAACGAAACGCGGCGCCTGTATGGCGTCATGGACAAGCAGCTTGGCAAGACCCAGTACCTCGCCGGAAACGACTATACGATTGCGGACATCGCTTCGTTCCCGTGGACCCGCTCGTGGCAAAACCAGGGCATCGAACTGGACGCGTTTCCGAATGTGAAGCGATGGCATGAGGAAATCGCGGCGCGCCCGGCGGTTGTACGCGGCGTCGAAGTGCTGGCGTCCGCTCGCAAGCCGCTAATGGACGACAAGGCTAAAGAAGTGCTGTTCGGCGCGACGCAATACGCGAAGCACTAGAGGTTGAGGTATGGGGCGGCAACATGGCAAGCACCCGTGAGCCGGCGAGGCGTGCCGTTCACGCCGCCTTTTCATACCGACTGCGGGGCGTCAAAAATAGTGGCGAGTGATGAACTCAGCGACGCACACCGGCCGCTCGCTGCCCTGCCGCTCCAACGTGACATTCCACACCACTTGCACGCCAGCATTATCCACGTCGGCAACGGACGCGACGGCGAACTGTGCGCGCAATTGCGAGCCGACGAGTACCGGCGAAGTAAACCGCACGCGATTCAACCCGTAGTTCACGCCCATCCGTTGTTCGAGCCGTACCGTTTTTGCCAGCAGTGCGGGGATCAGCGAGAGGGTCATGAAGCCGTGCGCAATCGCGCCGCCGAATGGCGACTCGCGCCGCGCCCGCTCCGGATCCACGTGAATCCATTGGTGGTCGCCGGTGGCTTGCGCGAAACGATCGACGCTCGGCTGATCGATCGTCACCCAGTCGCTAACGAGCGGCGCCGCTCCGACAAGCGCACGCAACGCCGCGGCATTCCGAAACGCGGTAGCCGGTGGCGTACTCTCCATTGTCACGACGCAGCGCCCGGATTGCGCAGTCCGAACATTCCTTTGGAGCGCACCGTAACGACCGTCTCGCCATGCTGGTTGATGCCCGCCCATTGCGTGGACACAATGCCCCGATCGGGTTTGCTTTCCGAGATGCGCTTGTCGAGCACGGAATTCGTCATGGTGATCGTATCGCCGACGCGCACCGGTTTGAGCCAGCGTATTTCGTCGATGCCGGGCGATCCCATCGACGTGGAGTCCGCCAGCGCGTTACGCACCAGCATGCCCATCATGACCGAACACGTATGCCAGCCGCTCGCCACCAATCCGCGAAACGGCGACGCCTCAGCCGCGGCCTCGTTCAGATGGAACGGCTGCGGATCGAACTTCTCAGCGAATTCGACGATCTCCTCGCGCGTGAAAGTATGCTTGCCGATCTCGGTCGTCGAGCCGACCGTCATGTCCTCGTAACTCAAAGCCATCGCTCTATCTCCTTGCGGGTCGATTGAATCGGTCACTCAAACTTCGGTGCTGGCAAAACCGGGCAGCGCGGCGAACCGCGCGAGGTGATGATCGACATCGCCCAATGTGGTTTCAATAATCGCGAGACGTTTGAACAGATGCGCGGCCGCGACCTCGTTCGTCACGCCCATGCCGCCATGCAACTGAACCGCCTGCTGGCCGACGAAACGGGCCGCTTGCCCCACGCGTACTTTCGCGGCAGAGATCGCGCGGCGGCGCTCATCGGCGGCTTCGCTCGAATAGCGCATTGCGGCCAGGTAGGTCACCGAGCGCGCCTGCTCGGCGTGAATCAGCATCTCGACCATGCGGTGCTGCAATGCCTGAAAGCGCGCAATCGGCTGGCCGAACTGCTGGCGCGTTTTTGTGTAGTCGACGGTTGCGGCGTTCAATGCATCGAGCGCGCCGACCGCTTCCGCACACAGGAGCAACGTGCCGTAGTCCGCGATGTGCTCCAACGCCGCCGCGCCTGAGTGCTGGCCGCTTAAACGGCGTGCGGGGGTGCCGTCGAATTCGAGCGTCGCCGCGCGTTGTCCGTCGATGGTTCGGTAATCGGTGACCTTCACGCCTGCAGCGTCGCGCGCCACGATGAATAGCGCGATCTCGCCACTCGAACGCGCGGGCACGATCCAGTAATTCGCCTGCGCACCGTGCAGCACGACCGACTTCGTGCCGGTAAGCGTGTGCTGCTCGCCTTGCGAGGTCGCGGCTGTCGCAATCTCGAACAGATCGTAGCGCGCATGCGGTTCGTGAAACGCCACGGAGAGCTTGATCTCGCCCTGGGCCGCGCGCTCTAGCAGCGACGCGTCCTCGCCCTGCCCCGTGCCGGCAAGACGCAGTGCCTCGATGCCAACTGCGGTGGCCCGGTAAGGCTCGACCACCAACGCACGACCGAGCTCCTGCATGACGACCAGCATATCGACGGCTCCGCCATTGAAGCCGCCTTGGGCCTCCGGCACCGGCAATGCCGTCAAGCCCAATTCCGTGAAGGCTGCCCAATGCGTTTCGGAAACCCCCGCATCCGATCGCACGATCGCCTGGCGCACCTCGAAGCCGTAGTTCTTGTCCAGATAGCGGCGCAGCGCGTTGGCAAGTTGCTGTTGCTCGTCGTTGAAAGTGAAGTCCATGCGCCGCTCCTCAAAGTCCGAGAATCATCTGCGCGATGATGTTCTTTTGAATTTCGTTCGAGCCGCCGTAAATCGACGTCTTGCGGAAGTTGAAGTAATACGCGGCCAACGGCGCAGCGTCGTCATCTCCGGCGATGCTGTGGTCGCACTCGCCTTCGAGGAACGGTACGTCAAAGGGAGCGGCAAGAGGGCCCACAGCTTCGAACATGAGCTCGGTCAATGCTTGCTGCACCTCCGTGCCCTTGATCTTCAGCATTGACGCCTCCGGTCCTGGTCCGCGTCCGCCCGCTTCATTAGCGACCACGCGTTGCACGGTGACCTCAAGCGCCATCAGTTCAATTTCGAGATTCGCGACTTTTGCACCGAATACCGGGTCGTGCAATAGCGGCTTGCCATTCTTGTTCCGGTGGAGCGCGAGACGCTTAAGAAAAACCAGTTCGCGCTTGGATTGACCGACGCGTGCGATTCCGGTGCGCTCATGTCCCAACAGATATTTCGCGTAAGTCCAGCCGCGATTTTCCTCGCCGACCAGATTTTCGACGGGTACTTTCACGTCTTCAAAGAAGACTTCGTTGACCTCATGGTCTTCGTCGAGCGTGATGATTGGCCGTACCGTGATACCCGGCGTTCTCATGTGGATGAGCAGGAATGAAATGCCCTCCTGCTTTTTCGCGCCGCTGTCCGTGCGCACGAGGCAGAACATCATGTCCGCGTGCTGCCCCAGCGTGGTCCACGTCTTCTGGCCATTGACCACGTAATGGTCGCCGACACGTTCGGCGCGTGTTCGCAGCGACGCGAGGTCGGAACCGGAGCCAGGCTCAGAGTAGCCCTGGCACCACCAGTCGGTGCCGTCGAGAATGCGCGGCAAGTAATAGCGTTTCTGCGCGTCGCTACCGTACTTCATGAGAACGGGCGCAACCATCGACACGCCGAACGGCAATACCGTCGGCGCGCCGACACGCGCGCACTCTTCGTCCCAGATGTGCCGCTGGGTCGCGTCCCAACCGGGGCCGCCATACTCTTTGGGCCAAGCCACAGCCGACCAGCCCCGCGTGCCTAGCAGCTTGTGCCAGCTTGCGAAGTCTTCACGGTTCAAACGCTTATGGTCGAGTACCTTCTCGCCCAGTTCGCGAGGCAGGTTGGCTTCGAGCCAAACGCGGATTTCGGCGCGGAACGCCTTTTCAGAGGGGGAATAGTCCAGATTCATACGTAGTGTCTCCTGGCCGCCACCGCCCGCCGCCAGAGAGCCACTGCGCTATTGCAGAGGTTCCTTCAAGGCAGCCGGGACGGGCAACGGCATCACTTCGATGCCTTCTTCGATCAAAGCTCGCGCGTCTTCTGGTGTCGTGACACCGCGAATATTGCGTGCGGGCGCTTCGTTGTAGTGAATGCGCCGCGCTTCCTCAGCGAAGCGGTCGCCCACGTTCTCAGTCTTTTCCAGTACCTCTCGCAATGCGCGCATGACACGCGCCTGCAATTCGCCGGGCGCCGCCGGCACCTTTGTTTCGGTCGCACCGGACAGATTGAGGCGCGGGGCCGACGGCAAACGGCTCACCTCGTTCGCGCCGCAAATTGGACATTCGACCAGCTTGCGAGACTGCTGCGATTCGAAGTCATCAGCCGAAGCGAACCAGCCTTCGAACCGATGGCCGTGCGGACACTGTAAATCGAGGACCTTCATGTGGAATCAGGGCTTGCGTGCCAGTTTAGCGCAAATCAAATATTTGTGAACGGTCGTTCGTAAAAACTTCATACGCGGTGCGCCGCGATCAGGCGCTGCCGGGGAGATCAGCCGTGGTGGGCGATTTTAACGCTTTGCGCAAACTGCTGCCGAAGGTCCGATACCTCGGAAAGCGCCAATTCAACGCCAGACCACAGGCGGCGCTCCGCGCCGCGATGGGTCTGCCGGCGAAGCTGCGTTGCCGTCCCGGCTCATTGCCGGAATCAAGCCACGAGGCATTCCAGTCGCCGGTTAAGCCGTGGCTCAAGTCCTCGTGCCTCTTTGGCCAGGTTGATCTGTTTGGCAGATCTGGCAACGTCGAATACGTCCGCCTTGATGTCGTAGCCGCCGCGCGAGTTCAGCCAGTCAAGCACGTCTGACAGATGCCAGACCGACGCACTTCCCTCATGCACTGGCGGAGGAAATTCGACCGCATGGCTCAGCATCAGCTTGCGCATGTTTTGTCGCGACACGCCGGCAATCTCCGCTACGTCGGTTAGTCCCACAAAGTCCGGGCCTGCCTCGACCAGTTGTGCCGACGGCACCGCCTTCTTAACGTCGCCGAGCGCGCTGACCAGCGCCTCAAGCGCGGACGCCCCTTCACGCGAGAACACCAGCGCGAGCCGCCCCGGTTGCCCCACGCCGACCGTGGCGTCGTCACACCCCGCTTCACCCAACCTCTCGACGATCGCCTCAAGATCGCAGTCTTGCGCCGCGAGCTTGTACTTCAACGTAAATGTATATTCCATTTGCTACTCCTGCTTGTTCAGCCAAGACCTTGCCATTCAACGTTTGCTAACGGTGCGCCGTGCAATTGTCGACAACGCGCCGCAAGTGTCTGGCGTGATTGACGGCATTCTTCGGCGTACTCCATATGCTCGAAATGCAGAATTCTCCGCAGCGACACTCCGCCTCTTTATAAGGGCAATACATTTTTCCCCAGGCGTGGCCCTTTCCGCCGCCCTGTATGCGCCACCCACGCCGTTCGGCATATGCCAACGCGGCCTCTATCTCTTTCTTAGCATGGGTTCCACGAACCATCCTGCCCTCCAATTTAGTACTCGCGACGCAGGTTGTCAAGTGACAACCTGCGTTACCTTGCCCGACTCAAGCGCCTTATATGCTTCGTTATCCGAAACATTTGATCGCTGAGGAAGTTTTCGGAGATCCATACTAAAGTTACTACGGCGATGAAGCGAGACAGCCGGATGGCATAAGACAAAGGCGTTTTGTTCAGACACCACGCAAGATTCTGAGGCCTGGTGGCACTTCACCACGAAAAAGCCCCCGCCGGTCACCGACCGACAGGGGCTTTATGAATGCGACGCAAGCGCCCGCCTGCGCGCTCGATGGCGAAGGACTATTTCGACTGCGCCTGCGCGAGCGGCCAGGCGCCCGACAACACCTTTTCAAGCCAGAACGTGCCGATCACCGTTTTCACGTCGGTGATCTTGCCGGTCCGTACCCACTCCGACACTTCGGGAACCGTCGCAGTAAAGAGTTCAAGGAACTCGCCGTCGTCGAGCTTGCGCTCGCCGGCCGTGAGGCCACGCGCAAGGTAGATGTCGATGAACTCGGTGGAATAGGAAATGATGGGATGAACGCGCGTCAGGTAGACGTACTCACGCGCCGTGTAGCCGGTTTCTTCACGCAACTCGCGCACCGCGCAAGCCAGTGCGCCCTCGTCCGGATCGAGCTTGCCGGCCGGGTATTCGACCATAACCTTGCCCATCGGATAGCGATACTGGCTCTCCAGCAGCACACGGCCGTCGTCGAACATGGGAATCACCATCACGGCGCCCGGATGCTGCACGTATTCGCGGGTGGCGTGTTTGCCGTCGGGCAGACGAACCGTGTCGCACTTGAGCGTCAGAAACGGCCCTTGATGAACCGTTTTGCTCTCGACACAAGTCTCGGTGAGGACGGCGTCGTGATCGGGAAGTTCAGCCATATGCGGACCTCGGAACAGCGTGGTGCGCGACGGCGAGACGCCGTCAGCGGCGTTTGACGAGATACTGGAAGGTGAAGCCGGGGAACGCGAACACAACGAATAGCGCGAATGTGATCGCGTAGAACTGCCAACCCTGTTCGAAGCGATTGCCCGCGCGCGCTTCAAGCAAAAAACCCAACGCGCCGACCACGAAGTACAGCACGATCAGTTCGGCAATCCTGATCCATCCGCTTTTCTTCGCCGCCTTGAGCGGCACGGCGGCGAAGAGTCGCTGATTCAGGAACGGCAGGTTGGCACCGACGAGCGCCAACAGCACGATAAACCAGCCAGCAGCGGACATCAGAACGACAGTGTGTGCTGAATAGCCTGCAGGCAAGCCTTCAACAGCGGGTCGGGCACGATACCGAGCACCAGCACGGCAACACCATTGAGCGCGAGCAACGCGCGGGTGCCCGTATCGGCCACGATCGCCGATTTGTCTTGCGGCTCGTCGAAATACATCAGCTTGACGATACGCAGGTAGTAGAACGCACCGAACAGCGACGTGATCACGGCAAGCACCGTCAGCCAGGTCAGGCCCGCGTTCATGGTGGCCTGCAGGACTGCGAGCTTGGCGTAGAAACCGACCGCGGGCGGAATGCCGGCAAGCGAGAACATCATGACCATCATCACGAACGCGAACACCGGGCTGCGTTGATTCAGGCCCTTGAAGTCCTCGAGTGTGTCGGCTTCGAATTCGCGGCGTGCGAGCAGCATGATGACGCCGAACGTACCCATTGTCGTGATCAGATAGACGATGCTGTAGTACATCGCCGAGCCGTACGCGCTGGCCGCACCCGTGGTCTTATGGTCGACCACGCCGGCCAGCAGACCGAGCAGCACGAAGCCCATGTTCGAGATTGCCGAGTACGCGAGCATGCGTTTGACGTTGCGCTGCACGATACCGGTGATATTGCCGACGATCAGCGAAAGCGCCGCCAGGATCACCAGCATTTGCTGCCATTCGACGGCGAGCGGCAAGAGGCCCATCACGAGGAAGCGCAGACCCCATGCAAATGCCGCGACTTTCGGACCACCGCCGACCAGCAGCGTCATGGCCGTCGGCGCGCCCTGGTACACGTCAGGCACCCACATGTGGAACGGCACGGCACCCATCTTGAATGCGACGCCCGCGACGATGAAGATCACGCCGAACAGCAGCACGCTCGGGTCGTAATGGCTCTGCCCGATTGCCTTGAAAACCTCGTTCAGGTCGAGCGAGCCGGTCGCGCCGTACAGCATTGAAATGCCGTAAAGCAGGAAGCCGGAAGCCAGCGCGCCGAGCACGTAGTACTTCATCGCAGCTTCGTTCGACGGCGCAGCTTCGCGACGAAGCGCGATCACGCCATACAGCGACAGCGACATCAGTTCCAGACCCAGGTACAGCGTCAGGAAGTTGTTGCCGGAGATCATGACGAGCTGCCCGAGCAACGAGAACATGCCCAGCAGGAAGAACTCTCCGCGGAACAGGCCGCGATCTTCGAGGTAGCGGCGCGAATACACGATCGTGACGGTGTAGCCGAGCGTCACCACCGCTTTCATCAGGCTCGCGAACGAGTCGACCACGTACATGCGGCTGAAGAAGTAGTGCACCGACGGGTCGAACGCATTGACCGCGAACCAGATGCCGGCGACGAGCGTCGACAGGATCGCGATGAAGTACGTGGTACGGCGACCGGCCTGGCCGACGAACGTGTCGTTGAGCCACGCGACGACAACGGCGAGCATCACCAGCGCGTCGGGCAACAGGGCAGTCATAGGGGCGTTTTGCATGGTCTTTAATTCCTCCGCTCTGCGTTACTGAGACAACGGCAGCTTGGACTGCGCAACGTGGGAGAGGAGGTTTTCCACGGATACGTGCATCACATCGGTAAAGGGCTTCGGATACAGGCCCATGAACAGTGTCAGTGCGGCAAGCACTGCCAGCATGAAAAACTCGCGGCGGCTGATGTCGACAAGGCTCTTCACGTGGTCGTTCGCGACCGCGCCGAAGTACACGCGCTTGTACATCCACAACGTATAGGCCGCGCCGAGAATCAGGGTGACAGCCGCGCCGCCCGCGATCCAGAAGTTGTACTGGACGGCAGCCAGAATCACCATGAATTCGCCGACGAAACCGGAGGTGCCCGGCAAGCCGCAATTCGCCATCGAGAACAGCATCACGAAGGCCGCGAACTTCGGCATGACATCGACGACGCCGCCGTAATCCGCGATCTGACGCGAGTGCATGCGGTCGTACAGCACGCCGATGCTCAGGAACATTGCGCCCGACACGAAGCCGTGCGAAATCATCTGGACGATCGCGCCTTCAACGCCGAGCTGATTGAAGATGAAAAAGCCGAGCGTGACGAAGCCCATGTGCGCGATCGACGAATACGCGACCAGCTTCTTCATGTCGGTCTGCACCATCGCGACGAGACCGATGTAGATCACCGCGATCAGCGACAGCGTGATGACGACCGGCGCGAGAAAGTGGCTAGCGTCCGGCGCGATCGGCAGCGAGAAGCGCAGGAAACCGTATGCGCCGAGCTTGAGCATGATCGCCGCCAGCACCACCGAGCCGCCCGTCGGCGCTTCGACGTGAGCGTCAGGCAACCACGTATGAACCGGCCACATCGGCACCTTCACGGCGAATGCCAAGAAGAACGCTATGAATAGCAGCACCTGCGGCGTCATCGCGATCTGTGCATGCTGCCAGGTCGCGAGGTCGAACGTGCCAGTCTGGACGTACAGATACAGCAGCGCGACCAGCATCAGCAGCGAACCCATCAACGTGTACAGGAAGAACTTGAACGCCGCGTACACGCGGTTCGCCCCGCCCCACACGCCGATGATGATGTACATCGGGATCAGCGTCGCTTCGAAGAACACGTAGAACAGCATGCCGTCGGCCGCGCTGAACACGCCGACCATGATGCCCGACAGGATCAGGAACGACGCGAGATACTGGCCCACGTTCTTCGTGATCACTTCCCACGCGGCGATCACAACGATCACGGTGATCAACGCGGTCAACACGACAAACCACATCGAAATGCCGTCGACGCCAAGGTGATACGTAATGTTGAATCGTTCAATCCAGTTCGCCTTTTCGACGAACTGCAGATCTGCGCTGCTCGAATCAAAACCGGTGATCAGCGGGATCGTCACGATGAAGCTGGCGACCGAGCCGATCAGCGCGACCCAGCGCGCGGGGCCCGGGTTCTGGTCAGAACCGATGGCCAGAACCAGCAGGCCAAAAAGGATCGGCAACCAGATGGCGATACTGAGAATCGGATAAGCGTGCATTAGTGTCCCTCGCCTTATTTGCCGCCGAGCGTTACAAACAGGGTCAGGAGCCCCAACATGCCGATAATCATGGCGAACGCGTAGTGATAGATGTAGCCGGATTGGAGGAAGCGGATCACGCCGGCGAACCAGCCGATGAAGCGTGCGCTGCCATTGACGATACCGTCGATCACGACGACGTCGCCTTCCTTCCAGAGACCACGGCCAATTGCCACGGCGCCCCGCGCGAACACGACTTCGTTGATCTTGTCCATGTAGTACTTGTTGTCGAGCAGCGTGTAAATCGGCCCAAATGCGCGCTTGATGGTAGCCGGCAAGTCAGGACGAACGAGATACAGGAACCACGCGACGACGACACCCGCGAGCGCCAGCCAGACCGGCAGACCCGCCACCGAGTGCAGCCCCATCGCCGCCCAGCCGTGGAACTCTTCCGCCATTTCATGCAATGCCGGATGGTTTTCGCCGATGAAGATCACCTTGTCGAACGCCACGCCGTGCTGGAAGAAGTCGCCGAACAGCATGGGACCGATTGCGATTGCACCGATCACGACCGAAGGAATCGCCAGCAGCACGAGCGGCACCCACACCACCCAAGGTGTTTCATGCGGCTCGTGAGCGTGACCGTGGTCGTCGTGACCATGACCGTGCGCGTCGTGCCCGTTGCCATGAGCGTGTGCCGCGGCTTCCGCGCCCATCGGCGAATCCGGATGCTTCGGATCGCGGAAGCGCTCCTTGCCGTGGAACACCATGAAGTACATACGGAACGAATACAGCGCGGTGACGAAGACGCTGGCCACCACGGCGAAGTATGCGAAGCCCGAACCCGGCAGATGCGACAGCTTCACCGCGTCGATGATCGAGTCTTTCGAATAGAAGCCTGAGAAGAACGGCGTGCCGATCAGCGCGAGCGAACCGACCAGCGACGTGATCCATGTAATCGGCATGTACTTCCGCAGGCCGCCCATGTTGCGCATGTCCTGATCGTGGTGCATACCGATGATCACCGAACCAGCGCCGAGGAACAGCAGTGCCTTGAAGAACGCGTGCGTCATCAGGTGGAAGACGGCGACCGAGTAAGCCGACGCGCCGAGCGCGACCGTCATGTAGCCGAGCTGCGACAACGTGGAATAAGCCACCACACGCTTGATGTCGTTCTGGACAATCCCCAGAAAGCCCATGAAGAGCGCGGTAATCGCACCGATCACCATCACAAACGACAGCGCCGTATCCGACAGCTCGAACAGCGGCGACATGCGCGTGACCATGAAGATACCGGCCGTCACCATGGTTGCCGCGTGAATCAGTGCGGAAATCGGCGTCGGGCCTTCCATCGAATCGGGCAGCCACACGTGCAGCGGAAACTGCGCCGACTTACCCATTGCGCCGATGAAGAGACAAATACAGGCCACCGTCAGCAGGCCCCAGTCGGTACCGGGAAAGCTCAATGCCGCGAGTTCAGTGCGCTTCGCAAACACGTCGCCGTAGTTCATCGAACCGGCAAACGCGAACAGCAGGCCAATACCCAGCAAAAAGCCAAAGTCGCCGATGCGGTTCACGATAAACGCCTTCATGTTCGCGTACACCGCGGACTGACGCGTGAAGTAGAAGCCGATCAGCAGATACGACACGAGACCCACCGCTTCCCAGCCGAAGAACAGTTGCAGGAAGTTGTTGCTCATCACGAGCATCAGCATCGAGAACGTGAAGAGCGAGATATACGAGAAGAAGCGCTGATAACCGTCGTCGTCGGCCATGTAGCCGATTGTGTAGATGTGCACCATCAGCGATACGAAGGTCACGACGCACATCATCATCGCCGTGAGCGAATCGACGAGGAAGCCGACCTCGAACTTCGTCTTGCCGATCGCCATCCATTCGTAGACGGTCGCGTTGAAGCTCGCGCCGTCCAGCACCTGGAAGAACACCATCATCGACAGCACGAACGAAATCGCAACGCCGAGAATCGTGACCGAGTGCGCACCCGCGCGCCCTACCGCCTTGCCGAACAGCCCAGCAATCAGGGAACCGGCCAGCGGTGCCAGCGGAATCGCTAGCAGCAGGTTTTCATTGAGTATCGTGGACATAACCGCTTTTCCTGAGATTAACCTTTGAGCTGATCGAGATCTTCGACATTGATCGTGTCGAGGCTACGGAACAGGGTCACCAGAATTGCGAGCCCGATCGCCGCTTCCGCTGCCGCAACCGTCAGCACAAAGAAGACGAAAATCTGGCCATGCACGTCGCCGAGGTAATGCGAGAACGCGACGAAGTTGGTGTTCACCGCGAGCAGCATCAGTTCGATCGCCATCAGGATGATGATGACGTTGCGACGGTTCAGGAAAATGCCAACGACGCTGATCGCAAAGAGAATCGCGCCGAGCACAAGGTAATGAGCAAGGGTCAACATGGTTTCTATCTCCTGTCCGCTCAGCTGTTCTTGGCAGATGCCGAGTCGGCCGCTGCCGCCGCTGCTGCGGCTTCTTCGGCCGCGACGGTCGCCGCGCTCTTTTCCGACGGCATCTTGACGACGCGCACGCGGTCCTGGGCACGCACCTTCACCTGCTGGCTGATGTTCTGGCGTTTGCTGTCCTTCTTGTGGCTCGTGGTCAGCGCGATTGCCGCGATGATCGCCACCAGCAGCACGAGTCCGGCGACTTCGAATGCAAAGATGTAGTCGGTGTAGATCACCTTGCCGATCAGGCGGGTGTTCGACCAGTCGCCCATGCCGCTCGCGGCAGCGGTGGTGTCACGCACCACCGTGCTGGTCGCGCCGTAGCCGTGCCACAGGATCAGCGCGGTCTCGAGCACGATGATCGCGCCCACCACCGTGGCCATCGGCACGAATCGTTTGAAGTCCTTGCGCAGCACGTCGATGTTGATGTCGAGCATCATCACGACGAACAGGAACAGCACCATCACGGCGCCCACATAGACCAGCACCAGCAGAATGGCGAGGAACTCGGCTTGCAGAAGCATCCAGATCGCGGCTGCGTTGAAGAACGCCAGCACGAGAAACAGTGCGGAGGACACCGGGTTGCGCGAGGTGATCACCTTCAGCCCTGAAACCACCAGGAGCAGCGCGAAGATGTAGAACAGTACGGTCGTGAATTCCATGATTACCGGTTCATCGTTAGGCCATCGTCAGGCATTTTCTTTGGCACGTGCGTCTGGCAACAGCGTGAATACCGCCAGAACAGCCGCACAGGTGCGCCGTGCCGCGGCACTCAGGCCGCGGCGTTCGGCCCGACAACAGGCCGTGTTACTGCTGCATTTACTGATACCGATGCGCGACTGCCGCACCTACCGCTTCCACATCTGTAACGTTTCAACGATACGGTGCGTCGGCGGCCTTGTTCACGGCGATCTCCGCTTCGTAGCGATCGCCCACGGCCAGCAGCATTTCCTTCGTGAAGTACAGATCGCCGCGCTTCTCGCCGTGATATTCGAGAATGTGCGTCTCGACGATCGAGTCGACCGGACAGCTCTCTTCACAAAAACCGCAGAAGATGCACTTGGTCAGGTCAATGTCGTAACGTGTCGTGCGTCGCGTGTTGTCCTCGCGCGTTTCCGACTCGATCGTGATGGCGAGCGCGGGACACACCGCTTCACACAGCTTGCATGCGATGCAGCGCTCTTCGCCATTCTCATAACGGCGCAGCGCGTGAAGGCCACGAAAACGCGGCGAGATCGGCGTCTTCTCTTCCGGGAACTGCACCGTGACCTTGCGCTGGAACGTATAACGTCCGGTCAGCGCGAGGCCCTTGAGGAGCTCCGTCAGAAAGAAGGTCTTGAAAAAATTTTGGATTGCGGTCATGAGTTCATCCGCCCTTTATTTCCAGATATTCCACGGCGACATGATCCAGAAGCCGACCACCACCAGCCACACCACGCAAACCGGAATGAAAATCTTCCAGCCGAGACGCATGATCTGGTCATAGCGGTAGCGCGGGAACGTGGCACGCGCCCAAATGAACACCGACAGCAGCAGGAAGACCTTGAGGACGAGCCAGAAGATGCCGGGGATAAACGACAGGAACCCGAACGGTGCGCTCCAGCCCCCGAGGAACAGGGTCGACGCCAAGGCCGAGATCACGATCATGTTGATGTACTCGGCGAGGAAGAAGAGCGCAAACGCCATCCCCGAGTAATCGATCATGTGGCCCGCGACGATTTCCGACTCGCCTTCCACCACGTCGAACGGGTGACGGTTCGTTTCGGCGATGCCCGAGATGAAGTACACCACGAACATGGGCAGCAGCGGCAGCCAGTTCCACGACAGGAAGTTCAGGCCGTGCGATGCAAAGAAGCCTTGCTCCTGCGAATTGACAATGCCCGACAGGTTCAGCGTGCCAGCCGTCATCAGGACGACGACCAGCGCGAAGCCCATTGAAATTTCGTAGGAGACCATCTGCGCCGCGGCACGCATGGCGCCGAGGAACGCGTACTTCGAATTCGACGCCCAGCCGGCCAGGATCACGCCATACACGCCGATCGACGAAATCGCGATCGCATACAGCAGACCCGCGTTGATGTCGCCGAGCACCGCGCCCGCCTGGAACGGAATGACCGCCCAGACCGCGAAGGCCGGCACCACCACCATGATCGGCGCGATCAGGTAAATCCAGCGGCTTGCCTGAGCGGGCTGAATCACTTCTTTCAGCAACAGCTTCAGCACGTCGGCGATAGGCTGCAAGAGACCTGCGGGGCCCACGCGGTTTGGGCCGAGGCGGACGTGCATCCAGCCGATCAGCTTACGCTCCCAAAGAATCAGGTAAGCCACGCACAGCAGGATCACGACGGCCACCACCAGGATGCGCACCAATGCCCACACCGTGGGCCATGCCACACCGAGAAGCTGGGTGCCGCCCGAGTTGATCGTATCGAACAAGCTCATTTACGCCTTCTCCACCACCAGTTCACCGAACAGGCTGCCCAGCGCTGCACCGGCAGGCGTAGCCGCCGATACGCGGACGACCGTCTCCGCAAGATTCGCGTCGCGCACGGCCGGCAACTGCACCGATTGCTCGCCCTGGCGCACGCGAACCGCGTCGCCTTCTTTCAAACCCAGTTTGTCGAACAGCGCAGCCGGCAGGCCGACGTTGTTCGCGGCACGCGCCGCGGCGGTCAGATGCAGCGACTCTGCGCGACGGACGAGCGCGTCGGCGTGGTAGATCGGCACGTCGGCGATACGCTCGAACTTGCCTTCCGCCGCCTTGGCCGTCTTGCCGCGAGCAACCGCCACGCCTGTTCTGTTCGACAGACGCGACTGCAGATCGCCGTCGCCGAGAGCGGCTTGGCGAACTTCTTCCGCCGTGTCGTATTCGAAGCCGGGGACGCCCAGCAGGCTACCCAACACGCGCAACACCTTCCATGCCGGACGCGTGTCGCCGAGCGGACGCACTACGCCGTTGAACGACTGCACCGTACCTTCAGCGTTGACGAACGTGCCGGCCGTTTCCGTGAACGGCGCGATCGGCAGCAGCACGTCGGCGTATTCTGCGCCGGTCTGGAACGGCGACATCACGACAACCATCTCAGCTTGCTTGAGTGCCGCCAAAGCCTGAGCCGGATTCGCTGTATCGAATTCGGGTTCGACGTTCAGCAGCAGATAGCCCTTGCGCGGCTGTTCGAACACTTCGCGAGCATTCAGACCGCCCTCGCCCGGCAATGCGTTCACCAGATGCGCGCCGACCGTGTTGGCCGCTTCCGTCATGAAGCCGAGCGTTGCGCCGGTCGCATCCGCGATCCATTGGGCCGCCGCATGAATGACCGCGAAATCCGGATGACGCACCGCACCGTTGCCGAGCAGCACGAGACGGCGTTCGCCGGTTGCAAGCGATTTCGCAACTTCCTTGTCTGTGCTGGTAGCTTGTGCGCCGGAGAAAGCTTCAGGCAGCGCTGTGCCGTTCGCTTGTGAGACCGCCGATGCGATGCCAGCCAGCGTATCGAGCCACGCCGACGGCGCTGCGGCCACGCGCTGGCCTTGCGGAATCAGCGCGTCGTCGCCGGTTGCCTGCACCAGCGTGAGCTTCGCGCCGCCCTTTGCGGCCTGACGCAGACGCGCGGCGAACAGCGGATGATCGCGACGCAGATCGGAACCGATCACCAGCGCCGAGTCGATGTTCGACAGATCCGCAATCGCGGTGCCGAGCCACGGCGTGCCGTTCACCGGAGCCGAGAAATCCGACTGACGCAGACGGAAGTCGACGTTAGGCGTGCCGACCGCTTGCGCGAGTTGCTTCAGCAGGAACAGTTCTTCGACCGTGCTGTGGGCGCTGCCGAGCGCAGCCAGCGCGTTCGCGCCATGGTCGCCCTTGATGCCCTTCAGACCCTTCACCACGTAGTCGAGCGCGGTCTGCCAGTCGGTTTCGACCCACTTGCCGCCCTGCTTCAGCATAGGCTGCGTCAGACGCTCGGGGCTATTCAGGCCTTCGTACGAGAAGCGGTCCTTGTCCGAAATCCAGCATTCGTTGATGGCTTCGTTTTCGAACGGCAGAACACGCATCACGCGGTTGTTCTTCACTTGCACCACGAGGTTCGCACCGACCGAATCATGCGGGCTCACCGACTTGCGGCGCGACAGTTCCCATGTACGTGCGCTGTAGCGGAACGGCTTGCTGGTCAGCGCGCCGACCGGGCACAGATCGATCATGTTGCCCGACAGTTCGGAGTCGACCGTCTTGCCGACGAACGACGTGATTTCCGAGTGTTCGCCGCGGCCCAGCATGCCGAGTTCCATCACGCCGGCCACTTCCTGGCCGAAGCGGACGCAGCGCGTGCAGTGAATGCAACGCGACATTTCTTCCATCGAGATCAGCGGGCCGACATTCTTGTGGAACACGACACGCTTTTCTTCGCTATAACGCGACGACGACTTGCCGTAGCCCACCGCCAGATCCTGCAACTGGCACTCGCCGCCCTGATCGCAGATGGGGCAATCCAGCGGGTGGTTGATCAGCAGGAATTCCATCACGGCTTGCTGGCCCTTCACCGCCTTATCCGACTTGGTGCGCACGATCATGCCAGCCGACACCGGCGTCGCACATGCGGGCACGGCCTTCGGCATTTTCTCGACATCGACGAGACACATCCGGCAGTTGGCCGCAATCGACAGCTTCTTGTGATAGCAGAAGTGAGGAATGTACGTGTCGACCTTATGCGCAGCCTGGATCACCATGCTGCCTTCAGGCACTTCTACTTTCTTGCCGTCTATTTCAAGTTCAACCATGATGGTCAATCTTCCTTAACCTGTTACCGCTCAATCGTTCGCCCCGTTCATCGCCCGTTCAGGCAATGAAATCCCGTGGTTGACGTGTTCTGGTACGTACCTGTCCAGCGTTCCTATGGAGCGCTTAGCCGGTCGCTTACCGGGGGTCGCTTACCGGCGTCGCTTACCGCCCGCTCAGGCAGCCACTGTTTCCGCAGCCGCCGCGGCGCCCGCATGACCGCCGACGAGGCAATGCTTGTGAGCGACGTGATATTCGAATTCGTCCCAGTAGTGCTTGAGCATGCCGCGCACCGGCATGGCCGCTGCATCGCCGAGCGCGCAAATCGTGCGGCCCATGATGTTTTCCGCAACCGAGTTCAGCAGATCCAGATCTTCCGGACGGCCCAGGCCGTGCTCGATACGATGCACGACGCGGTACAGCCAGCCCGTGCCCTCACGGCAAGGCGTGCATTGACCACACGACTCTTCGTAGTAGAAGTACGACAAACGCAGCAGCGAACGCACCATGCAGCGCGTTTCGTCCATCACGATGACCGCGCCCGAGCCAAGCATCGAGCCGGCCTTGGCGATCGAGTCGTAGTCCAGATCGGTCTGCATCATGATGTCGCCCGGGATCACCGGCGCCGACGAACCGCCTGGAATCACCGCCTTGATCTTCCTGCCGCCGCGCATGCCACCAGCGAGTTCCATGAGCGTCGCGAACGGCGTGCCGAGCGGAACCTCGTAGTTGCCCGGACGTTCGACGTCGCCCGAAATCGAGAAAATCTTCGTGCCGCCGTTGTTCGGCTTGCCGATTTCGAGGTAATTCTGCGGCCCGATCGCGAGCAGGAACGGCACAGCCGCGAACGTCTCGGTGTTGTTGATCGTGGTCGGCTTGCCGTACACGCCAAAGCTCGCCGGGAACGGCGGCTTGAAGCGCGGCTGTCCTTTCTTACCTTCCAGCGACTCGAGCAGCGCGGTTTCTTCGCCGCAGATGTAGGCGCCGTAGCCGTGGTGCGCATGCAGTTCGAACGAGAATCCCGAACCCATGATGTTCTCGCCGAGGAAGCCGGCGCGGCGAGCTTCGTCCAGCGCTTCTTCAAAGCGCTTGTAGACTTCCCAGATTTCGCCGTGGATGTAGTTGTAGCCCACGGTGATGCCCATCGCGTACGCGCCGATGGCCATGCCTTCGATTAGCGAGTGCGGATTGAAGCGCAGGATGTCGCGGTCTTTGAACGTGCCCGGCTCGCCTTCGTCCGAATTGCAGACGAGGTACTTTTGCCCCGGGAACTGACGCGGCATGAAACTCCACTTCAGGCCAGTCGGGAAGCCTGCACCGCCACGGCCGCGCAGACCCGACGCCTTGACGTCGGCGATCACCTGCTCGGGCGGAATCTTTTCTTCCAGGATGCGGCGCAGCTGGGCGTAACCGCCGCGCGCCACATAATCTTCGAGATGCCAGTTGTCGCCGTTCAGGCCAGCGAGAATCAGCGGTTTGATGTGACGATCGTGTAAAGACGTCATTTCGAAAGTTCCTCGAGCAGCCGGTCGATCTTCTCGCGGCTCATGAAGCTGCACATGCGATGGTTGTTCACCAGCATCACCGGCGCGTCGCCGCACGACCCCATGCACTCACCTTCTTTCAAGGTGAATTTGCCGTCAGCCGTGGTTTCGCCGAAGTCGATGCCGAGCTTCTGCTTCAGATATTCAGCGGCGCTGTCGGAGCCGCCGTCCGGGCCGAGTTGACACGGCAGGTTCGTGCAGAGCGTGATCTTGTGCTTGCCGACCGGCGACGTCTCGTACATCGTGTAGAAGGTTGCCACCTCCTGCACGGCGACTGCCGGCATGCCGAGATAGTCCGCGACGAACTGCATGAGTTCGGGCGACAGCCAGCCATGCTCTTCTTGAGCAGTGGCCAACGCCGACATCACGGCGGACTGTTTCTGATCGGCGGGATACTTCGCGATCGCACGATCGATTTCTTTCAGGCCTTCAGCTGAGATCATTTTCAGACACGACTCTTTCAATTCCTACCGAACGAAAACCTGTCGCCCACTTCGTGCTGCGACAGACCCGGCGTTCCTTGCTTGACGCGCGCTCCCGGAACTTCCTGAAAGCGCGCGCCGATGATTACGTCCTAGCGATCTACTTCGCCGAACACGATGTCCTGCGTGCCGATGATCGTTACGGCGTCGGCGATCATGTGACCGCGCGCCATTTCGTCGAGCGCGGACAGATGCGCATAGCCCGGTGCGCGAATCTTCAGGCGATACGGCTTGTTCGCGCCGTCCGACACCAGGTAGATAGCAAACTCGCCCTTCGGATGCTCGACGGCGGCGTAAGCCTCGCCTTCCGGTACGTGGAAGCCTTCCGTAAACAGCTTGAAGTGGTGAATCAGTTCTTCCATGTTCGACTTCATGCCCACGCGCGACGGCGGAGCAACCTTGTGATTGTCGATCATCACAGGGCCCGGATTCTTACGCAGCCACTCAATGCACTGTTTCACGATCCGCGTGGATTGGCGCATTTCTTCGACGCGAACCAGATAGCGGTCGTAGCAGTCACCGTTCACGCCGACCGGAATGTCGAAATCGAGCTTTTCATAGACTTCGTACGGCTGCTTCTTGCGCAAGTCCCATTCAATGCCGGAGCCACGCAGCATTGCACCGGACATACCCAGTTGCAGGGCGCGCTCAGGGGTAACCACGCCAATGCCGACCAGACGCTGTTTCCAGATCCGGTTGTCGGTGAGCAGCGTTTCGTATTCGTCGACGCACTTCGGAAAACGCGTGAAGAAATCGTCGATGAAGTCGAGCAACGAACCCTGACGGGTCTCGTTCATCTTCGACAATGCCTTCGCATTGCGAATCTTCGACGCCTTGTACTGCGGCATGGCGTCCGGCAGATCGCGATAGACACCACCCGGACGATAGTAGGCCGCGTGCATCCGTGCGCCGGACACCGCTTCGTACACGTCCATCAGATCTTCACGCTCGCGGAACGCGTACAGGAACACCGCCATTGCGCCGACGTCGAGCGCGTGCGCGCCGATCCACATAAGGTGGTTCAGCACACGCGTGATTTCGTCGAACATCACGCGGATGTACTGGGCGCGCACCGGCACGTCGATGCCGAGCAGCTTTTCGATTGCCATCACATAGCCGTGCTCGTTGACCATCATCGACACGTAGTCGAGACGGTCCATGTACGGCACCGACTGAATGAACGTCTTGGTTTCGGCGAGCTTTTCAGTCGCGCGATGCAACAGGCCGATGTGCGGATCGGCGCGCTGGATGACCTCGCCGTCGAGCTCCAGCACGAGACGCAGCACGCCGTGCGCTGCCGGGTGCTGAGGACCGAAATTGAGCGTGTAGTTCTTGATCTCTGCCATGGCGTTCTCTTAGTGTTTCAGACCGCCATAGCGATCTTCGCGGATCACGCGCGGCGTGATTTCCCGCGGCTCGATCGTCACAGGCTGATAGACGACGCGCTTCTCTTCCGGGTCGTAACGCATTTCGACGTACCCGGTGACAGGGAAATCCTTGCGGAACGGGTGACCAATGAAACCGTAGTCGGTCAGAATGCGGCGCAGGTCCGGATGGCCTTCGAAGACGATACCGTACAGGTCGAACGCTTCGCGCTCGTACCAGTTGGCCGAATTCCAGACGTCGACCACTGAGGGCAGAATGGGCATTTCGTCGTCGGGCGCGAACACGCGAAGCCGCACACGCCAGTTGTTCTGCACCGACAACAAATGCAGAACGGCCGCAAAACGCGGACCGTCATAAGCGCCGTCGGCATAGGTTTGATAGTCGACGCCGCACAGGTCCATCATCTGCTCGAAACCGAGCGAGCGGTCGTCGCGCAGACGCGTTGCCACGTTGAGGTAGTCGCTTGCTTTCACGACGATCGTCAACTCACCGATTGCCTCGGTAGTGCTCAGCAGGAGGCCGCCAAATGCCGCCTCGAGGTTCGCTTTCAGGGTCTCGAGTTTGCTTGCCATATTGTGGGGAGGCGTTGCCTTATTGACGGGCGATTGTGTTAGTGCGGCGAATCTTGGCCTGCAACTGGATCACGCCGTAAACCAGCGCTTCCGCCGTTGGCGGGCAGCCCGGTACGTAGACGTCGACCGGCACGATGCGGTCGCAGCCACGCACTACCGAATACGAGTAGTGGTAATAGCCGCCGCCGTTCGCGCACGAGCCCATCGAAATCACCCAACGCGGCTCGGCCATCTGGTCGTACACCTTGCGCAAAGCCGGCGCCATTTTGTTGCACAGCGTGCCGGCGACGATCATCACGTCCGACTGACGCGGACTCGGACGAAACACCACGCCAAAACGGTCGAGGTCATAACGGGCAGCGCCCGCATGCATCATCTCGACCGCGCAGCACGCAAGACCGAACGTCATCGGCCACAAGGAGCCGGTGCGCGTCCAGTTGATCAGTTTGTCAGCCGTTGTGGTGACAAACCCTTCCTTCAAGACCCCTTCGATACTCATTTGCTTTCCACTCCAGACGGGGCGGCGAGCCTTGGCCACCCACGCAAACCGGCGATTAAACCATCATTCCCAGTCGAGGCCGCCCTTCTTCCAGATATAGGCGAAGCCCAGCAGGAATTCGAGCAGGAAAATCATCATCGCCATGAAGCCGGGCCAGCCGATGTCGCGCAGGGCGACGCCCCACGGGAACAGGAACGCGGTTTCAAGGTCGAAAATGATGAAGAGAATGGCGACGAGGTAATAGCGCACGTCGAACTTCATGCGCGCATCTTCGAATGCTTCGAAGCCGCACTCGTACGGTGCGTTCTTCTCGGTGTCGGGCTTGTTGGGACCGAGGATCTTGCCAATACTGACCAGTGCTACGCCTAAACCGGTGCCCACAACGAGGAACAACAAGACGGGGAAATAGGCTGCGAGGTTCAAGACTATCCTCAATCGGTTGGTTCTGAGTGCCGTCAGGAGCATAGCACCCCTGACGCGAAATCACTTCTGAGACGTACATGTCACGGATGGAGCGCAATCCGCGCGCCAGAAGTGAAAATGCCAGCCGAAGCGAAGCAAGCGGCTGGCATTAGATAACATTTGGTGCCGACGGCGAGACTCGAACTCGCACAGCTTTCGCCACTACCCCCTCAAGATAGCGTGTCTACCAATTTCACCACGTCGGCACTGTATGCAATCCGGGAAAACAACTTATAAAACCCGCGAATCGCTTCAAGACATAGATTGTAACTGCTCTAAACAGTTTGTTCAACGCACAAAACCACTTTCTACGAAAATTTATTTCGGCACGTCGGTAGCGGGCACGGACGCAGCCGACGCCGCCAACGCACCCGAACCACCTGCCGGCGCCGAAGCGGCCGAAGCCACAACGGGTGCCGTAACCGTCGCACCGAGCACGCCTGCAGAAGGCTTTGCGCGATACGCACCGAGGTAGGTCAGCGTCAAAGTGGTTACAAAAAACACCGCGGCGAGCACTGCTGTAGTGCGCGACAAAAAGTTTGCCGAGCCAGTGGCGCCGAACAGGCTGCCCGAGGCTCCACTGCCGAAAGCCGCGCCCATATCGGCGCCTTTGCCGTGCTGCAGCAAGACGAGGCCGATGACCCCGAGCGCCGACAACAGCTGAACGACGATAATCAATGTTTTCAAATACAGCATTACACTCACCTGAGTCTTTATTTAGCCGAGCCCCGCGGACTGCGAGACCCGGGATGGGTCATCCTCGACGAAGGCGAGCCGCTTAACTTGCGGCTGTGGTTGCAGCCGCTGCCTTGCAGATCGCCAGAAAATCCTGGTCCTTCAACGACGCGCCGCCGATCAGCCCACCGTCGATATCCGGCTGGCCGAACAACTCTTCCGCGTTGTCCGGCTTAACGCTGCCGCCGTACAGCAGCGCTACATTTGCGACGCTGGCGCCCTTTGCCGCAAGACGCGAGCGCAAGAAAGCGTGCACCGCCTGCGCCTGCTCCGAGCTCGCGCTCTTGCCGGTGCCGATCGCCCAGACGGGCTCGTACGCAACCACAATGCGCGCCGCTTCCTGCGCCGACAGCTTCGCCAGCACCTCGTCGAGTTGCGCGCCGACCACCTGTTCGGTCGACCCGGCTTCGCGCTCCTCGAGCGTTTCGCCGACGCATACGATCGGCGTCAATCGTGCCTCGAGCGCACGCTGTGTCTTTACCGCGACCAGCTCGGCGCTTTCGCGATGATAGGCGCGGCGCTCGGAATGCCCGACGATGGCAAACGCGGCGCTGAAATCCGCCACCATTTGCGCAGCCACCTCACCGGTATAAGCACCGTGCGTGAAGGCCGAAATGTCCTGTGCGCCCCACACCACCCGGCTGCCTTGCAGCAACGATTGCGCTTGCGCGAGGTACGGGCTCGGCACGCACACACCCACGCGCACCTCAGCCGGGAGTTCCGCGGCACCTTTCGCCACCGCCTGCAACAGCCCCGCGTTGTCGGCGAGACACCCGTGCATCTTCCAGTTACCAACTACCAGTTTCGCTCGTTGTGTCGACATCGTCTCGTCTTGCCCCTTGTCGTCTGCTTGTCGTGCTTTGGCGGCGGGCTTTGTGTGCGCTTACAGTCCGCCTTTCGAATTCACGCGGCGTGCGCAAAACGCGCAATTTTACTGCGTGGGCGAGATCGGGTCAAACGAGCCTGTGCGCACCGAATCCCGCCCGCGAGCCAGCATCAAGCGTCCTGACCCCATGTCAGCACGATTTTGCCGACGTGCGTGCTGCTTTCCATCAGCGCATGCGCTTCAGCGGCCTGCCCGGCAGGAAACACACGATGCACCACCGGCTTGATCCGACCGCCCTCGAGATGCGGCCACACTTGCTCCTTGAGTTGTGCGGCGATTTTCGCCTTGAATTCGACTGGCCGCGGACGCAGCGTCGAACCGGTTACCGTCAAGCGGCGGCGCAGCACCTCGCTCAGATTCAATTCCGCCTTCGCGCCGCCCAGCAGCGCGATCAGCACGATGCGCCCGCCGTCGGCGAGCGCCGTCAGTTCGCGTGACACGTAGCTGCCCGCCACCATGTCGAGGACCACGTCGACGCCACGGTCGTTAGTCAGCGACTTGATGACTTCGACGAAGTCTTCCGTCTTGTAGTTGATCGCACGCTCCGCGCCCAACGCCTCGCACGCACGACACTTTTCGTCCGAGCCGGCGGTTGCGAACACGCGAAAACCCAGCGCATGTGCAATCTGGATCGCGGTGACGCCAATACCGCTCGAGCCGCCCTGCACCAGCAAAGTTTCGTTCGGCCCGCCCTCGCCCTTGCCGAGTTGCGCGCGATCGAACACATTGCTCCAGACCGTAAAAAATGTCTCTGGCAGCGAGGCCGCTTCGACATCGGACAAGCCGTTCGGCACCGGCAAGCATTGCAATAGCGGCGCGGTCGCGTACTCGGCGTAGCCGCCGCCCGCCAGCAACGCACATACGCGATCGCCGATTTTCAGGCCGAACGGATTGTTCTTCCCGTCGATGTCGCCGGCGACGATCTCGCCCGCCACTTCCAGCCCCGGCAGGTCCGACGCGCCAGGAGGCGGCGCATAGGCGCCCTTGCGCTGAAACACGTCCGGGCGGTTAATACCAAAAGCCGCCACCTTGATCAGCACCTCGCCCGCTTTCGGCTGCGGCGTGGGCCGCTCCGCGAGCTTGAGGACTTCCGGCGCTCCGAATTCCGTGATTTCGATCGCTTTCATCTGCGTCAACTCCAAGATTTGGATTGCGTTGCGTACCCGCGTTCGTCCGCGTTCCCTGCATTGTCGCCGGATCGCGGCAATCGAGCACGACTCGCGTGAACCGCCGATAAAGCCGCCGCATTCGAGCCGGTTAGCTGCTTGCCAAAGCCGGCATCCGTCTGCAACGCAATCCACCCTGCGCCCACCATGAAAAACGGCCGGCGCGCATACGCGCTGCCGGCCGTTGTGCCGCTACCGCCTTACTGCGGCGTCGGCTCGCCTTGCGGCGCGCTCGGCGCGCCGTCGTTCAGCAACGCCTTTGCCGACAGACGCACACGACCCTTTTCGTCCGTCTGGATGACCTTGACCTTCACTTGCTGGCCATCCTTCAGGTAGTCGTTGATGTCCTTGATACGCTCGTTGGCGATTTCGGAGATGTGCAGCAGTCCGTCCTTGCCCGGCAGGATGTTCACGATCGCGCCGAAATCGAGCAACTTGAGCACGGTGCCTTCGTACACCTGGCCCACCTCGACTTCAAGCGTGATGTTCTCGATACGCTTCTTCGCTTCGGCCATGCCTTCGCTGCTGGTGCTCGCGATGGTCACGACGCCGTCGTCCGAAATATCGATCGTCGTGCCGGTTTCTTCCGTCAGCGCGCGGATCACCGAGCCGCCCTTGCCGATCACGTCGCGGATCTTTTCCGGATTGATCTTGATGGTAATCATGCGCGGTGCGAACTCCGACAATTGCGTGTTCGCGCCCGACACCGCCGAGGTCATCTTGCTGAGGATATGCATGCGGCCTTCCTTCGCTTGCGCGAGGGCGACCTGCATGATTTCCTTCGTGATGCCCTGGATCTTGATGTCCATCTGCAGCGCGGTCACGCCTTGCTCGGTGCCCGCCACCTTGAAGTCCATGTCGCCGAGGTGATCTTCGTCGCCGAGGATGTCGGTCAGCACGGCAAACTTGTTGCCTTCCAGAATCAGGCCCATGGCGATGCCGGCGACGTGCGCCTTCATCGGCACGCCGGCGTCCATCAGCGCGAGGCAGCCGCCGCACACCGAAGCCATTGACGAAGAGCCGTTCGATTCCGTGATTTCCGACACGACGCGGATCGAGTAGCCGAATTCGTCGGCGCTCGGCAGGCACGCAGCCAGCGCGCGCTTGGCGAGACGGCCGTGACCGATTTCACGGCGCTTCGGCGAACCGACGCGGCCCGTTTCGCCGGTCGCGAACGGAGGCATGTTGTAGTGAAGCATGAAGCGTTCGCGGTACTCGCCTTCGAGCGCGTCGATGTTCTGCTCGTCGCCCTTCGTGCCGAGCGTGGCCACCACCAGCGCCTGCGTTTCGCCGCGCGTGAACAGTGCCGAGCCGTGCGTACGCGGCAGCACGCCGGTACGGATTTCGATGGGGCGCACGGTGCGCGTGTCGCGGCCGTCGATACGCGGCTCGCCGTTCAGGATCTGCGTACGGACGATCTTCGCTTCGATATCGAACAGCACGTTGCCGACGGTTGCCTTGTCGGCCGCCACGGTGCCGCTTGCCGACGCGTCTTGTTCCAGCTTCGCGGAAACTGCTGCGTAGATTTCCTTCAGCTTGGTCGAACGCGCCTGCTTGTCGCGGATCTGGTAAGCGGCGAGCAGTTCGGCTTGCGCCAGTTCCGTCACGCGCGCGATCAGCGGCTCGTTCTTCGCAGCCGGTTGCCAATCCCATTCAGGCTTGCCGCCTTCGCGGACCAGATCGTGGATCGCGTCGATCGCGATTTGCATCTGCTCATGGCCGAACACCACGCCGCCGAGCATCACTTCTTCGCTGAGTTGCTGCGCTTCCGATTCCACCATCAGCACCGCGCGTTCCGTGCCGGCGACGATCAGGTCGAGCGCCGATTCCTTCATTTGCGGACGCGTCGGGTTCAACACATATTCGTTGTTGATGTAGGCCACGCGTGCAGCGCCGACCGGGCCGTTGAACGGCAGACCGGACACAGCGAGCGCCGCCGACGCGCCGATCAGCGCGGGAATGTCAGCGGGGATTTCCGGGTTCAGCGACAGGACGTGGATCACGACCTGGACTTCGTTGTAGAAGCCTTCCGGGAACAGCGGGCGCAACGGACGGTCGATCAGGCGCGAGATCAGCGTTTCGCCTTCCGACGGACGGCCTTCGCGGCGGAAGAAGCCGCCAGGAATCTTGCCGGCAGCATAGGTTTTCTCGAGATAGTCGACGGTCAGCGGGAAAAAGTCCTGGCCCGGCTTGGCCGTCTTGGCGCCGACCACGGTCGCCAGAACCACGGTGTCTTCGACGTCGACGATCACCGCACCGCTCGCCTGGCGAGCGATCTCGCCGGTTTCGAGGCGAACGTTATGTTGTCCCCACTTAAATTCTTTGACGATCTTGCTGAACATAGTCATTGCTTTTCCTCATCGTTATGCCGCGCGGACCGGAAGCGGCGCGGCAACGCCAGGACCGGCGCCGCATGGGAAGAGTAGTGTTATGCCATTCCAGAGAGCCACGCTCTGCGCCGTCTGCATTGCTTACGTCGACTAAGCGCGCGAATCGCTGGAATGACACAAAGCTCCGCCCTGAAGCCCGGCCATGTTTCTGTATTTGCTGCTTTTTCTACTTCTTTTACTGCTTACTGCCCCGCCGCATGAACCGGCACGCCGCGGCGGACTACAGGCTGTGCGCCCCACATGAAGCGCACCGCGCAAAAACAAAATGCCTGTATCAGTGGAACTGACACAGGCATCTTGCTGAACGACTGGCCGATTACTTACGCAGACCCAGCTTCTCGATCAGTGCGCGGTAACGATCCGCGTCCTTACCCTTCAGGTAGTCGAGCAGCTTGCGGCGGCGGCTCACCATGCGCAGCAGACCGCGGCGGCTGTGGTGATCTTTCGCGTGTGCCTTGAAGTGAACGGTCAGTTCGTTGATGCGGGTCGTGAGCAGCGCGACCTGAACTTCGGGGGAGCCGGTGTCGTTGGCTGCGCGTGCGAATTGCGCAACGACTTCGGACTTCTTGCTTGTATCAACTGCGGACATGTCGATTTCCTTGAGAACTAGACAGGCGGTCACGGAAGAAAGGCCGTGCCGTGGGTTACCCGTGCGAACTAGCGCTGCCAGACACCTTGCATGACAGCCGGTACCGCAACGGGACGCGTATTGTAGCACAGCGCGATCCCGCCGCGAACCCTGCGGTGCCGCGCCAGGCAACGACCGCGGAGGACACCGCGCGGGCGCGGGCAACGGCGCTTCACGGCCGCTTCATCTTGCACACGCTCGGTGGAACGGTGCGCTCCGCCAGCAACGCCAGCACCGTGCGGAAACCGAAGCCGGAGCCCTCGTTATCGAAGCGCACGCCGCGCGTGCCGACTTTATCCATCTCCATCACGTAAAGCGGCTGGATCAGTTGATGATCGTCCGCCCGCATCCACGACGGGTGGAAGCCGTTGTCGAACCGGATGCCTTCGAGCGCCCGTGCGACCGCCGTAGGATCCGCGCTTTTCGCTCGGTTCATCGCCGCGGCCAGGGTTTCGATCATCAGCGGCATGCGTAATACCGGGTAGTCGTCCTGCGCGGCTGGGAAGCGAGCGCGAAACGCCTCGTACCAGGCGTCGGAGGTCGCGCCGCCCGCATTGGGATGCCAGTCCGCGACGGCGATCACTCGCCCGACGCCCGCGTCGCCCAACGCGGCCGGCGCGCCGAGACTGTTGCCGTAGAACGTGTAGAACTTCGTGTCGAGCCCCTGCTCGCGCGCCGCTTTTACGAGCAGTGTGAGGTCGTTGCCCCAATTGCCGGTAATGACGGCATGCGCGCCGCTCGCGCGGATTTTCTCGACATACGGCGCGAAATCCTTCACGCGGCCAATCGGATGGAACTCGTCGCCGACCACCGCGATGTCAGGGCGCTTCGCCGACAGCGCCGAACGCGCGAGACGGCTCACGTCGTGGCCGAAGCTGTAGTCCTGATTCAGCAGATATACCTTCTTCACCGTCTGGTCGTGCTGGATCACGTCGGCAAGCGCGTCCATGCGCATACCCGCATGCGCGTCGAAGCGGAAGTGCCAGAAACTGCAATTGGCGTTGGTCAGTGCCGGGTCATCGGCGGAATAGTTGAGAAATAGCTCGCGATTGGCCGGCTCGCGGCTGTTCTGCTTTTCAATCGCGCCGATGAGCGCCGCCGCGACCGCCGAACTGTTGCCCTGCAGGATATAACCGATATGGCGGTCGGCTGCGGCACGCAGCTGCGTCAGCGCCTCTTCGGTGCCGCCCTTGCTGTCCAGCACGACCAGCGCGAGCGGGTGCGCGCCGTCCGCCAGCTTCACACCGCCGCGCGCGTTCACCTGTTCGACGCCGTAGCGCAGATTGCGCTCCACTGCCGCGCCGGCGTTTGCGAACGGACCTGACATGCCTTCGATCAGCGCCAGCTGGATCGGCGCGCCTGTAAGCCCGGGCGCGGCTTCTGGCGTCTGCGCCGTCTGCGCCGTCTGCGCCGTTTGCGCCGTTTGCGCCGTTTGCGCCGTTTGCGCCGTTTGCGCCGTTTGCGCCGTTTGCGCCGTCTGCGCCGTTCGCGCCGCGGCAGCGCAGGCCGCAGCCACTGTCATCGAGAGTGCCGCCAATGCCACGGCCGTCTTCCATTGCCACTTCGCCATCGTCCGTTCCGTCTGATTCGTCGAAGCGCGGATCATAGGGCGTCGGCGACGGAATAAGCAAGCCGGTCCAGCCGTTATCGTGGAGCCCGGCAAACGCGCGCGCACTGCAAATCTTTTACGGCGGCGCGTGTCAAAATAACCCGTGATGATGATAAAAACGCCACTTGAAAGCCATCGGAGGAATCATGTTGAACCGGCATCACCGTAAGGCGGCCTCGATCGGGGCGCCGGCTGCCGGGCGCGTGCGCCGCGCGGCGCTCGTGTGCCTGAGCGCGCTCGCTCTCGCCGGCTGCGCGCAGCCTTGGCAACAATACCAGGCGGGCGCGGACGAATCGACAATCGTCGCGCGCCTCGGCCCGCCGCGCGAAAGCTACGATTTGCCAAACGGCGGCAAACGGCTGATGTGGCCGACCCAGCCGATGGGCGAAACGACCACCGCCGCGGACGTCGACGCCTCCGGCAAGATCGTGAACGTGCGCCAGGTATTGCAGCCAAACGAGTTCTATCGCTCCGAAATCGGCAAGTGGACGAGAAGCGACGTTCTGGTGAACTTCGGCCGCCCGGTGGAGACGTCCTACTTCCCGCTGATGAAGCGCGAGGTCTGGACCTATCGCTATCTCGAGGACAACTACTGGTACATGATGTTCAGCTTCTATTTCGACGATCAGGGTGTGCTGCGTCTCACGCAAAAATCGCCGGATCCGCTGCATGATCCGGACCGCCGCAACATGTTCTAGCCTTGCGCTGTGAGTCACTAAGCATGCATCTCCCGAAGCCGCTTCCGAGAGCGGCTTTTTTTTATTTATTTCGCATGGCGACGAATTTTATTTCACACACAGGCAATTAATTTTTTGATAGAAAGGCTTTTGTAAGCATTGATCCGGTGCCGGTCCGACTGCGGAATAACGAGCGCGACCACACGGCACAGCCGTGATTCCTGCACCGGACGATGCGCCCTTTACGGAGCCGCTATCGATGAATCGTCCCAAACGCCTTCTTGTCGCCAACGTCGCATGGGCGCATGAAACCGCCGAGCGCAACCCCGAGTTTTTCCGCGATCTGGTACGCGGACAGAATCCGCACGTACTGTGGATCGGCTGCTCGGATAGCCGCGTGCCGGCCGAAACCATCACGCACTGCGAGCCGGGCGACCTGTTCGTACACCGCAATATCGCCAACCTGTTTCATCCCGACGACGACAACTCCGCGAGCGTTCTCGAATACGCGGTGCGCGTGCTGAAGGTCGGTCACGTAATCGTCTGCGGACATTATGGCTGCGGTGGCGTGCGCGCCTCGTTATTGCCGCCCGACCCGAGCCTGCCGCACGTAAATCGCCGTATCGCGCCGCTCTGTTCACTTGCCAGGAATCATCGCGACGAACTCGACGCACACGCGAGCGAACGCGAGCGCGTCGACCGCCTCGCCGAACTGAACGTGCTTGAACAGGTGAGCCGACTTCGTGCGAATCCGATCGTACGCGATGCCGGGACGGCACCGCTCGTGCACGGCTGGATCTTCGCGCTCGAAGACGGGCGCATCCAAGTGCTCGCGTCCGGTTACGAGGCCGACGACGCAATGACCTGCGAGACCGCCGCCCATAGCGCCGCCTAATGCGCATCCGCGTTCGGGGCCTATCCGGTTCAGCCTTCGCCTGCGATCAGGCATCACTCATTTGAGCACCGACACCATGAACCTTCGAGCTTTCTTTTCGACATTTCAGCGCGACGTGCTTGCGGGCACCGTCGTTTTCCTCGTGGCTCTGCCGCTGTGTCTGGGTATCGCCAACGCGTCGGGCGTCGAGCCGTTTGCCGGACTTGTGTCGGGCATCGTCGGCGGCCTCGTGGTCGCGGTTCTCAGCGGCTCGCGCCTGAGCGTCAGCGGACCGGCGGCCGGTCTCGTCGTGATTGTCGTCGACGGGATCGCGCAGCTCGGGAGCTTTTCGGCGTTCCTCGCGGCCGTGCTGCTGTCCGGCGCAATCCAGTTCGGCTTAGGAATGCTCAAGGCGGGCCGTTTCGCCGCGTATGTGCCGTCGCCGGTCATCAAGGGCATGCTCGCGGCGATCGGCGTGCTGCTGATCGTCAAACAGTTCCCGCTTGCGCTCGGGCTGGTCTCCGGACAAGCGGCAAACGGCGCGCCCGCCGCAGCGCAAGCCGCCGGCACGATCGTCGCTCCATTCGGCTCGGTCTCGCTCGTGGCCTGCGTGATCACGCTGCTGTCTCTGGCCATCCTGATCGGCTGGGAAACGCGCCCCATGCGCCGCTTTGCGCTGGTGCGCATCGTCCCCGCGCCGCTCGCGGTCGTGCTGCTGGGTATCGGCGCGACGTTGCTGCTGCACATGCTGGCGCCGTCGCTCGCGCCGCCGGCCGAACATCGCGTCGCGTTGCCGTCGCTGGAATCGTTCGCGGCGTTGAGCGTCGCGCTTGAGTGGGCCGACTTCGGGCCGCATTTCGCGCAACTCCTCAACCCGGACGTGTGGCGCGTCGCGATCACGCTTGCGATCGTCGCAAGTCTCGAAACCTTGTTGAGCCTCGAAGCGGTCGAGCAGATCGACCCCGAACGGCGCGCCGCGCCGCCGGATCGTGAACTGAAGGCGCAAGGCGTCGGCAATCTGATTGCGGGCGCGATAGGCGGCCTGCCGATTACGGCGGTGATCGTGCGCAGTTCCGCCAACGTGCATGCCGGCGCACAGAGCCGTCTGTCGGCGATCATTCATGGCGTGCTGCTGCTCGTCAGCGTGTTTGCGTTGACGAGCGTCATCAACCTGATTCCGCTCGCCTGTCTTGCCGCGATCCTGATTTACACGGGGCTCAAGCTCGCCAAGCCGTCGCTGTTCGTCGCGGTCGCAAAACAGGGGTTTGCGCCCTTCGCGCCGTTTATCGTCACGCTGGTCGGCGTGCTCGCGACCGATCTGCTGATCGGCATCGTGCTCGGCATTCTGTGCAGCGTGCTGCTTGCACTGTATGCGAATCTGCGCCGTCCGATCGTGCTTGCGCAACACGGCGATCATTACCTGCTGTCGTTCCGCAAGGACGTGTCGTTTCTCGGCAAGGTGCCGCTCAAGCACTATCTGCAGCAGATTCCCGACGGCGCGACGCTGATAGTCGATGCGACCCGCGCCGATTTCGTCGACCACGACGTGCGTGAACTGCTCGATACCTTCGTCGAGGACGCGCCACGCCGCGGCATTGCGGTCGAAGTGCGGCATCAGGTGCGAGGCCAGGCACGCGCTGCGCGCGGCTGGTCGATGCGACGTGCGGCGACCGAGTAACGTGGGGAGACTGCGGCAAACGAGCGAGACCAGCATGCCGCAATAAAAAAGCCCCGCGCCACTCAAGGCGCGGGGCATCATTTTCTAGTGACGGCAACGCATGAGCCGCTGCCGCGAGCTCATTCGGAACGCTGCGGATTCACTTTGTCGACGTTGGAATAGAGCTTGTTGAGCGCCGAGATATAAGCCTTCGCGGAAGCCGCCACGATATCCGGATCGGTGCCCACGCCATTGACGATGCGCCCGCTCTTCGAAAGCCGCACGGTCACTTCGCCCTGCGCCTGAGTGCCGGTGGTAATCGCATTCACAGAGTAAAGCAGCAACTCGGAGCCGCTGCCCACTTCCGTTTCGATTGCGTTGAGCGTGGCATCCACGGGACCGTTGCCGCGCGCCTCGCCGGTGATCTCCTTGCCGTCCATCGCAAATACGATCTTTGCATGCGGTTGCTCGCCGGTCTCGGAATGCTGCGAAAGCGACAGGAACTTGTAGTGCTCTTTTTGCTGCGCCTCAGCCGATTCTTCGGTGACGATCGCGATGATGTCCTCGTCGAAAATCTCCGCCTTGCGGTCGGCCAGTTCCTTGAAGCGGGCAAACGCCGCGTTCAGTTCGGCCTCGCTGTCGAGCGCGATGCCCAACTCCTGCAGGCGCTGCTTGAACGCATTGCGCCCAGACAATTTGCCGAGCACGATCTTGTTCGCGCTCCAGCCCACGTCTTCCGCGCGCATGATTTCGTAGGTGTCGCGCGCCTTCAGCACGCCGTCCTGGTGAATGCCCGACGCGTGCGCGAATGCGTTCGCGCCCACCACGGCCTTATTCGGCTGTACGACAAAACCGGTGATTTGCGATACCAGCTTCGAAGCCGGGACGATCTGCGTGGTATCGAGACCGAGTTCGAGGCCGAAATAGTCCTTGCGAGTCTTCACGGCCATCACGATTTCTTCGAGCGACGTATTGCCTGCACGCTCGCCGAGACCGTTGATCGTGCACTCGACCTGACGTGCGCCGCCGATCTGCACGCCGGCCAGCGAGTTCGCCACCGCCATGCCGAGATCGTTATGGCAATGCACGGAGAACACCGCCTTGTGCGAGTTCGGAATGCGCTCGCGCAGCGTCTTCACGAGATTGCCGTAGAGTTCGGGCACGCCGTAACCAACGGTGTCCGCGATGTTGATGGTGGTCGCGCCCTCCGCAATCACCGCTTCCAGCACTCGGCACAGGAAGTCCATGTCCGAGCGGCTGCCGTCTTCCGGCGAGAACTCGACGTCGTCGGTGAATTTGCGGGCGAAACGAACCGCCAGCTTCGCCTGCTCGAACACCTGGTCCGGTGTCATGCGCAGCTTCTTTTCCATGTGCAACGGCGACGTGGCGATAAACGTGTGAATGCGGAAACGGTCGGCGGGCTTGAGCGCGTCGGCTGCACGCTGGATATCTTTGTCGTTTGCGCGGGCGAGCGAGCACACTGTGCTCTCTTTAATCAGACCCGCGATTGTCTGGATCGAGTCGAAGTCGCCATTCGAACTTGCCGCGAAGCCTGCCTCGATCACGTCGACCTTCATCCGTTCGAGTTGCTTCGCGATGCGGATTTTTTCTTCTTTCGTCATCGACGCGCCGGGCGATTGTTCGCCGTCACGCAGCGTAGTGTCGAATATGATCAGTTTGTCGGACATGTCGAGTCTCCTGCGGAGTCGTTCAATTGTGGGAATCGGATATTGGAATGTGGATGCCGCCACCGTTGGCGCCGCAAGCAACGCTCGACCATGTATGAAGCGGAACGGGCGCCAACCGGTCGGTGCGGCGGTCAGCGCGATCTATGCACCGGCACGTCGGGTTTGCGGTGCGGGTCGGTCGTGGCTTTTTGTGGCTCAGTTGTGGCCCGATGGTGCCCGATAGTGGCCCGAACGTGGCCCGTGTCGCCACGCCGCCCACGCCGCCTTTACTGCGGCTAAAAAGCCAACGCGGAAGCAGTCATCCAACGACTATAGCGGCATTCCCTTCGCCGTGCAATTGACGTCAAACCTCCACGCAGCGCACGTTGGAGCGAGGTTGCGAGCGGCATCGGAAAATGAAAACGGCGACCCAAAGGCCGCCGTTTCGATACTTCGCGAGTTCTTACACTACGAGTGAGCAGCGTGCATGCACACCAGGCTACCTGTCGTGCGCGACCGACCGAGCCGGATTCGCTCTGCCGCGTAGCGCCTGGTAGCCCCAGAACACATAGCCGGACAGACCGTACAGCACGAACAGGCCGAACAGCATGAGCGGCGGATCGGACGACACCAGCACAAACGCCACGACCACCAGCAGAATGACGCCGAACGGCACGCGATGCCGCACGTCGAGCGCCTTGCCGCTATAGAACGGCGCGTTGGACACCATCGTCACGCCCGCGTAGATCGTCAGCACGAAAGCGACCCACGGCAGCCAGACGAGCTTGAGTGGCACGCGGTTGTCGGTGGCAAGCCACACGAAGCCCGCGATCAGCGCCGCGGCTGCCGGGCTCGGCATGCCCTGGAAAAAACGCTTGTCGACCACGCCGATGTTGGTGTTGAAGCGCGCAAGCCGCAACGCCGCGCCCGAACAGTAGACGAAAGCCGCAAGCCAGCCCCACCGGCCAAGGTCCTTGAGGATCCACTCATACATGACGAGCGCCGGCGCAACGCCGAACGACACCATGTCGGACAGACTGTCGAACTGCTCGCCGAATGCGCTTTGCGTATGCGTCATACGGGCAACGCGGCCGTCCATGCCGTCGAGCACCATGGCCACGAAGATCGCGATTGCCGCGACTTCGAAACGCACGTTCATCGCCTGGACGACGGCAAAGAAGCCGCAGAAAAGCGCCGCCGTGGTGAACGCGTTCGGCAACAGATAGATACCGCGCTTTCTCAGGAATTGCTGACGCTGCGCGCGGCGACTCTCCACCACCGGTGAATCCGTGGCGATCGGCTTGTTGCGGCGAAACGGACGCGGTAACGGTCCACTGGTGCGCGGTCGGCGCGGTTTGAATGCGGCCATGCGGACAATCTCCTTTGTGCCGCTTTACAGTTCAGCGAGGATCGTGGACGACGCCGACACCTTCTCGCCGATAGACACTCGCGGACGGCTACCCACAGGCAGGTACACATCGACGCGCGAACCGAAGCGGATAAAGCCGTAGCGCTGGCCGCGGGAAAGCGGCTCGCCAGCACGTACGTAGCAAAGAATGCGCCGCGCGATCAAACCGGCGATCTGCACCGACGTGACCGTTTGCCCGCCGGCCATTTCGATCACGATTGCATTGCGTTCGTTTTCGAGCGAAGCCTTCTCCACTGCGGCATTCAGATATGCGCCGGGGAAATATTCGACCTTGGAGATCGCACCGTCGACGGGCGAGCGCTGCGAATGGACATTGAACACGTTCATGAACACGCTGATTTTCAGCGCTTCGCGATTGGCGTACGGATCATGCGCGGTTTCAACTGCGACGATGCGGCCGTCGGCCGGGCACAGCACGGCATTCGCCTGAGTCGGAATGGGGCGCGCCGGATCGCGGAAGAACTGCACGACGAAGATCAGGATCAGCCAGAAGAGCCACGCAAAGCCGAATCCCGCGAAGGCGTGAACCAGTAATGCAACGACGGCCGCGATGGCGATGAACGGCCAGCCTTCTCGCGCGATGATCGGATGTGGGTAATTCATGGGTGGCTTCAGTATTTTTGGAGGGTAGCCCCCCTTCCTCGCGGAAGAGGAGCCCCCTAAGAACCGTACGTGCGAGTTTCCCCGCATACGGCTCAAATCTACAAACAAAGCCCGGGGTTAGTCCCGGGCCGGCTTAGTTACTGCAATTTTACCTCGTGCACTTGCCGGTGGCAGTCCGGGTGAAGCAAAACCCTGTTCGAAAGAGCATCCGATCCACCATGCATCCGATACTCCAGATGATGGTCATGCCAACCGGTTTCCTTCGTCAGAGCGCATCCACAGTGCGCACACAACCCGCTCTGTGACATGTACAACGAGACCCATTGTCGCCGGTGTCGCATCGAATGTTCCATGCGTGCCTCGCGCAACTGCTCGCCGTATTGCTCCCACTCTGGGTCAAATGGGTTGAACGCCCCTTTAACCTTTTTGTGTCGCCTGATTTCAGTACCGCTGATCTGGTACAGCTCAAGTAACCCCTTTCCTGCTTCACGAACCACTGGAACAGCAAACACCCAGTGTCGGCTGCCCTCTGAGTGAAAGTACTTCTTTCTCACCCAGTCGGCACTCTTGCTCGGATACCGCCTCTTAGACCACCGCCAGAGCCTCCGGAAAATCAAAGACTCCATGCGGCTGTACGCCTCTTTGGCTACTACAGGACTGTGATACCGCGCCCAGCCTCGTAGCATCGGGTTCAGCAGCCGGATCAGACTCGCCTGCTTCACCGTCTTGTTACCGCTGATCGTTTCCGCCACCTTGCGATAGAACGCTTGCGCGTTCTTTTTGCTCGGCTTGATGAGTAGCGTTCCCGAGTACCTCCGGAAATTCCACCTAAGGAAATCAAAGCCTGTGTCAATGTGCGTGATCCGTGTTTTCTCCTCGGAGAGTTGCAGTCCTCTACCGGCAAGGAATGCTTCCACCCAAGGCCAAACTTCTTGCTCCAGCACCTCTTGCGAGTCGCCAGTAATCACGAAGTCATCCGCGTACCGCACCACATTTACTTTCAGCTTCTTGGCCTTTGCGATTCCGAATTTCGCACCGTGGTGCGCAATCAGTTCACGCTCCAGCCCGTTCAACGTCACGTTCGCCAACGTCGGGGAGATGATCCCTCCCTGCGGCGTACCAGCCTCAGTCGCCTGTAGCTGGCCTTTATAAATCAGGCCAGCCTTCAACCATTTCCGGAGGATCTCCTTGTCCATCGGGACATGGTTTTCCAGCCATTCATGGTTGATATGGTCAAAGCAGCCTTTGATGTCCGCCTCCAATACCCATCGGGCTGAACCCTTTTGGGACATGGCAACGAAAATCTGCGACATGGCGTCAGCCGTCGAGCGGTTTAACCTGAACCCATACGAGTTCGGGTCGCTCGTCGATTCCGACACCGGCTCCAAGGCCAGCAGATACAAGGCCTGCATCGCCCTGTCCCGCATGGTTGGAATGCCCAGAGGGCGTTCTTTCCCATTGGCCTTGGGGATAAAGACTCTCCGTAATGGCAGAGGCTTATATCCGCGCCGCTTCAACCTGCCGATGGCTTCCCATCGGCTCTCAGGCGAATCCCACAGTTCACGATCGACTCCCGCCGTTCGCGCACCCTGGTTCTGCGTAACACGTCGTACCGCATACAGCTTCGCGGACAACGTGCGGGTCAGCATTCTTTGCAGGGCTTTCACCCTGCGCCAGTCACTTTCCCGCGTCGCCTTCGCAATTCGTATCTGCATCCCTCTCACGTTCCGTTCAACCCGTCGCCAATCTACGGCGTACCAGTTGTCCGGCGCGTGGGAAAGCGCAGATCCATCCTCTCGGATAGACACTCTCATGCTGCTCTCCTACTCGAAGAAGTGAATCCCGAGCGGAGAACAGATCACCCCTTGCGGGAGCGATCTGCTCCCGCAAGGGGGTAAACAACAAACACTGACGACTAAGAAGCCGCCAGCAGTCACCAGTTCCAGCTAAAGGTCCGTCAGCCGTCTTGCGACGGTAGACCAGACGGAAGTCTGCCCGCTTTCGCGTGAGGTAATGTTTCAACCTCTATCCGGACCATTACAGCCCGGCCTTCGCTTTTTCCGTCGTCCTCTACCTGCACAATCAACAGCGTTCCTCACGGTCCGCCTGCCAGCCTCACTGCGCCGGCAACCATACAGGCTTACCACGTTCCCGGCATGTCACACGACCGACTTAGGTTCTGCCTATTCCCCGGCGGTCCGAAGACGACGTAGCCCGAATTTACAGCGAGCTATCCGACCGCACACCTTTTGGTTGATGCCTATCAGCAGCTTTGGCACCGTCCTACTTACGAGGTTTATCAGCAGTTCACTTGCGTTAACCGTATCAGCCAGCCTAGCCCCTCAACCCCATCGCTGCTGGGAGTCTCCAGATGGTCGTTTCACAACCACCATCCGCCCGAACTTCCGGGGGGTACATTGTTGGAAGAGCTTCACACCTCACCATTGCCAGTGACGCATGTCTTCCTAGGCTACTGCTGGTCGTACAGCAGGTTCACTACCCTCGCCAATGCAGCCAGCGAGGCCGAACAATGACACGCCGAGCTTTCGCTCGTATCGTTTAGCGACTCCGTTGCCCGAGGGCGCGGGAATTGCACACATCACCCCGCCCTGTCGGCGGAGATGAAGCCGCTGACTGGGCGGGACCTGACGGTAATCAGGTCAATGCAATACGGTTGACGGCAGACTGCACCGTGTCCCGTGTTCACTACTAAGGTGTGCCCCGAAGGACACATCTACTTCTTAAAGTGCGGCTCACAAGGGAACCGCCTGCGGAGGGCATGGTGAGTCCAGTCGAGACCTTCCTCAATAACCCTCTAGTCGATGCCCCGTAAGGTGGGGCTGACGGACACGAGCGTGCGTGTCGCACGTAAAACCGTAGGATAGCAAAAGCCGCCCGGGGTTCAGCACCCTCGGGCGGCTTTTTGCATTACCGACGCATGCGGCGGTGCGCCGCGCCGGTATGAGACGATAAAACGGACTTCTTAGTTCTTCGACTGGTCGACCAGCTTGTTCTTCGCAATCCACGGCATCATTGCGCGCAGCTTCGAGCCGACCTGCTCGATCTGATGCTCGGCCGTCAGACGGCGGCGCGATTGCAGCGTCGGTGCGCCGGCCTTGTTCTCGATGATGAAGCTCTTCGCGTACTCGCCCGTCTGAATGTCGGTCAGCACGGCCTTCATCGCCTTCTTCGTTTCAGCCGTCACGATGCGCGGACCCGTCACGTACTCGCCGTATTCGGCGTTGTTCGAGATCGAGTAGTTCATGTTCGCGATGCCGCCTTCGTAGATCAGATCCACGATCAGCTTCAGTTCGTGCAGGCATTCGAAATACGCCATTTCCGGCGCGTAGCCCGCTTCAACCAGCGTTTCGAAACCAGCCTTGATCAGGTCGACGGTACCGCCGCACAGCACGGCCTGTTCGCCGAACAGATCGGTCTCCGTTTCTTCGCGGAAGTTCGTTTCGATGATGCCCGCACGGCCGCCGCCGTTCGCTGCCGCGTACGACAGAGCGATGTCACGTGCCGCGCCCGACTTGTCTTGCGCAACGGCGATCAGGTGGGGCACGCCGCCACCTTGCGTGTAGGTGCCGCGAACCGTGTGGCCCGGCGCCTTCGGCGCGATCATGATCACGTCCAGATCGGCACGCGGGATCACCTGACCGTAGTGAACGTTGAAGCCGTGCGCGAACGCGAGCGCCGCGCCTTGCTTGGCGTTGCCGTGCACTTCCTTGGCGTAGACTTCGGCGATCTGCTCGTCCGGCAGCAGCATCATGACGACGTCCGCGCCCTTCACGGCTTCCGCCACTTCCTTGACTTGCAGGCCGGCGTTTTCAGCCTTGCTCCACGATGCGCCGCCCTTGCGCAGACCGACCGTGATGTTCACGCCGCTTTCCTTCAGGTTCAGCGCGTGCGCATGGCCTTGCGAGCCATAGCCGATGATGGTGACCTGCTTGCCCTTGATGAGGGAGAGATCGGCGTCCTTGTCGTAGAAAACTTTCATGTCGGTTCCTTGGCTAGATTCGGATGATTCAGAGAGATTCAGATACTGCGAATGTTGTGTTGCAAGGCCGGATAGTAATGAACGCCACCCGGCCGGATCGAAGCGGTGCGGGTTACACCTTCAGAATGCGCTCGCCGCGCCCAATGCCCGAACTGCCCGTGCGGACCGTTTCGAGAATCGCTGTGGCGTCGAGCCCTTCGATGAAGGCGTCGAGCTTGTCGGCTGCGCCCGTCAGTTCGATCGTGTAGGTCTTTTCGGTGACGTCGATGATGCGGCCGCGGAAAATATCCGACATCCGCTTCATCTCCTCACGTTCCTTGCCGACCGCCCTCACCTTGATCAGCATCAGCTCGCGCTCGATATGGGCGCCCTCGGTAAGGTCGACCACTTTCACCACCTCGATCAGGCGGTTCAGATGCTTCGTGATCTGTTCGATCACGTCGTCCGAGCCAATGGAGACGATGGTCATGCGCGACAGCGAACGGTCTTCGGTCGGAGCCACCGTCAAGGTTTCGATGTTGTAGCCGCGTGCCGAGAAGAGACCCACCACGCGTGACAACGCGCCCGGTTCGTTTTCCAGCAGGACGGAAATAATGTGTCTCATGATTCGCTTCTTCCAGATGTTTTGTCGATGTCTGCGAACGGTTCGCGCCGCTTCGTCCGCCCTCGCCTTTCATGAAGGCGGCATGACGAAGCCGGCACTGCGTTTAACTCAACGCGCCGTCGTTATAGATCTTCCGAACCCATGAGCATCTCGGTGATGCCTTTGCCGGCCTGTACCATCGGCCAGACGTTTTCGGTGGGATCGGTCTGGAAGTCGAGAAACACCGTGCGATCTTTCAGGCGCAGCGCTTCCTTGAGCGCCGGCTCGACGTCGGCCGTGCGTTCGATACGCATGCCGACGTGGCCGTATGCCTCGGCGAGCTTCACGAAATCGGGCAACGCATCCATGTAGGAATGCGAATAGCGCTTGCTGTATTCGATCTGCTGCCACTGGCGCACCATGCCCAGATAGCGGTTGTTCAGCGAAATGATCTTCACAGGGGTCTCGTACTGCTTGCAGGTAGAGAGCTCCTGGATGCACATCTGGATCGAGCCTTCGCCCGTGATGCACAGCACGTCGTCGTCCGGGTGAGCCATCTTCACGCCCATCGCTGCTGGCAGGCCGAAGCCCATCGTGCCGAGGCCGCCCGAGTTGATCCAGCGGCGCGGCTTGTTGAAGCGATAGAACTGCGCAGCCCACATCTGGTGCTGACCGACGTCGGAACAGACGAACGCATTGCCGTCGGTCAACTCCCACGCCTTTTCCACCACGTACTGCGGCTTGATGATGTCGCTCTTGCGGTCGAACTTCAGACAGTCTTTCGCGCGCCAGGCTTCGATGTCCTTCCACCAGTCGGCGAGCGCCGCGGTGTCAGGGCCATGCTCGGCCGTTTGCAACTGTTCGATCAGTTCCTTCAGCACTTCCTTCACGTCGCCGACGATCGGAATGTCGACCTTGACGCGCTTGGAAATGGAAGATGGATCGATGTCGATATGAATGATTTTGCGCGGACGCGACGCGAAGTGCGCCGGGTCGCCGATCACGCGGTCGTCGAAGCGGGCGCCAATTGCGATCAGCACGTCGCAGTGCTGCATTGCCATGTTGGCTTCGTACGTGCCGTGCATGCCGAGCATGCCGAGGAATTTCTTGTCGCTCGCGCGGTAGCCGCCCAGACCCATCAACGTGTTCGTGATGGGATAGCCGAGCAGATCGGCGAACTGGTTCAGCTCACGCGATGCATCGGCCAGGATGATGCCGCCGCCGGTGTAGATGTACGGGCGCTTCGCCGAGAGCAGCAGCGAAACCGCCTTGCGGATCTGACCGGAATGGCCCTTCGTGACCGGGTTGTACGAGCGCAGCGACACAGTCTTGATCGGCTCGTACTGGCAAGGGGCCTTCGACACGTCTTTCGGAATGTCGATCAACACCGGGCCGGGGCGACCGGTACGGGCAATGTAAAACGCTTTCTTGACGGTGGCGGCGAGGTCGCGCACGTCTTTCACGAGGAAGTTGTGCTTCACGCAGGGACGCGTGATGCCGACCGTATCGCACTCCTGGAACGCATCCTGGCCAATCGCGGCAGTCGGCACCTGGCCGCTGATCACGACCATCGGGATCGAATCCATGTAGGCGGTGGCGATGCCGGTCACCGCATTGGTGACGCCGGGGCCGGAAGTCACGAGGCACACGCCGACCTTGCCGGTGGAACGCGAATAGGCGTCGGCGGCGTGAACCGCGGCCTGCTCGTGACGCACGAGAATGTGCTGAAACTTGTCCTGCTTGTACAGCTCGTCGTAAATGTAGAGTACCGAGCCGCCGGGATAGCCCCAAACAAATTCGACGTCTTCGTCGGCCAGTGCCTTCATGAGCACGGTGGCGCCGATAGAGTCAGCTTCGTGTTGTGGAGTCGTATCCGACGTGGAGAATTCCGCGCTGGGCATATTCATTCAATTCACCTTTCGAATTTTCGGCAAAAAATTGATCGGGTGCTCTCTGCCGGGCTTGTGGCTCGGGTTCAAGCGGCGCGTCCAGTTGACAGGTGAGCTTCTTGGGCCACACCTCAATGAGACAAGTCACTTATGTTGCGAACCAGCGACGATAGCGGCAGACGCCCGCGCGGTCAAGCAAATATTGCCCGAACGCCCGTCCCTGAGGCGCTCTTCTGACCGGCTCGCATCGTCATGACGATGCCAGGCGGCCCAGGTTTCGCCCCTGCTTTCGCAAAAGTTTGTTAGCATCCGCGAGTTTTACGACATTTTTCGACCGATTACGCGCACGCTCGCTGCGCCGACCCCCAAACGGATGGCATCAGACAAGGAACTCGCCGATTTTCTGGCGGGCGTCGAAAGGCGCGCATTCAAGCAGACGGTCTACGCCGTGCGGGACGACGACGCCTCGCTGGACATCGTGCAGGACGCGATGATCAAGCTCGCCGAGAAATACGGCGACCGTCCCGCGGCCGAGCTTCCGCTGCTGTTTCAGCGTATTCTGCAGAATGCGATGCACGACCATTTCCGTCGTGCGAAAGTACGCAATACGTGGGTCAGTCTCTTCTCGTCGCTAGGCAATGCCGACGACGACGAATTCGATCCGCTGGAAACGTTCGAGGCCCAGCAGGGCTCGGCAGGCGCCGAGAGCAATGAGCAGAAGCTCGAACGCGAACAGGTCTTGCAGATGATCGACGACGAGATCCAAAAGTTACCGGCACGTCAACGGGAGGCGTTTCTCATGCGTTATTGGGAAGATATGGATGTCGCCGAGACTGCCGCCGCAATGGGCTGCTCCGAAGGCAGTGTGAAGACGCACTGTTCGCGGGCCACTCACACGCTGGCGCAAGCGCTCAAGGCCAAAGGAATCACGCTATGAGCTCCCTTGAAACAAAAGAACTCGAGTTCGCGCGCCAGGTGCGCCGCGCGCTCGACGAAAACGCCGCCAGCATTCCGCCCGCCACCGTCGATCGACTCGCTGCGGCGCGCCGTGCCGCGCTTGCCCGCAAGAAGCCTGAAACCGCGAGCGCGCCGGTGTTCGTGCCTGCTCTCGCCGGAGTTGGCATGCCCGCCGGTCTGTCGCATGGCGAACTGCCACAACGCCGTCGTTCGCCGCTGCGCCGCTTCGCGCTCGCGTGGCCGCTCGCCGCGCTCGTCGTGAGCCTCGTGGGCATTGCCTACTGGGAAGACCAGCAGCGCACGGCTGAACTCGCCGATATCGATGCCGCCATGTTAAGCGACGACCTGCCGCTCAATGCCTATCTCGACCACGGCTTCAACGCGTATCTTTCGCGCGCCCACTGAGCGGGAGATAGTTCGGGTGAGCTACAAGCGCGGCCTTGCCGTTGTTTTCGGATGTGCGATTGCGGCTCTCGTGTCGTTTGCCGCGACGTATCCGCGCTTCTACCCGAGCCCTTCGCCCGCCGGCGCGCCCGCCGCGACCGGCAACGGCGCGGCGCGCCCGCCCGCGCCCGCACTCGGCGTCGAATTGCCCAGCCTGCCTGGTAGCAAAAGCCCGCTGGCGTGGTCGCGGCTGAGTTCCGCGGACCACATGGCGCTCGCACCATTCGAGGCGCAATGGGATTCGTTCAGCGACGAACGCAAGCGCAAATGGCTGAAGATCGCATCGCGTTACTCGAAGTTGTCGCCTGAAGCGCAAAAACGCTTGCATGACCGGATGACCGAATGGGTGCGCATGACGCCTGATCAGCGCCGCGTCGCGCGTGAAAACTACCAGGTTTCCAAGCAGTTGCCCCGGGAAGCGCGTCAGAACGCGTGGAAGGCCTATCAGGAGTTGCCGGAAGAACTGAAGCAGCGGCTCGCCGCGAGCGAGCACAAGCGGCGTCCGAGCGTGGTCAGCGCGCCGCCGTCCGGCCGCAGCGAGATCAAGGGGCTCGACCGGCTCGTCAATGCACGCGAGCGTGCCGCGAGCGGCACGTCGTCGGCGAGCGCAGCGGCGGCCGTGTCTTTGCCGAGCCCGGCGTCGCTGCCGGGCATCCCGGCAGCTGGCAGCTTCGTGCCGGCCACGCCGCTGCCGGTCTCCCCGGCGGAAGCGCCGTCGATTTTCAACGGTTCGTGAGCCGCTCTTGCCCGTGTCAGAACCGCGCGTGACTTCCAGCTCCAGTTCGAGCTCCAACGCGAGTCCGTCCCGGGCCGAGCCGTCCGTTTCGACGGGCACCCCGCCTACCGTTCGCCGCCGCCTCGCCGCGCTGCTTTACGAAGCGCTGCTGCTGTTCGGCGTCGTATTCGTCGCCGGTTATCTGTTCAGCACGCTCACCCAGCAGCGCAACGGACTCACGCACCACAATCTGCTGGCGGCGTGGATCGGCCTCGTCGTCGGTCTGTATTTCGTGTGGTTCTGGACCCACAGCGGCCAGACCCTCCCGATGAAAACCTGGCGTCTGCGCGTGGTCGCGGCCAATGGCGCGCCGCTCTCCGCCTGGCGGGCGATTGCACGCTACGTGCTTGCGTGGCTGTGGTTTCTGCCGCCGCTCGCGTTGCATCCGCTCCTCGGCCTGCGCTTGCCGCAAACCCTTGCGATCGCCGGTATCTGGTTCGTGCTGTGGGCGGCCAGCGGCCGTTTCGGCGCAAGCCGCCAGTTTCTGCATGACCGTCTTGCGGGTACGCGCGTAATCGACGTAGCGCGCTGAGCGCTGCCCGCGTCTGGCCAATCCCGCGCACTCTCCCCGCCCGCAGTAATAAGAACTTCTCATGACTGTCACGGCACAGTCACGCGCCGTAGGCCCAATACAGGCACCGCAACTCGACGCGTGAGCCATGGACTCCAAAACGTCCGCGACTTCCCTGTTCCGCCAGACTGGCCCGAGCGTCGACCCCGTCGCGTTCCGCCCCGAACCCACCCTTAGCCACGGCTTGCCGCTCCCCGTCGCGCCGCTGCCGCTCGACACACACGCGGCCCAGCACGACGACGAGCACGCGGAGCCGCATCGTTACCGCACGATCTGGCTGTCGGACATCCACCTCGGATCGAGCGGCTGCCAGGCGCCTTATCTGCTCGACTTCCTGCGCTACAACGAGTCGGAGTATCTGTACCTCGTCGGCGACATAATCGACGGCTGGCAGTTGAAGAAAGGCTGGTACTGGCCGCAGGCCCACAACGACGTCGTGCAGAAAGTGCTGCGCAAGGCGCGCAAAGGCACGCAGGTGGTCTATGTGCCCGGCAATCACGACGAAGCGGCGCGCCAGTTCTGCGACCTCGCGTTCGGCGACATCCACGTGCGCGGCGAGGCGTTTCACACCACGCTCGCCGGCAAGCGTCTGTGGATCGTGCACGGCGATCTGTTCGACGGTGTGATCCAGCACGCGAAATGGCTCGCCTACCTCGGCGACACCCTCTACACGATGATCCTGATCCTGAACCGCTGGTTCAACCGGATCCGCAGCCGGCTCGGCTTCCCGTACTGGTCGCTTTCCCAATACCTGAAGCATCAGGTAAAGAACGCGGTGAACTTCATCTCGTCGTTCGAACGCGTGATGACCGACGAAGCGCGCCGCCGCGGCTGCGACGGCGTGGTCTGCGGGCACATCCACAAGGCCGAGATACGCGATATAGACGGCGTGCTGTACTGCAATGACGGCGACTGGGTCGAAAGCCTGTCGGCGCTCGTCGAGACGTACGAAGGCGAACTCAAGGTGATCTACTGGACCGTGATGCGCGCCCCGGAAGCGGGCGTGCAAAAGGCCCGGGCGACGGCGTAATCCCTCTTAACCCTCCTGGCTCGAATCGAGGAACCAATCGATGAAGATCATGATCGTCACCGACGCATGGGAACCGCAGGTCAACGGCGTCGTGCGCACGCTGAAGAACACCACGCGCGAGTTGACCGAGCTCGGTCACCGCGTCGACCTGCTGACGCCGCTCGAATTCCGGACGATTCCCTGCCCGACGTATCCCGAGATCCGTCTGTCGCTGCTGCCGCGCCGCAAGCTGCGCCAGCGTATCGACGAATTCGCGCCCGATGCGCTCCACATCGCGACCGAAGGCCCGCTCGGCATGGCAGCACGCGCTTACGCGATCCAGCACAAGCTGCCGTTCACGACCGCCTATCACACGCGTTTTCCCAAATATGTGCAGGCGCGTTTCGGCATTCCGCTCGCCGCGACGTACAGGTTCCTGCACTGGTTCCATAAGCCGTCGCTTGCCGTGATGGCGCCGACGCCGGTCGTCAAAAGCGACCTCGAAAAATTCGGCTTTACGAATGTCGTGCTGTGGACGCGCGGCGTCGATCTCGACATTTTTCACCCGATGGATTCGAAGGTGCTCAACACCGCCCGGCCGATCTTTCTGTATGTGGGGCGCGTGGCCGTCGAGAAAAACGTCGAAGCATTTCTGAAGCTCGATTTGCCCGGCTCGAAATGGGTTGCTGGCGAAGGGCCCGCGCTGGCCGAGCTGAAGTCGCGCTATCCGACAGCCAATTATCTCGGCGTGCTCACACAGGCCGAGCTCGCCAAGGTCTACGCTGCAGCAGACGTGTTCGTCTTTCCGAGCCGCACCGACACGTTCGGGCTCGTGCTGCTCGAAGCGCTCGCCTGCGGCACGCCGGTCGCCGCCTATCCGGTCACCGGCCCGATCGACGTGCTCGGCGACGGCGGCGCCGGCGCGATGAACGAGGACCTGCGCGACGCGTGTCTGGAAGCGCTCAAGATCGACCGTGCGCACGCCCGCGCGTGGGCCGAGCGCTTTTCGTGGGCGGCGGCCTCCGAGCAGTTCGCCGCGCATCTGAAGCCGTTGCCGCGTGCGTCGTATCAAGAGGAAAGCGCAGCCGCGTGACGCGGCGCGCCTGGTTGCCATGCGAAGCAGATACTCTCCAGCGAGCCGCGCGTCCTCGAACGGCGCGCTGCGCGCCGTTCACGCCCACGACGACCGCAGCGACCACCCCGACCATCCCGACCACCAGGACCATTACAACGACCACGACACCGCGAGCGTCGAGCCGTTCGACGACGTCAGCGAATCCACAGTGTCGGATCAAGTCGGAGCGCATCGCCGGAACAGCCACAGCGGCGAACGCGCCCACAACGGCACACCCGCGAGGAGCGACACCCAGCACGAACCGCTCGGTCCCGACGATCCGCTCGCGCCTCTACCCTTCAATCCGTACAAGGGCAACCGCGGCCTCACCCGCGCCTGGCACGCGATGAAAAACTCGCTCGCCGGCTTTCGCGTCGCTATCCGCGAGGAGAGCGCGTTTCGCCAGGAGCTGACACTTGCCGCGATTCTGCTTCCGTGCGGCGTGCTGGTCCCGGTCGAACCGGTATCGCGCGTGTTGCTGCTCGGCTCCGTGCTGCTGGTGTTGATCGTCGAATTGCTGAATTCGAGCGTTGAAGCGGCCATCGACCGTATTTCGCTGGAGCGGCACGAACTGTCGCGCCGCGCGAAAGACCTCGGCAGCGCGGCGGTGATGGTTGCGCTCGGCATGTGCCTGATGACGTGGGTGCTGATCGTAGGCCCGCTCGTCGTGCACTGGGTCAAAGCGTGGCTTTGAGGACAACGCAACGAAACTCGGCGGCGAGGTTGAGCGCTGCAAACGCAGCGTTCGGATCGCCTGCGTCCACCACAGAAATGAAAACCCTGAGTATCCGCTTGATATTAGAACGCTCGGTTTATAATCGTCCGGCAGTCTCAAAATAGCAACCGCGTCCGGGTGGAACACGCAGCAGCGGCACGCCGCCGCGCCCAACCCGGCGTAACCAGGGCCGGACGACATGGAAGCCAAACCTCCCCGCCGCACGCGCGAACGGATACTCGAACTGTCGTTGAAGCTGTTCAACGAAATCGGCGAGCCGAACGTCACGACGACGACTATCGCCGAGGAAATGGAGATCAGTCCAGGCAACCTGTACTACCACTTCCGCAACAAAGACGACATCATCAACAGCATCTTCAGCCAGTTCGAGCAGGAGATCGAAAAGCGTCTGCGTTTTCCAGACGACCATCGCGCGACCATCGACGAAATGTGGTCGTATCTGCAATACATGGTCGATTTCACATGGCGCTACCGTTTCCTGTATCGCGATCTGAACGATCTGCTTGCACGCAACCGCACACTCGAAACACACTTCAAGCAGATCATCAGTCACAAGGTGCGCTTTGCAAGCCAGTTCTGCGATCAACTCGTGGCTGACGGCGAAATGGTCGCCACGCCGGACGAACTGCAAGTGATCGCGACCAACATCGGCGTGATCGCAACGTATTGGCTGTCGTACCAGTTCGTGATGAACCCGCGCAAATACAACGAGCAGGAAGCGATTCGCGCGGAACTGCACCAGGTGAGCGTGCAGATCGTGTCGTTGATGGCGCCTTATCTGCGCGGCCGCTCGCGGCAGATTTTCGACGACCTGGTGTCGGGCAAGCTGCCCAAGCGCGAGTTTTACGACTATCTGCCGCCGAAAGAAGGCGCCGCGCCTCGCAACGAATAGGACGTTTTTCCATGAAGTCGGTGTGTGTGTATTGCGGCTCCTCGAATGGGGCGAAACCGTTGTATGCGGAAGCGGCGCGCGCGTTCGGCCGCACGCTCGTAGAAGCCGGTCTCGCGCTGGTGTACGGCGGCGGCAAGGTCGGCCTGATGGGCGTGATCGCCGACACCGTCATGGCCGAAGGCGGCCGCGCGATCGGCGTGATTCCCGAGTTGCTCGTCAACAAGGAAGTCGGCCATAACGGGCTGACCGAACTGCACGTGGTGCCCGACATGCATCATCGCAAGAAGATGATGGCCGATCTGTCCGATGCGTTTGTTGCGATGCCGGGCGGCGCGGGCACGCTGGAGGAGCTCTTCGAGGTCTACACGTGGGCGCAGCTCGGCTATCACCAGAAACCGGTGGCACTGCTCAATATCGACGGCTTTTACGATCCGTTGATCAAGCTCTTGCAGCACACTGTCGAAGAAGGCTTCATGCGCGAAACGTATCTCGACATCCTGCAGATCGACGCCGATCCCGGCGCATTGATCGGCAAGCTGCAACGCTATCAACCGCCCGCCGCCGACAAGTGGGCGATCAACCGCGACGCCGTCTGATCGCGTCAGCGATTGAAAGACCGCCGCGTTTGCCTGGCGCCCACTCTACCTGCAAGTTGAGGTTGCGATGACGCAAACCGTTCTGATCACCGGCGGCAGCCGCGGCATAGGCCGCGCGACTGCGCGCTTGCTGGGCGCGCGCGGCTGGTCGGTCGGCGTGAATTACACGCAGAATCTCGCGGCCGCGCGGGAGACCGTCGCCGAAGTCGAGCGGGCCGGCGGACGCGCATTGCCGGTTGCCGGCGACGTCGCAAACGAAGCCGACGTGATTGCGATGTTCGACAGGATCGAGCAGACCTTTGGCCGGCTCGATGCGCTCGTCAACAACGCGGGCATCGTTGCACCGTCGATGCAACTCGCCGACATGGACCTTGCGCGCCTCACGCGTATCTTCAACGTCAATGTGCTGGGCGCGTATCTGTGCGCGCGCGAAGCCGCGCGGCGCATGTCGACGGATCGCGGCGGCGCGGGCGGCGTGATCGTCAATGTGTCATCGGCGGCGGCGCGGTTGGGTTCGCCGAACGAATACGTCGACTATGCAGGCGCGAAAGGCGCGGTCGACACCATGACCCTCGGGCTCGCGAAGGAACTCGGCCCACGAGGCGTGCGCGTGAACGCAGTGCGGCCGGGTCTCATCGACACTGAAATCCACGCGAGCGGCGGCAAGCCCGAACGCGCCGCGCAACTGGGCGCGACGACACCGCTGGGCCGTCCCGGCCGCGCCGACGAAGTTGCCGAAACCATCGTCTGGCTGTTGAGCGACGCCGCGTCGTATGTGACCGGCGCGCTCATCGACGTCGCGGGCGGCCGCTAGGCGCCGCTCTTCTTCACTGTCGATTCGCGCGGCGCCCGATCTCGCGCCGCGTCTTCTCCACATCCCCCGCTGGCCCCGCCGATCAAGATCGGCATTGCCCCGACACGTTCAATTGCCGCGTTCGTGCGCCCGCCGCGCCTGTAATCGATCGTAATAATTAGGGACTACAATCGCGGCCGATCGCGCGCCATTGCCCGCGACGCCAGCAAGAACACGGTACACGCGCCTGAGTTGCCGCTTACCGCGACAAGAGATCGTCTCATGCAAGAAAAGCCAATCGCACCATCGCCGGCCGCCAGCTCGCAAGCTGCCGATCGCGCGCCCCACCGCGAGCGTTGGCGTGCGCTCACCAGGGTGCGTCCGCTGCTTTGGCTCGTCGCGATGGCGATCGTCTGCGCGTGGCTTTTGCCGGGCACCTTGGGTCACGATCCCTGGAAACAGGACGAGACCTATACGTTCGGCATCATCCAGCACATGCTCGATACCGGCGATCTCGTGGTGCCGACCAATGCGGGCCAGCCGTTCGTCGAAAAACCGCCTGTCTACGACTGGGTGGCCGCCGGCCTCGCATGGATGTTCGGCCGCTATCTGCCCCTGCATGACGCGGCACGCCTCGCGAGCGCGCTGTTCGCAGGGTTGACCGTGTACTACACGGCCCGCGTCGCGCGCCGCGCAGTGGATGCATCCAACTGGCTCGACTTGCGCGTGGTCAGCACCGTGGCGTTATTCGGCGGCACCCTCGTCGTCGTCAAACACGTGCACGACATGATGACCGACGTCGCGCTGATGTCCGGTGCGTCTATCGGCTTTTGCGGGCTGTTCGAACTCGTGCTCGCGCATCTTCGTTATGACGGACAACGAAACAACGTGTCTGCCGACGCCGTCCCGCAGCGCCGCGATGCGCTTCTAAGCGGCGCCGCGACGTTCGGCGTGGGCGTCGGCGTGTCGTTTCTCGCGAAGGGCCTGTTCGTGCCGCTGGTGTTCGGCGCGACCGTCTGCGCAGTGCTCGCGCTTTACCCGGCCTGCCGCAGCCGCAGCTTCGCCGGCGCGCTCGGCGTGGCCGCGCTGGTGTGCGCGCCGTTTGCACTGATCTGGCCGGTCTGCTTCTATCTGCGCTCTGAAGCGCTCTTCAAGGTCTGGCTGTGGGATAACAACGTCGGCCGGTTTTTTGGTTTTTCCGTGGCCGAACTCGGCTCGGAGAGTGAGAACCGGCTATTCGTGCTGCGCACCGTGCTGACCGTCGGTTTTCCCGTCGTGCCGCTGGCAGTGGCCGCACTGGCGGGCGGCGCATGGCGGCGCTGGCGCGACCCGAGCGTGGCCTTGCCCGCGGTTTTCGCGGGCACTGGTTTTGCCGTGCTGCAAAGCTCCGCGACGATCCGCGAGCTGTACATTCTGCCGTTCATCGCTCCGCTGGCGTTGCTCGCACTGCAAGGCGCCGAGCGGCTGCCGCAGCGTCTGCATACGGTGTGGGACATGACGAGCCGCGTGTTGTTCGGCAGCACGGCGGCGCTCGCCTGGATTGTCTGGTCCATCGTGAGCGGCCCGGCGAACACGCACGCATCGCTGCACCGGCTCGGCCGATGGTTGCCGCTCGACTTCGTATTGCCCGTCCGCCCCGGGCTGATCGCCGCCGCGCTATTGATGACTATCGGCTGGCTGTGGCTGCTGCCCGCCTTCAAGTACACGGGGAAATGGCGCGGCCTGCTGAGCTGGTGCGCAGGCGCTATCGTCGCCTGGGGGTTGGTGAGCACGCTGCTGCTGCCCTGGCTCGATTACGCGAAGAGCTACCGCTCGGTGTTCGAAAACCTCGGCGCGGCGTTGAGCTTGCAATGGAATGACGGCGATTGCATGGCGAGCGTCGGGTTGGGCGAATCCGAAGCGCCGATGCTCGAGTATTACACCGGCATCGAGCATCGGCCGACCACCGATACCGGCACAACCGAGTGTACGTGGCTGATCGTCGGGAGCCGGCGGGACAATCCGCGCACTCCGGCTGGCGACTGGCGGCTCTTCTGGTCGGGCGCGCGTCCGGGCGATACCGACGAGTTGTTGCGCGTCTTCGTGCGCACGCCGACTGCAACGCCGACTGCGGCTGCGGGGGCTCCATAAGGCGAGGGCCGCGCGTTGAGTGAGCGGCGCCCCGCGCATTAAGTGAGCGGCGCCGGCGCCTTAGGGGCAATGCGCCCGTTCAAAACGGTCGCAACGTTCGCACGTTAGCCGCAACGCGGTGCATCAGGCGGCTAGAACGAACGTCAAACACCGCCTGCCGGCTTTCTCGCGCGCGATTGGAACGACGAGCCAGGCTCGCGCAAAAAGGCAATTTCATCGGCTGTGGATTCGCGCCCCAGCACCGCGTTACGATGCGGAAAGCGTCCAAAGCGCTCGATGATTTTTGCGTGCCTCACCGCGAACGGGTAGTAAGACGCACCGCCCGGCTCGGCGGCAAGGGCTTTGAAAAGACGCAGCGACTCATGCTGGCTCGCAAGCGATTCGTCGTGTTCGAACGGCAGATAAGCGAACGCGCGATGATGCACGCCCGGCAACCGGCGATCCGCTCCGCTCGCAACCATCTGCTGCGCAATAGCCAGCGCTTTCCGATCGGCCGCGAATGCCCTCGCCGTGTCGCGGTGGCAGTTGCGCGAAAACTGATCCAGCACGATGACGAGGGCGAGTGCCCCTAGCGGCGTTGCGGCCCAACTGTCGAGCCGCGACTCGCGGGCCGCGTCGATCAGCGTTCCGAAACGTTCGCGCAACATCGCATCGAATGAATCGTCGGCGGTGAACCAGAGCTTGCGCGGCTCGCCGAAGCCCGGCGAGTCCGGCGCACCGAACCAGCAGTCGAGCACGGCGCGCTCCTGCGGATCGAGCGCGGCGTAGTCAGCCGACGCGCCACCGGCCACCTCGCCTGCAAGCGCAACGGTGAGCGCATGCGGCGCAGGGGACGGCGCCGCGCCACCGACGTCAGCGTCAGCCATTGCGGTTGCGCATCCAGTCGGCCGTTTCGAAAAACGAGCCGAGCAGACGTTCTCTGAGCGGCTCGGCAAGCCCTATGTCTTCCATCGCCCAAGCCATGCAGCGAAGCCACTGGTCCCGTTCGCCCGACGCGATCGCGAACGGCAAATGCCGCGCACGCAGGCGCGGATGCCCGAACCGGCTGATGTAATGGTCGGGCCCGCCCAGCCATCCGCAGAGGCACCAGAACAGCTTGTCGCGCGAGCCGTCCATCGACTCGGGATGCAACGCGCGAATGCCGGCGAACTCCGCTTCGAGATCCATCAGGTCGTAAAAACGGTCGACGAGTTCGCGTACACGCGCCTCTCCGCCGACCAGTTCGAAGGCCGTCGGCTGCGCCGCCGACACTTCGTCATCAAGCTCACTCATAACAACTCATCAACAGAAATCGAGGGAAAATTCAGGCGTCCCGCAACGACTGCAACGCGGGACGCGACAGCACATGCCGCAAGCTCAGCCAGCCGCCGACCGCCGCACACGCAACGCCCGCCGCGACTCCGGCGGGCAGCAGCCATGGATCGAACTCAAGATAAAACTGGAACACGCGAGTCGCGAGCACCCAGCCGATCACCTGCGCCCCGACCGCCGCCATGAATCCGGCGAGCGCGCCGACCGCGACGAACTCCGCAATCTGCACCGCGCGCACCTGGCCGTGCGATGCGCCCAGCGCGCGCAACAGCGCGGATTCTCGCATACGCTCGTCGCGCGTGCCGGCGAGCGCCGCGTACAGCACGAGCACACCCGCCGCGAGCGTGAAGGCGAACAGGAATTGCACCGCGCCGATCACCTGCTGCAACACGCGCTGCACCTGCGCGAGTATCGGACCGGTGTCGATGGCCGTCAGGTTCGGGTAGGCGGCGATCAGGCCGTCGATGGTCGAACGTTTCTCCGGCGGCAAATGGAAGCTCGTGATGAACGTGGCCGGGAAGTCCTGCAACGCGGCCGGCGGCATCAGCACGAAAAAGTTGACCTTGAACGAGCCCCAGTCGAGCTTGCGAACGCTCGTGACCGGCGCGTCGATCTGCAAGCCGGTGACGTCGAAGCGCAGCACGTCGCCCGGCTTGACGTTGATCAGCTTCGCGAGGCCTTCTTCAATCGAAATCTGCGGCGTCTTCGTGTCGCCGTACCAGGTGCCCGCGGAAAGGCGATTGTCCTCGGGCAACTGAGTCGTGTACGACAGATTGAATTCGCGGTCCACTAGCCGTTTGGCGTCGTCGCCCTTGAACGAATCGGGATTCACCGCTTTGCCGTTGATGGCGGTGAGCCTGCCGCGCACCATCGGCGAGAGCACCGTGCCGGGCACGCCGTGCGTGTCCAGATAGTGCGTGACCGCTTCGCGCTGATCGGGCTGAATGTCGATGATGAATTCGTTCGGCGCATCGGGCGGCGTCGATTTGCGCCAGCCGGCCACGAGGTCATTGCGCGTCATCGCGATCAATAGCAGACACATGAGGCCGATGCCGAGCGCGGTAATCTGCAACGCGCTCGCACTGCTGCGCCGCTCCAGAGAGGCGAGCGCATAACGCCAGCCGATGCCCGCATTCACACGCTCGCTGCGCACCACGCGCGCCGCGCCCCAAAGCGCAAGCCGGGCGACGCACGCGAACACCAGCAGCCCGCCCGCGAAACCGCCCGCGACAATTCCGCCGAGCTTCAATTCGCCCGCCGCAACGATCAGCAGTCCGGCGAAGAGCACGATGCCTAGCGCGTAGGCGGCCCACGCCGTGCGCCCCGCTTCGCCCCACTCGCGACGCAGCACGCGAACCGGCGGCACACGCGTGAGCGGCAACAGCGGCGGCAGCGCAAAGCCGAGCAGCAGCACGAGACCGGCGGCGATGCCTTCGAGCGCCGGCCATGCCGTGGGGTACGGCAACGCAACATCGATGAGACTGCCAAGCCACGTCAGCAACGCCAGATGGCCGAGATACCCTAATGCGACGCCGAGCGCGCCGCCTACCACGCCGACGCCGACGAATTCGAGCGTGAACAGCGCGCGCAGCGTGCGTTGACTCACGCCGAGACAACGCATTGCGGCGCAACCGTCCAGATGCCTGCGCATATACCGATGCGCGGCCATCGCGATCGCCACCGCCGCGAGCAGCGCGGTCAGCAGCGACACGAGCGTGAGGAAATGACTTGCGCGGTCAAGTGTCTGGCGCACTTGCGGCTGGCCGTCCTGCAACGATTCGAGCGCGACCCCGCGCATCTTGCCGCCGTCCACCTTGGCGTGCGCGAACTCTGCAAAGCGCGCGACCGACGCATCGGCGCCCGCGACCAGCAGCCGGTACGTCACGCGGCTGCCGAACGTGATGAGTCCGGTGGACTGCACCTCGTCGGCGCGCATCATCAGCCGGGGCGAAAAGTTGACGAACGAAAAGCCGCGGTCCAGTTCGCGCGTGATCATTGCGCCAATGGTGAAGCTGCGGTTGCCGACCTTCACCGTGTCGCCTATGCGCACCTTTAAAGCGTCGAGAAGTTGCTGATCGACCCAGACCGTGCCCGGAGGGGGGATGGTTTGCGCGGGATGATCCGCCGCCGCGGGCGCCGAAGCGATCCGCAACGCGCCGCGCAGCGGATAGCCCGGCGACACTGCCTTGATCGCGGCGAGTCGCGACACCGGCTGCGCGGCGGTCGAGTTGATCATGCTCGGAAAGATTGCCGTGGTCGCCGTGCTCAGCCCGAGCGCCGACGCCTGCCGCGCAAACTGCGGATCGACCGGATGATCGGCGCGCACGATGAAGTCGGCGGCGATCATGCGCCGTGCGTCGCGCTCGAGCCCTTGATGCAAACGATCGGCAAGAAAGCCGACGCTCGATAGCGCCGCGACGGCCAGCACCAGCGCGAGCAGCAGCATCGTGAGTTCGCCCGCGCGCCAGTCGCGCGCCGTCATGCGAATCGCCTGGCGCAGCAGATCGCCGCCGCTAAAGCGACGCGCCGCAGGTACGGCGACGCGCGCCGTGGAATGTCTGACCTTGTCGCTGGTTTCGCTGGTTTCGCTGGTATCGCTCAATCGTGCCTGCTCCTCGCGAGGCGCGACACCATATGCGTGGCCATGCCGCGAAAGCCGCCCTGCACGCCGCGCCACAGCCGCGGCAACACCCAGCCGGCCAGCACGAGGAACCCGACGATCAGCACCAGAAACAGCAGCGGCACGAAGAGCGCGAGCAGGATGCCGCCGAATACGAGACCGTCTTCGGCGGTCGACGTGACGATATTCGACACCGGTTCCGGCGACAGATTGATTAGCGCGCGCGTGCCCGCTTTCGTGAGATGCGCGGTGCCCGCGAGCGTGCCGCCCGCGAGCGCGGCGACGGTCAGCAGCGCGGGATCGGCATGGCCGAGCGCGCCGGCTGCGAGCACCGCGCCGGCCGGAATGCGGATAAAGGTGTGGATTGCGTCCCACAAAGAATCGAACGCGGGAATCTTGTCGGCAAGAAATTCGGTGACGGTCAGCGCGCCCGCCACGCCGATCACCCACGGCGAGGACAGCGCGGACAAGGTATCGGGAAGATGAACGAGGCCGAGGCGCTCGAACACGCCGGCCAGCAGGACCGTCAGATAGAGGCGCAGGCCGCTGCCCCAAGAGAGTCCCGCAGCGAGCGAAAGTGATTCAAGCATGGCCGCCTCCAGGCGCGCGGTGCGTGCCGGGCGCTTCGGCGGGCCAATCAGAAGGAGCCGCCACACCGAAGTCGTCAGACCCGCGCCAAGCCGGCCGCGCCGAGCAGGCCGCGGGCAAATTCAGGTTGGTTTCAATCTCATTATAGCCACGTTAATTCGCAGAACGCAGAGTGGCTTGCAAAATGGCGGCGTGTGCAGCAGCTCAATGTCCCGACGACAGCTTGAGCCCGACCAGACCGACGACGATCAGCGCCGCGCTCGCCACCCGCGGGAGCGTCAGCGCCTCGCCCATCATCACGATGCCTAAGATGAACGCGCCGACCGCGCCGATCCCGGTCCACACCGCGTAAGCGGTGCCGAGCGGCAACTGCCGCATCGCCATGGCAAGCAGGACGAAGCTGCCGACCGCCGTCACCATGGTGAAGACGGAAGGCCACAGCCGGGTGAAACCGTCCGAGCTTTTGAGACCGGCCGCCCACGCGACTTCGAGCAAACCGGCGATAAATAGAAGAATCCAGGACATGAAACAGCTCCATTGATCAGATGGGGCCGTCCCCGTTTGTGAAAAGTGTAAGGCCGTCCTTACGGTCCGTAATTATAACGATCCGGTCGCCATCGCGCTTCGGGGCGCACGCCGCATGCTCAAGCCACGCCGACTAGCCGGTAACCGACACCCGTCTCGGTGACGATGTGCTCGGGTTGCGCCGGATCGCGCTCGAGTTTGCCGCGCAAATGCGCCATATAGATGCGCAGATAGTGATAGCTCTCGACATGCGACGGCCCCCACACGTCGCGCAGCAATTGCCGGTGCGTCAGCACGCGGCCCGCATGGCGCACCAGCGTCGCGAGCAGCCGATACTCGATCGGCGTCAAATGAACCGCGGTGCCCTCGCGCGTCACCTGACGCAACGCCAGATCGACGCTTACCGCGCCAAAGCGCACCTGCGGCGATTCGTTCGCGCCGCCCTGATTGCGACGCCGCAGATGCGCGCGAATTCGCGCGAGCAGTTCGGAGACGCCGAACGGCTTGGTCAGGTAGTCGTCCGCACCGGCATCGAGCGCCGCGACTTTCTCGCTCTCCTGCGTGCGCGCGGACAGCACGATCACCGGCAATTCGCTCCAGCCACGCAATTCGCGGATCACGTCGAGCCCATCGGTGTCGGGCAGGCCGAGATCGACGATCACGAGATCGGGCTTGCGCGTCGCGGCTTCCACAAGGCCCTGCTTGCCGGTCTCGGCGTCATGCACGGCGATGCCCTCGCCTTCCAGCGCCGTGCGCACGAAGCGGCGGATCTGCTTTTCGTCCTCGATCAGGACGACGGTGATGCTCGGCTCACTCATGAGTTGGTTTCGCAAGCTGGTCCAGGTGCGGGTTCAAATGCGGGTGCGCAAGCGGGCGCTGAGCCGGATTGTCGGCGGCTTCATCTTCCATTGCATTGGGCGCGTCCGGCGGCGTGTCGACGGGCAGCGTGAACCAGAAGCGCGCACCGTCGATGCGGCCTTCAGCCGACTCTGCCGACTCTGCCGCCCCTGCCGGCATGCGATTGAGCGCACCGATGCTCCCGCCATGCGCCTCCACGATCGCGCGACAAATCGCGAGACCCAGGCCCACGCCGGGCTTGGCCGATTCCTTCTCGCCGCGTGTGAACTTCTCGAACACTCGCGTTTCCATGCCGACCGGCAGGCCCGGCCCATTATCGTCGACAGTGACGCGCACGAACGGCTTGCCGTCCACCTCGAAGCGTTGCGCGCCGATGCTCAACGGCGTGCCCGGCAAAGTGTATTTCGCGGCATTTTCGAACAGGTTCGAGAAAAGCCGCTCCATCAGTACAGCGTCCAGATGCAGCAACGGCAGGTCGGCAGCGAGATTCACCTGCACCGGGTGTCCGGTCAGCGCACGCTTGCAGGCACGCAGCGCGGCGCCCACGGTTTCTTCGAGCAGCGTCCACTGCCGGTTTAGCTGCAGGCTGCCCGCCTGCAAGCGCGCCATGTCGAGCAGATTCGTCACGATGCCGGTCATGCGCAGCGCTTCTTCATGGATCGCCTCGACGAGTTCACCGTCGCGCTCCGCGTCGACGTGAGGTCCGCGCGACTGTGCGAGCATCGACGAGAAGCCGACGATAGTCGTGAGCGGAGTGCGTAAGTCGTGCGAAATCGCGGACAAGAGCGAGTTGCGCAAACGTTCGGATTCCATACTCACGAGCGCATCGCGTGCGATGTCCACATAATGCACGCGCTCGAGCGCCAGCGCGATCTGCGCAGCGAACGCGTCGAGCATGCGCTCCTGCTCGGGCACGTCCAGTTCGCGTTCGTCGCGCAGCACCACTGCAAGCACGCCGCGCGTGCGCATCGGCGCCTTCAGCGGCAGATATAAAGCAGCCGCGGCGGGCAGCGTGTCGGTGCCGTGTCCGGCCGGCTTCTGGTGATCGTAGACCCACTGGCCGACATCGGTATCGAGCAGTTCGCCTTCGAGCGTGATGGCGGCGTCCGGGTCCTCGATCTTCTGCTTCACCCGATCCGCGCTGTCCGGCAAGAGGATCGCAACGCGCGCACCGAACACTTCGCTCACGTGACGGCTGCCAATGCCGACGATCTGTTCGGTAGTCAGCGCCGCGGCCAGTTCGCGCGCCATCGAGTACATCGCGCCGGTGCGCTGCTCGCGACGCCGCGCCACCCTCGCCTCGCGCCGCAAGCTGGACGTTAGATGGCTGATCACGAGCGAGGTCAGCAACATGCCGAAGAACGTCAGCAGATATTGCGTATCCGACACCGACAGCGACAAGCGCGGCGGCACGAAGAAAAAGTCGAATGCGGCGACGCTCAGGAACGACAGCAGCACGCCGGGCCCGCGCCCGAGCTTCGCCGCGGCGAAGATCACGCCGAGCAGATACAGCATGACGAGGTTCGTCAGATCGATGCGATTGCTAAGCTGACTCGACAACGCGGTGATGCCCGCGCAGATCGCCAGTGCAAAGCCATACGCGCGCGGCGGCGACCGGCGTTCGCGCGCGGCGCTCAACGCGTCGCGCCACGCATTCGCGGTCGTGCTGAGCAAGCGGTGCTGCTCGCCGCTGCCGCTTTCCGACGACGACGCGCTAATCAGCGTGAGATCGACATGACCCGCCTTTTCCGCGATGCGTTCGCCAAGCGGCCGGCGCAGCCAGCGCGTCAAACCCGAGCGGGTCGACGCGCCCGCCACCAGTTTCGAAACGTTGCGAGCTTGCGCGTAACCGGCCAGCGCCAAGACCGCGTCGGCGCCTGCGAGCGTCGCCGTTTCCGCGCCGAGTTCCGCGGCGAGCTTCAATGCGTTCAGCGTGCGTTCGCGGCGCGCATCGGGCAAACGCTGCAGCGCAGGTGTTTCCACATACACGGCGATCCAGTCGGCCTTCAGACCCGCGGCGAGACGAGCCGCCGCGCGCACCAGCATCGGCGCTTCGGGACCGGGACCGACGCATACCAGCAAGCGCTCGCGCGCCTGCCAGATCCGCTCGATTGAACGGTCAGCACGATACTCTCGCATTTGCGCGTCGACCCGATCGGCCGTACGGCGCAATGCCAGCTCGCGCAGCGCAATCAGATTGCCCTTGCGAAAGAAATTGCGCACCGCGCGCTCCGCCTGCTGCGGCAAATACACCTTGCCGTCGCGCATGCGGTCGAGCAGTTCCTCGGCGGGCAGGTCGACCAGCGTGACTTCGTCGGCGCGATCGAACACACGGTCGGGGACTGTCTCCCACACGCGGATGCCCGTGATCTGTCCAACGACGTCGTTCAGGCTTTCCAGGTGTTGAACGTTGACGGTCGTATAGACGTCGATGCCGGCGTCGAGCAGTTCATACACGTCCTGCCAGCGCTTGAGATGCCGCGCGCCCTGCACATTCGAATGCGCGAGTTCGTCGACGAGGATGAGTTGCGGCTTGCGCGCCAGCGCCGCGTCGAGATCGAATTCGCCGAGCTTGCGGCCACGGTAGTCGAACTGCGCGAGCGGCAGCACGTCGAGTCCTTCGAGCAGCGCGGCCGTTTCGCCACGTCCATGCGTTTCGGCGATGCCGACCACCACGTCCGCGCCTTCGTCACGACGGCGGCGCGCGGCCTGCAACATCGCGTATGTCTTGCCGACGCCCGCCGACGCACCGAAAAAAATCTTCAACCTGCCGCGTTGACGCTGTTGTTCGTCACGCTGCAGCTTGTCGAGCAGTTGATCGGGATCAGGGCGGTTCATGCTTGCATGTTTGATGGTAGGCGCGCGGCGTTGCGTGCATGGTGGCACGGCGGCGGCTCGGCCGCAAATCGTTCGTGACGATGCACGGCCGTGGCCTGTGAAAAGATAAGGAGCGCATCCGCGCGCGCCGCCTGTTCCGCCGCTTGTTCCGCCGCTTGTTCGTTAGCGCTGCGCCAGACTGCAATCAGGCGTCCTTAACCGCGCTTCATCTCGTCGAGAGCGAGGTTCAGTTGCAGCACGTTCACGCGCGGCTCGCCTAGAACGCCGAATTGACGGCCGCTCGTATAACGGTCCACTAGCACTTGCACATCGTTCTCCCCGAGCCCCCGCGCTTTCGCAACCCGATCGATCTGATAAGCGGCCGCCGCCGGGCTGATCTCAGGATCGAGTCCGCTCCCGGAAGAAGTCACCAGATCGACCGGCACGGGCTTCGACATATCCGTGCCCGCTGCCTTCAAAGCATCGATGCGGCCTTTCACTTCGTCCAGAAGCGCCGGATTGGTCGGCCCGAGATTGGAGCCGCCCGAAGCCTGTGCGTTATAGGGCATCGGGCTTGTCGCCGATAGACGTCCCCAGAAGTACTGCGGCGCATCGAACTGCTGGCCGATCAGCTTCGAGCCGACCACCTTGCCGTCCTGTTCGATGAGGCTGCCATTGACCTCATTACGAAACAGCGTTTGGCCCACGGCGGTCATCAATGCCGGATAAGCGAGGCCGGTAACGGCGCTCAGCACCGCGAAAATGACGATCAACGGACGCAACAGATTTTTCATGACGATTGTTTCCTCGTAAGCTGCCGGTTTTCAAATGGCCGGACTCAAACCCAGCCGAACGCAGCCAGCACCATATCTATCAACTTGATGCCGATGAACGGCACCACGATTCCACCCAGCCCGTACACGAGCAGATTGCGTCGCAGCAGCACCGCGGCGCCGAGCGCGCGATAACGCACGCCCTTCAACGCGAGCGGAATCAGCAGCACGATGATCAACGCGTTGAAAATTACCGCCGACATGATCGCGGATGCCGGCGTCGCCAGATGCATCACGTTCAGCGCATTCAGCGCCGGATAGGTGGTCGCGAACGCAGCCGGGATGATCGCGAAGTACTTGGCAAGGTCGTTGGCAATCGAAAACGTGGTGAGCGAGCCGCGCGTCATCAGCATCTGTTTGCCGATTTCGACGATCTCGATCAGCTTGGTCGGATTCGAATCCAGGTCGACCATGTTGCCGGCTTCTTTCGCGGCCTGCGTGCCGGTGTTCATCGCCACCGCGACGTCGGCCTGCGCGAGCGCTGGGGCGTCGTTCGTGCCGTCGCCCGTCATCGCCACGAGGCGTCCTTCGGCCTGGTGTGCGCGGATCGTCGCGAGCTTCGCTTCGGGCGTCGCTTCGGCAAGGAAATCGTCAACGCCCGCTTCTGCCGCAATCGCCGCCGCGGTCAGCCGGTTGTCGCCTGTCACCATCACCGTCTTGATGCCCATCTTGCGCAACTCGGCAAAGCGTTCCTTGATGCCGCCTTTCACCACATCCTTCAACTCGATCACACCGAGCACGCGCGCGCCGTGTTCGCCTTTGTCCGCGACAACGAGCGGCGTGCTGCCGCGCCGTGCGACTTCGGCGACGGCGTTGCTGACCTCGTGCGGAAAACGGCCACCGTTCGCTTCGACGTAATTCTTCACCGCATCGGCGGCGCCCTTGCGAATTTCGCGGTTTGGCAGATCGACGCCGCTCATCCGGGTTTGCGCGGTGAACGCCAGGAACACCGCATGCAGCGACGCCATATCGCGCTGACGGATATTGAACCGCTGTTTCGCGAGCACGACGATGCTGCGCCCTTCGGGCGTTTCGTCGGCAAGCGACGACAGCTGGGCTGCATCCGCGAGCGCTTCTTCGGTGAGACCCGGCGCCGGGACGAAGAGCGACGCCTGGCGATTGCCGAGCGTGATCGTGCCGGTCTTGTCGAGCAACAGCACGTCGACGTCGCCGGCGGCCTCGACCGCGCGGCCCGACGTCGCAATGACATTCGCCTGCATCATGCGGCTCATGCCAGCCACGCCGATGGCCGACAACAAGCCGCCGATCGTGGTCGGGATCAGGCAAACGAGCAGTGCGACGAGAGCGGTGATCGTCACTACGTGGCCCGCCGCATTTGCCAGGTGCGCCGCTTCAACCGAGAACATCGAGAACGGCAACAGCGTGGCCGTCGCGAGCAGCATCACGATGGTCAGCGCAACCAGCAGAATGGTCAGCGCGATTTCGTTCGGCGTCTTCTGACGCTTCGCGCCTTCGACCATCGCGATCATGCGGTCGAGAAACGCTTCGCCGGGATTTGCGGTGACGCGCACGACGATCCAGTCGGACAGCACGCGCGTGCCGCCCGTCACCGAAGAAAAGTCGCCGCCCGACTCGCGAATCACCGGCGCGGATTCGCCGGTAATCGCGGATTCGTCGACGGACGCGACGCCCTCCACCACCTCGCCGTCGGCCGGAATCACGTCGCCGGTTTCGATCAGCACGACGTCGCCACGACGCAAATCCGACGCCGTGACGATACGGATCGGCGACTTGGGATGCGGCTCGTTGAGCTTCTTCGCCATCACGTCTTTCTTCGCGCTGCGCAGCGATGCGGCCTGCGCTTTCGAGCGGCCCTCGGCAAGCGCTTCGGCGAAGTTCGCGAACAGTACTGTGAACCACAGCCACAGCGTGACCGCGAGGATGAAACCCGCAGGCGCCTCCGCCTGACCGCCGAGCGCGGCGATCCACAGAACCGTCGTGAGAATGCTGCCGACGTACACGCAGAACATCACCGGATTGCGGAACTGCGTGCGCGGCGTGAGCTTCCTGAAGGAGTCCACGATCGCCGGGCGCAGCAGCGCCGGATCGAACATGGACCTCGTTGCGTTGTGTTCAGTCATTGAATCCTCGAATTTCGCGTTGCTTTTTTGCCGACGCGTACGGATACGCGTCTCGACATGTCCTTGCACATCGGCGCTGGCATCAGTGGGCGCCCATCATCATCAGATGTTCGACGCCGGGACCCAGCGCGAGCGCCGGCACGTAAGTGAGCGCGCCGACCAGCAGCACCGTGCCGAGTAGCAGAACGACGAAGAGCGGCCCGTGCGTCGGCAGCGTGCCGCCGGTCACGCCGATACGTTTTTTCGCGGCGAGCGAGCCGGCAATCGCGAGCACGGGAACGATGGTGCCGAAGCGCCCGAACCACATCGCGATTGCAGTGAGCCAGTTGTAGAACGGCGTGCCCACGGTCAGGCCCGCGAACGCGCTGCCGTTGTTGTTCGCGGCCGAACTGAACGCGTAGAGAATCTCGGAGAAGCCGTGGGGACCCGGATTGGCGATGCCCGCCTTGCCCGCATCGCTCAGCACCGCGATCGACGTGCCGACCAGCACGAGCAACGGCGTAAGCAGCACGACGATGGACACCATCTTCATCTCGTATGCTTCGATCTTCTTACCGACATATTCCGGCGTGCGGCCGATCATCAGACCCGCCACGAACACGGCGAGCAGCGCGAACACGAGCATGCCGTACAGGCCCGAACCGACACCGCCGAAGATCACTTCGCCAAGCTGGATCAACAGCAGCGGATAGAGACCGCCGATAGGCGTGAGCGAATCATGCGTGTTGGCGACGGCGCCGCACGAAGCCGCCGTCGTCGCGACCGTGAAGATGCCGGATTGCGCGATGCCGAAGCGCGTTTCCTTGCCTTCCGCGTTGCCGCCCGACTGCATCGCGCTCGCCGACTGATCGACGTGCAACGCGGTGAAGGCCGGATTGCCGCCCTGCTCCGCTCCGATCTCGCCGAATACGCATACGCCGAACGCAATCGTCATCGCCGCGAGCACGGCCACGCCCTGCTTGCGGTCCACGATCATGCGGCCGAACACGAGCGCGAGCGCGGCGGGGATGATCAGGATCGAGAAGATCTGCAGGAAGTTGGAGAACGGCGTCGGGTTCTCGTACGGATGCGCGGAGTTACCGTTGAAGAAGCCGCCGCCGTTGGTGCCCACCATCTTGATCGCTTCCTGCGATGCAACCGGGCCCATCGCGATGGTCTGCGTTTTTAGCGGCGTATCGACAGTCACCGCGTTACCCTTCGCGTCCTTCACCGGATTGCCTTGCGCGTCGAGCTTCGGTGCGGCGTAGGTCGTGGTCTGCAAGGTCGGCACGTCCTCATACGCCTTGAAATTCTGGATCACGCCCTGGCTCATCAGCAGCGTCGCGATGATGACCGACATCGGCAGCAACACGTACAGCGTCACGCGTGTGAGATCGACCCAGAAATTGCCGATGGTTTGCGCCGTATGGCGCGCGAAGCCGCGAATCAGCGCAATCACGACGACGATGCCGGTCGCCGCGGAGAAAAAGTTCTGCACCGTGAGGCCGAGCATCTGCGTGAGATAGCCCACCGTTTGTTCCGGCGTGTAGTCCTGCCAGTTCGTGTTGGTCACGAAGCTGATCGCGGTATTGAACGCACCGTCGACGGTCATGGCGCCGAACTGCTGCGGATTGCCGGGCAACCAGCCCTGCACGCGCAACAGCAGATAAAGAAACACGACGCCCAGCGCATTGAACGCGATCGTCGCGATCGCGTAATGCTTCCAGCTCATTTCCGCCGAAGGATCGACGCCGGCGACGCGATACAACAGCCGCTCGATTGGTCCGCCGATGCGCAACACGCGCGAACTGCCGTCCATCACGCCATGCAGATAGCGCGACACCGGCACCGCGGCGGCCAGCAACACGACGAGAAAGAGCGCCGCCTGCAAGACATTATTCGAGTTCATTCGATGTCCTCCGCGCGCAACAGCGCATAGACGAGGTACGCGAACAGCAGCGCGGTCGCCGCGCTGGAGAGCCACAGCATCCAGTTCATGAGCGTGCTCCCTGGCCGCGACGGGACGGCATCAGCTTCTCGCAGCCGGCAATCATTGCGAAGGTCAGCGCGGTAAAAAGCGCGACGGCTACGACGTACAGCACATCCATTTTCATTCTCCATTGACGGAATTCGGATAGCCGCAACGGTATGCGCAAGCGCGTAAAGGGCTGATCAAAGCTGGCGTTCCCGATATAAAAATCGCGTAAACGCACAAGGCCGTTGCATCGCGAGATGCAACGGCCCTGGGGGTGGTGAACGGCTCGACCTGTTCGGTGCTCAGGTCAGGGCTGTCAAGACAACGCGTGAACGCGCATGAGGACTACGGCAAGAGAATAGTCGACCCCGTGGTCTTGCGCGCTTCGAGATCGGCATGCGCCTGACCTACATCGGCGAGCGCGTAGCGCTGATTGATGCTCGTCTTGACCTTGCCGGAGGCGAGCACATCGAATAGTTCGGCCGACATCGCCTCGTAGTCGCTGCGTTTGCCGATATAGGTGAACAGCGTGGGACGCGTGAAGAACAGCGAGCCGCGGCCGGCGAATTCGGACGAGTCGATAGGTGGCAGCGGTCCCGACGCATTGCCGAAGCTCACGAACATGCCGAGCGGCGCGAGGCAATCGAGAGAGCCCGTAAACGTATCTTTACCGATGGAGTCGTACACCACCGGCACGCCCGCGCCATTGGTGATTTCGCGCACGCGTTTCGTGAAGTTTTCACGCGTATAGACGATGGCGTGATCGCAGCCGTGGGCCTTCGCGATCTCCGCTTTCTCGTCCGAGCCGACGGTGCCGATCACCGTCGCGCCCAGCGCCTTCGCCCACTGGCACACCAGCAAACCGACCCCGCCCGCCGCCGCCTGAATCAGAATGGTGTCGCCGGCCTTCACACGATACGTGCGGCGCAGCAGGTACTGCGCGGTGAGGCCCTGCAGCATCGCCGACGCGGCTTGTTCATCGCTTACTGCGTCCGGCAGCCTGATGACCTGTGCGGCCGGCAGCACGCGCTCCTGCGCATAGGCGCCAGGCGGCCTCGCCACGTAGGCGACGCGATCGCCCGCTTTCAGATCGTTCACGCCCGCGCCGACCGCGATCACCTCGCCGGCCGCTTCCATGCCGAGGCCGCCCGGCAGCGGCAGCGGATATAAACCGGTACGGAAGTACACGTCGATATAGTTGAGCCCGACCGCCGTCTGACGGATGCGGATTTCGCCGGTGCCGGGGTCGCCCACCTCGACGTCGACCCATTTCATCACTTCGGGGCCGCCGGTTTTATCGAATCGGATTGCTTTGACCATTCATGTCTCCTTGATTTGGAATGCGGGCGGATGCAGCGTCAAACCTGCTGCGTGAGACGCAGCGTGAGCACGTCGAGAATCATGCGCGCCGTCGAGATGTTGGTCGCGCACGGAATGTTGTGTACGTCGCATGCGCGCACGAGCGCGTTGATATCCGGTTCGTGCGGTTGCGGCGTCATCGGATCGCGCAGGAAGATCACCATGTCCACGCGCCCTTCCGCCAGTTGCGCGCCGATCTGCAGGTCGCCGCCATGCGGGCCGGACAGCATGCGCTCGACTGTCAGCCCGTGCGCCTCGCCAATGCGTCCGCCGGTCGTGCCGGTCGCGACGATATCGCAGCGCCTGAGCGTGTCGACGTATTCGCCGGCCAGTTTGACGATGTCGTCTTTCTTGTGATCGTGCGCGATCAGCGCAATGCGGGTGGTCATGACGTAAGACTCCTGGAACCGTTGTGATTGTCGTTGTTGTGATGTTGCTCGAAGTGCGGCTTGGACACACGTCGCGCACGTCGCGAACGTATGCGTCTAGAACGTGCCGGGATAGGCGCCGCCGTCGATCAGCCAGTTCTGTCCGGTGATGTACCCCGCGTGGATGCTGCACAGAAAGGCGCAGGCACGGCCGAATTCGTCGGGATTCCCGAAGCGTCCGGCGGGAATCGCCTTCATGCGCTGCGCGCGGGCTTCCTCGATGGAAATGTTGTTCGATTTCGCTGCGGCCTGCATGGTTACGGCGATCCGGTCGGTGTCGAACATTCCCGGCAGCAGGTTATTGATCGTGACGCCGGTCGGCGCCACCTTGCGGGCAAGACCCGCGACGAAGCCAGTCAGGCCCGAACGCGCGCCATTCGACAGGCCCAGTACGTCGATCGGCGCTTTCACCGCCGAACTCGTGATGTTGACGATGCGCCCGTAGCCGCGCGCGCTCATCGAGTCGATGGTCGCCCGGATCAGCTCGATCGGCGTGAGCATGTTGCTTTCCAGCGCGCGGATCCAGTCGTCGTGCGTGAAATCGCGGAAGTCGCCCGGCGGCGGGCCGCCCGCGTTATTCACCAGAATGTCCGGCTGCGGACAGGCTGCGAGCGCCGCGGCCCGGCCTTCGGGCGTGGTGATGTCGCATGCGACCGTCTTCACCTCGACGCCGGTTTGACGGCGAATTTCGTCGGCTGTCGCCTCGAGCGTCCCGGCGGTGCGAGCGACGATCGTCAGGTTGACGCCCTCGGCCGCGAGCGCTTCTGCACAGCCGCGCCCCAAACCCTTGCTCGCCGCGCAAACCAGCGCTGTGCGTCCTGCAATTCCCATGTCCATGTGTGCGTTCTCCTCGCTGGCGTCTTGCTGAATGGTTGCAAAGTTTCCCCCCGATTCTAGAAGAATCGGTGCCGGACTGCGCCGGGCTGCTGCAATCTCCGGTATCTTCCGGTGCCACTCTTTCGGTAAACTTGCGCCGTGGCGCGTGCGCCGGCCGTCGCAAGTTGATTGCGCTCGCCGTGCAAAGCGCCGAACCGATCCCCGAATCGGCCCCGAATCGACCTTTTTGCCGCCGCTCGTGCCCCGCCCATGACTCAGGACAGCCGTTTCCCCAATCTTTTCATCCTCGATCACCCGCTGATCCAGCACAAGCTGTCGCACATGCGCGACCGGGACACCTCGACCCGCACGTTCCGCGAACTGCTGCGCGAGATCACGCTGCTGATGGGCTACGAAATCACCCGCAACCTGCCGATGACCACGCGCCGTCTCAGCACGCCGCTCGTCGAGATCGACGCGCCGGTGATCGCCGGCAAGAAGCTCGCAATCGTGCCGGTGCTGCGGGCGGGCATCGGCATGTCGGACGGCCTGCTGGAACTGGTGCCGTCCGCACGCGTGGGTCACATCGGCGTGTATCGCGCCGAAGATCACCGGCCGGTCGAATATCTGGTGCGCCTGCCCGATCTCGAAGACCGCGTGTTCATTCTGTGCGATCCGATGGTCGCGACCGGCTATTCGGCCGTGCATGCAGTCGATGTGCTCAAGCGCCGCAAGGTGGCCGGGGAAAACATCCTGTTCCTCGCGCTGGTTGCCGCGCCCGAAGGCGTGCAGGTGTTCCAGGACGCGCATCCGGACGTGAAGCTTTTCGTTGCATCGCTCGATTCGCATCTGAACGAGCACGCGTACATCGTGCCGGGCTTGGGCGATGCGGGCGACCGGTTGTTCGGGACGAAGAACTGAGGGTTGGAAAAAAACAGGGCCGGCGGCATTGCATCACCGCCGCTGAGCGCCCCGCAGGCGCACTTTCTGTGCAATTCACGTCAACGTCTGCCTCTGCCGCCCCCTCCCGGCGTGATAAAATTCGAGTCCACTTAAAGGGCAGCCCCGGGGCAGCCCCGCTTCCGGCAACTTAAGGCTCATCGCGTGTCGAGGCGGGCAATCACGCTGACCGGGCGAGCCAGCCGTTATTCGCGGTGCGTTAGCCGCATGGCGCCTGCCGGGCGCGCCACAGCGCTTCGCACCCGCCAGCCGCCCTGTCGCGGCGCGACGCGAGGCGCAGCGCGGCGGTTAAACGGACTGGGCACGAATTCGACATCGAGGCACGAGGCGGCAAGCACACGCACGAGCGCCCGGAATCGCAACGACAATTGCACAATGCGTGCGCCCCGCTGGCGCGCGCGACGGAGAAAGGTATGGCGGGTCATTCGAAATGGGCCAACATCAAGCATAAGAAGGCAGCGGCCGACGCCAAGCGCGGCAAGGTCTGGACGCGGCTCATCAAGGAAATTCAGGTCGCGGCGCGCATGGGCGGCGGCGACATCGACTCGAATCCGCGTCTGCGGCTCGCCGTCGAAAAGGCGTACGACGCCAACATGCCGAAAGACAACGTCAACCGCGCGATCCAGCGCGGCGTGGGCGGCGTCGACGGCGCGAGCTACGAGGAAATCCGCTACGAAGGCTACGGCATCGGCGGTGCGGCGGTGATCGTCGACACCATGACCGACAACCGTACCCGCACCGTGGCGGAAGTGCGTCACGCGTTCTCGAAGAACGGCGGCAACATGGGCACGGACGGCTCGGTGTCGTTCATGTTCGATCACGTCGGCCAGTTCCTGTTCGCGCCGGGCACGCCCGAAGACAAGCTGATGGAAGCCGCGCTCGAAGCCGGTGCTGACGACGTCGTCACGAACGAAGACGGCAGCATTGAAGTACTGTGCCCGCCGAACGATTTCCCGAAGGTGAAGACCGCGCTCGAAGCCGCGGGCTTCAAGGCCGAAGTGGCCGAGGTGACGATGAAACCTCAGACGGAAGTCGAGTTCACGGGCGACGACGCGGTGAAAATGCAGAAGCTGCTCGACGCGCTGGAAAATCTGGACGACGTGCAGGAAGTCTATACGAACGCCGCGATCGCCGACGAGTGAGCGTGCTCACGCAGCGTGCGGGTCGGGTCCGCCTTGTGGGCGAACCCGAATCCGCGCGGTGCTGCCGGCGGTCCCTCGCGTTGCTGCTCGATTGCTGGTTGATTGCTGCTTGATTGCCGCCGCTATTGCCGCGGTTAATGCCGCTTTATGCAGGTCGTTGCGCTGAACGGGCGTTTTGGACATAGGTGCAGGGTTGTGCGCCCGTCATGCCATCGCCACTCGGGTTCGTCCCGGATCTGGTGCGCCGGCTTCATCGCCGGCGTAGGCCGACCCGGCGCGAATCTCGCTATATATTGCACGGCTGCGCTTGCTGCTTCAGCCGCTTATGGTTTTTAAAGTCTCGGGGATTCACATGAAGTTACTCGTCGTCGGTTCCGGCGGTCGCGAACATGCGCTCGCATGGAAGCTCGCGCAATCGCCGCGGGTCCAGCTCGTCTACGTGGCGCCTGGCAACGGCGGCACCGCGCAGGACGAGCGTCTGCGCAACGTCGACGTTACCGAGCCGGCCGCGCTCGCCGATTTCGTCGAGCAGGAACAGATCGCGTTCACGCTGGTCGGGCCGGAAGCGCCGCTCGCGGCAGGCATTGTCAATCTGTTCCGCTCGCGCGGTCTGAAGATTTTCGGGCCGACGAAGGAAGCAGCGCAGCTCGAAAGCTCGAAAGACTTCGCGAAGGCGTTCATGAAGCGCCACGCGATCCCCACGGCCGAATACGAAACCTTCGCCGACGTCGCCGCTGCGCACGCGTATCTCGACGCAAAGGGCGCACCGATCGTCATCAAGGCTGACGGCCTCGCCGCCGGCAAGGGTGTGGTCGTCGCGCAGACGCTGGAAGAAGCGCACGCCGCGGTCGACATGATGCTGTCGGACAACAAGCTCGGCGACGCCGGCGCGCGCGTCGTGATCGAGGAGTTCCTCGCGGGCGAAGAGGCAAGCTTCATCGTGATGGTAGACGGCAAGCATGTGCTGCCGCTCGCGTCGAGCCAGGACCACAAGCGTCTGCTCGACGGCGATCAGGGCCCGAATACCGGCGGCATGGGCGCATACTCGCCCGCGCCGATCGTCACGCCGCAACTGCATGCTCGCGTGATGCGCGAAATCATTCTGCCGACCGTGCGCGGCATGGAAAAGGAAGGCATCCGCTACACCGGCTTTCTGTACGCCGGCCTGATGATCGACGCGCAAGGCAATCCAAAAACGCTCGAGTTCAACTGCCGCATGGGCGACCCCGAAACGCAGCCGATCATGGCGCGCCTGAAGGGCGACTATTCGAAGGTGGTCGAGCAGGCAATCGCCGGCACGCTGGATACGGTCGAGCTGGAGTGGGACCGCCGCACCGCGCTCGGCGTGGTGCTCGCCGCGCACAACTATCCGGACACGCCACGCAAGGGCGACCGCATCAATGACATTCCTGCGGAAACGGCGGACTCGGTCACCTTCCACGCGGGCACCACGCTAACGGACGGCAAGCTGCTCACGTCGGGCGGCCGCGTGCTGTGCGTGGTCGGTCTGGCCGATTCCGTGCGCAGCGCGCAGTCGGTCGCGTATGAAACGATCAACCAGATCTCGTTCGACGGCATGCAGTACCGGCGCGATATCGGCTATCGCGCGCTGAACCGCAAGCACGACGCCAGGACGGAAGGCAAGCACTGACGCGCGGGGCGCGCTCGCCCGTGTGGTGCGCCAGCGGCGCTACACTGCGGGTTTGCGGCGGCGCTTGTTCGTCCGCGCCCGCATCGGCGTAACGGCAGAAGCAGCGCGAAGCCCCGGCTGCGAACAGCGTCCGTGGGTGCGCCGCGAATCCGGTACCGCCGAGCCTCGGTGCGAATGAGGCGAATGAGGCGAATGAGGCGAAGGGGCGAATGCGGCAAGTCGGGCAAATGGCGGGAACGGCGCACACGACTTAAACGCCCGAGCAACCGGCAACCCGGCCGCGCAGCACCCTGCACCCGAACGGCCGCGCCTTCGCGGCGGCATCTCCGAAATACAGCGCGGCGCTTCACGAGCAACCCGCGGCACCGACGTGCCGCCTTCAGCACCTGCATTGATGACCGATTCGAGCTACGACGCACAAGCCGTGCGCATTTGGCTGCAAAGCCTGCAAACACAAATCGCGGACACGCTGGGCGCGTTCGACGGCAAGCCCTTCGCCACCGACGCATGGCAACGCACGCCCGGCGAAAAGCTGCGCGGCGGCGGCTTCACGCGCATTCTGGAAGGCGGCAACTTCTTCGAGCGTGCCGGCATTGGCTTTTCCGACGTCGCGGGCGACGGGTTGCCGGGCTCCGCGAGCGCGGCGCGTCCACAACTGGCCGGGCGCGGCTTCGAGGCGATGGGGGTGTCTCTCGTGCTGCACCCGCACAATCCGCACTGCCCGACCGTGCATATGAACGTGCGCCTGCTTGTCGCGACCAAGCCCGGCGAAGAGCCTGTGTTCTGGTTCGGCGGCGGCATGGATCTGACGCCGTACTACGGCTACGAAGAAGACGCGCGGCATTTCCACCGCGTGTGCCGCGATGCGCTGGAGCCTTATGGCGCGGACCTGTACCCGAGTTTCAAGCGTTGGTGCGACGACTATTTTTTCCTGAAACACAGGAACGAGCCGCGCGGCATCGGCGGGATTTTTTTCGACGATTACTCGGCGCCGGGCTTCGATCAATCGTTCGCCATGCTCAGAAGCGTGGGCGAAGGGTTCCTCAAGGCGTACCTGCCGATCATCGAAAAGCGCCGCAACATTCCGTACGGCGAGGCCGAGCGCGATTTCCAGGCTTACCGGCGCGGACGCTACGTCGAGTTCAATCTGGTCTTCGACCGTGGCACACTGTTTGGGCTGCAGAGCGGCGGACGCACCGAATCGATTCTGATGTCGATGCCGCCTGTGGTGAACTGGCGCTACAACTGGCATCCGGACCCCGGCACGCCGGAAGCGCGCCTTTACACCGATTTTCTCGTGCCGCGCGACTGGCTGTGAGCGCTCTGGAACCCCGGAGACGCGCACTGCCCCGCACCTGGCTACGACAAAGGATTTTCACCTGAAGCCGAACGCTCATCCCGTTGCACTGCCTCGCCGGATCGGTTTGCTCGGCGGCACTTTCGATCCGATCCACGACGGCCACCTCGCGCTCGCGCGGCGTTTCGCCGACGTGCTGCAACTGACCGAGCTCGTGCTGTTGCCGGCCGGCCAGCCCTGGCAGAAAGCGGACGTGTCGCCGGCCGTGCATCGCCTCGCCATGACACGCGCGGCGGCCGGCCAACTCGAACTGCCGGGCGCGACGGTGCGAGTCGCAACCGACGAAATCGAGCACGAAGGCCCGACCTACACTGTCGACACGCTGCAACGCTGGCGCGAACGGGAAGGCGACGAGGTGTCCATTGCATTGCTGATCGGCGCGGATCAACTGGTGCATCTCGACACATGGCGCGACTGGCGGCGCCTGTTCGACTTCGCGCACATCTGCGCGGCCACGCGGCCCGGTTTCGATCTCGCGTCGATTCCGCCCGCGGTCGCGAATGAAATCGACGCGCGCCGCGCCAGCGCCGACGTTCTGCAAGCCACGCCTTGCGGCCACTTGCTGATCGACACCACGCTTGCGTTCAACGTCTCGGCCACCGACATTCGCGCGCATCTGCGTGAACAGGTGAGCCAGCGGCTTGCCCATGTGGGCGGCGAACTGCAGGGTGAGGCCGCAAGCCACGTCCCCACTGCGGTGTGGGACTACATTCTTCAACATCATTTGTACCACCGGTAAATCCATGGATATTCGCAAACTGCAACGCGTGATCGTCGACGCTCTCGAAGACGTCAAAGCGCAAGACATCAAGGTGTTCAACACCAGCCACCTGACCGCGCTGTTCGATCGCGTGATCGTCGCGAGCGGCACCTCCAACCGGCAAACCAAGGCACTCGCCTCGAGCGTGCGCGAGAGCGTCAAGGAAGCCGGCGGCGACATCGTCAGCACCGAGGGCGAGGACATCGGCGAATGGGTGCTGGTCGATTGCGGCGACGCGATCGTCCACATCCTGCAACCGGCGCTGCGCCAGTACTACAACCTCGAGGAAATCTGGGGCGACAAGCCGGTCCGCATCAAGCTCTCTACGCCTGATCCGTTCGGCGGCGCGCGTTCGAGCGAGCCCGACGAGGACGAAGAAGACGAAGAGGCGCCGGCTGTGAAGAAGCCCGCGCGCAAGACGGCCGCGCGCCGCAAGTGAGCGGGCTTTGACCGCTCGGTTGAACCGCCTCCAAGTGGAACTGCGCGAGCGGCGCTCCCAAGCATCATGAAACTGCACATCCTTGCCGTCGGCCACAAGATGCCCGACTGGATCGCTGTCGGCTTCGACGAATACGCGAAGCGCATGCCGCCTGAGCTGCGTATCGAACTGCGCGAAATCAAGCCTGAGCAGCGTTCGTCGGGCCGTCCGACGGAGAGCGTGATGGCCGCCGAGCGACTGAAGATCGAAGCCGCGTTGCCCAAAAACGCGCGCATCGTCGCACTCGATGAACGCGGCAAAGACTGGACCACCATGCAACTTGCCGGCGCCCTGCCTGGCTGGCAGCAGGACGGACGCGACGTCGCGTTTCTGATCGGCGGTGCCGACGGGCTCGATCCCGAACTGAAGACGCGTGCCGACATGATGCTGCGCGTCTCGAGCCTCACGTTGCCGCACGCGATGGTACGTGTGCTGCTCGCCGAACAGCTTTACCGCGCGTGGACCATCACGCAGAATCATCCCTATCATCGCGCGTGAATGAGATTGATCGAGACGCCAGGCGTTTCGAGTCCCGTTGTTCCTGACGCGGGACGTTGTGGAAATAATCGCCGGCAATTGCCATAGTTCCTCATTACGCTGTTGACGCGCGCCCGTGGCCTGGCGTCTCGATGCTGAGGCGCGCCCCGGTCGCGTTCGTCACCGCGTGGTGCGTCAGGGTGCGGGACGCGGGCTGGGGCTCGGCGTGCGCGTGTCGGCAGGACGGATCGCCGGCATGCAAACGCAAAGCTCGTTCGTCGCAAAATCGACACCTTCATCGCGCGCTCACATAATCCGTTTGTTCGAGACCTCTTCATGCCAACGTCCGCCGCTTCGCTGCATCCATTCGTGTATCTCGCGTCGCAAAGTCCGCGCCGTCAGGAGTTGTTGCAACAGGTCGGCGTGCGCTTCGAACTGCTGCTGCCGCGCCCCGATGAAGACGCCGAAGCGCTCGAAGCCGAATTGCCCGGCGAGCGCGCCCACGACTATGTGCAACGTGTATGCGTGGCGAAAGCGCGAGCCGCGCGCGCCCGGCTCGTGGCCGGCAACCACGTCGCGCGACCTATTCTGGTTGCGGATACAACCGTCACCGTCGACGATGCGATTCTCGGCAAGCCGCTCGACGCCGACGATGCCCAAGCCATGCTCGCGCGCCTATCTGGCCGCGATCACGAAGTGCTGACCGCCGTGGCGGTAGTCGATGCTTACGGCGAGTTACTGGCCCCCGCGCTCTCCACATCGAAAGTGCGCTTTGCTGCGTTGCATCGAGACACGATTCGCCGCTATGTGGCGAGCGGCGAGCCGCTCGGCAAGGCGGGAGCGTACGGCGTGCAAGGGCGCGCCGCGGAGTTTATCGAGCATATCGACGGGTCCTATTCAGGTATCATGGGTTTGCCGCTTTTTGAAACCGCTGCCCTCCTGCGTGCAGCGCGCATCGACTTCTAGAACAACACCATGAATGAAGAAATCCTGATCAATGTCACGCCGCAGGAAACGCGCGTCGCGCTTGTCCAGCAAGGCGCCGTCCAGGAACTTCACGTCGAACGAACGCTGTCGCGGGGCCGCGTCGGCAACGTCTATCTCGGCAAAGTCGTGCGCGTGTTGCCAGGCATGCAATCCGCGTTTATCGACATCGGTCTGGAGCGCGCCGCGTTTTTGCACGTAGCCGATATCTGGCATCCGCGCATTGCCGGCGAGCCGCAACATCAGACGCCGCATCAGCCGATTGAAAAAATCGTGTTCGAAGGTCAGACGCTGATGGTCCAGGTTGTGAAGGATCCGATCGGCACCAAGGGTGCGCGGCTTTCCACGCAAGTGAGCATTGCCGGGCGCACGCTCGTATATCTGCCGCAGGAGCCGCATATCGGCATCTCGCAGAAGATCGAAAGCGAAGCCGAGCGCGAAGCCGTGCGCGCACGTTTGACCGCCGTGTTGCCCGCCGACGAGAAAGGCGGCTACATCGTGCGCACCATCGCCGAAGATGCGACAAGCGAAGAACTGGCCGCCGACGTCGCCTATCTGCGCAAGACATGGGCGACGATTCTGTCGCAAGGCCAGCGCATGCCGCCCACGAGCCTGCTTTATCAGGATCTGAACCTCGCGCAACGCGTGCTACGCGATTTCGTCAACGATGAAACGTCGCGCATTCAGGTCGACTCGCGCGAGACGTATCAGATGCTTGCCGATTTCGCGGCGGAGTTCACGCCGGCGGTGTCCTCGAAGCTGCATCACTACACGGGCGAGCGGCCGCTTTTCGATCTGTACAACATCGAGGCGGAAATCCAGCGCGCGTTGTCGCGCCGCGTGGATCTGAAGTCGGGCGGCTATCTGGTGATCGACCAGACCGAAGCAATGACCACCATCGACGTGAATACGGGCGGCTACGTCGGCGCGCGCAATTTCGACGACACCATCTTCAAGACGAACCTGGAAGCGGCGCACACCATTGCGCGGCAATTGCGGTTGCGCAATCTGGGCGGCGTGATCATCATCGATTTCATCGATATGGAAAACGTCGAGCATCGCGATCAGGTGCTGGGCGAATTGAAGAAGGCGTTGTCGCGCGACCGCACACGCGTGACCGTGAATGGTTTCTCGCAACTGGGGCTGGTTGAGATGACACGCAAGCGCACGCGCGAATCGCTCGCGCACGTGCTGTGCGAGCCGTGCCCGGTTTGCCAGGGCAAAGGCCAGGTGAAAACGCCGCGTACCGTTTGCTACGACGTGCTGCGCGAGATTCTGCGCGAGTCGCGACAGTTCAATCCGCGCGAGTTCCGCGTGGTCGCGTCGCAACAGGTGATCGATCTGTTTCTCGAAGAAGAGTCCCAGCATCTGGCAATGTTGATTGATTTTATCGGCAAGCCGGTGTCGTTGCAGGTGGAGTCGAATTTGAGTCAGGAGCAGTACGATATTGTTTTGATGTAATTCGCCAGATCCCCTACCAGCAAGGCTGACAGCAGTTTTCCCTTCCTCCAGAACCTTCTAGCTACCCATCTAGCTACCCGTTTGCAGCTTTCGTTCCGAATCCTTGATCAACACGGGAAATGACCAAAGGCACAATGCTCAAAAAAATTAAGGATGGTGTCGTCGAGTTCGTTGCTGGACCGGACCTGAGTGACGTCGAAGTTCCCAAAAAATTTATTGGGCAGATGTCACCGGAGGAAGTCAAAGCGGAGGTTGACCGCACTGTTGAAGCATTACGTGAGCAAGGGGCGCGCGTCGATGAATGGGCACTCGAGGTTTTGAAGCACCTAATCCTGATGAATGCTGCGGGCCTTGCCGGGACGTTCACGCTTTATCAAGTACAAGGCATCGAGCGGTCATTCTGGCCGACAGTGATTTTCTTGGCTGGCTTGATTTCCGCGTTTCTAAGCCTAATGCTCGGCTGGCATTTGCATCGACGGATGCTTTTCGGAACGATAACCGGATTTTTGTCGTTCATTGGCGGTAAGAGGGATTCCGCGTTTATGACGACGACCTTGCTCTCGTCACGATACCTCGGCGCTACGGTAATCGTCTTCGCTTGCCTGTCAGGCGCGATATTCCTTGCGGGCGCCGTGGACCTGTATGTCCTGGTCAGATCCACGTCTTTGCAAACCGAATCGCGATCGATTGATGAGAAAACAAAGATCGACCGTCTGCATGCGGAGGGGCGGTCGTTATCGCGGTTTTCGTCTACTATCGGCAGCGCTCAAAAAACAAGCCGCGGGACGTAGCCGCGGCTTGATCGCACATGCAGGAGGGAGTCAGCCGGCCTTCCTCGTGTTAGCGAAGAGAGTTGCATCGTGCCATCTCCGGATCGCCTCGTCCGACACAACTGGAGCGATGCTTTCCTTCCACTCTTGTGCTGCCTTCATATACACAGCTTGGCGACGCGGAATGTCGTCAAGCATTTGCTGAGCAGTTTCGCCGATGCTCGCAAAACGCTCCTCCGTGCGCGCAGCTTCGAGCGCGGCCTCGTTGTTCGCGCGCGCGCGATCCCAGGACTCTTGGGTGCAAAATCCATTGATCATTGTGAACTCAATGTGATGCCGCGCTAGAAGCGTCTTGGACAAGGCGACAAGGCTGCCGCTGGGGGTATCTTTCAACCATGCCAAAAAAGCTTCGCCAGGATCTTTGTCGAAGCGAAACTCTTTATCTCCGATCAGCTCGGCGATGCCGGTGTAGATCAGGAAACCCGCTTGGTTCTGAACCTCTTTCGGCTGGGTTTCGAACCACGCCGACATCGCCTGAAGGGGAGTTTGATTTTGCATTTTTTTTCGTATGAGGTAGAGAGAGTCGGCAATAAACCGTAAACCGCGGTTTCGCGCAAGAGGTGGTTCGCTCGACCCGGCTTACGCTACGCGCGATCCACAAAGCGGTGGCTGCGACCTAGTGTTACATTTCGCCGTTGGTCGTTCGACCGTGCGTCACGTCTCACTGGACGAGGCATGCGACGTCAACGGACTTCCATCGTGCGGCATCTCATCGCCGTGCCCTAGACGCTGCCACGTCCCAGCCCTTCCGAATTTGGTCGTTTCCATGTCCGAGATAATCGTGCTTCCGCCGAACCGTGCAATCGTCTTGCGTAACAAGACTTGCGCTTATTGTGGGCTTCCCTTCGGGCCGAATCTCCCAGAAACCAAGGAGCATGTGATCGGTCGACGCTTTGTTCCGCTCGGATCGTTGGCTAATCAATGGAACCTGATTCTGTATGCCTGTGAAGGCTGTAATGGTGACAAATCTGACTTGGAGGACGACATCTCTGCCATTTCTATGATGCCGGACGAGCTGGGGCAATACGCAATCGACGATCCACGCATCAAAGCTGAAGTGGCTCGAAAGGCCGCCAAGTCGAAAAGTCGCAGGACGGGCAAGGCGGTCGCCGACAGTCGCGAAAAGTTTGAGCTTAATGGCGCATGGGGGCCGGCGACCTTCACTTTCACACTCACGGCGCCCGCTCAGATTGATGAGATGCGTTTATATCGACTGGCACACTATCATTTCCGAGGCTTCTTCTACTGGACCTCCTACGAGCGCGAATCAAACCGCGGCGGCTTTGTTCCCGGCGGATTTTTCCCGCTTGCGGCCGCCCGTCGCTCTGATTGGGGAGCGCCGCACCTTCGCTGGTTCAAGGACATCGTGCGTAATTGGGATGTCTGTGTGCATGCAATCGGGGCTGATAAGTTCTTCAAGCTGCTGGTGTACCGCCATCCCGAGAAAGCGGCAGTCTGGTCTTGGGCACTAGAGTGGAACCAGTCGATACGCGTCATCGGCTTCGCGGGCGACGAGAAAATGATCGCCAGCCTTGTTGCGAGCGCACCCAATAAGCAAATGCATCTTCTTCACGAGACTGAGAAGGAAAGGTTCGCGTACAAGGTCAACTCGCCGCTTGCGCAAATCGTAGACGACCTTTTTACCATCGTTACAGAAATCGAGACCGACGAGGCTGCTGTTCCGCGGGCCAGGTAGGGTCCAGTCCATCATCAGGCGATCGACGTAAAAAGGCCCGCGCGGATCTTTCCGGCGGGCAGTGACCTTGCTGTCTCGGCGATCTTATCTACGGCGGAGGCAATTAAGAGCGGGGTCGACCGCACGAAAAAAGGCTGCCTCGGCCGGAACTCGGTGTAGGGCTCGGGCCGGGCGCTAAACAGCTGCGTGGATTAAGTCTTCTCTAACGTCCACGAATTGCGCCAGCAGTCTTTGCCACCAGCGAACGTGCGCTAGGTCATTGGTCGGGTAACCTTCGGCCCGCATTTGCTCGTTATGGCACATGCAATCAAGCACACGGAGAACAGGAGGCTCGTTAGCCTCGATTTCGAGCCGCCGCGATTCGGCAAGTCTGAGCGCATCGTCGGACGGATCGCACAACATGCTTCGCTCAAGATCATGGAAGCTGCGCGCAAAGTCGTGGTGCGCCCGCGCACGCTGAGATGAACCGAATACAAGATTGACTGACGAGAAGGCAGTTACAGCGGCCGACGCGAGTAAGGCCAGGGCGTGATAGTCCTTGTCAAGCACCCCGTAAATTGCGGCAGACCCGAATACCAATGCCGACACATTGCTGAGTTGGTCCATTCGGTCAAAGAAGGCGCGGCGGCGTTGATGGTATCGGATGGACCGGCGGATGCCAAACAATAGTCCGTCCCATTTCCGCTCACGCTCTTTTTGATCCATTACTTTCTCTTCCTTTCCGGGTCGGGTGGCGCAAGCGTGTCTTTAACGATCGGCCGATGTGATTCTTGGCTTATGTCGCCGTGAATGATCTTGCTGCGCTCTCCTTTGTCACGAAAAGGGCTCGAATCGTTCGCGGTTCTTCTTCGTGCTGGCGTTGATGGTTTGCTTTTATTATCGGTCATCTTTTTATCGTTTACAAATGAAAGCCACTTTACTTAGTCAGCTTTGGGGTTGAGCTACTTTTGATCGACCGTCAATAAACCGTAAACAGGAGACAAAAGCAAGTGTGAGGGATAGGCAAGTTCCAAACTTTCCCGGCTAGTCACATTCCGTCGACGAGCATGCAAAACCACCGGCAGCTTGCTACTGAGGTTTGTGTTTGAGATGCCGTCGGCGACTGCGGCCCGCCGAAAACCATGCAGTCCCGCCAACGTCGGCGTCACGCGCGCTTGGCGAGCTTTTAACAAATTAACATGTTGATTAACAAATCAAACGAATTCAAACGACCCTTAAATCCTTTGCTGGCGGGGCTTTTCGGGCTCTTTGAATTCGCCTTGTTTGATTAACAAAAGTTCAAAAGGGGATTTTTTCTCTGCGTGAGTGAACGGTCGGTTTCCCGTCATGCGGAACGCTAGAGTTTGGATGCCCCCACCCCCTCGACGCCGCTGCGGCGCGCCGGGCGGGGCTGTGACGGCCTGCCGTGCTGCTCTTGGTGCACCTCGAACCCATCGCAAGCCAGCCCGCTACAGCGCGCCTGCTGCTGATCGGCCCTTCGCTTCGCTCGCCGTCTTCACCTTATGGCAGTCATCGCACAGCAGGTTGAGATTGCTGTCGTCGTTGCTGCCGCCTTGCTCGATCGGCACGTGGTGGTCTACCTGATCACGCCACGGCAACCACACGCAGCCGCAACCTTGGCACTTGAATGCTGATCGACGGCAACGCGCTGACGCGTCTCGACCCATGTGCGGCCGCGCACGCGCGGCGTTGTGCCTGCCTTTGCTTCGAGTACCGACAAGGGGCTTGTGTTCGCTGCCTGCACTCGCGGCTTTAATGTCGCGAGCCTGCGGGTCATCGCACAGTGACTCGACTTGCGACGTAAGCCGCGAGGCAATCTTCCGCATCATTGACGTCAAGATCAGTTCGCATTCGACTCAAATGCATAAACAAAGGGTTTACGTTTATTTGAAATCAGCCGCGTCGCTGCCATTTTGATCTCCCTCATTCGGGGACTAAACTTTACAATTGAAAGGAAATAAAAATGGCAGAAATCGGGGAAGTCTTCAAACCCGGCGATAAGGTTCCCAATTCCGGCATTTACATCGTTACTCATGACACGGAACACGCAAAGAACCACGAAGTCACCTGCGTGTACGGCAAGAAGTTCCCGCCGTGCAAAGGGTGTGGTAACCACCCCCGCTTCAAGCTGAAGTACAAGGCGCTGCACATCGAAAGCAACGACAACTTCAGCTAGTCGTCTGCCGCTATCTGGACTAAGGCGCATTGGATTTGCAAATGAAAAGCCCGCGCGGCGGGAACCGTGCGGGTTTTCCTTGGGCGCACCGGCCGCCCAATGCCGTCTGGATACGATGTCGCTCTGGCAATCAAAAAGAGAGTAATTGCTTACCGCCCGCGTTTCTTCATCACCACCGGCTTGACGCGGGTCTGACGAACAACTTCAAATCGTTGGAATGCTGGCCGAGCCTTGATGACGGTCACGGATTGCTCGACATCACCAACGAGTTTCGAAATATCGTTTGCCGTCAGGTTGCACCGGGAGCCGATGATCACCTCCCGCAGTTGGATGAAGTCACCAAATTCTTCATAGTAGTTTCCATCAGAATGCCGATTGGCCAGTTCTTTGAATACCCTCCACTCTCGCTCGTATTCCCATTCGTCAAACTTTGTCGTCATTGCGAGCTCGACCAGCCCCGCAGTCACATGCACGCCCCCTTGAGCATCGTCAAGCCTATGCTTCAGCCGTTGCGGCTCATACTTAACCTCGGCAGCTTCCCTCACGTCAAATCCTAGGCAAAGTCCTTTATGCTTGTCGCCATAGTGCGCCCACATAACCGGGCTGCGCCAGTTGTCCGAGAAGCAAATCACGCCAAAGCGCTCGGCAACCGCGCTCCTTAACGCATTGTAGAAGCGACGAGCGGACCGCTCTCCGAGATGCGCGCTCACCAGTTCAAACGGGTCATTGAGATCATCGAACCGTGAAAACTTTAGATGCTTGTGGGCAAGGTTAGACGATCCCCACCGCTCGCTTGTCATGTAATACAGGCGCATTTATTCTCTCCGGGGTAGGTGGTGGTCGAGGAAGTCCGCTAACAAGATGTCGCCAACCGAGAAATTCATATGCTCGTAGACTTAGATGAGTTGGTTGCCGAGTGCCCCGATCCTCGCTCAAGAAAATATATCCGCGAGTCGGTGCAGTGTTACAAGGCAGGCGCATATCGGTCGGCTGTAGTCGCCTGCTGGATAGCAGTCGCCTTCGACCTAGTGGACAAAATCCGCGAGGTTGCAGCGTCTGGCGATTCTATGGCGCAGGAAACTATAGCCAAATTTGATCGCGCGCGGCGGGAAGACGATGTCCGAGTAGCATTGGCGTTTGAGAAGGACTTGTTGACTCTCGCGCGCGACAAGTTCGAATTCATTTCTCCGATTGAGTACATCGACTTGCAACGACTCGCCGATGACCGGAACAGATGCGCACATCCATCGCAGGTATCGGACACCGAAGTCTTTGAGGCATCTGCCGAACTCGCGCGATTGCATATCGTTAACGCAACACGTTATGTGCTGTCTCAGCCCGCAGCGCAAGGGAAGTTGGCACTGGACCGACTCAAAACCGAGTTAGATGCCAATTTCTTTCCGGCCAAACGGAGCGATATGGTCGTATTTCTTCGTGCCGGACCGTTAGCGAAACCTCGCGAGTCCCTTCTGCGGAACTACCTTGGCATTCTGCTGAAGCTTTTACTGAAGGAGCATGGCGCCAGCTTCGATAGACGAGTCCGAGCAACGGACGCGCTCTTTGCCGTTGCCGATCTGCATCCTGAGCCTTGGAAGCGTCTCATACGCGAGCTGCTGCGGAGCCTGATACCGACGCTTCAGGATGATGCAGGGCTTGCGAAGGCCGTGAATTTTTTCGGCGCTAAACGTGGTGCCGAACTGTGGTCATACATTGAAGCGCCTGATCGCCTTCGCTTAACGACGTTCGTGGAAAACTTCCCGACCGAACATTTGGAAGACATCGATGACCTCGTCAAGCAAGAAACCTTGCCGTTATATCGCGCGGCATTGTCACGATTGAGACGCGCCTCGGCAGATGAGCTCTTTTCGCCGATGTGGTTTGATACGCCGTCCCCCGTGATAGACCGCTTGCTAGTTCACTACCAGTCGGTCCGCAGTTTGGCAGAAGCCAACGAATTCGGCAGAAAACTGAGATACCCTCTAATGGATTCGGGGGAGCCGCAAAAACATCTCCCTCAGCTGTTGCATGCAGCGGGAAAGAACGAGCAAGTGCGACGTAGCAACCAATTTCCTGTTCTCCTCAAAGAGTTCGTCCAACAGAATCAAGTCGACCCCGAACTCGTAAGGCAGATGCTTCGCGATGCCGGCCTCGAGGAACTCATAGAACAGCTTTGAGGCGGGTGATCTAACCTTGGCGGCAGTCCGGTCATCTTAACGCGGTGGGGGCGCGCAGCGGTGTTCGCCACTTCCTCGCTATCTCTTGCGCCGACTGTAGAATCGTTGCGCCGGAAGGGCCGGCACACAAAAGGAGAAAACGAATGTCAAACGGCGGACCAGCTTTCCCGGTTCCTGAAGTTCTACTGCAGAACGGACAGGTTCGGCCTACAGGCGCTGCGGGTATGACCTTGCGGGACTACTTCGCTGCGGCCGCACTTCCCGCCATCATCGGGCGAGTTCCGGGTGGCACGCGCCCAACGGGGCCGGGTAGAACCATTCAAGACGAAGTAGCCGACGCAGCCTACGCGCAAGCAGATGCGATGATTGCAGCGAGAGACAAGTAAACGAGAAAAGCCCGCGCGGCGCTAACCGTGCGGGACTTTTTTGGGCTAGATCGAGAGCGGCCTTTGTTCGATTTAGAGTCGGTTACGTCCCGCTCGCAGATGCTCCGCTTGCGGAACCGGCGGTCGCTGCGGCTTCCCTGTATAGGGCCGCGATATAATCCGCGATCGCATCGGTGCGCATATTCAGCAGATAGGTGTCGGGTGTTCGACAGTCTGCGCCAAGGTGCGCGAGATCCGGGCTTGGAATCGCATTCCCTTGCGATCCGCCGAAGGACACGCCGAACGGAATCCCTCCGATCGTGTTGAGGTTTGAATGATTCTTCGCCGCGGCGATGGCAGAGATAAGACCGAATGCAGCGCCCGTGCCGTTCGGCGCATCGCAAGTCTGGATAGGCAGAACTGCATACACTAACTTTCCGCTAACTGAAGCGCGCTGAGTGAACACAGCCAGGTCTTGCGCGAATTGGCTGATCGCTGCCGCCTGAGTAGGGTCTGTTGCGGGCGTCACCATGTCGTCGAGCTGGAAGTTGACGATCAAGTAGCCGCTCGGATCTGTCTTGAACTGATCCGGCGTCGGCGGAAGGCCGTTATTTTCTCCCATCACGATCTGGTGCAACGTTGTACCGTCCATCACTTGCGCCGCGACGTCTGCCGGCACACCGCGCGCTGTTAGCGCATCTTGCAGTGTCTGCACGGTCGCGGCCGCATCGCTCGATGGCGTCGCCGCGTTGGCTACGACCTGGGCGTGAGAAACCGCAGCGCTCTTCGTGAAGGGTTGACCATAAAGCGACAGCTTCATTGTCTTCACGGCAGGCGGAGAGCTTCCGCCGTCTCCGCCGCCACCGCATGCGGCAAGCGCAAACACCGCGAAAGCCATTACTGAGATTACTCTAAGCATCATTGCCCCCGTTGTAAGTCGTTGAAATTGTTTCCTACAGCCGAAGTTTAAAGGTACTTTGGGCTGGAATAGAAGCCCGTCGATCCGGGGCGCGCGACAACAGCGCTGCAACGGGTGGGGGCGCAGTAAAGGCGCGGCCCGCCGCAGCGCTTTGGCCCAGCCTTACGCAATGCCGGTCATATCAAGAACCATGAACCGGTATCTGGTTGCATCGGCGAAGCCGACGAAAGTCCCGCTGTTATTGCCGATGTACTGGTGAAATTCCCAACTTATCGCGCCGCCGTTTGCGCCGAACGCAGACAGGATGAACGGACTTGTGTTGAGAAAGAAATGTGCGGCAAGAGCGCCCCCGAAGGCAACCGGTACGCCGTACGACTTGGATTGCGTATTTGGTCCCGGGATCGAATTGCCGACAGCCTGCCATCCGGACCCTGGCTGATACTGCCCCTCGATCACGTCGATAATCCGCGCGAACGGAACCGCCGCGTCAGCTATCAAAGTCCCCGCCGCATCGAACACCTGGAGACCGAACCTGCTACTGGTTACCGGCACTTGGTCGAAGATGTAAAGTCGGATAGTCGCTTGGCTGACCGAGACGAACTCTGCAGTGAAGGTATTGCCGCTTCTTGAGAATTTCCACGGGGTGACCATCACGCCGCCATCAGCCCTGAATGCAAAGAACGGGCTGCTTGCATTGAACGTGAACTTCGTATGCCAGAACGTCGCGTAAAACTGCGTGTTCACGTTGTTGAAAACGGTGGGGATGCTCTCCTGTTGCGTCACCTGAACCAGCGAGGCAGTTAACTGGTAGTTCGGCGTCATTCCGTCGATCTGTACAACGCCCGTATCGGTGAAGGCCTGAAAACCGGCGGTCATCAGTAGCACCCCCAAAAGAGGTTGCCGGTAATCGGGTAGACGTAGCTCTGCGAGGGCGGAGACGTGTATGTCCACACGACGCCCGTCGACGAAATGGTAACCAAGGGCACTGGCGAATTGCCGTTGATATGTGCGAAAAGGAAGTCAGGTTGGAACGACCAGAACGGCGTACCGTCCGACAGATCCATATCGATGTGCCCTGGGTTTCCATCCAGGTAATGACTGCCCTTGATGCGACCCAATCGATGCGTGCCGTCAAGTACCAGGTTCCCTGACGCGTCCCATATTTGAAGCCCTGCGGGCATAATCTTTCTCCTACGTATTCGAATAGAGGCGCGCATCACATGCGGTCGACGCGCGCTGCCGATGATGACGGCCCGGGGTGCCCGTTACGTCGAGGCGACGCCGGTAATGCGTTCTGCGTATACCTCCAGCGCGTCAGGCACGGTCACATTGGGCTCGATGCTGAACAGCATGGATTCGCTGAAGTCTTGGAAGCCAGCGGCCGCCAGATCGCGGCAAAGATTGGCCATCTCCTTCTGCGCCGCGGCCATCTGAAGCGCTACCTTGGCAACCTTCTCTGTGGTGCGGCGAACGTCGTCTAGCTTCATCCTCTTGGCGGTTATCCGTTGCTGGAGGACCACCATCGTTTCGTGGTGCGGCGTAACTCCTCGCTGAAGAGTCTCCAGATCGGCCTTCGTCTTGGCATGGTCTGCGCGCAGCTTTTCAAACTCTGCCGCGACTGAGTTGTCGACAGATTCACCGTTCAGCACCTGCAGAGCCAGATCCCGGGGTGTCGCCGCATGCTGAACCGTGGCGTGACCAGCGGCGAGGGCTGTGCGCTGCGCGCCGTCCAGTTGGTTCAGTTCATGGATCCGGGCGCGCATCTTGTTGGCGGTGTCGAACGCCTTTTTGTACTCAGGTGAAAGTTCGTAAATCGTTTGCATGGTCTCTTTCCTTTGCTGCGTTGAAATTGGCATATGGGCAACAGATGCCACGTTAGTACTACTCAGGGCTATATCTAGCTATATTCCTTCGGCTCTACTGCATGTTTAGCTGGCGCCGGGGCGTGCCAGGAGGGATGCGGCCACGTAGATCAGCGTTACGCGGCCGCCCTCGGTCAGTTCGTTGGCGCCGTCCCGCAACTCGTCAATCAGGGCTTGGGCAAGTACCGCATCGTTGCTCGGGACTCTGTACCGGCGAAAGCGGGCCGCCACGTTGTCCAACAGCTTCAATTCCTGCTCAATGTTCATCGGTTAAACCTCCAAGTACGTTTCTCGACGGCTTCTCGCGCCGCCGCGCCGGCGATCGCCTCCGTCAATCGTTGGTTAAAGTGGTGCAGATTGGGTAACAGGTCAGCGAGTGGACCTCGTATCGCTCGCGCCAGAACGTCGTCGCGATGCATGTCCGGCCATTGCTCCATGGCGGCCAGCTTCTCAATAGTCTCAACGAGTTCGGCACGGAACCGGTGAACGTCGTCGGCGTTCAAGTACGGCGCCCAGGGCCAGAATTCGCCACTGCCGCGCAGGTAGGCCAAAACCTCGGCTTTATGGGCCGCGATCTCAGGCTTGATCTCGGCGACGCTCTGAGACGGCCCGGCAATTTTGACGATCTCTCCCTCGACGCGGAGACGCACGCCGAGCGACCGGGCTTTAGCCAAAATGTGCTCGACGGTCATACCGCGTCCTCCGATTCTCCGGGCGCGACACCGGCGGAATTTCCCGAAGGAGTCACTCTCTCTGCAATGTCCCCTTCGGAAGAAACCGGAAAATCGACTGCCCGCAAACCCTTGCCAGAGCCGAAGGGGACACGCACCCCCGAAGGGGACACGGTATAGAGAGCGGTAATCTTCGTGTCTTCTTCGCCGCGTGTCTCCTTCGGCAGCCCCCATTCCCAACCTTCCTTCATGCCGATTTTGCGTTTCTCGACACCCAGCTTTGAAGCTGCGCGTTGCAGCATCTTCCAGTTGAACCCGGCACCGTCGGCGTCTGCTTTGAGCTCGCGTGCACGCTTCGGTCCATCCGATAGCAGGCTGGCGAGAAAGTCCTGCGCTTCGTCCTGGCCGGCTCGCTCCTCGTCATCTTGTTGCTCGACGTCTCCAAGGATCTCGCGAGCCGTGCCCTCGATCATGTCGCCCCACACGACCCGGCTGGCTTGGATGCCATCGGCGTCGGCCAGCTCCAGCGTGTAGCTCACGCCGCCGTCGTCCGGCGCAATGTTGGACTTGGCGCGCGCGAGAATGCGCCGCTCCGCAGCTTCGTCCTTCCCGGCAACCAGCACCATGCGGGCGAGCGCGACGAACGCCTGAGAGCCGATCACTCGCTCAGCCGGTGAACTGCCTTTGGTGCCTTTAGCAAAGTGGCTGATACCCAACACTGCACACCGATAGGCCGCCGCCATATCAACCAACGCTTGCAGGTTCCGGCGCACGTCGTTGACACGGTGAGCATCGCCGGATACCGCCGACACGATGGGGTCGACGATCAGCATTGCCGCGCCACCCATTTCCGATAGACGCTCGGCCAGCAGCGGAATATCGTTGGATGGATCGAACGGCTGTATCTCGCCGTTGGCGTCGGTGCTGCCCGTGACAATGTGAATCCGATCCATGTCCGCGCCGGCAGCCATCAGGCGCGGGACGATCGTATCGGCCGGGTTGTCCTCGCCCGACCAGACCAGCACGTCGCCGGTGCGATTGCATGCGGTTCCGTCCGGCCACTTGCCGCCACGCGACACGGTAGCGGACAAGGCAAGCGCAAGCGTGGTCTTGCCGGTGCCCGGGGAGCCCGCCAGTAGCGTCAATTTGCCTTCAGGTAGCCAGTCCGGCCAAAGCCAGCGGATAGCCTCCGGGACGATGTCGCTCGCGCGGGTGAGCAGGGCAGTCGGCCGCGCCGCGGGCAGTGGCTTTGCGACACCTCCCGGCGCCGTGGCAGCATCAATGCAGTTGCGCAGCTCAGCCAGCCCGTCGAGCGCGGCGAGGTCGTTAAAGTCCGTCGCGCCGCGCGGTCGAGCGGGGCCAAAGTCGGGCACTGCGACCATGCCACCTATCGCACGCGCCGCCTCGGTCGCTTTCACCATGCCCGGGTTGCCGTCGGTTTCGGAGTCGTCGTCCGCGCAGACAACCAGCCGCGCATTCGGCAGACTGGCCCGCAGTGCCTTGGCGACGGCCAGCAGATTGCCGGCGTCGAACGCCACTGCGACCGGCAGGCCCGTCGCTTCGTGCAGACTCGCGCCGGTCGCGTATCCCTCCACGATCAGGATCCGGTCGTCGCCGCGCTTGCGGCCGAACAGGTAGCAGCAGCCCGTCTTCTCCGCACCCGTGAGAAAGCGCTTCGTCCCGTCGGCACCGATGAACTGCAAATTAACCAGCGCCTTTGCAGCGTTGCGGATCGGCACGATAAGCGTGTGCTTATCCTTGAACTCCTTCAGGCCGTAGGGCTTGATGCGCTTTTTCTGGCAGTAAGGATTGGCCGTCGTCGCGTCCAGCGCGCGCTCCCAGATCGCCAGCGCCTTTGACGCCGCGCGGCTTTGCATGCGCTTGCGCTCGTCATCGGCCGCCTTGCGCACCTCGGCGAGCCGCGCGCGCCAAGCCTCACGCTCAGCTGGCGATAAGGTCGATTCGGCCTTACTGCTCCACGTCGATTGATAACCAGTCTTCCAGTCGCCGAACGCGCCGCCGCCGAGCCCGTCACCGTGCAGGACATACCAGGCGTTTTTCTTGCCGCGCTTGTCCTCAGGTCCGTCGAAGCGGTGAATCTTGCCGTCTGCGATGATTTCCGGGGCCGCGAAGCCGGCCGCGCGCAACGCGTCTGCGAAATGGCTTTCGATATTGATGACATCGCTCATGCGTTACCTCGTGAGGACTGCGTAGCGGTTGAGGTACGACGAGGTTTGATGGGCGCTTTTGTGGGGCTGCCAATAGGCTCGCCGTCGTCGTCAGTCCTCTGAATGGTCCAACCCGGTTCGCCCTCGTATAGGCTCCGGTCGCTAATCTCGGCGTAGGCTTCTGCCAAGGTACGACAGGGCGGGAAATAAAGAAGGCCGCACGGCGCAATGATCACGTATCCCCTGAATGACACAGGTTCGCGGCGAGCGATTGGAGTGTGATGGGCTGCGTTAGCCATGGTTGCGGCCCTCCATCGGATGGGCCAGCACGGCCAGCGCCAGCAGGGCATCGGCCAACAGATCAATTGCAGCGTTGGGCGTCGATGCCAGAGAGGCGTCCTGCAGCGCGCGATTAACGAATGCGGTGAGGTTTTGCGGGAGAGATGCGGGCGTGTCGCCCGCGGTCGTTACGGCTTGTCCAGCTCGATGGTTGCTCCGATCGAGCGCATCCTCGCAAGTACCCGATCGATCGTTTCCGCGTCCAGTTCGAGGCGCGCCATTGCGAAGAACAAGAGATGCGGACTGATCTCGCGCGGCGTCTCGCCGCCCGTGTACTTGCGCCATTGACGGCCGCCCTGCACGCCGAACAGTTCCGCCATTTGAGCGCTGCTCAGTTTCAGCTCCTGCTTCAGCTTCTCCAAGTCGCTTGGAGTCGGTGGTGTATATCGCATTGGGCGTGGGGCGGCCGAACACCGCCCGGAATGGGTGCTTCATGATGGAAATCCTCTCGGCTGTGATGGGTCGCGCAATCACGCAACCGCTGAGGACTATATTAGGACCAACGGTCCTATCCGTCAAGCTGCCCGGTATGTCAATTCGAACATCGCGCGTACTGTGCGCTGCCACACGGAGAGCGCGCGGCCTATCTTCTGAGATGCGGAGCATCAGTTGGCCCCCTTCGGATCGATCGCACGCGCGGCCAGCATCAGACCCTGGACGATCTCCGGGACCTGATCGGGGCGAAGCGACACGCCGGCGCGGCCAGGCTTGAACTCGCCGGATTCGGTTGAGTACCAGACGCGCAGATCGACGAGCGTGCGGCCGCGATACTCGCTGATAGTGATGCGCAGACGTTCAGAGTCGCTTTTCCGAAGGTCGATAAACGCTGTGCCCGCTGTCGAGGAGGTGTTAGCATGCGCGCTTGCTTTGGAATTTTTCTGGCTGGCCTGCGGGTCGGCCTTTTTTTCGTCCGTCATTTATGCGGCCTCCGGCATCAGGCATTTGCGGAGTTCGCCGACGTTCCAGCGGGTGTGTGCGGAGAATTTGCGCGGCGCCGGCAGTTCCTTGCGGCGCACGCGCAACCACACAGTGGGCGGTTTGCAGCCGAACAGTGCGGCCACAACATTGACATCGACGTGCGCCGCGTTCGGCAGGCTGTCGAAGTTTTTGAGGTCTTGCGGTGTCGTCACGATTCACTCCAGTTGATCCCCGGTGATTGCGGGGTTGGAGTGATTAAATAGAACGGGCGATCATCGGGCGAGCCATCGCCGACGGCCCATTTGAGTGCCGACGAAAGACCGTTAGCGCTTTCATGCCATCAGAAAGCAATGTCCATCTTCTGCCGGCATGAAAAGCTAGCTAATTTTATGCCTTGACCCAGACTTGGCGATTGAGAGTCGAGATGACTTCGAGACTAATAATCGCGCGAGCCTTTGGTGCGATCGTGCGCCGAATCCTAGGCTCAACCTCTCGCATCTTTGCGTCACGCAACGCTTCGTCCGGAAAAAGCACATAGCCCAACGCGCTCAAATTGAAAGCGCCGCCGTGCGATCGCGCCCACATCGTTAGATCGAGATATGGCAGCAGACGATCTTCATGCCAGTCTGCAAAGTGCGATGCATCAAACTCTTTCGGTATTTGTGGGATGCCCGCATCCTTCCGAATCCGCTTCAACCACCGTTTGAATTCCTTGACCAGGAATTCGTCGGTAGCCCCCAGATTCACCTCGATTCCGAACTTCTCAGCCGGGGCGTCGGCCTCGCGGTGAATTCTCCACGCCGGTGTGTTGGAAAGCTCGGCAAACGCCCTTTCGCCTTCCTGCTCGGGCTGGATCGCCTCGAAGTCCATCATGCCCGCGCGATGTATGGCGCGAAGTGCCAAGGTGGACGGCTTGTCGTACCAGCCGCTATGCAGATTGAAAAGGCCTTCATAGTAGTCCGCTCCCGTCAGGTCCCTTATAGGCTTGCTAAGCGTGTCAGCCGGGAATGGGCGAAGCTCTCCCTCGACGACAGGCAGCGGCCTTTCCATGAAGCCCAGCACGTTCCCTCGCACGATTTCGAGCAAGTCGGGGTTGTCTTCGTCTTCTGCGAGTTCTTCTGGGGTCAAGTATGACCAGGCTTCAAACGGATAGCGCAGCGACAGCGCTCGCCACCATTCTGGAGCGCCCCAGTTGGCGCAGCCCGCATACCGCTCCAATTGGAAACTGGCCGGTATGTCGGACACTCCAAATTCAAGTTTCTTCATTGCCTGCCCTACAGCAAAGCCCTGTTGAGGAGCCGCGCCGACCGGATAGGGCATCCGGTATTCGCTCCGTCGAGCTAGGCGCGGCAAACCGTTACGCCGTCTGTTTGAATGGCACTACATTCCATTTCTCGCCCGCCTGGCATGTCGCAATGAAGCGGGCCCATAGCTCGAGCGCGTGCCGCCGCTCGTCGTAATACGTGTGCTGGTCGTAGATTCCTTCCACGCCCTTGAGCTTGTGGTTCAGGCACATTTCCGTGATGTCACGCGCTATGCCAAGCTTTCGCATGTGGCTTTTCATCGTGCTGCGCAAGTCATGCGGAGTGAAGCGCCGGATCTTCGGCTTATGGTTGTCGATCCAGAAGTCGATCGCCTCGCGAAGTGCGTCCTTAGACACGTTGGCGTCGCCGTCGAGTCTCTCGAAGCGCGTACGCAACCGCGCCGGCAGCACATAGCCAGACCTCCCCGCAAGTTCGTCAAGCTGCCGAAACCAGTCGACGACGCTCGGCGCCAGCGGGATGTCCATCTCCTGCCCCGTCTTGCTATTCGGAATATGCCAGCGCGCATCGTCGAGAAAGACGTGTTCGCGCCGCGCCGTGAGCAGCTCCGATATGCGCACGCCGGTCGCGAGCAGCACGCGCACAGACAGCAGGTTCTCGGTATTCATCTTCGCATTCATCAGCAAGCCAATCTCGGCATCAGTCAGCATAAGGCGCCTTCGCACCTCGGGCCGCTTGCCGATGATCGCCTCAAGCTGGATGCCGGCGCACGGGCTGGCGACGATGACCTTCTTTCCGGCCGCATGCTTGAAGATGCCGCGCAGCACGCACCAAAGCGTGAATGCCTCAACCCATCCCAGTTCGTGCCGCTCGATCTCGGCAACGACATCGGCGGGACCGACCGACTGAACCGACATTGCGCCCATACCGTTTTCAATCCGCGTGAGGTTGCGGCCGTAGCTACGCTGCGTGCTGTCGGCAAGCGTAACGAGTACCTTGTCCCGGTAGTCGTTGATGAGCTGGCGAACCGTCCAGTCTTTACGTGCCTTGACCTTGCGTACCTCGTCGGCAGGGTTGACGCCATCGATGATTGCGACACGGCGTTTAGATGCCGCGATCCGCGCCGCTGCAAGTGTCATGTCGGGGTAACGACCGAGCGTCACCTCTTGTCGACGGCCGCCGAGCCGATACCGCAAAACCCACGTTGCAGCGCCAGCAGCGGAAAGCGTGAAGGTAAGGCCGCCTCCATCCGATTTAGCGACGGCCGCGCCGCCGCGCACCCACTTTCGAAGCTGGATGTCGGTCAGCAGATTCGATTCGATTTTCGCCACGGTCCCGTACTCCGGAGCAGTAAATTTCTAGCTACCCGTCTAGCTACCCATTTCGGGTGCGCTTGCATTATACGGGGATCACCGCAGATCACTTTCGAATTCCCCGATGCACCGCAGGACGGGCGTTTCAAAGGGGCCAGGTTAACTGCAGATAACTAGGGATTACCCTAAAACAAGACAATACGATATTGTTTTGATGTAGCGTTCACGGAAGATCATGCTAGTTCACTAGCATCCCGACAGGCCTTATTGTGCAATGGTTTGAAGAAAAATAGTCCAACCCGAGGCCGTCGCAAATCACCCAAGCCCATACAAAATCGGTAGCTAAATTGGTAGCTACAGCGAGGGCACGGATGGCACGAAGCGATCGACTTTTTGATCGCCAACCACAATCCGAAGATTCGCAGGTTCACGCCCCCACGATCTGCGCTCGACGATGAAGTCCAACATGCGCAGACTCGGTGTACCGCGTGACGTCTCTGAAATGTGTCTGAATCACACGCTGGCGGGCGTCGAGGCAATCTACGATCAACACACTTACTACGACGAGCGACGCAGCGCGCTCGAGTTGTGGGCCAACTTCATCACCTGCTGTATGGCCGGCGAAGAATGGAATGTGACCTCTTTCAAAAAAGCCACGTGATGCCGGCTGCGCCGAGGCAGTTGCTCGGCCCGCACGGCTTCGCAGGCGGCTGCATCTCATAGTTCAACCCGTCGGACGTTCTACCTCCAGAAAAGCCGTGCGGCATCGTTTGGAACCGTTCAACAGTTCAGTTGAGCGGTGAGTTGAAGAATCCGAGGGAGCACACGATCTATCTGAACGAGTTCGCGAACCAGTAGGCGGCCGTCCTTCTCGGACTCGGCGGCGATCAAGCGTGGTCGTTTCGGGTTGCCTGCCAAGCGGCGCCAGTCTACTCGAAGTTCACTGCGCACCAGATCTACGGCCGCAGGGCGCGGCAAACGGTAAGCCGCTCAAGCATCGCAGCCAGCATATCGACGCGCTCACCTTACCAGGTGGACGCTGGACACCGCACGATCTGCGCCGCACGGGCGCCACCCTCATGGGTGAACTCGGCGTGCATAGCGATGTGATCGAAAAGTGCCTGAACCATCTTGAACAGAACAAGATCAAACGCACGTATCAGCGTTCAATCCGCCAGCAAGAACAGGCAGACACTTGGCGCGTACTCGGTGCGCGCCTGCAACTCCTGGTAGATAGCCCGTCCAACGTCGTGCCGCTGCGGCCGGACACTGCGCTATCTGTGGCGGGGCCAGTGCGCAATGTCGGCCCTCAGCCTGTGTCAGAACGACGAGCCGTCCGCTTTGTAATTGGTGTCGTACGGACCAGCCGGCAGTCCCTGTCCGCGCGAATTCACCGACATGAAATTCGCCTGGCGCGCCAACGGGATGTAATTAGGCCTCGCTTTCTCGAGCGCTGCCGTGATCGCTGCGGCGAGCAGCATGGCGAGCGGATTGCCTCCGCTCGATGCCTGTGGCGAATACACGAGCCGCTGATGATGTGCCAACAGCGTCTCGCCTGCTTGCCGAGCGGATCGAGGCTCACATCGGTGACAAAAGTCCGTCCATATCGCGTTTCATTCGAAAAGCGGCCGATCGCAAATTTGCGCTTGACGATCTTCTCGTCCGATTGGGCGGCGGGTCGAAGCGGCTGCGCAATGGCAACTGGACCGCAGCCTCTTGCACCTGAGGCGTGGGCGACACGGTCGCGCACGCAGACAGCGCCAAGACTATCCCCGTGACGCCAAAGGTCCTTTTCATTGTTAATATCCCCGATCTACCTTTGGTTAGACTACTGCATTCTTCTGATAGCCGCCGCAGCAATCTTCTCAGCCCAGCCGGCTCGCCAGCGCAACGTTGTGCGCGCGGATCATGCCTGGCAGTAGAAAGAGCCCGACCAGGCCCAGCACGACGAAGCCGATGCCCGCGAGCGTCAGCGCGCCGCCGATCAGCGTCAACAATACTTGCATGATCGCAGTGCCGATGCGACCGGCGTAGAAGCGATGCGCACCGAGCGATCCGAGAAAGAACCACAGTAGAAGCGCCACCAGCATGCTTTTCTTTTGGGCGTCGTACATCATCATCTGACGGGACACTTCGCTCATTTCTTTGTCTCCTCTGTTGTCGTTCTTGACGTTCGATGCCGCGTCCTAGCGGTAACGCGCGACGAGTGCCTGGAAGCGCACATCCGATCGCAACGCGGCGAACTCGGGCGTCGCATCAAGCTCGTCGATATTTTTGAAGCCGTGCTGGAAGGCGTCTCTCAACCGATCGATTGCGAGATCCTGATCGCCTTGCCGCGCGGCGAGAACGGCGTGGGCGAATTCGGGTGAAGTCGACGTTGATGTTGCGACATTCGGCGCGGCGTCCGTCGTCGCCGCCACGTCGATCACGTTGGCGCTCTGCGCGGCTGGCGCAGGTCGTTGCGGTGCGCTCGACGCCGGCGGCACCGCGATCGCAGGTGGAGGCGCGGGCACGGTTGGCACCGCGCCCGTTACAGCCACCTGCGTGGGTACGGCGTCGAGCACGCGCCGGTAATAGATCTTCCCGAGCAGCGGCGCGTTCAGATGCACGCGGTCCGCGCCATCGAAATAGAACGACAGCCCCACGCCGTACGGCATTTCGAGCACAGCCTCGCCGCTCTTCTTCGTGATCCCGCTCAGCGCGATGGTCCCGTCGGTGCCAGGAACGCGGATTGCCTGTTCGCTGATCACGATGTCGGGTCCGACCGGCAACTGGGCGCTGAACACGGTCGCACGCTCTGCCTTCCAGTGTCCGACGATCGATGGCCCTTCTTGCTCCGAGCATGCCGCCAGCAGCGTGCCGCACATCATGCCCGTGACGATCGCGCGCGATTTCATGTCGCCGACGAACGGTACTTCTTGACCAGCGCCACAAACCGCGGATCCTGACGGATGCCATCGAGATCCGGATCCTGCGCCATGGCGTCGAAGTACTGGAAGCCGTTCAGGAAGCTCGCCTCGAACTGCGTCAGCGCGTCGTCGGTACGCGACTGCTTGAGCCGCAGCACGCCCAGGTTGTAATACACGAGCGACTGTTTCGGGTCGCGCGCCTTCGCATCGTCGAGTTGCTTCTCGGCATCGTCTAGCTTGCCCTGAGCCATGTCGGCGATCGCCACCTTGATCATTTCCTTGGCGGCCGCCTGGTTGCTGGCGGTCGCCGCGCCAGCTGGGTCGCCGCTGGTGAGTTTCTGATCGCCCGCCTGCCGGTCAGCCGCAATGGCCTCCGACGACGGCGCGATGCCGCCGGCGATCGCGGCGGGTATGCTCGCCGACGGCGGCGTTGCCGCAGCCGGGGTCAGGGCCGCGCCTGGCGACGCGGGCGCGCCCGTGGCCGCCATGTGTTGCGCCGATACAGCCGACGCCTGCGCGTCCGCGCGATGCGCGTGCTTGTAATAGAACGCAGAGCCGCCGCCGATCACCAGAACCACCGCGCCAACGATCCCGGCGAGAATCGCGGGCTTCGTCTTTCCGCCGGTCACGTTGGCCGGAACCTGCAGATCGAGCGGCGTCTTGCAGTCCGGGCAATGCAGATCCTCACCGGGTCCGCGGTCGAACAGTTCGCCGGTGTTCGCGCGCTCGCAATCGCCCAGCGTCGGGCATTTGTACATGGCCATGCTTGTCTTCCTGTCTGTTCGGTTTAACGGACGACGCTCACGCCGCTGCCACGGAGAGCTTCAGACCGAGGAGCTCACGAATCTGCGGCTTCAGCGTCACGATTTGCACGTAGTCGGGGTCGTCGACGTCATCGGTCTTCGCGAGAACTTCGTCGGCGAGCGCATTGAAGTCGTCCAGTACCTGCTCCTTGTCGCGAACGTGCTGCAGTTCGCCGGAAACTTTCCGCCTCACCTCGGTTTCGATCAGCGACTGCGCCTCTTGAGACTGCGCGCCCTCGAACACGGCTTTCCAGCTGTCGCCATTCAATGTCATGCGTCGCTCGAGGCCGTCGTCCTTGTACGCAACGATCCACTCCATCACGCCCGTCTTCGGGTTCTCGCGTTCGCGAACCAGTTTGAGCAGACGCGCGAGCAGTCGATAAGGCATGCTTTTCTGGCGAACCTGCGTGGCGACTTCCTCGCCGGTCGGCGCATACAGCGGCGGCAGATTCTTGCCGTTACCCGCGCTGTGCAGCAGATACGATTCATTGAAATCGCCGAGCAGTCCCTTGTAATGGCTTTCGAGAACCCGGAGCGATTCCACGAACCGCACCGGCATCAGCGAAGCAATTTTTATCACGACGATCTCGTTCGACAGCCGGCCGCACGCCACCTCGGTGTCCGACGCCATGTCTTTCTGCTCTTCGAACATGCGTGTCAGCGAAGCGTGGAAGGCTTTCTGGCTTTCGCAATCCGGCAGGAACACCGCGACCGTCCTTGCCGTTCCGATCGAGCCGCCCTGGTTGTTCGCCACGTTGCGGCCGACTTCGCTCGGGTCGTACTGCAGCATCGTGCCCGACGTCTCGTACAGCTTCGAGACGAACTCTTTCAGGCCGCTCGGATTCGCATCGAACTGCTTCTGCAGACGCTCGACGATATTGACGTGCAGCACCGGCTGCACGTTCTTCGCGATCTCCGCGTGCGCCAGTTCGACGATGACGGCCGACGCCTGCGAGATCGTCGAGATGATGGCGCCCAGCGAAATGCCGCGCGCGAGCTTGTCGAACGAATCGACCTCCGTGCCCGCCAGTTCGATGATCGACTGGCGCACTTTCTGCGTACGCGCGACCTGTGCCTGCTCGTCGACGGTGAGCAGTTTCATCACGCGATCGATCGCGCTGCGGTCGAAGATGCGTTGCTGGTTGAGCGCCTCGTTGGCGACGAGCCGTGCGGCCTGTTCATCGTGCACTTTCTCGGTGGCGGCCGCGAGGTTCTGGTGCAGCGAGTCGATCAGTCCGCGCAACGTAACCAGTTCGTCCTTGATGAACGGAATCAGGCTGCTGGCGAAGCGTTGCCCAGCGATCAGCGTGCGCAGCGCGAACAGATCCTGATGCTGCGTTGCGATGTCGGTGAAGAGCGCGCCGCGTTTGTCCGTGAACAGCTTGCCGAGCGTGCCGACCTTGTTGAACTGCGCATCGAGTTCCGCGATCCGCTTCAGGATGTTCTGTTCCTGCGCCGGTCCTTTCGCTACTTCTTCGTTGAAGAGTGCAAGACGCTCGTCGAGCATCGCCACCAGTGCATCGACGAACTGCCGCAACTGCATCAACGAATGCGTACCGACCTTCCAGTTTGAGAATAATTCTTTCTCGATCTGACGCGCCACGTGCCGTGCCATTTCGAGGCGCGCGTTGGCCTTGATTTCGTAAAACTTACGCACGCCGCCCATGGTTCGGTACGTTTCATCGAATACCTTCGCGAGCCGCGAGTTCAGCGCATGAACCCACATCGTCTGCTCAAGAGTCTGGTCCGCGCGGATTTCGGGCGCAAGACGGCTGACGATCTGTTTCCAGTATTCGCGCGCCGGCTTCCACATCGCGTTCTTCGCGTCGTCTTCGAGGATGCCGGTTTCCAGCATCAGATGCGCGTCACTGAGCAGCAGCTTCTGGATCACGTCGGGCTTGCGCGCTTCCGAGCCCCAATCTTTCTGGACCGGCTCGTCCGCATAGCCTTCACCCTGGCGGAAGTTGTTGTACATCAGCTGACGCGTGGCCTGTTGCGCGAACCCGTAGGCGAGGAATTCCTTGATTTCCTGCTCCGGCACGACGATCCGCTCGACCCCGAACGACAGGAATAACTTGGCACGCGAGCGCTCCGTCCCGGTGTCGGTTTCGAAGTTCTTGACGTCGTTTTCCCCCTTTTCCGCGCGACCGAGCCCTTCCCACTGCGTGTTGAGTGTCTTCTGATAGATGAATTCGGCGACGATGCGCGGCAGTTCGGCATCGACGTCGAACTGGAGGTTGTGCTCGTTGACGTTGTTGACCAGATAGCAGCCGTTGAAGTACGTGTCGTGTTGCCTCGGCTGTCCATCAAGCACACTTGATGGATGATATTGGCCCACCGCCATCGCGTTCAGCTCGGCGAGCGCCGCATAGCCGTTCGCATAGTAGTTCGAGAAGCCGGCCACGTTGCGTACGCGTTTCGAATCCTTCTCGGGCAACAACGCATAGACGAGGATCCGGTACAGATCAGAATTCGGGTACTTGTCGCGGATCAGCGCGATCGCATCGACGATCGAACCGCTGCCGGTGCCGCCAGCGAGACCGCAGACGATGTGGATCGTCACGCCCTTGCGTCCGCCCGGCCCTTCTTCCAGTTCGCGGATGCGATCCTCGACGGCCTTGACGTACTGCGGTGAATTCTGCGCGAACACGATACGGCCCAGTTTGCGCCGCTGCGCCGCACCGGCGATCCCGGGCTTCACGAAATCGAAAATGCTGCGCGGCTCAATCCAGCTGCTCAGGCCCGGGAACGACGCGGGATCGTCGAGTACGGGCCGCACGTTGCTGGCCGTATTGATTACGAACTGGCTGCGGCCGAGTTCGATGTCCTTGCCGAGAACGCGCCACTCGTCGCGCTTGTCCAGCTCGTCGGTCGACGTGTCGATGTACAGATATTCGAAACGCGCCTCAGACGGCGAATTGCCGTCGACGTCGCGGTTACGTTCGACGGTCTTGCGCAGATGGCGAATGATTTTTCCGCCCGAACCGCCAAGACCGATGATGAGATGGTTGTGTGCCATGTTGACCGCCCGTTGTATTTAGCCGATGTGCCCGTTGCGGGCCGCGTCATTCGTGCGCGAGATTGATCTTCAGATATAGATTGGCGTCCGGCGCGCTCGCCGGCTTGACGACGTACGACGCGACCTGACCGCCGGCGGCCGGCGCCGGGTCATCGGCGAAGACAATGCCCTTCGCGGCATATCCGGGCGGCGCGGCCATCGATACGGTCGGCGCGCAAGCCGACGGATCGTCGGAAGCGAACGCGATGCCCTTTGCCGCGTAACCGGTGTCCGCACTCGCGAGTTGCACTGGCGCATCCGGTGACGATGCCGGCGCGGGCGCAGCGGCCTGCACCGTGGAAGCGCCGGCGCCCGGCGCACACGACTGCGCGACCTGCGTGAGCGGCGTCGACACGAGGTCTGGCGCGTAACCGCCGATGCGCTTGCGCAGCTCGCCGCGCACCGGCTCCGGCGACAGATACACCATCAGCTTTTCCATGCCCGGCTTTTCGTCGAAGACGAACGAGCCGCGCGCGGGCAGGAATACGACGCCCATCGCATCGACGAAGTTGTCCTGCGCGGGCTGCGGATAAATCTGCGTCACAGAACCGTCGGGGGCTTGGTTGAGGATGTAGACATACGAGGGATGGTTCACCTTCACGCCGAGCTGGAAGTGCTCGCCGCTTCGGAACACGCGGCGCGCGAGCACATCGTGCGTCGAACCATTGGCGTCCTTGAGCCGGATGAAATAGCTGGCGCCGACATTTGCGACCTTCTTGTGCGCGACCTTGACCACGCCGGTTTTTTTCGGCGCGCCGGACACCGCGTTGGCCGGCGTCGCATCGGCGAGCGCGGTGGCGTCAGGAGCCACCGGCGCGGGAGATGTCGCGACGGTACGAATGTTGTCGTCACCGCCAAAGAACAGGGATTTTGCGGCGTAGCCGTCTTCAGCGAGAGCGTGACTAGCAACCGTGGCAAACGCTAGTGCGGTGAGAACATGACGCATGGCAAATCTCCGGAAGGCTGGCATTGACGGTTCGTTGAGGTGTCTTAGGGGAACAGGTCGTTCTGATCGGCGGGGATCGTCGAATATTCGCGCGGTATCTGATGGCGTTCGCCGCGGGATACTTCGACGGCCTTGCGCGACGTGAAGCTCTGCGCGTCGCGGAACGCCGGCGCGAGCTGACCGTGGTAGTGATCGAGATAGGCGAACAGTGACTGCGTAAAAAACGATCCCTTGAGCACCTGATCTCGGGCGAGCGGACTTTCGAAGGACCCGCTCGTCGGGCCGAGCGATTCTTCGTTCGGACTCGTCGCCGTAATTATGTTGTAGCCCGAACGGCTGCGATCGATGACCGTGCGCGTCCTGGTCGCGGCGCTGGCAGCCGCAGCGCCGTCGTCCGAAAAGCGGATTCCCTTCCCCGTGTACGAATCGCCGCTCCACGACGCGAGCGAAATGCCCGCGTACTCGTTGCGATTGCCATTGGTCTGCCGGACATATGCCGCGCTCTCATCGACGATGTCGTCGAGCATGTCGCCGCTATAACAGGTATCGATGACGACGCGAGTCACGTGGCTCGGCTTGCGAGCGAGGTCCTGGACCAGCGTGTCCGGCACCGCGTGCTGCTGGAAGTGAAGAATGATGTCGGCGCGATCGTTCGAACGCACCGTGTCGGCGTTGCCGGAGTCGTACGCCATGATCGACATCTTGCGATTATCGCCGCCAGCAGGGCTCGGCACCGGGATGTTGCCGTGGCTGGATACGTAGATGAAGACGTCGTCGTTGGGCCGGATCTGCGCATTCATGCTCGCGATCGCCGACTCGATGTTCGACTCGGTCGCCTGCTCGTTGAGCAGCGCGGTCACGCGATAACCTGCGTGCTCGAGATAGCGTTTGACGACCACGGCGTCGTCGGCGCCCTGAATGTCGGGAAGATGGTAGGGATCGGCGAAACGATTTATCCCGACGACAAGCGCGCGCTTCACCGGCTGTGCCGCCTGCTGCTTCTGTGCGAGCGTGAAATTCGCCAGCGCCTTACCGGCTTCGGCGTCCCATCGTTTCTTGAGAACGTGCTCCGGATAGAACGGTGAAGTCGACTTGATGCCGACGATCGACTGAACGATCAGGAACGCGGCATCGACTTCGTCCTCGTCCCGATACGTTCCGACCAACTGGATACGACCGGTGTTGTCGCGCGCGACCGATGCCTGCGTGAGTCCGTGACTGGCGAACTTCGTCCTGATCTGCTCGACCAGACGTTGTGGGACATTGTAGGCGCGATACGCGTTCTGGAAGCCAGGCAGACTGCTGGCCGCGCAGGCGGTCAGCAGCAGCGAGCCGATCAGGCACACAAGACGTGTGAAGAGCCGTTTCATAGATTCGGGAAGCGCGGACGCGCGCCACCACCTTGATACAAGGTCGACAGAACGCAAGACGACGTGATGGCCGTCTCGCCACGCTTGGTATTAGTTGACGGAGAAATCCTTCGAAGACACTGAAGGCGTGTTCCCGCCAGACGCTACGCTAATCTGCACGCGGTATTTATTGCCAGGCTTGGCGTCATTCGAAATGGGGATATGAACCGTGTCTTTCTGTTCGCCGGGCTCGAGCGTGATCTGCTGACCGTTGTTTTTATCGGCGGGGAAAGGCACTTCGGTTTCCTTCCCGTCGACGTCCGCGACGGCGAAAAGCTTCCGCTCGATCGTAACCGGGGCGTCGTCGCCCTTTGGCGTCATGACGATGAAAGTGCTAGTAACTTCAGCCTGTCGGCCCGGTGCCACCGAGTCGGAAACCTCAACGGATTCGACTTTGGTCACCGTGCCCTGGGCGGCACGATAATGGATTTCTTTCTTCACCTTGTCATAATCTTTCGTCCGCTGGAGCTTGGATTCTGGAATCCAGGACGGATTTTTCTTGAAACAAACGTCGACTGCGGTGTAATAGGCAGTCGCGTAGCCGGCAATCCCGCCCGCCACTGCTCCGACCAGTGCCGCTTTACCGGCATCTTCCTTCTTGTGCGCCACCAGCATGGCGCCGAGCCCCGCTAGTGCGCCAATTCCCGCGCCCTTCGCGGTCGTGATGATCTGCTCTTTTCTGACACAGGAATTGAGATCGTCATTGGCGGACTCTTGTGCGTTCACACCAGAAACTGCGAACAGCACGCTACCAGCAACGGTTACGCAAACCGCCGCACGCATCTTCCTATCGCCCATTTTTTTGGTCTCTTCGTGTTTCTCAGTTTTTCTTGACGGCCGAGCTGATTTGAATAGCGCCCCAAACGTTAATCAGATCTCCGCCCCTTGTCTTACATGCTTCCTTAATAACGGCGCAACGGCTCGGAACTTTAGCACTCGAATTCGTGACGCGAAAAGAAATTTCCTAACGTGTCGTCGTTCGACTATATCGGGCGTTGGACCGAGATCGAAAGCAGATTGAAGGGTCATGCAATCCGGGTACAGCGCGCCGAGCTTGCTGAACACCTGCTTGAACTGCGCAAGCGGCAGCGAGTGGACGGACGCGTAATCCGTTCCCACCTTCAGCAACACGACCGACAGCTCCGGCGTTTCGGCCTGAAACTCCAGATAATCCTCATAGCCGATAACGGTCGCCAGCGGCTTTGCGCGGTTCTTTGCGACATCGGCCAAGAGACACGCAGGCTTGCCAATTCCGCTCTTCAGATAGCGATCGACCGCATCGTTGGCGCGGTCGACGCTGCCCGCCTTTTGAATCAGCTTGCTCGCCGAACCCAGCTGATCCATCGGCGCCATGCGCGCGAGTTCGTCCGTCAACTGCGTCAGATTTGACACGCCGAAGTGCATCTCCAGCCGTTTTGCCGCTTCTTCGTTCGCCATGGCGGCCTTGAGACGCTCGGCGTCGTCGGGCATCGCATCGACGACTTTCTGGACGTCGGCGGGTGACTCATCCTTGAACTTTTCCTGTAGCGCGACCGCCGCCGACTTCCAGTCCGTCTTTTCCGTCGCCACCGAAACGGCATAGGCGAACAGGCCGAAGAAGATGATCTGAAATAGGAAGTCCACGAGCGTCAGCAAAAAGACGCTGTCTTGTTGCGTAGGCGTTCTCATCGGAGGCTCACGCCGGATTGACGCGCGACGCCGGCGTGGTCTCGATCTGGATCGCGCCACCCTGAGCCGACACGAACGCAGGCGGCATGCGCGCGCTGTGCCGCTCATTGCGCGTCGCAGAACGTTCGAGCACGCCGATCAGTCGGTCTACGTTCACAGCAAGCGCGTCGATGCGCTGCGCGTTCTGTTCGTTGCCTGACTGCAATCCGTTCTGCAAGGTCGTAAGCAGACGATCGACATTGCCCGCCAGTGCATCGACCGCCTGTGCGCTGCGCTCGGTCGCGCCCTGCTGGTCCGCCTTGGCAAGCGACACAATCAGACGATCGACATTGCCCGCCAGTGCATCGATCCGCTGTCCGTTGCGCTCCATCGCGGGTTGTTGATCGGCACGTTCGAGCGCCACGCTCAGCCGGTGAATGTGCCCTGTCAGCGCGTCGATCTGTTGTGTCGTCTCTGCCTGCGCCCGGTCGCTTGCCGCCTCGACGCCGTTCACCACTTCCTTGGTCAGCCGTGAGGTGGCATCGTTGAACTGCGCGAGCGCCTGAATCTCGATTTCGCCGGTCGCACGCACTAGATGCTCCGCGAACTTTTCCACGATCGGTTCCAGCGCTTCGACACTGTGACGCGTGTGCGCCGACGCCAGCTTGTCGTCCAGTTCGCTGAATTTCTTCGAGAACGATCCGATGTTACGCGACAGCGCCTGCAAATCCGACTTCACATTCGATGTATCCACGGACATGTCAAGATTCTCGAGTGTGGCGAGCGCCGTTCGAATCGACTGCTGGCTGGCATTCGACATCTCATTGAGACTTTCGACATGCCATTTGCTCGATGCATCGAGTGCCTGTTTCGTCGTGCGCAGCGCCTCGTCCGTCGTGAGCCGCCCGAACTTCGACACTTCGGCCGCAAAATTCTTGAGATCAGTGTTCAGTTGCATGATGCTCGAATCGAAATGCTCCACATGCGACGCTACCGGCACGGATTCCACAACTTGGCCGAAACGCGTGACGGACTGACTCGTTTGCTCAGATATTCCCGCGATAGACTCCAAAAACACCGTGGCTGCCGATCGGAGACTTGCCGTACATTCCTCGTAGGTCGCTTCGACCACGGCGCGCGTGCGCTCCTGCGGCGATTGCGACAGCGCCTCGAAGTTCGCCGCCGACGCTTCGACCTTGACGACAATGTGGTCGATCCGTTGTACGTACTCGTCGATGGTCTGACTCAGATCTTTCGCATTAAGCGATTCGACGCGTGCGGTCAAGATAAGCCGGAACACGAGCGCAAGTCCGGTCGCAAGCAGGCCAACCCCGAACTGCGCGATCAACCCGCTGATGTCTTTTTCGATACCAAACAGCCAAACACGAAATACGCTGCCCGCCAGCGAGATGATCGTGACGATGAAGCCGAAGTAGTAGACGCTGAAGCTGTTCTCTCAAGCGCTCGTTGCCATCGACGGTAGCAAGGTCAAGGCAGTCAACACTCGCGATCGCAACTTCACAGACGGTAAGGTCGAAAGCGCCAGAAGCAGATCGAGGAGAGCATCCAGCGGTATTTGAACGCGCTGGAGACTGCCGATCGTACGCGACCTGCTGAGCTAGAAGCGAAGACGACCCGATTGCAGGACAAGATCGCACACTTGCGCGAGCAGATGCGGAACCTCGATCAGATCAAGAAGCAACTCAAGACGCAGCCTGATGGCCAACTCTCGATGACTGATCCCGACGCGCGCTCCATGGCGACGAGCGGCAAAGGCTCGGGAATGGTGGGTTACAACGTACAAGTGGCAGTAGACGCCAAACACCACCTCAACGTTGCTCACGAGGTCACAAACTCTGGCAGCGACCGGGCGCAACTCAGCCCCCTTGGCGAAAGCTGCACGCGATGCGATGGGTCGGACCAACCTGCAGGCAGTCGCCGATCGTGGCTACTACAGTGGGCCTCAGATCAAAGAGTGCGCAGACGCAGGGATCGCGGTAATGCCGCCGAAACCCATGACATCGAGCGCGAAGTGCCATGGTCGATTTGATAGGGCTGACTTCATCTACATTGCGCGGGACGACCAGTACCAGTGTCCAGCCGGTGAACGGGCAATCTACCGTTTCACCCGGGAGGAGCACGGTATGCAGTTGCGCCGTTACTGGATTAGCGCCTGTCCTGAGTGCCCAATAAAATCGCAATGCACGCCAAGTCCGTATCGACGAATCACCCGATGGGAGCACGAGTCGTTGCTGGAAGGTGTTCAACGTCGACTCGACAAAACGCCGGACGCAATGACGACACGCAGACGCACCGTCGAACATGTCTTCGGGACATTCAAGCACTGGATGGGTTACACCCACTTCCTCACACGCAGACTACCGAACTGCCCCTGAATGTCCGAGCGACGGTGCGGGCGAATGGCGGTTCATGGCCGGTTGCACTCGTTGATTGAGCGCGACTGGCGGGCCAGCGGCTCGACCTACGCCTCTCGCTTGCTTCGCCCATACAGCAGCAGCATCGCCGCGATCACCACGCCGTAGATGATCTGACGCCCAGCCTCCGGCATCTGCGCGACCGAGAGGATCGATTGCAGCAGTGTGATGAGGATCGCGCCGGCCACCGTGCCCAGGTATGAACCCCGTCCACCCAGAATCGACGTGCCGCCGAGCACGACCGCCGCGATCGCCGGCAACAGGTAAGCATCGCCCATCGACTGTGCGGCCTTCGACGCATAGCCCGCGAGCAGCACGCCGCCGAACGCGGCGAACGCGCTGCACACGGCGAAGGCGGTCACCGTGACGAGCCGCGTATCGATGCCCGAAAGATACGCCGCGCGCTCGGTGTTGCCGATCGCGTAAAGCGTGCGGCCGAAGGTCGTGCGCGACAGCAGGAACATCGTGGCGCCGCCGATCACCACCCACAGCGCGACGGCATTCGGCACGCCCGGTACGAGCCAGCCCGCCGCGAGCCAGCGCATCACCTCGGGCGCGGAATCCTGCGGCGACGATCCACCCGTATAGACAATCATGATGCCCTGCGCGACCGCATTGGTCGCAAGCGTCGCGATCATCGACGGAATGCGCAGCAGTGCGACGAAGATGCCGTTGACGATGCCGATCAGCACGCCGCAACCGATCCCGACTGGAATCGCGAGGATGCGCCCGAGATCGCCGTGCCCCGCGACCGCGCACGCCATCATCGCGCCGACGGTGATCGTCCACGGCAGCGAAAGGTCGATGTGGCCGAGCAGGATCACCATCATCAGGCCGGTCGCAATGATGCCGAGGAATGCGCCGACCTTCAGTTGCAGCAGGATGTATTCCGGCGACGTGAAGTTGCGCGAAAACATCCCGCCGACGAGCAGCAGCGCGACGATGCACGCGAATGCGATCACGATCGGTTTGTCGATTCTGCGGGTGAGCCTGGACACGAACGTGGTCCGGCCGGTCGCGGAAGCGTGGCTCATTGAAACCACTCCAGACGGTTGCGCACCCTGAACAATCCGCACGCGCCGATCGCGACAGCAAGCAGAAGAATCATGCCCTGAAATAGCGGCTGCCACAGCGCATCGACGTTGAACACGAACAGCAGATCGCCGATGCAACGGAACGCGAATGCGCCGAAGATCGCGCCGATCGCGCTGCCCTTGCCGCCGAGCAGCGACACGCCGCCGATCACTACCGCGGCGATCGAAAACAGCGTGTACGAGTTCGCGCTGCCGAGGCTCGCTTCGCCGGTGTCCGTAAAGAACGTCAGAAACAGGCCGCCGACTGCCGCGAGCAGGCCGGCCAGCGTATAACTCGCGAACTTCGCGCGGCGGATCGGCATGCCGGACAGGAAAGCCGCGGGTTCGGACGACCCGGTCGCGTATGCCGCTCGCCCGATCGCCGAGCGTTTGAAAGGAATCCAGACGATCACGATCGCGGCGAGCAGAATCACCAAGCTCGCTGGCAGGACGCCGGCGACCTTGCCCGTCAGTGCGTCGGCGAGGTCCTCGTTGATCGATCCGCCGGGCACAGGGCGCAGCAGCAGCGCCAATCCGTAGTAGACGGCGCCCGTCGCAATCGTCGTCACGATCGGCTGCAGCCGGCCGAAAATAATGATCACGCCGTTCAGCGCGCCGCACAGTGCACCCGCGCCGAGCACACCGGCGATGCCGAGCGCGCTGTGCAGCGAGTCGCCCGTGACGATCCACGACCCGATGCAATTCGTCAGCACCAGCGTCATGCCGATCGACAGGTCGATGCCGGCGGTCAGCACGACGAGCGCCTGCCCCATCGAGACGAGCGCGAGCAGTACCGCTTTGTTCGCTGCCGTCTGAAATATGTTGGCCGACAACGCCGACGGATAGTTGACGAGATAGATCGCGAACATCAGCACGAACAGGCCGAACGCGAACACCGCTCCGCGATTCTCCGCATACCAGTAACGCAGCCCGCTCATAGCGCCACTCCCGTGGAAGGCAAAATCTGCCCGACGGGCAGGTCGAGAGCACTGGCAATCAGGTTCTGCTCGGTGATCGCCGAGCCGACGAGTTCCTTCTTGATCCTGCCTTCGTACAGTACGAGCACGCGGTCGCAGCAGCCGATCAGCTCGTCATAGTCGGTCGAATAGAAGACGATCGCGGCGCCTTCGTCGGCAAGGCGCCTGAGCAACTGGTAGAGCTCCTGCTTGGTGCCGACGTCGATACCGCGCGTCGGGTCGCTGAGCAGCAGGATCCTCGGCTGCCGCATCAGCCACTTCGCGATGACGACCTTCTGCTGGTTGCCGCCCGACAGCGAGCCCACGGGCGCGTCGACGCCGAACGACTTGATCGCAAGCAGCTCCATCATCCGCTCGACGAGCGACTGCTGGCGGTCGCGATCGATTATGCCGGCGGTGGACATGCGATCGAGTGCGGCAAACGACAGGTTCTCGCGTACCGACATCGGCAGCATCAAGCCTTCGGTCTTGCGGTCCTCGGGTATCAGCGCCATACCGATTTCGTTGGCGCGAGCGGCCGTCGGGCTCCCGATCGACACGGCTTTGCCGTTGATCTCGATCTTGCCCGCGCAGCCGCGCAACACGCCGAACAGCGCGAGCAGCAGTTCGCGCTGGCCTTGTCCGTCGAGGCCACCCAGTCCGAGGATTTCACCGGGCTGCAACGAAAAGCTGATGCCCCGCAGCGTGTCGCTCCATGCGAGATTACGACAGGCGAGAACCGGCGCGGTGCTGCGGGCGTGCGCGGGCTGGTCCGCCGGTTTGGCAGGAAACGCATGCTGGTACTTCCGGCCGATCATCATTTCGACAACCTCATTGTCGGAGCGCGTGCCAGCTTCGAAGCTCATCACATGGCGACCGTTCCGGTAGACCGTGCATTCGTCCGCGAGCGCCTTCACCTCGTGCATGCGGTGCGAGATGAACAGCAGCGCGAGCCCCTCTTCGCGCAGGCGCTTGAGCACCTCGATCACGCGCGCGACGTCGGCCGCGGTCAGCGCCGAGGTGGCTTCGTCGAGGATCAGAATGCGCGGCGCGTGTGCCAGCCCCTTCGCGAGCTCGACCATCTGCTGGCGCGACAGCGGCAAGTCCCGGACTTTCGCAAGCGGATTGATGTCGGCGGCGCCCGCTCGCGCGAGCGCCTCCTCGGCCTGGCGGCGTTGGGCCCGCCGGTCGATCATCCCGAAACGTCGCGGCGGGTTCGCAGCGTAGATGTTGTCCGCCACGCTCAAGTCGGGGATCAGCGACAGCTCCTGATACACGCAGACGATACCGGCCGCGTTCGCCTCGGCAGGCGACGCGAACGAGACCTCCCGGCCATCGAATTGCATCGTGCCCTCGTCCGGCTGCACGACGCCGGACATCACCTTCAGCAACGTGGACTTGCCCGCGCCGTTCTCGCCGAGGATCGCGTGAATGCGGCCTCTGCGCACCGTGAGCTCGGCGTGATCCAGCGCGACGGCGCCGCCGTAGCTTTTCGACACGCCAGACATCTGAAAGAACGGCTGCTCTGCATCCTGCAGCATGCTTCGTCTCCGGTCACAGCGCGGGCCATCATCCGGTCACTGGTTGCCCTGGCTCTGCTTCATGATTTCCTGCGCAGAGAAAATGATGCCGCATGTCGGAAACGAGTTGCCGACGAAAAAGTTGTCGGAGTCGTTCGGAAAATAGTTGACGCCCGACTTCAGCATCGAATCGTCGGTGACGTCGAGCGGCAGCTTGATCGCCACGGGAATCGTCTGGCCATCCAGCGCAGCGAGTGCCGTCTTGATCGCCACGGCCACCTGCGCGGGCCCGGTGCCCGCCGACGTGCACTTCAGGCCCTGGCTCCCATACTGCGCGCAGAACTTGCGAAAGCCGTTCTCCGTCTCGCCGCCGAAAGGCACGAACGGGTGTTTCGCATCGATCATCGCGCGCACGACGCCCGTGTCGCCGCCCTGCGCCGATATGCCATCGAAATGACCCTGCACGGCAATCGCGTCAGCGGCGACCTTTTGCGCGACCCCGTCGTCCCACTTGCCGTAGACCTGGACGACGTTCCACTTCTTGCCGGTGTTGTCCAGCGTTTTCGTGAAACCATTGTGCCGGTCCGTGTCGACCGACGTGCCCGCCACCCCGCGAACTTCGAGCACCTTGCCTCCGTTTGGCAGGTGACCCGCGAGCCATTTGGCCCACAGCGCGCCGAGCCCATACTGGTCGACGTTGACGTTGATCGCGTCTTCGCTGTCGAGCGTGTTGTCGAAAGCGACCAGCACCACACCGGCGTTCTTCGCGCGGCGGATCGCCGGGCCGAATGAGGAGGGGTTCTGCGCGTTCACGATGACGGCGTCATAGCCGGCATCGATGAAGTTGTTGACGGCCGAGATCTGCGCCGGAACGTCCTCGCCGGTCGAGACGACCTTGAATTCCTTGAGCTTGGCGGCAACGGCCGGTTGCGCGGTGTAGGCCTTGGCCGTCCTGATCATCTGGATACGCCAGGTGTTCGCGATATAGCCGTTCACGAGTGCGATCCGGTAAGGCGCGTTCTTCTTCGGATACTTGATGAACTTCGTGTCGCTCTTCCAGGGGACCATGCAGGCGGGATCGCTGGACGGCCCTGAAACGATCGAAGCCTGCGCGAAAGCCCCGCTTGCGCAGAGCGCCAATGCGGCGCTCGCCGCCGCTCGAAGCACGTGGATTCCTGAAAGCATGTTGCCTCCTTTTTGTTCGATTGGACGTACCGATTGCCTGCGCACATGGCTGGTCGTGGACTGCCGGCACGGTGTGCGTGAAGCACGGAACCTTGCGGAGTTGCTATAGCGGGACTGGATCGGACTTGCAGAAGGAGCTTTTCAACGGCGCCTCCTCGAAGCGAAAAGAAGGGCATGCGTATACGCGTTCCTGTCTGACAGTACTGGCATACCAATCCACGCGCGATAGTGGTTTACCAGTGAGGCCAACGCACCGGGCGACCGGGCTGAAACGCTTGGTGGATAAGGACTGGGGCCGTCCCGTGGCAGGCGCGACTAGTTTCCGCCACGGTTAGGCTACCTCTGAGTGATCGATCAATGCATTTATACGAACTTCTACAGAAATGGGAACCCAGTTTTACGCCGAAGATCGCCAAGATTCACCTTGCGCGGTTCAACGGCCGGGAGCGACCCATTGACGTCTTTATTGCAGGGAAATTCGATACGTGGCAGGCATGGCAAAGCCGGAAGAACTTCTCGCGCCGATTCGTCGTGTCGCTGATCGATATTGGCGGAGGCAAGTGGCTATACGCAGGACTTTTCCATGTGAAAGGTGTGAAGGCGGTGTCGGAACCTAAGCCGCATTTCATGTACGACTTGGAACGAATTGCCAGTGCCGACGAATTTTCGGGGTGCTTATACGTGAAAAGCGCGTATAAAGAGCGGGCGGGATATGTCCTAGGCGAGACGCTGGAGAATGACTTGATGGTAGCGGAGTTGCTACCGGAACGGGTCAGCTTTGGCCGCTTTCCCGGATTTAAGCGGGTCAATCTGCGAAAGGCGCAGCTTGATATCGTTGTTTCTCAAAACATTGAATCTTGGCGAACTGCTTTGTCGAACGTCAAGGGAATCTACTTGATCACAGACCGCAGCAACGGCAAGCTGTACGTCGGTAAGGCAGACGGTGAACACGGGATTTGGCAGCGTTGGTCAACCTATGTCGCGAACGGCCATGGGAATAATATCGCACTGGTGAAGGAACTGGGGCTGGCCGGCCCCGAACGCCAAGATGACTTCAGCTTCTCGCTTCTGGAGATAGCCGATATCCAGTCGACGGGCGAAGAGATCGCTCGCCGAGAGAGCCACTGGAAAGAAGTGCTTTCCTCTCGGGAGCACGGATACAACCGCAATTAAAGCGGCTATGCCAACGAAATGAGCTACAGCGGCCAACGCCCACAACCGATGCGGTTTGAAATGACTCAATCCGTTGCTATGGTTATCTGACACCAACGTTACCCTCGCCCGCGTCACCCAGCAGCGCTAAGAAAGCCGGCGGATCGCTGCATCTGTGATGCAACTGTTGAGTCTCAGCAGACAGTTCCGTCGAAGAACGCGTGTCTGCAATGCCCGGGACGCGGACTGCCACAACGCTGCGACGGTGGCGGGCACAAGCGTATCATCGTCCAGATGCCGAGGCATCGACATCGCTTCGAATCTGCAGTTAGACGTTTACTCAAAAAACTCTTCGTCGACCTTTTTCAACTGAATGGTTTCTTCAATACGGCAGCCAACGTTATGCCTGATCATCAGCCTGGCTAGCTGACGGCCATCAATCAGGACGATACGCTTGCTAAGGAATTCAGCCGTCTCTCTGGCCGAAGGTGAAAAGGCCGAAGTGGTAACGAAAAGTCCCTTTGCCGCCTTGAAGCGATCCAGTGAACCAAAGAAATCACGGATCGCGCCGGAGCTGACGTTATTGCCGTCCGAGTAGCGCTTCGCCTGCACGTAGATACGATCCAAGCCCAAGGCGTCCTGGTCAATAACCCCATCGACGCCTCCGTCGCCGCTCTTGCCCAACGCTCGTCCCGCATCGCTTGTAGAACCCCCGTAGCCCATGGCCAGTAGTAACTGGACTACCAGGCGTTCAAAAAACTCCGGCGGAGCCGCGATAATGCGAGCAAGCAGATCAAGACTGAGTTCATCGTCTAACTCGGCATGAGCTTTTCGAATGATCTCGTCGGGTGTCATCCCGCTTGCCTGTACCGCTTCTATCGCGGCGGAGTCTTTGCAAGCGATCTCAGGGGCGTTGCTGGCATCTCGGAACGATACGAATTCGGGGAATCGCTCCAGAAAGCGAATGTCGACCTTTTGAGGCGGATTGGCTAATACGTCACGCCCTCGGGCAGTTATCACGAAGTGGGCTCGTTTGGTCAGCTCGACCAACCCTGCCTTTCCCAGATAACTTTTTGCCCAATGCACACGGTTGGCGAAAGTAGTCTGCCTTCCGGACGGCAATAGTTCTAATCGCTCGTCCTCACTCAACTTGAATGTGTCAGCCAATGACTGAACAACCTCGGACACTTTCACTTCGCCCTTTTCGGACGAACGCAAAACGGGAAGCATCAGAGTCTGAAAATCAGGAATGGCCATTGTCGAAAATCAATTAGTCAAGTTCCGCCGGTGCGGCGCTCTGTCGTGGCAAAAAATATGCTGCCGCTTCCCCGGATCGATGCTCCGCGCAAACGTCGCCCGCAGGTCTGCAATAGAAGTCATTATCGCAAACATGGGCCACGGCGACCTGCCAGGCGGTGAGCGCTGTACTCTGTGTTTACGCAGCGGATACGCCGTCGTGGACTTCCTACACGACCCCGGCACCAACACACACAACCCCTAGCCCGCATCCAACGGCCCAATCAAATTCCCCAGCCCCGACGCCGTCACCGGCCGCGAAAACCAGAACCCTTGCGCCTCGTCGCAGCCAAGCGCCTGCAACTGCGCCGCCTGCTCGGGTGTTTCGACGCCCTCCGCCGTGACGCGCAGCCCGAGGGCGTGCGCCATCGCAACGATCGCGCCGACGAGCGCATGGCATTGCGGATCCGTGCCCATTCGCGTGACGAAAGACCGGTCGATCTTCAGGCGATTCAACGGAAACCGCGTCAAATACGCGAGACTCGAATAGCCTGTGCCGAAGTCGTCGACGGCAATCTCCACGCCGAGCTCGCGCAGCGCGTGGAGCGTTTGCAGCGTCTGCTCGGTGTCGCCTAGCAACACACCTTCGGTGATCTCCACTTCCAGATAGGACGGAGCGAGCGCGGCACTGTCGAGCGCCCCGCGAATGGTCTCAAAGAGGTCGTGCCGCTGGAACTGCTGCGGCGACACATTGACCGCGACGCGCGGCAGGTTGCCGGTGAGGCGAAGGAGTTTGCCCGCGTCGCGACACGCCGTGCGGATCACCCATTCGCCGATCTGCTCGATCAAGCCGGACTCTTCCGCGACCGGCACGAATTCCGCCGGACTGATCATGCCGCGCTGCGGATGATTCCAGCGCAGCAGCGCTTCGACTTGCGCGATGCGGCCAGTGGCGAGCGTCACCTGCGGCTGGTAGACGAGATGCAATTGCTGGCGCTCCAACGCTTCACGCAACATGGTCTCGATCTGGAAGCGGCGCGCGGCCTGCCCTTCGAGCGCAGTCGAAAAACGCCGGACCGCGTTGCCGTTGACCGCCGCTGCCGCCGAGAGCGCGACGCCCGCGCGGCGCATCAACGTCGGCGCATCGCCGCCGTCGTCCGGATACGCGACGATGCCGATGCTCGCCGCGATGTTCAGCGCCGTTCCGCCATAGTCGATGGGTTCGGCAATGCGGCTAAGCGCCTCGGCAGCGAACGAATCGGCGGCGGGGCCGGTCTCGTTGATCAGCAATGCGAACTGCGTGCCGCCGATCGAGGCGATCGTGCCGTCGTTCGGAAAGAGGCCGCGCAACCGCTCGCCGACGATCTGCAACACGAGTTCGGCTGCGTGCAGACCGAGCGCGTCGCGGAGTTTGCGCAAGTGATCGAGCTCGGCGATCAATACGGTAAAGCCGCTCGGGTGGCGTTCGCAGCGTGCGATCGTCAACTCGAGGCGCTCGGTGAAAAGCGTCTGATTGGGCAGACGCGTCACGCCGTCGTGATGAGAGACATACCAGAGGCGCGCGTCCGATTGCGCATAGCGCGTCATATCGACGACGACGCCGACGTAACGCGCCTCGCTGGCATCACACGCCGCTTCACCGGAAAGCGGAGAGAGCGCGAGCACCACGCGCACCGGCGTGCCGCTTCGTCGCAGATAAGTCCACTCACTCTCGTAGCGCGCGCCTATCGCGGACAATATCGGCAATTCGGCGCGGCGTCTCGCGAGCTCGGCCGGATCGTGCAGCGATTCAAAGCTGCGCCGGCCGACCAGTTCATTGGCGGTCATCCCCGTCAGTTTTTCGAATGCCGCGTTGACGTGCTCGAACGTGCCTTGCGCATTGCAAATGAACATGCCGAATGGGGCCGCTGCGAGAGCGGCGTCGCGCGCATGCACTGAGGGGTGGGACGGGTCTTGCATCGCGCGGGCCTTGTATTTTTCTGACGATGGCTGAGACCGCGTGCGGCGGTTAGGGCGCGCGCGGCAGCGCTGCTTCGACAAACACCGCACAGAGCGCTTGCATGCCCTTTGCGTCGTCTTCGTCGAAGCGCGCGACAAGCGGGCTGTCCACATCCCATACGCCGATCAGCGTGCCGTCGGGTGCGACGAGCGGCACGACGATTTCCGATTGCGACGCGGAATCGCAAGCGATATGGCCGGGAAACTCGTGGACGTCACGTACGACCTGCGTCTCACGCGTTTGCGCGGCCGTGCCGCAGACGCCTTTGCCGAGCGCGATGCGCACGCACGCTGGTTTTCCCTGAAACGGGCCGACCACGAGTTCGCGGCCGTCGTAAAAGTAAAACCCGGCCCAGTTCAGATCGCTCAGCGAATGAAATACGAACGATGAGAAATTCGCGGCGTTGGCGATCCAGTCGGTTTCGTCGGCGAGGAGCGCGCGCGCCTGCGCGACGAGTTCTTCGTAATGCGCGGCCTTAGGCAATTGCGAGGCGGAGGAAACTTCGAACATGACGGGTCCGTGATAAAGCGGAAAGTGAGGCAACCAGGCGGCCCAGTGTAAAGCAAGCGGCGCTCCGCTTCACTGGAGTGCGGCCACTACGAATCGACACCGACGATCACACTCGATGCCTTGAAGATCGCCGTCGCCGCTTTGCCTGCCGCGAGGCCCAGGCGCTCGGCACTGTCGTTGGTCACGACCGCGGCGATCTGCGCGCCGCCCCCGCCGATGATCACCTCCGAATTGACCGCACCTTTCGTTACTGCCGTCACGGTCCCCGCGATGCAGTTGCGCGCCGACACCTGATTCTTCGCTACGTCGATCATCACGATAATCGAAGACGCCTTCACCAGCGCGAAGGCTTTCTTGCCTGCGGCGAGACCAAGCGCCGTTGCGCTGCCGTGCGTGATGATCGCGACGATTTCGAGTCCGTCAGCGGTGCGCAGCGTGACTTCGTCGTTTACGGCGCCGTGCGTGACTGTTATCACTTCGCCGGCAAACTGGTTGCGTGCGCTCGTTTGCATGTCGTGCTCCTTTGGTTCAACGCACGAGGCGTTGGACGCGTTCGTTTGCTGATCGATCAAGTGTAATGGAACGCGCGACGCCGTATCATCGTGCCCTTGGACATACTTCGCCGAACTCATGCCTGTAGCCGTCTCTTTCCGCATCGCTCGCCTGTGGCCGAACGCCGCGCGCACCGTCGTATTTTCCGTGGCTCTCGCTTCGCTTGCGGCGCTTGCCGCGTGTAGCAATCCGTCGCAGACACGCGATGCGCACGTTACCGCCGATACGATTACGCTTTTTCCGCTCGCCGCCTATGATCAGGACGTCGATCACTGGCTCGATCCGTCCAGCCCCGGTTACGACCAGGCGTTCCTGAGCGCCGCCGACCAGCAGGCGCACTTCCGGGCGCTCTATGCACGCTACTTCGGCACCGGCACGAATGCGCCGTCGCCGTGGAATTCCGCGTACGTCGCCATGCGAGTCTACCGCCAGCAAGGCGCGGATATTGTCGCGTTGCAGCAGCGCCGCATCGCCAGCTTCGACAATAGCGGCAAGAGCGGCGCGGCCATGGGTTATGGCGAGAACTTCCGCCCGCACGACAAGGCGTGGATCGACGCCATCGCGCGGAACATGAACGTCGCGCAGTTCACCGAGGCGCCGGTCTATCAGCCCACACGGCGCGCAATCGCAACGACCAACCTCATGGTGCGCGAACTGCCGACCTCCGACCCGTCGTTTTACAGTCATCGTCTGGCTGGCGAAGGCTATCCGTTCGACAACCTGCAGATCTCCGCGGTGCGGCCGGGCACGCCGTTGTATGTGCTGGGCGCGAGCGTCGACGGCGCATGGCGTTATGTGCAGACGCCGGACGTGCAGGGCTGGGTGCGCAGCGACGGCGTGGGTATGGCGAGCGAGCGATTTGTCGATACATGGCGCGCAGCGACGGCGAAATCGCTCGGCGCGGTGATCGCTGCTTCCGCGCCGGTGCGCGATAGCCACGGCGTGTTCCGCTTCGATGCACCTGCCGGCACGCTGTTGCCATTGATCGCGCGCTCGTCGGTCAATGCGGTGCACGGCGCGAAGACAAGGCCGGCGGCTGACGGTGTCGCTAGCGGTGGTGGCGCTGCGAATGACCTGAACGTGGACGCGGATGCCAACGCTGATCCCAACGGGAATGCCGGTGCCGACGTTAGCGAACGTCGCGCAGTCGCCGACACGCCAGCTCCACGCGAAGTCCTCGTGCCCGCACGGGACGCAGAAGGCGACGCGCTCGTGCGCACAGCCGAGCTTAGCGACGCACAGATTGCACCGATGCCGCTCGCCGCCACGCCGCGCCATCTCGCGAAGCTGATCAAAGCGCTGATTGGCCGGCCTTACGGCTGGGGCAACAGCGGCCTCTACAACGACTGCTCGTCGGAATTGCAAAGCATCTTCGCGACCTTCGGCGTGTGGTTGCCGCGCCATTCGTCCACGCAGATGAGCGCCGGGCGCATGATCGATCTGTCCGCTTCGACGCCCGGACAACGCCTCGACTATCTGGCGCAACATGGCGTGCCGTTACGCACGCTGATTTATATCGGCGGGCATGTGATGCTTTACATCGGCAATACGACTCGCAACGGCGTCGCGGTCCCGGTCGTCTATCAGGATGTGTGGGGACTGCGTCCGGCTGACAACAGCCGGCGCGCGGTGATCGGCGGCTCCGTCATCCTGCCGCTTTTCGAGCACATTCCCGAAGATTCCACACTGCAGTCACTCGCGGCCACGCCGACATTCCAGATCAGCATACTCGGCGCGCCCGCCGGCGCGGCGGCGCCCTCGCCGGGGCCCGCAGTGGCGCCTGCGGCGCCTGCGGACGAAGACAATCCGGCGGGCTGAGGGCTGAGGGCTGAGGGCTGAGGGCTGAGGGCTGAGGGCTGAGGGCTGAAGGCTGAGGGCTGAGGGCTGAGGGCTGAGGGCTGAGGGCTGAGGGCTGACAAGAGACTTTCACGTATTAGAACGTTGGTCGGTCACGCGCACGTTCGTGCTGAAAAATATTTTTTACGGAGTGTCGATCCGGCGCTGACGTACTCGTCGTAACGTTGAGAGCCTGGCTGAAACAGTCGGACTTTCAATCCACGAACCTGTTACTTCAAGGAGTCGCCGTCATGACCAGCACTGCTGTCAAACCGATCCCGGACGGGATGCACTCGCTCACGCCATACCTGATCTGCGCAAACGCGGCCGAAGCCATCGCGTTCTATACGAAAGCCTTCAACGCCGTCGAACAGTTCCGGCTGCCGGGACCGGGCGGCAAGGTGATGCACGCGTGCCTGAAAATCGGCGATTCGATGCTGATGCTCACCGACGAATGGCCTGAACACCAGGCGTTCGGACCGAACCATCTGCAAGGCACGCCGGTGACGATTCATCACTATGTCGAAGATGTCGACGCCAGTTTCCAGCAAGCCGTCGATGCCGGCGCGACCGTCAAGATGGCTGTCGCCGACATGTTCTGGGGCGACCGCTACGGCCAGCTGAAAGACCCGTTCGGCCATAGCTGGTCGTTGGCCACGCACAAGCGCGATCTCAGCACCGAAGAAATCCAGCAGGCCATGGCCGCCATGAAGTAACCCACGGCGCGTCCGCTCAAAGAGGAGGAGACCGACATCCAGAAGATCGCGCCGTGTCTGTGGTTCGACGGGAATGCTGAAAAAGCGGCAAGCTTCTATACGTCTGTTTTTTCGGGGGCGCGCATTGTCACCACGATGCATTACACGGAGGCGGGCCCCGGACCCGAGGTGGCGTGCTGGCGATCACGTTCGAGATCGAAGGCCAGGAATTCATGGCGCTGAATGGCGGCCCGCAGTTTCCGTTCGCGCCGGCGATCTCTCTCTTTGTCCATTGCAGTTCGCAGGAAGAGATCGACAGCTATTGGGCGAAGCTTACGGACGGCGGCGCACCGTGGCAATGCGGCTGGCTGACGGACAGGTTCGGCGTCTCGTGGCAGATCGTGCCCGATGTGCTCGTGACCATGCTGCGCGATCCGGATACCGCCAAGGCGAATCGCGTGATGCAGGCGATGATGAGAATGGTGAAGCTCGATGTCGAAGGGTTGGAGCGGGCGTATCGGGGTGAGTAGTTTGAGTGGTGGGGTTGAAGCTTCGAATAACCCGCCCGCAGCGAACCGCCCACGCGGGCTGGACGGTTCACCTGGTTAAACGATGGCTGATAGAAGACCGCACCCGCACGTGGCGTCGCTGTGTAAACAGCGATTCACGATACAGATAAGGTGCCAGTACGGCTGACCAGTGAGCAGCCGCACTCCGCGCGGTGGCCGTGAAGGGCCACTGGCTTACCGCTGAAAATACTCGACTCATCACCTTCGGCGATCGGGTTGACGCCATGCTCCGTGCAGTCAACCAGATCACCCTGACGGGCGATGCCCTTTCCATCTACGCTATCGACGTCGGAGCCGGTGATGACCGTGCCGCCGTGAGGGGCCATTGTGTCGCCCACTACAATTACCTGCCGTGCCATTGTGTCTCCTCTGAATTTGATAATTCGGGTGGGTAAAGGGTGATCTTTTTACGCCGGGTGGGGCGGCGGCGTGACCGCCTTGGCTGCGTCGATCAGTGTCTGTTTGTTGCCGTCCCACTTCGGTAACGGTGCGGGGGGAAGTGGCAGTATCTTGTCAAGGTTTGGCAGCTTTAAACGACCGTCATAGTGTTCTAGAGCCCGGGCCAGCATGCTGTAGCGTTCGGCCCGCGCCTTGTCGATGTGGCCCGGCAAATTTCGGTCATTGGTTAGGTTGAAACCGTCGAACTCAGTGAATAGTGCGCTCGCGCATTTGGCACTGCCCAGTTTCACACCTTCGTGCAAGGCCTTGAGCGCGCGCAGTTTGGCCTCGGGAGTTCTCGGACGTGCGTAGACAAAACCCAACTCCGCAGCGGCGTCGCCATAACCCTGCGCCAACGCGCATTCGAGCATGGGCACTGCAACCGGCAGATTGCCCCAGAAGCCTTCGCTCGGATTATCGTAGGCCGCGTCCAGCTTTTCACCGAGGAATGCCTGCGCCGACGGACTGCCCATCTCGGCCGCGCGCTGGAAAAATGCATAGGCGCTCGTCGCATCGCCGCCCCGGACCATACCGTTCTGATGATAGGTGCCCATCACGTCGTACGCATCCGGAACGCCCAGTTGCATAGCTTTCTCGACCCAGCCGATCGCCCTCTCCGGGTCCTGGTCCCGGTCCGGCACGCCGGGGTAGCCACTGATAATCAGCGAGGCAAGATTGAGCATCGCCTTCCAGTGGTTGCGTTCCGCCGCGCGAAGATACAGTTCGTAGATCTTCGGGTAGTCCCGTTCCTTGTAATAGATATCCGGGCTGTCCAGCGCCAACGCCTGCTGGAACCAGGCTTCGGCCTGCGGATCAATGGCGGGCACATGCTGGTCCTGGTACACGCAGGTGAAGCTCTTGCGGTGCGGATCGAACAGCGGCAGTTTCTCGTAGCGCGGCTGGTTGGACATGGTGGCGGTCAGCTTGTCCGTCAGCGAGGTGAAGGGCCCTGCCTGCACGCTGGTAGCGTACAGGCAAAGGGCCGTGATCAGCAGGCGGCCGAGTCGGGCAACGGAGATCGAACCGGTTGTTTTCATACGAGTGCCGTATTGCTGGGTGACAGAAGGTTGACCGATGCGTGCATCGCTGTGGTGGCCCGGCGATCTTCGAACGGCAGCGGGAAACCTTTCGTGTTTTCAACGCCCTTCATTCGCATCACGAGGCTGTCCTTCATTTGCGTATTCCAATCCCTGGCAACGACGGCATCCGGCCCCGGCCTGCCGTGCCATCGCGTTTTCCTTTGAACCAGATAATGCCGAATAGATTAAAGAGTGATCTTTTTTAAGCCGGGTGCATCCGCGTCGGCGTTGGGGCTACCGAGGTAGGTCCACTGCACGCTTTCTGACGCGATGTCCAAGAGGTGCCCGCGTGGGTCCGGAAAGGACTGGCCCTGTTCAACAAACGTCTGTCGTTCCCACCGGTTGTACAGTGCTGCCAGTGGGTTGTCTGCCCGGATACGGCCTTCCCAGATGCCAGTCTGGGGGCAGCGTTGCATGCCGTTGCATTGCAGTTTCGATGCGGGCGGCGATACCTGTCGCAGTAGCCCCGCCCCGAGCATCCGTCTCAGGAAGACCTCACGCCCCGGAGGCAATGGGCGAGCTTCGCCGAGGTATTGCCACTGCACTTCTGCTGGTGAGAGCCATTCAAAGCGCGAAGCTTCAAAACGTTCACCGGTCTGGTAACGCTCCGGAAACTGTCCACGCGCATACGCCGGTTTTGCAGCGCCTGTCATCGACGGACTGTAGAGCGCGAGCCAGTAGCCGGTTTCGGGCACTGGCTGGTCTCCGGCGAGCGCATAAGGGCTCTGCGCGAGCGGCAACACCCCATGGCCTTCCGGCATGAATTCGCGCCCGTGCAACATTGCGCCTTGCTGTGCCTTGGGCGGCAGCGTGACCGCCTTGGCTGCGTCGATCAGTGTCTGTTTGTTGCCGTCCCACTTCGGCAGCGGTGCGGGGGGAAGTGGCAGCACCTTGTCCAGATTTGGAAGCTTCAGGCGGCCGTCATAAAACTCCAAGGCGTTGCCAATCTTGCTGTAGCGTTCCGCTCGTGCCTTGTCGATATAGCCAACGAGGTTGCTGCCATGGTTAAGGCCAAGACCCCGAAATTCCGGGGCTATGCTCTGTGCACATTTTGCACTACCGAGTTTCACCCCTTCATGCAAAACCTTGAGCGCACGAAGCTTGGCCTCCGGTGTATTCGGACGTGCATAGATTAAGCTCAGCTTTTCGCCTGCATCCCCGTAACCCTGTGCAAACGCGCATTCGAGCATCGGGACTGCGACAGCCAGATTGCCCCAGAAGCCTTCGCCCGGATTGTCGTAGGTGCCGGCCATCTTGTAACCAAGGAACGTCATCGCCGACGGACTGCCCATGTCGGCCGCGCGCTGGAAAAATGCATAGGCACTCGTCGCATCGCCGCCCCGGATCATACCGTTCTGGTGGTAGGTGCCCATCATGTCGTACGCATCCGGAACGCCCAGTTGCATCGCCTTCTCGACATAGCCGACCGCCCTCTCCGGGTCCTGTTCCGGCACGCCGGGGTAGCCACTGACAATCAGCGAGGCAAGATTGAGCATCGCCTTCCAATGGTTGCGTTCTGCGGCGCGAAGATACAGTTCGTAGATCTTCGGGTAGTCCCGTTCCTTGTAATAGATATCCGGGCTGTCCAGCGCCAGTGCCTGCTGGAACCAGGCTTCGGCCTGCGGATCAATGGCGGGCACATGCTGGTCCTGGTACACGCAGGTGAAGCTCTTGCGGTGCGGGTCGAACAGCGGCAGTTTCTCGTAACGCGGAAGATTAGACATGGTGGCGGTCAGCTTGTTGGTCAGTGATGTGAAGGGCCCCGCCTGCACGCTGGTGGCGTACAGGCAAAGGGCCGCGATCAGCAGGCGGCCGAGTCGGGCAACGGGGGTGGAACCGGTTGTTTTCATACGATTGCCGTATTGCTGTAGGACGGGAGCGTGACCGATGCGTGCATCGTTGTAGTGGCCCGGTGATCTTCGAATGGCAGCAGGAAACCCTGCATGTTCTTGTGCCCTGCAATCTGAATGTCATGATTTATAGCCATGTGCTTCCCCCAGTTTTCAAATACATCCGGCACTTGGGTCTGATCACCACTACCGGAAATACTGCCCCCCGAATGCAGTTCAAACACCCGCTGCCGCAGCCCGCTCGCCCACGCCTGCCCGGTCGCAGCAATGTTGATCTCGCTGTCCACCGCCATGCTGCGCTGGTTCAGGTTCGCGCTGCCCAGCGTCACGAACACATCGTCGATCAGCATCAGCTTCGAGTGAATGTAGATCTCGCGGTACGCCATCTTCCCGTTCGCATCCGCGCCACTGGTTCGTAACCGCGCCACGCTCACCTTCAACCCCAACGTGGCCTCCAACTGCTTCAGATCGGGACGGTTCAGGACCTTGTTGCCCTTTGGGCCCTCGTGCGCATCCGCGTAGTTCTGATCGAGCTTGCCGCGGTCCACGTACTTCCCCTGTTCTGGCATTGCGCTGCTCGCACCTAGTTCGGTCAGCATGTCGAACGTGCGCGGCACCATGCCGTCGTCCTCAGGATGCGGAATGACGATGAACAGATGCAACTGCGGAATCTCCGCCAGCGGCTGCCCAGCCCTGATGCATCCAGCGCAAAATGCCTCCCGATGACGCTTCAGCTGGCGGGCAAACTCCGGATAGAAGAAGTACTGATTCTCGATGTAGATGTAGTTGCGCGCGTAACTTGTGGCGTGGATGTACAGCTCCTTGATGGTCTTTTCGTGCTCGTGCGGTTGGGTGCGCACGATCTGCACGCGGTGCGCCGGGTTGGCAGGCAGCTTCGGTATGTTCGGCGGCAATACCGTCGGGTCGGCAGTGAGCCTCTGCTTCCCGGCGAACGTATTCCAGCCGTTCACGAAATTCTTGTGCAGTTGCTGCAGCGCCGGGCCGACGATGCGGCAGGCGTAGTCCTGATAGGGCTTGGTATGCCGGTAAGTCGCGGTACTGACCAGTTTCTGCGTGGCCGTTTCGTGCTTCCGTTCGTCGGTAGTCTTGCCGTCCGCCCAGGTTTCGCGCAGGGGATCGTCCAGCCGGTGCTCAGCGGTGTCCCAGAAATCGGTGACCGAATTTAGCCCCATCACGTAACCCACGGCCTTCCTGCCGCCGTCGTACGCGTAATCAATCAGTATCGGCTTCTGGTGATGCGTCGGATAATTTTTCAGCAGGCCTGTTTCATCAACGAGGTTAGCCCACTCATAAGCTGGCTTGTCCTCCTCATTCGTAAGCGCCTGGGTCACATCTGCTGCGGCAATGCTGCGCAAAACAATCTGCAGGCGCGGATTCTTCCCGCTTCCACGGCCATTGGGCAGATTACGCGCCCACCACGCGACGCAATCCTTGTTGCGTTCGGCGTTGTTATAAGGCGAGGATCCGCCTGCTAGTTTCGCTACAGGATTCCAACTGCCCTGATCGGTATAGCCGGGCATGTTGTTCTGTTTCGCCGACGCCACCTGGTCGTACCAGATCAGCAGTCTCACGGTCACCGGGTGATCTTTTCTGGTGGTGATGCGCTCGAGGATTTCACCATATGTCTCGCCCCGCTTCCACCGGTCTCCGTTGCGCACCAGCTCCATGCCCGGATCGAAGCCCCAGCAGATCAGGTCAACAGTCTCTTTCGCTTCCGACAGGTCCTTCGCAATGGAGGCGAAGCCCTCCTCGCCGCAGATCATGAAATCGAGCCGGTTGCCTTCCGTAATCGGCGCGAGCGGATTACCTTCCAGCAGCCATTGCACCGAGCCTTGCGCCGTTCTTCTTTGTTCATCGATGGCAACGTTTGCCGGGTTGTGGGTCTTCAGCGGGAAATGTGGCACGTCGTCTTCCTTGTCGATCTGTCTTGATGAAATGGCGCTCGGCCTTAAACGAGACGTTCACCGCGGTTGGTGCGGTAATCGGTATGATCAGGATTGCCATTGAGTGCATCACGCACATTGAGATCAAACTGACCACCGTTACTTAGCCTGACCCGGTAAGCGGATGTACCCGGCTGGTGGTCCTTGACCACAATGCGGCCGTATTCATCGGTGAGACCGTGGCCGATTTTCGCGTCGCCCTTGTAGAGTTCGTACGGTTCGTTCAGGTAACGATGCGCCTCACCAGCCAGGGCGCTCAGCGCAAAGTGCAGGTCCTCCCTCACTGGGGCCGTCATAGGCAACACCGGCTTTTCCTGGTTGTCCGGCCCCGTGAATGCACGGCTGGCCGCGTGAACGGCAAAGCCACCTGAAGTACCGCTCGTGATCTGTCCTGCGCTCCACCGGGTATAACTACCGCCGCCGTTGATCACCACTTCGTCCTTCGCGGTGATCGTGATCCGGTTGGCGGTGTGCGTGATGCTCAGCTTCGCCAGAATGTTGACGCTGTCTTTCAGCGCCTTCAGATCGATGTCCCCGCCGGCGGCAATCAGGTTCATGCCCGCCTTGACGCAGAACAGCCTGATCCCGTTCCTGATGCTTGCGAGCAGCCGTCCGCCAGCTGACACACTCACATGCTCGGCACTGGTCAACGCAATATGTTCACCGCTCGCAACATGTGTGGATCGTGCCGAGGTGGTCTCGATACCGGCAGGGCTGGCGAGAACCAGATGCGGCCTGGCCAGTTCGGGGAAGTGCCCTTCGTTGTTGCCGCCCGCCCCTCTGATTTCGTCGTTCTGCGCCTTGATGACCTTCGTGACATCGCTCTGATCTTTGTCCGGGTCCTGCGCCTGGTTCTGCTGCGCCAGTCCGGCCAGGGTTTCATGCTGCTCGCGCGCCTGCGTGAGCCGCTGCACCGTCTCGCCCATGTCCTTGGCGGGCGCCTCGGCACCGTCGCGCGTTTCCGTGGTGATGAGCAGGCCCTTGTTTGCCCGGATCACGCCGTGCGCGTCGGTGGCGATCTCGACACCCTCGCCGCGCGCCTGCTTGCGTCCCTCGCCGGGCACGATGCGTGTGTTGTAGCCCACCACCAGCCGGGAGTTCGACTGGTCACTCGTCACCTGCGCCTGCAACTCGCCCGGCGTGTCATCGGCGACAAACTGGTTCGACGCGCCCCCTTTCAGGCTGCGGCTACGCATGCCCGAAAGAATGTGGTTACCCTGCAACGGCCACGGCGGCATGTTGTTAGCGTTATAGGCCTGCCCGATGACGAACGGCCGGTCCGGGTCACCGTTGATGAAATCCACGATCACTTCCGTGCCCACACGCGGGACGCTGATGCTCCCGTGCCCGTTACCCGCCCATGGCGACATCACCCGCACCCAGCACGATGAGTTAGCGTCCCGGTTCGGTGACCTGTCCCAGCGGAATTTAAGCGTCACGCGACCATACGGTTCGGTGGACACGACGTTCCTGTCGAAGCCCGTCACCACGGCGGGTTGCGGGCCGGTCGTACGCGGCTTCGGGACCGTGCGCGCCGGGCGGAACACATTGGTCGCCGGCTGCACGGTGAACTCAGTGCGGAACCGGTAGACGCCCGAACCGGAGGATTGCGCCGTCTCCTCGGCGTCGAGCTTCGCGCGGATCACCATGTATTCCCGATTCGCCTTGCGGTACGGATGGTTCTCCAGATGGAAGCTCGTCCCGCACACGACATTGCGCACGCTGCCACGGCCCTCTGCCCGCTCGCCGCGCGCAAAGATTTCCTCGATGCGGATCTGCGCGAGCTTCGCCCCCTCGGCCGGGTCCGTGTAGTCGCCCGGCCACTCGTAGCGCGTCAGATCGTTGTCCACCGTCTCCTGCGGCTGGACCTTGCGAACCGCGAGATTCGCCTCCGGCTGCCTGAAGTCATAGTCGCTGGTTGTCCACACGCCTGACTGCAGCGTCTGCGCGATATCGAACGCGTCGATATACTCGGCGTCGATCTTGTGTCCCGGCGGGTAGTACGCGAGCGTGTGATACGCCTCGCTGTCCACCGGTCTGTGCGCGCCCACATGGTCCACGAACACCATCGTGTGGTGGGTTTGCGAATGTTCGAAGAACCAGTAGATGCCGTTTTCCTGCATCAGCCTCTGATGAAGGCGAAGTCCGTTTCGCCATACTGGACCTGGTAGTCGAGTGGCGGGTAGATCCGGCTGGTGCGCCAGGCACAGGTGTACCGGTAGGCCTGCAACACCTCGCGGATGATGTCTCTCACGTTCTTGCGCTGGAAAATCCGGTAGTCCGAGCGCTGGTCCGCCAGAAAGATCCACGGTTGCAGGGTGAACTGGTAGTGGCTGAGCCGGTCCTGCTGCCCGACAAAGCGCGCGCTCGTGACGATGCCGCTGATCTCACGCGTGCCGCTGCCGATATTCCGTGCCCACACGGGGCCCGACGACCGGCTGATTCCCTCAAGCTGGATGCTCACCGTCAGTTCGTTGCCGATCATGTCGCGCAGGTCGAGGTTCGCCGCGTCGTCGGCCAGCATGTCGAGGTCGTCCGGCGTCACCATGTCCAGCAGGTACGTATAGATTTCCGACAGGGCTTCCTCGCCGCGGATCGATCGGAGCACCAGTGCGGGCTCGCCCGACGGCGACCTGGGCAAGGCCGCACCGCTGGCTGTGATAGTGCGTTGGGTTGAGAACTTCAGCATACGTCTCCTTCGTCCAGAATGAGTTGATGCAGTGGCCGGCCATTCAGGCCGCGCTACGCGTGCCCATGCGCGGCGGCCACTGTGCGACGGGGCCGCGCTGTATCGAACGCATGGAGGTCTCCACGAAGGTATGCATCGAGACGTGTCGTGCGAGATAGTGCTCAAGGATCAGCCCGAGCAGATAAGGACTCTCACCGGCGAGGCCCGCTTCATCGACCGTGAGCGTGCAGCCGGTGCCGCAGCCGAAAACGGGTCCATCTGCGTCGGGCAGCCTGCGTGTGACCGTGAGCATCTCGACGCCCACGATGCCTTGCACCTGCTGCACGAAGCGAGGGTTGTCGCCGGTTGCGTACAGCAGGAGCAGTTCGCGCAGCCTCTGGCCGCTGGTGTCCTCCAGCGGCAGATAATTGAAGTTGAGCTGACGGACCAGCCGCCAGGCTGTGGCGCCTTGCGCAAGCGGTGCTTTCGGCGCGGTCGGCGCGCGGATCAGTCCAACGCTGCCGACCGGCGCGCTGACGACCGGAGTGAGATCGTCCACGCCGTTCACGTGCAGAAGACTGGGCAAATCACGATTGGTGACCCACACCTGCGCGCTGATGTACCGCATGTCGTCATGAGCAGGCGCACCGTGTGCGTCGACCAGCGACATCAGCATCTCGCCCGGCGCGTAGGCGGCGCGCGTCTGGTAGCGGCGCGTCAGGTCGCCGCCTTGCGCCGGCTCGCGGGTTGCCACGAAGTACCGTCCGGCAGTGTTTGTTTCGTTGTTCGCGAGCGGCTCGTACAGCGGATGGAACTGAAGTCCCGAAGATTTCCTGTCGACAAATCCGGACAACGCCGCGACTGAAAACACCTCGTAATCTTCGGGCGCGAGTGGATCAAAAAGCAGCGGCGCCGGTGTGTGATCGTCAGGCAGTCTGAGCCGATCTATCTTGACCGGAAACAGGTTGATGACAGGGGTGCAGAAGAGCGCAAAGTGAGACGCCTCGACCCGATTGCACAGGTCGCCTGCGGGGCGGTCGAGCAGCACGACGATCTCAACCTCCTGACCTTTGATCCGGCGCAGGCCCGCCTCGAGCCCGGTCAGCGTGAAGAACAGGAAGCGTTCGGGGCAGACCGCATATTCATGCAACAGGTTATGGCCGTGAAACTTCGGCCACACAAGCGGCAGCATCGCCTGGTCCGTGCCGAGTCCTTCATGCACGACGGCATCACGTCTGACAGCGTGCATTGGCTCGTGAACAGTCGCGAAACTACCCGGTGCCGCGAGCACGGATGCAATGCCCGCTGTATGCAGGAGTTCGAACAGTTGCGACGCGGTCTGCACGTCGCCCGCGAGATAGACCGGCAGGCGATCAAGCCCGCGCAGCCGGCCAACGGTGATGCTGCCGGTGGTTCGCAACCGCAGGCGCAATGCGCCGCGCACTTTCCGGTCGGGACGCACGTAACGGTCGAGCGCGGGGATATCGGGCGGAATGCCGGTCAGCCGGGCGCTAACGATTTCCAGCGGATACAGTGTGACGTCCTGTGTGCTGCGGAACTGGCATGGCGAGCCGCCTCCATCGGGCACGTCGGACGCAAACAGGCTGCCACGCGCAAGACAGACTCCGCCGGCAAGTTCGCCCTTCGCGTGATCAGGGTAAAGCCGTGCCACGCTCATCGATGGCGTGGGCGCCAGGTAGTTTGGATAGAGGCATTGCAGCAGCGGTCGCGTGAAGTCAGGGAACGCGGCATCCAGCTTCAGGCGCATGCGCGCAGCCATGAAGCTGAATGCCTCGATCAGCCGCTGAACGTAAACATCGCCGATCTCGCCCGCCTGCATGCCCAGACGCCGCGCGATTTTCGGATGCGCCTGCCCGAATTCAGCGGCGAGTTCCCGCAGATACAGTAGCTCTTCGTTGTAGTACGACAGCAGGTAGCCCTTGCCGGTATCGCGGCGTTGCCTGTATGGACTGTCGCGCTTCGTGAATCGCGTCGCGTAGTAATCCGCGTAGTAATCCGGTTCAAAGCGCATGCCGGTAATCGGCGCATTGGTGGGCGCATGCCCGAGCCATCCCGACCATCCCAGTCGCTGCGGCCCACCCAGTACCGCAGGCGGTGCGCCCTGTGGCTTGATGCGTAACTCCAGTTCCCAGCGGGAACCCCGTCCGGTAAATTCCGTCACGCATTCGACCAGCTTCGGCAGGTCCACACCCTGCGGCGTGAAGCGCAGGTAGGCGTCCATATCGAGCGGTCCCAGGATAATGCGGAACTTGTGCTGGCGATCCGGCACCTGCTCGCCGAGCATCGCCCCCATCGCCAGCGTTGACGACTCCACGGGCGCGCCGAGGTAGCTGTGGCTGGCCGGCGCGGTTTCCATCCAGTGAAAGACGTATTCCTCAATCGCGACGGGTACGCCGAAGTAGTGTTCGAGCGTCGCGCGCAAGTCCTCCGGATTGCGGCCTTCACGCACCAGGTGCGCGGATGCCGCCAGACGCGCATGCGCAGGAAACGGCTGATGAGCAATTTCGTCGACATCGTGACCCGTGAGGCTTGCGACGTAGAACGAAAACGCTTCATTGTCCGGCCGGTCGAGCCCCGCGGCAGCCTGGCCCGACGCCCACGCCCGATATAGCAGCGTCAGATAGCGGTGATGAAAGATATCGAGGAAATCAACCAGCGTCGGGTCGTGCCGGTTCTGCTCGCGCTCCCGCGCAATCTCGGTGACGTGAACGGGCAGCGGCCCGTTTGGCCCGAGCATGCCCAGACCCAGAAGCCGGATTTTCAGACGCCCGTTGACCGTGCGCACGTCGGCAATCTCGCGCGGCGCGAATGCGAGGCTTGGTGCCTGGCCGAGACGGAAGGGTTCTGCCTGCGGGCGCCGTGCAGTGCCGATTGGATCGATGCGGGGATCAGCACCAATGCGACGCAGCAGGGAAATAAATCCATAGCGCCAGGGTTCGGCCCGCAGTTGTTCGACGCTTTCTGGAGAAAGCGCCACGTCGGGCGCGGCCGGGTCGAAAGGTGTGCGACTCATCAGGCTTCGTCGCGCGCGCTCATATGCAAGCAACGGACGGCGCGTTCACGCAGACGGGGCGCTTCAACGGTGCAGCAATCGGCGGGATGAGAATGCACGATGCGACAGATCTGTCCGGGCACGTGCCCTGCCGCTGCCCGGGCATTCGGGCTCCCGTGGTGTGCGTCGCTCATCGCCATAGCCGTCCCTTGCTGGATTCCTGACCCCTGATTATGAGCAGGCCAAGTTCATCCGGGTATCAGACCAGCACCGGACGCCTACCGGATTTACCGGAAAAGCATGCGGAAAATTCAGATTGCGATGCCGCGTCGCCATCGTTGGCCATAACTATCGCCACGAGGCATTTGCGTATGAACGGCAGAAAAAATAGCCCGCGCGAGGCGGGCCGAATAGCCATGCGTCAACAGGTGTATGTCAACGGAGGCTGAGAGTTAGAAACCATGTAAGGACGCCGGTCTACGTTACCGGCGGGCAACTCTAACTAACACCCTCAAGCCGCCGCGGCCTGCAGCACCGCGTCAACCTGCTCTCCGCCCAACGCGTCGAGCAAGTCGCCCAGCATGCGATCGAGCTCCGCAGTCATCAGCGTGAAGTCCGAGTCGAAGCGTTCGTCGTCATTCTGCGCGGTCGGGTCGCTCGCTTCTTTCAGCACGTCGAGCGGAGCAATGCGCTTGATCGTCAGCGAAGGCGTCAGTACGAACGACACCCTATCGTTCCACGTCATCGCAAGCCGCATGCATTGCTTGCCGGCCTCGATATGACGGCGCATATCTTCGGCGTCCAAAGTATGTCCCACGTAACGCACCGTCGCGTTGCCTTCCGCCGGCGAACGCAACTCGGTGTCCTGATCGAGCGTGAAACCAGCGGGCCCCTCGCCCGACAGCAGCCAATCCGTCATGGCCGCAACCGGCGATTGTGTGACACGCACGGTACCGAGCGGCAACTGATCGATTGACTTCACCAGCAGCCCGCGCACTTCGTCGGCGACCGCTTGCGACGCTGCGTCGATGACCAGCCAGCCGTTGCGGCAATCGATCCACACGCGCGTATCGCGGCGAATGCTGAAAGCGCGCGGCAATAGTTCGTCGGTAACCTGCTCCTTGAGTTCGCGCATCTGTTTGCGGCCGGGCTTGAAGCCCTGTTGCTCTTCCAGTTCGGCGGCGCGCGCCTTCGTGACTTGCGTGACAACCGAAGCCGGCAGCAGTTTCTTTTCGGTGCGAAACGTGAGCAGCAATTGCCCATTGAGCGCATACACAAGCGAATCATTGTCGCGAGGAGACGCCCAGCCGAGGCTTTGCATCTCGACACTATTGCCGGGCGCAAAAGCATGAGGCGCGAGCCACTTCTGCATCTGTTCGGGGGTGATGGACCACGGCGCGGGAAGGCGGTGCAACTGAAGGTTTTTGAACCACATGGGCAGAGTCGAGTACGGGCAAAGCGCACCATTCTATCTCTATATGGCACGTCGCCCGACATGCCAGTGATCTCGTCGGCGAGGGGCGCCGGCGTCGACGGCACACACGCGGCACGCGGCGGGACTGCGCGCATGCCGCACCCTCTGCCCGCAGCATGAATTCGGCACACAAGGGGACCAGCGTTTAGCGATCTACGCAACCGCCTCGCAGTCACAGTTACGGCTCACCGAGGCGTTGCCCCCTTCTCGCTCAACAGCCTCGAGGCCACTTCGAGCATCCGCTGGTTCGCGCTCGCGGGCGCAAAACTGGCGACCTTTTGCAGTGCCGCTTGCACGAGGCTACGGCGCAGTTCGGTCTCGGTGAGAAGACGTTCCATGGCCAGCGCCATCGCGTCGACATCGCCCGGCGGCACTAACAGGCCGGCTTTGCCGCCCTCCAGCAGATCGCGGGGTCCGGTCGGGCAATCGGTCGATAGAACCGGCGTGCCGAGCGCCATGGCCTCGCCGAGGACCATGCCGAACCCCTCGTAGCGGCTGCTCAGCACTAGCAGTTCCGCCTGCCTGATATAGGGCGAAGGGTTCGCACAAAAACCCAGGAAATGCACCGACGAGGCGATCCCCAATTCGTGCGCGAGCTGCTCCAGCTCTCCTCGGTCCCGCCCCTCGCCGATCAGCACCAGCGCCGCGTTGCAGCGCCCACGCTCGCGTAACCGCGCGTAGGCTCGCAGCAGCGTCTTATGGTCCTTCTGACCTTCGTCCAGACGCGCCACCGACACGATGAACGAGTCAGCCGGACGTTCGATCTGCTCGGACGCCGCGCGCCGCAACGCCTCGACGTCGATCACATTCGGCAACTCGATAACGTCCACACGGCTTGTCGCGAAAAGGTCGCGCGCTTCGCGCAGCATGGCTGGCGTCAGCACGGCCACCGCGGAGTAACGTGAAAAATGCCTGACACGGCGGGCGACGTAACGCTCGCTCTTGTTGCCAAGCCGTGCGGCGAGGCTGAAGTGGCTCACGCCAATCCACGGCACGCCGCAACTGCCTGCCAGATGACGCAGCGAGAAATCGAAGTCGCAAACCAGGTCGTGCTGGCTCGCGAGGCGCCGCATGCGCCGCGCCGCTAGCGGCCGGATCGCGCCGTAGGTCAGCGCCTTGTGCAACAGCTTCGCGCCGAGGCCCAGTTTGCGCCGGCGCGCTTCCTGATGCAGCGCGACCATCCATTTCGATGAAGCGAGTACATGGACATCGACGTCGTCGGGAATGGAATGCGCGCGCCAGAAGGCCAGGTCGTCGGTCGGATAGGCCACCGAGAGGCTCGGCGCGAACAGGCGGCGGTCCAGTGTCTTGAGCCACGACAGCAGCGCCGTCTCGGTGCCGCCCTTACCGAAGTCGTTGATATGAAACAGAATGCGCAGCGGCGCGCGGTCGGTTTCTGCGGCCTGCAATGTCTCGCTCATCACCGCCCTTTCTCACCCAGCTTGACGGTCTGCGATTCGCGCAGCGGTTCCGCCCGCCCGGCCGTGGACAACGTGTGCTCGGCCCGTCGCGACGACCCGGTCGAAGCTCTGCCATGCTCCGCGTAACCCAGCAAGAGGCCCGCGAACGACCAGAACGCCAGCATGGTCGTCTGCCACATGAAATCATCGGTCATGTTCTTCGCGATCATGCCGGCCACCAGCGCCACGCCTGCGGCGCATAACCACGGTTCCACTCGCTGATACCGCCAGAATCGCCCAACCAGGCTCAGCAACAGCCCCGTCTGCAGCACGACGCCAATGAAGCCGGTCTGCAGCCACGTGTTGATGAACAGGTTGTGCGCATGCGTCAGCGCTTGCGGTTCGGCCGCCAGCAAAGCGGGCGGCATTGCATTGCGATAGACCATGCCCGGCAGTGGCTTGCCGATACCTATGCCGGCCCAGGCGTGATGCTTGGCCTCGCCGACATAGAACGCCCACAACTTCGGGCGCGTATCGGCCGATACCGTATCGCCGATGGCCGACAGTGAGCCCGGCACATAGACCTGATGACCGTCGATCACGACGTCGCGCGCCTGCGGGATCTCGGGCGCGGCACCGCTCGTGCGCAAACGGGAACTGAGTTCGAGCGTGCCGACGCCGGCTGCACCCACCACGGCAATGGCCAGCACCGCGAGCATGGGGCGGCGCCGATACAGCGGAAATAGCGCGACGAGAAGCGTCACGGCGGCGGCCGGCCAGAAAAAACGGTTGAGCGTCGCGAGCCCGATAAAGAGGCACAGCACAATGCCGCTCGCGCCGACCACGCGCCAGCGAGGACGCAGCAGGAAGCCCGCGAAGAGCGCCATCGAAAATACCGCAAGCGTGCTGGTATGACCGACGCGGTTATAAAAGTGCAGCGGGAAGGTGTTGGCCGTAGGCGGTTGCAGATGCCCCCAGTTGAGCGCGCTGATCGCGGCGAGCGCAAGGCACGCAAGCCAGTTGACGGCGACCACGGGCTCGGGTCGCCGCAGTTGGCTGCCGAACAGCCAGAAACCCCAGAAGGACACCAGCGGATAGAGCACCTCGTCGCACCACGCGTGCAGACTCACCATCGGATATGGAGACCAGGCCACTGAAGCGAGGCTCCACCCCGCCCACCCGGCGACCGGCAGCAGCAGCGGCCAACGCGGCAGCGGCGGACGGTCCGCCGAAAAGGCAGCCGCCGCCACGCCAAGCGCAAGCAACACGAGCGCGTTGAAGACGATCGCCGTCATGTGGCCGAACATCACCACGAACAGCAAGACCGGACAGGCAACCCAAAACAGGCGCTCCACTCGCGCAGCCGTGTGAGTCATTACACTTTCACCAGGATATTTTGCAAAACGTTGAATACCGACTCGACCGTGAGTTGGCCCATGCACTCGGAGTGGTCGCCGCGCCATGCCACGCAGGTCGTCTCGTTGCGATCGCAGCGCCGCACCCATGCTACCTTGCGGCGGAAGATAAAAGGCTGATCGCGGCACGGCATGTCGGCAATGGTGAGCGGCACGAACGGGACCTCGCGCCAGTAGCGTCCGGCGCCATGAATCTGCGCGTTGCCCGGCCCGAAGAGCGCAAGCGTAGGCACCCCGATCAGGCGCCCGAGATGTGCGACGCCGGTGTCGGGGCAAACCACCGCCTCTGCGCCGGCAAACAGATGCCACAACTCGCCGAGGCCGAGGCGAGCCGCCAGATTTGGATGACGCGCTTGCGGGTCGATCGCGCGGATCAGATCGCCTTCGCCTGGACCGCCGGTCCACACCGGCAGATAGCCGAGCGCTTCGACTCGCTGCGCCAGCTCGGACCAGCGCGCATCCGGCCAGCGCTTGACGCCCGTACTCGCGCCCGGATGAAGCACCACATAACGTTTTGTGAACTGCGCCTGCTCGGGCAACGCGAGATGCGGCGGCGCCGGCCAGTCGGCGGGCCGGTAGGCGCGCGGAGGCGGCCCTTCGATCAGTTGCGCGGCGAGGTCGGCCCAGGCCTCGGGCGCATCGGGGTATGGCACGCTCCGGTCGAGTGGCCAGTTCTTCCAGGCGGGCTTGTCGCCGGAGTGTCCGACGATCCACCGGCAGCCGGCCGCGAGCGCGAGCCAGCTATAGCGGTTATCGCCGAGCACGAGGCCAAGGTCGTAAGGTCCGGAAAGCAAAATGTTCCGCACGGACTCTGGATCGCGCGGATCGAACGGCAACGCGCTAACGCCGAAAGGCCGCCCGGCATATAGCGGCACTATGGCTTTCGGGCAGGCCAGAAGAATGTCCGCTTGCGGATATTGCGCACGTAACTTGGCGAGCAGCGGCGTAAGCAGCAGCGTATCGCCGAGCAGAAGATGATGCGCAATCAGGATACGGCGCGTGCTCTGCGGCTCGCGGCGCAAAGGCTTGACGAGCAGTCGCGGAATAGCCGACCTGAAGATATGAAGACGCCCGGCAAGCCGACTCATAGGCTCATCGGCGCGTTTGTTTCCGCCGCGATCTTGCTGTACGCCGATACCCGGCGCGAGGTCGCGTTCGCCATGCACAATCTCCAGCGTATTCTTTTCGACAGTCCAGTGCGGCGGCTACGGCCCCGTCGTGAGGGTAGGCGCGCCCCGGCGACGGCGCTGCTCGCCCGCCGCCTGTCCTCGCGAGCATGGAAGCCCGGTGAAGTAAAGGGGGTGTTCGGCTTGAATCGAGGTCAAGCTGAATTCAAGCGTTAAATCCAAGCGTCGATATCGCAAAATTATAACATGTGCCCCTCGCGCGAAACGACGCGAGACCGTGCCTGGCGGCCCGGGCGCGCCGTCCCACAGAGGGTGGCGAGGCTTAGGAGGTGGGTGCGATCTGCTTCGCCAGGCTCAGCAGCGCATCGACGTGAGCGGCCACGCTCGGGTCATAGCGTACCGCTGCGGCGTCGGCGAGTTCCGGCGGCGCGAGGCGCGCGCGTTCGCCCTGTGCGGCGGCCGCTCGCGCCAGCGTTGCCCGCAGGTCGGCGAGGTCGCCGGGCTTGAAGACGAACTTTGCGTGTGAGGCGATGGCATCGCAGCAACCAATGTTCGACGGGAAAATGACCGGCGTGCCGCACATCACCGATTCGATGCCGACGAGGCCGAAGGGCTCGTACGTCGATGCGAGGATAGTGAAATCCGCGGCTTGATAACACTCCGCGAGTTCCTTGACGTAGCCGATGTAGCGCAACCGCCCCGACGTGCGCGCAGGCGGGCGCCCTGCCACGGCCACCACGATCGGCAGCGGCGTGTCCTGCAACGCCGCTTCGATGAGCGGCAAGCCCTTGCGCTCGTGACTGCTGGATGGAAACAGCAGAACGATCTCGTCGTCGGCAAAGCCATATTTGCGCCGCAAGGCGGCGCGGGTGACGGCATCGGTCGGCTTGAAACGTGTTCCGTCGACGGGGGGATACAACACACGGATTTTTGCTTCGTCGACACCGTACAGTCCGCGCAACTCGTCGTGCATGAGTTGTGAATGCGCGACGACGACTTTGGAGCGGGCGTATTGACTCCGCTCGAGTTCGATTTGCCAACCGTCCGAGCGCTTCGGCGCGCGCCCCGTGGCCTGAAGAAAACCAAGATGCGTACCGCCGCAGATGGCAATGTCGGACGAATCGACGCGGTTGCAACCAATCAGTACGTCGACGTGCGCCGCGCGGCGCGCGAAGCGCAGCCGCCATGAAAACCAGCGGTCGCGCAGTTTTCCTGGCAGGAACGACACGTTGATGCGGTGGCGTTCGACCATGCCGCTTTCCGGCAGAGAAGTATCGAAACGGCGCGCAAAGAATGCAAGCTCGACGCCGTGTGCCGCGAAGCCTCGCACGAGGTCCATCGCATAGCGTTCTAGGCCGCCGCTGTGCTGCAATGCGTTGCTGGAAAGTCCAAGTTTCATCATTCAGACAGCGCGCGCGAGCGCCTCGTCAAACGTTATCGGATAAGGCGGGCGCGGCCCGGCAAGACGGACCGCCTGGTTGTAGACCCGAATGGTGGAAGACAGACAGCCGAGGGCCAAGGTCGTGCGCGCTACGCCGCGCTCTGCTGGAACTGGATGCGATGCAGATGCGCATACAGCCCGTTTTGCGCAAGCAACTCGCGGTGGCTGCCGCTTTCGGCGATTCGCCCCGCCTCCATCACCAGAATCCGGTTAGCGCGCTCGATGGTCGACAGACGGTGCGCGATGACGAGCGTCGTGCGCCCCTTCATCAGCGTTTCGAGCGCGGCCTGCACATGGCGCTCGGACTCCGAATCCAGCGCCGAGGTTGCTTCGTCGAGAATCAGGATGGGCGCGTCCTTGTAAATGGCACGCGCGATGGCGAGACGTTGCCGCTGTCCGCCGGACAGCATCATGCCGTTGTCGCCCACGAGCGTGTCTATGCCGTTGGGCATGGCCTCGACCGTGTCCCACAAGTTGGCCGCGCGCAGCGCCGCGTTGACCTTGTCGCGATCGGCGCTCTGGCCGTAAGCCACGTTGTTGGCCACCGTGTCGTTGAAGAGCACGACGTCCTGGCTCACCATCGCGATCTGGCTGCGCAGCGCGTGCAGGTCGTAGTCGCCAATCGCAACTCCGTCGACCAGAATCTCGCCGCCGGTCGGATCGAAAAAGCGCGGCAGCAAATTCACCAATGTAGTCTTGCCGCTGCCCGACGGGCCCGCGAGTGCCACCATTTCGCCGGGCGCAACCTTGAACGACACATGGTCGAGTGTGTGACGGTTATGCGTGGCGTTGGTGCTGTACATGAACGAGACGTTGCGGAACTCAACTTCGCCGCGCGCGCGTTCGAGCGGTTTGCCGCCGCCCGCGGGCTCTGCCGGCTCGTCGATCAGACCGAAGATCAGCTCGGCCGCCGTCATGCCGCGCTGTAGCGGCTGGTTCACGTCCATCAGGTGCTTGAGCGGCGAGATGATCAGCAGCATCGACGTGACGAATGCGACAAAGCCGCCAACCGTGGTCTGATCCGACGACGACTGCACCACCGCGATCGTAATCACGACGGCGAGTGCGATCGACGCCAGGAACTGCGTCAACGGTTGAGCAAGCCCTCCCGACACGGTCATGCGCATTGCATAGCCGCGCAGGCGCTTGCTCATGGACGCAAAGCGGTCCATTTCGTACTTTTCGCCGTTATGAACCTTGACGACCTTGTAGCCGCCTACCGTCTCCTCGACGATATAGGACAGCTCGTTGGTGAGCAGCTGATGCTCGCGGTTCAGACGCCGCAGCCGGCGGTTGATCTTGCCGACCAGCCAGCCGATACCCGGCAGCAGTACCGCCACGATCAGCGTCAGACGCCAGTTCAGATAGAACAGATAGCCGAGCAGGAAGATCACAGTGAGCGAGTCGCGCACCAGCGTCACCATGACGCCCAACAGCACGTTGAGAATCTGGTTGACCTCGAAGACGATCGCGTTGATCACCGTGCTCGCGGTTTCGCGCTGAAAAAACGCGACGCTCGTATGGATCATGCGGTCGAACATTCTCAGGCGCAGTTCGAGCAGGATCTTGTTGGATACGTACGCGAGCAGGTAGCCGGACGCATATTGCGACACACCGCGGATCAGCGCGAGGCCGATCACGGCGGCCGGCACGAACCATTTCGCGTTGTCGCTCGCATGCGCGCCAAAGCCTTTGTCGAGCAGCGGCTTGAGCAATGCGGGGATGGCCGCGTCGGTGCCCGCGCTCACCGCCATTGCGACGATCGCCCCGATGATCACCCACAAGAGCGGCTTGATGAACGGCCACAGGCGGCGGAAAACGACGGCGGGCGACGACGCCTCACCTGCACCGATGGGTTTGCTTAACGTTGGCTTCGCGCTCAAGGAATCCTCTGGGAATGCGGTACGAGATTCGCGCTGGCAACCGGCCGCCCGCCGCGCGAAGATCGAAAAGGAGCATTGTAAACGGTTGGAGTTGACGGCCGGCTGACGTTTTGGCGCGACGATCGCCGGTTAGCGAAGGATCGGACAGGCTGTGTATACTTCCGCGACCCGCTGCACTCCATCGCGCTCTTTTGCGCAATCTGTTCGGTCATTCCGCCTCCGGCCCATTCCGCGATCAGGCAATTCAGGTATGCAAGAAACCACCCTCGGCGTCGCCATCATCACCAAAAACGCGGCGGCGCGGCTGGCCGAATGCCTGCAGTCCGTGGCCTTTGCCGACCAGATCGTCGTGCTCGACGGCGGCAGCACCGACGGCACTGCTGAAATCGCGCGGGCACACGGCGCCCAGGTGATCGAACAATCCGACTGGCCAGGGTTCGGCCCGCAAAAGAACCGCGCGGTGGACGCGCTCACCACCACATGGATTTTCTCGCTCGACGCCGACGAAATCGTTTCGCCGGAACTCTCGGCCGCAATCCGCGCAGCACTCGCGGCACCGACCGCCGACGTTTATGCAGTAGACCGTCTGTCGAGTTTTTGCGGGCACTGGATCCACCACAGCGGCTGGTACCCGGACTGGATTCCACGTCTTTTCAAACGCGGCGCCGCGCGTTTTTCCGACGATCTGGTTCACGAGCGTCTGGTGTTCGATACACCGGCGCAACGCCTGACCGGCAAGTTGATGCACTACTCGTACGAAAACTTCGAGGGCGTATTACGCAAGCTCGACGCTTACTCGACCGCCGGCGCGCTGCAGCGTCACGCGACGGGTCAACGCGGCAGCTTCGGTAAGGCGCTTGGCCGCGGCGCCTGGGCGTTCGTGCGAACCTACCTGTTGCGCCGCGGTTTTCTGGACGGCCGCGCCGGTTTTATGATCGCCGTGTTCAACGCCGAAACGGTGTACTACCGGTTCCTCAAACTGGCGAGGCTCGAAGAAGAGCCGCGCTCACGGTAGCGTTCGCGGCGGCGCCCGCGGCGGCACCCGCGGCGGCGCCCGCATCAATAGACAATCTCGATCGCGCTGCCGGCAAACTGGCCGCGCAGGTCTGCGAGCAGTTCGTCGGTCGGCTTCACGCGCCAGGCGTCGCCCAGACGCATTTCGCCCTCTGCATTCTCGCTGCGGTACACCACCTGAACGGCGAGCCCGTTCGGGATCTGCACGGGCTGACGCTGCCGCCCATTGTCGCCGCCGTAGCCGCCACCAAATCCGCCGCCCCCGTTTCGCCCACCGCCATTGCCGCCCCGCGATGAAGCCGCCGGCGCCGGCACTGCCTGCGGCTCGTCTTTACCCGCGCTATGCGCCTCGAGAACACGCCGCAACGCCAACGCGTCCGCGTTGCCGTTCATCTGCACTTTCACGGCCTCGGCATAGCGGCAACGCGCGCGGCCCAGATCCATTACCGTTTCCACCGTGAAGCGGATGCCGCCCGTGAACGCGTCGTTGCGCGCCTGGCCCTGCACGACGAGCAACTCGTCTTCCTTGAACAGTTGCTTGTTCGCTTCGAACGTCTCGTTGAAGACCGTCACTTCGCATTGACCGGTGCCGTCGTCGAGAAGCGCGATCAACATCTTGCCGCGCTGGGTCATCTGCGTGCGCAGCGACGCGATGATGCCGGCGACGAGCTTGTCGCGCCCTTCTTTCAGCTCGCCGATCTTCTGGCGCACGAAGCGGCGCACTTCGTTCTTGTACGCGTCGAACAGATGGCCCGACAGGTAGAAGCCGAGCGCAGCCTTCTCTTCCTGCAACTTTTTCTTTTCGGGCCACTCCGGTTCGTCGACCAGTTCGTGGCCTTGCGACGGCGCGTCGCCCATATCGAAGAGGCCGGCTTGCAGCGCATTCGCGCTCGCCTGCTCGGCCGCTTCCATGGCAAGCGAAACTGACGCGATGAGTTGCGCGCGATTCTGATGCAAGGTGTCGAACGCGCCCGCACGAATCAGCGCTTCGACCGTGCGGCGATTGACGACGCGACGGTCGATCCGGTTGCAGAAATCGAAGATGTCGATAAACGGACCGTCTTCGCGCGCGCGCAGGATTTCTTCGATCGCATTCTGGCCGCTGCCCTTGATCGCGCCGAGGCCGTAGCGGATGGTCCTGGAGCGCTTGCCGTCTGCCTCCGCGACCGGCTCGAAACGATACGCCGACAGATTGATGTCCGGCGGCAGCACGGTCATCTTGTTGGCGAGACAGTCTTCGAACAGGATCTTGACCTTGTCCGTGTCGTCCATGGCGAGCGACATATTCGCCGCCATGAATTCCGCCGGGTGGTGCGCCTTCAGCCACGCGGTGTAATACGCGAGGAGCGCATACGCAGCCGCGTGCGACTTGTTGAAGCCGTAGCCCGCGAACTTCTCCATCAAGTCGAAGATTTCGTCGGCCTTCTCACCGGTCAGCCCGTTCTTCGCGGCGCCCTGGCGGAACAGCTCGCGATGCTGGGCCATTTCCTCGGCCTTCTTCTTACCCATCGCGCGACGCAGCAAGTCGGCGCCGCCGAGCGAGTAGCCGCCGATGATCTGCGCCATCTGCATCACCTGCTCCTGGTAGACCATGATGCCGTAGGTCTCTTTCAGAACAGGTTCGACGCGCGGGTCGGGATACTCGACCACTTCGCGGCCATGCTTACGCGCGCAGAAGCTCGGGATCAGGTCCATCGGGCCCGGACGGTACAACGCGACGAGCGCGATGATGTCCTCGAAGCGGTCGGGCTGCGCGTCTTTCAGCATGCCCTGCATGCCGCGGCTTTCCAGCTGGAACACGGCGACCGTATTCGCTTTCTTCAGGATCGAGAACGACGCCGGATCGTCGAGCGGCACTTGCCCGAGCGACCAGTCTTTTTTCGACGGATCGAGACGGCGGATATAACGCTCGGCCCAATCCAGGATGGTCAGCGTGGTGAGACCCAGAAAGTCGAACTTCACGAGGCCGACAGCTTCGACGTCGTCCTTGTCGTACTGGCTCACGACGCCGCTTTCGTCGCCCTGCGTGTAGAGCGGGCAGAAATCGGTCAGCTTGCCGGGCGCGATCAGCACGCCGCCCGCGTGCATGCCGACGTTACGCGTGAGGCCTTCCACGCGTTGCGCGAGTTCGAGCAGCTGATGCACTTCGTCTTCGTTGTCGAAGCGCTCCTGCAGGAGCGGCTCTTCCTTCATCGCGTCGGCAATCGTGACGTGCTTGCCCGGCTTGAACGGAATCAGCTTTGCGATGCCGTCTGTGAACATGTAGCCGAGATCGAGCACGCGGCCGATGTCGCGCACCGCCGCCTTCGCGGCCATCGTGCCGAACGTCGCGATCTGCGACACGGCGTCTGCGCCGTATTTCTCCTTCACGTACTGGATCACGCGGTCGCGGCCGTGCTGGCAGAAGTCGATGTCGAAGTCGGGCATCGACACGCGTTCCGGGTTCAGGAAACGCTCGAACAGCAGGTTGTAGCGCAGCGGATCCAGGTCGGTCACGCCGAGCGCATAGGCGACGAGCGAGCCCGCGCCCGAGCCGCGGCCGGGGCCGACGGGCACGCCATTGTTCTTCGCCCAGTTGATGAAGTCCGCGACGATCAGGAAGTAGCCCGGAAAGCCCATCTTGATGATCGTGCCGCACTCGAATTCGAGCCGCTGGTAATACGTGTCGCGCTGCGCGGCGCGCTCCGCTTCATCCGGGAACAACTGTTCGAGACGCTTTTCCAGCCCTTCTTTCGACAGATGCACGAGGTAGTCGTCGAGCGACATGCCGTCGGGCGTCGGAAAGAGCGGGAGCTTCGGCTTGCCCAGTTCGAGCGTGAGATTGCAGCGCTTGGCGATTTCGACCGTATTGGCAAGCGCCGACGGAATGTCCGCGAAGAGCGTGGCCATTTCATCTTGCGTGCGGAAATACTGCTCGGGCGTGAAGCGCTTCTGACGGCGCGGATTGGCGAGAATGTCGCCTTCCGAAATACACACGCGCGCTTCGTGCGCGGTAAAGTCGTCGGGCGTCATGAACTGCATGGGGTGCGTGGCGACCACCGGCAGTTTCAACGAAGCCGCGAGCGCGACCGCCTGCTGGACATACTGCTCGCCGCCCGGCTGACCGCAACGCTGCAACTCGATATAGAAGCCGCCCGGAAAGACCTTTGCCCAATGCAGTGCGTTGCGCTTTGCCGCTTCCTGATTGCCTGCGGCAAGCGCGAGTCCGACGTCGCCCTGCTGTGCCCCCGACAATGCGAGCAAGCCCTCGCCCAAGCCGGATTCGAGCCAGCCCGCCTCGACTTCCGCACGACCGCGATACTGGTTCGTGAGGGAAGCCTTGCTCAGCAACTCGCACAGGTTCAGGTAGCCGCGCCGGTCTTTCACCAGCAACAGCAGGCGCGAAGGCTTGTCGCGGTCGTCCGGATTGGTGATCCACACGTCGCAGCCGGCAATGGGTTTGACCCCTTTGCCGCGCGCTTCCTTATAGAAACGGACGAGGCCGAACGCGTTGCCGAGATCGGTGAGGGCGAGCGCACCCTGACCGTCTTGGGCAGCCGCCTTGACGACGTCGTCAAGACGCACGATGCCGTCGGCAATCGAGAATTCGGAGTGGACGCGGAGATGAACGAAGCGGGGATCTGACATGGGCGACATTGTAACTCCACCCTCCCGTAGATTTCAGCGCAAAACCCCGCGTTAGCCATCCGGCGTAGGACGCTGACTCGGGAGCGCGGTGCATTGGCGCTTTCAGGACTTTTGCGAGGTTTCTATGGCCTTGTACGGACGCGATGCACGCAAGTTCGCAGGCCGTTTGCGCTAACGCAACTGACTGGCTATTCGGCCGAGTCGGGGAAAGCGCCGGCTTGAGGGATAATACGGGTTTCGCCGCGTTCGACGTGGCTGCGGCACCGGGCTTCGGGCTTCCCAGCTTCCCCCGCACGCGACCACCCGACAGCAGCACACCGCGCCCGTCACGCACGACGCCGCCACTTATTACCGCTGGACATTCATGAGTATCGTCAATCTCGCCGCGTACCATTTCGCGACCATCGAAGACACCGCCGCATGGCGCCCGCACGTCACGGAGCGCTGCAACGCGCTCGAACTGCGCGGCACCATTCTGCTGGCGCCGGAAGGCATCAACCTGTTCGTCGCGGGCACGCGCGAGAACACCGACGCGTTCATCCGCTACATCCGTCACGATCCGCTCTTCGAGGGCAAGTTCGCGAGCCTGCAATTCAAGGAAAGCCTGTCGGAGAAGCAGCCGTTCACGCGCATGCTGGTCAAGCTCAAGCGCGAAATCATCACGATGAAAAAGCCGGCCATTCGTCCGGAGTTGGGACGCGCGCCGTTCGTCGACGCGCCCACGCTGAAAGCCTGGCTCGACCGCGGCCACGACGACCGAGGCCGCCCGGTCGTGATGCTCGACACGCGCAACGCATTCGAAGTGGACGTCGGCACGTTCGATAACGCCCTCGACTATCGCATTACGAAATTCAGCGAGTTTCCGGAAGTCATCGAGCAGAACCGCGCCGACCTGGAAGGCAAGACCGTCGTGTCGTTCTGCACGGGCGGGATTCGCTGCGAGAAGGCCGCGATCCACATGAAGGAAGTGGGTATCGAACACGTGTATCAGCTCGAAGGCGGCATCCTCAAGTATTTCGAGGAAGTGGGCGGCGCGCATTATCACGGCGACTGCTTCGTGTTCGACTACCGCACTGCGCTAAATCCGCAACTCGAGCCCACCGCAACCGCGCAATGCTTCGGCTGCCGCGCGGTCGTCACGCCTGAAGAGCAAAAGTCGCCGATGTACGTGCCGGGCAAGACGTGTCCAGCATGCCATCCGGACAGCAGGGCGGCTCGCGCTGCCTAAGCGGCGGTGCTCCCCGATTTATGAGCTATCGCGGACGCTTCGCGCCCTCGCCTACCGGCCCGCTGCATTTCGGCTCGCTGGTGAGCGCGCTCGCAAGCTGGCTCGACGCCCGGGCGCATCACGGCGCATGGCTCGTTCGCATTGAAGATATGGACGCACCGCGCACCGTGCCGGGCGCCGCGCAAGACATCCTCGCCACGCTCGAACGCTTCGGCATGCGCGCCGACGAGCAGCCCGTCTGGCAAAGCACGCGTATCGCGCATTATCAGCAGGCCTTCGAACAGTTGAAGGCGGCGGGCCTCGTCTACCCGTGCGGCTGCACGCGCAAGGAAATCGCCGACTCGCTGCTGCACGCACATACGCGTAACACGACGCTCGCCTATCCGGGCACCTGTCGCAACGGACTGCACGGCAAGCCGGCGCGCGCGTGGCGCCTGCGCGTGCCGGACGACGACGCGGCCGTGATCGCCTTCGAAGATCGCTGGCAGGGCAAGCAGACGCAGAATCTCGCCACCGAGGTCGGCGATTTCGTGCTGAGACGAGCGGACGACCAGTGGGCGTACCAACTGGCGGTAGTAGTCGACGACGCCGACGCGGGCATCACGCACATTGTGCGGGGCGAAGATCTGATGGATTCGACGGCAAGGCAGATTTACTTACAGCGATGCCTCGGCTTGCCAACGCCACGGTACTTGCATGTGCCTGTGGTGACAAACCAGTACGGTGAAAAGCTCAGCAAACAGAATGGAGCGAGCGCGCTCGACTGCGATAAGCCGCTCGAAGCGCTGAGCGCTGCCGCGCGGCATCTGGGATTGGATCTGGATGGTGACGCAAGCGCCAAAGCCTACACGACGCTGGACGATTTCTACAACGCGGCGACCGCGGCCTGGTCGGAGCGCATGCGCTTGGCAATATGACCTGGCGCTGCATGCAAGGCCCGAGGCCGGCATTCGCATGAGCGCTGCAAAGTAATCTTCTCCGGTTCAATCACGCGTCGGGCGCCGCAACAGCGCCAACCTACAAACCGGCCGCGACTTCACGACGACTTGCGCGGCATGCCAAAGCCGCCTAGCAACGCGGCAAGCGGCTGCTTCGAAGACGACTTCTGCGGCGCTGACCCGGCAGCCTCGGCCTCTTCGCCCTTGCGAACCGAAGCAGGCGAAGGCTCATAAGGCTTCAGGAAGAAGTCGTCCACAGGCTGCGCGCGATGATGATGCGGCCGGTCGAACGAACCCGACGGCGCGCCCGCGCGGCGGCGACCGCCCCGCTCGTCACGGCCCTCGCTGCGCTCACGCCGCGGTGCGCGTTCTTCGTGATGATGGCGCACGGGTGCATCCACGGTCAGACGCAGAACTTCCAGCGGACGCTTGATCAGCTTCTCGATATCGGCGAGTTGCTTGCGCTCGTTCGGGCTGCACAGCGACAAAGCGTCGCCGGAAGCACCCGCGCGGCCCGTGCGGCCGATGCGGTGCACATAGTCTTCCGCGTTGAACGGCAAATCGAAGTTGATCACCGCCGGCAGTTCGGCGATATCCAGACCGCGGGCTGCGACGTCGGTGGCAACCAGCGCCTCGATCTCGCCTCGCTTGAACGCATCGAGCGCCTGCATCCGCTCGTTTTGCGAGCGATCGCCGTGAATCGCCGTCGCCACCACGCCGTCACGTTCCAGACTGCGCGCGAGACGGCTCGCGCCGATCTTGCTGTTGCAGAACACGATTACCTGTTTCAGGCCACGCTCGCGGATCAGCTGAACCACCGCGCCGGTCTTGTCGCCCTCAGCCACTTCATAGACGATCTGCGTGACGTTGGTCGCGGTCGAGTTGCTGCGCGCCACTTCGATAGTCTGCGGATTGCGCAGGTACGTGGCAGCCAGCTTCTTGATTTCGCCCGAGAACGTGGCCGAAAACAACAGCGTCTGACGCTCTTTCGGCAGCAAATTCAGAATGCGCTGCAAGTCCGGCAGGAAGCCCATGTCGAGCATCCGGTCCGCTTCGTCGAGCACGAGGATTTGCACCTGGCTCAGGTTGGCGGTTTTCTGTTGAACGTGATCGAGCAGGCGGCCCGGCGTGGCGATCAGAATTTCGACGCCGCGGCGCAACTGCTCGGACTGCGGGTTCATGTCCACGCCGCCGAATACCACCGCGCTGCGCAGCGCCGTGTGCTTGGCATACGACTGAACGTTAGCGGCGACCTGATCGGCCAGCTCGCGGGTCGGCGTGAGAATCAGCGCGCGCACCGGATGGCGGGCGGGCGAAGCGCTCGTGCTGGCCTGCGGCAACAGGCGCTGGATGATCGGCAACGAGAAGCTTGCGGTCTTGCCGGTGCCGGTTTGCGCGGCGCCCATGACGTCGCGGCCTGCCAGCACGACAGGAATCGCCTGCTCCTGAATCGGCGTGGGCGTGGTGTAGCCCGATTCCTTGACCGCTTTCAGGATGTCGGGTGCGAGACCGAATTGATCAAAGGTCGCAGTGCTGGGGGTGACGGCTGTGTCGGACATGGTGGCTTTCGCTAAAAATGCGCTTGGCGCGTGCGCGCGGCAGCGGTCGGAACCGCAGAAGGCATCAGGATGAAGGCGGAGCCACGGCGTTCCGCACAGGACCCGTCGTTGCGGGAAAGGATGCGGCCGGCTCCGGCCGGCGGAAACACCCGCCGGAAAGGCCGGTATTGTAGCACTTCAGCAAAAACACTCATGGCGCAGGCGCTGGCTTTCTGCTTACGCGGCAAAAGCCCGGCGCAGCGTCTCGGCGCGTCGGCGCGCAACCTGCGCGCGCCGACGTGATGCCTCGCTCGGCGAGCGTAGTGCGTTGAAACGACAGTTGCATGACAGAGCGGAAAAGCGGTTTTGCGAGGCCGCGCCGCTGTAATGGCCGCACGTCCGCACATCCACGCGAACGCAGCGTCGAGCAGCCCCTTGCCGGCCGCCGCTAACGCGGTTCATTTCGCCGCCTCGGGAAATCGCGTGCATTGCCGCTACGCGCCGCCGGGGAAACTTCGCAAACCTGCATTGCCGCTACGCGCCGCCGGGGAAACTTCGCAAACCGCAACTCACGCCGTCTAGCCAAATCTCGCGCCTCACCAGGTCTCGCGCATCACCATCAGACGCAGTTCGGTCATGTCTTCGATCGCATAGCGCACGCCCTCGCGCCCGAGCCCCGAGTCCTTCACGCCGCCGTACGGCATGTTGTCGACGCGAAACGACGGCACGTCGTTGATCACCACGCCGCCCACTTCGAGTTCGTCCCACGCGCGATGCGCATGCGCGAGCGAATCGGTAAACACGCCCGCCTGCAGGCCGAAGTCGCTGTCGTTGACGGTCGCGAGCGCGGCGCCGAAATCGTCGAAACGCTCGAGAATGGCGACCGGCCCGAATGCTTCCTTGCGATATAAGTCGGTGTCGCGCTTAACGCCTTCGAGCAGCGTGGCCTCGAACATCGCGCCGTCCACCTTGCCGCCCGCGACGATCTTCGCGCCCGCCTGCACTGCGCTCTCCATCCAACCAGCGAGCCGCTTCGATTCCGATTCGGAAATCATCGGCCCGACGAAGGTCTTTTCGTCCTTCGGGTCGCCCATCACGAGCGATCTGGTTTTGGCGATCAGCTTCTCGCGCAACGCATCGTAGATGCTTGCGTGCACCAGGATCCGCTGCACGCCGATACAGCTTTGCCCTGACTGATAGAACGCGCCGAACGCGAGCCGGTCGACGACATAGTCGAGCTTGCCGCCCTGATCGCCGTCGACGATCGCTGCCGCGTTGCCGCCCAGCTCCAGAATCACTTTCTTCTTGCCCGCTTTTTTCTTCAGTTCCCAGCCCACCGCCGGCGAGCCCGTGAACGACAGCAGCTTGAAGCGTTCGTCAGTCGTAAAGAGATCGGCGCCGTCGCGATGCGCGGGAAGAATCGAAAAGGCGCCCTTCGGCAAGTCGGTTTCCGCGAGAATTTCGCCCATGATCAGCGCACCGACCGGCGTGCGGCTCGCCGGCTTCAGCACGAACGGCACGCCTGCGGCGATCGCGGGAGCAACCTTGTGCGCAGTCAGGTTCAGCGGAAAATTGAACGGCGAGATAAACGAACACGGACCGATCGGCACACGCTTCACATAGCCGTGGTAACCGTTGGCGCGCGGCGAAATTTGCAGGTTGACGATCTCGCCGTCGATCCGCACGGCTTCCTCGGCCGCTACCTTGAACGTGTCGATCAGGCGCGTGACCTCGCCCTTCGAGTCGTTGATCGGCTTGCCTGCCTCGATGCACAGCGCGAGCGCCAGTTCATCGTAACGTTCACGAAAGCGCTTCACGCAATGCTCGAGCACTGCCTGGCGCTTGAACGGAGCAAAGGCACGCATTGCGGGCATCGCGTCGACGGCGAAGCCGATTGCCTTGTCGATCGCGGCCGCGTCGGCCATTGCGACACGCGTTGCAACTTCGCCGCTGAATTTGTCGGTGACTTCGAGATCAGTGTTCGCCGCCACTGCTTCGTTCGCGAGGTAGTACGGGTAAGTCTTGTTCAGCATGACGCATTCTCCTTCCGATAGGTCACAGCGACAGCGCGGCGCCAAAGCAGCCCGCGCCGCTCACAGTTGCGCGGAAAGCCGCTTGATCTCGCGGTTCAGCACGCGCTCGTTATCCGAATAGTCGATGGGCACGTCGATCACATGCACGCCCGGCGTGGCAAAACATTCGCGCAGCAGCGGCGCGAAATCCGCCGCCGCTTCGATCCGATGTCCCTTCGCGCCATAGCTCTGCGCGTACGCGACGAAGTCCGGATTCGCGAGCGTCATGCCGTAGTCGGGGAAGTTCATGTTCTCCTGCTTCCAGCGGATCATGCCGAACGCGTCGTCGCGCACAATCAGGATCACGAGATCGAGCTTCAGCCGCACAGCCGTTTCCAGTTCCTGCGAATTCATCATGAAACCGCCGTCGCCGCACACGGCCATGACCTTGCGGTCCGGGTGCACGATCTTGGTGGCTATCGCGGACGGCAAGCCGGCGCCCATCGAAGCAAGCGCATTGTCGAGCAGCAGCGAATTCGGTTCGTGCGCACGGTAGTAGCGCGCAAACCAGATCTTGTACATGCCGTTGTCCAAACACACGATGCCGTCCACCGGCGTGGTCTCGTACACGTCGTTGACGAGCCGCACCGGGTACATCGGAAAGCGGTCGTCGTGCTGGCCTTTCACCAGATGCGCCTCGAAGTGCTCCTTGATCTCCTTGAAGCGCGTGAAGTCCCAATGTTCCTGGCGCTCCTTCAGGCTCTCCTTCAACTGCCAAACCGCATTGGCGATGTCGCCGACCACCTCGATCTGCGGGAAATACACGGTATCGACTTCCGCGCCGAGGAAGTTGACGTGAATCACCGTTTTCTCTCCGGCCTCGCCGCTGCGCATGAAGAACGGCGGCTTCTCGATCACGTCGTGCCCTACGTTGATGATGCAGTCGGCGTGATCGATCGCGCGGTGCACGAAGTCGCCGTCGGACAAGGTGGCGTTGCCGAGCCACATCGGATGCGATTCGTCGATCACGCCCTTGCCCATCTGCGTGGTGAAGAACGGAATGCCGATCTGGTCGACGAACTCGCGCAGCATCTTGGTCGTGGTCTTGCGGTTGCCTCCCGCGCCGATCATCAGCAACGGATGCTTCGCTTTCGTGATTGCCTCAACGGCTCGCGCGACCGCTTTTTCCTCGGCGACGGGACGCCGGCTGTAGCTCTTGGGAATCGGCTTGCCGTCGCCCTCTTCGTGCGCGACGTCTTCGGGCAACTCGAGATGCGTGGCGCCGGGGCGCTCTTCCTCGGCCTGCCTGACGGCCTCGCGCACCGCGGCCGGAATATTGGCGATGGACACGATCTGGCGCGTGTACTTGGTGAGCGGCTCCATCATCCGCACGACATCGACAATCTGGAAATGGCCCTGCTTACTCGACTTGATCGGCTTCTGGCCGGTGACCATCAGCATTGGCATACCGCCCAGCTGCGCGTAGGCCGCCGCCGTCACGAAGTTGGTCGCTCCCGGGCCAAGCGTCGCGAGACACACACCGGTGCGGCCCGTGAGACGTCCGTAGGTCGCGGCCATGAAGCCCGCTGCCTGTTCATGACGCGTGAGGATCAAGCGGATTCTGGAGCGGCGCAGCGATTCGAGCAGATCAAGATTTTCTTCACCGGGGATGCCGAACACATACTCGACACCTTCGGCTTCCAGCGATTTGACGAACAGGTCCGATGCTTTCATGGAAGGGCTCGCTTGATGGTACGGACGCGGGCGCAAAGCCTGGCCGTGGGTGAGCGGAAACGGACGATCGGAGACTCAGGGCGACCGCAGGGACGGCAGCGGCGGCAACCGTCACGACGACACGCGCAATGCCACGCCGGACAGCTTACTACTCGGGAGGAAATGATGCGCGCACGGGGACACGGCAGCGCGAGAGAACCAACGGGCGGCGGCCTCGGCCGTCCGCGTGATGCTATGAGCCGGGATTTCGGCAAGGCTTCGGCCGACGTTCAGCGATTGAGGGTGATGCAGTCGGACAGAACCGGCGGCGCGTCCTCGCCGGCCATGGAGTCGTAGAGATCGGCGCGCGGACCCTTGGTCCACCATGTATAACTGCCGGCCTGATATTTCACGCCGGACGCCGCGATCGTATTGACGAACAGCAGTTGCTTGCCTTTAACGGGCACGAGCGCGAAGCTCTGGCCGTTGGCTGTATTCCAGTAGGTGACGTGCAGGATCCTGCCGGTCGCGCAGGTGTACTTACGCGTTTGACGATTTTTCGCCTGAACGTCTTCGAGATGCAAGGGCGCGGCAAACGCATAACCACACATTGCCGCGAGGCTCACTGCAACCAGCCTTTTCTTCATTGGATGCCCCGGTCGATGCTGATCAAGGGTCGATGACTTCGGCGCAGGCGTCGGTCGGCGCGGCGGCCACGTGCCCGACCACCGGCACGATCTTCAGACCGGCCGACGCAATGCGGCACGGTGCGGCGGCAAGCCCGCAGCCCGTCAATGCTGCGCAGAGCGCGAACGACACGCCGAGAGCGCCGAGACGGGCGGCCATGCCGCGCCGCGTTGCACCGCGCGACACTTTGCGGCGGGATTCCTGCGACATGCCTACCTCGGCTTCAATGAGCCCGTCATCCATTCGTGGGCTCCAAACAATCAGGCTGCGAAAGGCTGCGAAAGGCTGCAAACGCGCCGGGCTGGCCGGCACGCCCGCAAAACGCATCACTGCGCAGACTGTCCCGACACTGGGCGCACCGCAGCCGCGGCCTCTTTCGCGCGCGAGCGTGCTTCGTCGATGTTGCCGCCTGTTGCTAGCGCCACGCCCATGCGGCGCTTGACGAAGCTCTCCGGCTTGCCGAAAAGCCGCAGGTCCGCATTCGGCACGGCGAGCGCCGCGGCAACGCCTTCGAAGGCGATGCCCGCCTCGTCGAGCCCGCCGTAAATCACGGCCGACGCACCCGGCGCGCGCAACGACGTATCGACCGGCAAGCCGAGGATCGCGCGCGCGTGCAATTCGAATTCCGAAAAACGCTGCGAGCACAGCGTGACAAGACCGGTGTCGTGCGGACGCGGACTCACTTCCGAGAACCATACGTCATTGCCGCGGACGAAAAGTTCCACGCCGAAGAGTCCACGCCCGCCGAGCGCGGCCGTCACCTTGTGTGCGACTTCACGCGAACGTTCGAGTGCGAGCGGGCTCATGGGTTGCGGCTGCCACGATTCGACGTAGTCGCCGGCCACCTGCACATGACCGATCGGATCGCAGAAGTACGTGGCGACCTCCCCATTCGACGGGTCGACGGCGCGCACGGTCAACTGCGTGATCTCGTATTCGAAGTCGATAAAGCCTTCGACGATCACGCGGCCGCGATTCACACGGCCGCCGGCCATTGCATACTGCCAGGCGGGTTCGACGTCGGCGTCGCTTTTCAGCACCGATTGCCCCTTGCCCGACGACGACATGACCGGCTTCACCACGCACGGATAGCCGACCTTGGCGATGCCCGCCCGCAACTCCTCGAGCGAATCGGCGAACGCGTACGGCGAGGTGGACAAGCCAAGCTCTTCGGCGGCAAGACGGCGGATGCCTTCGCGGTTCATCGTGAGCTGCGTGGCGCGCGCGGTCGGGATCACCTCGGCAAGACCGTCGCTTTCGATAACGGCGAGCGCGTCGGTTGCGATTGCCTCGATCTCCGGGACGATCAGATGCGGGCGCTCCTGCTCGACAAGCGCGCGCAGCGCGGCCCCGTCGGTCATGTCGATCACGTGCGCGCGGTGCGCGACCTGATGGCCCGGCGCGTTTGGATAGCGGTCGACGGCAATCACCTCGACGCCCAGCCGCTGCAGCGCGACGATCACTTCCTTGCCGAGTTCGCCGGCGCCGAGCAGCATGACGCGCGTGGCGGATTCAGAAAGGGGCGTGCCGATCCGTTGGCCGATCTGCATGGGGTCTCCAGATAAAAGTCGGATGAGGGTGGGATTGGGTAGAGCACGATGTTAACATGCGGACCCCTCGCCGCGCCTTGCTCGCGGCGGCCGCTTCTTGTCCGCGTGGTAAGCGCAAAGAGCTGTCGCGCGCTCATCGGGACTGCGGCGCTGTGAGGGCGCTGTCGCAATCTGCGTGAGCGCGCGGCGCACCGAGTGCGTTACCCTTACGCCTTTGCCAGTTTGAAGAGGAACGACGCCATGCATCCAAGCTACTCCACGCGACGTGTTGCGCGCATTGCTCCATTTGCGCGCACGGTCTTCGCCGCGTTGAGCGTCGCGGCGCTGCTCGGCGCCTGCGCGATTCCGAAACATCCGGATGCGGAAGCACCCGCACCCGACCCGTTCAACCCCGCCGCCACTCAATTGCTCGACGACACGAGCTGGGTTCTCACCGGATGGAAGCAGCCGGACGGCACGGCCCGCACCATTCCGTTCGCGAATCTCGGCGCGCCGATCACGCTCACGCTTTCGACCGCGAGGGGCCAGCGCCACGCGAGCGGCTTTTCCGGCTGCAACCGCTATATGGGCTCGTACTCGCTGAAAGACGGCAAGCTGAGTTTCGGCACGCTGGGCGGCACGCGCATGGCTTGCGCGACGCCGGGCGGGCAAATCGAGAGCAGCTACCTGAGCGCGCTTACGCACATCGAACGGACCGGCGTGCAGATGCGCGAGCCGCAGCAAATGCAGCTCGTGCTCGATAACGGCGATACGCTGGTGTTCGAGCGGGGCCCCAAGTAGCACAAGTAGCAGTAGCGCGGGCGGCGTGCGGATTGTCCGGCGCGCCGCCCGGTTTGCACGAGGACGCAGGCATACTTGTGTCCGCCTCCGAAGCCTTCGGCTTCGCCGGTTTAAACTCGACGGATTGCGTTTCCCTCAATCCGTCATTTGTCGATGTCCAGTATGCACACGGTAGTTTTCGGCTGGTTCGGCGGGTCGGCCGTCTGGTTCATTCCTCTCATATGGCGGCTCGTCAAGTCGATGCTGCCGGGCGGCGCGGGTTTGCGCGGCCCCGGCACGATCAGGCTGTGGCTCGGCTTCGTCTGCGTGATGCTGGCGAGCTGCACGCTGGAGGCGTCGCTGATCGGCGTGGCCAGCACGAACGCGCTCGGCCATGCGCTCGCGGCGGGCTTCGGTCATCTGCTCGGGCATATCGGCACGCCGCTCGCGGCGCTCGCGCTGCTGGTCGTCAGCCTGCCCTGGCTGATCGGTTTTCACTGGCGCGAGTTTCTCGCGTGGGCCGACGGCGCGTTCGGCCTCGGCCTCGCCTCGCGCGGTCTCGCAAGGCGTGACGACGAGGCGCGCCGCCATCGCATCGACGACGGCGCGTCGCCGCACATTTCCAGTTCCATGAACACGATGGCGCCCAAAAGCAAAGGGCGTTATTCGCGGCCGACTGTTTGGCGACCGCCTGTCAAAGGGCGCGCTGCGGGTGGCGCCGGGGCCGCAGGTGTCGGCGCTGCGGGTGCGGGCGCTGCTGGATCGTGCGCTGGCAGGGACGCGGCAACGCGCGCGGCTGGCGAAAGCTGGCGAGCCGGGCGAGTTGCGCCGCGCAGCCGGAGTTCGCAAGCTGAGCCAGTCTTGCGCACCGGTAGCGCGAATCCGGCGCGGCACATAACGGCACAGACGCCGATGCATGGATCGGCTGCCGGCAAACCCACATGGACGCCGACTGAGCCGGTCGCGCCGGCTGGATGGCTGCGCGAGTCCGCGTCGCAGCCGCGTTCATCTACTGCGAGCCCGGCGGCGACAAACGGGGTTGGTGATAACGGTTCGCCGGTCACAGGCCGCCCGGCTCGTGACCCGCGAGGCGGCGGATCGTTGGGAATCGGCGCCAGTGCGGCGGGAGTGGCCGCCGGTGTACAAGGCGCCGATGCGCACGCTGCGCGTCTCGCCGCGGGCACGGCCGTGGGTCCGCGCGGGGCTGCGGCCACGACGCCGCCGAGCGGATCCGTCGATGGGCGCACCGCGCTCAACCATGCTTCAACGCCGTTCAATCGCACGGCATCGCCGGCGCAAGCGTCGCCATCGGCCTCGCGAACCCAGGATGTCGCCGCGGTTTCGGGCACGCGTCGTCCGTTGTCGCCCGCGCCGAGCTACACGCGGCCCTTGCCCGCCACTCAGAAGGTCACGCCGCCAGCCAGCGTCCAGGAGACGCTGCGCAGCATCGCGGAGAACGCCGCCCGCTGGACAGATATCGCCGGCGTCAGCCTCGCGCGAAGCACCGGCGCGGAAGGTGCGAAGATCGCGGATGCGAACATTCCGCCGTCGGGTCCGAGCGGCACTGCAAGCGGGGAAATTTCGCGCGACGGCAACTTCGAGCCGCCTTCACTCGCGGATCAAGCAGAGGCTAACGATGCCGCAAGATCAGCGGCAAGCAATGCGTCGGAACCCGAGGCGATCAACGCCGATGAAACACCGGCCGAGCAGCCCGCTGAAATGCAGCCCCGAATGTCAGTGGAAGAAACTGCACTAGAAACGCCGCATGAAACACCGGTTGACGCGCACGCTGATACGCTGCGGACGGAACCCGAAGCGCCGGCTGCGAGCAGTACGGTGCCAGTCGTGCAATGGCCGATTGAGCCGCCTGTCATTCAAGCGCCACATACCTTGTCGACTGAACTCGCAACGCCGTCGGCGCCGGCGATCGCGCCCGCAGCGGGATTGGTATCGACGGTCGCGCCAACACTGCAGGTTGCCGCACCACCCGTCACTGGCACGCCGTTCGGCATCTTTGCAACCCGGCTGCAGGAGACGGACGCGCCGTCGCACACGCCGCCTTGGGAAGAAGACCTGCCTTCATCGGCGCAACAGCCGGATGGCAGCCCGGACAGCCCCGCTAGCGCGGCCACGCATGCAAGTCAGCACCGCGGCGCGCAAGACGAAGACCCCGCTACGCCGCTTGCGATCCGGCCGGTGTTGATCGCTCCGGACATTGCGCCCAACAGCGCTCCGGTCAACTTTCCACAGCTTCCGCACGCCGCAAGCACAAGCACAAACACACGTACGAGCGAAAGCACGGCACGGCCGACATATGCACCCACTGCCGACGCGCTAACGTCCCCTACCCTCGCGAACCCAGCGGCCACGTCAGCCGGACCAGGCACCGCGCCTGTGACCGATACGGCCGTCGCGCCGGAGCAAAGCGTCGCGACACCGGTATCGTCCAACGTGGTTCGTTTCCCGGGCTTCGTGACCCAGGCGCCGCCGGCAACGCACGGCCAGGCGCAACCGCATCCGCATCCGCACGATGAGGAGAGCTTCAGCGCGCCCCCGACCGCACCAGCGATCCAGGCTCCCGCTGTGGATGCCACCTTTTCGGCGCCGCACTCTTTACCCCCGGCCGCATCGAACGCCGTGCACGAACCGGTGCCCGCGGCCGAACCGCCCGCGCAGCGCGCGCCGCTGCGTGGCCACAGCCCGGCCAACGGCTTCGAATTCCACGCGCCGGCCGCGTCGATGGTGGAACTGCCCACGCTCGATCTGCTTGCGCCCGCCGATACCGACGTCGAGCCCGTCTCCGAGGAAAAACTCATCGAGACCGGTCTGCTCATCGAACAGCGCCTGCAGGAATTCAAGGTGCCCGTGACGGTGGTCGGCGCATCGGCGGGTCCCGTCATCACGCGTTTCGAAGTCGAACCGGCGCTCGGCGTGCGGGGCAGTCAGATCGTCGGACTGATGAAGGACCTGTCGCGCGGCCTCGGACTCACTTCGATCCGCGTCGTCGAAACGATTCCCGGCAAGACGTGCATGGGCCTCGAATTGCCGAACGCGAAGCGCCAGACGATCCGCCTGTCCGAGATTCTCGAAGCGAGCGTGTACCAGAACTCGCATTCGCAATTGACGCTTGCGATGGGCAAGGACATCACGGGCCATCCGGTGGTCGCCGATCTCGCTAAAGCACCGCACATGCTGGTTGCGGGCACGACGGGTTCGGGCAAGTCGGTCGCGATCAACGCGATGATCTGCTCGCTGCTCTACAAGGCGACGCCCGAGGAAGTGCGCCTCATCATGATCGACCCGAAAATGCTGGAACTGTCGGTCTACGAAGGCATTCCGCATCTGCTCGCGCCTGTCGTCACCGACATGAAGCTCGCGGCCAACGCGCTCAACTGGTGCGTCGGCGAAATGGAAAAGCGCTACCGCCTGATGTCCGCGGTCGGCGTGCGCAACCTCGCGGGCTTCAACCAGAAAATTCGCGACACCGAAGCGAAGGGCAAGAAGCTGGGCAATCCGTTTTCACTGACGCCGGAGGCGCCCGAGCCGCTCGCGCCTCTGCCGCTGATCGTCGTGGTGATCGACGAGCTCGCCGACCTCATGATGGTGGCCGGCAAGAAGATCGAGGAACTAATCGCGCGGCTTGCGCAAAAAGCGCGCGCGGCCGGCATCCACTTGATTCTCGCGACGCAGCGGCCTTCGGTGGACGTGATCACCGGGCTTATCAAGGCGAACATTCCGACGCGCGTCGCGTTCCAGGTATCGTCGAAAATCGACTCGCGCACGATTCTCGACCAGATGGGCGCGGAGTCGCTGCTCGGCCAGGGCGACATGCTGTTCCTGCCACCAGGCACGGGCTACCCGCAGCGCGTGCACGGCGCGTTCGTCGCGGACGAGGAAGTGCATGCGATCGTCGAGTATCTGAAGCAGTTCGGCGAGCCGCAATACGAGGAAGGCATTCTCGACGGCCCCGCGACCGACGGCGGCGCGGCGCAGGACCTGTTCGGCGACTCGCCGGATGCAGAAGCCGATCCGCTCTACGACGAAGCCGTTGCGTTCGTCGTCCGAACGCGGCGCGCGTCGATCTCATCGGTGCAGCGGCAATTGCGCATCGGCTATAACCGCGCGGCGCGTCTTGTCGAACAGATGGAAACCGCCGGGCTCGTCTCGGCCATGGGTATCAACGGCAGCCGTGAAGTGCTCGCACCCGGGCCTGCGGAATAAGCCTGTCACACTGGCAGTCCACCATCGCCGACGCCTCCAATACGCGTCACGAGGCGAACTACGCCAGCCACAAAACAACGGGCCGCTTGAAGCGGCCCGTTGTTCATGCAGCATGCAGCGTACAGCGCGCGTGCTCGCACGCATGATTCAGTTGTTCGCTCACCTGCGGACAGACGCGGACACCTTCCTCAAGACGGCGACACGAGCTTGAAGTCGACCGGCGAGCCGATCTCGATACGCTTCGGGTTCGCTTCGAGCAAGCCGCTCTGCTGGTCGCGCTTGAATATGTAGACCGTGTCGCTGTTCTGATTGCCGACAATCAGCCATTTGCCCGTGGGGTCGATCGCAAATTCGCGCGGCGACTTTCCGAGACTCGATTGATGACCGATCTTTTTCAGATGTCCGTTCGTCGGATCGACTGAGAAGATCACGATCTCGTTCGCGTCGCCGCGATTGGTCGCGTACAGGAAACGCCCGTCCGGCGACAGATGGATCGCCGCCGCCCCGACCGCGCCCTTGAAGCCGGGCTCCGTTAGCGAGACTGTCTGGACCTGCGTAAGCTTGCCGTCGTCGTAATTGAAGATGCTGACGGTGGCGGCGAGCTCGCTCGTCAGGTACGCATGCTTGCCATCGGCGCCGAAAACCAGATGCCGGGGGCCCGTGCCCGGCTTCTCCTGGGTATAACGCCAGTCGGTGGGACCGAACAGGCCACGGCTGCCGCCGGGCGTGTAGCGGTACGAATAGAGCTTGTCGGCACCGAGATCCTGCGCGAACAGATAACGTCCGTCCGGCGAAAAGACAGTGGAGTGCACATGCGAGTTGTCCTGGCGCCCTTTCACCGGGCCGCCGCCTTCATGGTGCACGGTCAGCACAGACGCGCCGAGCTGGCCGTCCGCCTGCACCGGAAACACCGCGAAGCTGCCGCCCGGGTCGGCCGCGACCGAATAGTTCGCGGTCAGCAGATATTTGCCATCCGGTGAGAGACTCAGGTAGCACGGATCGTTGCCGCCGGCAGAAACCTTGTTGAGGAAGCTCAACTGGCCGCTCGTGGCGTCGAAGCGAAACGCGCTGATGCCGCCGCGCTGGCTGGCCGGTCCGTTGTCGCCAGGCAGTTCGTTGACGGCATAGACGAACCGGCGGTCGCGGCTCACCACCAGATACGACGGGTTGACCGTCTGCGCGACCGAGACGCGCGTCGCGTCGCCAGTCTTCGTGTCGAAGCGATAGACATACAAGCCCTCGCTCTGGCCGCCGGTATAGGTGCCGACCAGCATGTCATAGACGCCGTCGGCGGGAGCCGGGCCGGCCTCCTGGGCAAACGCGGGCGAAGCGACAATCGAGACCATGAGCGCGAAACCTTTTATGATCGAGCCGGCGGAGAGCATCGGAGCCCATGTGCGCGCGCGCCGTGAAAGGGAGCCCGCATCGGGATACGAAGAAGGCTGAGTAACACCTGGAGCGGCGCGCACTGCGGCCCGGTGACGACGAAGCATATGACCTCCTCTGCATCGGTTATTTGCATGAATTGGTTGTAACGGCGTCTCTGGTCTGCCGCGCGGCGGTCGAGCGTTGTCGAGCAAGTATAAAAGCGTTGCAACGGATGATGCAGCGAAGCAGGCCGCGTGAACCCGTCGGCAGGTGGTCAATCGGGTAGCGGATTGTTTCGGGACTGGAGTGCTGCAGCGGCAGCCGCTGTATCGACAGCCGCTGCGTTGGTAGCAATTGTCCCGCCTGGGCGGGATCTTTTTTAATCGCGTCTCACCACACTACGGAGCATTCATGAACGTCACACTCAGCCTGGGCCCGCTGGTTTCGTTGATCGCCGGCATTCTGATTCTCGTGATGCCGCGGCTGTTGAACTATATCGTCGCGCTCTATCTGATCATCATCGGGATCATTGGGATTTTTGGCGTGGGCTCTTCGCACTTCTGAGCGCGGCAGCCGGGCGCAAGACGGCCCGGCTTATCTCCATGCGAAGTAGACGGGCGGTCGGGGTAAGAGCACTGCGACTGCGCGACAGTGCACGAACGCATGGAGCGCACACAAGCGCGCACGCCGGGACACGACCGTGCCGGTCATTGCCGCAGGCTGGTGGCAGTAGATGTCAGCCGATCATGCGCGGCGCAGCATCCAGATAGCGCCCTATGCGAATCGCTTGCGTGCTATACGCTGGCGTCAGCCGTTCGAAAGCTGGTCCAGACGCCAGCGCCCCTGCAGCGACAGCGCGCCGACGGCATAATGGCCGTCACCTTCCTGATAACGCCGGAAGCAGGCTCGTTCGATCAGAAAGCTGGCGGCGGTCTGCATGCCGTTGAGGCTCAGGCCAAGGCGGCTGTGATCGAGACGCAACATTGAATCGTCCGCAAGCTGGCTCGCGGCGGAGAGAATCGTGATGCAGTCGGATTTTGACGGATTCAGCATGGCTTTCGTCCTCGAAACGGCGTGTGCATGCGCGATGGGCAAGCCGGTTCGCAAATCACGAAGATTTCCGCACCGGCCAGATTACCGATTGTAGGCATAGGTTTGACATTTACCAACCCGCGTTTTGCCGCATTGCCGATGAAACCCGAAAGCCGCCAGCGAGTCCGGAAAGAACAACGAACAGGTGCGGCCAGTTGTGCGGCACCTGCTATCCAAACGCACTGATACGCACCCTCATGCCCGCACCTATCGAAGACTATGCGCTCATCGGCGACGGCCACACCGCCGCGCTCATCTCCCGCGAAGGTTCCGTCGACTGGCTTTGCTGGCCGCGTTTCGACTCCGGAGCATGCTTCGCCGCGCTGCTCGGCACGCCGGACAACGGCCGCTGGCTGATTTGCCCCGATTCCGACGCGCCCGTGAAAATCACCCGCCGTTATCGGGGCGAAACGCTGATACTCGAAACCGACTTCGAAACGCCCGAAGGCGCGGTCACGCTCGTGGATTTCATGCCGCCGGGCAACGGCTGGTCGGAGATGGTGCGGATCGTCGTTGGCAAACGCGGCACCGTGCGCATGAAGATGGAACTCGTGCTGCGCTTCGACTACGGTTTCTCGATTCCGTGGGTCGCCCGCCTGAAGAACGAGAGCGGCATCCGCGCGATCGCCGGCCCGGATAACGCGGTGCTGCGCACGCCCGTGGAACTGGTCGGCGAGAACATGAAAACGGTGGCGACCTTCACCGTCAAGGAAGGCGAGCGTGTGCCCTTCTCGCTCGCCTATGCCGCCTCGCATCTGCGGCTTCCGCCGGCGCGCGATCCGCACACGGCGCTCGCGCGCACCGAGAACCACTGGCTGGAATGGTCGGCGCGCGGCACCATCCAGGGCAGATGGGCCGAGCCGATCCGCCGCTCGCTGATCACGCTGCGGGCGCTCGCCTACGAGCCGACCGGCGGAATCGTCGCCGCGCCCACCACGTCGCTGCCTGAACAGCTGGGCGGCACGCGCAACTGGGACTACCGCTACTGCTGGCTGCGCGACGCGACGATCACGCTGCTCGCGCTGATGCGCGGCGGCTATTACGACGAAGCGCGCGCATGGCGCAGCTGGCTCGGCCGGGTCACGGCCGGGGCGCCCGACCAGTTGCAGATCATGTACGGGATCGCGGGAGAGCGGCGCCTGCCGGAGTTCGAGATCGACTGGTTGCCCGGCTATCAGGGCGCGAAACCCGTGCGGATCGGCAATAACGCGGTCGGGCAGCTGCAGCTGGACGTGTATGGCGAGGTGATGAACGCGCTGCATCTGGCGCGCATCGGCGGCTTGCAGGCAGACGACACTGCGTGGAACGTGCAATGCGCGCTGCTGCGCCACCTGACCACGATCTGGCAGCAACCCGACGAGGGCATCTGGGAGACGCGCGGCGGGCGCCAGCATTTCACTTTCTCGAAGGTCATGGCGTGGGTTGCGTTCGACCGCGCGCTTGCCTCGGCGGAAATGTTCAAGCTCGAAGGCCCGCTCGACGAATGGCGCGCGACCCGCGCGCAGATTCACGCGGAAGTCTGCGAGAAGGCATGGAATCCGTCGCGCAACGCGTTTGTGCAGGCGTACGGCAGCGAGCAGCTGGACGCGAGCGTGCTCCTCATGCCGCTCGTCGGCTTCCTGCCGCCGCATGATCCGCGCATGAAAGGCACGGTGGACGCGATCGAACGCGACCTGATGCACGACGGCTTCGTGATGCGCTACCGCACGACCGAATTCGACGACGGCCTTCCGCCCGGGGAAGGCACGTTTCTGGCTTGTTCGTTCTGGATGGTGGACAACCTGGCGCTGCAAGGCCGCCTCGACGAAGCGATCGCCATGTACGAACGGCTGCTCGGACTATGCAACGACGTTGGGCTGCTCGCGGAGGAATACGACCCGTCCGCGAAACGCCTGGTCGGCAATTTCCCGCAGGCGTTCTCGCATGTGTCGCTCGTCAACACCGGCCTGAACCTCATGAAACATGAACAGGCGATGGCGCAGGCCACGGGCCAGCCGTGCCATAACGGCAGCCACCGGGCAGAACTTGAGGCTGCTGCAAGCCCGGATAGCGGCACGGCAACATCGCCAGTAGCATGATTCAATGACACTTTTACGGATGGATCTGCCGGATTGCTGCATTGCACAACACCACTAGTTTCTATATGATCGAACCGTCTGTCGGCCCAAAAATAGTGTGCCAACAACCAGAATGGCCTGCCGCAACGCCACACGCGTGTTTGCGAAGCCCCATGCGAACCGCTTAAAACGGAGCACCCATGCTCTACCAATTGCACGAATTCCAGCGGGCTATGCTGAGCCCGCTTACCGCCTGGGCTCAGGCCGCGTCCAAATCGTTCGCGAATCCGGCCAGCCCGCTGGCCTACGTGCCTGGCGCCACGCGCCTTTCCGCCGGTTACGAACTGCTTTACCGGCTTGGTAAAGATTACGAGAAGCCGGAGTTCAATCTCCATCAAATCGTCAAAGACGGTCACAACATCCCGATCATCGAGCAAACGATCATCGAGAAGCCGTTCTGCCGCCTGATGCGCTTCAAGCGTTTCGCGGACGACAGCGACGCCGTGACCCAACTCAAGGACGAGCCGGTGGTGCTGGTGTGCGCGCCGTTGTCGGGGCACCATGCCACGCTACTGCGTGACACAGTGCGCACGTTGTTGCAGGACCACAAGGTCTATCTGACCGACTGGATCGACGCGCGCATGGTGCCGCTCGAAGACGGCGAATTCCATCTCGACGATTACGTCGCCTACATTCAGGAATTCATCCGCCACATCGGCGCGAAGAATCTGCATGTGATCTCCGTGTGCCAGCCGACCGTACCGGTGCTCGCCGCGATTTCGCTGCTGGCGAGCCGCGGCGAAGACACGCCGCGCACCATGACCATGATGGGCGGGCCCATCGACGCGCGCAAGAGCCCCACCTCGGTCAACTCGCTCGCCACACAACATTCGTACGAGTGGTTCGAAAACAACGTGATCTTCACGGTGCCGCCGAACTATCCGGGCGTGGGCCGCAAGGTCTACCCGGGCTTCCTGCAACACACGGGCTTCGTCGCGATGAACCCGGAACGTCACGCGGCTTCGCATTGGGACTTCTACCAGAGCCTGTTGCGCGGCGACGAAGACGACGCGGAAGCGCATCGTCGCTTTTACGACGAGTACAACGCCGTGCTCGACATGGACGCCGACTACTACCTGGACACGATCCGCGTAGTGTTTCAGGAGTTCTGTCTGGCTGAAGGCACCTGGGACGTGGCCGGCGAACGCGTGCGGCCGCAGGACATTACGAAAACCGCGCTCTTGACGATTGAAGGCGAGCTGGACGACATTTCCGGCGACGGTCAGACCTATGCCGCTCACGGGTTGTGCACCGGCATTCCGGAGAAGAACAAGCGTCACTTCACGGCGGAAAAGTGCGGGCACTACGGCATCTTTTCGGGTCGCCGCTGGCGCACGATCATTTATCCGCAGTTGCGCGACTTCATCCTCGAACACAACAAGGCGCCGAAGGTCGTGAAGGAAAAAGCTGAAGTTTGACGGGTGTTCATGCGGCTTCGTGCAGGCTTTGCAGCCACTCACGAAGCTCTCGCGCAATTGATAAGAACGGCCTCCTGATCAGGAGGCCGTTTTTTTGGCCCGTCTCAAACGCCTCGTTCAAAAGCAGGCAAAGTTGAGAAACGCCTTTAGCGCCTCTCAACTTTGCAGGCCAGCACTAGGTGCCGTCCTACTTTCGCAACAGATAAGCGAGCAGTAGTTCGGTGTTCATCTGAATCACTTCACTGCGTTCGCTTGCACTGCTGAAATCGCGACCAAGCGTGGCTTCGAGCGTGAAGCGATTGGACACGATGTAATAGCCCATGCCCGACAGCGTGACGTAGAAGCGCAGCGGATCCACGTTCGTGCGAAACAGCCCCGCGCGTTGACCTCGCTCGAGGATGCCGCCAAGCGTGGCGACGATCGGCGAAATCATCTCGCGGATGCGCGTGGACTTCTGCATATAACGCGCCTCGTGCAAGTTCTCGTTATTGACGAGGCGCAGCAGTTCAGGATGGTCGCGGTAGTAATCCCAAACAAAATGCGCGAGGCGCGTAACTGCCTCGACCGGCGCAATGCCGTTCAGTTCGAGCGTGCGTTCCGCTTCGTTGAGCGCGCTGAACGCGTGCTCGAGTACTGCAGTGAAAAGCTGCTCCTTGCTACCAAAGTAGTAGTAGAGCATGCGTTCATTCGTCTCCGCGCGGCGGGCGATCTGATCGACGCGCGCGCCGAATAGCCCACCATTTGCAAACTCTTCGGCTGCCGCAAGCAGAATGCGGCGCCGGGTGCCTTCAGGATCTCTTTTGATTTTCGGCTGATTCATGGTGGCATGGTCTTCGTGAGCCGCGTTTTTCCGGATCGCGCCGCCGGCCTCTCCTCGGGCCTTGCACCGACAGCACTAAACGGGCTGGTTGGGGGAAAACCCTTCTGCGGTCTTTCGAAAAAAGCGCTTCGATTATGGCACATGGATTGCCGATGGCAATTGGGGAAATCGGCGATAATGTGCTATTTAGTTCAAGCTGTGCGGCCGCCCGCCGAGCCCCGCTTGGCCCCACATCGTGACCGTGACAGAGATCAAGACACTCGCAGATCGCATTGAAGATCTGCTTCCCCAGACGCAATGCACCAAGTGCGGTTATGCGGCCTGCCGTCCGTATGCCGAGGCCGTCGCATGCGGCGAAGCCAATTACAACCAGTGCCCGCCGGGCGGCGAGGAAGGTGTCGCGCGCCTCGCCGCCCTGCTCGGCAAACCGGTGATTCCGCTCAATTCCGCCAATGGCGTCGAACGGCCGCGCCCTGTGGCGGTTATCGACGAACAGGTGTGCATCGGCTGCACGTTGTGCATGCAGGCGTGCCCGGTCGACGCAATAGTTGGGGCACCGAAACACATGCACACGGTAGTCGCCGAGTTGTGCACGGGCTGCGACCTGTGCGTGCCGCCCTGCCCGGTCGATTGCATTTCGATGCCGCCCGTCACCGGCGAGGCGACCGGCTGGGACGCGTGGAGCCAACCGCTCGCCGACGCGGCGCGCGAGCGGCATAACCGGCGCGAGGCGCGTCTCGCGCGCGAGCGCGAAGCTGCGGAGGCACGTGTTGCGGCGCGGCGCAGCAGCGCAGCCGCCACCGCGGCTACCAACGCACCGGCAGGCAACGTGTCGACGCCGGCGGCATCGCCTGCAAGCATCGCCGGGAACGCCGACGCCGAAGCGAAAAAACGCGCGATTATCCAGGCCGCGCTCGAACGCGCGCGCAAGAAGAAGGAAGAGCTGGCCGCCAAAGGCCAGGCCCCGTTGAACACCGAGCAGGTAAGCGCCGACGTGCAGCTGCAGATCGACGCGGCCGAAGCACGCCGCCGCCGTCTCGGACTCACCGGCACAGGTGCCGAGCAACTTGCCGATAAGCCCGCCGACGAGCCCGCCGGCAACCCGCCGCCGTCGACACCGGCCAGCACGCGCAATCCGCGCTAACAGCATCCGCCCGCTCAGCATGAACGCGAATAAACGCCGTGCCATCTACGAAACGCTTCAGAGCATCAATCCGCATCCAACGACCGAACTGGAGTACACCACACCGTTCGAACTGCTGATTGCCGTACTGCTTTCAGCGCAGGCGACAGACGTGTCGGTCAACAAGGCCATGCGCAAGATGTTTCCGGTCGCCAACACGCCGCAGAAAGTGTTTGACCTCGGAGAAGAAGGCGTCGCCGACTACATCAAGACGATCGGCCTGTATCGGAACAAGGCCAAGAACGTGATCGCGACTTGCCGCATCCTGCTCGATCAGTACGGCGGCGAAGTGCCGGAGGACCGCGAGGCGCTGGAAAGTCTGCCGGGCGTCGGGCGCAAAACAGCTAATGTGATTCTGAACACGGCGTTCGGCCATCCGACTATCGCCGTCGATACGCACATCTTTCGGGTTGCGAATCGAACCGGGCTGGCTCCCGGCAAGGACGTGCGCGCGGTCGAAGCAGCGCTCGAAAAATTCACGCCCGCCGAGTTCAAGAAGGACGCGCATCATTGGCTGATCCTGCATGGCCGTTATGTGTGCAAGGCGCGTCGGCCGGAGTGCTGGCATTGCGTGATCGAGCCGCTTTGCAAATTCCGGCCAAAGACGCCGCCGCCCGATCTTTGAGCGTGCGCGTCCTCAGCAAGCCGCAGCACCCGCGCGTAAAATGCCGCGTTATACATAGAGCGGCAGCGGTCTGCGTTATACGTGGCGGCACCGGCCTACCTACGCGGCCCCGCAATGCGCGTTCTCACAGCAGCCCGTTACCGCACGCGGGCGTCGCGCTCTCCTCTCACTTTCCACTCGATAAACCGGTCCCACGATGTTCAATCCCAGCCGCGACGAAGTCCGTCAATTTTTCACCGAGACCTGGCGCAAGCAGCGTCAGGGCGAGATTCTGACGCCGCTCGAAGCGATTGCCGCCGACTGGATCACTGAGCATCCCGAGTATCACGCGGAACTGACCGATACCGAGGCGGCTCAGGCTCAGGACTACTCGCCTGAGCGCGGGCAGACCAATCCGTTCCTGCATCTGTCGATGCACCTGGCCATCACAGAACAGCTGTCGATCGACCAGCCGCCAGGCATCCGCGCCGCGCATGAGCGTCTTGCCGCCCGTCTTGGATCGACGCACGACGCGCAGCACGCGATCATGGAATGCCTCGGCGAAACCATTTGGGAAGCGCAGCGCACAGGCCTGCCGCCGGATACCGACGCGTATCTGCAGCGGATCGAACGGCGCGCGACGCGCGACTAGGCACAAGCGGGCCGCATAGCAAAGCGGGCAGGAGCCCGAAGGGAATGCGCAAATGAGCGCGCGCAGGACCGCGAACCCAGTCACTTATGCAAACTCGGGAGTCCAATAGCACGACACCCCGTCGAAGCGGGGTGTCGTTGAAATCGCCAGGCAGCGCCGAGATGGCGCGGCGCGCTTACTTCTTCTGCACGAGATCGCCGTTCAGCGATTCGATGTAAGCCGCGATGTCTTTCATGTCCGATTGCGACAGGCTCTGCACCTGCGCCTGCATGATCGCGTTATTACGGCCCATGTGCGGGTTGCCGTTACCCATTTGATACTGACGCAGCGCCCAGTAGACGTAATCGGAATGCTGACCCGCGAGCTTCGGATATTCCGGGCTGACGGGTTTGTTCAGGTTCGGGCCGTGACATGCCGCGCAGTTGTGGCTCTCGGACAGCACCTTGCCGTTGCCGGCGTCGGCCGCGTGCGCGACGCTCGCTGCAACCAGACCGAATACTGCCGCCGACGCGCATGCAGCCTTGAACACCGTGTGGAGTGCCTGTTGGAGCTTATTCATGAATTCTCCTATCCCGCGAATTTAATAGCCATGTGACTGGTTGGATAACCGCAGCCGGTCACTTGTCGGGATTGCTCTTCGATGAGGAATTTTGCGCCGCATAGTAAGCAGCGATGTCGGCGATGTCCTGATCCGATAGCGACGCGGTGATCGCGTGCATCGTTTCGAAGTGGCGATCGCCCTTCTTGTAGCCGCGCAGGGCGTTTTCGAGGTACGCCTGATTCTGGCCGCCGAGCATGGGCACGCGGTAGACCTCAGGATAAGCCGTGCGATATTCAGGGATGCCGTGGCAGCCAATACACATCGCGACCTTGCCTTGGCCCGCTTTCGCGTTGCCGACGACATCCGCTGCCTGCGCACTGGCCGCATAGCCCGCGAGCACCGACAGCGCTGCGATCACGACGTGTTTGCCGACGAATTTATTCATAGCATGTAACCTGGCTTGAGGGGAAACGGGCGCCCAAAAAGGCAACGGCCCGCGCCGTTATTCTTATAGGGAGCCACGCAGGCCAAAAAAATCGGGCTAATTGTACCGCGACGCCGCGCCGAACGTCCACCGCGCGGGGCGCGCCGGCCGGCGGGCCTGCATTCCGGCCGGGCCGCACCGCGGCTGAAACCATACGCGAGCCGGTTTCAGGCCAACAGGGCTTCTGACTTATACTGGGTTTTTTCCGCCCAAAGAGCATCTTGCCATGCGTTTCGAAGGCTCATCGCAGTACGTCGCCACCGACGACCTCAAGCTCGCGGTCAACGCCGCGATGACGCTCAAGCGCCCGCTGCTGATCAAGGGCGAGCCCGGCACCGGCAAGACCATGCTGGCCGAAGAAGTCGCCGCCGCGCTCGGCATGCTGCTGCTGCAGTGGCATATCAAGTCCACCACCAAGGCCCAGCAGGGTCTGTACGAATACGACGCGGTGTCGCGCCTGCGCGATTCGCAACTCGGCGACGAGCGCGTGAAGGACATCCGCAACTACATCGTCAAGGGTGTGCTGTGGCAGGCGTTCGAATCGGACGAACAAACGGTGCTGCTGATCGACGAGATCGACAAGGCCGACATCGAATTTCCGAACGACCTGCTGCGCGAACTCGACCGCATGGAGTTCTACGTGTACGAGACGCACGAGTTGATCCGCGCGAAACAGCGTCCGCTCGTCATCATCACGTCGAACAATGAGAAGGAGTTGCCCGACGCGTTCCTGCGCCGCTGCTTTTTTCATTACATCAAGTTTCCGGACCCGGCCACGATGCAGCAGATCGTCGAGGTGCACTATCCGGGCATCAAGAAGGAACTGCTCGCCGCGGCCATGCAAAGCTTTTTCGAACTGCGCAACGTCGCCGGACTGAAGAAGAAGCCGTCCACGTCCGAACTGCTCGACTGGCTCAAGCTGCTGCTCGCCGAAGACATCCCGCCCGAAGCGTTGCGCTCGTCGGATCAGAAACAGATCATTCCGCCGCTGCACGGCGCGCTTTTGAAAAACGAACAGGACGTGAGCCTGTTCGAGCGGCTGATCTTCATGAACCGCAATAACCGTTGAATTTTTATTGAGTGCCCGCGCCGCGGAGAAACCAGCATGCTGATCGACTTCTTCTACTCGCTGCGCGCCGCGAAACTGCCCGTGTCGGTGAAGGAATACCTGACGCTGCTCGAGGCGCTCAAAGCCAACTTGATCGCGCCGTCGCTCGATGAGTTCTATTACCTCGCGCGCATGACGCTCGTGAAGGACGAACAGTACTTCGACAAGTTCGACCAGGCGTTCGGCGCGTATTTCAACGGCGTCGCGCAGACCTCCGAACTCGCCTTCGACGTGCCGCTCGACTGGCTGAAGAAAAAGCTGCAACGCGATCTGTCGCCGGAAGAAAAGGCGCAAATCGAGGCGATGGGCGGCATCGACAAATTGATGGAACGCCTGAAGCAACTGTTCGACGAACAGAAAGAGCGTCACGAAGGCGGCAGCAAGTGGATCGGCACGGGCGGCACGTCGCCGTTCGGCAATGGCGGCTACAACCCGGAAGGCGTGCGCATCGGTGGCGACGCGGCGGGCAATCGCACTGCCGTGAAAGTGTGGGAAGCGCGTGCCTATCGCGACTACGACGACCAGGTCGAAATCGGCACGCGCAACATCAAGGTGGCATTACGCCGCTTGCGCCGCTTCGCGCGCGAAGGCGCGGCCGAAGAACTCGACCTGCCCGACACGATCCGCAGCACGGCCGCGAACGCCGGCTGGCTCGATCTCAAGATGGTGCCCGAGCGGCACAACAAGGTGAAAGTGCTGATGCTGCTCGATGTCGGCGGCTCCATGGACGACCACATCAAGCGCACAGAAGAACTGTTCTCCGCCGCGAAGGCCGAGTTCAAGCACCTCGAGTTCTACTATTTCCACAACTGCGTGTACGACTTCCTGTGGAAGAACAACCGTCGCCGTCACACCGAGCGCATGCCGACGTGGGACGTGCTGCATAAATTCACGCCCGACTACAAGCTGATCTTCGTCGGCGACGCGACCATGAGCCCCTACGAAGTGCTGCAGCCGGGCGGCTCGGTCGAATACAACAACGCGGAAGCCGGCGCCGTGTGGCTGCGACGCCTCGCCGACCACTTCCCGCATCACGCGTGGCTCAATCCCGAACCTGAAGGCTTGTGGGCGTACCGCCAGTCCGTCAGCGCGATCCGCGAAGTGCTTGGCCACCGCATGTACCCGCTCACGCTCGCCGGGCTCGAGTCGGCCATGCGCATGCTGAGCAAATAAAGCCACCCCGCTCCACCCTAAACGACAACAAAGTACTTGCATGAGCCGCCCGTCATCGCCTGATCTGGTCCCTGCCGGCATTCCGCCCAGCCGCTTCAATCCATTAGCCGATACCTCGCTGTCGGCCATCGTCGCGGGCTTCGTCGCGATGATGACGGGCTACACCAGTTCGCTCGTGCTCATGTTCCAGGCCGGTCAGGCCGCACATCTGACGAATGCGCAGATTTCGTCGTGGATCTGGGCGTTGTCGATCGGCATGGCCGTCTGCACGATCGGACTCTCGCTGCGCTTTCGCGCACCGATTGTGATTGCGTGGTCGACGCCCGGCGCGGCGTTGCTGGTGTCGTCGCTGCCGCATGTGCCTTACGGGCAGGCGATCGGCGCGTTTATCGTCTGCGCGCTGCTGCTGACCATAGTCGGCCTGACGGGCTGGTTCGACACGCTCATGAAGAAAATTCCCGCTGGCATCGCGGCTGCGCTGCTGGCGGGCATCCTGTTCGAGATCGGCATCGAGATTTTTCGCGCCGCGCAGTTCCAGACGGCGCTCGTGCTGACGATGTTTCTGACCTACCTGGTCGTCAAACGCCTCGCGCCGCGTTACGCGATTCCAATGACGCTGATCGCCGGCACGATTGCCGCGGGCGCCCTCGGCCTGCTCGACTTCAGTCACTTTCAGGTGGCGCTCGCGCATCCCGTCTTCACGATGCCGGCGTTTTCGCTCGCCGCAAGCGTCAGCATTGGGATTCCGCTTTTCGTGGTCGCCATGGCGTCACAGAACGTGCCGGGCATCGCGGTGCTGCGCGCGGACGGCTATACCACGCCGTCGGCGCCGCTGATTTCGGCGACGGGAATCGCGTCGCTGGTGCTCGCGCCGTTCGGCTCGCACGGCGTCAACCTTGCCGCGATCACGGCGGCGATCTGTACCGGCCCCGAGGCGCACGAAAACCACGGCAAGCGCTACATGGCCGCGGTGTGGTGCGGCATCTTCTATCTGATCGCCGGCGTTTTCGGCGCGACCATTGCGGCGCTGTTCGCGGCGTTCCCGCGCGAACTCGTCGTGTCCGTGGCGGCGCTGGCGCTGTTTGGATCGATCATGAGCGGCCTCACCAACGCGATGCAGGACGTCAGGCAGCGCGAAGCGGCGCTCGTAACTTTCATGGTGACGGCGTCGGGGCTGACGCTGCTGTCCATCGGCTCGGCGTTCTGGGGACTGGTGGCGGGCGTGCTCACGCAAGTCGTGCTGAATGCGCGGCGCGCATGAGTATGGGTGACAGGCGGTGTCACGCGGGTATTTTGCACGCGGCGCATAGCGGGCGCCGTGGCATGACGCGGTGCAGAGCGATGACCGTTGCGCGACGCGAGGCACGGCAGGCGTGGATGCGGCAGCCGGCGACTCGGCGCTTCTGGAGCGGCGCATGCTAAGCACTGTGGGTGGCATGGCGCACGGCGTGTCGGGTGATGCGGCTCAGGGCGTGTTGGGTGATGCGGCCCACGGCGTGTTGGATGATGCGGCGCACGGCGTTGCGCGACGCGTCGAATCTGGCGCGGCGCCCGCGCGCTGCGACCGGCGCGCAAACCGACGCCCCGAACCGCCGCACGGATTCGCCACACGGATTCGCCGCCAAATTGCTGTGAGATAGCTGTGAACGGATCGCCGCTGCCAACTGTCAACACTACATCCGACGATCCGCCATAAAATAGAAGCATCCGGCAGCGTTTCCCGGCAACATCGGGCAAGTGCTGCAGCGTGACTCGCGGCCGCCGGGCCCGGTCTTTCATTCCGGCGGCGACCTCGTTCTCCTGAACCACGGCGCATGCGCCCTCTGAAGGCACGAATATGACAACCGCACTCGATCAACTCAAGCAATACACCACGGTCGTTGCCGATACCGGCGACTTCCAGCAACTCGCGCAGTACAAACCGCAGGACGCGACCACCAATCCCTCGCTGATCCTGAAGGCCGTCCAGAAAGACGACTACCGGCCGCTGCTCGAAAAAACGGTGAAAGACCATGCGTCGAAGCCGTTGGGCGCGATCATCGACCAGTTGCTGATCGCTTTCGGCACCGAAATCCTGAAAATCATCCCTGGGCGCGTGTCGACCGAAGTGGATGCGCGCCTGTCGTTCGACGTACAAGGGTCGATCGCCAAGGGCCGCGAAATCATCGCGCTCTACAAGGCGCACGGCATCGACCGGGAACGCGTGCTGGTCAAACTGGCTTCCACGTGGGAAGGCGTGCGCGCGGCCGAAGTGCTCCAGAAAGAAGGCATCAACTGCAACATGACGCTGCTGTTCTCGCTCGCCCAGGCCGCTGCCTGTGCCGACGCCGGGGCGAAGCTGATCTCGCCGTTCGTCGGCCGCATTTACGACTGGTACAAGAAGAACGCCGGCAGTGCGTGGGACGAAGCGAAGGACGGCGGCGCGAACGACCCGGGCGTGCAGTCCGTGCGCCGCATTTACGCGTACTACAAGAAATTCGGCTACAAGACCGAGGTGATGGGCGCGAGCTTCCGCACGACGGGTCAGATTCTGGAACTGGCGGGCTGCGATTTGCTGACCATCAGCCCGGATCTGCTGCAAAAGCTACATGAAAGCACCGACAAGGTGGAGCGCAAGCTCTCGCCAGATAGCGCGAAAGACGCCGACATCGAACGCGTGCCGGTCGACGAAGCGTCGTTCCGCTTCCTCGTCAACGACGAGGCCATGGCAACCGAAAAGCTCGCTGAAGGCATCCGCGCGTTTGCGGCCGACGCAGTCAAGCTGGAAAAACTGATCGAAGCGCTGCGTTAAACGCCTGCGTCAACCGCTGCGGTCGTCGTACCCAGGCAAGAATCCGCGACCACCACAGGCGATCACAGTAAGCGCGGCAACGCGCCGCAACACCAGCCGCTACAACACGCGGCCCCGAAGCTCATGGTTCGGGGCCGCGTTCCGTTTACCGCGTGTCCGCTCATCCTCTGACGCGCGCTTCGGTGGTTGCCAGCAAGCCGTCTTTTCCTCACGACACAAAGTCACAATCACCCGAAAACCGTTGCCTAAAATGGTCTGCACGCCTACGCCTTCGCCTGCCGTACGGCGCCAGGGCGTCCACATCCATATTTCGGGAGACGGTGATGGAAGTTCAACCCTACGTATTTTTCAACGGACGCTGCGAAGAAGCGCTCGACTATTATCGCCAGCACCTCGGCGCCGAGGTCACGTTCATGATGCGCTTCAAGGACGCGCCGCCCGACCCGCAGAACCCGCCGCGTGCCGGCGTCGAAGACAAGATCATGCATGCGAATGTCCAGATGGGCTCAACGCAGTGGATGGCGTCCGACGGCAATTGCGATCAGGACGCGAAGCCCATGAGCGGCTTCAGCCTGTCGCTGACGGCGGACGACACGTCATCGGCGCAAAAATACTTCAGCGCGCTCGCCGATGGCGGCCAGATCGTGATGCCATGGGGCGAGACCTTCTGGAGCAAAGGTTTCGGCATGGCCGTGGACCGCTTCGGCCTGATGTGGATGGTGACGCTGCCGCAAGAGTGACCGGCGGTCAGGGCGGTGGCGGGCGCATAAGTGACCGATGGTTAGGGCGGGGGCGCGCAACCGTTTGACCCCGCGCGATGGCGATGATGTCGCTGTAGTCGCCTGCTGCCGCGGCGACAGGCGCTGCCGCTACTATTGTTATCGCGGCGGCCAGGGAGGGAGCGAGCGTCACTGCCGCGGCCGCAGCCACGGCCGGGAACCATGACCAACTTCCTCCCGCCTCCCCCATCTAAGCCTTCTGCAAAACCCGCGAGCGCCGCTCGATGTTCCAGTTCACCTCTGTCTCGAGCAACGCTGCGCACAGGCGGTCCACCTGTTCCGCGAGCCGCTGCCCGAGCCAATACGGCCCTTGCAGGTCGGGCGGCAGTTTAAGCGCCGCGTTGCCCGCGGTTTGCGCGAGCGGCGACGCGGCCAGATCGCCCGCCACCGGCGCGCCGGCCGCCGGTTTGCCAGCCACCGGACCGCAGGCCACCGCACCGCCGCCCGCCGGAATCCCAAAATGCGTCGCGCGGCCAAAGCGCAGGCCGCGTGCAATCGCGAGCAGAATGGCGCGCACCGCCCGCACCTCCGCGCCGCACTGTTCGGCATACGCGGTGCGCGCGGCTGCGCCGGCCTGCATCAGTGGACCGGTTGCAAGCAGTTCGAGCGAACTCAGCACCGAGCGATGCAGCCGCTGAATCTCCTCGAGCTTCGCCTGCGGCACGTCGACTTCCTTGGCCACCGAAGGCATCAGCGAGCGCAATTGCACGAGCCGCCGGTTGATCGCGAGAAACCGCTTCACCTGCTCCTCCTCGCCAATCGTCTCGCCTTCCAGCAAACGCGTATAGATTTGCGCGCACTCGCGCAGATTGGCCGCAATACCGTAGCGCCAAGAATAGGTTGCGTGCAGCGGCAGCGCGAATGAAAAAGCCAGCGCAATCACAATGCCGATCAACACGTTCAGCGTGCGCCACAGGCCGACGTCGATCAGATTGTCGCCATGCCCCGCGACGATGCACATCGTAATGGCCGTCAACAGCCCGATATAGCCGGACGAACCGATCGCGAACCACGCGCAGATGGCGGCAAGGATGGACATCAACACATAGGTGAGCGGCAGCGAACCAAGCAGATTCTGCTGCACGATCAGCAGCAGCCCGATCGACGCCCCGAGCAAGGTGCCCGCGGCCCGCTCCGCCGCTTTCTTGCGGATATTGCCGTGGTGCTGCAAACCGCCGATCACCACGAGCAGCGTCACCGACGACCAGATGCCGTGCGGAATGTCGATACCGGTTGTCGCCAGGATCGAGAACAGCATCGCCAGTCCCACGCGCAGGCTGTGCAGGACCTTCGCGTGTCGATAACGGTAATACGGCGACGTGATCGCGCGAACCATCCGGCTCACCGCCGAGCGGCGTGGAATCACGGTGCGGGAATCGGCAGGAGCCATGGCGGAGTTAGCGGCGCTTTGAGAGACGGTCCCGCTATCGTGCCCTGGAGTGCGCCGCAAACACAAACGCCCGCAGACTTTCATCTGCGGGCGCTGCGGTTTCCGTTGCATCGTTTCACTTGCCGGTTGGCATGCCCAGCGGCCCGGCTAGCTTGCGACGCTCAGCTTTCGACCACGTCCAGATAATCTTCCGGACTCGTGCGGTCTTCGGCGCGCTGCATGCCGAACGCGCGCACCAGCAGGCTCACCACCACGGCCACCACCAGGTTCACGATCAGCGACCAGACCGCCGCGTAGCCCGGAATCGCCATGCCGAACAGGTGGATCGTAAAGATGGAACTGGCGAGCTTCAGCGAAACGGCCATCCACGTGCCGGTCGCGATGCCGACTGCCCAGCCGAGCAGCAAGCCGCGATAGTCGAGCACGCGCGTGTACAGGCCGAGCACGATTGCGGGCAGCGTCTGGATGATCCAGATGCCGCCGAGCAATTGCAACTGGATCGCGTAGGTGAGCGGCAGGCCGAGAATGAACGCGACCGCGCCGACCTTGACGATCAGCGACACGAGCTTCGCGACGTTGGTCTCCTGTTCGTGCGTCATGTTGCGGTTCACGAACTCTTTGTGGATGTTGCGCGTGTACAGGTTCGCTGCCGCAATCGACATAATCGCCGCCGGCACCAGCGCGCCGATGCCAATGGCAGCGAACGCCACGCCGACGAACCACGACGGGAAGAAGTGCAGGAACAGCGCCGGCACCGCGAAGTTCGGGCCGAACGCCTTGAAGTACGGCGCGAATTCCGGCATGTCCTTCACGCCCGAGGCAAGCGCCATGAAACCGAGCAGCGCGAGCAAACCAAGCACGAGCGAGTAAGCCGGCAGCATCGCCATATTACGGCGGATCGTGTTGCCCGATTTCGACGACAAGACTGCCGTGATCGAGTGCGGGTACAGGAACAGCGCGAGCGCCGAACCCACCGCGAGCGTCGCATACGCGCTATAGCCGTTCAGACTCGACACGTCCGGCGCCTTCAGCAGTAACTTTGCCGGCGGCACCGATGCGAAGATGTGGCCGAAGCCGCCCAGTTGCGGCGGAATGACGATGACCGCAGCGAAGATCGTGACGTAGATCAGGACGTCCTTGACCACGGCAATCATGGCCGGCGCGCGCAAGCCCGACGTGTACGTGTACGCGGCCAGGATAGCGAACGCGATGATCAGCGGCAGATCGCCGACGAAGCCCTTCGTGTCGAAGCCGAGCGCGCCGATCACCACTTCGATCCCGACCAGTTGCAACGCGATGTACGGCATGGTCGCGACGATGCCGGTCACGGCGATCGCGAGAGCGAGCATGCGGCTGCCGTAGCGTGCCGACATGAAGTCCGCCGACGTCACGTAGCCCTGACGTTTCGCGATACTCCACAGTTTCGGGAACACGACGAACGCGAACGGGTAGATCAGGATGGTGTACGGCAGCGCGAAGAAACCCGTTGCGCCCGCACCGAATACCAACGCCGGCACAGCGATGAAGGTGTACGCGGTGTAGAGGTCGCCGCCCAGCAGAAACCAGGTGACGATGGTGCCGAAGCGCCGGCCGCCGAGACCCCACTCTTCCAGATGCGCGAGATCGCCGCGCCGCCAGTGCGCCGCGATAAAACCGAGAATCGTGACGCCGATGAAAAATAGAACGAAGACGAAAGTTGCGATGGCGTTCATTATCGTGCGTCCCCCTGAGGACGGCCCGACGAGCGCGTCTTGGTCTTCATATAGACGAGCGCCGTAATGACTGCGCTGATCAGCACCCAGAGAAGCTGATACCAGTAGAAAAACGGAAAGTCGAACAATACCGGTTCGACCTTGTTGTACGACGGCACCCAGACCATGGCGATCCAGGGTAACAGCAACAGCCAGAGCCAGTGCTTGCTGGCTTTATTCGCGTCGGCGTCGTGAGCCATGACGTCTCCTCTTCCTATTATTGAAATGTTGGCCCGTGTTCGACGGGTGCTGGACCGCCACGCGGAAAACCGGCTCGCGGCAGCAAGCCCGCGGAGGATCGCCCCGCGTGTGACACGAGTACCCCGAAAGCCTCGAAAGAGTATAGGAGCCGCGAACGTGCGGTCAAGCAGGGAGGACCCGAGGCATTGGCACTGCTGTCAGAGCCGGCAGGACGGTGTTTCAGCGGATGCCGGCCGGGCAGAGCGACCTGGCCAGGACCTACGCGCGGCGCGGATCTTGCGCCTTGGCGGTGTTCCCGTGCGGAGGAGAAAACAGCGGATTCGCGGCGCAATGCCGGATAGATAGCAGATCTGAATTCCGTCGCGCGGATGCGACGTTCGTCAGGGCGAGGCCGGTCCGTCAGGGCCCGGCCCCTTGCGGCTGAATGCGATCAGATGACGAACGACGCGCCCGTCTGTCCGGTCGACTCCTGCAGGCCCTTGATCCACTTGCGCGCGGGCAAGCCGAGTTCCGCTTCGATCAGCTTCGCGCGTGTTTGCAGCGCCGTGAACGGCACGTCGAGCGCGGGGCCGGAAAACGCAATCGCGATGCGGTTGCCGTCGTGCACTTCCGGCAGCGCGACGACGCGACCGTCGAACGCTTCGTTCAGACGCTTCATGTTGCGCACGAAGCTCGGGTGGTCGCCGAAAAGATTCACCGTTGCCACGCCCGCATCCGTCAGGCACGCGCGAGCCGCACGATAGAAGCCGACGCTGTCGAGCACCGGGCCGCGCGCCGTTGCATCGTAAATGTCGATTTGCAATGCGCCGATCGTGCCGTGGTTTGCACGGTCGTTGACGAAGTCCCACGCGTCCGTCTCATGCACCGTGAGGCGCGCGTCGTCTGGCGGCAATTCGAACATCGCGCGAGCGGCGATGACCACCGCCGGGTTCACTTCGACCGCCTCGACCTTGGCGCGCTCCAGGAAGCGATGCGCGAACTTGGTGAGCGCAGCCGCACCGAGGCCGAGCTGCACGATGCGCCTGGGCGTTTCGATGAACAGCAACCACGCCATCATTTGCTGCGCGTATTCGAGTTCGATGTGGTCCGGCTTGCGCAGACGCATCGCGCCTTGCACCCACTCCGTGCCGAAATGCAGATAACGCACGCCGCCCTCTTCCGAGAACGTGACGGGCGCAAAACGCGGCTTGCGCGGCGTTTCGATTTGCGGCGCGTCGTGCAGATCGTCGTCGTGCGATGTCTTTTTCTTGTTGCGCGCGACGTCGCGCTTGCCCGCGCCGTCAGCGTTGCGGTTGCGAAATGCACGCGCTTCAGCCGAAGCGCGCTTGATGAGTTTCGTCATGTCAGGATGTCGCGCCACAAGCGCAATTTTTGATCGAACGAGAGCATAGCATTGGCCGGACTCGACGAAGGCAACACGAGGGTCGTGTAGCCCGCCTCGCCTATCACCGGCGCGAAGCGGCCCGCCGTCTTGCCGTTGAAGCAGACCTTGCTCAGCTTCGGCGCGTGTTCGCGCAGCGATGCAAAGTCGTTCGGCTGCGCGTTGCGAATGGCCGCATCGAGACTGCCCTCGCGATGGCACGCGGCGAGCACGTCCCACACGCCGATCCCATGAGAAAGCACACGCCGCAGCCGCTCTTCGTAGGGGAGTTCCGCGAGCGGGTCGTCGAGCACGGCGCCGAGCAGACGCCAGAACTGGTTGCGCGGATGCGCGTAGTACTGGGTCGCTGCGAGCGACGCCTCGCCGGGAAAGCTGCCGAGAATCAGCGTATGTGTGTCGGCGGCGACAATCGGAGGAAAGCCGCGCAACATTATCGGCTCCGCTCACTGGCGGCACGCGTCGCAGGATGCGCGCGCGATGCCGTGTGCTCGATCGGCCGGCCATGTTCGCGCATGCGCGGGTGAGCTGCATGCGTGGCATCGGCGGTGGAAGCGATTGAGTGGCGAGCGCCGCCGACATTCGATAGAGACGCGAGATGCGTCCACAGTGCCGGCAAGAAACATTCGGTGACCATCAGCGGCTCGCCATGCCGCTCGAACACCGAGCGGCGCGCCGCCAGTGCGTGCGGCGGCATCCCGCTGACTTCACGCGCCGCCAACCGGTACAGCGGATGCCGCGCGGTTACGCGGCGGCTGACCAGCGCCGAACGCGCGACGCTGCTGTCGCTATACAACAGTTCCGCGAGCGGCCGCGTGCGCAAGCGACGCGTGGCCTGCCATACGCCGACGCTCGCGGCCAGAGGCGCAACGCTGTGCGCGGCGACAAACGGCACGGCGTCGACCGACAAGACGACCTCGCGCACCCACACAGGCGCGCGCACGCGAAGACACAGCGCGGCATGCTCGTCGGCCCAGGCCAACGCCACACCTTCGCGCGTGACACGCACCGCGACCTCGCCGAGCGCGCGCAGATGCGCGGTCAGCGAACCGCCACGGGTCAACCAGTCTTTCTGTGCGGCGCTGAGGCCGGGCAAGGGAGCGACGCGCCAGTGCGCGTCGGCGGCATCGAAACGGATAGGCATGGGTTCGGATTATAACGGCGCGACTGTCGGACGATTGCCCGGCACGCAGGCGCCTTTTCCGACGATTCAGCTTCACCGCCACATCGGTGTCGAAACACTCAATCAAGTCGCCGATTTCGGAAAGGTCCGATTCTCCATCGCCGCGACCCACGATAAAACCTCCGTGCTTTACGAACCGGCGATTCGCCCGCTATCGACGGGCGCGCCATCCGATCTGCAAACGAACGAGAGAACAAGCATGAAGAAAATTCTGAGCATGAGCGCCTGCGCAATGTCGGTGCTGCTGGTGGCTGGCTGCGCGGCGCCGTTGAACCGCGACACTGAGACGTCGTTGAACAAGGCCGTGGGCATCGAGGTCGCACCGGTCGCCGACGGCGTCGCCGTGAAGCTGCCCGAGAAAGCACTGTTCGATTTCAACAAGTCGGAAGTGCGCGGCGACGCGAGCGCGGTGGTCGATCGTTCCGCGGTGCTGCTCAAGCGCAGCAAGAAGCCGATCATCGTCGAAGGCTACACGGACAATATCGGCACGCTCGACTACAACCAGCAACTCTCGGAAGCGCGCGCGACGGCCGTGGGTTACGCGCTCGTGGCGCGCGGCGTGACGATGGAGCGTATTCGGACCAAGGGCAACGCGTACAACAATCCGGTTGCAAGCAACGACACTCCCGAAGGACGCGCGCTCAATCGCCGCACTGAGATCGTCGTGCGCGGCGAATCCATGGAAACGTTAATGGGCAAGAAGTAGGCAGCAGCCGCGTCAGGCGGACTACGCTGGTAACACCCAGGGCCGGCTGCGCCGTGCGCGCCCGGCTCAGCTACCGACTCACCTGCCGACTCACCTGCCGACTCACCTGCCGACATACTCCTGCAGTGCCTGCGCGACGTCAGCGAGCACCGCGTCCCACTGATTCAACTCACGTTGCCTGAAAAGCCGCATTGACGGATACCATGGACTATCAGCGCGCTCGACCATCCAGCGCCAGTCTGTGAAGGTGGGCACCAGCGCCCAGACCGGCGTGCCGCATGCCCCGGCCAGATGCGCGACCGCGGTGTCTACTGTAACGACCAGATCGAGCGACTGAATAATCGCCAGCGTATCCAGGAAGCTGTGAATCTGCGGCCCGAGGACGTGCATGTCGGCACCCTTGGGCAAAGCCGCCGCGTCGTGCCGCGCATCCCCTTTCTGCAGCGAGAACCAACGCACGCCCGGCTGCTCCAGAAGCGGCCGCCATTGCTGAAGCGCAGTGGACCGATAGCGGTCGAGCGCATACGCGGGATTGCCCGCCCAAACGATGCCGACGCGCTTTGTGAACGGCCCTTGCGCCTTGACAGGACCGAATACCTCCAGGCGGTCACGCCAACGCTGCACCTCTGCGGGCTTTGCTTGCAGATAAGCCGTGGCAAGCGGCAACATCGACAATTCGAGGTTCATATGCGCCGGCACGCTCAACATGCGGCACCAGTAGTCGTACGGGCCGGGCGGCGCGGTGGTCCAGGCCGCATGCACGCCGGCCGCATGGCGCGCCACGTCGCCAAGCGGCTCTTCGACCCAGACGTCCACCTGCGCGCCACGCCGATGCAGCCAGTCGGCCATACCCAGAAACTGGATCTGATCGCCAAGCCCCTGTTCGCCGATTAGCAGGAAGCGGCAGCCGAGCACGCGCTCGCCGTGCCACTCCGGAAAATCGGGGCGAACCAGATCGTGATTTTCCGGTAGCGCGTCATGCCACCGGTATTGCTTCCAGCCTCGTTCGAAATTGCCCGTGCGGAGCTGTGCGGCGGCGAGGTTGAACTGCATGGACGGGTCGGCGGGCATCAGCCGGGCGGCCTCTGCGGTGTGCATCTGCATTTGTTCGACGTCGCCGAGCATATTGAGCGCGAACGATGCGTTGTGATGCAGCCAGGCGTTGTGCGGTTCGACGCCGATTCCCTGCCTCGCGACGCTGATCGCGTCGGCAAAACGATGCGCGCCGTTCAGAGCGAATGCGAGCTGCTGGAGAGCCGCTGCATCAGAGTTGCACCGTGCGCGCAGGGCCGGCAACAGATCGCCGATCTCGGCATCGCGCTGCGCTTTCGACAAGGCCGCGATCAGCATGAACGCATCTGCAATGTTCGCGGAGTCGAGTGCCCATGCGCGCAGCCAATAGTTCGCTGCGTCGGCATGCTGTTCCTGTTCCGTGCAGATCTGCGCGAGCGCGCGAACCGCGTGGTGCAAAGCGGGCTCGAAGTGCAACGCGGTTTGATAGTGCTGGCGCGCCTCGGTGAATCGCGCGGACAGCTTCAGGCAATCGGCAAGATTTCGATGAACGCTGGCACTGCCACCGCTTATGTTCAGCGCCCGATGGTAGAACGCCTCGGCCGCGATCCGATCGCCGCGCAGCACGGCAAGCAGCCCGCGATGCTCCCAGATATCCGCACGATCGGGCGCGACATTCAGTGCGCGATCTAGCTGCTCGCAGGCACGCTCGAGCGCGCCCTCGCGGAAGTATGCAAGGCCGAGCTGATGCAGAGCTTCTGCGTCGCCTGGCGCAGCCTCGCTGCATAATAAAGCTGAGTCGCGCACGGGCTTTGCCATCAGCCGCTTACCGCCGGATGCGCTGCGTGGCTCGAGTTCGTGCTGCTCGCGCCGGCTGTCATCAGCGCTTGCAGGCGCGCCGTTACTCGCTGGATGACCGGAGCCCAGTGCCCCGGCTGCGGCTGCCTGAAGAGTTCCAGCGAGTCGTACCAAGGTTGCGTCTCCTCGTTGCCCCACGCCCAATGCGACACGTGGTCGAGCATCGCGAACACCGGCCGCCCTAACGCGCCGCCAAGATGCAACGGTGCACTGTCGATCGTGACCAAGGCGTCGAGCGCACCGAGATGGGCGGCAACGTCGTCAAAGCCGGCGTGGTATTGCGCCGTCATGTCGCACACGCGATAACCCTGCGCGGTCAACACCGCGACGTCGGCCGCACGTCCTGGCGTAAGCGAATAGAACATGACATCGGCAAGCGACAGCAACGGTTCAAGCGTTGCGCGCGCAATCGAACGCTTCTCATCGCGACGATGCGTAGGGCTTCCCGCCCACACGAGCCCGACATGCAGCCTCGCCTGCGGCGTCTGTCTGTGTAGCCGCTCGCGCCATGCGCTCACCTTGTTCGGGTCGGCACGAAGATACGCATCGCCCCTGACCTGCTGCGGCTGCAGATCCAACACGAGCGGCAAGCTCATGATGGGCAGGCTGTAATCCGGCGCGCCGAGCGGGCCGTCTTCGATGGACACGCAATCCGGGTAAAAACGCGTGAGCAGCGCATGCAACGACTTGCGCACACAGAGCACGAGCTTGCCGCCTTCCTGACGCACGCGGGCGGCAAGTTGCGGCACATAGCGCACCATGTGGATATCGTCGCCGTTGCCCAGTTCGCTGTGCACGACAAGCGTCTTGCCGGCGAGTGCCTCGCCTTGCCAGCGCGGACACAGGCGAGCCATGACAGAAACGATATTGTTCGGCTCGCGGTCGTCGCGTGCGAGGCGTGCCTCAAAACGCTTCCAGCCGCTTGTCCATGCGCCGTGCCGCAAGTCGAGGTCCGCGAGATCGACTGCCGGTGTCACCGCGTTTGGATTGACCGCGAGTGCTTCGTGCAGCATTGCGGCACTTTCCCCGTAGCGTGCCTGCTCGCATAGATAGAGGCCAATCGCGGCGAGCACGTCGGCATTGCCTGGCGACGCAGCATTCGCGGCACGCATGGTCGCCTCGGCCGCTGCTGCGTCGTTGCACTGCCATTGCGCGTGACTGAGCTGCCAGGCCATCTCCGCGTCTGCGGGATTGCGCGCCAGCGCCTCGCGGCACACTTGCTCGACGGCAGCCCAGTCGCGCACCTCGCGCAATGCCAGTACGAGTTGCAACGGCAACGCCGGATCGACGGCCGGGTCGAGCGCGTATGCGCTCGCGAGCGCCGTGCGCCGCTCCTCGCGCGCGCCGGGACCGCCTGGTGCACCGAGCGCACCGAGCGAAATAGCAAGCCACCAGGGCGCGCGCGCGTCGCGCGGCGCTCGCTGCCGATAGGCGCGCAACATATGCGCCGCCGCCGAATGCGCGCCACAGCCGTTGATGAGCCAGACGATCCATTCAAGCGTGGTAGCGAGCGGCTGTGCGGCGACCGCGACTTCGCTGTGATGCCACGCGACCTCGCCGCGGCCGACCGCGTCCGCGAATAACGCAAGGCGAGCATGGCGCGCGCCACTGGCTTCCGCTTGTGCCTGCGACGCGCTGTGATACGCCTCTTCGAAGCGCCCCGCGCTCGCGTGCAGATCGGCGTGCAACTGCCATGTCACACCAGCGGCAGCCAGTTCGGCCGCGCGCAGCACGGCGGCGTGGAGGCCCTCCTCGCGCAGAACCGACCACAGAAGATGAACCGTCTCGAGAGGCGTTGTGACATTGATCAGTACCGCCGGGGCGGCCAAAGCGGAATCGGACATGAAATCTCAGGAGGTGCCGCAACGCGCAGGCGCTTCAATCGCAAAAGAGATTTCCACGCGCACGGCTTGTACAGAAAGTGGCTCGAAGAACGTGCCTGATCTTCAAGCGTCCCAGTTTCGAAGCGCGATGACCAAGATAATGCCGTGCCCTGCGTCTCATAAACCAATCTCAATTTATGGTCGTTGATTAGTTTTAGTTAGTTAACCATAATTAATTTTGCGCGATGTCGAAAGAGGTCCAAGGCGTCGAGCAAATCTACAACTAGCAGCAGGGAGTCAGGTGAATACTACGAACGTGAAGGAAACTTCTGACCGCATCGCGCATCTTGCGTCGGTCGTATTGGCTCGCCAGGGCGCCACGCATATCGAGAAAGAGCTAGCCGGCTCAGCGCTCGCGCAACACCACAGTTCTAAACAGACCAGCGCGGCAATCGGCAGCCTCGCGGCGCAAGTGCTCGGCGATCATCATTCCAGTTTCGAGGCCAAGGAGCTGGCCGGAAGCGTGCTCGCGCAAGTGCGTCACTTGCACGGGCTAACACTCGACCGTTAATACACGCGCTATGACCGATCCCGATTTCTTTCGGCCCGTTCATAACACCCCAAAGTGCGCGGCAAAAAAAATGCGCTGCCGAAGCAGCGCATTTTCCCTTTCACTACGTTGAGCGCCGGTTCGACGCTACGCGATCACGCTCAATTCGCGCGCGCGAGCAACAACGCATTCGTACGCTTCACGAAGCTCGCCGGATCTTCAAGCGCGCCGCCCTCGGCCAGCAACGCCTGGTCGAACAGCAGGTGGCACCAGTCGTCGAAGTTCGCGCTATCGGCATGCAAGCCCTTTACGAGTGCGTGCTCCGGATTCACTTCCAGAATCGGATGGAACGAGGGCGCCTGCTGACCTGCGGCCTTCAGCATGCGCTGCAGGTAACCGCTCATCTCGCCGTCGTCGGCAACGAGGCACGACGGCGAATCGGTCAGGCGGAACGTGAGGCGCACGTCTTTTGCCTTGTCCTTCAACGCTTCCTTCATCTTCTCGACGAGCGGCTTGAGCTCCTCGCTCACCTTTTCCTGCGCCTCTTTCTCCTCGTCGTTCAGCGCGCCCAGATCAAGATCGCCGCGCGCCACGCTTTGCAGCGGCTTGCCGTCGAATTCGTTCAGGAACGACAGCATCCATTCGTCCACGCGATCGGTCAGCAGCAGCACTTCCACGCCCTTCTTGCGGAACACTTCGAGATGCGGGCTGTGGGTTGCGGCCTGCCATGTGTCGGCGGTCACATAGTAGATCTTGCTTTGCTCGGGCTTCATGCGCGCGACGTAATCGGCGAGCGACACATTCTGCTCCGGCGTTTCCGTATGCGTGGACGCAAAGCGCACGAGCTTGGCAATGCGCTCGCGATTCGCAAAGTCTTCACCGATGCCTTCCTTCAGCACCTGGCCGAACTCCTTCCAGAAGCCGGCGTACTTTTGCTTGTCGGCGTCGTTATCCGAATTGGCCAGATCCTCCAGCATCGACAGCGCGCGCTTGGTCACGCCCTCGCGGATCGCCTTGACGTCGCGGCTTTCCTGCAGGATTTCACGCGAGACGTTAAGCGGCAGATCGCTCGAATCGACCACGCCCTTCACGAAGCGCAGGTACGCGGGCAGCAGTTGCTCGGCGTCGTCCATGATGAACACGCGCTTCACGTACAGCTTCAGCCCGCCGCGATGGTCGCGGTTCCACAGGTCGAACGGCGCGTGGCTCGGCACGTACAGCAACTGCGTGTATTCGCTTCGGCCTTCGACGCGGTTATGCGTCCACGTGAGCGGATCCTGATGATCGTGTGACAGATGCTGATAAAACTGCTTGTACTGCTCTTCGGTGATGTCGTTCTTCGCGCGGGTCCACAGCGCGCTCGCCTGATTGACGGTCTCGTCCTCGTCCTTCGTGACCATCGCGCTTTTTTCCGCGTCCCACTCTTCCTTCTTCATCAGAATGGGCAGCGCGACGTGATCGGAATACCGCTGAATGATCGACTTAAGCCGATGCGACGACAGCAACTCGTCTTCATCCGCACGCAGATGCAGCGTGATGGTCGTGCCGCGCGCGGCGCGCTCGATCTGCTCGACGGCGAAATCGCCCTCGCCCGCGCTTTCCCAGCGCACGCCTTCCGACGCCGGCAATCCGGCGCGGCGCGTCTCGACGGTGATCTTGTCCGCGACGATGAAGCCCGAATAGAAGCCCACGCCGAACTGCCCGATCAGCGCAGCGTCTTTCTGCTGGTCGCCCGACAGTTTGCCGAAAAATTCCTTGGTGCCCGAGCGCGCGATCGTGCCGAGGTTGGCTATTGCTTCGTCACGGCTCATGCCGATGCCGTTATCGTCGATCGTGATGGTGCGCGCGTCCTTGTCGTACGACACGCGAATGCGCAGATTCGGGTCGTTCTCGTACAACCCGCTGTTTTCAATCGCTTCGAAACGCAGCTTGTCTGCCGCGTCGGACGCATTGGAAATCAGCTCGCGCAAAAAGATTTCCTTGTTGCTGTACAGCGAATGGATCATCAGTTGCAGAAGCTGTTTCACTTCTGCCTGAAAGCTCATGGTTTCTTGTGCCATGGTCGGACTTCCTCTCTGTTGCGAATCGGGTTTTTTGCGAATCGGGTATTGCAGATGCGCTTCGGGTCAGGCGTGGCACGGGGGCCGGATTGCCGGTGTGCATTGCCGTGCCGCCGGATCGTTCGTCTAAATAAGGGCGATGCGGCGCGGTTTCAAGAGGCGCGGCGCGCAACGCCGTCCAGGTAACGGCACAAAAACGTCGCCAGTTCCGGATCGCCGCAATTGGCGATATTGAAGCGCATCCACGTGGTGGGCGACTGCTGCGGCGAAAAAAGGCTGCCGGGCGTCAGCAGAAAACCGGCTTCGTGGCCCGCGGCGGCGAGGCCGTCGGCGTCGACTCCGGTGTCGGCCCACACGAACATTCCCGCCGTGGGCGTCAGGAACAGCTTGAGGCCGGTCTTCTCCAGCATCCGCGCGGATTTTTCGCGCACGCTGTCGAGCCGCGCACGCAGCCGCTCGACGTGGCGCCGGTAATGACCTTCGGTGAGGATTTTGTACAGCACGCGCTCGTTCAACTCCGGGCTCGTCATGCCGACCAGCATTTTCTGGTCGCTGACCGCCTTTGCGACTTCCGGCGCGCACGCGATGAAACCAACACGCAGATTGGGCGCGAGCGTCTTCGAAAAACTGCCCAGGTAGATCACGCGCTTTAACTGATCGAGGCTCGCGAGACGCGTGCCGGCATAGCTCGGCGGGCAGAGATCGCCGTAAATGTCGTCTTCGACCACGATGAAGTCGTACGCCTCGGCAAGCCGCAAAATGCGGAACGCCTGCGCGGCCGTCAGCGACGTGCCGGTCGGATTCTGCAGCACGGAATTGATCACCAGCATCTTGGGCCGCCACGTCTGCACCAGCGATTCGAGCGCGTCGAGGTCCGGGCCGTCCGGTGTATATGGCATGCCGAGGAGCCGTGCGCCTTGCGACGCGAAACGCCCGAACATCTGGAACCACGCAGGATCGCCGACGATCACCGAATCGCCCGCCTTGACATAAATGCGCGAAATCAGGTCGATCGCCTGCGTGATGCCCGACACCATCACAATCTGCTCGGGCGACGCGCCGATCTCCAGTTCCTCCAGGCGCGTCTGCAATTGCTGGCGCAGCGGCAGAAAACCGAGCGGCGTGCCGATCCCCAGCATCTGCGCGCCGCTTTGCCGGCCCAGCGTGCGCAGCGCGTTGGTGATCAACTCGCCGTCTAGCCAGCGCGCCGGCAGATAGCCGAGACCAGGACTGCGCTCCGGGCGCGCGCCGGTGTGCAGCATGTTGCGCAGCAGCCAGACCACGTCGATGGTCGCCGGCGCGGGATCCTGCGTGACCGGACGGAGTTCCGAAACCGCCGCACCCGCCAGACGCTCTCGCACGAAGAAACCCGAGCCGCGCCGCGACTCGAGGTAACCCTGGGCGACGAGCCGCTCGTATGCCTCGACCACCGTGAAACGCGACACGCCTTTGTCGAGCGCCAGCTTGCGGATCGACGGCATGCGCATGCCAGGGCGAAACACGCGCTCTTCGATGCGGCGGCGGGCCCATTGCACGAGTTGCTCGACCAGCGTCAGCGACGCCGTGTCGTGCGGGGCGGGAATTTGTGTAAGCGGGACGGACATAGACGCACTCCAACTGTACCGAACGGTATCGAGTCGATTGTACCGTTACTGTGCAGGTCGCCGCCGCTACATTTGAGACAGAAAAGTGCGCTGGCTGAAGGGCGCGGCATGCTTGGCGGTGTGCTCGACGGTGTGCTCGACGGCATGCTTGAGTGAACGAGCCGGGCGGCGATCCCGCTCACCGCGCAGTCGGACGCGCGCGCTGTTTGCAGCGTTGCGGGCGAGAGCGAGCCGATAGGGCAAGCCGGCAAGCTAACGGCAAGCGCCCTCGCAAACAAACACACGGCCAATTGCCGACAACCCGCCGCAAAAAACGTCGCACCGCCCGGTAATCGCACGTTCGCGGGGAAGCCGCCGCCCCGCGAACGGTTATGCTTACGTCCCCGGACACCCGCATACCCTGCGCGCGGCGGGGGTCCGACCTGACGTAGAAACCGTTTTCCCAATCCGCAATGACCGCACATCCGCTTCGTCTCGATCATCTCGTCGTTTCCGCCCGCACGCTCGACGAGGGCACGCAGTACGTCGCCGACATTCTCGGCGTTGCACCGGCCGGCGGCGGCGCGCATCCGTTGATGCGAACCCACAACCGCCTGCTGAACCTGTGGGGCGGCGCCTATCTGGAAGTGATCGCAATCGATCCGGATGCCGACGCTGCGCACGAATCTGCGACCGGCGCCGCGCCGCGTGCGCGCCTCTTCGCACTCGACGCCCCCGCTACACGCGCGCGCCTCGAAAACGGGCCGTATCTGTCGCATTGGGTCGTCCGCGTGGACCGGCCGAAGCATCTGCCGACGTGGCAGTCCCAGTACCCGCAGCGCATCCCGCCGATCGTGCCGCTCACGCGCGGCGAGTTCAGCTGGGGCCTGTCGATTGCGGAGGACGGCGCCTTTCCCTCGTGGCAAGGCGCCGGCGATGGGGTGCTGCCCTCGCTCATCCAGTGGGACACGGCGCGGCATCCGTCGACGCTATTGCCGGAAACCGGCATCGCGCTAAAAACGTTGAAAGGCCAGCATCCGCAAGCCGATACGGTGGCCGCGCAACTACAGTGGCTAGGCGCCGCGCATCTGATCGAGCTGCACCCGACGGACGACGCGGCGGCCCCGGCCGCGCTCACTGCCGAGTTCGAAACACCCAACGGTCTACGGACCCTTAAATAGCCAGCGCGCGCGGGTCGCCGACTCGCGCGATAATCGAAGTTTTGACAGGTTCCAGAGATACCAGCAGAGGAGACCATGGACCAAAGCGACTTGAAAGCCCCCACGTGGCAATTGTCCGAACGCGCACGCAAGCTCACCAGCTCGGCGATCCGCGAGATTCTGAAGGTCACGGAACGGCCCGAAGTCATTTCGTTCGCGGGCGGCCTGCCCTCGCCGGCCACGTTCCCGGCCGAACGCATGCGCGAAGCGTCCGACCGCATTCTGCGCGACTCGCCCGCCGCGGCGCTCCAGTACAGCGCAACGGAAGGCTATGCGCCGCTGCGCGAGTGGGTCGCGAAGCGCTATTCGGTGAACGGCGCGCAGATTCGCCCAAGCCAGGTGCTGATCACAACCGGCTCACAGCAGGCGCTCGATCTGCTCGGCAAGGTGCTGGTCTGTCCGCAAAGCCCCGTGCTCGTCGAAACGCCGACTTATCTCGGCGCGCTGCAATCGTTCTCCATGTACGAACCGAGCTACGTCCAGGTGCCGACCGACGAACGAGGGCTGATTCCCGAAGGACTCACGCCCGAACTCACCGCCGGTGCGCGCCTGTTGTACGCACAACCGAATTTCCAGAACCCGACTGGCCGCCGCCTGCCGGTCGAGCGCCGCCGCGCGCTCGCCGAATTCGCGAAAACCGCGCCGTTCCCGGTAATCGAAGACGATCCCTACGGCGCGCTGGATTACGCGGGCGAACCGCTGCCGACCATGCTGTCGATGGCGCCCGACCACATCGTTCACCTGGGTTCTTTCTCCAAGGTGCTGGCGCCGGGTCTGCGGGTCGGCTACATCATCGCGCCTGAAGAGTTGATCTTCAAGCTCGTGCAGGCCAAGCAGGCCACCGACCTGCATACGCCGAGCTTTACGCAGCGCATCGTCCATGAAGTGATCAAGGACGGCTTTCTCGACACGCATGTGCCGACCATTCGTGAGCTTTACCGCGACCAGTGCGCGGCAATGCTCGCCTCGCTCGAACGCTACATGCCCGAAGGCGTGCAGTGGAATCGTCCGGAAGGCGGCATGTTCATCTGGGTGACGCTGCCCGCGCAAATCGACAGCATGAAGCTGCTTGAGGAAGCGGTCGCGCAAAACGTCGCGTTCGTGCCGGGCGGTCCGTTCTTCGCGAACGAAGCGCAGCACAACACATTGCGCCTGTCGTTCGTCACGGTGCCGCCGGCGAAGATCGACGAAGGCGTGTCGCGTCTCGCGGCGCTGATCCGCGCCAAGCTCTGAAACCAGCCGGCCCGTTCGCCGCAACCACCTCTCATTACCGACCGAGGACACAACATGGCTCAAACTAATGTTTATGACAAGCTGAAGGAACTGGGCATCGAATTGCCGAACGCCGGCGCGCCGGCGGCCGCCTATGTGATGAGCGCGCAAAGCGGCAACACGGTGTACCTGTCCGGCCACATCGCGAAGAAAGACGGCAAGGTGTGGGCGGGCAAGCTCGGCGCGGATCTCGGCACGGAAGACGGCAAGGCCGCGGCGCGATCCATCGCCATCGACCTGCTCGCCACGCTGCACGCGCATGTGGGCGACCTCAACCGCGTCACGCGCATCGTCAAGCTGATGAGTCTCGTCAATTCCACGCTCGACTTCACCGAGCAGCACCTGGTGACGAACGGCGCGTCGGAACTCGTCGCCGACGTGTTCGGCGAGCGCGGCAAGCACGCACGCTCGGCATTCGGTGTCGCGCAGATTCCGCTCGGCGCATGCGTCGAAATCGAAATGATCGCGGAAGTCGAGTAACGCATCGCGATCCGGAAGGCCGGCTCGTCCGGCCGGTCGCAATCAACGCGTCGCGAGGTGTCGATCACCCGCGGCGCGTTTTGCATTTGTGGCGAGGTAGCTCGTTCCCCCGGCACCAGATAGAATCCGCCAACCCTATCAACCGCAGGAATCGCCGGACCGCGCCCGATGCCCGCCAACACAGTTCGTTTCAAACAGGTCGACGTGTTCACGTCGGTGCCGTTCAAAGGCAATCCCCTTGCTGTCGTATTCGACGCCGACACGCTCAGCGCCGATCAGATGCAGGCGATCGCGCATTGGACCAATCTGTCCGAAACAACCTTCCTGTTAAAGCCGACGGACCCGGCCGCCGACTATCGCGTGCGCATTTTCACGACTCATGGCGAATTGCCCTTTGCCGGTCATCCGACGCTCGGCACCGCGCATGCGCTGCTCGAAAGCGGCTATCAGCCGAAGCAGCCGGGCAAGCTCGTTCAGCAATGCGGCGTGGGTCTCGTCGAATTGCAGTCCGTTCATGAAGACTCCGGCGGCATGCAAGCCGCGTGGGCCTTCGCCGCACCGCCGGCACGAATTGCGCCGTTGCCGGAACAACAATACGCCGCACTTTCTACGGCTTTGCGTAGCGACGCGATAGACTTCAGCGCCGCGCCGAGCGCTGTCGACAATGGCGCGCCCTGGCTCGTCGTGCGCGTGAATTCAGCGCGCGATTGTCTCGCGCTCGAACCCGACGCCGCAGCGCTTGCGCGCATCGTGCAATCGGTCGGCACGCACGGTCTGGCCGTTTATGGTCCGCACGAGGCTGGCGGCCCTGCCACGTTCGAAGTGCGCTGCCTGATGGCGGGCGGCGCGTTCGGCGTCGGCGAAGACCCTGTTACGGGCAGTGCCAATGCGGCGCTCGCCGGTTTGCTGAGTGCGCAGAATGTGCGGCCGGGCGCCAACTACACCGCGCGTCAGGGCACAGCGCTGGGACGCGCGGGCCAGGTCTTCGTGCGCTATGACGACACGAACGGCAAGACGTGGATCGGCGGGGCGTCGGTGACCGTCGTCGACGGTACGTTCCGGATGCCGTGACCGGCCTATCGCTTGCTTCATCTCGCCGCGTCTGACGGAGCAAAAGCAAGGCTCGTGCAAGGCAGCTTGGAAGCAGGCGCACTCAACTTGCCTCATTCGGCTACGCTGAACCACGTTTAGCCACAAAAAGCCGCTCGCTGTGCTGAGCCCATGCAATTCGCATAACGAAACTGCCTGAAGAAGACCACGCACGTGACAGCCGCCATGCCGGAACGCCGAATCCCGATGCAGCATCCGAATACCACGACCACCGCCGTTCGATCCCGCTCATGCCCTGAGTTGCGGACCGGCGGACTATGGAGCGCGCCACCGGACCAGGCCCAAAACCCCAACCCAAACGGGTCGCAAAACAGCCTCGGGACAGCCACCGACTGCGCCAGCGTATACCCGATGCCCGGACCCTTCCTTAATCCAGTGGCATTAAGTAATATCGACACGTACCCCGCAAAGTGCGAACGATCAGGCGCCAGGCCACGCCCCTTCTTGCGCAGTAGTTCCGGCAACTTGGTCACCATGCAGCCACTCATGAAAACAGCGCAGTCGACGCTCGCGCGTTCGCAACCGGCCGGCAGTCGGGTACGGGCCGCCTGATGAGCAAAACCCGCTTCTCCGATCAGCGCGAAGCCAGAACTCGCCGCGATCCCGCTGCGTCGAGACGGCGCGCGCTGTTCGCGATTCCCGCGCTCGGCGTACTGGTGCTGGTGCTTCTTTGGACCGTGATCTTCGCGCGTCTTTCGGTCGAGAAAGAAGCCACTTATCGCGAGGCCATGGCGTCTGCCGCGATTCTCTCGGCGGCGCTCGAACAGCATACGGTCAAGGCAATTCACCAGGTCGATCAGATCACGCGGTTTGTCAAATACGAGTTCGAGAAAACACCGGGACGTTTCGATCTTGCCAGCACAGTCGAAAAAGGCGTCGTGCAAAGCGAGACGCTCGTACAGGTGTCGCTGATCGATGAGCGCGGACAGCTGATCGCCAATACGGCCGAGCTCAATCCCAAGCGCATCGATCTGTCGGACCGCGAGCATTTCAAAGTCCACGAACACGAAAACGACGACCAGTTGTATATCAGCAAGCCGGTGCTCGGCCGCGTGTCGGGTCACTGGACCTTGCAGATGACGCGGCGCCTGAATCATCCGGACGGCACGTTTGCGGGTGTCGTGGTGGTGTCCGAAGACCCGAGCTATTTCACGAGCGACTTCTACAACAACGCGGCGATCGGCCGTGAAGGCGTGATCGCGGTCATCTCCGACAACGGCAGGGTGCTCGCGCGCCGCACCGGCAGCCCCGTGAATGCGAACGGCTCGTTCTCGGCAAGCGGTTCCTATCCCACCTCGGAACACGTGTCGGGCACTTATGTCGATTCGATCGACAACGTCACGCGCATCGTGTCGTACCGGCATATCGACGGTTATCCGCTCGGCGTGCTGGTCGGTCTGTCGCAAGCCGAGGAATTCGCCGACTACAACCACACGCGCAACGTCTATCTGCTGATGGCGGGTTTCATCTCGCTCGCCATGCTGAGCTTCTTCGCCGTGGCAACCGGCCTGATCGGCAAGCTGCTGGGCCGCGAGCGCGAAATGACGCATCTGGTCGAATACGATCTGCTCACCGGCTTGCGCAATCGCTATGCAACCTTGCGGACGCTGCGCCACGAGGTGGCGCAGCCGGCCAACCTGGGCCGCCTCGCGATTCTGTTCATCGACCTCGACAACTTCAAGACGGTCAACGACACGCTCGGTCACAACGCCGGCGACATCGTGCTGCAAATGACGGCCTCGCGGCTCTCCACCGCGGTTGCGGACGACGGCACGTTGAGCCGCATCGGCGGCGACGAGTTCGTCGTCGTGATCAAGGGCGACGATGTCGAAAAGCGCGCGGTCGCGCTCGCCGAAGCGGCGGCGGAGGCCTTCGCGAAACCGTTTGAAGTGCGCGGCAGTTCGTTCGTGCTGCATGCGAGCATCGGCATCGCGCTTTATTCGGTCGCCAACGAGAGCGAGATCGACCTGCTGAAAAAAGCCGACCTCGCGATGTACAGCGCGAAAGATGCGGGCAAGAACTGCTACCAGTTCTATTCGCCGCAGCTGTCGCATCGCGCCGACCATCTGATGAAGTGGGAACAGCAGTTGCGCGTCGCGCTTGCCGAAGGGCAACTGTTTCTCGCCTACCAGCCGAAGATCGATCTCACGCGCCGCTGCATCACCGGCTTCGAGGCGCTGGTGCGCTGGAATCATCCGCAGCATGGTCTGATTCCCGCCAACGAATTCATTCCGGTCGCGGAGTCCACTGGCCTCATCGTGCCGATCGGCGACTTCGTGATCGAGACCGCGTGCCGGCAACTGGCCTTCTGGCAGCAGCAAGGCTACGACACGCTGTCGCTCGCCGTGAATATTTCGGCCGTACAGTTCTGGCGCGGCGATCTGTACGAAACGGTGTCGCACGCCATCGAGGAAAGCGGTATTTCCGCACGCCGTCTGGAACTCGAAATTACTGAAACGGCGATGATGGAATATCCGGAACTCGTCTCCGAGAAAATCTTTGCGCTCAAGCGCCTTGGCGTGCGGATCGCACTCGACGACTTCGGCACTGGCTATTCGTCGCTGTCGTATCTCAACCGTTTTTCCGTGGATACGCTCAAGGTGGACCGCTCGTTCGTCCAGGCCATTCCGGGCGACCGCAGCGTTTGCGTGATGGTCACCGCAATCGTCAATCTGGCGCGCTCGCTGGGGCTGACGGTGGTGGTCGAAGGAACGGAGACGGAAGAGCAGATTGCGTGGCTCGCCGCGCTCGGTCATATCGAGGCGCAGGGTTTCCTGTTTTCGCGCCCAGTTCCTGTCGACGCGATTCCTGCGCTGCTCGAACGGTTCGGCGTCTGCGGCATGACGGGACGGCGCCCCGTTCAGGAAACGAACACGAGCGCCAGCACCAGCACGAACGGCTAGGCAGTCGCGCCCGAGGCGTCGGTTGCAGGACTTCGACTTCAACGCTGCAGTCGAGCAAGGCCGCCCATACCGCTGCCGCACAAAACGGGCTACATTCTCGCTGTATTGCAATCTCGCGCGGTGCCGCCGGACCGGCCGGCCGCGCGCAACATCAAGACGATCCAAAGGACGGACGCCCGCTCAGCGGGCGCCGTGGCGCCATGCAGACCATAACAAGCCACGATGCTGCAAGACGAGGGGAACGGGAACCGCTATGGACGCTGTTTCGGGTCGTGTTCGGCCTGTCGGCATTGTCATGGGGCGGCCTCGCGCTGATGGCCCAGCTCGAGAATCACTACGTCGAACGTGAAGGACGGCTCTCGCGTGTCGCGTTCTCCGATCTGATCGCGCTTGCGTGGATGGTGCCGGGGCCGGTGGGCTGCAATGTCGCCGTGCAGCTCGGACACGCGCTGCGCGGACGCGCCGGCGCATGGGTCGCGGGCATTGCGAGCGTGCTGCCTTTTTTCATGCTGATGACGCTCTTCGCGATCTTCTATCGCACGCCGCTCGTGCGCGCCGCCGCGTCGCAGACCCTGCTCAATCACTTCAGCGTCGTACTCGCCACGCTGATCGGCATCACCTGGTACAAGCAGACACGTGCGCTCGTGCGCGGCAAGCTCGAATGGACCGCGGCGGTAGTTGGCTGCATCGCGCTCTTCTATGCGCACAGCCCGGCAGCTTATGTGCTGATGCTAAGCGCGGCGTTCGGCGCGGGCTGGGTGATCAGCCCAGTGCGCGACACGCGCCTTGTCGTGTCCTTCGTGCGCGGCGACTGGCAGATACTTACGATGCTGTGCGTGTTCGTGCTGCTGTTCGCGGTGCCGTTGCCGCATCGCTACGATCTCGCGCTGCTATGGCCGCGGCTCGCGGGCGCGGGCATGACGCTGTTCGGCGGCGGTTTCTCCGCGTTGCCGGTGCTCAAGACACTGTTTGTCACGCCGGCGATCGGCATATCGGACAACGACTTCACGCTGGCGTTTTCGCTGTCGCCGTTATCGCCGGGGCCGCTGCTGAATGTCGTGCCGTTCTTCGGCTATCTCGTCGACGGGTGGGCCGGCGCGCTCATCGCCACCCTCGCGTTGTTCGTGCCGTCCGGATGCCTCGTGGTACTGGCGCAGCGGCATCTGCATCAACTGAAGATGAATCCGCAATTCGAGCACGGCATGCGGATTCTGCGCGCGGTCACCACGGCCTTCCTCGCGGTGGCCGTGCTGCGTATCGCCGGACGCGTGCCGTTGCAACCGGTCTATCTGATTACCGCGCTGTTCTCGGCGATGTGTTTCGCGAAGCTGAAGGTGCCCGTGTACGTGGTGTACGGCACCGTGGCGGTGGTGTGCGGACTGTGGCTCGCGTACGGCGCATTGCTTTAGCCGCGCCCGGAGATACTCCGGCGCCGTGCAGCGACCATTCAGCGAGCCCGCAAGCGTCTGTCAGAACCCGCGCGAAAGCACGGCGAACCCGACGGTCACCACGCCGAGCACGATATTGATCAGCACCAGACGCCGGATCGTGCCGACTGCCTGCGCGCCGTCAGGCCACTTCTGCGCCTGCACCGCGCGGCGAATGCGCGGAAACACCGCAAAGCGGATATGCCCGAAGATCAGCATCATGACGATGCCGAGGCCGGCCATTGCATGCAACGGCCATGTGGCGTGGCCGCCGCCAAATTGCATTAGCAGGAAGCCGCCCGTCAGCAGAATGACCAGCACCGAAGCAGCAACCCAATTGAAGAAGCGGCTAAACACCGACTCCCACAAGGGCAAACGCAATTGCGGCGAAAGATCGGCAATTGCCGGGCGCAAGCAGAAATGCGCGAAGACCATCCCGCCGACCCACACCGCGACGGCGAGCAGGTGTAGAAACAGCGCGAGTTCGATAGCCTTATTCATGTTGTATTCCTCTCCGACGACGCCACACCGCTTATGACGAATGATATGAGCAGCGGCTATTGAGCGCGTTCGACCGCACGCCATGCGTGCAGTTCCAGAACGCCCAAGGCTTTCTCGTCGTTTTTCTTGTTGTTATTGCAGCGCGCCTGTATCTCGACCGGGTACCGCACCTCGATACCGCAACGCCGCCCCCGAATTTTCTGCAACCTGCCCCGAAGTTACTGCGCGGTTGATGCATGGTTACTGCGGCACAGTCACTGCGCACGGCCAGCGCCTCGCATGCTAGCAGACGCCGGCCGTATTAGAACGTCAATCTTCGTCAAGCAGCCAGCACGGGGCGCATGCCTTCGAGCTTCAGCTTGCTTTCAGGTGCGCGCCCTTTACGCGCCCGCTTGCCTACATGCGACGCCAAAGCGGCGCCGCTCAGCTTTTCTTCGTCCAGACGTCCGCCGCGACGCGCGCCGATCAGCATGAGCCCCGCCGCGTTGATAGCGAGGGCCTGCACCAGCGTTTCCTTGTCGTCGAGCGCCATTAGGATGACGCCGCGGCCGCCGCCCGAGAGCGTCTTCATTTCGTCGATGCCGAATACCAGCAGGCGCCCACCCGACGACAGACACGCAACCTGCGTCGCGTCAGGCAGCATCGGCATGGGCGCGAGCGGCGCGGCGCCGGCGTCGATAGTCATGAACGACTTGCCCGCCTTCAGGCGGCTCACCATGTCGCCGACCTTCGCGATGAAGCCAAAGCCGTTGCTCGACGCGAGCAACAAGGCCTGGTCAGCCGAAGCCGCGTAGTAATGCATCAGGTGGCTGCCCGATTCGAGTTCGATCAGCGACGTGACCGGCACCCCGTCGCCACGGCCGCCCGGCAGCGACGCCACCGCGACCGAATAGACGCGACCGTTGCTGCCCCACGCGACGAGCGTATCCGGCGTGCGGCACTGGAATGCGGCGTAGAGACCGTCGCCGGCCTTGAACGTGAAGCCCGCCGTGTCCAGCCCGTGCCCCTTCAGCGCACGCACCCAGCCCTTTTGCGAGACCACGACCGTGACCGGTTCATCGACCACGCGCGCTTCGTACGTCGCGCGCTTTTCCTGCTGGATCAGCGTGCGGCGCTCGTCGCCGTACTGCTTCGCGTCGCCTTCGATTTCCTTGATGAGCAGGCGCTTCATCGCCGATTCGCTGCCGAGCAGTTCTTCGAGCTTCGCTTTCTCGTCGCGCAGTTCGGCAAGCTCCTTCTCGATCTTGATCTTTTCAAGACGAGCCAGCTGACGCAGCCGGATTTCGAGGATGTCCTCGGCCTGGCGATCGGACAGGCCGAACGCGGCCATCAACGCAACCTTCGGTTCGTCGGACTCGCGAATGATGCGGATGACTTCGTCGATATTCAAAAAGACGATCATCCGGCCTTCGAGGATGTGAATCCGGTCGTCCACCTTCGTCAAACGATGACGCGTGCGACGCGTGACCGTCGCAAAGCGGAACGCGATCCACTCGTGCAGGATTTCGCTCAAGCCCTTCTGACGCGGCCGGCCGTCGCCGCCGACCATCACCAGATTCAGCGACGCATTCGATTCGAGACTCGTATGCGCGAGCAGCGTGGTGACGAACTCCGTCTGATCGATGCGGCTCGACTTCGGCTCGAACACGAGGCGCACGGGCGCGTCCTTACCGGACTCGTCGCGCACCGCGTCGAGCAAGGCCAGCATGGTCTGCTTGCCCTGCAACTGTTCAGGCGTTAGCGCCTTCTTGCCGAGCTTGATTTTCGGATTGGTCTGTTCCTCGATTTCTTCGAGCACCTTTTGCGCGGCCGTGTTCGGCGGCAACTCGGTGATGACCAGTTGCCACTGGCCGCGTGCGAGGTCTTCGATCTTCCAGCGCGCACGCACCTTCAGGCTGCCGCGGCCGGTTTCGTAGGCCGCCGAAATTTCGGCTTCGCTCGAAATGATCTGGCCGCCGCCCGGGAAATCAGGACCCGGAATGTGCTGCATCAATTCGGCGTGCGCGATCTTCGGATTGCGGATCATCGCGACCGCGGCGCCCGCGACTTCGCGCAGGTTGTGCGACGGGATTTCGGTGGCGAGACCCACGGCGATGCCGGAGGCGCCGTTGAGCAGCACGAACGGCAAACGCGCGGGCAAGAGCCTCGGCTCGTCGAACTCGCCGTCGTAGTTCTTCATGAAGTCGACCGTGCCCTGATCGATTTCATCGAGCAGCAGCTTGGCGATCGGCGTCAGACGCGCTTCGGTGTAGCGCATGGCCGCCGCGCCGTCCCCGTCGCGAGAACCAAAGTTGCCCTGGCCGTCGATCAGCGGATAGCGCATCGAAAAGTCTTGCGCGAGACGCACCAACGCGTCGTATGCCGACTGATCGCCGTGCGGATGATATTTACCCAGCACGTCGCCAACCACGCGCGCCGACTTGACCGGCTTCGCGTTGTCGGACAGACCCATGTCGTTCATCGCGAACAGAATGCGGCGTTGCACGGGCTTCTGGCCGTCGCACACATCCGGCAGCGCGCGGCCCTTGACCACGCTTACCGCGTAGTCGAGGTACGCACGTTCCGCGTAGTTGCCGAGCGTCAAAAAATCGCCTTCCGGCGGCGGGGGCTCGGTGAAAAGGTCGAGAGTGTTATCGTCGTCCATCTAGATTCCGTATCGTGTTTGGCGTGAAGTTTCGTGCTTCCATGCGAAATGCGAGCGCTAAAAACCGCTCAGATATCCGCTTCCACTTCATTGCCCTTTTCTTCCAGCCAGCTGCGCCGCGACGCCGCTTCGCCCTTGCCCATCAGCATGGTCATGCGCGCGACCGTGGCGTCGTAGTCGAGCTCGCCGAGCGCGACCGGCGTGAGTCGCCGCGTGTCCGGGTTCATCGTCGTATCCCACAGCTGCTCGGCGCTCATTTCGCCCAGGCCTTTGAAGCGGCTGATCGACCATTGCGTGTCGCGCACGCCGTCCTTGCGCAGCTTGTCGAGAATCGCTTCGAGTTCGCCTTCGTCGAGCGCATAGAGTTTTTGCGCCGGCTTTTTGCCGCGTGCGGGCGCGTCGACTCGAAAGAGCGGCGGACGCGCGACGCACACATGACCGCGCTCGATCAACTGCGGGAAATGTTTGAAGAACAGCGTGAGCAGCAACACCTGGATGTGCGAACCGTCCACGTCCGCGTCCGACAGAATGCAGATCTTGCCGTAGCGCAGATTCGACAGATCGACCTTGTCGTCCGGACTATGCGGATCGACGCCGATCGCCACCGAAATGTCGTGCACTTCGTTATTCGCAAAGAGACGGTCGCGCTCGGTTTCCCACGTGTTCAGCACCTTGCCGCGCAGCGGCAGGATCGCCTGATATTCCTTGTCGCGGCCCATTTTCGCGGAGCCGCCGGCCGAATCGCCCTCGACGAGGAACAGCTCATTGCGGCCGATTTCCGTCGACTCGCAGTCGGTCAGCTTGCCTGGCAGCACGGCCACGCCTGAGCTCTTGCGCTTCTCGACCTTCTGTCCGGCGCGCGTGCGCGCCTGCGCCTGCTTGATGACGAGATCCGCAAGCTTCTTGCCGTGCTCCACATGCTGGTTGAGCCACAATTCGAGCGCCGGGCGCGCGAACGACGACACGAGCTTTACCGCGTCGCGGCTATTCAAACGCTCCTTGATCTGCCCTTGGAATTGCGGATCGAGCACCTTTGCCGACAGCACGAACGACACGCGCGCGAACACGTCTTCAGCGAGAAGCTTCACGCCCTTCGGCTGCAGGTTGTGCAACTCGACAAAGCTCTTCACCGCCTGATACAAGCCGTCGCGCAAGCCCGATTCGTGCGTGCCGCCCGCGGGCGTCGGAATCAGGTTGACGTACGACTCGCGTGTGAGCGACCCTTCCTCGCTCCACGCGACGACCCACGCGGCGCCCTCGCCTTCGGCGAACGTCTCTTCGCTCGACCGGGAGTTTTCGGCGTAACGCTCGCCTTCGAAAAGCGGAATGAGCAGGTCACTGCCGTTCATGCCTTCGAGCAGATAGCCGCGCAAACCGTCTTCGTATTTCCAGCTTTGCTGTTCGCCGGTTTTCTCGTTGATGAGCGTGACTTCGACGCCCGGCAGCAACACTGCTTTCGAGCGCAGCAGCCGTTGCAATTCGCCGAGCGGCAGATTGGGCGAGTCAAAGTACTTCGGGTCCGCCCACGCGGTGACGCGCGTGCCCGATTTCTTTTCGCCCTTCGCTGCGGCGCGCACTTCTAGCGGCTTCGCCACGTCGCCATGCGCAAAGCTCAGCGCGGCAACCTTGCCGTCGCGCCACACGGTGACGTCGAGGCGCGTGGACAGCGCGTTGGTCACCGACACGCCGACGCCGTGCAAGCCGCCCGAAAACGTGTAGGCGCCGCCGGCGGCTTTATCGAACTTGCCGCCCGCGTGCAGCCGCGTGAACACGATTTCGACGACCGGCACGCCTTCTTCCGGATGCAGGCCGAAGGGAATGCCGCGGCCGTCGTCTTCGACCGACACCGAATGGTCCGCGTGCAGCGTGACCGTGATCTGCCGGCCGTGGCCGCCGAGGGCCTCGTCCGACGCGTTGTCGATAACTTCCTGAATGATGTGCAGCGGATTCTCGGTGCGGGTGTACATGCCGGGCCGTTGCTTGACCGGCTCGAGACCCTTCAACACCTTGATCGACGCTTCGCTATACGCGGCGTTTGGCTTTTTCGTGGACATGGTTGACTCGGGTGCGTCGGTTCATCGTTGTCCACAGGTCCCGTGGACAGGTCCGTGGACAATGCGTTGAGTTTTCAAAAAAAGCGAAACGAAACAACGTGGTTAGGTGGGGTGCCCGCAGCGCGGGCAAACTGTTTTGCCGCATGGCTTCCGGGCGCATTCCACTTGGGAGCCGCGCGGTTTTGGGCGCGGCTTCTTATCGACACGCAGGATAACGGCCCGCCGCCGGCACTATCGCCGGGCATCGTTGCCGCCGGTGCAAACGCCGGGGAAGCCTGTTCGCGGGGTATTTTACTGATTTCAAACCTGGCGGCAATTCACGGCTGACGCGATTGGCCTTCCGGACAAGGCTCGGCCCACGCACAAGCAATAGCGCCGACGACGCGACACGTCAGCGCTCGCCGCTTTATTTGCGGCGCTTTTCCAGTTCGTCCCAGCGCTCGAGCGCGAGCAGCAGCTCTTCGTCGATCGCGGCGTAGCGTTCCGAAAGGCGCTTGCCCTCCTGCGCGTCTTTCGCGAATATCGAGCCGTCTTCAAGCTGAGCACCGATGGTTTTCTGCTCCGCTTCGAGCGCAGCTATTTTCTCGGGCAACGCCTCCAGCTCGCGCTGTTCCTTGAACGACAGCTTGGCCGCGCGTTGCGGGTTGCGGCCAGCAGAACTGTCCTTGGACGCTGCGCTGTCTTTAGCGCTGTCTTTAGCGCTGTCTCTGGCCGCCTCCTTGCTCGCCTCTTTCTGCGCTTCCTGCGCCAACTGCTGCGAGCGCTGGCTCTGGATCTGCCAGTCCGTGAAGCCGCCCACGTATTCGCGCCACTTGCCCCCGCCTTCCGACGCGATCACCGACGTCGCGACGTTGTCGAGAAACGCGCGGTCGTGGCTGACGAGCAGCACCGTGCCGTCGTAGTCGGTCAGCAGCTCTTCCAGCAATTCGAGCGTGGGAATGTCGAGGTCGTTAGTGGGTTCGTCGAGCACCAGCACGTTGGCCGGCCGCGCGAAGAGACGCGCGAGCAGCAGGCGGTTGCGCTCACCGCCGGACAACGACTTGACCGGCGAACGCGCGCGCTCCGGTGCGAACAGGAAGTCGCCCAGGTAGCTCATGACGTGCTTTTTCTGGCCGTTGACTTCCACCCACTCGCTGCCGGGGCTGATCGTATCGGCAAGACTTTTGTCCAGGTCCAGTTGCGCGCGCATCTGGTCGAAATAGGCCACTTGCAGATTGGTGCCGACGCGCACCGTGCCTTCGTCCGGCTGCAATTCGCCGAGGATGATCTTCAGCAGCGTGGTCTTGCCCGCGCCGTTCGGACCGACGAAGCCGATCTTGTCGCCGCGCATGACGGTTGCCGTGAAACTGTTGATCACGGTGCGCGAGCCGTAGCGCTTCGTGACGTCCGTCAGTTCGGCGACGATCTTGCCCGACTTCTCGCCCTGGCCGACGTCGAGCTTGACGTTGCCTTGCACGTTGCGGCGTTCGGCGCGCTGGTTGCGCATTTCGACGAGCCGCGCGATCCGGCCGACGCTGCGCGTGCGGCGCGCCTCGACACCTTTGCGAATCCACACCTCTTCCTGCGCGAGCAGCTTGTCGGCCTTATCGTTTTCAACGCGTTCGATTTCCAGTTGCTGCGCCTTGCGCGTCTGATAAGCCGAGAAATTGCCCGGATACGACAGCAGACGCCCGCGATCCAGTTCGACGATGCGCGTGGCGACACGATCGAGAAACGCCCGGTCGTGCGTGATGAAAAGGAGCGCCGCCCGCTGCGACACGAGCAGATCCTCGAGCCAGCGAATGCCGTCGAAATCCAGGTGGTTGGTCGGCTCGTCGAGCAGCAGTACGTCAGGCTGCACGACAAGCGCACGGGCGAGCGCCACGCGCTTTTGCATGCCGCCCGACAGCGAACCGACGCGCGCCTCGCCATTCAGGCCGATCTGCTGCAGCGTGGTGGCGACGCGCGTGCTCCAGTTCCAGGCGTCCGCCGCGTCCAGCGACGATTGCAGCGTGTTCATGCGCGCCATGAGCGCGTCGTGCTGTGCGCCTTCAGGTTCATCTGCAAGCTGGTTAGCGACCGCGTCGTATTCGTCGAGCAGCGCGCGGGCGTGCGTGAGGCCGGCGGCGACTGCGTCGAAAACCGTGTCGTCCGTATCGAACTCCGGCTCCTGCGGCACGTACACCGTGGTCAGATTCTGCTGGCGCGTGACTAGGCCGTCGTCGGGCTTCGCGAGTTCGGCGACGATTTTCAGCAGCGACGACTTGCCCGCGCCATTGCGGCCGATCAGCCCGACGCGCTCGCCCGATTCGAGAGAGAAGTCCGCGTGATCGAGCAACGCGACGTGACCGAATGCCAGTTGGGCTCCGGTAATGGTGTAAAGCGACATGGAGAATTGGAGAAGACAGCGATGAGTCGGAACTGCTCATTGTACCGGGCGCGCGGGCTAGTGCCTGTAAGCCTGAAGACATAGGACGAATGACCGGGTCACGAATGACCGGGTCACGCATGCCCGCCACTGCCCCCTCGCAGGGGCGCAGCCTTCACTTCACATGCACCGTGATCGTCTTGCTGAGTTCGGGGCCATACGAACGGTGCGCACCGTCGCCGAATTGCAGCGTCAGCGTGTGATCGCCCGGCGGCAGTGTCAGATCGGTTTCCGTCTGGCCCTTGCCGAAGTGCAGCGATTTGTCGTTGGCGGGAATCACCTCGCCTTTCGGAAGCGGCTTGCCGTCCACCAGCAGATGATGATGGCCGGTGCCGTCAGTCAGCGTGCCGGCCGGCGCAATCTTCATGCCGTCGACGCGGAACACTACATGGACCGGATTGCTGACACTCGCGCCGTCCCTCGGCTGCACGAACGACACGCTGGCGGCCTGCGCTGCACCCGACGCCGCCAGCAACGCGGCCAATGCCGCGCCGCTCAACCATCTGCTTCTGAACATGGTTTCTCTCCTGGTTGGAAACATAAACCGCGCGTGGAAACGCCGCGCCGCTGCGAGTCCAGTCCGAGGATACACGCTGTGCGTGACACGCTCTCGCGCTGGGCCGCGCGGCGACGTCGGTAACTCCGGGGCATCCGGCAAATTACGGTAATATTGCGGATCGCCGCCGCGCCCAAAAAAGGGGCAGATTGGGCGGATCATTGCATTGAAGAGAGATGAGTGCGTCGTGAGCGAAGTAATGGAAGTGACTGAATTCAAAAGCTGGGTCTGTCTGATTTGCGGCTGGATCTACAACGAGGAAGAAGGCCTGCCCGAAGAAGGCATCGCCGCGGGCACCCGCTTCGCCGCGATCCCGGACGACTGGCGCTGCCCGCTGTGCGACGTCAGCAAAGCGGAATTCGCGGTGGTCGAGTTTTGAGGCTGAGCGGCTTCGCGATGTCCAGCTGGCCCGAGCCGGCCGAACGTTGAGATAAAGCTTCGGTGGTTTGCGCGGCCCAGCAGGTCATGCCTGCTGGGCCGCTTGTTTTTCTGGGGTGGGCTTCATGAGACGGGCCAGATCCTCTTCCTTGCCTGTGCGGTCGTTACACGAAACGTAGATCACGGCGACACATCGGCGCGGCTCGGGCCGTGTCAGCTGGCGTCAAACGCGGCGTTCGTTTCCAACGTTTTTGCTATACTCTTGCCCTCGCTCGCGTAGCTGGATATGTGAGCAGCTGCCTCCAAATGTGGGCGCAGCGAGCAAAAGATCAGGGGCCCGGTCCGCCCCGTAAAGCTATCCGCTCCCTGTAGTTCAATGGATAGAACAAGTGCCTCCTAAGCGCTAGATGCAGGTTCGATTCCTGCCAGGGGGACCAACCCGCTTCAATACCTCTCACGGCATTTCGGAGCGCCTCACACGCAACGCCTAAGTTGCGCACAGGCTCTGCCGTCCCACGCGTCCTCACAATGAGGCGCTTGCCAATTCTGCTCACTGGTCCTTCGAGCCATTGGTACGACGCGAGCCCGACGGCGACCGACGCCAGCAGCACGACCCCACAGACCATATCGCCAGGCATACGACGTTGCCGGTCGGGACACGCTACGAGACGGGTCCGCAATGGCGTACGAACAGCATCGGCTTCGTCGCAGCAGAGTCTTCACTGCCGGCCCGATCAAAACGACACGCAGTCCGGCGCGGACCGCCTTCAAACTGGCGAACGCCTAGACCCGCTTCGGACTGTCCAGTCCCCGAACGACAGCCGGACGCGCGACGAACGCTGCCAGCACGCGCCTAACGTTCGGAAACTCCTGTATGCCGACGAGCTCGCCCGCTTCGTAGAAACCGATCAGATTGCGCACCCACGGGAACGTCGCGATGTCCGCGATCGAATACTGATCGCCGAGAATCCACTCGCGCCCTTCGAGACGCTGCTCCAGCACGCCGAGCAGCCGTTTAGATTCGGCGACATAGCGATCGCGCGGACGCTTGTCTTCGTACTCCTTGCCCGCGAATCTATGGAAGAAGCCAAGCTGCCCGAACATCGGGCCGATGCCGCCCATCTGAAACATGACCCACTGGATCGCCTCGTAACGGCCGGCGGCGTTCTGTGGAATCAACTGGCCGGTCTTGTCCGCGAGATAAATCAGGATCGCGCCGGACTCGAAGAGCTGCAGCGGTCTGCCGTCAGGTCCGTTGGGGTCGATGATCGCGGGAATCTTGTTGTTGGGATTGAGCGACAGAAATTCCGGCGTCATCTGATCGTTCGTGTCGAAGCGCACCAGATGCGGCTCGTAAGGCAAGCCGGTTTCTTCGAGCATGATCGACACTTTGACGCCGTTCGGCGTGGGCAGCGAATAAAGCTGAAGCCGGTCAGGATGCTCAGCGGGCCATTTCTTCGTGATCGGGAAATCGGACAGATCTGTCATGTGATGGTGTAGCCCTGTGCGGAATCGCGGAAAAAATGGCATTGGGCGGCAGAGATTCACTGGGGGACCAGCCTCGGCTGTGCCAATGCGGAGGCCAAATATAAACCGAGTCGGCCCAACGCGTGCGGGACGCCGGCATGTCCGCGGTTCAGTCGGCGCTCACCACAAGTCCTTCGTCGCGCCGCCCGCGCGCACGTCATAGCCTTCGCGCCACAGCGCGGCACCCACCGTCAACAGCAGCGCCCTGTGTTCGACGTCGAGTTGCTCCCACGTCGACGCGAGCCAGCCTGCAAAGCTGGCGCAAGTCTCGTCGAGATCGACGGGCGCTTTGCCCTCCAGGTACTGCCGTTCAAACATCGAAAGCACTTTTTCCGGTGTCATTGGCGCGGCCTCCATGTTGGATGCAGTCAGTCTAAAGGCCCCGCGCCGCGCACGGCACGTTGGAAGCGCCGAACCCGGGTTACTCCCAGGCCGGCCAACCATCGCAGCCAGGGAACCGGACACGCCGGCCGCAGACCGGGCGCGTCCGGTGCCAGAAACTTCACATGACACCGCAAATGAGAAAAGGCGCCGAAGCGCCTTTTCCTTACGACCGCATCGAGCCAGATTTACGGGGTGTTGCGCTTGGCTTCGTCCTTCGCGTCTTCCTTTGCGTCGCCGTAGCTCTTCTGCACCTTGCCCGCGCCCTGCTGGAGATCGCCCTTCAGTTCCTTGGCGGGATTGTCCGTCGCCTTACCCACGGCTTCGTTGATCTTTCCCTTGACCTGTTCGCCCACACCTTTTACCTGGTCCTTGTTCATGTTCGGCTCCGTTTATTTGAATGCCGACGCGAAATTGCGCCAGTAACCCCGTTGAGCAACGGCCATGCCCAGGAGGCGACGGGCTGAACGCTCGGCAAAAACCGGCGCCGCACGGCACGACACCATGAAGCCCCGGAATTTTTTTCATCAAAGGGCTAAAGTTTCCCTCCAGGCTGCCGTAATAGGTGCCATGGAGGAGCCATGGACCGCAAACCCATCACCCTGTCGGCATCATCGAAAGCCGGTTTGATCGACGGCGACATTACACATATCGCTCGCGCGATGCGGCTGTCGCTGCAAGGCGACCTGGCTGGCCCTATTCTGCCCCCCACCTACTGGCGCGAGCGTCTTTACAAGCTGCTCGACACGGGCAGCCTGACGCACCCGCAGCTGTGTGCGGTGGACAGTCTTCTGTTGCAGCTCGACCAGTTCGAGGCGCAGCCGCCTCTTCCATGGGACGGACTCACGCCCGCCACCGCTGCATTGTTTCCACCGACGCACGAAGCCGGCGCCGGACATCCCGCCTAGCGCGGCGCTCACCAGCTTTCCCCGACTTCGGGCTCCGTGATACGGGAGAAAAGCGGCGGGCCGGCGCGTCATCGTCCTTCACGCTATAAAAAAACGGCCGCGAACCATGCCGCGGCCTTAACACGTCGCAACGCAGGGACTTCGCGTCACGCTGCAAGCGTACACATCCAACTGTGACAAGCGCATTTCGCCGCTCGCCGCTCCGGCGCGGCATATCGCGCCCCAAAATTCCTGGACAGGCGGTTATCGAACGGTCAAAATGTCCGCCAAAATTCCCAGCGAGAACAAGCGACATGACAATGGCCACACGGCACGACCTGCTCTTACAAGCGTTGCAGGTCTACAGTCAGGGAGAAATCGCGGCGCGCTGCGGAAAAGACGTCAGAACCATTCGCCGCTGGAAAACGGACCAAAGTTGTCCCCGCATCGCCGAAGCGGCTTTGCGTGAGATGCTGCATACGAGTGCGCGCAAGGCGCTCGCAGAAAGCCGGGCGGATTTCCAGTTCATCGACCTTTTTGCAGGCATCGGCGGGATTCGCCGGGGCTTCGAGGCGCACGGCGGTCAATGCGTGTTCACGAGCGAGTGGAACGAGTTCTCCAAAAAGACGTACCGGCAAAATCATCCGGACGCCGACCACGTGCACGAATTCATCGGCGACATCGTCTCCTTTGCAGAAGATGCGGTTCCGCCGCACGACGTGCTGCTCGCGGGCTTCCCGTGTCAGCCCTTCAGCATCGCGGGTGTGAGCAAGAAAAATTCGCTTGGCCGTCCGCATGGCTTCGAGTGCACGACGCAAGGCACGCTCTTTTACGACGTTGCGCGCATCATCGATGCAAAGCGCCCGGTCGCGTTCCTGCTCGAAAACGTCAAGAACCTGCTGTCGCACGATAAAGGCAACACCTTCAGAACAATTCTCGAAGTGCTGCGCGACGAGCTGAAGTACGACGTTCACTACAAGGTCATCGACGGGCAGCACTTCACGCCGCAGCACCGGGAACGAATCGTCATCGTCGGTTTCCGCGAGGAGACCGAGTTTTCGTTCGACGATCTGCGCTTACCGGCTAACGGGCCACACCTTGCGTCGATTTTGCACAGGACAGATGGCAGCGAGCCTGTGCTGCCGCACGACGGCGAGCGTTTCTTCGACCCCGTCCGCCGCAAGGTTCAGCCGAAGTACACGCTCACGCCGAAACTGTGGGCGTACCTGCAGGCATACGCCGACAAACACCGCGCCGCCGGAAACGGCTTCGGCTTCGGACTGGTCACGCCGGCCAGTGTTACGCGCACACTCTCAGCGCGCTATCACAAGGACGGCTCGGAGATACTTCTCGCGCAAGGCGAAGGCGAGCGCCCCCGCCGCTTGACGCCGCGTGAATGCGCGCGTCTGATGGGTTTTCCAGACGACTTCGTGATCCCCGTGAGCGATACGCAGGCGTACCGTCAGTTCGGCAACAGCGTGGTGGTTCCGGTCATGCACGAAGTGGCGCGCATCATGACGCCTCATGTCAAAGCGCTGCTTGAGGAAGATCGCGAACCGGCGTCAACAGAAGTGCTCCTGCGCGCGTAGCCATTCGGGCAGCGAGGTTTCGTCGCGCAGAGGCTGTGAATTGGAGCGCCCACAACGATCAGTTACCCGAATCAATCGCCGCTTATCGAGGAGCCACCGCATGAGTCGACACGAGTCCCGTCCCGCAGAGCCAATGGCGCTAGTCCACGTGAGTTCCCGACAGCCAGGTCTGCAACACGCCGTGAAAGGCTAGCAATGGTCGATATCGTCGACAGCGCGACGCGCAGCCGGATGATGTCCGGCATTCGCGGCCGCAACACCAAGCCCGAAGTGCTGATCCGCAGCCTGCTGCATCGGCAGGGCTTCCGCTTTCGTCTGGATGCGCGCGATCTGCCGGGACGCCCGGATATCGTGCTGCCCCGCTACCGCGCCGTCGTGCTCGTGCACGGCTGCTTCTGGCATGGCCACGACTGTCATCTTTTCAAGTGGCCGCAGACGCGCCCCGAATTCTGGCGCGAGAAGATCGGCCGTAATCGCAGCAACGACGACAAGGTTCGCGCCGCTTTGCTTGCCGACGGCTGGCGCGTCGGCGCCGTATGGGAATGCGCTTTGCGAGGCGCCAATCGCGATATCGAGGGAGTCCTGACGCGGCTCGTCGAATGGTTAAGAAGCGACGCGCCGAGCTTCGAAGAGCGCGCATAAATGCCGCCCCAAGCCACGCGCTCTGCGAGCGAACCGAAAGCCCGCGGTGATACACTCGATTGGCTACCCCGAAGCGCGTCGTTAGCGCGTCGAGCGCCATGCTTGCGCCGCGCTGCAACTGCCCGCTTCGGCCATCGAAGACCCACAAGAAGGGAGGCACACAATGGCTGATTTCCGTCTCTGGTCCGACGATTTCCCCAACAACGGCTTCATGCCGAAGGCGCACGAACACAACGACAAGGCCTTCGGCGTCGATGGAGAAAACATCTCGCCTGCGCTGCAGTGGGAAGGCGCGCCGGCTGACGCGCAGAGCTTCGCGCTCACCGTGCACGATCCCGACGCCCCGACTGGCAGCGGATTCTGGCACTGGGTAGTGGTGAACATTCCCGCCGACGTGCGTTCGCTGCCGCGCAACGCCGGCAAGGCCGACGGCTCGCTGCTGCCGCAAGGCGCGCTGCAGGTGCGCAACGATTACGGCACAGTCGGCTTCGGCGGTGCGGCGCCCCCGCGCGGCGACAAGACGCATCGCTACATCTTCCGCCTGCACGCGCTGAGCGTGCCGCATCTGCCGATCAATGCCGAGACTACCAATGCCGTCGCCCGTTTCATGACGCATATGAACGAGATCGACTCGACGACGCACACCGGCCTCTACGAACTCAAGTAACGGCGTAACGGCGAGCATGCGATGCCGCGCCGCCAGAGCGCGGCGCGCACGTGACATGGGCGATGCCGGGCGCGCTCACCTATTGCGCACCGGCATCGCCGCGGCTCGCGCGAACCGTTTTGCAACAGCACGCATTACCCACGGCTCGCCGTCCGACCGGCGGTTTGTCCAAGGCACAACCAACAACCGATGCACGCACAACCATCGCGCAATGGCGGCGCCGTACCGCCCGAAGCAGAGCAGACAGTCGCTCCCGACAGCGCCGCTGCGTCCAACTCCGAACACGGCCTGCCGACGCCGCAACGCTATTGGGCGATGCTGGTCATTGCGCTCGCCCTCACGCTTGCAGTACTCGACAGCGCCATTGCCAATGTCGCGCTGCCCACCATCGCGCGAAACCTCCAGGCGAGCGCGGCCGGCTCCATCTGGGTCATCAACGCGTATCAGCTTGCCATCACCATTTCACTGCTGCCGCTCGCGTCGCTTGGCGACCGCATCGGCTATCGGCGCATCTATCTCGGCGGCCTGATCCTGTTCACGGTGGCGTCTTTCGGCTGCGCGCTCTCCACGTCGCTGGCCACGCTCGCGATCGCTCGCGTCGTGCAGGGCTTCGGCGCGGCGGGTGTCATGAGCGTGAACACGGCGCTTGTCCGCATGATTTATCCGCCGACGCAACTCGGGCGCGGCGTCGCAATCAACGCGATGGTGGTCGCGGTGTCCTCGGCGGTGGGACCCACGGTGGCCTCGGGCGTGCTCGCCGTGGCCTCGTGGCCGTGGCTCTTCGCGATCAATGTGCCGATCGGCATCGCGGCGATTGTGGGCGGCTTCAAGGCGCTGCCCATGAACCGCGGCCACGATTCGCCATACGATCTGTTGAGCGCGGTAATGAACGCGTTCGTATTCGGCCTGCTGATTTTCGCAGTCGACGGTCTCGGGCACGGTGAGCGGCTCGGCTACGTCGCCGTCGAATTCATCGGCGCGGTGGTGATCGGCTACTTCTTCGTGCGGCGTCAATTGAGCCGGCCGGCGCCGCTGCTGCCGATCGACTTGCTGAGGATTCCAATCTTCGCGCTGTCGATCGGCACCTCGGTCTGTTCGTTTTGCGCGCAGATGCTCGCTTTCGTGTCGCTGCCTTTCATGTTGCAGGACACGCTCGGTTTCTCGCAGGTCGACACCGGCCTCCTGATGACGCCATGGCCCGCGGTCATCATCATCGCTGCGCCGATTGCCGGCGTGCTGTCGGACAAGGTGTCGTCAGGCTGGCTGGGCGGCGTCGGACTGGCAGCCATGACGGTTGGATTGCTGCTGCTCGCCACGCTCGGCGCGCATCCCGATCCCGTGCAGATCGCATGGCGCATGGCGTTGTGCGGCGCCGGTTTCGGCATCTTCCAGTCGCCGAACAACCGCACCATGCTGTCGTCCGCGCCGCGCGAGCGCAGCGGCGGCGCGAGCGGCATGCTGGGCACCGCCCGCCTGACCGGGCAGACGCTCGGCGCGGCGCTGGTCGCATTGATTTTCGGAGTGGCGCCGCACAACGGGCCAGTTGTCTCGCTGTATGTGGCCGCAGGTTTTTCCGCGGTGGCGGCGGTGGTCAGCACCATGCGCGTCACGCACCAGGCCAACGCGCGGCCGGCCTGATCTTCATTTCTGCAAGGCCAACGGCAAAAGGGCACGGATCGCTTCGAACGATCCGCGCCCTTCTCTTTTCTTCGACAACCTCGCTCAGACGTGACGAACGCGCGCGGCCCGGCGAGAGCCGCGCTGCCGCAAAACTCCTATGACGACGCCGTCACGTCAGCGAGCTTTACCGCTTTGGCCGTCACGGAAGACGCCGTAGCGACGTTGCGCAAATCGCCGAGGAAGGTATCGCGCCACACGGACAAGTTATTCTCGCGCATCGGCGCCATCATGTCGGCATGGCGGGCCTGGCGCTCGGCGAGCGGCATCGAAAGCGCACGTTCGAGCGCCTCGGCCATCTGCGAGAGATCGAACGGATTGACGACGAGCGCGCCCGGCAATTGCTCGGCCGCGCCGGCGAATTGCGAGAGCACCAGCACGCCCGGATCGGCCGGATCTTGCGACGCGACATATTCCTTCGCGACCAGATTCATGCCGTCGCGCAACGGCGTCACATAGCCGACCTGCGATTGACGGAAAAGCGCCATCAGCAGATTGCGCTCGTACTTGCGGTTCAGGTACTGGATCGGGGTCCAGTCGAGCTGCGCGAAGCGGCCATTGATACGCCCCGCCTCGCCTTCCAGCGTCTGACGAATCCGCTGATAGGTCTGAACGTCCGCGCGCGTCGGCGGTGCGATCTGCACGAGCGACACACGCCCGTGCCATCCCGGCGCGTTCAGCAGCAGGCGCTCGAACGCCTGGAAGCGTTCGACGAGACCCTTCGAATAATCGAGGCGATCGACGCTCATGATGAGCTTGCGGCCGCGCATGCCGTCACGCAGGCTGCGCACCGGCTTGCGGTCGGTGAACTGCTCGGCGGCCTTGGCGATCGCGTCCGGATAGATGCCGATCGGATACGCACCCACCTTCAGAAAACGGTTGTAGGCCTGAACCATGCCGTCTTCACTCGACGTGCCGTGATGGCCGCGCTCGATGAAATCGACGAACGACTGGCGATCCGCCTCCGTCTGGAAGCCGATCACGTCGTAGCTGCACATTGCCTTCACGAGTTCCTCGTGCGGCGGGATCGTGCGCAACACCTCGGGGACCGGAAACGGAATGTGCAGGAAGAAGCCAATCGGGTTCTTTACGCCGAGATCGCGCAGGCAGCGCGCGAACGGCAGCAAGTGGTAGTCGTGAACCCAGATAATGTCGTCGGGCCTGAGTAGCTCCTTGAGCTGCTTGGCGAGCGTCGCATTGACGCGCTGATAGCCCGCATATTCCTGCCGATCGTAACGCGACAGGTCATTGCGATAGTGAAACGTCGGCCACAGCGTCGCATTCGAAAAGCCGCGGTAGTACTGGTCGTAGTCGCGCTTGGTCAGGCCAACGGTCGCGTAGGTCACGTTGCCTTGCTTCTCGATCACCGGCGCCGACGGTTCGCTCACCGTCTCGCCGCTCCAGCCGAACCAGACTCCGCCGGTTTCCTTCAACGCATCCAGCACGCCGATCGCCAGGCCGCCCGCTGCGGGCCGCCCTTCCTGGGTCGGCGCAACACGATTCGATACCACGATCAGTCTGCTCATTGGTGCTCCACCTAGTTCAGTTGTTTCGTTGCATACGGACATGTGCCAAAAAGGTGCATGCAAGTCGCATGCCGTTTTATCGAAAGCTGAGGATAAAAATTGTATGCAAATGTGACGTGCGAGCAGAAACCCGCAGCGCGGAAACGCCGCGAAGAACTTCCTTCCGGTTTCCTACGACAAAACGGCATCGCCCTTCTCGCGCGATTCTTTTTTGGGGAGCGAGCCTCACGCGTCCTGCTCGGAGCCTAAATCGCGCTGATAGTCGAGGCCTTCGTGGCGGACGCCGCCCTGGTTGTATTCCCCGTCAGGCGGCGCGTCGGGAGCGACGCGATTCTGCGCGGACGGATCGTGGTGGGTCGCCTGAGTGGTCGGTGCGGCCGATGAATCGGGCGCCGGCGCGGAGGACGACTCGGAAGAAGGCGGCGGAGCGTTTTTGGTCGGAGCGGGACGGCCGTCGCGCTTCGCGTGACGCGCCGAACGCCGCAGTGCTGGATGTCTCATGATCGATGCCTCCGGGCAAAGCCGCGCCGCCCAAGCAACGGCGGCATCCACAAATCGGGAGCGACGACGTAACTGCCGGTAAAACATGCGCCGCATTTGTAACATGTACACAAGTTTGCGGCGCGTGGCTAGGGCGCACCCGGCAGGCGATGTCAGAGTCGCAGAGAGATTGGCGGGCGCCAACTGGCCTGCGGAGTTTGCGTGGGCTGCGGCGGCGGGTCGCCGATCGGCGGCTCTACCGGTTCGATCGGCTGAGGACTGGGGTCGGGCACGGTGTCGGGCTCGCCCGGCGACGGCGGCTCGATCGGCTCCGGACGATGTGCATGCTTTTGAAGCGGCGACGTGGGAGCGGCAACGTGTTCCGGCATGTCAGTGATCCTCGTTATGCGTTCTATCCAAACGCAGCAAGGGTCGTGCCGTTACAGAGGCGCTCCCGGCCGAAGCGCGGGCGAGTGGACCCTACGCGTCAGCGCCGCCCAACGCGCGCGATTCGTCGGCGGAATCGTTCTCTTCACGAGCGTCGTTGCCGTATTCCACGAGGCGGTTGTACAGCGTCTTCAGGCTGATGCCGAGAATCTCGGCGGCGCGCGTCTTAACTCCGCCGCACTGCTCGAGCGTGGCCAGAATCAATTGACGGTCCGCTTCTGCGAGTGACGTGCCGAACGGGATGGTGATCGCCGTACCTGCCGCTGGCTTCGACAGCGTGATCTGCAACGGCACGGTGGCCGTGCTGTCCGAATCCGTACCCGACATGATGTGCGCGCGCTGCACGTAGTTCTTCAGTTCGCGCACGTTGCCCGGCCACGGGTACGACAACAACATCTCCTTCACTGCGGGCGGGAAATGTTTGCGCGTGCCGTGACGCTCGTTGAGTTCGTCGAGAAACGCCTGGGCCAGCAACTCCACGTCCTTGCCCCGGTCGCGCAGCGGCGGCAAGCTGATCGGGAATACGTTCAGCCGATGGTAAAGGTCGAGCCGCAGCTTACCTTCCAGCACCGCCTGTTCCGGATCGCGGTTGGTCGCGGCGATCAGGCGCACGTCCGTTTCGATTTCCTTCGTCGTGCCCACGCGCATGAACATGCCCGTTTCGAGCACGCGCAAGAGCTTGACCTGCAGCTCGATCGGCATCTCCGTGATTTCGTCGAGGAACAGCGTGCCGCCGTTCGCGCGCTCGAAATAACCCTTGTGCTGACGGTCGGCGCCTGTGAACGACCCGCGCTCGTGACCGAACATTTCCGATTCGATCAGGTTCGGCGAGATCGCGCCGCAGTTCACGGCGAGAAACGCATGCTTACGACGCAAACTCAGTTCGTGCAGCGTCTGCGCGGCGACTTCCTTGCCGGTGCCCGATTCGCCAACCAGCATGACCGAGGCCGCCGTGGGCGCAACGCGGCCGATCTGGTCGTAGACCTCCTGCATGGCCGGCGAATTGCCGAGCATCAAACCGAAGCGGCCCATGCGGCGCAATTCGCCGCGCAACGTGCCGATTTCCGCCTTCAAGTCGCCGGCACGCGGCAGGCGCGAAAGGATCGCCTTCACGCGCTGCATGTTGATCGGCTTGACCAGATAGTCGGTGGCGCCCATCTTCAGCGCGTTCACCGCCGACTCCACCGTGGCGTGGCCCGTGATCACGATCACTTCCACGCCGGAGCGCGGATCGAGATCTTCGAACAGGTCGACCCCGCTGCCGTCCGGCAGCTTCAGGTCGGTAAAGACAACGTCCGGCATTTGCCGGACGAGTTGAATGCGCGCTTCGCGCAAATCGCCCGCGGTGGCGGTGGTCAATCCGTCTTCCCCGATGATGGCGGAAAGCGCCTCGCGGGTACCTGCGTCGTCATCGACAATCAGTACATGTGGCATCGCGTCTCGAAAGCCTGCAAGCGTGGGAGAAGAGCATGCGGCGGGGCATGCTAAAAAGGGCGACGACCTCGGGCGCGCGGCCGGAAAATGCATCTCGATGTGAGCGCACGCCAACCTGCGTCAAGCACGGGATCGCCGATTCCGTTCAATATTGCAACAATACACGCGGAAAGCAGGACGTGATCGGCACTATTGTTCTGTATTTACCTATTATAAGGCTTTACTGACACAAATTAACAGTCCCGCCAAGGCGCCGCATCCCAGGGATTGCATGCGACGCCCCGGCGGAAAGCGAGCTTAACTGCTGTGCGGGAAGGGCCAGGCGTCGGGATGTGCCGAGCCGTTTGCTCCATGGGCGCCAGGGCCCGTGGTCGCCGCCAAAGCCGCACCCGACGCCGTGGATGCCGCGGGTGCGGTGACCGCGCCGCCCTCGCCTTCCCAGCGGTGCAACTCACGCCCTGTCGCGCCCTGCGCGGCACGGTTGCGCTGGACATAGCGCACCGCGAGAAAGCCGCCGAGCGCCATCAGCGCACCGAAGATACCAATTTTGGGTCGAGCCATCGTGAACTCCTTGTGGTCGTTGAACGGAGAAAGGTGGAAGTGGGCGCATCGTGCCGCCGGTCACCGTCGATAAGTCGCCAGGCGTTTGCCGGAAACCGAAAGCGCGGCAGTTGTGTTCTGCCCGGCGTCAGGAGAGGCTCGGCCGGGACCCAGCCAGGACCTGCAGTGCCAAGCCGATAATCAGCTGGTACCCGGGCGATGCCTCGCGCAATGAGCCAGTAGTTAGCGCGCCGCCAGCACGCCCAGCACAAAGCCCACGCCCGCAGCAATGGCGACCGAGCTCCAGGGGTTTTGTCGCACATAGCGTTCCGTGTTGACGGTCGCCGAGCGATAGCGCCGCTGTGCGTTATCCTGCGCATCGCCGAGTGCGGATTGAAGCGTTTCCACATGGGTGCCCAGTTTCTGGCGCAATGCGCCCACACCCTCGCCCGGCACATTGGCGGCGAGTCGCAGCATTTCCTCTGAGTCCTTGAGCAGCACCCGCAGATCCTCGACGATCTTCTGGCCGCCGAGTGCAAGCTGTTGCGTCGTGTCAGTCATCGTTTTCACTCCTCGTCTAGGGTCAGCATTCGTGCGCCGAAGCGTTAGTGGCAAAGCGCACGCATGTCGGAAGAGGGGGCAAACCCTGTGCCCGGTAACTTTAACGAACCCCACGTCACCGGACATCCGCCACAAGCATTTTCGACCGACTCGCGACGACAGTTCGTCGATAGCTGACACATCGATTGCAGGAAGCGCCGTCGAAGTGGTTAAATCGACTTTTGTGAGATACGACTTCAAGAGCTGTCTCGTTCCAGGCCTGCGCGCCGCAACAACGAACCTCATTTGCACAGGACTTCCCCGTTTATGGCGTCAATCGATGTGGACTCGCCCACTGTGTCCGCCGGCGGCAGCGCTTCCGCTCAGGCGAAGCAGCGCGTCACGGACGGCATCGCGGGACTGAAATCGTACGGCCTGCTGTACGGCTCGTCGCCGGTGATGCTCGACTTGTACCAGCAGATCGAGCGCGTCGCGAGCACCGATGCAACCGCGTTGATCATCGGCGAATCGGGCACCGGCAAGGAGCTGATCGCCCGCACGATTCACGATCAAAGCAGCCGCAAGGAGGCGCCCTTCGTCGCCGTCAATTGCGGTGCGATTCCCGACGAACTGATCGAGGCCGAGCTGTTCGGCCATGAAAAAGGCAGTTTCACCGGCGCCGTTCAAGGGCGCATCGGCTACTTCGAGCATGCGAACGGCGGCACGCTGTTCCTCGACGAAGTCACCGAAATGGCGCCCGTGCGTCAGGTGAAACTTTTGCGCGCGCTCGAGACCGGCACGTTCTATCGCGTGGGCGGCAACGAGTTGATCAGCGGCAACGTGCGCGTGATCGCCGCCACCAATCGCGACCCGGCCGTGGCCGTCAAGGAAAACGGTCTGCGCGAAGACCTGATGTACCGGCTCGCGGTTTTCCCATTGCGCGCGCCGCCGCTGCGCGAACGCGAAAACGATCGCGAACTGCTCGCCCAGCACTTTCTCGCGCAGCTCAACCAGCAGGAAGGCACCAGCAAGAGCTTCAGCAAACGGTCAATCGAAACGCTGCGCACATGGTCGTGGCCGGGCAACGTGCGCGAGCTGAAGAACGCGGTGTATCGCGCGTTCATCCTCGCTGAGAAAACGGTCGAGTTGCCGCATCCGCATCTTGCGTCGAAGGTGAAGCGGCCAATCACGCAGGGCGACGCGATGAGCGTATGGATCGGCACGCCGCTCGCCGACGCCCAGAAGCAGATCATTCTCGGCACGCTGAAGTACTGCGGCGGCGACAAACGGCGCGCGGCGAAAGCACTCGGCGTGAGCCTGAAGACGCTGTACAACCGCTTGAGCGCGTACGGCGACGAAGGCGCGGAAGAAGACACCGAGCACTAGGCGCGTCGGCGCAGAACTTCCTCCCGCAATCAGTTCGCACCACCAATCAAACCGGCCTCTCGTCGAACAGAATCCGGTTTGACGTGCACCATCTTTTGCAATTTCTTGCACTTTTCCGCTGCCATTTACAAAACGCATCCTGCAAAATGCAGCAGCCCATTTTTCGACGATGGGACGAGGCGCTGCTCGTTCGGCGGCTGCCTTTGCACGCGAACGAAAGCACTTGCAAGAAGAGTAGAGACAGGGAATGCAAAAGAAAATGGTGTGGGCCGAGTGGTTGAAACCGCGCTTGAAGCCGTGCTTGAAGCCGTGCTTGAAAACCCGCTTGAAACGATCGGCCGGGCGCGGACGTCCTGATGCCGCTGTCCTTGCTGTATTGGCTGTCGCGGTCTCGTCGGCGCTGAGCGGCTGCAGCTCGCTCTATACCGAAGGCGCCACGGCCGGCGCGGGTATCGCCGGCGCCGCGATTGCGGCGCAAGTTACCAATAATGCCGCCGTTGCCACCGGCATCGGTCTCGGCGCAGTGGCAGCAGCGAAAGCCGGCGTGCAGTACTCGGAGCGTGTGGTCCACAGAAACACGCAGGACGGCATCGCAAGGATCGCCGGACCGCTCGAAGTCGGCGCCGTGGCACCGTGGAGCGTCACGCACTCCGTCCCGATCGAAGACGACGAGCACGGCCGCGTCACGGTCAGCCGCACGATCAGCGCGGGCACATTGGACTGCAAGGAAATCGTCTTTTCGGTCGACCGCATCGCCACTAAAAATGTGCCTGCCAGCAGCGCGTTTTACGTCGCGTCCATCTGCCGCGACGGCGACAACTGGAAATGGGCTTCAGCCGAACCCGCTACCGAACGCTGGGGTGCACTGCAATGACGGCGCATGCGCTTGCGACTGGAAAGCCGCTGCGTCGCCTGAGCCTGACGGCCCTTGCCGGCGCGCTGTGTGTCAGCGCGACTTTGCTGACGAGCGGTTGCTCGTCGATCGGCGCGGCAAGCGGCGCGGCCGCAGGTGTCGCGTCGGGTCTCGTCACATCGAACCCGGCGGTCGGCTTTGGAGTGGGTGTTGCCGTGCAGGCTGCAACGGACGCGGCCGTGGGCCGCTACATGCGCAGCATGCACACCGACCAGCAGAATCTGATCGCGGCGCTGGCGGGGGCAATGCCCGTCGGTGAAACGCGGCCCTGGTCGGTCAAACACACGCTGCCCATCGAAAACGGCCACGGCGAGGTGCGCGTCACGCGCGCGTTCGGGTCAGCGCTCGCGCTTTGCAAGGAATTCGTATTCTCGGTGCGGGACGGTGACGGTCCGGGCGCACACGAAGACTGGTACACCGCAAGCGCGTGTCAGCAGGACAAGGGCTGGAAATGGGCTTCGGCGGAACCGGCTGTCGAACGTTGGGGCAACTTGCAATAGAGCATGGAGCGAACGCGGCGGCAATCACTGCGCTACTAACACGGCAGAATGAAAAACGGCAGGGTCTCCCCTGCCGTTTTTCATGAGCGACGCGCAGAAGCGCCGTCGCGCTCACGACTCCACGTCTTCGAGACTGAAGATTTCGGTTTGATCGTTGTACGAGAAAATCTCGCCGTAACGGCCCCAGTTGATGACCGCGTCGAGCGTTTCCTCGGCGGCGCTGTCGGACAGAAAATCCTCGAGTTCCTGCTCGAAGCGCACGCGTGGCGCGCGGTGCCCCGGCCGCTCGTTCAGCACCTTCTTGATTCGCGCGGCGAGCGGCACGTGCCGCAACAGGTGCTCGGCGAACATCATCTTGCGTTCCTGCGTGCCGAACTCCGCGAACACGCGCGCGGGCGGGGTCAGGAAAATATCGCCTTCGCGCACGTCGGCGAAACCGAGGTGCTGAAGCACTTCAGCCACCGGGAACAGATCGTCCACCTCCAGATGCAGCGAACGTGCGATTTCCGGCATGTCCGCGCGGCCGTGATACGGTGCGGCGGCCAGCGTCTCGATCAGACCGGCCATCAGGTTGGTAGACACATGCGGCAACCAGCTGTGCAGTTCGAGACCCTTCCGGGTTTTCTCGTCCGTCTGACGCGCGGTCATCTTGGCGTAGATCTCATCGACCAGACGGCGGAACGCAGGGTCCAGACGATTGCGCGGATGCTTGAACGGCACCTTGATCTCGGCAATCACGCGGCCCGGATTCGACGACAACACCAGAATCCGGTCGCACATGAACACGGCTTCCTCGATGTTGTGCGTAACGATCAGCACCGCCTTGATGGGCATGCGGCCCTGCGTCCACAAGTCGAGCAGGTCGGTACGCAGCGTTTCGGCGGTCAGCACGTCGAGCGCGGAGAACGGTTCATCCATCAGCAGCAGCGTGGGATCGACCACCAGCGCCCGCGCGAAGCCGACGCGCTGGCGCATGCCGCCCGACAGCTCGCGCGGATACGCGTTCTCGAAACCGTCCAGACCGATCAGGTCGATCGCGGCGAGCGCGCGCTCGCGCCGCTCGCGCGCGGCCACGCCTTGCGCCTCGAGCCCGGCTTCCACGTTTTGCAGCACGGTCAGCCACGGGAACAGCGCGAAGGTCTGGAACACCATGGCGACGCCCTTCGCGGGACCGTCGAGCGGCTTGCCCATATAGGTGACTTCGCCGTCGGTCGGCTCGATCAGACCGGCGATGATGCGCAGCAATGTCGACTTGCCCGAGCCCGAACGCCCGAGAAGGCCGACGATCTCGCCTTCACGCAACGACAGATTCGCGTCGTCGAGAACGAGCAGTTCGCCCTGCGACTTGTTGAAACCGCGGCACACGTCCTTGACGCGCAGGATCTCTTCGCCGAGGCGCGGCGGCTTCGGCGGCGTCTGGATCGGCGCGGCGGTCATAGCAGCTTTAGGATTTTGCATCGCGTTATGCCTTCAATTCTCAAGAAACGCCGGGCCGCCCGAGCTTTTCATGCCCCCCGTTGGGGGCCTCGCGCGAGCGGCAAGGTCGGGGGCGCTTAGTCCAGCCGAAGCTTGGCTTCGGCGTACGCGTACATCGGACGCCACAGCAGGCGGTTGAAGAGCGTCACGAACAGGGACATCACCGCAATGCCCACAATGATCTTCGGATAGTCGCCCGCGGCCGTGGACTGCGCGATATAGGCCCCGAGCCCATGCGCCGCAACCTTCGTGTCGCCCCACTGCACGAATTCCGCGACGATGCTCGCGTTCCACGCGCCGCCCGACGCGGTGATCGCGCCCGTCACGTAGTACGGGAAAATGCCCGGCAACATGGCCTGACGCCACCATTGCCAGCCACGAATGTGGAAATTCTTGGCCGCTTCGCGATAGTCGTTCGGATACGAGGTCGCGCCGGCAATCACGTTGAACAGGATATACCACTGGGTGCCGAGCACGATCAGCGGCGACAGCCAGATGTCCGGGTTCAGGTTGAAGCGAACGATCGCGATCACGAATACCGGAAACAGCAGATTGGCCGGAAACGCAGCAAGAAACTGCGCGAGCGGCTGAATCTTCTCGGCGAGCGCGGGCCGCAAGCCGATCAGCACGCCGACCGGCACCCAGATCACCGACGCGATCGCGATCAGCACCACCACCCGCAAAAGTGTGATCAGGCCAAGCATGAGAACGTGGCCGACTTCGTCGAGCGAAACGCCGGTGCGCACGTAAATGAACACGCGATACACGACATAGACGGTGCCGATCAGGACCAGCGCGCCCCACACGATGTCGCCAAGGCGCGAGCTCTTCTGCATCTGCGGGATCTGGAAACGCGGCCCCTGCAACGCGGGCAGCCGGAACGGCACGCGCGCGGCCTTTGCGAACATCCAGCCGAGCGGCACGAGCAAGCGGTGAATCAGGCGCGTGCGGCGGATCAGATCGAGCAGCCACGATTCCGGAGCGTCGCCCGAACTCGTGGTTTCCATACGGAATTTATCCGCCCATGCGACGAGCGGACGGAACAGCAACTGGTCATACGCGAGAATCACGACGGTCATCGCGAGAATCACCCAGCCGATCGCGTGCAGGTTCTTGACGACGATCGCCTGCGCCAGATAGGCGCCGATGCCTGGCAGCGTGATCGTGTTGTTGCCGACGGTGATGGCCTCGGAGGCGACCACGAAGAACCAGCCGCCAGACATCGACATCATCATGTTCCAGATGAGGCCTGGCATCGAGAACGGCACTTCGAGCTTCCAGAAGCGCTGCCATGAAGTGAGGTGAAAGCCGCGCGAGACTTCGTCGAGATCGCGCGGCACCGTGCGCAGCGACTGATAGAAGCTGAAGGTCATGTTCCACGCCTGGCTCGTGAAGATCGCGAAGATCGCCGCGAGTTCGGCGCCCAGTACGCGGCCCGGAAACAGCGCTAGAAAGAACGTAACCGTGAACGATATATAGCCGAGCACCGGCACCGACTGCAGGATGTCGAGAATCGGCACCAGCACCAGACCTGCCCGCCGGCTTTTCGCAGCGAGCGTGCCGTAGATCAGCGTGAAGATCAGCGACGCGACCATCGCCGCGAGCATGCGCAATGTGGTGCGCATCGCATACTCGGGCAGGTTCGCGGGATCGAGCGAGATCGCCTGGGTCTTGAGCGTGGACATCGGCGCGAGCGTCTCGTGAAAGCCGATCGCCGCCATTGCGATGATGCAGATGATCAGCGGAAAGGCCACGAAGTCCCAGCGGTTGGGCAGCACCCGCCATGCCGACGCGTTGGCGGTGCGCTTCAGGTCGAAGCTGAAATCCATCAGACCCACTCCTCATTCATACAGGCGAACAAACGCGCGAACGAGGCCGCGACTTCGGCGCGGCGGTCTGACGATCGGTCCGGAAAGCGGAAATCAGGCATGGCAAAACGCGTGTGCGCGGTAAATCGTTAGCGTTGGTGACACGTGGACCAGCGACGGAAGTGCCCACGGGTAAGCCGCCCCGCAACCCAACCGTCAAGCCAGAATGCTGTCGCCGCAGGCGCCGCCCGTAGGCTGGCGAGCTTTCCTTTGTTTTGGACGGCACGACACTACACCATCCTATGTTTCAGGCACAACCTTTGAAGGCAAATCGGGGCAACTTGCAACGACCGCCTGACAACAGCCCGGTAATGTCCTGACAGTGATCTTCCGCCAAGGGCAAGCAGCCGTGCCGCGCGCCTCTTTTATGAGCACTCTCGTCGGCATTGTTCGACAAGGCCGGTGACGCTCACTGATGCCGCACTCGTGTGATTGCACTTCGCGCTGTTGCGCGAGGCATCAAGAAACCGGCGAAGCTGCCGTTAAGAGCCTGATGGGTGATGCCCATAAGATCTCATGCCTCAATAAGGGTGGCGTCTGGCCCCATGACGGTTAGAATCCATAAAGATGCACTGTGTTGGCGGTTTATCCCGGGCCAAAGCGGCGGCGCATGACCGGCCGTTCCCACAACCGCGAAACGCGGGGCGAAACAGCGCCGCGGCGCTGCCACGAATAGCTAGTTGCATGTCTAAGCCAGACGGATCAGAGGGTCGATGAACAGGACAACCTTGCGCCAGGCAACCGGCCCGATCGGCTTCGTGCTGATCTTACTGGCTTGCTGGTTCGTGGCCGGCATGGTCGCGGACCGGATGGTACAGCAAGAACTCGCCGCGACCTTGCACGCGCAGCGCCAGATGTCGGCCTCGATCGTCGACAACATGGCGGAGGTGATCGCAAGCGACCTTGCGATGTCGCGGGCCATCCCCGCAACCATGGCCGAAATGGACGTGGTCCAGAACGCATTGGTGCAATCCCGGAATTATGCCGCGAACGGCGAGACGACGGAACCCGCCCTTCGCGCCGCGTTGCTAAAAGACCCGCGAATGACCACTGTGAGCACCTTCCTGCACCGCGCGCAGGGCTTCTCCGGGCTCGATCAGGTGTGGCTCGTGAATGCCAATGGCATCTGCGTGGCCGCGAGCGATGTCCTCACCGACACGCAGGCGCCGCGCAGCTCCTTCGTCGGCGTCGACATGCGCGTGCGGGCTTATCTCACGAGCGCCCTGCTGGGCGCGTTCTCTGAAGCGTATGGCGTGGGCCGCACGAGCGGCGAGCCCGGCATCTTTATCGCCGTGCCGGTCTATGCGGATGGAGAACTCGCAGGGGCAGTCGTCGCCAAGGTAGGGATCGCGCGGCTGCGCCACTGGGTCGCCCATGCCGGAACCTTCGTCGCCGACAGTAACGGCGTCATCATCATGGCGCACGACAGCAGGCTCGAAGGCCACGCGCTGCCGGACTCGCGAGTGACCAAGATGAGAGCAGCGGACCGCAAGCTGACCTATCGCCGCGATACGTTCCCGGATATCCAGATACACGTCGACACCCAGGTGCGCGAGGCGGCGCCATGGGTGTCCCCCGCTGTCGCGGAACAGCTGTTCGCTTCGGCCGGACAGCCGGGTCCGTCGCTGTACCAGACTCGCGGCGGTCTGAACTCGGAACTGTCGGCGCATCTCGTCGAGCCGCTTCCCGCCTGGCCCGAACTGCTGCGCAACCATAAGCGCGATCATTTGCTGGTGTTCCTGACGCTGGCCGGCACCGTGGCGCTCGCATGGGTGATCACCGTCTCGTACGTGCGCGAGCGGCGTCACCATCGGGCCACACGCGATCTTGCCGAACAGCTGCAATCGGCCAATACGCTGCTTTCGGCGGAGGCGCGTCACGACGCATTGACCGGTGCGCTGTCGCGCCGCTATTTCCTCGACTTGCTGCGCCACCAAATCGACCGCGCGCATCTGGGCAACGAGCCACTGTGCATGGCGATCGCGGACCTCGATCACTTCAAGCAGATCAACGACCGCTTCGGCCATGCTGCCGGCGACCGCGCACTTGAACATTTCGTCGACACCTGCCGCGCGGAACTGCGCGGCGCCGATGCGATCGGCCGGCTTGGCGGCGAGGAGTTCGGGGTGCTGTTGCCGGCCACCGATCTTGCCGGCGGCCGCGAAGTGGTCGAACGCTTGCGTCTGCGCCTGAAGGCCGTGCCGTCGGCGAAGCTGCCCGCCTCGGTCACGCTCAGCGTGAGCATCGGCATCACCGAACTTTCGGTGGACGACCTCCCCGAACGCATCATGAGCCGCGCCGACATGGCGCTCTACGCCGCGAAGACCGGCGGCCGCGACCGCACCGAAGCACTGCCGCCTGACGATACCGCGCCGTCCGCGCGCACGGTAGCCAGCATCTGGTAACCGCGTTGCCGCTATCTGACGCAACGCAAGCCGAAGCGCCGGGCCTCCCGCAAGCAAGCAGGTATGATCGACACTGACCTTGGGTTGTCGCTACCGCTTTAACGGGAGATTCGCATGAAGGGAAATCTGGTCATCGTTTGCCGCGATCAGGATGCTGACGCGTTCGACCATCTGCTGGCCGAATACGGCGCGTTTCAAACGCGCCTGTCGTCCACCGCCTGGTATCTGAAGCTGGATGTTGCGCCAGAGGTCATTCAGGACGAGATACTCGCGCGCCTCGGCAAGTACACGACGCACTATATTTTCGAGGCGGAAACCGTGACGTGGAATACGGTGGATAGCGAAGCGGCGAATGCGCTGAACACGCTGTTCTCCGACTAGGCCGGCGCTCTGCCCAGCTCGCTTCGACGTTCTGGTTACGCACCTACGTGCCTGGCGACGGCTTTGAAGAAGGCGCGAGCAGCGGGCATCGTGCCAAGGGCGCGCAACAGCAGCGACAGACGCGGCGCAACGCGGCCGCGCCTGTGACCACGATCACCAGACGCTTTCCGAGGCCGCCTTCACCTGAGGCACGGCGGAAAACGGAAAGCTCATCAAGACCCGCAAGCCACGGCCGCCGTGGTTGCCTATCTCCCACTCTCCGCCCGCGCGGCGAACCAGCCGCTCGACGATGGCGAGCCCCAAACCGCTGTGGCCATTACCGCCGCGCGCCGGATCGAGCCGCACGAAAGGCCGGCTTGCGTTGATGAGATCCTGGGCGGCAATGCCCTTGCCGTTGTCGCTCACGGACAGCGTGAAGCCTTCCGCCGTGCGCGCGGTGGCAACGACGATCGGCGGCGCGCCATACGCGTGCGCATTGTCGAGCAGGTTCGACAGAATCCGGTCGAGCGTGGCGGCAGGAAGGCAGAACCCGGGACCCGCCCGCAAGTCGGTTTCCACGGTCGGCGCGCCCGAGGCCACTGCGCGATAACTGCGCACGACGCGCTCGCATTGCGCGTTGACTTCAACCGGTTCGCTGCGGTCCGCGCCGTCGTGCGCGAACACGAGGAACTGCTCGACGATGTGCGTCATGGAATCGACGTCGCGCACGACGCCGTCGCGCATCTTGGCTTCGTCCATCATTTCGGCGCGCAGCCGCAAGCGCGCGAGCGGCGTCTTCAGATCGTGCGCGACGCCCGCGAGCATCACCGCGCGGTCGTTCTCGGTACGCGCGACTTCCTGAACCATCTGGTTAAAGCCGTGCGTCAATTGCCTCAGCTCGCGCGGTCCGCGCTCGGGCACCGGAGGCACCGGCAAGCCGCGGCCGAACCGCGCAACCGCCTGGGCGAGCGAGCGCAGAGGCTGCTGCAACGCCCATGCGGCGAAGAGCGCCGCCATGACCGCGAACGAAAAGATCATGATGAGCCACAACACGGTGCGGTCGAGCGAACGCGGCGGTCGCAGAGGCTGGACCGGCACGACGATCCAGCTGTGGTCGGCGGTTCCGCGCACCCACAGCGTGGGCGGGCCGCCCGGCAAGCCGGCGCGCACCTGCGTGCCGGACGGCATGCGGTCGCGCACGTCTTCGAGAAAGCGTTCCAGCGGCGGCGACATGTTCGGCGATTCCGGCGGCACCTCGGCGCTCGCCGGATCGACCAGTTTCACACGCGAAGGCAACGGCTGGTCCGGGTTGCGGACGACGTGCTGACGCACCGCGTCGACGAGAAAAGTGGCCTCTTCGACGGCGTAACGCGCTTGCAGCTGGTTGCGCTCGAGGCGCATGAGCGCGTACCACGCGAAATGCGACAGCAGCAACACCGCGACGACCAGCAATGCCAGCCGTCCGAACAGCGAATCAATGGGCCGGCGCATGCTGTTCGCCGTCGGGCACGAACACGTAGCCCCGTCCGCGCACTGTCTGGATGAAGCGCGGCGTGGACGGGTCCGTTTCGAGGATGCGCCGCAGACGCCACACCTGCACGTCGATGCCGCGGTCGGTACCGTCGTACTCGGGACCGTGCAGCAACTCCAGCAGACGCTCGCGCGTCAGCGTGCGCATGGGGTGGTTCACGAAGATTTTCAGTAACGCGAACTCGCTGCCGGACAGCGTAAGCGGCTTGTCCTCCAGATGCAGTGTGCGCGACTGGAAGTCCAGCGTGAAACGGCCGAAGCTGAACGGCTCGCGCTGCTCGGGCGCGGCCGCCGACGGCAGCGTGCGGCGCCGGCGCAACACCGCCTGCACGCGCGCAAGCAGTTCGCGTGGATTGAACGGCTTGCCGAGATAGTCGTCCGCACCGAGTTCCAAGCCGACGATCCGGTCGACGTCGTCCGCGCGCGCGGTCAGCATGATGACGGGAATGTCGTCGCCCGATGCGCGCAGCTTGCGCAACGCGGTGAGCCCGTCGACACCCGGCATCATCAGGTCGAGCACGATCAGATCGGGACGCTCGCGCTCGAGCCTGCGTTCGAGCGAGCCCGCGTCGTGCAGCACCGAGACTTCGATACCCTGGCGGGCCAGATAGTCGCGCAGTAGATCGCGCAATTCGACGTCGTCGTCGACAACAAGTATTTGAGTAGCCATGGAATGAAGTTTAACGCGCGGCAGGAACGGTTTTCGATTTCAAGCAGGCCTCAAGGGTTACCGGGTGTTACGGTGAAAGCTGCACGTAATGGCCCGTAACAGCGGCACCAGGGCGCGTAACACAGCGGCCGATGCAGTTCTCTACGCTGTGTCTTACCGAATGCAGGCCGTCAACGTGATCGGATGCATCGTCGGCTATTCCATTACAGGGAGCATTACATGTCCACCAGAAAAATCTCGCGCGCCCTCGCCGTTGCCGCCACCGCTCTCGCCATCGGCGCGGGCGCAGCCTATGCGGCTCAACCCGCTCATGAGGCCCACGGCGGCCCCGGCGGATGGCATGGGCACTTCATGAATGAGCTCACGCAACTTCACGACCAGCTGAAGCTGAACGCGGATCAGGAAAAGCAGTGGCAAGCCGCGCTCGACACCATGAAGCAGAACCACGAGGCGATGCGCGCGAATCACGAGCAGATGAAGGACCAGTTCAAGTCCGCGCAGCAGCAGCCGATTCTCGATCTGAACGCAATGGCCACCGCTCATCACCAGATCGAGCAGAAAGACGCACAGTTGCGCCAGCAAACCACCGACGCCTGGCTCAAGTTCTATAACGGCCTGAACGACCAGCAGAAGACCACCGTCAGCACCGCGCTGAAGCAGCGCTTTGCGAAGATGGAATCGCGTCACGAGAAGATGCGCGAGCGCTGGCAGCATCACCAGCAGGGCGCGGCATCGGCGCCGGCTGCAAATCAGTAAGCCACGGGTGGCCGCGCAGCCATGCGCGGCTCGATACACGAAGGCCGCTCGCGTAGCCGTCTTCGCAAAACAGAAACGCCACGGAGCTTCTCCGTGGCGTTTCTTCGAGGTCTTTCCTGCTTCTATACAGCGCGATCCCCGTGAGCGCTCGCGCTTGCGAGGTCGTTGCGCGCCCAACCAACTTCGTCTGGACGGCCTGCAGCCAGCCCGCTTCAGCCTTCGAGCCGGCCGAGATCGAATAGCAGCACTTCGGCGTTATCGCCTTTTTCCAGCGTCACCGTATCTGTTTCGCTGAGCTTGGCCGCGTCGCCGGCTTGAAGCGCCTCGCCGTTCACCGTCAGCGAGCCGCGTGCACATAGGCGAGCCGTCCTTCAGGCAGCGTCAAGGTGGCCTGCTCGGCGCCGTCGATCAGCGCGGCGTAAATCGACGCGTCCGCGTGGATCGTCACCGAGCCGTCGCGGCCGTCGGGCGACGCGACGACTCGCAGCCGGCCGCGCTTATCGGCGGCCTCGAAGCGCTTCTCTTCGTAACCCGGCTGATCGCCCGCCCGTCGCGGAATCACCCAGATCTGCAGCAGATGCGCCTCTTCGTCCTGCGACGCGTTGAACTCGCTGTGCATCACGCCAGTGCCGGCGCTCATGCGCTGCACGTCCCCCGGACGGATCGTCGAGCCGTTGCCCATGCTGTCGCGATGCGCAAGCGCCCCCTCGAGCACATAGGTAACGATCTCCATATCGCGGTGCCCGTGCGTGCCGAAGCCCTGGCCGCCCGCTATGCGGTCTTCGTTGATCACGCGCAGCGGGCCGAAATGGACATGCTCCGGGTCGCGATAGTCGGCAAACGAGAAGCTGTGATACGAGTCGAGCCAGCCGTGGTTGGCGTGGCCGCGTTCGTCGGAGCGGCGAATTTCGATCATGAGGTACTCCCTGTGAAATCTGGCGATGGCCAGAATGTATGGGCTGCCCGCTCTGCGCACAATCGGCGGGAATGCACCGGATCGTTTCGCAAATCCGCGTAATCGCACGACGCCGCGGCTGATCGAACCCCGGCTGAACTCGCCTACGCGTCGCGCATACGCAACGCGCCCGCCGCCGCGCCCGTCCGAGCGCCATTGCGCACTGGCGCCGGGCCCCTGTTCGGGTAAAATACCGCGCTTTTCAACGTACATGGTGGCCGAAAGGGCGCCCGCACGGCGGGACAGCGGGGCGTCCGCCAGCGGACAACACGCAGGATACCCGCAGCGGCGCGGCAATTTTGGCCGCCTAGAATAGCGACGGCCGGCCACAAGCCAGCGTTCGTCGAGATCGGACACCACGACGATCAGTTTGACCCAGGAGAAACATGAAGAAGCTCGCACTGTGCGTAGCGCTCGCCGTCATGGCCACCGGCGCCATGGCAAAAGAATGGAAAACCGTACGCATCGGGGTTGACGCCAGCTATCCGCCGTTCGAATCGAAGGCGGCCAGCGGCCAGGTTGTCGGGTTCGACGTCGATCTGACCAAAGCGTTGTGCGCAAGAATGAACGTGAAGTGCGTGTGGGTCGAGCAGGATTTCGACGGCATCATCCCGGCACTGAAGGGGAAGAAGTTCGACGCGATCGTGTCGTCGCTGACCGTCACGGACAAGCGTCGCGAGCAGATCGATTTCTCCGACAAGCTGTTCGACGCGCCCGCGCGCATGATCGCCAAAGCCGGCTCGCCGCTCCTGCCCACCGCTGAATCGCTGAAGGGCAAGCGCATCGGCGTCGAGCAGGGCACGACCCAGGAAGCCTACGCCAAGGCTTATTGGGAGCCGAAAGGCGTGACCGTCGTGCCGTATGAGAATCAGGACCAGGTCTACGCCGATCTCACCTCCGGCCGGCTCGACGCCGCGCTGCAGGACGAGATCCAGGCCGACGCCGGTTTCCTGAAGACGCCGCGCGGTAAAGGCTTCGCGTGGGCCGGTCCGGAAGTCAAGGATCCGAAGACCATCGGCGAAGGCACGGCCATCGGTCTGCGCAAGGAAGACGCCGAACTGCGGACAATGTTCAATCGGGCGCTCGCACAGGTTCATCAGGACGGCACTTTCACGAAGCTCGAAAAGCAGTACTTCGACTTCGAGATTTATCCTGGGCACTGAGCCGGCACTGAGCACGGTCCAAAGCGGGCCGCCGCTTCAGGCACCCCGCCTGCTCGCGTCAAACGCGGCACCATGGAACTCGGGGCTCGCCCGCATGGGCTTCCCCCGGGCTTCGTAATACAGTCGGTCTAGTCTCAAAGAGAGTCGAAAAGCGCGCTGCAAGACCGCCAACGGTCATGCAGTCATGATTTGCACAGCGGTGCGCTGTGCGCCGCAGATCACAGCGAGCGAAGCTCGCGGTACATGCGGTGCAGAGCCGGCCGCGTCTTTCGCGGTGTGTCGCAAACGCATCGTCAAGGACCCGATATGTTCCTTCAAGGCTACGGCCCGCTGCTTCTCAACGGCACCTGGCAAACCGTCAAACTGGCGGTGTTGTCCCTGGCGCTTGCTTTCTTGCTGGGCCTCGTCGGCGCGGCGGCGAAACTGTCGAAGAACCGCTTCTCGCACGGCGCCGGCACGGTCTACACCACGCTCGTGCGCGGCGTGCCCGACCTCGTGCTGATGCTGCTGCTCTTCTACAGCATCCAGATCTGGCTAAACAATCTGACCGACCTGCTCGGCTGGGATCAGATCGACATCGACCCGTTCGTGGCCGGCGTCGCGGTTCTCGGCTTCATTTACGGTGCGTACTTCACCGAGACGTTCCGCGGCGCGTTTCTCGCCGTGCCGCGCGGCCAGCTCGAAGCGGGCGCGGCCTACGGCATGACGAGCTGGCAGGTGTTCTCGCGCATCATGTTCCCGCAGATGATGCGCTTCGCGCTGCCCGGCATCGGCAACAACTGGCAGGTCATGGTCAAAGCCACCGCGCTCGTGTCGATCATCGGCCTGGCGGATGTGGTCAAGGCTTCGCAAGACGCGGGCAAAGGCACCTTGCGGTTTTTCTTCTTCACCCTGTTTGCGGGGGCGATCTATCTCGTCATCACCACAGTGTCCAACTTCGTGCTGATGTACCTCGAAAAGCGTTACTCGACCGGCGTGCGAAAGGCGGATCTATGATCGAGATCATTCAGGAATACTGGCGCAACTATCTTTATACCGACGGCTACCGCTTCACCGGCCTCGCTATCACGCTGTGGCTGCTCGTGGTGTCGATCGGCCTCGGTTTCTGTCTGTCGATTCCGCTCGCCGTGGCGCGCGTGTCGAAGAAGAAATGGCTCTCCACTCTCGTGTGGCTTTACACGTACATCTTTCGCGGCACGCCGCTCTACGTGCAGTTGCTGCTTTGCTACACGGGTTTGTATAGCCTCGAGATCATCCGCAATCACGAGCTGACCAACGCGTTTTTCCGCGAAGGCATGAACTGCACGCTGCTCGCGTTCACGCTGAACACCTGTGCCTACACCACCGAGATTTTCGCCGGCGCCATCAAGGCCACGCCTTATGGCGAAATCGAAGCGGCACGCGCTTACGGCATGTCGTCGTTCACGCTGTACCGGCGCGTGATCCTGCCGTCGGCGCTGCGCCGCGCGCTGCCGTACTACAGCAACGAAGTCATTCTGATGCTGCACGCCACGACCGTTGCATTCACCGCGACCGTGCCGGACATTCTCAAGATCGCCCGCGACGTGAACTCCGCGACGTATCAGTCGTTCAATGCGTTCGGCATCGCCGCCATGCTCTATTTGTGCATTTCTTTCGCGCTGGTGTGGCTGTTTCGCCGCGCCGAGCGCCGCTGGCTCGCTTACCTGCGGCCGCAAGGCAAGTAACCGGCGCATTGCGCCAGCACGTAAGCACGCCCAAGGATTCTGATGAATACAACGAAGCAAAAGCTCTTCGTCGACGAGCTTCACAAACAGTACGGCGATAACGAAGTTCTCAAGGGCGTCACGCTGAAGGCCAACGCCGGCGACGTGATCAGCGTGATCGGCTCGTCCGGTTCGGGCAAGAGCACGATGCTCCGCTGCATCAACTTTCTCGAACAGCCGAACGCCGGCCGCATTTTCGTGGACGGCGAAGAAGTCCGCACGCAGATCGCCAAAAACGGTGCGTTGCGCGTGTCGGACCCCAAGCAGTTGCAGCGCGTGCGCACCAAGCTGTCCATGGTGTTCCAGCACTTCAACTTGTGGTCGCACATGAACGTGCTCGAGAACATCGTCGAAGCGCCCGTCAACGTGCTGGGCCTCAAGCGCAAGGAAGCCGAAGATCGCGCTCGCGAGTATCTGGAGAAGGTCGGTCTCGCGCCGCGCCTCGAGAAGCAGTATCCGTCGCATCTGTCCGGCGGCCAGCAGCAGCGCGTCGCGATCGCGCGCGCTTTGGCAATGCATCCCGACGTGATGCTATTCGACGAACCGACCTCCGCGCTCGATCCCGAACTGGTCGGCGAAGTCCTCAAGGTCATGCAAACGCTCGCCGAAGAAGGCCGCACGATGATCGTCGTCACGCACGAGATGGCGTTCGCGCGCAATGTGTCGAACCACGTGATGTTCCTGCACCAAGGCCGCGTCGAAGAAGAAGGCCATCCGGACGAAGTGTTCAAAAACACTCGTAGCGAGCGGCTGAAGCAGTTTCTTTCCGGCAGTCTCAAATAGCGGGTATATCGGAGAACCTGGTATTTGAGACATAGCCACGTGTCTCAAATACCGCCTGTAGTGAAAGTAGTGTTACAAGGCGCTTACGAGCGCCTTTTTTGTTTCGGTCACCTGCGTAATCCACGTATTTCGACCGCGAAAACCCCGCCGCACCGCCCTTCCCGCCCCACGTTTCCGCATTACCTTGCCGTATTGGAAGCGTCAATAGTGGCAATCCTTAATCTTGCTCCCGCCGATCCGTGATTCCCTTGTCACGTAAGGGATTGCGCTATTTTTCAGCGTGCTCGAAAGCGCCTTTGCACACATCCGTATTGCAATTTGGAGACACAGGTCAACGCCGGTACTAATTTCTTCTCCCACACAAGTGTATTTTTGATAAATTAGTAACCAAAGTAGCAAAACAAAGTTCATTAAAAGTAGTTTTACTTCAAAGCACAGAGGAGAACCGGTCGGCGAGGGATCGGCGTGACGACGAGACAGTCCCAAGGCTGCACGTCAGGACAGGAGACCTATCCGCCCGCTAATCTCCCTGGTACCGATTTCTGTTCGGCTCGCTTGCGTCCGAACACCATTCGCAGTACTGGGTTTCACTTTTTGACAGGGTATGGAGGAGAAGATGAAGAAAGCTTTGCTCGCCGCTGCGCTGATGTCGGCCGGCGTTGTTGCGCATGCCCAAAGCAGCGTGACACTGTATGGTCGCCTGGACGCGGGTATCGAATACATGAGCGGTCTGCCGAACGCCAACTATACCGGCTCAACCTCGCGCTGGCGCGCGGAAAGCGGTGACTGGGGCACGAGCCTGTGGGGCATGAAGGGCGTCGAAGACATCGGCGGCGGCAACAAGGTCCTGTTCCAGTTGGAAGGCTCGTTCAATACCATGACGGGCGCAGGTCCTGGCGGCGGCGGTCTCTTCAATCGTTGGGCAACGGTCGGCCTGTCGAACAATACCTACGGTACGTTCACGATGGGTCGCATGCTCTTCATCTCGAACGGCGTGTGGGACTTCGACCCGTTCGGTCAATCGAACTGGTCGTCGGCATCGCTGGTGCGTGGCCGCAACTGGCCGCAATCGAGCAACAACCTTGCTTACCAGTCGCCGAAGTTCTACGGCTTTGACATGTACGGTCAGTACGCACTGTCGAACGCAACAAACTGGAACGGTAACGGCACGACGCCGCAAGGCCGTGAAGCAGGTCTGCAGCTGACGTACACGTCGTCGCTGTTCCAGGTTCGCGGTATCTATGACGAAATCCGCAATGCCGCGAACGGTAACTTCACCGACCCGTTCACCGCATCGCGCGAATACACAGCAGCCTTCAACGTGTTCCTCGGTCAGTTCAAGATCCAGGGCGCATACCAGGCAGTCCGTACGTCCGCTGCTGCTAGCGCTGCAGGCACTTCGCCGACGTCGCTCGATCACGAATGGGGTGGTGTGACGTGGCAAGCCACGCCGGCCGCAGCACTGATCGCGGCGGTGTATCACGTCAACGCCAACAAGAACGGCGGCAACGCAACGATCTACACGATCGGCGGTTCGTACAACCTGTCCAAGCGCACGCTGCTGGACATCCAGATTGCGACCGCGCGTAACAGCAAGACCGCCAACTTCGGTCTCGACGCGAACGCGGCAGGCCCTGGCGGCAACATCACTTCGGGCGGCACGACTACGTACAACGAGAACCCGCTGCCTGGCCACAGCCAGACCGGTGTGTACGCAGGTATTCAACACTCGTTCTAATCGAACAGTGTTCTCCGAAGGCACTGCCTTCGGGGCTTAGAAGTTCTTCAAGAGAATCTTTTTCACGCTGCTGCGAGAGGCGCGTATCGGTGCGATGTCCGAAAGGGTATCGCACCGTTTTTTATTGGCGCGCGGCGTTTCGCGATGTTGCGCGAAGCTCGCGCGGTGCTTACGCGGACCTTGTTTCGGCGCCGGCGCACCGCTTCGGTGCGCGAGCGGCTTCAGACTGCCGCTTCGTTTTCTTCGCCGGTACGGATGCGAATCACGCGCTCGACGTCCGCGACGAAAATCTTGCCGTCGCCAATCTTGCCGGTGCGGGCCGCGCCGATGATCGCATCGATCACCTGATCGCACTGGTTGTCCGCCACGACCACCTCGATCTTCACTTTCGGCAGGAAGTCGACCACATACTCTGCACCACGATAGAGCTCGGTATGGCCTTTCTGCCGGCCGAACCCTTTGACCTCGGTGACGGTCAGGCCCGTGAGGCCGACTTCAGCGAGCGCCTCGCGCACTTCGTCGAGTTTGAACGGTTTGATGACTGCGGTGATGCGCTTCATGGCGAACCTCGTCTCGTGACTGGAAGAGTGAAAGGAAAATGGATGATTTTTATTCTACGCCGCGCCGGGTGCGTTGCGGCAGTCCAGCGACGCGCGCCGCTGCGACCCGGCGCCCCTTGCGGCGATCCGGCGCGAGCGCCGCGCCTCTTCACTCCACCGGTTCGGTGTAGCGCGACGTGATCGGATAACGCCAGTCTCGACCGAACGCGCGATGCGTGACGCGAATGCCGATTGGCGCCTGACGGCGTTTGTATTCGTTGATCTTGATGAGCCGCGTGACGCGCTTCACGTCTTCGGCCGCGTAACCCGCGGCGATGATTTCCGCGAGCGAGCGGTCCTCTTCCATATACATGCGCATGATCGCGTCGAGCACCTCATAGGGCGGCAAGCTGTCCTGGTCGGTCTGGTTCTCGCGCAATTCCGCGGATGGCGCGCGCGTCAGAATCCGCTCGGGTATCACGTTCTGCTTGCCGAAAGCCGTGGCCTCGTTGCGGTAATGGCACAGGCGATAGACAAGCGTCTTGGCGATGTCCTTGATCACCGCGAAGCCCCCGGCCATGTCGCCGTAAAGCGTGCAGTAACCCACCGCCATTTCGCTCTTGTTGCCGGTGGTGAGCACGATCGAGCCGAACTTGTTCGACAGCGCCATCAATAGGGTGCCGCGAATACGCGCCTGAATGTTTTCCTCGGTGGCATCTTCCGGCTGGCCCTCGAATTCTTGCGCGAGCGAGCCGCGGAACGCGTCGAACATCGGCGCGATCGCGATTTCGTCGTAGCGCACGCCGACGCGGCGCGCCATTTCCGCGGCGTCCGTGGTCGAAATGTCAGCGGTGTAGCGCGACGGCATCATCACCGCGCGCACGCGCTCTGCGCCGAGTGCGTCGCACGCGACCGCCAGCACCAACGCCGAATCCACGCCGCCCGACAGACCAATGAGCGCGCCCGGAAAGCCGTTCTTGTTCACGTAGTCGCGCACGCCCATCACGAGCGCCGCATAAACCTGCGCTTCGAGCGAAAGCTCCGGCGCGATGCCGCTGTTCCCGCCGTTTGTTTCGCCGCGCACAGGGGCACCCGCTTCGAATTCGACGATTGCGGTCGCCTCCTCGAACTGCGGCATCTTCGCGACTAGCTCGCCCTGCGCGTCGAGCACGAACGAGCCGCCGTCGAACACGAGTTCGTCCTGCGCGCCGACCATGTTGACGTAGACCATGGGCAGCCCGGTCTCGCGAATGCGCGCCCGCAGAATGTCGAAACGCACCGCTTCCTTGTTCAGGTGGAACGGCGATCCGTTTGGAATCAGCAGCACTTGCGCGCCCGCCGCCTTCGCCATTTGAGCGGCCGACGCATGCCACGCGTCTTCACAGATCACCACGCCGTACTTCACGCCGTCGAGCTCGAACACGAACGGCTGCGCGTCTGACGCGAAATAGCGCTTCTCGTCGAACACCTCGGTGTTGGGCAGATCCTGCTTGCGATAGCTGCCCCCCACCTTGCCGTCGACAAGCAGCGAAGCCGCGTTGAACGTATCGACCGGCGGCACGCCGCGCTGGATTGGCGCGTTTGCATTACCATGACCGTGGGCCGAGCTGTTGCCCACCTCGCGTAACGGATGGCCGACGATCACATGCAGGCCGGCAAACGGCTTCAGTTGCGCGGCGAGATCCGCCAACGCGGCAGCGCTCGCGGTATAGAACGCGGGGCGCAGCAGCAGATCTTCGGGCGGATAGCCGGATAACGCGAGTTCCGGCGCGACCAGCAGCTTCGCGCCGGCGTTGTGCGCGTCACGCGCGGCAGCGACGATTTTCGCGACGTTGCCGGCGAAATCGCCGACGGTGACATTGATTTGAGCGAGAGCGATTCGTGTCTTCATGGCAGGATCGACGGGCAAGCGAAGGGCTTGCGAAGTGCTTGCAAATAAAGCAGCTTGTTATGGGCTCGGCGGACGGGCAACTCGGATAAACGAACGACGCAGTGCTTGACGGTGTATAACGCGCGCCGCGTCGCTCATTGGGACAGTCACATAAGTTGAATCAGGAACGCTTTGATTATCGCACGGGCATTCTGGCGTCGCCCTCCGAGGTGGACGCGGCCGAATGGAACGCCCTTCTCGCTCAGCAGCCACAGCCCACGCCTTTTCTGCGGCATGAGTTTCTGAGCGCGCTGCACGCCACCCGCTGCGCGGTTGCGGACACGGGCTGGGCGCCGCAATTCGTCACGCTCACCGACCCGCTGACCGGCAAGCTAGCGGCGGCCGCGCCGGTTTATCTGAAGGGTCACTCATATGGCGAGTACGTCTTCGACTGGGCCTGGGCCGACGCATACAAGCGCAACGGCTTGACCTATTACCCGAAGCTCCTGTGCGCCGTGCCGTTTACGCCCGTGCAAGGCAATCGGCTGCTGTCCGCCGACGCGCACGCGCTGCGCCATCTCGCGGCCACATTGATGGCGTTCGCCGAGCAGGCCGATGTGTCGTCGCTGCATGTGCTGTTTCCCACCGAAGCGGAAGCGAATGCGCTCACCGAAATGGGCATGATGCAACGCGAAGGCGTGCAGTTTCACTGGCTCAACGACGGCTACCGGGACTTCGACGATTTCCTCTCGACGCTCGAACAGAAGAAGCGCAAGAACATCCGCGCGGAACGCCGCAAAGTACACGAGGCAGGCGTCACGATGCGCAGGATTCGCGGCGAAGACATTCAGGACGCCGACTGGCGCTTCTTCAGCAAGTGCTATCGGCAAACTTACCGCGAGCACTTTTCGACTCCGTATCTGAACCTCGACTTTTTTCGCATGATCGGCGCGTCGATGCCGGAGAATCTGCTGCTCGTGATCGCCGAATACGAAGGCAAGCCGATCGCGAGTTCGCTCGTCGTTTATCAGCGCGACGCGAAAACCGGCGGCACGCTGTACGGCCGTTACTGGGGCGCGCTCGAACACGTGCCGTGCCTGCACTTCGAGACCGCGTACTATCAGCCCCTCGAATTTTGCATCGAAGAAAAGCTCGGCGCGTTTGAAGGCGGCGCCCAGGGCGAACACAAGATGGCCCGAGGCTTCCTGCCCACGGTCACGCGCTCGGCGCACTGGCTCGCGCATCCCGCTTTCGCCGATGCAGTCGGCCACTTCCTCGACAATGAAAAGAACAGCATCCACGCGTATGTCGACGAGCTGCGCGAACACAATCCGTTCAAAGGCTGACGCGCATCCATGGCGTGGTTTCTTTATCTGCTCGAATGCTCGGACGGCAGCGTCTATACCGGCATCGCCACCGACGTGCAAGCACGCTTCGACAAACACGTGAGCGGCGCGGGCGCGCGTTATACCCGTTCGCGCAAGCCGGTGCGCGTGCTGGCGTCGTTCGAACTGGCGGACCGCTCCAGTGCTTCGCGCGCCGAGTATTGGGTGAAGCGTCTTGCGCCTTCGGAAAAGCGCACGCTCGCGGCGGGCGGACGGACGCTCGAGTCGGTGGTGCCGCTCGTGGAACCGGCTTTGGCTAGCGCCGCGGAGACCACCGAGCAAAACGGCGCTTCCTGACGGCGCGCTCGTTTAGCCCCGTGCTTCGCGCATGCGTTCGGTGAGTAAGCGCTGCATCAGCGCAAGCTCACCCACGGCATCGGCTTCGAGCGACGTCAAACGCTCGCGCGCCGGAAGGTCGTGCCGCAGCGGCAAAATCGTTCGATTCAGCGCGGCCTCGATATCGGCGTTCACCGCCGCGAGCCACACGCGAAGCTCGTCGTGCCTATCCTGCATCTCGCGCCGGTTCGCACTCAGCCGAAGCTGCGTAGCCGTGCCCGCCATTTTGCGCAGCAGACTCAACACCGTCAGCGTCACCGTGTCGACTAGCGAGTCCTCCAGTTTTTCGAGGCGAATCCGTGCGATGGCTTCCTCGGCGTTGTTGCTGCCGAGGCCGGCCGCGCGGCGCAAACGCTCCATGTCTTTTTCGCTTTGACCAGGCGATTCGAGCGCCGCGATCAGATACGCGAGATTCGCGCGGACCGCGTCCGTCAGATACGTGCGGTAGTCGCTCTTTTCGCGCGTCGGCCACAAATAAAACGTGGCGAAAAGCGCCAGCACGCAGCCCAGCACATTGTTGCCGAGACGCGTGAGCGCGTATGCGAATCCACTCGCGCCCGGTGTCGCGAAGTCGGCCACGAGCACGAAGGTCGGCGTGAGGAACAGCACGAACAGGCTGTAGCTGACGGGGCGCAATGCCATCGTTGCCATGACGAGCGGAAAGACCGCGAGCGAAATGCCGAGCGGCGAATGAATCGCATAGCCGATACCCGCCGCCAGCACGCCGCCGACGATGCTGCCCGCCGCGCGCTCGATACTGCGCGGCCATGTCGCCGCGATCGAAGGCTGCAGGATCAGCAGCGTCGCCATGGTCGCCCAATAGCCGAACGGCAAGCCGAGCGCGCGGATCACGAGGAAGCCCGCGGTCGTCGTCACGCCCACGCGCGCCGCGTGACGCAAACCGACGGACTCGAGCGACAGATTCGCCTTCAGCGTTGCCCAGACTCGCGCAAGCGTTGCAGCGACGCTGTCCGCGAAGCGCGGCGGCGGCGCTTGTACCGGCGTGAAATCGACGAGTTCGAAGTCCGATGTGAGCTTCACCGGCTCCATCAGCGCGTTTTCCAGCCGCCGCGCGAGCCGCCGCACGCGTAGTTGCAGATCCGCGAGATGCTCCCAGCGCCCTTCGTTCGCCTGTGCGCCGATGCCGCGCAGCGTCTCGCCCATGCCCGTCAGCAGACGAGCCGCGCGCGTCGCGAGCCGTTCATCGCCGGGCATTTTTTCGCATGCACCGGAGACGGCGATCAGATACGCAAACAACGCCTCGCCTTCGGTCAGCAACGCGAGCAGCGTGTCATAGGCCTCGCGCGCGCCGGTTCGCGTCGACGGAACGCTTGCCAGTGCCTTGCGCGAACGTTCGAGCGCCACGCGCGCATCTGCGCGGAATTTTGCGGCGTGCGTCGCCCACTCGCGCGGGGTGCTGCGCTGCTGAAGCAGACGCGCGCTGTCGAACGCAATGTCCGCGAGCCGCAGATACACCATGCGCAGCGAAGCACGGCTCGCGCCGAATGGATGGATGCGCCAGACGGTCAGGCTCAACGCGACCGCGAACAGACAGCCGATCAGATAGACGCCGAGAAATGCAAGCCCTTCGCGCACATCGCGCATGGGCCGGTCGACCATCACCACGCAAGCGGTCGCGGCGAGAATCGTCACTTGCGACGTCGCAGCGCCCCAGATGCGTCCGAATGCGCCGAGGCTCGTGAAAACGAGCAACGCGAGCGCGGCGAACACCGTTCCCTCGGCCGACGCAAAAGCGGTGAGTCCGCCGCATAGCGTGGAGAGAAGCGCGAAGCCCATCATCGAAGCGAAGCGGGCGCGGTTCGAACCGGCGGCATCCGCGAGACAGGTCCAGAACGCGCCGATCGCGGCCCACGCGAAGATTGGATCGTGCAGCAGATTGCCGAGCGCGAGCATCGCCGTGGACGCGCATGCGGCGCGCAAGCCCTCGGAGAGACTCGCCTCGCTGGCGGAAAACGACACCATCCAGACCGGCCGCTTGCGATAGATCGCCGTCGCGATCGCATACAGCCGATTCGACCAGCGGGGCGAAGAAGATGGCAGGTTGGACTTGCGGTTCATCATCCGAACGGTGTGCTCCCAAAGCGGGCTTGTTGCTCGGCTGTTGCGGCGCTTTTGCAGACGTCCCGGCAGTGAGCGCAATCCACCGCCGGCCACAAATCATAAGGGTTTACACGGAGATATAAAAATGGCTTCGGTTCATCTTCGGGATGCACTGCGGCTATACCGGCATTTCGAGGCCCCAGGTCGCAGTCTCAAGGCCAAATAAAAAAACCGCGCCGCCCCTTCGGGCTCGCGCGGTTTTTTGCATGAGGCGAGTGGATCGGCGAAACGATGATTCCGTCCGATCAGCGCGTCAAGCCGCTTACTTCTTGTGGTTCGCCACGCCTTCGCTGATTTCCTTGTGCGCGGCTTCGATACCCGCCCAGCCTTCGACCTTCACCCACTTGCCCTTCTCGAGCGCCTTGTACTGCTCGAAGAAGTGCTTGATCTGGTCTTTCAGGTACGCCGGGACGTCGTCGATCGACTTCAGGTCGGCGGTCATCGGGCAGATCTTGTCGTGCGGGACGGCGATCAGCTTTGCGTCCACGCCCGATTCGTCGGTCATTTGCAGCATGCCGAGCGCGCGTGCGCGAACCACCGAGCCAGCCAGCAGCGGGAACGGCGTGATCACCAGCACGTCGACCGGGTCGCCGTCGCCCGACAGCGTTTGCGGAATGAAGCCGTAATTGGCCGGATAGCGCATGCCGGTGCCGATGAAGCGGTCGACGACGAGAAGGCCCAGATCCTTGTCGGCCTCGTACTTCACCGGATCGCTTTGCGCGGGGATTTCGATGATGACGTTGAAATCTTGCGGAAGATCTTTGCCTGCGGGGACGTGATTGAAGCTCATGAGCGCTCTCTGGTCAGGATGGAATTCGGAGCACGGCATGCGGCGCGTGGGCTCAAGGGCACGCATCGTAAAACTTGCCTCGAGCAGGAGCGCTGCGGCCGGACAGTGCAGAATGCGCCATTATAGCCAATCGGCCGATGGCATCCGCCGCCGGATCGGCGCGATAATCGTCTAGCGTCTCTCGATTGTGCCTCTGGTTTGTGAACACCGCGTAACGGCGTCCGGTTCAGCGTCTGGCTAAGCGTACGCCGGCTGCGCGACATCTCAAGGAGTCTGCATGGAAGAAGCCCGACACTTCATTGGCGGCGAATGGTCCGCTGCTTCAGGCGGCGAGACGATCGCCGTGCTCGATCCCTCGGACGGCCAGCCGTTCACGCAACTTGCACGCGGCACCGCGGCGGATATCGACGCCGCCGTCCACGCCGCCCGCCGCGCGTTCGAAGGCGCATGGGGCGCGGCAAGCGCGGCGGAACGCGGACGCGTGCTCTACCGGCTGTCGATGCTCGTCGCCGCGCGCCAGGAAGAACTGGCGCAACTCGAAGCCCGCGACACTGGCAAGCCGCTCAAACAGGCGCGCGCCGATTCGGCCGCGCTCGTGCGCTACTTCGAGTTTTACGCCGGGGCGGCCGACAAGCTGCATGGCGAAACACTGCCCTACCAGGCCGGCTATACGGTGATGACCATCCGCGAGCCGCACGGCGTGACCGGCCACATCGTGCCGTGGAATTATCCAATGCAGATTTTCGGCCGCAGCGTGGGTGCGGCGCTTGCCGTGGGCAACGCATGCGTCGTCAAGCCAGCTGAAGACGCGTGTCTCTCGGTACTGCGCGTCGCCGAACTCGCGGCCGAAGCGGGCTTGCCCGCAGGCGCGCTGAATATCGTCACCGGTTATGGACACGAAGCGGGAGCGGCGCTTGCACGTCATCCGGGCATCGATCACATTTCGTTCACGGGCTCGCCCGAGACCGGCAAGCTGGTCACGCAAATGGCCGCCGAAAACCACGTGCCGGTCACGCTCGAACTCGGCGGCAAGTCCCCGCAACTCGTCTTTGGCGATGCGGACCTCGACGCCGCGCTGCCGGTACTCGTGTCGGCGATCGTGCAGAACGCCGGGCAGACGTGTTCGGCGGGCAGCCGCGTGTTGATCGACCGCGCGATTTACGAGCCGTTGCTCGACCGGCTGAGCGGCGCGTTCAGTTCGCTGCGCGTGGGTCCCTCGCACGCGGATCTCGACTGCGGGCCCCTTATCAACGCAAAGCAGCAGCGGCGCGTGTGGGACTTTCTCTCCGACGCGCAACACGACGGCATCGCGATGGCCGCGCAGGGCGAAGTCATTCCCGAAGCGCCGGAAAGCGGCTTCTACCAGGCGCCCACGCTGTTGCGCGATGTGCCCGCGAGCCACCGTCTCGCACGGGACGAAGTGTTCGGCCCCGTGCTCGCCGCGATGCCCTTTAGCGACGAAGACGAAGCACTCGCGCTCGCGAATGGCACGCAATACGGCCTGGTCGCCGGCATCTGGACGCGCGACGGCGCGCGGCAAATGCGCCTCGCGCGGCGTCTGCGCTCGGGCCAGGTGTTCATCAACAACTACGGCGCGGGCGGCGGCGTTGAACTGCCGTTCGGCGGCGTCAGGCATTCGGGCCACGGGCGTGAAAAGGGTTTTGAGGCGCTGTATGGCTTCACGGCGCTAAAGACTATTGCGATCCGGCACGGCTAGTTCGCAGACTGGGCTTATCCATCACCACTCACAACAAACAGCGGAGACATTATGCGGTTGACAGGTAAAACGGCCATCGTCACGGGTGGCGGCTCGGGTTTCGGCGAAGGCATCGCGAAGACCTACGCGCGCGAAGGCGCGAACGTCGTGGTCAACGATCTGAACGGCCCCGCCGCCGAGCGCGTCGCGAGCGAAATTGCGCTGGCCGGCGGCAAGGCAATCGCCGTCGCGGGCAACGTCGCGCAACGCGAGGACTGGCAGAAGCTGCGTGAAGCGGCGCTCGAAGACTTCGGCAGCGTGCAGATCGTCGTCAACAATGCGGGCACCACGCATCGCAACAAGCCTGTGCTCGAAGTCACCGAAGCGGAGTTCGACCGCGTGTACGCGGTGAACGTCAAAAGCATCTACTGGAGCGTGCAGGAATTCGTGCCGTATTTCCGCGAGCAAGGCGGCGGCAGCTTCATCAACATTGCGTCGACGGCGGGCGTGCGGCCGCGCCCGGGACTCGTCTGGTACAACGGCAGCAAGGGCGCGGTGATCATCGCGAGCAAATCGCTTGCCGTGGAGTTGGGCCCGGACAGGATTCGCGTGAACTGCGTGAATCCGGTGATCGGCGAAACGGCGCTGCTGTCCGAGTTCATGGGCGTTGAAGATACACCTGAGAACCGTCAGCGCTTTCTCGCCGGTATTCCGCTCGGGCGCTTTTCGACGCCGCAGGATATTGCCAACGCCGCGCTCTATCTGGCTTCGGACGAAGCGGAGTTCATCACCGGCGTGTGTCTCGAAGTGGATGGTGGGCGCTGCGTGTAGAGCTTGTGTTTGGCGTTGGCGTTGGCGTTGGCGTTGGCGTTGGCGTTGGCGTTGGCGTTGGCGTTGGCGTTGGCGTTGGCGTTGGCGCTGCATTCGGCTTCAGCTTTCGTCGTCGCAGCGCCGCTGACGGCGTTCGCGGACGCGCCTTGAGCAAGCGCCGTTCACGCGCGGCGCTTGACGGGCTCAGTGTTTTCCCCCGGTATCTATTTGCCGTGCGAGCCGCGCCGCACGGCTAGAATCGATCGACGCGGCACTTCAATTCCACAAGAAGAGAGGAGACACCATGGCTAGTCCCGCAAATCCGCTCCACCATCCCGGCGCGGGTGCGCCGCCTTCCACTTTCGAAGAGGCGACCTATCGCAAGGTCAACTGGCGGCTCGCGCCGCTCCTGATGCTCTGCTATGTGGTCGCGTATCTGGACCGCGTGAACGTCGGCTTTGCGAAGCTGCAAATGACGAGCGACCTCGGCTTGAGCGATGCGGTTTATGGCTTTGGCGCGGGCATTTTCTTCGTCGGCTATTTTTTCTTCGAGATCCCAAGCAATGTGATCCTGCACAAGGTGGGCGCGCGAGTGTGGATCGCGCGGATCATGGTGTCGTGGGGCGTGATCTCGATGCTGACCATGTTCGTCACCACGCCGACCATGTTCTACGTGATGCGCTTTCTGCTCGGCGTCGCGGAAGCGGGCTTCTTTCCCGGCATCATTCTGTATCTCACCTACTGGTATCCGTCGCACCGGCGCGGTCGGATGACGACATGGTTCATGACGGCTATTGCGCTGTCGGGCGTGATCGGCGGGCCGGTGTCGGGCTACATTCTCAAGACGTTCAACGGCATGAACGGCTGGCACGGCTGGCAGTGGCTTTTCTTGCTGGAGGGGATACCGTCGGTGCTCGTCGGCATACTGGTGTTCGTCGCGCTCGACGACCGCATTGCGAAAGCGAAGTGGCTCACGAAAGAGGAAAAGGAACTACTCGAGCGCCACGTTTCCGCAGAGGAAGCCACCAAGCACGACATGCCGATCCGTCAGGTGCTGACGAGTGGCCGCGTGCTGATGTTGAGCTTCACTTACTTCTCGTTCGTGATGGGACTGTATGGCGTGAGCTTCTGGCTGCCGACTATTATCAAGGCGACCGGTGTGACCGATGCGTTCGCGATCGGTTTGTTGTCCGCGATTCCGTTCGCGGCGGCGGTGGTCGCAATGGTGTTCGTTGCGCGAAGTGCGGACCGTACGCGTGAACGGCGCTGGCATATTGCATTGCCTGCTTTTGCTGGGGCGATTGGTTTGGTGCTGTCGGTTGTTTGGGCGCAGAACACGCTGCTTGCGATGGCTTCTCTTACGCTTGCGACTATGGGCATTCTCACTACCTTGCCTTTGTTCTGGAGTTTGCCTACGGCGATTCTCGCGGGGACGGGCGCGGCGGCCGGGATCGCGATGATCAATTCGATTGGGAATCTTGCGGGGTTTTTGAGTCCGTATGCTGTCGGGTGGTTGAAGCAGGCGACTGCTGCTAATGATTCAGGGATGTATATGCTTGCGGCGTTTATGGTGCTTGGCGGGTTGCTGGCGATTAGTGTGCCGGCGAAGATGGTTAATAGATGAGTTGAAGTGGGTTGCTGATAGTGAAGCCCTGGCGGTGATTTGCTGCCGGGGCTTTGTGTTTTTGGCGGGAGTCGCGGGCTGGAGAGAGAGAGTGGTCGGTTGGGGTGGGGTGGCGACAAGGGCGAGGGAGCGGTCGGTCGACATCGGCAACTACATCGTCGACGATTCTCGCCGCCGACCGAGCTGGCATCAACAGACCATTACGATGGCGCCGGTTTGCATGCCTTCCGTCTTCGTATAAGCGCCGCCAACTCCGGCTCGGGAGCGCCGCTATTTGATGCCGATTGCCGTCGAGTTGAAGTCGCCGGGAATGTGACGTTTGGACGCCCCATCCACCAGGGGAGCTGCCGTTGATGTGGCCGCCCGATCGCCGCCCGAAACGGGTTGCAAGCGGCCGTTGCTATATCGGACCATCACCGCATACCGCGCGCCGATGCGGCGGATCCCCTAAGAATCCCACTCTGCCCAAGCCGAGTCGTGCAGCACCTCCCAGTCACAGTCACCCCGCCAGACTGCCGACAAATTGCTTGATCTCCTCCAGAACGGATTGCTGATCGCCCGCGAAGGGCCAGTGATCGGCGCCGTCGAGCTCGACGAATCGCGCCTGCGCGATGTGGCTCGCGAGATGCCGGGCGGCGCCGATGCGAACAGCGCGGTCGTCGTGACGATGCAGCACCAAGGTCGGCACGGAAATTCGGCCCAACAGATGCCGCACATCCATGTCGCGCAACGACTCGAGCACTCCCTTGATGGCTCCTGGGCTCGAGGCGGCGCGAAGCAGGCCTGCCCACCAGGCTCTCGCCTGAGGATCGCCGGACAGGCTCGGCGCGAATGTCTCAATGCCTGCAGGGCCGCCCCAGCCCGCGACGAGCTGCTGCAGCCACACGTCATACTGACCCGCTTGAAGTGCGTGAGGATAGTCGTGCGTTGCCGTTCCCTTCGCCAACGAGGCGACCAGAATGAGACCGGCAACGCGGTTGGGGTGATCCACGGCAAACTTGATGCATGCTGGCCCACCCTCCGACGCGCCGAACAACACGACCTTTTCGCTGCCTGCGGCGTCCAGCACGGTGCCGATGTCCTGCGCGGTCGCGTCGACGTTGGGATTGAACCCGACCCGATCGGAAAGCCCGACGCCGCGACGATCGAGCAGGATGAGACGGCCCATCCCGGCGAGAGAAGACAGGAACGCCCGGCACCGGGGCTCCTCCCACACCCGTTCGACGTGAGACACGAAACCGGGCAGCACCAGAACATCAATGCGGCCGGCGCCGTAAGTCTGAAATGCGAGATGGACGCCGCCACTGCTGACGTAGCGCGTCGACGGCGGATCCTCGATGGGTAACGTTGCAGCGGCATCAAGCAGCGCGCGGGTCTCGGATTCGGGGGCCGCATTCAGCTCGTCGCGAAGGCGCTGCGTCAGAGCCTCGAGGTGCCGCTGGGCCGTGGCCCGGTCGCCCGCGAGCAGAAGGTTGCGGATGAGGTGCCGGCCGTACACTTCGCTGAACGGATCGAGCTCGATAAGACGGCCGGCGTGCGCGGCCGCGGCCGCGTAGTCGCCCGCCGCATTCTTGTCGTGCACCACTCGCTCGAGTGCTTGAATCACCCGGCCGCGCAAGGCCTCCCGGCGAAAAAAAGCCCACTCGTCAAACTGCGGGCAGTCGCCCGGCGAAAAACCCTCGAGAAAGTCGCCGGGATAATGGCGGCACGCCCGCTCGAACTCGCCGCGGTCGCAGGCTTGCTCAAACAGTTGGGAATCCACCTGCAGAGTGATCGCTGCCGACCATCTAACGGTGGACCGATCTATGGTAAGAGCGTCGTCGCCGAGTGCGTGCTGGAGGCGATGCAACAGACGCCGTAGCCGCGCCCGTACGACCTCTTCATAGCCTTCGGGCCACAACATGGTGGCAAGGACGTCGCGCCCAACAGAACCCTCCGCTTCGGCCAGGTAGACCAACAGAGCGAGGCCCTTGCGCAAAGGCAGCCGGCACAGCCGGTGATCCCGACGGATCTCCGGAAATCCAAGCGTCCGCACGCTGAACAGAGCCATGGCGAGGCGACCCTCATTGACGGCGTCCAAGGGACGCTCAGGGGACGAACCAATCCTACCATTCGCTGCAAATGAGGGTCGCGGGACTTATTGCGACGGATCGAACTGGAGGATTGCCATGAAGAAACTTGGTGAACACGCGATTGTGATCGGCGCCAGCATGAGCGGGCTGCTGGCTGCCCGCGTACTGTCGGATTTCTATACCCTCGTCACCGTGCTCGAACGCGACGCGTTTCCGGACGCAGACGCGCCGCGCAAAGGTGTGCCACAAGGCCGTCATACCCATGGGCTCCTTGCGCGCGGCAGCGCGGTACTCGAGGAATTCTTCCCCGGATATAACAGCGAGGTCGTTGCGCAAAGCGGCGGCTTGATCGGTGATGTCGCCAACGATGTGATCTGGATAGGCCACAACGTCAGGCTTGCTAACAGCGCGAGCGACCTGATCGGTCTGCTTGCAAGCCGTCCCGTGCTCGAAGGCCATCTACGCCGACGGCTCATGAAGTTGCCGAACGTGCGCGCCATCGAAAATTGCGCGGTGCGGGGTCTTGCGACGGATCCCGCTCGCAGGAGCGTGACCGGTGTGCGCACGTATGCCGAGGGCAAGGCGGAAGAGACCATCAACGCGGACCTTGTCGTCGATGCGACTGGCCGTGGCTCTTCCAGTGCGGCGTGGCTGGAAGAGTTGGGCTACCAACCTCCCGCCGAGGAGAAGGTCGAGATCGGCATCAGTTACATGACTCGTACTTATCGACGCCGATCTACTGATCTCGATGGCAAGCACGGTATCGTCGTCGCCGGTAGTGCGCCGGACTGGCGCAACGGCGTCATGCTCGCGCAGGAAAGCGACAGCTGGATCGTCAGTGCCGGCGGTTATCTTGGCGACGATGCGCCCGACAACGACGAAGGCTTTCTCGCGTATCTTGCGACGTTGCCGACCATGGAGATTCACGACGTTGTCGCAAGGGCGGAGCCTCTAACCGATTACAGGCGCTACCGCTACGTCTCCAACCTGCGTCGGCGGTACGAGAAGCTCGCACGTTTCCCCGAGAATTTCCTGGTTTTCGGTGATGCCATCTGCAGCTTCAATCCTGTCTACGGGCAGGGCATGACGGTCGCGGCAGAGGAAGCGCTTGCGTTACAGCGGTGCCTGCGGGCGGGTTCGAACGATCTTGCGCGTCGATTCTTCGGGGCGGCCGCGAAGATCGTCGATATTCCGTGGGACATTGCGGTTGGCAACGACCTCCGCCATCCACGAGTCAAGGGCGCCCGCCCGCTGATGCTGCGTTTCATCAACTGGTACATCGGCAAGCTTCACCTCGCCGCGAAACGCGACAGCACGCTGGCGACAGCGTTTCTGGAGGTCGTCAACCTCATGATGCCGCCGTCGTCGCTGCTCAGCCCCGCAGTCGCCTGGCGGGTCTGGCAGGGCAACTGGAGGCCTGTGCTACCGGTTCCCTCGACTGCAATCGAAGCAGCGAGGCGGAATCGCGCATCGTCATGACGGGGCATCACGGTGTTGGCCGGCGGAGGCGGGATCGCGTCGATATCTGCGATCACGGTTAACTAGTCGAACTGGACCAAGTCCTTAAAGATCAGTCGACCCCAGCTGTTCCCGCGCGCCTGGACAAGCAGCCCGCCTTCCGAAAGCCCGCCGAGTCTGATCGGGGCGAAACCAAGCTTGTCCGCAAGCGCGCCAATCTCCGCTGCGGCGCCGTCATCGTCAATGCCGTTGCGTGCAAGCGCCTTTGCAAGTACTTGGCCGTTCTTGCCGAAGCCGACAATTGCGTAGCTCATATTTTCTCCTTTGATTCACCACGCCCTACGGGCTCCGGATACCGAATGGAGTGGCCGGCCGGGCGTGGTGCGTCAGATTTGCGCCAGGCCGCCGTCGACGGCGACCTCGCTGGCGGTCATGAAACTGCTGTCCTGCGACGCGAGAAACGCAGCCACCGCCCCGATCTCCGCCGGATCGGCCATGCGCTGGAGCGGGTTCATCGAGGCGAAGACCTTCATGCCCTCCTCGCCCAGCGCCTCTTTCGCGAGCTCGGTCGCCGTCGGCCCAGGCGACAGTACGTTCACGCGGATGCCAGTACCCTTCAGGTCCTCCGCCCAGGTCCGCGCGAGGTTGCGCACTGCGGCCTTGCTCGCGCTATAGGCACTGAATGCCGGGGCGCCCGTGGTGCCGGCGCTCGATCCGGTCAGGATGATCGAACCGCCTCGGCCCATCAGCGGCAACGCCTTCTGGATAGTGAAGATCGAGCCTTCCACGTTGGTATTGAAGATATCGTCAATGTGCTCGGCGGTGATCTTGCCGAGCGGAAGCGGGCTTCCGGCCCCGGCATTGGCGAAAACGATATCGAGGGTTCCTCGCTCGGCCTTCACAGCTGCGTAAAGCCGGTCGAGGTCGGCCTCGTCGGAGACCGAGCCCTTCACCGCGCGGGCATTGGGCCCGAGGTCGGCGACAGCGGCGTCGAGCGCTTCCTGTCGGCGGCCGAAGATGAAGACGAAGGCGCCCTCTTCGATGAAACGCTGTGCCGCGGCGCGGCCGATGCCGGTAGCGCCGCCGGTGATCACGGCGGTCTTTCCATTCAGTCTGGTCATGTCATGGATCCTTTGTTGGCGTTGCACAAGTATCCAGACCTGATTACATTAGGACAAGTATGCACTTTTTGGTAAGTACCAAGACATGACGACTCCCTCTCCAATTTGCGACACCGGCTGTGGGCTCAACGCTACGCTGCGCATCATCTCCGGCAAGTGGAAACCGCTGATCCTGTTTTTTCTGCGCGACGGCCCGAAGCGCTACGGCGAGCTCAAGCGCTTGACGCAAGGCGTCAGCGACAAGGTGCTGATCCAGCAGTTGAAGGATCTGGAGGCCGATCGGGTGCTAGCGCGAACCGACTACAAGGAGGTGCCGCCGCGTGTCGATTACTCGCTGACTCCGCTCGGCCGCAGCCTGGCCAACGCGATCGTCCCGCTGTGCACATGGGGAACCGAGAATGCGGCGGAAATGGCAAGCATCTTCGCGAAGCGCGACGCCTCGGGACAACCATCGCCGTGATTGCATATCGACCGTGCGCTTTGGGTTGGTTTGGTGCGCTCGCCAATTTATTTCGGAACGAGGAAGGTCACGATGAGACGGGCGCCCCAATCGTGTGGACCCGAATTGGGGCTAGCGGCCCAATAGCGGACGCCACCGCCAATATTGATCGGCTGCCCCTGACCTTGATGAGCTTCGAGACAGTTGCGTTCAGCGGCGTTGACCATCGCCTGCGCGTCCAGTCGTATGTCGACTCGGTATTCACGCCAAACGTCCAGGCATCCTTGGTCGTGTAGTTGAGAAAGGGCTGAAGGAATGTCGAACTCACGCCATTGCGGCTTTCGTCGCCAGCAAATGACCAGATATGGTTGGCCAGGCGCTTTTCCGTCTACAAGAAGGATTCGATAGGCAGGATTGAAAGAAACCAGACCCCCAGGCGGCGAAACCAGGTCGTGTTGGGCTCCGTGTCATAGCGCACTTCCATTCCATTATCCCGCTTCAGCCAGTAGAGTCTGCCGTCGGCATCGAGGCGCGTCATATAGGCGACCCGTGGTACGAGTGACACGAAGATGGATTCGATCCGGCTCGCAAGTGGTCCACTGTCTATAACGAAGCCTAACTCGGTATTCAGGTGGGCCGACCGTTGATTGAAATTGAATGACCCAACGAAGACGCGGCTGCTGTCCACTACGAAGGTCTTTGCATGCAGGCTCGACCCCGAGCTGCCGAATGTGCCGGCATGCTCCTCGCTTTTGTGTTCGACGCCGGGCAATCGTCGCAATTCGTACAGTTCCACCCCCGACTGGAGCAATTCGACACGACGGGTCATATAACCTGAATGAACCGCTGTCACGTCGGTGGCTTCAAGTGAATTGGTTAGCACTCGCACGGCGACTCCCCGACGAGCGAGGCCGGTGAAATATGCCGTTCCGGCCACGCCCGGAACGAAATACGGAGACACCAGATCCAGTTCATGCATCGGGTCGCCGAGAGTCTCGCGAAACTGATGTACGACGCTCGTCTCAGACGGCGCCTGGCCCAAAACTTTCGCCGGGTCGTCGCTGACCATCTGCGTTCTCGCCCATTCCAGCGATAGCGTGCCATCGAGCAGTTGCTGCACGATCGGCGCATCACGCATGGCTTCCAGGTAGGCGGCGGCCGTTGAATCACTTTCGATCGCACGGGCTTTCCGGTTCAGTTCATCCGGCTCGTCAGCGCCGGCACGGCGGACGATAAGGTCGACCGGATATGACGACTCACTTGCCCAATAACGGTCGAATTCATCGGCGACATCAATTGAAATCGTGCCTATAGCCAGTACATCGAGATCGGCGAAGACAATCCCGTCGGTGGCGCCGAAGTACTCGTCGCCGATATTGCGTCCGCCGACGATTGTTGCGGCGCCGTCGGCGGTGAATGACTTGTTATGCATGCGACGGTTGGTACGCGAAAAATCCGTCAGGAAGCCGATGAACTTCGGACTGCGGATGACGAACGGGTTGAACAACCGGACCTCGACATTCGGATGTGTCTGAAGCGCGGCCAGCGTGTCATCGAGCGATGAAGAACCGTGGTCGTCCAGCAGCAGGCGCACTCGTACGCCACGATCAGCGGCCGCACGCAGTGCATCGAGCAGGAGCGTGCCCGTGCGATCGTTTCGCCAGATGTAATATTGGACGTCCAGCGTACGCTCAGCCATGCGGGCCAGTTCCATGCGCGCAGCGAAGGCTGCACGCGGATCCGCCAACGGATAGATACCGGCCATACCGTGGTGAGCCGCCAGGTCGTGAGCGGCCGACCGCCCAAGCGTCGTGGTCCGCGCCTCTGCGGCGCTTATTGCCACCGATGGCGTGCGGCTTTCAAGCGGTGGCAGCGCGCAGCCGGACAGCGCGGCCGCGCAGACCGCAATCGATGCAACGACAATAGCCGATCTTTTCAGGAGGTCGGGTGCAACGTATCTCAGCGTTGGCATGGCTTAACCGGGCTCTGCGAACAATCAAAGGGTTCGCCTCAGGTTGCTCTCCAGGATGCTTTCCGCGCCACGCCGTCAGCTGTTTCTCGCAAGCGTGCGTGAAGCGTAGTCTAAGCCGAACCGGTCTCGGCGTGACCGTGTGACGACGCAACGGGCGATGGGAATTGCAGCACCGAATAGCGGCGCACGTGTTCCGCCAGGCGTAAAGCCTCGTCGCGTGCCGCGAAGCCCGGATCGTTCGACTGTTGTCTTTCCGGGTTACATGCGAATTTTGAGCGGAATCGCGATGTCCGAACATTGGGAATCGCTCCCAATGTCCGGTCTCTTATGCCTTCGATGAAGCACGGTCCGATACCTTGTCGTACCAGGCTTGTAATGCATCGAATGCAGTGGGAATGTTCATCTTCATACCGCCCGCCACAAAGTCAACGGTCACCAGCGTTGTGATGTCAGCCGCCGAGAACGATTCCCTGGCACGAAGGGAACCGTCTTCAGGCGCTCGTTGAAGTCAGCGAAAAAGTTGGCCACGCGCAGTTTGCTGCGCTCGACGATCTCCGGAATCTGCTCGTAAGCATGCGGGCCCGACAACGCACGCCCCTGCAGTCCGGCGGCCGCGTTTCGCACGCCTTCCATCACGGCCGCAAATCCGACGAGTTCTGCGCGCCGCTCCCACATCGCGATGAGCGCTTTGTCTTGCACAGTGGTACCCAGCAATGCACGCTCTCCGGGTAGCGCTTCCTCGATGTAGCGCCAGATTGCAGGGACTTCGCCGATCGCTGTGCCATTCTCCAATATAAGCGTCGGCACCTGCCCGCGCGGGTTGATAGCGACATATGCATCGGAGAAGCGGTCTCTCGCTCCAAGAGACTGTTCATTGCGGTCACACCTGATGCCGCACGAGTGAGCTTGCCATGACGTGCAATCTTGCCATTCCGTGCCGCTATCTCCGCATGATGTTCGGCGCTCAGTCCGGCGCGCATCTCTTCGTTACATTGACGATTGCCTTCCGCGCTCCCGACGACTTTTGTGCGTCGCTCGCGCGGTTTCCGGCGAGAGAACCAGGTTCACGCCTGCGCCTGAAAAACCAGGTTGAACGGCGTTTGCGTTGCACGCCTGAAGCGCGTGAAGCCGCCAGCAGTCACGACTTCTCTGAGCCGCGCTTCGCCCGCCTGAGCGCCGAGCGCTCTTCTGCCTTCCTGTGATAACGATGCGCCTGTGCAAATCATCGTTGACGCGGAATAGAACACCCGTCCGACAGGATTGATATTGTCTTCGAGGCGGTCATTCGCAAACGGTTCCACGATCATCCACGATCCATTGGGTCGCAGCGTTTGCAGGACGTGTGCTGCTGCGCCCGTCGGGTCGCCCATATCGTGCAGGCAATCGAAGAAGGCGACGAGGTCGTAGTCCTTCCCCGGATATTGCTGCGCGGTCGCGACTTCGAACGTGACCCGGTCGCCGAGGCCCGCGCCGTCGGCGAGTTCACGTGCTCTTTGCACGGACGGTTCGTGATAATCGAAGCCGACGAAAGCAGCGTTTGGGTATGCCTGAGCCATCAGTATCGTGGATGCGCCGTGGCCACAGCCAACATCCGCGACTTTCGCGCCGCGCCCCATGAGAATCTCTTGTACTCCGTCGAGCGCGGGGATCCATTCATCGACAAGATGCGCTGCATAGCCCGGACGAAAGAATCGTTCAGTACCCCGGAACAGCGATGGATGATGCTGATGCCAACCGACGCCCAAACCCGTGCGAAACGCGGCTTCGAGTTTCGGCAAGCTGCGGAACATTGCTTCAGCGCAGTCGCAGAAGCCGGGGATAAAAGTCGGGCTCGTTTCTTCGGCAAAGCACATCGCCATTTCATTGGCGAGCTGATAGCGGGCGGTCGAAGGATCATAGTCAATGAAACCGGATGCAGCTTGCGCGGCGAGCCATTCGCGCACGTATCGTTCGGCGAGACCGGCGCGTTCGGCGACCTGCTCCGAGGTCATCCAGCCCTGCTCGGTCATCGCTTTATAGAGGCCGAGCCGGTCGCCGAGCGCGATCAGCGGCGCGCACGCCACAGCGCCGAACTCTCCAACCATCCGCCCCATGAAGTCTTCCACTTTCTGTTGGTCGTATTGCATGTGCCACCTCACGCTACGAAGGCAGAATACATCTGACGAAAAAGGGCTGTCGTTCCTTGTAGCAGGTTAACGTTGCCCATGAAGAGTATAGGTAGGCAATAGCAGAATGAAACGACAATGCATGGCGCTGTTGCGTCGCCGGCGCCAACGCAAGACGCGCCACCAGTCGTCTCAGGTAACCGGGCATTTAAGAGAGGTACCGGCGTGGCGTGAGGAGAACTTTACGGGGCATTTAAAATCCGGCGAAGTCCGGCCGGAAGTGATAAGCGCTATTCCCGTAAAGATTACCAACGACGCTCGACGTGTTCCGACACGCTAGACTTCCGCCTTAACACATGTCAGCCACTATACGGACTTCACGGTCCCTCAACGAGAAGCAGCGGCATGGACCGGATGGCAGCAATGGAAACGTACGTCAGCGTCGTGGAGGCGGGCTCTTTCTCGGCGGCCGCCAAGCGACTCAAACCCGGGCAACCGGCAGTCTCGAAGACTATCGCGCAACTCGAAGAGCGATTCGCGTACGACTCCTTTTTGCGCTCGACACGCGGTCTGACGCCCCTCGGCCGTGTACATGTTGTCGGCAAGAACGATAGAGCCCGGGCGCAGCAGGCGCTCAGTTTGCTTGAACAGATCCAGGTAGGTGTTGGCCCACACGTCGATAAACACCATATCGAAAGTGCCTTCCAGTTCGGAAACGGTCCGGGATGCATCGCCTTCCCGAAGGTCAACATAAGCATCTACGCCCGCCGCTTTGACGTTGGCCTGAAGATGTGCGCACTTAACCGCGTCGGATTCAGTCGCGTTCGTGAAGCCGCCGCAGAAGAACTGTGCTTGACGACACCATGTGCGCTCCGTGACGAGACCTGTAGTGTTGATGAAGCATGCAGCGACTGCCCGCTACCTGGCAGCCTGCGATGTCGTAACGCCATCAGCAAAGACGTTTGACGCTATGCAGTTCTGGCGAGCTTGATCGCACCTTCAGGACACGCGGTCACGCAAAGACCGCACGACCGGCAGGCGTCCGCGTTCGGCGTGTAGGCGACTTTCATTCCATACACGCGTAGCTTAAGGCGATGCATCAAACCGAGACTCAGATAAGCGACCTCGTCGATGCGCCGGATCTCAAACACGTTCTCGGGGCAGACATCCAGGCAATCGCCCTTACCTTCGCAACGGTTCAGGTCGACGAGTGGCGCAATCACGCCCCAGAGTCAAGTTCAGTTACGATTTACCTCGAAACGTTTTTTGCGCGCACTAACGACCACGCCTTCGACGGCGAACCACTGCAAAAACGGCCTCTTCACGAGATTGGGCCACAACACCTTCGTTTAGCGACGCGGTAAATCACGACGAACTCTGTACGTTAACCTTGCTCATGATGCATCTGAAAGGCGGATCAGGCCTCAATAGAGCAGGAATAACTGGCGGGATCGACGAACATGACGACGACCAACTCAACCTTGCGCAAGCTGAAAGAAGCGGCCAAGTCGATGCTCCCTGCGCCATTGTTTTTGAGCCTGTTGCATCACAAATACATTGGCCGTTATCCGAATCTGCTCCGCCCGACGACATTCAACGAGAAGATCCTGCAGAAAAGCCTGCGGCCCGACCCGTGGTTGACGGAGTTGACCGACAAGCTGACGGTCAGGGATTATGTTGCGAAAAAGCTGGGCGAAAGCCATCTGATACCGTTGCTTGCCGCCCCCGAGACCTTCACGAAAGAGGTATTCGATGCATTGCCGGACTCGTTCGTGATGAAGGCGAATCACGGCAGCAGTTATGTCAAAGTGGTCAGGAACAAATCGGCAACCTCGTTTGAGGCGCTGCAGGAGCTCGCGAACTACTGGTTGTCCCTCGACTTCTACAAGATCGCTCGGGAAAAACACTATCGTCCCATCAAGCCGCGTATCTTCTTCGAGCAGTTGCTACTCGATGAGAGCGGCAACGTTCCGCCCGACTATAAGCTGCAGTGCTTTGGTGCCAAATCCGGTCGGCTCGTCCTCTATATTCTCGTGGTCTCGACCAGATTCGGCGCGGATACGCGCGGCGATCTGTTCGACGTCGATTAGAACCACCAGAACGTAGCCATGGGCGAGTACAAACCCAGTGAAAAGCCGCCGCCTCGCCCGGACAATCTCGACGCGATTGTGGACGCTGCGGTAAAACTCTCCGCAGACTTCGACTATGTCCGGGTGGACCTTTATTCGCCCAATAACCAGATTTATTTCGGCGAACTTACTTTCACGCCAGGCGCGGGCGTGCTGCCATTCATGCCGGACAGAATCGACTACGAGTGGGGAAGCCTGATACCGGACGCTTACCTGACGATAAGGCCGTGTCTAACAGTAGCTTCGCCTGCCACAACGTAGTTTCTGCCGGCACTTTTTTCCCGCAGGTGCATTCATTGCTCGCGGCTCCGCCCGGCTCTGCTCGGCGCTGATCTCTGGGTGCAGAAGCCGAATCGAGCTAAGTTGGCGAACGGGAGCTGCTGTCGCCAGCACTCCTTTTACCGTAAACGAGAGTGGTGAAACGATATGCAAAGAATGACAATCGTGATCTGCAATTACAACCACGGTCGCTTTCTGGCCGACGCAATTGACTCATCTCTTTCTCAGGACTACGCAGAAACACGTGTTCTGGTGATCGACGACGGGTCGACGGACGGCTCACGCCAAATCATAGAAAGTTACGGCAAGCGCATTGAAGCGCTCTATAAGCAGAACGGTGGCCAGGTTTCCGCCTATAACGATGCAATCAATATGATCGACACGGAATTCGTGATCATGCTCGACTCCGACGATCTCCTCTATAAGGGCGCGGTGTCCGGGGTCATGCGAGCGTTTGAGGCCGGCGACTTCGCGAAGGTACAGTTCCGCCTCGACATTGTCGATTCAGCGGGCAAGCCATTGGGTACGTACGTACCTCATTCCGCGGCCCCAATCGACTGCGGCAGTCTGCTGCGCCGGGGCTGGCATATCCGTCACCGCCAGCATCAGGCAACGCATACCGGACACGCGCATTACAGCAGATTTTTCCTGTGCCAGAAGCAAGCACTAATCGCTACGGCGCCGACTTCTACGCGATCTACGGCATCGCATTGCTGGGAGCCATCGCAACGATTCCGAAGTCGCTCGGTGCGTATCGGGTGCATCGCACTGGAGACACGGGCCCTGATTTCGCGAACTCCTCCAGCAACGATAAGGCGCCCAAGGCGCTGCCAAAGCGTTGGGCGATTCTTCGGCAGATGGCGCGCTCGCGGCTGGGCGTAGAGCTTCCACCATCGTTCCACGACTTTTCGCTCGAAAAAGCCCATTTTTGCTCTGCTGTTTATCACGCTCCGTTCACCAAGCGCTGGCGATGGCTCAGCCGGCAGCCGCATGGCTATTTCGGCTCAATAGTCGCCAATCCGTTCTGGAGCTACAAGAAGAAGATAGGCACGCTCGCACTGTCCAGTCTTTGCCTGCTGCCGTACTCGCCACTTTCAGATTTCGCGGTTCGCTATATTTCCAACCCGCTCGCGAGACGTCGCCTTTAGTCATCCGTAACGTGTGCCATGCTCCAGGCTGATCTGTCATTTAGACTGCGGAGGGCGCAGCAAAGCGCATTTTTATATGAGCGTAATATTGCGACGCGCAGAACGCGGTGATATTCCGCGCATTGTTGCGTTCTACGAACGAGAAAGCGATCCTAACATCCTTCGGCGCAGTGCGCGTGAAGTGACCTATGCGGTCGATCTGGGCGTCACCTTTTTGTTATTGGAAAACAATCAGATTGTGGCGGCTTCTGGCGCTTTCGCAATACGTTCCAGGAACGAACTATATTTCGAATATGGCGGCACGATCGTGACGCGCCCTTTCAGAGGTTTCAAACTTCAAGATATATTCACTGCGGCGCGTTTCTGCTTCGGTGTCCTCTTTTACCCCGAATCGCTTCCAGATCGCGTTTATACGTTCGTGAATCCAGATAATGCCCGCTCAAACGAGAATATTAAGGGGAGAGGTTTTTCCTTGCGGGAGACAGCACCCACTCCATACATGAAACCGTGTGGCGAATGTAAATCCCGTACGTCGCTAGCGCCTGGCAGAAGATGCTGCTACAACATCTATGGAATAGACATGGGGGCGATCAGGCGCAATGTCCGATATTTTCTCGACGCCTCTGCGCAGCGGACGTCGTCGAGGGGCGCTCGGCTTGAGATAACTTCGACCTTGTTTCGAGAACCGCGCCAGCGCGCCATCCTCCATCGCGTCATTGAAGCAGAGCGCGAGCTGCCGGCCGAGCACGCCCTGGCTCGCATTGATGGCGTCGACCACCATCGTTGCCACGTTGGCATCGGCGGGCGTTGCCCATGAACGAAAGCGGGCCGTTCTGCCCGGCGATGACCGCCGTTTCGATGGCTGATTGGATCATGACGTCTCACTATGTCCTGCCGGCGGGCGACCTTCCAGGTGAGCACTGTGGAGCGCGAGCACACCGACACGATCGGAAGCAGTATGGGACAATCTCGCTCGGTTCAGCGGCTGGAACTGGGCCGGGCTACGGTCGTACGTCTCCAACGCGGGCAACCCTGACAGAAATTTGATAAGCGAGAGAGAAGGTCTGACGCCGGCGTCAGATCGGATCGGATCGGATCGCCCTCACGCTGATGCCGCCGCGCAGATCATCATCGTCGAAACCGCGGGTGTTCCAGCGCCAACTGCAATCGGTGTGCGTGGTCGAGATGGAAAATGAAAGACGGGCGAGACCGTACCAGCAGCGTCTTCAATTCCGCGTTCGTCGTGGACCGAATGAAGGTATTGACCGACTTGACCAGTTCCTGCAGGAAGATCACCTCGCGATCAAGGTACGCCTGGTCGAACTCGCGAGCTTCGACTGCGTTGAGCCTCGCAAGGTCGTCGTAGCTCTGCTGCGTCAGCGTATCGCTAATCCCACTTCGTTGTGGAGTCGCCGCGAGTCTTTGCATCAATCCCGCGGTTTCCTGGTTGACCTCTCCATGCTCGTCAACCATCCGACTCGCAAAAAATTGTACGCTTCTCGACTGCGTTCTGCGCAAGGCTACCTGACCGGCCGCGATTTCCGCCTGATTCGCCACAAGGAGGATGCCGACGATTTGTGCATCCGTCAGAGGCGCCTCCTGGCCATACGCGCAAATCGTCGATGCGAGGAACAGCAACAGCGCTCCAGCAGTACGTTTAACGTTCATGGCCCCTCATTCGCGCTTCGGCCTTGACGCACCGTTCACTGAGCGCGTCTGCAACACAGTAGACATGCTACGCTTTTTCGATGGCTACATGCGCGTGACGATGTCCGTCCAGGTCACGTATACGGGCAAAATGATCGCGTCGAGCTGCCAGCAGCAGATGCAGACTTCTTGTGCCGGGAAACGGGAATAGTGAGGTTGGAGCACGTTCGTGAGACTGGAAAAGCAGAAAGCGTGAGACTGCGCCCACCAGTCGACGCCCTCCAGTACGAAAAGCTAGCCCTTTCCGCACGCGATCGATGCGACCGGCAGGTAGCGCAACAGACACTTTGATTACACTCGCGTCGTCAATAGTTAGGCATCCTGCCATAACACGCGACGAGCGACGACATCGTCAGACGCTCCTTGAATTGCTGCCGAACACGGCGAAGCACTATCAGCAGGAACTCGAATCCGATCGTGAGCTATTCCAGGTGATTGCCCTCGATGCCAACGGCGTCCCGCACAGCCGCATCACCACACACCACGCGACGAAGCTCGTCGCCGACGCCTCGCAGACAGTCAAAACCTCTGTTGCCCGTGAAAGCGAACAAGGCCGCAAAAGGAAATCCTCAAAGTCCGCTGTTACATTGACCGCGAACGTCACACACCCACAGATAACCGCTCCACACTGACCAAACCAAGCCCAAAAACAAATGGCCGCAGCATGAGCTGCGGCCATCAGGCAAAGCAAACAAAGGCGCGTGCGGTTCAGCGAATCGCCACAGCGCCAACAGCAACTCACACGATATTCATTGCCAACGCACTCTCACGATAATGCTGACTCGCCTTCTCGGTATCCCCCAACTGCTCATGCAGCCGAGCCAATGCACGGTGCGAACGAATCTTCAGCGTCTCATTATCAGCAAGCTTCAGCGCACGCTCAAGGAACGACTGCGCCTTGCCCCACAACTGCTGATGCAGACACAACCGCCCCAACGCGAATAGCAAGTCCGCATCGTCCGGACGATCCTTCTGCCACGCCTCGGCCTTCTGAATCAGCGGCAACGCATCGCCGCCAGTAGTATCCGGGTAACGACGCAGCAACCGCGCATCCCAATTCTGCGCGAGCGCGTCCTCGACAATTTTTCGCGCCTCCTGCGGACGATTCAGCGCTACCAGCAGCTCCGCGGCAAGATCGGCGAGACGCGGCGAATGACGCTCCGTCGGCGTCAGCGAATTCCACAGTTCGAGCAGCGCATCGGCGTTATGCCGACGATCGCGCAGCAGATTCTCCGCCGCCAGTTGCCGCAAGCGCACCGCCACCGCCGGATGAATCGCCTCGCGCTTTTCCAGCGTCTTGACGAGCTTGAGCACCTCGCCCCAGTTCTTCAATTGCTGCTGCGCGCGCAACATGATCTGCTGCGCGTGAATGCGCCGCGCGCCCTGCGATTGCATTTCGGTGAGCGCGGTAAGCGCGCCGTCCGCGTCGCGGCCGTCGGCTCGCATGTCGGCGGTGGCCATGAGACGCGCGTCCTGCCAGTCGGTTTCGTCGATCTGCGCGAGCCATTCGTCGCGCCGCGCATATTCATGCATGCGATGCGCCGCGGTGGCCGCGATCAGGCCGGCCGCGCCCTTGTTGTCGCCGTTCGCAAGTGCGTCTTTCGCAGCCTTTTCCGCGCGCGAAAAGCGTCCGGCGTACAGGTTGCCGATCGCGTCACGCAGCGCGGCGTGCGCCTTCGCGACGCGCGAGCGCGCACGGTAGGCCGCCACACGCTGGGGCATGCGCCAGATATTGCGCACGATGCGCAGGAGCGCATACAGCAGAATAAACAGCACCACGAGCCCGACCACGAACAAATTGAGCGACATGTCGACGCGGTATGGCGGATACACCAGCATCACCTGCCCCATGTCGAAGCGTCCGACCACCGCGAGCGCGACCGCCACGGTGAAGAGCAGCGCGAGCCATAGAAGTCCCCGGATCGCCATGATTAACCTCGGCCCCGGTATTGATTGACGGCCTGCAGGCTCGTGTTCAGATTCGGCAATTCGACCGCGGCCGACCCGGCCTCCACCTGCTTGACGAGATCGACAACGGTCTGTGTTTTCTTCGACGACATATCGAAGTAACGCGTCAGCGCCGTTTGCGCGCCCTGCAGATCAGACTTCAGCGTGGTCTGGTTGCGCGAGAGCAGCGCAAGACGCGCCGACAGCAAACGCAGTTTCACGTTCTCACGCACGAAGTAGCCCTGGTCGGGCGCGACCATCATCGCGTCCGCGTTGTCGATGCGGCGCACCTGCACGAGGCTCGTCAACTGCTGGCCGATGCCGCTCGTCAACTGGTTCCACCAGACCTTCCAGCGCGGCTCGCCGGTGGCCGCGGAGACCTTGGCCGTGTCCGCCCATGTCGCCGCATGCGGCGTGGCATGGGCAATCGGCGCTTCGCCGGAGAGCGGCAAGCTGTCGATCTGATCGACCGCGTTGTCGAGCTTGATCGCAAGACCCGTCAGGTCGGTGGAAGGCGCGGCCTTCAGCTTGTCGATGTCCTGCGCGATGGCCTTGCGCACCGCGACCGCCTGCGGGCTATCCGACGCCGCGAGCCGCGTGTCGGCGCTTTGCAGCGCGAAGAGCGCAAGCTGCGTATTGCCGGTCAACTGCAATTGCTGGCTCGCGGCAGACAGCATCTGCCCTACTTCGGCGAGCGTCCAGTCGTCGCGGTTTCGCGCGAGATCCGCGTACTGTTGCTGCAGCGCCTGCTGCGCGGCCTGCGCATCGGCGAGCTTGCCTTCCAGTTGCGCGACCTGCGAGTCGGACTGACGCACCGTGGCAAGCGCCTGCTCGGTCTTGATGCGCAGTTCGTTGGTCTGCGTGTCGTTCGCCTGCTGACGTTGCGCGATTTGCTGCTCGGTGCGCTCGACCTTGCGATTGAGCGCATAGCCGCCCACGCCCGCGGCGCAAGCAAGAACCACGACGACAAACCACAGCAGCGGTCCGCTCGCGCTGCGGCGCTTTTGCGCTTCGTAGGGCGTGAAGGGTTGATTCGGCGGCAACGCTGCGGTCGCGGCCGGCTGGGGTGAAGCGTTCGTGGATGCGTTCGTTTCAGTCATGCGTGATTTAGCCGGTGAATGAGCCGGATTGGACGGTACCGGTTGAACTACGGTCGGCAGGGCGGCGAGTAAGGCGTGTGCGATGCGCTCGTCGCCCGCGCCGGACACCATAATCCTATCAAAACCCAATGCCCGCGCGGTCTGAGCAATACGGGGATGAGGCGTGACGAGCGTGGCGCGCTTGAGCTGCGCGAGTTCGTCGGCGGTGAGATGCTCGTGCGCGAGTTCGTGCAGATTGCGCACGCCTTCGGAACTGGTGAGAAGCCAGGCATGCGCTTCGCCCGCAAGCAGTCGATGCACACGAGCCCACGCGCCGATCGACGGTTCTGGCACGAGCCGCCGGTACGCGGCGACCGTCTCCACCTCAGCGCCGGCCTCGCGCAGACGCTCGGCGAGCCACTCGCGGCCGCCGTCGCCGCGCACGATCAGAACACGCTTGCCTTCGAGATTCGCCTCGCCGAGCGCCGAGTCGATCGCGGCGAAGAGGCCTTCGGAGTCGAAGCGTCCGTTGTCGTCGTCCGCGTCGGATGCTGGACTGATGACCCGGTGAGCCGGCGCACGGACGCCGTGGCGCGCGAGCGCCCGCACGCTGCCCGGCCCGACTACGCCGACCGGCAATGCGTGCGGCCAGATCGCGCCGCTCTTCGCGAACGCGTGATCGATCGCATTCGGCGACACGAATACGACGAGCGCATAGCGTTCAAGGGAGGCGAGCGCGGCGCGCAACGGCGCGTCGTCGGCGACGGGCGCAATGTCGATCAGCGGGAAGTCGAGCGTCGCAATGCCGGCCGCCAAAAGGCGTTCTATCAGTTCGCCCGACTGACCGGCCGGTCGCGTAATAACGACCGTGAACGCCGCCTTGCCGGCGGATGACGATGCGTTGCCGGGAATGTCGGCCGCCATCAGTCGCCGGACACCGCGCTGTCTGCCGCGCCCGAGACCGCACCCGCTCCCGGCGCCGCGGGACCGCTCGCCGTGCTGAGCGCGCGGACGATGTCCATTGCGCCTTGCTGTTCGAGCGCGCTCGCCACTTCGCTGCCCAAGGCGATTGCGCGTTCGACGGTCGGCGCGGGCGCCGACGCCTGCGCACTCAAAACGCGTTGGCCATCGGGCGTCGCCACGATGCCGCGCAGATGCAGCGCGCCGTCATGCCATGTCGCGTACGCGGCGAGCGGCACTTCGCAACTGCCGCCGAGCGAACGCGACACCATGCGCTCGGCTTCGACGGCTGCCGCCGTATGTTCGTGATGCAGCGGCGCGAGCCATGCCGCGAGGTCCGCGCGATCGGCGCGAATCTCGATGCCGAGCGCGCCCTGCCCCGCAGCAGGCAAGCTGTCCTCCGGATCCAGCAGCGCACGGATACGGTCACCCAGGCCGAGGCGCTTGAGGCCTGCCGCAGCGAGAATGATCGCCGCGTAATCGCCGCGATCCAGTTTGGCGAGGCGCGTATCCAGATTGCCGCGCAGCGGCCGCACTTCGAGATGCGGATAGCGCATGCGCAGCATCGCTTCGCGGCGCAGGCTCGATGTGCCCACCACCGCACCGGCCGGCAGCGCGGCTAGCGAGTCGTAATCGTTCGACACGAGTGCGTCGCGCGGATCTTCGCGCTCCATGATCGTGGAGAGCGCGAAGCCCGCGGGCAGTTCCATCGGCACGTCTTTGAGCGAGTGCACGGCGAGATCGGCGCGGCCATCGGCGAGCGCAGCTTCGAGTTCTTTGACGAACAGCCCCTTACCACCCACCTTCGACAAAGTGCGATCGAGAATTTGATCGCCACGTGTCGTCATTCCGAGGATTTTTACGTCACAAGATGGATATAATTTGTGCAGCGCACATCGCACATGCTCCGCCTGCCACATGGCGAGGCGGCTTTCTCGCGACGCAATCACAAGCGTGTGGGGTGGCGCGGCAAACGTCTCGGTGTTCATTAGCTTGTCGATTGAATGACGGGATGGAATAACAAACAATGTTAGCACGCGCCCTTGCGTTGACTCCCCGGTTCGCCCGCCTGTCGCCCTTACGGATCAAGGCTCGAATCGAGGCGCGGCGGGGCGCCGTGCCGACGCGGTATCGACGAAGAAGACGGGCTTCGCGCCCTGCGCGGCTGTCCCATTGCGGCCTGTTCACGCACGGTCGTTCGCGCATCGCGGCGTTGCATGCGCGATGATCCAATGCGGCGCAACATGCGCCGCATGCAGAGCTTGTGCGGTCGCGCGGCCTTCCTCCTCGGCGTATCGCCATCGGTGCATACCGCTTCAATGCAGTTCACGTTGCAGTTCCAGTGCAGTTTTGAATTCCGCAGTAGCAGTTCATCACTTAACAGACCCTGGCTTCCCTGAGGAAACCCATCGTGACGTCTTCCGGATCGGCGCGCCCTGCCCGCCGCAACACTGCATCGCCCAACGCTTCCACTGCGGACGCCAACGCGTCCACGGCTTCCGCATCGTCTAAAGCAAGCACGGCCCAGCCGGGCAAAGCCAAACGGGCGACCACCGGCGCGAAGGCTGCCAACGCCGCGAAAGCCATCAAGGCCGATAGAACCGCCGCGCCGGTCAAGCCGGAAAAAGCCGTAAAGACTTCGAAGGCGGACAAGCCGGCCAAAACCGCGTCCGCCACGAACAAGGCGAAGACGGAGGCAAAGACGAACTCGAAAGCGCAAGCGAAGAACAAGGCGGAAGACAAAGCGCCGAACCTGCAAGCCGTCTCCGAAGACACCGTCGTCGCCGCGCCGAAAACCAACGGCCGTACGCGCGACGACAAGGACCATCCGCTCTTCCAGGACATCCGCTATCTGGGGCGGCTCCTCGGCGACGTGCTTCGTGAACAGGAAGGCGACGCGGTGTTCGACGTCGTCGAAACAATCCGTCAGACGGCCGTGCGTTTTCGCCGCGAAGACGACAACGCCGCGGTGCAGACGCTCGACAAAAAACTGCGCTCGCTGAGTCCCGAACAGACGGTCAGCGTGGTGCGCGCGTTCAGCTACTTCTCGCATCTCGCGAATATCGCCGAAGACCGCCACCGCAATCGCCGTCACCGTATTCACGCGCTGGCAGGCTCCGCCGCGCAGCCGGGCACCATTGCCCATGCGCTGGAGCGGCTGGTCGAAGCGGGCGCCGCCGCAACGCCCGTGTTGCAGCAGTTTTTCAACGACGCACTCATCGTGCCCGTGCTCACCGCGCACCCAACGGAAGTGCAGCGCAAGAGCATTCTGGACGCGGAGCACGACGTCGCGCGCCTGCTCGCCGAACGCGATCAGCAGTTGACCGACCGCGAGCGCGCGCATAACGAAGCAATGCTGCGCGCGCGCGTCACCTCGCTGTGGCAAACGCGGATGCTGCGCGACTCGCGGCTCACCGTCGCCGATGAAATCGAAAACGCGCTGTCGTACTACCGCGCTACCTTCCTCGAAGAAATCCCCGCGCTTTACGCCGATATCGAAGAGGCGCTCAAGGAGCACGGCCTCGAAGCGCGTCTGCCACCGTTCTTCCAGATGGGCAGCTGGATCGGCGGCGACCGCGACGGCAATCCGAATGTCACGGCTGAAACGCTCGAACATGCAATCGCGCGCCAGGCAGAGGTGATCTTCGAACACTATCTCGAGCAGGTGCACAAGCTTGGCGCGGAGTTGTCCGTGTCGAATCTGCTCGCCGGCGCGAGCGACGAACTCAAAGCGCTCGCGGAAATCTCGCCTGACCGCTCGCCGCATCGTACAGACGAGCCTTATCGCCGTGCGCTGATCGGCATGTACACGCGGCTCGCGGCAAGCGCGCGCGTGCGTCTCGGCGAAGGCAGCGTGCCGCTGCGCAGCGCGGGCCGCGGCGCAGCGCCGATTCGCGCGACCCCCTACGACGACGCCTCCGAATTCGTGCGCGATCTGCATGTGCTGATCGATTCGCTCGCCGCGCATCATGGCGCGCCGCTCGCCGCGCCGCGTCTCGCGCCGCTCGCGCGTGCGGCCGAAGTGTTCGGCTTTCATCTCGCGAGCATCGACTTGCGCCAGAGCTCGGACATCCACGAAGCGGTGATCGCCGAACTGCTGAAGCGCGCGGGCGTTCATGACGACTATGCCGCGCTCGCAGAAAGCGAGAAGCTGGAAGTGTTGCTTGCGGAACTTGCGCAGCCGCGCCCGTTGCGCCTGCCGTATGCCGAGTACTCGGATCTCGTGAAGAGCGAACTCGGCGTGCTGGAAGAAGCGCGTGTCACGCGTGAAAAATTCGGCGCGCGCGCGGTTCGCAACTACATCATTTCGCACACTGAGACGGTCAGCGATCTGGTCGAGGTGATGCTCCTGCAAAAAGAGACCGGCCTTCTGCAAGGGCGGCTCGGCGACGCGAATGATCCGGCCAAGGCGGCGCTGATGGTGATCCCGCTCTTCGAGACGATCCCCGACTTGCGCAACGCGCCGCACATCATGCGCGATCTCCTTGCGCTGCCGGGCGTCGACTCGATCATCGAACATCAGGGCAACGAGCAGGAAGTGATGCTCGGCTATTCGGACAGCAACAAGGACGGCGGCTTCCTCACGTCGAACTGGGAGTTGTACCGCGCCGAACTCGCGCTCGTGTCGCTCTTCAACGAACGCGGCATCACGCTGCGCCTTTTCCACGGACGCGGCGGCACCGTCGGCCGTGGAGGCGGCCCGACTTACCAGGCGATTCTGTCGCAGCCGCCCGGCACCGTCGACGGTCAGATCCGATTGACGGAACAAGGCGAAGTGATCGCGAGCAAGTTCGGCAATCCGGAAATCGGCCGGCGCAATCTGGAAACGGTGGTGGCTGCGACCCTCGAAGCGTCGTTGCTGCCGCATGGCACGGCACCCGCGGAACTGCCGGTTTTCGAAGCCACGATGCAGCAATTGTCCGACGCGGCCATGGCCTCGTATCGCGCGCTCGTGTATGAAACGCCCGGCTTCAAGGAGTATTTTTTCGAGTCCACGCCGATCTCGGAGATCGCCGAACTGAACATCGGCAGCCGTCCTGCGTCGCGCAAGTTGCAGGATCCGAAGCAACGCAAGATCGAAGATTTGCGCGCCATTCCGTGGGGTTTCTCGTGGGGCCAGTGCCGGCTGTTGCTGACCGGCTGGTATGGGTTCGGCAGTGCGGTGGCCGCGTATCTCGACGGCGCGCCGAGCGACGCCGAGCGCGGGCGCCGTCTCGCGCAGTTGAAGAAAATGCACAAGAGCTGGCCGTTCTTCTCGACGCTGCTCTCGAACATGGACATGGTGCTGGCGAAGACCGACCTCGCGGTGGCCTCGCGCTATGCGGCGCTCGTCACGGACAAGAAGCTGCGCAAGCATGTGTTCGAGCGGATCGTCGCGGAATGGGAGCGCACGTCCAAAGTGTTGTCGGAGATCACCGGCAAGAGCGAACGGCTCGCGGAAAATCCGCTGCTCGCGCGTTCGATCAAGAACCGCTTCCCTTATCTCGATCCGCTCAATCACCTGCAGGTCGAATTGCTCAAGCGTTACCGCGCGGGCGACACCAACGCGCGCGTGCGGCGCGGGATTCATTTGAGCATCAACGGGATCGCGGCGGGGTTGCGGAATACGGGCTGACAGTGGCGGATGGCAGTGGCGTTTGCAGGCGCCGCTGCCCATGTAGTTGGAGATAAAGCCGGACGTGCATCTATTGGTCGCGTTCGGCTTTATTGTTTGCCGGAACGGTTCCTGGTGCATTGGTGACGCGTTTTGCAAGCTGTGCTTGAGCCGCATTACGTACACGGCAGAATAAGATCACAGTCAACAGATCGCCAATCTTGACAGTCTTTTACAGGTCGGGTCGGTCACGCCCGTTATCCTCATCTGGCCACAACCTTTGTGGCATTCAACTTTTGAGGAGACTGGTCCATGTCAGAGAGAAAGTGCCGCGAGTCGCTTGAACCGCCTTACCGACTGCCGCTCGCCGACGCATCTGTAGCGGACCAAGTTCATGCGTAAGGCACTCGTCGTGCAGGGAAGTCCCACTACGACAGGAGGTATTGTCGTTGGGGGTCGGCCACTTATATGACGGACCGCGGCAAGCCATTCGCCCTGTACGGCGACGAAGCAACGTGCGGCACGTGTGAAGGCAGGTTCAGGATTATCGGCACCGCAACGCGGCGAACATATCGCGGCCGAGCAGGCGTCCTCGAGGGCGATCTCGTAGTCTGCCCGTGCGGACGGAACCGCGTGATGGCTAGCCCGGAGTCCAAGTGCTTCTATGAGGACGATAGCACTGGTGCCGTATCTGGCTTGCATGCACCAGATACAGGCAGCGCGTCTTCCGTAGCTTACGACGAGCAATATGTCTTGCGCGACGCTGCGACCGGACAACCGCTTGCGGGCGTGCAATACGACATTCGAACGGCCTCACAGCAGGTCTTGAGCGGAGTCACCGACGACCAGGGACGAACGCAGCGCATTTCGACCCCAACATCGCAAAATCTACAACTAGTGGTAATCGAGCCAAACAGTAATGCCTGACAACGATCATGTGGTTGTTCACGACTCCGCGGCGACAAATACAATGCCGGGGTCGCAGGTTCATGTCGAGTTGGACATGACGCATATCTGCGAGAACATGTCCAACCAGGAATTCCGGGAGGCAATTACGCGATCGCGCGATACGGCAGTGTCATTGATCCAAAACCGTCTAAAAGCGCTCGACAAATGGGATCGGAGTGAACAAGAGCGCGCGAGAAAATGGTTCGGTCGTTCGGACGGTGAGATACGCGACATACTGCAAACCGGTATGCCAAAATTGCTGGAGACCATGCGCAATCTGAAACCGGATCATGTGGTCAGGTGGGATCAGCAAAAGCAAAGGAACATAACATGCACAGTGTTCCCTGATAATGGTTCAACCGACGCCGCTGTCTGCAAACCTGACTCGGTCAGGCGGATGATTGCCATCTATCCGCATTTCTGCACATCGCCGGAAGCGCAATTATGGAAGGGCTGCAAGGTGTTGACACTGATTCACGAGTGCACCCACTTCGCGGACGTGTTCGATTCGAATGACGGAATGTACGGCATTAGCATCGGGTTGTCATTCTGGGCGCAGTCCAACCCGCATCAGGCAATTCGCAATGCTGACAGCCTGGCGTGTTACGTGGGATTCGACGAATAAGGCACAAGATGAAAAGATTTATAGCGTCATCCAAGGTGACGTTTTTAGCGCTGTCCATTCTCATTGCGGCGATTCAGGCTAGTGCGTGCACGGTCTCCGAAAACATGGAAGACAGCTTACCGCTCAACTCTGCCGAGATTCCCAATTCTGACCGGCTGAGAATCACGGAAATGGTAATAGCCGCTCGCCAATGGCCGAACGTTGAGATCAGGGGGATCATATACGCAGGTGGATATGCGATCGAACGCGATCCCGTCGCGCTTGCAGGGCAGAGAGGATCAGCATTACGCGCGTATCTGATCCAACTCGGAATCAAGGAAAGCAATATCTGGATGGATACGCGCGAGATCAAACGCCCGGACATCGACAGCAGGGGAAACAAGGCGTTGAATCAGATTGCCGTGACGCTAGTCCCAATATGCGAAGGCGGCTGCGAACGCCTTTGTAGCGATCCACGGGTAATGCCGACAACGAGGGCGATCCAGTAACCCAACCGCACAGCCGGGAGCCGCGTGCCCTGAAACAGCAAGCACGGCTCCGGCAGATCGGTTGAAGTTCCGCAGACGCCTTCTCAACCCGCTTCGACCATCAACGCATCCAGCTTGAAAGAGCCGTCTTCCTTCACGTCGAAATACTGCCGCACTTCATCCGGCGAATTGCGCCACAGCGACTGGATCGCCACCACGCGCGGCTCGGGCGTGCGCATGCGCGCCACCCACGAGCCGAACTCGATGTCGATGCGCCAGCGCTCGCGAATCGAGGCCTTGAAACCCGCAGCTTCGAAGAGCGCGATCCATTCGTCGGCGCGGTAATCGCGAATATGCGAGCCGTCGCGCAACAGTTCGATTGCCTGGATATGCGTGTCCAGCAACGGATGGTCGATGCCGGCGATGTCAATGAACAGCACCCGGCCGCCCGGCTTCAGCACGCGCCGAACTTCGGCGAGCGCCGGCGCCACGTCGTGCCAGTGATGCGCGCTCATCCGGCTGATGACCCAATCGAACGTGTGATCGGCGAACGGCAATTTTTCGGCCGCGCCCTGCCGCGTGCGAATGTTGGCGAGGCCGCGATCCTTCGCCGCGCCTTCAACGGTGGCGAGCATCGGCGCGGCGATGTCATAGGCGATCACTTCTTTCGCGTGCGGCGCGACCGCAAAACTCGCGTGGCCCGCGCCGCAGCCCATGTCGAGCACCGTCGCGTCCGGCGTCGCCGCGATCGACTCAGCCAGCGTCCGCAAATCGGCGCCGGTCGCGTGGGTCGGACTCGTCAAATAGGCGGCGGCAGTCGAGCCGAAGGCGTCGGCGACCTGATCGTGATGCTTCATGAATAGCTCCGGTTGTCTGCGTGGGACTGTGTCGTGTGGGTCCGCGTTTCTCGGGCTGGCAGCGCGGCCTGCCGTTCGAGACGGTACGCCGCTACAATAGAGCCCGCCGTGTACCAGTACAAGTTAAGCAATTATTCTGGTATCTATACCACCCTCCTCACGCCGCACCAAACGAATGACCACGCGAACGAGCACGCCCTCTTCCGCCGACAACCCGCCGCCGCTCGATGCCACGCCCGCCCGGGCGCTGGGCGACTTCATCCGCGCGCACCGCGAACGGCTGTCGCCGCAAGCTGTCGGCCTGCCGCCGGGCCCGCGCCGCCGCACGCCCGGCTTGCGGCGCGAGGAAGTCGCGCAGCTGTGCGGCGTGAGTCCGACCTGGTACACATGGATCGAGCAAGGGCGTCCGGTTTCCGCTTCCGCCGACGCGCTCGCACGTATCGCCGTCGCACTGCAACTGTCGCGGGCCGAGCGGGCGTACCTGTTCGAGCTGGCCGCCCAGCGCGATCCGGCCGAACCCGACCCGGCCGCCGCCGACGCGCCCGCCACACTGCTCCAAACCGTGCAACTCGTGAACGCGCCCGCCTATGTGCTCGATCGGCAATGGAATGCGCTCGCCTGGAACGAACGCGCGGCCGATCTTTTCGTCGGCTGGCTCGACGGCGCGCATGACCGCAATCTGCTGCGCTACACGTTCACGGAACCGGCGGCGCGCGAGTTGATCGTCGACTGGGACACGCGCGCGCGCCGTCTAGCCGCCGAGTTTCGCGCGGATTCGATCCGTCATCTGAACGACGCGCCAACGCGTGCGCTGATCGATTCGCTCACCGCCGCGAGCGACGCGTTTGCGCGCTTCTGGGCTTCGCAAGACGTCGGAGGCCGCGAAGGCGGGCGGCGCGAATTCAATCATCCGCGCGACGGTCGGCTCGTCTACGATCAGATCACGTTCAAACCCGCGCATCGCGAGGATCTGAAGCTGGTAGTGCTGGTGCGCGAATAAGCCGTTGCACGAGCCGCCATTGCAGGCCGCAAGCGAGCGTGCTGCATGAGCGGCCATGCAAGCCCCGGTTAGCCGACGCTCTCGGTCTCGCTTATGCGGCGCGGTTCGGTCGTCGGCGCGGCGTTGTGCCAGTGTTAAAATCCCTGTCTTTCCATGCTTCGGCGGCGCGCTCGCAGTCATGCCAGGCGCATCCGCGCCGTCAGCCTCTTACCGCTCGCCCGATCGCCACTTAACTGCTGCATAACTGCCGCTTAACTGCCCAAAACCATGACGTCCCAACTGCACAAAAAAGGCGAAGCCTGGTCGGCTCGCTTCTCGGAGCCGATGTCGGAGCTCGTCAAACGCTACACGTCGTCGGTTTTCTTCGACAAGCGTCTGGCGCTCGTCGACATTGAAGGGTCGCTCGCGCACGCCTCGATGCTGGGCGCGCAGAAAATCATCGCCGCCGAAGACCTCGCCGCGATCCAACGCGGCATGGCGCAGATCAAGGGCGAAATCGAGCGAGGCGAGTTCGAGTGGCAACTCGACCTGGAAGACGTTCACCTGAACATCGAAGCGCGCCTCACCGCGCTGATCGGCGACGCCGGCAAGCGCCTGCACACGGGCCGCTCGCGTAACGACCAGGTCGCGACCGACATCCGCCTGTGGCTGCGCGGCGAGATCGACCGCATCGGCGAGCTGCTGAAGGAACTGCGCACGGCGCTGCTCGACATGGCGGAGAAGAACGCGTCGACCATCATGCCCGGCTTCACGCACTTGCAGGTTGCGCAACCGGTCACGTTCGGCCATCACCTGCTCGCCTACGTCGAAATGTTTTCTCGCGACGCCGAGCGCATGCTCGATTGCCGCAAGCGCGTGAACCGTCTGCCGCTGGGCGCGGCGGCACTCGCCGGCACGAGCTATCCGATCGACCGCCACGCGGTGGCGAAGACGCTCGGCTTCGACGGCATCTGCGCGAACTCGCTCGATGCGGTGTCCGACCGCGACTTCGCGATCGAATTCACGGCGGCGTCTGCGCTCGTCATGACGCACATCTCGCGCTTCTCCGAAGAACTCGTGCTGTGGATGAGCCCGCGCGTCGGCTTCATCGATCTGGCCGACCGCTTCTGCACGGGTTCGTCCATCATGCCGCAGAAAAAGAATCCTGACGTGCCCGAACTCGCGCGCGGCAAGACTGGCCGTGTGAACGGTCATCTGATGGCGCTGCTCACGCTGATGAAAGGCCAGCCGCTCGCGTACAACAAGGACAATCAGGAAGACAAGGAACCGCTGTTCGACACGGTGGACACCGTCGCCGATACCCTGCGCATCTTCGCGGAAATGGTCGCGGGCATTTCGGTGAAGCCGCAAGCCATGCGCGACGCCGCGTTGCAAGGGTTCTCTACGGCAACCGATCTCGCCGACTACCTCGTCAAGCGCGGACTGGCGTTTCGCGACGCGCACGAAGCCGTTGCGCTGGCCGTGCGCATCTGCGCGGATCGCGGCTGCGATCTCGCGGACCTCACGCTCGAGGAAATGCGCGCGGAATTGCCGAACGTCGCGCATCTGATCGGCGACGACGTGTTCTCGTACCTGACGCTCGAAGGCTCGGTTGCAAGCCGCAATCATCCGGGCGGCACGGCACCCGAGCAGGTGCTGGCCGCGGTCAAAGCGGCACGGCAAGCGTTGAACTGACACGCGTTGAACTTGCGCGAATGCGCCGGCATCGGCGCGTTCATGCATAACGGATTGCGAAGGCGAACTCGTTGGCGAGTTCGCCTTTTTTGTGGCGCCTTCGTCGACATACCGGGGCGAACGCGGATTGAAACGCGGCGGTTTTTGACTACCATCAAAACAGGTTCTGCCCTCTTTAGTGGTTCATCATGCTTACCCGCACGCGCCTCCTTCGCCCCATGACTGAATGCAGCGCTCGCCGCGGCAGCGCATGGTCACTATCTCTACGCGGCAGCGCATCCATGGCGTTGCTCGCACTCGGCATCGCCGGCTGCACGATCACACCGCCGCCAAAGGCGGTCGTCGCGACGCCGCCCGCCGCAGTCAACAGCGCGACGCTCGATCAGTATCGCGAGGCCGTCGCGCAACGCATCGTCGAGCGCAATCCTTCGTATGTGCTGCGCGGCAAGCCGCAAGCAATGCTGCGCTCGCTCGTCGTGGTGTCGTTCACCGTGGATCGCAACGGGCACGTTGTCGCGTCGTCGGTGTATCGCACGAACGGCGACGACGAAGCGGAAAGTACCGCGCTCGCCACCCTGCGGCGTGCGTCACCGCTGCCATTGCCGCCGGGCAAACTGTTGAACGGCCGTGGCCAGCTCGAACTGTTCGAAGATTGGCTGTTCAACGACGACGGTAAGTTCCAGCTGCGCGAACTGGCCTCGCCGCAATCGCTGACCATCGACTAAGCGACTGAGCGCGGCCTGGCCGATCGGCCAGCCGCCTTGCTGCGCGAGCGCCGCGCTCGCTATAATTTTCCGATTCCTCGCCGGAGCCTCCGGCACGGTGCAGGCCGCCCGCTCATCCGCTGGCGCGGCTTGCTGCCACCTGTCGCGGCGCCGCGTCATCCACGCGCGCCACGCAAACGCCTTTGCTGCGTCGCGGCGCCACCGCCATGCACGCGCAGAGGCCGCATTCGCGCGCGAGTCCCCACGGCCGACGTTGTATGCTGCGGGTTCGTCGCCCCTCAGCCGCATCGCCGACGCGAGTTCGACTCAAGCGCACGAACCTGAACAAAGATGCCGATTAACCGCGCCGCTGCGCAGCCTCATTGCGCCGCTATCGAGCGAGGCAACGCGGCATCACGATACATGGAGACCCTGCATGTCCACATCGCCGATTTCCGCGGCCGAGCCCAATGCGGCCGGACACACCAACAGCGCGCGGATCATCTTCGCGAGCTTCATCGGCACCGCGATCGAGTTCTACGATTTCTACGTCTACGCGACCGCCGCGGCGCTCGTCATCGGCCCAGTGTTTTTTCCGCATGGCTCGGCAACGGCTCAGGCGCTGTCGGCTTTCGTCACGTTCGGCATTGCGTTCGTCGCGCGGCCAATCGGCTCGTTCCTGTTCGGCCATTTCGGCGATCGCATCGGCCGTAAATCGACGCTCGTCGCGTCTTTACTCGTGATGGGCGTCTCCACCACGCTGATCGGCGTCGTGCCGGGCTACGACTCGATCGGCAGTCTTGCACCGATCCTTCTGTGCATCTTGCGTTTTGGCCAGGGCATTGGCCTGGGCGGTGAATGGGGCGGCGCGGCGCTGCTCGCCACCGAAAATGCGCCTGCCGGCAAGCGCGGCTGGTTCGGCATGTTCCCGCAACTCGGACCGTCTATCGGCTTTCTCGCGTCCAACGGCCTCTTCTTCGCCCTTGCGATGTCGTTGAGCGACGCGCAGTTCCGTAGCTGGGGCTGGCGCGTGCCGTTCCTCGTGAGCGCGGTGCTGGTCGCGCTCGGGCTTTACGTGCGGCTGAAGATCGCGGAGACGCCGGCCTTCCAGGCCGCCATCGAGCGTCAGGAGCGCGTGAAGGTGCCCATCGCGACGCTGCTGTCGCGGCATTGGAAGCCCACGCTGCTGGGCGCGCTGGCGATGGTGGTCTGCTACACGCTGTTCTATAACGCGACCACGTTCTCGCTGTCCTACGGCGTGTCGGTGCTGCACATTCCGCGGCAGACGTTCCTCGGACTGCTGTGCATTGCCGTGGTGTTCATGGCGCTCGCCACGCCGCTGTCCGCATGGGCAAGCGACCGCTATGGCCGCAAGCCGGTGCTGATCGTGGGCATCGTCGCAGCGGTCCTGTCGGGCTTCACCATGGCGCCGCTCCTCGGCAGCGGACAAACGCCGCTCGTGCTGCTGTTCCTCGTCATCGAACTGTTCCTGATGGGCGTGACGTTCGCGCCGATGGGCGCGCTGCTGCCCGAACTGTTTCCCACCAACGTGCGTTATACCGGCGCGGGGGTGTCGTACAACCTGGGCGGGATTCTCGGCGCATCGGTTGCGCCGTACATCGCGCAAATGCTGGCCGCACGCGGCGGGCTGCCGTGGGTGGGCGGGTATGTGTCGATCGCCGCGGCCGTCAGCATGATCGGCGTTCTATGCATGCGCGAGACGCGCGACTCGCGCTTGATGTGACGCGTTGATCGGCAGGCGGGGAACCTCGGCGGTTTATCGCTGAAGTCCCTGCCAGGCGGGGGGTTCGCTGAGTGAATCCCCTGCCTTGCACGCCTTCTTGACTTGCCTATACTCGACCTGAATGACCCCATGGCAAGCAGGGAGGCCCGGATGAACCTTCATCTACATAATGCCGACGTCGTGACAATCATCGCGCTCGCGCTGTTGTGTTCGCTGCTACTGGCGCTGCGTTTTCGTCCCGCCACCTGGAAAGGCATTGTTGTCGAGGCACTGGCCGCGAACGCGGCGGCCATTACCGCTGTCATCGCGTTCGAGATGCTGGTCGCCTGACGCTCGGACCGTGCCTCGCGGGCCGGCTTTGCGCCAGGCCGCCAGCTTAACGATAGTAATAGCCGTGATGGTGGTAGTAGCCTCCACCGCCGTAGTAATAGCCCGGCGCCGGCGCGACAATGCAGCCGCCAAGCAGGGTTGCGAGCACGGTGCCGGCGATCAGAGTCAGGAGCAGGCGTTTCATGTTGTTCTCCGTCGAGTCAGGTTCGTTCGAGAAATCCCGAATGACTCGATTGAACACGACGCGCGGCTGCCAGAACGTTGCCAGTTGTAAGGGAAGATCACGCGTGTGTTACACACGTTCGCAGACTCGCGTGACTCGACCGGACACATGGCAATGCCCGCTCACGCCAGATGAAAACACCGCCTATACTGACTTGAACATGTCGGTCGGTGATGCGCCTTGAGGGTGTTGCCTTGTGGCCCTCCTCAAGACAGGCGCGGCGTCGGTCCGGCGCCATTTGCAAGCGGCGCTCACGCCCACATTCACCAACTACCGGGGCGCGCGCAGCAAGCGCGACCGCTCCGGCAACCAACGAAAAGCGACAGATTTAACAACCGTGTAATGGGCGCTTCATGCGTCGCATGGTTGCGCAGCAAGCCGAATCCTCTTCGCCCGACGTTCCCCGACGCGGGCGTTTCCAGGGGCGTCACGTAACAGTGCCGGTTGCATAGGCACTCTGCGCGTGACGCCCTTTTCTTTTGAGCAAACGATTGCCGGCAGAAGCTGCGCTCAAGCCGCAGCGGAGCCCTGCCCAGCGGCGGCGGGCGGCTTGCTGTGCACGTAGTCGATGGCATCGAGCACGGCGCTGATGGGCGGCACCGAAAGACCGTCGCCGACCGAGATCGAGCGGAACGGCGCTTCCACGCCGCAATGCTCCGGCGACGTCGCCACGAAAACCATCACAGTGCGCTTCAGCAGTGCATGTGCGAGGTGGACGAAACCGGTGTCCGCGCCGACCACCAACGAGCATGCGTCGATCATTTGCGCGATTTCCGTCACGGTCATCTTCGGCAGAACTTTCGAGCCTGGCACTTGCGCCGCGATCTGCTCGGCCTCGATGCGCTCGCCTTCCGAACCCCAGGGCAAGACCACGCGGAAGCCGCGTTGGGAGAGCTCGGTGCCGACCACCGCCCAATGCGAGACCGGCCATTTCTTGTCGTCTTTCGACGTCGCATGAAAAAGCGCGGCGACTGGCGCGCGCTCGCCTTCGAACGGCGGTCTTACGGGCTCGGGCAATTTCAGGTCGTAGACGGGCGGGCCCTCTACTTCGTAACCCAGGGCCTCGCCAGCGCTGATACGCATGCCGTGCCACGCATTGCATTGCGGACGCGGACCAAAGCGCCCTGTGTACGCAAACGCGGCGCCGCGCTCGCCCAGATCCTGAGACTGATAGCCGATGCAACGCGACGAGCGGGCCAGAAACGCGATGATCGCGCTTTTGTACACGCCGTGAATGTCGATGATGTAATCGTAGCGATACGCACGCAGCTCCGCGATGGACGCCGCGATCGCCTTCAGGTCGGCCCACCGGCGCGCTTTCTTGAAGCGCCGCAGCGGCGCGAACAGCACGCGGTCGATGCCCTTGCACCATTGCGCCACTTCGGCGAATGCTTCGTCTGCGGCCCAATCCACTTGAACGCCAGGAAACGCGCGTTTGATGTCCGCCACGACGGGCAGCGCTTGCACGATATCGCCGAGTGAGGTGACCTTGACGATAAGGACTCGCTTCATTGAGGGCCTTTGGTTGTTCAACGTCAAGATATTTTAGCCGACGAATGGAATAGTCTTTGCTGAACCGGGCAGTGCGGCCGCCGGAAAACAATACGGCGTCTTACATCGCGCGCCTTACAGCTTGCCTTTTTACTCCATTTCACAATGCTTTCATACGGTTTGACGTTTTCCGCGCGCTTTATACTTCACCCTTTGCACATCCAGATCTCATGTCGCGAGCGCAACCTCTTCTTTCTTCCGGGATCGTGCGTCGAGCGAGACGTCTTTGGCGCCAGTACGGCATTTTCTGGCTCGGCGCGATCGCAGTCGGACTCGTGGCGGTGCTCTATGCGCGGCTGATCGATTGGGGCTACGAGGAGTTTCGCGCGGTGCAGCGCGAGCATGTGTGGGCGCCGCTCATCATTACACCCGCGGTGGCCGCGCTCGCCGTTTGGCTCACGCGCAAGTTCTTTCGCGGCGCCGAGGGCAGCGGGATTCCTCAGGTGATCGCCACGCTTCATTCGAAACCCGGCGAATATGGCGCGCGGCTGCTGTCGTTCCGCATTCTGTCCGGCAAGATCGCGGTGTCCTTTCTGGCGATTCTCGGCGGATTTACGATCGGCCGCGAAGGGCCGACCGTGCAGGTTGGCGCGGCCCTCATGTTCAATCTGCGCAGGCTTTATCCGCGTTCGAATGCGCTGATCGAGCGGCAACTGGTGCTGGCCGGCGCGGCGGCGGGTTTGTCGGCGGCGTTCAATACGCCGCTTGCCGGTATCGTGTTCGCCATCGAGGAGTTGACGCGCAGTTTCGAAGCCCGCGCGAGCGGCGTGCTGATTACCGCCATCATCATTGCCGGTGTGATCGCGCTCGGACTGAACGGCAACTACACGTACTTCGGCACCATTCAGATCGGCGCGCACTTTCCCAATCTGCTTGCGCTCGCGGTGCTGCTCACGGCCATCATTACGGGTATTGCGGGCGGCGTGTTCTGCTGGCTGCTGCTGAACACCGCGCGCTGGATTCCCGCGCCGCTGCGTCAATTGCACGGCGAGCGGCCCGTCGTGTTCGCCGCGCTGTGCGGCTTCGTGATTGCGGCAGTCGGCTTGATATCGGGCGGCACCACGTTCGGCAGCGGCTATGCGGAAGCACGCGGATTGCTCGACGGACACGAACAGCTGTCGGTGTTCTATCCGTTCCTCAAAATGATTTCGATGGTCGGCTCATATCTGCCCGGCATTCCGGGCGGCATCTTCGCGCCATCGCTGTCGATCGGCGCAGGCTTCGGCAATCTGCTGCACATGGTGTTCGGCTCCATGCAACTGCCGATGCTGATCGCCCTCGCCATGGTCGGCTATCTGGCCGCGGTCACGCAATCGCCGATCACGTCTTTTGTGATCGTGATGGAGATGATCAACGGTCACGCGCTCGTGATTTCGCTAATGGCCACCGCGCTCATTGCGAGCCGCGTGTCGCGCTTTTTCGCGCCGCCGCTTTATGAGGCGCTTTCCGAGCGCTACATGGCGCCGCTGCCGCGCCCGGCGCCCGCTCCGGTGCCGGAAGTGCCCGCGGTGGATGCGCCCGAATTCGACGCATCGGAGCCGGTGGCGGAAGTGATCGCCGCGGATCGCTCCAACGAGCCGTCTGCGGACAGTTCTGCTGATACCTCCGCTCGCACTTCAGCTGACAAGCGAACTGATAGACAAACTGATAGGCCAGCTGAAGGCGGCTCGCCCGCACCTCGTCCCTGACCCGCGCTCGTCGACGTTCGTTCGCGGCGCGCGCATCGACACGCGCCGAGCCGACCTCACTCAGCGAGCAGCGGGCTCATAAGGTCTGCGGAATCTCTATCTTGACCTCGAGCACCTCAAGGTCGTCCTGGCGCTCGAGACTCACGCGGATGTCGTCGTCGGAAATCCGCACGTACTTCGAAATCACGGCTACCAGTTCGCGTTGCAACGCAGGCAGATAATCGGCGGGAGCATGACCGCCGGCGCGCTCGTGCGCGATGATCAACTGCAGGCGTTCCTTCGCTACCGACGCGGACTTCTTCTTCTCGCCCAGCAAAAACGAAAGAATCGACATAACGTGCGCTCCCCTTACTTGGTGCCGAAGAGGCGCTGCAGCAGCCCGGGCTTCTGGTAATCGGTAAAGCGAAGCGATTTCTGCTCGCCGAGAAAACGCGATACGACGTCTTTATAAGCTTCGGCCACGTCGGTGCCGTCGAGATGCACAGCCGGCAGACCCTGATTCGACGCGTGCAGCACCGCTTCGGATTCCGGGATCACGCCGATCAGGTCGATGCGCAGGATTTCCTGGATGTCGGTCAGCGACAGCATCTCGCCTTCGCTCACGCGCTTCGGGTTGTAGCGCGTGATCAGCAGGTGTTCCTTGATCGGCTCCTTGCTTTCGATCGCGCGCTTGGTTTTGGACGACAGGATGCCGAGAATGCGGTCCGAGTCACGCACCGACGACACTTCCGGATTCGTCACGATCAGCGCTTCGTCGGCAAAGTGCATGGCGAGGAGCGCGCCCGATTCGATACCGGCCGGCGAGTCGCACACGATGTATTCGAAGTCCATCGCGATCAGGTCGTTGATGACCTTCTCGACGCCTTCCATGGTCAGCGCATCTTTGTCACGCGTTTGCGAAGCCGGCAGGATAAAGAGGTTCTCGCACTTCTTGTCCTTGATCAGCGCCTGGTTCAGATTGGCTTCGCCCTGAATCACGTTGATCAGGTCGTACACGACGCGGCGCTCACAGCCCATGATGAGATCGAGGTTGCGCAGGCCGACGTCGAAGTCGATCACGGCGGTCTTGCTGCCACGCAATGCGAGGGCCGATGCAAAACTCGCGCTCGTGGTCGTCTTGCCCACGCCACCCTTGCCCGATGTCACCACAATGATTTTTGCCATTACCCTTACCTTGTGTTCGTCAAATTCGTCAATTATGTGCGGCCATATTTCGCCCCGGACGCCGCGCGCCGTCAACGTTCAGCGCAGCGGATCCGACAGCGCTTACGTGAGCCGCAATGGTTCGATCATCAACTTTTCGTCTTCGAGCCAGATCTGCACCGCCTTGCCGAGTACGTCGGCCGGCAGCGGGTTCTCGGTCGTCCGATAGATGCCCGCGATCGAGATGAGTTCCGGTTCGAGACACGTGCAGAAAATGCGCGCGTCGTGATTGCCTTGCACGCCCGCGAGCGCACGGCCGCGCAACGGCGCGTAGATATGGATATTGCCTTCAGCGATGACTTCCGCGCCGTAGCTCACGAGCCCAAGCACGACGAGATCGCCCTTTGCGTAGATGCGCTGGCCCGAGCGCAGCGGCTTTTCCACCACCATGGTTTGCGAAGACGTGGCAAGACGCACGGGCTCGGCGGCTGCACCAGGCGCGGTCCCGACCAATGCCGCTGCGGCTGCCTGATTCGCAGGCGCTGCGCTTGCGCCTGAATTGGAGTTTGCTGCGTCGGCCATGTCTGCCGCCGATGCACCCGGGGCTTCTTCGTCAGCCGATTTCGCGGACGCGCCGCGGCGGTCGCGCGCTTCGAGCAACGGCAGCGCCGACTCCGCCGCCCATGACTGCTGCGTGTCGGCGACCACGCCGACCGGACGCATGCGCACGCTCTCGAGCAACTGCGCGATCTCCGCGAGCGGCACGCGTTCGTTGCCGGCGAGCCGGCGCACGTCTATAGCGACGACGTCGTTAGCGAAAAATTCGGGGGTCGCCTCGAAGCGCCGGGTCAGCTCGGCACGCATGGAATCGAGGTCGGTTGTCTTGACCACAAACAGAAGCGTGTCGACGGAACCGCTGCGGAGTTCGAAAAAGGGCGATTTCTTGGGCGACATAACGTTCGGCAAAAATTTTGCGTATTTTACAGGCGTCCGCGCGCGCGGCGAGATTTTTTGCCGGACAACGAGCGGCTGGATTTTCACATGCGCTTGCGCGGAAACGATCGGAGCGCGCCGCACATGAACCGGCGAGGCGGGAACGCTGCTGAGATGCGGATGGAGATGCAAAACGGGCGGCAGAGTGTTGCGCCGCTCGATAGCTCACTGGTCAACTGCTGGCGACGTAGGCGGCACGTGGCGAACAAGCAGACTTTCGACCTGCTCGGGCGCACGCGCGACGCGCCGATGTTCGCCTGTCGGCCCGAAACCGAGAGCTTCGTAAAAGCGCATCGCGTTGCGATTCGAGTCGGCGACCCAAGCGTAGATTTCCGCCGCGCCTTCGTTGGCAAGCCAGCCACTAGCCGTATCGACCAGCAACTCTCCGCCGCGCAGATGCCGGACCGCAGGCGCCACCCACAGTTCGCACACGAATGCGCGGCGCTCCGCCGCTTCGTCGAAGTGCGCTTCGACCAGTCCGGCCGGATGACCCTCGGTGTAGAGAATGAAAGTGCTGATGCTGAGAGAAACCGCGTGTTCTGCGGCGACGGCGTCAAAGCTGGCGGCGTCCGCGGACAACGCGTCTTCTAGCGTTGCGCCGAACGCATAGGGCGCCTCACGCAGGGACGCGGTACGGAGTTCGCGAAAAACGGCGCCCTGATCAGCGGCGATACGGCGAACGGTCAGTGACGGACTCATGCAGACGAAAACCCCTTGAAACCTTAAGCCGTAGCTTTAACCGAACCGGCGCGAGAGTCAATTCATTCTTTGCCGGGCGATCTTATCGCGCAAGCTGGTTCACGCAAAGCGGCAGGGAACCCAGAGCATGTCGCGCGCCCGGCGCCGTGCGCGTCTACATCATGCGAAGCGTGTTTGCCTCACGGTGCTGCGTAGCTGCCGGTGCCGTCCGGCCAGGGCGTGAGGAGTTCGTAGCCGTCTTCGGTGACGGCGATCATGTGTTCCCACTGCGCCGACAGCGAGCGGTCTTTCGTGACCACCGTCCAGCCGTCGCGCAATACCGTGGTGCCGGCGCGGCCCGCGTTGATCATCGGCTCGATCGTGAAAACCATGCCCGGCTTCAGACGCACGCCTTGCCCCGGCTGGCCGTAATGCAAAACCTGCGGGTCTTCGTGATAAACCTTGCCGATGCCGTGGCCACAATAGTCGCGCACGATCGAAAAGCCGTCGCGCTGCGCGACCTTCTGGATCGCGTGGCCAACATCGCCAAGCGTAGCCCCCGGCTTCACTTCGCGGATGCCCGCGAGCATCGCCTCATAGGTCGTGTCGACCAGTTGACGCGCCACCGTGCTCGGCTGGCCGACGCAATACATGCGGCTCGTGTCACCGAAGTAGCCGTCTTTGATGATCGCCACGTCGATATTGATGATGTCGCCGTCTTTCAGTACTTCGCTGCGGTTCGGAATGCCGTGGCAAACCACCTGATTGACCGATGTGCACACCGTCTTTGGAAAACCCAGATAACCGACGTTGGCCGGAGTCGACTTTTGCGTGTTGACGATGTAGTCGTTGCACAGTGCGTCCAACTCGTCGGTGGAGACACCGGCCTTCACGTGCTCGCCGATCATGGCCAGCACGTCGGCCGCGAGGCGGCCCGAGATACGCAGCTTGGCAATGTCGTCAGGAGTCTTGTAGGTAATGGCCATGTATTCGGTCGATGGGTTCGAAGGGAGGTCGATATTCAATCGAACGGCCAATTGTACAGAGGATCGGCGTGGAGGCCGGGTAAAGCGGGGAGGTGGAGAACTCGTCGTGCGAAGACAATCGTATGGCGTGCGAGCAGAGCAAATTAGCAGAGCGCATTGAAGCACTCAAAGATGGCTGAAGAATTCGCCCCATGCGGCTGGCTCAACGAGCACAATAGCAGCGCTATTCTTCCAGTTGCGGGGAACAACGGTTCGACAAACTCCATATGGAACTCAGATACGAAGCGAAAATCTCGTAGTCGATAGTGTCGTCTGCGATCGCAACCATGGCTTCCTCGAGGTCTGGCGTCCGAGGAATTTCAAAGCCTTCACGTTCGAGATAGGTCAAGCAGCAGGTAAGTCCAGTGCGTTTGTTTGCGTCGTTGAACACGTGGCCTTTGGCAATTGCACAGCGTACATGGCGGCGATGCCGAACACGTCGTCGAGACCATTGTAGTGTGCGTGATTCTCGATGCGCTGTGGAGCCGCCTCTACTCCGCCTCGCCCGCCTGCGGCATAACCCGCCAGGCCTCCTAGCTCGGCGCGAATTTCATCGTGAACGGTGACGACGTAGTCGAGGTCGAGCACTCACCGATCCTTGAGCGCTATCAGGACCTCGCGGTGCTCCGAGATGACCCTGCGTGCGGAGCGCAGCACGTCCGTTTTTTCCTTTTCAGTGGCGACGCTGACCGATGCTTTCGGACGCACCATTACTCGCGGCGATAACTGAACGCCGTACAACTCGGTGATATGTTTTTTCGCGGCCATGATCCACATACAGAGCCCATTAATCGCTGCAGCGAATCTCGGGATCGCTAGCTTGGCGTCCGTACTAATGGTGAAGACCGCACTTGGTTTCAGCAGCAAGCTCAGCACTTGCGATATAGAAACGAAAACAGGCCCCGAAGGGCCTGTTTTCTGAATTTGGCGGAAAGGGTGAGATTCGAACTCACGGTACCCCTAAAGGTACACCGGATTTCGAGTCCGGCGCATTCGACCACTCTGCCACCTTTCCGTGTTTTCCGACTTGCCACAACGAGGCGGTTCTGTCAGATCCAAGCGGGTCGCTGCTTGGGAGAGAAAGATTATAGAACAGCTGATTTGGATTTCCAAGTACCTCGCCAAAAAAATTTTGACGAAACCCGGCGATCAAACCACGCTGTTGCGTCCGCCCAAAGCGAATCAGGCCGCCGGGACTTCCAGCCGCTCGACGCCGCCAAGGTACGGCCGCAGTGCCGCCGGCACCGTCACGGATCCATCGGCGTTCTGGAAGTTCTCGAGCACGGCCACGAGCGTGCGACCCACCGCAAGACCCGAACCGTTCAGCGTATGTACGAGTTCCGGCTTGCCTTGCGCGTTCCGGTAGCGCGCCTGCATCCGGCGAGCCTGGAACGACTCCGTGTTCGAACAACTCGAAATTTCGCGATAGGTGTTCTGCGCCGGCAGCCAGACTTCGAGGTCGTAAGTCTTCGTCGCCGAGAAGCCCATGTCACCCGTGCACAGCGTGATCACGCGGTACGGCAATTCGAGCTTTTGCAGAATCGTCTCGGCGTGGCCGACCATCTGTTCCAACGCGTCATACGACGTTTCCGGCGTCACGACTTGCACCATTTCAACCTTGTCGAACTGATGCTGACGGATCATGCCGCGCGTGTCGCGTCCATACGAACCCGCTTCCGAGCGAAAGCACGGCGAATGCGCGGTCAGCTTGATCGGCAACGCGCCGGCTTCGACGATGCTGTCACGCACCGTGTTCGTCAGCGAAATTTCCGATGTGGAGATCAGATACTGCGTGACCGTGTTTTCGCCGCCGCCCTTCTCGACGCGGAACATGTCGTCCGCGAACTTCGGCAGTTGGCCGGTGCCGTACAGAATTTCCGGATTCACGATATACGGCGTGTAAATCTCCGTATAACCATGCTGCTGCGTATGCGTGTCGATCATGAACTGCGCGAGCGCGCGATGCAGCCGCGCAATCTGCCCGCGCAGCATCGTAAAGCGCGCGCCCGACAGCTTGGCGCCGGTCTCGAAATCGAGGCCGAGCGGCGTGCCCACATCCACGTGATCCTTCACTTCGAAATCGAACTGACGCGGCGTGCCCCAACGACGCACCTCGACGTTGTCCGTTTCGTCGCGTCCTGCCGGCACGCTCTCATGCGGCAGATTCGGCACGCCGAGCAGGAGATCTGACAGACGTTTTTGAATGTCGTCCAGCTTCGCCGCCGACGCCTTCATTTCTTCGCCGATGCCGCCAACTTCCGCCATCAGGGCCGAAGTGTCCTCGCCCCGCCCTTTCATCGCGCCGATCTGCTTCGACAGGCTGTTGCGGCGCGCCTGCATTTCTTCGGTGCGGGTCTGGGTGTCGCGGCGTTCCGCTTCGAGCGCGGTGAAGGCCGCCACGTCAAGGGTATAGCCGCGGTCGGCGAGGCGTTTCGCGACGCCGTCGAGGTCTTTGCGCAGCAACTGGATGTCGAGCATGGGATGGGGCGGTATTCGTTGTATGAAGGTGGGATTTTAGCGCACCGGCGGCACCGGACAGGCTCAACTCTTCTTGGGCTTGTTCTCGTTGCGCCACTGCGCGTCGAGTTCGGCAAGACGCGCCATCTTGTCGCCGATCTTGCCTTCGAGGCCGCGCGGCGTCGGCGTGTACCAATGCGGATCGCGCATGTTCTCGGGCAGATACGTCTCGCCGGCTGCGTATGCATCCGGTTCGTCGTGTGCGTAGCGATACTCGTGGCCGTAGCCGAGTTCCTTCATGAGCTTCGTCGGCGCGTTTCGCAGATGCACCGGCACGCCGCGCGACTTGTCCTTGCTCACGAAGCGGCGCGCTTCGTTATACGCGTTGTAGCCGGCATTCGACTTCGGCGCGACGGCCAGATAGATGACCGCCTGCGCAAGCGCGAGCTCGCCCTCGGGCGTGCCGAGTCGCTCGTAGGTCTCGGCGGCGTCGAGCGCGATACGCGCGGCACGCGGGTCGGCAAGACCGATGTCCTCCCACGCCATCCGGACGATGCGGCGCGCCAGATAGCGCGGGTCCGCGCCGCCGTCGAGCATGCGGCAGAACCAGTAGAGCGCGCCGTCGGGGCTGCTGCCGCGCACCGATTTATGCAACGCGCTGATCTGGTCGTAAAACGCATCGCCACCCTTGTCGAAGCGGCGCAGATTCTCGGCGAGCGCGCTGCCGAGCAACGGGCCGTCGATCTCCGTGGTCTTCTGCTGCGAAGCCGCGCGCGCGACGATTTCCAGGTTGTTCAGCAGCTTGCGGCCGTCGCCGTCGGCGGAACCGATCAGCGCATCGCGCGCTTCGTCGCTAAACGTGAGGCCGCCGAGTTCCTGTTGCGCGCGCTCTAGCAGCTCGCCCAACTCTTCCTCGGTGAGACTTTTGAGCACGTACACCGCGGCGCGCGACAGCAACGCGCTGTTCACCTCGAACGACGGATTCTCCGTGGTCGCGCCGATGAATACGAAGAGCCCCGACTCCACATGAGGCAAGAACGCGTCTTGCTGACTCTTGTTGAAGCGATGCACTTCGTCGACGAACACTAGCGTCTGATGCCCGTTCGCGCGATGAATCTGCGCGGTCTCGACCGCCTCGCGAATATCCTTCACGCCGGACAGCACCGCCGACAACGCGATGAACTCCGCGTGGAACGCGTCGGCCATGAGCCGCGCGAGCGTGGTCTTGCCGACGCCGGGCGGGCCCCAGAGGATCATCGAATGCGCTTCGCCGGATTCGAATGCGACTCGTAGCGGCTTGTTCGGGCCGAGCAGATGCTTCTGGCCGATCACCTCGTCGATATTGCGGGGCCGCAGGCGTTCGGCGAGCGGGACATTGGCACGGGTTTCTTCGAACATGACGTTTTGGGGATAATCTCGGCTTTTCCGGACGCGGTCCGCGCGATGGTCCGTGTGATGATCGGCCTGAAGGCGGCATGCTGCCGGACGAGAACGCAAAACCCGCACGCGCAAGGCGCGAGGCGTGGGAAACGTCCTGCATTATGACAGTGACCGAGCCAGGACGAGCGCGGCGCATCTTGAACACGCACGCGGACTCGCATACAAGAGCAACCGAAACAGCAACACGACTCAGGGACGACACCCGATGGCACAAGATCCACTCGCCGGCGACGCCGGTTCCACCTACGCGCCGCTCACGCCGGTGCCCGACGCGCGCCGCGCCTTCCGTACCGGCGACGCGTTCGCGCTCTGGTTCTCGCTCGGCATCGGCTTGCTGGTCGCGCAAGCCGGCGCGCTGCTAGTGCCGGGACTGTCGCTGACGCACGCGCTGCTGGCCATCGTGATCGGCAGCGCGATCGGCGTGGTTCTGCTGGCGCTCGCGGGCGTGATCGGCACGGACACCGGGCTCGCGGCGATGTCCTCGCTGCGTCCGACGCTCGGCGTGCGCGGCGCGTCGGTGCCGGCTGTGCTGAACGCCGTGCAACTGGTCGGCTGGGGTTCGTTCGAAGTGATCGTCATGCGCGATTCCGCCGATGCCCTCGCCAAGCAGGCATTCGGTCTTTCGATGCCGCTCGTCTGGACCGTCGTCTTCGGCTTGCTGGCGACGCTGCTCGCGATCAGCGGTCCGCTGTCGTTCGTGCGGCGCTTTCTGCGCACGTGGGGCATCTGGCTGCTGCTTGCGGGCGCGGCATGGCTCACATGGAGTCTGCTCGCGCAGCACGACCTGAGCGCGATGATGCGCCGCCCGGGCACTGGCGAGATGTCGTTCGGCGGCGCGATCGACCTGGTGGTGGCGATGCCGCTTTCCTGGCTGCCGTTGATCGCGGACTACACGCGCTTCGGCCGCCGCGCCGGCGACACGTTTCGCGGCACGCTACTCGGCTACGGCATTGCGAACATCTGGTTCTATGCATTGGGCGCGATCTACGGTCTGGCCGCCGGCGGCGGCGACGCGCTGCTCACAAGCGCGCTCGCGCAAGCCGGCGGCGGGCTCGCATTGCTGCTCGTTCTGATCGACGAAGTGGACAACGCATTCGCCGACATTCATTCGGCAGCGGTGTCGACGGGGACCTTCTGGGCGCGCGGCAGTGTGCCGATGCTGTCGGCGGCATTCGGTGCGCTGTGCACGTTGATCGCGCTGCTTATACCGATGGCGAAGTATCAGAACTTCCTTTTGCTGATCGGCTCGGTGTTCGCGCCGCTTTTCGGCGTGGTGCTGGTCGATCACTTCATCGTGCGCAAGCGCCGTATAGAAGCCGCCGTGCTCGCCGACGTGCGCGGCCGTTACAGTTTTTCGGGCGGCTGGCATCTGAGCGCGTTCATTGCGTGGGCGATCGGCATCGCCGCTTACCAGGCGATCAACCAATGGCTGCCGAACCTCGGTGCGACGCTGCCCGCGCTGGTGATCGGCGCGGTGTGCTATCTCGCGTTCGTGTCGACGCGCAAAACCGCTTACGCGTGAGCGGGTCAATTCACCGTCGTTAAAGAAAAGGCCTGCATTTGCGGGCCTTTTTCGTTGCGGCCGCCGCGCCGCGCATCGCAGCGGATGGCGACAAAGCTCAGCGAGCCGCAGTCCGGTACTCGACGCCCGGCAGCACGCACAACAACTCGAACGCGAGATTCGCGGCGAGCAGCGCCGTCGTGCCGAACGGATCGTACGGCGGCGCCACCTCCACCAGATCGCATCCGAGGATATTCAAGCCGCGCGCGCCGCGAATGATTTCGAGCGCCTGGGGAACAGTCAGACCGGCGATTTCAGGCGTGCCGGTGCCGGGCGCAAAGGCCGGATCGATACCGTCGATGTCGAACGTGATATAGACCGGGCCGTCGCCCATGCGCTCGCGCACGCGTGCCATCAGCGGCGCAAGCGACTGGTTCCAGCATGCCTCGGCCTGCACGACCTCGAAGCCCTGATCGCGGCACCAGTCGAAATCTTCTGCCGCATAGCCCGTGCCGCGCAGACCGATTTGCACGACGCGCTCGCAGTCGAGCAGCCCCTCTTCCACCGCGCGACGAAACGGCGTGCCGTGCGCGATCTTCTCGCCCATCATCGTGTCGTTGACGTCGGCGTGCGCGTCGACGTGAATCAGGCCGACCTTGCCGTGCTTGCGATGAATCGCCCGCAGAATAGGCAACGCGATGGTGTGATCGCCGCCGAGCGTGACCGGCTTGCAATCGTGCTGAAGTATCTCGTCGTAAGCCGTTTCGATCCGCGCGATCGAATCGTGCAGGTTGTACGGATTGATCGCGACGTCGCCGAGATCGGCCACACGCAGAGAATCGAATGGCGCCGCCCGCGTTGCCATGTTGTACGGTCGCAGCAGCACCGATTCGCTGCGAATCTGGCGCGGCCCGAAGCGCGCGCCAGTGCGGTTGGACGTGCCCAGATCGAACGGCACGCCGACGAAACATGCGTCGAATCCCTCCGCCGAGCCCACGTTCGGTAGCCGCATCATCGTGGCAATGCCGCCGCAGCGCGGCATTGCATTGCCGGACAGCGGCTGCGGCCGCTCACCGGCTTCAGGAGAAATGAAAGAGGAAGTATTCATCGTGACTCGGCAATGAAAGAAAACGCAGCAGTTGGAAATCTGCGAACCGGCTCGATAGATGCGGTGATGCATTCCGCAGGCACTCGGAACGCCTGCATGCCGGGTGAATCTCCATTCTTGAGCACTTCTCGTCGACTTAAAATAGCCGCGCAATAACCTTTACATCGATTCACAGCGATGTATCCTGACGCATGTTCTCCCAACTCACCGACCTCGATTTGCGGCTTATCCGCGTGTTCCTGGCCATTGCGGACGCGGGCGGCGTCTCGTCGGCCCAGGCCACGCTCAACGTCGGGCAGTCGACCATCAGCACGCAACTCGCCACACTCGAAACGCGCCTGGGGTATCGGCTGTGCGAACGCGGCCGCGGCGGGTTTCGACTGAGCGCGCGCGGCGAACAGTTCGCCGAGGCTGCTCGCGCGCTGCTCAGTGCCGTCGACAGCTTCGGCATGCAAGCGCGCAATGTGGGCCGCAAGCTCGTGGGCACGCTCGACATCGGGATGATCGGGCACACGCCCGTATCGGCAAGTGCGCGCATTAGCAACGCAATCGGCCGGTTCCGCTCGCGCGATCAGTCGGTGCGATTTTCAATTCTGGTGCGCTCGCCCGGCGAGCTTGAAGAGTTGCTGCTCAATGGCCGGATTCAGGTGGGCATCGGCTATTTCTGGCATCGCGTGCCGTCGCTCGAATACACCGAAGTGTTTGCCGAAGACCAGTTCGCGTATTGCGCGAAAGGTCATCCGCTATTTGCTTCAGCCGGCGGCGTGTCGCCAGAGCAAGCTGCGACGCACGAATGGGCGTGGCGCAGCTATCCGTTGCCCGAAGCCGAAAGTTCGACAACGCCGCGCAACGTCACCGCGGTCGCGGACAACATGGAAGCGGTCGCCATGCTCGTGCTGTCCGGGCATCACCTCGGCTATCTGCCCGGACACTTCGCGGCGCCGTTCGTCGAGCAAGGACTGCTCGCCGCGTTGAACCCTGCGCTAATGCACTATCGCGTCGCGTTTCACATGGTCACGCGGACACGGCAGCATCGAACGGATATCGTCGAAGCGTTCATCGACGACATGAAGGCCGCCCATGCCGTCGAAGCGAAAGCGTAACGCGCGCACCGCGTCGTATCGGCGATAAAAAAGCCGCGCATTCAGCGCGGCTTTCCTCGCACATATCAATGCACGGCGGAGGCTTAGCCGTTGATCACGTCAGCGCCTTTCGGCACGGTGAACTTGAACGCGTCGGCGGGCAGCGGCGGATTCTTCTGGATGTTCGAGAAGGTCAGCAACGTCACGTTGCCGAACACGTCGTGCAATTCCATTGCTTGCAGATTGCCGTCTTTGAAGCCGATGCCCACGCGCTGAAATTGCGTGTCTTTCGCTTTCGGCGTGAGTTCGAGCCAGTCGATGCCGGCCTTCACACCCGCATCGCGCAACGTGAAGTTCTTGTCCAGATCGTTACTGCCGAACAGGATTGCCGCCGGGCTCGCGCCGAGCGCGCCGCCGAGGCTTCGCACCGTCACCTGGTTCAGATCCTTGTCGTACACGTAGAGCTTGTCGCCGTCCGCCTGCAGCAATTGCGCGTAGGGTTTTTCGTATTGCCAGATGAACTTGCCGGGACGCGCGAACGTGAATGTTCCGCTCGACGTACCGTTCTTGCCGCCGCCCGTGGTGGACAGCACGCCGCTTGCGCCGCTCGCCGCTTGCGCCTTGCTGGGCGCGCGCACTTCCTGCTGCACGAAGGTGCCGCGCGCCGAGTGAACTTGCGCGACGAACGCCTTCAACTGCTCGGTGCCGCTCGCGAACGCCTGCGAAGCGACGAGCATCGACGCGCCGATCGCCGCTGTGCCGACGCTGCGCGCGATTGCGCGGGCGAACCGGCCGACACTGCTGGATGCATGCTGCTGCACAAATAGCTGCATATGATTTTTCTCCCTTGATTTGAATTCGTTTAGCGACCGCTATGTTTGCGGCGCATCGACATGAGCGGTGTTTGCCGGTGGCCGCGAGCACAGCGTGAGGCTTGCTGTGCGAGGCTCGGGGCGAACGGGTGCGGCTTCGATCGTTGCGGTCTGCTGCGCCGGGCCTACTTCCGAACTTAGGCAGGCAGACTTAAACGAGCCTTAGAACCTGGCATAGAAGCGGACCCTGAACCTGGATCTTCGCAGCGGATCTTCACGGCGGACGTTTGAAGCGGACGTTCAAAGCCAACCGTCAAGCAGGCAGTAGAAGCCGTTGGGAGCAAGCTTCAGAAGCCAACCCTTGAACCACGCCCCGCAAGCGGCAAAGAAACACTCGCCGTTCGCCTCACACCATAACGCCTACTCCGCCTCTCGCGCCGGCGCCAGAATTTCTCGATTGCCGTTCGACGACATCGCCGACACCACGCCGGAATTTTCCATTTGTTCCAGCAGACGCGCAGCGCGGTTGTAGCCGATGCGCAAATGCCGCTGCACCAGCGAAATCGACGCGCGCTTGTTTTTCAGCACCACGTCCACTGCCTGATCGTAAAGCGGATCCGACTCGCCATCGCCTGAGCCGCCCGCTCCGGCGCCCGCCGAGCCTTCGTCGCCCTCGCCGGTCACGCCGCCTTCGAGGATGCCTTCGATATAGTTCGGCTCGCCCTGCTCCTTGAGCTTGTCGACGACGCGGTGCACTTCCTCGTCCGACACGAACGCGCCGTGCACGCGCACCGGCAAGCCGCTGCCCGGCGGCAGGTAGAGCATGTCGCCCATGCCGAGCAGCGATTCCGCGCCCTGCTGGTCGAGAATCGTGCGCGAGTCGATTTTGGACGACACCTGGAACGCCATCCGCGTCGGCACGTTAGCCTTGATCAGCCCGGTAATCACGTCGACCGACGGACGCTGCGTGGCGAGAATTAAATGAATGCCGGCCGCGCGCGCCTTCTGCGCGATCCGCGCGATCAGTTCCTCGACCTTCTTGCCGACCACCATCATCAGGTCTGCAAGTTCGTCGATCACGACGACGATGTTGGGCAGGCGCGTGAGCGGCTCCGGCTCGTCCGGCGTGAGGCTGAAAGGGTTCGGCAGCTTTTCTTCGCGCTTGGCGGCTTCGTCGATCTTGTTGTTGTAGCCGGCGAGGTTACGCACGCCGAGCTTGCTCATCAGCTTGTAGCGCCGCTCCATTTCGGCGACTGCCCAATTCAGCGCGTGACCGGCCTGGCGCATGTCCGTCACGACCGGACACAGCAGATGCGGAATGCCTTCGTAGACGCTCATTTCGAGCATTTTCGGATCGATCAGGATCATGCGGACCTGGTCGGCGCTCGCCTTGTAGAGCAACGACAGGATCATTGCGTTGATACCGACCGACTTGCCCGAACCGGTCGTGCCCGCGACCAGCAGGTGAGGCATCTTCGCGAGGTCCGCGCATACGGGTTTGCCGCCGATATCCTTGCCGAGGCCCATGGTGAGCGGCGACGCGGCGTCCGCATACACGGCCGAGCCGAGAATCTCGGACAGGCTCACGGTCTGGCGGCGCTGATTCGGCAGTTCCAGCGCCATGAAATTCTTGCCCGGAATCGTTTCGACGACGCGGATCGACACGAGCGACAGCGAACGCGCGAGGTCTTTTGCCAGATTCACGATCTGGCTGCCCTTCACGCCGGTGGCCGGTTCGATCTCATAGCGCGTGACGACCGGACCCGGATACGCGGCGACGACGCTTACCTCCACGCCGAAGTCCTTGAGCTTTTTCTCGATCAGACGCGAGGTGAATTCGAGCGTATCCGCCGAGATGGTTTCCTGCGCGGCGGGCGCCGGATCGAGCAGCGAGATAGGCGGCAGCGTGGAATCGCCGGGCAGATCGGTAAAGAGCGGCACTTGCCGTTCTTTCTCGACGCGCTCCGACTTGGCCGGTGTGACGACCGGCGGCACGATCACGACGGGCTCGTGCTCCTCGATGCGCACGCGGCCCTTCTCGACCTTGCCTTCGCGCTTCACCGCCGCGGCTTCGCCCAGTTTGCGGTCGCGGCCCGCCTCGCGGCGCAGCTTCGCGAAGGTCACAGCCGAAATGATGGACTCGCCGACTTTCTCCGACACCGACAGCCACGAAAACCGGAAATACAACGACAGGCCGATGCCGAGCACGATCAGCAACGCGAGCGTGCCGCCCGTGAAACCGAGCGCATGCGACACGCCGCGCGCGACCGCTTCGCCGATCACGCCGCCAGGCGCGCGCGGCAATTGCACCTTGAGCGACCACATGCGCAGCGCCTCGATGCCGTCGCAGGCAAGCAGCACGAGCATGAACGCAAAGGCGTCCGCGAGCCAGCTGGCATCGCGCGGCACGTCTTCCTGCAAGTCCTCGTGACGGGTGATGCGCTTGTAGTTCGCGGAGATATGGCGGCCGAGCAGCACGATCCACCAGTAGGCGGAGAGGCCGAACAGCAGCAGCAGAATGTCCGAGGTCCACGCGCCCACGCGGCCTGCCCAGTTGGCGATGTGATCCACCTGCGCGGCATGCGTCCAGCTCGGATCGCGCCGGCTGTAGCTGACGAGCGCCATCAGCAGGAAAACGCCGAGCGCGACCTGCAAAATCCAGCGGATTTCAGTGAAGAGACGCGACATGCGGTGCGGCAATGCCTGCGCGCTCGCGGAATAGGGAGCTTTTGCCATTGATCCTGTTGCTTGTGTGGCCGATCCGGTGTGCCGGGTCGCAGCCGCGCAGGGCGCGACTGCGGGCGCAACACCGGCGACCCGAAACTTCGATCCGGCCTATTGTAAACGCAGTGCCCCGCGTGAGGCTGTAAATGACGGTAACCTGGCCGACTGGCCACGCGCGGGCGTCGAATCAAAGCGCGATCAGCGCGACAGGCACGCGCCATGGGCTATCGCCGCGATCGGAAACCTTCATGGAGCAGCCCGCCGCCCCGCCCTTTATAATGCCCGACTGATACCCATCTACAGTTTCAGCCAAGTCGCGCAGCCTCGCATGGGCGAGCAGCGCGCCGTAAAAGGATTCGATCATGCCCGCAACTTCCACGAAACACGCCAAGGTTCTGATTCTCGGTTCCGGTCCCGCCGGCTACACGGCAGCGGTCTACGCGGCGCGCGCCAACCTCGCGCCGGTGCTCGTCACGGGTCTCGCGCAAGGCGGCCAGCTGATGACCACGACCGACGTGGAGAACTGGCCCGCCGACGCCAACGGCGTGCAAGGCCCGGAACTGATGGCGCGCTTCCTGGAGCACGCTGAGCGCTTCAACACCGAAATCATCTTCGACCACATTCACACGGCGAAGCTGAACGAAAAGCCGATCCGTCTGATCGGCGATTCGGGGGAATACACGTGCGACTCGCTGATCATCTCGACGGGCGCGTCGGCGCAATACCTCGGCCTGCCGTCGGAAGAAGCGTTCATGGGCAAGGGCGTGTCGGCCTGCGCCACCTGCGACGGCTTCTTCTACAAGCAGCAACATGTGGCCGTGATCGGCGGCGGCAATACCGCCGTTGAAGAAGCGCTGTACCTGTCGGGCATCGCGAAGAAGGTCACGGTGATTCATCGCCGCGACAAGTTCCGCGCCGAGCCGATCCTGATCGACCGCCTGCTCGCCAAAGAAAAGGAAGGCGTCGTCGATATCAAGTGGAACCATACGCTCGACGAAGTCACCGGCGACCAGTCCGGCGTGACCGGTTTGCGCATCAAGCACACGCAAACCGGCGAGACGACCGACATTGCGTTGCAGGGCCTGTTCGTCGCGATCGGCCACAAGCCGAACACGGACATCTTCGAAGGCCAACTGGAGATGAAGAACGGCTACATCATCACGAAGGGCGGCCTGAACGGCTTCGCAACCGCTACCAGCGTGCCGGGCGTGTTCGCCGCCGGCGACGTGCAGGACCACGTGTACCGTCAGGCGATCACGAGCGCAGGTACCGGCTGTATGGCAGCGCTCGACGCGCAGCGCTATCTGGAAACCATCAACGAGATGGCCGGCGAGCACGCGATGAGCCAGGAAGCTGAGCGTTGATCGGCCGCGGCTCTTCACGAACGCAACGGTAAAATAGCGGCTGGGCCTTGCCCGGCCGCTCGCTCGATAAAAGGCCGCGGCTCACAAGCCCGCGGCCTTTTGCATTCAGACCTGCGTCACGGCCACGCAAGGCGCCGCTTGATCGACTCCTGATCGACTCATTTTCCGCGTGTATTACCGCTATGCCCAAGAACCAGCCTCACCCGAACGAGCCCAGGCGTGCCAGCGCCGCCGCGCGACCCGCGCCGGAACCGGCTGCCCCCGCCGCCAAGCCGGCAATCGAGCCGGCCGCGGGTCTGGCGGGCTTGGGCGCGCTGCGCGATGCGTTGAAGGTCGACGCGCAGCGGCGCGAGCGCGAACGCGCAACCGCGGCGGCCGCACAGCGCGAAGCGGCTGCAGACGCCAATCTGTTTCGCCGCGAGATCGGCGAAGTCGCACCGCTCGCGGTGCCGCCGCGCGCATCGTTGCCGCGCAATCCTCCGCCGCCGCTGCCGGTGCAAACGCGGCTCGACGAAGAAGCCGTGCTGCATGAAGCGATCTCCGACGAGTTCGACCCCGAGGTGCTGCTCGACACCGACGAAACGCTCTCCTATTGCCGCCCAGGCGTGAGCCAGGAAGTCGTGCGAAAACTGCGGCGCGGCGACTGGATCGTGCAGGCGCAGATCGACCTGCACGGCATGCGGCGCGAGGAAGCGCGCGAGGCTCTGGCTGAATTCATCCGCGAATCGGTGAAGCGCGGCTTGCGCTGCCTGCGCGTGATTCACGGCAAGGGTTTGGGGTCCGTCGGCAAGGAACCCGTGCTCAAGGGCAAGGTGCGCGCATGGCTCGTGCAGAAGAGCGAGGTGATCGCGTTTTGCCAGGCACGTCCGCATGACGGCGGCGCGGGCGCTGTCGTCGTGCTGCTGCAGCCGGGCGCAACGCCGGCTCATACGAGAGCTTCGGCGGAGCCACGGTGATCCATCCCAGGCTGACGCTCGCGCTGACTTTCATGGAGGCGCTAGCGATTTTCGCGTACGCCATTTCCGGTTTCATCGAGGCCAAGACGCGCCGGCTCGACGCCGTGGGCACCTTTCTCGTCGCAATCGCCACGGCCTTCGGAGGCGGCACGCTGCGCGACGTGCTACTCGAGCGCCGTCCGTTCTATTGGGTCGAGCATCAGGAATATCTGATCGCGATCTTCGCGATGTCGCTGTTCGCGCCCACATTGCTGAAAGCCACCTCGCGCCTGCTGTCCGAGCGCGTGCTGCTGGTGGCCGACGCGATCGGCCTTGGCCTCTTCAGTATCGCGGGAACCTCGATCGCGCACGACGCGCAGATGCCGTGGTTCACGTCCGTGATGATGGGCGTGGCAACGGGCGTGTTCGGCGGCGTGATCCGCGACGTGCTGTGCAACGAGGTGCCGTTGATCCTGCGCGACTCTCGGCCGTACGCGACCTGCGCTTTTGTCGGCTGCTGGCTGTATGTGCTGCTGGACTACGTGAATTTCGACACCGTGTATAGCGTGCTGATCGCCACCGCCTTCATTCTGCTCGCGCGGCTTGCGACGTTCAGGTTCAACGTACGGTTGCCGCATTAGCGGGCTTTGACGTCGGGGCGGACCGCTCGCGCGGACTGGCGGCTTGACTTGTCGATTTGCAGCGCACTCGTTCGTCGTCAGTTAGCCGGCCCTGCGGCCCTGCAGCCCTGCGGGGCCGCTACACCCGCCCCCACCAATCAAGGTGATCACGATGAGTCTGAAGCTATACGCCCACCCCTTCTCCTCATATTGTCAGAAGGCCCTCACGGCGCTCTACGAGAACGGCACGCCATTCGAGTTTCGCCTGCTCGCACACGACGATCCGCGGATCATGGCCGAATTCGCGACGCTGTGGCCCATCAAGCGCTTTCCAGTGCTGGTCGACGGCGACCGGACGGTGACGGAGGCGAGCATCATCATCGAATATCTTGGCTTGTATCATCCCGGACCGGTGCCGCTTTTACCGGCCGACCCGCGCGCGGCGCTCGAGGTGCGCAGCATGGATCGATTCTTCGACAACTATATTTCGACGCCGCAGCAAAGAATCGTCGCCGACAGCCTGCGCCCCGCAGCGGAGCGCGACGCGCACGGTGTCCGCGAAGCCCGTGCGATGCTCGACACCGCATACGCGTGGCTCGACAAGACGATGGCCGGGCGCGAATGGGCCGTGGGCGACACCTTCAGCCTCGCCGATTGCGGCGCCGCACCGTTTCTCTTCTACGCCGACTGGACGCACGCGATCGATCCGGCGTTTGCGCGTGTGCGCGCTTATCGCGAGCGGCTCCTGGCGCGTCCGTCATTCGCACGCGCGGTCGACGAAGCGCGGCCGTATCGGCCGCTATTCCCGCTCGGCGCGCCCGACCGGGACTGAGCGGGATAAAGCAGGGCCGAGCGCCACCCGATGCGGACAACATTAATTCGAGCCTATACACTTCACGTCGAACCTATTTCCGCCAATCACTCACAAGGCCAAACATGGACCGTTTCGAAGCGATGGAGATATTTACGCGTGTGGTGGAGGCCAACAGCTTCACCAAAGTATCCGAATCGCTCGACCTGCCGCGCGCCAAAGTCAGCCGGACGATTCAGGCGCTGGAAGAACACGTCGGCGTACGGCTGTTGAACCGCTCGACGCGCCAGGTCAGCGTTACCGAAGACGGCGCGCTCTTTTACGACCGCTGTGTGCGCATTCTGGCCGAGGTCGCCGACGCCGAGTCGTCGCTGTCGAACAAGCGCGAGAATCCGGTGGGCACGATTCGCGTCGATACGTCCGGCACGCTCGCCCGCGCGCTGCTGTTGCCCGCGCTCGACGATTTCTACCAGCGCTACCCGGAAATCGACGTGCGGCTCGGTCTCGCCGACCGCAACATCGACCTGATCCAGGACGCGGTGGACTGCGTGATCCGCATGGGCACGCCGGAAGAGTCGAGTCTCGTCGCGCGGCGTATCGGCCAGGCGCGGATCGTCACGTGCGCGTCGCCGGCGTATCTGGAGAAATACGGCACGCCCACCACGCTCGATGAGTTGAGTGGACACCGCGCGGTCAACTATGTATCGGCGCGAACCGGCAAGACGTTTCCGTTCGAATACGAAGTGAACGGCGAGATCGCAAAGGTCGCGATGAAAAGCGTGCTCGCGGTGAACGACGGCTCGGTCTACATTCGCGCGGGCGCGCTCGGCCACGGCATCATTCAGCCGTCGCGCTTCATGGTCGCGCATCTCATCGAGCGCGGCGTGCTCAAGGAAATCCTCACCGACTACACGAGTCCCAGCACACCGCTGTCGATCCTTTACGCGCATCGCCGCAATCTGAGCTCGCGGCTGCGCGCATTCACCGAATGGGTGACGGAGCTCGTGCGCAACAACCCGGATCTGCGCATACCGGACGCTTGACGCGCTTCAGCAAAAAGCCCCTTGCGTCTCGCGACACAAGGGGCTTTTCTTCATTCGGACCAACAGCAGCGGTCAGATCCGGCTCAGGCGATCCGCTCTTCATTCGACGGATCGAACAACACCGCCTTCGACGTATCGAACAGCAGCGTCGTGTTCGTCAACGGCTGCGGGTTCGAAGCCGGGTGCACGCGGCTCACCACGCGCTTGCCGTTGACTTGCGCGAACACGAGCGTGTCCGGGCCGGTCGGCTCGATCACATCGACCTTCACTTCGATCTGTTGCAGCCGGGCGTGGTCGCCGTGCGCGCCGCGCGCATCGGTGATGCGCTCCGGGCGCAAGCCGAGGATCACTTCACGGCCGACGTGCGACTTGACCTTCGCCGAATCGAACGGCAAATTCAGCGCCGTGCGAGTGACGCCGGTATCCAGTTCGATGCCGACGCCCGCGCCCTGCTCGACGAGCTTGCCCTGGATGAAGTTCATCGGCGGCGCGCCGATAAAGCCCGCCACGAACAGGTTCGACGGCGAGTCGTAAATTTCCTGCGGGGCGCCGAACTGCTGCACGATGCCGTCCTTCATCACCGCGATACGATCGCCGAGCGTCATTGCTTCGATCTGATCGTGCGTCACGTAGACGATCGTCGTGCCGAGGCGCTGATGCAGCAGCTTGATTTCCGAGCGCATTTCGATACGCAGCTTGGCGTCGAGGTTCGACAGCGGTTCGTCGAACAGGAACATCACCGGGTCGCGCGCGAGAGCACGGCCCATTGCCACGCGCTGACGCTGGCCGCCGGACAACTGGCCGGGCTTGCGGTCCAACAGGTGCGTGATCTGCAGCGTGTTCGACACGCGATCGACGATCTGCGCCTGTTCCTGCTTCGGCACCTTGCGAATGTTCAGGCCGAACGAGATGTTCTCGCGCACCGTCATCGACGGATAGAGCGCGTATGACTGGAACACCATCGCGATGTCGCGATCTTTCGGCGACAGGTTGTTCACGGTCTTGCCGTCGATCTGAATCTCGCCCTTGGTCACGGTTTCGAGACCGGCGATCATGTTGAGCAGCGTCGACTTACCGCAGCCCGAGCCGCCGACGAGAATCAGGAACTGGCCGTCTTCGATGTCGATGTTGACACCCTTCAGAACCGGCACCCCGTTCGGGTAAGTCTTGTACACGTCACGGATGGAAAGGCTTGCCATGCTGTGAATCCTCTTGTCTCTGGTACTGCTTGAAAACGTCTTGTCGGTGACGGCGGTGCCTGGTGCTTTCATGCACGAAGCGGCCGCCGCGCTCGGTTGGTCTAGCCTGGGTTCAGCCCTTCACCGCGCCTGCTGTCAGGCCGCGCACGAAATAGCGTCCGGCGACGATGTAGACCAGCAAGGTCGGCAACGCGGCGATGATCGCGCCGGCCATGTCCACGTTGTATTCCTTCACGCCGGTCGAGGTGTTCACGAGGTTGTTCAGCGCCACCGTGATCGGCATGGAGTCCACGCCGGAGAACACAATCCCGAACAGGAAGTCATTCCAGATCTGCGTGAATTGCCAGATCAGGCACACCATGAAAATGGGCAGCGACACGGGCAGCAGAATCTTCGTGAAGATCGTGAAGAAACCCGCGCCGTCGATACGCGCCGCCTTCACGAGTTCAGCCGGAATGCTGACGTAGAAGTTGCGGAAGAACATGGTAGTGAACGCGATACCGTAGATCACGTGGACGACCACCAGACCGGTCGTGGTGTTCGAGAGGCCGAGAAAGCCTTCGAAACGCGCCATCGGCAAAAGGATTGCCTGGAACGGAATGAAGCAGCCGACCAGCAGCAACGTGAAGATCGGATCGGCGCCGCGAAAACGCCAGTGCGTGAGCACATAACCGTTGAACGCGCCGATAATCGACGAGATCAGCACGGCCGGAATCACCATGCGCACCGAGTTCATGAAGAACGGCTGCATGCCGTCGCAACGCACGCCAGTACACGCACCGCTCCATGCCTTGATCCAGGGATCGACGGTCCAGTGCGAAGGCGGCGTAAGCAGGTTGCCGGTGCGCAACTGGTCGATGTCCTTGAACGACGTCGACAGCATCACGTACAGCGGAAACAGGAAGTACAAAGCAAACAGGACCAGAGCCGCGTAAATGACGGCACGGCTGATCGTCATCTTAGGCTGCATTGCGGGTGCTCCTCGATTCCAGATACATGAGCGGCACGAGCACGGCCACGACGGTTGCGAGCATCATCATCGACGATGCCGCACCGACGCCGAGCTGCCCGCGATTGAACGAAAACGTGTACATGAAAATAGCCGGCAGCGACGACGACGTGCCAGGACCGCCCGCCGTCAAAGCGACGACCAGGTCGAACGTCTTGATCGTGATATGGCAGAGAATCAGCAGCACGGAGAAAAACACCGGACGCATGCTCGGAATCACAATCTTGCGGTAGATGGTGGGCAGGTTCGCGCCGTCCATCTGCGCGGCCTTGAAGATTTCACCGTCGACACCGCGCAGACCCGCAAGGAAGAGCGCCATGACGAAGCCGGTGGATTGCCACACCGCCGCGATCACGACACAAAAAATCGCCTTGTCCGGATCGCCGAGCCAACTGAACGAAAAGCTCGTCCAGCCCCAGTCGTGGAACACCTTTTCGAGGCCGATGCTCGGCGTCATGATCCATTGCCACGCCGTGCCGGTCACGATGAACGACAGCGCCATCGGATAAAGGAACACGGCGCGCAGCGCGCCTTCATTGCGGATCTGCTGATCGAGCAGGATGGCAAGAAAGAGACCGAGGCCGATACAGATACCGATGAACGGGATGCCGAACCAGCCGAGGTTAGCCGCCGACGTCCAGAACACGTCGTTATCGAACAGTTCGCGATAACGGTCGAGACCGACAAATTCATAACGAGGCATCAGTCGCGAATTGGACAGCGACAGATAGCCCGTGATGGCGATGAAACCATAGACAAATACCAGGCTGATCACGACGCTGGGTGCGAGCACCAGCTTCGGAATCCAGCGATCGGCAAGGGCCGCCATGGGCGACACGCGGCGGGCGGCGTTAGCCGTTTTCCCGTTTCCGCTGATAGAAGCAGTCACTACTCGACTCCTGCTGAAACCGTACCGCCCGGCCACTCACGTCGACGCACACGACCAACCGACAACGTGAGAACGTGACAAACGCGAAGCCGCAACGGCATAGGTGTGACTCTATGAAACCCAGGGTGAAGCCGCTTGCATCGGGGCGTGCGTCGGGCAAAGCGCACATCGCGCGACGCGATCCAACACCCTCAGCGGCGCGAAGCGGCGCGTCCGATCCCGGACGCGCCGCTTCGCTACTTCACTTACTTGGTCTTCGCTGCCTTCGCGAGCGCTGCAACCGCGCTCTTCGAATCCTGCTGCGAGTTCATGAACTTCGTGACCACGTCGGAGATCGCGCCGGCTGCTGCATCCGGTTGAGCCATGCCGTGTGCGAGCGACGGCACATAGCCGCCCGACTTGATCGCAACCTGTTCATCCGCGTACGACTTCTTCGCGCAGTCGTCGAACTTGGCCATCGACACGCCCAGACGAACCGGAATCGAACCCTTGTTCAGGCTGAACTGTTCCTGGAATTCCGGCGACATGATGGTCTTTGCGAGCGCCAGTTGGCCCGGCGTTGCTGCCTTCTGGCCTTTCTGCTGGAAGAACACGAACGAGTCCACGTTGAACGTGTAAGCCTTTTCCGTGCCCGGCACCGCGGCGCACACGTAGTCCGAGCCCGACTTCTTGCCGGCGTTGGCAAATTCGCCCTTCGCCCAGTCGCCCATGAACTGCATGCCGGCCTTGCCGTTGATGACCATTGCCGTAGCCAGGTTCCAGTCACGGCCCGTGCGGCCCGCGTCGAAGTAACCCTGGATCTTGCGGACGGTGTCGAACACGCCGACCATCTTGTCCGAAGTCAGCGTCTTTTCGTCGAGGTCGACCAGCGCCTTCTTGTAGAAGTCCGCGCCTTGCGACAGAACGACGTCTTCCCAGAGCGTCAGGTCTTGCCACGGCTGGCCGCCCATCGCGATCGGCTGGATGCCTGCGGCCTTCATCTTGTCGGCCACCGCGAAGAATTCAGGCCACGTGGTCGGCACCTTGCCGCCTGCCTTGTCGAGCGCCGCCTTGTTGATGTACAGCCAGTTCACGCGATGCACCGAGAACGGCGCCGCGACGTAGTGACCGTCCGCGTGCATGATCTTGTCGATTTCCGGCGGCAGATTCTTCTTCCAGTCGCCGGCGACGGAGTCGATCGGCACCAGCACGCCTTGCGAAGCCCAGTCCTGAATCAGCGGGCCTTTGATCTGCGCGGCGCTCGGCGCATTGCCCGAGATCACCTGCGTCTTGAGTGCCGTCATGGCAGCCGCGCCCGCGCCACCCGCAACCGCAAAGTCCTTCCACGTGTAACCCTGCTTCGTCATGTCGTCCTTGAGGACGCCGACGGCTTTCGATTCGCCGCCCGAGGTCCACCAGTGCAACACTTCGACCGACTCGGCAGCCTGCGCGGCCGAGACGCCACACATCAGACCTGCGGCGCACAAAGCGCCCATGATCGCGCGAAATTTCATTGCTTATCTCCTCCAGACACCTGAACAAAAAAACAAATGGCCCCTGATGTCGCCAGGGTGCTGTGGTTGGTTCAAACAGGCAAAACACTGGGCGATCGAGCACGGTCGGGCGCATGCGCGAGGCATGTGCCGGCGGACCGATGTCCGGCCGCTGGAAGCTCAAGAGATGAGTGGTTCGGGATGCAACTGACTGTCTCCTCTTTTGATTTTTGCCTGCCCGCTTCGCGCGGCAGACTCGAGGTGCCTTGCACGTCAACCGAGGCAATCTGCTTGCCGGCCCCGCGCTCCCCCGGCTTTCCGTAACGGCTGCCGGGACAGGCTGGCCTATGCCGGCACGCAATGTCCGTTAACATGCAGGGGACGCCTGCCGATTCGCGAAAACGCGCAACTGACCTGACAGCGCACGCTTTTTTCATCGAATTAGCGCTACCTCTTGATTTGGATTGTAGTTAAACTACAATTCAGTGTCAAAAAATATTTTATCGGACTACGGTCGCCCTTTTCACGAGCAGTGAACGGTCAGCGCGGCGGCCCCAGGACATCGACGGAGACTCATGGAAACCGATTCAAGCTTCACCTTCGTTCTCTTCGGCGGAACCGGCGATCTGTCGATGCGCAAGATTCTCCCCGCACTGTTTGAAGCGCACCGTGCGGGCGGCATGCTGGCCGATAGCGGCAAGATCGTCGCGGTGGCGCGCCATGCCGCGGATCGAGGCGAGTACATCCAATGGGTAAACGAGCACGTCAAGCCGCATGTGTCGAAGAACGGTGTCGACGAAGCGGCATGGTCGAGCTTTCTCGAACGCATCGAGTTCGTGAAAATCGACCTGGGCAATCCGGAAGACTTCGCGCTGTTGCGCGATGCGGTGAAAGACCTGCCCGGCATCCGTGTGTTTTATCTGGCTACTGGCCCGTCGCTGTTCGTGCCGATCTGCCGCGCGCTCGCGTCCGTGGGCCTTAACGAAAACGCGCGCATCGTGCTGGAAAAGCCGCTCGGCTACGACCTCAAGTCGTCGAATGCGATCAACGACGCGGTCGGCGAAATCTTCGCTGAAGAACAGATCTACCGTATCGACCACTACCTCGGCAAAGAACCCGTGCAGAACCTGCTGGCGCTGCGCTTCGGCAATGCACTGTTCGAGCCACTGTGGCGCCGCGAGTGGGTGGAAAGCATTCAGATCACAATTGCAGAAGAGCTCGGTGTCGAGGCGCGCGGCGATTTCTACGACAATACCGGCGCGCTGCGCGACATGGTGCAAAACCATTTGCTGCAACTGCTTTCGATCGTCGCAATGGAACCGCCGCATTCAATGGATTCCGACTCGGTGCGCGACGAAAAGCTACGCGTACTGCGCGCGTTGAAGCCAATCGATCCGCTGAACATCGGCAAGGTCGCGGTGCGCGGTCAGTATCATGCCGGCGGAATTCGCGGCACCGCGGTCCCCGCATATGCGACGGAACCGGGCGTGAAGCCGAACAGCACGACCGAAACCTTCGTCGCGTTGAAAGTCGAGATAGAAAACTGGCGTTGGGCCGGCGTGCCGTTTTTCCTGCGCACGGGCAAACGGCTTGCGGACCGCGTCGCGGAAATCGTCGTGAATTTTCGCGCGGTGCCGCATTCGGCGTTGGGTGTTTCGGCGTTGCGCGCCGGCGCCAATCGTCTGGTGATCCGCTTGCAGCCGAACGAAACCATTCGTCTGTACTGTCTCGCGAAGCAGCCCGGCGAAGGCATGAATCTCGCAAGCGTCCACCTGGATCTCGCGTTCGACCAGTTCTTCCGCGAAGGGCAGATGGAAGCGTACCAACGCCTGCTGCTCGACGTGATCAACGGCCGTCTCGCACTCTTCGTGCGGCGCGACGAACAGGAAGCCGCGTGGCGCTGGGTCGAACCGATTCTGAACGAATGGAAGGCTTCGAACAAACCGCCGAAGCCTTATGCTGCGGGCACATGGGGCCCTGCCGCCGCGAGCGCGATGCTCGCGCAGCACGGCACCTGCTGGCTCGAAGAAGAGAACTGATTCGCGGCGGATTTTCGCAGCTCTTACAAAAAAGCAGCACGGAGGAGAAGTGATCGAACTTCACGCTTTCGACGATCAACGCGCCCAATCCGACGCGTTGGCGAAGGCCGTTGGCGACGCGTTACATGCATCGCTGGCCGCACAGACGGCGACGTCAGACGCCGGTATATCCGGCGCGTCCACAGCCGGTACGTCCACAGCCGGCACGCGCCCGGCCCTGCTCGCCGTGTCCGGCGGCAGCAGTCCGCGCCCGTTCCTGCAGACGTTATCCACCCAAAGTTTCGACTGGCCGCGCATCGCGGTGACGCTCGTCGACGACCGCTGGGTGCCTGAGACCGACAGCGCAAGCAACTCGCAACTCGTGCACGCCACGTTGCTGCAGAACGCCGCGAAGAACGCGACGTTCTGGCCGCTCGTCGACACCGCGCAGGATCTGCACTCGCATGTCGCCGCGTTGAACGCCGACCCGCGTTTCGCCAGCGTGCCCGACGTGGCGATTCTCGGCATGGGCGAAGACGGCCACACCGCGTCGATCTTCGCCGATGCGCCCGAATGGGATTACGCCATTACCACGACTGAGCGCTTCGTCGCCGTGCATCCTGGCAGCGCGCCGCATGCGCGCGTGAGCTGGTCGCTCTCGGCGCTCAAAGAAGTGAAGCACCTGTTTTTGCTGATTGCCGGACCGCGCAAGATGGACGTGCTGAACGCCGCCGCATCTTCGCTACAAAAAAATGCCATCTCGCAGTTGGCGAACGACAAGGGAGTGAGACTCGATGTCTACTGGTGTGCAAACTAAGGCTGTTCCGGGCGCGGGCCAGCACGCCGATGGACCGAGGCTGCTGGCCGACATCGGCGGCACGAATGCGCGCTTTGCGCTGGAAACCGGACCGGGCGAGATCGGCTCGGTGCACGTCTACCCGTGCGCGGATTACCCCGGCGTCGCTGAAGTTATCAAGAAGTATCTGAAGGACACGAAGATTGGCCGCGTGAATCACGCGGCGATTGCGATTGCCAACCCGGTCGACGGCGATCAGGTCAGCATGACGAATCACGACTGGAGCTTTTCAATCGAAGCCACGCGCCGTGCGCTCGGCTTCGACACGCTGCTCGTCGTGAACGACTTCACCGCGCTCGCCATGGCCCTGCCCGGCCTGACGGATGCGCAACGCGTGCAGGTCGGCGGCGGCACGCGCCGCCCAAACAGCGTGATCGGCCTGCTCGGTCCGGGCACCGGCATGGGCGTGTCGGGCCTGATTCCCGCCGACGACCGCTGGATCGCGCTCGGCAGCGAAGGCGGTCACGCCACATTCGCGCCGGCCGACGAGCGCGAAGACATCGTGCTGCAATACGCGCGCAAGAAATGGTCGCATGTATCGTTCGAACGCGTGGCCGCGGGGCCCGGCATCGAAGTGATCTACCGTGCGCTGGCGGGCCGCGACAAGAAGCGCGTAGCGGCAAACGTCGACACCGTCGAGATCGTCAAACGCGCGTTGGACGGCGAGCCGCTCGCGGCTGAATCCGTCGACGTGTTCTGCGGCATTCTCGGCACCTTTGCGGGCAATATCGCCGTGACGCTCGGCGCGCTCGGCGGCATCTATATCGGCGGCGGCGTCGTACCGCGGCTCGGCGAGTTCTTCGCACGCTCGTCGTTTCGCAAACGCTTCGAGGCGAAAGGCCGTTTCGAGGCCTATTTGCAGAACGTGCCGACTTACGTGATCACCGCGGAATATCCGGCGTTTCTCGGCGTGTCCGCGATCCTCGCCGAGCAGTTGTCGAATCGCGCGGGCGGCAGTTCGTCGGCGGTATTCGAGCGGATCCGGCAGATGCGCGACGCGCTGACGCCCGCCGAGCGACGCGTCGCCGATCTCGCGCTGAACCATCCCCGCTCGATCATCAACGACCCGATCGTGGACATTGCCCGCAAGGCCGACGTGAGTCAGCCGACCGTGATCCGCTTTTGCCGCTCGCTCGGTTGCCAGGGTTTGTCGGACTTCAAGCTGAAACTCGCGACCGGTTTGACCGGCACGATTCCGGTGAGCCACAGCCAGGTGCATCTCGGCGATACGGCGACGGACTTCGGCGCGAAGGTGCTCGACAACACCGTGTCGGCCATTCTGCAATTGCGCGAGCATCTGAACTTCGACCAGGTGGAACGCGCGATCGATCTGCTGAACGGCGCACGGCGCATCGAGTTCTACGGACTCGGCAATTCGAACATCGTCGCGCAGGACGCGCACTACAAGTTTTTCCGCTTCGGCATTCCGACCATTGCCTACGGCGATCTATACATGCAGGCCGCTTCGGCTGCGTTGCTCGGCAAGGGCGACGTGATCGTCGCCGTATCGAAGTCGGGCCGCGCGCCCGAACTGCTGCGCGTGCTCGACGTAGCGATGCAGGCAGGCGCGAAGGTGATCGCGATCACGTCGAGCAACACGCCGCTCGCCAAGCGCGCGACGGTCGCGCTCGAAACCGATCACATTGAAATTCGCGAGTCGCAACTCTCCATGATTTCGCGGATCCTGCATCTGGTGATGATCGACATTCTGGCGGTCGGCGTGGCAATTCGCCGCGCGGTGCCGAGCGCGGACGTCGCGGAGACGGTGGCAAAAGCACGTCAAGGCGCCGACGACGACGCGACCGCGGTGCTCGACTGGCTCAGTCACGGCGCGGCTTCATCGGCGCGCGATTGATCTCTGTATGAAGGCCACGCTACGGCGGGGCCTTCATACATCTCCTGAAATGCGGACAGAAGCATTGCCTGTGCGAGTACGCGCTTCAATAGCGCGACCCGGACAACAAGCGATAATAGAAACTCCATCGCTCACGGCAAAGCACACCGATGATCATCCGTCCGCATCTCCATTGGTTCCGCATGCTGCTCGCCTGGCGCGGCTCGGTGCTTCCGCAGTTGCTTCCCCGGCTCTTCCTCATTTTCGCGATCTCGGTCATTGCGGTCGCGGCGCACGATCATCTGCTGCCAATCTCGCTGAACCTCAACACGACTGCGCCGTTCTCGCTCATCGGCATCGCTCTCGCGGTATTTCTCGGCTTTCGCAACAACGCCAGTTATGACCGCTGGTGGGAAGCGCGCAAGCTCTGGGGCCAATTGTTGAATGACGCGCGTTCGCTCACTCGCCAGGCGCTGACCTTGCGAACGTCGCAGTTGCCGAAAGAAGAAGTGGCCGAGTTTTGCGCCGCGTTGGGCGCGTTGCCGCACGCGCTGCGCCATCAGCTTCGCCGAAGCGATCCGCGCGAAGACCTCGCCGCACGCTTGCCGCCTGCGTTGTTCGAACGCGTCATGGCGTCGCGCTACAAACCGGCGACGCTAATGCTGGTTCTTGGCGAATGGGTGCAGCGCCAGGCGCAGAACGGCTCGATCGATCCGATGGCTGTACTCGCGTTCGACCGGAACCTGAATGGCTTGTCGGATGTGATCGGCGGATGCGAGCGCATCGTGTCGACGCCGTTGCCGTTTGCTTACTCGGTGATGATTCACCGCACGGTGTATTTCTTTTGCGCGTCGCTGCCGTTTGGCCTCGTAGACAGCATCGGCATTTTTACGCCGGTGTTCGCGGTGTTCGTCGCGTACACCTTCATGGCACACGAAGCGATCGCGTCGCAAATCGAGGAGCCGTTCGGCACCGACGACAACGACCTCGCGCTGCACACCATGTCCCTCATCATTGAAGACGCACTACGCGATCTGCGCGGCGAACCCGCGGTCGCGCTGCCCGACCCGCAAGCCGAAAGCTACGCGCTGACCTGAACCTGTCGATGACTCAGCGCCTGCCCGCTCGCAGGTCTAGTCGTTGCCGACCGTCTCCGACAAACGCTTGAGAGTCGCCACACGCGCACCGATGATGTCGATGCGGCCGCGCTCGTCGACGAGCGGCGTGGTCGCGTTCAGGTAGGCGGTCCACGCCTTTTGTGCGCGCGTCAGTGTGGGACGCGAGCGCGCCGGCATCTTCGCTTGCAGACGGCGATAGTAGCGATTCAGGTCGAACATCGCGTGTTCGCAGCGCGCGTCCGCACGGCAAGCGCGCAGACGGCCCGCAGGGTCGCCGCCACCGGCACTCGTCTTCGCCACCGCGCTGCGCAGCGCGAGCGCCCGGTCACGCACCGGCTGCAATTGCATATCGGCTTCGGCGAGCACATACATCGTGCCGCGCGTGGTGGCGAACACCGCCGCGAGCAGTTGCGTTTCGGCATCGCGTGAAGCCTGCCAGCTCGCCTGACTCTTCTGCCACTGCTTGCGCCGCGCCGGCGGCAACTCCGCCTGCAACTGCTGCCATGCGTTGTCCAAAGCGGTCTTCCAGCCGATGCGCGCAGTTTCCATGCACTGCACCTGCCCCGCCGTCGACGACATATCGCTGCGTGCCAGACACGTGCGCATCGCCGCGTCGATCGGATCGGCTGCGGCGACTTCAGCGCGCGCGGCGAGCGGCGCGACGCCGATTAGCAGTGCGCACGCGAACGTACGCATCAGCGCGCCTGCAAGTGCACGCACAAGGGCGCTCTGTGCCGCGCGCACCGAAGCCGGCGCGCGCAACCGGCGCCGCAAGCCTCGGTTGCTTCCGAGGAACGTCATGAAGCGCATTGTCAGACGCGCACGCAATCGACGAAATACTCGATGCGTCCGTTGATCATCTCGCCGACGAGCCCGTGAATGTCCGTGTGGAAACCCGGGAAGCGCTCGTTGAATTCACGCGCGAAACGCAGATAGTTGACGATGGTCTTGTTAAAGCGCTCGCCCGGAATGAGCAGTGGAATGCCCGGCGGGTACGGCGTCAACAGAATCGACGTCACGCGGCCTTCGAGTTCGTCGATGGGCACGCGGTCGATCTCACGGTGCGCGAGCTTCGCGAACGCGTCGGACGGCTTCATCGCCGGCTCCATGCTCGACAGGTACATCTCGGTCGTGAGACGCGCAATGTCGTTCGCGCGGTAGACGCTGTGGATCTGCTGGCACAGGTCGCGCAAACCGACGCGCTCATACGTCGGATGCAGCGCGACGAAGTCCGGCAACACGCGCCACAACGGCTGGTTGTTGTCGTAGTCGTCCTTGAACTGCTGGAGTTCGGTCACCATCGAATTCCAGCGGCCCTTCGTGATGCCGATCGTGAACATGATGAAGAACGAATACAGCCCGGTCTTCTCGACGATGATGCCGTGCTCGGCCAGATACTTGGTCACGATCGCAGCCGGAATGCCCGTCTCGCCGAAACCGCCGTCCATGTCCAGACCCGGCGTGACGATAGTCGCCTTGATCGGATCGAGCATGTTGAAGCCTTCGGCGAGCGGTCCGAAACCGTGCCACGAATCGTTCGGGCGCAGCATCCAGTCTTCGCGCGAACCGATACCTTCGTCGGCGAACTGGTCCGGGCCCCAGACCTTGAAGAACCAGTCGTCGCCGTATTCGGTGTCGACCTTGGTCATCGCGCGGCGGAAGTCCAGCGCTTCCGCAATCGACTCTTCGACGAGAGCGGTGCCGCCGGGCGCTTCCATCATGGCCGCGGCCACGTCGCACGACGCGATGATCGCGTATTGCGGGCTCGTCGACGTATGCATCAGATACGCCTCGTTGAACCGATGCTTGTCGAAGCGGCTGTTCTTCGAATCCTGCACGACGATCTGCGAAGCTTGCGAAATGCCGGCCAGCAGCTTGTGCGTGGAGTGCGTGGCAAAGACCATTGCGCCGATGCGCGGACGGCCCGCGCCGATCGCGTGCATGTCCTGATAGAACTCGTGGAATTCGGCATGCGGCAGCCACGCTTCGTCGAAGTGGAGCGTGTCGAGCCATTCGCCCAACATTTCCTTGATCATCTCGACGTTGTAGATCACGCCGTCGTACGTGCTTTGGGTGATCGTCAGAATGCGCGGCTTCAGGTTCGGGTTCTTCGCGAGCGCTTCGCGGGCGAACGGATTCGCCTCGATCTTCTTGCGGATGTTTTCCGGCTCGAACTCCGAACGCGGAATCGGACCGATGATGCCGAAGTTGTTGCGCGTCGGCGTGAGGAACACCGGAATCGCGCCGGTCATCGTGATCGCGTGCAGGATCGACTTGTGGCAGTTGCGGTCCACCAATACGATGTCGCCCGGCGCGACCGTGCCGTGCCAGACGATCTTGTTCGAGGTCGACGTGCCGTTGGTCACGAAGAACACATGGTCTGCGCTGAAGATGCGCGCGGCGTTGCGCTCGGAGGCCGCAACGGGGCCGGTGTGGTCGAGCAGTTGCCCGAGTTCGTCGACGGCGTTGCAGACGTCCGCGCGCAGCATGTTCTCGCCGAAGAACTGATGGAACATCTGACCGAGCGGACTCTTCAGGAACGCGACGCCCCCCGAGTGGCCAGGACAGTGCCACGAGTACGAGCCTTCTTCGGCGTACTGCACCAGTTCCTTGAAGAACGGCGGCGCGAGCGAATCCAGATAAACCTTCGTTTCGCGGATGATATGGCGCGCGACGAACTCCGGCGTGTCCTCGAACATGTGGATGAAGCCGTGCAATTCGCGCAGGATGTCGTTAGGCAAGTGGCGAGAAGTACGCGTTTCGCCGTACAGGAAGATCGGAATGTCGGCGTTGCGGCGGCGCACTTCCGTCACGAACGCGCGCAGCGCGACGATCGCGGCCGCCAACTCCGGCGTTTCCCCTTCAACCACGACGTTTTCGACGTAGGGCAGCAGCTCGTCGTCGTCGATCGAAAGGATGAAGCACGACGCGCGGCTCGACTGCTGCGCGAACGAAGTCAGATCGCCGTAGCTCGTCAACCCGAGCACTTCCGCGCCTTCTTTCTCGATTGCTTCGGCCAAAGCCCGAATGCCGGAACCCGAGATGTTCTCGGAGCGGAAATCTTCGTCGATGATGACGACGGGAAAACGGAACTTCATGGGCGATTCTCCAAAAAGAACGACCGCTGCACTGGATAGATTGCAGCGGTCACCCTGTGTACCTGGCGGGTCAATGCGCTGCCGACGTCACGTCTTCGGCAACGTGACCCCGTGCTGTCCTTGATATTTGCCGCCGCGATCCGCGTACGACGTTTCACAAATCTCGTCGCTTTCGAAAAACAGCACTTGGGCGACGCCTTCGTTTGCGTAGATTTTCGCAGGCAAAGGTGTCGTATTCGAGAATTCGAGCGTGACGTGACCTTCCCACTCCGGCTCGAACGGCGTGACGTTCACGATGATGCCGCAGCGCGCGTAAGTGGACTTGCCAAGACACACGGTCAGCACCGAGCGCGGAATGCGGAAATACTCGACCGTGCGGGCGAGCGCGAACGAATTAGGCGGGATGATGCAGACGTCGCCTTTGAAGTCCACGAACGATTTCTCGTCGAAATTTTTCGGGTCGACAATGGTCGAGTTGATGTTCGTGAAGATCTTGAATTCGTCGGCGCAGCGAATGTCGTAGCCGTAACTCGATGTGCCGTAACTGACAATCTTCCGGCCGTCTTCGGAGACGCGAACCTGATCGGGCACGAACGGCTCGATCATTTTGTGCGACTCGGCCATGCGCCGGATCCACTTGTCGGATTTGATGGTCATAGGTGAACGCTGCTCGACGTGAATAACAGGTGTGTGACGGATAACAACGCGGCGCGTGCCGGACACGTTGCGGCCGGTTGTCCCACTTTTCAGGGCCGGGTTTTGCCGGTGCGCCCCGCAAGAAGCTGCCCGAAGGCAGCATTGGCGATGACGCCGACGGGCCGCCGCCGCGAAAGGCGCTTATTTTACGCGATCACGAGGATGCTGCCGCACATGGGGGCCACTGCTGAGCGCTGGGAAGCCGCTGGGGTCCGCTTCTGGTCCGCGTTTGGTCCGCTTCTGGCCGCTCGGCCACAGGTAGGAGCAACAGGCCAGACACGCGGTGATCGCTCATTGACGGATCAAACCGCAAGCAAGCGCGGGACCCGCACCATGCGGCGGATACGCGTAGGGATCGGTTGCGTCGTGATGCAGCAGCGCCGCGCGTTGCAGAACCGAACGGATACCGTCAAGCGAGACGTCCGGAGCGACGATGAAGCCGGTCGCCACGCCGTTCGCGTCCGCATGAATGTTGCCGAGATCGCCCTCGACGCGCGCGCCCGCTTTCAGACGCTCCGCAGCCGGCGAGAACACCTGGCCGGCGCTGGAGCCGTCGGTGGCATTGCAGTCGCCGCGCTCGTGAACTTGCAGCGCGTGATCGCTGTTGGGCGGCAGTCCCGCGAGATTGTAGGTGACCTGCACGCCGTCCGAGCGCTCGATGAACGTAACGAGGCCGCGCGCCTGATTGCCCACGGTGGGCAGCAACTGCGCGTCGGCGCGCTTTTCCTGTGGTCTCAGGAAGGCGCTGCAGCCGCATAACAGCATACTGCTGGCAGTCACGACGATGAAGGCATGCACCGCCTGCCAGTCGATTCGTTTTCCCATGCGATCCTCGTGCCGGCTGGCGGCCGCCCCTGCGGTCGCCGAGCCGAACCTGTGAAGTCGACATGATACCGCGAGACCCGGCGCGAATAGACGCCTGCGCGCCCCTTCCACCCGTCGTTTGAACGGCTCGTCAGGTGTTCTGCACGACGATGTTGGGAAATCTGGATGTCATGTCGCGGGCGCGCTCGGCGATATGAACCGCCACCTTGCGCGCGATGGTGCGATAAATCTCCGCGATGCGCCCTTGCGGATCAGCCACTACCGTCGGACGGCCGGAGTCGGCCTGCTCGCGGATCGCAATGTCGAGCGGCAGACTGCCGAGCACGTCGACGCCATATTCCTTGCCCATGCGCTCGCCGCCGCCCGAGCCGAAGATGTGCTCCTCGTGGCCGCAGTTCGAGCAGATATGCATCGCCATATTCTCGACGATGCCGAGAATCGGAATGCCGACTTTCTCGAACATTTTCAGACCCTTGCGGGCGTCGAGCAGCGCAATGTCCTGCGGCGTGGTGACGATCACGGCGCCGGTCACCGGCACGCGTTGCGACAGCGTCAACTGGATATCCCCGGTGCCCGGCGGCATATCGACGATCAGGTAATCGAGATCGCGCCAGTTGGTCTGCCGCAGCAGCTGTTCGAGCGCCGACGTGGCCATCGGGCCGCGCCACACCATCGGATTGTCCTGCTCGATCAGAAAGCCAATGGAGTTGGCCTGCAGACCGTGGCCCGTCATCGGGTTCATGGTCTTTTCGTCCGGCGATTCGGGGCGCCCTTCGATGCCCAGCATCAGGGGCAGCGAGGGTCCGTAGATATCGGCGTCGAGTATGCCGACCGACGCACCCTCGCTCGCCAGCGCCAGAGCGAGGTTCACGGCGGTCGTGCTCTTGCCGACGCCACCCTTGCCCGACGCCACGGCCACGATATTTTTAACGTTCGGCAAGAGTTTCACGCCGCGCTGCACCGTATGCGCGGCGATTTCCTGCGACAACTGGATGTGCGTCTGCACCACGCCTGGCACGGCCTGCAACGCGTCGGCGAACTGCTTGCGGATCGCCTCGAACTGACGCATGGCCGGATAGCCGAGTACCACCGCGACGCTAACCGTGTCACCCTCCACGGCGACGTTCTTAATGTTCCTGGCAGCGGCGTACGGCCGGCCGGTGTTGGGGTCAGTGACGGCTGCGAGGGCAGCGTCGACCAAAGCCCGATCAATACTCATTGACACTCCAAGGGAACACCTGCGGCGCGACGGGATCGAAATCGCGCCACGCGCCGGAATTGCAAGAAATTGTTAGACAGCATTGCGAAAACCAGGCGTGCCGGGCACCCTTTGGGCCGGCGGACCGCCGTGGGGCCGCATCGCTGCGTACGCCAAGCTTTATTGTAGTGGCTCACGTCGAGCGCTGCCGGAAGACCCTTCTTCATTGTCGGACCGGGACTGAAGAACGCGTTTGGTCTTACGCCTCGCTCGCGTGGCCCCTCGGCTTGTCCGTATTGTCGAGCAGTCTGTTCTGGTGCCGTGACGTTCGCCATGCAGACTCTAGCGCCACGGACGCTTCACCCGCGCGTGTTATTCGCGCGCTTTATTCGCGTCATTCGCTTTACTCGAAAGGAATCAACAATGAATGCAAAAATCATGACTCGCCTCGCCGTTCTCGCCGTTTCCGGCTCCTTGCTGGCAGGTTGCGCCAGCCAACAGGGCACTAACACGGCCGTGGGTACGGGCGTGGGCGCCGGCACCGGCGCGGCGCTGGGCGCCATTTTCGGCGGCGGCAAGGGCGCGGCGATTGGCGCCGGCGTCGGTGCAGCGGTGGGCGGTATTACCGGCTACAACTGGCAATCCATTCACAACAAACTGTCGGGTGCCACCAAGGGCACCGGCACGCAGATCACCGAGCAGCCGGACGGCTCGCTCAAGCTGAACATTCCGAGCTCGGTCACGTTCGACACGAACAGCTATGCGATCAAGCCGTCGTTCGCACCGGTGCTGGATCAGCTGACGCAAACGCTGCAGCAGAACCCGGAAGTGATCGCACAAGTAATCGGCTACACGGACAGCACCGGTCAGCCGGCGTATAACCAGACGCTGTCGGTCAATCGCGCGCAAAGCGTGACGGGCTTCCTGGCGCAACGCGGCGTCGCGCCGCAGCGTTTGTCGGCACAAGGCATGGGCCAGAACCAGCCGATCGCCGACAACAACACCGAAGCCGGCCGTGCAGCAAACCGTCGTGTGGAAATCTATCTGCGCGCCACGGCTCAGCACACCACGCAATAACGATAACGCGCGACCGCAAAGGGGAATTAGGGGCCGGAGGCGCGCACCACCGGCCTGCCGGGCTGACCGGCGTCGCCGGTTCGCTTATCGCGTGGCCGGCGGCCTGAGGCTGATCGAGCCGTAAAAAATGCAGCGCGGGAAATCTCTCACGAGGGCGAAAAAATTTCGAACTCTCCGGAAATTCCGCTGTCTGTCTTTACGGTACGTGGCTGGCGAAGCCGCCGCGTCACCATTCTCCTCTTGTCGTTGTTGCTCCGGGGTTAATCGCCCCGGTTTTTTTTTGGGCGCTCACTTTTCGCAGTGCCCAATGCAGCGCGGCAAGCTGGGCGCCCCGCGCGGGCCCGCGCCCGCGGGACGTCTGCCCTGCTAGAATCGACCTTTCGTCCCACCGCAGGCTCCCACCATCCTTATGTCAGCACCCGCAACCGATCTCACTGCAGGCGCGCCGTCGGCCCGCCGCCAGATTCTCGTCACGTCGGCCCTTCCTTATGCGAACGGGCAAATTCATATTGGCCATCTGGTCGAATATATCCAGACGGACATCTGGGTCCGCACGCTGCGAATGCACGGGCACGAGGTCTATTACGTGGGCGCCGACGACACGCACGGCACGCCGGTCATGCTGCGCGCGGAACTGGAAGGTTTGACGCCGAAGCAGCTGATCGACCGCGTCTGGCAGGAGCACAAGCGCGACTTCGACAGCTTCGGCATCTCGTTCGACAACTATTATTCGACCGATTCCGAAGAGAACCGCGTCCTGAGCGAGAACGTCTATCTCGCGCTGAAGGAAGCGGGCTTGATCGACGCGCGCGAGATCGAACAGGCGTACGACCCGGTCAAGGAAATGTTCTTGCCGGACCGCTTCATCAAGGGCGAATGCCCGAAGTGCGGCGCGAAAGACCAGTACGGCGACAGCTGCGAAGTGTGCGGCTCGACCTATCAGCCCACCGAGCTCGTCAATCCGTACTCGGTGGTGTCGGGCGCCACGCCGATTCGCAAGACATCGACGCATTACTTCTTCCGCTTGTCCGACCCGCGCTGCGAGAACTTCCTGCGCGCGTGGGTGGGCGGCCTTGCCCAGCCGGAAGCGACCAACAAGATGCGCGAGTGGCTGGGCGACGCCGGTGAAGCCAAGCTCGCCGACTGGGATATTTCGCGTGACGCACCGTATTTCGGCTTCGAAATTCCGGGCGCGCCGGGCAAATACTTCTACGTGTGGCTGGATGCGCCGGTCGGCTACTACGCGAGCTTCAAGAACCTCGCCCAGAAGCGCGGGCTCGACTTCGACGCGTGGGTTCGCCCAGGCTCGAAGGCTGAGCAGTATCACTTCATCGGCAAAGACATTCTGTATTTCCACACGTTGTTCTGGCCGGCCATGCTCGAATTTTCGGGCCACCGCACGCCGACCAACGTGTTCGCGCACGGCTTCCTGACCGTGGACGGCGCGAAAATGTCGAAGTCGCGCGGCACTTTCATCACCGCGCAAAGCGTGATCGACACCGGCCTGAACCCGGAATGGCTGCGCTACTACTTCGCGGCCAAACTGAACAGCACAATGGAAGACCTCGACCTGAATCTCGACGACTTTCAGGCGCGCGTGAACAGCGATCTGGTCGGCAAGTATGTGAACATCGCGAGCCGCGCCGCCGGCTTCCTGATCAAGCGCTTCGACGGCCGCGTGCAGGACAGCGCGATGCAGCACCCGCTGCTCGCGTCGCTGCGCGCCGCCGTGCCGCAGATCGCCGCGAACTACGAAGCCCGCGAGTACAACCGCGCGCTGCGTCACACCATGGAACTGGCCGATGCAGTGAACGCTTACGTCGACACGGCCAAGCCCTGGGATCAGGCGAAGGACCCGGCCAATGCCGTCGCGCTGCACGAAACCTGCAGCGTGAGCATCGAGGCGTTCCGCCTGCTGTCGCTTGCGCTCAAGCCCGTGCTGCCGAAGCTCGTGGAAGCGGTCGAAGCGTTCCTCCGCATCGAGCCGCTCGTATGGGCCGACGCCAACGTACCGCTCAGTTCGGCGCGTCCGATCAACGCGTACAAGCATCTGATGACTCGCGTCGACCCGAAGCAGATCGAAGCCTTGCTCGCGGCCAATCGCGACTCGCTGCAAGCCACGCCGGAAACGGGTGCGCCGGCCGCGGACGCGAAGGCGAAGTCGAAAGCGGCAAAGACTGCCGCCGCGGATAAGGGCGACAAGGACGTCACGCCCGAAGTCATCTCGATCGACGACTTCGCGAAGATCGATCTGCGTGTCGCGAAGATCGTCGACTGCAAGGCGGTCGAAGGTTCGGACAAGCTGCTGCAACTCACGCTGGATGTCGGCGAAGAGAAAACGCGCAACGTCTTCTCCGGCATCAAGTCCGCGTATCAGCCGGAGCAACTGATCGGCAAGCTAACGGTGATGGTCGCGAACCTCGCGCCGCGCAAAATGAAGTTCGGCCTGTCGGAAGGCATGGTGCTGGCGGCTTCGGCGGCCGACGAGAAAGCCGAACCCGGCCTGTACGTGCTCGAGCCGCACAGCGGCGCCAAGCCGGGCATGCGCGTGAAGTAACGCGCGAGCGCACACGCACGGTTAGTTGCAACAAGCAAAACGGCACGCTGTAAAAGGCGTGCCGTTTTTTTTCGCCTGCTTTTTCATGGTCGGGGCATGGCGCTCTTCAGGACAGCGCGAGCGGCCAGAAGAACATCACCACCACTTGATCCGGTCATAGCGCCGCGTATAAAGCAGCTCGATCCCGTCGAACGTGCCGCCATAGGCTGCGACGGACCAGTAGCGCGTCAGGTTGACCGTCGCCTTGACCGCGTTGCTCGCCGACTGCAACCCTTGCTCATAGCCGATCACGAGCCATTCGTTGATCGCCTTCGACACCATCACGACCTGCGGATCGGTCAATCCGACTTCGCTGCGGCCAATCGAAAACTCGTCGAGACCGAAGGTCTGCGCAATCCGCTTGCCGCTCGCGCTGCCGAGCAACGCGAGCGCGGTGGTCATCGTGCTCTGCTGGCCAAGGTTGTTGCCCTGATCGGTGCCATGGCCAAAGAGCAGCCACGAGAGCTTTTCGGTATCCGGCACGTTCGGCTCCGACACGAGCTTCGCGACCGGGAAGTTCACCGTGCCCGTAACCGAGACGCCCGCCTCCACCTGCTGATTGCGGCGCATTGCCAGGATATTGATGCCGGGGTTGGCGACCGGTCCGTTAAACGTGAAGAAGCCGTTTTCGATATTGAGCTTGCGGCCGAATGCGGTGTAGGTCGAGCCCTGCGTCACGCGCACGTTGCCGACCGCGCGCAACGGCAGATTCGGCGCGCTCATCGCCGTGATGGTGCCGGTCAGGCCGAGGTCGGCCCCTTGTCCGCGAAAACGGAAGCTGTTGCCGAGGTTGATGTCGATGTTCGCGCGCGGTGCAAACGGACCGATTGGCTTATTGGTGCCCGGCACCGGCCGCGGCCGCTCGCCCGCCACCGTGCCGTCCGGGCGTACGACCACCACGTCGTCGCCGAGCTTGGGCGCGGATTGCTCCGGCATGTCGAACAACGCGTGGTCGACAACGAACTTGCCGTTGATCGCCATACCGCCCTGCGCGCCGGCGTTGGCGACGCTAGCGCTGCCCGTCAGCGACAGATTGCGATCCGGCGCGGCAAAGAGTTCGAGCTTGTCTGCGACGATGCTCGCAGTCAGGTCCGGTTCCGCGCCGTCCAGACGCACCCGGCCGGTTGCGCGCAAGGTGCCGCTCGCGCCGTGGAACTCGACCTGCTGGAACTCGACGAGGTTGTGCGACAGCGCGACCCGCACGATGCCGTCCTTCAACTGCACACCTTGGTCGACGAGCGTGGCGGAAAGCTCGTCGCCGAGCAGCGAGCCCGTCAGGTTAGGCTTGGCGACGGTGCCGCCGAGCGCGAGCTTCAACGCGAGGTGGCCGTCGAGCAGATAGCTCGGCCCGAACAGCCCGCCGGTCGTTTTCAGCGACGGCACATTGGCGTTGACATTGCCGGTAAGCGCGCCCTCTTCGTTGACGCTCAGGAAGCCGTCGCGCGCAACCAGCGTGGTGTGCGCGTCGGCCTCGATCACGCCGATGCGGCTTGCCTGCGCATGCACCGTCGCGTTCAGGCGGTTGCCGCCGCTGAACTCGGCGCGCGCGGAGATATCCGAAATACCCAGCGACGCCAGCCCGCGGCCGATCTCGACCGTGACGTCGCCGCTGCGGCGCCGCAACTGGATATGGCCGCTTGCCGTGCTGCCGAGCGCGAAGTCCCAGTCGCCGTCGAATATCAGATCGGTCTTGACGGCCGGCGGCGTGCCGGTGATCTCGCGCCGCAAGTCCTGCAGACGCGCCACGGAAATGCCGGTCAGGCTGCCCGCCGACTGTGCCTTGCCGTGGTCGAAAGAGAACGACTTCAGGCTCAACACCGCACCTTCGAGCGTGAGCCGTGTCGCGCCGAGCGTCAGGCGGCGCGGCCCGGCGCTCACGGTAAGCGGCGACTCGAGATTCAACGCGGGCGTGCCGCGGTTTTGCAGACGCGTCACCGTGCCGTCCCAGCGCGTGCCGTCGCGCGCCTCGGTGAGCTTGCCGTTGGCCGCCAGCGTCAGATCCAGCGGGCGATCCTGCAGCTTGCCGGTAGCCGCGGCTTCGAGCGAGTGACTGGCGCGCGTGCCGGTCAGACGCGCGGTGAGCGTGGCGAGATCGACGCCGCCAGCGCTTACGTTGCGCGCGTCTGTCGTGAAGACGAGCGCGCCGTTCGCGCCGTCGCGCAGTTCGGCATGACCTTCTGCATGGCCGATACGGTTGCTGCTCAACACAACGCTGTCGGCCTTGTAGTTCAGCACCACGTTCGGATGCTCGAACGAGCCGGTGAGGTCGCCGTCGGCGGCGACGAGCCCGGCGAGGCCGAAGCCGAGGCGCTCGAGCGCCGGTGCGTCGATATGAAAGCGCAAGCGGTCGCCGCGTGCGCCGAAGCTGCCCTGCAGATCGACCTGGTTGCCCGCGACCGAAAGGTTCGCGCGGCTCGGCAAAATCCGCGAGCCCGCAAGTTGCACCGTGCCGCCGCCTGTCAGCGGCAGGCCGTCGTAAACGCTTGGACCCAGCTTGAACTCGGCTTTGGTGGTGAAAACGGGCGCCAGCATGCCGGTCGCGGACAGCGTGCCGTTGACTTTCGCCTCGATCTTGCGCGCTGGCGGCGCAGCGCGCTTGCGCGCGGGTGTCTTGCGCTCGATCACCTCTTTCTTGACGACGGCCTTGCCGGTGTTCTTCACGACCGCCGCAGCCTTGTCGGCCGGAGCTGCGCTTTTGGCGCCGGCCGTGCTGCCGGCTTGCGCCGCCGCCTGCGCCGACAGCCGGCCCTTCGCCTCGCTCTGCGGCACTGCGGGTCCGTTGACTGGCGTGCGTGACGGCATTTGCGAGGTCAGCGTCAACGGATCAAAATCGGTGAGTTGCGCCTTCAGGTTGTAGCTGGAATTCGCGTCGTGCTTGAGGGCGCCGGACAGTTCGATGCGGCCTTTGCCCGACGTGATACGCACGTCGTTGAAGCTGAGCCGCGCGGGGTCGATGGTCAGTTTGCCCTGCGCGCGCAGCGCCGCTTTGGGATCGGCCAGATCGAGCGTGACGGTTTGGATGTCGTCGTTGAGCCGGATAGCGATCGGGCCGGACAACTGCGTGGGCCGCACCGTCGCCTGAAGCGCGTTCAGGTCGAGACCGGCGACCTGCAGGTCGAACTGGCCGCGCTTGCCGCTCAGCGCGCCGCTGCCGGTCAGCGTGGCGCTCTTCACGAGGCGCACGGCGAGATTCGAAATACGCTGCGCGGTGGCGTCGAGGCGCACGTCGGCGTTGGCGTCGATGAGCGGCAGCAGGTGTTGATCGATCGCGCCGGGACGCGCATTGACAATCGAGACATGGCCCGCGACTGTCAAACCGCCGGCGCTCTTGCCGGCCGTGTGCGCCTGGCTGGCGCTTGCGGGATGTCCTGGGGTTGCGCCTTGTGCGGAGTTCAGCGAAGTCGCTACGCTGGCCCCACCGGCCGCGCTCGCCCCGACCGCGCCCGCCTCCTGTCCCACCGGCTGCAGCTCCGCCCTTACCGCGAGATCGGCGAGCGGCGCGCCCGGCGCAAACGCCTGCGGATTGACGTGGTCGAACGTCAACGTTGCGCGTTTGAGCGGCACCTCGCCGAACGGCGTCGCCTCGACTTGCGCGTGGCCGGCGAGCTTCATACCGCTCGCGTCGAGTTCGGCGACGAGATTTGCCAGCGAGCCGCTCAGATGCCCGCCCACCTGCACGGCCTCGTCGTTGACCTTGCCCGAATAACCCACGTCCCCCGTCAGCGGAAACGGCCGCACGCCGTCGAGCTTTGCCGACGCCGTCACCGCGCCGAACGGCGTATCGAGCCGCTCGATCGCGGCCTCGTGGTGACGCCCGTCGCTGCGTCCATGGAAAGCGAAGTGCGAAAACTCGGTTGTCGAGGTGCCATGGCGCAACAACAGCTTGTCCACCTGCACGTCGCGGATTTCAAGCTGCATCGGCAAGCGCAGATCTTGCGGCAGCTTCAGCGGCTCGCTGCTGCTCGACGACGAGGCGCCGATACGCGCGTCCACGGTGCCCACATGCAGATAGTCGATGGTGAAACGCCACGGCTCGCGCATAAGCGCCCAGCGGCCCGACACCCCGTCGATCTGAATGTCCGTGCCGCTGCCGTCCAGCGCGCGCCAGCGCACCTCGCGCAGCCGGACGCCGTTCGCGAGCGCTCCGCTTTCCAGTGTGCCGCTCAGCTTGCCGCCGAGCAACTTGATCGCCGCCTGCCACGCATAGGCGGTGCCGCGCTCCGTGGTGAGCGCGCCGTACAGCAGGCCAAGCGCCAACGCGACGAGCAACACCAGCGCCACGACCGTCCACCCGAGCGTTTTCAGCAGCAGGCGACCGGCGCCGCGACGCTTGGCCGGCGGCGGTTCGGGCGTGCCAGGCGGTTCAGCGCCCGGCGGCTGGTTGCCGGGCGGCTGCGCGGGAGGTTGGGCGGAAACGTCCGTCGTCATGCGTGGTTCGTGTACAAGGAGGTTCGCATTAGAAGGCGATACCGAGCGTCAGATAGGGCCGCACGCTTCTGTTGCGGATGCCGTATGCCAGGTCGACATTGACCGGGCCCACCGGGCTGCGCCAGCGCGCGCCGACGCCCACGCCCGGATAAAAGGTTTTCTCGCCCCAGGTGTCGGTGGCCGTGCCGACGTCGAAGAAGGCCGCCGCGCCCCAGTCGTGCGTGAACCAGTGCTGGTATTCCGCCGATGCCGTCACGAGATATTTTGTCGGCAGTACCGAACCCTGAACGTTGTTACCGATGCTCTGGTAGGAATAACCGCGCACCGAATTCGAACCGCCCGCGCGAAACAGCAGCGAAGCCGGAATGCCGCTCGAACTGCCGCTCGTGAACACGCCGCCGAGTTCCGCGCGAAACACCATGAGGTCTTGCTTGCCGATCGGCAGGTACTGCTGGCCGCGCGCGTAGCCGCGGATGAACGTCTGGTCGGTAAGCACGCCCTTCACCGCGAAACCGGCTTCAACGTGGATCAGGTTGCCCTTGCGCGGGAACAGCGGGTCGTCGGTATTGCGCCGGGTCCACGACCACGACGGCACCAGCGCGCGACTCGTGGTCGGCTCGCCGACGTTCTGGTCGAGCCGGTCCTGGTAGAACAGGATCGCATACGTGTAGTCGATGAACTGCGACGTGCGAGTACGCTGCACACCGCCGCGGATACTATAGATACGCGTGTCGGAAACGTCCGTGGTCGTGTAGGACGCCAGCACACTATTGGTCCACCCCCGTCGTCCCGGCGGCATTGCAAGCTGAACCTGGCCGTACTGCTGGACCTGATCGACCCGGCCGTCGATAGTGAACGGCCATGCCTTGCCGAACGTGTTCAGATACGAGTACGCGCCCTGCACCAGCGGACCGTTGTCGGTCGAATAACCGACGCCGCCGCGAATGCTGTTGTACGGATACTCCGACACCTTCACATGCAGCGGCGTTTCGACCGGCTTCTCCGGATCGCTGTCCACGTCGATCGCGACGCTCGCGTAGTACGGCGTGTTCTGCAACTGCCTCTGCAATTCGGTAATGCGCTGCACGTCGTACACGTCGCCCACAGAAATCGGATTCACATTGTCGACGATCTGTTCCGGGTAGCGCCGCGTGCCCGACACGTCCAGCTTGCCCATCGTGAAGGTGGGCCCACTTTCATACGCGACCGACAGCTTGGCCTCGTGCGTGCGTGGATCGACGCGCGCCTCGGCGTGATAGATCTTCGCGCCCAGATAGCGGCGCGCCTGCAACGCCTTCAGCGACGCGTTCTTCGCGTCGTCCCAGCCCGCCTGCGAAAACGCGTCGCCCTCGTGCAGCGAAAATGCAAAGCGCGCGGCGTTTTCCTGCGCCGGGTCCTCGGTCAGCACCGGGCCGCGAAACGACAGGGAAATGGACGTGATGACGGTTTGCGGTCCAGGATCGACGCTCACGGTCACATGCTTCGTGTTCTCGACGGTACGCACGTCCGTGCGCACAATCGGGGTGAAGTAGCCTTGGGTGGCGGCCAGATCGCGCACCTGCTGGGGCGTGGCGGTAATCAGAAATTCGAACTGCTCGTCGCTGATGTCGGGGCGCTTCGCGAAGCGCGCAACGTCCAGGTGTTCTTCGAGCAGCTTGCGCAGAGAGCGCGGCGATACTTCGACATCGACCTTGTAGCTCGCCGCCGCGCGCGCCGCGTATGCGGGGCCGCCAGCCAGCATCAGCACCAGGATGCTCAGGGCGAGCCACGCGCGCAGCCAGCGCCGCATTGGCGTGCAAACGCCGCGGCCCCCGCCGGCTTCGCTGCGCCGCCCATGCGGCTTTTCGATCGCACACCCCGCCAAACAGGACCTCCGGCCATGGTTGATGATTTTGTCGTTCGGGCGCAGTCCCGCCGAAGCTCGCTATTTGACCACATCGGCAGCGCCGTGCTATCTCTAAACGCACCCGCGAACGCCCGCGCGGCGCATGGCCCGAGGCCCGCGCGCCCGCCTTTGACGCGCGGTGCGACATGCGGGTTCCTGCGATCCGCCGGAGCGGAATTTAGCCGACGATGCGTCGGGCGCCGACCGGGTTTTTCGACCGCGCGCGGCGCATGCGCTAAAATTACGGAATACTAGCGGCACCCGCACGAAGACCACGGCCAAGCCGCCATTTGCCCAACCACGCCCCAACCACGGACGTCGAGCCATGTATCAATCGGACATCACCCAGTTCCTGAACCAGCTCAAGCAACAGAAGCCCAACCTGGAAGCCGAGCAACGCCGCGGCCGGGCCTTGCTGTGGGACAAGCAGCCGATCGACCTGGAAGAGCGCGCCGAGCAGAAAGCGTCGCGCGTCGAACAGACGCCTTACTCGTACTACCAGAACTTCTGAGCGCCTCCCCCAATCAATGAATCCCGCCGACGAGGCACACGGCGCGCCGCCGGCTCCGTCCGACGCCGCGCTTGCCGCGCCCGCCACCGATTCGACGCCTGACACCGTCGACGGCATTGCTTTCGCACGCCTTTACGGCGAGCCGCTCTTCAAGCTGCCGACCGACCTGTACATCCCGCCGGACGCGCTCGAAGTGTTCCTCGAAACGTTCGAGGGCCCGCTGGATCTGTTGCTGTACCTGATCCGCAAGCAGAACTTCAACGTACTCGACATTCCCATGGCGGATGTCACGGTGCAATACCTCGGCTATGTCGACCAGTTGCGCCAGACCAATCTCGAACTCGCGTCCGAATATCTGCTGATGGCCGCGATGCTGATCGAGATCAAGTCGCGCATGCTGTTGCCCGTCAAGAAGGCCGACAGCGGCGAGGAAGCCGAAGACCCGCGCGCGGAACTGGTGCGGCGCCTGCTCGAATACGAGCAGATGAAGCTCGCCGCACAGCGCATCGACCAGTTGCCGCAACTCGGCCGCGACTTCCTGCGCGCCGAGGTCTATATCGAGCAAAGCATCACGCCGCGCTTTCCCGACGTGAACAGCGAAGACCTGCGCGCCGCCTGGGCCGACGTGATCAAGCGCGCGAAGCTCGTCCAGCATCACAAGATTTCGCGCGAAGAACTGTCTGTGCGCGAGCATATGAGTTCGATCCTCCGGCAACTTCAGAACGCGCGCTTCGTCGAATTCTCCGACCTGTTCGATACCAGCAAGGGTGTGCCGGTCGTCGTGGTCAACTTCATCGCGATGCTCGAGTTGTGCCGGGAATCGCTCGTCGAAATTACTCAGGCCGAGCCGTTCGCACCCATCTACGTGCGCCTCGCCTATTTGCCGGCCTGAAGCGGAAACCGGTTTGGGCGCAGCGGGCCGGGCTTCATGCTCCAAAAACGGCCATCAGGCCTCGTTTCGGTGCGTCCGGCGGCCAAATCCACTACAATCCCGCGCTCCGAACCTGTCATTACCAGTGAGGCGGCGGGCCGCGCAATAGCCTGAGGCCTTTGCGTCAACCCAGTCTCGCGCCGCGCGAGGAATCCCTGTCCGATCATGAAAGTCATCAGCTCGATCCATGAATTGCGCGACCAGTTGCGCGGCCAGAATCGCACGGCCTTTGTGCCGACCATGGGCAATCTGCACGAGGGCCATCTGTCGCTGATGCGCCTCGCGCGCCAGCACGGCGATCCGGTGGTGGCGAGCATCTTCGTCAATCGTCTGCAGTTCGGGCCGAACGAGGATTTCGACAAATATCCGCGCACGATGGAAGCCGATATCGAGAAGCTGCAGAAGGAAAACGTCTACGTGCTGTTCGCGCCGACAGAGCGCGACCTCTATCCGGAGCCGCAGGAATACCGGGTGCACCCGCCACACGATCTCGGCGACATTCTCGAAGGCGAATTCCGGCCGGGCTTTTTTCAGGGCGTGTGCACCGTCGTGATGAAGCTGATGTCGTGCGTGCAGCCGCGTGTGGCGGTGTTCGGCAAGAAGGACTACCAGCAGCTGATGATCGTGCGCCGCATGTGCCAGCAGTTCGCGGTGCCGACCGACATCATCGCGGCAGAGACCGTGCGCGATACCGACGGTCTTGCGCTCAGCTCGCGCAACCGCTACTTGCAGCCGGCCGAGCGCACCGAGGCGCCGATACTGGCCGCCGAGCTCAATCGCGTGCGCGACGCGGTGCTTGCGGGCGAGCGCGACTTCGCGGCGCTGGAGCGCGCGGCGATGGCGTCGCTCACGGCTCGCGGCTGGCAGCCCGACTACATCGCGGTGCGCAAGCGCTCGAATCTGCTGCCGCCGGGTCCGCAAGACGCGAACGCGGAACTCGTGGTGCTGGCCGCCGCCAAGCTCGGTGCGACCCGTCTTATCGACAACCTCGAAATCTGAAGCCGTCTGGAACAGCGTAGACACGCGTAAGAAGTTACAAGGATTGATTGGTTATGCAACGCAACATGCTGAAGTCGAAGATCCACCGCGTCGCGGTCACGCACTGCGAGTTGCACTACGAAGGCTCGTGCGCGATCGACGAAGACCTGCTCGAAGCCGCGAACATTGTCGAAAACGAACGGATCGACATCTGGAACATCAACAATGGTGAGCGTTTCTCGACCTATGCGATCAAGGGCGAGCGCGGCAGCGGCATGATTTCGCTGAACGGCTCGGCCGCGCGGCGCGCGCAACTGGGCGACCTGGTGATCATCGCGGCCTTCGCGGTGGTCGACGAAGCGGAGTTGAGGGCGGGCTGGAAGCCGGACCTCGTGTTCGTCGATGAGAACAACAAGATCAAGGGCGGCCGCGATCACGTGCCAACGCAGAACTGGAATTGAGCGACGCACTCGCCTGAGCTTTTTGTAACCGGGCTCGGCTCGACTGGGCTTTGCCGCCCCCGGTTCAGCGTCACGCGGCCGATCGAAGCGGCGGCCATGCTGCCTCGCTCGGGTGGCTCGGGTGGCTCGGGTGGCTCGGGTGGCTCGCGTGGCCCTGGTGGCGCTGGTGGCCCCGGGTTGCTGCTGATGGCTACCGGTTGGCTCCCCTTCACTCCCGCCGGCTCCGGTCGACTCTCGTCAGAACCAACGGTTTTAAGCCAACACGAGCCTCACCGAAGCCCCGCCCTCACCCCTTCCGGCCGGCGCCATTCGTCCACTCGATGATCGGCTGCCACTGCTCCAGGTCCTTCTCCACGCGGCTTTTGGCGACGTCCCACAAGGTCAGGCCATGCGCCGCCAGCTGCACGTAGTTCTGCGTGTCGCGCAGATAGCCGAGCACCGGCAGCTTCAGCCCCTCGACGAAACGGTGCAACTGCTCCGCCGAACGCGTGCGCGCATCGACGCGCATGCCCACCACGCCGATCTCGATTGCACCTTTCCTGACCGCTTTTTCCTTCGCGAGCCGCTCCAGAAATTCCTGCGTAGCCAGAATATCGAACATCGACGGCTGCAGCGGCACGATCACCTTGTCGGCCAGCTCCAGCGCGATATTCATGCGATTGCCGTGCAAGCCGGCCGGGGTGTCGATGATCGCGTGCTCGAGGCCCTTTGGCGGTTTGGCGGGCGTCTCGGGGTTGACTTCCCACGTTTCGATGGCAGGCAGCGTTTCCGGCCGCAATGACAGCCACGCATGCGCTGACTGCTGCTTGTCGAGATCGGCGAGCGCAACCCACTCGCCGGTTGCGGCGAAATAGCCGGCCAGATTGGTCGACAGCGTGCTTTTGCCCACGCCGCCCTTCGGATTCGCCACCACGATTACCGTCATGAATACTCCCGGAATGAAGGCTGGACGACGCCAGCCGGTTCGCCGCGTTCTGCCCTGAACCTTCTGCTTTTGGCTTGTGCCTGTTGTCATATCGGCGCGCCGATTTGCACAGATTCGAGTCCGTGCGCCGATCCAGCCGTTGATAATATCGACAAATGCGACGAGGCCGAAGCCCCCGAACGGCTAATCGGTCGCCCCCATCACCGATTCAACCTTTTCAGGAAGCCAATCCAATGAGCAAACTCCGGCCGGAATACACCGTCGAACGACTGCACGAACGCCAGAAGGGCAAGCTGCCAGGCTTGCTGGGCGTGCATGTGCTGTCGCTGGACGAAGGCGCGCTGACTGCGGAATTGACCGTGCGGGAAGAATTGCTCGCGCCGAACGGCTTTCTGCACGCGGCCACCGTAATCGGTCTCGCGGACACCGCTTGCGGCTATGCGTGCCTCGCCCACCTGCCGGAAACGGCGCGCAACTTCACGACAGTCGAGCTAAAAAGCAACTTTCTCGGCACGGCGACCGAAGGCACGATCCGCGCGGTGGCAAAGGGCGTGCACCTTGGCCGCAGCACGCAGGTTTGGGACGCCACGGTCACCGGTCCGAACGGCAAGACAATCGCCCTGTTTCGCTGCACGCAGATCGTGCTGTATTGACAGAACCGCGGGACATCGCAGGCAGCGCGACGCGAAGTCCGCTTGGCTTTGGCTCTTCTTCGCAGAATGCGATCGCCGCGCGGGCCAGTCCGTCCGTCAAGCCATCGCGGCCATCAACCTCGCCAGATCCAGGTGTTCAGCCAGCGTGTCGGCGAGCCGGTCCAGCGACGCTTCGCGCAACGCCGGGTAGTCGATTGCGTCCGCGTCGCTCAGTCCGGCCCAGGCCAGCAGCGCCGCGCAGGCGGCCGGTGTGTCGAACAGGCCGTGCACGTACGTCGCGAGGATCTGGCCATCCGCGGAAATTGCGCCGTCGGGACGCGCTTCACCCGGCGGCCCCAGGCGCAGCGCCGGCGATTCCAGCGCCGGTCCTTGCGTCTCGCCCATATGGATCTCGTAACCGCCCACCTCCGGCGAGCCTGGCAACGCGAGGCGGCCGGTCACGTTCTTCAGCGTCTTTTCGCGCGTCAGCACTGTCGAGTAGTCGAGCCAGCCAAGGCCCGCCGACGTTCCCGGCGCACCTTCCACGCCGTGCGGATCGGCGACCTCGCGGCCGAGCATCTGCATCCCGCCGCATATACCGATCACGCGCCCGCCATAGCGCAAGTGCCGTTGCAGCACCGTGTCCCAGCCTTGCGCACGCAGAAACGCCAGATCGCCGGGCACGTTCTTCGAACCCGGCAGGATGATGAGGTCCGCGGGCGGCGGCGGCGTGCCGCTTCTCACGTAATGAAAATCGACCTGCGGATGCGCGCGCAGCGCGTCGAAATCCGTGTGGTTGCTGATGTGCGGCAGCACCGGCACGACCACCCGCAAGGTGCGCGCGGCGTCGCCGCGCTGCGCCGCGCGCAGCTCGGGCGGCAGCATGTCCTCGGCGTCGAGCGTGAGACCGTGCAAATACGGGACGACGCCCAGCACCGGCTTGCCGGTCTTCGCCTCAAGCCAGTCGAGACCCGGCTTCAGCAGTCCGATATCGCCTCGAAAACGGTTGATGATGAAACCCCGTACACGCGCCTGCTCGCTTGCCGACAGGCACGCAAGCGTCCCCGTCAGATGCGCGAATACCCCGCCCCGGTCGATGTCCGCCACCAGCACGACCGGACAGTCGACGGCTTCGGCAAAACCCATGTTGGCGATGTCGCGCTCGCGCAGATTGATCTCGGCCGGACTGCCCGCGCCTTCCACGAAAATCGTGTCATACGCCGCTTGCAACCGCGCGTAGGACGCAAGCACCGCTTCGAAAGCGATGGGTTTGTAATCGTGATACGCGCGGGCGTCGAGATTCATGCGCGCCTTGCCGTGGATGATCACCTGCGCGCCGCGATCGCTCGTGGGCTTGAGCATCACGGGGTTCAGATCGGTGTGCGCGGCGATGCCGGCGGCCACTGCCTGCAACGCCTGAGCGCGACCGATCTCGCCGCCGTCGACGGTCACTGCGCTGTTAAGCGCCATGTTCTGCGGCTTGAACGGCGCGACCCGGACACCGGCGCGCCGCGCGAGCCTGCATAAGCCGGCGACCAGCGTACTCTTGCCCGCATCGGACGTGGTGCCCTGGATCATTAGCGTGCCGCGCGGCACGGATACGGCGTCATGCGAGATCGAATGGATGGTCACGGAAATGTCGGACTCGGCGAAGGAAAGGACTATTAAACCGCGGCATTATCCCATCGCGCCCGCCCGCGCTGCACGCCGGTACAATCACGCGATGATTTCCCGCGACCTCACCTTCGTTCTCGGCGGCGCGCGCTCAGGCAAGAGCGTGCACGCGGAACAGCTTGCCGGCCAAAGCGCGCTGCCGGTGACCTACATCGCCACGGCACGCGTGACCGGCGACGCCGAATTCACCGCGCGCATCGCGCATCATCGTGCGCGGCGCCCCGCACAGTGGCGTTTGCTGGAAGCAGACGTCGATCTCGCCGGCGCTATCTCCCGGGCCGACGCGCCAGGGCATTGCACGCTGATCGACTGCCTCACGCTATGGCTCGCCAACCTGCTGTGTCCCGCCGATGGCGACGGCCTGCCGCCCGATCAATATCGAGCCCGCACCGAAGAACTGGGGGCCGCGCTTGGCAACGCTCGCGGCAAGGTCATCGTGGTCAGCAACGAAATCGGCCTCGGCGTCGTGCCGCTCGGCGCGGCAACGCGTCTTTACGTCGACGAACTCGGGCGGCTGAATCAGCGCGTCGCGGCGCTCTCCACGCAGGCCACGATGATGGTCGCGGGCCTGCCGCTCACGCTCAAAACCGCGGGCGGCGCGTGATGCTCTCGCTTCCTCTTATCGTCACACTCGCAACTGCGGGCGTGGCCGTCGACCGCTGGTTCGGCGAGCCGGGCGGCGCTCATCCGCTGGTGGCTTTCGGCAAATGGGCGGCACGTTTCGAAGCGCATTACAACCGCGGACGACGCTTGCGGCTCAAGGGGCTGCTCGCATGGTCGCTTGCCGTGCTGCCGCCGGTGCTGGTCGCCTGGTGGCTCGTCGCCGTGCTGCCGTTTTTCGCGGCCTGCGCAGTGCACGTTGCATTGCTGTGGTTCGCGCTCGGGGCACGCAGCCTGCACGACCATATCGAGCCGATCGCGCGGGCGCTCGCGCATCGCGATCTCGCTGAAGCGCGCCTGCTGACCGCGCGGATCGTCTCGCGCGAAACGGCCAACGCCGATGAAGCCGCGCTTGCCCGCGCCGCCGTCGAATCGGCACTCGAAAACGGCAACGACGCGATCTTCGGCGCGCTCTTCTGGTTCGCGATCGCGGGCGGTCCGGGCGCGCTCGGATTTCGCCTCGCCAACACGCTCGATGCCATGTGGGGTTACCGCACGCCGCGCTATTTGCGCTTCGGCTGGGCCGCCGCGCGACTGGACGACGTGCTCAACTGGATTCCCGCGCGCCTCACCGCCGCGAGCTATGCGCTGCTCGGCGACACGCGCACCGCGTGGCGTTGCTGGCGCGAACAGGCGCCGCGCTGGGACAGCCCGAACGCAGGGCCGGTCATGGCCTCGGGCGCGGGCAGTCTGAACGTGCTGATCGGCGGTCCCGCCGTTTATAACGGCGCGCTCGAACATCGGCCCATGCTCGGCTTCGGGCATCCCGCGAAGGCCGCTCACATCACGGCCGCGCTCATGCTGGTCGAGCGTACGGTGATTTTGTGGCTCGCGGTGCTGATCGTGCTGGCCTTGCTGAGCGTGCCCTTGCATGTCTGAACGAATGGACGAGCGGCGCTCACTTCAAAATATAAAGCCGGGGCACGCTGGCGAAGCGCCGGCTGCATGCGCGTCATCCAGTGCGACGATCGTGCATGGCGGCAATCTGCACGAAGCGGCTGAGCGCTATCGCATTCCGTACGCGCAGTGGCTCGATCTGTCGACGGGAATCAATCCGCACGGCTATCCCGTGCCGCCCGTTCCCGCCGACGCCTGGCGCCGCCTGCCCGACGAAGGCGACGGCCTCGCCGACTGCGCCGCGCGCTACTACGGTGCGCCGGACGCGGCGCATGTGTTGCCGGTTGCCGGAAGCCAGGCGGCGATTCGCGCGTTGCCGGCGTTGCTGCCGCGCGCGGGAGTCGGCATCGCGCCGCTCACCTACAGCGAATATGCGCCTGCATTCGAGCGGGCCGGACATCGCGTGGTGCCGCTCGATGTTGCGTGGAATGTGCTGCCCGATGCGCTCACGCATGTGGCCGTCGTGAATCCGAATAATCCGACCGCCGAGCATCTGAGCGCTGCGAAGCTGCTCGATTGGCACGCGCAGTTGCGCGCACGCGGCGGCAGCCTGCTCGTCGACGAAGCCTTCGCGGATACGATGCCCGCCGCGTCGCTTGCAAGCTGTACGGATCGCGAGGGTTTGATCGTGTTGCGCTCGCCCGGGAAGTTCTTCGGACTTGCGGGCGTACGCGCCGGTTTCGTGCTCGCCGCGCCCGCGCTGCTCGACAGCTTGCGCCGCGTGCTCGGCGCGTGGACCGTCAGCGGTCCCGCGCGTCATGCCGTGAAGGCCGCGTTTTCGGACCGCGCCTGGCAACAGCAGATGCGCACACGGCTCGAAGCGGACAGCGCGCGCCTCGTCGATCTGCTGCAAGTTCATGGCATTCGTGCCCGCAGCACGCCGCTCTTCGCGTGGACCGACGATCCGCGTGCCGCAGCCCTGCACGAGGCATTGGCCACGCGCGGCGTATGGACGCGGCTTTTCGCATCGTCACGCAGCGTGCGTTTCGGTTTGCCCGCGAGCGAAGACGAATGGGCGCGTCTCGCCAACAGCTTGGGCGCGGCAGTCGAGACGATTGACGCAACGCGACCGGCCTGATCCGTTGACGACCGCAAAGCTTGCCCGTATCGCATCACAGCGCAGCGCATCGCATCGATCCGCCCAACGCAAAACTCGACGCTCGATCCAATGAATTCATCCGCACGATTCCCGCGCCTCGCTCTCGCCGTCATGCTTCTCGCCATCGCGTTGCGCGCGCAAGCCGGCATCGCCGTGACCGACGACACGGGCGCTGTGCTCACGCTGGCCGCGCCCGCGCAACGCGTAATCAGCCTCGCGCCGCATGTCACCGAACTGCTGTACGCGGCTGGCGGCGGCTTGAAGATAGTGGGTGCCGTGTCGTACAGCGACTATCCGCCCGAGGCCCAGCAACTGCCCCGCGTGGGCGACAACAAGTCGCTCGATCTCGAACGCATCGTCGCGTTGAAGCCCGATCTAATCGTGGTGTGGCGGCACGGCAATGCACAGCGCCAGCTCGACCGCCTGCGCGAATTGCACATACCGTTGTTCTTCAGCGAGCCGCATCATCTCGACGACGTCGCTGTCTCGTTGACGAAGCTCGGCGAATTGCTCGGCACCTCGTTTACCGCCGATACAGCCGCCGCCGCATATCGCCGCGACATTGCGCGCCTGCGTGCGCAGTACGCTAACCGGCCAGCCGTCAGCGTGTTTTATCAGGTGTGGGATCAACCGTTGATGACGCTCAACGGCGAGCATATGGTCAGCGACGTTATCGAGCTATGCGGCGGACGCAACGTGTTCGCGAGATTGCAGCCGCTCGTGCCGACCGTTTCGACCGAAGCCGTGCTTGCGGCGAATCCACAAGCAATCGTCACGGCAGCGCCCGGCGCGACGAAACCCGACACGACCTTGCCGCAACTCGGCGCGTGGCGCGCGTGGCCGCGTCTGTCGGCGGTCGCCAATAACAATCTGTTCGCAATCGACGGCGATCTCATCAACCGGCCCGCGCCGCGCATCGCGCTAGGGGCGAAGCAAATGTGCGAGGACCTTGATCTCGCTCGTTCCCGCATCAGACAAAACGCGCAGTAACGCATGTTGCGTGAAGCGCCTCGGGCTCACGCGTTCCACTTCACTAGCGACCACTGCTGACCCTCATCGCCGCGGCGCAGCCAGACGATGTTGGCGGTCTCCAGCGACCACCGTAAGCAACGTTCGAGCGGCACGTCGAGCGCCAAGGAAGCAATCGCGCGCATCACGCCCGCATGCGTGACCACATACGCCGGTGACAGCTCGCGGGTCTGCGCGTACGCATCGAACCATGCGCGCACCCGCATGACAAATTGCGCGACGCTCTCACCGCCATGCGCGCGTGCGTGTTCGAAGTTGGACGCCCAGTCGTCGAGCAATTCGCGATCGATCGAGTCCCAGCGGCGCTCTTCCCAATCGCCGAAATTCATTTCCTTCAGGCGATCGTCATGACTGAGCACGCAGCCGAAATCGTTCGCCATTTCGACGGCGAGCGCCGAGCAGCGCGTCAGCGGGCTCGACATCACGACGCGCGGCGCTGGCACCTGCATGCTTGCGAGCCTCAACGCGAGTGCCGCGGACGACACGTCGGCCGCCTCGGCGAGCGCCACATCGCTGTGGCCGTAGCAAACGCCCGCGTCGAGTGCGACGGCGGGATGGCGAATCATGACGATATCCATGCGAGCCCTAGGAGATAGATGCCCAGTTCAAAGATCTGTTGCGCAAAGCCGAGACAATCGCCGGTGTAGCCGCCGATGCGCTTCACGAAGTAGCGGCCCATTGTGAACCGCAACGCGAGCAGCATCGCGAGCGCCGAGCCCGCGAACCGCCAGTCGGCCGCGCGCCACCCGCGAGGTCCGTCCGGCCACAACAGCCACGGCAATCCGAACGCGAGGGCGCATAACAGCGCTGTGCCGCTCAGGCGCTGCGCGACCGGCTTTGCTTTGCCTTCCGCGCGCACATAGTCGAGCGTGGCCAGATAGCTGATCGCGCAGGCACGGCTTGCCGCATGGGCCGCAACCATCAGACTTGCGGCGCGCATCGGCGGCAATGAGGCGAGCGTCTGCCACTTGAGCGCAAGCGCGACGACCAGCGCAATAGCGCCAAAAGCGCCGATGCGCGAATCGTGCATGATGCGCAATGCATCGTCGCGCGTATAGGCGCCACCGAACGCATCGACGCAATCGGCAAGGCCGTCCTCGTGGAACGCGCCCGTTATCAATAGCGATGACGCCATCGACAACAACACCGCAACCCCCGCCGGAAAGACCCGCAGTGCCGCGAGATAGACAAGCGCGCTGATGCCGCCGACCAACACGCCGACGAGCGGAAAATAGCGAGCCGCCGCATTCAGATAATGCGGCTCATAGCCGACCCAGCGCGGCACGGGTACGCGTGTGAAATAACCAAGCGCCGTGAAAAAGTAGCGCAATTCCGCCAGCGGTTTCATATATGGCTTGCGTGCTCGTTGACTGAAAGCGAGTTACCGCGCGGCTCACGCTTCGCGGTTCGCGACACCGGCCGATTCGAAGCTCGCCATCTCGTTGATGAACGCGCAGGCCGCGCGCAGCAACGGCACCGCGAGCGCCGCACCGGTGCCTTCGCCGAGCCGCATGTCGAGCGACAACAGCGGCTGTGCGCCGAAATAGTCGAGCATGCGCCGATGTCCCGCCTCGTTCGACGCATGCGCGAACACGCAGTACTCACGCACGTCGGGCGCAATCGCGTCCGCGATCAACAGCGCCGAACTGGCGATGAAGCCGTCGACGAGAATCGTCATTCGCGCTTGCGCCGCGGCGAGATACGCGCCGGCCATCATCGCGATTTCGAAGCCGCCGAAGGTTGCGAGCACATCGAGAGGAGCCGCGGACGCGTCGTGTCGCGCGAGCGCCGCTGCAAGCACGCTGCGCTTTTTAGCGAGCCCGGCGTCGTCGAGACCGGTGCCGCGTCCCGCGCATTCGTCGATCGGTACGCCGCACATGCGGCTCATCAGGCACGCCGCCGCCGATGTGTTGGCGATGCCCATTTCGCCGAAGCCGATCACGTTGCTGCCGAGCGCAACGTGATGCCGCACGCGCGCCGCGCCGGCTTGCATCGCGGTGAGCGCCTGATCGTGCGTCATCGCAGGTTCGTGCGCGAAGTTGCGCGTGCCCGCGCCAACTGGAATGTCGACGAGGCCATCGGTGCGCGGCAACGGCGTCGCAATCCCCGCATTGACGACTTCGAGTTCGATGCTCGCAACGCGGCTCAATGCATTGACTGCCGCGCCGCCCGCCAGAAAATTCGCAACCATCTGCGCGGTCACCGCTTGCGGATAGGGGCTGACGCCTTCGGCCGCAATGCCGTGGTCCCCGGCGAACACGATCAGCGCGGGGCGCTCCACCGTTGGATGCGTGGTGCGTTGAATCAGGCCCATCTGCCGCGCGAGCGTTTCGAGCCGGCCGAGACTGCCGGGCGGCTTCGTCTTCGTGTCGATGATGTGCTGAAGCTCGCTGCGTAACGTCTGATCGAGCGGTTCTACCTGGGGCAATCCGGACAAGCGTGGCGAGGAGGTCATGAGTTTCGTGAAGATAAAGGATGTTCTGTTCTGCGCGTCAGCTTGCCGATGTGTCATGGCTCGAAGCGAATTCGTGACGTGAACGCGGCGCGGGAATGAGCGCCTCGTGCTCGCCGTCGCGAATCAGAATCAACGGATAGCCGAATACGCGGCTCGTCAACGCGGGCGTCAGTACTTCGTGCGCGCGCCCCGCGTAGGCTGCGCCCGCGCCGTCGAGCAGCAGCGCGTGCGTCGCGAACCGGCGTGCGAGGTTCAGGTCGTGACAGGAAAACAGCACGGTCCGCGCTGGCTCACGCGCCCATTCGCTGAGCGCTTCCAGGCACTCGATCTGATGATGCAGGTCCAGATGCGATAAAGGTTCGTCGAGCAGCAGAAGCGGCGCCTGCTGACACAGCACGGCCGCGAGCGCCACGCGCTGACGTTCGCCGCCTGAAAGCGACAGCACGTCTCGCGCGGCCAATGCGGTGAGGCCCAGCAAGTCCAGCGCGGCACGCGCGGCCTCGCGATCGCCCTCGCCTTCCCAACCCCAGCCGGTCAAATGCGGGAAGCGGTTCAGCATTACGATGTCGAGCACGCTCGCGCTGAATGCGTCGGGCGCGCTTTGCGGCATCAACGCGCGGCGCTGCGCGAGTTGCCGCGCGTGCCAGCCGGTCATACGCACGCCGTCGAGTTCCACGTGCCCCGCCGATGGTTCACGCAAACCCGCGAGCGTGGATAAGAGCGTCGTCTTGCCGGCGCCGTTCGGACCGGCCACGCACCAGATCTCGCCCGGATAGAACGTATGCGTGAACGCGTCGAGCAACGTGCGCGCGCCCGCACGCAAGCTCACGCGCTGTGCGCTGAGCGTGGGCTGCGCGAGGTTGTTAATGGGCATCATCGGCGGGCGCGCAGCAGCATCCAGAGAAACACCGGCACGCCGATGATCGACGTGATGACGCCGACCGGCAGTTGTGCCGGCGCGATCACAAGCCGCGCGATCAGGTCGGCGCCCATTACCGCGACGCCGCCGCCGAGCGCCGCGGCGGGCAGCAGCATACGTTGGTCGTTGCCGAACGCGAGCCGCAACATGTGCGGCACCACGAGCCCGACAAAGCCGATGGTGCCCGCCGTCGTCACGGCTGCGGCCGCGGCGAGCGAGGCCGCGAGATACACGCGAAGCCGCAACGGCATTACCGCAACGCCCAATGCCTGCGCGGCAGCGTCGCCTCGCAACAGCACATTCAGGCGCGGCGCAACGGGCACGATTGCAATCAGCACGACGACCAGCGCGACGAGCGCGGTCCACGGCAGCGCATTGCCATTGAGGTCGCCGGTAAGCCAGAACAACATGCCGCGCAAACGATTGTCGGGCGCGAGATTGAGCAGCAAGGTAATCAACGCGCCCCAGCCTGCCGCGATCACGGCGCCAGTCAACAGCAGGCGCGGCGACGTGTCCTGCGGTTCGCCGCGCCACAACTCGCGACGCGCAAGGCCGAGCAATAGAAGAATGGATACGAATGCGCCCGCGAATGCCGACGCATCGACGAGCCACCACGCGCAACCGGCGCTCATCGCGATGAGCGCGAAAGTTGCGGCGCCGCCCGATACGCCTAATACGTAGGGCTCAGCGAGTGGATTGCGCAACAACACCTGCAGCAGCGCGCCAGCCAATGCGAGCAATGCGCCGCAAGCAAAACCGGCCAACGCGCGAGGCAAACGCAGCGTGCGCACGATCTCGCCGGCGAGATCGGCAGAGTTTGCGTCGGACGCGCCCGCATGCAGCGGCGAAAGCGCCTCGATCACGCGCGCGGGCGCCAGCGCCACGCTGCCCAATGCGAGCGACGCCATCAGCACGGCAAGCGCGGCGACAGCAAGCACGAGCCAGATCGCGGCGGCGCGCTTCGCAGTCATCGCCTGAAGCGTGGCGGGCATTGAACCCGCGTGACGGCTCATCGGCGCGCTCTCAGCATGGCGCCGGCATCACTGCTGCTGCCAGCCGACCGTGACATATGCACCGCGCCGCGGCGAGTTATACGAGTAGGCCGTTTCATAGTCCTTGTTGAACAGATTCTGGATTTGCGCGGCCACGTGCCATGCCTTCGTGACGTTGTAGCGCGCGGCCAGGTTCACGACACCGTAGCCGCCGAGCTTGCCGCTGCTGTCTTCGCGCGGGCCGCTCACGATCCACTCGCCGCCCACGCGCCATCCTGCAATACTGCGATTCACCGTCAGCGACGCGAAACGCCGCGCGCGCCGCACGAGGTCAGTATCGTTGTCCAGGTCGACCGGATTTTGCAGCGTCACCGACGCGCGCACGTCGGTCTTGCCGACATGTCCGCTCCACGATCCTTCGAGTCCCTGCACTTTTGCATGACCCACGTTTTCGGCCAGATAGATCCCGGGCGTCACCTGCTCATAGTCGATCAGATTCGAATAACGCGTCTGGAAAGCACTCAAACGCATCACGCCGAGCGCATTGGACGCGTACTGCAACGCTGCTTCGATCGAATGACTGCGCTCCGGCTGGATCGACGGATTGCCGCTCAGCGGATAGTACAGATCGTCGAAGCTCGGCGCGCGAAACGAATCAGAATAGCTTGCGCTTAGCTTCCAACGCGACGTGATGTCGAAGCCATAGCCGAGATAGTAACTGTTCGCTCCGCCGAAATCGGAGTACTGGTCGCGCCGCAGGTTGGCCTGGATCTGGTTGCGCCCGAAGCGCGCCGTATAACCGGCGAAGCCCGAGTCGACATGGCGAGTGGGTGCGGCAAACGTATCCGACTCGAGGCTCTGGTCCAGATGCTCGTAGCCGACTTGCAGTTTCTGCTGCGCGGCCAGCGCGAAATCGTTCTGCCAGGTGTACTGGCGATTGTCCGTGTCGAAGCGGCCGTTATACAGACCGTTGGTGTTCGAGACGCTGCGGTCGTCGCCTTGCGCAACGATGAAGTGCGTGGTCCACCAATCGGTTAGCTTGCCGTTCGCGAATGCGGACAACTGACGCACTATCGTGTACAGATTGTTCAGATCGGTCGGCTCGCCGTACGCATTGTCGTAGCTGTTGTTGCCGTTCGACTGGAGATAGCGGACGCCCGCGTCCCACTTGTCGGTGAACTTATGGCGCAGCGAAGCCGAGATGCTTTCGTTCAGATAGCCGTTCGCATTGGGGTTCGCATTCGGCGCCTGTTGAGGATCGAGCGCGGAAAAGCCGTCGTCTTTCGAACGCGCGAGCGAGATGTTGAAGGTCGTGCGGCCGTCCTTGTCCAATGCGCCGTTCGCGCCGACCTGTTGCGTCTGCGTATGGTAGCTGCCGTAGCCCACGGAGAAATTGAAACGCGGCGGGTGATCGCCGCCGTCTTTCGTGAACACCTGGACCACGCCTCCGATCGCGCCGGAGCCATACAACGCCGACACATTGCCGTTCACGACTTCGACATGGTCTACCTGATCGAGCGGAATCTGCGCGATTTGCGCGGCACCGAGACTCACGGAATCGACGCGCACACCGTCGATGAGAACCAGCGATTGCGTCGACGACGCGCCGCGCAAGTACAGGCTCGCTGTCGAACCGGGGCCACCTGTGCGCGAGATTTGCGCGCCGGGCGCGAGTTGCAGCAGACCTGGCAGATCGGTTGCGGTGGTGTCGGCAATGTCCTGCTGATCGAATAGCGACGTTTGCGGGATCGTATCGGCGAGCGCTTGAGGTCCGCGCTCGGCGGTGACGACGACGGGCGACAAAACATCAGGCGAAGAATCGGCGATTGCGGTGGATGCAGGGCTTGTAGCGTTTATAGCGCTTGTAGCGGCTGATGCGATCGGTGCGACTGCATGCGACGGCGCAGACGAACTGTCGGCGGCTTGCGCATGCGCGAGCTGCGGCAGCCCTGCAAATGCGAGCAACGCCGCGCGGGCGATAGGGGACAGCATGAAGTGAGATTTCCCGTGGATGGCGTGCGCGGCCCGCTTCCCCGCAGGCCGTCGCGTAACGAGGCGCGAGCGCTTTTGACATGACATTTCGCAGGCGCGCGCCTCTCCCTCTGGCCGGTATCCGGGCTGACGACGCCCGATCCCGCCTTCCCACGCGTGACGCGCAGTGGCACACTCGCATGTTGAACCGGAACACGCGATGGGGATCGAACTGCAAACGCGAACTGCAAAGCACGAAGTGCAAAGCGAATGCGGTCGCTTACCGTTGCGGGGGCAGCGCAGGTTCGCGCGTTCTGGTGAACGGCGCGCCCTGCTTCCCGTTTAACTGCGCGCGCAATGAAATGCGCGCGCGGGCACCAGAGTGCGGCCAGTTTATGAGCGGCCTCGGGGCCAGTCAAGAATGCGGGTCACGACAGCGATTGATTCGGACAGGGGCGGAGTATTGTCCGACGCGATCTGTGACACACGAGTACTTTTTCTTCTTCAGTCGAAAAAAGCCTGCATAAAGCGGTGTTGTTACGTCTCGAAACGAGACAAATGTCGGAACGTGCGGCATTCCGCGCTAAAATGCGAGGTCTTTAGAGGACGCAGCACATGCTCACCGAACTCGAAACACTTTCACAGAATATCGGCAAGCTGATTGCGATCAGCCAGCGCCACAACGAAGCGCGAGTCGCGCTCGAAGAGCAGCTCGCCCAGTCGCGCGCCGAGGCAGAAGCCACGCGCACGGAACTTGCCATGGTGCGCGAGGAACGCGATGCACTGCAAGCGGAGCGCGACGCGCTGTCGGCCAAGATCGACGACGCTCAAGTGCGGCTCAATGCGATCCTCGAAAAATTGCCGCGTGCTCGCGGGCACAACGAGCCGGACAACCAGCTCGATCTGCTCGAGCCCGCTCAGCATGAAGTCGAAGCGGAGAGCGACGCCACTCGCCACGGAGAAAATGCATGACCACCAAGCAGATCGAAGTATCGATTCTCGGCGTGCCCTATCGTCTTGCCTGCTCGCCGGAAACGGAAGGCGCGCTGCTTGAAGCAGTCGCGCGAGTCGACGCTGAAATGTCGAAGATCCGCAATAACAGCAACGTGCGCGGCACGGATCGTATTGCTGTCATGGCCGCGCTGTCGCTGGCATCGGAACTGCTTAAGCTGCAATCGAGCGTGCGTCACGGAGAAGCATTTCCCGCCGAAGAAATCCGGCGTACAATGCATCGAATGAACGAACAACTGGGTACTGTGATCGAGCAGTACACCATGCAGTAAGCAGCAAGTTTGCAAGGCGGTTTGCAAGTGAAGGTGGCTGGTCCTCGGGTCGGCTGCTGATTCAACCAGGTGGCTCAGGAAGTAGCTGAGCAAAGCGCGTGAGAGCATCCACGATGTAACACTCGGCAAACGTTTCACCTGAATAGTTTTAGCTTGATCGGTTTAGCTTCCCTGCCTGGTTCGCCAAGGTCATATATTCCTTGAACCAATGCCATGTGCACGGTTGCGGAAATTTGTAGCACGGGCGTGCGCGTCACTCTGTCTGATGTACCCGAAGTGCTGCTAACTGCGACCAATTCTGAACCCCCGGTTCAGGATGCCGGCCTAGCGGCCAAGGCGGGGACCTTATTTGGAACGGCATCGGACTACGGTCCGGTGCCGTTTTTGTTTGTGCTCCCGGGTTTTCCAACCTTAACGTTCCCTTCGATTCATGCGCTACTGGCTAATGAAGTCCGAACCGGACGAAGCAAGCATCGACCATCTTGCCAACGCACCGCACCGTACGTTGCCGTGGACCGGTGTGCGCAACTATCAGGCGCGCAACTTCATGCGCGACGCGATGCAGGTCGGCGACGGCGTGCTGTTCTATCACTCGAGTTGTCCCGAGCCTGGCATCGCCGGGATCGCTGAGGTGGCGTCCACCGCTTACCCGGACCCGACTCAGTTCGACAAGAAGAGTCCTTACTACGATCCCAAGTCGTCGCAGGAAACGCCGCGCTGGCTTCTCGTCGATGTCGTCTTCAAGAAGAAGATTCCGTTGATTCCGCTCGCCGCGTTGCGCGAGCACGAAGAGCTGAAAGACATGCGCGTGCTTGCGAGAGGCAACCGTCTGTCCATCACGCCGGTTACAGAAGCCGAGTGGCGTTTCATTACGAAGCAACTCGCTTGAGTTCGCCAGTGCTCGCTGCAAGAGCCCCGCGAGCGATGTGGCCAACCGATGCTCATAGCACGGTTAAATTGGGGAACCAAGCTCAGGTTACAAGCGCCTAACGCACTTGCAAACGGACTACCAACGGCGCACGAAGCGCCGTGCCGTTGCATCGCGCCTGTCCGATCGTGCGCAACCCTGTTCAAGCAAGGAGTTCCACACAGATGAAAAACACCGCACGTGCACTCGCTTTCGCGCTTGTCTGCGCCGCGCCTGCAGCCCTCGTGCTCACGCCCGCTATCGCACGCGCGCAGAGCGTCGCGCCCTATCAACCGGCGGGCGTGCTATCGCTGAACGCGCAGGCCAGCGCGGAAGTGCCTCAAGACGTCGTCGAGATCACGCTCTTTTACGAGCAGGAAGCGAGCGATCCGTCGGCGCTTACGTCAACGCTGAACCAGCGCGCCGATTCGGCATTGCAAAAAGCCAAAGGCGTGAGCGGCGTGACCGCACGCACCGGTTCGTTCTCGATTTATCCGTCCACTGATCGCGATGGCCGCATCTCCGCATGGCGCGGCCGCACGGAGGTCGTGCTCGAGTCGCACGACTTCGCCGCGGCGTCGAAGCTCGCGGGGCAAATGGCGCCCATCATGCAGGTCGGCAATGTGCAGTTCTCGCTGTCGCCTGCGGCGCAGCGAGCCGCTGAACAAAAGCTCACCGGCGATGCGATCAAGTCGTTCCGTGAGCAGGCGGCTTCGTCCGCGCAGGCGTTCGGCTACAGCGGCTATTCGATTCGCGAGGTCAACGTCGGACATAACGGCGCAATGCCGCGGCCCGTCATGATGATGAGCGCGCGCGCCATGGGCGCCGACGCCAAGATGTCGGCACCCGTGCCAATTGAAGGCGGCACGTCCACGGTAACGGTGAATGTATCGGGCTCAGTGCAGATGAAGTAACGCGCGGTCAACGCGCTGCCCGTGCGGCGGCACACGCAAAAACGCCACGGCATGCCGTGGCGTTTTTTTATCCGGCGAACACAACGTACCGTGTCATGGCAGCGCGTGCGCCGGTTCGCCGCGGCTGCGACGATACGACCACACGAGCATGGCGATGCCCACGAGAATCATCGGCAATGAGAGCCATTGGCCCATGGAGAGACCCATGGCGAGCAGACCGAGGAAGTCGTCGGGCTCACGTGCGAATTCCACTATGAAGCGCGCGAGGCCATAACCGATCAGGAACACCGCCGAAATAGCGCCGAGCGGCTTCGGCTTGCGCGAGAAGAAGAACAGCACGAAGAAGAGCGCGACGCCCTCCAGCGCGATCTCGTACAGCTCTGACGGGTGACGCGGCAGCATGTGATATTGCGCGAACACTTCGTTCAGCTTCCATTGCGCGGCCAGTTGCGGATGGGCGGCGAGCCACGCGGCGTCGTCGGGCGCGGCGCCTGGAAAGAGCATCGCCCACGGCGCCGAGGGATCGGTCACGCGCCCCCACAACTCGCCGTTGATGAAGTTGCCGAGACGCCCTGCCGCGAGTCCCGTCGGCACCATCGGCGCGACGAAGTCGGTGACTTGCAGCCACGAGCGTTTGCGCTGATAGGCGAACAGCACCATTGCGAGCGTCACGCCGAGGAAGCCGCCGTGAAACGACATGCCGCCTTCCCACACCTTGAAGATGTCGAGCGGATGCGCGAAATAGAAGCTCGCTTTATAGAACAGCACATAGCCGAGCCGGCCTCCGAGAATCGTGCCGAGCACGCCGTAAAACAGCATGTCGTCGATATCTTTGGGCGTCCAGCCTTGCGCCGCGACGAACGGCAAACGCAGCCGCAGCCGGCCGACGACGATCGCCGCGATGAACGCGACGAGGTACATCAGTCCATACCAGCGCACGGCGAGCGGCCCCAGATGAATGGCAACGGGGTCGAAATTCGGGTGAATGAGCATCGTGTTGTTATGGGCAGTTCGGGTTCAGAAGCTAGTTTGTATTGATAATGCGCGGCTTGCGCCGCCTGCGTTGGACGGCTGCGCATGCAATGCGTTCGCCGCCGTCGCATTAAATGTGAGGCGCGGCAGCCTGCGCATCGGCACGCGCCGCATGCGTCCGCACGATTTCGATGAAGCCCGCCAGCACCGGGCTCACCTCCGCGGTTCGCCACACGAGCCCTGTTTCGATAGCGGGCACCGACTCGGACAACGGCCGGTACACGACGCCGGTTCGGCGCAGGTTACGCAACGATTGCGGCACGAGTGCGACACCCATGCCGGCCGACACGAGGCTCACGATGGTCTGCATCTGGATCGCCTCCTGCCCGACCCGCGGTTGAAGCCCCGCCACGCCGTAGCAATCCATAATGATGTCATAAAAGCCTGGCGCCAGACGTCTTGGGAAGACGACGAGCGGCGCATCGGCAAGCTCACGCAAGCTGACCGGAGTGTCGAGCCATTCGGCATGCGGATCGCCGGCAGCGCCGCCACCACCGCCGGAACTGCCCGCCACGCGCGCCGCCGTCTCGGTCGACATGGCGATCACGAGCGGCTCGCGTGCGATCGGCAGCCACGACAACTGCGCGGCATGGCGCGTCGGCACAGGGGCAATGACAAGGCCCGCGTCGATGCGCCCGGCGACGAGTTCGTCCACCTGCACGTCGCTGGTTGCCTCGGTGAGTTCAAGCCGCACGCGCGGATGACGCGCGCCGAAGTCGCGCAGCAAAAGCGGCAACAAGCCGTAGTCCGCCGTCGAAACGAACGCGAGCGACAGCACGCCCGCCTCGCCCCGCGCAAGGCTTTGTGCAAGCGGCCGCAAACCTTCCGCGCCCGCCAGCAGGCGCTGCACTTCCGGGAGCAGATCCGCGCCCACAGGCGTCAATTCGACGGACCGCTTGGTACGCGCGAACAGTTCGACCCCGAGCGTCTCCTCCAGAGCACGGATTGCCTGCGACAGAGGCGGCTGGGTCATGGAGAGGCGCGCGGCCGCGCGGCCGAAGTGCTTCTCTTCGGCGACGGTCACGAAATAACGCAATTGACGCAGGTCGGGAACGGCAGGCAGCATGATTAATACATTTTACGACCTATTCAGCGCTCAATAATATATTGGACACGCACATCGCAAAATTGCATTCTTGCCTGACGGGTCCGAACTACACTGGACCGACCAGCAAAACAAACAGACCGGAGATCCCCATGCCCTACAACCGTCGTTCGAAGAACATCACGCAAGGCGTGGCCCGTTCGCCGAACCGCTCGATGTACTACGCACTCGGCTATCAGAAAGAAGATTTCGACAAGCCGATGATCGGCATCGCCAACGGCCATTCGACCATCACGCCGTGCAACGCCGGTCTCCAGCGTCTTGCCGATGCCGCCGTCGCCGCCGTCAAGGGCGCGGACGCCAATCCGCAGATCTTCGGCACGCCGACTATTTCTGACGGCATGTCCATGGGCACCGAGGGCATGAAGTACTCGCTCGTGTCACGCGAAGTCATCGCGGACTGTATCGAGACATGCGTGCAGGGCCAATGGATGGACGGCGTGGTCGTGATCGGCGGCTGCGACAAGAACATGCCGGGCGGCATGATCGGCCTCGCGCGCATGAACGTGCCGGGCATCTACGTGTATGGCGGCACGATCCGTCCGGGCAACTGGAAGGGCACGGATCTGACGATCGTGTCGTCGTTCGAAGCTGTCGGCGAATTCACGGCGGGCCGGATGTCGCAGGAAGATTTCGAGGGCGTCGAGCGCAATGCGTGCCCGTCAACGGGTTCGTGCGGCGGCATGTACACCGCCAACACAATGAGCTCCTCGTTCGAGGCGCTCGGCATGTCGCTGCTGTATTCATCGACGATGGCCAACCCCGACCAGGAAAAGGTCGACTCGGCCGCTGAATCGGCGCGTGTGCTCGTTGAAGCGGTCAAGAAGGATCTGAAGCCGCGCGACATCATCACGAAGAGGTCGATTGAAAACGCCGTGGCGGTGATCATGGCGACCGGCGGCTCGACCAATGCCGTGCTGCACTTTCTGGCAATCGCGCACGCGGCGGAAGTGGAGTGGACCATCGAGGACTTCGAGCGCATGCGCAAGAAAGTGCCGGTGATCTGCAACCTGAAGCCGTCGGGCCAGTACGTCGCGACCGACCTGCACAAAGCCGGCGGCATTCCGCAAGTCATGAAGATCCTGCTCGACGCGGGTCTCTTGCATGGCGACTGCATCACCATCACCGGCAAGACGCTCGCTGAAGAACTGAAGGTCGTGCCGGCCAAGCCGCGCGCCGATCAGAAGGTGATCTTTCCGATCGATCAGGCGTTGTACAAGGAAGGCCACCTCGCGATCCTGAAGGGCAACCTGGCCGAAGACGGCGCGGTCGCGAAGATCACGGGCCTGAAGAACCCGGTGATCACGGGTCCGGCTCGCGTATTCGACGACGAGCAAAGCGCGCTCGAAGCGATTCTCGCCGACAGGATAGTGGCCGGCGACGTCGTCGTGTTGCGCTACCTCGGCCCGAAGGGCGGCCCGGGCATGCCGGAAATGCTCGCGCCGACCTCGGCGATCATCGGCAAGGGTCTCGGCGAGACCGTCGGTCTCATCACCGACGGACGCTTTTCAGGCGGCACGTGGGGCATGGTGGTCGGTCACGTCGCACCCGAAGCGTTCGTGGGCGGCACGATCGGCCTCGTGCAGGAAGGCGACTCGATCACGATCGACGCGCACAAGCTGCTCTTGCAGTTGAATGTCGACGACGCCGAACTTCAGCGCCGCCGCGCCGCATGGCAGCAGCCGCAACCGCGTTATACGCGTGGCGTGCTGGCGAAATACTCGGCTCTTGCGCTGCCGGCCAATAAGGGCGCCATTACTGGCTAAAACAACGGGCTAAAGCAGCCGGCTAAACCAGCGGACAAAGCCGCACGCGCTGTGACCGGCGGCCTGGAGCCCCGCTAAAGCCCTACGTAAATGCGAAAGGGGCGCACGAAAAACCGTGCGCCCCTTTCCTTTTATAATGTTCGGACCACAAGCCGGACAACTGCACCGGCGGAGACCAGAATGAAATCAATGTCGTGTACGGTGCTTGCAGCGGCTGCTGTGTTGGCGGCCATGTCGATCGGCATCAGCCCGGCCGCGCATGCCGAAGTGGCCGTGGGACTCGCGCTTGCGCAACAGCAGAACTGCATGAGCTGCCACTCGGTCGCGCGTCCGTTCATGGGGCCGGCGCTGCACGATGTCGCCGCGAAATATGCCGGCCGCGAAGACGCCGCTGCCTACCTGAAGCACAAGATTCTGGATGGCAGCACTGGCGTATGGGGCCCGGTGCCAATGCCCGCGAATACGCAGCTCACGCCCGAGCAGGCGGCTGCGCTGGCGGGCTGGGTGCTCACGCTCAAATGATTCCGGCTGATGGGAATCCGGGTGATTGATTAGCCCGGGTGTAAGCGCGGCTCGATGGGTCGCGCCACGCTCGGAGCGCCGCTACGTCGACTCTCACGCGCCGCCCGATCGCCGGTCAATCTCCGCTTCAACCGCTTCGCGTACCCAGCCGGTCATTTGGTTTTCAAGAGTCGAGACGACTTCGCGCGTGATCTGATCGACGAGCCGTGTCGCATGCTCCTCTACGGCGCTACGGCAGCGTGCTTCAATGACGCCGCGCCCGTCGCCCGCGAGAAATCCCGCGAATCGCTCACGCAGACGCTCGGCGATGCGTTCCGCGTCGACACCGGATTGTCCGTGCGTGTCCACTTCCTGAGCGATGTCCGGCGGCACCGTGGCGGCTGCTTCAAACGGCGGCGGCGGTTCGGTCCGATCAAACATGGCTGCGGACGCCGCCAGCGCGTCGTCATGCGCGTGGCCGGCTTTGGCTGCAAGATGCGGCCGCGGTTTCTTCATGGCATGAGCATGATGGGCGGGATGCGCTTGATCAGCCGGACGCCCATGATCCGCTGAATGCGCATGCCCGGCCGTCGAACGCGCTTCACCTGCAGCCGCAGCGGTAGCCCCAGTCCCCAAAGGCTGCGGCTCAAGCACCGGCTCCGGCGCTCGCGTTTCTTCCGGGCTGAGAACCGGCTGCGGCGCAAGTTCGGGCTCCGTTGTGACGTCCGGCTGGAGAAGCGCCTCTGCTTCAGGCAGCGGCGTTTCGGCCGGAGCGGCAGCCGGCGCGGCGGCGCCGGCCTGCGGCTCGCGCCGTTGGGCCACATGGCCCGGCACCAGCACCTCGTTCAGAACCGGGATCGAGTTATCGTTGGGATCGGACACCTGCGCCCTCCATGTTTGAGTCGTAGCGAAAGCAGGCCGCGTATGCGCCGAATCGCCTCGACAGGGCACAACGCGACGCGGGACGAAAACCTAACCGCCCTGCTTGTAGTTGTTCAAAGCATAGCCGCGATCGCGATAGAAGCGATAGCGTTCGCGGCCCGCAGCGAGCTCGTCGTGTGCGTTACCGACCACTTCCAGCAATCTTTCGAAGCGCGCGAATTGCGCGGGCACGCTCGCACCCAGATTGAGCAGCACCTGATGATGAGGGACGTCGTCGAGATTCGTGGCCAGCACGATCGGCGTTTGCGCGGCGAGCGGCGTGCCGGCCATGCAGTGCGGCACGAAGTCGAGCGCGGAAAAGGTCCACAACTGTTCGTCGAAAGCGCGTAGGCGCTCGGGCTCGGCCACCACGATGGTGGGCTGTCCCGCCTGATACGCCTTGCGCACCAGGCGGCACGCATACAGCAGCGAGTCGCCGACGTTCGAGTGAAAGTCGATTCTCGTCATCGGCGACTCCGCCTGGCGTCGCGTGCAATCGCTCGCACACGTGCAACGTTACTGCGATGCGTCATTGCGCGGCGCGACCGTCCGCGGCCCGGTCGATCAGGAACTGCGCGAGGAGCGGCACTGGACGACCCGTCGCCCCCTTCGCCGCACCGCTCTTCCATGCGGTACCGGCGATGTCGAGGTGCGCCCAAGGATACGCGTCGGTGAAGCGCGACAGAAAGCACGCCGCCGTGACGCTGCCCGCCGGACGGCCGCCGATGTTGGCAAGGTCGGCGAAATTCGACTTCAGCTGTTCCTGATACTCGTCGTCGAGCGGCAGGCGCCAGGCCGGGTCGGATGCCTCACGCGATGCGTCGAGCAACTCGCCCGCGAGCGCGTCGTCTTTGGAGAACAGGCCGCTGTTGTGATGGCCGAGCGCGATGATGCAGGCGCCCGTGAGCGTGGCGATGTCGATCACCGCGGCCGGCTTGAAGCGCTCTGCATAAGTGAGCGCGTCGCACAAAATCAGGCGCCCTTCGGCGTCGGTGTTCAGCACTTCGATCGTCAAGCCCTTCATGCTGGTGACGATGTCGCCCGGCTTGGTGGCCGTGCCCGAGGGCATGTTCTCGACCGCCGGAATGATGCCGACAACGTTGATGTTCAGGCCCAGCTCGGCGACGGCGCGTAACGTGCCCAGCACCGAACCGGCGCCGCACATGTCGTACTTCATCTCGTCCATGCCTTCGCCTGGCTTCAGCGAAATGCCGCCCGTGTCGAACGTCACGCCCTTGCCGACCAGCACCACCGGCGCGGCCTTCGCGGCCCCCCCCTGGTACTGCAGCACGATGAACTGCGCGGGTTCGACCGAGCCGGCCGTGACCGACAGGAACGAGCCCATCTTCAACGCTTCGCACTGTTTTTCGCCGAGCACTTCGACCTTCAGCTTCCAGTCTTTGGCGAGCTTCTTCGCGGTGTTCGCGAGATAGGTCGGCGTGCAGACGTTGCTCGGCAAGTTGCCGAGGTCGCGTGTGAGGTCCATGCCGTTGGCAAGAGCCGCGCCCTGCTTCGCCGCGAGCTTGGCGGCTTTCTCGTCGCCGGTATTCACGCTGAAGACGATGCGCTTGAGTGCGCGCGCCGAGTTGTCCGGCTTGCTCTTCATTTGCGTGAACTTATAGGTCAGTTCGCGCAGCGCGAGGATCGCGGCGCGCACGCCCCAGTCGGCCGAACGCTCGAGGATAGGCAGTTGGGCCAGCGTGAAGGTGACCTGCACGATCTTCGTGGCGAGCAGCGCGCGCCAGGCCGCTCGCACGGCTTCGCCATAGGCTTTCTGACTGAAAGCGTCCTGTTTGCCGAGGCCCACGAGCAGCACGCGCGATGCGCCGATACCCGAGACTTCATGCAGGAACAGCGTGGTGCCCGCTTTGCCGTCCATGTCGCCCGCCTTGATGATGCGGGTCAGGAGGCCCTTGGTGAGCGCGTCGATTTCAAGTGCCGCGCCCGAGAGCGTTTGCGACTCGAACACGCCGATTACGATGCAATCGGATTTCCCGGTGAGGAAACCGTTTGACGAGCCTTTGGTCCAATCACAGGCTTTTATGCTAAAGTCCATCGCGCTTGTCCTCGGATAAAATCTGGGCTTAGGATGAAAGCCGCAATTATCCGCTATTTTTCCCGCGGCGGCTGCACCGGAGGCGTGACGGGAAGCAACCCGCGCGTCGCTGAGAGCGCCCCCTCTCGTCATCAATAATGATCTTCGAACGCTCCCTCCAGCGCGAACTCGCGTATACGGCTGGTGCCGTGTTCATGGTTCTCCTCACGCTCGTGCTGACCACGATGATGATCCGCATCGTCGGCTTCGCGGCGCAGGGCGAAATCGACCCGCGCGACGTGCTGGTCCTGATCGGACTGACCGTGATCGGCTATCTGGCCATCATGCTCGTCGCCACGCTGTTCGTGTCGATCCTGTTCGTGCTGACACGCTGGTACAAAGACTCCGAGATGGTCGTGTGGCTGTCTTCGGGCGTCAGTCTCACGCAATTCATCAAGCCGATTGGCATCTTCGCCACGCCGATCATCATTCTCATCATGTTCTTCGTGTTCGTCGGCTGGCCGTGGTCCAATCAGCAAAGCAAACTGATCCGCGCGCGTTTTCAGCAGCGCGACGAAGTTTCGCTGCTCGCGCCCGGCCAGTTCCGCGAATCGGCGAGCACTCACCGCGTGTTCTTCATCGAGAAGATGTCGCCCGACCAGGGCCATGTGGAGAACGTGTTCGTGACGAGCACGGAAAACGGCAAGGTCAACGTGGTCGTGTCCAAGAACGGCCACACCGAAACGCATAAGAACGGCGACCGCTTCGTCGTTCTGGAAAACGGCCGCCGCTATGAGGGCGAACCGGGACACCCGGATTTCCGCATCATGGAGTTCGAGCGTTACGGCGTCAAAATCGAGAGCCAGCCGGTCGTCAATACGACGAGCACCACCGGCACGCCCACGCTCACGCTGCTGCGCAATCCGACCAGGGACAATCTCGCGGAGTTCGCCTGGCGCGCCGGCCTGCCGCTCATCGCGATCAACCTGATGCTGCTCGCCATTCCGCTCGCGCATCAGAACCCGCGGCGCAGCCGCACGATCAATCTCGTCATGGCCGTGCTGATCTATCTGACGTATTCGAATCTGTTGAACGTGGTGCAGTCGTGGATCGAGCAAGGCAAGATTTCGTTCGGGGTTGGGCTCGTGAGTCTGCATGTGATCGTGGCCGCGATTGTCGCGTTCATCTTCTGGCTGCGCGTGCGCAACCGGCCGCTGTTCACGCGAGCCATGTTCACCCGTTCGCAGGGAGCGTGACCGATGCGCATCTATGAAAGGTACTTCGCGCGTCAGATCTATCTCACGTTCATCTTTATTCTGTTCGCGTTTTCGGGCTTGTTCTTCTTCTTCGACCTGATTAACGAACTGAACTCGGTCGGCCACGGCAACTATAAATTCCAGTACGCGGTACTGCGCGTCGCGCTGCAAACGCCGTCGCGCTTCTACGAAATCATTCCCGTTGCCGCGTTGATCAGCGCGATCTACGTGTTCGCGCAAATGGCGGCGAACTCCGAGTACACGATTTTCCGCGTGTCCGGGCTCGCCACCAATCAGGCATTGCGCTCCCTGCTGAAGATCGGCATTCCGCTCGTGTTTCTCACGTATCTGATCGGCGAAGTGGTCGGTCCGTACACCGATCAGTTGTCGGAACGTGTGCGGCTGGAGGCGCTGGGGTCGTCGGTATCGAGCAACTTCCAGTCGGGCGTATGGGTGAAAGATACGCTCATGGCGCGCGCGGACGGCGAGCAGGTCACGCGCTTCGTGAACGTCGGCGAACTGAAGCCGGACGCGACAATCAGTAACGTGCGGATTTACGAGTTCGATTCGAAGTTCCGGCTCTCGAATGTGCGCATTGCGAAGACCGGTGTTTATCAGCCGCCGGGGCATTGGCAATTGACCGGCGTGACCGATACGCAATTGATCGACGTGCCGCCGCCTCCGGGCACGCCGGCCGACGCGCTCAATCCTGTGTATCGTGCAAAGCAGGTTGCGCTGCCTGAATATTCGTTGCGCTCGGAGCTCACGCCGCAGATTCTGTCGGTGCTGCTCGTGTCGCCGGATCGCATGTCGATGTTCAATCTGTTCCGCTACATCCAGCATCTGACCGAGAATCATCAGGACACGCAGCGTTACGAGATCGCGCTGTGGCGCAAGGTGCTGTATCCGTTTGCCGTGTTCGTTATGCTGGTGCTGTCGCTGCCCTTCGCGTATCTGCATACGCGGGCCGGCGTGGTCGGCATGAAGGTGTTCGGCGGGATCATGCTCGGCATGAGCTTCCAGTTGTTCAACACGCTGTTCTCGCATATCGGCACGCTCAACACCTGGCCCGCGCCGTTGACGGCTGCGACGCCGGGGCTGGTTTATCTGGTTCTGGGATTGGTCGGGCTGAAGTGGGTCGACCGCCATTAGGAGCGCATGTCATGGCGACGCATGGGCTGGTTCTGTTTGGGCATGGCGCGAGGGATGTACGCTGGCGTGAGCCGTTCGAGCGGCTTGCTCAGAAGCTGCGCGCGGCGCGTGCTTCCGATGGCGACGATGGGCTTGTCAGGCTGGCTTTTCTCGAGTTGATGGAGCCGGATTTGTCCACTGCGGTGGGCGAGCTAGTTGCCGATGGTTGCGATGTGATTACCGTCGTGCCGGTGTTTTTTGGGCAAGGCGGACATATCAGGAAGGATTTGCCTGGTCTGATTGAGCGCTGCCGCGAGGCGCAGCCTTCTGTTGAGATCAAATGTGCTGTTGCTGTTGGTGAGGATGAAGCTGTGCTTGATGCTGTCGCAATGTATTGTCTGCGGCAGGTTTGATTTTTTGCCTTTAATTGCGGAATGAGCCGTTTCCGCGCGTCCGCCGTTTCCTCTTTTTTCTCTGCCTGGCCCGCACCTTCGTTGTGTGCGCTCAGCGCGTCGTAGGTCTCTCTTATTCTGTTGACGCTGATCTTCTGGCGTTGCGCGTGAGCGCAATTTTGCTCTGAATGTTCAACTGTGGGCGGCATGCGTCTTTGGGAATTCGCATGCGTCGCGCATGGCTCGCGTTGATTCAGATTTTTCCAATACTTTGTTGAGCGCTTTCCTCTTTGCTGCGAGCGGAAATCCGATTCCGCTCGCACTTCTCATCCCCTAGTCTGAACGACGAGCTTGCTGGTGTGCGTGAACAGCGTCTTGCTAGATGCAATGCTTCGTTATCCTGCCCGATCGAGTTCAGAGGCACTCAAAAACGACGACACAGGACGGGAAGCGGAACACGATCTCGCGCGGCGCGTGTCGATGTCCAGCGCGGCCTGATGGCCGGCAACCGCATCAATTCATTCTGGATGAAGGAGACCCATGCTGAAGTTTTCGACCAGACGCACGATCACCGTTAGCGGCGCGGCGTTGCCGGAGTCGCCCTCGGGCGAGCCCGCACTGGTGCTCAGATCAATCCGTGGCGAGGAAGCCCTGTCGGAAATCTACACCTACACGCTGGACATGGTGACGCCGCAAGACCTCGACATGTTCAGCGACGACGCGGCGAACCTCGATCTGCGCGCCATGATCGGCAGGCCGCTGACCGTGGCTATCCAGCTTGAAGGAAAGGGCCGGTTTTCCGGTCCTTCGTGGATGTCGAACATCGGCAGCGGCATGCGTGAGATCAGCGGCATCGTGACCAGCGCGCGCTTTGTCGAACAGCAGGACCGGCAAAGCCACTACCGGCTCACGCTGCAACCCGGTCTGTGGCTGGCCGGGCAGCGTTCGGACTACCGGATATTCCAGCGCAGGAATGTCATCGACATCATTCGCGAAGTGGTGCGGATCTATCCGTTTTCCTGCGCCTGGCGCACCAGCCGGATTTATCCGCCACTGGACTACCAGGTCCAGTACGGCGAGACGGATTTCGACTTCGTGCAGCGGCTGATGGCCGAACACGGCATCTACTGGTTTTTTGAACATTCAGGAACCTATCACCGGATGGTGTTCGTGGACCACGTGGGCGCGCACAGGCCGGTGGAGAGCGAGGCGTATCACACGCTGGCGTACTACCCGCCCGGGCACAAGATCGACGCGGAGTATATCGACGCGTTCGATATCGCGCAGACGTTGCAGTCAGGCGTGTGGACGACCGGCGATTATGACTTCAAGCAGCCCGAAGCCAATCTCGGGGTTCGCAAGGTCCAGCCGCAGAAGACGATTCACAACGATCTGGCGCGCTACGAGTGGCCGGGCGACTACACCAGCACGGTCGAGGGCGAGAAGTTCGCGCAGATCCGCATCGAGGAACTGTTCGCGCGCGGCGAGCGGGCCGAAGGCCGTGGCGCGCTGCGCAATGTGGTATGCGGGACGACCTTCCATCTGGAGAACCATCCGTATCGCAAGGCGAACCAGGAATACATGGTGATCCGCGCGAAGCTCGATGCGGAGGAGACGATGGACGCCTCCGGCCCGGGCGTCTACCGGTTCGACACTGACTTTACCGTGCAACCGGCGACCAATGTATTCCGTCCGGCGCGCACGGTCCCGAAGCCGCGCACCACAGGACCGCAGACCGCCGTGGTGACGGGCTTCGACAGGAACGTCGTGTCCACCGAGCCGTATGGGCGGGTGACGCTCAAGTTCCGCTGGGACAGGTCACCGAGCCGGGACGAAAACTCGTCGTGCTGGGTGCGGGTCATGTCGCCATGGGCGGGTAACGGGCACGGGAGCATCAGCGTGCCGCGTGTGGGCACGGAAGTGATCGTGGATTTCATCAACGGTGACCCGGACCGGCCGTTCGTCATTGGGCAGGCCTATAACGCGCTAAACCTGCCGCCGTGGCCGCTACAGGGTAACCATATGCTCTCGGGCATGCGCAGCCGCGAGCTGGAGGGCAGCGCGTCGAACCAGTTTGTCGCGGATGACACGCCGGGCGAATTGCAGGCGCAGGTCACGAGCGACCAGGCGAATTCCCGGCTGGTGGTGGGCTACAACACGCGCATCGTGCCGGGTGAGGGACGCAAGCAGGCGCGCGGCATCGGCTGGGAACTGGCCACCGATTCATGGGGCGTGCTGCGCGCGAACCACGGCATGCTGGTGACCACCGAGACGCGCAGAGGTGCGCAGTCGCCCGCGAAGGACATGGGCGAAACGGTGCAGCGCCTGACGCAGGCACGCTCGCAACACGAGGACATGGCGCAGCTCGCGCAGCAGCACAACGCGCAATCACCCGGGGCGGGCCAGCATGACGCCGCGCAAGCCATCAAGGCGCAGAACGACGCGATCCGGGGCGGCGAGGTTCGTCCACGCGAGAATCCGTTCCCCGAAATGACGCGGCCCGATCTTGTCCTGGCGAGCGCGGCGGGCATCGCCATGAGCGCCACACAGGGCATGCACATCGTGAGCGGCCAGGATCATGCGGTGACAGCAGGCCGCGACGTGAGCGTGTCGTCCGGGCGCTCACTGTTCGCGTCGGTACGCGGCGCTATCTCGATGTTCGCGTACCAGCTCGGGATGAAACTGATCGCCGCGAAAGGCAAGGTCGATATCCAGGCGCAGAGCGACCAGATGGCGCTGGCAGCGCTGAAGGACGTCACGATCAGCAGCACGGACGGCAAGGTCATCATCACCGCTTCAAAGGAGGTCTGGATCGGCGCGGGCGGGTCGTATATCCAGATCAACGGCAGCGGAATTATCAACGGCTCGCCGGGGATGATTCTGGAGAAAGGGGCGAGCTGGGATGTGCCGGGACCGGCGTCGATGCGCATGCCGTTGCCGGATCTGCCTGGCGAGAAAAGTTTCAGTGCGCAGTTTGTACTTCAGGACCGCAGCGGCGCCGTTCTCCGCAACTACCCGTACCGGCTGGATGCGGAAAACGGGCCGACCTGGTACGGCATCACTGACGAAAACGGTCTGACGCAGCGCGTCTGGACGGCCAGTGAGCAGAGTCTCAGGGCGCATCCGCACGAGGCGCCGCAGCCGGATGAGGCTGCGCCTGAGGACGATTCCCACGATTGCTGAGCATTTCCTTATCCACACAAAAAGGTCAATAAATGACTGGCCCGAATCAAACCCCGATCGGCACCATGACGTGCGGACCGAACATGCCGACGCAGATTGCGCAATGCATGACGCGGAAGGTGAGCTTTATTTTTTATTGTGCGCCGCGAGATGACCAACACCTCAATCCCATGTACCACGCTATGTATTCCAATGACGACACGCGCACAGGGGTCACCGACTCCGCGCCGTATTTGACCGGGATGCCTTATGTGCTTGTCGATGCCGATACGCATGCAGTGATCTATCCATACAACAGTACAAATGGTCGGACGGCTACATTTCCTAACAAAGAACAGATGAACCCGAATGCCCTGCAAGATGGACTGCGTTTCATGCATTCACTGCCCCCTGTCAACATTCCCGATCATGTCACCCGCATCGCGCTGCACATTGCCAACGATGCCTACCTGTCGCACCGGAACTTCCAGCTTTTTGCCTGGACGGTGCCGGATGCCGCCCATAGCAAGGTGCATGTGTATGAAGTCAGGTCTGATTTGCAGCGCCGGTTTGCAGAGCGGAATCAGTTGGATACACCGCCCGCCGAAAACACACTGGCGGTCAAACCCGGAACAGCGGACGAATATCATGGCTATCTGAATGGTGACGTGTGGCTGAGCATCAGTCATGAATTCACCGATGATGAAATTACCCGGCTTTGCCCACCGGAAACGCTGTCACGCGCCCTTCTGCCCGGACAACATCCGGTGGCCCCGCAGGGCACTGCGGGGAACGCCATTGCGCCCGTGCCCCCGGCAGCCGCGCCAGGAATGCAGGCGGTGCAACTGATCCAGCAGACCTACGCCGGACCCATCACCGGCGTACCGCATCCCCCGCTGCCGGTACCGCAGCCGCACCCACCGACGCCGCCGCAAACAGCGGGCAACACCCAGTCACTGCCGGTTGACTGGGTCGCGGTGCTTCAGCCCATTTACGGCGCGGGGGCGGGTTCCCGCTCGATGGCCCCGTTCAGCGTCCGGGTGGATGCACTGGGCATCACCGTGACGTTCACCGCGCGGGCCGTTGCCAATGCGGTGAACACCAGTAGTCGCACGACCGTCCAGCAGGCGCTGCGCCGAACTTCGCCGCGCGCATTTGCCGCCGTCCTGAAAGCCGCATGGCGCCTTCATATCAGTTCGGTGGATTTCTCCAGTTCATGGCGCCCGATGCTGGGTTCCCGACTGCATCGAATGGGCGTGGCGCTGGACGTCACGCACTTCGATGATGCCGATGAGAACATCCATTTTACGATTCATAATCATGACCATCACGATAGAAATAGTCCGTTTCCGGTTGATCCTGGGGGCCAGAAACTCGCGGCCCTATACCGTGAGTTGAGAGCGGACCAGCAAACGATGCCGGCAGCCGTCTATACACCATGGCTTAACTGGGTAATACCGCATGACACGCATATGCATGTCACGGTCAAAGAGTAAATTCCGTTTCCTGACGGCACATGAATGGATTGGTTATGATTATTAAAAAGGCCGGTATTTTTATTCTTGCAGCAGGTGTCCTGATGGGAATTTCCCGCGTCGGCGTTACGGCTGAAAGAGTGGTGACTTATAACGGAACGAAAATACACTATGACTACCGATTACAACCGCGATGTGAATTGTTTCTCAAAAATCCCTTGATGGATGTGAAGAGGGGCTACAGTGCCTCATCCGACGATATATGCCAAAAATATCAGATGGCAGGGGATGATGACATTATTTATACTTTTATCGGAGAGCAAGAAAAAATAATTGCTCTCAAGAGAGATTTTATTTCTCTTGATGAAATGCCGACATGGAAATGGAAGCCCCCATTTCGAGCGAAATTTTATATTGGATTTGCAGTTGACGATCCCGACCCAGATATTAACCCGTCCTATCTGCCCTATACCCGAACGAACAAGATCAGTGACTATATGCTGATAGACGAAGCAGGTTATGAAGTCAGCCTGGCGACAGGAAAGCGAACAGGCTACCGGTTCTATCAATTTCAGGACATGTGCTTCCTCGCTACAGAAAAGAAGCCGCGTCTATATAAGTTTGAAACTGCATGCGTGCATGCTGGAAATCCTAATTATGCTTTCCCAAAAGCCGTTGATACGGTCAGCCATCCATGGATCAACATCATGGAACGTAATACGATCGCCCTGGATGAGCAAATGCCGAATAGTGTCGAGATCGCCGGCTCCTCCCCCGTCAAGCCGCTGATCTACTCGGATTTTCCGATTAACGACAATGGCCGGGTCACCGAGGGGCGTGCGATGTGCATGGCCGACTGCGCGCCCGGCATGCTGTTAAGGCTGCTTCATAAAGGTCAGAGCATCTGGGGAGCTTCAGGAAAACCGCCTGCACCGACTCAGAAGGTCAAACCGTTCTCAATCAGCGGGGGATTAGTTTAATCGTTGAGCAGAGGAAAACGTGATAGATCGCGTCCGACTCGGTGACACCACCGACCACGGCGTGCCAGTCGGGCCAAGGGCACCACGCCACTTGCGGATGCAGCCTGATATCGAGCCTCGTGTAATGTCACCCGCTCTGGCCGCCCGTACGAGCTAAGCTTTGTCGATGAGCTCGAAGGAGTGATGTATGGCAAAACCAATCAGATAACTGGGTCCGAAAACAAACCCATGATCGATCTCATCCGACCTGTTGGCCGCCCCTTACGCGGCCACGAGAATCCCATCCACAAACCGCACATCATCCCGATGCCGGTCAGCAAACGCCTCCCCAATCATCACCAAACTCGGCTGCGAGGCATCGACCCATCTTTGCGCTTCGCCAGCGGCAAGCTTTTCGAGCGTCAGCGTCAACATCCGCTCACGCTCGGTACTGCAAGCCTCGACAATCGCGACAGGCGTGGAAACGGGCTTGCCTGCATCGATCAATTGCTGCGCAATTTCAACGCCGCTATCACGGCCCATGTAAAACACGAGCGAATCGGCGTTCACCTGCTCGCGAATTTCATCAGAGCCGGGCGCGCGGCTAAACGTCGCCAGCGCGACACTGCGCGATACGCCGCGCAACGTCAACGAGCGCTTCAGCGAAGCCGCGCTAGCCAACGCCGCCGTAATGCCAGGCACCACCTCATATTCAATGCCGGCCGCTTCAAGAGCGCGCATCTCTTCATCGGCGCGGCCGAATAGCATCGGATCGCCGCCCTTCAGGCGCACCACCACCTCGTGCTCCAAAGCGGCGTCCACGATCTGCTTGTTGATGAACTGCTGCGCCGTCGATAGCTGTCCGCAACGCTTGCCCACCGCAATCCGGCGCGCGGTGGACGGCGCGTAATCGAGCATCGCGGGCTCGACGAGCGCGTCGTGCAGAACCACATCGGCGGTCGCGAGCAGCCGCGCGCCGCGCACCGTAATCAGGTCCGCAGCACCCGGTCCAGCACCGATCAGATAAACCTTACCCATTTGCCTCAGCCTGTTCGTCAGGGGCGTTCGCGGTGCGCGGCTGCGCCAATCAGTTACGCGGAAAACGCCCGGATCATTCCGGCCGCGACGGTGTGATGCGTCGCTTCGTCGATCAGCACGAAGGCGCCCGTGCCCTGATGCGAGTCATACACGTCGCACACCAACGGCTTTTGCAACGTCAACGCCACGCGGCCGATGTCGTTCATCGCCAATTCGCGACGATCGGTCGACTGCGACAGCGTATGCACGTCGAGCACTTCCTTGATCGAACCGATGCGCGCGAACACCGTATTGGTGGTCTGCTTCAGCAGATACTTGCGCTGCGTGGAAAGCGGCGTGTCGTCGAACCAGCACAGGTCGGCTTCGAGTTTCTTCGCCGGCTCCGGGGCCGCTTCGCGCAACACGAACGTGTCGCCGCGCGACACGTCCACGTCTTCTGCAAGGCGGATCGTCACCGTTTGACCGGCGAACGCGCGATCCACCTGCGCCGTGCCGCCGACCACCGGCGCGATGATCTCGGCAACCGTCGCTTCGCGGTTGGCCGGCAACACGACGATCGTGTCGCCCACCTTGACCTCGCCCGCTTCCACACGGCCCATGTAGCCGCGGAAATCGTCGGCCTGGCTGCCGTCCTGGCGCGCCACCCATTGCACCGGGAAACGCAGCGCCTGGCCCGTCGGCACTTCGACCGGCAACGCTTCGAGCAGATCGAGCAGCGGCTCGCCCGCATACCACGGCATGCTTTCGCTGGCCGTCACGATGTTGTCGCCCTTCAGCGCCGACACCGGCACGAAACGCACATTGCTCAAGCCAAGCTGACGTGCGAGGTCGACATACGCGTCGCGAATCTCGTTGAAACGCGCTTCGCTGTATTCGACCAGATCCATCTTGTTGATCGCAACGATCACATGCTGCAAACCGAGCAGCTTCACGATCGCGCTATGACGCTTGGTTTGCGGCAGCAGTTGCGCGACGCCGTCGACAAACGTCACGCGCGTTGCGTCGACGAGAATGATCGCCGCGTGCGCGGTCGACGCGCCCGTCACCATGTTGCGCGTGTACTGCTCGTGGCCCGGCGTATCGGCGATGATGAACTTGCGCTTCGCGGTCGCGAAGTAGCGATATGCGACGTCAATCGTGATGCCCTGCTCGCGTTCGGCTTCGAGACCGTCTGTCAGCAGCGACAGATCGATTTCGTCGCCCACGGTGCGCTTATTCTTGGCGCGCGACAGTGCGGAAAGCTGATCGCTCAAAACGGCCTTGCTGTCGTACAGCAGGCGGCCGATCAACGTGCTCTTGCCGTCGTCCACGCTGCCAGCGGTGATGAAGCGAAGCACGCCGAGGTCTTCCGGTTGATGAATATTCATAATTGCATTGCCTCGTGTGCTTAGAAATAACCCTGCTTCTTACGCTGTTCCATCGCGGCTTCGGAGACCTGATCGTCCATCCGCGTCGCGCCGCGTTCCGTGATTTCGGTCACGGCCGTTTCGGCGATGATCTTCTCCAGATCGTCGGCGTCGCTCTCAACCGGGCATGTGCAGCTAATGTCGCCCACGGTGCGGAAGCGCACCTGTGCCGTTTCGCTGACTTCGCCTTCGCGCATCGGCGTGAGCGGCGTGACCGGCACGAGCAGGCCATTGCGTCGCACGATCTCGCGTTGATGCGCGTAGTAGATCGACGGCAGTTCGAGCTTTTCGCGGGCGATGTATTGCCACACGTCGAGTTCGGTCCAGTTCGAGATCGGGAACACGCGCAGATGCTCGCCGTTGTGCAGACGCGCGTTGAACAGGCTCCACAGTTCCGGGCGTTGCGCTTTCGGATCCCACTGGCCGAACTCATCGCGGAACGAGAAAATGCGCTCTTTCGCACGAGCTTTTTCTTCGTCACGGCGCGCGCCGCCGATCAACGCGGTGTAGCCGTGCTGTTCGATGGTTTCGAGCAACGTCACAGCTTGCGCCGCGTTGCGCGAATCCGTTTCGCGGCGCAAACGCACCGTGCCGCGCTTGATCGAATCTTCAACGTGGCCGACTACCAGTTCCGCGCCGATCTCTTTCGCGCGACGGTCGCGGAAGTCGATCACTTCGTCGTAGTTGTGACCGGTGTCGATATGCACGAGCGGGAACGGCAGCACGGTCTTGCGATTTGCGCCGATGCCGAACGCCTTCAGCGCGAGCGCGAGCACGACGACCGAATCCTTGCCGCCCGAAAACAGCAGCGCCGGCTTGCTGCATTCGGCAACCAGTTCGCGCAGGATGTGAATCGACTCGGCTTCGAGCCAATCGAGGTGATCCATCCGGTTCGCCGTGTTGGCAAGCGGAGCGTTGACAGTGGAATCGAGCGTGGTGCTCATGTTTGGGTCCTTCGTTGAGTCGCTTGTCGAGCGGTTGCCCGCGAAAGCGCTGATATTCAATTCGGTATGTGCGGCGTGAAGAGGCAAAGCCAAGTCCTCGACGCCACACAAATAAGGCAATGCGTCAGGCCGGAGCGTTCTCGCCGCGGTCGACCGCAATCGGCGTAATCGTCGTGATATGGAGTCCGCATTCCTTCGTATCGCGCGATTCCCACCACCAGCGTCCCGCCCGGCTATCTTCGCCCGGACGCACCGCACGCGTGCAAGGCTCGCAGCCAATGCTCGGATAACCGCGCGCATGCAGCGGATTCACCGGCACATCGAAGGTTTTCAGATAGTCCCAGACCTCGGCATCGGTCCAGTCGGTCAGCGGATTGAACTTCGCGATGTTGCGCGCGGCGTCGTGTTCTTCTTCGTGCAGTTCGGCACGCGTCACCGACTGCTCGCGACGCTGGCCCGTCACCCATGCGCTGACGTCCGACAGCGCGCGGTTCAGCGGCTCGACCTTGCGAATTTCGCAGCAGCGCTTGCGCAGATCGACGCTCTCATAGAAAGCGTTCAGACCATGCGACCCGACGTATTCGTCAATCGCGGCAGCCTGCGGATGAAACTGCTCGATGTCGTAGCCGTAGCGCTCTTTCACACGGTCGATCATGCCGAGCGTCTCCGCATGCAAGCGGCCCGTGTTCAACGAGAAGATGCCGATCTTCACGCCGCGCGACAGAATCGCGTGCGTGAGCAACATGTCTTCGGCGGCGAGACTGCTTGCGAGCTTCACGTTCGCGTGACGAGCGGCGATCGAATCGAGCAGCGCGTCAAGGCGTTCGACCTTCGCGGCGAGTTCCGGTGCGAGCGACTGCAACGAGGCGGCGCTCATGCCGGGACCTTTTCCGCAGCAGAGGCCGAAGCAGCGCGGCGGCGGAACAACGGCGCTGGCTCGTCGAACGCGCCCTGGTACTGCACCGTGAAGTCGTCGAATGCTTTCAGCGCGTCGCTGATGTCCCTGTCCGCGCGCACTGCAAAAGCGTCGAAGCCGCAACGGAACATCAAACGCACCTGGTCGCGCAGCACGTCACCGATCGCGCGCAGCTCGCCCTTGTAGCCATAGCGCTCACGCAGCAGGCGGCCGATGCTATAGCCGCGGCCGTCACGGAATACCGGGAAGTCCACGGCGATCACCGCGACCTTGTCGAAGTCGCCGGCAATGTCCGCCGGCTCGCTGTCCGGCGCGAGCCACACGCCGAGTTCAGCGGCACTGCGCGAAGCGCTCAATGCATCGCGCTCCGCCTGCCACAACGCAAGCGGCACCAGCACGCGGCCAGCCGGCAGTTCGTTCACCGCGGGCAGCGAGCCGTCTTCCGCCGGGCGCACGAGCGCCCAGTCATCGTTGACGATCGCGCGGTTCTTGATGATAGAAGCCATCTGTTCTGTATCCTTTGCGCGGTTACGCGTGAGCCGGTTGACGCGACGCGTACACGCGTTCCTTGAACGGGGCGATGCCGATGCGGGTGTACGTGTCGATGAAACGCTCGCCTTCATGGCGGTTTTCAACGAACGTGTCGATCACCTTCGTCATCACGTCCGGCATTTCTTCCGCCGAGAACGACGGGCCGATCACGCGGCCAAGGTGAGCGCCGGTCGCGCCCGTGCCCTGCTCGCCGCCGAGCGTCACCTGATACCACTCAGAGCCGTCTTTATCGACGCCCAGAATGCCGATATTGCCGACGTGGTGATGACCGCAAGCGTTGATGCAACCCGAGATGTTCAGCGATACGTCGCCCAGGTCGTACACGTAGTCGAGATCGTTGAAACGTTCCTGAATGGCGAGTGCAATCGGAATCGACTTCGCATTCGCAAGCGAGCAGAAATCGCCGCCCGGGCACGCGATGATGTCGGTGAGCAAGCCGATGTTCGGCGTCGCGAAACCTTGTGCCTTGGCCTTTTCCCACAGCGCGAACAGGTCGCGCTTTTTCACGTTCGCGAGAATCAGGTTCTGTTCATGCGACACGCGAATCTCGCCCAGCGAGTACTCGTCGGCCCAATCGGCGACCGCTTCCATTTGCGCGTCGGTGGCGTCGCCGGGCGCGACTACGCCGTTCTTCAACGACAGCGTGACCGCTGCATAGCCCGAGACCTTATGCGGACGCACATTGCGCTCGACCCAGCGCGCGAACGCGCGGTTTTCCAGCAGATTCTTTTCGAACGAGGCGTCTGTGTCGGCCAGCTTCTCGTACTCCGGCGGCTGGAAGTATTGCGACACGCGATCCAACTCGGCCTGCGTGAGCGTCGAAGGGCCGTCCTTCAAGTGCTGCCATTCTTCCTCGACCTGCGCGGCGAACTTCTCCGGGGAGAGCGCCTTCACGAGAATCTTGATGCGCGCCTTGTACATGTTGTCGCGGCGACCGTAGCGGTTGTACACACGCAGCACGGCTTCGCTGTAGGTCAGCAGGTGCTGCCACGGCAAGTCTTTCCGGATCACCGCGCCGATGATCGGCGTGCGGCCCATACCGCCGCCCGCCAGAATGTCGACCACGAGTTCGCCCTGAGCATTGCGCTTCACATACACGCCCATGTCATGAATCTGCACGGCGGCACGGTCTTCCTGCGAACCGGACACGGCGATCTTGAACTTGCGCGGCAGCCACGCGAACTCGGGGTGGAACGTCGACCATTGACGCAGAATTTCCGCCCAGGGACGCGGATCGACGAATTCGTCCGGAGCCACGCCCGCGAACTGATCGGCGGTGATGTTGCGGATGCAATTGCCCGAGGTCTGAATGCCATGCATTTGCACCGAGGCGAGCTTGCGCAGAATTTCCGGCGTTTCCTCGAGCTTGATCCAGTTGTACTGGATGTTCGAACGCGTGGAGAAATGGCCGTAGCCCCGGTCGTGCTCGCGCGCGATCTTCCCGAGCATGCGAAGCTGGTCGCTGCGCAGATTGCCGTACGGAATCGCGATGCGGTGCATGTACGCGTGGCGCTGGTAGTACAGACCGTTCTGCAGACGCAGCGGACGGAACTCCTCTTCGCTCAATTCGCCTGACAAACGGCGGCGAACCTGATCGGCGTACTGCGCGACCCGTTCATCGACGATGGTCTGGTCGTACTGATCGTATTGGTACATTCGGGGACCCCAATTTTTTGCGTTACCGCGTGACACGAGGCGATCCGCAGGCCAGCACTCCGGTTTCGCCGCGCTCTGAACATCCGTGTTTGTCAGCTAGATCGAGTCAGGGTTTAGACCTATCTCTCATTTGCTTATAACAAATACAGATATCCATATTGAAAAAGATGGACAGATCGTAATAAACTCGCCTTATATTTCAAACGACTAAAAAATTCTTTTGATATGCGGAGAGGTTATATATGAACCTGCATCAGTTCCGCTTCGTCCGCGAGGCTGTGCGGCAGAACTTCAACCTGACCGAAGCGGCCAAGGCGCTGTATACAAGCCAGCCAGGCGTTTCGAAGGCGATCATCGAGCTCGAGGGCGAACTGGGCGTCGAAATCTTCACACGCCACGGCAAGCGCGTTCGCTCGCTAACCGAACCGGGCCGGATCATTCTTCAGTCGGTTGAGCGGATTTTGCAGGAAGTCGAGAGCCTGAAGCGCGTCGGTAAGGACTACGCGGCGCAGGACCAAGGCAACCTCGTGATCGCCGCCACGCATACCCAGGCGCGCTACTCGCTGCCCGCCGCCATCGCCGAATTCAAAAAACGCTTTCCCAAAGTCCACCTTTCGATACTGCAAGGAAGCCCGACGCAGGTCGCCGAGATGGTGCTGCACGACCAGGCGGACCTCGCCATCGCCACCGAGGCGATCGCCAACTATAAGGAACTCGTCTCGCTGCCGTGTTTCCAGTGGCATCACGTGGCGGTGATGCAGCCGGACCATCCGCTGCTCGACCGCAAACTTTTGTCGCTGGATGATCTGACCCAGTATCCGCTGATCACTTACGACAACGCGTTCGCCGGCCGCACCAAGATCAACGAGGCGTTCCGGCTGCGTGGGCTGCATCCGGACATCGTGCTGGAGGCCATCGACGCCGACGTGATCAAAACCTACGTGGAACTGGGTCTCGGCGTCGGCATCATGGCGGACATTGCGTTCAACGCCGAGCGCGACCGCCATTTGCGGGCAATGCCGGTCGGCCACCTGTTCGGCAGCAATGTGACGCGAGTCGCGCTCAAACAGGGCGCGTACCTGCGCAGCTATGTGTACACGCTGGTCGAACTGCTGTCGCCGAGCATGAACCGCAAGCTGATCGAACAGGCGCTCAAGGGCGAACACGAAACCTACGAACTTTGAACTCACAACCGCTTCCTGCAATCCCGCTACGGAGACCCATCGATGACGTCGCATAACAACAGACTTCGCGGCCTCGCCGCTCTCGGCGCTCTTTTGTTCGCCACCGCAGCACACGCCGACATCAAGGTCGGCATCGATCTGTCGAGCACCGGCCCCGCAGCAGTGATCGGCATTACGAGCAAGAACGCAATGCTGATGTGGCCGACCACCATCGCCGGCCAGAAAGCCGACTACATTTTTCTCGACGACGCCTCCGACCCCGGCGCCGCCGTGCGCAACATCCGCAAGCTCATCAACGAAGATCACGTCGACGTGATCGTCGGCCCGAACATCACGCCGGCGGCGATGGCCGCGCTCGATCCGGTCGCCGAAAGCCAGACGCCGATGATCACGCTAATCGGCTCGGCGAGCGTCGTCGAGCCTCAGGAAGGCAAGAAAGTGTGGGCCTACAAGATGGCGCAGACCGACAGCGCGATGGCCGACGTGATGACGCGCTACATGTCGAACCACAACGTGAAGACAGTGGGCTTCATTGGTTTCGCGGACGGCTACGGCGAAAGCTGGCTCAACGAGTTCAGCAAGTTCGCGGCGCTGCGCCATATTCAACTGGTCGCGACCGAGCGCTATAACCGCACGGACGCGAGCGTCACCGGCCAGATTCTCAAGCTGATGGCCGCGAAGCCCGATGCGATCCTGATCGCAGGCGCGGGCACGCCGACCGTGTTGCCGCAGCGCACGCTGATCGAGCGCGGTTTCAAAGGCCCTATCTATCAGACGCATGGCATCGCAACGCCGGAGTTCATCAAGCTCGGCGGCAAGGACGTGGAAGGCACGCTGTTCCCGACGCAGCCGGTCGTGGTCGCGCGCACGCTGCCGGCCGAACATCCGGCGAAAAAGGCGGCGCTCGCGTTCGCGAACGAGTACGAGGCGAAGTACGGGCCGGGCAGCGTCACGCAATTCGCGGGCGATGCAGCCGGCGTCTATCCGCGTTTGCAGGACGCGGTGGCGCGCGCGCTCAAGACCGCGCAGCCGGGCACGGAGGCTTTCCGCGTCGCGTTGCGCAACGAACTGGAGCACGCGCATGAGCTCGTCGTGCCGAACGGCGTCGTCAATACGAGCGCGAAGGACCACGTGGGGCTGGACCAGCGCGCGAGCGTGATGGGCACTATCAAAAACGGCAAGTTCGTTTATTTGAGTCAGTAAGCCTTTTTTGTGGGCGTCCGCGCGCTCAGGCGGCGCTGCAGGCTCGGCCTCGCGCGCCGCAACCTCCGTGTACCATGCTGACGGCCAGCTTGCGGTGAGCGCGGGCTCAGGCTAATTTGCCGATTGCGCGACGAGCGTGCGGCGCGCCCGCTCCTCAGGCCAGCGCCCAATCCGCGTGTATCGCCAATCCGTGAAGTCCGTCAGATCGCGCATGCTAAAGACCAGAAAACGCATCATCATCGCCGCTGTGGTTGCCGTCGTGATTCTCGCCATCGCGATAGCCCAGGCGATCAGAAAGCGCGAGCCGCCCGCCGCCACGACGGACACGGCATCTTCCGTCATCGAATTCTCTCCCGACGATCTCACCACGGTCAGCCGCCGCACGCTCGTCCAGACGCTGCCGCTCACCGGCTCGTTGCGCGCCGTCACGCAAGCCGCCGTCAAATCGAAAGTAGCGGGTTCGGTACTCGAAGTCGCCGTGCGCGAAGGCGACGCTGTGCAGAGCGGCCAGATTCTCGCGAAGATCGATGCGCGCGACTACGCGGCCCGCGCCGAGCAGAGCCGCGGTCAGATGGCCGCGATGACGGGCCAGTTAGACATCGCAAGGCAAACGCTCGAAAACAATCGCGTGCTAGTGGAGAAAGGCTTCATTTCGAAGAACGCGTTCGACACCGCGCAAAGCCAGTATGAGATCGCGCGCGCGAATCTCGATGCGGCGCGCGCGGCGCTCGCGTCGTCGAATCTGTCGCTCGCCGACACCGTGGTGCACTCGCCGCTCAACGGGCAGATCGCGTCGCGTTCGGTCGAGCCCGGCGAAAAGGTCGCCGTGGATACCAAGCTGTTCGACGTGGTGGATCTGCGCACGCTCGAACTCGAAGCGCCGGTGCCGGTCGGCGAGATCGGCCGCGTACGGATCGGCCAGCCGGTACAGATCGCGTTCGACGGCATCGACGCGCCGGTGCAAGGCGCCATCACCCGCATCAATCCCGCCGCGCAGCCCGGCTCGCGCTCCATCATGGTGTATGTCCGGGTTGCGAATCCATCGGGCGTGTTGCGCGTGGGCATGTTCGGCACCGGCACCATCTCGGTCGGCAGCAGGGAAAACGTGCTGGCGGTGCCCGCCACCGCCGTGCGTACCGACGCCGCGCGCCATAGCGTCTATGCGCTCGTCGGCGGCAAGCTCGTCGAGCAGCCGGTAGAGACCGGAATCACCGGCGACGCCGACGGCGGCACGTGGACGGAGATCGTCGGCGGCCCGCTGACACCCGGCCAGCAAATCGTGAAGAACAATCTCGGCTCGTTGCGCATCGGCAGTACCGTGCATATGGTGCCCGCGGCGGGAGCCACGACGCCTGCGTCCAAGCCAGTCCCAACGCCAGCCCCAACGCCAATGCCGGCGACCGGCGCGCCAGGCTCCGGCCAGCGCTGAGCGGAGCCCTCGCCCATGTGGTTCACCCGCATCAGCATCGGCAACCCGGTGCTCGCCACGATGATGATGATGGCCTTCCTCGTGATAGGCCTCTTCTCGTATCAGCGGCTCAAGGTCGATCAGTTCCCCGATATCACGTTTCCGATCGTGGTCGTGCAGACGGCGTATCCGGGCGCATCGCCGGAATCGGTCGAGTCGGACGTCACGCGCAAGATCGAGGAGGCCGTCAACACGATCAGCGGCATCGATCAGATCACGTCGCGTTCGTACGACGCGCAATCGGTCGTGATCGTGCAGTTCGATCTCGCGGTGGACGCGGTGCAGGCCGCGCAGGACGTGCGCGACAAGATCGCGCTGATCCGCCCCGACCTGCGCGACGGCGTCAAGGAGCCGCGCGTATTGCGCTATGACCCGGCTGATATGCCCATCGTGACGGTTGCGGTATCGAATGCGCCGGGCGCGTCGCTGTCCACGCGCGATCTCACCACCGTCGCCGATCAGATCGTGCGCAAGCGGCTGGAGACCGTGCGCGGTGTCGGCTCCGTGTCGCTCGTCGGCGGCGTGAAGCGGCAAGTGCAAATCGACGTGAATCCGCAGAAACTGCAAGCGCTTTCGGTCGGCGTGGATCAGGTGATCCGCGCGGTGCAGAACGAGAACCAGGAGATTCCCGCCGGGCCGCTCACGTCGAACAGCGTCGAGCAGACGGTGCAGGTCAAGGGCCGCTTCGAGACGCCGGCCGACTTCAAGCGGATCATCGTCGCCAGGCGCGGCGCGCAGTCGGCGATCCCTACGGCTTCCTCCACCTCGCAGCCGGTGACGCTAGATCAGGTTGCCGACGTGATCGACGGTCAGCAGGAAGCGGACAGCATGGCGCTGCTCAACGGCCGGCGCGCGCTGTTCCTGTCGATCATCAAGGCACAACGCGAGAACACGGTCGACGTCGCACATGGCGTGCGCGCGGAAGTCGCGCGCTTGCAGCCGCAGTTGCCGCCAGGCGTGAAGCTCGACATCACCGACGACTCGTCGATCAACATCGAAGAGAGCGTCAACGAAGTAAAGCGCACGTTGTTCGAAGGCGCTCTGCTGACGGTGTTCATCGTGTTCCTGTTTCTGGGCTCGTGGCGCAGCACGGTCATCACAGGCCTTACGCTGCCGATTGCGCTAATCGGCACGTTCGCGGTGATGTACGCGTGCGGCTTCACGATCAATGTGATTACGCTGATGGCGCTGTCGCTATGCGTGGGCCTTCTGATCGACGACGCAATCGTGGTGCGCGAGAACATCGTGCGACACGTGCAGCTCGGCGCGGACCATCGCACGGCGGCGCTCGACGGCACGAAGGAAATCGCGCTCGCCGTGCTGGCGACCACCTTCTCGATTGTCGCGGTGTTTTTGCCTGTCGGCTTCATGGGCGGCATCATCGGCCGCTTCTTCCATCAGTTCGGCATCACGGTCGCCGCCGCTGTGCTGATCTCGATGTTCGTCTCGTTCACGCTCGATCCGATGCTCTCGTCGATCTGGCCGGACCCCGATCTGCACGACGCGGACACCGGGCGCAAAGGCTATCGTTACGGCCGTTTCGTCGAGCGCTCGCTTCACCTGTTCGACAGGCAAATAGGGCAACTCAGCGCGCTCTATCAACGCCTGCTCGGCTGGTCGCTCGGACATCGCGCGATCACGCTCGTAGTGGCGGCGGCGACCTTCTTCGGCAGCCTGTTTCTGGTGCCTTTTGTCGGCACCGAGTTCGTGCCGAACGCGGATTTTTCGATCACGAAGATCGGCTTGAACACGCCGGTGGGCACGTCGCTCGAAGCCACGTCGGAGAAGGTCCGGCAGGTCGAGGCGATTCTCGCGACTTACCCGGAAGTGCGCTACACGTATGCAACGGTCAACTCTGGCAATACGCAGGGCAAGAACAATGCGCTCATTACCGTTCGGCTGAAGGGCCGGCGCGACCGCACACGCGGTGTGGCCGAACTGAACCAGGTGTTTCGCGCGCGGCTCGCATCGGTGGCGGGTGTGACGGTGACCGAAATCGGCATGCCGGACGGCGCGGGCAGCACCAAGGCTATTCAACTGAGCTTGCAGGGCGACAACATGGACGAACTGCGCCGGCTCTCCGAAGCGGCGCAGGTTCGCATGCGCAAGATTCCCGGCCTCGTGGATCTCGATTCAAGCCTGAAGGCCGACAAGCCGATCGTCGCGATCAATGTGAAGCGCGAACTGGCATCGGACCTGGGCGTGGGCGTGGCGGACATCGGCACTGCACTGCGGCCGCTGCTTTCGGGCGATGCGATCAGTACATGGCGGGCGCCCGACGACCAGGACTACGACGTCAGCGTGCGCTTGCCGCGCGCGCAACGCGAGAACATCGACGATCTTTCCAGGCTGATGATCGCCACCAATCGCACCGACTCGAACGGCGCACCGGTGCTCGTACCCCTGCGGCAAATCGCGGACATCGTGAGGACGACCGGCCCCGACGTGCTGAATCGCCGCGACCTGCAGCGCGAGGTCATGCTGACGACGAACGTCAATGGCCGCTCATCCGGCGAAGTCGCCTCGGACATTGCGAAGACGCTCGACGCGATGCATCTGCCCGCCGGTTACCGCTACCGCTTCGAGGGTTCGACAAAAAACATGAACGAGTCGCTGGTGTTTGCAGTCGAGGCGCTCGCACTCGCGGTGATTTTCATCTACATGATTCTCGCGTCACAGTTCGCGAGCTTCGCACAGCCGCTCGCGATCATGGCGTCGCTGCCGCTTACGCTGATCGGCGTGCTGGTCGCACTGCTGTTGTTCGGCAGCACGCTCAACATGTTTTCGATCATCGGCTTCGTGATGCTGATGGGGCTCGTCACCAAGAACGCGATCCTGCTCGTGGACTTCGCTAACCAGGCACGGCGCGGCACGCTGCTCGACGCATCGGGCAAAGGCCGCGTGATGGAGCGGCGCGAGGCTTTGCTCGAAGCGGCACGTGTGCGCTTGCGACCTATTTTGATGACCACGCTCGCGATGATCTTCGGCATGCTGCCGCTCGCCGCCGCGCTCGGCGAAGGCGGCGAGCAGCGCGGGCCGCTCGGGCAGACAGTGATTGGCGGCGTGATTACGTCGTCGCTATTGACGCTCGTCGTCGTGCCTGTCGTGTACACCGTACTGGAAGATTGGGCGGACTGGCTGCGACGGAAGTTACGGCGCCGCGCGGGGTGAACCGCGCGGCGTCGGCGAAATTGTTAAAGTAATAGTCTTTCCCCGATCAGCAGTCCCACACCATGCGCACCACGCGAGCCATCCACGCTGTCGAGCGGCTGAAAACGCGCAGCGGCAATCCGCAATTCGCCGCGATCAGCCTTTCCGGCGGCCTCTTCTATCTCGTCGACAAATCGGGCGGCACGGACAAGAAAGTCTCCGATCCCCTCACGCTCGACGACTTTGTCAAGTTTGTCGATGCATACGGTCCGCCAAAACCGCGCAAGGCGAGCAAGCTCGACATTGCGTTCGAAGCCCAGATCAAGAAAAGCAAAGGCGGATGAAGCGTGATGCCACGTGGCGCGACTGCGTGGCTCTATAACTTCTCGATCTCACGCCATTGCCCATCTGCAGCGCTACTCGCGAGCACTGCATCGATAAAGCGCAGACCCGCCACGCCGTCCTCCACTGTCGTGAGCAGCAGGCTTTCGGCCGGCAACGCGCGGCCTTCGTCCAATGCTTCGATCTGCAACGCGGCGTCCTTATACAACTGCGCGAATGCTTCGAGATAACCTTCGGGATGACCCGGCGGCACGCGCGTCGCATGAATCGCGCTCGCGCCGCTTACGCGTCCACGCGTCAGGCGCTCGGCTGCCCCGCCGAGCGGCGTAATCCACAATTCGTTGGGATTCTCCTGGTCGAACGAAATGCCTGCTTTGGTCCCATAGACGCGCAGACGCAAAGCGTTTTCCGCGCCGCTCGCGACCTGGCTCGCCCATAGCATGCCGCGCGCGCCGTTCGCATAGCGCAGCATCGCCTGCACATGATCGTCGATGCGGCGCCCCGGCACGAACGTGTGCAACTCGGCGGAAAGCGCGGCGGGCGTCATGCCCGTGACGAAAGCGGCGAGGTGATACGCATGCGTGCCGATATCGCCGAGACAGCCCGCCGGGCCCGCTAACGCCGGGTCCGTGCGCCAGCCGGCCTGCTTGTTCAAGCCGCCGGTTTCGACCGGTTCGGCCAGCCAGTCTTGCGCGTATTCGACCTGCACGACGCGTATCTGCCCCAGTTCGCCTGCTTCGATCAACTCGCGCGCATGACGCACCAGCGGATAGCCGGAATACGTATGCGTCAGCGCGAAGAGCTTGTTCTTCTGATGCGCGAGTTTGGCGAGCGCTTCGCCTTCGGCAAGTGAGATGGCAAGCGGCTTGTCGCACACCACATGAATGCCGGCTTCGAGAAACGCGGTGGCAACCGGCGCATGCAGATGGTTCGGCGTCACTATCGCGACGGCGTCGATACCGTCGTCGAGCGCTGCTTCCGCTCGCGCCATTTCTTGCCAGTCGGCGTAGCTACGCGCAATGCCCGCGTCCGCGGCGCTCGCACGCGCGCGTTCGGGATCGGACGACAACGCGCCCGCGACCAGCTCGAAACGATCGTCGAGGCGCGCCGCGATCCGATGCACCGCGCCGATGAACGCGCCCTGTCCACCGCCGACCATGCCCAATCTGAGTCTTCTGGATGGCATCTTGTCCGCTCCTTTGGCTTACCGCTTACTGTTGCAATCGGCGCCCTCAGATGCCGAGCACGCGCTTCAACTGCGCTGCATCGACGCCGCTGCCCGCGAAATCGTCGAATGCATGCTCGGCCACGCGAATGATGTGCTCGCGGATAAACTCCGCACCTTCGCGCGCGCCGTCGTGTGGATGCTTGAGCGCGCACTCCCATTCGAGCACCGCCCAGCCGGGGAAATCGTATTGCGCCATTTTGGAAAAGATCGCGCGAAAATCGATCTGGCCGTCGCCGAGCGAGCGGAAGCGCCCCGCGCGCTCCACCCAGCCGCTATAACCGCCATACACGCCCTGCCTGCCGTTCGGCCGGAACTCCGCGTCCTTCACATGAAACGCCTTGATGCGCTCGTGATAGATGTCGATAAACGCGAGGTAGTCGAGTTGCTGCAGAACGAAATGGCTTGGATCGAAGAGGATATTCGCGCGCGGATGCTGGTTCACCGCATTCAGGAAGCGCTCGAAGGTCACCCCGTCGTGCAGATCCTCGCCGGGATGCAGTTCGTAGCACACGTCCACACCCGCTGCTTCGAACGCATCCAGAATCGGCGTCCAGCGGCGCGCGAGTTCGTCGAACGCGGCGTCGATCAAACCGGCTGGACGCTGCGGCCAGGGGTACAGATATGGCCACGCGAGCGCGCCGGAAAACGACACATGCGTGGTCAGTCCCAAGCGCTGCGACGCCTTCGCGGCCAGCTTCAATTGCTCGATGGCCCACTGCGTGCGCGCTGCCGGGTCGCCGCGCACATGCGGCGCCGCGAAGCCGTCGAACAACGTATCGTAAGCGGGGTGCACGGCCACGAGCTGCCCTTGCAGGTGCGTCGACAACTCGGTAATCGTGACGCCCGCGTTGTCGACCGTCTCGCGCAGTTCGTCGCAGTACGCCTGACTCGACGCCGCCTGTTCGAGGTCGATCAACCGCGCGTCGCACGGCACCTGAATGCCCTTGAAGCCGAGCCCCGTGGCCCAGCCAGCCAGATGCGCAAGATTGTCGAACGGCACTTCGTCGCCCATGAATTGAGCGAGAAAGATTGCCGGACCTTTGATGGTTCTCATCGTATGGTTCCTTTAGCGGGGTGCGCCTTCTGCCTACGCGCCCCGCTGCCAATGGACGGTACACAAGATCAGAATGGCGAGTCCGGGAAATAGAACTGCTGCGCGTTCTCCTTCGTGATCAGCACCGACGGAATGATCGTGGTGGCCGGCAGCTTCTCGCCTTTCAGGCGTGCTTCGGCCGTGAGCTTGATTGCGTCGTAAATGAATTTCGGCGAGTACGACACGTCCGCCTGGATGCGCGGTGCGCCGTCCATCACGTTCTTCACCATGCCTTTCGAACCCGCGCCGCCGAACACGATCTTGACGTCGCTGCGCTTCGCCTGGTCGATGGCCTTGAGCACGCCGACCGCCATGTCGTCGTCGGCGGCCCACACGGCGTCGATGTGCTTGAAGCGCGTCAGATAGTCCTGCATGACCTTGAATGCGTCGTCGCGATTCCAGTTCGCGTATTTCGCGTCGAGAATCTTGATGTTCGGATAACCCTTCAGCACGCCGGTAAACGCGGTCCATCGTTCGTTGTCGAGCGTCGTCGGAATGCCGCGCAGCGCGACGATGTCGCCCTTGCCGTCGAGCGCTTTCGCCAGATATTCGGCGGGAATCCTGCCGAACGCGGTGTTGTCGCCGGCCACGTAGGCATCTTGCGCGCTGGTGTCCGTCAAGCCGCGATCCACCACCGTTACATACACGCCCTTCTTCTTCACCTGCGCGACCGGCTGCGTGAGCGATGCCGATTCGAACGGGAAAATCACGAGCGCATTGATCTTGTTCACCGTGACCAGATCCTGCAACTGATTCGCCTGTTCGGGCGATCCGGCCGCTGTCTTCACGATGACTTTCAGATTCGGATGTTCTTTCTCAAGATCGGCCTTCGCCTTGTTCGCCCACCAGACGATGCCGCCCGTGAAGCCGTGGTCGGCTGTCGGAATCGCGACGCCCAGCGTGACCTTGTCGTCGGCTCGTGCAGCGCCTGCGGTGCCCAGTATCCCCAACGCCAGCATGCCGGCGCCGATCGCTCGAATGACCTGCTTCATGGTTGTGTCTCCAATTTGTGCTGTTGTGAGGCGTTCGTGCGCCCCTGCCATTGTGTCGCTTTGCAGCGCTACACCTACCGCCGTCCACGTTGAACGAACGCGACGAAGATAATCACCACGCCCTGCACCGCCGCGTTCAGATACACGCTGATGATGCTGGTCAGATTCAGAATATTGGCAATGACCGACAGCAGAATTGCGCCGATCACCGTACCGATCACGCGTCCTTCTCCGCCCTTGAGCGCGGTGCCGCCCACCACGACCGAGGCAATCGCTTCGAGCTCCCATAGCAAACCGGTGGTCGGCGTCGCCGAGCCGAGACGCGGCACATACAGCACGGTGGCCACGCCAACGCAAATGCCGAGCAGCACATACGTGACGATCTTCACGGTATCGACACGTATGGCCGCATAGCGCGCGACCTGTTCATTCGATCCGATCGCCTGCACATGACGCCCGAACGCCGTGCGATTCAGAATCAGCGCACCGCCCGCCGCCGTCACGAGAAATACCCAGATCGGCACGGGCACGCCGAAGAGACTCGCGTAATAGACGGGACCATATAGATCGGATAACGAATTATCCAGCGTCAGCGCGCCGCCGTCGGCGAGCCATGTCAGCACCGCGCGAAAAATGCCCAGCGTGCCGAGCGTGACGATGAACGGCTCGATGCGTCCCTTGGTGATCAGCAGCCCGTGCGCGCAGCCGAAGAGTCCACCCAGCACGAACGCGAATGCGATGCCGAGCGTCACGATGACGAGCGGCGCGAACGTATGGCCGCCGACGCCCGCCGCAAGCCCGTTCATCAGCCAGATCATGCTGCCCGCGATCAGCGCCGCCATCGAGCCGACCGACAGATCGATGCCGCCCGAAATGATCACGAAGGTCATGCCCACCGCGATGATGCCGATGAACGACGTGCGCGTAAGCACGTTCATCATGTTGTCGAGCGTCGCGAAATCGCGATTCAGCAGCGTGCCGACGATACACAGCGCAATCAGACCGACGAGCGGTCCAAGCGCATACAGCCGATGCGCGAAACGCAACGCGCGGCCGGATTGCACGGCTTCAGTGGGTGCCGGTCGCATGGGCGATCAACTCCTCTTCGGTCAGATGTTCGAGCGTGAGCGTGGCTTGCAGGCGTCCCGCGCGCATCACGGCGACGCGATGGCACAAGCCGATCAACTCGATCAGTTCGGATGAAATGACGATCACCGCGCGGCCCTGCGCGGCGAGACGATGAATCAAAAAATAGATGTCGCGTTTCGCGCCGACGTCGACGCCGCGCGTCGGCTCGTCGAGCACGATCACGTCCGGCTCCGGCTGCAGAAACTTGGCGAGCGCAAGCTTCTGCTGGTTGCCGCCGGAGAGCATGCGCGCGCGGCTCGACAGGTCGCCCGTGCGAATGCCGAATTCGCTCACGGCGCTTTTCAACGCGTCGCGGCCCGCTTTCATGTCGAGCAGCGGATGCGCGTAGCGTTCAAGTGTCATGAGCGTCACGTTGTCCTGCAGGCTCAGGTTCACATGCAGGCCCTTACCTTTGCGGTCTTCGCTGAGATACGTCAGGCCGTGGCGCATTGCTTCGCGCGGACTTTTCAGATCCACGGGACGCCCCGCGATTTCGATGCGTCCGGCCGTGCGCTTGCGCAAGCCGATGATCGCTTCGAACGCTTCGGTGCGTCCCGCGCCGACGAGTCCCGCGAAGCCGAGCACTTCGCCGGCGCGCACGTCGAAGCTCAGGTCGTCGACCCATTCGGGCACGGCGAGCCCTTGCACCTTCAGCGCGACCGGCGCGGCTGCGGATACGGTGATCTTCTCGGGGAACATGTCGGACACGTCGCGCCCGACCATCAGGTTCGCCATCTGTTGCCGCGCGAGCGCCGCCGTTTCATTGCGCGCGACGAAGCGGCCGTCGCGCATCACGATGACTTCGTCGGTAATGCGCTCGACCTCATCGAGCTTGTGCGAGATGTAGACGATGGTCACGCCATCGGCCTTCAACTTTGCCATCAGCGTGAAGAGGCGCTCGGTTTCGGACGGCGTGAGGGTTGCCGTCGGCTCGTCCATGATGAGCAGACGGGCGCGGCGCGACAGCGCTTTCGCGATTTCCACCATCTGCTTTTCCGCGACGATCAATTCGCGCACCTTGGTGTCCGGAGCCTTGTCCAGTCCGACTTGCGCAAGATAACGCGCGGCCTCGGCGCGCATTGCCGCATCGTCGACGAACCAGCCTCGCCGCTTCTCGTGGCCGAGATACATGTTTTGCGCGATCGTCAGATGCTCGGCGAGATTGAACTCCTGGTGAATCAGCACGATGCCTTGCGCTTCGGCGTCGCGCGAACCGGCAAAGTGGCAAGCATGGCCGTCGACATGCAACGTGCCCGACGTCGCGGTTTCATAGCCGGCGAGGATTTTCATCAGCGTGGACTTGCCCGCGCCGTTCTCCCCGAGCAAACCGTAGATGCGCCCCGGCGCGAGATCGAAGCTCACGCCATGCAGCACGCGCACCGGGCCGAAGTCTTTGCGGATGTCATCGAAGCGGATAGCGAGGCTCATGCTTCACGTGCTCCCGCGAATCACGAGCCGGTGCGGCAGCAGCACGCCCGGCACGTTTGCCAGCGGATTGGCGAGCCGCTGCAACAGGAGGCGTGCGGCGGTCTCGCCCAGTTCGCGCATGGGCTGCGCGATCGTGGTGAGCGGCGGATCGATTTGCGCGGCAATGGAGATATCGTCGAACCCGACCACGGCGACGTCGTCGGGCACGCGCTTGCCGACGCTGCGCAAGCCGTGAAGCACGCCCGTCGCGAGCGTGTCGGACACGGCGAAGATCGCGGTCGGCGCGTCGGGCGGCAGCATCAGCGTGGCCGCCGCCGAAGCGCCCGCCTCGTAGTCGAGGCTGTTCAGATTCATGCGCCAGCCGTCGAGCGGCGTGATGCCCGCGTCGCTCAGCGCATCGAGATAGCCTTGCTGACGCTGCCGCGCGTACAGATAGTCGATGTCGGAATTGATGAGGCCGATGCGCCGATGCCCGCGCGAAAGAAGATGCCGTACGGCGTCGCCCGCGGCCCGGTAGTTGTCGATGCCCACATACGGCACGCCCACCGCCGGATCGAACTCGCAACATGCGACCCACGGCAACGCGCCGGATGCATCGGCCTGTGCCTGCTGGATCGTCGCCGGGTCCAGACAGATCGCGCCGTCCGCACGGCGGCGGCGCAGCAGATCGAAGTAGCTGCGCTCGCGGCCGGCGTCGGCGCCCGTATCGCAGAGCAGCATGAAGTAACCGTGCTGGCGCGCGACGCTGTCGATGCCGCGCACGATCTCGGCGTAAAACGGATTGCCGAAGTCGGGGACCATCGTGAGTAAGAGGCGGCTTTCGGCGGTGCGCAGATTGCGCGCGAGTTCGTTGACGCGGTAGCCGCTCGCGTCGACGGCGGCGAGCACCTTGTCGCGAGTCGCGGGCCGGACGTTCTCGTGGGCATTCAGCACGCGCGACACAGTCGCCACGGAAACGCCCGCCTGCCTTGCCACGCCCGCGATGGAGAGCCCTTCCGCCGAGCGCGACGCACGCGAAAGCGGTTGCGCTGGCGGCTCGTCGCCGGTCGCGGACACCGCTGCGGGTTTCGCTTTTGATGTCGATCTGGACAAGGCAGCGGCTTCCGGAAATGTAATCGATTACATTTTTTAGCGAACGCGCGCAGAAGTGCAAGGCCGGAATGCTAGGGATTTACACGGGGGCGACTGCGAAAAAGCGCGCGGGAGCGCCGGGACGAAAGCGCGAACCCGAGCGGCGCCGGCGAAAGCCCGCTTGGCGCGATGCCCGCCTTGGCCCGAACCGCCGGCGCCATTTGGTACAATCCCGCAGTTACCCTGCTGCGGCTTGCGCATTGAGTGACAGCCTGAGTGTCAGCCTGTGTGTGAGCGCGAACGTCGGCGCGAATGTCAGCGCGAACCTCAGCGGGCTATCCGCCGAAGCCGCCCCGCAGTGGGAAAATCGCAAAACTCGCCAAACCAGAACCGCCAAATCCACCATGAACATCGAGCAAGCGCGTTTCAACATGATCGAACAGCAGATCCGCCCCTGGGAAGTGCTCGACCAGGACGTGCTGAATCTGCTGTCGATCGTCAAGCGTGAAAACTTCGTCCCGGCCGCATACCGCGACCTGGCTTTCGCCGACTTCGAAGTGCCGCTGCCCGCCGGTCAGCACATGCTGGCGCCGCGCGTCGAGGCGCGCACGCTGCAGGAACTGGCGGTGAAGAAACATGAAAGCGTGCTCGAAATCGGCGCCGGCTCCGGCTACATGGCGGCGCTGCTCGCGCACCGCGCGCAACACGTGCTGACGGTCGAGATCGAACCGGAACTCGCGCAACTGGCAAAGAACAACCTGATCGCGAACGGCGTGCTGAATGCCGAAGTCGCAACCGGCGACGCCGCGCGCGGCTGGGCCGCCGCCGCTCCGTACGACGTGATCTGCGTGTCGGGCGGTCTGCCCGTGCTGCCGCAGGAAATTCTCGAACACCTGAAGATCGGCGGCCGTCTGGCGGCGTTTGTCGGCACCGCGCCGGTCATGAAGGCGCAGATCATCACGCGTATCGACGAAAAGCAGTACCGCATTGCCGACGTGTTCGAAACCTACGTCGAACCGCTCGTCAACGCCGTGCAGCCGCCGCGCTTCAAGTTCTGATTCGCCTGTTTTTCACGGACGTCCGGCGCGCCGCCGTCCTCTGAACGGAAGTCTCGCTGATGCAAAACCTGACCGCTCCCGCGCTCGCCGAATGGCTCGCCGACACGTCGCGCCCCGCACCCGTGCTGCTCGACGTGCGCGAACCATGGGAAATCCAGACGGCGTCGATGGCCGGCATCGTGTCGATCCCCATGCGTGAGATTCCCGCGCGCAGCGAAGAACTCGACGACGACGCGCAGATCGTCTGCATCTGTCATCACGGCGCGCGCAGCGCGCAGGTCGCGATGTTCCTCGAATCGCGCGGCCACGCGAACGTCTTCAATCTGCAAGGCGGGATCGACGCATGGTCGCGCCAGGTCGACCCGTCGGTTCCCACCTACTAAGCGCCCACGCGCAATGAAGCGTCAGCACGCGCCGCTCCTGGCGTCTGCTCTGGCGCTCGCTTGCGGGCTTGCGTGCGTGTTGCACGCGCCGCCCGCGCAAGCCGTCGACCTCTCCCAACTCTACGACGAAGCGCTCTCCAACGACGCGCCACTGCAAAGCGCGCGCGCCGCGCTTGCCGCCAACAGCGAGGAACTGCCGCTCGCACGCGCGAAGCTGCTGCCGCAAGTCTCGGCATCGCTCAATGGCAGCCGTCAGAGCACGGACTTTGGCGGCGGCTTTCCGGCATCGTATGGCAACACCTACGGCTATGTGGTCTCGCTTACGCAACCGCTGATTCATGTGGACAGCTGGTACGGCTATGCGCAGGGCAAACTCGCGGTCGCGTCTGCGCAGGCGTCGTTCGCGCAGGCGCGCCAGGATCTGATCGTGCGCCTTGGCGAGGCTTACTTCGACGCGCTCGCTGCGCAAGACAGCGTTGCCATCGCGCGGTCGCAGAAGGCGTCGATCGCGCAGCAACTCGAGTCGGCAAAGCGTTCATTCGAAGTGGGCAACACGACGATCACCGACACGAACGAAGCGCAGGCCAAATACGATCAGGCGGTCTCGCAGGAAATCGCCGCGCAGAACGATCTCGCCGTGAATCTGGCGGCGTTGCAGCAGATCGTCGGGCATCCGGTGGAGCATATCGACGGTCTCGCGGCCGGCGCTCCGCTGCCGCCGCCCGTGCCCGCGGACATCAACCAATGGGTCGATGCGGCGAGCGACGCCAACTATCAGGTCGTACTCAGACAGATCGCGCTCGATAACGCGCAACGCGAAACGTCGAAGGCGAAAGCCGGCCATCTGCCGACGGTCGATCTGGTCGCGAGCCGCTCGCGTAGCAGCCTGGGCGCGGCGGGAGCCGGCAACTTCGGCGGAAATTTCGGCGGCGGCTTCGGCAGCGGCGCGAATACGCCATCGCCCGGCCCGCCTGCGCTTGCAGCGGAACTGGGCAACCTCGGCTCCTCGTACACGAACAGCACCATTGGCGTGCAGGTCACGATTCCGCTTTTTGCAGGCGGCGCCACGCAAAGCCGCGTGCGCCAGACGCTCGCGCTCGAAGACCAGGCCGCCGCCGATCTCGACACTGCCCGGCGCAACGCGGCGCTCTCCGCGCGCCAGGCGTTTCTCGGTGTGGTCAGCGGGCTCGCGCAGGTGCGTGCGCTGCAGACTGCCGAGCGGTCCGCGCGCACGTCTCTCGAATCGAATCTGCTTGGCTATCAGGTCGGCGTGCGCATCAACATCGACGTGCTCAACGCGCAAGACCAACTCTTCTCCGCGCGGCGCGACCTCGCAAAGGCGCGTTACGACACGTTGATCAATAGTCTCAAGTTGAAGGCCGCCACCGCGAATCTCACCGATCAGGACGTCTTGCAACTGAGCACACTGCTATCTCCCGTCGACGATGGCGCATTGACCGCGCTGCCACAAGCGCCCACGGTGCCGCATCCGGGAGCCGCGGCGAAGGGCGCGGCTGGGAAACTGGGGCGGCGGGGGTTGCCCGGTACGGCGACGGGGCAGTAGGTGCTGTTGAAGTTGAAGGCCGGGCCGCACCTCGCTGCACTATTAACCCACACATAAATCGCACGCTCTTCAACGGCGATTTTCCACGCGGCTTCCTGCAGAACGGGACGCCACCGCGTGTTCCCACCTTCGCACGTATCCGCGCCTGCGGGCGCTTTGAATCGACTCCCATCTTTCTGAATGTCATCGGGGCTTAACTTGAGTTACTCAAGATCCGTTCCCATTCGAACTTTAACAACCGACATCAGGAAGCCTATGTTGTTTCAATCACCCGCACGCCGCCCGTTATCGACTTTCGTTGCCCTCTGTACTCTGCTCGCGCTGGGTGCGTGCGGCAGCGGTGACGAACTCCAGAGCAGTGCGGTCGTCGCGCCCGCCCCGCCGGCGGATCCTGGATTTGTGGATAGTGCGTCCATTCCTCCGGTGCCGGCATTTGTCGACAATGCCGCGTCCAATCAAAGAAACGACGCGCACTTCGCGACCCTCGATACGAATGCCGGCGTACGCGTTGTCGCCCGTTTCCTCGACTTGTGGCAGCCGTCGACCATGATTGTCGACGCGAGGGCCTCCGCGCCGGCAGTCGACGGCTTCCCCGCCGTGGTTGCCTCCACATGCTCGGGTCTCGTCAACTCAGGCACGGCTTGCGGCACGATCCTCAACGCGGCCGTGCTGAGTCAGAACACGCAGTTCGTCGTCAACGAGACGGTCGCGCGCACCCAGGCGCAAGCGGATGCAGCGTATTTCGACGACCGTCGCAACAAGGGTTACAGCGTGACCGACGGCATGGGACCGTTGACCGGCGCATGGCTGGGTCTGACGCAGCAAACCACGACGATCACCTCGATTCCGGCGAACGCGACCACCACGCTGTACAACGACGCGGGCAACAACACGGGCGTCGGCCGCCCGGCCAATGCGGCGTTCGGCACCGTGGTCGACTTTGTCAACGCAATGAGCACGAACGGTTCGACTGAACCGGCGAAGCGCTTCTACAAATACGCCAGGCCGTACCGCTGGAGCAGTTCGGTGGTGGTCGCGCCGACACTCGTGCCGGCCGAAAGCGCCACGCCCGCCACCGATGGCGGCTTCATCAGCGGCCATACGGCGGAGGCAATGCGCGACTCGATGGCCATGGCTTACGTGGTTCCGCAGCGCTTCCAGGAAATGATGAGTCGTGCGATGGAACTGGGCGAAAACCGGATCGTCGCAGGTATGCATTCGCCGCTCGACGTGACGGGTGGACGGATGCAGGGCCTCGCGGTAGTGGCCGCCAATCTCTATAACCCGGCCAACGCGTCCCTGAAGGCCGCGGCATATGCGCAGGCCCAAAGCGCTTTGATGGCCCAAACCAGTACGACGAGCAGCACGTTCAACACGTTCGCGCATTCGGGCACAACCGCGACCGACCGTTTCGCCGACTATACGGCCAACCGGTCGAACTACTTGCGTCGGATGACATTCGGCTTCTCGCAAATCGAAGCGACCGACGCAGCGCCGGTGGTTCCGAAGGGAGCAGAACTGCTGCTGGAAACCCGCTTTCCTTACCTCAGCGCGGATCAACGCCGCGTCGTGCTGAAGACGACGGAACTTCCGTCTGGCTATCCCGTGATGGACGATGCCGAAGGCTGGGGGCGCTTGAACATGTTCGCAGCCGCGGACGGCTACGGCGCGTTCAACGGCAATGTCGTCGTTTCGATGGACGCGACACAAGGTGGCTTCAACGCGCTCGACACCTGGCGCAACCCGATCTCGGGCGCGGGCAAGCTGACCGTGCAGGGGACGGGCACGCTGAGACTGGCCGGAGCCAACACGTTCTCGGGTGGCTCGCAGATTGCAGGCGGCACGCTCGAAGCCGACTCCGCGTCCGCGCTCGGAACGGGTGACGTGTATCTAGGTGCGGGCTCGCTGGTCGTCAATGCGCGCGGTGTGGTTTCCGTCGTTGGCAAATTCACGCAGCTCGCGAATACGACGTTGGAACTGAATATCGGTGCCAACGGACAAGGCTCGATGAAGGTCGGCGCTCAGACCACGGTTCTCGGGGGAACGCTGCATGTGAAGTTCGTCGACGGCTTCAAACCGAAGGCGGGCGATACGATCACTGTGATCAGCGGCAATGGTTCGAACGTGAAGTTCTCCGCTGTTTCCGTTGACGGCTTCAAAGCCACGCCTGTCTACGCATCGAGCGGCGTTCAGGTACATCTCGATTCGTAACGAAGGCGGGAAAGCTCCCGCCCTTCGCCACATCAACTGCGAGTCCGCTCGGCGCGGACTCGCAGCGTCATCACTCCTAGCCCTGCACGAAAGCCAGCAAATCAGCGTTGAGCACATCTGCGTTCACCGTCAACATGCCGTGCGCGAAGCCCGGATACGTCTTCAATGTTCCGTTCTTCAACAGCTTGATCGACTTCAGTGCCGCATCGGCAAACGGCACGATCTGGTCGTCTTCGCCGTGCAGCACGAGAGTCGGCACGCTGATCGCGCGAAGGTCTTCCGTCTGGTCCGTTTCCGAAAAGGCCTTGATGCCTTCGTAGTGCGCCTTGGCGCTGCCCATCATGCCCTGACGCCACCAGTTCTGGATCACGCCTTGATGGACCGTCGCGCCCGGACGATTGAAGCCGTAGAACGGCCCCGCCGGAACGTCGACGAAGAACTGCGCGCGGTTGTCGGCAAGCGCCTTGCGAAAGCCGTCGAAAACATCGAGCGGCAGACCTTCCGGATTCGCCTCGGTCTTGAGCATCAGCGGCGGCACGGCGCTCACCAGCACGGCCTTCGCGACGCGGCCAGCCGGTTCGCCGTGCTTCGCCACATAACGAGCCACCTCGCCGCCGCCGGTCGAATGGCCGATATGCACGGCATTGCGCAGATCGAGCGCTTCTACCACCGCGAAAGCGTCGGCGGCATAGTGGTCCATGTCGTGTCCGTCGGAGACTTGCGACGAACGGCCGTGGCCGCGCCGGTCGTGAGCGATCACGCGGAAGCCCTTCTGAACGAAGAACAGCATCTGCGTATCCCAGTCGTCGGAAGACAACGGCCAGCCGTGGTGGAACACGATCGGCTGCGCGTCCTTCGGACCCCAGTCTTTGTAGAAAATCTCGACATTGTCCTTCGTTGTCACGTACGGCATGGTCGTTTCTCCTGTTTCACGTTTCGGGCGATAGCCGACTAGATGATCCGGCGCGAGTGTTACCAAAGCCACCATGGTGGCAACAAACTGTAGAGCGAACTGCGCGACACGCTGAAGGGAGAATACTGACACGCGCCGCGTTATGGAAGGTCGCCGTAAAAAACTGATCGTTGCGCCGATGCCATCAATCGCTCCCGGGCACGCTGCTCGCGTCGCAATTTATTGAGCCGTTTCGTCCATCCGATTAGGAAATTTCGCAGAGTTTTCCGAATACCAGACGGGCACCATGCTCGGTCCATTTCGGGAGCCGTGTGATGAGACTCATGAAGATAGCGATGCTGGCCGCAACCGTGTTGCCGCTGTCGTCGTATGCCGCGCTGGGCGGCTCGCCGGTCGCGGGCGCGTCCGTGCCGCTCGTGCTGCGCGCCGCCACGCCACAGTCCGCCCCGGCCTCCGCAATCAGCCAGCCGGCCAGCGGGACCGTTACGTCGGCGCCCTATTCGGTGCGCCAGTCGGTCGACGCGAACCGCGTCACGATCCGCGAATACATGCTGCCCGCCAATGTCGTGTTCGCCGTCACCTGGGACGGACCAGTGCGCCCGAATATGCGCGCGCTGCTTGGCAGCTATTTCGCAAATTACGTTGCAGCCGGGCAAAGCGGCGTACGCGGCTCCGGTCCTCTGATAGAAGGCAACGACGACTTCCACATCGAATCCGCAGGCCGCCTCGGGCGCTTCTTCGGCATGGCCTGGGTGCCGCGTCTGATGCCCACGGGCGTGCGGCCGGGCGATCTCGAATAACAGGCGTTCCGCTTCCTGAGGAAACACATGAATACATTGAAGAAGACGCTTTCGCTCGCGGCGGCCATTGGCGTTCTGGCGCTTTCCGCTTGCGGCGGGGGGGGCGGCGGCACCGGCACTCAGGGCGACAATTCGGCCGGCTGGAACGCCACGCCGCAATGGACACCGCACGGGTCCGGCACCTCCAGCGGTTCGGGAAACTCATTGCTGCCCGCTACCGGCGACAACACGGTCACGATCCGCGTCGACAATACGATGGGAGGCGTCAACCTGCTCAAGGCCTCGATCAGGGTATGCGTGCCGGGCACCGGGAGTGCGCCGCAATGCGTGACCGTCGACAACATGCTGGTCGACACCGGTTCCACCGGCGTGCGCCTCGCGGCGCGCGCCATTCCCACGCTGGCCCCGCTGCTGCTGACGCAAGTCGGCGCGGTCGACGACACGAGCGGCTCCGCGCCCATCGTCGAATGCATGCCGTTCGGCTCGGGCTATACGTGGGGCTCGGTCAAACGCGCCGACATTACGATCGGCAGCAAGACAGCAAGCAACCTTCCGATCCAGGTGTACGCGGACGGCGCATTTCCCACACCCGACGACTGCACGAACTACGGTGCCGACATGGGCGGCGGCGCCTTCGCCGACATAAACGGTATTCTCGGCGTCGACAATTTCGCGATCGACTCCGGCGACGCGGTCACTACCGCCATTCCTGGCAATTACTACTATTGCCCGTCGCAGAACTCGTGCATTAGCACACGCATGCTGGCGGGCAAGGAAGTGAAGAACCCCGTGGCCGCATTCGCCACGGACAACAACGGCACGATCATCCGCCTGCCCGCCGTGCCGGCCAGCGGCCAGACGAGTGTCACGGGGCAACTGGTGTTCGGCATCGGTACGCAGCAGAACAACGCGTTGCCGTCTAGCGCGACCGTGCTTGCCATCGACAAATACGGCGCTTTCACGACGCAGTATCACGGCAAGGTCTTCACCCGCAGCGTGATAGACAGCGGCACCAATGCGTATGCTTTCCCCGACGACACCATCGCGACGAGCGCGGACAGCTGGTACAGGCCTGCTGCGCCGCTGAATCTGAGCGCAACGATGGAGGCCACGAACGGCACGGGCAAGCCGCTCGATATGCCGTTCTCCATTGCCGATACGAGCAACCTGCGGTCGTCCGGCTACTATGCTCTCAGCAACGCGGGCGCGAACTTCGCGTATGGCGGGAAAAACAGCACGTTCTTGTGGGGGTTGCCGTTTTTCTATGGCCGGGACGTCTACACGGTAATGGGAAACGCGAAGGTCGGTAACCAGACCGGACCGTTCGTCGCCTTCTGACAATCAACTGCGGTCGTACTCGAGGCGCGGCGTTATCGCAGCGCCTCCTTAAGCCGTTTCCTACCACCCGTTCAGCCTCATCTGCACATTCCGATATAGCCGCGCTGGCAACATGCTCCGACCTGTTTCGTGGAGCGATCCGATGATTCTTACTAAGGCCGCACTGGCCGTTGCGGCCATGTTGCCGCTGGCATCTTTTGCGGCATTGGGCGGCGCGCCGAGCCTCGGTACAACGTCGCACTCGTTGCTCCGGTCGGCAGCGGCCGTTGCCACGCCCGCCGCGACGGCGCCGTACACGGTGCGCGAATCAAGCGATACCGACGGCGTCCGGATTCGCGAATATGTATCGCCTGGCAACGTCGTGTTCGCCGTCGCATGGCAAGGCCCGGTGCGTCCCGACATGAACGCGCTGCTCGGCAACTACTTTCAACGCGCCGCGTCGGCGGGTGCGGGCCATCCGCGCGGCACAGGCCCATTGATCGACCGTAGCGGCGACTTTCAGATCGAGTCGGTCGGCCGGCCCGGCAGCTTCTTCGGCAAGGCCCTGTTGCCGCGCCTGCTGCCGGCGCATGTACGCGCCGAAGACATCCAGTAACGCCGTGCGCAGACTCACCGAACAAGAAAACGATGAACACTTTCAGCAAGACCCTTTGCTTCGCGTTGCTAACGACCAGCGTCGGGCTGTCCGCCTGTGGCGGTGGCGGCGGTAGCGACGACGGGGGCTCGAAGCCGGCGCAGAGTAACGATAAGGCGGGTTCGTCGGAACCCGCTTCAGGGGTCGCTGGGGGGCAAGGGCCGGCGCCTACGTCTACGTCTACGTCTACGTCTGCACCGACTCCAACTCCCAGTCCGGCGCCGCCTCCGGCTCCGCGTCCTACGCCTACGCCGTCGCCGTCACCGAGCCCGAAGCCGACACCAGCACCGTCGCCAACGCCAAGCCGGAAGCCCGCGCCGACGCCCACACCGGCACCAACACCGGCACCGGCACCCACACCAACGCCAGCACCAACGCCCACACCAACGCCCACACCAACACCGACACCAACACCGACATCGACGCCTACCCCCGCCACGAACACCGCTCCCATCATCGTCGAACGATGGACAGGCGGCTATGCCAACACGCCCTACGTCACCGTCACGTTCTGCATCCCGGGCGTGCAAGGCGCAAATCAGTGCGCGACGATCGATCACATGCTGCTCGACACGGGCTCGGCAGGCGTGCGTGTGTTGGCAAGTGCGCTGGGTCCGGCGCTGACAGGCGGCTTGCCCGCACAGACCGGCGCGGCCGACGACCCCACCCGCGGCGCGCCGATCTCCCAATGCGCGATCTTCGCGTCGGGCTACACGTGGGGCTCGGTGAAGCGTGCGGACGTGACCATTGGCGCAAAGCTGGCGGGCAATCTGCCAGTCCAGGTTATCGGCGATGGCGCGAACGCCACGCCGCCGGATTGCGCGTCGCGCGGCGTCTCGGACATCGGCAGTGTTGCGCAGCTCGGAGCGAACGGCGTGGTCGGCATCGGCTCGGCGGTACGCGACTTTCCGCTCGCCGCACAATATGTGCTGCCGGCGACGTACTACTATTGCCCGTCCACCGGGTCGTGCACGAGCACGCGCGTGCCGCTCGACACACAGATCATGAATCCGGTTGCCGACTTCACTACCGACAACAACGGCACGATCATCCGCCTGCCTGCATTGCAGCCCGGCGGTCAGGCGAGCGCGGCGGGTGAGCTCGTGTTCGGCATCGGGACGCAGCAGAACAATGGGTTGCCGTCGAGCGCGAATATCATCCCGCTCGACAGCAACGGCTTTTTCGCGACCGCGTATAAGGGCAGCACCTTCGGCAACGGCGTTATCGACAGCGGCTCGAACACGACCATCTTCCGTGATACGGCCATTCCGTTCGACGCGTGGGGTCGCTACACGCCCTCCATCACGCTAAGCCTATCCGCTGTGCTGAAGCCGACGGGCAGCGCGGCCACGTCCGCAACCGTGCCGTTCCAGGTAGCCAACACGGCGAGCCTGCTCTCCGGCACCTATGCGGCGCTCGATAACATTGCGTCGTACACGTCCGTCTCCAGTTACTTCATCTGGGGCTTGCCGTTCTTCTTTGGCCGCAGTCTGTACACCGCGCTGAATGGATCGCAAGCCGGATCGCAAAGTGGACCGTTCGTCGCGTTCTAGCGCGCCGACGCAAAACCCGCGCAATGCATGAGGCCGGCGCGGCACGCGCTGGCCTCATGCAAACGCCTCATGCAAACGCCTCATGCAAACGCCTCACGCAAACGCCTGATGCAGCCGCTTGATGCAAACGCCTCATGCAAACGCCTTGAGGCAAACTCATAAAGCCAGCGCACAAAGCAAACGCCTAAGCGAACACGCAAAGCCAACGCCTCCAGCCAATCACTCCAAACATTCAATCCGTCTCGCTCAACACCTGGGCCACCGTCGCGAAGATCTCGTCGATCTGCTCCTCTTCGATAATGAGCGGCGGCGAGAACGCGAGAATGTCGCCGGTATAGCGCGTCAATACACCCTTTTGAAAACATCGCACGAACACGTCGTAAGCGCGTGCGCCAGGCGCCCCGTCGCGCGGCGCAAGCTCGACGCCGCCCACGAGCCCGAGATTGCGAACGTCGATCACGTGCCGTTCACCGCGCAGCTTGTGAATCGCGCGCTCGAAAAGCGGCGCCATCCGCGCGGCCCGGTCGAATAACTGCTCGCGCTCGTAGAGGTCGATCGTCGCACATGCCGCGGCGGCCGCAATCGGATGTCCCGAGTATGTGTAGCCATGAAAAAGTTCGATGCCGCCCGGCGCGCCGTTCACGATCGAGTCGTGAATCTGGCCGCTTGCAGCCACCGCGCCCATCGGAGCGGCTGCGTTGTTGGTGCCCTTCGCCATCGTCAGCAGGTCGGGCGTGACGCCGAAGTACTGCGCGGCGAACGGCGCGCCGAGGCGGCCCCAACCGGTGATGACTTCGTCGAAGACCAGCAGAATGCCGTGCTTGTCGCAGATCTCGCGCAGCCGTTGAAGATACCCTTGCGGCGGAATCAGCACGCCTGTCGATCCGGCCACCGGCTCCACGATCACCGCGGCAACCGTCGACGCATCGTGCAGCGTGACGATCCGCTCGAGTTCGTCGGCGAGATGCGCGCCCCACGCCGGCTGGCCTTTCGAATAAGCGGCCTCCTTGATGTTCAGCGTATGCGGCAAATGATCGACCGACGGCAGCAGCGCGCCCGAAAACGCCTTGCGGTTGGGCGCAATGCCGCCCACGGAAATACCGCCGAAGCCGACGCCGTGATAGCCGCGTTCGCGTCCAATGAAGCGCGTGCGTTGGCCCTCGCCGCGCGAGCGGTGATAGGCCAGCGCGATCTTCAGCGCGGTGTCGACTGCTTCCGAGCCTGAGTTCACGAAGAAAATGTGCTTCAGATCGCCGGGCGTGTGCCGCGCGATCTTCGTCGCGGCCTCGAATGCTTTGGGGTGACCCATCTGGAAAGTGGGCGCGAAATCCATCTCAGCGGCCTGAGCCTGCACGGCGGCCACGATTTCATCGCGGCAATGCCCGGCGTTCACGCACCACAGTCCCGCGGTGCCGTCGAGAATGCGCCGGCCATCATGCGACGTGTAGTACATGCCTTTCGCGCTCGCGAGCAGACGTGGCGCGCTCTTGAACTGGCGATTGGCGGTGAAGGGCATCCAGAACGCGGACATGTCTGGTTGATTGGCGCCGGCGGACTCAGTCATCTCATATCTCCATGCAAAGCTGTCGACGGGAGTTGGCGCTTCAGCGCTTACTCCAGTCCCATGCAAAGCTGTCGACCGGAGTTGGCGCTTCAGCGCTTACCCCGATCCTATGCAGCGCGAACTAAACGGTCTTTCAGTGTAGGCACAACACAGCGCATGCACAAAGCGGCGGCGCACGTGCACCGCCAAAGCCCGCTGGCCGATGGTCACGCTTCGTCGCGGCGCGGCGCGCACCTGAACGAGGCGCATCGAGCGCATGTGCACCAGATTCGTACGCCAAGCCGCATAAGCCGGCCCGCGTGGAGGCGCGCCGCAGCGCGCGAAGCCGCAGCGGGCCCCGCATCCCTCACATGGCATGTGCCTTGCAGTACACGAGCGGCAATCATGCGGGGCAAGCCCCGTGGCTGAAATCGACGCCCATAAACATTCATCATCAATGGCAAGGGGATACACATGAAACGTCGCAGTCTGTTGAAGTTCGGCTCCATGTCCGGCGCGCTCGCGCTTGCAGGTCGCGCGCCGTTCGCGCACGCACAGTCCGCGAGCGGTCCGATCAAGGTGGGCATTCTGCATTCCCTGTCCGGCACGATGGCGATCTCCGAGACATCGCTGAAAGACACCGCGCTCATGACGATCGCGGACATCAACAAGAACGGTGGCGTATTGGGCCGTCAGCTCCAGCCGGTAGTGGTCGACCCCGCTTCGAACTGGCCGCTCTTCGCCGAAAAAGCGCGTCAGCTGATCACGCAGGAAAAGTGCGCCGTGGTCTTCGGCTGCTGGACTTCGGTGTCGCGCAAGTCGGTGCTGCCGGTGTTCGAGGAGCTCAACGGGCTGCTCTTCTACCCGGTTCAATACGAAGGCGAAGAGATGTCGCGCAACGTGTTCTACACGGGCGCCGCGCCGAACCAGCAGGCGATCCCTGCAACCGAATATCTGATGAGCGCCGAAGGCGGCGGCGCTAAGCGCTTCTTCCTGCTCGGCACCGACTATGTGTATCCGCGCACGACCAACAAGATCCTGCGCGCGTTCCTGAAGTCGAAAGGCGTGCAGGAGGCCGACATCCAGGAGGTCTATACGCCGTTCGGCCATAGCGATTACCAGACCATCGTCGCGAACATCAAGACCTTCTCGCAAGGCGGCAAGACGGCCGTGATCTCGACGGTGAACGGCGACTCCAACGTGCCGTTCTATAAGGAACTCGGCAACCAGGGGCTGAAGGCTTCGGATGTGCCGGTCGTCGCGTTCTCGGTCGGCGAGGAAGAACTGCGCGGCATCGACACGAAGCCGCTGGTGGGCAACCTCGCGGCATGGAACTACTTCATGTCGGTACGCAACCCGGCCAACGAAAAGTTCAAGAAGCAATGGGCCGCGTGGGTCAAGGAGAACAATCTGCCTGGCGGCACCAAGCGCGTGACGAACGACCCGATGGAAGCCACTTTCGTCGGCATCCACATGTGGAAGCAGGCTGTCGAGAAGGCGAAGAGCACCGAAGTCGACAAGGTGCGCGTGGCGATGATCGGCCAGCAGTTCGCGGCGCCGTCGGGCTTCACGCTCGCAATGGACGGCAACCACCATCTGCACAAGCCGGTGATGATCGGCGAAGTACGCGCGGACGGTCAGTTCAACGTGGTGTGGCGCACCAAGACCGCGGTTCGCGCGCAGCCGTGGAGCCCGTTCATCGCAGGCAATGCAGGCAAGCCGGATGTGGTCAGCTCGATCCCCGCGTTTCTGAAGCGCTCGCGGGTCGCTTAACCGCACCACGCATGCGGCGGCTCGGGTGGCCGCCGTCATGCGTCGAGGCGAACTCCCGGCGACCGTGACGGTGTTCGGCCTCGCGCAGTGAGTTCGCCGCGGATCCGGCATGCGCAGCAATCGCGATCGAACTGCGAGAGTGCCAGGCGAGCGATCACGGTCGTGATGCTTGCGACGCGTCGGCCCGACACTGCCCCATGCAATCCGGCGGCCAAAAGAAGCCGTGCAACGTGCGGTGCAACATCGGCTCGCATTCAACCGGCGTGATGCGCGCTTTGCAAAGCGCGTCGCCGGTAATTCCTCAAAGGCCATCATGGCGTTTTCATTCCTCACTTTTGCACAGCGGATCGCGCGACGCAGCGTCAGCAGCGCCGCTTTTGCGTTGGTTACGTTGGGCGCGCTCGCGCCGCATGGCGCGTTCGCGCTGACCGCGGCCGATGTCGCGCCGCTCGCCGCCGACGATTTCGACGCGAAGTCCGCAGCCATCGACAAACTCATCGCCAATCACGACAAGGAGTCGGTCGCGGTGCTGAAGGCGTTGTCCGAAGACGGCGTGCTCGCCACCGACTCAGGCGCCGTCCTGCTGCAGGACGGCGACGCGACGCGCGACGCCGTTACCGGCAAAACCGTCGCCGCAACCGACGCCCAGCCCGTCACGTTGAATAATCTGCTGCGCTCGAAAGTGGCGGGCGCGCTCTCGGGCATACAACTCGACTCGCCGGATAAAGCGACGCGCGAGCAAGCCATCGACGCGCTGCTGAAAAACCCTGACCCGTCGATCAAGCCGCTCGTCGACGCGGCCCGCGCGAAAGAAACCGACCCGACGCTGAAGAAGCGCCTCGACACGCTGTGGGCGATGACCGCGCTGCACGACGCCGACGCGGCAAAACGTCTCGAAGCGGTGAAGCTCGTCGCCGCGCGGCACGATCTCGATATGAACGAACTGCTGCGGCCGCTCGTCGCAAAGAAACCCGACGGCACCTTCGCGGAAGCCGACGCTCGCGTGCGGGCCGCGGCGCAAAACGGCATCGACGAACTCGACGCAATCCAGCGCCGCGGCGAAATCGCCGGCACGCTGTTCGCGGGTCTGTCGCTCGGCAGCGTGCTGCTGCTCGCGGCACTCGGCCTCGCGATCACGTATGGCCTGATCGGCGTCATCAACATGGCGCACGGCGAATTTCTCATGATCGGCGCGTACGCCACATATGTCGTGCAGAACCTCTTTCAGCGCTTCGCACCCGGCGCGTTCGACTGGTATCCGCTCGTCGCGGTGCCCGCGTCGTTCGTGGCGGCGGCGCTCGTCGGCATCGTAATCGAGCGGCTCGTGCTCAAGCATCTGTATGGCCGTCCGCTCGAAACGCTGCTGACCACCTTCGGCATCAGCCTGATCCTGATTCAGGCAACGCGCATGCTGTTCGGCGCGCAGAACGTTCAGGTGGTCAATCCTTCGTGGATGAGCGGCGGCGTGACCGTGCTGGCGAACCTGATCCTTCCGTACAACCGCCTCGCGATTCTCGCGTTTTCGCTGATCGTCGTCGGCATTGCATGGGCCGTGTTGACGAAGACGCGCCTTGGACTTTTCGTGCGCGCCGTCACTCAAAACCGCCGCATGGCTGCATGCGTCGGCGTGAAGACCGCGCGGGTCGACTCGTATGCGTTCGCGTTCGGCGCCGGCATTGCGGGACTCGGCGGCTGCGCGTTGTCGCAGATCGGCAATGTCGGGCCGGACCTCGGGCAAAGCTACATCATCGATTCGTTCATGGCGGTCGTGCTCGGTGGCGTGGGTCAACTGGCGGGCACTGTGATCGGCGGCTTCGGGCTCGGACTCGTGAGCAAGGCGATTGAGCCGTTCTGGGGCGCCGTGCTCGCGAAGATCGCGGTGCTCGTGCTGATCGTGCTGTTCATCCAGAAGCGTCCGCAGGGCATGTTTGCCCTCAAGGGCCGTAGCGCGGAGGCATGAGATGACATCTGCAACTTCCTCTTCGAGCGCGTCGGGTCATGTCGGTGCAACGGGCGGCAACTCAGCCGGCCGCGTCGCGCAGTCGGGCTTCGCCCTCGGCTTGCCGCCGCGCCCAGCGTTGCTGTCGCGCCGCGCATGGCTTGCGCTGATCGCGCTGATCGTCGTGTTCGGCTTCGGCGTGCCGTTCGCCACGCTAGTGGTGCCGGAAGCGAGTCCGCTGCACCTGTCCGCTTACGCGACGACGATCACCGGCAAGTTCATGTGCTACGCGATCGCGGCGCTCGCGCTCGATCTGGTGTGGGGTTATTGCGGCATTCTGAGTCTCGGGCACGCGCTCTTCTTCGCACTCGGCGGCTACGCGATCGGCATGTACCTGATGCGCGCAATCGGCCACGACGGCAAGTACGGCAGCGATCTGCCCGACTTCATGGTGTTCCTCGACTGGCATCAACTGCCGTGGTATTGGCAAGGCACGCAGCATCTAAGCTATGCGCTGCTGCTCGTCGTGCTGGTTCCCGCGGTGGTGGCCTGGGTGTTCGGCTTCTTCACGTTCCGCTCGCGCGTGAAGGGCGTGTATCTGTCGATCATCACACAGGCGATGACGTTCGCTGCAATGCTGCTCTTCTATCGCAACGAGACGGGCTTCGGCGGCAATAACGGCTTCACGGATTTCAAGCGCATCGGCGGCTTTCCGATCACGCATCCCGGCACGCGCACTGCCCTGCTGCTGATCACGTTTGCCGTGCTGATCGTCGCGTTCCTCGGCGCGCGGGCGATCGTCACCTCGAAGCTCGGCCGCGTCGTCACCGCCGTGCGCGACGGCGAGACGCGCCTGATGTTCCTCGGCTACAGTCCGCTCGCGTACAAGCTCTTCGTGTGGACCGTGTCCGCCGTGTTGTGCGGCATTGCGGGCGCGTTGTACGTGCCACAAGTCGGCATTATCAATCCGGGTGAGATGTCGCCTGGCAATTCGATCGAAATGGCCATCTGGGTGGCCGTGGGCGGACGCGGCACGTTGATTGGGCCGATTGTCGGCGCGTTCGCGGTGAACGGCGCGAAGAGCTTCTTCACGGCAAACTTCCCTGAATACTGGCTGTTCTTTCTCGGTCTGATTTTCGTGCTGGTCCCGCTGTTTCTGCCGAACGGCATCATGGGATTGGTCGAACTCGTGACGCGCAAGAGGAACCGCTCATGAACGAAAACCCGATGGTTCCCGATCTGGCTTTGCCCGAACACCCTTCCGAACACGCGTTGAGCGGCGTCGCGAGCATGGGGCACGTCGTCGTGCCCGGCGAGATCGACGTTTCCCACGGCACGATCCTGTATCTCGAAGACGTGACCGTGAGCTTCGACGGCTTCCGTGCGTTGAATGCGCTGACGCTTTCTATCGACGCCGGCGAATTGCGTTGCATCATCGGACCGAACGGCGCAGGCAAGACGACGATGATGGACGTGATCACCGGCAAGACCGGGCCTGATTCGGGCAAGGTGTTTCTCGGCCAGTCCATCGACCTCACGCGGATGAACGAGCCGTCCATTGCGCGTGCCGGCATTGGACGCAAGTTCCAGAAGCCGACCGTTTTCGAGCAGCATCCCGTGTGGGAAAACCTCGAGCTCGCCATGAAGACCGACAAGGGATGGCTTGCGTCGTTGCGCGCGCGGCTCGATCGCGAAGCGCAAGCACGCATCGAAGAAACGCTCGTCCTCATCGGTCTGGAAACCGAGGCGCGGCGCCTTGCCGGCGAACTCTCGCATGGACAGAAGCAGCGGCTGGAAATCGGTATGTTGCTGATGCAGCAACCTGCGCTGCTGCTACTCGACGAACCCGCCGCCGGCATGACCGACGACGAGACGATGCAGTTGGCCGACCTTCTCAATCACCTGCGCGGCACGTGCTCGATGATGGTCGTCGAACACGACATGGAGTTCGTGAAAGCTCTGTCGGGCGATACGGGCAAGGTCACGGTGATGGCCGAAGGGCGCGTGCTCGCGCACGGCACGCTCGACGAAGTGAAACGCGACGAGACGGTGATCGAGTCATATCTCGGTCGATGAGTGGGCCGTGAATCAAAGGGTCGAACGACATGCTTGAAGTAGAAAACCTGAACCAGTACTACGGCGGCAGCCACATTCTTCGCGACGTGAAGCTGACCGTGCCTGACGGCAAGCTCACCGTGCTGCTCGGACGCAACGGCGTGGGAAAGACCACGCTGCTGCGCTGCCTGATGGGCGTCGTGCAGACGAAGAGCGGTTCCATCGCCTGGCGCGGCGCGCCGATCACGAAGCTGCCGACTTATTCGCGCGTCGAGAAAGGGCTCGCGTATGTGCCGCAGGGACGCGATATCTTTCCGCGCCTGACCGTCGAAGAAAATCTGCTGGTGGGCGCGGCTAGCAAGAAAGCGCCGAAGAAAATCCCCGATCGTATCTACGAGTTGTTTCCAGTACTGAAGGACATGCGCAGCCGTCGCGGCGGCGATCTGTCGGGCGGTCAGCAACAGCAACTCGCGATTGGCCGCGCGCTGATGAGCGATCCGCAACTGCTGATTCTCGATGAACCCACCGAGGGCATTCAGCCGTCGATCATTCAGGACATTGGGCGCACGCTGCGTCAGCTTGTTGAAGAGATGGGCATGACCGTGTTGCTCGTCGAGCAGTATTACGACTTCGCAAAGGACATCGCCGATCGCTATTGGGTGATGAGCCGCGGCGAGATCGTCGCGGGCGGAGAAGGCGTCAATATGGACGCCGACGGCGTGCGTGCGCTGATCGCCGTGTGAGTCGTGAGCGCTGGCAGGCGTGCTATGCTCGGCGCGTCTTGTGGCGCATGTTCTGCGGCGCACGTTCTGTGGCGCAAGTCGCGGCTTGCCGCACGCTCTGTCCTGACACCTCGATCGCACGTTCATTCGCATGTCGCTTCACGAAAATCACGTCACGCTCGCTACTGTGCAATCTCAGGCGCAACCCCAGGCGCAGAGCGGTGCGCATGCGCATTGGCGAGCGCGTCTCGAACTTGGGTTCGTCAGGCATGGCGAGCGCACTGCCCTGCAGCATCGGCTGCACGATGGGCCGCTGCGTGTGCAACGGCCGTTATATCCGGAAGGTCAGAGCGTTTGTCATGCAGTGATCGTGCATCCGCCCGGCGGCGTCGCGGGCGGCGATCAACTCGATATCGACGTGAATGTCGGTGCTCATGCGCATGCGGTGATGACGACGCCTGGCGCGACCAAGTGGTACAAATCCAATGGACGCGCCGCGCGGCAGACTATCGCCGTGCACGTTGCCGAGAATGCGAAGCTCGACTGGCTGCCGCAAAACAATATCGTGTTCGACCATGCGAATGCGATGCTCGATTTCTCACTGACGCTCGAAGAAGGCGCTACCGCGATTGGCTGGGATGCGACGCAGCTTGGGCGGCAGGCCGCAGGCGAGCGGTGGTCGGCGGGGAGCTTGCGGGCCGTGTCGCGGATCGTGCGCGCTAACGGCGAGTTCTTATGGCTCGAACGTGCGGCTCTTCGCGCCGAGGATCCGCTGCGCGATGCGGCGCAAGGGCTCGGCGGATTTCCCGCTTATGGGACGCTTTGGGCGGTTGGCGCGGCTTGCGACGACGCGCTCGCTGAAGCGCTGACCGCACAGCTTCCATTCGACGATTCGCTGCGCGCGGCCGCTTCGTGCGTGACGAGCGGAGTATTGCTCGTGCGAGCTGTTTCGCGATCCATGGAGACGTTGCAGCGCGCTTTGACGCAATGCTGGATGCAGTTGCGGCCTGTCGTGCATGGGGTCGAGGCGGTGCCTTTGAGGATTTGGGCGACGTAGGTTTCGGCTCTGTGCTTTTTTCACCGACGTTTCCATGCAATAGCGTGGCATGCCAGACGTGCCCCTCTGCCCGGCGCCATTTGCAGTGTTGCTCCTGCGCTCAGCCTTAGAGGCACAGACATCCTCGATTTTTCGTCGCTGTCTCAGCACCGCACACGGCCGATCCGTTGATTGGCACGGCCTGGACGATCAATACTGAGACGGCCGGCGACTGACTGTTTTCCATCTTCCCCCGCTGACATTGACGCCCGCCTTGGGCGTTTTTTACGCCCTCTATCAGACAAAGCTTGACGAATTATCACAGGGCGGGCGTCTTTTTCGGATTGTCCTGATACCCAAATCGTCTGGGATTCTTCGGAATGGATCGCGGGATGTGTGCACCGTTTGAGCATAAGCCCCTGACACCGCACGTCCCATTCCCATCACTTTCGAGTCCCCCTATGGCACAGGACATATTCATCAAAATCAACGGCATTGACGGCGAGTCGCAGGATGCTTCGCATCTGAACGAAATCGACGTGATCGGCTGGCGCTGGAAGGTTTCGCAGCAATCGACAATGCTGTCCGGCTCCGGCGGCGGTGCGGGTAAAGCTACTGTTTCCGATCTGGAGTTCACGCACCAGCTAGATCGCGCCAGCCCGAATCTGGCGAAGTACTTCACCGGCAAGCATATTGACCAAGTCAAACTGACTATGCGAAAGGCCGGGGGGCTCCCATTCGAATACCTGAAGATCGCGATGTACGACGTAGTCGTTACCCAGATTGAACCTGTGGGCGGCGGTGATGTTTGCCATGAGGAAATTCGCCTTTCTTTTTCAACTATGAAATACGAGTACTTAGTGCAAAACGAGGCCGGAGGAAGCGGCGGTGCGGTGACTGCGACGTTGTACATCAAGGACAACATGACAACGTGACGGGGGCGAAGCGATGCCGGTCAAATGCATTTTTGTTCTTAACGGCAAAACGACTTCCACACTTACGTGTGAGGGAACCGCGCCCGTTACGGCCTTTTCCGGTACCGGCCATGGCCGAGACAACCCGGATGACACAGCTATGGAAAACGTCGGGCCACTTCCAAAAGGAACGTACTACCTCGTGGACCGCCGGTCCGGCGGGTTCCTGGGCTTTATACGCGATTGGTGGAGCGCGCATGGGAACGTCTCAACTGACAGACATGAATGGTTCATGCTGTGGAACCCAATATCGGGGGACACGACCAACATTAATGGCATCAAGCGAGGCAACTTCCGGCTACATCCAACAGGAAGGATGCAACTGAGCGAAGGGTGCATCACCGTAGCCAGTCCGCACGAATTTGACAGGCTTCAAAAATTCATTCGGTCGCGCGGGTTAACCGTACCAGTGCCCGGTACCGCGCTGAGAGCTTATGGAACGGTTGAGGTGAAATGAGAAAAAGGCTCGTGGCCAAGCTATTACGATACGTCGTCTGGATCGCAATATCCCTCGCCGGCGGATGGCGGCTGACGTACCACATCGATGACATGTTTCCGGGTAACATGCCCGATTCCGTCGATATGTTCATCCGCTTCTGCCTGGAGGTCGTAGGGCGTAGTGATCTGGCGAACCCGGACGATATGGAAGTGCTCGCCTTGCTTCTCTACTGGGCAATAGCTGCCCTGCTCGTCGGCGCGCTTATCTTTCTTTGCTACATCGGAGCACGCGCGTTATTGCTCAAAAGAGGGCCGTAGTTATTGCGAGGCAAAGAGCGCACGCGTCGGAACAGACTCGACCATAGGAGCACCCACATGACCGGGTGCTCCTATCAGTCAACTGGAACGCCCGCGTCGTTCAACGACTCATTGCTCGTTCAACGTTCGCCCCATCCGCGCGGCAATGCGATGCAACGGAAACTGGTCACCATACTTTCACCGCGTAAGACACGCCCGCACCAACTCGGCGCTTACGCGAGCCCTCGCATGGTGCACTGGCCCACAAACCTCCCCACCAGCCCCCGCCGCACCACGATGGCACACACCTTGCGTTGCTAGCGGCCGACGCTGCCGCTTCCTCGACGCCAGCCGCCTGCCCGCCACCACCACAGCTACTACAAATGAACCGACTCACGCTCCGTTCCACGCGCCGTACCGTCGTCGCCGCACTGATCGTCTCGCCCCTGCTCGCGATCACCGCCCCCGCGGCTCACGCCGACACACTCGATAACATCGCCAAGGCAGGCGTGCTCAAGGTCGCCGTGCCCGAAGACTATCCGCCGTTCGGTTCGGTCGGCCCCGACATGAAGCCGCAGGGCTATGACATCGACACCGCCGCGCTGCTCGCGAAGTCGATGAACGTGAAGCTCGAACTGGTGCCCGTCAACAGCGCGAACCGCATTCCCTATCTGCAAACGAACAAGGTCGATCTGGTGATTTCGTCGCTCGGCAAGACGCCCGACCGCGAAAAAGTGATCGACTTCTCCAACGCCTACGCGCCGTACTATCAGGGCGTGTTCGGTCCCGCCGACATCAAGGTCAGCGGCCCCGCCGATCTGACCGGCAAGACGGTCGGCGCGACGCGCGGCGCGCTCGAGGAACTCGGTCTCACGCAAATGGCGCCCAACGCCACGATCAAACGCTTCGAGGACAACAACGCGACCATCGCCGCGTTCCTGTCGGGCCAGGTTCAGTTGATCGCTGCGGGCAACATCGTCGCCGCCGCGATCCTCGCGAAGAATCCGCCGCGCCGTCCAGAGCCGAAGTTCGTCATCAAGAACTCGCCGTGTTTCGTCGGCATGAACAGGAACGAACCGCGCCTGCAGCAGAAGGTGAACGCCGCCATCGCGCAAGCAAAGCAGGACGGCACGCTCAACACGATGTCGAAGAAGTGGTTCGGCGCAGCGTTGCCTGCGGATCTGTAAGCGCGTCGTTAGCCGGGCTTGATAGCGTCGCTGTTTTGTCCGGCACTGCATGGGTCGCATCGGCGGCCCGCAACGCATATCATTGTCGCAGCCTGATCCTTTCGGATCGGGCGCAACCCACCGCACTCATTCGATGAAGCTGACACCTCGCGAGAAGGACAAGCTGCTGATCTTCACCGCCGCGCTGCTTGCCGAACGGCGCCGCGCACGCGGCCTCAAACTGAATTATCCGGAAGCGGTCGCCTTCATCACCGCCGCGCTGATGGAAGCGGCACGCGACGGCAAGACCGTCGCCGAGGTCATGCACTACGGCACGACGCTGCTCACTCGCGACGACGTCATGGAAGGCGTGCCCGAGATGATCCCCGACATCCAGGTCGAAGCCACCTTCCCCGACGGCACGAAGCTCGTCACCGTTCATCATCCGATTCCCTGATCCGCTGAATCCCGCTAAACCTATCAAGGCACGCCCATGATTCCCGGCGAACTCATCACCGACGACGGCGAACACGAACTCAACGCGGGCCGCGCCACCGTGACGGTGCTCGTGTCGAATACCGGCGACCGGCCGGTGCAGATCGGCTCGCATTACCACTTCTACGAAGTGAACGACGCACTCGCCTTCGACCGGGAGGCCGCACGCGGCTTCAGGCTGAACATCGCTGCGGGCACCGCCGTGCGTTTCGAGCCCGGCCAGGAGCGCACCGTCGAACTCGTCGAACTGGCGGGCGAGCGCATCGTCTATGGCTTCAACGGCAAGGTGATGGGCAAGCTGTGACGGGCCGCGTGCGCTCATCCGCTTGAACCGCCCTGCTCATTTCCGGACTGACATCATGACCTTACGCATTGGCCGCCGCGCATACGCGGAAATGTTCGGCCCCACCACCGGCGACCGCGTGCGTCTCGCCGACACCGAGTTGCTGATCCAAGTGGAGCGCGACTTCACCACGTACGGCGAAGAAGTGAAGTTCGGTGGCGGCAAGGTGATTCGCGACGGCATGGGCCAGTCGCAGCGCGTGCATGCCGACGTTGTCGATACCGTTGTGACCAACGCGGTAATTCTCGATCATTGGGGCATCGTGAAGGCCGACATCGGCATCAAGAACGGCCGCATCGCCGCTATCGGCAAGGCGGGCAATCCCGACATTCAGCCGAACGTCACGATCGCAATCGGCGCATCCACGGAGGTGATCGCGGGCGAAGGGCTGATCGTCACGGCGGGCGGCATCGACACGCATATTCACTTCATCAGTCCGCAGCAGATCGAAGAAGCGCTCGCCAGCGGCGTGACGACGATGCTCGGCGGCGGCACCGGTCCGGCAACCGGCACCAATGCAACCACCTGCACGCCGGGTCCGTGGCATCTCGAACGCATGCTGCAAGCGGCAGACGGCTATCCGATGAACCTCGGCTTCCTCGGCAAAGGCAACGTGAGCCAGCCGCAGCCCGCGCTCGAACAGATCACGGCGGGCGCGATCGGCCTGAAGCTGCACGAAGACTGGGGCACGACGCCGGCCGCAATCGACAACTGTCTGTCCGTCGCCGACGACACCGACACGCAGGTCGCCATTCACACGGATACGCTGAACGAAGCGGGTTTCGTCGAAGCGACCGTGGCTGCGTTCAAAGGCCGCACGATACATACGTATCACACGGAAGGCGCAGGCGGCGGCCACGCGCCCGACATCATCAAGGTATGCGGCGAAGCGAACGTGCTGCCTTCTTCGACGAATCCGACGCGGCCCTACACCGTCAACACGCTTGAAGAGCATCTCGACATGCTGATGGTGTGTCATCACCTGGACCCGTCGATTGCGGAAGACATTGCGTTCGCCGAATCGCGCATTCGCCGCGAGACCATCGCCGCGGAAGACATCCTGCACGATCTCGGCGCGCTCTCGATGCTGTCGTCGGATTCGCAGGCGATGGGCCGCGTGGGCGAAGTGATTATTCGCACGTGGCAGACCGCGCACAAGATGAAAGTGCAACGCGGCGCGCTGCCCGAGGACACCGCACGTCACGACAATTTCCGCGCGAAGCGTTATGTCGCCAAGTACACGATCAACCCGGCAATCACGCACGGCATCGCGCATGAAGTCGGTTCTATCGAGCCCGGCAAATGGGCCGATCTCGTGTTTTGGGAACCGGCGTTTTTCGGCATCAAACCGTCGTTGATCCTCAAAGGCGGCATGATCGCAATGGCGCAGATGGGCGATCCGAACGCGTCGATTCCAACGCCGCAGCCGGTGCATTATCGCGAGATGTTCGCCACGCGTGGCGGTGCGCTCGGACGCACGTCGCTGACTTTCGTTTCGCAACTCGCCGCCGATGCAGGCGTCGCCGAGCGCTATGGCCTGAACAAGCGTATCGTGGCCGTGAAGAACTGCCGCAACATCACGAAGGCGGACATGATCCACAACGCGTGGCGCCCGTCGATCAGCGTCGATCCGGAAACCTATCAGGTGATCGCCGACGGTCAACTGCTGACCTGCGAACCCGCGACTATCTTGCCGATGGCGCAACGCTATTTTCTGTTCTGACCATGCGCACACTTGACAAACTGGTTGCACCGCATCTCAAACTCGCGCCGGTGCTTGTAAAGCGCGCGCCGACGCTGACGCTCGCTTTCGACGAGCGTCGCAAGAGCCGCCTTGCGGCCACGCTCGATAGCGGCGAAGAAGTCGCCGTGCTGCTGCCACGCGGCACCGTGCTGCGCGATGGCGATGTGCTGGTCGCAGACGATGGCGGTCTCGTGCGAGTAGTCGCCGCGCCGGAAACGGTGCTGGTGGTCCGTGCGAAAGACACGTTGACGCTCACGCGTGCCGCGTACCACCTGGGCAATCGCCATACGCCGGTGGAAGTCGGCGCGGATTATCTGAAGCTCGAATACGATCCGGTGCTGGCCGATATGCTGAAGCGTATCGGCGCGACGGTCGATCAGGTTTCAATGCCGTTTCAGCCGGAGTCCGGCGCGTACGGCGGCGGCCATAAGCATGGCCACGACGAAACGTTCGCCGAAGACTATGCATTGGCGCAGCAGGTGTTCGGCGAGCATCATGGGCATGAGCATTCGCATGATCATGACCACGGGCATGGCCACGGGCACACGCACGCGCACGATCACGAGCAGGAAGGCCACGTCCACGACGAATCTTGCGGCCACGCGCATCACCATCACCATGCGCATCGCTGAACTCACCGCGCTTTTGCACCTTGCGTCGCCGGCGCTGCCCATCGGCGCCTTCAGCTACTCCCAAGGTCTCGAAGCGGCGATCGAAGCGCAACTGATCACCGATGCCGATTCGGCTCGCGCCTGGATCGCGAGCGGCCTCACCGATGTGCTCGCGCATGGCGAACTGCCGTTTCTCGCGCACCAGATAGAGCGCTGGCGCACACACGACGCTGCTGGCCTCGCGCAAGCGAATAGCGAGTTCCTCGCGAGCCGCGAGTCGGCCGAATTGCGGCGTGAAACCGAACAGATGGGCTGGTCGTTGCGGCAGTTGTGCGCATCGCTCGAATGGGGCGATGCGGCACGGCGCGCGACGCTGGCCTCTATGACGCCGCTCGCACAACCCACGGCGTTCGCCTTCGCAGCGTATGCGCACGATGCCGCCGTCGACGCCGCTCTCGCCGCGTACGCATTTAGCTGGGTCGAGAACCAGGCCGCCGCCGCATTAAAAGCCGTGCCATTGGGCCAACTGGCGGGGCAACGCATCATCGTCGCGTTGCGCGAGCCGATCGATGCTGCGGTCAAGCGCGCTTTAGCCACGTCGCCGGAAAACATCAATACCTTCGCGCCGCAACTCGGCATTCTGTCGGCGCGTCACGAGTCGCAATATTCGCGACTTTTTCGCTCATAAAACGATCCATCATGAACGCACCTCATCATCCCGCTCACTCGTCCGTCCGTACGAAGAAACTGCCGCCGCTGCGCGTGGGCGTCGGCGGTCCGGTCGGCTCGGGCAAGACAACGTTGCTCGAAATGCTTTGCAAGGCGATGCGCGAACAGTACGACCTGGTCGCGATCACCAACGACATCTATACGAAAGAAGATCAGCGCCTGTTGACGGTGGCGGGCGCGTTGCCGGCCGAGCGGATCATGGGTGTCGAGACGGGCGGCTGTCCGCATACCGCGATTCGCGAGGACGCGTCGATCAACCTCGAAGCTGTCGACCGCATGCTCACGCGTTTTCCGGATGCGGACATTGTCTTTATCGAATCGGGCGGCGATAACCTCGCGGCGACCTTCAGCCCGGAACTGTCGGACCTGACGATTTACGTGATCGACGTGGCAGGCGGCGAGAAAATCCCGCGCAAGGGCGGCCCGGGCATTACGAAGTCCGATCTGCTCGTGATCAACAAGACGGACCTCGCGCCGATGGTCGGCGCGAACCTCGACGTGATGGCTTCCGACGCGAAGAAAATGCGCGGCGAGCGGCCTTTTGTGATGTGTAATCTGAAGGCGCTCGATGGATTGGGCGACGTGGTGCGGTTTATCGAGCGAAAGGGGTTGTTGAAGGTTTGAGTGCTGACGCGCTGAGTCTGCCCAGCACTGCCCTCACTCCGGCAACACCGCCATCAATACATCCACGGTACGCGCGGTCGCCCCGCGATGACGCGCGGCAAACGCCGAGGCCGCGCCGCCCATCATGAGCCGCCGCGCCTTGTCGTTGAAGAGTTCGCGCAGCGCTCGCGCCAGATCGGCCGGATCCTGCACCTGCACCGCCGCGCCTGCGGCGACTGCATCGGCCGTGGCCTGCGTAAAGTTGAACACGTGCGGCCCGATCAGCACGGGCACGCCCACCGCGCAGGCTTCGATCAGATTCTGTCCGCCGAGCGGCAACAGACTGCCGCCGATAAACGCGAGGTCCGAGGCCGCATAATAAGCGCCCAGTTCGCCCATCGAATCGCCGAGCAGCACATTCACGTCCGCCGGCAATGCAGGCACACCGCTGCTCGCAGCCGCTGACGCAACTTTCGCATCGGGCGCCCACGTCGAACGTCGCGCGAGTCGCAGCCCGGCTTTCTCGACGAGCGCCGCAACTTCGTTAAAGCGCTGCGGATGGCGCGGCACGAGAATCAACAGCGCACCTTCAACGCCGAGGGCCGCGAACGCTTGCAACACGAGTTCCTCTTCGCCTTCGCGTGTACTTGCCGCGACCCACACCGGGCGCGCGCCGATTGCCGCGCGCCACGCATGACCGCGCGCCGCCAGTTCGGGCGGCGTGCTCATGTCGAACTTAAGATTGCCCAGTACCGCGACGTTGCGCGCGCCAAGCGCGGTCAACCGTTCCGCGTCCGATGGACTCTGCGCCAGCACGCGCGCAAAGCCGCCGAACACATCTTTTGTCGCGCCGCCGAATTTCGCCGCGCGCTTATATGAGCGCGCTGACATCCGCGCGTTGGTCAACACCAGTTGCACGTCGGCGCGCCTGCACTCGTCGATCAGCGTGGGCCACACCTCGGTTTCCATTACCAGACCGAGCGACGGCCGCCACGCGCGCAAAAAGCGCCGCACCGCGTGCGGCATGTCGTACGGCAGATAGCTGCGCAACACGCGGTCGCCGAAAATCTGCTCGCCGGTCGCGCGGCCGCTCGGCGTCATGTGAGTCAACAGAATGCGTGCGTCCGGACGCGCTTTGATGAGCGCCTCGATCAGCGGTTGCGCGGCACGCGTCTCACCGACCGACACCGCATGCACCCAGATCAACGGCGCGTTGTCTTCGGGCAAACGTCCGCGAACGTAGCCGAAGCGCTCGCCGATATGTTGACGATAACCGCGCTCCTTGCGCGAACGAATCAGCAGACGCAGCACGGCGACCGGCGCGATGATCCACCAGAGCGCGTTATAGATTGCCCTCAGCATCGGCGCTCCGCATGATGCAACCGCACAGTGTGCAGCTCGCGAATACAGTGCCGATGCAATGGACCTCGCATGACCGCATAGTCAGGCACCGGCGCGCGACGGTGCACAAAGTCTCGCGAGCCCGAACGAACGGCGGCGCTCAAACCAGCGCCCTGCCCTTCAGGCGTTCAAGTATGCCGAGCGGCGCACATTCGGGTTGCACCATTGCCTTGACCGGCAGGAAGAAAGTCTGCTCGAGCATGAACTGACCGGACATCACAGCGTGCGAAGTCTGATCGGAGAAGCACACCCACACGCTGCCCGGCGGAAACGGCAGGGTCTCCTGCGGGCTTGTCTTCTGATATTCGAGGTCGGCCTTCATGCCGTCGTGCAGATGGAGCATCAAATGGTCGTACTCGCTGCGCGGCGATTTGGTTACGTGCAACAGATTCAGCAGCCACGCTGCGCCAGGCATTTGCGGCTTGATGTGCGGCAGAAAGCGTTTGGCCATGTCCTCGAACGGTTCGCCAACTCGCCACACGCGCGGCACGCCATTCGGATTGACGTTGGTGAACACACGCAGAATGCGTTCGCCGTAATTGGGCCGCGACGGAAACGCGTCCACATGCAAGCGGCTATCGTCCTTGCGCCATGACGTTTGCCGTGTTTCCACCTGATGCAGCCGCAAACTCGTGGGCGCCACGCGCAGCTTGCCGTTGTATTCGGGAAAGAGCCCGTCGACGAGCGTGCGCGCATTCGCCTGGTATCGCGCGATCAACGCGCGCACCGCGGACTGCGTGACGGCGTTGCCGGCCACGCCGTGCAATGCGCCGCCATTCGGTTCGAGGCTGATGTTCTTGCGGTTGGGATCGGCCAGCGCGGGATCGAGCAGCGCCTGCTCGCCGCCTTCAATCGCGAAACGCAGGTTCGGGAAATACAGCACCTTGCCGCGTTCGACGCCGGCGAGCAGCGTCTCACGCGGCACGGACAGGTTGCGCGCGTGCCAGTCGGCATTCGCTACTTCGATGATCTGGGTTTCGTTCATGATCGCCCTTGAAAACGGATGATGCGTGAGGCGAAGCGCACCGGACGAATCACAACAGTCCGAAGCCGGCAAGCGCGGACTTCACCTGTTGCAGCGTGGGCGGTTGCCCTGCCGTGCCGAGATTGACGACGTTCGGCGACCAGTAGCCGCCGGTGCGCCACGCGGTCGCGAAATTGTACAACTCGACCGTGGGCCGCTTAAGCGCCGCCGCAATGTGAACTAGACCTGTGTCAACGCCGACTGTCGCGGCCGCGCCTTCAAGCAGGCCGACCACCGCGGGCAACGACAGCTTGGGCGGCACGATGGCCGCCGCGCCGAACTCTTTCGCAAGACGCTCGCTCGTCGCGCGCTCGGCCTCGCTGCCCCACGGCAAGACGATCGACGCGCCGCGCCGCACGAGCGACTGCCCCAACTCGATCCACGCGGTATCGGGCCATTGCTTGTCGGCGCGCGAGGTCGCGTGCACGAACACCACGTAAGGCACAGGAAGATTGAGATTCGCCGCCGACAACGCCAACGCGGCGCGCCGCGTGTCGATGCCAAAATCGATTTCGTCGGTAGGTTGCGGCTGCGGGTCGTTCAGCGCCGCTGCAACCAGCTGCCGCGTGCGCTCCACGACGTGGGTGCGCGGCTCGATCGGGACGCGCTTGTCATAAAAGAAGCGCACCGGCCATTCGAAGCCCGCGCCCTCAGTGCGATTTGCGAGGCCGACGAGCGGTCCGCGCGCCATGCTCGCGACCCACGCGGTCTTGATGAGCCCCTGGCAGTCGATCACCAGATCGTAGTTCTCGGCCGCGAGCGCGCGGCGGAATGCGCCGATCTCGCGCCAGTTGCCGACCGACAGAATGCGCTTGCGCCAGCGCCGCAGCGACACGGGGATCGCGCGCCGCACGCCGGTCACGAGTTCGACGAGCCCCACGAAGCTTTCCTCGACGAGCCAGTCGATCTGCGCCTCGGGATGACGGCGCCGGATATCGGCGATCACCGGCATGTTGTGAACGACGTCGCCCAAAGACGACACCCTCACGATCAATATCTTTTGCACGCTCAAGAGTGGGAAAACCGGTTATCCGGCCCGAAGATGCATTGAAAGAAGCCCAACGAAACCTAAGGCTTCGCGTGAGACTTCCAGCGAGAGATGACAGAACGCAGACGTTATGTCACCAGGACGGCAATTCTAGCGCGACCCGGCTGACTGGCATGAAAAAACGCGGCGCGGTAAGTGAAACCCGCGCCGCGTTCTGGCCCATGGCCGCGGTTCGCCAAGAACTTGAGCGAACCGCCCCGCCGTTCGAACGTTTAGAACGGCAGCTTTGCGTCGGCTTTCTCCGCGAGAATCACGCGGCGGAAGTCTTCCTGAATGCGCTTAAGTGCCGCGTCGTTATCGGCTTCAAAACGCATGACCACGACCGGCGTGGTGTTCGACGAACGCGCGAGGCCAAAGCCGTCCGGGTACTCGACGCGCAGGCCGTCGATCTTCACGACCTCGTCGGCGCCGGTGAATTGCGCGTTCTGCTGCAAGCGTGCAATGAGTTCGAAGTTCTCGCCTTCCTCGAGTTTCAGTTGCAGTTCGGGCGTGGAGTTCGAGTTGGGCAGCGAGTTGAGCAGCTTGCTCGGGTCTTCCACACGCGTGAGGATTTCCAGCAGACGCGCGCCGGTGTACAGGCCGTCGTCGAAACCGTACCAGCGGTCCTTGAAGAACACATGGCCGCTCATCTCGCCCGCCAGCGGCGCGCCGGTTTCGCGCAGCTTCGCCTTCACGAGCGAGTGGCCGGTCTTCCACATGAGCGGCTCGCCGCCCTTGTCCTTCACCCACTTCGCGAGATTGCGGGTGCACTTCACGTCGTAAATGATCTGCGCGCCCTTGTTGCGCGACAGCACTTCTTCGGCGAACAGCATCAGTTGGCGGTCCGGATAAATGATCTGGCCGTCTTTGGTGACGACGCCGAGGCGGTCGCCGTCGCCGTCGAAGGCAAAGCCGATTTCCGCGTCCGTTTCCTTCAGCGCGCGAATCACGTCCTGAAGGTTTTCCGGATGCGCCGGGTCCGGGTGATGGTTCGGGAAATTGCCGTCGATTTCCGTAAAGAGTTCCACGAGTTCGCAACCGAGCTTCTTGAAGAGCTTCGGCGCGAGGCCGCCGGCGACGCCATTGCCGGTGTCGACCACGATCTTGATCGGGCGCGAGAGCTTGACGTCGCTCGTAATGCGCTCGAGGTACGCATCGGCAATGTCGTACTCGGCGTAAGTGCCGCTGCCTTCGGAGAAGTTTTCGTCGACGATGCGTTGATGCAGCGCGAGAATCTGCTCGCCATAAATCGCGGAGCCGCGCAGCACCATCTTGAAGCCGTTGTAGTCCGGCGGATTGTGACTACCGGTCACGACGATGCACGAATCGACGCGCCGTTCGCCGCCCTCGAGTTGCAACGGCACGCTCGCCGCAAAGTAGCCGACCGGGGTAGGCACCATGCCGACATTGACCACGTCGACGCCGGCCGCACGCAGCCCGTCGGACAATGCCTGGATCAATTCAGGACCCGACAGGCGACCGTCACGTGCGACCACCACGGCGTCGCCGCCTTGTGCACGCACTTCGCTGCCGAACGCACGGCCGATCGAACGCGCTGCATCGGCATCGAGCGTCTTGCCGATTACGCCGCGAATGTCATATGCCTTGAAGATAGATTTGGAGATCATGTTGGCTCACTTGCGTGCAATGGAAAATTTTGACCGGCGCAGTCATGCTTAATCGGTAAATCATAGCGACTGCACATGATGCTGCGCCCTTGCCGGAAGCAATCCGGTTCCAACTTATAATTGCGCTTTTCGGACCAGCCTTGTAACACCATTCTAATGCTTAGACGCCCTCCATTTGTAAAGTTGCCAAGGCCGCCCATGCCTCGACGGCCGGCCAGGTGGGCAGACTCGCGCCAAACGCATTGGCGGGCACTTACCGGATGCTGACGCTCAAGCGCTTCGCCAATCCCGACGTCACGCGCGCCTTCACCAATATTGTCTGGCTCGGTCTCGAACGGCTCACGCAGATCGGCGTGGCCATTGCGATTAGCGGCATGCTCGCCCGTTACTTCGGGCCGGACACATTCGGCAAATGGCAATACGCCAATACGCTGCTGCTGGTGCTTTCGCCTATCACCTGGGTATGCGGCGCGGAGATTCTCGTGCCCACCATTGTCGAGCGGCCGCCCGCGCAGCTCGGCACCGTGCTCGGCAGCGCATTCGTGCTGCGCTTTTCGGTGTCGGTCGCAGCATTGCTGCTGACGTGGCTCGGCATTGCGCTCAATCTGTTCGATCCGCTCGTCGGCGCGATGCTCGCGGGGCTCGCCGTCACGATGCTGTTTCGCGAACCGTTCGTCGGCGTGATCAATGCGTGGCTGCAGAGCATGACGTACAGCAAGCCGCAATTGCTCACGAGCATGAGCACGGCGGTGATCAAGGCGGGCTTCGTCTATCTGCTCGTGCGCGCCGCTGTGCAACCCGCGCGCTTCGGCTGGCTGTGGGCGCTGGAGTCGGCGGCTATAGGCAGTGTACTGGTGGTCTATTACATTCGTCGGCATGGCGGCAAGCTGGGGTTGCATTTCGACCGCTCGCTCTTCAAACACTTCGCGAGCGCGGGCACGGTGTTCTGGCTCGGCCTGATCTGTATGTATCTGTTCCTGAAACTGGATCGGCTCATGTTGGAGCGAGCCATTTCGTTCGCCGATCTCGGGCGCTATTCCGCCGCGCAGCAGTTGAACGAAAACTGGATCACGCTCGCACTGATGCTCGCGCAGACCATCGCGCCCGCGTTCGTCTATCGTGTGCAGCAGGCCGCGCAGTTGCGCCGTAACGTGTGGCGTCTTACCGCGATGACCGCCGCGTTGATGATCGCGGGCGCCGTGGTGCTCGATCTGCTCGCCGGCTTTATCATTCGCCGCGTGTTCGGGCCGGGCTTCGAAGGCGCGATCGATATCTTCCGCTGGGCCGTGTGGCTCTCCGTGCCCGCCGGCATCGAGGCAATCGGCAATCTGGTCGTTCTCAAATATCAGGCGAAATTCGTGTTGCTGTTCAAATGGCTGCTCGCGCTAGCCGTTGCGTTCGTCGTGAACCTGCTGGCGATTCCGCGGCTCGGCGCTTATGGTGCCCTCGTGGGCCTTGCATGCGGTTATCTTGCAGCGGCGTCGGTTAATCTTTATTACATTCGTTTCAAATTGCGCCCATGACGCTTACCGCCGTCGACACGCCGCCGCACTGCCTCGAAGACGTCGCGGTGCTGATGCCCGCCTACAACGGCCAGGCCGACGTCGATCTTACGCTCGCGTCGTTCAATGAAAGTGCGCTGGTGCACGTTCTGATCGTCGATGACGGCAGCACGCCGCCCATCGTCGCGCCAACGCTTGCCAACCTGCAAATCGAAGTGCTGCGCATGCCGCAGAACGGCGGCATCGAGCGTGCGTTGCAAACCGGTATCGACGCGCTTGCACAGCGCGGCTTTCGCTATGCCGCTCGTATAGACGCGGGCGACCGCAGCGTGCCGCAACGGCTTGCGAAGCAGCGCGCGTACATGGAAGCGCATCCGCAAGTGGCCGGGCTTGGCATGTGGACGCAGGTGGTCACGCGCGCGGGCAAGCCGCTTTTCATGCTGACACCGCCCGCCGAACCGGCAGCGATCCGTCGACTGCGGTTCTTCCGCTCATGCCTCGCGCATCCTTCCATGATGCTACGTATCGACGCCGTGCGCGCCGTCGGCAATTACCGCGCGACGTATCCGTCGGCGGAAGACCTGGATCTGTTCGTGCGTCTGATGGAGCGTCACGACTGCGCGAATCTGCCGGAACTGGGCCTCTACTACGAACTGAACGAAGGCGGCATCAGCGCCACCAGGCGCCGCCGCCAGGTCCTCTCGACGCTGCGGCTGCAACTGCGCTACTTCAACGTCGCGAATCCCTATGACTGGTTCGGCCTCGCCAAGAATCTGCTGCATCTCGTGACTCCGTATCGCGCATTGCAGCGGGTCAAACGCAGCCTGCTCGCGCCGCGCGCGAGCCATTGATCCGCATTGTCAGGTTGGTTCGCCCTTTCATTCACCGCCGAGCACGTTCCCGCATGAAGCCAGCCCTCAAGTCGACGCCCGCGTTGCGAATTACACTCGTGTGTAACACCGCCTGGGCAATCTATACGTATCGGCAAGGGCTGATTCGCATGCTGGTGGGACGCGGCGTCGACGTGACGGTGCTCGCGCCGCGCGACCGCACGTTCGACCTGCTCACGGCAATGGGCTGCCGCTGCATCGAATTGCCGGTCGCCTCCAAAGGCACCAATCCGCGCGACGACCTGCGCACGTTGTACTCGCTGTACCGGCGCTACCGCGCGATCCGCCCGCACGTGGTGTTTCATTACACGATCAAGCCGAATATCTACGGCTCGATTGCCGCGAAGCTGGCGGGCGTGCAGTCGGTGGCGGTGACGACGGGCCTCGGTTATGTGTTCATCCAGCGAAGCCGCGCCGCTCAGGTGGCCAAAAAGCTGTATCGTTTCGCGTTCCGTTTCCCACGCGAAATATGGTTTTTGAATCGCGACGATCAGACAGCGTTTGTCGAACAGAATTTGTTAGTGCATCCTGAACGCGCCCGGCTGTTACACGGTGAAGGCGTCGATCTCGAACAGTTCGGTTTTACGCCTCTGCCCGAGCGCGCGGAATTCAAGTTCGTTGTGATTGGCCGTTTGCTGTGGGACAAGGGCGTCGGCGAATACGTGGAAGCTGCGCGGCAGCTTCGCCAACGTTATCCGCAAGCGCGTTTTCAACTGCTCGGTCCAGTCGGCGTCGACAACCCGAGCGCGATCACACGCGACGAAGTGGCGGCCTGGGAACGGGAAGGCATCATCGACTATCTCGGCGAGGCGCATGACGTGCGGCCTTTTATCGCCGATGCGGATTGCGTCGTCTTGCCGTCGTATCGCGAAGGCGTGCCGCGCACGCTGATGGAAGCGTCGGCGATGGGCCGGCCGATTGTCACGACCGACGTGCCGGGCTGCCGCGAAGTGGTGGCGCACGGGGTCAATGGATTGCTTTGCGAAGCGCGCAGCGCGGAGAGCCTCGCCGCGGCGCTCGCCAGAATGATCGATATGAGCGGCGCCGAGCGCCGCGCCATGGCAGAACGCGGCCGGCAGAAAGTCGCGCAGGAGTTCGACGAACGCGTCGTCGTCGAAACGTATAAGGACCTGGTGCAAAAAATGACAGGCGTTTTACTTTAACGGAGCAACAGCATGACCACGAAGGGCACGATTCTGGTAACGGGCGGCGCGGGCTTCATCGGTTCGCACACCTGCGTCGAACTGCTGAACGGTGGCTACGACGTCGTGGTGATCGACAATCTCGTGAACAGCAACCGCGAGTCGCTGCGGCGCGTGGAGCGAATCGCAGGCCGCGCCGTCGCGTTCTACGAAGCGGACGCGCGCGACGAGGCGGCGCTCAACCGTGTTTTCGACGCGCACCCGATTACCGGCGCAATCCACTTTGCCGCGCTGAAAGCGGTGGGCGAGTCGGTTGCGAAGCCGATCGAGTACTACAGCAACAACGTGGGCAGCCTGCTCGCGCTGCTCGGGGTGATGCGCGATCGCAACGTGAAGCAGTTCGTGTTCAGTTCGTCGGCGACGGTGTACGGCGTGCCGAAAAGCTCGCCCATCGACGAATCGTTTCCGCTGTCGGCCACGAACCCGTATGGTCAGTCGAAGCTGATTGCCGAACAGGTGTTGCGCGATCTCGAAGTGGCCGATCCCTCGTGGCGCATTGCCACGCTGCGCTATTTCAATCCGGTCGGCGCGCATGAGAGCGGGCTGATCGGCGAAGATCCGGCGGGCGTTCCGAACAACCTGATGCCGTACGTCGCGCAGGTCGCGGTCGGCAAGCTCGACAAGCTGCGCGTGTTCGGCGGCGACTATGAGACGCCGGACGGCACCGGCGTGCGTGACTATATTCACGTGGTGGATCTCGCGCGCGGGCATCTGGCCGCGCTCGATGCGCTCGTCAAACGCGACGCGAGCTTCGTTGTCAATCTCGGGACAGGCCAGGGCTACAGCGTGATCGACGTCGTGAAGGCGTTCGAAAAGGCGTCGGGGCGGCCCGTGCCGTATGAGATCGTGGCGCGCCGTCCGGGCGATGTGGCGTCATGCTTTGCCGATCCGCGCGCAGCATTGGAACTGCTCGGCTGGCGCGCGGAGTTCGGCATCGAAAGAATGTGTGCGGATCACTGGCGGTGGCAGTCGGCGAATCCGGACGGCTTTAACTGATCCGGTGGCAAGAAGGTTGCGGGCATGCGGTGAAACACGGCATGTCCGCCTCTTTCCACTTCACGTCCCGCTTTCCGGCTTCGCCGCTCTCCATTCTGGGTCCTTCCCGGCCCCCCGGTCCTGCGCCAGCGCGACTTCCTTCCCTACTCCTCCCCAAATGCGCCGCCACGCGCTCGTTAAGCCGCTATCCGATGAACTGTAGACCAGAGTCGCCCGGGCCGACTGCCTGATCATTTTTGGGACGCCGTATGTTCTGATCTGAGCGACCACCTTTTCGAATTCTGTAGTGCGCGAGGCAGTTGCTAATCCGAAACGATGCGACTATCGCTGGTGTCTAGCGGTTCGCGCTAACGGCCAGAATAGACCACTTGGATAAAGTCCCTATGAGCCGGACATTGATTCCAGCACGCCTTGTCATCGCCGGCGTTGGTACGGACGCGTCAAGGTTAGACCAGTGGTACGGTGTGTCTCGCGTAGGAAGGGACTGTCTGCCGACTGAAGCTCATACTGGATGCGTCCTTGCTAGACTGCGCATCTGCATCAAAGTTGAGGCAAATCAGGCAGCAGAGTATCAGCAATCTCAACAAAAGACGCCGACCGTTCGAACTTTGCCGAACCGGCTCCAACGACGAGCCGACAAGGCGCTTCGCCGTTGATGCTGTCGCATAAGGCAGCAGTCGGACCCTCGACAGCCGCATACCGCGGTGCGATGTTGACGACAACTCGGGAAGGGCTTTGGGGGCCTAGCGCTAGAGACATCGGCCGCACTCCGTCGCCTTGCTTGCCCGATTGTCGGGGATTGCCCGCCGTCGCGTTCGATTTGAACGTCCGACGCGCAGGCGCCAGAGGCTGACCTCGCCTCACCGCTTAGGCGATCGACAGCGTCGCTCAGCTTCCACCTCATCGACTATCTCATGCTGGTGACGCGGCACCACTGATAGGGATATGTGCCCCCGCCGATGTGGGCTTTATAGAGTGTGCAGGAGCCGGCGTCGAGCACAAAGTCATAGCTCGCGAGGACAGCTTGCGAATCAACGACCTGAGCTGAGTTCTTGGGCTGGTCGTACTCGCCATGCGTCCAGTATCCGGGAATCAGAGCATACAGTGGCCCTCCCCTTGCACGAGCCATGGCGTGGACCTTATTGTCGTAAGCCGGCCTTGCCTGCGGAAATGCTGACACGACAGCGGCGAACGCAACGTTCTCGGGGAAGAGCGCGACCATCCAGCCGAGTGGCGGATCGCCTGAGGTCAACAATACTGTCGTGCTCTCCGGCGTTGGAAGCGGCGGCAGGTCGATCGAGAATGTCTTCTTGCTCCATGCGTCGTGGCCCCACGAACGCGCACCGCCAATCAACACGATGAGCGAACATATAACGAGCACCGTTCTCGAGACGCCTATCGCCCTGCGGTACGTAAGCATCTGGCCTATTAACATATGGACGACGAGCGGCAAGCACAGTTCGATTCCAACGAGATACCGCTGAATGCTAAACAGCTTCATCCATACCAGATATCCGATCGCGACGTACGCGACCACGTACCGACCCCGGCCTGGCAATTGCGGCGCGGCGACGCCCTTCGCTTTTCGAACCACCACGGTCAGGGCCCAGCACCAGAAACACGCGTATGCTACGGCCCATATCGCCTGATGCAGGCGCGCTTGTCCGACCCGGTAGGGATTGAGCGAGAAAATGAAAGGAAAGACGATCGCTTCGAGGAAGCTCTTTGGAAGCCAGCCAGTGTCTACGACTGACACCGGCGAGGTCAGCGCACTAGGGAAAACAGAACTGAACTGCGGATACAACGGGTTGCCGTACCGGTGCCAAAGCTCGGCGAACCAGAAACCGCCAGTTGTTGCAAGGCCAGCCAGCACGCCGACGCCGAACACGAATGCCGCGCGCAGGCGCGCGGGTATCGACACTGGCGCGAACAGCAGGCCGCCGCATAGCGCAACAGAAAAGACAGCTGTCGTCAGTTTGAGTCCGGCACCCGCCCCGGACACGAAACCGGCGAGAAGCAGCGTCGCGATCACGGGTACGCGGAACTGCCCCAGTCGCGGCCAGAGGTGTAGCACGATGAGCAAAGCGCCGAGACTTGCGAGCGACGTCGTGTTATCACCCATCGTGTTACCGATCGCTGATAAAAAGTTAGCGGTGACGCAGCCCGCGAGTGCAAGCCAGAATGCCGTTCGATAACGGGTCGCCTCGGGAACATTACTTAGCGTCACGCGGCAGATAGCGAGCAGCAGGGGGAAATTCAGCCCGTGAACGACGCCCATCACGAACCCGACGACCATCGCGGGCAGATGCATCGCCATGAAGTAAAACGGAACATCCAACAGCGGATTGAAATAGCTTTGCATCCCGGCGGGAGCAAGATCGGTCGATAACTTTCCGTGAACGAATGCAAAGGCGTTGTAGAGGTGATAGTTGCGCAGGTCCCAGTTCGAATCAGCGCCCTTACTAAGTGAGTACAGTCCAAAGATGATCGGAACGATCCAACACGCATGCATCACCGCGCGAGGGCTGTTGATACTGAGGCCTCGAAGCCAATGGATTCGGTTGTGCACGGTCGTGGTATTCATTTGGGTGCGTTAGGTATGGCCTAATTTCGGAAGGCCCAGAATTTGGCTGCGAAGAAATTGACGAACATCCCTGCGAGCGATCCGCAGGCGACCCCGATCAGCGGCAGCCATGAACTACGCGGCCCGCCTATGATGATGAGCGAATACACCGCGTAATTGATGCTTGCGCCGCTCAACATGGACAGCAAGTAGCGCCACCATTCCGCCCACGCGGAACGCCGCCCCCGATCACGGAAGGTGTATTGCCGATTGATCCGCCAGGTAACCCACACGGCGATCAGAAACGATATTACCCGGCCGAAGAACGGACCGGATCGGCACGCAAGCGCGAAGTACAGGACACCAGCATCCGCCGCGAATCCGATGGCGCCTGCAATGGCGAATCGGATGACCTGCGAATTCATCATGCCCGACGGGGACCAGGGATCGCCAGGTAGGCGAGGCGCTTCGATTCCGCTCGTCCGTGGGTGACGGTGTCGAGGACGATACCGCATACCAGCAGGATTGCGCCGAACAGCATCAGGGCGACGCACATCAGTGCTGTCGGCAAGCGTGGTACGAGACCTGTGCGGATGAACGTGTCGAACAACGGTATGGCGAGCAGTATCGAAATGAGGGCGCACAAACCGGATCCGAGCGAGAAAAACGCCAATGGCTTCTCTGTCTTGAAGAGCCTGGCGATCGTCATGAGGATCCGGAAGCCGTCGCGGTAAGTGTTGAGCTTGCTGGCTGACCCTTCGGGGCGGGATTTGTATACCGTAGCCGTCTCCGTTACGGGCATGCGCAGCTCGAGCGCATGGACGGTCAGTTCCGTTTCTGTCTCGAAGCCCGATGCGTGAGCAGGAAACGACTTCACATAGCGACGCGAGAAGACCCGGAACCCCGAGAGCATGTCTGTGAAAGTCCTGCCAAAGATGGACGATACACAGCGTGTCAGGAGGACGTTCCCAAAACGATGCCCGAATCGATAGGCAGCGTGCTCTTCGGAAAGCCGAGTGCCAACGACCATATCGAGGCCTTCCGCGAGAAGGGCGTCGATCATCGCCGGCGTTGCATTCGCATCATAGGTGTCGTCACCGTCGACGAGCACATAGATGTCTGCCTCGACGTCGGCGAACATTCGCCGGATGACGTTTCCTTTGCCGCGCGGCGCCACCGATCGGACATGAGCGCCAGCATTCTTCGCCACCTCAACCGTTGCGTCGGTGGAGTTGTTGTCGAACACGTGTACTTCACATCCGGACACAACAGCTTTGAAATCCCGCACTACGGCGGCGATCGTTGCGGCTTCGTTAAGGCAAGGGATGAGAATGGCAATGCGATGTGCAGTCTGTGCGGACATTCTGTGATGGAGAAGTGCTCGGGTTACGGCCCGCGACCACGCGTTCCGCAGCGGCATAGGCGGTCGCGGATGACGCGGATTGAGCGGATGACTCGCCAAGTAAGTGGTCTATTTTAATCGAGTTTCGCTGAGCGCAACGAAATTGAACCGTGACGAATTGAGCCACGAGCAGGCTTTACTCATGGTGCCCAGCATGGCGAGCGTGGATCGCATTCCAGTAAGGAAACGAAGGTTCTATCTTCCAGAGCGAGAGAGCGTCCTGCGATACTTCCGGTCGCTCTTATAGGTCGTGCATCGTCTGCCCGAGCGCCGGGTTAGTGGTGGCCGATCGACCTGGTCGCGTAAATCGCCGACGAGCAGCCCGTCTCGACTGGTCGCGCGTCCAATCGTCCAAAATGCATGCTCGCATAAGCGAACGGTTTTGGCGGGCGTCATCCGACATGGAACACGCTCATCGCATCGGCTACATGCTGGAGCCAGCCTACAGGATTCTCATCGGTCGACTCGGCCCGCCGGCCCCACACTTTCAGGAGAGTCGTTCTGCATGTTTGGCCTTTTTCTTCGACGCTTGAGGTCCTAGCCGCTCTATTGCTTCCTGCATCGGACGCACGGGAGTCGCAGAATCGTTCGCAATTCGGCGGGACGGCGAGTCCGGCCTCTTGTATTCGACAAGTGCAGCGTTGCTGCACGAAGTCCCCGATCTCTGTAACTTTCTCCGTTTGTTACAGTCGGCCATGCGCTATGGAACCTTAAACGGTCTCCCGTAGCAGCGCACGACTGGTGATGCCGAAATCGACGTTCGCCCGGACACGAGCACCTGTTCCCGACGGACTTTCTCCAACCTGAAACACCGCAACCGCATCCCGCAAAACAGCCGCCTGTTCTTCCAGCGATTTGGCCGCCGCAGCCGCTTCCTCGACGAGTGCGGCATTGTGCTGCGTGACTTCGTCGATCTGCGAGACGGCCTTGTTGACCTGCTCGATGCCGTCGCTTTGCTCCAGCGCGGCGGCCTCGATTTCTCCCATGATGCTGGTCACCCGCTCGACCGACTGCATCGCCTCGTTCATCGTGCGGCTTGCCTCGGCCACGAGTGACGCGCCCTGCTCGACCTGAGCCGCCGAATCGCCGATCAGTTCCTTGATCTCCTTCGCCGCCGCGCCCGAGCGCTGCGCGAGACTGCGCACTTCCGACGCCACGACCGCGAAGCCGCGCCCCTGCTCGCCGGCACGCGCCGCTTCCACGGCCGCGTTCAACGCGAGAATGTTGGTCTGAAACGCAATGCCCTCGATCATGCCGATGATCTCCGTCACCTTGCGCGACGACTCGCTGATGCCGTCCATCGTCTCCGTGACACGCGACACCACTTTGCCGCCACGCGTGACCGTGTCGAGCGCGCCATGCGCGAGCCGGTTCGCCTGCTTCGCGTTGTCCGCGTTCTGCTTCACGGTCGCCGACAACTGCTCCATGCTCGCTGCCGTCTGCTGAAGCGCCGCGGCTTGCTGCTCCGTGCGGGCGGACAGATCCGCGTTGCCCGAGGCAATTTCATTCGCGCCCTGCGTAATGGCCGTCGTGCTGCCGCGCACTTGCGACACAGTGTCGACGAGGCCGTCGCGCATCTTCGTCAGCGCGCTCAGCAACTGGCCCATTTCATTGCGCGACTGGCTTTTGGTCGCCACCGTCAGATCGCCTGCGGCCATCCGCTCGAAGTGCTTGACGGTGGCATTGACCGGCTTGATGAGCGCGGTCGACAACGCGACGCGCGCCCCCACGCCGATCACGATAGCGAGCGCGCCGATTGCGGCGAACAGCAGCGTCGCTATCTGGAAGCGTTGCGCGGCGGTCGCGGCCTGGCGGTGCTGGTTCTCGGTCTGCGCATGTTCGAGCGCGTCGATTGCTTTGGAATACGCGGTGTAGAACCCATTCGCCGTCTCGCCCTGAATGTTGCGGAACGTATTGAAGTCGAAGTCGGTGAGCGCTTTGAACTCCGGCTCGATTGCCTTATCGACCAGTGCGTTGCGAGCCTGCTCGACGTTCTGCGCGAGCTTCTGCTCCGCGTCGCTCGAAAACGGTCCCGCCATGTAATTGCGAAAGTCCTTGTTCGATTCGACCAGCACCTTGTGCGCGGCCGGCAGCAGGTCGTCGGTTTGCTTGCCGACGCTAAAGAGCGTTTGATAAGAGCCCAGCGCAAGTTGCACTTGCAGCAGCTTCTCCGAGCTCGCCTTCAGATGCGAGAGCGCCGCCGCGCCGCGCTGCGTGTCGTCGAGGCTATTGTTGGCAAGCTTCAGTGCGCCATATCCAACGCCGATTACGGTCAGCAGAAAGGCAACGAATACGCTGATCACCAGCGTCAGGCCGCCACGAATTGTGATGTTATTTAGCATTGGGTCTCCGGAACCGTCGTCTTGTCGATCCGCGGCGAGTGTTCTATCCCCCCGCATTGCGCACACGTCGCCGCATCCAGGTTAACGACGCGGCGCGACCCTCGCTACATAGGTGAAATCCATGACTGGCGCGGGTTTGCGCGCGATTTGCGCCTCACTATCTGGGATTCATTGCGGCTCTCCCGAGCCCGGCGCTTTTCGGGGCGTCTCGCGTTTCGTTTGTATAATTCGGCGTCTTCGCTCAGGCCCACTTTCATGCTTAGTTTTGCGCTCGGCTTTATCGTTTCACTGCTGATCACGCTGTTGATCGTGCGCTATGCGCATCTGCATGAAAAATTTTCGACCGACACCGATCTGGCCGGCGTACAGAAATTCCATGTGCGCCCGGTGCCGCGCATCGGCGGAACCGGAATTCTCGTCGGGCTGATCGTCTCGGCCGTACAACTGCGCTATGCCTATCCTGCAGTGTCGGGCGGCATTCTTGGATTGATCGCGTGCGGCATGCCCGCCTTCGGCTCGGGTCTCGTCGAGGATCTGACCAAACGCGTGTCGCCGCTCGCGCGCCTCGTCTGCACGATGGCGGCGGCTGCGCTTGCCTATTTTCTGCTGGACATCGCGGTCACGCGCATCAGCGTGCCGCCGCTCGACTTTTTGCTCTCGTATGCGGTGATCTCGTGCGCGGTCACGGTGCTCGCGGTAGCGGCGCTTGCGAACGCGATCAATATCATCGACGGCTTCAACGGCCTTGCGTCGATGGTGGCGTTCATGATGTTCGCGTCGCTCGCTTATGTGGCCTTTCAGGTGCACGACCCGATCGTGCTGTCGGCGTCGTTCATGATGATGGGCGCGGTGCTCGGCTTCTTCATCTGGAACTTCCCGGCGGGGCTGATTTTTCTCGGCGACGGCGGCGCCTATTTCATCGGCTTCATGCTTGCCGAACTGTCGATCATGCTGGTGATGCGCAATCGCGATGTGTCCGCGTGGTATCCAGTGCTGCTCTTCATGTATCCGATCTTCGAGACGTGTTTCTCGATCTACAGGAAAAAATTCATTCGCGGAATGTCGCCGGGCATTCCCGATGGCGTGCATCTGCACATGCTGGTCTATAAGCGGCTGATGCGTTGGGCAGTCGGCACGCGCACCGCGCGCGAGTTGACGCGGCGCAACTCGCTGACGTCGCCTTACTTGTGGTTGTTATGCCTGATTGCGGTCGTGCCGGCCACGTTGTTCTGGCGACATACGCTGCATCTTTTCTGCTTTGTGGTGCTGTTCGCGGCGACTTATGTGTGGCTCTATGTGAGCATCGTGCGCTTCAAGTCGCCCCGGTGGATGGTGGTGAGGAAAGGGAAGCGGTGAGCCGGGTCCAGCCCCGTCACATCGGTGGTACAGCCGGGGTACGTTCGGGCGCGCTCCTACCCCGGTCAATCCCCGAAGCTGAAGTTCGGCGCGTTTTCTCCTTATAACGGGTTGAAAGTCAGACAAACAACCGTGGGTGTTTGAACACAAAAAGGAAGTTGGCGCAACAACTTCCTAACCATCATCGTCAGAGCCAAAAGTCGTGGCTTTAAGGAGAACGGAAGCGTCCAACGCATTTCGCTAACCCTCGTACTAAACAGTCAACAAAAACAGTGATCCTGTGACGCTGGACCGGTAACGCATTCCTACGCCTGCCCGCAGTCATCAATCGTCGGCAACGGGATGTACCGGTCGATGTCATCCTGCACCGCCTTCCGAAAGAGAGTCAGTCGCGCCCTTGTCCGCGCGGTCCCGCTTGCGAACCGCCCTGGTGACCTTGCTCTCGCCCGGATACACTCCCGCCGTCCCAACCTTGAATACGCGCGAAATCAGCTTCCACACCGACGTTCGGGATGCTCATCAACGCTTCGGCGAATGTCTTGCGCTGAGACGCGCTCAATGCTTTTGCCAAGATCTCGCGGTGCTCGGCTTCTGCGCTGCGCCCACGCGCTGCGGCTCGCTGCCTCAAGCTCTGGACAAGTTGATCGTCTACATTTCTCAACAGCAGATTCGCCATGAATCACCCCACACTTCGTCGGTCTTCGCAATAAGATCTTGCGTGTGAAGTCCACGCAGTGATAGCAGGGCCGGCCGGCGCGCGATCAATTGCACTCCGACTGCGCGAGTGCCAGTCGAGCGGCTGCGCTTGAGCGACCAGCAGTCTACGCTTCGTCCTTGTCAAGATGACGCCGCTCACGATCATCGCTAGCATCTAGCTTATACGTCAATGATAAGGCAAAGCCATGCACCACTTACTGAGCTCACACACGACCTAGGGAAGATGCATTCTTGAACTGCTGAGATGCGAATAGCATTCGAGCAAGGTCGTTACCTTCAGCACTTTCTGTCAGCCTCTTTAGCACCTGCTGCATTGCCTGCTCGAACTGACGGCGATACATGTACAGAAAGCTTGCGTGGTTGCACTCGATGATAAGTCGGTTTCTGCCACGGCCCTTCCTGATACGAATACGACTAAGGTCAGCTGGTTGCACGTTCGCGCCGACAAGCGCGCGAATTAGATGGTCGCTTGAAGCTTCTCGCATGTGCGAGGTAAGGCGCGTCAGGCGCTGCACGAGCATTTCCCGCCCCCACTGCTTTTCAAGCGCCAGAAACTTGCGGCCGCTGGTGAAACTGACCTCAATTAGGCCCGGAGCGCAAGGCATCTTAAGCATGAGCGCTTCGATGCAAACTGCGTCGCGAACGATTTTTCGAGAAATCTTTAGCTCCCGGGCGCAGCCACTGTAATTGGTCCATCTACCTTCGAGGACGCCGATATGATACCGATCCGAAAGATTTCGCGGCGACGCGGGCGCGCCCTCCGGAACGGCGTTCTTGGCGGTTTTCTTTCCCCTGAGAGCGCGCGTAGTCGCAGCCAGATTTCCTTTCAACGTCGCCAGGGCCACCCTTGTCGAGAACTTGTTGCCAGCGGTCAGATGTGGCTTGGCCCGCTGCGTCACGGCTTCTAGACCATCCTTTGCGATGGTTTCGCTAATCACCCGCACTGCATACGGCGTTATCGCACCGGGAGACTCAAACAGATCTACGATTTCTGCCGGCAGTGCGTCAAGCCGAAGTGCTAACGACAGCTCCGCCGCGCTGATTCCGAGCGCCTCAAGGGCGCCTTTCTGCGTGGTCCACTCACCTCGAGCAAGCCCGTCCTTGTACAGGTGCACAATCAGAAAGCACTTGCGGACTGCTTTCATTATCCGGATCAACTCATTGTCATGCGGCATAACATCTGTCTCGAATGAATAGTGTCGCGAGCCTGATCGTCTGCGAGCCTATACGATACGCGGGTTCGGCGGAATCGGGGGGCCTTCTGTGAACGTAACAGCTTCATAGACAACCACCCGTGCGCGCTCCAGGCAGCTCGCCGCGCGAACGACCGAGAACCCGCCCGCGGGCGATCCCAAGGAGGACGTTCGATAGAGCCGCAAGTGTCAGATCCTTCTCGCGTCGTTGTCTCATCTTCCAAGAAATAGCCTCTTTCGCCGGGATCAAACGGTATGCGCGGCGCGCCGCTCGCCTGGCACGAAGGTGACCTGTCTTTTCTGACGGGAGAAGGTTGTTTGCCTGTCGATATGCGTTGAACTGCCGCTTATCACAACTGGGGTCCACCAAGGTGGCGCAACAGGGGAGCGTGGCGCGACAACGCAAGCGACCTGCGCGCGAAAAATCCAGCCATGCGGGCGCGGCGTTGGTGCGTTTCCGCCCCTTCTGCACCGCGGCCAGCGCAGGCGATTCCGACGTTCAGCAGCGTTCCCAGCTCAAGGACGGAGCGTCAAACTCGACCTGCCGTTGCAAGAATCGTGGTAGCGCTAACGCTCTCGCCCGAATCGTCCGGCCGTCTTCGCGTGCGAAGTTGACCCATTCCTGCCACGCAGTTCGCCACATCGCTCCGCGCTCAGCCGATATCCAGAAAACATCGATTACGCGTTACGGGTCCTAACGTTGCGGCCGATGTTCCGTAACCTCATGATCTCTCAAGCAAAATGAAGTGATTTGCGAAATCCGAAAAGCAAGCCAATCAGCCAGAATTCGCAAATTTCAACCGGACATCTGCTGGCTGGCGTCGCTCACGCGTCGTTATGTACGTGAGGACGCCCGAGAAGCCCCGATACCTCTATGCCTTCGGCACCTCATGTCGCAGTAACTAGTGCTCCTGTTGTAGCCAGCCCCCCGACCAAACTCCCTTTTTGGCGTCATCACACGACAATGTTGACGTGTGCGGGTGCTGCACGACAATCGCCTGCTACAGGGAGTGAACCTCCGGGCAAGATGGTCAGCCCGGGCGGAAGCTGCGTTTCGGGCGACCGACCTTCGCGCAGGACCTCACAGATCGAATGCGTGGTTGTCCCTAAAGCGCGCGCGGCCCTCCGCAGACTGCCGCGCTGTTCGGTCAGAACCTCCAAGACTTTTTCGCGCGTGAGTATAGGGATGGCAGGCCGCACATAGCCAACTACATGCGTACAACGACGACTGTCGTTCTCGCGCGGCGAGGTCCGTGTCCTTATCCAAGCGTTAAGCAAGCTAATGAGCTGCCGCTTGCGGATCCACAGCAGACACTGGCACCAGTGCTCGCACCGCTCGGCACGCTCTCCGGGCGTCATGTGCTGCGCGGACCACCGGTCTATAAGAAGTTGCAGATGCTTGCCCCTGAAGTCCCACGGACTATGCAGGGCGTAGCCGCTACTATGCAGTGCCTCAAACCCTTCAGCTATTTCAGCGATCCGTCGGCATTGCGCTTCCGGTGACACTCTTTCCTTTATCCGGGTGCGGTAATCGTAGGTTGTGGTGATCCTGCCGCTGGCGAGCCCGCGCAAGTCCCGCCGGAACTGTTCGGGCAAGCCGCTGCAGGCGATAACGTACCGGTAGTCATAGTGGATTGTCATGCTCTTTCCTTGTAATGAACCAGTCATGCGCCCGGTGTTCGCGGGCAAGGACGAACGTGCGACACGGAGGCGAACGCGAAGACGACTCGTTGAGTCGGATCGGCGGAACGAGGTCAAGGAATTCATCGGATGTCACGAACCGTGGCTGCATCACGCGGCACAGTCCGGGGACTTGTAGCAGGCGCTACTGGAGCACAGGAACCGGGGTTGCACAGCTTTTTCGTAAACCGGTACTTGCCATTCGCGTCATTTGGCAGCCGTTCGCGTTTGACCCGAACCGTTAGCGCGCTCAGTTGCCTATGATGGAAACCCGCCGCTAAAAGCGTCAACCTCATACAGGTAAGCTCCAGCAGCAGTTCTTCCACATCGGTGTACTCCTGCGCTCGCGACGCAATGAAGCGTCTGACCAGCTCTACGTCAACGTCTTGCAGCCGCGCGAGACATGTCGAACCCGCAGGCAAAAATCCTTCGAACGCGCTCCACACGGCACTCGCAATCGAGCGCATGAATTCATTCAATCCGATTTCTTCAGCTCGACGTTTTGCCTGACTAGCCAGCACACCTTCAGACATGGAAATTCCTCACGGTTGCAAATCTTGTTCTGCGGTTGAGGTCGGTAACGGTGCACCTGCCGTGGACCATAAATTATCCGTCCGGCCAATCGGATAGCCGCTCAACGCGCCGTGTCGATGCTTCGCCAGTAGACGCGCCTGGGCACGTGGCAACGGTGAGGGCTTGCGCCGACGTTCCGCCTCGATGTGATGCCCTGACACGTGGTTTTCAAACCTGTCCCTGATGGGTTGACAGTAGTGCGCCAGGATCATCTGCACGCGTGTGGGCCCATGCCCGAGTGACTCGCTCAGTTCAACGAGAACCTCATAGGGAGCCATTCCCGCCTCAAGCATCTCAAATGCACTCTTGAGCGCATAGGTGTAGCGAAGCGAATGAAAGCTGAGTGTTCCCGTCATGCCCGCGCGACGAAGCAAGGCTGTCATCCGATTCATCGACGACTTGAGCGTCTTCTGTCGTCCTGTGACCAGTTTAAGGTCGTGCTCGAGACTATAGGCGAGAGCTGCACGAACGGCTCTGGTCGTTCGCTCGCGTTCGCTCGCGATGATCCGCACTTGCCGTGGCCTTGCGTTTTTCGAGCCCCGCATGAGGGCAAGTGTCGCGTCACCGCGCGATAGGCCATCAAGCCACATCTGCAGATCCGGCGCGCACATAAGCGCCTCCTTTCGCCGCAGGCCGAGATGAAGGGCCAGCGAGATCATGTGGACCAATCCCGTATCCAACCTTCTCGCCCGCGCGAGCAGTTCGTCAACTTCCGCGGCTGTCATTGCCCGCTTCGCTCCTATCCTGACCCGTCGACCGAGTTCGAGCCTTTCATTACTGCAGATCTCGTCTATGTCGCGACCCGCATGGCGAGACGTCACACGGATGGCCGAAAAAATATTGGCGAGCGTGCCCGCTGCTTTGCCTTGGGCAATGTTGTATTGCGCATAGGCGTGAATCACCCATGGAGGAATCTCAGTGATGGATTTACGCATCTCGCCCACCTGCCGGGCGAAGCGCAATAGCCCTGTCGTATCCAGCCGCCTGTTCTGCTGTGTTGCGAAGCTGCCCCCCGCTTTTCTGCTGCTTACCGCTGCATCGTGTACCGCTTTTGACATCATGCTCATCGTCAGACTCCCCGGTGTACGCGCACACCAACCCCTGATCGCGTGCGCGTGACGCGAACAGGTCCCCGGAATGATGGTTCTTGTCAGGCACGTCGCCTCTGATGAGGCTGCCTGAAATGACAGCGCTGGACCGGGGTGAGCCACGCGCGTAGGTCGACTTTTGGTTCGCAGTGAGGGCCGGTAATGCGTTGAGCTGTGGGATCCGTGACGGATGGGCCTTCTTTGCGAGGTAACGGAAGTGGATGGCGACGGCCACCGGGGTGGCGTCTGAGGAGGCAACAGGTGGCCCGTGTGTCTGTGCTGCAGGGAGACACGTGTCCGGCGACCAGCGTGGAAGAGCGGGATCGCATTAGCCGCGCTTACGTCGCCATATTGCTGCAGGCGGCCGCAAGGCATTTCTGAGGGGAGCCGGTGTTGGGGATGCCACACTGCAGATGAGCCGCCACGATGCAGAACATCGCAGCCACCGGTTGCCAGAGCGCTTGCCCTGGCATGAGAACATCGTCTGGCGTTGGTCGCGCCCTGTCTAGCGCGCCTGAGAATAGGGCGCCAGGTCGGAATCACACACAAGGGGAACATTGTCTAACGCTGTGGCTCCCGAAGGAGCCGGCACCACAGACTTTCCTCCGCCAGTTACCGCATACTGGCATCGGACATAAGGCGTTGCACCGCTTGGGCGGCGGCGCAACGCATGCTCAAAGGCAACGGGCAGCGAAGCAACGATGCCCGACTAGAAAGAGCGCGATCGACAATACACCTAGACAAACAGGTTCAAGTAGAGAATGCCAGTTGAAAGCGTGCGTGGTGGCTACCTCAAAACACGCTCCAATAAGCGCCATCGCGCTAAGCATATGAGCGAAGCGCCCGTTGAGCCGCTGTTGTGCGGGCGAAGGTGAAAAAAGCTGCATAGCGCCAGCAGAGAAGCCGCGGCGGCGCGGCGTACTGAAGTCAACGAAGTGCCCTCGCCCTGATTCATGTTTCACCAGGTACCGCGTGCCGCCGCAATCGACGACAAACGATTTCATCTGATCGCAACCATCCAGGACCTCCATAAGGGATGCAAGCCGCGGCGGCAAGGTTACTTGCGCTGAATCGACGTCAAGCAACACGCGGTCGGCCAATACGGTGCCACCCTCATAAGAGACTTCAACATTTACAAGTTTCATGACAGCTCCATTAAGGAAAAAGGTGGTCAAGGGGAATCTCCGGCACAACATTGATCGCCCAATGGACAGGTTCCGTTCGGCTACGTTGTAAAAGGAGATAAGGTCAGCCCCGGCGGCGACGAATGCCGGGTTGATCGTCCAGCCGAAAAACCAGAATTGGCAGGCGGGCTGCCGCAACTGGCATCGTGGATAGAGAAAAAGGAAGTTCGAAGGAATCTTTCGATTCGTCTTGTCGATGCGTTGAAAACGCGGGGGATGAAGTGACTATAGCGGTCTGAAAGGGCATGGGGGCCGCGAAAGCTCACGAAAAACGGGGGTCTTTCGCTGCAGCTTTTTTCTCGGCAGTCGAGCCCGGCACTTGCGGGCGGCAGGGCGAGCCATCACATGAGCGTTCGAGAGCATTCTCTAGCGCTCACGCGCACTCGCAGAACAGCACCGACATGGCTGATGCACTCTCTCATGTCGACGGCAGCGTCGTGACCCCGTCTTTTCCCCATGTCTATCCGGCCTATCGGCAGTTTCCGTTGATAGAGCTGTGAACGACTCGCGCACTTCCGTTTCGTTATTCCTCAATAGCACGCTCGCTTCGCCGGTTCACACGCGGACGAGGGTCGTAGCGTGTAACGCGTTACGGGTCTAACCGCCGAATGATCTCGGTTACGGTATGTCTCTCAAGGTGTCTGCTTACCGCCACCTTTCGCCTTCCCGCCACTTTTGCTTAGCCAGGATTGACGGCATTGTGAGAAGCGTTGGAATCGGGGCGAAGCCTCTGATTGGCAATGGGTGCAGCGCTGGTTAACGGCACGATCTCGACCGTACGATGTACCGTTGCAGCGCTCGATGTTGCTCTGGGTGGCATCGCTGTTCCATCCGGGCTGAAGTTGACCCGTGAAAACGGACACCTATTCTTTTTGAAGAGGAGGTGTCGAAATGGGCAAGACTCGTACACCGTACCCGGCGGAGTTCCGGGCGCATATGGTGGAATTGGTCAAGGCCGGGCGTACACCGCAGGAGCTCGCGCTGGAGTTCGAACCGACGGCACAGACCATCGTCAACTGGTGCGCGCAGGCTGAGCGTGATGCTGGCGTACGGCATGACGGGCTGACCACGGCTGAACGGCAGGAACTGACGCGTCTGCGCCGTGAGAATCGCCAGTTAAAAATGGAGCGCGACATTCTCTCGCAGGCTGCGGCCTGGTTCGCGAGAGAGACGGGAGCCGTGCCACCGAAGGGTACGGATTCATGAGAGCGAACCGGGCCCGCTGGCCCATTGCCAGGATGGCACGGCTGCTCGGGGTCTCGACGAGCGGTTTCTACGCGTGGCTGGTACGCGAGCCATCGCAGCAAGCATCCAGCGATGCGCTGCTGCTAGCGCGCATCCGTACGCTGCATGCGAGCTCGCGCGGGACGTATGGCGCGCCACGTATCCACGCGCAGCTCGCACGCGAAGGCATGCACGTGGGACGCAAGCGGGTGGCGCGGCTCATGCGCATGGCAGGGTTGTGTGGGGCCAGCCGGCGGCGCTGGCCACGAACCACGCGGCAACGTGCGGGGGCACGGCGCGCACCCAACCTGGTACGCCGGCACTTCAGCGCTGATGCGATGAACGTGCTGTGGGTTGCAGATGCCACCTACATCCCGACTGACGAGGGCTTTCTGTATCTGGCCGTGGTGCTCGACGTGTTCAGCCGGCGCATCGTTGGCTGGGCGATGTCCAATCATCTCTATACGGAACTGATGCTGCGAGCGCTGGACATGGCATTGCAGCAGCGCCACCACGATGGGGTGATTCTGCATTCGGACAGTAAGAATACGGGTACCAGATGTTTCCGGGCAGTCACCGTTTCGAAAGAGGGGCTTTCGGGAGAGGTCTGGTGCCGTAGAGCGTTCCGGGCGACCTGACCCACATTCCGATCGACTCAATGTCTTTCCCTGGACCCGTCGGTCCTCTGGAACTGCCGAACGGCGAGGTTTCACCTCGTCGATACGTGTGACTCAAGAAGGGCCTGACGCCCTGTCACTTTACTGTCTTGTCCAGGTACTCGATGCCGGTGAGATCGCCCATATCCTATCGGCAACCGGAGCGAGGCTGTATGAAAGAAGAACAGGCTACTGCTGGCCGTCGCAGCATCGTAGGCGGCGTTGATACGCATAAGGATCTGCATTTCGCGGCTGTGGTTGACGAACTTGATCGCCTTCTCGGCAGCGAATGCTTCCCAACCACGCGGCACGGCTACAAGCAGATGTTGCTTTGGATGCGCTCATTCGGTGAGCTTGTCCGGGTCGGCGTCGAGTGCACCGGGAGCTACGGCGCGGGCTTACTGCGCTACCTGCAGCAGGCCCATGTAACCGTGCTGGAGGTCACCGCACCGGATAAGAGCGACCGGCGCAAACGTGGCAAGGACGACACGCTGGACGCCTACAACGCGGCTCACGCTGCCTTCGCCGGCGTGCGTACCGTCACGCCCAAGACGCGCGATGGCATGATTGAGTCGCTACGCGTTCTGAAAGTCTGCCGGAAGACGGCCATTTCGGCGCCTCGCGTCGCTTTACAGCTGATCCACAGTACCATCATCAGCGCGCCCGATGAATTACGTGAATCACTACGCGCGATGACACGAATGCAGCTCATCCGAACATTGGCTGCGTGGCGTCCGGATCTGTCGGACTATCGGAACCTGACCTCTGCTTGCCGAATTGCACTGAAGTCGCTGGGACGTCGGTATCTGGAGTTGCACGACGAGATTGCCGACCTCGACGTCATGATCGCAACGCTCGTGGACGAACTCGCCCCCGATCTTGTCTCGCGAAATTCGATTGGTTACGAGTCGGCTTCGCAACTGTTATTGACCGCAGGCGATAACAGCGACCGGCTTCAGTCAGAGGCCAGCTTCGCCGCCCTTTGTGGCGTGAGCCCCGTCCCGGCGTCCTCCGGTAAGGTGACGCGACATCGGTTAAATCGCGGTGGGGATCGCGCAGCCAACAGCGCCTTGCACATCATTGCCATCGGTCGCTTGAGAACCGACGCTCGCACAAAGGCCTACGTCGCCAAACGTGTCGGCGAGGGGCATTCGAAACTTGAAGCAATCCGCTGCCTCAAGCGCTATATCGCGCGGGAGGTCTACTACGTAATCCAGCAACGCAACCGCCAGATCACGCAGGCTCAAATTACCGCTTGATCTTTAGAAGGGCGTCCAGGGCTGTCAGTACACGTCCATTGCCTTCGGCCGACGTTGTCGCGAGGCCGGCGTGCAACCGTCAATGGGGACCGCCGGCGACGCCTATGACACTCAGTCCAAAATACGCCTTGAACGTCGTTCCGATCCGACCCAGCCTATGATTGGCCGCGCTGCCTTCGCGTTGACCTGTCGATTGGATTCGACGTTCCCCGAGCGTTGCCGGGCCCAGCGTCTGTGACCTGATAGGAGCTTCGTATTGCGCCGTGAGTGTCCTGTCCTGCGATTGGGGTTGGCGATGCGTTCACCCACAAGGAAGACACGAATGGAACAAGTGGAAGTGATTTTAGGCGTTGATACCCATCTGGATGTTCATGTTGGAGCCGTCATCAATCAGACGGGAAAACTGCTCGGAACCCTCACTGTTTCGGCAAGTGCAAGCGGATACCTGGATCTGCTCATCTGGGCGCAATCGTTCGGCGTGCTTCGTCGCGCCGGCGTAGAAGGGACCGGCACGTATGGCGCCGGGCTGACGCGCGTCCTGCTGGATCATGAGATTGAAGTCCGGGAGGTAAATCGGCCGGACCGCGCGGATCGCAGGTTTCGAGGCAAATCCGATACCACCGACGCCGAAAGCGCTGCACGCGCCGTGCTTTCAGGCAAGGCCGCAGCGATCCCAAAAGACAAATCGGGCGCTGCTGAGGCTATGCGCGCTGTCACCGTCTCACGGCGAAGTGCTGTTAAGGCGAAAACCCAAGCCATCAATCAGCTGAGAAGCTTGCTCGTCAGCGCACCTCAAGACATTCGCGAGCGCCTTTCGAGCACAAAGATCGCCGAATGCGTTGCGAACTGCGCTCGCGTCAGGTCGCTGGGCAACACTCCTATGTTGCAGACTCTGGCCATCACGCTTCGCTTGCTGGCGAAGCGGTGGATGGCTTTGGAGGATGAACTGAAGGCGCTTGATGCAATGTTGGAGAAGCTTACCAACCAGTACGCTCGTCGGCTTAGGGGGCGCTTCGGTGTCGGACCTCACACCGCCGCGATACTCGTTACTGTTGCGGGCGACAACCCTGAACGACTAAAAAATGAAGCGTCTCTCGCAGCGCTTTGCGGAACGAGCCCTCTCCAGGCGTCATCTGGTAAAACAGTACGGCATCGACTGAATCGCGGGGGAAACCGTTCTGCAAACAACGCGCTATGGACAATAGCGATGGTCCGCATGCGCAGTGACCCGAGAACCAAAGCGTACGTGCAACGTCGCACCCATCAGGGTATGTCGAAGAAAGAAATTCACCGCTGCTTGAAGCGGTACATAGTCAGAGAACTCTATCCTCTCATTCTCGCCGATCTAGCGGATTCCAAAGCCTTCGCTTGACATAGGAGCGTCAACGCGATGTGTGAGTCGTTCTTCGGCACGCTCGAGGCAGAGCTGCTATCGCGCGAACACCTTGCAACTCATGAGCAGGCGCGTCGGCGCGTGTTCTCGTTCCTGGAAGGTTGGTACAACGTACGCCGCCTGCACAGCAGCATCGGGTATTGCTCGCCGCTCGAATTCGAAAACCTGCATGCGCCGCATCAGCCCTCACCACAGCGCGGGTTGCCCACCGCCGGGCAGCGTCAGGGTCGAGAGAAGCGACCCGCCGCCCGGCCGTGGACAACCCGCGAGTCAACCCTTAACGGAGGCTAGACCAAATCGAATCGCTGACTACAAATCTGTCCGTCAAACCGGGTCAACCTCAGGCCGCCACGGAGGCGGCGCCAATGAAGGCGCAGCGACACAAGAGACGTCGAGCAGCATGTTGCGCGATCTCCCCTCGCTTTCCATGCCTGTAAGGCTTCTCTCGTCGCGCCCCGGAGAGGAAGGGCTGCGATGCAAGCGACTTGCAGGCGACGGATCGGCTTTGAGGATGATCGCGCTTACTGCCTGCGCTAGCGTTCGAAGCCCATACCGGTCACAGCATCATTCATGTTCGGCTGCACGGGCGTCCCGGATGCGCTGCCGATGCTCAGCGAAAGCCTCGGCTCGCGTATCAGCATGCCGAAGTACCGCGTCCGCGATCTTTTGCACAGGCAGTAGAGCGATTCCCGTCCGCGCAAACTGCTGCTGGCGTATCCTCAAGTGCCGATAAAGTTCGCCGCGCTCAAGCAGTGCCGTTGGAAGCATAGGGGCCAGCGTGGTCGCGTCATTGGAAAACACGCCAAGTCCTTCAACGAGCCAGAGCCTCGGAGGGATCAAGCTTTTGAGAAATCGAACCTTTGGCCCATTTTGCTTCATTGGGGAAGTGCGAACGTGCCGCTGCCCGTCAGGCGTCGAAAGGATCAACGTTGCATCGGTTTCGCCACGCGTAACCGCGCCACCCCAGTGCTTCGTCTCAATCACGAAGATGCCGAACGGGGTGATCGCCAGGTGATCAATCTCGACGGTTGGAAACGCACTATCGGGCGCGTGAACAAGAATGACGCCATTGAAAATCAGCCAGTCGTCGCCACACAGGCGCACGAGGTGTCGCTGAAGATCAGCAGATACGAGTTGTTCCCCTTCCTCGCCGCGCCCTGCACGATCCATCCATCGCGCCCCTGAAAGAGCCTTCTCGCTGGACAGCTCTTCATTGTGGCCCTGGTACGCCCACAGCAATGTGGCGCCAAACGCGAGCAGTTCTATAAGCATTTCGGTTTCTCCTTTCGTTAGATGGGTGAAACCAGCGTACCGGGCTCTAGCCGAAGTCAAGGATCGTCAGAAAAACGCTGGCCGCAGCGGCAAGCTGCTTCAAACTGGACGCACTTACAGCTTTATCGCTCACATACTGGGTCGCACTTAAACGACGTTGAGCAGGTGTGTGTCCTACCAGCGAGCAACGACATGGTGACGAGCAGCGCGGTTCGCGACGACTGAAGTCGCAAATCCCGCCACCAAGAGGTCCACGTTGCGAAACCGGTAGAAAAGACGAACTACAGCCGAGAAGGTTCTGGATCGAGGGGAGCCGCCTCCACGCATCGACACACCTATCGTTCCAGTAGCCGCAGCTCGACGGACCCAAGGTAGTCGGACCGCCGTACCGCTTGACGCGCCGACGTCGCGACGGGCGCTACCCCCGCAACATACGGTTGGGCGGGTCAGCGGGTCGAGACTCACGAAGAATGCGACGCAGTGCGTCGCCGAAGCAACAGGGGTAGCCGGGCAAGAATGGCGAACGCCTATCTGTGGACAAATTTCGCGCCCTCTCCCAAGGTTACCGATCGTTGAGTCCGCAAACGGTCCGTGAAGCCATGGCAACAGCTGAAAGGAACACGGTGGGCACGACGGATAGTCCGAAGGCGGCGGCTGCCGTGTCCAGACGGCACCGGCTGCGACCCCAGCACAGGCGAAGGCAATGAGCATACAGCGGTTGCTCTCGACCTTCAGCCGCGTGCTCGTCTCGTAAATGACTTTCGATGGATCTTCCTCGGCATACATGCCGGGGGCCGTGGATAGCGCGGCCTGCCGCTTGTTCCTGAAAATGCGCATGGCAACCCTTGATGAATGGGTACCATTGAAACGATCTCTAACAAGGGTTTTGAGGGAAAAGGCACATAGATTTGAGCGCCTTTGTGCTCACGACAGTTCGCAGTTCCGTCGCCGGCTTCGAAAACTTTAACCATGGTTAGGCATCTCCGCCGTAAAGAGGATCGAAATCGGCACCCTTCCGGCGTTCCGTTGAGCGTGCTGCGGTGTATCGTTTACGGTCTGTTCCGAATTTTTTTCCAAATTTACATTCCTGGAACGGGATAGCTTGCTTTTTTCCTGTTTGAAAACAGTCGGTTGCGCGGGCGACGCGAGCAAAAAAATTAACCATGGTTAAAAAGCCGTGAACTGCGGCGGATAACGCGCGGTGCAACGGCGCAGTAGCGATTGCAGACGCGGAAGCGATTGGCCGGGTTCTAAAGCAACCGTATGGGTGCACCTTTCGGTTTCTTGGTGGAGACCTTCGACGGTGGCTTGCTGGCTGTGCTTCTCCCAACGATTTTATTGAGACGTTTCAATGACGGAAAAAGTCGTCGACGATGCATTGAGGCTAGCAGCGATTTATAAGGCCGGCGTGGGAACGCAATGGAACACATATCGTCAGGCAGCAGCCAAGCTGTCCAGATTGTTCGAGACGAACCTGGCGCCACCGAGGATCGCCGAGGCTCTGGCCGTCTCGCGGTTGCCTAGGGTGCTTACAGGACTGTTCGACAAAGCCGGCTTGAGCAGTGGAAACGCGCGCGCGCTCCTAAGACTGGCAAGTCAGCGCGGAGAAAGCCTGCTCGCTGCAAGCGCCGCAGAGATTGACACAACTGGAATGGACGCGAGGGATATTTTGCGTGCCTTGCGATCGGGCGGCCAAGTAAGCTCACGAGCGGCCCCTCCGGGATTGAACGCGCCGCTCGCCATTGCAGCGTATTACCTAAAAGGCAAATTCCCGAGCAAAGGCGTCGCGGCGGCACATATGGGCATACCGCAATCCCGGCTTAGCGAGGCAATCACCATTGAGAAGACGTTGCCAGCTGAGGTGAAAATGCTTTTTCCGGGTGACAATCTGACTTTCGCGGCCGGCAAGGAATTAGTGAGGCTGATAGCGCTGCGGGGGGTGAATAATGTTCGCGCGCTCGCAGCCGAGGCGGGCCGCTCGCCGCGTAGGCCGTCACCCCAACTGATCCTGAACCGCCTTGCGGGTATCGATATACCCGGCGTCGACGTGAGGGTTAGGAAAGCGCCAGGAAAGAATGCAAAGCGCCGCCTGATCGTTGAATTGCACCTTCAAGAGTCGGACGCTAACAGCGTAGCGGCGCTCGAGTTCATGATTGAAATGCTGAAGACCAGGTTTGGCATTGAGTGAAGGCCAACCGTTAGGCTTTCTTTGGCTACGGTCAGAACAATCCGACACGCGCCGGCGTCCACGCACCACCCTCACTTCATCCTTTACGGAAACGAGAACACTCTCGTCGGCCAGCCGCTGGAAAATAAGGAAATCAGCTCGGCGATGAAATTCCCGACGACGCGATCGCCGTGGTCCCTGTACATCGGCACCGGCCACGTTTTGCGATTTCGCGGGCATGCGCATCCAGATCGAGTGACCGTCGTCAAACATGACCTCGGGCTTGAATTCGGCGCTGCCGTCGACCGAGTAGTCCCGTTGCGCTTGTCGGGCGCACGCGGGCCATCGGCGCTCGCGGATAGTGAACCCGTACTGTCTGATAGGAGAGCCCACCGGCAGGCGACGCGCACTTCAGTGGTTGCCCGCGTCTGTCCGCGCCGTTGGCGACGGTCTCAGCAAGTGAACATCGACGAGGGCAAGTATCAACCTTGGCCCCAGTCCGGGCTGTGCGACTGCAGATGCGCCGCGATCCTTCGAGGATCGAGATACCGAGAGTGGCTGCAACGAAAGCGGTTTAGGCGCGTGCGCATGAAATGACGTAACTCACCGCCTTGAAGCATGTTTTCCGGCAACGTTGGATCGAGAGCGCAGTCGGAGTCGGCGAAGACGGCGATGCTTTCGACCGGACACAGGAACTGTCCGAGTACCCCTCGCAAATGGCGTAATACGGGCTTTGCTCTGCGCAATGGAGAGGTTTGAACGCAGACCACACCGGGCCTCTCATGCAGAAGGAGCTCCTCCTCGTTTGCAGAGCGCGCGACTTTGCCGATCCACTCGTACTGATCGATGGCAAACACGCCAAATGCCGATATAGCCAGGCAGTCTACCCAGGTCACCGGGTTGCGCGTGTCAGGGGCATGCTCCAGTAGCACTCCGAGGCGAACGACGCATGCATCCCCGGTCATCCCATCCAGTAGCGATCGGATACGGTTTGTTAATGGCAAACACACGCGACGGCGCTTTTCCTTCCACGGAGCTTGATCGGCGTCCCACCCTTCAGCGGCCGCACTGGGATCCTTCCACAACGCCGCGGCAGAGGTTGCGTTATTACCGGCCAGAGGATGCAGCGACTTTATCCGTTCCATATGTTCTCCGTTGATTGACTGAAGGGGGTGGTAGACGGCAGCGTGAGTTCGCCCCGCTCGTCTCGCCTCAGAACGCAGCGCAGCTTTCGGGGGCGCCACATTTCGCAGCGGGGCAACACGTCTCTGAGCAGCGACGACTCTGAATAGCTTCAGCGTGCCATGCGTGGCGGAATGTCAAGGCAACGTCGAACGACCGAGGCAGCGAGCCCATGCATCCAGCGAAGAAATTCCTTCGATGCGTAACCCGTTGCCTCTGCTCTTCAACGCAACAAAACGTGAACGCGCGCGCGTTTGGATGTTCGCTGCTTCCGCCGAAAGCCAGGCGAAATTAGTGATCATTCGCTCCCCTATTAACCTCATCGGATCGGTACAGTTGGTCGGTCAAGCAGTGTTGTCTTCGCCGCGGCCAACAGCCTGCGACCGCCTTGGCTCAACGTGATAAAGCCGCGCAGGCAACGCTGGCCACAGCAGTGCTCTGAACAGGCTGCTGCGGGACGATAGTTTCGGCACGCCGAGCAGTTTGAACCAACAGGAGAATGTGAATGAAGGTATCGGGCATCTGCCGTCGACATCGGTTACGGCCACGCCAGACGAGCCGTTTTCGTTAGTCGATAACTCACCCTGAGCCGATGCGGAGGCTGTGTCGCGGCAGATTGCCGCCTCTCAGGCGCGAAGGACGACTGACTGAAAATTGCCGCAGTAAGCAGGGACTCGGTGGCCGCGACGGCCCCATATGATGGCGGGCACTGATGTGCTCCCCGACACACGGACGAGGTGAAGATGTCTGCAATTCTTGATGTGCGCGAAGCCTTGGACAAATACCGGCTGCCCGCTGACTTCAAGGCGGTGCTCGAAGAGCTGCTCGAACGTAATGTGGACCGTGGGAATAGCGCGGCAACGGGGAGCCCGAAAACGCTCTCGATGCAGACGCAGAAGTGCCGAACGATGACGCTCGGCAAGTCATTTGAGGACCTGCGACAAAACGGCTTCGCCTTGCAGTCTCCATACTTACTGAAGCACAAGCACGTCCAGTTCCTGGTGAACTTTTGGTTACATAGGAAGCTGACGCGTGGCACCATCGAGAATAAACTGACGTACCTGCGAGCTCTTGCTGACTGGACGAGAAAGCCCAAACTTGTCGGCACGCTCGCCGACTATGTCGACAGGGAAAATCACGATCTACTGCGTTCGCACGTCCCCCGAATCGATAAGTCGTGGGTGGCAAACGGCATTGACGCCGAAAGGAAGATCAAAGAGGTGGCTGCGACCGACCGCAACGTCGCGGTGCAGCTAAAGCTTCAGGCGGCATTCGGTTTGCGGGTGGAGGAAAGCTTTCTGCTGCGACCAGCGCAGGCTGTACGCAATGATGGGTTATTGCATGTCACACGTGGCACGCCGGGCGGCAGAGACCGGCTTGTACCGATCGGTCTCAGGCTCGCGGTGCTCGAGGAAGCAGCGGAGTTGTCGAATCTTTACACCGGCACCACAATTCCGCATGGTTACACCAAGCAACAGTGGCGCGACCGCTATTACCACGTGCTGAGAAAGCATGGCGTCAGGCATTCTGGCATTGGGGTAACCAGTCACGGCCTGCGACATCAGTTTCTACAGCAGATGTACGAGACACTTGCTGGCGCGCCTGCACCAATCAAACAACAGCGCGAAAGCGCCTCGGCTAAGCTGCACAGGGAAGCGAGGCAACGTGTCGTCCAAGCTGCGGGGCACAGCGACGTCTCAAAGTCGAATGCCTACCTAACGATGAGAAATGCTGCGACAGTAAGGGTAAGTCGCGAGCTCACGCCGGAGGCCGCAAAGCGAGCAATCGTGGAGGCGCGGGGAGTCAAGAGCCAAGCCGCGGCAAATCTGGGAATTTCGCGGCAGGCTCTTTACAGATTGCTTGAACGGGACCGCTAGTAAGAACCTGTGTTGTCTTCTTTGCAAGTAGTGGTTGCCGTTCGCATTTCCCTTGATGGCAACTGCAAGCTCTAATGCCGGCACAACCGCTCCTGTCGTAAGTGGTCGTCCAACCCGCGATGACGAACGGAGGGCTGCGCGGCAGTGACGCGACGCTGCCACTTATGAGGCAGGGATTTTGCGGCGCCCCCCGACCTTTTGTTAGCGGCGGTGTAAAAGCGCCATTAGATGGCGGCGCAAAGTTGAGTAGAAACGTCAACAACAGGGGTGGTTATGGGCCGCTGTTGTTGGGTGATGGCGATCAGAACGGATTGTCGATGTCGCGAGGGTGAGGATTGTCGGGAGGCGTGCGCTGTTCGTGCAGCAGGTCTTGAGCGGAATCTGGTAGTGCGAGGCGATACGCTCGCGTAGTTCGTCGATGAGTTCCACGACGGCGAGCGCCTAATCTGCGGACCAGTTGTCCGGGATCAGGAAGTCCAGGCCGTGAGTGATGCCCGAAGGCAGGTGCAGGCTCTTCATGATTTCTGCTTCTCCATGCGTGCCGCGCTGCGTTTCTTTGCGCGCTGCTCGGCCCGTTCACATGCCTCTTTCACCCGGTAGGACTCGCCTTCGATCGCGACGACTTCGGCGCGATGCACCAGCCGGTCAACCAGCGAGACGACGCAGGCGGCGTTCGGAAATACCTCCGACCATTCTGCGAACGGCCGGTTTGTGGTGACCACGGGTGATAGGTCGTGCCATACTGGCCCGGCACCCGTGCCCCATGCGTGTGTGGGGCTCGACATCGGAGTGAACTTGGCGGTTTGAGCCGGTGTCGGGCCTGTTTCTTCGGCGGTAAGCCTTCTTCTACCGGATCCCGACTTCAGCGTCACCATTTCCTGAAACGAGCCACGTCGGGTGCGTCTGTACTCGCCCTACGGGCTCCTTCCGACGCACCGGGTAGCGCCTCTCGCTCTCCGCGCAAACCATTCCCAAACTGGACAGCGTCAAGCAGGAAGTCCGGTCGTGACGCAATCATTGTCGCTCCCCACCCAAACCGTTCAGCAGAGCATGACCATTCCGCATGTCCGATCGACGCCGCCGTTTAGTGTCGGATTCTCAGCCGTTCACACCCTTGGCCGTAAACGCCCGGGCAACTCACCTCGAGTGACGGCTGGCGCTTGCGAGTACCGGGTCCACCAAGGGGAAATAAGCGCACACGTGAACACTATCGAAGAACGCGCTCCCACGGAGAGCCATCGCCGGCGGAGCACAGCGAACAGTTCAAGGCCGAAGTGGTTGCGGCATGCCGGGCGACGGGCATATCACTCGCGGCAGTCGCACTGGAGCACGCGGTCGACTCGAACCTGCTGCGCCGCTCGTCGATCAGGCCGATGGCAGATTGCCGCCGGATATGCCGGGGCGCCCTGCAGACGTACAGGCGTTGCGCTATGCCATGGCGCGCCATGATGACATGCTCAACGCCACTCGTGCCCTCTGGTTCGTTCGCTTAGAACCCGAAATGGTCGATCACGTTCCTCCGAATACGCGCGAATGCACGCGATGACCGCTATCGCACAGCTTTCCGAATGGCCTACAGACACGCCGGATGCGGTATGTTCGCGGTTCCGTCCGGAGCCGCATCGCGATTATTCCCGCGCTGCTGCAAACCAATTCGATCTGTCTACGACAGCTTCAAGACTGCAATGAGCTTGCTCCGCGTAGCCGTCAACGTTGGGTATCAGACGCCGACGCGCTGCCCTCCCGAAGCCACCGGCTACACACCCAGCACTTGTGCGGACACGCCGCCGGTTTTGAGGGTGCTGCGCCCACAAGCATCGTTCGCAACCAAGTGAGTCGTCGCTGCTGAGCGGGAACGAGACGAAAATGCTCACCGATGCCTTCGACGCGCACGAGCCAATAAGACAAGTCGAAATATTCTGTAGCGTCGCCCGCGCGGCTATTAACGAAATACCGGACCACCGTTTCGAGATGTGCTATTTCAGCATCGGCGAGTGCGGCGGGCCGCTTTAATCGGTGTTGTTCACGCGCAATTGTCGCTCGCGGCTTCATCTGAGGACGCCCTCACACTGAGCGGAAGCCGCAGGAAGCAACGCACAGCTAGACACACACCGATCGCACGGAAAGACGCGGCCACGCGGTAGAGGCGCGACGCATCCGGGATTGCGAATGTTGTTGCGCAGACTGTCGTGAGGGTTGTTGCGGACGTTCTTATGACCGTCTTTGCGTTCGGCATTTCCCTCGTTCGCGACGGGACCGAGAAAATGCAGTGTTTTGGAAGGCATGGTTCAATGAAATCGGGTTCAGTGATTTCATCTTGCCGAGCCCAATCAGAAGTCAATGCAGCGCAGACCACAGGTTGATGCTGTCCTGAGCACCCCAGTCGTGTCGAGAGGTGGAACGAAAGAATGGGGATTTTTTTAGCTATCCTATAGAACGCCCATCCGGCAATCGCTGATAGCCGAAAGCTTGCAGTGACATATCCAGACGATGCCCCGTGCGTTGAGGCACACCCAGAGGTAAATTCGGTGTCAACACCGCTCGCACACTCTTGTCGCGCTAGCGAGATCGCATCGCGCTCGCGTGCCAGCACTGGCATATCCCGGGCGATCGAACGTAGGTCGGGACCTTGGCCATGAGCAGTGCCACACAAAATCTCCGTGCCGTCATCGTCGCTGAGGCACATTCTGGGCATTTCTGCCTGCACTTATCGAAAGCTCGCAGCCGGTTTGTAGCGGTCTGGTCGACGACTTTCGACAATGCGCCAAATATCGGTACGCTCGCTCACCTTGTTTTCGTGAAGTGTCTCGACTACCAGGCGACGTTCTGTCACCTGTAGGACTTGAGCGCAACAAATGCGGACGGGACCTGCCGGAACGTCCCTCACCGCTCGACATGTCTTTACCCGCGCTTACTGTATGTAGAGGACGAGGATTGTCGCAACTCGTCCTGTTCACGAAAGCCAGTTCAAAGTTGGCCGTTCGGTTCTGCATCGCGCTTGGCTTCTTAGCCCCCGGGAATCAATCACGTCGATTGCGGTCGCGAAACAGCTATGAGACGCGCGTTACGGGCGCAGGCACGCTGCGCAGCGCGGTCGATGTCGCTGGCTGGTATTCGGCGACCCAGCGGCGCAGATCGCGGCGGACTTCGTCGTCGGTCGGTACGCGGTGCTGCATCAGCCACGGCAGCAAGTTGTCGATCAGGCTGTCCGGCACTTCGCGCGCCCGCGCGATGCGCAGCTTCGGATGCGGCGTGCGCGTCGTGGTTTCGTCGTCGGCGAGCAGTTCTTCGTAGAGCTTTTCGCCGGGACGCAGGCCCGTGTAGACGACGCGGATCTGCTCTTCCGTGAAGCCGTACAGGCGAATCAGATCGTGCGCAAGGTCGGCAATCCGCACCGGCTTGCCCATGTCGAGAATCAAGATCTCGCCGCCGTGGCCCATGCTCGACGCTTGCAGCACGAGCTGCGACGCTTCGGGAATCGTCATGAAGAAACGCGTGATTTCCGGATGCGTGACCGTAACGGGACCGCCGCGCGCGATCTGCTCCTGGAACTTCGGGATCACGCTGCCCGCGCTGCCGAGAACATTGCCGAAGCGCACGGTCTCGAACTGCGTGCGCCGCGCGCCCTGCTGTTGCAGCGACGAACATACCATCTCCGCGAGACGCTTGCTCGCGCCCATCACGTTGGTCGGGTTGACGGCCTTGTCGGTGGAAATCAGCACGAACTGCGCGACGTCGTGACGGATCGCCGCGCGCGCCACGCGATATGTGCCGAGCACGTTGTTCCGCACGGCCTGCCAAGTGTTCACCTCTTCCATGAGCGGCACGTGCTTGTAAGCCGCCGCGTGGAAGACGATATGGGGGCTGTAGCGCGCCATGACCTGATCGAGCAGCAGCGAGTCCTTCACGTCGCCAATGATCGGCACCACCGACACGTCCGGACACCTATCGGAAAGCTCTTCATTGAGCCGATAGATGGAAAACTCGGAGATGTCGAACGCTAGCAGTTGAACCGGGCCGAAGCGCAGAATCTGCCGGCACAGTTCGGAGCCGATCGAGCCGCCCGCCCCCGTCACCATGACAACGCGATTCTTGAGGAGCGCTTCGACGTGGTCGGTGTCGATCATGACCGGATCGCGGCCCAGTAGGTCTTCCAAGTCGATCTGACGGACCCGGGAGAGGAAGGCTTGGCCTTGGCTGACAGCCGTCAACGCCGGCAGCACGAGTGCGCGCACACCGGCGCGTACACAAAGTGTCGCAACGCGACGCTGAACGTCCACAGATGCCGAAGGGATAGCGATGATCGCGTACTCGGTTTTCAACTCCTCGGCCATACGCGGCAATTCGCTGATCGAACCGAGAACCTTGTAACCGTAGATTTCGCGTCCGTGCTTGGAAACGTCGTCGTCCAGCAGGCCGACCAGACGCCATTCGCTCGACCGCGACAACTCACGCGCGAGGCTCGCACCGGCGTTGCCCGCGCCGAGCACGACGACCGGCTTGCCTTGGGCGACGAGACCACCGTAAAGATAGAACTCCTTGGTCGCCCGGTAGAGGGCCCGGGATCCGCCCATGGCCAGGAACAGGAAGAGCGGTGAAACGACGAGAACGGAGCGTGGCACGATCGGCGAAGGTTGTACCAGTACGGAGACGACCATAGCAACCAGCGCCCCGGCGATCACGGCTTTCGAAATGCGAACGAGATCGGGCAAGCTGGCGAATACCCACATGCCGCGGTACAGCCCGAAAATGCGGAACATCACGCCGTAGACCGGCAGAACCCACAGCAGGGAACGCACTGCGCCGGCGCGGAAGTCGTCCGGGATTGATCCGTTAAAACGAAGGAGATACGCGACAACCCACGATCCGGCAACCGCGCATAGATCGAAAAGGAACGCGCTGAAAGACAGCCAAGTGGCCTTGTTTCTTAACATCAGCGACATCCTTACTTGTCTGACAGTGTTGACTGGAAACGACGCCAGCGCATATCGACGACCACACCCGCCAGAAAAAGAACCACCACCCAACCGGCGACGATGCCCCATTGAACGATAGCGGCGCGGCCCAGAGCACATAGAGCAAACATTATGCCAGTTGCCATGACGACATACCACGCCAGAGCTGTCCTCGCGTGACCAACCCCACTCCGCACCATACGCTGATAGTAGTGCTCGCGGTGCGGTTGCCAGATTTTCTCGCCACGCAGGAGGCGCCGCAGGAGCGTGATCGACGCATCGCCGATGAACGGCGAAAAGACAATTGCCGGAAACCAGATCGGCCATACACCACCGCTCCACCCCCAGTACCCGACAGCGCCCGCCAGAAACCCCAGAGGAATCGAACCTGCATCGCCGAGGAATACCCGTGCGGGATGAAAATTGAACACCAAAAAACCCGCCGCCGCGCCAGCTACAGCAACAGATGCCAAGCTGAGTTCCGGCAGAGGATGCACACTGATTGCCGCGCCAACTGCATAACCCGAGAAGCCAAACAGCGTCATGCCACCGGCGAGACCGTCCGCACCGTCCATAAAATTGTAAAGGTTGACAAGCCAAAGCAGTAAAAACCACAAGACCGCCAGAGCCCAGAGCGGCACTGCTGCCGGATGCGACCAAACCAAGAAAGTTACAGCGGCCAGATGTGCGGCAAATCTGACTCGCGCGGGCAATCCGCGGCGATCGTCGACCTGCGACACCGTCGCAAGAAAGGCCGCGCCCGCAGCGGCCATCCATAGATTCGGCGCGAGAACGATGAGGGCCGTTACCACTACCGGAATAACTCCCCATCCGCCGACACGCGGCGTGGGTCGACCGTGAAGCGAGCGGTCGTTCGGTATGTCAGTTGCAAGACGCCACGCCACCCCGGTTTTCAGTAGTACGCCCAGTATCAACAAACATGCAACCAACGAACTGATCGACACCACGACAGTAGCCGGCAAGAATCCTACTGAACTCGCAAGATCGATCATTTTTCCCCTCAATGCGTCGAGCGATACCATTTCGCGGTCGCCGCCAGTCCTTCATCAACGGTATATCGCGGCTGCCATTGAAGCACCTTATGAATATGCGACGAGTCCACGCGCAGTTCCCCGATGAGCCGTTCGACCTGAGGTGATCGGCGAGTTAGTTTTCCTAGGACACGCAACCAGGATTCCGGAACAGGCAGCAATCGGGCTTTGGTGTGCAAGTGGTAGCCAAGCGCGCGCGCAAGCTCTGCTACAGTCATGTCGGCGCCATCGGTTACGTGAAAACATTCGCCTGCCGCGCGCGCGTCGGTCGCACAGAGTACAAGTGCGTCCGCAAGGTTTTCGTTGTAGACGAGACTTCGCCGGGCAGTAATGGTGCCCAGAGGCAAAGGAATCCCCTTGGCAACGGCCGCCGTCAAGTGCAGGAAGTTGGCGCGAACTTCCGGACCATAAACGAGGGGCGGGCGAACGATCACCACCTCCAGGCCAGTCTCTTCACCAAACCGAGTCAGCGCCCTTTCCGCCTCCAACTTCGATATACCGTACGGATCCTGAGGCTGCGGAGGATCATCCTCTCGCAGCGGACGCCCGCTATCCGCCTCTCCCACCGCCTTGATGCTGCTCACAAAGACGAGCCTGCGTGTGCCGGCGCAATGCGCGGCCTCAGCCACCTGCAAAGCGCCCGCTACGTTCGCGTCCCGGAAAGCGGCCAGCGGATCGCCCGTGTTTTCTCGCATGACATGCACGCGGGCGGCGAGGTGAATCACGGCGTCGGGCACAACGTCTGCCGGCCACGACGCCGACTCCACCGAATCCATAATGCACTCTCTGACTACGTCGGGATTTTCGACGGCTCGCCGGACGAAGGCCGTCACCTGATGCCCACTAGCCAGCAATGCTCGGACAACCGCGCGACCGACAAAACCGTTCGCGCCGGTCACAGCGATGTGGCTCATAGCCATCTCCATCCGAATCGGTTGAAAAACCTTACTGCCGACGCGCCGAACATACGAATGTGTGCGAATCCCTTGCGAGATGCGTTGCCTCCAAAGTGGACCACCCGCACGAGAGGTACGTAAACAACTTCGGCGACTTCGTGGGCACGCAAACTCAAATCGTAGTCCTCGAAATACAAGAAATAGCGCGGATCAAAGCCACCTAGTTGAGCCAATACATTGGTTCTGAAAAACATGAAGCAACCGCTAACGATTGGTGGATTGCGGACGACATTCGTTCCGTCGATCACGTCGCGCATCTCATATCGAGCGATCCGGGAGGCGAATACCCGACGAAAGCGCTGCGGCAAGAAACCTCGGACGAGTAGATCGAGTACACTCGGAACCCTCCGACAGAGGTATTGTTGCTCGCCAGACTCATCACCAATCCAAGGGGCAAGCAAGCCCGCTTCGGGGTGTGCGTCGAGAAAATCGACAGCTCGTACAAGCGCCTCAGGATCCAGATCAATATCGGGATTCAGCACCAAGTGATATTGACTCGCTATGTGCCTCAAGGCGAGGTTGTGGCCACGGCCATATCCCACGTTGCCATGACCACTCAAAAGCGTCTGACGAATCCCCGCGGCAATGAGTTCGCCCGCGAACTGCGACAGGTCGGGCACTTGCCCGTTGTCGATCAGAATTAGACTGATGCCTTTGTCTGCACGAACCCCGCGCAATCGCTCGCACGCGTGGCACAAAGCTCGCAAAGTGATTGCCAATTTCGGCAAATCCGGTTTGTATAAAACAACGGAAACCGACAGTAGATCGGTCGATGCTACGGGTAATGACGACATATTCAGAGGAAAATTTATTGCGTTGCCGTTGTCGCCAACTGCGTCAGATTGAAAATCTGAGTAACTGCCATACCAGCCATCGTTCGCATGTCGCCGCAACTTCCACTGTTACGATCAAAGCTCAACCGCACGGACGAGGACGCCGTTCGGCTGCCGACTAGAGTAAATCCAACCATGCCCTTATATTGCCCGGCACAACCACCTCCACCCGACGCTCCGGCAAGCCGCCACAGCATCCTTGCCCGGACGCATCATAGCTGCTTTGCCCAGCTCTGCTACCGAAATTATCGCTGTAAGTCGCCTATGGGTGAGCGAGCCTTGCTTGCCCACCTACCATCATGCCCGATGCCGCGGACATGATTCCAACGATCCAATATCGGCATGTACAGACCACCACGTCACAGCACCGAGGACCAATTCAGTTCAGAGAGCTCAACGCGTGGCCCCGCTTGGTACCGCGCACTCCGAGACGGCAGACCCAAGGTGCCCCTTACGCGTTTGGGCAGTGCACATTAACCCTACCGGGCGAGGGAGGATTCTGGTAACCTGACCGCGCCGTTTGGCGGGACAAAGCTTAGAATTCTGCCCTTTTCAAAACAAGACGGGTACCCGGAATATGTGCGGTTGGCCTTCGTCAGAAAGACCCCGAAAGGTACGACGCGCAGCGGCGCGCCACCCCAAATTCGCCGCATTTGATGTGAATGTGCAAAAATGACCTTTGATCAACGATTACCTGACAGTTACATCCGCGAGTAGCGCGCGCCATGCATGCTCGACCATCATTCCAGCAATACTGGGTAAAAGATGCTTAAATCCAATCGAATCAAATTACGCGCCATTGAAGAAGGCGACCTCCCCCTTATTGCGTCTTGGCGTAGCGATCCGCAGGTTTATGAGTATTTTTACGAATTCCTGCCAATCTCCAGCCGGCAACAAAAAAACTGGTTTGAAAAGCAGCTTCAAGATTCCTCAGAGATAAACCTAGTAGTATCCAATCTGAGCGGAATCGCGATTGGAACAGTCAGCATCTATCATATAGACCGACGCAATCGAAAAGCGGAATGGGGCCGCTTGATTATCGGCGACCCTGCAGCACGGTCCGGCGGCATTGGCGCGGAAATCGAGGCGCTCATTCTTCAGTATTCTTTCGAGCATTTGAACCTTCACAAATTGTATTGTGAGGTTCTCGTTGAAAACGAAAAGGTCATTTCGTTGCACAAGAAATTCGGATTCAGGGAGGAAGGGATTCTGCGCGATCACGCCTTTAAGGCGGGGAAATATGCGGACGCGATTATCCTTGCGATGCTCGATTCGGAATATTTTGTCCAGCGCACTGAGGGCAGACTTGCAACCATGCTTGCGCGCATGCATGACTCATCCGATTCTCACGGAGCGGCGCAGTAGTTATGCCTAAGGTAAGCGTTTTACTGCCGACATTCCGGCGAAATGAGTCGGGAAAGCTTGCGCGAGCGATAACCACTGTACTAGATCAATCCTTTACGGACTTTGAGTTGTTCGTTGTCGACGATGGATCGTCCGATGGGAGTGCTGAGACGATACAACAGTTTTGCCGCAGCGATCCCAGGGTCATCCATGTGCGATTCGAAGAGAACGTCGGATTGCCCGCACTTACCACCGCCAAAGCATTTCGTCAGAGCCGCGGAGAGCTGATCGCCTGGATGTTTGACGACTGCGAGTGGGAGCCGAATTATCTGCATGAAATGGTTTCAGCGCTAGATTCGCACAGCTCAGCGGGCATTGCGTATGCGCAATGCGAAGCGCATTTTGCATCAGGCTCCAAAATTATCGGCGAACCCGTCAACATAGCAAAGCTTAAAACCGGGGACAATCACATTCCTAATGGGGCGACCGTAGTACGACGAGAGGTTTTCTATTCGATCGGCTGGTATGACCCACGAATTCTGCTTGTCCGGAATAATGACTGGGATTTTCTGCAGCGCGCCATTGATAGTGTGGAATTTCTCTTCGTGCCTCAGGTTTTGAGCCACGAATTCGGCGTCGCATTAGCGGACTCGCTTGGGAATTCTTACGACACGGATTTTGACTTGGTGAAAAAAATCACATCAAGCAATCGTTCCGCGGAACTGCATCCTGATTGTGTCGAAAATTGCGACATTCTCTCAATCCCAGCAGACATTTCGCTAAATGAAGAATTGACTGAAACCTATCTGCGGATCGTCATTCAATATGTGATTAAGGGCTGGCGGCAAGCCCTCCTTCCCAAACTGGCTAGTGTGAATGCCTTCTCCTCGTATTCAGATGTACTGTCATCGCAACCCGAAATGCTCAAATGGTGGTCTTCCGCCATGGCGAAGAGTTCGTACAAGCAAATCGAGCAGAAGAATATTTACATTCACCAGCAAATTGATTATGCCGAAAAGCAGCATATCTACATCAACTCCCTGCACGATAAAATTAATGAACAGTCGGAGTACATCCAAACCCAACGCGCCATACTCGACGAACAGGCCGCGCATATTCAGATGCAATTAGCGAAACTTGAGGAACGGGAAGCGTACATCGCATCGCTACTTGCAAACAGTGCGTCTCAGTCTGTTTTGTGTAGGAAAGCTCGAAGTTTGATCTCGCGGATAGTACGTCGACGAGCCACGCGCTGAAGCATGACTTCTGAGCATCAAGGCGATGGGTATGGTGAGACGGGATTTTCCTCTTCTTTGTGACCAGTTCCCGCGACCCAAGTCGCTTCACCAAGGGTGGCCCCTCGGTGAGATGGGAACGGTCAATGCCACTCTTGAAGACCGTCGATGAGTGAGCTTGATAATTTCCGGTCAGAGGCAACCCGATCGCTGCCTAGCCCAACAACATCAATTCCGGCGAAGACTATGCTAGGACGGTAGGCGGCTCGTCGCGCCAGGTGAGCCGCTTACCTAGGACGCAAGGAGACGTCGAGTACTCCGCTGCGCCCGTTCACGCCATCAAGCAGCCCTTGAAACATACGGCGCAACCTTATCCAGCGCGGTGCCATACCCAGTCCGAAGAACACAATGGAGCCAATTAGGCGCACGATGAGAAATAGCCTCCACGCCAAAGGCATTTGAATTGCCTTCAATATTAACAGCGTATTCCGACACATGTAATAGTCTCGGATCGGCGAATGAACAAATACTTCGCGCCAACGCCCTAGCCACACTCTAACGACCTCGTCGCCCAATGAATGCGTCAAGTGAGCACCACACACGGCAAATAGCCGATATTTGGCTGCGCTTGCGCGCAAACACCAGTCCGTATCGACGTGATCGATGAACAACCCCTCGTTCATACCGCCGACCTCCTGCAAGACGTCCCCTCTGACAAGAGTACCGGAAGAGATCAAAAAATCGACCGCAAGTTCGGAACAGTTGTCCGCGCAATGCACGCGACTCAACCAGAGTCGGCCTGCTCGCACAAAGCGGCCATGAGTGCCCGTCCGACGGTCAATCACAACCGGTCCCACCGCGCCGACACTTACGTTCTGCCGACGGAGTTTGACGTCGGTTGCCACCAGTTTTTCGACCATTCCGGACGCAGGTATGCTGTCGTGATCGAGAAACAACACATAGTGATGATGGCCCGGTCGGTCGGATTCGACCCGCGCTGCAACTGCGAGCCCGCGATTCTGTGCAGCCGCGATACCTAAATTCGCCTCAAGCGCTTCAAGCACGCACACATGACGCAGAGCAAGTTGTTCGATTTGCTCCGCGATATGACCCGCCGATCCGTTGTCGACAATCACAGTACGAGAAACCTGCGCTTGCAACGACTCAATCATGGTCTGCAATGTCGGTAAGTCTGGATTGAAAGTGACAATGACCGCGACTACATGAGGTCGCTCTGGATCGGACAGGTTGCCTGAGCTTGGAAAGACCATTTCACCTGCCCCGGGAACCGTTCATCCGTCGCACAATGCCTGCCGCAAGCGTCCGGACACGCCCGACGCGCACCCATGCACGGATCTTCGTTTGACTCACCCACCGGCGCATCTGAATTCGCATCGCAGCCGCTGACCGAGCGTTGCTGGGAGGCAATGTGGTTGAATTATCGCGCGCGAAATCAAGCAAAAACTTCCGCCACTGATTCGCTACCTCGCTTTGGGCATAGTTGTTCTTCACATCTTCCCGTGCTGCTTTCGCGATGCGTCTACGAAGTTCGTTATCGACCACGAGTCGCTCCAATGCTTCGTACCAGGCATCAACCGTGTGGCGGACAAGCAGTCCGGTCACGCCGTCAACGACGGTCTCAAGATAGGGCGACGTATTCGTGTAAATGCCTGCGATCCCTAACGCGCCATACTCGCGATATTTGTTATTGGTCTTATAAAGATTCGCAGCCGATGCCGCCATCGGCGCGAGCCCGATATCGAGCGCGTACGACGCTTTCAATCTGATGAACTCTGCATAGTTCGCGACTTGCTGTACATGAGTCACTCGCTCGGAGTTCGCCAATTCGGGAGGGCAGTACCCGAAGAAGGTCAACGTAACATGACTGTACTGATCGCGGATACGAGCCAGCGCCGGCAAAATCTCTACGAAATCGTCCGCTCGCGTGATGCTCCCAGCGAACCCAATCCGTATTTCATTCGGGTGCTCTTCTGCCGAAGGCAGTCCTTCCAACAGAGAGAAATCAAACGGCGCGTTCAAATACGATATGTGTGTTCCGGGGTACCGATCAGTTATGTACTTGCCAAGGCGCGGCGCATTGACGATGACTGTCTTTGCCTCCGTAATCGAACGATCGAGCGTCTGACGCACAGGTGCACATTGGTAAAACTGTGCCAATGGCGTGTCCCCGGTGAGTTCCCAGAAATTGTCGTCGATATAGTAGACAAACGGGACGCTTGCTGCCTTCATCCACTCGATCATCGGCAGCGACGCCGGGCTTGCGGTCCGGCTGAGGATGACTATGCCGCCATCAAACAGGACGTCGGGCGTGAATTCCGACAAGAGCAACGCTTCCACTCTTCCGCGCGTCCCAATGGCCTCGGACACCAGTCGACGAATGATCTGGTTCGTAGGGATGTCACCCTCGATCACGAACTTGATATCAATGAAAGTCGAGGCGTCCGCATTCTGCGAAACGTTTGGCGAGGACTGCAGCAGTGAGCCAGGTTCACGGCACTGTTCAGAATCTGACATTATCAGCTCAGCGAATGGCGTCGGCGGGGCATATGAGGTGCCGAACCGGCGTCGATTGATAAATTCATAAACATATACCGGCATGGACGAACGGCACCGGAGCCGGATGAGCCAACCCGCACCTCCAGCAATTCGAAGCGGGCCAAAGGCAAACCGCACGGGCTGGGTAAAATCGAGATGACTCAATTCCCGCGAGGCCCGGGCAGTGAGTTCACCGCTTGGAGATATCAGTTCGACGACTATCTTGCCTTCCGTCGGCCCATCCACGGCAAGGGCGAACGATATTCCTCCAAGCGTACACTCGGGCAAGGTCACCCGATAATCGTGAGTCGGCTTCCGGTGCAGGCTGTCGCTGAATTCCAACGTGCTGCCGGGACGGCGCCAACCGTACTTGACTGCGTCCTTTTGTACTGCCCAAAATGCCGGGCCGCAGTGCTCCCACAGATCCGAGGGCCTGACGAACACTCGATGCCGCCACGAGTAGCGCCGCATATGACGCAGGGCGTGCAGTTCCTCGATAGTACGCAGCCATGACTCATCCCCACCCAGCGAACGGGAAGTAGGCAGCGGCCGCCCAGCGGCCAACTTGCTGAGGCGTCGCATTTGCGATGGCCACGACGGCACCCCACCCGCCGAATTGACTATTTCGCAAAGAACCTTAAAGTTCTGCTCACCCGAAAATGCAGTTGCGCAGAACGTTCGATTTCTGCTTTTAATGCCTGTCGCGTCCACATGACCGTCAACAATGCTGCGTAACACCCTGTGCCACCCTTCCCGCTCAAATGGCTCATCTACGATCAACGCGACCGTGCCATCCACAATATCGAGGTAAGGTTCAATTTTCGGCAGCACGGCAACCGCATCAACGAAGTTTGCAGTCAGAAGAGGATGCCGCGTTTTGTATTCATTGTTGCGTGTCTTGCTAGGCGCCAACAAAACGTAGTCTGGCGACATTTGCGCAAAGCGGCGAAGTGCAAAAGCGTACCCAAGATCCCATGGCAACAATGTCACCCGCATAGACGCCGGAAGATCGCTGAGCATTTTGCTGTCACTTAGCATGCCCGGCGCAATAAGGTGAATATGTTGTCCGCTTCCAGCGATCTGAGCCAACGCAGGCAGAATCACGTCCCACACGGCTTTCGAACGATGCAGACCGCCCATGAAGGCGAAGACAATTTCACCGGGAACCTTGGGAGTCCGCTTCACTGTGATCTTGCTGCGCATAACCTCAGGCGCTGCGCAGACAACAGGATAATGAAAAAGGCGCGAATGCATATTATGCTGTCGAAAGTATTCCACTAACGGCTCACTGCTCAGCAGCACACCGTCGAACACTTTGAGACTCTCGCGCAATGGTTCGAGATGGAAATCTTCGCCGGACATTTTCAATTCGCCAGTCTCCACCAACATCGGCAAGTTATCGTCCAGAAAGTAATACGTCGGAATGCCGAGCTGCCGCGCGACGTCTAGATAAGCCTCGTACGGCCGTACCGCACGCGAGACGATGATTGCTGTTGCGCGCGCCAACGCCTCAAGCGGCAGGTTCTGCCCTACCGTAACAACACGAACTCTGTGATCGAACGGCGGCGGTAGCAGGTCAAAATAGAGTGTGGTCGAGGCGTCGTACGCGACATTGACGATAAGCAGATAACCGTCCGTTTCGTTATTCGACCCTGCAACCTCCTTGGCCCCGTCGACTCGGTGCTCGCCCAGTCGACTACGCATCAGATCGGCGCAGACTTCACGAGTTATCTTTGCATGCGTCGGATCAGGTGCATCCAGCTGGTAATCGTCAATAAACTCAAGCAGCAACCGATCATTACGGAATGTGCGCATCCATTCTTCGACCGCCCAAAGGTCGACCCCGGCTGCCTCCGCGCGAATCGTGCTTGCATCGCAAACACCGACTGCAACGTCGACGGCCTTCATTTCAAAAGACTCGGAAAGCCTGCGCCAAAAATCCCATTCGGCAGCTTGGGACAGCATGACGTGCGGATCTAGAAAGCCGATGGCTTCGATTGCATAGTGCGGAATCAAAACCGCATTCCGCGCAATGAAGTTATGCACGCGCAATTCGACCATCGACTTACCGCGCTCTTTGTCGCGTTTGACAGCGCGAGCGTTGCCTGACTCATCGTGTTCGACAATGTCAACATAGCCAAAACAGATGAATTCAGGTGTGCGTTGCGCCTCCTGCAGCATCTGCTCCAAGGCTTCGCGATGGAATCGATCGCTTTCTTTTGCCAATACATAAAGAGAAGCGCGAGCACGCTTCAAAGCTTCGATCCAGCCGACGGCCGGAATGCCGGCAACAGTTGCGCGCCGCAAAACGGCAAGGCGGGGATCGCGCTTCTGCGCGCTGGCAAGCCAAGTTGAAACTTCGGCGTCGCGCGTATCGTCAATGACGATCAGTTGGATCGCTTTGAGCGTTTGCGCCAAGACTGACTCGACAGCACGTGCGAGTTCCGACTTGCCGTCACCTCCGACATACAATAGAAGCGACACATCAGGCTGCGAGTTATCCGACTCGGCGAACCATTGAGTATCTCTAATTACCGCTTCAACTTTCATTCACAATCCTTCACCGCAACGAACTACATTGGGGACGAGTCATCCAGCGGTCGCCACGGCGCCAGCTTCACTGCCCAGCTTTGCTCTCGTACTCGGTAAGAACGATCTTCGCCGGGCCGTCCATCACGATCTCACCTTTGCGCATCCATATAACGCGCTCGCAGAAAGAAGCCAACATTTCGAGGCTGTGACTTGAAAACACCAGAATCTTTCCCTGCTCCATGAACTCGTGCATTCGCCGCTTCGCCTTGTTAGCAAATTGGACGTCGCCCGCGCCCATGACTTCATCGAGCAGGAGGATTTCGGGATTGATCGCCGTCGACACCGAAAAAGCCAGCCGAATGAACATACCGGCCGAGTACGTCTTAACCGGATAATCGAGAAATTCGCCCAATTCGGAAAACTCGGCGATTTGATGGATGCGCTCCTCGATCTGAGTGGGCGTGAGTCCAAGCAACATGCCACGAATACGAATGTTGTCCCAGCCAGTCTGCGACATTTCGAAACCGGTGGCCAGTTCGAACATTGCCGACACATGACCGGTGATCATCGCCTCACCTGAGGTCGGCGGATAGATGCCCGCCATCACCTTCAGGATCGTACTCTTGCCCGCCCCGTTCAATCCAATCAGCCCGACACGCTCACCGTGCTCAATATCCAGCGTCACACCCTTGAGAGCATGAACTATCCGGCGCTCCCGCTTTTCCGTTCGGCCAGGCCGAAATGCATTCAAGACAGTCGCCTTGAGGCTATCCTGCCGCGCAGACACGTCAAATCTCACGCCTACGTCGCGCAGGCTGATTCTCAGGTCTTCTGTCATAGCACGTACACGATGCGTTGTGACATTTTTTTCACGACATAGGTTGCAGCCACTCCTGCAACGACGCAATAGCTTAAAGCGACGTAACTCACTTCCGCAGGCGGAGCCTCGCTATTCAGCAACGGATAACGCACGATTTCGATGAGGTAATACAACGGGTTGAACATATAGACAAATGCCAATCCACGGTCCTTCAGCATAGTGACCGTAAAAATTACTGGCGTAAGATAAAAAGCGATCTGAATCAAGCTACCCAGAAGATGAGGCAAGTCGCGAAAACGCACACCAATGTGCGCCACGATCACCACGTGGAAGAAGTTGATAATCAGGAACAGCATGAAGCCGGGTACAGCCCATAACGCGCCCCAGCCTATCGGACGTCGATAAAGCGCCATACTTACGAAGAATACAAATAGCCCGACCGAAAAAACGACTGTGTACGGCACCATCGCCCGATAAAGATAGATGATCTTCGGGAACGGGAACTGTTTGATATAACCTTCCGCGACAACGAAGGCCATTGACCCTTCCACTAGCGATGATGATATGAATCCCCAGATCACCAAACCCAAAGTAAGAAAAGGAAGGAATTCATTCATCGGCTGATGAAAGAGGCGGCCATATATGAGTCCGACCGCACCAATGACCGCGCCGAGATTGATAAGAATCCATGCCGGTCCAAGCGCGGAACTCCTGAAACGGCTCTTAACGTCCTGAAGCCCCATATGGAGCCAAACGCGCCAGAGTTTCGCAGCGCTCACGAACTCCATCAATGACGGACGAGCGCTGGCGCTATTATATGTGATCATCGATATTCCGTTCCATTATCACAAGCCCGTCAATAGCGGTCTGCTCCACAAAACCGAGCGTCCGATAAAGACGGCGAGCGCGCAAATTGGTTTCAAATACCTCTAAGTAGACCGAAGAAAGCGACAGCTGATTCGCAGCAAAACGCATCAGCGCCACAATGGCTTCGCGCATTCGACCCTGCCCCGCGAACTCGGGCGCAACGACAAAACGCCCGACCTCGGCGCGCCCGCTTGCCGGGTCGATTGAATAGATCGCGACTTGACCAACCCGCTTGCGTGTCGCCAAGTCCTCAACCATGAAGACAATGTCGTCAGCCTTGGCCTGATAGCGGCCAAACCACTGGTAATGCTGCGCCCACGTCAACACATCCGACGTTTTGAAATGCTGCCGAGCCCCGTCGCGATTGCGCCACTCGAGAGTCACCGGCAAATCCGATTCCTCCAGTAGGCGCAAGCGTATTGAACCCGACGTGAACGGCGGATAGATCTGCTTCATGCTGCAGCGTAGCGAGTCACCAGACTGGCAATCAATTCAACATCTTTCCGCGATACACCCATGTGCATGGGTAGCGACAGGATTTCGTTGCTTGCCTGCTGCGACTTCGGGCATTGGCCTTTGCCGTGCGCATACATCCGATATTCGGTGTTATCGCGATAGTGAACGCCAGGATAAATTTCATGCTCGTTGAGCGCCAGCATCAACTCATCGCGATTCTTCACGCGAATCTGGAACAAATGGCGCGATGATTCGCAACCCTTGGCAATCGGGATGAGGCGCACGTTGGCATGTCCGCTGAGCAACTCCTCGTACCAGTTGGCGAGTTGCCGACGGTAGGAGTTGTCATTGTCCAGATACTTCAGTTGCACCAAGCCGATCGCAGCCATGATCGAGTTGCCGTGGTACTTGAAGCCCACTTCCTCGACGTCGTACATCCACTTGTACGCACCTTGCGAAGCGGTACGCGCATACGTGTCCTTGTTGATGCCGAGCCAGCTCATCTTGCGAGCGCGCACATCATCTTCCGCGTCGCGGAAACAGATCATGCCAGAGTCTGCCGTGGGCAGATTCTTGACAGCCTGGAAGCTGAACACGGTGACATCGGCGTCATGACCGACGTGCTTGCCGTGGAAACGCGTCCCCGACATATGCGCAGCGTCTAGAATCAGAGCCAGACCGCGATCGCGGCACAGCTTCAGAACGCGTTCGTACTGACCGATGTTACCGCCCACGCCGACATAGATCACGGCTCGTGTCCGGTCGGTAATGCATGCTTCGATGCTTTCGGGGTCGAGGCACAGCGAATCGTCGACATCGGCAAATACCGGCGACAGTTGCGAATAAAGAATCGCGTGGTTCGACGATACAAAAGTCAGCGGCGTTGTAATGACTTCGTCGCCGTCGATCCAATTATGTTTCGTTTTGAGCAATTCGAAGGCAAGGTGCAAGCCGACCGTATTGGAGCTCAGAAAGTGCGCATGCGGGAGGCCCGTGTAAGCCTTCCATGCCTCTTCGAACTGATTGGTTTTGAAACCCAGTCCGGTCCAGCCCTTCTCAAGGCATTCCTTGATCTCGTCGAGGCATTCCTGGATGCGGAAATTAGGTACGAACAACTGAATAGCCATAAAAATCTCCTCGAGAGTCGGGCTAGTTAAATAATTCGGCGTTGGCAAGTGCAGGCGCTGAAGCATCTTTCTTCGACAGCAGCGGCTCACCCTCGAACGGCCATTCAATTCCAATGACGGGATCGTTCCACGCCAATGAGCGCTCGTACTCTGGCGCGTAATAATCGGTCGTCTTATACAGGAACTCGGCAAATTCCGACAGCACGACGAAACCGTGCGCGAACCCCTCCGGAATCCATAACTGCCGCTTATTCTGATCGGACAACTCGACGCCAACCCATTTGCCGAAGTTCGGAGAACTACGACGGACATCGACAGCGACATCAAAAACCAAGCCGCTCGTCACGCGAACCAGCTTGCCCTGCGGCTGCTGGATTTGATAATGCAACCCGCGCAACACCTTGCGCGCAGAACGGGAGTGATTGTCCTGAACGAAGTTGCGCTCAATGCCCGTACCTTCGGAAAATTCGCGAGCATTGAAACTTTCGAAAAAGAAGCCGCGGTCGTCGCCGAACACTTTGGGCTCCAGAGTCACGACTTCCGGAAGCGCAGTGCGGATAACGGTCAGATTCATGCAACGGTTTCCTTCAGAATCCGGTAGAGGTATTGGCCATACGCATTTTTTGCGAGCGGTGCGGCTAACGCATCAAGGTCAGAGACAGAGATCCAGCGGCTGCGGAATGCGATCTCTTCCGGGCAGGCGACCATCAAACCTTGTCGCTTTTGCAGCGTTGCAATGAAGGTCGCAGCTTCCTGCAAGGAATCGTGCGTGCCCGTGTCGAGCCACGCATAGCCGCGCCCCATGATTTCTACATTGAGAGCGGCGTTGCGCAAATAGTGCAGGTTGACGTCCGTAATCTCGAGTTCGCCGCGATCGGAAGGCTTGATGTCCGCGGCGACGTCACACACAGTGTTGTCGTAGAAATACAACCCCGTGACCGCATAGTTGGAGCGCGGAGCTTTCGGTTTTTCTTCCAACGAAACGGCGCGGAAAGCCTGATCGAACTCGACGACCCCATAGCGCTCAGGATCATGCACGTGGTACGCGAAGACGGTCGCACCGGTTTCGCGCGCCGTGGCGCGCTGCAACTGGCCCATCAGATCGTGCCCGTGGAAAATGTTGTCGCCAAGCACGAGCGCCGACGGATCATTTCCAACAAACTTTCTGCCAATGACGAACGCTTGAGCGAGCCCATCCGGCGAAGGTTGAACCTCATACTGAAGATTGAGCCCCCAGCGGCTGCCATCACCCAGAAGCTCGGAAAAACGCGGCGTGTCCTGCGGCGTCGAAATGATCAGAATGTCGCGAATGCCCGCGAGCATCAAAGTGCTCAGCGGGTAGTAGATCATTGGCTTGTCGTATACCGGCAGCAACTGCTTTGATACCGAACGCGTGATTGGGTAGAGGCGCGTGCCGGAGCCTCCGGCCAGGATAATACCCTTTCTTTTCATGATTTGATCTCTCAAGTTTTCGCCACGCCAATCAGCCGAAAAGACGCCGTCCTTCGATCAACTGCGCAAGCACACGATCGACGCCGTCCTGCCAGTCCGGCAGATCAACGTTTAACGCTGCCCGCAAGCGCGAAGTGTCCAGCCGGGAATTGGCCGGACGTGCAGCACGACTGCCGTAGTCGGCCGACGCGATAGGAGCGACGCGCTCAGGGCTCAAGGCAACCGGAACACCCGAACGGGCAAGCGTTTCAACGATCCGACACGCGTACTGATGCCAATTCGTCTCTCCCGCCGCTGCGACGTGATAAAGGCCATTAGGCATTGGCGACGGACCACTCAGATAGCCGCGCACGGCAAGCGCAGTGACATCTGCCAGCAGCGCCGCTGGCGTCGGGGCACCGACCTGGTCCGCGACCACCGACAGGGACGTACGCGTCAGTGTGGCGCGCGCAATCGATTTCAGAAAATTAGCGCCCTGCAAGCCGAAAACCCAACTCGTGCGAAACACCCAGTAGTCAGCACCCGCGTCGCGGATCGCTAGCTCGCCATCGAGCTTTGACCGGCCATAGACGGACAACGGCGCCGTGATATCGTCTTCCGTATAAGGTGCCTCGCTCGCCCCATCGAAAACGTAGTCGGTCGAATAATGGACCATCAGACTGCCGAGCGCCTTCGCTTCGGCCGCCAGCAAGCCCGGCGCGACTGCATTGATGGCGTACGCCGCGTCCGCTTCGGTTTCCGCGAGATCGACAGCCGTGTAGCCGCCCGCATTGATCACGACGCGCGGTTTCACCGTCCGCATCGTGGTAACGATCTGATCGGCCGATGCAAGGTCGCACGTGTCACGCGCAACCGCCACGACACGACCCAACAGCGACAGGCTGCGGCACAACTCGACACCAAGCTGCCCCCCGGCACCCGTCACGAGAATCGTGTCGGCGCCCCCAGAGAAACCCGGTTCACGATCACGCATAGTGCTGGCCTACCCACTTCCGGTACTCACCAGAGGTGACATCATTCACCCAAGACTGATTGTCGAGATACCACTGCACGGTCTTTTTCAACCCCGTCTCGAACGTCTCGACCGGCCGCCAGCCAAGCTCACGCTCAAGCTTGTGAGCATCAATTGCGTAGCGGCGATCATGGCCAGGACGATCTTTGATGAACGTAATCTGCTCGCGATACGAGCCTTCCGCCTTGGGCTTGAGTTCGTCGAGGAGATCGCACAACGTCTGCACGACCTCGAGATTCGTCTTCTCATTCCAGCCGCCGACGTTGTAAGTCTCACCAGGTGTACCGCGCTCGAGCACCTGACGAATCGCCGAGCAGTGATCGGTGACGTATAGCCAGTCGCGCACGTTCTGCCCGTCGCCGTAGATCGGCAACGACTTACCGGCGAGCGCGTTGGTGATCATCAACGGAATCAGCTTTTCCGGGAAATGATACGGGCCGTAATTGTTCGAACAGTTGGTGGTTAGTGTTGGCAGGCCATACGTGTGATGGTAGGCGCGCACCAGATGATCCGACGCTGCCTTGGTCGCCGAATAAGGGCTATTCGGCGCGTACGGCGTTGTTTCGGAAAATTGCGGATCTTGAGGACCAAGCGAACCGAACACTTCGTCCGTGGAAACGGCCAGCATACGGAAGGCCGACTTTTCGGCCTCGGGCAGCTTGCCCCAATAAGCGCGAACCGCTTCGAGCAGCGTGAAGGTGCCGACGACGTTCGTATGCACAAAAGCAGCCGGTCCGTCGATCGAACGGTCTACATGGCTCTCAGCCGCAAAGTGCACGACGGCTCGCGGCGTATGTGCAGCCAGCAGCTTGTCTATTGCCGCACGATCACAGATGTCGACCCGGGCGAATATGTGCTTCTCGCTTCCTTCAAGCGACTTGAGCGTAGCCAGATTCCCCGCATACGTGAGTTTGTCCACGTTAAGTACAGGTTCGTCGTTTGCGCTTAGCCAATCCAGCACGAAATTCGCGCCGATGAAGCCGGCGCCGCCCGTTACGAGAATCATACAAATCCTTAAGGTGTATTCCTGCGCCACAGTGTAAGCAGCGCGCCCGCCCGTCTGTCACCACCGCTAGCAGCAGTAGCCGGCGCTTTTTCTGTGCGGATCCGCGCCAGAAACAAGGGTGGGCTGGCGCGAATGTGCGGGTCGTTAGCATGCCAACACGCACCACAGCCGGGCACAGTCGGGCGGCTTGACGATTGGGGAGCGGAGATTATATGACACTCAGCTTCCAAAAAAACGCCCTAATACGACCCGAAACTTCGAAAGAGTAGCAAAAAGCCTAGGCGCTCTCGCACGAAGCACTCGGCGCCGGCAAGGCGCTGGCACGCCCCGCAAATGTGCAACGTCAGCGCGCCTCGAAGTCGCAGTACCTGACGTCCGATCATTCCTCATGACTAGAACAACCCTGCATCATTTTGTAATTTTTACCGCCAGATGCAGCATTGCCCGCACCGGATTCGGCTAAGTACCCACCCGCGCCGCCAACATCCACCGCAACGTACCCATAAAAGGAATCGCCTCAACCCCCGGTACTAGCGAGCGCAACTTAGCCGGCGACCCAGCCAGCATTTTCACATCGTTATGCCGTACAAACGCGGGGTTGACCTGAATCTCAAGCTCGTGCCCGGTCAAATCACTCGCCGCCGAGAGAATGTCGCGAAGCGTAAACGGCGTGCCCGTACACACATTCACCGTCTCACCAGCCGCCTTGGAATCGAGCAGCGCCTCGTAAGCGCTAGCCACGTAGCGCACGTCGGAAAAATCCCGTGCGACGTCGATATTGCCGAGTTCGATAGAGGGCTCGCGCCGCGCGAAGTGCTCGACGATCTTCGGTACGAGGAAGTTCGACGCCTGTCCGCGGCCCGTGTAGTTGAACGGACGCACAATCAGGATAGGCAACCGGTCGAACCAGGTGTGCACCATCGTTTCCATAGCGGCCTTGCTGGCCGCGTAGTGATTGACCGGCGTGAGCGGAAAGCTTTCGTCGATCGCGTCGCTCGTCACGTTGCCGTACACATTCGCGCTGCTCGCAATCAGCACCTTGCGCGGCGTATGACCGGTCGCGGCACACGCCTCCAGCAGGTTCAGCGTGCCGATCACGTTGACGCGGTAGAAGTCGAGCGGATCGTCGTGGCCGACAAAGCTGATCGCAGCAAGATGAACGATGTAGTCGGGCCGCGCCGTTTCGATCACGCGCCGGCAATTCTCCGGCGAGGTGATATCGAGCCTCAAACGCGTGGGCGTTTCCCGCTCGTCGCGGCCGGCGAAGGTTTCGATCACGGTATGGCCGCGACTGAGCAGGTTATCGACCAGATAGCGGCCAGTGAAGCCGCTCGCCCCGGTGACGAGCGTGCGGACGAGTTGCTTCGCATGGGAAGACGACATGCTTTCTCCGTTCACGAGGGCCATCCTATTGTGATGCAATATCGCGCCGGTCGTTCACCGCATGCGGCCACAACAGCGGTAGCCGAGGCGTGGCGCGATGCCGGCGCTTCAAACGGGCTATTATGTCACGCTCGCTTGCTGCACTGCTTAACGCGGCACGCCCCGTTCGCCGCCGCGTGTATTGAATCGCAAACATTTCCTCGATGACTCCCTTCACCGCGCCTTCGTCCCCTTCGTCAATTTCGCAGCAGCACCCCGTGCCTCTGGCCTTCGGCGACCTGCAAGGATGCCGCACGCCGTTCCAGCGGCTGCTCGCGAAGGCCGCGCCGCCGGCCGGCACGCCGCTATGGTTCGCGGGCGATCTGATCAACCGCGGCGCCGAATCGCTTGCCACGCTGCGCGACATCATCGCGCTCGGCGATCGCGCGGTGCCGGTGCTCGGCAATCACGATCTGCATCTGCTGTCGGTGTCGGCGGGAATTCGCAAGTCGAAAAAGGGCGACACGATCGACGAAATTCTCTCCGCGCCCGATGCCGCCGACCTGCTCGAATGGGTCCGTCACCGACCCATCGCGCATTACGAGAACGGCATGCTGATGGTGCATGCGGGCGTGGTGCCGCAATGGGACGTAAGCCTCACGCTCGAACTCGCCGACGAATTGCAGCGGGCGCTGCGCGCGCCGAACTGGAAGGGGACGCTCTCGGGCCTGTATGGCAACGAGCCGAGCCTGTGGACGCCGAATCTGAAAGGCATCGAACGGCTGCGCGTCACCTGCAGCGCGTTGACGCGCGTGCGCTTCTGCAATGCGGAAGGCGCGATGGACTTTAGCAGCAGCGGCGGCCTGAACGCCGCGCCGCCCGGCTGCATGCCCTGGTTCGACGTGCCGTGGCGCAAAACTGCTGACGTGACCGTGGTGTTCGGCCATTGGGCGGCGCTAGGGCTGATGTTGCGCGACAACCTGATCGGACTCGACTCTGGCTGCGTGTGGGGCGAAAAGCTGTCAGCGGTGCGGCTCGCGCAAAATCCCGCGGAGCGCACACTCACGCAGGTCCAATGCGACAACTGCCGCTCGAGCGGCGGCAATTAAGCGGTACGGGACTTAGACGCCTGGCGAGCGGGCCGGGTTGTCGGCGGGTTCAATCATTGTTTCGGCGGATGCGGACATTTTCGCCTGTTCGGCGACGAGCGCGCCGCTTGTTGCCGCGCCGCCCTGCATCTCCCGCAGCGCCGCTTCAATCACGCCTTGCGCTTGCGCCGCCAACGCACGACGGTCCGCGCCCGCCGCAAGCGGCGCACACACGTACACATGTGCGGTCAACGGCCCGCCTCGCAGCAGCAGGTTAAGCGAGTCCGCGAGCGACAGATCGTCGATATAGGCAGGCGCCGTGGACTGCCGGCCGTGCGCGTCTTCATACATAATGCATAGTGGCTGCACCGGCGCGGCGGCCGACACCGCCGCCTGAAACATATTCGCGTGAAACGGCAACAGCGCGAGTCCATTGGACGTCGTGCCTTCCGGAAACACGCACATCAGCTCGCCCGCGCTCAAACGGTCGGACAGCTCATGCATGATCCGCTTCGCGTCGCTGCGCTTCTCACGCTGGATAAACACCGTATCCAGTTGCTGCGCGAGCCAGCCGACCAACGGCCATTGGCGGATCTCCGCCTTCGACACGAACGGCGTGGCCCGCCACGCATTGATCACATAGATGTCGATCCACGAGATGTGATTGGCCACGACCAGCGCGCCGCGGTCGAGCCGCGCGCCGTCGTTATGCACGACAAGCCGCATGCCGCACAGGCGCAGCATCTTGAGCGACCAGTCGCGATTGAGCGCGTGACGCCGGTCCGGGTCAGCTTTCGGAAAGCGCGTCGCCACGATCCACATGCCGTGCAGTAGATGCGCGATGAGACGGGCCTTGCGTAACGCGAGCTTCATATTCGGATTAGGTTGTTTGAAGCCAAAATATAGCCTTAAATCAACAGGTTAGGCGTCGATTGATGGTGTGTTTATCGATCCAGAAATGCACAATAGCGCACTAATGAAATCAGACACTTGCAAAGGGGATTTGGATTGATTTGCTGATGCATTCTACTGTATATCCATACAGCACGCTGATGCACGTCTATACTGTATATCCGTACAGTGCATGAGGCGGTCATGAGCACACTTTCGACCCCACAACCAGAAAGCATTCACCCGTCGCTCTGGCGCGCATCGCAGTTGGCGCTCGGCCGGATTTCGACAGTCGAGACCGGATACCCGTCGTTATCGGCGGAATTGCCCGGCGGAGGCTGGCCGATCAGCTCACTCATCGAAATACTCGCGCAGACCCACGGGTGCGGAGAAATGCGACTGATCGCGCCAGCGCTCGCGAAATTATCGGCGCCAATCTTGTTGCTCAGCCCACCGGCTGAACCGTCGGTACACGGCTTGGCGTATGCCGGAATCTCGCCAGAGCGGCTCATCCTAGTCCGCGCGCAGCAATCGCGCGATCAGCTCTGGTCAGCCGAACAGGCGCTGACTGCCGGCACGTGCGCCGCAGTGTTGCTCTGGTAAAAGCACGTGCGCGCCGACTCTCTACGCCGTCTCCTTCTTGCCGCACGGTCGACGACATCGCTTTTCTTCGTAATGCGCCATTTGAGCGAAGCGCGCGACGCATCGCCTGCGGACCTGCGCATCGCCGTCAAGCCTTCCGAAGCTGGTGCAGCGGTTGAGATTCTGAAGCGCAAAGGCCCACGATTTGACGGTACGATCGACATTGACCTGAAGCCGGCAACCACTCTGCTCAGCAACCGAGCCCGAGTGCGCCGCGGGACCGCCCCCGTCGAACCGATCCACGCGCCAGAAGGTGTGCACGCCTGACAAATGGGGTCCGCTCCGTGCTCATGGGTCAGCCTAGGAGGTGGATCATGTGCTTCGGAAACCCTGACGCGATATTGGCAGGAATCTTGGGCGCAAAGCCGCTCGAGTCGAACGACCTTGGACATACGGTGCTCGACGACTTCGAGCACTTCTGCGCATACACCGGCTGCTCGGTCGAGCGGATCGGCCCCGAGGCCTTTGCATGGGCAAAGCTGGCTTTCGTCAGTGCATGCACGTGATTGATGCCGCAGACCTAATGCACGCGACGCCACAAACGCGAAAGTTCTCGATATGCCAAAGCCGTTCCAAGCGAAGTGGAACTCGCTCGGAAGGCAGCTTCGATCACAAGACCTTGACGATCTGGGCTGAGCGAATATTGCTCCGGATGTAGGTCGCATTAACCTCGAGTTGGATCTTCTCGCGGTTACGGATGGCCGACCAAAGCTTGTTGATCTGGTCGGCGTCGAATTCTTCGTCTTGCATGATCGCACTGAATTCGCCAGTTTTTGCGCTGGCCAGAATCAGCTTCGTCATGTTGCTGTCGCGCGTTTCCACGCGCACAACGACGAATTCGTCGGTTAGGATTTGAGCGGAGGCTTTTTCCTTCGCCGCACGCTGGTTAACCTCGTCAATTTCATCTTTGTCGAACGTCACAGCACCAACACGCACCTCGGTGGCACCCTGCGCGCGTTTAACAATTGACCTGGCACCCTCTTCCGTAGCCTTCGAGAACTGGGCGGCAACCTTGTTACCAGCGATCGCTTGGGTGATAACCCTGAACTGCTCTGTACGCTCGTGCTCTTGGTCGATCTTCAGATGCGCCTCGACCTCGGCCTTCTTAACATCGGCATTGGCCTCCACGACCTGGACTGCGCCATATGCTGAAGCGATGATCAGAGCCACCGTCGCAACAGTAATCGCCTTATGTTTGCTGTCCATTTTGGAGATGCCTTCGGCGAACTTTTCAAAAAACGTCGTCAACATCGCGGCGATGTCGAGAGACCCATTTTGAAGCTCAAAGACGATCTTGAAATCGTCCTTCTGCTCGGCAGTCAGCCGCCGAATGTCTTCGACGCCATATAGGCTGAAAGCCACGGCATTGTATATCGCTTCCTGAAACTCCCACAGTCCACGAGCGAACTCACCGGGGAAACTGCCGTGATAGTTTTCTCCCTCAATGTGAATCGAGAGCTTTGCCAGATCTCCCTCGACCGCAATCTCTTCAGCGGCGTCGCCCGGGCGGGCAAGATTAGCCGAAATATAATCGATTGCGTCGCCTACCGTCTCCAGTTTAACGGTCATATCTATCCCGCCTTTAGTTTTTTGAGGCGGGAACTGTACCACTTTTGTACTACGGCCAAGTTCGCGTAAAAATACAGCCCACAACCTGTAAAAGCAGAATACAGGCTGTGGGCTGTTTTCATGCAGAGATGGGCTTCTCATCCCAGTGTGAACCGCCGAAGGCACGCACGGCGGCCCACATGATCGTGCGGCGCCACGCCGGAACGCCTGTGATAGCCGATGCCTCACGCAACACCGCGTCTGCCGTCTCGCGATCGACGATGTGAGAGGTGTAGAGATAGTCGTGGACGACCGATGCCTCGTTGCTCGTACCGCCAGCAAGCATGTACGCGATCGGCACGCGCGGTACCGAGGCTAGATCCGTGACAAAGCCCGTCGGCACGACGATAACCTTCCCCGCGACATCCGAGTCGTAGATCAGCGGCGCCGTCAGACGCCACTTCCCATCGTCCATGCCGGTGGCATTCTCCATCACCAGCGAAGTCAGGAACTTGCTCATTGCGTCGCGGCTCCGGACGCGGCCGCCGGCGCGGCGGTCGTCGGCGTGCCGTACTGCGCGAGAGCCGCGGAGAGTGCGACCTGAAACGCCATCAGACCGATCTGCGCACCGGACTTCGCAGCCTCATCGATCGGCAGCAGTGCGATCACCTGCACAGCGGCCGGAATCGACGTATTCACGAGCGCGACCACGCTGGATGGATCGACCGATGCATTGGCGGCGCATACCGAGCCGTTGAGCTTCACCACTTGGCCGATGATGACCTGTTGGGCCGGGTCGCTGACCGTCATCGCCTGCACCGACAGCAGCGTCGGCTGAACGACTGCGCAGGCCTTCGCAACCTGCGTCTGGAAGTTGCCGGCGACCTGCGGCGCATTCGCGCAGCCAGCGAAGAACACGAGCGCGGCGAGGCCTGCCGCAGGCAGCATCTTTTTCATTTCGGGATTTCCTTCAGGTATGCCGCGAGCGCGGCGGGGATTTACAGCTGAGCGGCAGCGGGTGCCACGACTGCGGGCGTTACGACATTCGCCGGATTGAACATCGTCGCCGTTGCGGCGAAATGACCATTGGCAGCGCTGCGCGCGCGAAGAGCATTGATGCCTGTATGCACGGCCGCCGCGAGCGCGCCGGTCACGAGCGCCGAGACGCTATCCGGCACCGGAGCATGGAAGATCGCGGCGAGCGCCCAGCTCACTGCTGGCTCGAGCGTGGCCGCACTGATCGTGATGCCGCCAGTGATGACGCTGGAAGTTTGTTGCTTCACGGTTTCTCCTTCGGGTTGATCTCGTCGGGCGAGAAAATGAAATCGGCGCGCTGGTTGCGCTGCATGATCCAGATGGGGAGCGGCAGCAGGTGAATGCCGTGGTTCTTGCCGCGGTGGTGCTTTTCGCAGAGGACCATCATGTTGTATTCGGAGTCGATGAAATCGCTCGGCTCGCGATAGCTCGACCAGTCGAACGCCGGATGCAACTCGCGCATCTTGTCGAAGTCGATGCCGTCGGCGTCTGCCCATTCCGCGTGGAAGTGATGCACCTCACGCTTTTCCTTTGTCCCGCACACCCAGCACGGCGTGTCGAGCACGGCGATCAGGTGATGCTTCGTCTTGCGGAAGAGCGCCGACTCGGTGCGCGGCGGGTGGTCCGGATAGAAGATGTCGATCTCGATCGACTCATGCTGCTCGTGTTCGTGTGCGACGGTTGTCATGGCCGTAAACGAAAAAACCGCCCGAAGGCGGTTATGCGTGAGAGGGGTAAACGACGGTTATTCGTGTGGCTGCTTTCCGGCGTCGGAAAGATCGACCGTCGTGCCCTTCAGATCGTGTGTGCAGTCGCCAAGGAACGTGATCTGTCCGGGTTGTGCACCGTTACAGCCGACGAATGAGTGACAGACGTGCTTCTTTGGCGGCACGCCGTCTCCCTGCCATTCGTCCCACGTGCTCAGCACGCTCGGTGTGAATACCGGTCGATCGAGGTCGCCGTTGAAGCCCCAATGCGGCTTACCAGCAACGAGCGGAGATTCGACGGTCTCGCCGGCTGGCAGCCAGTTCACGGGAAGGACGTGGAGGCCCGTGCCGCGCGTATCCACGTCGCAGCCGGGACATATCCATTTGATGCCGTAGAACCGGCCTTCGCTGTCGCGGACAATCTTCGCTTTGCTCATGACGCGTCCAGTGTCGACAGGTTGTGCGCCTTGATGATCGACACAATCTTCTGCCCGTATTGCGGATCGGTCGCGTAACCGGCCGCTGCGATTGCGAGCGCGAAGGTCGAGCCGCTCGTGTCTGCGAACGCGGGCTGATAACGCTCGTTGTTGAGCAGGAAAGCCGCGTGATCGTCGATGCACGCCTGCCAGTTCGGGATTTGCGCCACTTCGCGGACACCGTCACCCATTGGCCTTTCAGGAACTCGCGCGTGTCCATCGTGAGCACGTCGCCGTGCCATGCGACGTCCGCTTTGACGCCGAACAGGTTGAACGCCTGTTTCGAGAGCGCGGACGTGCCCCAGCCGGATTCGAGCGCACCCTGTGCCACGACGAACGAGGCGGGGATCTTCGTCGTCTTCGCGCTCGCGCGCGCTGCCGGCGCAATCGCGAAAATGAAGTCGTTCGGGTTCATATCAGTCCAGTGACGGCCACTTGCCGTGAGCGAGAGCCCAGAGAGCGCCAGCGACCGTGAGGAACGGGCCGACCCAGATAACCACACGACGGAGCACGCGCCCTGTCGCCGTGAAGAAGCCGACGCCCGACTTGGCGAGCTTCAGCAGCTCGACCAGTTCCTTTGTGTTCGACTCGACGCGGAGCGTCGCTTCCGTGTTTGTCAACAGTTCAACGCGATAGGCGCTGATCTCCTGCTCGAGCGTGTTCATCCGGCTCTCCAAAGCGGCAATCCGCTGGTGCTCTGCGTGTGGATGGTTCAAAGGCGGCCCCGGAAATGAAAAAAGCCGCTCGATGGCGGCTGGTGGTCGATCGTTATTTGGCTGCTTGACTGCTAGGCGGAATCCGCCTATTCTAATAACCAGATGAAGCGCATCCCGCGCGGCGTCACTCCGAAAGGAAATCCATCATGAAACTCTGCTTTCGCCCGCACTCGCGCGCCGGACAAACTCGATATGCTCTATCAACCGCCTACGGTTCAGCAGCTCAAGCAGCTCAAGGAAGAGCTCGGCTTTACCGGCGCTCAGATGGCGCAACTGCTCGGTCTGTCGAGCAGCCGACGCTGGCGCGACTTGGTCAACGAGAGCAATCCGCAGGGAGTCACACCGGCATCGTTGTTCCTTGGCGCGGCCCGGCTAACGCTCGCCGAGAAAGACATCCAGCGAGTGCTCGAAAAGATGCGCCAAATCGGCGCTGCGATCGACTTGGACGCGAACTCCGACTCCCCGGCGCACGATGGAGAACAACAGCCGTAGCAATGTCGCTAGGCTGTGCGGCCGCGTCCGCACACGCCGATCTGATCGACGACTACGTTGCCCACCCGTTTGGTATCCACGTTCAGGCCGGCATTGGCCTCTCCAAAGCTGACACGCCCGATGGCCGCTGGCAGCAAGCTGGCATCCCTGGAGGCTCGCATGTCACGGCCAAACCGCCAACCTTCTCGCTGGGCCTTACAGGTCCGCTGCTGACGCGCGGCGCTTGGGGCGTTGACTGGCACCTTGACTACGTCAATCTTGGTCGCTTCGCCGCGTCGTGCTCTTGCACGCCGATGGACGAAAACTATGATCCGAAGACACACGCATACACGCCGAAGGTCGCCGTTCCGACAGCCTTTTTCACTGGCGAGGGTCGTTCACAAGGCGCTGCGCTGACAGCTGAGGTCTATTACTGGCTGTACAGCGTCAGGCTCGCGGCCGAGGCTGGCGCTTATATCCATCGCGACTCATGGTCGGAAGACGTTTCCAACTGGCAGGTGGGCGGCTATCCGCAGAATCTGCACCTGTCTGACACCTACTGGTCGGTCGCGCCAGTCGTAGGCGTTTCAGTTGGCTATGGCCGGATGAGCGTATCAGCCCGGCACTACTTTACAAAGCTCAACAGTCAAAACCGTAGCGTTCCACCGCTCTGGAACGACGTGACGACGGTTGAGATGAAAGTGAAGTTTTGAGTCAAGAATTTGCGCGTCCCACGGGTTGGCGATCTAGCTACTACCTCTGCTGTAAAATTACCGTTTGCTGAAAAAAGGATGATCCCTGTGGGCGACTCATTGCATTCGCATCAAAGAATTGGAGCCATACAAAGCCTGCGGGCGATCGCCGCGGTGTTGGTTGTATTTCAACACGTCACGGTGTATACCCTTTACGCACGCGGACTCGATTTTGCACCCTATCTACGCGTCGACTATGGCCGGATCGGGGTCTTGCTCTTCTTTACGATCTCCGGGTTCGTAATGGTTGGCTGCATGGATCAGGGTAAGAAATTCCTCCTGAACCGTGCCACCAGAATCTACCCGGGATTCTGGGCGGCAATCGCGCTGTCGGGAATCTTGCTTTCATCTCCGCACTTCGAGTGGCATTTCACCCTTAAATCCGCGTTCTTGATCCCCACCACGAATGGGAACGAGAGCTACAAGATTCCATACTGGACATTGATGTACGAAGTTGCGTTCTATGCTTTCGTATATGCGCTCGTGCTCTTGAAGCTGACGAAGCGATCGATCAATACGGTGTGCATCGCGTGGGTCATGTTGTTGATATGGGTTAGTAAATATACCCAAATCTCGCTGTTTCTTCCGGGCCCGATGGTACTGCTCTCGACCGCGAACGTGTTTTTCATATCCGGGATCTTGTGCGCGCTTCATCGAGACGCGCTCGTTAGAATTCCCAGCATCTGGCTTGCGATCGCGGCCCTTGGTTGTTGGAGCATCGGTGATATGTGGAAAGACCCCAATCCCATGCAAGGCAACCTCGTACTCGCCTTCGCATTCGCAGCCACACTCGTTCTCAGCATCAAGCATCTGAACTTAAAGCCCCTAGAACGGTTGGGGAACTTTTCGTATGGCGTATACCTTGTTCACGTTCCGATCGCGTTGGCCACTATAGATGCAATGAAGCGCATCGCGCCGGGAACGAGAACGTCCGTCTTATGCATCATCGTCTTCATAAGCGCATACCTCGGTTCTTCGATTTTTGGATTTATCGAGTATAAGTTCCATCGCGCAGTTTTTGGGCGGCGCACAAGATTACGCAAAGCCAATCCTCAAAGCATCACAAACAGTTTCTAGATAAGGCTAGCGAGAAACAAGAACTTGGACGGCGCGCGCGGTCTAGCAGCTCTATCTATTGCAATTGCCTTGCGCAGGCGCACCGCGCGCAGGCGCACCGCGCGCTGGCCGACCTGCGGATACCACTTCAAAGTCTTCATGGCGGCAGCCTAGATCGCGTACAAGCCACGCTTACCCGGCCTTGGAGTGGGTATCAAGCGTTTTTCCGCACCCTTAACAGGTTGCTGAAGTACCCATCAGTGGAAGCAGCACCCCTCCGCTTACGCAGCTTCTGTTGCAAGCTTTTTCGCATTGCGAAATTTCAGCGCGGATTCAACATCATTTTCGATGGCCTAAGGCCAATTTCTGGGCTCGTTGCCGCCATTTCCGCCACTACGGGCGGACTTGTCCCAGTGAACGCATGCGCACGAGGTTGTAGGCCGCCATGTTCAACACGAACATCTGGTCCACCTTCTTCAAGCCACGCACCATGACCTGGCGCATGCGTCCCACGGTCTTGGCCCATCCGAAACCTTGTTCGATCAACTTGCGCTTTTGCTGCGAAATGGCGTAGCCCACGCTTGAGGCAATCGTATCGGGCACCGCTGAACGCCGGCCCGAAGTGTTTTGTGCAACGTGCGGTGTAACTTTCATCGCCTGGCAGGCCTCGATAAATTCCTGTGCGTCGTAACCCTTGTCCGCACCCAGCGTGATTTCCACGTTGGGGTCTTCTGCCACTTGCCTTGCATCGTTGATCATGATCTTGGCCGCCTCGCGTTCAGCGTGCCCGTCAGCACTGGTCACGCGCGCGTTGACTACCAGGCCGTGCAGATTATCGGTCAGCGTATGGCCCATGTACCGCAATTCGCTGGCCGTCTCGCCTTTGCGATAAAGACGCGCATCGGAATCGGTCTTCGACTGGTGCGTCTCGTTGCTGCGCTTGCTACCCTTGAAGTCACCCGCACTGCCACCGTCGTTGTCCTGATCGTCACCCTCCTTGCGCACGAAGCTTTTGTGTCCCGCCCACGCCTGGATCAGCGTGCCGTCTACGCTGAAGTGCTCGCCCGAGAGCAGATCCTTCTTCCGAGCGATGGCCACCACCTCGTTGAAGAATTCGATCACTGCGTCGTGCTTGATTAACCGCTCGCGGTTCTTCGTGAAGACCGTGGGCACCCACACCACATCATCCATTGCCAGACCAATGAACCAGCGAAACAGGAGGTTGTATTGCACCTGCTCCATGAGCTGGCGTTCCGAGCGGATGCTGTAAAGCACCTGAATGAGCATGGCTCGCAGCAATTTCTCCGGCGCGATGCTCGGCCGCCCGCCCTTTATGTCGGCTTCGTACATCCCGGCAAACAGTCGATCCATCTTCGCGAGCGCTTTGTTCGCCATGACGCGAATCGCACGCAGCGGATGCGAGGCCGGAACGAAGTCGTCCAGCTTGCGAAAAGAAAACAAACTCTCGGTAAACGTGTCAGCGCCGCGCATGATCTCCAGGGGGGCGGGTAAGGTCCTCATATCAACGCATCTACGGCCCACCGCGATGACGCGCCTCGGTGGTATTTCAGCGACCTGCTAAGAAGGCTCGAATCCTAGCATGACCGAAGCAGCACAACGAGTAATCGAAACAACGAGAAAACACTGGGGTGTCACATGGCAGCGCAACTGATTCCACTGTCCGTCTGGGCCGAATCGATCTTCGGCGAGCACAAGCCGCATCGCAACACGCTGATGAACTGGATTCGAAACGGGCGCATCCGGCCGGTGCCGCGCAAGGTCGGTCGCGAGTACTTCTGCAAGCCGAACGCTGAATACGTCGATCCCGTTGCCGAGCGCATCGAAAGGATGACAAATGGCCGCTAGGCGTCGTTTGGCAGCCCGGCGCGACTGGCCGGACAACCTCTACAAGAACGGGAACGACTATTACTGGTTTCGCAACCCGTCGACGGGCGAGACGTTCGGGCTCGGCTATGACTTCAAGGTTGCCGCCGCGCAGGTGCGCACCGTGAATGCCGAGCTGGAGCGCCGCAAAGGCGAGACCAGCCTGCTGCAGCGCGTGCTCGGTGCTGACATGACGTTCTCGGCATGGTGCAAGCGCTACGAAGAGGTTTATTGCGAGCGCGGCAACAGCCCGAAGAGCGAGCAGATCCTGCGCGGTCACCTGAAGATCATCAGGGACGCGCCATTCGCGAACAAGTCAGTGCCGAACATCGAGCCCAAGGAGATCGGCGATTGGTTGAAGACGAACACGGCAGCCGTGAGCGCCTCTCACACATCGCGCCTTCGCAGCCGTCTGATCGACATGTTCAATGAGGCGATCGCCGAGGGGCTGATCAAGCCGGGCAAGAACCCGGTCGTCGCGCTGCGCAACCCGAAGAGCGAGGTGTCGCGCGATCGCCTGACGCTGGACGAATTCCTCGCGATCGTCGCAGAGGCGAAGAAGCAGCCCGAGACCGTTTGGGCAGCTCGCGCGTTCATACTCGCGCTGATCACTGGCCAGCGCCGCGAAGACGTCAAGGGCATGCAGTTCAACGACGTCAAGGACGGTTTCCTGTGGGTCGAGCAGCGGAAGAGCCAAGGTCGCACGAAGCTGAAGATCCCGGTGTCGACCGGGCTAAAAGCGCTCGGCGGCCTGACGATCGAGGACGTAATCCGCGAGTGCCGCGACGACGTCGTATCGAAGTACCTCATTCACCACGTGCGGCACAAGGGCACCGCGAAGCCTGGGCTTAGTCCGAAGCTCGGAAGCTTCTCCACCATGTTCTCGACCTACCGCGACGCGGCGAAAGTTGTCGCGGCGGAAGGCAAGACGCCGCCGACGTTTCACGAGATCCGGTCACTCGCTGCGCGATTGTACGGCGACGAATTCGGTGCAGAGTTCGCGCAGGCGCTGCTCGGACACCAGACGGCCCAAATGACAGCACTCTACCGCGATAGCCGCGGTCGCGAATGGAACGAGGTCAAGGTGAAACCCGCCTGAATTTCGGTTCATCGCGGATTACCCGTCTCGGGTGACAAGTTTTGTTCGGTCCGACCATGAAAGCGCGGTCAGGGCGATCCCGACTTTGGTGACGCTCGATGCCTTCTCGTTTTCAACGAATGCTTAGAAGGCCACCTCCGGTGGAAAGCACTTAGCCTTCACTTCGTCTGTGATGTACGAGACTCGCCTCACAGCAGCCCCCGGAGGCCACCACGGCCTGCTGTACAATTGAACGCTTCGGACTTACCACACTAGATCCCATTTGAGAAAGGCATGGATTTTCCCTCGATCGGCGATGCGCCCCAGTATCTCGATGTCGCCACCGGGTGCGCGCATTTTCTCCTGGGCAGCGGAGACGCGGGCGCGACCTGCTATCACGCTTATCGCCCTATCGGCATCGTGTTGTACTACACGATGCCGCTGCTGTTCACGGATGATCCAATTCTGGTGAGTTATATCACTCTGTTCCAGAACCTGATGTTCTTGCTGCTGCTGATCTATGCGGGAATTACGCTTCTCCGACGTTTTTCGGGCTTCGGGAATGACGCGCTGGCGCCCTGCGTGCCGCGATCGCTACGCGTCGGAGATGTCGTCCTTGTGATTCTGACGACGTTGTTCTCACTCGGCTTCATTTCAGTGCGGCTATCCGACCACCAAAGTCTCGCGCTGTTTCTGCTGTCCTTCTGTTTGTTGAGTGCTGACGGACTTAACCCATCGAAAACCAAGGCGTTCTGGGCCGGCATACTCGCTGGAGCCGCGGTCCTGATGAAGCAGAACTTCGCGGTGGGCACGGCATTTACCGTGCCGCTGTGGCTCGCCCTCGTCGGCAGGCGCGATATGAAGGCCGCACTACCGCCGCTCACGTGCTTCTGTGCGGGTGCATCGCTGGGCTTCGTGCAAATTTTGTGGGTGTATCTGCATTCGGGCGTGCCTTGGCTGTACGACACGCGCGTGATGGCCGCATTCGATCCGGCCAACCGCCAGCCCGCCGTTGAACTGGCTGCATATATGCAGCCAGTTCCATTCGTATATTTCTCCAAGCTTGTCACGCAGGTCCCAGCTTTCCAATACTTCGCGACCAAATTCTGGATCGGTCTGTCGAAATTCTATTGGGCGGTATATTTGGGACGGCCACCTGCCGACGCACTGGCGCCATTCATCAACTATACACACGCCGAGGTGACCGGCACGAAGATCGTGTTCCTGCTGGTGGCGCTTGTATCGTTCGGGTCCGTCGGCTTAGGCCAGCCGTGGCTCGCGGTGCTGGTGATCACAGCGTTCTGTTCGGTGTCGCTCAGCATGGCGATTGCCCACGTCGAGAACCGCTACTTCTACTTTCTGCGTATCGTCTACGTGATCTACTTCGTCGTGCTTGTCCGCCGGGCCCTCGCGTGGTGGGCGAGCCGGCGCTCGGCGGGTGTACCGGCGGTGGCGGACCGACCATGACTAAAAAGGTCGCCATCCTCCAGTCGAACTATGTGCCGTGGAAAGGTTATTTCGACCTGATTCGCGCGGTTGACGAGTTCATTGTGTACGACGAGGTGCAGTACACCAAAAATGACTGGCGCAATCGCAACCGCATCAAAACCCAGGCGGGCGTGCAATGGCTAAGCATTCCGGTCCGCCAGGAACAGCTCGAACAGAAAATCAGCGAGACGCGTATAGCCGATCGGCGCTGGGCTGCCCAGCATTGGAGAACGATCTCGAACACATATGCGCGCGCTCGCTACTTTGGTCGATACGCTCCAACGATTGAAGCGTGGTACGGCGAGGCCTGCGCGTGTGATCTGCTGTCGGACATAAATGCGCTTTTTATTCGCGCGGTGTGCGCGGAACTGGGTATCGCCACACGCATTACTTCGTCACGGGACTACGACCTTCAAGGCGACCGCGTTGAGCGGCTTGTCAGCATTTGCCGGCAGGCGGGCGCGGCAGTCTACCTGTCGGGGCCGGCAGCGCGCGAGTATCTTGACGAAGCACGCTTTGCCGAAGCAGGCATACGCGTCGAATGGATGCGCTATGACGGTTATCCGGAATACCCGCAGCTCTTTCCGCCGTTCGAACACAGCGTGTCCATTCTCGATCTGCTGCTCAACGTGGGTCCCGAGCACGCGGCCTTTATGAAGACCTGATGATGTTAATGCTCTCCGTCGTCACCACCCTTTACCGGTCGTCGCGCTATGTTGACGCGTTCTATCGCCGCATCGTAGCTGATGCTGAAAAGCTCACGTCGTCCTTCGAGATAGTGTTTGTTAACGACGCGTCGCCCGACGATTCGCTCGAGATGGCGCGCCGGTTGTGCGCGACGGATCCGCGCGTCAAGGTAATCGACCTTGCGCGCAACTTCGGCCAGCATCGCGCACTGATGTGCGGCATGCGCCACGCGGGCGGCGAGCGTGTTTTCGTGATCGACGTTGATCTCGAGGAAGAGCCTGAGAATCTCGGACGCTTCTGGCGAGCGATGGACGAAGACTGCGAAACCGACGTGGTGGTCGGCCAGCTCGAAGAGAAGACGCTGCCATTCGCGAAAGCTTTCACCAGCGACCTGTTCTACAAGGTGTTTAACGCATTCTCGCCAGTGCAGATTTCGGACCGAGACATCGTCTCGCGGCTGATGAAGCGCAGCTATGCTGACGCGCTGCTGCAGTATGGCGAAACCGAACTGTTCCTGCCCGCCGTCTGGAAAGACGCGGGCTTTGTGCAGAAGCGCATCGTCGCGACGAAGGTATACGACGGCAACTCGTCCTATACCTTTCGCAAGAAACTCGTGATGGCGGCTGATGCGATCACATCGTTCAGCAGCAGGCCTCTTACCGGCATCTTCTACTTAGGCCTGCTTTCGTCGGGCACCGCGACGCTGGTGATCCTCTATCTCGTCCTACAAAAGTTGTTCTGGGGACGCGTGTTTGTCGGCTGGACGTCGCTGATGGCCGCGCTGTTCCTAATCGGTGGTGTCATTATTTTTTCGATCGGTGTAGTCGGAATCTACATCGCCAAGATCTTCTCGGAAGTAAAGGGCCGACCGACTTCGCTCGTTAGAGCCATTTATCAGGGCAACTGCGTCCGCGCGCCGCGCGCGGCCGATGATTCGCGCAGGGAGCACGAATGGCAAGGTTGATCATCTTCGGCGCGGGGCCATTCGCCCAACTCGTGTGCCGCTACGCCACGAGCGACTTAGGCTTGCAAGTGCAGGCATTCACGGTCGACGAACCATATCTGCCAGCCGGTCCCTCTGCAATCGATGGCATCCCTTTGCTAGGCTGGCACGCGGTGTGCGAGCGTTACGCGCCCGCCGACTCGAAGGTGTTCGTCGCAGTGGGATACCGCAGCATGCTTGCGCGAGAACGCGTGTATCACACGATCAAACACAGCGGCTACACTCTCGCCAATCTGCTGCATCCGGCCGCGTGGATCGCGCGCGATGTAGTCATCCACGATAACGTGATCGTAATGCCGGGCGCCGTCATCGAGCCAGGCGTGACGCTCGGCGCGAACAATGTCATCTGGTCGAACGCGACCGCATGCCACGACAGCGCAATCGGCGACCACAATTTCATCGCGGCCAATGCGACGCTCGGCGGCAATGTCACGATCGGTGCGCGCAACTTTATCGGATTCTCGGCCGTATTAATGCAAGGCAGGCGCGTCGGCGACGATACCCTGATCGGGGCGCAGACGCTAATCGATCGCGACACGCAGGACCTCTGCGCCTATGTCGGAACGCCAGCGCGACTGCTGCGCACGCTCGATCCGGCGACAGGTGTGACCATCAGCGATCAGTGTTGAGTCGGCGATGACATCGAATCCACGCGCGTCGATCGGCCAACTGCTCCGCTATGGTCTCGTTGGTGCGACCGTGAATATGGGCGGCTACTTGCTGTTCCTGTTGCTCACCTGGCTTGGCGTAGAGGCCAAGGCGGCGATGACGGTGCTTTACGTAGCGGGCGCGAGCGCCGGCTTCTGGAGCAACCGCAACTGGACCTTCGGACATCGCGGCAGCATCACAGTGCCTGCGCTTAAGTACTTCGGCGTGCATGTGTGCGGGTATTTGCTGCAATACGCGATGCTCGCGGTCTTAGTCGACCGTCTGCACTTCTCCTATCGTGTCGTGCAGGCAATAGCGACGGTTGTGGTAGCGGGCCTGCTATTCGTCACATTCAAATATCTCGTATTTCCTCGTCCCGAACCGGCCGCAAGGAGCAACCTGTGAAACGGTGCCTCGTTTGCGACGCATTGTACGCGGCCAGCGATATGGCCTGCCCGGCGGGCGGCTGGCAGCCTACGCTGCAGAATCGGCTGCCGGCTTATGCGCCCGCGCTGAGCGCGGAAAGCTCCGGCTTCAAGGCGAGCTACTTCGCAGAGTGGGCAGCGCTCGGATGCGGCAACTTCTGGTTCGAGGCTCGCGACCAGCTGATCGTGGCGCTGCGCAGCTATGCGAGCGACTTCTTCTCGTTTCTCGAGGTGGGCTGCGGCAGTGCGCGAAGCGCGATTCTCGATCGTGCGCAGCACGTCATTCGTCTCCGTGTTGCTGCCGCTGATGATGCTATCTAGACTCACCCGTCGCGCGGGCGAAGCTGAAGCGTCGGGAGCGGAGTTGAGCGTCACGCCTTGGCTGAACCGTCTGCCCGGCGCGCCGATGGCGGCCGAAGCGCGGATGATACAGGCGGGCGTAGATTTCCGGGCGGGCGGCTCGCGCTTTCTAATTGCAAGGAAGACATGATTCATATCCCGTTCAACAAGCCGTACATGACAGGGCAGGAGCTCGGCTACATTTCCGACGCGCACGCAAATCTACAATTTGCCGGCGACGGCGCCTACACAAAGCGCTGTAGTGCTTGGCTCGAAGAGCGCACGGGCACCAAGCGAGCGCTGCTCACGCATTCATGCACCGCGGCGCTGGAGATGAGCGCGCTGCTCGCGGGAATTGGGCCCGGTGACGAAATTATTATGCCATCCTACACATTCGTGTCGACCGCGAATGCGTTCGTATTGCGAGGCGGCGTTCCGGTGTTCGTCGATATTCGCGCGGATACGCTGAATCTCGACGAAAGTCTGATCGAGGCTGCTGTCACTCCGCGCACACGCGCGATCGTGCCGGTACATTACGCGGGTGTCGGCTGCGAAATGGATTCGATCCTCGCAATCGCGCAGCGTCACAACCTCCTGGTTATCGAGGACGCGGCGCAAGGAGTTACGTCCGCATATCGTGGCAAGGCGCTCGGAAGTATCGGAGATTTTGGCACGTACAGCTTTCACGAAACCAAGAACGTGATCTCCGGCGAGGGCGGCGCACTGCTCGTCAACACGCCCGAGAATGTACTGCGCGCCGAGATCATCCGTGAGAAAGGCACCGACCGGAGCCGCTTTTTTCGCGGGGAAGTCGACAAATACACGTGGCAGGAAGTCGGCTCGTCGTTTCTGCCGGGCGAACTCACAGCGGCTTTTTTGTGGGCACAACTGGAGCAGGCCGACCGAATCAGGGACGAACGCCTCTCTTCATGGGGCTACTATCACGACCGCCTGGCGTCCGCCGAGGAGGCCGGCATCGTGCGCCGCCCGATCGTGCCCGACACGTGCACGCATAACGCGCATATGTACTACGTGCTGCTGGCGGCGGATGTCGACCGGGATACCGTGCTCCAATGCATGAAGCAGCACGGTATCGGTGCGGTGTTCCATTACGTGCCGCTGCACACGGCGCCGGCCGGACGCGTCGTTGGGCGTGCACACGGCGCACTGCCGGTCACGGAAGCGCTGTCTGCGCGACTGGTCCGTCTGCCATTATGGGTGGGATTGACACGTAACGAGCAGGACGAGGTGATTCACGTGCTGTTGCGCTCCATTGACCTTGCCAAGGGAAAAGCCGAAACCCGATAAGAAATCGCAACGCAGAAGCAGGAGGCCCCGCATGCGTTGTTTTTCGATGAGGCCCTCCTTGCTGCTAATGAACGTCTTCCAGAGGGTCACTCGTAGCACATTCGATCGAACGGCTGGAAAGGGGTCGGTAGGCGGCCTACATCCCCACAAACCTGCGAAGAAACTAATATTTTGGATCTATTTTGGATCGATTTCGGACTAAGCCCGGAAAGCCACGCCAGTAAAGGCTCTCTGACTAACGGAACAACCGAATTCGGAGCTTTCCGTTGCGGGTCGATGCGAAATCCAGACTGGCCAATGCGTGAGCCATGCCGGGCACGTTAGCGTTGCTCGAATGCGACGCGGCCGGCCACGATGGTCGCGCGAACGCGAGCCGGCAATTCGTAACCGAGGAACGGCGTGTTATGCCCTTGGCTCTTCAGTGCGCGCGGCTCGACGCGCCAATGCGCGTGACGGTCGAACACGCAGAGGTCGGCCACGCTGCCTACCGCAACGCTGCCCGCCGCTGGCAGGTCGAGCACGGCGGCCGGCGCTGCGGTGATGCGGTTGAGCGCCTTTGCAAGCGGCACACCGGCTTCGTCGGCCCACTTCACCGTTAGCGACAGAAACAGTTCGAGGCCGGTAGCGCCCGGCGTGGCTTCGCCGAAGGGCAGCAGTTTTTCGTCGTCATCGACCGGTGTGTGGTCGGAGCAAATCGCATCGATGGTGCCGTCGACGAGACCCGCGCGGATCGCTTCGCGATCGCGCTGCTGACGCAGCGGCGGGTCGAGCCGGAACTGCGCGTCGAAGTAGCCGATGTCGAGGTCGATCAGATGCACATGGTTCACGGTGACGTCGCACGAGACCGGCAAGCCCTCGGCCTTTGCCTCGCGCATGAGCGCGATGCCCGCCGCCGACGACACATGCGACAGATGCACCCGCGCGCCCGTCACCCGCACGAGTTCGAAGATGGTATGCAGCGCGATGGTTTCCGCCGCGACGGGCACGCCGGAGAGTCCGAGCCGCGACGCCAGCGCGCCGCTCGCCGCCACGCCGCCTTTGCCGAGATAGGCATCCACAGGACGCAGCCACACCGTGTAGCCATACGTTTTCGCGTATTGAAGGGCGCGCATCAACACCTGCGTATCCACCACCGGCGCGTCGGCCTGCGAAAAACCGATGCAACCCGCTTCGGTCAGCTCGACCATTTCCGTGATGACCTGGCCCTTCAGGCCGACCGTCAACGCGCCGAGCGGATACACATGCGCCTGATCGAGATTACGGGCGCGGAACTTCAGCATTTCGACGAGACCGGGTTCGTCGAGCGTCGGATCGGTGTCCGGGGGACAGACGAGGCTCGTCACGCCGCCAGCGAGCGCCGCGGCCATTTCCGATTCGAGCGTGGCCTTGTGTTCAAAGCCCGGCTCGCGCAGGCGCGCCGACAGGTCGACGAGACCGGGCGCGATATGCAGACCGCGCGCGTCGATGGTTTGCGTCGCCTCGAAATTGGCGGGCGCGTTGCCGAGCGCGACGATCTTGCCCGCCTCGATGAAAACGTCCTGCTGCTGTTCCGTGCCTGCTGCCGGATCGATCAGCGTGCCGCCTTGAATATGAATCGTCATGCGCTGCCCTAATGTTTCAGCCGGATTCGGCCAGGTTCTGCGTTGTCTGCCGCGCGTGCGTCGTTCTGGGTCCGCACGCATGCGTTTGCCGGATCAATCGTTATTGCCTGCGACGATTCCCATCACCGCCATGCGCACTGCAATGCCGAACGTCACCTGATTCAGAATCACGGATTGCGGACCGTCGGCCACCTGCGAATCGATTTCGACGCCGCGATTCATCGGGCCCGGGTGCATCACAATTGCATCGGGCTTGGCGAGCGCGAGCCGCTCCGGCGTCAGGCCCCAGCTCTTGAAATACTCCTGCGCCGAAGGCAACAGCGCGCCGCTCATTCGCTCGTTCTGCAGACGCAGCATGATGATCACGTCGACGTCCTTCAGCCCTTCGTCGAGGTTGTGGAACACGCGCACACCCATCTGTTCGAGGCCGCCCGGCAGCAGCGTGCGCGGGCCGATGGCGCGTACTTCCGGCACGCCGAGCGTGGTCAGCGCGTGAATGTCCGAGCGCGCGACTCGCGAATGCAGAATGTCGCCGACAATCGCCACACGCAGATTCGTGAAGTCCTTCTTGTAGTGGCGGATCGTGTACATGTCGAGCAGACCCTGGGTGGGGTGCGCATGACGGCCGTCGCCGGCATTGATCACGTGCACGTGCGGTGCGCAGTGCTGGGCGATCAGATACGGCGCGCCGCTCGACGCATGACGCACGACGAACATGTCGGCGTGCATCGCCGACAGATTGTTGATCGTGTCGAGCAGCGATTCGCCCTTGCTCGTGGACGAAGCGTTGATGTTCAGATTCAGCACGTCGGCCGACAAACGTGTCGCGGCAATTTCAAACGTGGTGCGTGTGCGCGTCGAATTCTCGAAGAACAGATTGAAGACCGACTTGCCGCGCAGGAGCGGGACCTTCTTGACCTCACGATCCGTCACGCTGACGAACTGGCTCGCCGTGTCGAGGATGTGATTGACGATCGCCTTCGGCAAACCTTCAATCGACAACAGATGCTTGAGCTCGCCGTTTTTCGTGAGCTGCGGGTTGCCCTTCAGGAAGCCGTAGCGGAAGCGCTCGGTGGCGCTATCGGCTTGGTCGTGAGAAGCCTGGTTCGCGGTGTTCATGAGTTACCTGCTGGAGATACGGACGTCAACGTGTGTGCGGCGGGCTGCGAGTCGCGGTGCGTGCGCACTGGCACCCGGATGCCGCGCTCAATCGGCGCGGGCTTCAGTGTGAAAAGTGAAACGCGGCTGGCCTGCGCTGCCCTGCTCGCGCGCGAGCACCAGCGTCGCGTCCGCGGGCACATCCACCACGCCGCCGACGAAGCGCGCCGCCACCGGCAACTCGCGGCCGCCGCGATCGGCGAGCACGGCCAGTTCGACCGCCGCCGGGCGGCCGTAGTCATAGAGCTCATTGAGCGCCGCGCGGATCGTGCGACCGGTGTACAGCACGTCGTCGACCAGCACGATGCGGCGGCCGTCGACGGAAAACGGCAGCGAGGTCGGGCTCGCCTGCGAATGCAGACCTTTCTTCGCGTAGTCGTCCCGATGCAGTGCGACATTCACAACGCCGAAACTCGCCACCTTCAGATCGTGCGCGAGCCGTTCGGCGAGCCACGCACCACCGCTGTAAATGCCGGCGAGCACGGCGCCCTCGGCACCGGTTTGTGCCGCACCGAACTCGTCGCCATAGGCGGCGCGAATCTGGTCGAGCAACGCGCGATAAAGCGCTTCGGCGTCAATGGAACTCATGATGGTCCGAAAGTCCGTCTAGATATTGCTGAAGGATGATGCTGGCGGCTTCGGCGTCGAGCATGTCGGCACGGCCCTTGCCCTCGCGGATACCCGACTTTGCCTCAACCGACGAATAACGCTCGTCGATCCACGTGACAGGCAAATTGAAGCGGCCGTTCAATTGATTGCCAAACCGTTTGGCGAGTTGCGTCATTTCGTGCGGCGTGCCGTCCGGATGCATCGGCAAGCCGACGACGAGCGCGTCCGGCTTCCATTCGACGATCAGTTTGCCGACCTCTGCGAAGCGGTATTCGCGGCTGCGATTCTGCACGATCACGAGCGGCCGCGCGCTCTTCGTAAGCGAATTGCCGACCGCCACGCCGATGCGCTTTTCACCGTAGTCGAACGCAAGCAGCGTCGCCTCACGTCCGGCCGGCAGGCTCATGCGGCGCCTCTCATGCGTGCCCGGCCTCGCCCGACAGCATGGACAGCGAAATGCCGAGCAGCGCGAGCGCGGCTTCGAGGCGCTCTTCGGCGGGCACGTCGAACACGATCTTCGGATCGGCCTCGACCGTCAGCCAGCCGTTTTTCGAAATCTCTTCTTCAAGCTGACCCGCGCCCCAGCCGGCGTGACCGAGCGTGAGCAGGAAACGCTCGGGACCCGTGCCGCTTGCAACCGCCTCGAGCACGTCTTTCGACGTGGTCATTTCGAGACCGCCCGGCACCGACATGGACGACGTATAGGTGTTGCCGTCTTTCGGGTCGTGCAGCACGAAGCCGCGCTCGGTTTGCACCGGGCCGCCGAAATACACGGGAACATGAAGGAGAGGCTCGATTTCGAGCTTGAGGTCGATGCGACTGAAGAGCGCTTCCAGGTCGATATCGGTCGGCCGGTTGATCACGAGGCCGAGCGCGCCGCGCTCACTGTGATCGCAAAGGTAGACCACCGTTCCTGAAAACGTCGGATCCGCCATGTTGGGCATGGCGATCAGGAACTGGTTGGTCAGATTGATGCGATCGCTACTCTTGGACATAGTTCGGATTTTAGCAAAGACGGTGCAGGATGGCGGGCTTCGAGCGTGGAACGGCGACGTGAGTCATGGAGCGTGCCGCGAGCCATCGACGGCGATTCATGTTGCACTCTATCACGCACGCGGGCCTTGCCACGGTGCAGTTTGGGCCTGCGCGCCCGCTTGCGGGCTTGCCTGCGTAGTTGCCTACCTGACGCGCTCCTTGCGCGGCCCTGGCGCTCCTGACGCGCGTTACGCGCCGCCCTGCTCGACCGACCGCGTAAGCGCGCTCAGCGCTGCGCCGCTGGCCGGTGGCGCCACGCCCGCCGCCACCTTGTGCAGCGTGGCGCGCAATGCCTCGGCCGCGCCTTCCAGCGCACTGGCCGCAGGTGCGTCGACGATCACGTGAGCACGCACCGCAGGCGTCGACACGCCGGCATGAGCGCGACGGCGCCACGCGAGTCCCAGCGCATCGGCTAGCAGCGCGACATGGCCGAGGCCGAGCGCGCAAGCTGCGGACCCGAGCCGGTACGCGGCGTCGCCGGCTTGGAGCGCTTCGCTCGGATCGGCCTTCTCAGGCTGGTCCGCGGCCCGCGCGTGTTCGGCAAGCGCGGAGATCGCGGCGTCGGCCGTTTGTAGAAAGTCCTCGTACGCATGCGCGTTGACGCTCAGTACACCAAGTTCGCGTGTCAGTGAAGTGTGCGCGCTGACCGATTGCGCCTCCACCGCTCCGGCTTCCCAAAGCATTTCCGATGCCTGCGTGCCCGCGACGTGCCAATCGACCGTCAAGCCGTAGTCGTGCAGCACCTCGACCTGATCGGCGTCTTCAGCGGCGGCGCCGAACAGTGCGTAATCGCGCCACAGCAGCGCGAGGGTAGCTCGCACCAGCGAGCGCTGGGCGCGTTCGATGCCGCGCGCATGATCGGCTAGCGCGAGATTGCAACGCGCGTAAAAACGCCGCGCGTCGGGCTCACCCGCCGCGCGTCCGCTGACCCGCAAGGCACGGGCGCAGGCCTTGGCAAGACGCCAGAAGTCATAGGGATCGGGACCGGCGAGTTCAGTGAACACCGCGTCGAGTTCGTCGAGCGCGGCGTTGGTGGCCGCGCGCGCCGCCACGCTGCCGGTGTCCGGCTGCGAGCGCAGCACCGGGAGCAGCGCGCGTTCGTAGCGCGCACGCAGATGAGCCAACTGCTCGGCCGACTGTGCATGAAACGAAACGGGCGGCACCGGCCGCGCGGTCAGCGCGAGGTCTTCGAAAGCCACCGGAGAAGCAGTTGTGTGTTCGCCGAGATCGGCACACAACTCGCGGTAATGACTAAAGAGCGTGGGCGAACAGGCGAGCTCGCGCAGATTGTGACGCTCGAGCGCCGCACGGAAGTCGCGCAGCGCGGCGCCAAACGCCGGCCGCACATTCTCGGCCTCGGCGGGATCGCCCGCGGCCAGCGGCGAAAGGCGCACGAGCGCGTCGGCGAAACGCGTGGCACTCAGCCAGCCCGCGCTGCGCAGTGCGTGCGAGGCGCGCACCAGCGCGGTGGTGCAGCCGGTGTGCTGCTCGAACGCCAGCAGCGCTTCGGCTAGCGCAAGTTCCGCCGGGCGAACAGCGCCGCCGCGCGGGTTGGGCAATGCGTCGAAGGAAACAGGTGCTGCGGATCGAAGAGTCATGAGTTGGCGACGGAAAGTCGGCGGGCCGCCGTTGAGCGCCGCGCGCAGACTGAGCGCCTAACGCGCGGACCGGCAACTGAACAATGACAAATGCGCGATGACAGCTGCACAGGGACAAATGCAGAACGACCAATGCGCCATGACAGACTATGCAACGTCAACTTGCGGTTGGGACACGGCCAGCACGGTGACGTTCCGGCGCGATGCCACACCTCGGCGGGGCGACGCCGGCCGCCGTTCGGCTTCAGATCTGGACCATCTCGAAGTCTTCCTTGCGCGCGCCGCACTCGGGACACGTCCAGTTGATGGGAACGTCTTCCCAGCGCGTGCCCGGCGCAATGCCCTCGTCCGGCAAACCGGCTTCTTCGTCGTAAATCCAGCCGCAAATCAGGCACATCCAGCTTTGATATTCCATTCTTGTATCGCGTCGTGAAGTCCGTGGAAACAGGAGCCATGATGGTACCGTGTTGCCGCCCCAATGCCTAGCAATCGCAAAACGCCCAGTCCCTTTGCGCAACGACCTTCGGCAATGCTGGATGGGAAAAGTGCCGCTGCGTGCGGCGTCACGCCACGGGTTAGCCCGGAAGCCGGGAACGAAGCCACCCGCGATGCGAAAAAACGCCTCTGCGCCGTTTTAGGACGCATAATTGAGCCGCTTGCGCACTCACCGCGCCAAAAATACTGCCCCTTTGTACATCTTCATGCCCAGCGACACGCCTCCGATCGTCCTCACCTTCGGCCTCTCCGATCCTACCGGCGGCTCTGGCCTGCAAGCCGACCTGATGACACTTGCCAGCATGGGCTGTCATGGCGTCTCTGTGCTCACCGGCTATACCGTGCGCGACTCGGCGAGCTGCGACGAAGTCAACGGGCTCGACCCAGAGGTTGTAGCGACCCAGGCGCGCATGCTGCTCGAGGACATGCCGATCGCAGCGTTCAAGGTGGGCGCCTGCACGCGCGCCGAAGTAGTGAGCGCGATCGCCGAAGTAGTAGCCGATTACGACGATATTCCGCTGATTCTCGCCCCCGACTTCACACTCGACGACGAGCACGTGCTCGCCGCCGACGAACTGCGCGAAGCCATTGCCGACCTGCTCGCGCCACAAACCACCTTGCTGGTCGCCGACTCGGCCACACTGCTCGCCCTCGCTCAGCCAGACGGCGACGCTGAAGCGCCGAGCCTCGACGCGGCGATCTCGCATCTGCTGTCGCAGGGCTGTGAATACATTTTGTCGACGGAAACCGGCACGCACCGGCTGGTCAATACGCTTTTCAGTGAAGACGGCCAATTGCGCCAGGACATGTGGGACCGCGGCAGCCATCGCATCATGGGTTTGACGGATACGCTCGGCTCGGCCATCGCGGCACTCCTCGCCAATGGCCAGGAACCGGCAGAGGCCGTGCGCGAGGCTCAGGAGTATCTGTACCAGGCGGTGCGCGCCGCGTTCCGACCGGGCATGGGCGCGTATATGCCGGACCTGTTCTTCTGGGCCCGTAGCAGCGACGACGATACACCGCCCACTGCCGGCAAGGACGCGGCGCCTGGGGAAGCGAGGCACTGAGGTATGTATGTCGGCGTGACCGTGCGCGGGGTTGGCGCGTGTGGTGCGTTGGCGCGCCTCGTGCAAACCAGGCGTCTGCTATCGCTATGTCGCTCGTAGCAGGCTTCTTGAGCGAATTATGAGGAACACGGAGGTGTTCCCGCCGAATCATGCCGCCATGCCCCGTCTTGTCATTGCATAGCGCTCCCGCTTAACGCCGCCTGCCGCGCCCGACGGCTTCCACGTCACACTGACCCACTCCGCCGAGGCATCGCCGCGACGCGTGGCGTATGTCGCCAACGTTGACACTGCGTTTAAGTCCTTCTGGAACATAACCATGGAACAGCCCGGCGGCCTTGCGCAACGCATCCACGGCGCGATCACGCTTGCGGACAGGATGCGACTCCTCCGTCAGAATCCTCTCACGATCTGGCTGACCGGCCTGCCGGGAGCAGGCAAGTCGACCATTGCGTTCGAACTCGAACGGCAACTCGTTTCGCAAGGCCAGGCCTGCTACTCGACGGCGACAACATCCGCCACGGTTTGGGCAGCGACCTCGACTTCAGCCAATAGGGGCGCCACGAAAACATCCGCCGCGTCGCACACGTCGCCCAGTTGATGAACGACGCAGGCATCATCGTTATTACCGCACTCATCTCGCCGATGCAGGCCGACCGGGCGATGGCGCGCGATATCGTGGGCGCCGCCAATTTCATTGAGACTTACCTGTCGGCACCATTCGCAATATGTGCGCGTCGCGACCCCAAAGGTCTCTACGCAAAGGCGCTGGCCGGCGAGATTGCGTCGTTCACCGGCGTATCAGCGCCCTATGAAGTACCGCTCGATCCGGATCTCGTGATCGACACCGCAGCGTTGACGCCGAGTGAGAGCGTTGCAGACATCGTCGCGTACTTGCGTGAGAACTGTCTTGCGTTTCTCGCATAAATGTTGCGCCAATCGCTGTGTTGCGGACATCGACAGTACTAACGTTGGCTTAAGTCCGAACGGCAGATGGTGACTCGCCGAGCTTAAAGTGAGCATTGATCCTATATCGTCATGACCTTTGCAGCTCTGACGTGGTGACGATGCTCTCCTCCTATGCCGCCCCATTCTCTGCGCGCCGAGACGCCAGATTGAGCCGATACATCGGCCGACGCTTGCAACTCACGCCATGCGGCTCATTTGTGGGGATTCCAGCCTCTCGTTGCTTCTAAAGCATTAAGGCGTCACCTGCCCGCATGCCAGATCGTCTTGCGGCTTGCCGTTCAAATCCATCATTGGGCCCGGCACATTGAATGCACAGAGAGGCTCACGTGTTGCGAAGATGTCGCGAGATCGGGCATTACTTTACAAACCGACGGTCGCGCGATGGCGTGCTTTTAAATTGACTTCGGGCGGCGCAGAAAACCTCTCACATTCATCGAACTCCGCCTACTTTCTGACCGCATCGAACATAATCTTGTTTGAATAAAACGCTCATCCGAAAAGCTTGGGCTAATTTAATTTGGCGATCGAACGGCGACAGCGCCGCAGAAACGCGCTTTGTCGGCTCGGTCAATGGGTGCGAGAAGCGGAATAGGTTCAGCGTTCCCCAGAATCGATTAGCAGTCCACCCAATAGACGATCGTCACATACAAGTTGCGCCAGCCATTTTCCGCATTCATACATCGAAATCAGGTGTAAAACCCTCGCTCATTCTCTCCTGAATTGATGCGGTAAAAATTGCGAACTCCTAAGCACCCGCGACAAAACTTCAGTTCACGATGAAAAATAACCGGGCCACAAAATGACCGTCACGTCGCGTGAGATTGGAATGATCACGGCCTCCGCGAGGATCAGTATCGTCCTCTTAAAGTGCATTGGGCGGCAACGGTGAACGACCAGATCGAATGTCCGTTCAGGACGAGGCGCGGGCATCCTTGCTTTCCGACAAAGTCAAAAACCGTCGTTGCGGGGACGCCAAGGGCGACGGCTATCCTCGCGGCCGCACATTTAAGCAGTACTATAAAAGGGTCGAGTCCCGAAAAGATCAGCGGGGATATCCCGTAATTAACGGAAGAAAGCATAAGACGTTCGCGATTCGCGAAATTGGCCGAAAAGATCTTGCTATGTGGCCGACGTCGGCGAAATTTACTATAGATTTCCGCGCCTTACGGGTATTATTTACCCCGGTCGCCCAGCAAGCACGGATTTTTTGCCGATCGCTGCAGTGCGCGTCTCGGGTGAAACGTTTGCGAGCACCGGCGGTAAGGGGTCCTGGATGCTTGGGGCCGCTAAAAAGGGTGGAAGGCACACCGTGGGCGGATCATTCGACCCCTGATGCTGAATTGGAATCAACGTCTACACCGTGCAGGAATATGTCGTTCGGAATTTTTTAGGCGTCCTAACGGATGACTTCCCCCTGCTGCCGTTCAACCGTTAAACGTGCCAAGTAATTCCTGTCTGGACTTTATTAGGGCTACGCGGGCTTTTCGGCGTAGTCGAACTGCTCGTAACGCATTCGACCGCCAAGCCGGGTGCCCACTACCGTAGTTGCAAGAAATCGCTGTACAAGTTACCGAATCGAGCGAGCTGCTCACGCTTGTCGCGAACGTTTGCTTTAAACACGACAGGGTCGTCAACCATCTTCGGGTCGGCGTCCGTTCGCCTGTAATTAATGGCGCGCTAGTGAGTGCTTCATTAGTCGCGGATCTATCCGCTCTAAGGATATTCGCGTCAGCAAACGTTTCACTTGAGCTTACCGAACGGCACTGCTCCATTCAAAAGAAGCAAAATAATTTGCTCGTCCGTCAGTAGACCTAACTAGCGCGTGCCCTGATTGGCGCGCATCTATTTACTCGAAACGCCATAAAGATTTGGGGTTTCTTATCGAGATTTTTTCTCGACAGCGGAATTATTTACCATGCTAAAACGACGTCAATTTATTAGCGGCCTTGCGGCTATCGGTGGAAGCTACCTGTTGAGCGCGTGTGGTGGCGGCGGCGCAGACGGTGGCGACAACAGCAGTGGATCGGCCGCTACGGAGGCCAAAGCGCATGCCGCCGCTTCTGCAAACGGCACCGCCATTCCTCCGGCAAGCTCAATCACAGACAGCACCGGCGCGGTCTGGACTCTATCAGGCGGCGTGGTATACAGGAACGGCGCGAAAGCCGGCAATACCTACAACGTAACGCTGATCAGTTACTACGGTAACACCATCTATTCTTGCGGCACCGGCGGCCAGTACTACGCGTGGAACGGGTCCGGATGGGTCGCGTCCCTCGACCCCCGCATGGGAGGCACGTCGGCTGAAGGCACCACGCTGCCCGCTTCGCCCTACATCATCGACAGAGCGAACGACGTATGGACGCTTGTGAATGGCGTGGTCTACCGCAACGGCGCAACCGTGGGTAACACGTACAACGTGTCCTTGGTCCTCTGGTACGGCGGCAAGATCTGGCTTTGCGGCACGGGTGGTCAGTTCTATGTGAACGTAGACCAGCGGAACCTGAAAGCGCAATGGCTGCCCTCGTCCGACCCGCGCATTGCTGCGGCGCCTGCTGCCGGCATGTTCTACGGTGTCAACGGACACTTTGACTACACCTACACCCCAGCCCAGCTCGTATCGCTCGTCAAGGGCATGGGCTGCACGACATATCGCGTAGGTTGCACGGCCCAACCGAATCAGATCTATGCAGTGACCAAGATCGCGCAGGCTTTCCAAAGTGCCGGCCTCAAGCTGTTCGTTCTGATCAACCAAGGCGTCACGGATGCCAACGGCAGGCTCTACGCGAACGAAGTTGCGGCTTACCTGGACAACATGGCAGGGGCGAAGACGATCGCCACAGCACTCGCGCCGTATGGCGTGACGATGTACGAATGCGGCAACGAACTGACGCGCCAGGACGCCACCGTAGTTGACTTCTCGTACGCCGGTGCGTTGGCCGTGGACTTCAATAACACCAACTGGCCGATCATGCGCGGTGCAATGCGCGGCATGATCGACGGTGTGAAGTCGATCCAGCCAACGGCCAAATGCGGTATCAACTTCTGCGTGGCGGACATCGGCGCGGCAGACGCGCTGTGGGAAGGAATGCAACCCGACGGCACCAGCGGCCACCAGCCGTTGCGCTGGGACATTACCACGTGGCACAACTACGCTGCGTATGGCGACATTTTCGCCATTGGCAGCGACGGTAAGGGTCCGGCGTTCGACTTGCCGACGTATTGCAAGGCTCGCTATGGCGTGCCGTTCATGATCACCGAATGGAACACGGGTCCGGAAGAGACGGAAAGCTTCCGTGCGAGCTACATCACGTCGCAGCTGACCGAGTTCTATGCGGCGCGCAAGACGCACAACATCCAGTCGGTGATGTATTACGTGCTCGACAGCGGCAATAACACCTACGGCATCATGATCAACGGTACGCCGATCAGTCAGCCCTACAACGCTTTCACTGCGTTCACGTCCGCCCACCCGGACAATTAAGTGCAGAGCGCTTAGCATTCGAATCTGCCTGATCCAGCTGTAAAACGAACGTCGCCTCTTCGCCTAACGAAGAGGCGACGTTTACATTTCTACGCTACCCTTAGAGCGCGTTATTCCGCAGCGCCGTGGGTGGCATATTTCCCTACTTTGCCGGAACGGCCGTTGCAATGGCCGGCGACCGTGGCAAGGGCCCGATGCTCTGTTTATGAGCGCGCTAACCGTCGGACTTGCCCCTTCGATCATGCTTATTTGCCAGGTCGCGTCGACGCTCCAGGCACAATCGCGGACGCCGCCCCGTGTACTAGAAGAAAGACACAACAACAGCGGCGATCGCGGTCGCATACGGCACGACCCTGGCCTCCGACAGCCTGACTTCGACGCGGACGGGGGTCTTTGTCACTCGTCGACGACAATTCCGGCCGCGCTGGCATATCGTCGATGCCCGGCCGAGGCAACGCCTCCGTACTGAGCAGGCAGCGCGCACCAGCCAACAGACGCGCAGCGGATCAAGCGCCTGAGGCGAAATCCGCTGTTATTCAGCATTTTGCGACTGTATCGCCCGACTTTGCGCCGCACTGGCCTTTTTCGCCGAACTGGCACCTAACATCCTCCGAAAAGGGCCATTAGCGAATGACGTGTGACGGGCGTGTCCGAACACCGTCGGCGCACAGGCGGCTACTACGGCGAAGGCGAGTGTTACGTGCAGTCTGCAGGGCAACGCAGACGCCCTGCATCTATATTGGAGTCACAATGGATATCGATTCGCAAACCGTGCCTGCTTCGCAGCCCTTCCTTTCAAAGAAAGTGTTGGCGAAGCGCGTTAGCGCCAGGAATTTCAGTTATGTAGTCGACCGGCTATCGTTTCATAGGCTCAACGGGCTTGCGGAGAAGCATCTACGCGCGAGAGGTCACAAGATGGCCGTATTCGCGAATGAACATATCGGTGGATTTATCCATGTTTTCGGGGTCTACGAGCAGGAAGAGCTCGACGTGCTGTTCAGCTTCCTCGAACCTTTGCACGACGTTTTCCGTGCAGGCGTCGGGCTAGATATCGGTGCCAATATTGGCAACCATAGCCTTTATTTTTCGAACATATTCGACGAGGTGTATTGCTTCGAGCCAAATCCGTCGATTTTCTATTTGCTCGAATTCAATGTGAGTTTCCGGAAGAAGATCAAAGCATTCAACATTGGTCTTGGGGACAAGAAAGGAACGTTCAGGTTGTCAGAGGTGCCTGATAATATGGGCGAATCGGCCATCGTCACGGACCAGCTCGGAGCCGATGCCGACGCAAACTGCGTCGATGTGCAGATTGACAGGCTGGATAATCTCGACTATCGCGACAAAGGGCTTTGCTTCATAAAAATGGATGTCGAGGGTTTCGAACCCAAGGTACTGCAGGGCGGCTTGCGCACTATAACGAAGCACTGGCCGCTGATCGTATTGGAGCAGCACGAAAGTGACTTCAAAGAAGGAGATTCGGAGTCAATTTCAATATTGAGAGACCTGGGATACAAATTCTGCTGGCATCAGAGTGGGACAGGGTCACGAAACACTTTTATCCGGCGCATTTTCAACTTCACGGAAATGTTTGCGGGACGTACGCACAAAGTGGTGACCGCCGAGGACGTTCCACCGGGAAATTATTCGATGCTGATAGCGGTTCCTCCGCGGTTTCAGGCGCCCCTTCACATGTGACGAAGTGTTTGAGCAGTCTTGACGTGAGCGTAGACGATCCGGAATTCTAGCTTTTGAGCTTGTGAACGCCCCGACCATAAAAAAACCCGCATTTCTGCGGGTTTTTTCTTTGGCAAGCGCACCTCGCGCGGCGCGCTTTTCCATGGGCTCCCGGTCGAACCTCTGTGCGAGGCGCAACCGGGGAGCGGACATCAAATTACATGTCCATGCCCATGCCGCCCATGCCGCCGGGCATGCCGCCAGGCATCGGTGCGTCTTCCTTCGGCAGTTCGCAAACAGCTGCGTCGGTCGTCAGCAGGAGACCTGCCACCGATGCTGCGTTTTGCAGGGCCGTGCGCGTGACCTTCGTCGGGTCCACGACACCAGCGTCAACCAGGTCGACGTACTCGCCGGTTGCTGCGTTGTAGCCGTAGTTGCCTTGGCCAGCAGCAACTGCCGCCACCACGACGCTGGCTTCTTCGCCGCCGTTCGTGACGATCTGGCGCAGCGGCTCTTCCATTGCGCGCAGGACGATCTTGATACCTGCGTCCTGATCGGCGTTAGCGCCCTTCAGGCCGGCGATCGCCGTACGTGCGCGGATCAGCGCAACGCCGCCGCCAGCAACGATGCCTTCTTCCACAGCTGCGCGCGTTGCGTGCAGTGCGTCTTCGACACGTGCCTTCTTTTCCTTCATTTCGACTTCGGTCGCAGCGCCGACCTTGATCACTGCAACGCCGCCTGCCAGCTTGGCAACGCGTTCTTGCAGCTTTTCACGGTCGTAGTCAGACGTAGCTTCTTCGATTTGCGTGCGGACCTGCTTCACACGCGCTTCGATGTTCGCAGCTTCGCCAGCGCCGTCGATGATCGTCGTGTTTTCCTTGCCCACTTCGATACGCTTCGCTTGACCCAGTTCGGCCAGCGTTGCCTTTTCGAGCGTCAGGCCGGTTTCTTCAGCGATGACCTGGCCGCCGGTCAGGATCGCGATGTCTTCCAGCATGGCCTTACGACGGTCGCCGAAGCCCGGAGCCTTCACGGCAACCGTCTTCAGAATGCCGCGGATGTTGTTCACCACCAGCGTTGCCAGTGCTTCGCCTTCGACGTCTTCTGCGATGATCAGCAGCGGACGGCCAGCCTTGGCGACTTGTTCCAGAACCGGCAGCAGATCGCGGATGTTCGAGACCTTCTTGTCGTGCAGCAGCACGAACGGGTTCTCGAGCACCGCAACTTGCTTGTCCGGGTTGTTGATGAAGTACGGCGACAGGTAGCCGCGGTCGAATTGCATACCTTCGACAACGTCCAGCTCGTCTTGCAGCGACTTGCCGTCTTCGACGGTGATGACGCCTTCCTTGCCGACCTTGTCCATTGCTTCAGCGATACGATCACCGATCGACGAGTCGCTGTTTGCCGAAATCGCGCCAACTTGAGCGATTTCCTTGTTCGTCGTGCACGGCTTGCTGATCTTGCGCAGTTCTTCGATCGCGGCCGTCACAGCCTTGTCGATACCGCGCTTCAGGTCCATCGGGTTCATGCCCGATGCAACGTACTTCATGCCTTCGCGGACGATCGACTGAGCCAGAACCGTTGCGGTCGTGGTGCCGTCACCTGCGTTGTCGCTGGTCTTGGAAGCCACTTCCTTGACCATTTGCGCGCCCATGTTCTGGAGCTTGTCTTTGAGTTCGATCTCTTTTGCGACCGACACACCGTCCTTGGTGACCGTCGGGCCGCCGAAGCTGCGTTCCAGGACAACGTTGCGGCCCTTCGGACCCAGCGTGACCTTCACAGCGTTCGCGAGGATGTTCACGCCTTCGACCATCTTGGCACGGGCGGAATCACCGAATACGACGTCTTTAGCTGCCATCTTCTAACTCCTTGAATTCTTGGGATATAACCGGGGAAGTAGCGGCTTGCGCTTACTTCTGCACCACGGCCATGATGTCTTCTTCGCGCATCACGAGCAGTTCGTTGCCGTCGACCTTGACGGTCTGGCCTGCGTACTTGCCGAACAGGACGCGGTCACCAACCTTCACGTCGAGCGCGATTGCAGCGCCCTTGTCGTCACGCTTGCCCGGGCCGACCGCCAGGATTTCGCCCTGATCCGGCTTTTCTGCTGCGGCTTCGGGGATCACGATGCCCGACGCGGTCTTGGTTTCTTGATCCAGACGCTTGACGATCACGCGATCATGCAAAGGACGAAGGTTCATACATACTCCTCTCTTGATTGAGACTGAAGAACGCTTGGAAAACCCGGCTGGCCGAGCCAACCGGCGAAGTTGTTAGCACTCTCGTGCAGCGAGTGCTAATTATATGGACGGGTGGTGACAAATTCAAGAAGGGATGTGGGGCTGTCGAGATCCACTCAACTTTGAACTTTGTTCACTTAAGTTTGAACTCGAAACCCGCATCCGGATGTCACAATTTCACGGCTTGTTCATAAAATACAATAAGTTAGGACACGTTTTTCCTGTCCCGCATCGTCGTATCTTGAGCAAGGCATCGACTCTTTCTTCGCGACATCCGCTCACTAGTTTTGGTGACCGAGGTTCGTCCCAGGTAAAAACCCTGAGCAACTAACACTTCTCTGTCAGGCTCGCGAAATTCGAATAGATCTCGCGACCGGCGTCGCCCTGCTCTCGCTTTCCGTCGCAGCCTTTCAGTCCGCAAGGCCAATATCAGAAAATTTTTCCCGTCAGACGAATTTACCTTGAAGCACTACCATGCTGATCGAAGGATCTACGAGGGCACGACAATCGAGAAAGTAACGCAAGGATATCAGTACACGGCCATCGACGACTGCTCGCGCTTCCGCGTACTGGCTGTGTACCCTCGTAGAAATGCCCGCAATACGCTGCTTTTTCTTGATCGCGTCATCGAAGAGATGCCGTTTCCGATCCAGCGTATCCAGACCGACAGGGGCGGCGAGTTCTTCGCCGAATCAGTGCAGCGGCGTCTGATGAGCGAGTGCATCAAATTCCGACCGATCCCGCCACGCTCGCCACATCTCAATGGCAAGGTAGAACGTTCACAACTTACTGACCTGAACGAATTCTGGTTCCACCATGCCCCGACCGAAGATGAGATTGACCGACGAATTGAGGAGTGGCAGTTCGACTACAACTGGCGCCGCCCGCACGGCTCACTCGGCGGCAAGACTCCCGTCGACCGCATCGCAGAAGTGGGCGAAATCACGCCTCTCGCGGAGCAGGTGGAAAGTGCCTACGACGGGCTGAGAGAGAGAATCCGGCATCGCGAATGGCGAGTTGACAAGACCCTTGCCGAACATCATCGGCGCGCGCTTGAACTCGCGTCTCCTACCGGAGCCACGAACTCAAGCGCGCCAAGAAAACGGCATTCAAGAGAGTGAAACGATGTCTGTGAATCGCACAGCTCACGTAAGCGGCAGTTCGAATGCGTTCGAAAGGGAGCTTCGCGCAGTCATCTTCTCTCACGCTGGCGAAGCCATTCAACTTGGCGCACTCGACTTCGATCAATTAATCGATCAGCAGGAGAGCGGCTTTCGTATCCAGCTGAATGATTTTCGAAAGGACCTCCACAGGATTAACCAAGAGATCACCGCCTTTGAAGAGCAGTTTCAACCAAACGTCAAGAGTGCGTTACAAGAAATCCTCCTTGTCAAGACCCGTCAGATCGACGAGCACAACAAACTCAAGCCCACCGTTGCGCCGAAGCCGGCAGCCGAATTGACGTCCGAACAGCAAGACGCCGCGACACAGCTCGAATCCATTGCTGTCAAGTTTAAGGCACTCGACGAGGCCGCAGCAGCGAACAGCGCGCGCGAGCTAGCGCTGGCCGGAAAACTCAAGGCCATCCCGTTTATGACCTTCTTTTCGGACTCTCGTTCCTAGAGCCGCGCTACTCGTTGTTATTTCAGGAGACACAGATTGAACAGCTGTCGCCTGGACAGCGCGGTGCGCTACTGTTGATCTTTTATCTATTGGTTGATAAGGGACGCAATCCGATCATTCTGGACCAGCCTGAGGAGAACCTCGACAACGAGACAGTAGTAAGTCTACTTGTACCCGTCCTCACCGAAGCCAAGAAACGGCGGCAGATAATCATGGTCACTCACAATCCTAATCTGGCCGTCGTCTGCGATGCAGAGCAAGTAATCTGGTCCAGCTTCGATCGCAAGAACGGTTCCGCCATATCCTATGTAGCCGGAGCGATAGAGAATCCCGCGATCAACGGGCATGTGGTCAATGTGCTTGAAGGGACGATGCCTGCTTTTAACAACCGTCGGACTAAGTACCACACTGTCGGCTGCTAGATTGAACGAGGACAGAGCGAAACGCGTGCGCCTCAGCTTAGCTAGGTCCATGATCAAATTAAGCCGACTTTCCGCAAATATTGCGGCGTCGACGAATCTCCTCAGTCGTCGCTCGGCTTCCAATGTCCGCTCTTTGGGACACTCATCGAATTGGTGCTATTGTTAAGCGTTGTTCGACGCCTGCCCATGTCTGCCACCGCGTGAGTACACGACGAGGCATGCGGGCAGGCGTTGGACAACGCTCGAGGGAGGAAACCGCGGAGTGGTCCAGGACGGCAGGAATATTGCGCAGCTATGGGGATTTAAGTGCTCTCATGAACTGCGGAGACTCACAATCTTCAGTCGAAGCGAGGGTTTGGTGGTCACGTAAATATTCTGCTGCATCCATGCTGCACGTCTGTAGAGGTGTCGCGAGCGCGGCAAGGTCTGCTGGTAACGACAGGCACAAGCGTCTTCTCCTGGCGCTCGTTGCCGAAGAGCCGACAGTCGGTCTGGACAGCCAGGGTGATTCGTCTTCATACGTTGCTTCGGCAAGTGGGCGGAGCGCGAATTGGGTGGCTGCGCAGGAGGATGTCGATGATGATCATCGGCGCGCCGCAATGCCGGCAGACGAACTTCGGGGCGGGAGTGCCCGGTGACGGACCTTCGCTCACAATAATGGAAGCTGGCACGTCTGGCAGCGCCCGTATCGCAGCCAGATTCTGCCGACGCACGGGATTGGCCAGCAGACCATAGTGGCGAATCCGATGGAAGCCGACAGGCAGTACATGCAGCAGGAAACGCCGCATGAATTCCCGTGGCTCAAGCGTCATCGTCTTCTGGCGTGTGCGGCCGCTGGCCCGATAGTCCTTCCATCGGAAGGTCACGCCGCGTTCGTCGAGTGCTATGAGCCGCTGATTGGAGATGGCCACGCGATGCGTGTAGCGCGACAGATACGCAAGCACCGCTTTCGGTCCCGCGAACGGGCGCTTCGCATATACGACCCATTCGCACGTACGCAGCGGCGCGAGCCACTGTGCGAAGGCAGTGGGATCGGCAAGCCCGGCGTACTCACCAAAGAAACGCAACTGGCCCCGGCGATGTGCATGGGTGAGCTCTTCCAGGAAGCGCCGCCGGAACAGCCGCGACAGCACACGTACCGGCAGGAAGAAGCCGGGCCGGCAGGCGACCCACCGCTCACCGTCTGGCGAGAGGCCTCCGCCGGCAACGATGCCGTGTACGTGAGGATGGTGCGTGAGCGCCGAGCCCCACGTGTGCAGCACGAGTGTCGCGCCGACCTGCGCGCCCAGATGCTTTGTGTCGGCGGCGATAGTGCGCAGGGTTTCGGCGGCAACGTCGAACAGCAGGCCGTAGAGCACCGCTTTGTTGTACCAGGCGATCGCGCTGATCGTGGCGGGCAATGTAAAGACGACATGGTAGTACTCGACCGGTAGCAGATCGGCCTGACGTGCTTCGAGCCAACGGTGCGCGGCGCTCGCCTGGCACTTCGGGCAATGGCGGTTACGGCAGGAGTTGTAGGCAACCTCGATCTGCTCGCAGCCGGAACAGCGCAACACGTGACCACCCAGCGCCGCGCTGCGGCACTGTTCGATCGCCGACATGACCTTCAGCTGTCCCAGACTCAGCTGTGTGCGGTCTGTCGCCACACGGGCCCATGCGCGCGGAACACGTCCGCGACTTCGGGCACGGCCGTGCGCCGCGTTCAGCCGTTGTTCTGCAGTTTCTCCAGCGGACTGATCACCTCGCGCAGCAGGTCGGTGGCGACCGGCGCATAGAGTGCTGTCGTCTCCAGCTTCTTGTGCCCCAGCAGAACCTGGATCACGCGGATGTCGACCTTCTGCTCCAGCAGGTGGGTCGCAAAGCTGTGGCGTAGGGTGTGCATCGAGACACGCTTGTTGATGTTCGCGGCTTCGGCGGCGGCATGGATGGCGCGGTTCAGCTGCCGCGTGCTGGGCGCATCGACCGGATCGAGGCCCGGAAACAGCCAGCCGCGCTCCAGCATCCGGCCCTGCGCGTGCGCCACTCGCCACCAGACACGCAGGCGTTCGAGCAGCACCGGCGAGAGCATGGCGTAACGATCCTTGCGGCCCTTGCCCTGTTCAATGCGCAGGGTCATGCGCTGGCCGTCGACGTCGCCGACCTTCAACGCCACCACTTCACTGGCGCGCAGGCCGGCACCGTAGGCGACCGATAGTGCGGTCTGGTGCTTCAGATTGCCGGTGGCGGCAATCAGGCGGCCCACTTCGTCCGGGCTGAGCACGACCGGCAGGACGCGAGGCACGCGCACGGGTTGCATGCGTGCCATCAGGTCGGGCTCGTGGAGCGTGATCCCGAAGAAGAACTTCAGTCCGGTGATCGCCGCATTGAGCGACACGGGTGACACGCCGTGGTCGACCAGATGCAACTGGTAGCGCCGCAGGTCCTCGACGGTGGCGGTGTCAGGAGAGCGTCCGGGAAAGCGCGTGAACTCGCGTACGACACGCAGATAACCGGCCTGCGTCTTCGGTGCGAGCTGACGCATGCGCATGTCGTCGGTCATGCGCTGGCGCAGCGGACTGATGGGCTGAGGTGTGTGGGTCATGACTCTGCTCCCGTTGAACGACGAGGCGGATTGCCTCGCCCTTCAACATGAAAACAGAGTCGGCTTCCTCTCCAGAACCACTAGCATTGGACCGGAGCCCCATACCGCGCGAGCGGTTTAGGCAGTATGACTTTCCGTAACTCAGTGGCTGGCCCGCCGTGAGGAACCAAACGCGGGTTAGCATCACTGCCAGAGCCGCACGATGTGCACAGGGCACACCCCGGCGATTTCCAGCGCGGAGGCCAGCATGAACCACGATAGCACGGTGTTTGTCGGTCTGGATGTTCACAAGGAGTCGATCACGGTGGCGTACGCGATCGATATGGGCGACGTGGAACTGTTGGGCAAGATCGGAACGATGAAGGCGGATATCGATCGATTGTGCAAGCGTGTTCAGTCGAAGGCGCGCCATGTCCGCGTTGTCTATGAAGCCGGCCCCTGTGGCTACGGACTCTACAGGGAGCTCGTTGAAAGAGGATTCGACTGCGTGGTATGCGCGCCGTCCCTGATTCCGAAGAGACCGGGCGAGCGCGTCAAGACGGACCGACGCGACGCAGTCAAGCTCGTACGCGCACTGCGCGCTGGCGACCTGTCAGCAGTACACGTGCCGGATGTTCAAGATGAGGCGTTCCGGGACCTGGCGCGCGCATGGGCGGCAGCGAAAGCAGATCTCAGACAGGCCCGCCAGCGATTGAAGTCCTTCCTGCTATCGCATGGAGTCCGCTACTCAGGTAGCGCCAACTGGGGTCCCGCGCACCGCCGATGGATAAGCGTATTTTCATTCCCAAACCACTGGCAGCAACTGGCCTTCGACGAGTGCCGTCGCACGATTGAAGACAGGTTTGCGCAATGCGAGCGCCTCGAGGCGACCTTGCACGAAGCTGTCGTCGGCTGGCGATTTTATCCGGCCATACTCGGTCTGCAGACCATGCGCGGCATACAGTTCATCACCGCCGTGGGCATGCTCGCCGAATTGGGGGACCTCTCCCGCTTCGAGCACCCCCGCCAACTGATGGCCTGGCTGGGCGTGACGCCCTCAGAACATTCTTCGGGTGAGCGGCGGCGCCAGGGCAGCATCACGAAGAACGGCAACAGCTATGCAAGAAAGCTGCTCGTCGAGGCCGCCTGGAGCTACAGATACCCGGCACGCGTGAGTCCGGAAATTCAGCGCCGACATGAAGGCATTCCCAAACGCATCCTTGACCGTGCCTGGGACGCACAGGTCCGACTCTGCCGCCGATACCGCAAGCTGGCAGCACGCGGCAAGAATGTGAACATCGCTGTCGTCGCCGTCGCACGCGAACTTGCGGGGTTCATCTGGGACATCAGCAAGCTCGCAATGTCGCTCGCCGTAACGCGAAACGAGCAGCCGGCGTAGCGCTGAGCTTTGCTACATCGATTCGACGAGTTTCCTGAAGGCGGCGTAGCCCGGTACCCGAGCAACCCGCGGTTGGACTATGCAACGGACATCATTCGATTTGCGGCTTTAGATAGCGGCAGGCTCAAGGGGCGGACCTCTGTAATGCGGTACCCAACCCGCGAATATCAGTGCGATCCACCGTCGAGACTTACTGCTACGTCGCCCCCAGGAAATTCATGTGCCTACCAAACGAAAACCGGTCCCGATTGACACGGAAAGTCATATCAGTCCCCCGGCCAAAACCGGCCGTTCGACATCGACGCATGAATCGTCGACAGTTCGGTTTGTCGCCTTTGCTGGCATCAGCCGGGCCATCCTGTTTGCAGCGGAAAAACCTAAGGAGTTGGTTTTCAGACGATCGAACGGTCACTCGTGGCCGGCACCCGGCCGTCATAAGCAGCATAATGCAGAAGTTGGGGACTCACTCGATGGGAACACGGTCGCGTTCGGTCGTCACCGACTTGTATCAGGAACAGCATCATCCCCCTCAAAGCCACCGGAGCGCGAGTCCGTCCAGATATCAAAGCGCTGGCGCATGCAAGCAGAATGCTATAAATGGAACCATAGATGGACTCTCGTCCTCCCCGCCTGACAGATGCCGGCGTCCAACAGCCTGGACCAGCTCACCTTGGTGACATGCTTGATAGCCTGAGCGACGGATTCATGTCGATAGATAGGTCGTGGCGCTTCACCTATCTTAACCATACAGCTGAACGATATTTGCAGCAGGACCGGCGAAACCTGCTCGGACGCGACATATGGCAATGTTATCCGGACCTTGTGGACTCCGGCTACTATCACGCGTATCAGCAGACGGCGGCAACTGGACGCCCTAGCCAGCACACTGACTACTACGCGCCGCTCGGCAGGTGGTTTGAGGCTCGCTCATTTGCCCACGACGATGGCATTACGGTGCTCTTCCGCGACGTCACGCGCGAATACGAGCACGCGGCGCAGTTGAAACGCAAAGAGGAAGAACTTGCCGACCTGGTCGCTGACTCGCAGCGGCGCCGCCGACTTTATGAAACTTTCCTGGATAACTCTCCCGACCTGGCGTATGTACTCGACCTGAACCACCGATTCACTTACGCCAATAAAGTCTTGCTCAACATGTGGAATCGCACATGGGACGAGGCGATCGGCAAGAACTGCCTGGAGTTGGGTTATGAGCCCTGGCATGCGGAGATGCACGACCGCGAGATCGAACAGGTCATAACTAAAAAACAACCAGTCCGTGGCGAGGTGCCGTTCGAAGGAGCATATGGGCGACGCATTTACGACTATATTTTTGTGCCTGTACTGGGCCGTCATGGCGAGGTCGAAGCCGTTGCCGGTACAACCCGCGATGTGACTGAGCGCAAGCGGGCAGAAGGAGCCCTGCACGATGCAAGCCGCCGGAAAGATGAATTTCTCGCGATGCTTTCGCATGAGTTGCGAAACCCGCTCGCTCCGATTCAGAACTCTCTCTTTATCCTTGACCGGGCCGACCCTTCAGGGCAGCAGGCGCGGAACGCCAGAGAAGTGATTTGCCGACAGGTCACGCATCTGACTAATCTGGTGGACGACCTACTCGACGTCACGCGGATTGCGCAAGGCAAAATCGAACTGCAGCGCATGAATGTGGACTTGGCCGCATTGGCCAGGCGCACGGCGGAGGATTACCGCACTCTGGCCCAAGGGCGTGGGCTCGAACTTTTAGTCGCCGTGGATGACGAGGAGCTTGTCGTCGAAGGTGATGAGACGAGACTGGCGCAGGCGATTGGCAACCTGCTCGGGAACGCGGTGAAGTTCACGCCCGCTGGCGGTCAAATAACGGTGACGACCCGCCAGTGCGCTGAACGCGCGCTTGTTCATGTCACCGATAACGGAATCGGCATTGCGCCCGAGCTACTGCCAATCATCTTCGAACCATTCACGCAGTCGAGCCAAGGTCTCGCTCGCACAGAGGGCGGACTCGGCCTCGGACTTGCCCTTGTGAAGAGCGTGATCGAGCTCCACGGCGGCAGGGTCACGGCGATGAGCTCACTCGGCGCCGGAGCGGAGTTCACTATCGCGCTCCCGCTGGCTCAGACTACCGACTATGCAACGCCCGAATTTGCTGCATCCAGAGACGAAGGAAACACCCGCTCATGCCGCGTACTCGTTGTTGATGACAACGTCGACTCCGCCGACTCGCTGGCGGCGATTGTCGCGATGTTAGGGCATACGGTTGAGGTGCGTTACGACGGACGCAGCGCGCTCTCACTCGCAGAAACTACGCAGCTTGATGTGGTGCTGTGCGACATCGGGCTTCCGGATATTGACGGATATGAGGTCGCAAAGACACTGCGGCAGAAGCTCCCTGCGAAGATGAGACTGGTTGCGATCAGTGGCTACGCTCAACCCGAAGACGTGCAAAAGGCGCTCGATTCTGGGTTTGACGCGCATTTCGCGAAGCCAGTCGATATGGTTCGAATAGCGCAGCTTTTTGCCGGCGATGACTTTCGCGATGGCTAGAGCTACGCTCAGTTAGTCATAGCGCTCGCGGACGCGCCCCCCTGGAAGATGAGCGTCACGCTGTTTGAAGCCGCGTTTTCGGCTGAACACGCGGTTCGTCGACGATGCCATAAATGACTGAGCGTCCGATTTCGGTCGAACCGACCGTCCGTTGTGGGTCGGGGGACTAAACGGCTCGCGCGGTATGGGGCTCCGGTCCAATGCTAGTGGTTCTGGAGAGGAAGCCGACTCTGTTTTCATGTTGAAGGGCGAGGCAATCCGCCTCGTCGTTCAACGGGAGCAGAGTCATGACCCACACACCTCAGCCCATCAGTCCGCTGCGCCAGCGCATGACCGACGACATGCGCATGCGTCAGCTCGCACCGAAGACGCAGGCCGGTTATCTGCGTGTCGTACGCGAGTTCACGCGCTTTCCCGGACGCTCTCCTGACACCGCCACCGTCGAGGACCTGCGGCGCTACCAGTTGCATCTGGTCGACCACGGCGTGTCACCCGTGTCGCTCAATGCGGCGATCACCGGACTGAAGTTCTTCTTCGGGATCACGCTCCACGAGCCCGACCTGATGGCACGCATGCAACCCGTGCGCGTGCCTCGCGTCCTGCCGGTCGTGCTCAGCCCGGACGAAGTGGGCCGCCTGATTGCCGCCACCGGCAATCTGAAGCACCAGACCGCACTATCGGTCGCCTACGGTGCCGGCCTGCGCGCCAGTGAAGTGGTGGCGTTGAAGGTCGGCGACGTCGACGGCCAGCGCATGACCCTGCGCATTGAACAGGGCAAGGGCCGCAAGGATCGTTACGCCATGCTCTCGCCGGTGCTGCTCGAACGCCTGCGTGTCTGGTGGCGAGTGGCGCACGCGCAGGGCCGGATGCTGGAGCGCGGCTGGCTGTTTCCGGGCCTCGATCCGGTCGATGCGCCCAGCACGCGGCAGCTGAACCGCGCCATCCATGCCGCCGCCGAAGCCGCGAACATCAACAAGCGTGTCTCGATGCACACCCTACGCCACAGCTTTGCGACCCACCTGCTGGAGCAGAAGGTCGACATCCGCGTGATCCAGGTTCTGCTGGGGCACAAGAAGCTGGAGACGACAGCACTCTATGCGCCGGTCGCCACCGACCTGCTGCGCGAGGTGATCAGTCCGCTGGAGAAACTGCAGAACAACGGCTGAACGCGGCGCACGGCCGTGCCCGAAGTCGCGGACGTGTTCCGCGCGCATGGGCCCGTGTGGCGACAGACCGCACACAGCTGAGTCTGGGACAGCTGAAGGTCATGTCGGCGATCGAACAGTGCCGCAGCGCGGCGCTGGGTGGTCACGTGTTGCGCTGTTCCGGCTGCGAGCAGATCGAGGTTGCCTACAACTCCTGCCGTAACCGCCATTGCCCGAAGTGCCAGGCGAGCGCCGCGCACCGTTGGCTCGAAGCACGTCAGGCCGATCTGCTACCGGTCGAGTACTACCATGTCGTCTTTACATTGCCCGCCACGATCAGCGCGATCGCCTGGTACAACAAAGCGGTGCTCTACGGCCTGCTGTTCGACGTTGCCGCCGAAACCCTGCGCACTATCGCCGCCGACACAAAGCATCTGGGCGCGCAGGTCGGCGCGACACTCGTGCTGCACACGTGGGGCTCGGCGCTCACGCACCATCCTCACGTACACGGCATCGTTGCCGGCGGAGGCCTCTCGCCAGACGGTGAGCGGTGGGTCGCCTGCCGGCCCGGCTTCTTCCTGCCGGTACGTGTGCTGTCGCGGCTGTTCCGGCGGCGCTTCCTGGAAGAGCTCACCCATGCACATCGCCGGGGCCAGTTGCGTTTCTTTGGTGAGTACGCCGGGCTTGCCGATCCCACTGCCTTCGCACAGTGGCTCGCGCCGCTGCGTACGTGCGAATGGGTCGTATATGCGAAGCGCCCGTTCGCGGGACCGAAAGCGGTGCTTGCGTATCTGTCGCGCTACACGCATCGCGTGGCCATCTCCAATCAGCGGCTCATAGCACTCGACGAACGCGGCGTGACCTTCCGATGGAAGGACTATCGGGCCAGCGGCCGCACACGCCAGAAGACGATGACGCTTGAGCCACGGGAATTCATGCGGCGTTTCCTGCTGCATGTACTGCCTGTCGGCTTCCATCGGATTCGCCACTATGGTCTGCTGGCCAATCCCGTGCGTCGGCAGAATCTGGCTGCGATACGGGCGCTGCCAGACGTGCCAGCTTCCATTATTGTGAGCGAAGGTCCGTCACCGGGCACTCCCGCCCCGAAGTTCGTCTGCCGGCATTGCGGCGCGCCGATGATCATCATCGACATCCTCCTGCGCAGCCACCCAATTCGCGCTCCGCCCACTTGCCGAAGCAACGTATGAAGACGAATCACCCTGGCTGTCCAGACCGACTGTCGGCTCTTCGGCAACGAGCGCCAGGAGAAGACGCTTGTGCCTGTCGTTACCAGCAGACCTTGCCGCGCTCGCGACACCTCTACAGACGTGCAGCATGGATGCAGCAGAATATTTACGTGACCACCAAACCCTCGCTTCGACTGAAGATTGTGAGTCTCCGCAGTTCATGAGAGCACTTAAATCCCCATAGCTGCGCAATATTCCTGCCGTCCTGGACCACTCCGCGGTTTCCTCCCTCGAGCGTTGTCCAACGCCTGCCCGCATGCCTCGTCGTGTACTCACGCGGTGGCAGACATGGGCAGGCGTCGAACAACGCTGATATGACTTTCCATGTCAATCGGAATGTAGGGTGTCCAGCGCTCTCCTACCCGAATGAATTTCCTGAGGGCGGCGTAGCAGTAAATCTCGACGGTGGATCATGCTGATATCCGCGGGTTGGTTACCGCATTACAGTGGACCGTCTCATGAGCCTGCCGCATTCTTAAGTCGCAAGTCCGGGTGATATCCGTTGCGGGGTTGTGCCGCGGGTTACTCGAGTAGCCGGGCTACGCCGCCTTCTGGGAACTCGTGGATCTATGGGGTGATCGCCATGGTGTAATCAGGTTGTCGGTCTGTTACTGGGTAACGCGAGCGACATCGCCAGGCGCCCGATGTCCCAGATGAAACCCGACAGTTCACGGGCGACGGCCACGACCGTGGTATTGGCATGCTTACCACGCGCGGCGAGCCTCCGGTATCGGCGACACAGTCGAACCTGCGCGTCCCAGGCACGATCGATGATGGCCTTCGGAATGCCTTCATGCCGACGCTGAATGTCAGGACTTACGCGTGCCGGGTGCCGGTAACTCCAGGCAGCCTCGACGAGCAACTTTCTCGCATAGCTATTGCCGGTCTTGGTGATGCTTGCCTGCCGTCGCTTGTCACCCGATGAGTGCTCTGACGGGGTGACGCCGAGCCACGCCATCAATTGACGCGGATGTTCAAAGCGCGACAGATCTCCGAGTTCGGCAAGCATTCCAACGGCCGTGGTGAACTGCACACCGCGCATGGCCTGCAGGCCCAGGACTGCCGGATAGAACCGCCAGTTTGTCACTGCCTCACGCAAGGCACCTTCAACACGCTGGCATTGTGCGAGCCGGTCTTCAATCGTGCGCCGAAGTTCCTCAAACGCGAATTGTTGCCATTCGCTGCCGAACGCATACTGGCTCTATGAACGCGTCCCGTTTTGCAACAGTTTTCGTTTGTTCAGACTGACAGGCTGGGTTGCAGCTCTCTATCCGGCCTTCATGCAGCCGATACAGCCGCTGCGGGCCCCTATGAAATCCGCTGACTCGCTCCTCATTCTTACCACGAGCTCGAAGCTCAAGACAGTATGCAGGTTTAGCGAGTCCCAGGTCCTACCTGACTGGTCATCACAATCGATTGCTGCGCAACTTTCTCGACGTTCACCCTGTGTTGAAACGTTGAAGTTCTATTTCGCGAAGACTTTTTCAGACGGGCTTTACACTGACGTAGTCTTTGCAGTATGGCCTGTCGTGAGCAAGTACCGCCCAGATTGTGCGTGCCATCTTGTTTGCCAGAGCGACGACTACGACGTTCATGGGTCTGCGCCTGAGCATCTGCTCAACCCACGGACCAGGCTCCTTCCCGTGCTCCAGGACCGATCGCGCGCCGTGAATTAACAGGGTGCGCAGGTAGGTGTCTCCACGCTTCGATATGCCGTGCAAGATCACCTTACCTCCGGAACCCGTTTGCCCGGGTACAAGACCGGTCCATGCCGCGAACTCTCTGCCTGAACTGAATGCCTTTGGATTGCCCATGGTCGCGACGGCTGCTGTCGCGGTCAGCAATCCCACGCCCGGGATTTCGCTGATGGCCTTGACCGCCTTGTCCTCTTTTTTCCACTCCCGCATCCGACGCTCAATCTGCGCGACCTGCTCATCGAGTTTCGTCAGTCCGTTCCACTGCTCGCGAAGTGAGTCGATCACAACCGCCGGCAGTCGCTCGGCAACCCGTTCCAATACCGCTGGAATCGCCTCGTCAAGCGCAGCACGGCTCTTGCCCATCACCTCGCCGTATTCCGTCAGCAATCCACGCAGGTTGTTGACCTGCATCGTGCGAAACTTGATGAGTTGCTGGCGCATCCGATGCAGCGCCAACATCGCCTGCTGTGTCTCCGTCTTCACCGCAACCGGCTTGCCTGGTTGCTGAACCGCCAACCAGATCGCGCGTGCATCAGCAGCATCACTCTTGTTTCGAATGTTGAACGCCTTAGCAAATTCAGCCGGTATCAGTTTGACGTCATGTCCCATCCTGATCAGCTGACGTGCCCAGTGATGCGCACCGCTACACGCTTCCATTCCGATGAGGCACGGCGCACGATTCGCAAAGTGCTCAAGGAACTTCGCCCGCTTGATCGGTTTGTTCACGATCTCACCAGTTTCCTGATCGACGTAATGCACCTGGAAAACGAGCTTGGCTATGTCACGCCCACTGCCATACTGTTCATCGTGATCCTCCGGTTGCCGGGAAATGCGTGCATTTCCCATTTGGGCACATCGATGCCGTTGGCCCGTGAGGGTCCACCTTACCTCTGCTCTCACATTCACGGGTGGGACGCGTTCATTTCATTCTTACCCAGCGTCGGTGAGCAGGTCCCCACTCGGCGTGACCGGCATAGCGCACACCGTGTGCGAGCAGGAACGACTTGAGCCGCTGACGCGCCTGCCTCAGATCGTCTTTGGCCGTCATCCATGCACGGGCGAGGTCGCGAAATGCCTCGTCCTCGACGGTCGGCACGCACACCGCTGACAGGTCCCCAGCCCGCAGGCAGCGCACAAGCTTGACCGCATCGCGCCGGTCCGTCTTGACGCGCTCGCCGGGTTTCCTTGGAATCAGTGACGGTGCGCACACCATGCAGTCGAATCCCTTCTCGACCAGTTGGCGGTAAAGCCCGTAGCCACACGGCCCTGCCTCATAGACGACGCGTACGTGTCGCGCTTTCGATTGAAGACGCTTGCACAGGCGATCGATATCCGTCTTCGTCGTACCGGTCTTGCCGGGCAGTTCCACCTCGCCCGCGCCGAGCGCATAGGCGACCGTGATCGACTCCTTGTGAACATCCAGTCCCACATACACCGTGCTATCGTTTTCCATGCTGGCCTCCGTGCCGGAAATCGCCAGGTGTGGCGCTGTCCACACCATGCGGCTCTGGCAGAAATGCTAACCCGCGTCTGTTCCTCACGGCGGGCCAGCCTCTGCCTCACGGAAAGTCATAGTGTCTTAACAGGAGCAGACGTCCAACCGCCCGGTCCAAGAATGGACGAACGGCCGTAGATGGCCGAATTGGAGCGTTGCCGCTTCGCAGAGGCTCAACCAGCACCAGATTTGGCCGCTCCCGACCGTGCGTTCCCCCCGACTTCAGTCAGCGGGTCGCATCGTCTGGCTTGGGGCTTTTGGCCGCAACGAAGCGACTTTGAACAGCGACGAGCTGGTCGTCAGTGGTCGCCACCAGCCACAAATGCGCGTTCTCCGCAATTTTCCGGTTGTGGTCCTTCAACGGGCCCAGTGCGGCAGCGGCCTTCCAGACCACCGGGCCGATGCGGCTGCTCCTGCCCGACGCCGCGCCTACCAACAGGCAGTAAGGTCCAAGCGGAAGTGATACGAACGGCAGCGCCGGACTCGCGCGCACGCGCCAGTCGATGAAGGGTGTTTCACTGATAAGCAGCGGCGTGGGCAAGCCGTAAAGCACACTGAAATCGTACAGTGCCAGTTGCCCCCGCGTGGCCGCGTAAATACGCCGAACATCAGCGACAACCGCCGCACGGATTTCGTCCTCGAACATTGGCTCCTGCGCATAGCGGGCCAATGCCTCACGTGCATCCAACTGATATGCGCTGCAGAGCCCGAGTTCGACGCAGTCTTGAACTGCACGGTGGACTTCCGCCACAGTGCCGGCGTCTTCTGGCTTGCCCGACTGCGCTGCCCGTAAGAACCGAGCAAGTCCCGCTTCCTGGATCACAGGGCCAGCCGCAGACGCATCCTCATCAGCGTCCTTATCGAGCGGCACATAGACATATTTTTCGGCCGCAAAGCGCGATTTCTTACCTTCATCAAACTTGATTTCGCCATCGATGCAGTCCAGATAGCGAGTACCGATGCGGCCATGCTCCCAGACCCAATTCTTCAGGAGCGGACGTAATGGATGCAACGGATCGTGGTCAGTCATTGAAACCTCCCAGTGCCTTCGCATAGTCCCACGTGGTCGCGTGTCCTGTCGAGGACACGGCAAGCGCGAAGTACCGTCCATGACGGAGTCCAGGCCGACGGCGAACGCAGCAAACCGACCCGATCCGGCCGTTGGATCCCGCACTAGCTAAACGGCAGCTTTCGAGGGTTGAAGGGCCATTCCTGCCGCCGCTGCGACCCACACACATCCCCGCTTGAAGAGGTACCAGCAGGCACCGGGTGCATGCGCAAATACCGGTTTGTCTTTCGAAACGCGCTGCTACACTTAGTCCGTGTTCTGCGGTATGGCGGCTTTCGCGCCTTGCCTGGTCGCCACAACCTGCGTTCCGCGGCAACGACTTTCCACGAACCACGTGTCGGGAGGGATCATGTCGCGTCATTCATCCAGACTGGCGATCCAGTCGCCCCCAACACCGCGCAACGGGTTGAGCTTTGCGCTGGCGTATGCCAGCGCGGCACTCGTCGCGCCTCGGTCCCGGCCTGCCGCATGGAAGCGTGTTCTGCGCCCGCTGCCGCTTGCGCTATGGGTGCCGCTCGCGCTCGCCGCGTGGTGCGTGCCAATGGCCCGCGCGGCAGGACCGCTGCCTCAGGGCGGCGCCTTCGTCCGGGGCCAGGGCGCGATGAGCAGCGGCACCACTTCGCTCACGATTGACCAGTCCTCGTCGCGCGGCGTGATTGACTGGCACAGCTTCTCGATCGGCAACGGCAACACCGTCGCCTTTAACAACGGATCGGGCGCGACACTGAACCGTGTAACGGGCGGCGATCTGTCATTGATTCTTGGCAAGCTCACCGCCACCGGCAGCCTCTATCTGATCAATCCGCAAGGCATCCTCGTCGGGCCGTCGGGCGTCGTCAGCACGGGTGGACGTTTCGTCGGGTCAACGCTGGATATCTGCAACTGCGCCTTCATGAGCGGCGGCGATGCGCTCACGCTGTCGGGCAAGTCGGACGCAAGCGTGATCAACCTCGGCAGGATCAGTTCCAGCGGCGGCGATGTGTTCCTGATCGCGCGTCAGGCAGTCATCAACGCGGGCACGGTAAAAGCGCCCACCGGCACGGTCGAACTGGCGGCGGGCGAGACGGTGCTGTTACAGGACTCGGCCAGCAGCAGGCAGGTGTTCGTGCAGGCAGGCAGTCACGGCACCGTCGTCAATGAGGGACGCATCAAGGCCGCGCAGATCAGTCTGCAGGCTGCGGACGGCAACGTCTACGCGCTCGCGGGCGGCGGCACGCGCGTCCGCGCAACGGGCACGACAACGCGCGATGGCCACGTCTGGCTCATCGCGGACAGCGGCCTCGTCACGCAGCAAGGCAAGATCGCGGCAACGAATGCCGACGGCAGCGGCGGCACGGTCGACACGCAGGCGGCGCAGTTGGCGTTCGGCAAGCACGCCGCGGTCCACGCGGGCCAGTGGAATGTATCGACTCCTGAGTGGACCATTGATGACGCCGCCGCACGGACGTTGCAGCGCAGCCTGGGCGCGGGCACCTCGGTCGATGTCACGACCACGGGTGGCAACGGCGCCACGGGCGACCTGGGCATCGCGTCGAGCCTGCGCTGGCAGGGCCCGGCGTCGCTGACGCTTGCGGGATATCGCAATGTCTCCGTCACGACCGGCACGACGATCGCGAACGAGGGCGCAGGCGATCTGACCCTGCGCGCCGACGCTTCGGGCATCGACAACGGTGTCAGCGTAACCAACCACGGCACGATCGACTGGTCTGCCAGCATGGGCATCGTCAGCGCGCTATACGACATGACCGGCAGCTACAACGCGGGAAATATCCTTCCAAACAAGGCATGGACCGCGCCACAAGACAGCGGTCTGATCACCCAAGTCACAGGCTATAAGCTCGTCAACTCGCTCGCCGATCTGGAACAAATCCCGCTGGATCTCGCTGGCAACTATGCACTCGGTAAGGACATCGATGTCAGCCCGCCGCCCGGCACCGTCTATAAGCCCATCGGCATGTTCCCGAATCCCTTCACCGGTCAGTTCGACGGGATGGGGCACACAATTTCCAACCTAACAATTTTGGCTTCGTCTGAGATCAGTCCGGAAGCAGGGCTGTTCGCCGTGATCGATACAGCAGGTGTCGTGCGCAACCTGAGCGTGCAAGGAAATGTCGGCGGCCTCAACGCTGGAATTCTGGCGGGGGTCAACCTCGGCACCATTGCCGGGGCGCATACCAGCGGCAGAGTGGTAGGTCCTGTGCCGGTATCTCTGGGAGGAATCTCAACTGGAGGCCTCGTCGGTTTCTCCGGCGGCACCGTGACGCGTTCTTCCAGCAGTGCGGACGTCGTCTCGCCTTCCGGGCCTTCCGGGTTTACGGGTGGCCTGGTCGGAGACAACCACGGAGTCATCCGGCAGTCGTTTGCATCGGGAAACGTCGAGGCAACAGGAGCCACACAGTTTGGCGTTACGTCAGGGGGACTGGTAGGGGGACTGGTTGGCTACAATAATGCAGGCACGATCACGCAGTCCTACGCGACCGGCACCGTCAGTAGCCCCGCCCAAGGCGTGGGAGCACTGGTCGGGGCGAATATGTTCGGCACGATCGTGCAGTCGTTCGCGACCGGCAAGGTGCAAGCGCCGGGCGGTGGGGCTGGCATCGCCGGCTCGAGTGAGGGGACTGCTCTCATCGCGAGTGACGTCTTTTGGGACACACAGACGACTGGCGCCAACGTCGCAGTGCTCACTGTAATCAACGGCGCGGAAACGGCCGCTCAAGGTCTGACCACCGCGCAGATGAGCACGCCTTCCAGCTTCGGCCCCACGTACGATTTTGGCCCGCAAGGTGTCTGGGCAATCCCGCCGGGGGGAGCGCACCCTGTGCTGCGCTGGCAGTTGGCGCCCTGAATCTGACTGCGGCGCACTCATTCTGACACGTTGCTTTACAACGAATGGAACAGAGGTCGCGAGAAATGTCCATTGCCTGGGCGGAAGCCGACGTTCGAACGTCCGCTAAAAGCATCGGCGAACGTCCCTAGCTGGCCGTTCTGAGCCCGATGATGATCGGCGCAGAACGACCCGAAGGGGAAGTTCGGATCACGTTCTGCGAAAGGCCCAGTGTCCAGACCGAAGGAGACAGAGCGCACACCGTACACTCCGTCATTGCTACCTGCAGCAACAGCCCGTAAATAACCGCTCCATGGGTCAATCGGCGGGCACCAGCCGGAACGAAAGCTGGTGAAAGCGGTACATTCAACATCTGGTGTATGGCTGCTGCAGAACCTTATCCTTAACGGTTGACCACGGCCTTGGGCATCGTCAGCACAACGACCGCCGCCACGAGCAACGAGGCTGCCACGCAATATAGGCCCATGTCGGTGCTGTGCGTCATATCCTTGATCCAGCCGACCAGATAGGGACTGACAAAGCCGGCGAGGTTGCCGACCGAATTGATCAGTGCAATGCCCGCGGCCGCTGCCACGCCTCCCAGGAATGCAGGTGGGATCGACCAGAACTGGCACAGTGCTCCAAGAATGCCGATCGTGGCAAACGTGAGGGACACGACAGCCAACGCGACGTTGTGGGGCACCAGCGTGCTCGCCACGAGGCCGACTGCACCGATCACGGCCGGCAGCGCCACATGCCAGCGCCGCTCCTTGCTCCGGTCCGAACTGCGTCCCAGCAGCACCATTGCGATGGCCGCGGCGCCGTAGGGGATCATCGTCAGCAGGCCGACATTGAAAGCGTCGCTTACGCCCGAGGCCTTGATGAGCGTGGGAAGCCAGAAGCTGATGCCGTAGAGGCCCATGATGATGCCGAAGTAGCAGAGGCATAGCACCCACACGCGCCTGTTGGTGAATGCGCCGCTTGCACTATGCACCTCGATGCGCCCTGACTCGTTCGCCAGCCCCGTCTCGAGCAGCGACTTTTCTTCAGCGCTCAGCCATTTCGCCGCGCTGATCTTGTCGTCCAGGTAGAGCAGCACCGCAATTCCGCCGATGATGGAAGGCAGCGCTTCGAGCAGGAACAGCCACCGCCAGCCCGCCATGCCGTGCACGCCGCTGAAGGTGTTCAGTATCCAGCCCGAAAGCGGACCCCCAATCACGCCGGCGATTGGAATCCCGGTCATGAACATTGCGGTGATCTTGCCGCGGCGCGAAGACGGATACCAGTAGGTCAGGTAGAGAATGATGCCCGGAAAGAAGCCGGCCTCAGCAACGCCGAGCAGGAAGCGCAGCACGTAGAAGGCAGTGGGCGTCTTTACGAAGATCATCGCACCGGAAAGCAGGCCCCAGCTGAGCATAATGCGGGCGATCCATTTCCGCGCGCCGAAACGATGCAGCGCGATGTTGCTCGGCACTTCAAAGATGAAATAGCCGATAAAAAAAATCCCAGCGCCCAAGCCGTAGATCGTTTCGCTAAACTTGAGGTCGGTCAGCATCTGCAGCTTGGCAAAGCCTACGTTGACCCGGTCCAGGTAAGCGAAGACGTAGCAGAGAAAAAGGAAGGGAACCAGCCGCCATGTCACTTTGGCGTAGGTCCGGTCCTCGGTGTTGGCTGGCGTGACGACATCGCCGTTAGCGGTTTTCAACATCGTTGTCTCCTTGTATCACCGCCGGCGCGCTCCGTGGTCGCGCCGACGCGACTTGTTGTGTATGCGGCGGCCTATCCTGGCCGTTCAGTCGAACATGTCCGGCGTGGTCTGCACGAGCTGGTCATAAATGGGCTGGAAATGGAGCCAGCCGATGTATTCGCTGCCGACGTGTTCGCGGCTGTAGCGCGAGCTGTGCTCCGGCACCATGACGGGCTTGACGCCGGTAGCCTCGACCAGCAACTGCTGCTGACAGCAGCGCTCCAGCGCGATGAACCAGAACGCGGCGGCTTCGATGCTGTGGCGGCTTACCGTCAGCAGGCCGTGATTCTGATGAATGGCCGCCTTGACGTTTTTGAAGTAGTCGGCAACCGACAGCCCGGCCTCTTCCTCGACCGCGACTGCACCGGCCTCGTCTCTAATCACGATATGGTCTTCATAGAAGGCCGCGGCATCCTGGCTGATCGGGTCCAGCGGACGTCCGAGCGCCGCGAACGCGGTGCCGTAGACCGTGTGCGCATGGCACATCGCAACGATGTCGGGATTGGCTTCATGCACCGCGGCATGCAGCACGAAGCCAGCGCGGTTGAGCGCGTAATCGCCTTCGACGACCTTGCCGGTATGGTCGGCCAGAATCAGGTTCGAGAGTTTCACCCGGGAGAAATGCACGGCCATCGGATTGGTCCAGTACAGCTCCGGGAACTCAGGATCGCGCACGGTGAGGTGGCCGGCGAAACCGTAGTCGAGATTGTGCAGTGCAAAAGCGCGGCAGGCGGCGACGAGGCGTTCCTTTCGGTGCTGGCGCTCCTGGGCGAAGGACGAAAAGTCGGGCAGTTCAGGGAACTTCAGCGCTGCCTGCTTCGGCCGATAGATGGAATTGTTCGAAGGATGGGAAATCGTGCGACGCAGTTCGGCCTGCTGCGCGCTGATATCGATTTTCCGGTGCTCATGGTGTCTCCTTTTGTAGCAGTGATCGCATGCCGCTAACGATAAGGAAACACCGGTTGCCGATCTAGGCGCGCCGGGCAATAGGATTTATTACGCCAACATATAAATCTCCGGCGCTATGGCTTCTGCCAGGGCGGCTCGCGGAAGACATCGACGAAATAGTCGATAAAGGCGCGGATGCGCGGCACCAGCTGGCGCTCGGGCAGATAGACGACATGGATCGCGGTGTCATCCTTGGCCTGGTACTCCGGGAGGAGCGGCACCAGATCGCCTCTGCGGATCGCGGGCAGTGCCAGGTGCTCGGCTAGGCGCATGATGCCCACGCCGGCCACGCATAGCTGAAAAAGGGTGGTGCCGTCAGTACTGCGGAAACTACCCTGCACCGCGACCCGTTCGAGCCTGCCGTTGATCATGAACGGCCACTGGTTCAGATGCTCGCGCGGCGACTCCCATGTCAAGCAGGCGTGTCTGGACAGGCCGAGCGGAGTCACGGGTTTGCTGTGCGCGGCGAGATAGCCCGGAGACGCGAGGACGATTCGTTGCAGGTCGCAAAGCTTTCGACTGCGCAGTGAGGAATCCTGCAGTCGGCCCATTCGGATTGCGACATCGAAGTTGTCCTCGATCAGGTTGACGTTGGAATCCGACAGGGAAAAATGCACGGACACCTTCGGGTAGGACGACAGAAAACCGGGCAACGCGGGCACCAGCTGATCTATGCCAAACGCATGAGGTGCGCTAATGCGCAGATTGCCGGACGGCTCGCTAGATCGGACCTGCGCTTCCGCTTCCTCAAGGCTTTCGAGAATGTCGTTGCAGGACAGCAGAAAGCGCTCGCCCTCATGGGTCAGCCGCTGGGTGCGCGTTGAACGATGCAGCAGCTGCACGCCGAGCCTGCGCTCCAGACTGTTGACGCTTTGGCTGACAAAGGGTTGGCTAACCCCTAACAAGTTCGCCGCCGCGGTGAAGCCCCCGGCCTCCACCACGGCCTTGAAGACGCCCATCTCAAGCAATCTTTCATCTTTCATCTTTCGAATCCGTGTGCGGCAACAACCGTACAATTTACCCGGATTGGCGTCGGTCCCTTCTGCGCCCGGTTTCTCCGGCTCGTTCAGTAACCTGGCTCTTCTGCCCGCAGATTTTTCGTGCGACGGTAAATCAGCGACGCTTTTGTTCGACGCATGGTGTGCGTTCCGTATGCCGTGTCGTCAAGCCCGATCGACCCTATCCAGCGATGCACCAGGCGGGCGTATTGACGCGTCGAAAGGTGCGCCGACCCGTGAATACGGCTCGGGAACAGAAAGTCGGGAGGCGACAGTCTCGCTAACTTGATCCAGGCTTCCGCACTATCTCGGGTTAGCTCCGTGATTTCGAACTGAACCGGCCGTAGCGTCTTCTGCTGCATCACCGTTGCCCGTGACGCAACGCGCTGACCAAGGCAGATATCACGCACTCGCAGCCTAGTCAGGTCGCACGCTCTCAACTTGCTGTCGATGGCCAAGTTGAACATCGCAAGATCGCGCGTTCTTGCGGCCAACTGCAGACGAATCCGGATCGCCCAGATCTCCTTCAGTTTCAGCGGCGGCTTGTGCCCCGTCAACTTGCCTTTATTCCAGGGCACACGTGCCGCGCTGACAACGGTTGTCGCATCCATCACGATCTCCTTTCAAGTGAAGGGAGTGCCAGTCTGCACCTACCATCCAAGACGATAACCGACCCTCAGCGGACCTTGCGACCCGCGACTCGTCAATGGCAGCTTTTTGGCTTCAACGGACGTCCCCGCCTCCCCGTCCGGCAGGCCGTTGAGCATGACATGAATCTTGGGGGTGTACTGGCGCAGCGCCTACGTCAGCGCGAACCCGGCTTGGCGACGGCGAATAATCGGGCTGGCGAGTTCGTTTTCAGCGATAGGGAAACCCTTTGCACAGTCCGTCGCCCGATCGCCGCCAGACGCAGGGCGCAGGGCGCAGGCGGCCCCGGATGCTCTCCGCTCCGGCCGGCATCGCCTTCAATCATGGCTCCTCATCTGCCGATTTATTCCGCTCCTTAGCGCCCAGTATGTCGGGCTGTCTGCTGCTCAGCCATTGCTCGCCTCGCCAGCATGCCCAAAGTGTGGATCTCCTTTTCAACGTCGGGGGTCCACGGACGGCCATAGTTAAGCCGGATGTGACGGCGGAATTCGCGGCTGCATGAAAAGATTGCACCGGGTGCTATCGCGATTTCGTGCGCTTCCGCCATCTCGAACAACTGCACTGCCTCGACTCCTTCTGGAAGTTCCACCCATAGAAAGAATCCGCCAGGCGGCCGGACCACTAATGTCCCTTTGGGGAAGTACCTGACGACCGCGGCCACCATCCGGCTCTGAAGGGACGCCAGTTCGCGGCGCAGTTTGCGTAGAAGTTGGTCGTAGTCCGCATGCTCAAGGTAGTCGGCAATTGCGCATTGTACGGGCACAGATGCCGGGGCCATCGTCAGCCAACGCGCGTGCTCAACTCTCGCCGCGTATCGCCCCGCCGCTACCCAACCGAGGCGCAGTCCAGGCGCAAGACTCTTCGAAAACGAACCGCAGTGCAGCACGAGGCCGTTAGAATCGAAGCGCTTTGCCGGATATGCTGGCGTCAAGCCAAAATGCAGTTCACGGAATACGTCGTCCTCGATTAGTGGCACGCCATGTTTTGCCAGCAACCTTACGAGCGCCTCCTTCCGTTCATCGGAGAGCGTCGCGCCGGTAGGCTGGTGCAGCGTCGTCATAAACCAGCAAGCCCGTACCGGATGCTGCTGCAACGCCTGCGCTAATACGCCGAGGTCAAGTCCAAGGTGTGGATCGACAGGGATTTCTACGGCTTTCAGATGCAGGCGCTGAACCGCATCTTGCACAGCATGGAAAGCGGGCCGTTCTATTGCGATGGTGTCCCCAGGCCGCGTCAGAACCTGCAGACAGAGTATCAGTGCATCGAGCGCGCCACTCGTCACAACCACCTCGTCGATTGAAACGGTAACACCTGTGACAATGTAACGTAGGGCGATTTGGTGACGCAGATCTGCTTCCGCCTTTCCCGCCGACAAGGTATTGCGGGAACTCGCCATCCTCTGCGTTGCCGCAGTCAACGAGCGCGAGATCCGGCCAAACGGGAACAACTGGGCACTTGGCTCCGAAGAGCCCAGCCCCGGATGCGCGCATCGACGTTGAGCCTTCATGAAGCGGATAATCAGGCTGTCGCCATCAGCCTTGTCAATACTGCGCTTTGGAACAATCGCTAGTGATTTCATCGCCGCAGGCCGACTTGCGACGAAATAACCCGACCGAAGCTTCGCTACAATCAGGCCCCGTCGTTCGAGAGTGTAGTAAGCCTGGAAAACGGTTGAAGGGCTCACGCGGTGCGAACTGCTCGCCCGGCGCACGGATGGGAGCCGCACACCGGGCTCTAGCGTACCGTTCGCAATTAGGTTTTCGAACTCCGCCGCCAGCTTGAGATACCGCTTCATTATTATGTCATGCTAATTAATTAGGCTGGCCCCCGTTGCTCCGGTTGCTGGTGAGCGCCCCATTTAGAAATTTCGAACCCGCCAGCCGAGCACGGTTGCGGCTCCCGCCGGCTTTGAGGACAGGGCGTTGGCGGTCTCAAGAAACACCTTCAGCCGGCTGGCGTCGAGTGCACGGCTATAGAAGAACCCTTGACCAAACTCAGCACGGCTCGCCCGCGCGACGTTGTGATGCGCCGAGTTCTCAATGCCTTCGACCACGACCACGGCGCCCATCTCGTGGCCCATGCTCGTCAACGCACTGAGCTGTCTGGAGCGCTCATCGGGATCCATTCCCAGCACGTCCCTGTCAATCTTTACCATTTCAAAGGTCATGTCTCCCGGCAGTTCAGGTCCGCCGTCAGAGGGGCGCACGGCCGACAGGGAAAAGCGCATTCCTTTATCACGCGCCTGCGCCATCATCGGGATGAGACGTTTTTTGAACTTTCTCGCGCCGCCCGCCCCGATCGTTAGCATTAGCGGTGGAAGACCGAGGGAGGCAACGTCGGCGAGGTTCGCGATGAACGCGGAACTTACCAGGTAAGAAGCGGGAGCGGTAACGCCCAGGTAGAGCGATTTCGGAGCGCCGATTTCCCGCAGCTCCTGAGCGGCACGCGACAGAACGAACCGCGTCATCGGTCCGATCAAACTACTATGCTCAATGAACTCCATATAGTGAGCCGGGCCCAGCGCGCCGTACTTCTGGTTGTCCCATCGCAACAACGCGTCGACCCCGACGCACCTGACCCGCCTCACGCCAACGACGGGTTGGTACTCAACATGGAACTCGCCGCGACGCAGCCCTGCACGCGCGGCACGCAGCAGCGACTTGTCGTAGCGTAACCACCTTTTGAGGGCCCAACCGACGATAACGACCAGGACGGCCACCAGGATCGGCCACAATACAAAGCCCAATATGGTCCATACGGAAATGCGCTGCGTAGCAGTGTTCGCCAAAGGCCGCACCGAGGCGAGTGTGTCGGTGTCGATCGAAGGCGAGATCGCTCGCCTTTCACAACTCCTACTCAATGAGCAATCCGGGGTCGACATCGCTGGTGGTTCCGGCGACTGCTCCGCCCGGTCGACCCGCGACGCGATACCGGCCTCTGCGTCAGACGCCAGAAAGCCGCTTCGTACTGCCGCCCCGTAATTGCTGGTTTGCCACCGCAGTTCCCTAAGCAGCGTCACAACGCCTGGCCCCGAACTGGCCCTTGCAGCAGCGGTGCCGATGGCATCGGCACGCATGTCGTCCAGCGAATCGCAAGTGTTAGTCAGCACGGGCATCGGGCCTGCGACCGGTCCGGCAAGGGCTGCGGGAACAACGGGCAACTGCGCAATGGACGCGCAGGCTGAGCCGAAGCGAATCGGGGGCGCTGGTGGACCAGCAAGCCAGTCCGTCAATTGTTGCCAGACGTTGCGTTCAAACGTAAGAATGCGACTGGAATCAGTGCCCGCCGGACCTGCAAGAGCGAGTGAGGTGCCCGCGCATATGACCAGGACGACTGCCAACCCTTGTCTTAAGGCACGGCGGGGCGCGATGGAGGCGCTGCGCCTGATAGTTGATACCGGGAACCCAAATGCCATTGATTTATCGCTAAAAGGAATCGGCTCAGAAGCCGTTGTCGATCCGGGCCGCGCGTAGGCGAAACATCGAAAAAAGTGGAACCTGTCTGCGCCGGACTTTGCCAGCGTGTGTGCGTCCGCAATAGAAGCAGATTGCAAAAGAATGGCCGTATCAGATTGGAAAGTGGCTATCCTCAGACTTCAGGTGTGTGTGCTAGTGGGGCGGTCCGACGCCCGCAATGGTGTTTTCTGTGAGGAGTACAAGTTGAAACGGTACGAGCAGTTGGCGGACCAAATCAGCGAGCTCATCAAGCGCGGTGATCTGCCACCCGGCGCGCGTATTCCTTCGATTCGCGGGGCGTGCATGGCATGGGGCGTGAGCCCCGCGACGGTATTTCGCGCATACTATCTGCTCGAAAATCGGGGCATGATCAAGGCGCGCCCGCGTTCAGGCTATTTCGTGTTACCGAGGGCCAGAGAATTACTGCGGCAGAGCCCCGAAACCTCGCTGCGTACCGCCCCGAAGACCGTCAATGTCGGCGAACTTGTCTTTGAGGTCCTCAAGATGATCAGGCAACCCGAGACTGTCCCACTTGGTTCTGCGTTCCTGAGCCCTGCGCTGTTTCCGATGGCGCGCGTCGGAAAGTCGTGCGCGACTGTCAATCGCTCAGTGGACCTGGCGACGATGGTCGACACACTGCCGCCGGGACACGAAGACTTGCGCCAGCAGATTTCATTGCGGTACCTGATGGCGGGGATGACGGTGCCCGTCGACGAGATCATCATTACAAGCGGTGCACTCGAAGCCCTGACGCTAAGCGCCCAGTTGCTCGCCGCTCCAGGCGATGTGATCGTGACCGAAAAGCCGACGTTCTATGCAGCGCTGCAGGCTATCGAGCGTCTGAGGCTGAACGTAGTGGAGATTCCGGTTGACCCGATGGAGGGGCATGATCTGGATGCACTCGCGCGGGCGCTGCAGCAACATCCGGTTCGCGCCTGCTGGTTCATGACCTCATTCCACAATCCGACCGGGGTGACACTGGGCGATTCCAAGAAACAGGCACTGGTTGATCTGCTCGCCAGACACGACGTGCCGCTCATCGAGGATGACGTCTACAACGAGCTGCATTTTGGCCCGGACCCGGTGCGTCCGGCCAAATACTTCGACCGGAATGGACTTGTCATCCATTGTGGATCGTTCGCGAAGTGCCTTGCGCCCGGATATCGTATCGGCTGGGCGGCAGCCGGAAGGTTTGCGGGCGGGCTGGAACGTGCGAAATGGATGACCACGCTATCGGCCAGCATGCCGGCGCAGCGCGCAATCGCCGACTATCTGGAGCACGGTGGCTATGAACGTTTCCTGCACAAACTACGTCGCGAGTTGACCCATCAGCAATCGCAGATGCTCGACGCGATCAGCCGGTACTTCCCAGCCAATACGACGGCGACTAAGTCTGACGGCAGTTATTTCACATGGGTGGCGCTACCGGATCACGTAGACTCGATACAGCTCTTCCAGGCTGCGCTCAAGAGTGGCATCAGCGTCGCGCCCGGACCTATCTTCTCTGCGGATGGCGCCTTTCGCCACCATGTGCGTCTGAACTATGGCTACCCGTGGTCGGCGCGGCTCGATAGAGCGGTCGCGACACTAGGTGCCCTGTGCGCCGATGAATCGCGTTGCGGCGCAAAGCTGGCGGGCCCGGTTCAGCCCTCATGACGCGGGCGTCAATCTCAACCGGGCATGCGCGCCGGTGAATCGCGAAGCGCATGCACGACAATACGCGCCTTGCCTGCGACTTTCGCACGATACATTGCGGCATCAGCGGCGCGTACCAGGGCTTCGCTACTCATTGACGCTGCCTGGTCGCGCGGTAGCATGCCGATACTCGCCGATAACTGGACGACTTTTGCCCCGAACGTCATGGGCGGGCTCAGTGTCAGCGGGATTGCGCGTGCAATCTTCTCCAGTGCAGCACGATGGATTGCAGGGCCGGTCAGCAGTACCGTGAACTCATCCCCGGCGTGCCGCGCAACCAGATCCTCGCCACGCACGCAGCGGCTGATCCGGCGCGCGGCTTCAACCAGTACTTCGTCGCCGCACTGATGCCCGTATGTATCGTTGACCGCCTTGAAGCCATCCAGGTCGATAAACATGATGGCAGCCACACCGTCGCCGCCTGCTCCGCATGCCTCATCCAGCCTCTCGAGGAACGAGCGTCTGTTCGGTAGGCCGGTCAGCGCGTCGTGGAACGCCTGATGCCGCAGGCGATCGAGCAACGCCGTTCGCTCAGTCACATCCTGCACCAGCAGGTAGTATCCATCAGCCGCCTGATCGTGGACGCGACGCGGCACCAACACACCACGCAAGACACGCTGACTCCCGTTAAGCGTCGCTCCGACCTCGTACTCGACCCTTTTGCCGTTGAGCACGCGTTGGACGTACGGCTGGATGGCAGCAAAAAGGTCAGCGTCGAGAACCTCATGGGCGAGCCGTCCCACGATCTCCTCCGGGTCCAACCCCAGCCACTCGCGACAGGTTGAGTTGGCGAACCGATAGCGTTGCTCACCGTCGACGTAAGCGACCAGCACCGGCAGATTGTCAGCGATGGCGCGCAAATCTACCCGTGTGGCTCCCAATCGTCGCTCGGCGGTCGTCAGTTGCTCATGCGCCCTGCGCAGAACTTCCGAGGCCTCATGTGCTCCCCGTTGCAACGCAGCCTCCCGCGCATCGCGCGCGGTCTTTTCCCGTTGCTCCGCCTGGGTATCGTGAATGACAAACAGCCAGCCGTCATCGCGGATCGACCCCGCCTGCTTCAGTGCCACCTGCACTCGCGCTGGCCTACTTTGCTTGTTGCGCAACCGGAAAGTTACGTCGAGTGTCAGGACCTCGACCCCGCGGCCACGATTAAGTGCCTGCGCGGCCTGTTCAAGGTTGGTCCGGTCGATCGCATCCAGCAGATCGAGTATCTTCGTTTTCGTCAGCGGAGCGCGCGAGTGCGCGAAGAATTTCACGCAGGCATCATTCACGTGCCGCCACTCCCAGTCCCTTCCGATATGCGCGATAGCGACCGGTGTCCGATAGAATGTCTCGACGTACAGTGCGTGCTGTGCCTGAAGCCGGTCAATCGCCTGAAGCACCTGCAAACGATCAAAGCTGTCCAGCTTGCGCAGGCCAACTTCGCGCTCGATCATTTGCCCCAGGTCTACCAGCATCTGGCGATGTTGACGCGTGAAGCGCCGCGGCATCGAGTGCATCACGCATAGCATACCGATGGGTTTGCCGCACGGTAAACGCAGCGCAATGCCTGCGAAAAAGCGGATCCCCAGTTCGCTGGTTGGCAGTGGTTCCTGCGCAAGCTTCGCATCAGAAAACGCATCCCTGACGACGAACGGTTCCTCGCATTGGAGCGTCCGGCAGTAGTACGTCTCCATATGCAATACGACGTCCCGTTCGCACCCGCTTGCGCCTATGACTTCTGGCTGGCCCAGTCTGTCGAGACATACGACGGACATTGGTACATTCAGCGCGCGCGCGGCGATCCTGGTCACGCGCTCAAAGTACTGATCGTCGTCGCTTTCTGGGGGCAGGAGTGCGCTGGCTGGTTGTCGTTGTTGCTGCGCATCCATGATGCATCCGTCTTTCACGCTTTAAGCTCCGTTCCGGTGCCATCTTGTAGCGTGTTTATCGACGCCGTCGCCGACCCGAATGCACGGAGTTGATCGACTGCCATCGGCTTCGCATACCAGTATCCCTGCGCGAGGTCGATTCCCGAGCGCTGTACCACGTCGTGTTCTGCGGCCCTCTCGACGCCTTCCACAACAACTTTCGCACCAAGCGTATGCACTAACGCGGCTACCGACTTCAGAAACTGGATACGCGCTTCGCCGCGCATGGCTAGAAATCGCCGGTCTACCTTCACGTAGTCGAACCGGAAGTCCGCGAGTAAGTCCAGATTGCTGAAGCCGGTGCCGAAATCGTCGAGTGACAGGCGTACGCCGCGTTGCCTCATGTGGCTGAGCGCCGTGACAACCCGCGACGTACGCTCGACGCAGCTGCGCTCGGTGAGTTCCAGAACAAGGCGCTCCAGCATCGGACCGGCGGACTCACAGATATCCTCGACAAAGTGGTCCTCCAGCAGATGCCACGCGCAGATATTGACCGATATATGCCAGTCCTGAGCGAACGGCAGTTGGGTCAGTGCGTTATTCGCCTCGCGCAGCACGAAACAGGTCAACGCGCTGAGCAGACGTGTGCCTTCGAGCGCTCCAATGAACAGCCCCGGGCCCCCGGCTCCGAACTTTGGATGGCCCCACCGGAGCAGGGCTTCCACGCCCACGCAGTGTCGCGTGCGCGTGTCCACGATGGGCTGATAGACGACATGGAACTCCCCGCGGCGAAGACCGATGCGCGCCGCGCGCTGCAATCTTGCTTTTGGACGGACACGGTAACCAACGTACACAACCGCGCAGCAAGCCGATAGTGCGATAACCAGCTCGACGGCGTCGCGAGATCCGATCAGGCTGGCCGCGAGCAAACCAGCCAGGCTCAACGCAACCGCGACAGTCACCGCCGCGTCAAGATGCTCGTCCAATACAGGTCGCAGCCAGCGTATTCGTGCTGTGTAGCGTTGCAAAAATCGCATGAGTTGTTTTCGCACGGTTATCTGAGTTGCGAACTATGACCTGACTGCATTTCCAAAACGAGTAGCAGTTACGTGTCAAAACATGCGTATCAGAGCCGCCGTCATACGCGGGGGGCGTCGGCGCGGCAATTCGCTGACGCCGGCTGCAATGGGTGAGTGATTTTGGCAAGGCGTTATGACGGCGTTTGACAACAGCGCCACGACAATCATCGCCATCGGTGGTCGTCCGCCCTCCGCACAGTCGGGTCCATCGGGCAGAGTTGAGTTGGAGTTGTCTGGGTTTTATCGGCGCCCAAAGCGCGGGTTTGCAGCGCTCTCATCCCGGGCCGTGTGGGCGCGCCCTTCACGATTCGGTTATTTCGAAGACGTGATAACCCCATGGCGACATATCGAGGTACAGACCTCGCGAAATAAGGTCTTCGCCGTCGCGATCAAAACCGGCCGATCCCATCATGTCCTTCAGCCGCACCGTCCGGCCGCCCAGGTCGGAAAACGGGATTTGGACATAACACTGGCTCTGATTGCCGGCATAGTTGACGGCAACGAGTCGCCGCTCGCCGTCGGCTCGCTGCCAGGACCAGGCGATGAAACAATCCCACGTCCAGTTGCCCTCCGACGCCGGCATCCGTTTGAGCAGGCTCCAGTCGCCGTCTCGAAAGACCGGTTGCCGCAGCACAGCCATCAGGTTCGCGTAGAACCTTTGCAACCTCGCATCGACAGGCTCCAGCGGAGCACGGACCAGGTGCGGCGAAATGCGTTTCCTGCGGCCCTCGAACTGGCCTTGGTGGAAGAAGCGCAGCCCGGGTGTCAGAAACGTGATGACGGCCGCAGCCTCGTACGTGTCGGGTGCGAAGGTCGCTGCCGCCCGAGGCTCGTCGTGGTTTTCCAGGAAGCGGGCCAGCTTGTCCTGGTAATCGAGCCCCGCGTGCAAATGGTCGCGCACCGCCTCGCCGGACGCGTCGCGCAAGCGGTCGTACAACCGTTTGTCATAGGCGTAATCGAACCCTTGCTGCTGCATCGTCCCTTCCAGATCCCAATAGACCTCGGCCATGAACCGGAAGTGTGGATGCTTGCGCCGCACGGATTCGATTGCCTTCGGCCAGAAGAGTTCGGCCCGGATGCCCCAGGTCCGTTCGAACACGTCGGGCAAGACCAGCATGGCCATATCACAGCGCACCCCGTCGCATTGCCCGGCGATTCTTTCCAGCTCGCCGATCATCGCCTGCTGCAACTCCGGGTTGCCGTAGTTGAGCTGCAGCGTGTCGGGCCAGCCGTCGAAGTACGGATCTCGGCCGTAAGCGAGCAACAGCGGTCCGGCTTTTGTTTGCACCCGGCAGTAGTTGCGCGGTGAACGAACCACGTCTGTCTCACTGCCAGCGACAAAGTAGTCCGGATGCTCGTCGATCCACGCGTGATCCGGAGCCATGTGGTTCGGAACGAAGTCGAGCATCAACTTCAGTCCGCGTTGCTGCAGGCGCTGCCGCAATCGGGCCAGCGCCTCGACGCCGCCCAGATCGCCATGAACGGTGTAGCTCTGGATGGCGAACCCGGAGCCGGCGATGTCTTCGTCGCCGAGGTCCGGCAGCGTTTCGGCAAATTCGCGACGCCACTCGGGATTCGCACGCGAAACCGCCTGCGCTGCAGGGCCGGTCTGCCAGACGCTCAGTAACCAGATCCAGTCAAAGCCCAACCCGGCAAGGTGATCCAGCCCGGCATCCGGAACATCGTCCAGCGTCGCGCTCCTCCCCAGCTCGCCAGACAGCTCGGTCAACCAGACGCGGGTGTTGATCTGGTACAGCGCCGGGTAACGCAGGTCGAACATATTCCCTCCTTCACTTTTCGCCCATCTCTTTACCGCCCACCTGCCCCCTTACGATGCCCTCCATCACGCGCCCGCGTTCGGTTTCCAGCATGGTTTGAGCGTCGACACGCCCAAACAGGTCCAGCAGAGGGGCGACGAGACCCGTCCAGCCTGTCTGATGGCTGGCCCCAAGGCCCGCACCATTGTCACCGTGGAAGTACTCGTAAAAAAGGATCAGGTCGCGCCAATGCGGATCGTTCTGAAACTTATCCGTTCCTCCGTAGACCGGCCGCCGCCCATCGGCATCGCGCAGGAACGTGCCCGTCAGCCGACGGACAAGCTCCTGGGCCACCTCGAACAGCGTCATGCGAGGCCCCGAACCGGTCGGACATTGAACCTTGAAGTCGTCGCCGAAAAAAGTGTAGAAATTCACCAGTGCCCGGACGATCAGAAGATTGACCGGCATCCACACGGGACCGCGCCAGTTCGAGTTGCCGCCGAACATGCCGGTGTTCGATTCGGCCGGCAGGTACTGCACTTTGTACTCCTGTCCATCAACGTGGAGCACGAAAGGATGCTCGAGGTGATAGCGAGAGAGCGAACGAATGCCGTGTGGCCCCAGGAACTCGTTCTCGTTGAGCAGGTAACTGAGCACGCGTTCGAGTTTCCGCTTGTTCAGGATCGATAAAAGCCTCCGTTCCCGATGCCCGATGAAACCCGCGTCCGTCGGAGCCACATGGGCAACCAGCTCGGGGTAGCGTTTCCGGAACTGCGAGATCAGTTCCATCAGCTTCGGATAGCGCATGACATAATCCGCCTCGAACACCGTCGACGCGCATAGTGGCAACAATCCCACCAGTGACCTTACCTTCAAACGCTTCGTCTGGCCGTCGGGGAGCCGCAGCAAATCATAGAAAAAGCCGTCCTCCTCGTCCCACATCTCGTCCTGATGTTCGCCGCGACGGTCCATCGCGTAGGCAATCCACATGAAATGCTGGACGAACTTGAAGGCGACCTCCTCGTAGATCGGGTCGTACTCGGTCAGAATAATGGCCATCTCAAGCATGCTCTGGCAGTAGAACGCCATCCACGCCGTCCCGTCCGCCTGCTCCAGCGAACCACCGGTCGGGAGCTGCGCGCTGCGGTCGAATACACCGATATTGTCAAGACCCAGAAAACCGCCAGCGAAGACGTTCCGCCCCTCAGGGTCCTTGCGATTGACCCACCAGTTGAAATTGAGCATCAACCCCTGAAACGAGCGCTCCAGGAATCGCAGGTCGGCCCGGCCCAGCTGTTTCTCGTATTTGTACAGCCAGAGTGTGGCAGCGGCATGGACCGGCGGGTTCACGTCGCTGAAGTTCCACTCATAAGCCGGAATTTGGCCGCTTGGGTGGAGATACAGGCTGCGCAGCATCAGCAGTAGTTGCTCCTTGGCGAAGTCGAAATCAACCAGCGCCAGTGAGACCGTGTGGAAGGCAAGATCCCACGCTGCATACCACGGATACTCCCACTTGTCCGGCATGGAGATCACGTCGGCGTTCAACATGTGGAACCACTCCGTATTGCGCACGTCAAGACGCGCGGACTCGAGCAATGGATGACTCCGGTGCTCGCGTAGCCAGAGCTCAAGGTCGAAGTAGTAGTACTGCTTGCTCCACAGCATTCCCGCTAACGCCTGGCGGTGCACCCGACGCTGATCGTGGGTCAACGCTCTGGGCGCAATCCGCTCGTAGAACTCGTCAGCATCGGAGATGCGGCTATTGAACGTCTGCTCGAAGTCGCCGAAGGCATCCTCAAGTTTCGATGGCGTCAGGCGCAAACGGATGGTCGCGCTGCCGCCGCCGGGTATGTCGCACACGTAGTGGGCCGCGGCCTTGGTTCCCGTCCTGGCGGGATTCACCGCCTCGCGCTGTCCCGAGATGACGTACGCGTGGAAGGCATCCTTGACATAGGGCGACGCGTTGGGCTGATCCCACAGACGCTGCGCGTTGCTCTCATTCTCGGTGAAGAGTAACTCCGGCTCGCCATCGCAATGGAGCCAGTACTCTCCCAGCTCATGATGTGTGGCCTGAATGGCGCCAGGACCCGCATCGCGCAGCGAGGGCTTGCGATTGTCCCCAACCCACGACCATGTGTTGCGGAACCATAGTGTCGGCAAGACCCGCAACCGTGCGGCCTCTGGTCCGCGGTTGTGCACCGAAATGCGGAGGAGGATGTCTTCCGGACCCGCCTTCGCGTATTCCACGAACACGTCGAAATAGCGGTCATCATCGAACACGCCTGTGTCCAGCAGTTCGTACTCGAACTCCTCCCGCGACCGCCTACGATTGGTCTCGATCAGGTCCCGGTAGGGATATTCCCCCTGCGGGTACTTATAGAGGTACTTCATGTAGGAGTGGGTGGGGGTGCTGTCGAGGTAGAAGTAGTATTCCTTGACGTCCTCGCCATGGTTACCCTCGCTGTTGGTGAGGCCGAAGAGGCGTTCTTTCAGGATCGGATCGCGCTCGTTCCACAACGCAAGCGCAAAGCACAGCCGTTGCCTGTCGTCGCAGAGTCCGCCAAGCCCGTCCTCGCCCCACCTCTAGGCGCGTGAGCGTGCGTGGTCATGGGTGAAGTAGTTCCAGGCGTCGCCGTTGTCACTGTAGTCCTCCCGTACCGTCCCCCACTGCCGCTCGCTGAGGTAAGGTCCCCACTTCTTCCACGGCACCTGGGCCTCACGCGCGTCATTCAGGCGCTTCTGTTCCGCTACGTCGACAATTTCAGGGCCCATGCTTTTGCTCCGTTACGGGTGAATTGAGTTAGCTCGACGCAACGCAGGCCGGCACGTCGCCAGCGCCAATCGTGCGCGATTCAGGCAACGCCGGTACATCGGTATGCGTGGTGCTGAACGATTTGCTTGCTTAAAGACTTCAAAAAATACGCCCTGACGGTACTAAAACTCATAACGTCCCCGGAAAACGGCATATCGCCGGCAGATTCATGTCAAGCGCGTTACCAAACGCGCTCGCGGTATCACGTGCGGGGCCCGCGCGCGTCGCGTCGGTGGTGCTACTGCGGCTCGCCATCGAGACGGTCGCCGGTGCTCGTGAGCGCCGGTTCGATGGGCGCTGGCGGCGCCTCCTCGTTGATCCACGCATGCAGCAGCGTGGAGGTCACCGCGAGTATCACCGGCCCGATGAACAGGCCGACGATCCCGAACGCGATCACCCCGCCGATCACCCCGGTCAGGATCAGCAGCAGCGACAGGTCCACGCCTCGCCTGATCAGCAGCGGCCGCAACACATTGTCGAGCAGCCCGACGAACACCGACCAGACTCCCAGCGCGATTCCCGCGACGAGCTGGTCGTGATAGATCAGCCAGACCACGGCACCGATCAGCGGAAGGCCCGGACCGATCTGAGCAAGACAGAGGATCAGGATCAGCGCGGTCAGGATTCCCGCGCCGGGGATTCCGGCGGCGTACAGGCCCAGCCCGGCGAGCGCCGCTTGCGCGGCCGCCGTTACGACGATCCCGAGTGCGACCGCGCGGATCGACAATCCGGCGAGCCGCACTGCCGCCGCGCCGCGTTCGGCGGCGATGCGCGCCGCGAAACGCACCACGCTGCTGGATGCAACTTGACCGTGCGAATAGAGAATGCCGGCGATGATCACAGTCAGCACCAAGTGGATCACCAGCATGCCAACCGTGCCGGCTTGCGAGAGCAGCCATTTCGCGGCGATCAGCGCGTAAGGCTGCACTTGCGCGAGGATGCCACCACGACCCGCGTCGGACAGGCGCTGCCATTCGCCTGCGAGGCGTTCGCCGGCCAACGGCACCTGATGCAACCAGCGTGGCGGGGGAGGCAGCGTGTAGTTCGGCAGCGCATCGACATGGTCGACAATGTCGCCGCCGTGCTCGGCGATCGTCGACACCGCCCCGTAGAGCGGCAGCACGATCACGACCAGCAGCCCGAGCAGCATTATGGTGACGGCGATCCAGCGGCGGCCACCGACGCGTCTTTCTATGCCGAGCATCACGGGCCAGGTGGCGACGACGATCATCGTCGCCCAGATCAGCGCCAGCAGAAACGGACGGACGATATAAAGACTGCCGAAGATCAGCAGCGACAAGATCACAATGATCAGCAGGATGCGGGCAACATCCGCTTGCGGTCGCGAATTCACGTCATTCTCCCGACACGTGACCCAGCCGCAGTTGCGCGGGGGCGTGCGTACATGCCGTCGACAAGTCTGAGCCATGGGCAGAGGCGAGGCTTGCGTCGGGCTGGTGAGCAGACTGCAGACCCGATGACTCGCCTACTCAGCCTATAACCTTCGAAGCACCGCCGGCATTGGACCTTGGTCCTATGGGCTGATCCGCGGGAATCAACGGCAAAGCTGACCAGGACGACTACAAAAAAACATTGAGCCGGGGCTGCACGTGGAACTGGTCTAGCTGCCGCGACAGGTCGTGCGCAAGGGCCCGTCGCGTGTGAGTGGTGCAGCGCTACTCTTCAGCGAGAGCCTCCAGCCGGCCGGCACGGACCGCCTTTACCAGCGCCGCGTGGTCACGCTCCGTCTGATCTGCATAAGCGAGGGCAAACGTGCCGATGGCCTCGTCAAAGGCGTCCGCCTTGCCCAGATAGCCACTGATAGTCGTGGCATCTCCGGACTTGGCATGGGCGCGGGCCAGGGTCCAGCCGCAGAGCCCGGCATAGCGGTTGATCTGCGCGGGGGTGACCTCCTCGGTGGGAGCCGACATCTTCATGTCCCGCAACTGACGCACAAAAAAGTCATGGCCTTGCCGCCCCCGCAGCCATCCTTCTATGAGCAGGAAGTTGTCAAGGCCCTTCGCGAACTGACTCACAAATCATCGATCAAGCGTGTCACCATCCGGATCGAAACATCGTTGCGGGGTCAAGGGCAGGCGAAGCCTGGCGCAGCGGACCCTTGACGCTGTGAGATGGCGATATGCTGGCGCATGATTGTAAGCGCGAGTCATTGCGCTCACAATCATGCAAACGCGTTTGCGCGGCATGTTCCCGGGAACTTCCACCGCCGTCAGCAATTGCCACGATCCGTTCAATATTCCAAGTCTGAAGCCGATCTTCGCGCGCGTAAGACTCCAACGTCTCACAACCTTCTATCCGCTGGCGCGTGGCCAGCCTCATCCTGCATGCGCGTTGCGCTGGGATTCCACCAGGAGCATGCCCCATCTAAAACATCGGTTACGTCGGTAACCCAGGATGGCTACGGGCATGTTCACTTCAAACCGCCAATACACGGGAGTTTCGGACCTTGCATTATTGCGCTACGTTGCCTGCTCAAGTCGACTTCAACTGCGCACCATCGGGTATTACCCCGTCCTTGAGATAACGCCACAACGCGATTGCGAGGCGTCGTGCCACCGCGACGATGGCAATGCGCCGCGCGCGACGATTCGGTCCAGTGCCCTTCGTGCGTTGGTTGAACCACTGCGTCAGCGCGCTGTCCGGCTGGTAACGCAGCCAGCACCACGCGATCTCGACGAGCAGGGCGCGCACCCGTCGATTGCCCTGCCTGCTGATGCCTTGGTCCACCTGGCTCTCGCCACTGTTGTAGGGCTGCGGCACCAGTCCGACGCACGCACCTACCTGACGCCGGTTGGTGAACTCCCGCCAGAACAGTTCGAGCGCGAGGCGCGACGCGCCTACTGGCCCGATAGCCTTCAGCCGCGCGAGCTGATCAATTCGCTCGCGCGCAGGCGAAGGCAGACTCTCTTGCCGCGTCTTCTCAAGTACCGCGAGTTGCTGCTCGACGAGCGCCAGTCGATCACACTCGCGCAGCAGCCGTTCCCGTAATTCGGGCGGCAACGGCGCGCCGTCATGACACATCACCTGGCCACAGGCGAGCTGACCGGCGAAAGCCTTGTGGTCGACGTTGTGCCAGCAACCCACTGTGACCAGCAGTTTGCGCATACGGTCGTGGTGCTGCAGTACCTCCTTCTGCAGTTGCCCGCGATCGCGCATCAGATGACGGGACGCTTCATCCTGCGGCGACGGTACGTGAACCACGTGCATACGGTCGCGCTCGCCGCGCAGCCATGCGCGCAGGTTGATGACCAGCTTGATTGCATCGAGCCGGTCGGTCTTCGCGCGCCGCCTGTGACGTTCGACCGGAATGCTGGCCGGATCGACGACATAGCACTCGATACCGTGCGCCTGGAGCGCGCGACAGATCCAGAACGCGTCCTGCCCGGCTTCGTAGCTCACGACGATGCGCACGCCGGCTGGTAGCGACCACTTCTCCCTGTGCCCTTCGATCAGTGCCAGCACGGCCTGGAGGCGGGCTGCGGCTTGCGGCTGTGCCACCGTGTGCACCGCTGGCTTGTCGCGCCGGCCGTCGTGCAGCGCGACCTTCCAGTTTGCTGCCGCCAGCTCAAGTGACACCGCGAGCAACTGTTCCTCGCTACCCGTCGTAAACGTCTGATCCGTGCGCATGATGCTCTCCTTGTAGCAGGGTTCGACAGACTGATTTTATCGATCAGTTCGCCGGCGAATCTCCCGTTACATAGGATCTAAAAAGATGTCGCTGGAAGACTGCATCAGCCGTTGTCCCATGACGACACGCTGCCCTTGATTGTCATAGTGGCTCTTTCCCGCATAGGGTTCGAGCACCGAGCGGCGCTGTTCCTTGAACTGGAGAATCAGGGGATGGTCTTCCTCGTCGAAAAACAGTCCGATGAAGCAGCGGGTGCCGACGCTGCCAATACCCACGACCTTCAGGGCGAAGTCCTCCAGGTGGTAGCGATCTAGCAGGACACGGCGCTCATCGGACAGCGACTCGCGATAGTCGACGAGTGCCTCACGCACCCGTTCCTCGAAGCCCACGTCACTGACGTGGTAGAGCAGCGGTGGTTGATCGACCAGGCGGCGTCGCCCCGCCACTTCGCCGGCAATCTTGGGAAAGAGGTTTTCGACAACACGCTGGCGGGCTTTTTCTGCCAGTCGCTCGCGAGTCTTTCTGACTTTTTCATCGGGTGCCATCGCAATGAGGGTTTCCATGTCCAGGCGGGTGTACCAGACTTCCAGCGGATTCGTCCGCGAATATTCCCGCAGGTGCTCCCGATATGTGCGCACGCACTCCAGGACGGCTGTCCGGGAATCTGCATCCGGCAACTGGTTATCGCGTCCTGCGACCGCGAAACTGACGGCCAGCCGTTCGAGGTCCCATTCCCAAGGCGCCGGCAGCGTTTCATCAAAGTCGTTCAGATCGAAGACCAGATTGCGTTCCGGGGTGGCAAACAGGCCAAAATTCAACAGGTGGCAGTCTCCACAGGCTTGTACCCGAAGACCTGTACTTGGAGTCGTAGCGAGATCGTGGGCCATGAGCGCGGCCGAACCGCGCAGGAACGTGAAGGGACTGCGGAGCATACGGCCATAGCGGATCGGGACCAGTTCCGGCAATCGGTCCTGGTTCGATTCTTCCAGGATGTCGATGGCATCCCGGCGCTGGGTCGATGGTGTCCAGTCGGCGTGGCTGCTGCGCGGCACCCTATCGCGCAACGCCTGACCGCCGGCGAGACGCTCTGCGCGGGAGCGAAGAACCGGGATATCCTCGGCGACGTTATTGACTTTGGTCTTCGTCTTCCCAGGCGCCTTCACCTTGGTTTCCATGCTCGCCTCCTCCTGGCCGGCTCGCGGCGCGGATTGTACTTTTGCACGACGAATCGTCAGGATAGCTGACAGCACGAACACCAAGAGCAGGACGGCGTGCCAGGGCCGATTGTGTTCGTGCTGTCAGCTATCGTGCGGGCTCGATATGTCACGTCGACCCATCCACGCGTCCACTGGTTCGGGCATCAGTCGCTGCGGTAATTGGCTTGGCAGAGTCGGAATTCCGGGCCCAGCGTAACGCAAGTTCCAACGTTATAGGGCCCTGATGGCAGCCATTCTCGGCGAACCGGGCAAACGCAAGTAGTTGCGTCCCCTGGCTCTTCAACTTGAAACCAAGTTGACGCCTGGCATAGAGATAATCCTCTACCCGGGTAGTCATCGAACACAAGCGATTCATGATCTGCTCCCGGGCCAAGGGGAGACCACCGCCGCGAGTCTGCGGAAATCGACCTTTGCGTAAATCATCGTGGTGTTGATGCTGCGATGGCGCAACACATCCGCGATGTCCTTGATAGAAGCAACATTGCCCAGCATGCGACTGGCTGCGGTGTGCCGCAGTAAATGAGCACCCATGGACGAGCTCGGCCAACCGCATCGGGCATAGGCCAGCCGGATCGCGCTGCATACAACAGCCGGGGTGACCGGCCGGTCGAACGGGGCTCGATGTCGCACGAACAGCGCACGACTAGAGGTCTGGGGTCGACCGAAACGCACGTAATCGAACAACGCGCGCCCGGTCTGTACGGGCAGCGGCAAAAGATCCGTACGCTTGCATTTGGTTGCCCTGATGCGCAACGTTCCCTCATGCCAATCAACGTCAGCGAGTTGCAGTGCGGCCACCTCTCCGACGCGCAACCCTAGATCTACCAGCAAACGCGCCATGGCGTAATCTCGCCGGCCAGACGCCGTCTGTGTGTCGAAAGCACTCAGGAATTGTGCGAGTTGGGCTTGCGTCAGTAATTTGGGCAAGCGAGCCATTGACCATACTGCTACCTTTGGCACAGCGGCGATTAGTCCTTCGATATGGTCGCCACTGAACTGACGGAAACGCAGATACACGCGCAAGCTGCTTGCGATGGTACCGGCGCTCGCCGGGGTGTGGTCCTTACTCCTCTCGACGACGAAATGCAGCACGTCGGCCGGTCTGATTCGACCCATGTCAATGCGGTGACCACCAAATTGATCGACTAGAAAGTCGCACGCGCAGTCGTGGTGGTTGCGGCGAGTGCTCGCGGCAAGACCACGGATCTCGTCAAGATAAACGTCAAGGTTGTTTAACTCGTCGACGATAGTGCCAGGCAACCGAAGCGGCGGTGGTCGGATACAACCGTCCGCGCGAAGCACCTTAAGCAAATGTTTGAGCGCTGCCCGCGTGAAATTTAATGCGCACTTCCTTCGCCCGAGACAGTCGCAGTTTGGCAAGTGCACGAAGATGAATTGACGTACCAGATTCTCATCGATCTGATCGAGCCTGATTCGCTTTCTGGTGAGCCAGCGCGAAAAGTGCGCGACGCTGGCGAGGTAATGTCCGATGGTGTGAAGGGCATAGCCGTGACTTTGAAGGTAGCCGACATACGCCTGACGACTCGCTGCAAGAACACTATCTTCGAGCAGTCGCCACGATCGAACTCCGAGCTGATCCTCTCCCATGGTAGCTCTCCTCTGAGACAATAGAGTCTCTCAGAAAAGCACCATTTATTATGTTCAGCAAGACCAACCCACCGTGCACTGCAACAGAGCAGGCGCAGCGCGCGATACGCTTTGGACTCGGGAGGAGCCCTGCATAATTCCGTCACGTGGATAAGAGCGCCTATGGATTCGAATCCATAGGCGCTCAATGACGTTGTTGTCCACTGCGGCGCGCCCGTCATCCACGTAGCGGCTCAGATACATCCACTGGTTGCGCGTGTAGGCAACCGCCTTTCCCAGCAGGCTTTCTGGCAGGATCTGCGGAGCCATTTCGTCGAGCCACGTCCTAAAGGATGCAAGCAGCGCGACGCTGTGCTGCTGACGCAGCCGGTACGTGTAGTCGACACGTGTCTCGCCTTCGGGCCGATCTGCTTTGGCCAGCGTCTCGACCTGATATAACGCCTTGAAGTATTCCAGCGCCTGCGCGGCGCGACCACCGGGTTTCTTCATGCCCTTCAGTGCGTCTACGAATGCCCGCCGTGCATGCGCCAGGCAACCGAAGTGCGTCGGACCTTCGAGCGTGCGCCAGGCGGCGTATCCGTCCGTCATCAGCAACCCCTCGTAGCCTGCGAGGAATGCCTGAGGGTATTGCTGCCCGCGCCTGGCTGATAGTCGAACAGTACGACTGGCTCCGGGCTGTCTTCGGCACTGCGGTAGACCCACATGTATGAGGTGCTCTGCGCTGTCTTGCCGGGCTCCTTGAGCACCTGCACCGTGGTCTCGTTACCGTGAATCAACTGCTGCGACAGCAGCGTTGTGCGCAGGGCATCATATAAACGGCTGTAGTGCAGTTGCGCCGGCCGGATGATCCAGTTCGCCAGCGTACCGCGACCGACCTCAATGTCCGCACGCGCGAGCGCGTGAGCCATCCGGTACAGCGGCGTGCCATCGACATACTTGCCTGCGGTGACGGTGGCGATCATCGCGGCGCTCGCATTGCTGCCCGGCAGTGGCTGAGCCGGCATCGGCGCGGTGATCACCGGAGTACGTTCGGCATGGCGCTCGCAGTGGCGACACGCGTACCTGAAACGCACGTGCTGCAACACCGACGCCTTGACCTCGATATGCAACTGTTCGCTGACCTCTTCGCCCATGCGGTGAAGCGCGTTTGCGCAGCACGGGCAGACCTTCTGCTCTTCAGGCAGGTCATATTCAATGCGCTGACGTGACAGGTGCACCGGTAATGGCTTGCGCCCTGGTCTGCCCGGTGCAGGGTTGGCTACATCCGGCAGGCCGGTATCAGGCAGTGCAAACGGGGCCTCGGCATTGTCAGCGTCATTGGGTTCAGCGGCGACGGTCTGCTCAGCCTCGTCGAACAAACGATCGCGCAGCTTCTCGCTGCTGGGCGCGAAGCGCCTGCTCTGCGCGAGACGGAACTGCTCCTCTAGCTGGGTAATCCGTTCGCCCAGTTGCTGGTTGCGTGCCTCGAGTTCACGGATATAGGCCTGGGCGGCCGGCGGCAATCGGGCGAAGTCGTCCTCGTTCATGCTCCCAGGATAGAGCAACGCGACGCCCGGTGGGTCTACGTGAATTTGTAACGGTGCGGCCAGCCGTCATGACGGGTCACGCCTGGCGTTCAGCTCGCGTGACGGTATCGCCGGGCCGGATGGCGACGGACTGCGTCGACGTCGATGCCTTCCAGCAGCCATTGCAACTGCTCGGTCGTCAGTTCAATCACGGCCTGCTGTCGGCGTGGCCACACGAAGTGGTCCTGCTCAAGACGTCGCAACATTAACCAGAATCCGGCCCGTTCGTAGAACAGCAGCTTGATCCGGTTGCGTCTGCGGTTGTGGAAGGCAAACACGGCGCGCTCAAACGGATCCAGCAGCATCGACTGCTCGACCGGCGTCACGAGGCTGTTAATACCTGCGCGGTTATGCGGTGAACCGCATAACCGGGCTTATGCCAAGCTCGCGACTATGCAGAGTCCATCGAAACAATCACGCTACTGCTATGGACCCTGCAACCCACTCAGTGTACATAATCGCCTGAGCGCCCTCGCGCGGCCAGCATTGACAGCAATTTGTCTGGCGCCTTGAAGCGACCAGGTCTTAGTACAGGTGCCACTGTGGCGGCCAAGGCATCGAGCTTCTGGGTAGGATCGGCCCGCAGATAGACTTCCGTACTTCGCAGACTTGCATGGCCCAGCCATAGAGATACCTGCCGAACGTCACGCGTTGCCTGAAGCGTATGCATTGCGCACGTATGCCGCAAGACGTGGGGTGTCACCTTCTTGAGGAGAAGAGTGGGCTGCTTTCGTGCAGCAGCTTCAACGTGCTTTGCAAGGATGTACTCGAATCCGGATCGCGTCATGGCCCGGCCGGCCCCATTCAGAAACAACTCCGAATTCACACTTTGTGGTCGAATGGCCAACCACGACTTTAATGCGGCAGCGGTTTCGTTCCATAGTGGAAGCACGCGTTCCCGCCTTCCCTTTCCCATCACATGGATACTGAACGGTGCGTTGCAGTGCAATTGGTCCATCCGGCAGCCGATCAGCTCCGAGACGCGTAGTCCCGCCGCATAGGTCAGGTACAGCATGGCGCGGTCACGGATGCCGGAGCGCGTTCGAATGTCCGGTGGGCCGGCCCCCGCGAAAACCGGACACGAGGTAACGCTTAAACTTTGAGGTAGTCTTACGCCTATGTTTAAGCCCAGTTCTAACGTGGAACCCATTGAAGTTCTGACCCAGCCCGAACAGCGCCGTCGGCGCTCTGTCGAGGAGAAGCTCGCGATAGTGCGCGAGACCTTCGAGCCCGGGGCAACGGTTTCCGGAGTTGCCCGTCGTCATCAGGTGAATGCAAACCAGGTGTTCGCCTGGCGCAAGCTCTATCAGGACGGAAGCCTGTCAGCGGTCAGTGCCGGCGAGCAGGTGGTACCGGCGTCCGACCTGGCCGAGGCGATGAAGCAGATTCGTGAACTCCAGCGACTGCTGGGCAAGAAGACGATGGAAGTGGAGATTCTCCGCGAAGCAGTGGAGTAGGGCCGGGCAAAAAAATTGATTGCGCGCTCACCATTGCTGCCGGGGGACGACCGATGAAGACGGTCTGTGAAGTCCTGGGTGTGTCGCGCTCTAATCTTGCGGTGAAATCAAAGCGCGAAGCCGAATGGGTTGACAAGCGCAAAACGCCCGCCCGTGACGACATGCCGCTCGTCGCGGAGCTTCAGGGGCTGGTTGCCGATTTACCTACTTACGGCTATCGGCGCGCATGGGCCCTGCTGCGGCGAAACCGGACGCGCAGGGGCAGCCTCGCGTTAATGCGAAACGGGTTTATCGGGTCATGCATACCCACGGTCTGCTGCTTGAACGCCGGCCTCGCCATACCCAGTCAACGCGCCGGCATGACGGCAAGGTCGCGGTGGACCGGAGCAATACCCGCTGGTGCTCGGACGGCTTCGAATTCCGCTGTGACGACGGCTCGCCGCTGCGCGTCATCTTTGCACTCGACTGCTGCGACCGGGAGGCCATGAGCTGGGCTGCGACCACTGGAGGCTATACCGGTGACATGGTGCGTGATGTCATGCTTCAGGCTGTGGAAAACCGTTTTGATGGTGCGTTGAAGGCCAGCAACGAAATCGAATGGCTCAGCGACAACGGTTCCTGCTACATTGCCGAGGAGACGCTGACGTTCTCGAAAAAAGTGGGCCTGAAACCCATCATGACGCCGGTCAGAAGTCCGCAGAGCAACGGGATGGCCGAGAGTTTCGTCAAAACGATGAAGAGAGACTACGTCTCGTGGATGCCCAAGCCGGACTCGAGAACGGCGTTGCAAAACCTGGCCGTCGCGTTTGACCACTACAACGAGTCGCATCCGCACAGCGCCCTGAAATACTGCTCACCACGCGAGTTTCGCCAGCGAGCAAATTCACCAACCTAAGCGTGACCGCATGTCCGGTCATGCAGGGGCAAGTCCATCCGGCGCATCAAGAAGCGCTTTGAGTTCGTCGCGTGTCAGATAGTCTACGAGAGCCTCGTCTGTCTTCTTCATTGGAATTGCATGGATCCGGCTTGCCTGATCGAGACTAGACGGTAGCCGATACTCCAAGAAGCGGAAGAACGCGTTGATGGCGGCCAACCTAGCGTTCAAGGAAGGCGACGATGAGCGATACCTCAAGCTGTTCAACTTCAAGTCGATACGGCTTGGTGCTCAGTCGACGCGCTGCAAAGCTCACCAGCAGTCGAAAGCTATCCGCGTACGCTTCACAAGTGTGATAGCTTGCCTGTCGCTCCTTCGGTAGATGCTCGAGAAGGAAAGCGCTCAGATATGGTTCGATTGCAGTCATACGTCACCTCCGCGATAGAATATCTCGCCCGCTTCGGCGATGTGCTGCATAAGGATTGGCGTGGCCTGGAGATACCAGTACGTGTCTGTGACATGTCCATGACCGAGATACGTGCTCAGCGCAACCGTGTGTCGGGAAACTTCCTCGCCTTCACGTTGGCAGCGTTCGAGAGAGCGGACCGCGAAGGTGTGCCGCAGGTCATGGATGTGTGGTCCCGGTTCACCGGGGCCCGCTCGCAAGCCCAGCGATCTTACGAGCTTCAGGAACGTCGCGACTACGGTCGGGTATGCGAGCGGTGTCCCCGAATTGCAGATAAACAAGAAGTCATGCGAAACGCTCATTCCGGCTCGCACGAGCAGACATCGCTCAAGTGCCCGACGGGTGGTCTCATGCAGAGGAAGAAGGCGGCTCTTCCGGAACTTGGTGTCCCGGATGAGCAAACCATCACTCGTCACGTCGTCCAGTCGTAGGGACAGTGCTTCGGAAACCCGCATGCCGGTCGCGGCGAGCAGACCAAAGAGGGTTGAATACATCAGCGGCCTGAGCGTGCCTGACGGTTTCAACAGGGACGCTTCTCTGATGAGCCGTTCGATGTCCTCCGGCTGATAGATATATGGCAGCCGGCGCCGAAACCTGCTTCGTCCCATGGCATCTGCCGCCGGAAGTTCATGTCGCGGGTCTTCCATCCGTGATGCCGTCGCAAATCGACGCACCGTAAGCAATCGATTCCGCCGTTGAGGCGCGGAGGGTGCCAGGATCGCCCAGTTCAGTACCCGCTCCGCACGAATGAAATCGTCGCCGTTTGCTGTCGCATACTCCACGAAGTTGCGAAGCAAAACATACTGGCTGCGCAGCTTGAATCCGAGTGAGCGGCGGAGCTCGATGTATCGAATCAAAGCATCGTTCAGCATGACACACCTCCTGGCCAAGGCTGGGCGATTTGCTGCAGCATGAGGATGTCCACCTTGGCGTAATGCGCCGTGGTATCGATAGAACGATGCCTCAAAACGGCCCCTACAGCATCAAGAGAAGCGCCTGCGCGTAACATGCTGGTCGCTGCAGAATGCCGAAGCAGGTTGGCGCCGTGGGTTGGGGCATCGTCAATACCAGCCCGACGCAGAGCAAGCCGAACCACATTCGAGACATTGGTTGAACTCTGCAGTCGTCGATACGGCGCCCTCGACCGCAAGAAAACCACGTCATCGTCGACATGGGGACGCGCATGAAGCAGGTACTCAAGCAATGCTTCCCCGGCATCCTGTGGCAATGGCAGCGTCACCTCTTGTCGGCCTTTGCCACAGACTCGCAGCGTTCCATCCTTCCAGGAAATGTCGCTAATATGCATCGCGATGATGTCGCCCGCTCGGAGACCAAGACGGGCCAAAAGAAGAAGGATTGCGCGATCACGGATTCCATGAGGTGTCGTCAGGTCACAGCGGTCGATGAGCCGGTCAACACTGCGGCTGGGAAGATAGCGAGGCAGTGCGGAGAGATGCCACTGCGGAACGGTCGGTACGGCGTCGTCGAGATTGGGACGACATAGTCCGTTTGCCGTCAGAAATTGGAGGTATCCCCTGAGCGCGGTCGCTATCGTCTTCACCTGTGCCGGCGAGGACACCCGCGCTTCATCGAGTATCGTCTGAAGGACAACACTGGCATTGTATTGCTCAGGCACATTGCCAAGTCGCGGGAGCAAACGTGTGATCATGCGACCATGACGATCGATAGTCCGATCCGAAATGCCACGATGATGTCGAAGCCAGTGTTGATAGGCGGCGATATGTGGATCGATGTCCTTGCAGACAGGCAGTACCGCCATACCAATTACTTCGCGCTCTGCCAGGAATGAAATGAATCGACTAACACGCCGCACGTAGCGAGCTGAAACATGGACTTGACGCTTGCCTCCGCCACATCGGCATCGGCACCGATGCTGCGCAAAGCGTTGAAGGGTCTCTCGATCAATTTGATCGAGAGAAATCCGGCTACGTCTCAGCCAGACAGAGAAATGACGGGCGGAATCCGTGTAGCCCGCCACCGTTAATGGTGAATGCCGACAGGCCTGCAACGTGCCTGAAAATGCTTCGACAAACGACTGCAGTGACCCTGCTTCCATGTAGCGGGGTGCGCCCGCTGAACGATCAGCCATCGCACTTCTCCTCAAACGTGTGGCGCGACAGTCTGGATGAGAGGCGCGCGACAAACAGGATGAGAATGTCGCGGCGAGCTTGATGATGCCGTTGTTGATTGACGCTGACAAGCGATTAAAGTTGATTGACGCGCGTTCGTTGATTGACGCTGGGCAATGTCGGATTAGAGTGTGCGTCAGGCGACGCGTGTCATGATTCGTTCTCTGGAGTCGCAGGCATGCCGACATTGTTTGGCGTGGCATAGCGCGCAGGGCGTCCTGGCCCCTGCTGTTTGCGCTGCATGGCGGTGCGCCGCCGGTAGCTTTCGACATTCATCTCGAAGATGGTCGAATGATGGACCAGCCGGTCGACCGCGGCCAGCGTCATGGCGGGGTCGGGGAAGACCTTGTTCCAGTCACCAAACGGCTGGTTGGCGGTTAGAAGAAGGGATCGGCATTCGTATCGGGCGCTGATCAGCTCGAATAACACGGAGGTTTCGGCCTGATCCTTGGTGACGTATGCAAAGTCGTCGAGAATGAGCAGGTCGAAGCGGTTCAGACGGTTGATGGCGGCTTCGAGCGCCAGCTCGCGACGTGCAACCTGGAGCCGCTGCACAAGGTCGGAGGTGCGGGTGAACAGGACCTTCCAGCCTTTGTCCAGCAGGCTCAGTCCGATGGCCGACGACAGGTGCGACTTGCCGCCGCCAGGCGTCCCGACCATGATCAGGTTGGCGCCGTTGCGCAGCCACCCATCGCCGGCACACAGTGCCGAGACCTGTGCTTTGGAGATCATTGGCACTGCATCGAAATCGAAGGTCTCCAGCGTCTTGCCCGGTAGCAGCCGGGCCTCCTTCAGATGGCGTTCAATACGACGTCTATCGCGTTCGGCAATCTCGTGTTCGGCCAGCGCCATGATCAGGCGTGCCGCGGGCCAGCCCTCCTTGTCGGCGCGCTCGGCGAAGGCTGGCCAGATCTGTTTGACAGCGGGTAGCCGCAAATCGTTGAGCAGCAGCGACAGGCGGGTAGCATCGAAATCGTGGCTCATGCTGTCATCTCCTGATCCAGGGTAAGCAGGGCTTCGTAGTCGCGCAACGAAGCCAGTTGTACGTGCACTTGTGGGACAGCTGCCGGATCCGGAGCAAAACGCGAGCGCAGTTCGTCCAGATCGGGTAGTCGACCATCGGCCAGGTTCTGTTCGAGCGCATGGGCCAGCTCGGCCTCGCAGGCGCGCTCGTGAGCCAGGCTCAGCAACTCCACCATGGTCTTGCACGCCGCGCGCGAGGACAGTTGCTCGCACAGGCGATCGAAGGTCAGCCGATAGGCCTCGCGCGGGAACAGCTGGTCGCGGTACACAAGGTTGAGCAGCGCCATCGGCTTGCGGCGCAGCGCGTGAATGACATGCCGGTAGTCAATGACGTGGCCATGCTTGCCGCTGGTGCCTGGGCGGCCACGCCGCAACGTCATCAGGGCCGTGCCGCCCAGGAACAGTTCCAGCCGGTCGTCGTACAGCCGCACCCGCAACCGGTGGCCGATCAGCCGCGACGGAACGGAATAGAAGACCTTGCGCAATACGAAACCGCCGGTGGAGGTGATGTAGACACGCGTTTCCTCGTAATCGCTGGTGCGCGTGTTGGGCAGAAGCTGCAGGAACGGCACTTCCGCCTTGATGCGCTTGCCATTACGCGCGTTGATGCGGCTGACGATCTCGTCGATGAAGCAGCGATAAGCGGCAAGGTCGATGAACTCGACGCTGCCGCGCAGCAGCAGCGCGTCGCGGATCGCACTCTTGAGGTGACCATGAGGACTCTCAATGGCGCCGTTCTCGTGTGCGACTCCACGGTTGTTGCGCGTGGGCTGCATGCCGTAGTGAGCACATAGGGCTTCGTAACGCGTGGTCAGATCGTCGCGCGCATCGCGATCCAGATTGCGAAACGCCGCCGACAGACTGTCGCTGCGATGCTCGAGCGGTGCTGCGCCAAGTGCCCAGAGCGCGTTCTGAAGCCCTTCGGCGAGGGCAACATAACTCTCGCCACCGAGAATGACGTGAGCGTGTTCAAAGCCCGAGCAGGCCAGACGGAAGTGATACAGGCGATGGTCCAGCGCGGCGCCGGCCACGGTGACGCCGAGAGCCTGCATCTCGGTGAAATCGGACAGCCCGAGCCGACCGGGCTGATGTACCTGGCGAAACATGACCTCGCGTTCCTCGCCATGCAGTGCCCGCCAGACGCGGATGCGCCGCTCCAGTGTGCGGCGCACGTCACGTGAGAGCTGCGGATGGCGCCGAAGCATCTCTTCCAATACTGCAACGGGCCGGATGCCTGGAGCGGAGGTCAGTAGTGGAACAATCTCCGCGTCGAAAATCCCGGCCAACGGATCCGCGCGCCGGCGCTCGCGCGGCGCCTTCTTCTGCGATGGCAACCGTGGATCCTCTTCGATGCGGTAGGCGGTGGCGACGCTAAACCCGGCCCGGGCAGCCGCCTCGGGTGGCGCTTCCTTGAGTCTGTGCTTCATGTAGAGCCTCATCTGGTGGTCGTTGACGTGGCGTCCGGGCACGGCGCACCTCCCATGGCATGGAAGGTTTGTTCATACCCGATCTACCGCGACTACCAAAAAAGCTCCCGGTGAAGGTCGCCTCCTGGCGCGGCATGGCGGCAGCGGTTCCGGGCTACGCCCGTTCCCGCTGCCGCCATGCCCGTTCTCTCATCCTGACTGACGCGCTCCTCTCATCTTGATTGACGCGCGGCATCAAACGCCCGGGTGGGCATCGGGAAGTATGTATTTATGCGGAGAAAGCTGGGTAGACACTTGCCGCGGAGGGCTGGGAACATTAAAGGACGCCTGTCGTCATTGCAAAAACTCTGCATAGTCGCGAGCTTGGCATAAGCGCGGAAATCGATCGGTTCGCGATGCAGGAAGACCCTAAGGTCAGCCTCGAAGCGGAACATCAGCGCGCTCCCAATGCGACGACCATCGCATTTACGATTGCCACGTGGTCTGTTGAACATTCGAGTTCAAGCTTAACGCCGTTGGGCATGTGGGCCGACAACCGTGCCAGTCGTGTTGAGCGCGGCGAAACGCAGGATGACTCTGCTCTGGTGCTGTGGTGCGACGCGGGCACAGATGCCATGACCGTTGCAGGTTCGTCGATCGCGACCACTGGAACAAACGCTGACGATACGACAGGCATGTCACGCACTATTGAGGGCCGGCCCTGTTCATGCGCCTGAACCCACTTATGCAACTGGTTGGCGTTCACGCCAGCCTTAAGGGCGAGGCCCGATAGCGAGGCGCCTGGCCGCAGACAGGCTTCGACTAGTCGTCGCTTGTCCGCTGGGTCGAAGCTTCGCTTGCCGCCGACACCAACACGGGTCACGCGCAGGGGTAAAAAGCTCAGGTCATCGTCTGTCATGGATTGCGTCCGCAAAATTGGGTTGCGGACGCAATCGTGTGCCTTCTCAGCATCGGAAGCTAGGTGTGGGAAATCGCGCGCTTACGAATAATTGACCGATATCCATCCTACGCAGATTCGGTTGAGAGCCTTACCTTGGCCGGGATCTGCGCATGGGTTGATCCACCGCCCCCAAGTAACGGACACATCACCACGAGCTGCAATTCGACAGATAGGCTATCCTCTGCCGCCACGTCCTGCCCGCCCACGCGTGCAATGGAACGGTCGTTGTGGTTTGCGATGGCCACTCGGATGTCGCAGTGCTGGCAACGATGACCGTCTCAACCTGGCCGATAGCCGAAGATCGCAGTTCGAGCGCCGCGCATCCCCGGCGACCTCGGCCCGAGCTTCCGGGCCCGACCCGTTACTGCCGTTCGATGATCATTTTCGCTTGTCTCAAAGTTGACCCCAAACCGCCATTCGCTGATGACATATCCGGGCTCGGCATCCAGGGCCCGGCCGACGGCGCATGCTACCCGGAGTCACGCGTCGGTGAGAGGTTGATACCCCAATTGAGCACGCCTACTTATGTGTGGCGGATTCGCTGTACTTCCTCTGCAGAGGGTATACAGTGGGTTCATCCGCAAAATTGTTTGATATGCAACTCATTAAAGGCTAGCGCCTTGAATGCCTTCGGGTCCTAGCGCCAAGCCGGTTGCAGCGCCGTCCATAAGCGTTGCTGTGCGGTTAGCAGACACAAGTCAACCTAGCGCTCTTCCGGCTGTCCGTAGGCAGCCCAGAGCCTTCGAATGCCCCAAGGGCGGCTCACCCTCACGTTCTCTGCGCCGAAATTCGCGTTCGCGTCACGTGAGTGGCGGCGAGATGGCGTGCCCAAGCCGTGGCGCCGTCCATGAACTATCCGAACAAGGGCCATACGTATGCCGCACTTTCACGGAAGTTGGTGCGGATTTCTGCGTCGCTATAGCAGTTCGACAAAACGGCTTGCCGCAGCAGAGCTTGCGGCTAGCGCTACTCGCTCAAATTCTGGTTAACAGGAACGCATTATCATGACTATTCCAACCATCGAATACAGAGGGCACGAACTGCGCGCCTATTCAAACCAGGTCTTCCCCCTGCACCGGGACCCATATGCCAAAGGGCCGAGGCGCTTTGCATCGGTCGTGCGGATCGATTCGGGACCGTCTTCCAATGCCGGGACACGGCGCTATGCGGTGCAGTTTGCAGGAAGCGATCCCGCTCTATCCGTCGATGCACTGAACCTTGCGTTGCAATATGGCAAGGACATTATCGACGGCAAAATTCAACCGGCGCAGTTGTGAGCCGCGCACGTACACCTTTCCGTCCGTTGGAAAAATTGAGCCCTGTCATGAAATATCCGCTTTATATCAATCGCATCAGCAGTACCCAGCTGCATGCGCATTTTCCCGATTTTCCGCGAGTCGACCTGATCGGAAGCTCCCGCGCAGAAATCGAACTCAACGCGCAGCGGGTCATCGAGCAGGCATATGACGGTAGTGATCAGCCAATTTCCGCACCATCCAGTGACACAGAGCTACGCGCTCTCAGAGCGGATGGCGGCGAGGGACTTTGGGTGTTCGTCGATATCGATCTGGCACGCGTGTCTTCGACAGCCGTCGAACTCCGGTTTAACATTCTCGACACCCTGCTTGATCGCGTCGACGCGGCGGCAACGGAACATCATATGACGCGGGCTGCCTTCTTTTCGCGGGCGGCGATGCACGAACTGGAAGAGAACCGAGCGTCGCGAATTGCGCAGACGCCTTCGTCCCTGACAAAGGGTTTTATCTCAATATTAGGATCAAATTATGATCGACGATCAAGTCAACCTTGAAGAACTGGAAGAAAGCAGGAGGTGGCGCGCTCTGCAGGAGACCCGCGCCGATGGTGGTGTGCCGGTAGTACCGGCGATGCCAGTCCGTATCCCGCAAAGAGCACCCAAACAGTGGATAAGAGAAGCCCGGAAGTGGCTCGCTGTTGGCGGTCGCATTATCTAGTGGATTTTGGCGCGTCAAACGAAACGCCAGTTCGTCGACTCACGACTAGCGCGGGAAAGGCCGGCGAAACGCTGGCCTCTTTGAATCCACGAGGCGCGCTAATGTCATTGGGCTGCGGAAAGGGGCAAACGTCTTTGTCCTCGGAGCTGCGTGCTCCAAATGGAAGCTGGCCACGGATGCTCAATCCAGGCGCAAAACGGCACGGGGCGCGTTAAAGCCTGCCTTCGCCAAACGCTAAAACTCGTCCTGCATCGGCCGTCGGCATTGGCGGCCTAAACTCATTCTCGGGCGTCTTAACGCAACGACCCAGAAAAACCGGTCGGCCATTGATCGACCCGCCATATCGCGGTGCGAGGCTGGATGTCCTCATGCAACGAACAATCGAGTATCGCGGTTTCGAATTTCACATTGATTTGGTATCCACATCGAAGGACATGTTCGACGTCTGGTTTTGATTCGAAGGACACGTCAAACTTCCCGGTGTGGCGGCGCCCGGCGAGCGTATCAAGATCCGGGGCGGACCGTTTTCCCGTCGCTGGCCCTATTTCGTAGCGGAGTTCGCCGGCCAAGCCGCGATCGATGTAAGGGACCTCAGCTTTCTCGCTCCCGGTCGCCTGTAGTCACCCCGCTCCGTTTCGGCTCCCGGCATTTTTCTCGCACGCCTCCAGACAAAAAAAGCCGGCGCTTGGCCGGCTTCTGCTGACTGCTCTTCAGCAGTCTCGCGTCTGACGCTTATCAGACGCGCTGTCCCGTGGTTTGAGGCGCATTGGGCGTTTGAGATGTATGTTCGGCGCCGTCGTTTTGAGCTTCGGCCTGCTTGCGCTTGCCATGCTCAAACTGCTGTGCGCGCCGCTGGATCGCTGCCTGGCCTCGACGCGGTTGTTCTCGGATTGATGTCGGTTCGTTACGAATTCGGTTGTACTGCAAAGATAACCGCGGCGCCGCGCGGCTATTCGCTGTATTTCAAGTTTGACTCGGGAAACGCGATTCCGTTCAGAAAATAGTTGTAAAAGCGGGCCGCAACCGACGATGACTCGTCTATTGGGCGGACTATCATCAATTACCGTTTGCCATTTCGTGCGCGGGCAGCGAGCGCGAGGGACGCAGATCCCGACATATGCCGTTCTTTCGCCGTGGTATCGATCTGCTGGACCGGCTCCCCGATAGGGTGATGTTCAGTTGCATCCACACCGAGCAGTGACAATGGGCGCAGCCATTGCTGGCCCTGAGCATGATCGAACACCGGAAGCCAATACTGCTGGCAAAGCGCGATGCCCTGCATAAAGCCGTGTGCCTGCATCTCGCCTTCGATGAATTCACCGGGGGGCATTCGGATAGGCGTAAATCGGGAAACGATGCCGATGCCGGCAGTTTTGCTGCGCGCAATTCGGAGGCGCTTTCTTTGTGACATCCGCCGTGTGTAGTTTGCCGATTCAATTCGCTGAATCCGTTTCCTTCCATTTCTGGCGCAGGCGGGGCGGCGCGCATCGACCACGCAAGTGTTGGCCATTGCATGGTCGGCAGCCGCCTCCACCAGTAGCGTCCTCCAGCCGAGCGCTGCCAGTAGCGCCGGGTATGCTGTATTTCCACGCCTCGCGCCAGTGGATCGAGCTTATGTCGACCAGAACACCACTCAGAGTCCGGGAATGCCTCGGCGCTCAGCCATCCACCACTGCCGCAGGATGTTCAAGGAAATGGTCCTGGCCCTGGCTCAGGTAGTGGTAGACGCCACGGACAAGCCAGGCAGGGCCGGACACAGAACATAGCCCTCGGTCGGATGCAGATTGCCGCTCAGAGCGGTTGCAGCGTAGCGCCCACCGCTGGGCGCGCCATAGGATTTACACGGCGACAGGCCGAGCGAGAGTTTGAACAGGATGGCCAGATTGGAAAGATCGAATCTGTGCTTGGGCGAACAGAACTTCGCCGGCGGCGGCAATCTGTGCCGTCAAGATCGGCGTACCCTGTAGATACCAGTACGTGTCTGCCACGTGGGCATGGCCCAGGTATGTGCTGAGGGCAAGCACATGTCGCGCTATAGAGCGTGGGTCCCCGGTGCACTGTTCCAGCGATCGCACGGCAAATGTGTGGCGTAAATCGTGAATCCGCGGTCCTGGTTTGCCGGGACCTTCGCGTAGTCCGCTTGAACGGACAAGCTTTAGAAACACAGACATAACTGTGTCGTAGCAGAGGCGATGCCCATTAGCCGAGACAAAGAAGTTCGAATCGCAGGCGCCGACTCGCGCACGTCTGGCAAGATAGGCGCGTAGTGCCAGATCGGTGGTCTCATGAAGCGGCACCAGCCTGTTCTTGCTGAATTTGGTCGCCCGGATGAGGAGCCCATCATCTGTAAAGTCGTCGATCGTCAGCGCGAGCGCCTCCGAGATTCTCAGTCCTGTTGCCGCCAGTAGCGCGAACAACGTGACGTACGTCGCCGGGCGCAGCGATCTAGCAGGTTCAAGTTGTGCCGCTGCTGCCAGCAGGGTGGACAGATCGGAGCGGGAATATATGTGCCGGATACCCCGCTTGGGGGATTCACGGCCAAATACATCACCTGGCGGGCATTCGTGCTGCGGATCCTCCGCCTGCATGGCCAATGCGAACCGTCGTACGGTGAGCAGTCGATTCCGACGTTGTGCGCCAGATGGCGCATGTCCCGCCCAGTCGATAACGCTTTGCGTTCGAATGAATCCGTCTTCGCGCGCATCGGCAAATGCCGCGAAGCCTCGCAGGAGCCCGCTTTGTGCGTGGAACTTGAAGCCCATAGCGTGACGCAGTTCGACATAACGGCTGACGACGGTAGCTAGCATGACACACCCCCAGGCCAAGGCTGCGCGATCTCGCGTAACAACACCACGTCGACCTTCGCGTAGTGGGCTGTTGTCTGGGATGATCGATGCCGTAGGACCGTCCCGATAGCGTCCAGGGTGGCACCTCCCCGTAGCATTGATGTCGCGACAGAATGCCGAAGAAGATTCGCACCCTTCGATGGAGGTTCGCCAATACCAGCACGGCATAACGCAAAGCCGACGATCGAACACACGGTTGCAGAGGTCGCGAATGGTCGCCATGGCGCATTCATGCACAGGAACACCTGATCGACAGGAGCCGGAGGCCGAACTCGCACAAGATACTCGAGCAATGCATCGCCCGCATCTTGCGGTAACGGGAGCCGGACTTCCCGACGGCTTTTACCCCTGAGCTGAAGCTGCGCCGAGCGCCAGTCAATATCGTCAAGACGTAGATTTACGATGTCTCCTCCACGCAAACCGAGACGGGCCAGGAGGAGCAGAATTGCGTGGTCGCGTACACCGGTATCTGTTTCGAGATCGCATGAGTCGACGATACGTTCAATATCGTCCTCCACCAGATACCTGGTGAGCGCCGACAGCCGCCAGTGTGCAACTGTCGGTACCGCGAGGTCCAGGCCTGGGCGGCATAGACTGACCGATGCCAGAAACCGCAGATACATCCTCAAAGCCGAGATGACACACTTGGCATTGGGAATCTTGTTGCGCTTCACTTCCGCAGTGATGACATCACGTACGATTGTAGCGTCCCATCGCGTCGTGTCGGTGCCCAACGCCGGCAGCAGCTTGCAGATCAAACGGTTATGCCGGTCAATGGTCCGTGGGGACAGGCCACGATGATGGAGCAGCCAGTTACAGAATTCGCCGAGGGCAGCGGGCGCGTCGGGGCGAACGGGATCTTCGATCGGGTTGAGTATGCCTCGCTGCCGCAAATACCCGATGAATAGCACAACACGTGCGACATACTTGCGAGAGACTGACTGATGTTGGCGTCCGCCCGGACACCGACATCGATGTGCGGAGAAAGCATGTACACATTGGTCATCGATCGCTTCAACAGCAATATGGTGGCGTTCAAGCCAGCCCCCAAAATGCGCGATCGATGCGGCGTACCCGGAAATCGTCAGTAGTGTATAGCCCTTGCGTGCGAGTTCCGAGGCGAACTCATCGAGGTACGATCCGAGCGCACCTGGAGTCAGGGCGTGCATTTGTGCCGCGTAAGAATTGTTCAGGGCAGCCATAGCAAAACCTCCTTCGACCGCCAGCATGGCGGTGCCCTCAGAAGGCTCCCGTTATGCAAAGTAATCAAGTTCCCTAAACAGCGATCTCCCCAGCTTGTGGGACAGAAATTCATCTCGCCTGCGCATAACCGGCAACTCCGCATAACAGCGCATATCTGTCACGCCGGCCACGAGCCAAACGCGCGTACCTGCCGGCAGCGCGATCACTTCAGGCATTCCTGCAGGAACGCTTCAGCGCGCTCGGCAGACAGGCCGCGAATCCTCACACGCCGTTTGCCGGTCTCCACCTCGATTTCGCACACGGGCGCCGGCATCGGTACGCCGCTCGGCGCTTGCGACGCCACTGCCGGCTCAGGCGGCCGCAGTACCAATGCCGAGTCGATCACGTCGACGCTCAGTAGCTTCGTGCTGGGCACGCTCGGCGCAGCTTCGAGTGCAGGTATGACCAGCTTGCCTTCACGGTATTCCTTGCGCCATGCAAACACCACATTGGCGTTGATGTCGTGCCGTCGCGCAACAATCGACACCGACATGCCGGGTTCCAATGTCTCCCTGATCACCTGCTGCTTGAATGCTTGCGCATACGTGCGATGGGGATGCGTACGCCCCGCTGCGTTCGACATGGCTGACTGTCTCCGTCAAGCTGAACACGCCCATCATGCGTCGAAATATTCAGCACCGGGAAACGGTCGTGCCGAGTCGCTTACTCGCCAGTGTGTCCGCAGCTAACGGCAGGCCAATGCGCGGTATGGCGTGGCACACGGAACGGATCCGGCGGGGTTGTCCTGCCGGGTCCCCCGGGGCTGGGAGCGCAGCAGTTGACGCTGTGCTTGCTGCGTTCGTAATATTCAGGAAACTCAAGGTTTAAGCGGTGGATGCTCCCGTCGGACCAGCAATAACCGTCACTGGGCCGGTAGAAAACCAGATGGTCCGACGTTGCTGCGTGGTCGTCATCACTTCAAGAACCAGGAGCGCTTCGGCCAACTGTATTGCCTTCGGCGCCCCCAGTGGGGCGCCCGGCACTCGGTTGTTTCCACGAAAACCGGGAGCCGTTTCCAGCGTTCTAGTCGCGTTTTAGGTGTCTTCGAAGGTATTCGGGGACGCCGACTTCAAAAACTCGTGGCCATCCCAGGTTAGCCGCCAGTCGCTACCCATTGAGCGCACGAGATTTGCGTCCGCCAGCAGGTTCAACTGATACCCCACGCCCCGGTTTGAAACGTCGAACGCGTTCTTGAGCGCCGCTTCAATGTCAAATTCGCTAAGGTGCGAGGACTTGTTTTCCTCGAGAGTCTTCAATATCGCGAGTGCCAGATTCATATCGCGTTTCACGATCTCCTCCTGTCGTAGATGGCGTAACTCATCGAGATGGCGCCAAGGGGTACGACGTCCGCGCAAGCATCCCGGGTGTGGCTTGTGCACACTTCTTTGCACTTCCGCGCAGTTCCGTGGGAGGCGCGGCACAACGCGACCCGAGGGACCACGATCGGCGTTCTTCAGGCGAAATCCCCGTGCGGGTCGTCCGGCATCGTATGTTTGATTGTCTTTTCGTGCTCGTCGCGAGCGGCTTCACGCGGTGACAGGAATTCATCCCCGGCTAGCTCTGGCTCCGACCTTGAGATTGGCTCTGTCCGCAGCCCGAAAAAGGGTACATCAATAGACTGGGTTTCGTTGTCTTCCGAAATGAATCTCCGGGTGATGCTCATATGTCCTCCATCAAGTATCCCGCGTCAGCATGTGGCGAGGTCTGGGTGCTTGCGGCCTGGACGGGCTCCCGGCTGCACTTGCGTACCTGTCCGTGAACGTGGGATTGCGCTTCCGCGGCTGGATCGTCGATCAGCAATCCGAATACAATGTCAACGCGCAGCCGACGATTCATCCCTCACGCCAATCGATCCGCTCACGAAAAAGCCAGCCGATCAACGTTCATGGACCACCGACTCGCCTTCAGGGTGTGAGGTGGCGGCCCTATTAGACTGGTGCCACGATGTGATTCTCGACACCAGTCGCGTGCGCCATCCGGGAATCACCGCCTGGGTTCCCTCATAGCCTCGGTTTCCATCGCATCATGCCGCTCTTCCCAGGCCTCAATGGGTTCCATGGTCTCGTCAATAGAAGCTGCCGCGCGTTCTGTGGCGCTTTCGGTTCTTCGGCGGCGGCGGCCGGGTCCTTCGTCGTCGTTGCCCGGAGGCTCCAGCATGTCTCGAAGCGTGGCCCCCAACCCCGTGGTCTCTCACGGCGCGCCCTGCTGCTTTTTCCTCTTTATGTGGTGCCTGACTTCTGCGTTCTGTTCCGGAGTCAAGGGAAGACCGCGAAGGGTGCTTTGGGGGCAGCGTCGCCCATAATACTGCTCCGGGATTTGTCTCACTTTGAGTGTAGCCCTGTTGTGGTCAAAGGGCCTCAACTATCGGACTACGCATCGACTGATCCGTCCAATCGCATCAATTCGTCCCAGCGAGCGGACGCTACCGTCGGCACAGATTTACGCCCGGGCGCTTTGAACAATCGCCGCTGATTGCGGCCCGGCTGGCGGCGTCGCGCAAACGATACCCGGGCGCGACGACGTCACGCGATGACATGGTTTGAGCATAACCGCGTTGCGCAGAAGGGACGTTGGGGGGCGACAATGATTTCGACCGGACTTCCTGCTGGACGCTGTCCAGGACGTACTCCGAACATGGCTTTGCATCTTTCGTGGTACCTGCAGGCGGCCTCGGCCCCTCACGGTCGCGCGCGAAACCAATGCAAATTGCGATCGGTCATAAAGGATGGCAGGTCCGGCACGCTCCACATTCATCACACTGTCTGCAGTGTATGAACTGGAGAATCGATTTGGGATGGAATCCTCCTGCTCCCCAGCTTCCGCGCGGGTTCTCGCAGGTACATGACACCCGTCGCGTCGCGACGGGCGTTACAACTTGAATCCGAACGTGCGATGTGTCGCCTTGTCTCAACTGTAGAGGCCGCGGTTATCGCCGATTGGCGGACCGATCTGTCTCATAGCGGGAGAACAGAATGACTGATGACTTGGTGAATGCAGAGGATCTGGCGGAACGCAAGAAACAAGGAGAATCAGCGGCGACTGCGACCGATGACGGCATGCCTGTCGGACCGGAAAACAAGGCGGGAGACGTTGAGGCGATTGAGTACATAACGCCGAAGAAATGGGCGAAAAGCACAAGGAAGTGGCCAGGAGTAGGGGTGCCGCTATGCAATCCGGACGGCCGTTGAGCGCGACGCACAAGACTGATCTGCCTTGAGTTTGCGGAGTCGGGGGCGACGCCTAATAATTTTTATTCGAAATCCCCGATCGTGCGACGCTTCCGGACTACGGCCTTCAACTGCGGCAAAAGGAGCGTGCGAAACAAGGTTGGGCGAATGAGAATGTGCGCCGCTATTTCTCTGGTTACCTAAAATATAAACATGGTTCTGACCTCAAAGGAGGCTGCCATGAGCCAATCAATGATCAGTTTAGTAGTCGGGGTCGTGGTGCTGCTATGCGTCGCGATATTCGCAGCGGCACGGTACAGACGAGAACACAAGGACGAGCCGGTTACGCGTTGGCTAGACACGCATCCGATTCGCGACTGGCTGCACCATAAGCACTGAGTGACTCAACGTGATTCTTGGAAGCGCTGGGGCGCGCGAGTGCTATTTCTCTATCTCGCAGTCGGTCGCGCGATGGAAACGGAGAACAGATTGAAAAGGCTGATATGACGTACGCAATGTGGGGCATCCTGATCGGGATGACGCTGATGTTTGGTGCGTCGCTGCAGCGGTATAGGCACAGCCTCCACCGCAAGCGGGAGATCCATTGGCTCAATGAACACCACGTATCGAACAGGCTACGCAAGCAATTTGGATCGTAGCCCCGTAAATGAAACGCGCTGGGCCGATTGCCACGTTGCAAAGACTGTTTTCCTGGAGGAGTCGACAAAATGACCCTGAACTACGCAGGCAGGTCGCACGATGAAGCCGTGGCAGTGCGACACAAGCAGAAACAGAAGGCGCAGGAACAAGCTGGCGGCGAGATGGCAATAGAAGGCACGGAGGCCGACCCGGAGCATAGTTGCGGCGAGCTCTCCGAGCGGGGCAAGCAGGTATGGCGAAGTGGAAGCGGGATCAACGGCGGGGGGAAGGAGTGATGTGGCCTCGTCGATCTAAGGCGATGCGGGCGGAGCAATTCAACTGGCGATTGATCTCGACATCTCAAACACACTGATCTACATGCGCGGCAAGGGTATTGTCCTCGATGAACCTTCGGTCGTGTCGATCCGTCAGGAAGGCGGTCCCAACGGCGAGAAGACCATTCAGGCTGTCGGCACCTTGCCCAGCAGATGCTTGGCAAGGTGCCGGGCAACATTGAAGCCATCCGCCCGATGAAAGACGGCGTAATCGTCGACTTCGTCGCCCAGCAGATGATCAAACAGTTTATCCGGATGGTGCACGCACCGCATGTTTGCGCCATCGCCGCGCATCATTATTTGCGTCCCATGCGGGTCGACCCAGGTCGAAAGCCGTGCAATGAGGGAAGCCGCGCACAGTGCGAGTGCGCAGTGTCTACCTGATCGAAGAGCCCCTGCCCGCCGCAACCGGCGCTGGTCTGCCCGTGTCTGAAGCGACGGGCTGGGTGGTGGTCGACATCGGCGGCGGCACGACGGAATTCGGCGTGATCTCACTCGGCGGCATCGTGTACAAGGGTTCGGTGCGCGTCGGCGGCGACAAGTTCGATGAAGCCATCGGCAACTATATTCGCCGCAATTACGGCATGCTGATCGGCGAACAGACACCGAAGCCATCAAGAAGGAAATCGGCTCCGGGGTTCCCGGGCTGGGAAGTCAAGGAAATGGAAGTGAAAGGGCACAACATGTCGGAAGGCATACCGCGCAGCTTCACGGTCTCCAGCAGAGAGATCCTCGAGGCCCTCACCGATCCGCTGAACCAGATCGTATCGGCGGTCAAGCACGCACTGGAACAAACGCCGCCGCAACTCGGCGCCGATATCGCCAAACGCGGCATCATGCTCGCGGGCGGTGGTGCGCTACTGCTTGATCTAGACCACCTGCTCGCCGAAGAGACCGGTGTTTACCAGTGTTCGTTGCCGACGCCCCGCTGACCTGCGTCGCGCGCGGCTCAGGCATGGCGCTCGAACACATGGACAAATTCGGCGGAGTCTTCGCCTACGAATGAGAGCGGCGGTGCGGTCGCCACGCGACGGCCTTTGGCGACCACGCCTATTCAATCTTCATTTTTGCATGAGCCGCGTCCCGACACATGTCAGGGGCGGGTGCCGTAGCGCGGAGCGTCGCTCATTCAGTCGCCTGTAAGCCTGCTACCTGCCGATCTTCAAGAAGTTTCGGTGCATCGCGACCGGTGACTTCCAGATATCGCGAGCGTCGCATGTCAAACTGATTTCTGCCGCTCGGCGCCAGTTCGTCAACGACACTTGTTGGCCGCACTGAGCCTGACAACGACCGGCTCAGGTCGTTTAGGGTTGGTCGATGCCTGCCAACGCCGCAGGAATGTGTGAGTGCGCCACCGCGCTTCGCTGGCAGGCGTCGACCAACCCTAAACGATGAGAGACAGTCCTGGCGACCAGATGGTACGCGCGGGTGGGATTTTTCACGACGTAAGCGAATAATTTTTCACCTTGACGCCAAAAATTTCATTTTCTCTGGCATCCCACCTCTGTGAAACACAATGGAACGGCGCGCATGTCATTGGATGGACGAACCGCCCGCTGTTTCTGACCCCCGATCCAACGTTGATCGCGCGATGGGCCGATCTGCGTGCGGAGCTGGCCGCAGCGCAGACGAACTCGGTCATCTCGCGCATCAGTGGGCGCGGATACTGATCAAAGACGGTAACGCATCAGTCACCAAAGAGATCGGGCGTCGAGCCGCTCTGCTAGGTCTGGTGCAGGACGATGGCTCAGCGCACCGGATGGTTCCCGGCTTTCGCTATGCGCTGACCGATGAGGGGAAAAAAGCATACCGCAGCCGCGCAGACCCGCCGAAGGATTCGAAAATCTGTGGTGGAAAAGCCCGGCTTGTCGGGATCACCTTCGCGACAGATGACGGTCACGACCGCCGGTTGTGTCTTGCGTACAAGTGCCATCGACCTGGGTTTGTCGACTTTGAGTGAGGTCATTGTCTGGCCGGTCGCTACGAACTGCATTACGAGGTTGCTTCCCCCCTACGCGGACGAACCCACCGCGATCGCGGTCCTTCGTGTATGGGACACCCGGCAAGACCGGTAGGCCAAACGGGCGCAACGCCCCTTTCCTGTTCGACGGTCCATCCTGCTCGCGACGCACGCTAGAATCGACGGATGACCGCGACTACCTTTTACGCCGGGCTCGCCGGCTTGCACCTCCCGCCCGGCAGCGACGAGATCGACCTCGGGCAAGGGCTCGTCCTAAGGCGCACGTACGCGCACCTGATGAGTTCGTACACCATGGCGTTCAACCCGCCGACGGCACCGGGCAAGCACCACCCTGCACCGTGGAAAGCGACGACCCGCCACGACGCGTTCGACGTTCGCACCGAACTGGTCGTACCCAGCGGCTACAAACCGCCGGGCGACCTGACGTCATACGAGGTGGCGCGCACCCTCACCAGCGTGCTGCGGCTGGTCATCGACCCGGACGTCCGCTTCCTCGTACACTCGACGCATTCCCTCTCCGAGATCGCGACACTCACCGAAGAGAACATCAGCATCTCACCGGTCGAAACGACCCGGCAATACATCGAACTCGCGCTGGTGAATCCGCTCGCGGACGAGGTGCGGTGGGAATGGGTTCGGAAATACTGGCCCCATGCCGTGGCGTTGATGGCCACTCACGCGGATTTCCGCCTAGCCATGGAAGCGTTCGAACTGTCCACGTTCGTCCCGCACCACGCCCTCACGCTCGTGTCGCTGTGGGGCGCGCTCGAAGCGCTGTTCTCGCCTTCGACGTCCGAACTGAGGTTCCGCGTGTCGGTGCTGATCGCCTCGTATCTCCACCCACCTGGAGAAGCCCGCCTGATCCGTCAGCGCGAGGTGTTCGACCTGTACGACAAACGGTCGGCCGCGGCGCACGGGAAACCCAGGCACAACTCCACGCACCTCGTGCAGACGTTCAACATCTTGCAATGCGTGCTGGTCAAAATGGTGGAGTTGAACGAGGTCCCGAGCAAAACGGCGCTCAACAACATGCTGCTCGGCGCACCATAACCCATGCCACATCCACGGCTAGGCGATGCGATCCGCCAAAGCGAATCGGTGTTGTAACCATCGCGTCGACGTCAGCAACTAAAGCTGTAACGCAATGCGCGATTTCCACGAAAGCTGAATCGCAGTGCGCGGCGGCGGACGGCCCGACGGTCGTCGCGCGGAAGCTCGGCAGCCTTGTACAAGGCAGAAATGATTCATCGTCGTGCGCCGTGGAAAACACGGGAGTCCGTCGAGTTAGCAGCGCTGGAATGGGTGGCCTGGTTCAATCATCATCGATTGATGGAACCCCTCGGCTACATCCCGCCTGCTGAAGCTGAGGCAAACTAGTATCGGCAACTTGCAACACCGGTCGCCGAACCCGCATTAACTTAAACCAACCAGCCTCCACGATTCCCGGGGCGGTTCAGTCGGTACATGAGTTCAATGCCGTACTCGCGGCATCCGCTGCGGAGCGCGCGGCTTTTGAATTCCGCCGCGTTATCAAGGTGCAGCGTCCGAGGGATACCGCGCATTGGCCAGTCAGCTTCAACGCCTAGTCTTTCGAGCCACGGCTCTTTGCGCAGGACTACGCGCGAGAGAAGTAAGATTACTGTCGCAGCGCCCGGCCTCTCCATTGCGACATAAAAGCCAAGCACACATCTCGTAGCAACGTCGAGAGCCACAGACAGCCACGGTCGACCCATGATCCGTCCGTCCAGTTCGCTAACGAGCAGGATGTCCGCTTGCGTGTGATCAACCTGCACGATGTCTAACGGATGGCGGACCTGGAACGTGCCGGGGGCGATTGCGGCGTCAGGGATGGCAGCTCGTGCCAAAGCATCCTGCTCGCGATATGAGAGCCACCGTCGAGCTATCGTCGACCTGCTTGGAGGCGACAGACCTGCAACGCTGCAGCGACGTTTCACCTCAAGTACAAGATCAGTTGCAGGATGCGCAAGGTGCCGCTGATCGGGGAGCCATTCGTGCACGGCCTCGTCGATGACGCATTCGACGGCGGCGTCCAGTCTGCCCCCGGTCGCCCTACCCGGCTGCCTTGGCTCCAAGGCGCTGGCGACCGGATCTGCGAGGAAACGCCGACGCAGGCGATATACGGTGGTGCCGTGAAGGCCTAAAAGCTGTGCTGCTCGCTCAGCCTGTTTTCGGGAGAGCACACCGTTGACAACCGGTCGAAGCACGGACGCAACGTTCGCTGCTCGAGCGGCCCGCTCTTCGATCGAAGCCATATGGACCCATACCTATCCACGCGAAACGTGCGACGCCGCGGCTTGCTAAGGAGGTGACGTTCCGGGTCGAACGATCGCGCTGGCGAGCGAAGTCCGGCAGTGTGGCATGGCGCGTAGCGGCGCCGAAACGTTCGTCAGACGGTCGATGTATAAACGAAACTTTATCGTCGGACGCAGAAACATTAACTATCGGAAATCGGCATCCGCTCCTACTCTTGAATCAACCGTCGCAGGGTGCGCAAGAAACAATGCCTGAGTGGCTAACCGGCTTAGCGACGCGATCGAAGGAGAGAGTGATGAACACGGCCGAGAAGTCTCTGCGCTATTTGGTGGACAAGTGGCTGGCGCCTGCTCCACAAGCCCAAATCCGCGTCCTCCGGTTTGGATACATGCGTGAAGACCGGAGACGTTACGTGCTGGTTGAGGCATCAGCGACGAACGGCTCGCACGCGATCTTTTTCTTTCGGCATGACGACGGCTGCTGGTGCGTATTTCCGCCCCAGACTGGGCGACACTCCATGAACGATGATCAACGTGCAGCTTGAAGTGAATGACCTCCGGCAAAGCGGATCAGATCCCGAATTGGGCAATTGCACGGCGCTCGCTTCAATAGATTCTCGGCCATTGCTTTGAATCGCTCCCAGGTGGCATCGCCACCTCCAGCAGAATCGTTCGCTCAGGTACGCCGCGCGCCGAATTCCACTAAAGCGTCGGCTAGGACGTCTACGGCATTTGGTGTCACTGCGTTGTACAGCGACGCCCGCAAGCCGCCAATTGAACGATGCCCCTCGAGACCGACTATGCCGCGTTCGCGCGCTGTGGCGATGAACGCGTTATCGAGCCGCGAATCCCCGAAAGTGAACGCCACATTCATCTGCGATCGCCAGGCGCTCGCAGCGTGTATCGAGACGACACCGTCAAGGCAGTCGAGCGCGCCATATAGACGCCGCGCTTTTTCCATATTGACGGCTTGCATCGCATCCAGGCCACCAACCTCGAAGCGCAGCCAACGGGTCACCAGCGTCAGAACGTAGATGGCGAAAACGGGCGGTGTGTTGAAATTGGAACCGTGCGAGATATGCGTGCGGAAGTCCAGAATGGCAGGCAGGCCATCAGGAATACGTTCCAGCAGCGAACGCTCTAGCACTGCCACCGTGACCCCGGCAGGCCCAAGGTTCTTCTGCGCATGCGCGTACATCATCGAGTACAAATCCGGGCGCAGCGGCCGCGACAGAAAGTCCGACGACATGTCGGCAATCAGCGGCACATTGGGCCTCCTTTCGCAATTGGGAAACTGCAGACCCTCCACCGTTTCATTCGACACATAGTGCAGATAGGCCGCCGAGCCGTGAACGTCGAGTTCGTCGAGATCGGGCAAGCACCGGTAGCCCGTCGCGCGGCCGTCCCATGCCACGTTTGTGGCAGTCACCTTTGCCGCCTCGGAGGTCGCTCTGTCGCTCCAGTAGCCGGAGCTCACATATTCGGGCGGCGCGAATGCAGCGGTGGCGAAGTTCATTGGAATCATCGCAAACTGCAGGCTACTCCCGCCCTGCAGGAAGGTGATCGCATATCCATCGGAAAGTCCGAGCAGCGCACGCAGATTTTGCTCTGCTTCCGCAAGTATAGAGCGGAACCACTCCGACCGATGACTCATGCCGAGTACGGAAACGCCAGTCTCTGGTAGCGCAACGATGGCCTCGCGGGCCTGCTCAAGAACCGTCTCCGGCAGAGCGCCCGGTCCGCCAGAGAAATTCAGTACATTGGGAGTCATGTCAGGTCTGGATTGGACTGGATTGCAGGCCGGGAGCGCGTGCTGCGCGGCACAGCATCTGATGGAACGCATCGCATACCCGGCGTATCTGAGGAAGCTTGTAGGGAAACACGACCGCGTCATCCATATCGTGGACCACCATGCCGGTGGCAATTTCAAAGATCAGCAGTTTTCCGTCACTGGTTTCGGCGCAATCGAATCCGACATAGTCCAGCCCCGTCAGCTCAGCCACTTGTCCGAACGCGTCGCGATGACGCACGGCAAAGTCTGAATCGAAGGTCGCCATAAAACGTTCCTCCTCTTCGCGCCGGTCGGGGTGGTCGATCATTTCCGTGTACGGGTAGTGCACCATCCAATGCACGGAAATTCCCATATGGCACAAGTACGCGGTTCCTTCTATCATCACGATCCGATATTTGCGGAACAGGCCGTCGGCACTGCGATAGTCGACGAAAGGCGCCAGGTAGTATTCCTTGTCCTCCGAAGCGTTCAGGTATGCCATCAGTTCAGGCGTATCGGAAACTCTCGCCAACGCTCGCCCCGCATGCGAGCCAACGGGCCGGATGATCAACGGGTAATTGATCTCGCTGACTTGCGAAAGCCCAGGGCCGCCCCGCAACAACTCCATAACGCGCGCACGGGAAATGCGTATCGTGGGCGCCATGCTGATGCCAGTCACTCCGCCCAGCAGCCTATACGCGGCTTCCCGCGCCGTACAGGCAACGCCTTCCGGCCGGTTCAGCACGCGACGGTCGGTACCGCTTGCCAGCAATGCGATCTGCGAGAGAGCGCGAGCGTTGTCGTCCGACGCACACGCGGCGACAAACATTACATCGTGGTCCGGCACATCCAGATTAGGCTCAGTCTGCGCGTCAACGTATAGAACGTCTATCTGTAAGTCCGCGTTTTCAAGCAAACATTCGAATGGAGTATTCGCCATTAGATCGCCAGGCGCCTTCAGCACCAACAGCCTCAACGGCGGAGAACCGGGATTTGCGTTCTTCAGCCGGTAGAGGCGGCGCATCTGCAACGCCTGCTGTTGAACCGCGAGCGCAGCCGACTGCTGGTATTTCATCTCCAGAACAAGTGACAAATCGAGTAACGCATAAGGGTGGTCGTGTTGCTGGACGTACTCGAGCAGACTCATCCCAACCGGTGTCAGGTCCTCGCCGGCCGCGGCCGCCCGGAGCAGCGTGCTCACCCCCAGTAGCTGGTGATTCATCGAGCCGGTGTCACTCATTGTCCAGCGGCATTCGAAAAAACGACGGTTCGCGCGGGCGTCCCGCCGACGTAGCCGACTTCTTCGTCAAACCAGCCTTCAGGAATGTGCCGCTCCGTTGTTGTTCCACATTCGGGCAATTGCGTCGAGTTGTCGACGACCAGCGCAAGTTCAACGCGGTTCGCTCGCTGCTTCAGTACCATGTTGAATTTCCATCGATTAAAGGCTTGACCTTCGCACTGTCCAGAGCGAGGCGATCATCGCGCGATGGGCTACCGCGCGCTTGCAACAGATACGGTGGAAGCTAGATATTGCGAATTCTCTTGCCGAGGTAACGAATTCTCTAACGTCGGCCGGGTTCACTTCCTTTCCCCTGGCGTGCTCCGAACCGAGCGCCACGGCGATTATTGCAATTGCTGGATTACGCGGCCTTGTCTACGAGATTACCGTTTCGTCATTTTGTGCTTCTTCCCGGGAGCGGCAGCGCAGGCACTGCAGACGTCTGGCTCCCAGCCGATACCCGGAACGAGGGATGATGTGGTACCGCGCTGCGTACAGCTAGTCAAAGGGGATTCTTGTGCACAAGTCCACGAAAAGTGCCCACACCTCATTTGGTCACGATGCGCCCTTGAAGGCGGCGTACAGTACCCGGCACCTTGCGGCCACTTCTTGCGCGTGGAGCGGCTTGCTTAGGTGTTGTCCGCGCCTGCGTCGGGCGGACTAATTGAATTGGCACCGTTGCAATCTCCGTTGCATTTAATTAGAACCGGCACGGTCTGGATTAACCGTTAGAGCACATCGTCAAGCCGATCGATTTCGAAGAGCTCTTTTTACGGATGAGTAGACTGGACAATGAGCACCCTTGATCGACGGTCTATCGTCACGGCGCGCTGCAGCTGGATGACGAGGGGAAGACGGCTTTTAAGGGCGACAGGCCATTGCTCCTGCGGCCGCGCGAGTTTGCCTTGCTGAAGATATTGATGAAGGAGCCGAATCGCCCGTTCGCCAGGACCAAGCTATCGGAGGTTCTATCGGGGGAGGCGCGAAGCTTCGCGACAATGCAGTCGATCTGCTAGGTTCTGTTCACATTCTCACCAGTGGCCCAAAGGGGCTGCCTAGTGTCGCGAATGCGAGATAGTTGCCCGCGAGCTTGTCGTATCGAGTGGAGACGCGACGAAAATGTTTGATGCGATTGAAAAATCGTTCGACCGCCTTGATGATGCTTGCGTCAATTGCGAATCCTTCGCCCTTGACGAGCCCCTCATCCATACAGCGACTCAGCACAGACTCGAACACGTGACGCAACAGTCGCTATCGCGAAACCGCCCGTGACGATTCTTTGAGAACGTCGAATGCTCTGGTACGGCATCCTCCAAGCCCAGTCGGCAGAACCACCGGTATGCGAGATTCAAATGGACCTCTTCACATAGACGTCGTTCGGACCGGACGCCAAAGCAATAACCCACGATCAACATGCGGACCATGAGTTCCGGGTCAACCGAGGACGACCCATCGGGCTGTAGAACGGTGCAAGGTACTGGCGTAGATCTCGTAGATCAAGGAAGTGGTCGATGCCTCTTAACAGGTGCGATTGCGGGACGTGGTTGTCGAGGTTGAACGAGTAGAAGAGCTTGTCCTGTCCGCTATCCAGTTGACCCATCATGACGATTCACTCCCGTCGCTTGATGTCTCCCAGGATACTCAACATTCCGCATCGACGGCGACTTAGAACCTTTAACAAAATGAGCGAAGGGGCTGTTTACACCCGATGAATCCTGTTAACCTTTTCATTGTTTCGACGACGAAAAGGATATGGCCAAGCCGATACTCGACGACGAACTGTGGGCACTCATCGAACCGTTGCTGCCCCCTCCCAAGCTACGGCGAACCCGTTATCCAGGGCGCAAGCCGCTCGACAATCGTGCGGTGCTCACGGGCATCCTCTTCGTCTTACAGACGGGCCTGCGTTGGGACCTACTGCCTCGCGAGATGGGCTGCGGCAGCGGCATGAGTTGCTGGCGTCGTTTGCGTGACTGGCAGGCCGCCGGCGTCTGGGAGCAGTTGCACGAGGTGCTGCTGGCGCGATTGCGCGCAGCCGACCAAATCGACTGGTCCCGCGTCATCGTCGATTCCTCTTCAATCCGCGCTGTGGGCTCAGGTCAAAAACAGGACCGAATCCCACAGACCGCGCGCGACCCGGTTCAAAGCACCATCTCATCACCGAGGCGCAGGGCATCCCGCTCGCGGTGATACTCACCGGCGCCAACCGCAATGACGTCACTCAACTCCATGCTCTGGTCGAGGCTATCCCGCCCATAAGCGGCAAGCGTGGCAGACCGCTATCGAAGCCTCGGGTCGTTCAGGGCGACAGAGGCTACGACCACGACAAATATCGACGTCCATTACACGCAGCCGGCATTGCAACCGAAATCGCTCGGCGCGGTCAGCCTCATGGTAGCGGTCTAGGCAAAACACGCTGGGTCGTGGAGCGGACCATTTCGTGGCTTCACAACTTTCGCCGACTGCGTATTCGCTTCGAGCGCCTCGCTTCCATCCACGAAGCCTTCATGAAAATCGCCTGCTGCATCATATGCTGGCAACATCTGCAAAAGTCATTAGAGGGTAGCCGCGTTCCCTCTCGGAAACGCGGCCCCCGAAGAACCGTACGTGCGAGTTTCCCCGCATACGGCTCGAGCACGGCACGAAGCATCTCACTGATGCCGGCTGTGTCTGTATGAACACAACCTTCGCTGACGTCGCATCGTCAATTCGTCCCGCAGGCGGGACAAGGGCGCTGAACCGTAGCCCTACCGGTCTCTCTCAAGCTTCCCTTTGGCGAACCCCTGATGCAGGTCAACGACAGCCACACCACGCGCACGTCAGCACCCTTTCAGGTCGGGGCAAATCTTGAACCCCTATGTCACCCGTTACAGGCAACCCTTCGCTTCTTGCGCATTCTCAATCCCGCTTCCTCAACAGTGTTCCTCACGGTCCACCTGCCGCCGTTCCAGCGAACTGGAGCATCGGCGAGAAATCGGGGTTCCCGCGTTCCCATCCCTACCGACCCGAGTATTCCCGGGCCTATCCGTTTAGCACCTGTCTATCCCCCGATGGCGCCTTGACGACGTACATCCATAACAAAGGGATGTAACCGGCCATTCACCGTTTTGGTCAGAGCCTCTCAGCAGCTTTGGCTCCTCGAAGCTAACGAGGTTTGCAACAGTTCACTTACGTTGTGCATGCGGAACTTGCCTGGCCCCGACACCGCGCGGCTGCTGGCAGTGTCGATTCCTTCCCGGTCACCCGAGTGAATCGCCCGTAGGGCGGGTACGTTGTCCCCGAAGCTTCGAACCCGACCGTTACCAGTCGCGCACGTCCGGGTAGGCAACTGCTGGTCGTACAGCAGGTCACGGCTTCAAACTCCGATATTCAGGTTGTTGAATGTGACAAGGCAGAGAAGAGCTTTGCCATCCATTGCATTGCCGATTTACGTCCGGCGGACGGCGACACGCGTCGCACCTGTTAACGCCTCTTAATGAGATGGCCACCCCCGCCTCACGAGCGGGTTACGCTTGCGGAGTATTTCCTCACGCGGAGAAGCTATCATGCAAGAAGTCACGCTGGTTGGGATTGATCTGGGCAAGCACTCCTTTCACCTTCACGGACAGGATCGGCACGGTAAAGCCGTATTCCGCAGGAAGGTGGGCCGAAAGCAACTGATCGAATTCTTTGCCACGTTGCAACCGTGCACCGCGGTCATGGAAGCCCTGTGCCGGCGCGCACTACATGGCCCGCAAGCTTGCAACGCTTGGACACCACATCAAACTGATCTCGCCTCAGTTCGTGCGTCCGTTCGTCAAGAGCAACAAGAATGATTTCGTGGACGCCGAGGCAATCTGCGAAGCCGCTTCGCGCCCGTCCATGCGATTCGTGACGCCCAAGACAGAATCCCAGCAAACTCTGTCGGCCTTGCACCGGGAGAGGTGGCCCCGGAGATCTGGACAGTCGGTTAGGTGGAATCGCTGGGTTCTGAAATGGGCATAATGCCTACAAAGGAAACCAGACGATGACGAAGAGAACCCGGCGCACGCACTCAGCGGCGTTCAAGGCGAAGGTGGCACTGGCAGCCGTACGCGGCGAGCGTACGCTGGCAGAATTGGCGCAGCAGTTTGAGGTTCATCCGAACCAGATCACAGAATGGAAGCGGCAGTTGCAAGAACGAGCGGCCGATGTGTTCGGCGCGGCGGGCGCGCCCGTCAATGAGCCGCCGGTGGACCTGAAGACGTTGCACGCGAAGATCGGCCAATTGGCGCTGGAGAATGATTTTTTGTCCGGCGCGCTCGGCAAGGCAGGCCTGCTGAGCGCAAAGAAATGATTGATCGTGCTCACCCCCTGCCGGTTTCCCGGCAGGTCAAGCTGGTCGGCATCAGCCGATCCAGTGCGTACTACGCGCCGAGCCCGGTCAGTGCCGCGGATCTGGCGCTCATGCGCCGCATCGACGAGTTGCACCTGGAGCACCCGTTTGCCGGCGCGCGCATGTTGATGCGCCTGCTCAAGCGAGAGGGCATAGTGGTCGGACGCAAGCACGTCGGCACGTTGATGCGCAAAATGGGCATCGAAGCGCTATATCGCAAGCCGAACTTGAGCCGCAAACATCTGGCTCACAAGATCTGGCCATACCTGCTGCGCAATCGGAAGATCGAGCGTAGCAACCAGGTGTACGCATTGGACACAACATACGTGCCTATGGCACACGGCTTCGTGTATCTCACTGCTGTGATCGATTGGGCCAGCCGCCGTGTTTTAGCGCACCGAGTCGCGATCACGATGGAAGCTGAACATGCGGTGGCAGCGCTTGAAGAAGCATTCGCGAAATATGGATTGCCTGAGATCGTCAACACCGATCAAGGCAGCCAATTCACCAGTACCGTCTTCACCGACGCGGTCCTCTCGCGCGGAATCGCCTTGTCGATGGATGGCAAGGGAAGTTGGCGGGACAACGTTTTTATCGAACGGCTGTGGCGCAGCGTGAAGTACGAAGAGATATATTTGAACGCCTATGAGTCCGTCGGCCAGGCACGGAAGTCCATCGCTAATTACCTGACGTGGTACAACCAGCAAAGGCCTCATTCAAGTCTATCGAACAAGACCCCGGATGAAGCTTACTTCGCGATGCTGCCCGCGATTAAATTGGCAGCGTGACCACCCAGCGTTCCACTTAAAAATCGAAAAAACTGTCCGAACGAACGGGGCCACCTCTGGGTACGTGAGTCACTCGTGCGCGATCGGGTGAAGACCAGCAATCAGATGCATGGCTTCCTGCTTGAGTTCGGTGTCAGCCTCCCGGTTGGCCGGGCCGTCATCACGCACCTTTCCACAGTGCTGGCCGAACACACGCTGCCACCGCGTCTGGTCGTGATCCTCGAGCACCTGCATGCGCACTTCAAGTACCTCAGCGAACAGATCAGCGTGATCGAACGGGAGTTGGTTCGCCAGCTCGACGACGACGACCTCGGCCAGCGTCTCCTGTCGATTCCCGGTGTCGGTCCGATCACCGCGAGCGTACTGGCCGCTGAAATGGGTGACGGCAAGCAGTACGGGAGCAGTCGGGACTTTGCCGCGTCGATCGGCCTGGTACCGCGCCAGTACAGCACTGGCGGCAAGGCAAATCTGCTCGGAATCAGCAAACGGGGAGACAAGAATATCCGGCGATTGTTGGTCCAGTGTGCCCGCGTCTACATGCAGCGACTCGATCGCCAAAGCGGGCCGCTCGCCGATTGGGTTCGTACACTGCGGGGACGACGGCATTCAAATGTGGTCGCCTGCGCACTGGCGAACAAGTTTGCCCGAACCGCCTGGGCGCTGGCGACCCGCAACACTACATTCGACGCGAGAGGGCCTGTGACACCCGTTTGACACTCTGGTCTCCATTTTGCATCACGGACACCCATCTGGTTTTGCGACTGTTGCAATTTGATGACGTGAACGGCATAACGGCCCGACGAACAACCTGCCTGTTGAATTGACTCTGGAAGTCGACGACTTTTTCAGGATCGTCAGGCGCGGCTCTCATCGTGGCGCGGGAACCCTTTTCCCTCAAAGACGCCGGATAGATTTAGGCAAGCCAACCACTACATCAAAGATCCGGGTTGCAAAAATGGGGGTGGCCATAGATTTTCAACAGTATCGGCCATGAAGGGACGGTCGAGGTCGTCGTCCAGTTCGGCTGGCCGAGGACTTATCTGCCCTTAGTCAATGACCGTTTTCCGGCAAACGAATTGCGGGTGGCTCCGCCTCAACCCGGCCCAAGAAGAGTCATTCGCCCCTGTCGTCGCTCGGACATTTGGACGTCAGCTCGGCATCGCCAGATGGCCATTCGTTTGACAAACAAGCGTTGACTAACCGGGAACAGTCAACGTCGGCAACGATCCTCCACTATCTGCTGTCCGATAGTTGCGTCTGCCCGTGCAGTGTTAGACAGTACATCCCCGGTAGCCGCCGCGTCCGACGAAATTCGTCAGATCACTTTGATATCGTCTTCGTCCGAGGCGTGCCTGCCTATACTGATTTTCAAATAGGTCGTGCGCCCACAGGAGCCGGAATGGCTCGATGCGGTCTTGCGTCGCTCGAACCAACTTCGAGCGGCGAAGGAGAATTCGCTGATGCCGGCTGTCATTTTGCACCAATGGGAAAGGTCTCCGTTCTGCGCGAAGGTCCGAAAGGTCATGAGCCACAAGGGAATCGAATTCTCAGTGGTTAATTACAATGGTTTGCTCGGGCGCCGGGCAGCGGCACTTTCGGCTGTCGGCCAATTGCCCGTGCTTGACTATGAGGGCGAACGTATACAGGACAGCACGGACATTCTTGCTTTCCTCGAAACCCGTGTGCCGGTACCTTCGGTGGTACCGACAGATCCCCGGTCTCGGGCAATGGCGATGATTATCGAAGACTGGGCCGACGAGTCGCTCTTTTGGTATGCCATGGCCACATTGCGAATGGGTGATCCTGTCGCACTCGCAGAGCATATTGAAAGCCTATGTTTGGGACGGCCGAGCTGGGAGCGCATTCCGGTCGGGATTGTCGTCAGAAAAATGTATCGTAGAAAAACTCCGCAACGAAGGCCTCGGCCGGCAATCCTTATCCCAGGTCCTTGACAGGCTTGACGCGCATCTAGCTTCAATGGAGACCCTCCTTAATGACGGCACATGGCTGGCCGGTGACGCGAAGTCGATTGCAGATATTTCGGTCTCCTGTCAGCTTGACCTGCTCATGAAGACTCAGGAGGTCGCACAGCGCATGAGTAGATATCCAAACCTGATAGCATGGCTAGCACGTTGCGCCTGAGTCACGCTTACATCGGCAATTTGTCGCAGAAATGGCTTGATCGCGCTCTGTAAGTCGGCCGAGAATTCAAACGGCTTGTTACGACTTCGGAGGAATGCATGGCGCGAATCGGAGCAAAACTGGCGGAAATGAGATTGGTCTTGCTGGAGCCGCTACAGAATGCCGGCAAACGCTGGGACGTGTACGTTCGCTGCGAGAAGACGTGAATGCCGATCGCCACCGATTTCGCGTGACTCAAGCCGGCTCCTCGCCCTATAGATCGGAACCGATTCCGTTTCCTGGTTCGGTACGTGAGTCGCTGCGGCGCTTGGCGTAGCTAACGCTCCCCGCGCTTACGCATGAGCTATGCAGTCCAGTTCAATAACAAACTCCGGGCGCGCGAGGGCCGCAACTATCACCGTTGAACGGGCCGGTGGGTTCGACGGAAACGCGTTCCGCCAGACGTCATTCATACCCGCGAAATCCGTCTGGCGCGTGAGAAACACCGTACATTTGTCGATACTGGCCATCGTTGCTCCAGCGGCCTCGATAATGGCCTGGACTTTTTTGAGGGCTAGTTCAGTTTGAGGACGGATGTCGGGTCCTGCCTCGCCGGCAATCTGCCCGGAAATATAGATGGTGTTACCGACGCGCAGACCTGGCGAATACGGACTAGCTCCCGGAGTCGTCCCGGAAGGCAAGACGACCTCCCGCTTCGTAAGGTGACTCTCTGGCGCGGCGCAACCGGCGAGGAGGGATCCTGCCAAGCACATGAGTACAGCTGCTCGGGTACGGATGTTGACCATGATCGCGCTCCTAGTGTTGGGAATGCACAGAACATAGAGCCATTGGCGCCAATCCCGGCAGATTCCCGTCGATCGGGGAGTGCCGCCAATACCGTCTGGTCGCTCCCGGATAATCGGACGACGCCCCTCCGTGTCGTCCGAGATTTCAGCGGCCGTGACCCACAAATGATATGAAGAGCGTCATTTCATTTTTACGACACCGGACTGTCAAAGCATAGGGCATACGTCGAGATGCAGGTCTCTGCTACAAGTCTTTATGTAGGGCGTCTACGCCTTTTTAGTCCACGACCGACGCCATATAAAGACTTGAGAAGGAAAGCTAGTGGGACCGGACGGACGCCGAACTTACGATGCTGCGCGAAAAGTCGCCGGCTTTCGCAGTCGTCGCTCTCTCCTGCAGGTGTATGACCGTTGCACCATGAAACCGGCCGTAGCGCCCGGCCAAGCCCGAACGGCGGGTCAGGGTGGGCAGTGCGGGTTGACGACTGGCTGTTCTCGGGCGGTGAATAACCAACGGCCGCTTTCCGGCGATGAGTTCGCAGAGCCGATTGCCGCATGCCGACCCGCTTCGGCCAGTCAGCACGACTGCCATGGGCGTCCCTCGATCGAGTGCAACAGTCGTTCGCTGGGGGCATAGAAGAGCCACCCCATTGCTGGAGCGGCGTAGAAGTTCGCCATTGTGACGAGAGCAGTTGACGAACCGGAGAGAGAGTTGTTCTTGCCACCAACGCGCTAGCGGCTGTCCCGAAGTCGTTTCGAGCGTATTAGTGAAGCGCGGCAATGCGCCCCGCGGCCCACGATGGCGGGGCACGGTTACTGTCATCATCACGCGGGGCCCGCGGGAACGCATGCGTTTTTTTCTTGGGCGACTAGTCGCGGGGGGCAACCCGATGCAAACTGTCAGTGTTGCGGAAACCGGATTTGACATCGGTTGGGATTTCGCTCGATTCGGCCGTGGATTGGACCGCGCGTCCAGCGAGCGAAGTGTACTTCCTGGATACCGTGCTGGACGTGAGAATTTTCGAGTTCCGCAGCATGTTCCCGATCGCTTCGTGTCGAAATGGTTGCAACTTCGTCTGAACGCATTTCGGCGCCACCGCATTCTCGACCAGGAAGTCACTCCTGCCTACCTGAAAAGGATCGACTGCACGATGTGTCCGATCACATTGATCGCCATGACACATGCTGCCTTGACCGAGAGTGACTGGTCGGTCGATAGGATCAACAATGATGGCGCCTATGCGCCCGGCAACCTTATGGTGATGTGCGTCAAAGCGAATCGAGCCAAGGGAGCGAAGGGCTTCACGGAGGTCGTTGAACTGGCGTCGGGAATCCCGGAGGGCGCGGTGCTCGGTCTTTCGGAGCGTGAGTGGGCACGCCTTGCCTGCGTGATGGTCGGCGCGGCGAACATGACCGGGCCTAGGCCCTTTCTGCCGCTTCTTACCCGGCTCCCCGAGGACTCCCGGGCGCCGCTGTTCTTCGTTTTCCAGCAGATGCTCCTGCTTTCGGCGCATTTAGCGAGAGAGCGCAATCGGGTTATGAAGGTCTTGTGTCGATTGCACCCCTCGAGCGAGCGGTCCGCTGTTTTGAGATGCGCAGTGGAACGGCTGGCAGTGAATTTGAGAGATGCCGCTTACCCCTATGACGCATTGTCTGACGAAGGCGTCCAGCGTCCGATGAGGGGCCGGTTTACGACTGTCCCACCAGACAGCGTCCCCGGTTTGCTCCAACTGTGTTCCCAATACGGCGCAGGGCGTTGCGAATCTGCGCCTCCAGCTGCATGGGCGCTACAAACGGGCGGCCGCTTTTAATGCATTTTCCCAGGAAACGCGCGGACCCGTCACTCGACCAGGCCACTTGGCAAGCTTTACTCGCGTGTTTGAGTTCGCACGGCCGAACTGGCACCTCGAGCTGGCGCCGTCACGTCGCCCGGTGCCGGCTTACCTAGAGCTTCCCAGCGCTCCGGACAAACTTGACGTTAGTTCCGCGAGCAAGCATTTGTGCCAGAACGGACGTACGAGCGTCACTTTTTTGACGTGGCCGCGCTAATAACGACCTAAACGAACGAGCGTTATAAAAGAAGCTCTCCTCCTCTGCGGCATCGACAACATCGTACGGGGGTCGGCATCATGCTGGCGAACACGGCAGGCAGACGGTAAAGCAGGTTCCGCTTCGGGACGAGGTAACTCCGATTGTTCCCTGATGCGCGCGGGCAATGGAGCGGCAGATGTACAGGCCCAGGCCCATGCCCGCAGCCGTCCCGCTTCGGTTGGGCATGCGCGCGCGTGTCAGCGGGTCGAACAGTGTGGACAGGGCCTGCTCCGGGATGGGGTCGCCCTCGTTGGACACCGCGAGCGTCATCTGTCCATCGAAAGCGCCGGCTTCGACGACAACAGTTCCGGATCCGTAGCGAACCGCGTTTGTCACCAGGTTGACCACCAGTTGCCCGAGCCGGCTGCCGTCCCATCTGCCTCCAAGTTCGCCCTTAAGGCGCAGTTCAATCTGCGCGTTGGGAAATGAAGCGCGCACTTCGTCGATCGCATCGTTGCAGATTCGCCCCATGTCCTGCGGTGTAAAGCTGACTGGCAGTGCGTCGCCTAGGCGCGTGCGTGTAAAAATGAGCAGATCGTCGATCATCTGCTTCATCCGCATCGCGCCCCGCTGGACGAAGGCCACCGCCTTCACGCCGGCCGGAGACAGATTGTCGTCATGCAGCAGCACCTCACCCGAGTTCAGAATCGCGCCCAGCGGAGAGCGCAGGTCGTGGGCCAGCACCCCTGCAAACAGGTCACGGATACGCTCGGTGCGCCATGCATAGTGCCGTACCGATTCGGCCAGCACCTGATCGATCGCCTCGTTGAAACGGATCATCTCCTGGAACGCAGTGGCCCCGCTGGGTGACGTCTTCTGCCAGCGACGCAACACTGTGGCGCGCAGCGCACGGAATTCGGAAACCACATCGTTGATGCTGAAACCGTGGGACAGGCGATCGTCCGCATGCCGATGCGCGACATCGCCGAAAGCCGAGTGTCCAGTATTCTTCTCGCCGCGCGATTTGGTCTGTTGCTGCGCCGGGTTTTGCGCCTCACGCATATCCGCCGCAACCGACATCAGGATGTCCGCCGCCGAATTGCGCAGCTCGCGCCGCGTGAGCTGACTACCCTCCTGGGTGAGGGCGAGCGCACAGTCGGCCCAGTCCTCGATCAGGCCGCGAAGGTCAGCTTCGATAAAGTCGGAAAGGCCCATTGCTATCTCCAGTAAGCTTGTAGCGCCGGCCGCCGCAGTAGACTGGACCGCGTGAACACGAGCTGCATTTTCCGTCGATTCTACGCACCAGCCCGATATCTCAATTCCTGCAATGCGCCAGCTCAGGCTGCAAGGATCCGGACCAGCGCGAGTAGTTGGGCCGGCGGCCACCCTTTCTGCGCGTAGCCGTCGAATTCGTCGCCCATGACCTGGTGGCGGCGCACCTCGGTTTCGTCCCGTGCCGTATGAGCGATGATGACAACCTGGCCGGTACACGGGGTCCTGGCGCAGTGCATGAGTTGCCTGGTAACCGTCGCAATGCGGCATCGTAATATCCATCAGAATGACGTGAGGCGTCCACTCGCGCACCATGTCGATCGCCTCCAGACCGCCGAACACCGCGCGAGCCTCGACTGCTTCCGCACTCAGGTAGGCGGCCATGGCCAGCGCGGCGTTGCAGTTGTCGTCCACGACGAGCAGCCGCAGACAGTCGCCGTTCAATGCAACGCGGCGATCGGACCATGGGCCGGGCGTTCGGGACACTAGATCTGACAACGGCACCACGAGTAACCTCCCGTGTGCGACGTTGTGCATGCGGCATGCCAGCACGAGCCGGTGCTTACGGTGAGGAAAGCGCCGCGGCAGGGAATCGTGCGTTAGACCGGCGATTGGGAGATTCTCCAGAACCCGACAGCGGGCCAAATGAAACTGCCTGCCAGCGAGGCGCCAGTGCGCCCGCAGGTCAGCATCCACCGACAAACGTGACCGACCCATCAGGCCACCGCGGCGCCGGCTTGGCTCCTGCCAGACCCGGCGGCAGTGGCCCGATCGATCAGTCTCGCGCTGACACTTGCCACTAAAGTTAAGAGCCACTCGCATCATCGCGGTCGATAGGCTACGGATCGGGCATGCAAAAGCTCAGTCCGTAACCATGTCGCCGCCGGACATTAAAGGCGTCGGCATCTGACGTATCTCGACACTTTTCGCGCATCACCGCTTCCTGCGACCTTGATGGACCGCAGCAAAGCCAGTGAAGAGGCCACGCGGTGGCCCTTTTCCGGTGAACAGTACCCGGGTCCGCAGAATTCGGATCACACGAAGCTGCCACTAAGCGCATTGCGGTTTGCGATAGGCCCTCGCGCGGCGCGCAATTGCGGCGAGGCTGTGATATGGGTCATCAACCATGTCGCTGACGTTCAGCCGATGTTCCCCGACGTCGCAACGCTTCCCGTCTTCGTCGAATCGATGCACCCGGTCGTTCGACTCCATCCTGGATCGGCCTGAGCATCGACAACGGCAGGCGGTTCATATTTCATCCGTTTTCGCGATGGCAGTGCATTCCGACTTTCACTGCTTTTTGCTTAGCAGTCTGTTGCGGTTGTCCGACACTGGCAGCTCGCGACCATCAATGCGGTGACGCGCCCAAGCCAGCGCCTTACGCACCGCCTCCTCGCCGGTAGGCTGCGCCAGATTCGGGCACTCGGGGCTCAAAGTAATGGGCCGTCCGCGCAGCGTTACCTCAACGCGCGGAACCCATGCGCCTGATTCGTTTTGCTGTGCCGTGGATGAAATGAAGTAACCGCAGTAATCGGCTTGAAGGGACGCCTGCTTTGTACGTGAGTTTTCCATATCGCTTCTGCCGCAGGTCCCCCGCACAGTCCTGCACATTCTTTGCGCAAGGCCCATGCCGTAGCAGGGGCGTGCGAAGCAAACTCTAGACGCGTATCACTGCGCTTCTGGGCTGGCGTACCGCACCGGTCCTTTCCCCGCACGCAGAAAGGTAAGAGAGGTCGGACACTCTCGGTCTGTTCAGTGAGGGGAACACGGTTCTTCGCTGTAGAATGAACGTGCACGGTTAGAAGCGAGGGACGGGTGGACCGCTGCCAGGAGGTTGTCCTGTACATGCATCCACGTCACGGCTCGGGGCTTCTGGCGTCGGCCAACACCACGTTAACGCCAATCCGCTCGGCTGCCCGGCGCGCCTCGCTGCCAGTGCTGCAGGGCCCTATCTCCGCTACACCGTCGAATGGATAAAGCAGCTTGCTATCTCTTAATCTGACGACCTTAAGCGTACCGACGTATCGTCCCGCCGGCGTACGCTGATAGCCAGGATAAATGCGGTAGCCAGCGCCCGGATCGCCTATAGCGTCCATGGCGCCCGCAGCAACGGGGAATTTCAGACGGGGCCTGGCCATGATATGCCGCCTCCTCAGGTGATTGCTTGCGTCACGGAAGGCGACGCACGCGGTAACGTACGTTTTACAGTGACAGTGTAACCAGTGGTTGACCCCGTGGCACGGCGCCAGGCCGACGGGCGCCTTTTCCAAATACCGCGACGCTTCGCGCACAGCCATATTTGCGATAAGCATTCTCATGCGCTTGCCTACCCGGCTGCCGTAGGCAGGCAGGAACGGCCGTTGCGCGCTTTCCGGAAGCGCTGGCCTGAGCCAGAGCGCGCAGGCCGCGCGCGATGCGGTTGTGAGAGGTCCCCATGGCAAACCCAAACGCACATCTCGTGGACTGGTTGCGCGACGCGTATGCGATGGAAAAGCAGGCCGAGACAATGCTCAAGGCTCAGGCGTCCCGCCTGGAAAACTACCCCGACGTGCGCGCGCGTATTGAGCAGCATCTGCAGGAAACGTTGGAGCAGCAGGCACTGCTTGAGCATTGCCTGACGCGCCTTGGCACCGGCCCATCGCTGATCAAGGGCATGACGGGCGAGATAGTTGCCTTCGGTCAGGCGGTCGGCGGAATGACCATGAGCGATGAGGTTGTGAAAGGCGCGATGAGGGGATTTGTGTTCGAACACACGGAAATCGCCGCCTATACTGCGCTGATCGCTGCGGCGCACGCTGCGGGCGACGATGAAACCAGGAAGATCTGTGAGCAGATCCTTCCTCGGGAAGTCGAGATGGGGCGGTGGCTGCTGGAGCACCTTCCGGATACTGTCGCCGCCTATGTGTCGCGGTCTGCTGAGGGCCGCGACGATGCAAAACGGTAAGGACATCTTGAGTGAGCCCGTCGTGGTGCGGCTGACACTGGTTTCGCTTACCCCCTCTGGGATCGTCCAAGCGGAAGCACTCATCAGATCGACGGAGGGATTAGCCGTTCTCGAGGTGGAGGGTTGGAGCGACCTGTCGCGAACGAGCAGACTATCGGCGCCTTCGTCAGGCGCAGTGTCAGCTCTGGGCTACCGCTTGGCGGAGATAGGGTCACTCGTCGAAGTCAGGCTGCAGCGGTGTCTGGCTAGTCTGCCGGGCAAACCAGGGCAGGAAGCAGGTGATGAATAGAGCAAACTGCGGATGGCCGATGAAGTGGGTCGCCACCCGAAGATCTTACTCGGGCTGAGCTTGCATCAGCGCGATGGGAACGGTGCGCGATGGCTCCCGCGCACCGGTTAGCGCCCCTGAAGGCGTGCGGCCTACCTTTGGCAGGCCATTTTTTTCCGGGCATGCTGGTGATTCGGGAAAAGTTCGAGAGTCCGTTGCAACCAGAACGTCGGAAACTGGCAAGCGCGTTGTTTGAGGTTGACCCGGTTTGACGGACAGATTTGTAGTCAGCGATTCGATTTGGTCTGGCCTCCGTTAAGGGTTGACTCGCGGGTTGTCCACGGCCGGGCGGCGGGTCGCTTCTCTCGACCCTGACGCTGCCCGGCGGTAGGCAACCCGCGCTGTGGCGAGGGCTGATGCGGCGCATGCAGGTTTTCGAATTCGAGCGGCGAGCAATACCCGATGCTGCTGTGCAGGCGGCGTACGTTGTACCAACCTTCCAGGAACGAGAACACGCGCCGACGCGCCTGCTCATGAGTTGCAAGGTGTTCGCGCGATAGCAGCTCTGCCTCGAGCGTGCCGAAGAACGACTCACACATCGCGTTGACGCTCCTATGTCAAGCGAAGGCTTTGGAATCCGCTAGATCGGCGAGAATGAGAGGATAGAGTTCTCTGACTATGTACCGCTTCAAGCAGCGGTGAATTTCTTTCTTCGACATACCCTGATGGGTGCGACGTTGCACGTACGCTTTGGTTCTCGGGTCACTGCGCATGCGGACCATCGCTATTGTCCATAGCGCGTTGTTTGCAGAACGGTTTCCCCCGCGATTCAGTCGATGCCGTACTGTTTTACCAGATGACGCCTGGAGAGGGCTCGTTCCGCAAAGCGCTGCGAGAGACGCTTCATTTTTTAGTCGTTCAGGGTTGTCGCCCGCAACAGTAACGAGTATCGCGGCGGTGTGAGGTCCGACACCGAAGCGCCCCCTAAGCCGACGAGCGTACTGGTTGGTAAGCTTCTCCAACATTGCATCAAGCGCCTTCAGTTCATCCTCCAAAGCCATCCACCGCTTCGCCAGCAAGCGAAGCGTGATGGCCAGAGTCTGCAACATAGGAGTGTTGCCCAGCGACCTGACGCGAGCGCAGTTCGCAACGCATTCGGCGATCTTTGTGCTCGAAAGGCGCTCGCGAATGTCTTGAGGTGCGCTGACGAGCAAGCTTCTCAGCTGATTGATGGCTTGGGTTTTCGCCTTAACAGCACTTCGCCGTGAGACGGTGACAGCGCGCATAGCCTCAGCAGCGCCCGATTTGTCTTTCGGGATCGCTGCGGCCTTGCCTGAAAGCACGGCGCGTGCAGCGCTTTCGGCGTCGGTGGTATCGGATTTGCCTCGAAACCTGCGATCCGCGCGGTCCGGCCGATTTACCTCCCGGACTTCAATCTCATGATCCAGCAGGACGCGCGTCAGCCCGGCGCCATACGTGCCGGTCCCTTCTACGCCGGCGCGACGAAGCACGCCGAACGATTGCGCCCAGATGAGCAGATCCAGGTATCCGCTTGCACTTGCCGAAACAGTGAGGGTTCCGAGCAGTTTTCCCGTCTGATTGATGACGGCTCCAACATGAACATCCAGATGGGTATCAACGCCTAAAATCACTTCCACTTGTTCCATTCGTGTCTTCCTTGTGGGTGAACGCATCGCCAACCCCAATCGCAGGACAGGACACTCACGGCGCAATACGAAGCTCCTATCAGGTCACAGACGCTGGGCTCGGCAACGCTCGGGGAACGTCGAATCCAATCGACAGGTCAACGCGAAGGCAGCGCGGCCAATCATAGGCTGGGTCGGATCGGAACGACGTTCAAGGCGTATTTTGGACTGAGTGTCATAGGCGTCGCCGGCGGTCCCCATTGACGGTTGCACGCCGGCCTCGCGACAACGTCGGCCGAAGGCAATGGACGTGTACTGACAGCCCTGGACGCCCTTCTAAAGATCAAGCGGTAATTTGAGCCTGCGTGATCTGGCGGTTGCGTTGCTGGATTACGTAGTAGACCTCCCGCGCGATATAGCGCTTGAGGCAGCGGATTGCTTCAAGTTTCGAATGCCCCTCGCCGACACGTTTGGCGACGTAGGCCTTTGTGCGAGCGTCGGTTCTCAAGCGACCGATGGCAATGATGTGCAAGGCGCTGTTGGCTGCGCGATCCCCACCGCGATTTAACCGATGTCGCGTCACCTTACCGGAGGACGCCGGGACGGGGCTCACGCCACAAAGGGCGGCGAAGCTGGCCTCTGACTGAAGCCGGTCGCTGTTATCGCCTGCGGTCAATAACAGTTGCGAAGCCGACTCGTAACCAATCGAATTTCGCGAGACAAGATCGGGGGCGAGTTCGTCCACGAGCGTTGCGATCATGACGTCGGGGTCGGCAATCTCGTCGTGCAAGTCCAGATACCGACGTCCCAGTGACTTCAGTGCAATTCGGCAAGCAGAGGTCAGGTTCCGATAGTCGGACAGATCCGGACGCCACGCAGCCAATGTTTGGATGAGCTGCATTCGTGTCATCGCGCGTAGTGATTCACGTAATTCATCGGGCGCGCTGATGATGGTACTGTGGATCAGCTGTAAAGCGACGCGACGCGCCGAAATGGCCGTCTTCCGGCAGACTTTCAGAACGCGTAGCGACTCAATCATGCCATCGCGCGTCTTGGGCGTGACGGTACGCACGCCGGCGAAGGCAGCGTGAGCCGCGTTGTAGGCGTCCAGCGTGTCGTCCTTGCCACGTTTGCGCCGGTCGCTCTTATCCGGTGCGGTTACCTCCAGCACGGTTACATGGGCCTGCTGCAGGTAGCGCAGTAAGCCCGCGCCGTAGCTCCCGGTGCACTCGACGCCGACCCGGACAAGCTCACCGAATGAGCGCATCCAAAGCAACATCTGCTTGTAGCCGTGCCGCGTGGTTGGGAAGCATTCGCTGCCGAGAAGGCGATCATGTTCGTCAACCACAGCCGCGAAATGCAGATCCTTATGCGTATCAACGCCGCCTACGATGCTGCGACGGCCAGCAGTAGCCTGTTCTTCTTTCATACAGCCTCGCTCCGGTTGCCGATAGGATATGGGCGATCTCACCCCCGGATGGTCACTTCAAACTCCCCCACTTGTGGTCGCGCAAACTCCTCCACCCGACAGCAGGACAAGGTTGTTTTTTAGCTCGCTTTAGTTTTGCGCGCAAGGGTTTCAGCAGCCTCCTTCAGGCGGTAACTTCGGCCGTCGAATTCAAGCGAGTGGCAATGGTGCATGAGTCGGTCGAGAATGGTGCTGCTCATGGTGTTATCACCGAGGTAGGCACCCCAGTCCTGGACAACGCGGTTGGACGTGACGATGGTGCTGCGGCGTATTTTGTATCGTTGATGAACGAGGGTTTGCAGTAGAGCACCAGCGGCATCCGGAATCGATCGTGACAGAAACAGGTCGTCCAGAATCAGCAGATCGCAGTCGAGAATGTTGCGCAGACGTTTCTCCTGCTGGTCGGGTTCGCTCAGGCTGAAACGCGCAAAGAAGTCGTCGGTCTCGAGATACTGGACCTTATAGCCCTGCATCACGGCCTGGTTGGCGACGGCCTTCGCGACGTGCGATTTGCCCGTGCCAGGTTTGCCGATGAGAAGTGCATTCTCGCCAGCAGAAACGAACTTCAGCGTTCGCAACTCCAGACACGCCTGACGCGGGAGTTTCGGATTGAATGTCCAGTCAAACTCGGCGAACGTGAGCTTCTCGTCAAGGCCGGACTGCTTATGCCGACGTTCGATCAGCCGGGACTGGCGACGGTCCAGCTCGTCCTGCAGAATGATCGAGAAGGTTTCGAGGAACGGTTGATTTGCCGCCTGCGCCTGCAATACGCGGGTCTCCAGCGTGTCGCGCACGCCAGACAGGTGGAGCTGTTTGAGCGAACGCTCGATTTCGGGCATCGACATGGTCATTCGTTGGTCTCTCCGTTGTTCACCGACAATGGGTTGAGTTGCTGTCGCGCGCCGAGACTGAACAGTTCGCCGTATTCGGCCGCTGGACGGATTAGCGCGTGATCCTGGGTAAGAGGCAAAGCGAACTGGGGCGCCTGATCAAGCTGTTCCAGCGCATGCTCGAACAGTCGCTCGACCAGCTTGCGAACCTGTTTGTAGGATTGAAGGTGATACTGCAGTGCCTGGCCGCAGGCTTGTTCAACGATGCGGGTGGGGTATCTCTTCGCGAGACCGACGATGCCCCACATACCCCGCTGGCCAACGCGTCCCTGGGCGTCAAACATCCTCTGGCAGAGTGCCTTCGTTTGCGGCCCGATGTCCCCTGCAGCTGAGAGCAGGAAGGCCGTTTGCCGGGACGGGTTGAACGGACGCTCGTCCTCGGATAGTAGCAATTGACCGGGCTCGGTGAAGCGCGGGTGAATGCGTAGCAGCGCTTGTGTCTGCCGATCGCGAACTTCAATGGTTGAATCGAAGATGCGCACCAGCACGGTGCTGCCAATCGCGGCAGGACGGGCCGCGTACCAGCTGTGGTCGATGCGAACGGTAGTGTCGTCGGAGACAGTGCGAACCACCTGTTTGAAGTAGCGGAATCCAGTCGGGGGCAATGCCCGCAAGTGCGGCTTCTCCTCCTCGAACATCGACTCGACCTGACGGCGGGCGCGCCCATGCAAGCGCTTCGATGCCCAGTTCGCCTCCCAGCGCACGAGGAACGCGTTCTGCTCTTCGATTGAGTCGAAACTCCTGCCACGCAGTGCGGTGCCCTGCGTATGCTGGATCGCGTTCTCGACCGTACCCTTGCGGTTCGGATCCCGAATGCGTGCAGGGTCAGCGACGACACCATAGTGCTCGAGCATCGCGGCGTAAAGATGATTGATCTCCGGCTCGTACAGGTCCGGCGTAATAACCCCTTCCTTGAGGTTATCGAGGACGACGTACTGAACACAGCCACCGAAATAGCGGAACGCTTCTTCGTGCAGTCGCGCCCACACCTCCTGCCCGGATTTCCAGACAACCCGCCGGAAACTGTGGCGCGAATAGCGCAACGTCATCACGAATAGCCGTGGTCGCCGATAGCGTCCAGTCTTCGGATCGCGGGTCGGAGCGCCCTCGCCATAGTCAACCTGGGCCTCCTCGCCGGGCAGGAAATCGAGCCGGTCAAATTGCGCGGGATCGATGTGTCGCAGCGCGCGCACGAACCGTTTGACGCTCTCATAGCTCGCAGCAAACGAGAACTCGTCGACAAGATCCTGATAGATAGCCTGGGCGTTTCGCTGCAGACGAACCTGTTCTTCGATCCATTTCCGGTGCGGCTCGCACAACGAGCGGGCAAAATTGAAGCTATGCGTTTCGGCAGGCGCGGCCTGAAAAGCCGGTGGTCGCGGGAGTGGAGGAGTTTGATCTGAGGGGCCCAAGCCGATGGTCGCGGGGATGGGGGAATTTGCGGACGCAGTTGCGCGTGCAGCGAAGATCGCCGTGTAGCGGCGGATCGTCTTGCGGTCGATTCCAGTGATCCGATGAATCTCGCGCTGGCTCTTGTTGAGTTCCAGCAACGTGAACACCGTACTTTGCTGATGCGGCTTCAAGACGTTCAACTCCCACCTCCCGGGCTGGCCAAGGAGGTAAAAATAACGTCCTGCTACGTGGTGCGATCGGCGACGTCGGCTTGCTCAGATCGGACCGGAAGGTGGGGGAGTTTGAAGTGACCACACCCGGAGGAATTTGGGTGACCGCCCGGGATCTCACCGGCATCGAGTACCTGGACAAGACAGTAAAGTGACAGGGCGTCAGGCCCTTCTTGAGTCACACGTATCGACGAGGTGAAACCTCGCCGTTCGGCAGTTCCAGAGGACCGACGGGTCCAGGGAAAGACATTCAGTCGATCGGAATGTGGGTCAGGTCGCCCGGAACGCTCTACGGCACCAGACCTCTCCCGAAAGCCCCTCTTTCGAAACGGTGACTGCCCGGAAACATCTGGTACCCGTATTCTTACTGTCCGAATGCAGAATCACCCCATCGTGGTGGCGCTGCTGCAATGCCATGTCCAGCGCTCGCAGCATCAGTTCCGTATACAGATGATTGGACATCGCCCAGCCAACGATGCGCCGGCTGAACACCTCGAGCACCACGGCCAGATACAGAAAGCCCTCGTCAGTCGGGATGTAGGTGGCATCTGCAACCCACAGCACGTTCATCGCATCAGCGCTGAAGTGCCGGCGTACCAGGTCGGGTGCGCGCCGTGCCCCCGCACGTTGCCGCGTGGTTCGTGGCCAGCGCCGCCGGCTGGCCCCACACAACCCTGCCATGCGCATGAGCCGCGCCACCCGCTTGCGTCCCACGTGCATGCCTTCGCGTGCGAGCTGCGCGTGGATACGTGGCGCGCGATACGTCCCGCGCGAGCTCGCATGCAGCGTACGGATGCGCGCCAGCAGCAGCGCATCGCTGGATGCTTGCTGCGATGGCTCGCGTACCAGCCACGCGTAGAAACCGCTCGTCGAGACCCCGAGCAGCCGTGCCATCCTGGCAATGGGCCAGCGGGCCCGGTTCGCTTTCATGAATCCGTACCCTTCGGTGGCACGGCTCCCGTCTCTCTCGCGAACCAGGCCGCAGCCTGCGAGAGAATGTCGCGCTCCATTTTTAACTGGCGATTCTCACGGCGCAGACGCGTCAGTTCCTGCCGTTCAGCCGTGGTCAGCCCGTCATGCCGTACGCCAGCATCACGCTCAGCCTGCGCGCACCAGTTGACGATGGTCTGTGCCGTCGGTTCGAACTCCAGCGCGAGCTCCTGCGGTGTACGCCCGGCCTTGACCAATTCCACCATATGCGCCCGGAACTCCGCCGGGTACGGTGTACGAGTCTTGCCCATTTCGACACCTCCTCTTCAAAAAGAATAGGTGTCCGTTTTCACGGGTCAACTTCAGTTGTTCCTGGTTTCCCGCTTACGACAACGGTCTCTTAAGGGCATAGCGCCGGCAATGTTCGAGATATTCTGCTTCGTGCTTCACTAGCAATTCCACGATGCTCTGCCACAGCCACGATGGCGCATCGGAAGATTTTTGTCGGCGCATTCGCAGTTCCGCGAGCCACGCTTTGCGAGTGCCTGCATCCATCTGTCCCGCGTGCGCCTGACCGATAACAATGGCGAGAAAATGTGCTGATCGGACGGCGTCTAACTCGGAAAGCCGTTCTGCCGCGAACTTCAGATCCTGAGGCATTAGCTCGCGCACGACCACGGCGCAGCCGTCAAGCCGCGCCGGTATCATGCGGTCGCCGAGTGAGGGCGTTAAGTGCCGCGCACCTTCGACCACTCGTCTTTCATTGTCACGAGGCATATGATGCCCGGTAGCTATCGGCGCCATGGCCGCTACCGCTTCCTTGATGTCGATAAGGCATGGCGGGCCGCCAGCGGAACAGGCGCCGCCGACGTCAAGCAGCACTGCAAAGCGGCGCCGGCCGAGAGAACTGCACCCCTTCACCCAGTACGCACTGTCGAGGACACGTATCGCAGGTTCTGCGTTCAGCTGCTTACTCAGCACAGTGCGAATGAGCGTTGGACTTTCGGACTCCAGCAACGCCTGGATGGCCAGCTTCTCGTTGTCTGACAATGGCCAAAAGCGCTTACCGAGCGGGATAAAGGGTTTGACATGGTCGATGTTCTGCCGTGCGAGCTGACGCCGCGAGCGGTGCAGCGCTTCTTCCATGGCGATCCTCACCACTTTCGGCCGATGTGTGCGACTTGTCTCGTCACTGCGCGAGTCGTCGAACGCCTGTTCGTACCCGTCGAGCAATGCGCCCGCTATGCGGCTGGTGATTACCCCTGGCAAATCGGAACTGCGCGCGGCAGTCGCCAATGACAAGCCCAGACGGAGCAGGTCGTGCACCGGGTTGCCGATCACGCTCTGATCCAGATCGCGGACATGGACGGCAACGTCGCCGTCGGCATCCGCGACCGGTCCCAGGTTGCCGACGTGGCAGTCACCGCAGATCCATACAGGCGGACCGTCGGGCAGTGTCCCAGCGGAGCGGCTTTCTACCCACGCATAAAAGTGGGCGGCAGTGCCCCGTTCATACGCGTGTGGCGAGCGCGCCATTTTCTGTCTCTGGATCTCCTCGAGCACGGGCTGCCTCTGGTCAGGCGCTGGATAGCGCGGGGATCTGGCTGATCTCTTTGTCACTGCGTCCTCCTCCATACAACGAACAGCCCGGTGTGGAGAATGGAGCTTGAATCGTGCCAGGCCGTCACTAGCCCGCGGGGCAATCGCCAGCGTACCTGCAACGGACGGGCGACAATCTGTCGTTAGTCCGAGCCGTCCCGCCGGAGACCGACCATCAAAAGCGCTGTCGGCATCGGTCGTGTTGGACCGATGGCGCCCGCTTGCGCTTTTGCCCTGGTATGGTAACTGTCAAGGCGAGTCGACGCTTAGGACCGCTGACATAAGCGCACCTGCAATAACGAGTACACCGGTGATCCAGTCAACGGGATTTCGACGGGCCGAGACTGTTCCATTTGACGAGACGGTTCGCATGACTAGCTCCACGTAAGAAATTCAATTAGCTACCCGCAGTACTTCTTGACCAGGCGGTGTTTACACCCGTCGGTGCCCCTGCGGAAAGCGGAGCGCATCCAGCGTACGCACGTCTGGCGTTCCCTGCATGGCCCGAACTTTGGTGGTCAGCCGAACAGCTCCTTCGCGGACGCCGCGCAAGTTGCGTCGTCCCGCGGACCGCCGGGAATGCGGGCGCGTTGAACAACGGTCGCTGCTGCGAGCCTCAGCGCAGGTTCGCGCCGGCCTGTTGCGGCGACGACGGCGCGTCGTCATCAAGCCTCGCGTCTGTGCGAATCACGCCGGGTTCGAAACGGGAGCACCGCGCGTACCATTGGGCGCCACGCATGATGGTTATTTCTTTGCCTGCATGCCTGCGGCAGAGCGCTCCAGATACTGCGCGGTGATCATCGGGATATGTTCCAGCAGCCACTGCGCCATCGCGTGCTCCTGTGGCAGGATACGTTCGCACGCGGCCTTGGTCGCCATATCACCGCAACGGTCGGCGGCGGCGATGAGCGCCGTGTAGGATGCGATCTCCAGATTCTCGAAGACATAGCTCATGTTCGCGCCCTTCACCACTTCGTCGGTCTGCGTCATGCCGCCTAGGGCTTGACCAAACGCCATGATCTTGCCGGTCAGATCCTTTATGACGGACGTCGAGCCGCCGAGACGCTCAATGCATTCCGCGACGATTTTTTGCTGGCCGAGCGTTTCTTCCAGGTGCTGATCAATACGTGCCTTCAGTTCCGGATAGTGTTCGAGCCTTCCAGACTGCGCGCGAAGCATCTGCTCCGCCTGCTGCTCCATTGCATGAGCGTCGCGCAGCCAGTCAAGTAGGTGTTCAGCAGGTTCGGTCATGAATGTGCTCCTGATAAGAGGGAACCGCGCTTCTATGCGCGTGTTCTTCCCTGCGCAATAGCCATGCCGCGCAAAGGCGTCGCGGTTCCAGGGGACAGCTGTCGGCGACGCCTTGACTTAGCGCTATAGCTGAAAAAATGAATGGATCCGGCGTGGCATGAGCTGCTTGCGCCGTTGGTGCCCTCGCTCGCCGATTGCGCCACGAGCGGCGTGCAGCAAATCACGGAACGGCAGCTGAGCGCCGGCAGTGCTGCAATCTCGCCGATCTGCGCAACAAGGGCGCCCGCCACGCGTGCGCACACGATGAGGAGCTGGCGGCGCTCCGCACCGCTGCCTGTTACCCGGGATAGCGCTTCGATCCTTAATACCCGTCCGGTCTAGGGGTGGCGCTGCGCGAGGTCAACGTCTGGTACGAGACGGAACACGTCCAAGCTCAACGGGGCTGTGTGCGCGGCGCGTCTCAACGGGATCGCCGTACGCGTCAGGCATACACCATGCTCGGCAAGTCGTGCAGATGGACTTGCGGCCAGGCGCCGCGTATCGAGCGGGCGAGGGAAGCCAGCCATCGCCTTCGACGAGCAACGACCGCTGCCTAGGCATCGCAGGCGGTTGCACCCGGGAGATGCCAGAAATGAATCGCATGGACAGCGCTAGCTGCACTTCAACCCCGGCGCACAGCACCTCGCGCCACGCGCCGCGAAGCCGGCTCTTCGTCTTTGTCGCGCTGTGTTGTGCGACCGCGCTCCCCGCAGCGGGGTGTCGCCTGATGCAGTCTGGCGCCGAAGTCGCGCCGACGGATCAGCAGTTCATGCTGACGGCGGCGTGCGTCGCAACCGCTGAAATCGACCTAGGTCAATTGGCAGCGACCCGAGGCAGTTCGCCGGAAGTCCGCTCGTTCGGCGAGCACATGGTCGCCGAACATACGCGGATCAACGCCGAACTCACTCAACTCGCGGACGCGAAACACGTCCGACTTGTGAAAGCGATGGACCCCGCGAATCACACCCTCTACTCGAAACTGTCGCATTTATCCAGGGTGCAATTCGATCGCGAATATGTGATCTCGCAACTGCACATTCATCGGATGGGTAACTCTCTCTACGCCAGCGAGGCCGCGCAGGGCGAGGACCCGGACGTCAAGGCATTCGCGGCGCGAGGTGTGCCAGTCGGCAAGGAACATTTGCAACGTGCAGCCGAGCTGGCGCAAACGCCCGCCGTGTCTTCGTCGAAGTGACTTACCGAAGCGCCGCTCCCGACACGGCGCTTGCTCTTTTTTGGACAGGCGACGTGTGCGGCTCGCACGTCACTGGATCGTTACCGCGCCATGAGCGAATGGAGGATCAATTATGAAAACCGCGCCCCCCGATAATCGCACCGAGCAGGAGGCCAAGGCCGAAGCAAACTCTGGCAAGCCCGCAACGACGCCCACCGGCAAGCCGGGCAGCGGACAGCACGCGGCGAATCATACTAAGGCCGGCAAGGACCACGGCGCTGGCGGCGGCGCAAAGCAACGGCACGGGCCGCGTTAGCGCTCGATGCCGGGAAGAGCCGCTTGGCACTCCGCTAGCTGTTTTCAGCAATGCGAACGCGCACGCGCGGTTTGGCGCGCGCGTTCATCCCGGACCGCAAGAGGCGACCCGGGCACAAGCTGTACAGAGAACCGAATGGCCGCTTCCTGCGGATTGTGTTGAAAAAGTCTTGTTTTTGTCGGAGACGCCGGAGTTGGCGGCATGTTTTCGAGTTGTGGCGATCGGCGAAGCGGCGAACCTGTGCGAGGCAACGATCCTCGTTTCTCGTCATGCCACTGCCTGGTTCATCTGCTTGCTTCGTGACATGAAACGCTTGGCCATTCTTCGCAGGTTTTGCGCAGTCGCCGCCATCAGGAATTCATCATGGGCGCCGCTTGGACCCCGCAGGCGCAGACGGTCCAACTTCAGAATGCGTTTGAGATCGGCAAAGAGCATTTCCACCTTCTTTCGCTCACGGCAAGATCGCTTGTATTCAGGCGTTTTCGCAATATGCCTCGTTTCGTCACGCGCAGCTTCATGGATGCTGCGGGCGATCTTGCGGAATGGTGTATTCGGACAGCAGCGATCCTTCATCGAACAGCTTTCGCAGTCGAACTGGCTTGCCCGATAGATGATCGTGCCAGCCTTCGTGACGCGCGAGCGCGGATCTCTGAACTTGCGCCGATCACTGCGTAGGGTGTGACCGGTGGGACAGCGATATTCATTGGCCAGTTCATCCCATTGGAACTCGCTGTTGGACAATGTGTTGTCCTTGCGCGTCGTTTTGTCCCAGACCGCAACATGTGGTGCAATTTCCTTCTCGTCGATCATCCAGGCAAGCATCGCTGCCGAGCCATACGCGGTGTCGCCTGCAAGACGTCGGGGTTTGAGATCGTGCCGCCGCTCAACGCGATCAATCATCGTCCTGGTTGATTCCACTTCGTGCGAGCGGTTCGCGGGCGTCGCCTCGACGTCAACGATGATCCCTGCCTGCAGGTCAATCAGATAATTGGTCGAGTAGGCGAAGAACGCCGGGCTACCCTTGGCGGCTGTCCAGCTCGCAGCGGGATCGGTCAGGGATATTCTCTTTGGAGGTGTCGATGTCTCTGCCTCCTCGACCGCGTCTGCGCCGGCCGGATTCGCTTCCTCTAATACCTTTAGATATTCCCGTACTGCGCGGCTTTGGTCCTTGACGCAACCCCAGTTGATGGGCTCAGTACCTGGGACACCGCGTGCAGGGCTTGCATCGGCCCTGATCATGCTTGCGTCAATCGCGAAACCTTCACCCTTTACGAGCCCCTCGGACATGCAGCGACCCAGCACCGACTCGAACACATGGCGTAACACATCGCTATCGCGGAAGCGACCGTGGCGGTTCTTGGAGAAGGTCGAGTGTTCGGGTACGACGTCCTCCAGACCCAGTCGACAGAACCACCGATATGCAAGGTTCAAATGGACCTCCTCGCATAACCTGCGTTCGGACCGGATGCCGAAGCAGTAGCCCACAATCAACATGCGGATCATGAGCTCCGGATCAATCGACGGCCGTCCCATTGGACTGTAGAACGGCGCGAGATGCTGGCGCAGATCGCGAAGGTCGAGGAAGTGATCAATGCCTCTCAACAGGTGTTCGCGAGGGACGTGACTATCAAGGTTGAACGAATAGAAGAGTTTGTCCTGTCCACTGCCCAGTTGACCCATCATGACGAATCACTCCCGCCGATCGATGTCTTCCAGGATACCGAACATTCCGAACCACGGGCGACTTTTTCAACACAATCTGCGTGGAACCGACGTCCCGATGTCCGAGCGTCGGTGCCGGCGAATGTCGCTTCCTGGCCGTCCCCGGGCCGACGGCGAACGCACCAAACCGACCCAGGTTGTGTGGAAACCCGATGAAATTACAATGCGGCGTGCCCGCGCCCCCAGCGGCTCGTTTGGCTGCCTTTGCGGCCATCACGGCGACGACGAGGGTGAGCGTCTCCGGTGCGTTCTAGAGAAGCTTAATGGCTTTGTTTAGGACCCACGAGGTGCTCACGCACCCACCAGCCGCATTGCCTTCATCGTCTTGTTGAAACCTAGAATTCTCAGCACTCGAGCGAGATTGTAGGCGAGTACGTTCAGACTCATCTCGGTACCTACGTTAGGCAACCTGCGCGTCAGGAAGTGCGTGTAGCCCATCCAGTGCTTGAACGTTCCAAAGACATGTTCGACGGTTCGCCTGCGCACTCTCATCGCGTCGGGCGTCTTGTCGAGCCGACGTTGAACTGCCTCCAGCACCGACTCATGCTCCCATCGACTTATCCGTCGTTGTCCGCTGGGAGTGCACTGTGACTTCATTTGGCATTGCGAACAGGCGCTGCTCCAGTATCGATGTAGCTGCATCCCGTGTTCCTCGCTGGTGTATCGGTAAATTGCCCGCTCTCCAGCTGGACATTGGTATTCGTCGTCCCGCGCAATGTAGATGAAGTCTGCCTTGTCGAACCGGCCATGGTATTTCGCACCTGACGTTGTCGGCTTCGGCCGCATGACCGCAATCCCCGCATCGGCGCACTCCTTGATCTGAGTTCGGGTGTAGTAACCACGATCGGCGACCGCCCGCAGCCTTGTCTTGCCCATCGCGTCACGCGCAGCTTTTGCCATGGGGCTCAGCTGCGCCCGGTCACTGCCAGAGTTTGTGACCTCGTGAGCCACGATAAGATGGTGCTTGGCGTCAACGGCCACCTGTACGTTGTAGCCCACCATTCCCGAGCCTTTGCCGCTCGTTGCCATGGAGCGCGCGTCCGGATCGGTCATCGAGAGTTGCCCGTCAGGCTGCGTCTTGAGCTGCTCCTTGATCTGATCAAGGTTCCGCATCTGCTCGCGCAAGCGCGCGATCTTATCCTGCAATCGGGCCGTCTTCGCTTCGAGCTCCGCGGGTTGCGTACGATCGGCAGTCTCCAGCGCGGTCAGATACCGCTGGATACTCTCTTCGATCTGCCTCTGGCGCTTGTCGACTTTACCCTCGGTGAAGTTGCGATCCCGCGTATTGACTGCCTTGAACTTGCTGCCGTCAATGGCGACCAGCGCTTGCGAGAACAGCTTCAGCTCACGGCAAAGCACCACGAAGCGGCGACACACGTTGCGAATGCCGGTACCGTTGTCACGACGGAAGTCGGCTATGGTCTTGAAGTCCGGCGCCAGTCGGCCCGTGAGCCACATCAACTCAAAAGATATAGATCTTCAGGAGCACCGCTGGATGATAGGACGGGCGACCTGTAACCGACGGCGTTGCGCCATCGAAGCCCAATGATGCAAGATCAAGCTCTTCAACAAATGCCTCCATAATCCTTACCGGATTGTCCTCAACAACAAAGTCATCGAGGCATTCTGGAAGCAGCGTCACCTGCTTGCGATCTTCACCTTCTATGAATCGCTTCATCCGGTCACCCAGCTGAATGAGTTAATCCAGTTTAGGCGATCGACGTGTTTTCACACAAGCTCGACCCACAAGAGCCCTTCGACCCGGCACTGTCTCAATGGCCGTTTCCAAGAGATACTGTTGAAAAAGTCGCCGCGTCGTTTTATCAGTTCTCCTTCGCGAAAATCGACCTCTCAGATCGGTCTACAGACCGCTGCCACATGTCAGGCAAGGGTAAGAGGACCCCTAAAAACCTCATGAAATAGACGACCAGCGACTTTTTCAACAGTATCAAGATACAACGGCCGTTCGCTCGTCAGCTAGGTTGGCTGGTACTCGGCCGTTATAGCTCATCCGCAACGCGTCGTGTCCCGCGCTCAGCGAATGACCGCTACGAGCGAGGCCTGGGACCGGAGTGGACCCTATAGATAGTCCGGGGTTCGCTGTCATGCTGTCACTTGGGCGTGACGGTTGCCACGAAGCGGACACGCAGTTTGCCGAAACCTGCAAGCCATTCATGTGTGCCGTTCGACGACGTTTTTCTAGCGAGACTTATAGTCAGCATGCGTCAGATCGTCTTCGCCTTGTGACCGGTCCCATCTTTTCAGTTGGTCGATAAGCCGGCGCGTGACTTCGATCTCGTCGCCAGTTGCTTTTTCAGAGCAGCCACAACATCGGTTTGCGGTTGCTGGTCGCCTACCGTGGCCACCGGATGAATGCCATTCTTGTTAACAACGTAGGCGCGCGCGCTCACATAGCCGCCGCTGCCCACTGATCGGATTTTGACGATCAAGGATGTTGGCGGGAACCAGGCGCAGCGCCAGGCTACGTCGAGCCAGAACCAGAGCGCGCGACAGACCGCGGCGGCACAAACGAGCAGCCAAAATCAGAGCGCGCGTCAATCCACCGCTAAGGAGATGCAGAACACGCGTGCTACGAACGTGACCAACGTGCAGAACAACTACAATGGCAATTGCAACAACTGCTCCAACTCGGACTGGGACAGCGGCTCTGCGGCGGCCGGATTTGTGGCCGGGGCAATGGTGGTCGGTGCGGCCGCTGCCGCAACCACACCGCCACCCGCGCCCACTACCACCGTCGTCGTCGCTTCGCCTGCGCCCACACCCGCACCCGTCGCGCCGCCGTGCAACGTAGCCCCCGTCGCCGTTAAGGAGGCGACGTACTATAAGTGCGGCACGACCTGGTACGCTGCAGGATATGGGAGCAGCGGCGTGGTGTACACGCCAGTTCCGCCGCCGCCCGGATACTGATCGCGGTCGCCTCGCGGCACGGCCGGCGGTGACCGCAGGCCGGGACGGAGCCGACGCTCGAATGTCAGCATGAAAGCATGGACCAACGTCCGCTCCTGGGCGGGGGTGCTGTCCTCGGCGGTCGGCCGTACCGGACCTCTCCGGTTATCGGCCCCGGACCACCTCAACGGCAGTGATGTGAGTGTCAACGGCCATTACCGCCGCCGCCGCTGTGGACACTTGATCGGCGAATCCGCTAACAGGACAAGCACACAGGGCATCGCTTGAGCTGCTAATCTGGCAAGGTTCCCTCTGCCAAAACCGTGAGTGCGTCGCGCACGCCCGAGGCGACGATTTGCGCGATAGATGTGTCGTTCGCGCAGTCGGCGGAGAAGGACGTGAAGCCAATCTGAATATCCAAATGAACTCCACACAATCTTTTTCTGCCGCACACGGTGGTTGGCCGGTTGTCGCCGCCCCGGGACGGATCATCATGCGTCCCCTGGTTCCAGCGCCTGTTGGACATCAGAGACAAGCTCGACGTGGATCTACCACCCACAAGCCGGGAAGCCGCCCGCCGTGGCTTGAAATGGCGGCGAACACTGTTTCCACGTTCAGTCAGCGATCGAACCAACCGTATTGGAGCGCGACCGCGACGGTCTGGAAATTTCCGCCGATGCGTGTCGATAACCCACGCGACCATGCGAGTTTCGTTGACCATTGTGCAGCAAGAGGAACCGACAACGTGATCCCATAGCGAGTACTGCTTTGCAGATCGTGGTTCTGGACTCCATTGATGCTGGTCCGGCCGCCCGTGAGATACGTAACGTCTGCGGCAATCCACAGTCCGGGCCGCCACGTGTAGCCTCCGTGCCATTGGAACACGGCCAGCGGAGCCTGGCTTCGTCGCTTGCCACCAAAAAAGTCTGTATTGTCGGTGAACACCCACACCGCAGCGGCGCCTTCTACAAACCAGTTGCCAACTGGCTGGGACAATCCGAGCTCAGGTTTGAACGCCCATCGGTTCGAACCCACATTGATAATACGGGCGGACTGATATTGGCCGGTCGGCGCCACCACGCTCAGGCTGGCACCCAGTATGGTGTTCGGGCTACGTTGGGCAAATTCCTCTGGCGTGAGCGCGGGACCACCCAACAGATTCGCGGCAATCCGGAACCGTACATCGCCTAGCCCCGAACGCCAAGCCTGGCCACGCACGCCTGCTACATTCCCCGTCAGGTTTGCATTGGCATACGGCAGCAACACAGCAATGCTGGCGAGATGTCCCGCGACGCCAAAGCTGTGAGAATAGCCCAGTGAATAAGTATTGATTCGGGCTTAGCAATCCTCGCATGGCAAGCTCCGCCGACAAGGGCGAGTCGCGGTGGCGAAAGTCGGCGCGAACGGTTCGCTCGATACCACAACGGCGACCTCACCCGTCAATGCCATCATGATGACCAATGCTGGCCTGGTGGGAGATGTGTCGCTATCGGGAGCGAAGGTCTCGCTGACTCAAAAATTTGAGTCAGCGATGGCCGCGTGCGTTTTGCGAGGCCTCGGTCAACTTTGAGAGGAAGGGCTGTTTGCGGGTGCGCAGGCGACGCTTGAGCGTCGAGGCGACGATAGATCCGAATGTCCCCTTGTGGCCCGGCAAGCGCCCGCTCGCCGGTCATGGTCTGTCAAACCTGCGTTTGCTCGGCCATCTCGAGCGCATCGTCCACCTCAATCCCGAGGTAACGCACCGTACTTTCAAGCGTGGTATGGCCTAGGAGGAGCTGAACTGCGCGCAGGTTCTTCGTGCGCCGATAGATCAACGATGCCTTCGTGCGGCGCATCGTGTGAGTGCCGTACGCAGCATCGTCCAGTCCGATTGACGCGACCCATCGATGCACGATGCGAGCGTACTGGCGCGTCGACACGTGCGCTGACGCGTGCAGCCGACTCGGGAACAAATAATCGGCGGGCTTGAGCCCCCGCGCCGAAATCCAGGCCGCGACGCGTTGCCGAGTCTGCTCAGTGATTTCGAACTGCACCGGTCGTTGCGTTTTTTGCTGCATGAAGGTCGCTCGCGAGACCACGTGGCTTCCCATACAGATGTCCTGCACCTGAAGTCGCGTCAGATCGCATGCCCGGAGCTTGCTGTCGATTGCGAGATTGAACAGTGCCAGTTCGCGAACGTTCGATGACATCTGAAGCCTCGTCCGAATCGCCCAAATTTCGCGCAGCTTCAACGGCGGCTTCTGGCCAGTCAGCCTTCCTTTGTTCCACGGCACCCGACGAGTGCCTGAAGAATTAAGCGTATCCATGTCAACCTCCTGTTCAATGAAGGGAGATCGATTGTGCGCGCCCGGCAGCGGTCGCTCTTCGACCCACTCCGGTTAGATAACTTTCTCCGAACCGGTCAGTCAGTCAAATCCAAGTTTTGCGAAGTGGAGGGCCAATCAGCGGCCGTTGGTGACTTCGCCCAATCGGCCAGGAAGCGTCGTTCGCCTGCATCGTCATTTGGACATTGGGGCGTCCGCTCCGCCATGGCAAACGGCCGTTCGGTTGCCGATGATTCAAGTTGCATCATCGGCCATAACGGTCGTTTGCTCCCCCGCTGCGAGGACGACCTAACAACTACGGATTCAGGGAACAGCGACATCGAACGATGTGCTGCCCCTGATACATCCAGCGCGCCGGGTGGTCAGAGCGGCATTAGCGCGTAACCGGCTTGCTGCAGGGTTGTCACGGTGGTCAGCGCGGACAACGAAAGCGTTACCCTGGTGTCGATCCAGTCATACTCGAAGTGGTGTTCCGCCATCGCCTGGCCACACACCGCGATCGTGATGCCGTCCTTCCTCAGTTCCGCGATCAACGGCAGATTGGGGTTGGGAACTCCGAACTGGGCACGGTAGTGGGCGTCGTCGAGCACCAGCGATGTGGCCGAGCCAGAAGCGACCGCGACAAATTTAAGCCGGCTCAACGGCACGCCCGACGCCACGTAGAGATTCACGGCGCGCGCCACGTGATCAAGCGCTGGACTCACCTCATCGGGGTTCTTGGCCCCCTGCGTCAACGAGAAGACCACCTTGTAGGTGTGACCCGGCTGCGGCTTGAAAGCACCGTTCGGCAGAAAGTGCATCTTGCCGTAGTCGTGAACGGTCGGCGTCGTCCAGAAGCCAGGTGAATCCATCGTGCCTGCATGGACGGACAATGAAGCCGCAGCGAGCGCTGCGGTAGCTACGAAAGTTTTGACTTTGTACATGGTTGATTGCGATTTCACTACGGGTGCACAACGGTTGGAATCAGGGGTGGTAAAGCCCCCGTGCGACGCGCCTGAGTAAGCCCGAATCGAAGCGCAGACCGGCGAGGATGGCCGTACGCTATCGAACCCGCTTGTCTTCGGCTCTTAATTGATTTAACTGGATTGAGCGCATTCGTCTATGCCGGTTGCGCCAAAATGTGGCCAACGAGAGTCATCCGCCTAGCCCGGCCTTCACCATCATCCCGAGCGCCACGCAGATCAAGACCCCCGCGAAGCCCACCTGCACGTGCTGCGCGGAGAGACGATGCGAGAGCAGCCGCCCGGTCATCATGCCGGCGGCCGTTGCCACGCTGAACCACAGCGTCAGGTCGAGCGGCAACGGCGCGCCGTGCAGGACCGTCGCAACGGCACCGCCGCTGCCGACCAGCGCGATCACCATCAGCGACGTGGCGACGATCCCATGCATCGACACGTTGGTCAGCTTGCGCAGCATGGGCACGATGATGAAGCCGCCGCCCACCCGGAGCAGTCCCGTCATGAGTCCGGTCAATGCGCCGGTCGCCGCGAGTGCTGCTCCAGTCGTCCACGACCAGATCAGCCGCCCGGTGTCCGGGTTGATATGGCCGACGCAAAACCGCGAGTCCGCGCTGTCCGGGTGTCCGCGCCGCAAAGCTTGTGATAACAGCCTTCCGGCCACCACCAGCATGACGGTCGCAAACAGCGCCAATAGGACGCGCTGCGGCAACGCGTGGGCGGCGGCACACCCGCCGCGGCCATGAACAACGCGGCGCGGTAACGGACGAGCCGCTGCCGGAATGCCTCAAGCGCGCCGATCGCGGCGCTGCCCGCCACGGCAACCAGCGCAACCGGTGTCGCCTGCTGCATCGGCCAGCCCATGCCGGCCACCAGCGCCGGAACGGCCAGGATGCCGCCGCCGGCGCCGGTCAGGCCGAGCACCGCGCCAACGATGGCGCCGAGGAGAAGTGAAGTTAGCATGAAAAATCCGACAGGTTGTTGGCGACGCTGCGTTAGCCCACGAGTTCAGGCTGCGCCATCCACTCGCGCCCCTTGAGCATCCCCTGCCAGTAAAGCGGCGGCAGGATACGCTCCTTCAGTAGCCACGCGAGGCGCGACGGGCGCTTGCCGTCGATCAGCCAGGTCGGCAGCGTCGGCGCGACCTTCCCGCCATAAAGGAATTCCGCGAGCACGATCTTGCCGCGTTCGACGGTCAGCGGGCATGATCCATAACCGTCGTACGCTGCCTCGCCCCGGACCTTCCCGAGGGCGGCAAGCACGTTGTGGGCGACGACGGGTGCCTGTTTGCGCGCGGCGGCGGCTGTTTTCGCATTGGGCGTGTTCGCGGCATCGCCGAGCGCGAAGACATTTGAGTAGGTCTTGTGGCGCAGCGTCGCCGGGTTGACGTCGATCCAGCCCGCCTTATCGGCCAGCGGGCTGACGCGGATGAAGTCCGGGGCCTTCTGTGGCGGCACCACGTGGATCATGTCGAACTCATGGGTCACCGATTCCACGCTGCCGTTCTCGAGCGTGCGCCTGAAAATAGCGCGCTTGCCGGGGCCGTCTATCGCACTCAGGTTGAAGCCGAAGTTCAGCGCGATGTCGTAACGCTTGACGTACTCCATCAATGCCGGGACATAGTCGGCCACGCCGAACAACACCGTGCCGGCGTTGAAGAACTGAACATCGATCTGCTCGAGCCGGCCTGTACGCCGCCAGTGATCCGACGACAGATACATTGCCTTTTGCGGCGCCCCGGCGCATTTGATCGGCATCGGTGGCTGGGTGAATAACGCGCGGCCGCCCTTGAGTTCGCGCACGAGCTGCCAGGTATAGGGAGCGAGATCGTAGCGATAGTTGGACGTCACTCCATTCCGTCCCAGTGTTTCAGACAGGCCATCGATGGCATGACAGTCGAGCTTTAGCCCTGGACAGACGATGAGCTGCCTGTAGCTCACCACCCGGCATCCTTCGAGTACGACCGCATTCTTTTCCGGCTCGAACGCAGCCACCGCGGCCTTGATCCAGTGCACCTGGCGCGGCAGCACGGCGGCCATATCGCGGGCGGTCGTCTCAGGATCGAACACACCGGCTCCGACCATGGTCCAGCCTGGCTGGTAATAGTGGACGCCGGCCGGGTCGATGATGGCGATGTCGAGGTTGCGGTCGCGCGCGAGCAGGCTTGAGGCTGCCGCCACGCCGGCGGCGCCGGCGCCGATGATCACGATGTCGTGACTGGCCACGGCTACTTCGACGGGCACCTTGCCGCCGTTGGCAATACGCCGCGCCAGCGCGGACAGGTCATAACCTGCTGCCCTGGCTGCGGCGACGATGTCTGGCAGCGTCCCGCGGGGCGCTTCGGACAGCGCCCACAGCGTCGCGGCACGCGTCCCGGTACGGCAATAGGCGAGCACCGGCGTGGGCAGTGCTTGCATCAGTTCGCCGAACTGCGCCGCGTCGCCATCGCCGACCTTGCCGGACTCGACGGGCAGGTAATGGGCCTCGATACCCAGCTCTCGGGCCGCCGCCTCGATCTCGCTGAAGCTCGGCTGGTCGGAACCTTCGCCGTCGGGACGATTGCAGACGACCGCGCGAAAGCCTGCGGCCTTGATTGCATGCAGGTCGGATGCGGCAACCTGCTGCGACACGGCCAGTTCGGCCGTCAGTTTCTTGAAGTCCATTTACTTCTCCTGTTGCTTCCAAGAATCACGTGCGCCGCCTCAGATTGCGTTGAGGGGAATCTTGAGATACAGCACTCCGTTATCTTCCGGATCGGGCATATGTCCGGCGCGCATGTTGACCTGTACTGACGGCAGCATCAGCACAGGCATGTTAAGTGTCGCGTCGCGCGCGGTGCGCATCGCCACGAAAGCTTCCTCGCCGATACCGTTGCGGATATGGACGTTGTGTTCGCGTTCCTGAGCTACCGTGCTGACAAACTGCAAAGGCCGACCGCCGGGCTGGTAGTCGTGGCACATATACAGTTTCGTGTCCGCCGGCAGGCTCAACACCTTGTTGATTGACCGGTACAGCGTACGGGCGTCGCCGCCGGGAAAGTCGCAGCGCGCGGTACCGTAGTCGGGCATGAACAGGGTGTCGCCGACAAAGGCAGCGGTCTGCGCGCCGTCGCTGACTACATAGGTCATGCAGGCCGGCGTATGGCCCGGGGTATGGATGGCGCGCGCCTGCAACGCTCCGAGCACGAATGTTTCGCCGTCGGAGAGCAGGTGATCGAACTGGCTGCCATCGTGCGCGAATCTCGAACCGGCGTTGAACAGCTTGCCGAACTCGTCCTGCACGCGGGTCACCTGCGCGCCAATCGCAATCTTTCCGCCGAGTCTTTCCTTGAGGTAGGGCGCGGCGGACAGATGGTCGGCGTGCACGTGGGTTTCGAGAAGCCACTGGACCTTCACGCCAAGTTCGTGGACGCGAGAGATGAGCTTGTCGGCTGTCGTCGTGGAGGTGCGGCCTGACTTCGAGTCATAGTCGAGGACACTGTCGATCAGTGCACAGTCGCCGGTGCGGACATCCAGCAACAGGTAGCTGACCGTGCAGGTACCGGGGTCGAAGAAACCTTCGACCAGCATGGGGCTCGTGGTATTCAACTTCCTCTCCCTAAACGAATGGATTTTGCGAAACAGGCCGCCAGTCCAAACAAGAACCGTGCCACGTCGCTCGCAATTGATGAAATTAGCTAACACTTTGATTTTAATCAACGTTTCTATCCCATCGGGCGTCGCCGCAGCTCGTGGAGCGGTCGTCTGGGGTTGAAGGCTGCCATTCGAGGCAGTCAGGTGGCAGGGATGGCAGCCTTGGCAGGGTCGACGTATAGTGACGTCTACTGGAGCCGCCGCCATGAAATCCCCTAAGCCGTTCATACCCATCACACCCCTCGCAAAGACCTCCGCCGGGTCGCCTCAAGCGCTGCATGTCGACGCCCTCGTGTCGTACCTGGAGCACGACGCTCAACCCATGATCGTGCTCGATCCCGAGTACCGCATCCTTGCTGCCAATACCGCTTATCAACGTCAGTTCGGCGTCGCCAGCCAGCCTGATGTGGGCCGCAAGTGCTATCAGGTCTCGCATCACTACGACGTGCCGTGCGACCAGGCGGGCGAGCACTGTCCAATGAAGCGGGCGTTTGAGCTCCGTGGCCCCGACCGCGTGCTCCACATTCATCACACGCCTCGCGGGCCTGAGCATGTCGATGTCGAGTTGCGCCCGATATTTAATTCGCAGCGGGAGGTGGTTGCGTATGTCGAGAAGCTCTCCACGGTACGCGGCGCATCCGCCAAGCCGAGCGCGGAAGGGCTGGTCGGTCGATCGGCGGCGTTCAACGAGGCGATCTCGGCGTTGCATCGCGTTGCGCCTTCGACGCTGCCGGTCCTGTTGCTCGGGGAATCCGGAACCGGCAAGGAACTGTTCGCGCGTGCCCTTCATGAGGCAAGCCAGCGCGCACAACACGCTTTTGTCGTCGTCGACTGCTCCGGCATCACGGAGACCCTGTTCGAGAGCGAACTCTTCGGCTATGAAAAAGGCGCGTTCACCGGCGCCGCCACGCGCAAACCCGGTCTGGTCGAGACCGCGCAAGGGGGAACGCTGTTTCTCGACGAGATAGGCGATGTGCCGCTGTCGATGCAGGTCAAGCTGCTACGCCTCATCGAATCCGGCACGTTCCGGCGGGTCGGCGGCATCGAGACCCTACGCGCGGATTTCCGACTGGTGGCGGCGACGCACCAACCGGTGCGGGAAATGATCAACGACGGTCGATTCCGCCAGGACCTCTACTACCGCATCAGCGCATTTCCGATTCACCTGCCGGCGGTGCGCGAGCGGCCGGACGACATCGCGCTGCTCGTCGATTCGATACTGCAGCGTATTGGTAGCGCGCAAGGTGCGGCAGGCGCTATTGCCGGCCGCAAGTTCAGCGTCGAGCCAGACGCTCTCGAGAAACTGCATGCCTGGTCCTGGCCAGGCAATATTCGGGAACTGCGTAACGTGCTCGACCGGGCGTGCCTGCTGGCCGGCGATGGGGTGATCCGGATCGAGCACCTGCCGCATGACATAGTGGCGGGAATGCCGGCGCATTGGGAGAGCGACGCGGGCCCGACGTCGCTGTCGGCGCGCGGCGAGCTCACGGATCGTGAACTTGTACGGCTGGTGGAGGGTTTTTCAGGTACACGCGGCGCCCTTGCCGCCCACCTCGGGATGAGCGAGCGCACGCTGTATCGTCGATTGAAGACGCTAAGGCGAGTAGGCGGTGGGGGTAGCCCGAGTTTGCATAGCCGGTGACAGGGGACGGGAAATGTTGGCGGCAAGCATTTTGGTGAGGATGTTGATAAAGTCGCCCGCTGTGGAGATTGTTGGGTATCCTGGAAGACATCGATCGACCGGAGTGATTCGTCATGATGGGTCAACTGGGCAGCGGACAGGACAAACTCTTCTACTCGTTCAACCTCGATAATCGCGTCCCTCGCGAGCACCTGTTGAGAGGCATCGATCACTTCCTGGATCTGAGTGATCTACGCCGGCATCTCGCGCCGTACTACAGTCCGATGGGACGGCCATCGATTGATCCGGAGCTCATGATCCGCATGTTGTTGGAAGAAGCTAATCCGGCAAGCACCGAAGTGGCGGAGAAGGTAGAGACATCGACGCCTCCAAAGAAGGTATCTTTGACGGATCCCGCCGCGAGCTGGACAGCCGCGAAGGGCGGCTTGCCGTTCTTCGCCTACTCCACTAATTATCTTATTGACCTGCGGGCAGGGATCATCGTGGACGTCGAGGCGACGCCCACGAACCGGTCGCACGAAGCGGAATCAACCAGGACGATGATTGACCGCGTTGAGCGGCGGCATGATCTCAAATCTCGACGTCTTGCAGGCGACACCGCGTATGGCTCAGCGGCGATGCTTGCCTGGCTGATCGAAGAGAAGGAAATTGCACCACATGTTCCGGTCTGGGATAAAACCGCACGCAAGGACGATACATTGTCCAGCAGCGAGTTCAAATGGGATGAACTGGCCAATGAATATCGCTGCCCCACCGGGCACGCACTACGCAGTGATCGGCGCAAGTTCAGAAATCCGCGCTCGCGAGTCACGAAGGCTGACACGATAATCTATCGGGCGAGCCAGTTTGACTGTGAGAGCTGTTCGCTGCTGCGTACCCGGCACTGTCCGAAGTGCCAGTCGCTTGCCCGCGCGCAATGGCTCGACGACCGCCAGGCTGACCTCCTGCCCGTGCCGTATTTCCACGTTGTCTTCACGCTTCCCCAAGAGATCGCGTCGATCGGCTTCCAGAACAAGCGGGTTGTCTACGACATCCTGTTTCAGGCGACTGCCGAAACGTTGCAACGATCGCCGCCGATCCGCGCCATCTCGGCGCAACCATCGGTTTCATCGCGATCCTGCACACGTGGGGCCAGAATCTGGTGCGCCATCCCCATCTGCACTGCGTCGTGCCCGGTGGCGGGCTGACGCCCGACGCCCGCCGGTGGGTAGCCTGCAAGCCCGGTTTCTTCCTGCCCGTGCGCGTGCTTTCGCGTCTGTTCCGGCGACTGTTCCTCGAGCGGTTGCAGCATGCCTTCGACACAGGCGAACTGCGGTTCTTCTCCGCGTTGACGCATCTGTCCGAGCCCGCTCAATTCGCCCGCTACCTTACGGGTCCGCGGCACGCCGAGTGGGTCGTCTATGCCAAGCAGCCGTTCGGCGGTCCGCAACAGGTTCTCGACTATCTCGGCCGCTATACGCACCGAGTCGCGATCTCCAACAACCGCCTCGTCAGCCTGACCGACGCTCGCGTTACGTTTCGCTGGAAGGACTATCGCAGACCAGACAAGCCGCGCGTAATGCAGTTGCCCCCGCTCGAGTTCATCCGGCGCTTCCTGCTACACATTCTTCCGCGCGGACTGCAACGCATCCGCCACTATGGGCTGCGGAGCAATCGCCTGCGCGAATCCCGGCCGACCGCATGCCGTCATCTGCTCAACGTTGAGCCGGACCGCGAAGGCCGCACCGCGCCCGAACCGGACTATCGTGACCGCTACGCGAAACTCACCGGCCGGTCGCTCTACGACTGCCCCGTCTGTTCGCGCGGTCGCATGCTCTGCATCGAGCGTCTGCTACCAGGTGCGTCACCGCGAGCACCACCGGCGAGTCCCCGATGAATTCCGGTCCGCTCGACAACGACATCGGTTCCAGCACGTCCCGCCGGCGCCGGTGGACACGCTCGGCCAGACGTCGCCTACCGCCGCCTGCGGCACCCTGCGTCGTCTGTTCATCCCATGCGTTGTGCGGATCTCCCATCCTCGAACCGGTCCGCAGGCCGTTCATCCCGGGCGCCACGAACCCTGTCGTCGAGAACATCGCATGCAGGCCTTTCGATTCAATGCCCATAGCCGCAAACGCCGGCGGAGCGGCTTAGCTCAAAGGATTTTTAGCGAAGCACGGCCGGCCCGTACGTCGTGCCAATGCGGACGTGGTCCGCCGTCTGCGCTTCGCTAAAAATCCTCTGCCTTATCAGATATCCGGAGTTCGCCGCAGGCACCTTCTCGATGGGTTTAGAAGCAGGCTATCCAATCGATATAAACTATTAGTTATATGCTGTTAATAGTACGGGTTTATACTCACCTCGATTGTCGCCGCAGCACACTGCCCCGGCACTTAACAATCGTCCTTCGCGGCCAACAACTGGAGGTTTCACTATGCTCAGGTCACTCATTCCCGCCGTTGCGCTCGCTTCGGCCCTGGCCGTGCCGGCCGTCTCGTTCGCTCAACAATCGAACGGGCCGGTGACGCGCGCGCAGGTGCGCGCCGAACTCCTCCAGCTTGAAAAGGCTGGCTGGCGCCCCGCCATGGGGATGGGCAACAGCCCGGATTACCCGGCTGGCATCCAGGCTGCCGAAGCCAGGGTGGCGGCGCAGAACGGCGCGGCAAGTGGGTACGGTGGTGTCGTCAGTGGTTCGCCTGAAGCAGGGCGCCCGGCAGCGTCGAAGGCGGACTGGAACGCGATGTACAACCACCCTTAATGCCCCTTTTGACTTCGGACGCGCGGGCAGGCTGCCAAAAGTATCTCGCCCGAGCATTGCAGTCTGAGCACCCGGCACACCGGCCCGGCTCAGCCACACCGCGACGGCGCTTACCAAACGCAATAAACGGTTTCGCACCCGACAACACCAATAACTGGAGGTTTCACCATGAACATCAGATCACTCGTTTCCGCCGTTGCGCTCGCGTCGGCCCTGGCCGCGCCGGCCGTCTCGTTCGCTCTATCGAACGCGCCTGTCACCCGTGCGCAGGTGCGCGCCGAGCTCGTCCAGCTCGAGAAGGCTGGCTATCACGTGGGCGACGGTCACACTACCTATCCGGCTGAAATCCAGGCGGCAGAAGCCAAGGCGGCTGCGCAGAACGGCGCAGCAAGTGGTTACGGCGGTGCGGTAGCTGGCTCTTCGGAAGCAGGGCACCCGGTCGTGTCGATGGCCGACCGGACCGCGATATACAACCACCGTTAATATGCGCTGATTTCGACGCGCGGGCAGCTAGCGGGCCAGTTTCAGGTCGAATACCTCAATAGGTGGCAATTCAACGAACCTCAAGGAAGTCACCATGTCGTCAGTCGCACTCGCGCGGGTCCGTAGCTTCAACGCCTCGCAGTCCTTACATATTTCTGCAATCCGCCCTTACCTTCTCCGCTTTATCGCCCATGACGGCACACGTTCGGTCGTCGCATTTGCCAATCGTGATGAACGCGACGAGCGCGGCGCGCAGCTCCTGATGCTTGGCGCCGCCGTAACGCTGGCGACCGTGCGGCGTGCGGTATGAGTGGGCCACCGATCCAGAATTGTAGGCAACGTGCAGCGATGTCGAGCGGCTGCGAACGGCCGGTATAGAGGATTTTGAATGGCTGTTGGGGGGAGTGTGCCGCCATCGCTGTCAGTCAGAGACCGGCCATCTACAGCCACTCGACCGCGCTCTCTGGCGGACATTCGAACGTCGGCTTCTATGCCAGTTTGTCCGCCATACGGTGTCGCCCGGGTCTCCGTCCGGTCCCGTAGATAGATCTAACCTGGACGATGACGCCCGCGACTGACCGACGCTGAGGCGGATTGCCGCAACTGAAATTCAGTATTCCCTTAACACGCCTTTGAACATCCATTCACAAGGAATAGGATCGTCGAAATTTTCGATCTTCGCTTCCACTTAACAACGCTTTGAGACGGCAACAATTCGCCTGCCTGTAAGTAGCATTCCCGGCAAACACGGATCTTCCAGATCATCGATTTTGGGCTCAAACTTGCCTGAGCAGCACGCCCGAAGAGCCTTATTCCAGCCATGTTAACAGTTCAAAGTTGAATGAATCTCGACAAGATTCGCTGAACTTCGAAAATTGTTCGCTCAAGTTCGAGGTGGCGATTCATAATGGGACACCGCGACGGCACGCAGTTCCCTGTCAGAACAATGACTTAGAAGAAGGTCCGTCGTACCGCGGGGGCGGACGCTCTGCACTAACAGTCAGCTGTTTGTGGGCCACGCTTCGCAAAAATTAGCAATCGCCGTTGGATCAAGGGTAAACGCTGAGGTCGAATATGCTCGGCGACCCGCGAAGACGACACTCCGCCATCGCTCCTGATCACCAACAGTTTGGCTGGCCGCCGGTCCCGCTCACTGCGCGGACGGTCGCATGCAAGGCGGTTGCGCTCGCGAACAAGCCGCGCGGGCGCCCGGGGACATTTCGCCGAATACGGCAAGCCTGTTGTCGTGCCCGCCCGACTCACGTGCGCCGATTGCTGCCGTACCGAACCCTACCCATGTGGTTTTTCAGCTGCTGAAATCTAGCGACGCGGGTATTTAGATCGTGGTCGGCGACCTGGCGGCTTGTTGCGGATGCGCCTGCTCCGTCGCCATGCCCATTGCACTTCCCGTTTTGTTGCAGCCTGAAGGTTGCCACAGCGATTGAGGTGAGCCGCGATGTCTCTTGCTTATTCTTCGCGAGCGAATTGATAACAACTGAGTGGTCGTCTGCCCCTATGAGGGAACCTCGACAAGGATCGAGATCCCGTGCAAGGCACTTGTTCCTGACCACACCGGCCAGGAGAAAGAACCTTGCAACATGCTTGCGCGTATTTCAGATCGCAATAACGACTGCTACCAGGCAGAGCAGGATGATCGATAGGCTCCCGCGGTTCTTGATGGAGAACACTATCGGGTCATCATGCATTTGACCGCGGAACGCAACCATCCAGACGCGGCTGATCCAGAAGAGCAGCAGGCAAAACAGGATCCACAGCCTGTGCGGATGGCTATACAGCACGTTCACGTCAGCTGAATTCATGTAAAGAGCAAGTATGAGTACCGCGACGTAGCCTGCTGCCGTTCCCATCGAGCGCACCATGCTCATGTCCGCAGTGAAGTAGCCCCGGCCCGCGGCACAGTCCTTGCCTTCACGCTGCAGCTTGTCGAGTTCCGTGTAGCGCTTCACCATGGCCAGACTGAGAAAGATCATCACCGAAAACATGACCAACCAGTCCGACAGCACGACGTCCACGGCCGCCCCGCCGGCCACAATGCGGGCGGTGTACAGCGCAGCCAGCACGAAAACGTCTACCAGCATCACGCGCTTGAGGCGCAACGAATAGGCGAGCGTCACCGCGACATACGCGGCTAGCGCAAGCTGGAATCGCGTCGGCAGCATGATGGCCAGGCTCGCCGACGCCGCCAGCAGGACGAACATCAGGCCAATGCCAGCCAAAAGCGGCAATTCTCCAGAAGCGAACGGGCGCCGGCGCTTGCGGCTGTGGCGCCTGTCCGCATCAAGATCGAGCATGTCGTTCAGCAGGTACACCGATGACGCGCAGAAGCAGAAAGAAAGAAACGCAATCCCGTCAGCAACGAGTACATCGACATTCATGAAGCGATGCGACGCAAGTAGCGGGACGAAGATCAGCAAGTTCTTCACCCACTGATAGACACGCATCTCCTTGAGAGACGACCGGATGAATGACCGCTTGCTGTCGAAAATTACGGTTGCCTGATTCGCTCGTTGCGCGGCGGCCTGAATGCTCTTACCCCCGACAACTATCGCTTTGCGAGACTGCTTCCATACGGGCACGTCGGCGCGCGCATTACCGCAATAGTCGAAACCATGCGCACCAAACTCCGCCGTCAAGGTTCCGGCCTTATTAGTGCCGGACAGATTGTGCGTTTCATTGCTTGCCATCACGCCTTTGAAGAAACCAAAGTGCGACGCAATCTGCTCAGCGAACCGTTGATCGCTGGCAGTGCATAGATAAAGATCACGGCCGCTAGAGCGCTCCTGTTTCAGAAACTCGACGAGGCGTGCGTTGTAAGGAAGGAGCGAGACGTCGATAGTGACACGCGCAGCTATCTGAGCCTTCAGATAGCCTTTGCCGCGCAGCAGCCATGCGATGCAATGAAACAGATATAGCGGGTTTTGCTTTATGAGCGCAAGGAACGACTCAATAAGAAGGTCGCTGTCGGTCAAAGTGCCGTCCAGATCAACGCATAGAGGAACAGCGATCATAGTCACCTCGATCGTTATCAATATCTGATCAACACCAGATCAGGCAAGAAAAGCGACGAACGTTCGCCGTTGATATCCGGCTATTGTCGGCGTCCTCCGACAGGTAGACAGGCGAACGCACCATCGCACGATCACCATGAAAGATCGCCCGCCAAAGACGCCTTTTTGACGAATCAGCGTCGACGGTATTCAGTTGGCGGCCATCACACTCATAACGCGACTTCGTTTAGCTCGAGGGTGCATCGGAGATGGATGATGACTTTTATCGAGCGGCGACGATGCGTAACGCTCATGCAGGCTCATTCTCAACGCGTCAAGCGTAGCATTGGCTGGGTCGTCTTCGCCAAGCGGCGGCATGAACTGTGGTGATAATGGCCGATATCGTGGAAGGCGCGTTTTACGGACGTGTTTGCGCAGATGTGCACCACGTGTATCTCCATAGAACACGACTTCCGCCTTGTCCCTCATAGTAAAAATCCTGATAATCAACCCATGGTTCCAGCGGACGTTAGCAACTCGATGCCGACGACGAAAATCGATCTGGATACCTAATTCCATCGCCCGGCACCGGCCAGAGTTGTTTCGCCACTGCCGTATCTGTCGATAGACACCATCAGGGACGCGCACGACAAGCGTCACGCTTAATCACCAGAACTGAACTGGCACGTCATATCGTTTTTGTGGCGCGGACCGTCAGCCCGGTAGATCGAGTTGCTCGAGACTCTGGCAGGCGTGGGTCGATCATTGCACGATTCTTTCAATCCCGGAAGAAGGCCATTCTATGTCTACGACAATGAAACGCACCTTTGAGCATATACGTTGGACTCAATTGAGTGACCAGATTGTTGTCTTTGTATTCGCTTCGTCACTGTACGCAGCGATCTTGTATAACACTGGTACCGACCGCACACTCATGGCCGGCATCATCGGATTCTCTATTGTGGTTGGCGCAATCCTATGGGGCCATCTGTCGAAGGCCCAGTGGCGCACGACAATCCTGTCGGCTCTATTCATCGCGGTCGTGTTGTGGGCATTTGGTCACTTGCGAGAGTTCAGTTACGACGGCCTGAATTACCACCTCGCCACGCCCTTGATGCTTGACCACGCGTTGAATGGCGTCATGGGAGCGCGAGAACCGGGAGGCGTTTTCTGGGCTCTGCACTATCCGAAGTCTTTCGAATACTTTGCATACACCGCAAAACTCCTGACGGGGCACTTCAACAGCGGGAAGTCGTTCACTCTATTGCTTAGCGTTCCTGCGCTTTATTCTTTAATGCAGTTGTTTCGGACCGCAGGCATATCGAGCAGGCTCGCACTGGTGGGAGCCGCTACCTGCATCTACAATCCTGTTGCGATCGGACAAATTACTACGTTTTACGTCGACGCGTCCCATTTCTACTGCTGGACCATTTTCTCCGTCAATCTACTCTTTGCCATCAAGCGCTTGCCTTACTCGAAGGCACAGCTCGGCGGCGCGCTCGTGCTCCTGATAGCATCAAAGCTGACGGGACCTGTCTTCGCATCGATATCCATATTCGTGTTCATTGTGGTGGCAATCGTGACCGGAGAAAGGTCGAGCTTCTTTCGGCGGTACCAAGGCATATTCGGTCAATTGGTTATCTGGTCTTTCGTTGCTGTCGCAATCGTCGGCTACTCACCGTACGTTGAAAACGTCGTTGCCGGGAAGCACATCTTCTATCCCGTTCTCGGTAAGGATAAGGTGGACGTGATGGAAGAGAAGGCATCGCCGCATTTTCTTGCCATGAACCCGTTGCACAGGCTGCTCCTATCATATTTCTCCGTACCGTTTAACTGCAATTCATGCCGCGAAGCGGAGCCCATCTTCGCGCCCACAAAGGCCCAAATGCGCGATGCATTCATCGCGATGCATACGGCCGATATGCGTTTTGCAGGCTTCGGTCCGCTCTTCGGAATTATGCTGATCGCCTGTCTGGCTTCCTTCTTCTGGCGAAGGAAGAACGCCGATGCCGTAAAGATATATCTGCTTGCAACCCTGGTACTTGTTCTCAGTCATCCGCAATCGTGGTGGGCGCGCTACGTGCCAATGTTCTATGTCGTTCCGTTTCTGGTGGTTGCGGGCTTCTCATCAAACCGTAGGTTATTCAGAGTAGTAATTGCTTTGGGCCTCGTGAACTCGACCCTCGCTCTCGTGAGTGTCGGGGGGTACCTCGCCCTGAAGGGCGCTCACTACAACAACGCAGTCGCCTCGGTACGCGCGACGTGCGGCAAGCGCCAGATCGCATTGCCGTCTTCTGAAATGAATTGGGAACCGGACCTGCGTGACGACCACCTCGTCGTTATGACGGGAAGCTCTCCGACGGAGCCCGGGTGCATGGTAAATTTTGACGAATTAATGGTTATGAAAAAGTAGCGTCGATGTTGCCTTGGCTCGGACTCGCACGGATCTCCGGATCAGTCGAACTTTATTCGGCCAATTAGGCCATTAGAGCGCCAGTTTTGGCCCGTTTAGACAGGATTCGCAGGCAGCACGGTATCCTCACAATCGCAAAAGAATGTCGGCCAATAGTGCCGACGCAACTCCAAGCTTTGACCTCAGGTGACGCTTATGCACTACAAGACGAACGATGGCAGACGACTCGCACTTCGGACTTTGGCGGCGCTTGGTTGCACGTCGTTGGAGGGGCTATGGCCGGCAGTCGCATCCGCGGCGACACGCCGCGCTTCAGAAACGCCGTTTGCCGGGCCAAGAATCACTGACATGATGGGTTCTAATGGCTGGGCCGGCTCGCCTATCGATACGGCTATGTGGAAGAAGATGGGCCTCACCTTTGGACGCGGACCCGTTGGACCGGGCCAGCCCAATGGCCCCTCGGACATAATGCGTGTCGACAAGACGGAGAATGACAACAACGTCGACCTTGGGCCTCTTATCCTCCATAACAACCGGAATGGAATCCGCACGCTGCTGCTACTCGCCTATACGGCGCTCTGGAATGCGAGCGTGCGGGGCGACAGCAAATCGGCGCCCGTCGACGTGAAGCCATGGGAACGCTATGTAGAAGCCGTGGTTAGCAAATACTCGAAGCCGCCGTACAACGTCCGGTTTTTCCAGATATGGAATGAAGCGGCGGGGAAACTTTCGGGCGGCTCGCCGCAGGCATCGTTCTGGCATGGAGTGACTAAAACGGGTATCAGGGACCCGGACAAGGGTCCGTATGAGCAGGCGATGCAGGACTATGTCGAGAAGATCCACATTCCCGCGGCGCGGATTATCCGCCGCCACGGCGCGTATGTCGTGTACGGCGGCTGGCCGGACCAGGGCGGCCTGGAAACTTACATTCAGTGGCTCGAGTACAAGAGTCCGAAGTACAACGAGCGGATGCTCGATTGCGTCGACTATCTCGACACGCACTATCTTTGGATCAATGCTTTCGACGATCTCTACGACCGTTATATAAAACGGGGGCCAGCGCGTGGCTTGTGGCAGACCGAGATCGGCGACCGTTACATGATCGACACTCACTACTTGCCGACTTACTTCTTTCAGTTTGCCGTGTGGGCGCTCGACCGGAACTGGGACAACCGGGACAAGTACGTCTCGATGGTGTATCACTGGGAAGGCGTAGAGTCCTTCCGGCTTACACGCCGCGGGCCGCCACAAGCCTTCAACGTGTCGGGCCAAAGTCTGATCGTGTTGAATCAGACCGTTGGAGGCGTGCTGTCACGCTTTCCGCAAAAGCTGGACTTTAGTCCGGATGCGTCGGGTAGCGCCTTGCGCTCTGATGACCAAATCGTCATACAGGTGGAGGCACTACCAGGATGGCACACGGTGAACGTGCCCGGTCTGGCAGCGCCTGCATCGGGAAAACCGTCTGTACAGGTTGTCGATGCAATTTCAGGTTCCATTCAGCGCACCGCGGACGTGACAATGAAATGGGACAGTAACGCGCTGAACGTCCGATTCAATACTCCGACTCGTGTGAATGGCCAAGGTGGCAAAGGAACGCCGAAACACCTCGCCTATATTGTCGTGCGACCGTAGGCAACCGCCGACTGTGCCGTTCGCTGCGCACCGGCGCGACCTGCGCAGGGGCGGAGCGATGGCCTCGCGCAACGGCCTCGTACCCTTCGGGTCGTCATAACCGGCGGGAATGCCGCCACTTCGCGCACAAGCCCGCTGCCGAGCCGCCGCCAGATGTCGGCGGGCGCCACGGGGGCAATCGGCACCGACATGGCGAAGCGCGCCCCGGCAAGGAATCGCCCTCCCGTTCACACCGAACGGCACGCAATTGTTGGGACGCACCGCGTCTCCGAGCAACACCGGCATCCAGTCGTGCCGGGAGTTCCGCGCGCTGCGGTAGAGCAGGCCAGTCGCAAGGCCGTCGAACAAACGCCGTTCACGCTCCGGCTCTGGCCTGATGAAATTGATCGAAGCTGGCTCTACAGGCCAAACGAGTTTCGGCGCACACTGCGCACAGAAACTCAACGGAGCAGCCATGTACGTACCAGCCCATTTCAACGAAGCGCGCAAAGACGTGCTCCATGCGCTCATCGCGCAGAACCCCTTCGGCACGCTGATTACCCACGGCACGAGCGGTCTGGACGCGAATCACATTCCGTTCGAAGTTGCGCCGGAAGAAGGCGAATTCGGCGTCCTGCACGCGCACGTAGCGCGGAACAATTCGCTGTGGCAGGACGTGGCCAACGGCGATGAAGTGCTCGTCGTCTTTCGTGCGGGCGATGCCTATATTTCGCCGACCTGGTATCCGAGCAAGCACGAAACGCACAGACAGGTGCCCACCTGGAACTACGTGGTGGTGCACGCGCATGGCCGCATCACGATTCGCGACGACGAAAAATACGTGCGCGGCGTCGTGGCGCGCCTGACTCGCACACACGAGGCGGGGCAGCCTCGCCCGTGGAAAATGGGAGATGCGCCGAGCGAATATATCGACACCATGCTCAAAGCGATTGTCGGCCTGGAGATCGAGATCACCCGGCTCGTGGGCAAGAGCAAGCTAAGCCAGAACAAGGACGCTTGCGACATTGAGGGCGCGGCTGAAGCGCTGAAGGAAAACGGCAATGATCGAATCGCCGATGCGATGCTCGAGCACGCACCGCATAAGCAATAAACCATGTTCGCCCCGCTGCCCTTCGCAAGTCGGCCAATGGGCCACGCGCACGCAACGTGCCCAGTGCCCGGCACGACAACACCGGGATCGGCCGGAATCTTCAGAATGAATTCGCCAGCCGTGCCTACCGTGAAACTCAACGGCACGCGTCGCTGCTCGTTGTTCACAGCATGCGTGTTGGACGACAAACGCATCAACGCGAATGCCTTGACACCATTGCTGGCTTTCACGGCGATGGAAGTACCGAGCTGTGCATCGGCCGGCACGTTACTGAGCATCGGCCGTGTGGCAGCCGATCCATCCGCATTGAGCAGGTACGGCGGTGTGAGGATCTCAATGTCTGTGTGGTTAGTCGCGCAGCCGCCACACAATCCACCGCCGCCGCTCAGCACGCGGCCATCCGCCAACAGCAGCGCAACGCTGTGATACGTCCGCGGCACGGCTTGCGGCGCGAGCTGCGAGAAGACCTTCGTCGTCGGGTCCCACAACTCCGGAGTCAGCACCGCAGTGTCGTCCGAGAAAGGCTGCGCAAACGCCTGTCCGCCCACCACGACGACCTGCCCGTTCGGCAACACAACGCTGCTGCTGAATGCCCGCGTATAGCTCATCGGAGGCAGCGCGGTGGCGGTCGCCGTGCCGGTACTGATATCGATGAGCGTGGCATTCGAAGTCGCATTCGACTGCTCATAACTTGGCGCACCACCGACAGCGAGAATCTTGCCGACGTCGTACATGAGCGATTCACCGTCTTTCCATCTTTGCCACAGCAACGTCTTTTGCGCAGGCGATAGCCCGCACCTTCTCTTTTGATTCACCTACCTGTCCTCCTGGGCCGACATTAGACCAGAAGGTGTTGCAGCGACCGGTTGAACCCGCCGCCGCTTTTTTTGCGATTTCCAGCTCCATCTGCAAGCGCTTGTTTTCCGCTCGCAGGCGCGAGAGTTCCATCTGTTCTGCCGTGACGACCTTCGCCCCGGGGCCGTTCAGCTTGCCTGCTTCGCAAGCCTTGAGCCAGTTGCGCAAAGTCTGCATCGACATGCCTAGCTCGCGGGCCACGGCGCTTATGCCTTGCCCGTCCTTGACTCGTTGCACGGCGGCTTCCTTGAACTCCGCCGTGTACACCTGGTGCGGTACCTTGAACATTTCGTCTTTCCTTCCTTTCGGTCGAGTTTATACGCGACCTGCTGGAACGCGAAATTTCAGGGGAAGCTCAGCGAGCTTCTAAAGCGCTATAAAGATTCCGTAAAGCAAACAAAGCGCAGCAGGCGCAGCGAAGAGTTCCGCATTAGCAAACTCATGCGGCATCCCATTGCGGAATACAGTATGCGGAATCTCACAGCCAGCATACTTGCAAACTACAGAGACGAACGCCTGAAGGTGGCTTCGAACGCAAGCGTGTGTAGAGAGTTGGCAACCTTGTGCGGGGTGGTTACTCACGCTCAACGCGAGTGGGGCTTGAAGGTCATTAATCCCGTCAAGCTTGTTAAGAAGCCGCGTTTGCCACCCGGTCGTTGTCGCATTCTCAAACAAGAGGAATTAGACCTACTGCTCGGAGCATTAGGTCCGAGCGGCCATATGTGGAGAAACAAGTGTTGGTGCCGCTTGTGCAGGTTGCTCTGGAAACTGCAATGCGACGTGGCGAGTTGTTGTCTCTGCTGTGAAAGGACGTTGATCTTCAACAGCGTGTCGCGTTCCTTCCCATTACCAAGAATGGTCGATCACGTTTTGTGCCGTTGAGCAGTCGTGCCGTCGAGATAATCAGCACCTTGCCACGTACTGACGAACGTGTATTTCCGGTCAGCGACTATACGGTGGATTGTGCGTGGTGGAGGGCAATAAAGCGTGCAGGTATTAATGACTTCAACTTCCACGACCTGCGTCACATGGCTACTACACGGCTTGCGAAGAAGCTGAGGGAGTTGACGTTCCAGGTGGCGATTTTCATTGGACGGCGGAAAGTGATGGCGTGACGGTCGATCGAAGCGGAATGATAACGCCAGGGGCGGCGAACAGACGCGCTTCGCGTCTTTCCGGCGGTGTGCGATCCCGCACGGTCGATCTCCCGGCGCGACGCTAAACTCGGCCATCGTTGCCGCTCACGCTCTGATCCGATGACATCGTTCCCAAGCCGCCGACGCTTTCTCGTTCACGCAAGCCTTGCGCTCGGCGCGATCGACATGACCGTCGGAGCACGCGCCGCAGCGCCGACATCACGCACCAACGCCGACATCATTACGCCCTTCGCGTTCGGCGCAAAAGGCGACGGCCACGCCGACGATACCGCCGCGCTCAACGCGGCCTACGAGCACGCGCTGCAGCGACGCGGCCCGGCCGTGGCGCTGTGCGGCGCGACGTACCGCGTGACGCGCGGCATCTACACGCGCGGTGTATCCACGGAAGGCGGCGGCGCCACGATCATCGCGACGATCGACGGCGCGCAAGGCGGCGCGGCCTTCGAATGGGGCGGCACCGGCAGCTTCGTGCGCGACGTGACCTTTGATCTGTCGAACACGAGCAAGACCGACATGCACGGCGTGCTCAACATCGTCAACGACGCGCGCAATCAGCGTTTCGAGAACAACTGCATCGTCAGTCGAACGACGGGCGCGACGCCGAGGCAGTCGAACATCTTCGGCGCATGGTTCATGGGCACGGGCTTGACGGGCCTCTTCGTGACGAACAACCAGTTCGAACGCTGTTTTTACGGCGTGCAGATCAACAATCAGGCCGGCATGAAGGGTGACGTGCGCCGCGCGCCGCTTGGTCGCGGGTCATCGCATATTCATATCGCGGGGAACGTGTGTGTCGATGCGACGATCGGCGTCAACACGCCGCATATCGCGTGCTCGAACGTCGTCGTGCAGGGCAATACCATCACGGCGCGCGATCTGAACATGGACCTGCCGCTCAACATCGCTCACGTGACGGACATCGCGATCGTCGCGAACACGGTGTCGTCCAACGTATCGAGCGCGAACGGCACGCTGCACGTCGAAGACGCGACTGGCGCCATCACGATCACCGGCAACGTCGTGAACGTGACCGCGCGCAACAACGGCATCCAGGTCGGCACGCGCGCGAGCGTAAGCGGCGACGCGTTGCAGAAGCGCAAAGTCGTGATCAGCGGGAATCACATCGCAGGCAGCGGTGCGCCGGGCGACAGCGCGGGCATTCTCATTCCGGATGCTGAGACGATCGACACCGTCATCGCTAATAACGCGATCGACCGCTTCGCCGAAGGCATCACGGTCGTATCGCGTTGTCTGGTGCAGGGCAACGTCATCTCGGCATGCCGCGTGCCGCTGCGCCTTTCACGCGATAGTGTTCAGGCGGGGAATCTGATCGTCTGAACGCGCAATGGAAACGAACGGCGCGCGCGCAGGCGAAGCATAGCCGCCTGCCGGCTCTCTCGCGACACGCAAAGCAGCCGGCCTGTCCTTCGCGTCCTGACGCAGTCGCGGCAAATACGCGAGCAGGATGACATAGACGGTTGGCGCACCGGCGATCGGCTGTGCAAAGAGCGCGGTGATCAACAGCGGCGCGCAAGCGCCCATTTTCGACCAGTTCGGCTTCGTCCCCGGCCGCCACGCCGACAGCATCACCACCTGGCAAGCGAAACCGAACAGCCCGATCATGCTGATCTGCGCCAACAGCGAGATGCCGTCGTTCTTCTCCTTGCCGCTGAAAAGGCCCACGCCGAACGGCTCGTTGGCAAAGCTCGCGAGGCTGCGGTCGATCGCCTCGGAACGGTCGCTGATCGATGCGCCGTGCGTGCGCGCCTTATCCTTGATGCCGATATACGGCGTATAGAGCGCGACGGGCCACGCCATCATCACCAACGCGCACGTGATGATGAGCCGCGGCAGGAGACGCCGGCGCGAGCCTGCCGACAGCGTGAACAGCAGCCCAAGCGACAGCGCGAGGAGCGCGACGCCGAGTGTCGAGAACGCGCAGAGAATGCCGCCGATCATGCATGCCATCAGAATTCGCGAGCGACGGGTGAGCGCTTCGTAAACGAGGCAGAAGCACGCGACGGCCTGATAGATGCCTGCCTCGCGAAAGAACGCGCAGTAGCGGTCGAACTTCACCGTGCCAGATGCGTAGTCGCTGTAGAGCATCGACAACGGAAAGTAGATCGCTCCGGTCGCGGCGCGCGGATCTTCGGTGTAGTCCGCGTAACCCTTGATGGGCAGACTGAACAGATAGAGACCGTCCTTGCTGCCGATCCAGAAGGTCAGCAATTCCGTCACGACGCTCGACAGGCCGAGAAGTGCGACGATCGTGCACAGCTGACGGAAGAACAGGCGGTTCGCGTTGACATCGAGAAGAACCGCGCTGTAGGACAACACGATGACGGCCGTCGTCACCATTTCGTAGAAGGTCCAGTCGAGCTGCGAGCGTCCGTGCACAATGGAGATCGGCGCGACATAAAGCCAGTAGACGGCCAGGAGCACGAGCAGGCTCGTCGTTTCCGCGCGCAATCCCGGCGTCGTGAACCGCTTCTGCCGATGCGTATGGAAGAGGTACATCGCAGCGAGCAGCGGCGCGATAGCCACACCGATCGCGGTATAGCGCTCCCCAAGCGCCGATGGCCGCATGATGAAAAGGTTCAGCACGAGCCCGAGCATCGTCAGGCTGCGGAACGACATGAGGTTGCGTATGAAAAGCATCGTTGGTCTCTGCGTGACTTATTGATCTTGTGATTCCATGCAACGCTAGGTAGTGCAGTGGACTACGCGGTCCAATTCAAGGGTCGTGCGTGCCCCGCCCCCGCGAGGCGCAAACGATTGTTACTGAACCCTTATCGAAACGACGGCTCACCGGATGCATGAGCGCGTGAGCGGGACGCACGCAGTCGACGCCAGTCACGTTCATCGCTAAATACAAGATTGAAATTCGGTGAACAAGCGGTCGAACGGATCGGTTGCGACTGCCGTTCCGTTCGACCGTTGCGATACAACGCCTGGCGAAAGCCTGGAAGCGAACCGCGTAAGGCAAGCGTATGTTGGACAGGCAACATTTGCGCCTTTCGCTCTCGTTTTCCCGTAGCTTTTTCTTGTTGAGATCGATTATAGGTATGTCCTTGGGGTCATTCGGCCAAACACTCGGCCATTTGCGCCAGTTTCGAAACGCAAACGTTTCGTATGGAATGCGCATCGATTCGATACGCGTCCGCTCTTGGTTCCGGCGCTTTTATGGCCCGATACAATCGGCCAGAAATCACCGTCGGAGGGTTTGCAGATGGATCTCATCATTCGCCGTGCCGCGCGCGTTCGCTCGACCGCACTCGTGGATATTGGCATCGAAGCAGGGCGGATCGTGGCAATCGAGCCGCATCTGAGCCTGACCGCGCGCGACGAGATCGACGCCCATGGTTCGCTCGTTACCGCGCCTTTCGTCGATGCCCACTTTCACATGGACGCGACGCTCTCCTACGGTTTGCCGCGCGTGAATGCGTCGGGGACGCTGCTGGAAGGCATCACGCTATGGGGTGAGCTGAACCCGGAGTTGACGCAGGAAGCGATTGTCGAGCGCGCGCTTCAGTATTGCGATTGGGCCGTCGCGCGTGGGCTGCTCGCGATTCGCTCGCACGTCGACGTTTGCGATCCGCGTCTCCTGGCCGTGGAGGCACTCGTCGAAGTGAAGCGGCGCGTCAAGCCGTACCTGGATTTGCAACTGGTCGCGTTTCCACAGGACGGCGTGTTGCGAAGCCTGGGCGCGTTCGACAATCTGAAGCGCGCGATCGATCTGGGCGTCGATGTCGTCGGCGGTATTCCACACTTCGAACGCACGATGGCCGATGGCGCGGCATCGATGAAGCTGCTCTGCGAGTTCGCGGCGGAGCGCGGCTTGGCGTCGATATGCACTGCGACGAGTCCGACGACCCAATGTCGCGCCATATCGAAACGCTCGCAGCCGAGACGCATCGGCTCGGGCTGCACGGGCGCGTGACCGGCTCGCACCTCACGTCGATGCATTCGATGGACAACTACTACGTCAGCAAACTGATTCCGCTGATGCGCGAAGCCGGCGTCGCGGCGATTGCCAATCCGCTCATCAACATCACGCTGCAGGGACGTTCGGACACGTATCCGAAGCGGCGCGGCATGACGCGCGTGCCCGAACTGATGGCAGCGGGCATCGACGTCGCGTTCGGCCACGACTGTGCGATGGACCCTTGGTACAGCCTCGGTTCCGGCGACATGCTCGAAGTCGCGCATATGGGGCTGCACGTCGCTCAGATGACGGACGTCGATGCGATGCGCGCCTGCTTCGATGCGGTGACGGTCAATCCCGCGAAGATTCTCGGTCTGGAAGGCTATGGAATCGAAGTCGGATGCAACGCGGATTGCGTCGTGCTCGACGCGCGAAATCCAATCGAAGCGATCCGCCTTCGCGCGGCGCGCACGGCGGTCATTCGCAGAGGCAAGGTGGTGAGCCGCAGCCCGGCCGCGCGCGCCACGCTCGAGGGGCGGCCTGCGGAAGTGGACTTCAAGATCAGGCGCTAGATGCAAAAAACCCCGGCGCTAGGCCGGGGTTCGAGCTTAGTGCAGCGTCTGTCCGGCCATGCCGTTATGACGCAAGAGCGCGTCGATGTTCGGCTCGCGGCCGCGGAACGCCTCCTTGAAGGAATCCATCGCGGGACGGCTGCCGCCAACTTCGAGAATCTCCCGGCGGTACCGGATGCCCGTTTCCGCATTCAGCACCGAGCCGTTTGCGAGCTTCGCAGCTTCTTCAAACGCGTCGTACGCATCGGCGGAGAGCACCTCGGGCCACTTGTCGCTGTAGTAGCCCGCCGCATAGCCGCCCGCGAAGATATGGCTAAATGTGTTTGGCCAGCGCGAGAACGGCGCTTGCGGAATGACGTGGAATTTCTCGTTGATCTCGCGGGCGAGGTCGTTGACGTTCTGCGCGGTGTTGGACGGATCGTAGGACGTGTGCAGCACCATGTCGAACATCGAGAAGACGATCTGGCGCAGCGTCCCGAGACCGCTCTGGAAGTTCTTGGCGGCGAGCATCTTGTCGAAGAGTTCGCGCGGCAGCGGCACGCCGGTATCGACGTGCGCGGACATGTCGGTGAGCACGTCCCACTCCCAGCAGAAGTTTTCCATGAACTGCGACGGCAACTCGACCGCGTCCCACTCGACGCCGTTGATGCCCGAGACGCCGAGTTCCTCGACGCGCGTCAGCATATGGTGCAGCCCGTGCCCAAACTCGTGGAACAGCGTGATGACTTCGTCGTGCGTGAAGCAGGCGGGCTTGCCGCCGACCGGCGCGGAGAAGTTACACGTGAGATACGCCACCGGGGTCTACGCCGCCCGCACCCGCAAGGGAAGATATAGCATGTTCAGCGTCGGCTTTCATGTCGAACGCACTGATGCATGGATGATGTGCGGCGAGTTTCCAAAGTCAATCCAGCAGATCTACGAGCAGATTATGGCGTGGCACGTTGAGCAGCATCCAAAAGCGAAGAAGCGTCCATTCATGGCTCGTTCCGACTCGAAGTGGGGTTTCGACCCGAGAGGAATGCGGTTTCACCCGTACAGCGCTGAAGGCATCTACCTCTATGTCAACTCTATCGACGACGCCACGGACGTGTTGTTTAAGCTTCAGCTTGGCAGTAACGAGCTAGATGAAAGCAATATGTAAAAAGCAGTATCCGTCTCAATCGTCATCCTGTTAATGATGCGGACAGCAAACAGATATTGAGGCACTTATGAAGTTAAACCTATGTAAGCAGTACCAAGCCGGAAGCTGACCGAGCAGCGTGACTTATTACCGTTTAACGAGCGCTAATACGACACGCTGTTCTGTCCTTCCGGTGATCAACCGCGCTTCCGAATAGTCGGGCGCGGTTCAACTCACATCAAAGGAAAGATAAAAAATGGCTAACATTAAAAGCAAATGGGAACAGGTATCCGATTCTCCAGCCCGCTTCATTGGTTCGTTCCGCAACGAAAAAATGGCGCTGGCTAGTCACGACATGATTGCGGACTGGCTTAAAACGCAACTTGGCGATAATGGCGTGGGCATGTCAAGAATTTCGGAGACCGTTGAAAAGTACGATGCGGACCTTGACTCCTTCGACCTGCCCGCATCTAGCACCGTCGTGAACGTATCGTAGAATTCAACAACCTTAAAACGGTCGAGGCGTTCCGACAGGGCAAGTGGGTGAAGGCATGAGCGCGCAAGTAACTATGCCTCCAAAAAAGCGGCGAGGCCGCCCCGCCGGGTAGAAATGCAGCGAAGAAACGCTGAAAAAGATGCGTGCGGTTCAGTTAGGGCGAACAGTCTCTGCAGAGACACGTAAAAAGATCAGCGAAGCTGCGAAGGGGAAAATATTTTCCGCCGAAACACGAGCCAAAATGAGCGAGGCCGCAATCGCAAGATGGCGCGTTCAGCAGCCGTGATATTGCCGTTCAGGCTAATCGATTAGCCTGTCGTGTTTTAACCATCTTCACAAACTGCGCCGGTTTTCTCGTCCATTTGGACTGACTGGCGCTCATCTTTTTCCGCGATGCTTTGCTATGTGTCCGGCCTGTATTGGCGGCTGTAGCAGCATTGCGCGTCTTTTGCGAGATTGTCCGCGGATTGAGCTTAATTGCTAGTCTGCTCGTTCTCAGTGACTGTAGCCGCCGAATTAAACAATCGCGATGCATCTCCAACGAACGCTGGGATTCCAATTCCGGCTATTCGAGTCGGCCCTGAACAATTCGGAACGGCTTATGCCGCAGGGCCTTGAGGCCGAAATGGAGTTGTGGGATTTGCAGGAACCTGGCACATTAGCGCGAGAATCCTGCATTTTTCGACGAGGTGCGGATGGGTCCGAAGACGCCGGTGCCAGAGGGAGATTTCTTCCGCCAACCGCTGCGCGAGCAAATCCACCTGAAGCATCCGTTGGTTCCCCTTGCCGATCTGATCGATTGGGAACGGTTGAATGCGGCGATGAGCGCGAGCTTCGTCTCGAGCAGAGGGCGGCCGGCGAGTTCGCCGCGCCTGATCGCAGGGCTGCTGTACTTGCAGCATGCCTTCGACCTGTCGGACGAGGACGTGGTGCGGCAATGGCTGGAGAATCCGCATTGGCAGGTGTTCACCGGCGAGACGTACTTGCAGACGAAGCCGCCGATTGATCTGTCGAGCCTGACGCGCTGGCGCAAGCGGCTGAGCGAAGCGGGCGTTGAAGAACTGTTGGCGCAGACCATCGAAGCGGCCAAACGCGCAAACGTCATCAAGACTGCGAGCCTGAAGCGGGTGATCGTCGATACGACCGTGATGGAAAAAGCAGTTGCGCATCCCACCGATTCACGGCTGCTCGAACGTTGCCGGGAACATCTGGTGAAGGCTGCCGCCCGGCACGGTCTGCAGTTGCGGCAAAACTACAACCGCGAAGCGCCGCGTCTGGCGGCCCAGATCGGGCGCTATGCGCATGCGAAGCAATACAGGCGGATGAAGAAATCGCTGCGCACGTTGCGCTCCCGAGTGGGACGCGTGATGCGTGACGTCGAGCGCCAACTGGACGGCGTCGCCCAGCAAAGTCGGGCGGCGCTGGAAGAACTGATTAGCCGCACGAAGCGGATTCTCACGCACAAGCAGAAGGACAAAAACAAGCTGTATGCGCTGCATGCGCCGGAAGTCGAATGCCTGGCCAAAGGCAAAGCACGCAAGCCGTACGAATTCGGCGTGAAGGTGTCGATCACGACGACGCACAAGGAAGGTCTCGTGGTCGGAGCTCGTTCGATGCCGGGCAATCCGTATGACGGGCACACGTTGGCCGAAGCGTTGGAACAAGCGGCGATCCTCAGCGACGTTCAGCCGGAGATAGCGGTCGTCGACCGCGGCTACAAGGGCGTCGCCGTTGATGGTGTGAAGGTCTATCACCCGGGCCTGCGACGCGGTATCACGCGCGGCTTGCGCGCGATGAACCGGCGGCGCAGCGCGATCGAGCCGGCCATCGGGCACATGAAGGCCGACGGCAGCTCGATCGCAATTGGCTCAAGGGTTCGCTGGGCGATGCGCTTCATGCGGTGCTGTGCGGTGCCGGCCACAACCTGCGGATGATCCTGCGCAAGCTGCGGCTTTTTTACGCCCTGATTCTCGCCGCTTTGCTCAACTCCAAAAACTCCGTTCCCTCGTCCGTCTGAACTTATCCCTCCGCCAGAACGAATTATTCAGGGCCGACTATTCGAGCGGGGAGAGTTTGACCAACTTTTACGTTGCGAGGCGCGAGTTGTCGGTTCAACCGACAACTCACGATGTTGCGGGGTCGCCTGCACGTTGCTCGGCATTGCACTGGGGCTCGATCAATCTACGCCTCAAAGATCAGGTCGATTAAGTAGATTCCCGGGCCGATCGAAATCGCGTCGTTCGGGCCATCGGGACATCTCGACGACGCAGCGATACATCGACGTGAACGACGAGATGCAGCGGAAGGCTGTCGATCTCATTTATAGCAGGAATGCGACCGACCGGCTCGCGGTGTTTGTCAACGTAGTTGTCGTGTCGCTTCACGCGCACTGCTTAAGTTCGGCTCGGGGCACATGCTCCGGATTGAGCCAGACCTGGTCCTTCAATTCCAATTGCGGGTCGAGCGAGACCAGCGGTGCGGGTTGTTCGCCTTGGCTCGCGCATAGACGATTTCACGCTGTGCCAGCACTGCGTTGGCGACGCCGTTATGACGCTGCGCCGGCGTGACGAATTTCAAGCCGCTGTGCTTGTGCTCGTAGTTGAACCAACGCACGAACTGCTGCGTCCAGGCGCGCGCGTCGCCAAGGCTCACGAACGCTTTACGCGGATAGTCGGGCCTGTACTTGCACGTGCGGAACAGCGCCTCGGCGTACGGGTTTTCGTTGCTCACACGCGGTCGGCTGAACGAAGCCACCACGCCCAGGTTTTCCAGCGTGGCGAGCATCGTCGCACCCTTCATCGCACTGCCATTGTCCGAGTGCAGAACCAGTGGGCGTCCCGCCAGGCCCTCGGCCAAACTCGTGCGCCGCATCAGCAACGACGCAAGTTCTGCAGATTCCGCTTCCTGGACTTCGTGACCGACGATCTTGCGGCTAAACACATCGAGCACCATGTACCAGTAGTAGAACTTGCCCTTGATCGCCGCCGGTAACCAGGTGATGTCCCACGACCACAGCTGGTTCAGTGCTGTCGCACAATGGCTGGTGCGCATCCGTGACGATGGCTGCCGTGCCCGACCTCGGCGGTGCTGCTGCGAGGCACTTCGCAATACGCGGTAAAAGCTCGATTCCGACGCGAGATACACGCCGCGGTCCGCCAGGCTCGGCACGATCTGACTGGGCGGCAAACTGGCGAATTCGGCGCTATTGGCCACCTCCAGAATCCGCTGCCGTTCGGTTTCGCTCAGCTTGTTGCTGGACTCGGGCCGCGATGCCGTGCTGCGGCCGTCGGCGCGCACCGCATCGCCATCACAACCCAGCGCTGGAACGTGCGTACGCTCAGGCCCAGCTCTTCGCATGCCTGCTCCAGGCGGTAACCCGACTGCGCCGCCTCGCGGATCAACGATATACATAACAGGCGATCAGGGACGTTGATCAATCGTCCTCTTGTTCTCCCCAGATCGCCTGGACTTTTTTTCTGAGAACCAGCAGCGCTGCCGCTTCGGCCAGCGCCTTCTCCTTGCGCTGCAACTCCTTCTCGAGTTGCTTGATACGCCGCTTGTCTTCTTTGGAATGTTGACGTTGCTCGCGCGCCTGCTCCGCAGCGTTCGCGTTGGCGCCCATACAGGCCGCTCGCCACGCAGCAACCTGCTCGGAGTAGAGACCTTTGCGACGGCAGTACTCGGCCAGCTCCGCTGCATTGAGCGGGGCAGTTTCCAGTACGACGGCAAACTTGTCGCCCGAAGACCATTCTTCGGGGTTCTTCCCGTCGCCCGGCACTGCCAGCCCTTGTCCTTTCGCCTGTCGCGCCACGTTTACAACGTCTGTTCGGTAATCCCCGTTTCTCGTGCTAGCGCCGACACCGGCGCATTCTCCGGCGGCATCATGCGACGCACCAGCGCTTCTTTTCGTTCTTCTGGGTAGGCTTTCATTCATTCCGATTCTACCGCCCCCGGACCATGTCTAAGAATCAAGCGACACGACATCTATTCTGACGCCGGGGGCTCGTCGTTCACGCGGGCTCGCTAAAAATAAAATTGACTCGCCCCTTAACAGACGCTGACAAGGGAGCGCTTCTTGAAAGCAAAAAATCAGGTTGGCAGCGGAACTGCCCAGTGATCGAAGGCAACAAAATAAACGAAGTAAAAAGATCTGTACCAAAGCGAACACTATGAGATGCAGCGAATCCTTTAGGCTAGGTTAACTAGCTCGCTTTTATTAAAACATGATGACCAACTTCGATTCATTCATCGAAACGTATCTGTCGCACATACATTTCGGTCATTTCATTACCCACAGCATCGAGGTCATCACTGACCTGTACTCATCCAAGGGACTCGTACTGATCCCCGTTCTGTGTTGGATGTGGTTTCAGCCACACGAGCGCCGCGAATGGCGGAGGGAAATCGTTCTCGCGACACTTCTCAGCGGCCTTATGGCGCTTTTCGTCGGAAGGCTGTTGGCTCATGTGTTGCCGTTCAGCGTGCGACCCGTCTTCAACCCTGAGCTGCATCTGCACTTTCCGGGTGGGGAGACCAACGACGCACAGCTGTCGACGTGGAGCTCCTTTCCGAGCGATCACGCGATGCTGTGGATGGCGGTCGCCACCGGTATCTTTCTCGCATGGCGCGGCATCGGTCTAATGGCGATCATCTATACCGCCCTCGTCATCTGCCTTCCGCGCGCGTGGCTCGGCTTTCACTATCCGACCGATTTACTCGCGGGCGCCGCGTTGGGAGTCGTGATTACCCTGGTAATGACGCGAGACTCGATCCGCGTGCGCTACGCGTCTCCGATGGTGCGATGGATCGAACGGTACCCGGCGCCTTCAGCGACGTTGGCCTTCGTGCTGTGCGTCCAGCTCGTTACACAGTTCGACGAATTGCGCAAGGCGGCGGGCGGTCTGTTCAAAAATCTATGAAATGCGCACCGCGGGCGTAGGTCGGATTGAACGACTTCTGCGAGCCCGATTACTCGCTGACAAAAGGCCGACCATGACCGCCAAGGTGGTTCTAGTCTTCCGAAGTCGCGGGTATTTCACGAGTCGCGAGAAAACTTGGCCGAACGTTGACTCCAGCGACGAAAGGAGCGACCCGATATCAGCCTTCCCCGATAGGGTTGTCGGGTCGGCCTGCGCATCGACCTTTTCGAGGTTTGCTCGACGTTCACTCGCGTTACGGCCTGCACACTCGCGCTGTCACCAATTTGTGACACGCATCACCGGAGGCTTGAGCCATTTCGTTGCCTCCATAGCTGCTCCGGTTGCTTCCGGCTGGAGCATTTGCCGGGCGGGGCTTGCACCCGCTGGAAAGCGCCACCTTTTCACGGCGCACACCCAATGCGGTCCGTCTTGAGAGATCACACGCTGAACGATCGAAGACCGGCGCGGCTGTGTACTACGCGCGGTGGGAAACAAAAGCACCAGTGTGTGAACGCCGCTATCTTCCGGCATTCATTCAATTAGGGTTGCTTACTACCTCCGCAAGTTTGCTTTTCATCATCGATCAATGGCGGTCGTTGAATGCAACGTTTGTCGCGCACGTTACAGAGTGGCGACAGACATAGAGCAAGCGGCAAACTCCAACGCCATCTACGCGGCTAGCGCGGCCCTGCGGCAACGGTGCGGCGCCAATCGGAAACCAACGAGGGAAAACTTACTTATAACTGGCTCTAACGGGGCGCTATTGCAGTAATTACTGAACGTAGCGGCGGGAGAATTATAAACGTTTCAAAACTGCAGGGGCGTGGCTCGATAAGTAACAATAGAAACCGTACAGTCGGCGAGGAGCCAGCGGCTTGCGCGAATCTCTTGCTCTTCGAAAGGCCCGACTCGCGAGTGTCTGCAAAATGTAAAAGCTTTATTCGTCGGCGGATAAGGCCGTCGCGGTGGCGGGTAGAACAATCCGATCGCCACAGCCGCATCGCCAGTGAGATTGAGCGATTCTTAGCGCCGCGCAAACCCTAGTACGCATATTGCGCAGCCGCCACAACGGGGCTGCGGACCCAGTGGACTGTTCTGATTCGACTGCACCATGGCGTTTTCCAGTGTTACACAGCGCACTGACGTTACGCACCAGAGTGGTACCCTGAAGATAGCAGCCTTCGCGGCAGTGAGTCGCCGCCTTGCGGCGAGATCCGAGCAACTAAAACGCACCGCGAAGTGCAATTGCCGGCTAACGGCTCAACATCGCTGCGGGAGCCACTGCGATGGGATACAAGTCCTATACCCTGATGACATTACTGGCGGTTAGCAACGCAGCCCTCGCGTGGCAGCCGCTCATCTACCCGATTCGAAGTCAAACCGCGTATCAGCGCAGCGTCGACAGTGCGTTGTGCTATGCGTCTGCGAATAAGGAAACCAAAGTCAACACTGTGCGCGAGTCGCAAATTCCGCCACCAAGGTCTGCGGCAACGAAGACGTCTTCGACCGGCGCGCCATCGCGTCCGCCGCTTCCTCCGAGTACGTTCTCCGCCGCGCCTGGTGGTCCTGCGCTACCCGACGGCACGGCTCCAGCCGCGCCCAACACGGCTTCGGCGACGCAACCCGGCGCGGCGACAGCCAGCAATGCCGCGTCGGCGGCACATGCGGCACCCGCGAGTGGAGCGGCAACGGCACCCGGCACCGCTAACGCGGGGCACGCGGCATCTGGGGCACTGCCGCCGTCCGCGGCAATCGCGGAGAAGCCCGCCTCTGAGCCGGCGACCACAGCGAGCGCTGCCGGCGCGTCACAACCAGGCATTGCCGCACTGCCCCCACTTCCGGCACCCGAGCCACCCATGACGCGCTACTGGGCCGCTTACGGCGCATGCATGCAGGCACGAGGCTATGTCGTTGCGCAGTAAGCCTTCGTTGCAGGCCTGCTTGCGGCGACCGGTACGCCGGCTACGGGGAGCGCGTCGCACGCCGTCACCATCGCGAATATGACGACATGAATACAGACCAGAACGACTCTTCGGAATGCGAACAATGTGGCGCGCCGCTCGTGAGCCGCAACGTTCCCTGCCCTTCATGCCGTGCGCGCAGTGTCCCTGCGTATGCCGCGATGGTGCCGACGCTAACCGTGCGACTCACCGACGCGCGGCCGCCGAAAGCGAGGCGCCTACCGACGCGAAGAGTGTGGGACCCCTCGCGCGCGTTCGCCAATCCATATGCTGTGGTCGAAGACCCAGCAATCGTCCAGAGCACCTATCAACGGATGCGCGAGCCGCTCGCTCTTGCCGCCTCCGCTCTGATCGTAGCCTCGGCGGTCTATGTCGGCTTCATACACAGCAAAGACACCGATGACGATGTCGAGCCGCTTACCGTATCCGGTGCGATCAGCAGGCAGAAGAGCGTGACCCCGGTTTTGGCGGTGCAGCGTCCTGAGACTGCCGCTCCTGCGCGCTCAACAGCGGTCACCGCCGCTCCTCGCTCCGACACGGCACGCCCGTTGCCCACGGCGTTGACCGCGGAATTACCCGCTTCGTCGTCGTTGTCCGCGCGTCGTACCGCGCCGGCCGTTTCCGCTGCCGCAGCCATCTCCGCCGCGCCGGCCGCCTCCGGTGTCGCAATCGCATCCGAGCAAGCAAAGCGCAATCCCGGCGCCACACCGCCCATCACCGCAGAAGAAAAAGCACGCGCCGACCTGTCGCGGCATCTGCGTGCCGCGCGTGCAAGCCTTCGGGAGAACAATCTATCTGCGACGAAGGCGTGCGTCGCCGCGGCGATCGCGGTGCAACCTCAAAGCCGTGACGCGCGGAACCTGCGCGCGGCCGTCAATACACGTGAACAGCAGCGCGACGCACTGTTGAGTCTTGCGCGAGGCTGCGGCTACATTGCCCGTTGGGATTGCGTGTCGCTCAATGCAAGCAGCGCGCTCGGTATCGATTCGAGCAGTAAGGAAGCGCGGCATCTCATGACACTTGCGGTGCAGGAGTCGGCGCTCGCAAGCGCCCGGACGATCGAGCCCGCACCCGAAACTGCGCCCGATATACGCGACATCAACTTGCATCATTGACGCGCGCCAGGATCGATATTCAGCGCGCCGACACTGCCGGACACACTTGCCGCGCGATGGCGCGGTATCGCTCGGCCGCGTCTCTAAGCGTGAGTCCCGCTAGCGATCTTTGCACGCGCTTCTCGCTCAACGCCTTCACGATAGCGTCGGCGTAACCTCCTACGCTGTCGGTATCGACCAATTGCACACCCGGGAAACCATTGGCGAATGCGAACGCCGGTATCCTGCTTGCGACGATCGGGACGCCCGAGGCCAACGCCTCCAGAAACGCCACGCTGTGCCCTTCCGACTGTGAAGGCATGACGAAAACGCTCGACTCGGAGAGCACGGTCGCCACATCGCTGCGCGGCCCGGAGACCACGACGCGCTCCGCGACGCCCAGCTCGGTTGCGAGCGCAACGACGGCGCGCTGGTAATCGGGGTCCTCGACCACGCCGTATAGCACGAGCCGTGCGTCGCCAACCTGCTTTACCACTTCGCTGAAAGCGCGCACCGTGAGCAGTTGATTTTTGACAGACGCGTATCGGCCGATCTGCACGATCTGCGGAACACTCGCGGCTCGCTGCGCGCCGTCAGTGAATGCGAAGCGCGCGCGATCGACGCCGTTCGGCACCACCGTCATCGACGGATGCACGCCGATTGCCTGTATGTAGTCCGTGACGCCTTTCTGCGATACGCCTATCACGACGCTCGCGCGCCCCGACAGAAGATACTCGATGCGCCGGAACAGCGGGCGTTCGAAATCGTTGGTCGCGGAGTGCATCACGTAGACGACAGGCACGCCCAGCGGCAACGCGCGTGCATAAAACGACGGAATCGTGGCATGCGCGAAGATCACATCCGGGCGAAACCGCCGCACTGCGACGAACAGATTCCACAGCTTGCCTGCCGGATGGTGCCGTTTCTGCGGAAACAAGCACTGCACGCCGCGCGTTTGCAACTCGTTCGCCAACGACGCAAAGTCGTCATGCGCAGGCAGGAGCGAGCCAACGCATACCGCCATGCCCTCGGCGCACTGATCGAGCGCGAGGTCTTTCGCGAGCACTTCGGCGCCGGACAAACGCGGCGCCAGTACGAGATGGAAGACGCGCATCATGCAGTCCTTGCTCTCAGGATTCTGTACAGCATCCACGCCGCGGCACAGCCGAGGCCCAGTGTCATCGACCATGCGATCCCTGTCACACCCCACCAGCGAAGCGCGAGGGGCGCACTGATCAGCAGCACTACCACCTGAATCGCCGACGCATGCACAGTCGCTTTCGCGTCGCCGATCGCGCGCAAATACGAAACGAGCACCGCGATCAATGCGCCTATCGCCATGTTGATGACGAGTATCCTGAAGAGCGGCACCGCGGGCAGCCAGGCCGCGCCGAGAATCAGCGAGAACATTGGCTCCGCGATCAGCCGCAGCACCTCGACAAAAGCGGCGAGCCCGATTGCGACCGCCAGCAGATAAACCCTGATGAGGCGCGACGCCGCCTTCGGATCGCGGCGATGGTGTGCGGCAAAAGTCGGAAACAGGTATTGCGACATCGCGATCGCCGCATCGGCAAGCAGCATCTGTGCGAGACGCGACGACATCTGATAGCCGCCGAGTTGCGTGGGGCCAAGCAGCTTGCCGACCACCACCTTGTCGAACTGGTTGAGCAGCAGGTTGATCACACTGCTCGCCCAGATCCATCGACTGAAACCGACATACTGGCCGATGCCCGACCAAACCGCGCGCACCGGCGGCTTGGGTTTCATGGTGCCCCACGTCAGCGCGCTTTTGAGCGATTCACCGGCGACGAGGCCGATCAGTACCGAAGCCGCGCCCGCGCCGAAATAAGCGAGCGCGAGGCCGACCGAGCAATCGACGAAGGCAGCGGCCACCTCCACGCCCGCGATATGCTGAAAGCGCCGCTCACGCTGGACCACGTAGTAGGTCGGCGACGCGAGCCCGCGCAACAGCGGCAGCAACGCGGCGAGCTGGATCAGCAGGAGCGATCCATCGAGATGAAACTGACTGCTCAGCAACGGTGCGAGCGCAACCAGCAACAGCGAAATCAATACGCCACGCGCCGTGAGAGTGGTCCACACCGCGCCGAGCTGCGAGCGCGTTGGTGCGTGCTCGCCTTGAATCACTGCCTGCGCGAGCCCGGTATCGGATAGCGCCTCTGCAATTGCGACCGCGAGCAAAGCCACGCTCACACTGCCGATCGCCGCCGGCCCGAGCATGCGGCCGATCGCAAGAAATTTGATGGCCACCAGTCCACGCACCGCGAACTGTTGCAATAACACCCATGTCGCCGCGCTCGCGCCGAAACTGCCGGCTATCGAGAGCGCGGGAAGCCTGATCGCCCGCAAGCTGGTTCTCCGTCGAATTGCTGCGCCGTGCAGCGGTTTGATCAGCGTGTCGTGACTCGCTGTGAACGCCGCGGCGCCTGATTGGAATTGGGTCCCGCCAGCAAGCTGGCGACGGTTCACCTTAACCGTAAGCAGGACCTTACCGCGAGATATTCGCCGTCAACCGCCATCAACCAGGCGGCTTCGGCCCGAGCCCTTGTGTGGTAGTACGTTTACCCACACAGCGCGAGAGATAGGCGGTTTTCATGCTGCGAGGGGTGCTACCGTTATTCATCTGACGCCACGGCAGAGCCCGCGGCTCGGGCCATTTCCGCTCGCGGCGGAGAACCCGCTGATGCGATTCGTCAACCCATGCACGCTATTTCCGCCTATGCCTACCGACGTGATCGAACCTGACTTTGTCCTGATCGTGGAGCCCAATCTCACCGGCCACCGCTGGCGGTATGTCGAGTGGACGATGCAGGCCTGCGCGGAGGCCGGCCATCCGTGCATTCTGGTCACTGAATGCGCAAACGAAGATCACCGGCTCGCGAAACAGATCACTGCAGCCAACCGCCCCGATCAGCAGATCGCTTTTGTCGATCCGGAGGAAAGCCGCACTCACCGTTTGCGCGAACGCAATCAGTACTGGCGCTTTCATAACTACTTCCAGCGTGCCTATCGCATTCTCAGCCGCACGCAGTCGATCCGGCTGGTCGTCGTGCCCTATGCCGATTATTTTTTCAATGGACTACCGTTTCTCGGCTCTCCGTTCGGCAAGACGCCGTGGATCGGCATTACGATGCGCTCGACGTTTCATCATCACAAGGTAGGCATCAAAGCGCCCGATCGTCCGTTCGTCAACGCGATCAAGGCACAGCTGTTCAAACGCGCGGTTCGCACGGCGGGGCTGCGCACCTTGCTGAGCATCGATCCCACCTTGCCGGAATGGGCGGCGCTCAATACATCGAAAGACAGTGCAAAGGTCGCCTATGTGGCCGACCCGTTCCCGGACGAACGGGCGGAAGATCCTGCGCTCGCGCGCGAGCGGCTCGGCCTCGATCCCAAGCAACGCTACCTGCTCGTGTACGGCGCGATCACCGAACGCAAAGGCATCTACGAACTCGTTCATGCAATGACGCGTCTCGAGCACGCGCCCACGCTGATCGTCGCAGGCGAACAAGATGCGAGCACGCGGCACTTCATGCGCAATCACATTCGCAGTCTCACGCCCGCGCCGCTCGTGCTGGATTCGTTCATCTCCAACGATACGGAGCGCGATCTGTTCTCCGCATGCGACGCGGTATGGCTCGGCTACAAAGGCCATTACGGCATGAGCGGCGTGCTCGTGCAGGCGTACCGCTTCGACAAGCCGATAATCGCGACGGAAGACGGTCTGATCGGCTGGTTCAGCAGGCGCTGCGAATTGGGACCGATACTGAGCGACCTGAGCTCGGCGTCGATCGGCAAGGCCATCGCCGAAACAATGACTTCGTGGCCGCACGAACATCTAACGGCATCATCGCGCGACAATCTACTGTCGCGGCACACGCTCGGCGAATTCAAGCAAACCTTGCTGCAACAGATGGCGTGATCGACCGCAGTCACGACAACTGCCCACTGGCGACAGGCACTTCCTCGCGCACCGAGCTGCTGCGCTTTTCCGGAAACAACGCGTTGCGCATTAGCAGGAACGGGTATTCGATTGCGCGCGTCGTCACAGAGCCGATCACGATTGCGATGACAATCTGTGCCGCAAGCGCAACGATCCAGATGACGCTCGGCGCGAGGCCAAGTGCGGTGGCCTTGCGAATCACCATGTTGCCGGGAGCGAGCGCGAGAGAGTGCCACAAATTGATACCGTATGAATACAGACCGACCCAGGCGACCCCGCGATAAACCCATGTCGTGCGCAGCGCGCCCGAATACTCCAGCACTTAAAGGAATGTATTCCACGGATGCCGGACAGCCAGCACATGAAAAGCGACCAGAACGTAATACGCGGCCCAGATACCGAACATCCGCCGCACGATAAAACGGCGCGCGTCGATATGACCCGTTTCGGCGTATCGCCGAAACAGCAGGCCGCCGACCAGAAAGCCGCTCAATGTGAAGGAAAGATTGACGCCCTCCCCCTCGAAGTTCTTGAGTGGGTACTCCATAATCTGAAGGAGTACATTGTCGGTATGAACAGCGTGAAAGTGAAAGCCCATCACCGCAATAATTGCTGTGCCGCGAACGAAGTCCAGCCCGACCGGCTTTCGCGTGTCCCGCCCCGCCAAATAGCTTCGTTTTGTATTTCCCTTTCTGTTTTCTCGGGCGCGTCATCTTGTTTGCATCTTCGGTGTCGGCAGGTACAAGCGACCGCCAAGATCAAGGCATTCACCGGCGATAAAGGACAGCTTGCGTGCGTCTTGCAGGCATAGCCCTTTCCACTGTCGCCAGAATCCAGGCAGGCGGAGACGAACAGCAACTAGCGATATCCTCAAGCACAAAGTTGCGCTCACAATGACCCGACGCGAGACCGTCCGCTTAGACGACGGCAAACGGCGACGGGGAGGGAATAAGAATGCGCCATCAGTATGCAGCACCCTGGATATGGATTTTTCTATTGCCGCTTGCTCTGGACTACAAGGCCACCGACGCGACCACGGGCCACTTCGCGGGCTACGGGCACTACTACCGCTATTCGCCGGATTATCTGCCGGACCTTGCAGGCCAGTTCAGCAAGCAGGATTTCTACGCGATCAACGAATGGTTCGCGGGCCACAACGTCTGGGTCTATCAGTCGTTCGCGGGCGGGCTTGTGTTCGGTATCGCCATGCCACTGGCCACACTTGGCGCGCTCGCGCTATGTTTCTCCGCGTATCGCTACTGGCGATCGGTGGTGCCCGATGCGCCGATGCTGCCGATACTCGGGCACGCGATCGTGCTGTTCTCCGCGTTGCCGGCCACCTCTATCGGCGGCAATCCGCGTGGACCCCGCTTTTCCGGGCTCGTATTCGGCATTGGTCTCGGTTTGATGATTGCCACTTACACGCGTTTGCAGCGCGCACTGCCGGCACGCGCGAACCGAATGGGCGCCGCGCGCCGCATGCGGGCCGCCGCTTCGCCGGACTTGCCTCGCCGCATTCAACCGGGCATGGGCCGGGGGGATCTCGCCAGTACGCTGGGCATGTCGCAGACGACGCGACTGCCGGGTTCCAACCGACCGGATATCGCGCGATGAAAATCCTACACGTGCTTGCAAGCGTGGATCCGCGCGCCGGCGGTCCCGTCGAGGGCGTTCGCCGCAGCGGCGTGGCCATGCAGGATGCTGGACATGAAATCGAAGTCGCTACCTGCGACGCTCCGGACGATCCATACCTTGCGGCTTTGCCGTTCCCGGTTCATGCGTTCGGCCCCACATCCAACCGCTACAGCTATAGCGCCTATCTCGCGCCGTGGCTCGCAAATCATGCGAGGCGCTTCGACGCCGTCGTCGTGCACGGCTTGTGGCAATACCATGGCTTTGCGACATGGAAAGCGCTGCACGACAGCGGCGTGCCGTACTACGTGTACACGCACGGCATGCTGGACCCGTGGTTCAAAGAGGCGTATCCGCTCAAGCATCTAAAGAAATGGCTCTACTGGCCATGGGCGGAGTACCGTGTGCTGCGCGACGCGTGCGCTGTGATCTTCACGACCGAAGAAGAGCGCACCAGGGCCCGCCAATCGTTCTGGCTCTATCGCGCTCGCGAGCGCATCGTGCCGTTCGGAACGACGGTGCCTACGGTCGACGTAGCATCGGTACGCGAAGCGTTTTTGCAGGCAGTACCCAGCGCCCGCGGCAAACGCGTCGTGCTGTTTCTCGGCAGAGTGCATGCGAAGAAGGGCTGCGATCTGCTGATCGACGCATTCGCGCGCGTGGCCAGACGTGACGAGGCGCTGCATCTCGTGATCGCCGGTCCCGATGAAACCGGCTGGGCCGCAAGTCTGCGCGCTCAGGCGCAAGCTGCTGGCATCGCGCATCGCATGACCCTGCCTGGCATGCTGCAGGGCGATTTGAAGTGGGGAGCGTTTCATGCAAGCGACGTGTTCGCGCTGCCGTCGCATCAGGAGAATTTCGGTGTCGCGGTGGCCGAGGCGCTCGGCTGCGGCCTGCCCGCGTTGATCTCCGATAAGGTCAACGTGTGGCGCGAAATCGAAGAAGACGGCGCGGGGCTGGTTGGGTCCGACACCGTCGAGAGCACCGAAAAGAGCCTCGTTCGCTGGCTGGAACTCGACGACGCTACCCGTGAAGCGATGCGTCTGCAAGCCGCGCGCACTTTCAACGCCCGCTTCAGGATCGAAACGATGGTGAGCGCGTTGACCACCTTGCTTGAAACGAGAGCCGGTCACCACGGCCAGGCAGAGAAGAACACACTACCCGCTTTTCGCAAAGCCACTGAGCAGGCTCGCTGACTTCAATGAAGAATGACGGCGCTCATATGAGCGCCGCCCTTTTGCCGGGCGACGCCGCGTTCACCGCGCCGTCGCCTTCGTTCATTGCACTGCCGGTTCACTACTCCTTCATCAACGGCGTCAACGTCGAGGCCGCGATCGGCAGCGTCTCTACCGGCGACTGCGCCGGCGAAACACCGCTATTCGCCGCTTCCGCGCCCGTGTTGCCGACGATGTTCGGAACGTCAAGTTGCCGCGCCAGATGTCCGGCGAGCCGCAACGACAACGCGGCGATCGTGATGGTCGGGAAATTCGCGCCGACAGTCGGGAACACCGAACTGCCGCCAATATAAAGATTGCTGATGCCGTGTACCTTGCAATCGCGGTCGACCACGCCCTCGCGCGGCGAGTCATGCATGCGCGTCGTGCCCATGTGATGCCACGTCCCTTCCAGTTTCTGCGGCCACGGTCTGCCTTCGAGCGGCTCGTCCAGTTGGACTTCGGCGACGCGCGCCAGCCGCAGCTCCTTCGCGAGCGCCTCGAACGTTTTGTCGAATGTGCGCTTCACCTGGTCGCCAAGGCGCCAGTCGACCTTCACGCGCGGCATGCCGAAATGATCGCGCTTGTCGGCGGACAAGGTGACGCGGCTGTCCGGATCGGGCACCGCTTCGACGATTGCCTGCAGCGTGACGTCGGTAATCAGCGCAGGCCACTGCAACAGCCGGGTCAAACCATATCCCACGGTATCCAGAGGGTGCGCCGCCATCGTCGCAATGTCCGCCTTCAGGCTACGCCCCGGCTGGTCCTTGTGCATCAGCGCTTCCTTGCAACGAATCAGCGCCTCGGAGCCCGCGCTACCTTCCCCGTACCACCGCGAATAGAGCCACACCCGAGAATTGAGCAGCTTTTCGCGCTCCATCATCTCCTGTCGCGGGGCGAACTGAGATGAGATCTTCGTACCGTGCGCCGAGACGGCTGCATTCTGGTAGTGGTACTTGATGTCATACAGCTTGTTGCGCGCAACGCCAGGCAGGAAACGCACCTTCCCCGACATCATGCGCGGGTGGTCCATGAAGTAACGGCCCACCAGATCGTTGGCGTTGCCGATTCCTGCTGCCTGGACATTGTTTGAAGCAAGCAGCAGCCGCGCGTTCTCGATTCCGCCCGTGGCAAGCACGAAAATACGCGCCTTCACGGACATTCTACGGCCGCTGATCGTGCCGACCTGCACTCGCGTAATCGTCGTGCCTTGCGCATCCGCGTCGATATTCAGGACGTTCGCGTGAAGAAAAACGCGCACGCGCGTAGAGCTCGACAGTTCCTCGCGATACACCTTGCCGAAACGCACCGGCGGGCTGAATTGGGCAATGGTGTCGCGCATATCGCCGGTGCCCAGCGGGATGCGGCGCACGTCTGAGCGGCCGATCTCGCGCTCCCAGTAGGCGGGGTCGAACGTTTGAGGTCCGAGCTTCAGCAGATCGTGCGTGCGCGCATAGTATGGCGCGAGTTCGTCGAGACCAAACGGCCAGCCGCTATGTGCAATCCAGTCGCGCTTCTCGAAGTCCCACGGATCGAGCGGGCGGCACCAGCCGCCCCAGCAATTGCTGCTGCCGCCGAAATAACGGCTGCGCGAGCCGTCCGCAAAACGGTACGGCAGCCCGGCATTCTCGCCGCGATAGAGGTCGCGTGTTTCCTCGTCGGGCGCGAAGCCGCCGCTTTCAAGCATGCAGGTATCCACGCCGATACGCGACATTTCACGTGCGAGCGTAATGCCCGCGACCCCTCCCCCGATAATGCAAACCGTCGTTTCAATGACCGTGTTTTGCTCGACATTGCGAGTATCGATGAACATCCGCAGCTCCCCTATTCTTCATGATGTTTGTGGGGCGTCGCCGGCTCGCAGGCGAGTGGCCCCGCGAACAACGCGCCCATATGCCGTGACCGGATGCGCCTTTGTTCCGGTTGCCACCACGTCGGTCTCCTCAGCGTATAAACGCTGCGGCTTTACTTCTGTGCTTCAGGTCACGGAAGAAACCGCTTCCGCAAAAAACGACACGGATTTCCGCCATACACGCCCTCGGCTTCGAGCGAACGATGTACGACAGACAACGGCGTGACGACTGCCGAGCGGCCGATCGTCACGCCCATTTGCACGACGCATTTCGACGTGATCCACACGCCGTCTTCGATCACGATAGGCGCCACACGCAGGTCCATCGTGGTGCTCATGTCATGCGAACCGGCCGTGAGGAAGGTCCCTTGAGAGATGCACACATTCGAACCTATGTGAATCGGCGCCTGGTTGTAGATCCATACGTCGACGCCGAACCAGCACTTGTCGCCGACCTCGAGATTCCATGGCGCCTTCACGCGCAATGGATGCACGAAACGACACCCTGTGCCGATCTTCGCGCCGAAGAGGCGCAGCAGAGCGACTCGCACGAATGAGAACGGCAGCAGCTTGTTGTTGATCACGCAGGCTTCCACGAAGAACCATATAAGCTCTATCAGCGCACTGCGCCGCGCGCGGTAATTCCCCTTGCCGGCCAGACTCAGGTCGATGACGCGGCGCTCGGCGGCAGCGCCTTCTGCTTGCGGCGAGCATGCGAGCCGCGGATCGTCTGCAATGTTGCCCATCATCTTCCTCCATACCTTGCGTTCCCGTTCCTATACACAGGGCTACTAATTATTTTTGTGCGTGTGGCTTTGACGGTCAACGTGTCCGTCCCGGCAAGCGTTTTGGCGGCTACGCGCATGGATTTTGGCGCACGATATCTTCATCACGACTGTATCAACCCCGGGGACCACAATGACCACTTCGCTTCAGCGCACCGCCACCTGCATGCTTGTCCTTGCCACCGCGTGCGCAGGACCGGCGCTCGCCCAGAACGCCGCGCCTGCCCGAGCACCGGCAATGACCGCCACCGCGCCGACCGGCTATGGCGCGCCCCAGCAGGCTCCCGTCGATCGCCGCGCCGTGCAGCGCAAGCGGGAGCAGAAGCTGCTCGGCGCGCCCGACGGATACGGCGCCGCCAATGCACGAGACGGCAATATCGACGACGCACGCCGCGCGGCGTTGATGAACGAGCAACGCATGACCGTCATCGGTGCCGAGCAAGCCGGCCAGGAGGGCGCTGCGGTCAAGCGCAAGGCGCCTGCCGCAGCCAACGGCCAGTTGCGCGTGGCCGACGCCGCCCCGCGCCAGCGCCCGGCAGACACACTGCTGCCCCGAGGCGCGGCCAAGGCCGCTTACACCGATCCGTACACAACGGGTAAGCGCTCCGTCTACCGGTCGCCGTGGTGATCGCACGTTCATGAGAGGGCCGCATGCCGGTTCAATCCGGCGCGACTTCCTCCGTGGTCGCCGGCTTGACATGCCGCACCTCCACCGCTGAAGGCCTTCCGTCGAAATACGTCTTGCTGGCTTCCACACTCCTTCTTCGTGCCGCGCGGCACAGCATTCCAACGCGTTCTTCAAACGTACTGATCGTCGAATCGGGCGACAGCGTGCTTTCCGCATAGTCACGCGCCGCACGGCCGAGCGCAGCGCGCCGCTCCGAGTCGTTTGCAAGTGCGGTGATAGCGCCCACCAGCGCCTCCAAGTTATCCGGCGGCACGACCACGCCGCGCGAATGCACCGCCTCATGAAGCGCCGTACCACGCCGTGCCATCGCAATGGTCGCACGACCGCTGGCAAGCATGCCGGTCAGCTTCGACGGCATCACCAGATCGGCCGCATCGGCGCGTTGCGGCAGCACGTGAATGTCGGCGAGATTAAGCAGTTCGTTCAGACGCTCCACCGGCTGCAGCGGAAGAAAGACGCACTTCGGCAAGGCGGCGCACCGCTTGACGAGATTCTCTCTTGCCGCGCCGCTACCGCAGAACACGAACGTGATATCCGGGCGAAACGCGAGCGACGCCGCGGCTTCCGCAAGCATTTCGATGCCCTGCTTCGCGCCCATGTTGCCTGAGTACAAAACGACCTTCTGCTCGTCGGATATGTTGAGCAGGCTTCGATACTCGCTCGGCCGCGGCAGCGGAAACACCGCCGAAACGTCGACCCAGTTGGGCAGGCACACCACCTTCGAAGGGTCGACGCCCTTTGTCGACGCACGCGCGCTCATGTGCCGCGTGATCGACGACACTGCAGCGAAGCGCCGCAACAACTGGCTCTCGATCCAGCGCGCGATCCGCGCGGCACGCGAGCCTTTGAGCAGGCCGAGTTCGAAAGCGGCGTCGACCTCATAGTCCTGAATGTGCAACCACGCACTTGCACGGGCGACTCGGGCGAGCGCGATCGTCGCGGGTGCGCACATCAAGGTCGGTGCGATCAACAGTACTGCATCGGGGCGCCAGAAGGCCTGCAACACGAGCAAGGGCAGAGAGGTTGCCGCGAAGCTGGCCAGGTGAATCATCCGCTTCACACCGCTTGGGCGCGACGGCACCCATAGCGGCGCGCGCCATACCGTGACACCGTCGCGCTCTTCGCGACGATAGCGCCACGATGTATACCCGGAGGAAACTCGCCAATCCGGGTAGTAAGGCGGAGCGCATACCACCCGGACGTCGTGCCCCCGGCTCGCAAGCAGCGCGGCCATTTCAGCCGTGTACTTGCCAGTCCCGGTGAGTTCGGGCGCGTAATTGAGGCCGTAGATCAGGATCTTCATTGTGCTTGTCTGAACGTGTTTAAGGCTTCTATGCCCGACCTCGCGGCGACGCCGCACGCCCGTCAATCGCTCAGGATCAGCGCACAGCCCCGGGCAATATTGGCCGCTGCAGAAGGCGGATCGTAACGGCGAATGACATCCATGCACCGGTGAGCAGTGCCGCTCGCATCGGCGAAGGCCTCCATAGCCTTCAGGAGCGTGCGCTGCAATCCGGCAACGTCGCCCGCAGTGAATGAATAGCCGCTCACTCCGTCGATGACGAGTTCCGGCACGCAGCCGCAGCTTTCGCTGACTACTGCCGGACAACCGTGCGCGAGCGCCTCGTTCACCACGAGACCCCACGGCTCGCTATAGCTCGGCAACACCATGCAGGTCGCGCGGTAGTACTCCCGCGTGAGCGGCTCGTCCTGAAAACTGCCGGCAAAAGTCACTGCACCGCCCAGTTGCAGTTCGACGACCTTCTCGTGCAATGCGTCGGCCATCGGCCCCGTGCCGACCATGCGCAGCTGCGCTGCAGGAATACGCTTTCTCAGGCCGGCGAACGCTTCGATCAGCGTGCCGATGCCCTTCTCTTCCGAGAGACGCCCCACGTACAGAAACACCGGCGGATTGCCGGCGCGCGCGGCGACACGCTCCACTAACGCGCGCTCTGGCGAAAACGAGCCCGGCAATGCGGCCGCCTGGCACGGCACGAAAATCTTCTCCCGCTTCGCGCCGAGCGACAGCAAATACTCACGACTGCGCTCGCCGAACCCGAAATAGCCGTCGCACAGTGAAAGGAACACGCGCTTGGGAATCGACGTAACCAGCTTCTTTGGACGGTCTCGCGCAGTCGAATCGCAAAACACCGCGCGCCGCTTGCCGGTCACGACGCACGCCGCGAGCATCGCCCAATATTCCGGGCGGTGATAACCGGGAAGCACGATCAGGTCGGACTTGGCCTTCAGCACTTCCCATGTGAGGCGGACGATCATCTTGAGCGCCGGCACGTCTTCGTAGCAGCCGTCGAACAGCTTCTGCATCGGATACCGATGGTACGAATAATCGACGTCGGAGAAGCCGATTCGGTCGTGCTCGGTATCGGCGATCTGAACCATCGAATAGCGAATTGCTCCGGATACCGAAATATTATGCAGCGCAGAAAAGACGACACCTTTGTGACGCGACCATACGACGTTGTGGAAGATGGTGACTGATGCGGACATTTTTATGCAACTCCTCGACAAGGCGTCATTGCATGGCAGCCGTAGTCGCCGACGCGGAATAGGATTCGACGAAATCCCGATACGTCGACGCGATTCCCTGCTCGAGTGCGATCGTTGAGCGCCAGCCCATCTTCGCAAGACGCGAGACGTCGAGCAGTTTGCGCGGCGTGCCATCCGGTTTCGACGCGTCGAACATCAGTTCGCCCTCGAAACCCACCACTTTGCAAATGCCCTCCGCCAGTTCGCGAATCGACAGATCTTCGCCTACACCCACGTTGAAAAGACCTTCCGTCACGTTGTTTTCAAGCACGAACAATGTGGCGGCAGCCAGGTCGTCGACATGCAAGAACTCGCGGCGCGGTGTGCCCGAGCCCCACACCGTCAAAGTGTCCGCGCCATTCAGCTTCGCTTCATGCGCTTTGCGCAAAAGCGCGGGCAACACATGGCTGCTGTTCAGGTCGTAGTTGTCGTTCGGGCCGTACAGATTGGTCGGCATCAACGACACGTATTGCGTGTTGTATTCGCAGTTGTACGCCTCGCACAACTTCACGCCGGCGATCTTCGCAATCGCGTACGCGTCGTTGGTCGGCTCGAGCGACGAGGTCATCAGATACTCCTCGCGGATCGGCTGCGGACACTGCTTCGGGTAGATGCACGACGATCCGAAGAAGACGAGCCGTTCCACTTGTGCGCGATACGCAGCGTGAATCACGTTGGTTTCGATCACCAGGTTTTCATAGATGAATTCGCCCGGCCGCGACGCGTTGGCAAGAATGCCGCCCACGCGCGCCGCCGCCAGCAGCACGACGTCGATCTTCTCCGCCTCGAAGAAACGGTTCACGGCGGCCTGATCCGTGAGATCGAGCTCGACGCGCGAGCGCGTGATTACGTTCGCGTAGCCCGCGGCAGCGAGCCGTCTGAGCAGCGCAGAGCCGACCATGCCGCGGTGCCCCGCGACGAAAATGCGTGAATGTTTGTCCATCGCAGTCACTCGTGGTGTTCGAGCGCCGTGAAACCGGCGAGCGTGACGAGCGCGTCACGACGTGCAATCTGAAAGTCGGAGCGAACCATCTCCTTGACGAGCGAGGCGAACGGCGTGGTCGGCTGCCAACCGAGCTGCGCATGCGCCTTCGACGGATCGCCGAGCAGCGTCTCGACTTCCGCTGGACGGAAGTAGCGCGGATCGACGCGCACGATCACGTCGCCCGGCGACATTCTGGTTTCGCGCCCTTCCACCTTCTCGACAATGCCGATTTCGTCGACACCGCTGCCTTCGAAACGCACGGTGACGCCCAGTTCGGCGGCAGCGTGCTGAACGAACTGACGCACGCTGTACTGCACACCGGTGGCGATGACGTAATCCTCAGGCTGTTCCTGTTGCAGCATGCGCCATTGCATCTCGACGTAGTCGCGCGCATGGCCCCAATCGCGCAACGCGGACAGATTGCCGAGATGCAGCGTCTTTTGCATACCGACCGCGATTCGTGCAATCGCACGCGTGATCTTGCGCGTCACGAAAGTCTCGCCGCGTACGGGCGATTCGTGATTGAACAGGATGCCGTTGCATGCATACAGGCCATAGGCTTCGCGATAATTGACCGTGGTCCAGTACGCGAACATCTTCGCTACGGCATAAGGGCTGCGCGGATAGAACGGCGTGGTCTCCGATTGCGGCACCTGCTGCACGAGACCATACAGTTCCGAAGTCGACGCCTGATAAAAGCGCGTCTTGCTCTGAAGGCCCAGAATACGGATTGCCTCGAGAATGCGCAGTGTGCCAAGTCCGTCCGCGTTAGCCGTGTATTCCGGCTCTTCGAACGATACGGCGACGTGACTTTGCGCCGCCAGGTTGTATATCTCGTCTGGCTCCACGCGTTGAATCACGCGCAGAATGCTGGTGGAATCGGTCAAATCCGCATGATGCAGAAAGAGCCGCTGTTCCGGATCGTGTGGATCGCGATACAGGTGATCGATACGATCTGTGTTGAATAGCGACGACCGGCGTTTGATGCCGTGCACTTCGTAACCCTTAGCGAGCAGCAGCTCGGCAAGGTACGACCCGTCCTGCCCCGTGATCCCCGTGATCAGCGCGACCTTGCGTTTCATGAAGCTTCCCCTTTTTTGAACTTTTTAGTACTTTTGGCGAGAAAACTCTGCCCCGATTTTTTTCAACCCGCGATACTGTCGTACCCGTAATAGCCGCCCTGATAACCCGAACCGAGGAATGCCGCTTCCTGCGGCACGTCAGTGAGCAATACGCCTCCGAGTCCGACGCCTCCATTACGAAGACGCTTGGCGGTCTCCGCAATTTCATTCACCGGATGACGGCCATGGCGCACCACCAGCAGTGTCGTGCCCGCATGCTTGCCGATCAGCGTCGAATCGGTCACAGCGAGAACCGGCGGCGTGTCGATGATCACCAGGTCGTAACGCGCCTTCAGTTCTTCCAGCATCGACTCGAAGCGCGAATTCATCAGCAGTTCGGAAGGATGCGACGGCAGCGTGCCCTTGGCCAGCACATCCAGACCCGGCAGCACGTCGCGCTGGATCATCGACGTCAGATCGCCGCCGCTGAGCACATCCGACAAACCCGGTTGGTGCGCAATGCCGAAGTGCGAGTGCACGTCACCGCGCCGCATGTCGCCGTCGATAACCAGCACCCGTTTGTTCGCCGACGCGACCAGTGCCGCGAGATTCACCGACAGGAACGACTTGCCCGCGTCGGGCCGCGAACCCGTGATCATCACCACGTTATTTGGGGCGTGGTCGAGTGAAAGCTGCAGCGAGGTGCGCAGATTACGCACGCCTTCGACGGCGATATCTTCCGGCGCCTGCTGGGCGAGAACATGCAAGCCGCGACGGCGCAACATAACATTTTCCTGCAACCGCAACTGCGTCTGGCTGCGCGGCACCACGGCGAACACCGGCACGCCGAGCACCGCTTCGAGCTCGTCGGGACGCTCCACTCCGCCGTACATCGCGCGCTTGAAGAAGGTCAGCATGATGCCGAGCACGAGGCCGCCGCTAAGCGCGATCAGGATTGCGATCACGCGCTTCGGACGCACCGGCTCATCCGGCGCCTCGGCGAAATCGACCACCCGCACGTTGCCGACCTGACCTGCCTTCGCCACGCGCAGCTGCTGCGCGCTATTGAGCAGGTTCGTGTAAAGCTCGGTATCGACATGCACGTCGCGCAACAGACGCAACGCGGTCTGCTCCGTGTCCGGCATCACCGACACGCTGCGGTTCATATTGGTCTGCGCGCCTTGCAGCGCCGCGATTTGCGCATCCAGCGAGGCAACCGCCGGGTGATTCGCGGTGAAGCGTTGCGACATCTCCGCACGTTGCGTTTGCAGGTCCAGCAGCTTGGTCTTGTTGTCGACGATCTGCTGAAGCAGCAAGCGGCTCTCTTCGCCGAGATCCACCGTGCCGTGCGTGTTGCGGAACTTGTTGTAGCGCTGCTCGGCCTCGTCCAGTTCCTTGCGCAAGCCCGGCAATTGCTGATCGAGGAATGCGAGCATGTGCTCGGCTTCCGTCGAACGGCTCGCAACGTCCTGGCGCACGAATTCACGCGCCATGCTGTTGACGATCGCCGCGGTCAACGCGCTGTCGCCGCCTTCGAGACTCGCGCGAATCACGCCGGACTGCAGCGTGGTTTCCTGCACGACGAGCGCTTTCTGCAAACGATCGACCGTGCTCAACGTCGATGCCCGCGACAATTCGAACTGCGAGCCCGGCGCGCCGGTCAGCGCATCCACACGCAAGGAGATCGGACCGTCCGCCGTGTCGGTTCCCACCGTTTCGCCAACGTGGCCCGACAGAATCGCAATGCCGTTCTTGTCGCGCAGCACGTACGAACGGTCGTTGCCAGCGATCAGCGTGAACGTCGTGTCGTACATTTCCTTCGATGTGTCGAACCGCGACACCGAGATGCTTTCATTGCCCCACGCGTAGCCGGACAGATTGATGAACTGCGGCAGTCTGAAACCCCACTGCCCGTTCACAAGCCCGGCAATCAGGCTGCCGATAACCGGCATGTAGCGCGGCGTAGCGGTGATGTCGAGGTGCAGCTTCTTGACGGTCTCCTCCGTCACGAGACGCGACTTCAGCAGCTCGATCTCGGCCGCGGTCGACGGCTTCGTATCGAACATCCCCGTGAGCGGCGGCAACGAGTCCTTGCCGTTGGCGTTGGCATTCGCCGTCTTGTCCTCGACGTGGAACAACACATCCGCTCGATACGCAGGCGGAGCAAGGAAAGCGTACGCGCACCCCAGCGCGAGCGCGATCAGCGTCACCGTTGCGATGGTGCGCCGGCCCCGCACGATAGTGCGGAGATAGTCCGACAGATGAAGCTCGTCCGGTCCGGACACGTCGGTGTAGCGGTTTTCGAAGTTGATTGCCATTTTGGTCACCCAGCGGAACCCGGCGGTTCTGATTTACGTTATAGGGTCGTTATTTTGCAAGCACGGCACCGGTCACAGCCGCATTGATTGCCGGCAGCAGCAGGTTCAACACACGGTTAAAGCGAACCAGTCCACCCTGACCGACATACACGACGTCCTTCGGTTGCAGCTCGAACTGATTGGCGAGAATCATCGAAACCGGCGAGGTGGCGTCGAGGTGATAGATCTGCGGCGATTCGCTCGTCGAATTGCGGATCACGAACAATTGCCGCGTGGAGGCCGTGTTCGAGTCGAAGCTGCCGCTGTCCGAAATCGCCTGCGAAAGCGTCAGCGAACCGTTGCGCATCGGCGTGATGGTCGCAGGCTTGTTCACTTCGCCCATCACATAGACACCGCTGTCTTCGCGCGAGGCCACGCGCACAGCGTCGCCCGGTTGAAGGTAGATGTTCGACGGGTTGTGCCCGCGCTTGAGCAGCTCGTCCATGTTCAGCTGATACGTGACGCCATTGCGGATCAGCTCGACGCGGCTGCGATCGGCATTCGGACTGAAGCCGCCGCCCTGATTGATCGCGCTCGCGAGCGACATCGAAATGTCGTTGATCGACTGCGTGCCAGGCGTGCGCACTTCGCCGTCTATGTAGATCTGCGCAGCACGGAAAGACGCTATACGCACGGTCACTTCCGGTTTCTGATAGACCTTGCTCAGGCGGCTATACAGTTCTTTCTGGATCGCGCCGACGTCCTTGCCGGCCACGTGTACCGTGCCCGCGTACGGGAACTGCACATCGCCCTTTTCGTCGATGAGAAAGCCCGACGTCGCATCCGTCGTCTTCCCGCCCGGCGCCGGTTGGCCCAGAGCCGCCGCGAGTTCGGGGTGATCCCACACAACGATTTGCAGTACGTCGCCGGGACCCACGCGATAGGGAGTCGGCTTGCCGAAAAGCGCCAGAGTTTCGGGCGGCAATGGGGCAGTGCTTTGATCCGTGCGCATCTTGCGCACCAGCGACAGATTAATATCGGTAATCGGTATCGTCTGTTGCTGCGCGGGTTCGGTGCTGAAATCGCCACCTGTTTCCTGAAGCATGGCCGGTGTGTCCATCCGCTGACCAGGCGCGGCGGCACAGCCCGCGAGCAATGCAGCAATGGCAAAAACCGTGAGACTTCCCGTGCGTGTACCAAGCGAGCTCATAACATTTCCTCCTTGCGCGAGAGCGGTGATCCTCAGATAAGGCGACGCCCCGCGTGCTTTGTTAACAACTAGTAAGCGTTTCGATGCAACAGTCCGGCAACAATCGTCGCGCCGATGATCCGCATGTCGAGTGCGAACGACCAATGCCCCAGGTAGTAGAGGTCATGTTCGACGCGACGTTCCATCTTTTCGATGCGGTCGGTCTCGCCACGAAAGCCGTTGATTTGCGCCCAACCTGTAATGCCCGGCTTGATCCGATAGCGATTGATGTAGCCCGCGACCACTTTCTGATAGAGCTCGTCGTGCTCGAGCGCATGAGGACGCGGTCCGACAACCGACATGTCACCACGCAATACGTTAAAAAACTGCGGCAGTTCGTCGAGGCTCGTGCGGCGCAGAAACGCACCAACCTTCGTCACGCGCGGATCGTCGCGCGTGGCCTGTTTCACGGTGCCTTTTTCCTCGGTGTGCAGGCGCATTGAACGGAACTTGTAGATGGTGAATACACGTCCGTCCGCACCCTTGCGTTTCTGCCTGAAAAACACCGGACCACGCGACGAAAGCTTCACCGCAACGGCGATAACAAGCAGGACCGGAGACAGACAAAGGAGCGCGGCGGCCGCGAACAGGCGGTCGAAGATCTCCTTCTTCAGCATTGAGTTCGCCGACAGCGGCGAAGCAACCAGGTTGATTGCCGGCACGCCGAGAACGTCGATCACGCCACTGCCCTCGAAGAGCGCAAGGCTGCGCACGTCGGGCATGAAACGGATGTTCACCAGATCGTCGCGAAACTCGCCGACGAGCGAACAGATCAGCGGCTCTTCGGAGAGCGACAACATCAGCCACAACTCGTGAACGTCATTCGTGCGGATGTATTCAGCGAGCGCATCCACACTGTCGAACACCGTCACACGCGTACTCGTCACCGGCGACTTCTCCGGGCTCGTGTTGTAGACCGCCGTCGCGCGAAAGCCCGCGGTGGGTGCGGATTCGATACGGCGAATGATCGCGTCGCATTGCGAGCCGCTCCCTACTATCGCCACCTGATGCAGATTCATGCCCGCACTGCGCGCTCGCGCAAGCACCGCATGCGTGATGAGCCGGTACGAGATCAGCAAGCCGCCCGTAACGGCAGTCCAGTACGAGAACCACAAACGCGACACGAGGTCGATCCGATGCAACGAATACATGAGTACGAGCGCGCTGCCCTGCACGATCAGCCAGGCGAGCGACACCTGACCCGCGAGCATCAACTTGGAGCGGCCGCGCCACGATTCATACACGCCGAACGCGGGAAAGATCGCCAGCGCGAAGGCAGCGGCAAACATCACCAGCGCCCAATAGAAACCGGATTGAGCGAGGTAATCGAAGCGAATCTGCGACGCTGCCGCCGCACCCGCCAGCACCAACGCGACGTCGAACATTCGCGCGAGTAAATCCTGAAACTTGCGCATTTTGCTTACCTCGTACTGGCCGTTCCTGTCCGCAACCGTCGGGCACGCTGCCTATGAGCAGCGGCCGTAGTTGTCGTTGAATCGCACGATGTCGTCTTCGCCCAGATAAGTACCCGACTGGATTTCGATGATTTCGAGCGGCACCTTGCCCGGGTTTTCAAGCCGGTGCCGCGTGCCGAGCGGGATATAAGTCGACTCGTTTTCGCTTAGCAGGAATTGCTCTTCGCCTCGCGTGACGAGCGCTGTGCCGCGCACCACGACCCAATGTTCGGCGCGGTGATGATGCAGTTGGAGCGAAAGCTGCGCGCCGGGCGTCACGACGATGCGCTTCACCTGAAAGCGCTCGCCGTGGTCGATTGAATCGTAAAAGCCCCACGGGCGGTGCACCTTGCGATGCGCATCGGCTTCCGGTGCGTGCTGCGCCTTGATGCGCGACACGAGACCCTTGACGTCCTGCACATGCGAGCGGTCCACCACGAGCACCGCGTCGGCGGTTTCGACCACTACCACATTCGTGGTGCCGACGCACGCAACAAGGCGTCCTTCGGAATGCGCGTAGCTCGACACCGCGCCCTCGAAAGTCACGCGGCCACGCCCTGCGTTGCCATTGGCGTCTTTTTCCATCGCGGCCCACACCGCGTCCCACGAACCGAGATCGGACCAGCCTGCTTCCAGCCTGACGACCACGCCCGCCAGCGATGTGCCGTCTGCGCGAGCGGGTTCGGCCGCATTCGCGTCCGGCGATTCAGTCAGACGTTCCATCACGGCATAGTCGATGGAATTGGCCGGCGCACTGAGGAACGCGTCGACGAGCGGCCGGAAATACGCGCCTTCGCTGCGCCCGCCACTAAATGCGCGCTCGCACGCGGCGTGCATCTCGGGTTGCAGACGCGCGAGCGTATCGAGCCACACGCTCGCGCGCACGATGAAGATGCCGCTATTCCACCAATACGTTCCCGCAGCAACGTACTTCGCAGCGAGTTCCTCGGCGGGCTTCTCCACGAAGCCGTCGATAGCATGTCCACCGTCGGGCAACGCGGCACCGATACGGATATAGCCGAAGCCAGTATCGGGCCGCGTGGGCGGCACGCCCAGCGTCGCAATCGCGCCTCGTTCCGCGTAAAGAGCCGCGCTTTCCAGCGCGGCCTGCAACGCACGGAGGTCAGCGATCGAATGATCGGCCGGCATCACCACGAGAATGCCGTCCTTACCGTCCGCGCACGCAAGTGATGCCGCGAGCGTAAGCGCGGGCGCCGTATCGCGACGAGCGGGCTCAACGATCAGGCGCGCGTCCACGCCGTTCTCGTGCAACTGTTCAGCAATCACGAAGCGGTGCTCTTCTCCGCATACGATGATGGGCGAAGCGTCGACCTGCCAGCTCGCCGGAAAACCGTTCATGCGCCGCGCGGTCGCTTGCAGCAGAGAATCCGAACCCACCACGTCGATAAGCTGCTTCGGATAGTTCTCGCGCGACACGGGCCACAGCCGCGTGCCCGATCCGCCCGCAAGTATGACGGGGACAATGCGCGTGCAACGCGCGCCGGTTGCCTCGCCACTCGCATTGGACGACTCGCCGTTTTCAGCTCCATGAGTCCACATATTCGTAATCCTTACGATTCTTCAATAACACCGAAACAGACGCCGGACACCGTGTGTATCAGGCGGCGGCCCCATCTCGCGCCTACGAGGCTATTGGCCCACCATGCGGCGGCTTTGAATTCTGAATTCCGTGGGCGAAATTCTCATCCGTTTGCGAAATACCTTCGCGAGCCTGTCACCGTTGCCCATGCCGGTGCGGCGCGCAATTTTGTCGACCGGCAATTCTGACTCGGTCAACAGACTGCATGTCACCGCGAGACGCTCGTGCAGCAGAAAACTCGAAGGCGTAATGCCCATTTCCATCTTGAAGCGGCGCAGGAAGTTGCGCTCGCTCATCGCGGCGAACTGCGCAGCGTCAGCAATCGAAATCGACTGCTGACAGTTTTCCTGCAGCCAGCGGGCCGCCGCGCGAACCTTGTCACCCGGCGTGAGCGCGCCGTCTTCCCTCAACAGCGGTCCGAGGTTCGAGCACGAATCGGCCAGCAGGCGCTCGGCAACGGTGCGCGCGGTCGCGGCGCCCAGATCGCGCTTGATCATCGCGAGCGCACTTCGCATGGACTCGAGACGATCGCCTGCGTCGGCGGTCTCCTCGGTCTGGCGCGGCAGTATCGAAGGCTCGCGCAACTCGCTGCCGCCCATTGCGTCGGGCGTGTACGCCGCGTCGAGCAGTGCGCGTCCTTCCGCGATCGGCCGGATCATCCTGGTGTTGCCACGCTCACGGCGCAACCAGGCGATCAGGCGTTCGTCCTTTGCAGCAGCCACGGCACCCTTGCCGCCGGCCACGTATAGCGCGTCGAAGCCGCTGTAATGTCTCGCGTCGAGTCCATCGGTCCACACTCGCAAAGCCGACGAGGAGGTCACCATGCCGCCGTCCGCCGACAGGAAACACACGTCGTAAGAGCAGCCGCCGGAGCCCGTGGCCGCGAGATCGTTCGCCGCCTGAAATACTTCGGCTACGACGCCAGCGCCTTGCAGCGAGCAGTCGTTGAACATCAAAATTGCGATGCGACGCATCCCCTTGTTCGGTGCGTGCACCCAGCGCAGCATTGCTGACTCGAGACTCGCGCAGCTCATAGCTATCCTCATCAGAAAACGGCTTACTTCACCGTCAACGGCCACGGCGGGCCGACTCCGAACAGTGCATCATAGCCACCCTAAATCAAGTATTTAGCCGCCATGACCGATAGTGTTGACATGTTGGCGCATTGACGGGGGTGGCTCGCCGGTGATTTGCGGCAATATTCTTGCCTACGCTGAATTGCACCGAACTAGTTGCCGGTTCCGCATATCATTGAATTGGCGTTTGCGAATGTTAATGCAAAGCAGGAGCGCATTTCGTTCGCCACCGCACACTGGATCACGACTCAAAAAAGAGCGGTTACAATCTAATCTTTGCGGCGCGGTCACTGTTACAAAGCTATTTTTTCCTGGTTCTGCGGGACGCGCAGATGACTCTCCTCCGCGCTTGGGCTCGCCGCCAAACTTGCTGCGCAGCACTGCGCGTCCGATGGACACCACGCACTTCAATAGCGCAAAGAAGCGTCTAATACAGGCGCGTTACTGCGCACTTAAATTATTTAATTTGTTCTTATCGGCGTCTTGAATATAAACATGACGATTAATGTTTCAGACCTGAAACATGAAACAACATTCGTTAACGCGGCGGCGCAATTGACGGACCAGAAGCATAAGGCGCGAAGCCGGAGACCGGCGGAAACCGCCGTAAAATTGCGGAATTGCACTATGCGGTTTCCGCAACGCGCGGCAATGGACAGTACACCCAGGCGGCTCTGACCTGGCGAATTAGCAAATTGACGACGTTCGCGCGTCTTAATACACCGCGAACCGCACGGGGAACATATGTCGAGTCGAAGCAAACATGACGCAGTGCGAAGCATGAGCGGCCCCTCGTCAGCGCGCGCCCCAATGTGGGCCGCCGCCTTCTTTTTTTGCTGTCGTCACCATACTCTGGTGCTTCCCGGTTCAATGCGGCGCAGCATCCGCGGCCGCGGCTGCATCCGCGGTGCCGGTCGATATCAAAGCCCTGTCAGGCCAAGGCCTGCGGTGCTCCGCGCCGTCATCGCAGGCACGCGCGGCCTCCGCCGGCGATCTGATCGAAGCCGACACGCGCAGCGACGGCACGCGCCTCTTCGCCGCGTCGAAACCGTTCGCGCTCGTCATCACCACGCGCGCACCGCAAAACGACACGCTCAACTGGCAGATACGCGACGCCTGGAACGTCGTGCGTGCAAGCGGGAGCTTCGGCGTCGCGGCGGGCACAACGTCGGCAACGCTTGGTTGCGCATCCACGGTGGCGGGCTACTTTGCGGTGTCGGCCTCGCTCGAACGCGCGCGAGGTCAGCTCCAATCGCGCGGCACGCGTCCCGCAGGTATCGCGACCTTCAGGTGTGCTGCCCGATACCGCGCCGGCCTTGCCCGCCGTACGATTTTCATACAAGGACCTGCATCGGTTCGGCGGCCAGGGCACAGCCTATCTCGCGCCCGGCCAGCATTGCTGCGACGGTGAGGGCGACCGCCCGGTCTATACCGCGCTCAGCCTGACCTGGGCCAACGACAATCGCAACTGGTATATGGAGGAGCCGGATAAACCGGGCACCTTCAATCCCGCGACGAAGCAGCTCACGCCGTACTTTCAGCGCGGCGACATCATGCGTCTGATCCAGCTAGACGGCATTCCCAAGTGGGCAAGTCCGACAGTCAAGCAGGCTCATAGCTACGCACCTACTTCACTTGCGCAGATGAAGGACTATATGGCGAAGGTCGGCGCGGAATCGAATCGGGTCGGCACGACATATTTTCGGAAGCAGCGTGACAATTACTATCAGGTGACCTGGGAGCCGGACGCGGATGGCGGATTGCCGTGGCGCGACAGCGACGCCAATTTCGTCGCGATGTACAAGGCAGTGTGGGAAGGCATCCATCAGACAGAGCCGCATGCGGTGGTGATGGAGCTCACGTATTCATCGGTGCAGGGCAATGTGACGTGGATGCGCCGTCTGGGCCCGCTAGGCATCGGCCGCTATATGGACGGCATGACCGTGCACGGCTATTACGACATCGGCACCACGCCATCGCATCCGCCGGAGCGTGTCACCGACACGCGCAATGAGGGCACCGTGTCGGGTGCGCTGGCTGCTTCGATGCGCGCGTTGCGCCACGAAATGCGGCAATATCTGAAACCGGGCGCGCCGCTCTTCGTCACCGAAACGGGCATCAGTTACGACATCGGCGAATCGTATGGCAAGAACTATCCTGGCGCGGACGTGCTGTATGCACAAGCCGCGGTCGTCGCGCGCACTCATTTCATTCTGCTTGGCGAGGGGGCCGACATAACCTACGTGTTCTATCTCGCGGACATGCCGGATGCTGCGCCAGGCTATGGCATCTTCTTCGAGCTCGAACACGCGAAAGGCGCGTATGTCCTTCGGGGATCAGCCCGAAACCCGCGGCGCTCGCGGTTGCGGCGATGACACGCATCATCGACGGAACGAATACGGTTGGGGCGCTGAAGGGCCTGCCAGCAGGCGTCCATGCCTACGCGTTCAGGAGGCTCGGCGGCGGCGCGGTCGTGACTGCGCTGTGGACCCACGACAACGACAGATGGAGCGCGAAGACCGGCTTCAACGCGGCACAAAGCGCCGATTACCGCTTGCGCGTCGACGCACCCGGAATGAGCGGCGAAGTCACCGCGCTCGACATGATGGGCAACGCAACGGCCATACCGTATCGCGACGGCGCGGCGAACCTGAAACTGTCGCCCGCGCCTCTCTATGTGCTGTCCAGCAACGCGGACGTGTTCAAGGACGCGGTAACTGTGCCGGAAGGGTACGTTGCCCGATAGAGCTTCGAATGGACGGCGCGATCGGTGCGCTACATCGAGCGGCGAAACCACCGCGATAGCTAGGTAGCGCACAAAAAATCTGGGCCGGGAAAGCTAGCATTCCTATCGACGCGCTGGAGCCGCCAACGAACGGCATTGCATGGATCATGCCGGTACTCGCCGCGGTGGCCGGCGTGGTGGCCGGCGCGTTTATCTTTGCGGCGGCGGGCACACTCGTGCTCCTGCTGCTGTTCGCCGATGTAGCGGAAAAGCTGACCCGCGACGATGACAACCGCGGCAATTACTAGCGCTTGCAACAGCAAGGTCGCGCTAGACATAGCGCCCTCGCCCAAGGAACTGAAATGCTGACGGAGATCGACTTCCTCGACGTTGTTCGTCTAACGCCGCTTGTCGCGATCGATCTGATCGTTAGCGACGCAGAAGGACGAATCCTGATCGGCCATCGCCGCAACCGGCCCGCGCGCGGTACGTGGTTTGTGCCCGGTGGCCGCATTCTGAAAGATGAGAAGCTCGACGCCGCGTTCGCGCGCATTGTGGACGCAGAATTGGGCATCGCGAAACTCTCGCGTTCGTCCGCGCGCTTCGAAGGCGTATTCGAGCATCATTACAACGACAATTTCGCGGCAGAGCCCGGCGTTTCGACTCACTACATCGTGCTTGCCTATGCGCTGTCGCTCGGGAATACACAGCAGATCGGGCGGCCCGATCAGCACAGCGACTATCTTTGGCTCACGCCCGCCGAGCTGCTCGCTCACGCGGACGTCCACGAGAACACCAAGGCGTATTTCCGCTAACCGCCCCGACATACGCGGATCGCCGAAACGTTGGCGTCGTGTCCCGCAGTGTTACCCCGGCAACACGGAACGTCAGACTATTGCCGTATGATCGAGTCCACTCCAACGGCTCGAATCGACATGCGATCAGCGGTAGCCAGTTCTGTTCGGGGGCCATGCATTGCGCTCGTCGCGGTACTCGCAGTGCTCGTGCTCGCCATGTTTCCAGCGGCAGCGCGGGCGGCCGGTTGCAAGGCGGGCACGCTTGTCACGGTCGTCGCGCATCTCGACGACGATCTGCTCTTTGTCGATCCCGCGATCAGCGAGCGTCTGGATGCCGGATGGTGCATCACTACGGTGCATCTGATCGGCGGCGCAAACGGTGCGAACTTCTCTTACGTGCTCACGCGCGAACGGGCCTCGCGGCTCGCGTATGCACGCATGGCGGGCGTGCCTGACGCGTGGAGCGAGTCGAACATCGGGATTGCCGGCAAGCTCGTCCACCAAATGGTGCTGAAAGCAAAGCCCCAGGTTCGCCTGCTCGAACTGCGGCTGCCGGGCGGAGGCGTGCGCGGCGGTCGCCAGCCGCTCGGCTTGCTGTGGGAGCAGAGCGCAACGCTTTCCTCGTATCCGATGAGCACGGACGGCTCCGGACGCATGAAATACGACCGCGACACGCTGTCGGCCACCTTGAAGGCAGTTCTCGCTCAGGCCACGCAGATCTATACTCTTAATCCGGACACCGTACCATTTGCAGAACATCCGGACCACATCCTTGCCGCACGCATTACGCGTCATGTCGCGCAAACCCTCGCCATGAGCGTACCGATCGTCTATCACGTGACGTACCCGACGGGCGGCTGGCCGGCCAATCTTCCCGCTACCGAAGTGCAGCGCAAGCGCGACGTTGTCGCGAGCTACTTCTCGATCGACGGAAGCGAGTCGTCGCATGTATTCGGCGAGTTTCAGTGGGACGGCAACTGGATCGCGCGGCGCTATGCATCTGCGGATCGCAGCGATCGCCGCGTGCCGGACTTCCAGGCGCGCCCCATACAGCTATTCAACGTCGCGACGAATCGCTGCGTAACTGCAAACGGACCAGGCCGCGCGCCCACGCTCTCCGCATGCAATGGATCGGCCGCCCAGCAATGGCGATGGGAACCGGTAACGGTCTATCCCGGCAACGCGCGCAATGCGGCGCTTGTCAGCGCGGCGACGTCGCAATGCATCGCCGAACGCGACGGTTATCTGCGCTCGGAAAGCTGCGATCAGTGGGATCTTGCGCAACGCTGGACGCCATGGGACTTCGGGCTCGTCTATACACCTTTGCGCCATTGCCTCGGTGAAAACGACGGCAAGCTGACAATGCGCGGCTGCACCGCGCTCACTACACGTTACCGTTGGGCCACGACGCAACGCATTCAGGCAAACGATCTGCGGCTTGCCACGGCAATGTACGCAGACGTGACGGGCACGGGTGCACAATCCGCAGTCTATGTGCAACGGCAGCACGATGGTCCCGGCTTCAATGTCTACGCGGCGTCGCTCGAAAAAGCCGTGCCGCCGGCGCTCTGGTATGCAGCCACTGTCCCGTTCGATCCAGACGCCACCGCGCCGAGCTGCGCGGGCGACAAACTGTGCTTCGACAGCGCGCGCTTCCTGCTCGGCGACTTCGACGGCGATGGCAAGGCTGACCTGATGATCGTCGCAGCGCGAGAGAACGGTACCGCCTTCTGGCTGCTGCGCAGCGCGGGCGATCGTTTCGACGCGCCGCGCCTCTGGTTGCAAACGGGCACGGCATTCAAACCCGACCTGACACAGCAATACGTGGCTGCCGATTTCACCGGCACGCGTAAAGCCAGTGTGCTCATTGCGCAAAAGCGCGCAGATAGCGGGCTCGACTTGTGGATCGCGTCATCTAGCGGCGCCGCGGACGTTGGCGCCGCGCCTACGCTCGTCGCGCAAGCCCGAGGCCTCGCGCAGAACGCCGCCTTGCTGCCGTTCGGCAACGCGGGCTCGCGCTCGTCGCTCGTCGCCGTGGAAACCGCGCAAGCACGCGTGTCGCTCACGATCATCTCTAACGACGGCGCGCGCATGCGCATCGGCGAACGCAGAATGTTGCCCGCCAACTTCGTACCGGGCTTCGTGAAGACGACGGTCGCGTCGACGCGCGCCGACGATCGCGACACCCTGATGCTGGTAACGCCGCGTGTGAATGGCACCGACGCCGACACGCTGATCGACATCGACACGCTCGATCTCGCCCAATCCGCTGCCGCGCCGGTACACGTGGCTTCGTTGCGCGGCATGTCGTGGTCGGATGTATTGCCTGGCTATGTGCGCGACACGCACGGCGCGGCGCTCGTGCTTTATCGCAGAACCGACGCGACGCTCGGCGACTTTTACTTCACTGGCGGCGCACCGGCGCTATCGCGCTATCCGCTGGAAAACGGCTTTGCCCTGGGCGCGCCGCACGATCTCGGCGTGCTGCCAGGGCTCTTTTCGGAGACGGTGAGAATCGACCGGCTCGCGCAATAACGTGTGGCGCGCCGGTCGATAAACGCAGGACAAACTCAGGCCGATACCTGCATCGGCTGAGCGAACTTGCGCACAATCGACATATAGCGGTCCGCAGTGTCGTGCAGCGCATAACCCGCGAGTTGCCGGTGCGCGCGAGGCGTTCCCAATGCCTTGACGAGCGCCTGAGCATAGGTGTCGACGTCGGTCGTGTCGACGAGACTCACGCCGGCCAGATTGCTCGCAAAACCGAACGCAGGAATGCGGTTCGCCACGACCGGAATTCCCGATGCAAGCGCCTCCAGAAATGCTATGCCTTGCGACTCGAAGCGCGATGGCATTGCAAATACGCGCGAGGAGCGCAGCACCGCGGCGACGTCCGAGCGCGGTCCGCACACGCTGACCTTGCTCTCAAGACCGAGTTGCCTCACAAGCGACACCACCGCGCGGTGATAGTCGAGTTCCTCGACCACGCCGCACAGCAGCAGACGCGCTTCGGGTTCGACCTGCAGCACATGCTCGAATGCGCGAACCGTGTCCAGTTGACTCTTTCCTTCTATGTACCGGCCGAGCTGAACGATCTGCTTGGACGGCACAGCACTGTCAGGTGCGGGCGAACCGTCGGGTCCGGCGAATAGCGACGCGTCGACGCCATTAGGAATGACCACCATCGAAGGATGCCGGCCAATCTCGCGCATATAGTCGTCGATAAGCTGCTGCGAAACGCCGATGATGGCTCTCGCCCGGCGCGATAACAGGCGTTCGGCGCGCTTGAGCGCACCGTTTTCGAAGTCGTTGACGCCCGAGTGCATCACCCATGCGATAGGCGTGCGTACCGGCAACAAACGCACGTACAGCGCAGCAAGCGTGGCATGCGCAATGATGAAATCCGGGCGAAACTCGCGCACCACGCGGTACAGGTGCAGCAGTTTGCCGAACCTGCCATGCCGTACCTCGGGGAAGCGGCACATGACACCCGCCGCTTCCAGTTCGGCTCGAATAGCGATGAAGTCGTCGTGCTGCGGCAACAGCGAAGTCATACAGACTTCGTGTCCGGCACGCTGGTGGTGAATCGCAACACCTTTTACGAGTACTTCTGCCCCGGACAATCGTGGTGCGTGAACCAGTTGAAGAATCCTCACGATTTATCTCTCTGATGACCGCCCCGTTTTGCAGCGGATAGATGAGTCGGCCCAGCGACCAACGGCTCACTGAACGCTCTCATCCGATAGTTGGTATGTGGTGCACGCCTTTGCGACGCGCGCCGTTTACGAAACACGCGACCGGCCAATGCACCGGTTCTCGTCGCGAGAAAACGTTACACCCAAGATCCTGCAAGTTTGCGCCAAGTCCAAGACTTCTTCCGCTTCGGTATGAGCGGTATCGCCCACTTGGGTGGCGAATTCCTTCTGGAGACCGAACAGGTCGGCCGATCCATTACACCATTTCGCGAAGTCGGTGACGAGCGTTAATGAGCGCTACCGCACATTGGACAAGAGCGATGAAAGCGGCGGGGGTCTCGCCGTCTATGTACCAGGGTAGGTCACGCAAACAGCGACACTACTTCGAGATATCTTCCAACGCCACATCGCGCGTCTTCGGTCCGAGCGTGCCGATAGCGAGCATCACAATCGCCATCGCACCGGAAATAAACACAAACACGCCATTTACGCCGAAGCGGCTCAGGCATCCAGCGATCACGAATGCGGAGAACATTGCCGACAGCCGGCTCCACGAATAAACGAAGCCTACTGCGCGTGCGCGGATACTCGTTGGAAAAAGCTCTGCCTGGTACGCGTGATAGCTGTAGGAAATGATGTTGCCCGCGAGCACGAGACACACACCGAGGCTGACCAGCAGCACCGTCTCGCGAACCTGACTAAACAGCAAGCCGCACACCACGTTCACCGCCGCCATGAAGATGATCACCGTCTTGCGCTCGAAACGGTCGGCAATCAGCAAGCCGAGCAACGGTCCGAGCGGCGCCGCCACCGCGATGATGCTTGCGTACATCAGGCTCGTCGTTACCGTAATGCCCTGCTTGATCAGCAGCGTCGGAATCCAGTTGGCGAAGCCGTAGTAGCCCATCGTCTGGAACACATGAAAGATGATGAGCATCAGCGTGCGCTTGCGATACGGCGGCACCAGCAGATCGCGGAACGCCGCGCGGGCACGAACCGGCTCGGGCATTGCGGGTTCCGGCAGCGCTCGTCCGTATTCGCGCTCGACTCGCGCTTCGAGCCGCGTCATGATCGCGTCCGCTTCGTCGATCCGGCCTTTTTGCGCGAGCCAACGCGGGCTCTCCGGCAAACCGAGGCGGATCCACCACACGACGAGCGCACCCACCACACCCGTCAACACGACGAGACGCCAGCCGTCGAGACCAAAGTACTGATGAGGCACCAGCAGATACGAGAGAAACGCGACGATCGGCACCGCGCAAAAGCCGACTGCCTGCGAACACGCGGACGCACGCCCTCGCACATGCTTGGGCACGAGTTCGGAGATGTATGTGCCGATCGTCACGATCTCCACGCCTATGCCGATGCCCGCAATGAAACGCCACAGGTTGAGCCCGAGCGCCGTGTCCTGAAACGCCATGATGACGTTCGCCGCCGTGTACCAGAGCAACGACCACGTAAAAATCGCACGCCGCCCGAAGCGGTCGGCTAGAAAGCCGCACGCCGCGGTGCCGATGAAGAGCCCCGCGAACAACGCGGCAATGAAGCTCGCCACGCCGCTCGTGCCAAAGAGGCCGTGCGTCGTCGCGGTCAGGATGCCGCTGCGTACGAGTCCCGGCGCGATATACCCCGAGAACATGAGGTCGTACAGTTCGAAGAAGAGCCCGAGGCTCAACAACATCACCAGCTTCCAGATGGAACGCGTGGCCGGCAAGCGGTCGAGCCGCGCCGAAATGCGCGCGCCGCCCAGCGCTATTTCTTCGGCACGGCTGCCCGCAGACGCACCGGCGCCCGAAGGCAAGCCGAGGGCGCCGGCATCGCCGACCGCTGTCGCATACACCGCCTGATTCGACGACTTCATCGTCTGTCTCCTTGAATGCCGGTCTGCGCCGGATAAGCTTGATTGGTTATGTGCGCTGCCGATCACGCGGCCACGCGTGGCGCCTGATTCGAGTCGCTGTTCAACAGCGCGATTTGCGCGTCGTCATAGCCTAGCTCGCGCAATACCGCTACCGTGTGCTCGCCGATCTTCGCGATGGGCTGACGCGGCTGCAAACGCGCGCCGTCGATCGAAATGGGCAGCAGAGGCATTGCGGTTTCGCTGCCGTCCTCGAGCGTGAGGCGAGCAAGGCCGCCGCTCTCTTTCAGGTGCGGATCGTCGAATAGCTCTTCGGGCTTGGCAATCGACGCGAACGGAATGTGGTCGCGCTCGAACAGCGGCACGAGCGCCGCGCCTTCGAAACGGCTCAAGGTGTCGCCGAGCGTTTGCAGCAGCCATGAGCGCGCAAGCACGCGGTCGTTGTTCGTCGCGAGGCGCGGGTCGGCGAGCAGGTCGCCGCGGCCGAGAATCGCGCACAATGCGCGCCATTGGCCGTCGCCGGTCGCGGCAATGAACATCTGCTCGTTGTTCGCGAGCGCGAAGACGTCGTAGACGGCCCATGCACTGATGCGCTCAGGCATCGGCGCGGGCGGCACACCGGTCGCGGCATACTGCTGCATGTGCTGCGCGGACAGCAGCACGCAGTTTTCGAAGAGCGCGCTTTGCACTTCCTTGCCGCGCCCGCTCGCATGCCGTTCGTGCAATGCGGCGAGTACGCCGATCGCGCCGAACATGCCGCCCATGATGTCGTTGACCGAACTGCCGGCGCGCAGCGGACGACCCACCGGGCCTGTCATATACGCGAGACCGGCCATCATCTGCACGACTTCGTCGAGCGCGAGGCGGTGCTCATACGGGCCATTGAGAAAGCCCTTGTGCGAAACGTAGATCAGTTTCGGGATGCGCTCGCGCAGCGACGCATAGTCGAGACCGAGCTTCGCCATGCGGCCCGGCTTGAAGTTTTCGACGAACACGTCGGCGGTATCGACAAGCTTGTGCAGTGCGGCCAGTCCCGCTTCGCTATCGAGATCGAGCGCGACGCTCTTCTTGTTGCGATTGAAGGTGCGAAAGAAACCCGCGCCGGTGCCGAGCAAACGGCGCGTGCCGTCGCCGCGCGGCGGCTCGACCTTGATGACTTCTGCGCCCAGGTCGCCGAGAATCATCCCGCAGGTCGGGCCCATCACCATATGCGACAACTCGATCACGCGAATGCCGGCAAGCGGCAATGCGCGCTCCTGCGGCGCTTCAGTGAAGGAACTGGCGATAGCGGAATGGGCGTTCATTGCAGCACCTGTGAGCAGGAAGATGGTGAAGCTTCGATTTGTCTCGAAGCGGCGAACTGCTTGGGCAAACCGGCGCGCGCGAGATAGCCGTAAAGCGGCTCACCAGGCAATGCATCGGCGAGCACTGCACGCGACGCGATCAAACGCGTGAGATCGATGCCGGTTTCATAGCCCATACTTTCGAGCATGAAGACGAGATCTTCGGTGTTGACGTTGCCGGTCGCGCCAGGCGCGTGCGGGCAACCGCCAAGCCCGGCGAGCGACGCGTCGAATTCGCGGATGCCGTGTTGCAGTCCGATCAGCGTATTTGCGAGAGCAAGGCCGCGCGTGTCGTGCAGATGCAGCGAGCGCAGTTTGTCGCCCGCCACGCCGCGCACTAATTCAATAATCTCGCCGACCTGGCGTGGCGTCGCTTCGCCGGTCGTATCGCCGAGTGCGATTACATCGGCGCCTGCATGCACGGCGTCGCGTGCAATCGCGGCGATGTCCTCATAGGGCACCGCGCCTTGCAGCGTGCAGCCGAATACCGTCGACAAACCGGCGATCAACTCCACACGCCGCGTGCTTGAGCCCGGCACGCTGTCGATCGCCTCGCGCATTGCCGCGAACGAGTCGATCATTTCCGCTGGCGTCTTGCGCACGTTCGCGAGGCTGTGCGCGGTGCTCACCGAGATCGGCGCGACGATCCGATGCACGCCGCATTCGAGCGCACGTTGCGCGCCTTTCAGGTTCGGCACGAGTGCGGTCACGATCAGATCGCGATAACCGAGCGCGTGGGCAATGACCTCGTCGGCGTCGGCCATTTGCGGCAGCAGCTTGGCCGGCACAAAAGAAGCCACTTCCATGTGCCGCACGCCGGCGGCATAGGCGGCATCGATCCAGCGGCGTTTGGATTCGGTGGGCATCGTTCGCGCGATGCTTTGCAGACCGTCGCGCATGCCGACCTCGGTCACGGCGACGCGCTCCCTCATATCACTCATGTTTTGAATCCTGCGGAAAATGCGGGGAATTGAAGTACGGATCACAGCGTGCCTGCGCGAAGCCGGGTCGCAAAGTCTGCGTTGACGAAGCACTCCATCGCCGTTGACGATGGCCGGCGACACAAGCGGGACGGGCATGCGCCGTCGCAAAGGGGAAACCCTTAAGGGCTTTTCAGAGGTGTGAAGTGCAGACCTGCACGACCATGCGCGACGCTTGAATCGCATATTGAAGAGCGGTTGAGCGATCCGATCTCGCGCCGGATCGGAAGTCGAGACGCTACGCCTCCGCATGCCTTAAACCGTGCGCAGCAAATGCTCCAACAAATGCGACGCGGCGAGCGTCAGCGCGTTGCAGTCGCGCAGGCAGATCACGAAGCGCCGCTCGGCCCACGCTTCGTGCAACGGCACGGCGACGATGCCGTATTCGTCGGCGGCATGACGGGGCAGCGCCTCGCCCGGCAGAATGGCTACCGCGAGGCCGGCCTGGATAAAACGATAGGCGGCGTCGAACGTCGACACGTAGGTGCGATAGTTGAGCTCGCGCCCTTTCTCAGCCGCGATCCGCTGCATCAACGCATTAACCGACGCGTTCGACGAGAGCCCGAGGTGGTCGAACGCGAGCGTCTGCTCGAAGCCGATGCCTGCCTCGCCGGCAAGTGGATGATCGCGCGGCACGATCAGCGCGAGGTGATCGGCGCGATACGGCAGCGCGTCGAGACTACCCATCGGCACCACGTCGCGGCAGATGCCGAGATCGGCCACGCCTTCCTCGAGGCCGCGAACGATTTCCGTGCTCACGCGCTCTTCGACATCCACGCGAATCTGCGGGTTGGCCTTTAAAAACTCTGATAACGCCTCGGGCAAAAACTCGACCATCGACGACACGTTCGCCAGCACGCGAACATGGCCGCGCGCGCCGGCCGCATATTGGCTCAGCTCGGCCTGCATGCGTTCATGGCCGCGCATGATGAGCCGTGCATGCCGCAACAGCGCCTCGCCCGCGGCAGTGGCGCGCACACCGCGCTGACTGCGCGAAAGCAGCGCGACGTCGACGAGCGCCTCGAGATCGGCGAGCCGCTTGCTGACCGCCGACGGCGCGATGAACTCGCGTTCCGCGGCGCGCGCGATCGTGCCTTCCTCGCAAACGGCAATGAACAAGCGCAACGTCACCTGATCGATCTGCCACATGCCGGACGGCTCCCAAATTAGAGTGGGGAAAATTATGCCCGAGTAAAGCGGCGTCCGACTTCATTCCCAGGGTATCCACGGTTGATACGTGAGCAGCGCTTGCGCGTTGGCTTCCCTCCTGACCCGCTGACCCGCTTGCTCGCGGCTTGCTGGCTCGCTATGCTGAGCGTTGCTCGCGGGCACCGTCCCTAACGTATTGCGCGGCGCTCCAGCGGCTGTATCGCTATCGACCGTAACAACTCACGGAAATCTCCATGTCCATGACCAGTCTCTTCTTTACCGCCGCCGGCGTCGGTCTTGCAATTGCCGCGCCGGTCGGGCCCATGGGCACGCTTTGCATCCGCCGCACGCTGACGGGCGGCCCGAGCGCAGGGCTCGCGATCGGCCTGGGCATAGCGAGCGGCGACGCGTTCTATGGTCTAATCGCGGCGCTCGGGCTCGTCGGCATTTCGCAGTTCATGCTGGCATACGACCGGCCGTTGCATCTGCTTGCCGGATTGTTTTTGCTGTATCTCGGCGTGCGCACGCTGCTGCAAAAACCTCCCGCCGACGCGGCCAACGGCGAACCGAACGGCAATGGCAACGGCAACGGCAAGCTCGCGCAAGTGGGCCGTGCCGGGGCGCTGCGCGCCTACGCGAGTTCCTTGCTGCTCACCCTGACCAATCCGCAGACAGTCATCATGTTCGCCGCATTGTTCACGACGCTGGCACCGCGCGGCGCATTTTCGTCGACGATTGCGCTCACGACGGTCGGCGGCGTCTTCTGCGGCTCGATCGCGTGGTGGTGCTTTCTCGTGACGGTGGTATCGCTCGCGCGGCATGCGATCGGCAGCAAATTGCGGCTCGCGATCGACCGGTTCGTCGGGATCATGCTCGCGGCCTTCGGCGTCGTCGAAATTCGCCGCGCGCTTTGAGCGCTTGGCCGCGCGCGGACGACCGCGGCATTGGCGTTTCCCCGCGTTCGTACGTTGACGCGTCAGTTTTGCGACAATAGCGGCTTTCGCTGCGCCGAGCGTTGCTGATGCCCGACTTGCCGACTTGCGTCGGCGGTGGGGCACACGCGCGCCGCCCGTGCCCTAACTGTCAATCCACCGACCGCCAGCGGTCTCATCAATGGCTCTTCCCCATATCGATTTGCTGTACTCCGCCTCCGGCCTGTTCGTCGGCTTTCTGGTCGGGCTAACGGGCGTTGGCGGCGGCTCGCTGATGACGCCGATCCTGGTCCTGCTGTTCAACGTCCACCCGGCGACCGCAGTCGGCACCGACCTTCTGTACGCGTCCGCCACCAAGGCGACCGGAACGCTGGTCCACGGCCTGAAAGGTTCCGTCGACTGGCAGGTGACGCTGCGGCTCGCCGCCGGCAGCGTGCCGGCCGCGACGGTCACGCTGGTGCTGTTGCACCGCTATGGGATGGACACGCCCGGCGCGAGCCGGCTGATCCAGATCGTGCTCGGCGCTGCGCTGCTGGTGACGGCGGTCGCGCTCGTGTTCCGCCCGCAACTCGCGGCGCTCGGCGCGCACCGCCAACGCACACCCAGCCAGGGACGCACGCTCGGCCTCACCATGCTGACGGGCGCGGTGCTCGGCGTGCTGGTGTCACTGACTTCGGTGGGCGCGGGGGCGATCGGCGTGACCATCTTGCTGCTGCTTTATCCGATGCTGCCGACAATGCGCATCATCGGCTCCGACATCGCGCATGCGGTACCGCTCACGCTGCTGGCGGGCGCGGGCCACTGGCTGCTCGGTTCGGTCGACTGGTCGATGCTGCTGTCGCTGCTCGTGGGCTCGCTGCCGGGCATCGCGCTGGGCAGCATGCTCTCCGCGCGCGCGCCGGATGCGTTGCTGCGCAATCTGCTCGCTGCGACGCTCACGCTGGTGGGCGTGCGCCTGGTGCTGGCCTGAAGCTGGCCTGAAGCCGGTGAGGCGCCAGCCCGATGTTCGTCTTATGTCGGGCTGACGCACATCAGATGCCGGGCTCGCGCCGTCGCCCTCACCTGAAAAAGCGGCAGGTCAGATCGGCCTCGAACTGTCTGACCCATTGACCATGGCGGTCGTAATACGATTGGGCCCAGCCGCCACGCCGCACGGTGACGAGGCGCTCATGGGCAGCATCGGCGGGATCGGCATAAACGCTGATGTCGAAATGCGCGGGCGCGAAGCCGCGTCGCGCGCACACCAGTTCGAATGCGGCCCGGTCGGTGATGGGCAGATCGGTATAGCGCAGGAGCGTAGGTTGCATGGCGTTGATTCCGGTTCTTCATGCATACGGTACGCTTTGCGCGGCGTCCGAAATGTGTCATCGCACACAGTTGGACGACGGCGCCTTGTTTGCCGCACACCATCTGATGAAACCGTCATTGCCGTTTCGTCAGCGCCGTTTGACTAATGGCGTGGCAGAAAACAAAAAAGCTCCGGCATGGCTGCCGGAGCTTTTTTGTTCGCGCGCATCGAAGTGGCGCATTGCGTCGGGAAATGCCTGAGGCAATGCCTGGCGACGCCGCCACTTGCCAAGCCGCGCCGTGTGAGGCGCGCTGATTGCTGCGCCGCTAAGCGCCTGATCAGTGCGCCGTCACAGCGGGCTTACCGATGCGCCCGCTCGCCGCGCTTACTGCTGCATCACGTTCAGCTTGTTCGACACCGACGTCACGCCGGCGACACCCTTCGCTGCCTCGCCGGCCGCGTCGATCTGACCTTGATCCGGCACCGAGCCCGTGAGCGTCACGGCGCCGCCGCGGGCACGCACGGCGATGTTGGACACGTCGATGCCCTGCGTCTTCGCGAGCGCGGCGCGCACCTTGCGGCCCAGCTGGCTATTGGCCTTCTTGCTCGCCTTCGCGCTGGCGGCGGGGGCGGCTGTCGTGCCCGTTGCCGTTGCATCGCTTGCCTGAGCATAGACGTTACATGCCACCACCATTGCCACCACCGAGCTCAGCGTCTTCAGAAAACCGACCGATTTCATATTGCTTCTCTCCTTAGCATCACATTGGACCGCTTGAATAAGCGGCTTCGTTACGACTACCTGCGGCCATGCCCGAGGCGCGACGAGGCGCGCGGCGAGGCAATGGCCGGCTATGGCTGCGACACGAGATGCGAGAGGCGAAGGGAGGCCGGCTGCCATATTCCGCACGCGATGGCGAAGACGCTCATGCGATGCGGTACGGAGACCGGCAAGCCGCGATATTCGCAGACGCGCCCGGTTCTTGTGTGTCGTGCCGGGTCGCGCCGCGCGAAACGTGTGTTCGCGGCAGCGATGCACAATTTAATCTAGCCGCGCCAGAAGCGCAAAGGGTTTAGTCATGCTCGATGCGAGCGAGCCGGGTTGAAAGCGCATGTTTGCACGCATTCAGATGCGCTTCATGCGGTTCCAATACGCGCTTCACATGCTGAAGCGCTCGTCGCCGAGGCGCTTTTTATTGGCCGCCTGCTCCCCGCTCGCTGCCGAAGCACTTGCCGCTCACTGCGCTTTCGTTGCGTGCTCACTGCCGGCTCTTCGCCAGGCGCTCGCCGCTCCGCCACTCCGTAGTCACTTTTTGTTACGGGTTTCTCCGCGCCCGGCCCAGTCGTCCATTCCGCCGCCGCGGCAATCTCAGGTACCATCGGCGCCACGCGCAGCCCGCCATCCAGTTCACTCCCGATCGTAGCCGTCCTGTCATCCGATGAAGCCAGCCACCGGCCTCAAACGCCCTCCCCACCTCGTTGCCCGTTTCGTCGCGATCTCGTGGCGCGATCTGGCTGTGTCGTTCGGGCCGATCGTGCTGGTCGCCATCGTCGCGATCTGGCTCGCCGTGCGTCTGATCCAGCCCGCGCCGCCCAGCACGCTCACCATTAGCGCCGGCCCGCAAGGCAGCAGCTTCTGGACGGCGGCCCAGAAGTACAAGGAGATTCTGGCGCGCAACCGCATCACGTTGAACGTGCTGCCGTCGGAAGGCTCGCTGCAAAACCTCAAGCGGCTGTCGGACCCGAACTCGAACGTCGACGTGGGCTTCGTGCAGGACGGCGTCGCGCCCGGCGCGGCAAGCAGCGGCCTGATGTCGCTCGGAAGCGTGTCGTATGTGCCGCTCGCGATCTTCTATCACGGGCCGACGGTCGCGCGGCTCTCCGAATTCAAGGGCGAGCGGCTCGCGGTCGGCGCCGAAGGCAGCGGCACTCGCGAACTGGCGCTCGCGCTCCTTAAGGCCAACGGCATCGAGCCGGGCGGCGCGACGAAACTGCTGCCGCTTTCCGGCGACGAAGCGGCGCAGGCGCTCATCTCCGGTAAGGTCGACGCGGCTTTCCTCGCCGGCGATTCCGCGCAACCCGCGGTCATGGGCAAGCTTTACCGCACGCCGAACGTGCAGTTCTACGATTTCTCGCAGGCCGACGCATACACGCGCCGCTTTCCGTACCTGACGCAACTCGAATTGCCGATGGGCGCGTTCGATCTCGGCAAGAACCTGCCGTCCGCGCCTATCCACATGGTCGCGCCGACCGCCGAACTGGTGGCGCGCGACTCGCTGCACCCCGCGCTGTCCGACCTGCTCATCGAGGCAGCCCGCGAAGTGCACGGCAAGGCGAACATCATGCAGCGCGCGGGTGAATTCCCTGCACCGCTCGCCCATGACTTCACGATCAGCGACGACGCCGCGCGCTACTACAAGTCGGGCAAGGGCTTTCTGTACCGCGTGTTGCCGTTCTGGCTCGCGAGCCTTGCCGACCGGCTGCTGGTGGTGGTCGTGCCGCTCGTGGTGCTGCTGATCCCGGCACTGCGCCTCGTGCCGTCGCTGTATGCATGGCGCGTGAAGTCACGCATCTATCGCTGGTATGGCGCACTGATCGCTATCGAGCGCAGCGCGCTCAGCGACCATTCGCCGGCCGAGCGGGCGTCGCTTCTGCAACGGCTCGATGCGATCGAAGACTCGGTGAATGGTCTGAAGATGCCGCTCGCCTATGCCGATCAGTTCTATGTGCTGCGCGAGCACATCGGCTTTGTCCGGGCAAGGCTCACGCAAAGCCGCGATGCGCAGCGCGAAATGTACGAAGAAGAGCCGGACGAAGGTGCCGACCAGGACTCTGTCATAGCAACCGAAGCAGGCGACGCCGACACTGCGCCGGGCGCGCCGAACGAAGCCGCGGAGATTGGCGAAACACGCGCCGACGAGCGCCGCAAACCAGATTGACGGTGCAAGCCGCCGCCGCACCGCGTAAGATCGTTACAATTCCGACGATCTGGCAGACGCATCCGCCGATCTGTCGGACAGGCAATCCGGGAGACATATATGACCGTTGGCATCGACGCCGCGCAGCCGCTGTGGTTTTACGATTTCGTCTCGCCGTTCACGTATCTGCTGCTCGAACAACACGACAAATGGCCGGGCTTCGACTTCGTATTCACGCCTGTGGTGCTGAACGACCTGTATCGTCACTGGGGGCAACGGCCGGCTTACAGCGTGCCGGCCAAGCGCACCTTCCTGTACCGGCACGCGCTCTTTCGCGCGGAGCAACTCGGCATACCGTACAAGATGCCGCCGGCTCATCCTTTCGACTCCATGAAGCCCCTGCTGCTCGCCACCGCCGCTCAGGCAGACGTGTTCTGTGTGCGCGAGATCTTTCGCTTCATCTGGCGTGAAGGCCGCGATCCGTCGAGCGAGGCGGCATTCGCCGAATTGTGCGAACGGGTGGGCATGCCGGACGGCCCCGAACTCATCAAGAGCGAAGAAGTGAAGGCGCAGTTGCAGCGCAATACCGCCGACGCCATCGGCCTCGGCGTGTACGGCGTGCCGACGTTCCGGCTGAACGACCAGTTGTTCTGGGGAGAAGATGCGTTGCCGATGGTGTTGTACTGTGCACGCACGCCCAATTGGCTGGAATCGAGCGAAGTGAAGCGGATCAGTGCGCTGCCGTCGGGTTTGGCCGATATTTGAGCGTTCGGTGCAGTGGCGTGCGCATGCCGCACCGAGCGCTGCTGATGCCGGTCATACCGCGCCCGCTATGGCGGCCGCAATGCAATCGGGCCTAAGGTTATAACCTTTGCGCCATGCACGGTCCGCGCGGTGGTCGCCTCTCGCGCGGGGCGGTCTCTCGGCGGATTCGTACGACGCCCGCTCGACTTCGCTTGCCTCTTTTCCATGGACGACACCGCCGCCTCCCTCGATATCTGGCTCGTGCGCGTGCTGCGCACGCTGCTCGTCGAGCGCAGCGTCACGCAAACCGCGCTGCGTCTGAATCAGACACAGCCTGCAATCAGTACGGCGTTGCGCAAGCTGCGAGAGACGCTGAACGACCCTATCCTCGTACGCGGCAAATCGGGCATGGTGCCGACCGAATATGGCGAGTCGCTGCTCGCTTCCGCGCAACGGGTGTTGCGCGAGGTGGATTTCGTGGCCACGCCGCACGGCGACTTCGATGCCGGCCGTTCGCGCCGCACTTTTCGGGTAGCCGCGCCGGATTATCTGAACGACTTCTTCATGCCGACCGTGATCGCGCAGTTCCGCGAGGCGGCACCGCACGCGCGGCTCGAAATCGATTCGCTGAGCCCGATGCTCGACCACACTGCCTCGCTCGATGCGGGCGAGCTCGACCTCGTGATCGGCAACTGGCCGAAGCCCGATCCGCGTTTCGAGCGCAGCGACCTGTTTTCGGACACGGTTGTGTGCCTGATGCGGGCGGACCATCCGTTAGCGCGCGCGCCGCTCACGCGCGACGCGTATCTCGCGGCGCCGCATCTCACGCCGACTCCCTACAGCGGCGCGCGCGGTGGCGCCATCGACATCGGGTTTGCGCGCGCACGCGCCGAGCGGCGCATCGTCGCCACGCTGCCGTATTTCGGCCTCGTGCCGCAGACGCTGCTGCAATCCGATCTCATCTTCACGACGACGCGGCGCTTCGCGACGCACTACGCGAGCATTCTGCCGCTCGCGGTTGTCGAGGCGCCCATTCCGTTTCCGCGTATCAAGTGCTACCAGATGTGGCATCCGCAGCCGGATCGCCCGAGTGATCTTGGCTGGCTGCGTGCGTTGATGTCACAGGTGTCGGACGGGCTGGTCGCGCGGAAGGTTCGGCGCACGAAGCGGCCACGGCAAGGGCCAGCCTGAGGGCGGTGCGGACGCTGCTAATGGAGCGATGAGGCGTCCATGCGGCTGAGACGGTTAAGGAGTCTTCGGCGACCGATGCGCTTGCGGCTGTCGACGGGTTGCGGCGACCGATGCGGTTGACGTAGTTGACCCGGTCGCCCCGGTTTTTATGCGGCCAAGGCGGCCAAGGCATTTCAGACGTTTGTCGCCACAGGCCGACGCGCCGCTTGCGTTCCGTTCCCTGTTGCGGCCTGAGCCGCGGTTCGCCGCCCGCGGACCTGCAGCAACTCGGCGCATACCGCCACTGCGATCATCGCCGGCGCCTTATCGACGATGCCAGGCACGCCGATCGGACATGTCATCTGCTCCAACCGTTCGAGCTCCACGCCACGCGCGCGCAGGCGCCGTTCGAACTTCACGCGTTTTGTCTTCGAACCGATCATGCCGAAGTAGCTGAAATCGCGCCGCCGCATGATACGTTCAGCGAGCGAAAAATCGAGCGCATGGTTATGCGTCATCACTAGAAACCAGGCGCCGGGCGGTGCCGTATCGACGATCGCGTCGGGCGTGTCGGTGGCTTCGATCTGCACGTTCGCAGGCGTTTCGTCGGGGAACAGTTCGTCGCGCTCGTCGACCCACTGGACTACGCACGGCAGGTTGCCGAGCAACTGGATAAGCGCATGACCCACATGGCCCGCGCCGAACAGCGCGATGTGCATGGGCGCGGGACGGGGTTCGTCGACCGCGCTGCGCCGGCCGATCCGAATCGAAGAACACTGGTTCATCGCATTCATCTCTCTCATCACCTCGCGGCCGACGTGGCGGCTCGCACCGCACCGATCGCCCTGAGGATTTCCTCGCTCGTGGCAGGTGCATTGAGCGGCGGATTCACCCGATGACCGCCCACTGCCGACACCGCATCGCGAATCGCAAAGAACACCGAGAACGGCAACAGCAACGGCGGCTCGCCGGTCGCTTTCGAGCGATGGATGCTGTCCTCAGCATTGCGATTCTTGAACAGACGCACGTTGAAAACCGGCGGCGTATCGTTGACGGTCGGGATCTTGTAGGTGGACGGCGCGTGCGTCATCAGCTTGCCGCCTGCGTTCCACCACAACTCCTCGGTGGTGAGCCAGCCCATGCCCTGAATGAATGCGCCTTCCACCTGGCCGATGTCGAGCGCCGGATTCAGCGACGCGCCCACGTCGTGCAGCGCGTCCGCGCGCAGTACGCGCATTTCGCCGGTCAGCGTGTCGATCACCACTTCTGACACGGCCGCGCCATACGAGTAGTAGTAAAACGGCCGGCCTTGCAGCTTCGCCTGATCCCAGTAGAGCTTCGGCGTTGCGTAGAAACCGTCGGACCACAGCTGGATTCGCGCAAGATAAGCCTTTGCGATGACTTCTTCAAACGGCACCACGGCCTCGCCGACAATCACGCGCTCGTGCGCGAAGCGCACGTCGGAAGCATTGACCTCGCCGGCGCCGAAACGCTCGGCGGCAAACGAGGCGAGCCGTTCGCGCAGCTGACGCGCCGCGTCCTGTGCAGCCTTGCCGTTCAGATCGGAACCCGTCGAAGCCGCCGTCGCCGACGTATTCGCGACCTTGCTCGTATCGGTCGCCGTCACGCGAATCCGGTTGAAGCCGACGCCCAGTTCATGCGCGACGACCTGTGCGACTTTCGTGTTCAAGCCCTGGCCCATTTCGGTGCCGCCGTGATTCACGAGCACCGAACCGTCGGTGTAGATATGCACGAGCGCGCCGGCCTGATTGAAGTGCGTGACGTTGAACGCAATACCGAACTTGACTGGCGTGAGTGCGAGGCCTTTCTTCAGCACCTCGTTGTTAGCGTTGAATTCGTTGATCGCCGCGCGGCGCGCGCGATATTCGCTGGTCGCTTCCAGTTCGTCGATCAGTTCGTGAATCACGTTGTCTTCGACGATCTGGCCATACGGCGTCTGATTACGCTCGGTCTTGCCATACAGATTGCGGCGGCGCACGTTGAGTGAATCCTCGCCGATCGAGCGGGCCACGTTGTCCATGATGTATTCGATCGCAAACGCGCCTTGCGGACCGCCGAAGCCGCGAAACGCGGTGTTCGATTGCGTGTTGGTCTTGGCACAGAAGCCGTCGATAGTCACATCGGACAGCCAGTACGCGTTGTCGAAGTGGCACAGTGCGCGCGTCATCACCGGGCCGGACAGGTCCGCTGAGAAACCGCAGCGCGAGGTCATGTCGACGGCGACGCCTTCGATCACGCCCTTCTCGTCGTAGCCCACTTCATACATGTAGTGGAAGTCGTGCCGCTTGCCCGTCACCATCATGTCGTCGTCGCGATCCGGGCGCAGCTTCACGGGGCACAGCAGCTTCCATGCGGCAAGCGCCGCGCAACACGCAAAGAGACCCGACTGCGATTCCTTGCCGCCGAAGCCGCCACCCATTCTGCGACATTCGACCAGCACGTTATGGGACGCAATGCCCAACGCGTGAGCGACAAGGTGCTGCATTTCAGTCGGATGCTGCGTCGAGCAATACACGTGCATGCCGTCGTCGTCCTTCGGCACCGCATACGAAATCTGCCCTTCCAGATAGAACTGCTCCTGGCCGCCGAGCAGCATTTCGCCAGCCTCGCGATGCGAGGCGCGCGCGATCTTCGTGCCGGCCTCGCCGCGCGCGAGCTTCATCGGCGGCAAGACATGTTGATTGGCGGCGCGCGCCTGTTGCGCGGTCAGGATTGCAGGCAATTCCTCGTAGACGATCTCCGCGCGGCGAGCGGCGAGCCGCGCAGTCTCGTGCGACGTCGCGACCACGATGAACACCGGCTGGCCCACGTACTGCACGATCCCGTCGGCGAGTATCGGATCGTCGCCGTGGACGATCGGCGCGACGTCGTTGGCACCGGGAATATCGTCCGCGGTAAAGATAGCGACCACGCCGGGCGTCGAGCGCACCTTGTCGAGCGACATGGACACGATCTTTGCGTGCGCTTTGTTCGACAGGCCGAGCGCGGCGTGCAGCGTGCCCGCGACCGTCGGGATGTCGTCCGTGTAAGTCGCGCGACCGCTCACGTGGAGATGCGCCGATTCATGCGGGCGCGACACGTGAACCTGCGTGAAGTCGTCGAGCGCCTGAGCGTCCTTCAGAAATGGTTCGGCATGCTGATTCATTGTTGTGTTCTCCGTATCCTTCGTGCGCTTCGCAGGTCTCGCGCGTCAGGCATTTGCTTCGACGTTGCCGCTGATACCGACATTTGCAGGCGCGCAGGCCGCGACCACCGCGCGCACATGGAGCGAGCTTTTCGGCAACGGATTGTCGGGACGCGTTTCGAGCCAGAAGCGATACAACGTGTTCTTTGCAGCTTCGAGACGATAATTGCTGGTCGCGCGCATATCGGAAAGCGGCGCGTAGTCGTTGCCGAGCGCGAGCATCGCGGCTTGCGCGGTGGCTTCATGCCATTCGGCGTCGCGCAGCACGGCTTCTGCGTGCGTTGCGCGCTTCGGCGTTGCGGCCATGCCGCCGAACGCGATGCGCGGCTCACGAATCACGTCGCCGTCGGCGACAAACGAGAAAGCGGCACACACCGCGGAGATGTCCGAGTCGAAGCGCTTTGACAGCTTGTAGGTGCGGAATTGCAGCTTTTCGCGCGCGCCCGTGCGTGTCGGCACCTTTACGCCGACGACGAACTCGTGCTCCGCCATATCCTTCTTCTGATACGCGAGGTACAGGTCTTCGAGCGGCATTTCGCGTTCAACGCCGCCACCGCGGACAATCACGCGCGCGCCGAGCGCGATGAGACCAGGCATCGAATCGCCGATCGGCGAGCCGTTGGCGATGTTGCCACCGAGTGTGCCCGCGTTGCGAATGGGCAGCGAAGCAAAGCGTTGCCACATTTCGGTCAGCTCGGGATACTGCTTCGCGATCCCCGCATAGGCGTTTTCGACCGTCACGCCCGCGCCAATTTCGATCCAGTCGGCACGCGTTTCGAGCTTCTGCAATTGCGCGATCTGTCCCACGTAGACGACATTGCCGAGTTCGCGCATCTGCTTGGTGACCCACAGTCCGATGTCCGTACTGCCCGCGAGAATGCGCGCGGCCGGCTCGGCCTGCTTGATCCGCGCGAGCGCTTCGACCGTGCGTGGCGCGTCGAAGCGCTGGCCGGCGTGCTCGTAATGGAACGTGTCGTCGCGTTGCAGCGTCGCAAGCGTGCCTGCGAGTGCCTCGACATTCACCGGTGCCTTAGGCCCGGGGGCTTCGAACATGCGCACGGCCGCATCCACGATCGGCCGATAGCCGGTGCAGCGGCACAGATTGCCTGTGAGGGCGTTGCTGATCGCTTCGCGCGAGGGCACCGTCTTGTTCGCGCAGCCGTGCTCGTGACCGTGCTTTTCGTAGAGCGACCACATCGACATGACGAAGCCCGGCGTGCAAAAACCGCACTGCGAGCCGTGGCAGTCGACCATCGCCTGCTGTACCGGATGCAGCGAGCCGTCGGGCTGACGCAGATCTTCGACGGTGAAGAGCGCCTTGCCGTCGAGCGTCGGCATGAACTGGATGCAGGCATTGACCGCCTTGAAGTCAACGCCGCCCTCTTCGTTGCGCTCGCCAATCACGACCGTACACGCGCCGCAATCGCCTTCGGCACAACCTTCCTTGGTGCCGGTGCAGTGCGCGTCCTCGCGCAGATACTGCAGGACCGTGCGGGTGACGGGCGCGTCCTTGATCTCGCGGATCGCGTTGCGATGGTAAAAGCGAATTGGCTCAGTCATGGCTTATTGCTCTCGAATGTTCTTTGTGCAGCAGGGATGGTTCGAAAACTATCACCGTCAATAAATACAACCCATAGCTCGGGTCGCATGCGGGACATATTCTCAAAGCGATATTGAGACGGAATCGGAGCGCTTTCCGCTTATGTTGGACTGGCTGGATTGAGACGTTTGGTCCTGAGACACCTCGTTTCAGCCAGTTTTTCCGACGCTCGCGAAGCAATTCCGCGCGCGTCTGCAGGACCGGGTCGAGCATCTCGGCCCCACCATCTGTGGCTGTGCGCGTGCTTAAGTCCGATCAATTATTAAGCAAATCCTGCAAGAGAATCGGTTACATGGGAGAATCACGTCTTTCCGCCGTTTTCAAGTCTCGTTTTCCCCATGTCCACCGACACAGCGACACCCCGCAGCGAATTTGCGACGACCATGCAGATCATCCCGGTCGTCTTTTTCACGTTTCTTTGCTATCTGACGATCGGCATTCCGCTAGCGGTGCTGCCGGGCTACGTGCACGACGACCTGGGCTACAGCGCGGTGCTCGCGGGCGCGGCAATCAGCGTGCAATACCTGGCGACGCTGGCGTCGCGGCCGCTGGCAGGACGTTCGGCAGACACGCTTGGACCGAAGCGCACGGTGACGATCGGCTTGCTCGGGTGCGGCGCGAGCGGCGTTCTGTTGCTGCTGGCGGTTTTGTGCGGACGCTGGCCCGTGCTGAGCCTCGGCCTGCTCGTGTGCAGCCGGCTCGTGCTCGGATTCGGCGAGAGCCTGTGCGGCACCGGCGCGATTCTGTGGGGGATCGGCCGTGTGGGCACGAGCAACAACGCGCGGGTAATTTCATGGAACGGCATCGCCACATATGGCGCACTCGCAATCGGCGCGCCGCTCGGCGTTGCGATCGAGCGGACGGTCGGGTTTGCGGCGCTCGGCATTCTGGTGATCCTGCTTGCGGCGCTCGGTTTCTATCTCGCCCGGCCGATCGCACCTGTGCCGATCGTGCACGGTGAACGGATGTCATACCGAAGCGTGTTCACGCGGGTCCTGCCGCACGGCATCGGCCTTGCGCTCGGCTCGGCCGGTTTTGGATCGATTGCGACGTTCATCACATTGTTCTATGCGGCGAAGCAGTGGCCGAACGCGGCGTTGTCGCTGACGGTGTTCGGCACGCTGTTCATCGGCGCGCGGCTGCTGTTCGCCAACACGATCAAGACGTACGGAGGATTCCGGGTCGCGATTGTTTCGTTTTCGTTTGAATGTGTCGGCTTGCTGATGCTGTGGCTTGCGCCTGAGCCGCATATTGCGCTCGCGGGGGCGGCGTTGACCGGATTCGGCTTTGCGCTGGTGTTTCCGGCGCTTGGAGTCGAGGCAGTCGGACTCGTGCCGCCCGCTAGCCGTGGTGCGGCTTTGTCGGCTTATTCGGTGTTTCTGGATCTGTCGTTGGGAATTACAGGGCCGTTGGCAGGGTATATTGCCGGCGAGTTCGGGTATGGGTCAGTGTTTCTGTTTGCGGCGATTGCCGCTGCCGCGGGTGTGGGGCTCTCCAGCTTTCTTTATCTTCGGGATGTGAAGGTTGGCAAGATGCCTGCGGCGCTTTGAGCAGTTTTCGGCTCAACGCACCAACTCATAAGTGAGTTCCGTGGCTCCGGCCAGGCAGCGGTGTAATCAGAAATGACGTAGGGAGAGGCCGGATACCATTTCCTACTTGGCCCCCGACAATCCCCTCTCCAACGCCGCGACCCCGGCGGGCAAATCGACCTTAACCCCGAGATCGACCATCGTCCGCCCCAACGCGTGCACAGTGCGAAACAGATTGTGCTCGCGGCATTGCTCGCCCATCTGCCCGATCCGAACAATCGGCAATCCAAACGACCCTGAGATTTCGACCTGATGCTGCCGCGAAATATGCGCGCACACATCGCCTGGACTCAGCCCGGCGGGCACCTCGATCCCCACCACCGAATTCAACCGGCAAGCAACCGGCGCATACAGCTGCAAGCCGAGCGCGGTCACGCCTTCCTGCAATGCCACCGAACACTTGAGGTGCCGCGCAAAACGCTTTTCCAGCGTCTCGGCGCACACGAGCCGCAGCGCCTCATGTAAGGCCAGCACGCCCGACACCGGCGCCGTGTAGTGATACCCCGCGTTATGCCAGAAGTTCTCCGCGAGCGACGCGTCCAGGCACCAATGCGCATTCGGCGCGGTACGTCCTTTCACGCGCTCCCAGGCCGCATCGGAAAACGCAATCAGCGAGACTCCCGGAATAGACGACAAGCCCTTCTGCCCGCCCGTGATTACCGCGTCGATACCCCATGCGTCCATGGCGAGCGGCATGGTGCTCAATGTGCACACCGCGTCGACGATCACCAGCGCGCCCGCCGCCTTCGCCAATGCGGCGATGTCCTTCAGTTGGTAATTCCACACAGTATTCGAGGTCTCGCCCTGCACCACCGTGACAATCTCCGGACGCTCGCGGCGGATTGCCTCGGCGATCTCGTCGAGACTCGCCACCGTGCGGTCGGCCACTTCCAGTTCGCTCACCCGCGCGCCGACGCGGCGGCCCATCTCGGCCATGCGCCCGCTGAAAAAGCCGTTCTTGATGCTCAGCACGCGCGTGCCTTCCCACGCGAGATTCGAGATTGCCATTTCCATCGCGGCGGAACCGGGTCCCGCGACGCCGAGCACCCATTTCGAATTGGTCTGGAACACATAGCGCGCCATTGTCTTCACCTGACCGATCACCTTCACCATGGTGGCGCCCAGATGATTGATCACGATCGTGTTGGCCTTGGCGACCGCTGCGGGAATCGGCACGGGGCCGGCGCCCATCATCAGTAACGGCTCTTCGGGAAGAATGGCGTCGAGCGATTCGACGACCGGACACGGCACAGCAGTAGACGCAACGTTAGATGATGAAGTCGGCATGATCGGTACTTGGAAGGAAAGCGCAAAGATGGAATGCACAGGAGCCAACGGCCTCGCCAGCTATCACACTGGCGAGGCCGTCGTCCGATCATTCACCGATCCGCGCAATTGCGCAAGTTTTTTGACCATGCTTTACCGGGCGGCTCTGCAAACGCGCGTTGGCGACGCGCTCGGCCTCACCGAGGCAAAACCTCATTTCACCTTCGTCTTGTCGAGCTTCTTGCCGGTCTCCGCATTGAAACGCTCAACGTATTCTTCGATCAGCCGCCGCATTGCGCGTCCGATCTGCCGGTAGTCCGACTCGTTGAGATTGGCCAGCGACACGCGCCCCGACGCATGCTGCGTGCCGAAGCCGAGTCCCGGCAACAGCACCACCCGCGCCTCGCGCGCTACTGGAGGCTCTCGTCGTCCATTTTCACCGAAGGCGGATTGCTCGGGTTGACGAGAAAGAACGCCTTCACTTTCGGATCGCGCAGCTTGTCGAGCTCCTCTTTGGTGTACTGCCAGCCGTTCTCAACGCCGGCGTGCAGATTCACCACGTTCAACCGGTAGTCGTTCAGTCGTGGAATCTCGATGTACGGCGTGAAGATCGGCATGCCGAGCGCGATGGTGTCCCCGGGCTTGATGAGGTGATTCTCGCGCATCGTGTTGAAGATGTACGTCATGGCCGCCGTGCCGCCCTCCACCGCGAACACGTCGAATTCGCCGACGAACGGATGCTGGCCGATCATCTCCCGACGCAGATATTGCCCGACGATTACTTCGGACAGCTTGAGCATCCGGTCGGGCACCGGATAGTTCGATGCGAGAATTGAACACCAGGCCAGCTAGCAGACAGCCGCCGCCGGAACCGAGCGTAAGCGGAATTCCGCCGACGTTGACGACGATGAGCCCGATCAGCAAATCGAGCACGAGACCGACGCCCATGTAGATGAAGTCGGTCTTATTGCTGTACGGCAGCTCGTAACCCGCGGCTTCCACGGCGCGCTTCGTGTCTTTAGGCGAGCCATAAAACGTGAGCACGTCGCCATGTTCCAGATGGGTTTCGGGCAGCAGCGGCAGCGGCTGGCCGGCGCGCGTCACGCCCTGCAGGTAGACGCCATGGCGCATGTCGCGATCCACCATTTCCCGCGCGGCCGCGATCGTGGTGTGGTTCATGCCTTTGCGCGGGAACACGCCTTCGCGCGTTTGCATGACGACGCCGACATCGCCAATGTCGGCAACTTCGCTGCCGTTCGCGCCAAACTCGACGACGGCTTCGCGACGGCCCACGACCAGCACGACATCGTCGGGGTCCAATACCAGGTCCGGTGTCGGGTCGAGCGTATGGCCGCCTCGCTTGACGCGCTCGATTGTCAGCATGTCGCGATGCAGCGTCTCGACCTGCTTCACCGTCTTGCCCGCGCTCACGTCGATCCGGTACGCCCGCCCCACCAGTTCCGGCAACGCCAGAAGCTGTCCTGGTCCGCGCGCCGGCGCGCCCGAGGTGAGCTCGCGTTCTGCTTCGATGGACGCATCGCGCAGACTCTGCCCCATGAACTTCGGCAAAATGTTCACGCATACGATGATCGCGCCGAGCGAGCCGAACACGTACGTCACCGCATAGGCGATCGCAACGTCGGATTGCAGCGATTTCACCTCTTCGGCGGGCAGCCCGAGGCGCGCGATCGCGTCGCCCGCTGTACCGATGATCGCGGACTGCGTGAGCGCGCCGCCGGCGAGCCCCGCCGCGAGCCCCTTGTTCAGGTGGAACAGCTTCGCACAGACCACAACGGTGATCAGCGCCGTGACCGCGCTGAACCGGCGCATTCCGCGCGCCGTCGCCCGCACACGGGAAGGCGATTTCTCGCTGCATGGACTGCTCGGTTTCGATTTGCACGGCAAGGCGGTGGGCGTGATCGGCACCGGCATGATCGGCCGCGTGTTCGGCCGCATCATGGCGGGCTTCGGCATGCGTGTGCTCGCGCACGATCCAGGCACGCCCGCGAGCGACCTGCTCGCGCTCGGCGCGCGCTACGTCGCGCTCGACGCGCTTCTCGCGGAATCGGACATCGTGAGCCTGCATTGTCCGTTGGTGCCGTCGACCTACCATCTGATCGACGCTGCCGCGCTCGCCAAAATGAAGCGCGGCGCGATGCTGATCAGCACGGGGCGCGGCGGACTCGTCGAAAGCAATGCGCTGGTCGGCGCGCTTAAGGACGGCCAGCTTGGCCATCTCGGTCTCGACGTCTACGAGGAGGAAGGCGGTCTCTTCTTCGAGGACCATTCGAATCTGCCGCTGCAAGACGATGTACTCGCGCGCCTGCTGATGTTCCCGAACGTGATCGTGACCGCCCACCAGGCGTTTTTCACGCGCGAGGCGATGAACGAGATTGCGCAGACCACGCTCGACAACGTCGCCGCGTGGCAAGCGGGCGCGCCTCGCAACGCGGTCCGCGCGGCGAGCGCAGCGGGCTAGACGCCGCCGGAGTTCAGCGAGACCGGGCGAATCGCCGTGCGCGCGTCGTCCGGCGCGCCGCACATCTCGCGCAGCAAGGTCGCCTCGCGCTCGTGCACTTCCACCGGAAACCAGCGCGCTCCCGCATCGGCGAGATAGCGTGCGCGATGCTGGCCATTGCGAAACGCCACCACACCCTCGCGCTCGAAACCGAGCCAGCCGAGTAGACCGGACGCGCGGCGCGTGCAAATCGTCACGTAGGGCATCTGCGGAATACGAGGATTGTCCGGATCGAGGAATTCGCGAATGCCGCGCACTTTCCCCGCATGCCATTCGGCGATGGGCTTCAGAACGTAGTCGGTGTTGTCGCGATCCGCGCAGGCGAGCAGCTTGCGGACGTCGACCAGCACGACCTGATGCCGGGTGCCGTCGGCGACGAACACGCGTTTCAGGCGCACATGGTCGTACCATGAATGCTGGTGAAGCGGCACGATCCAGACCGTCTCCGCGCAGGCCGGCGCAGCGGCGGACGATGAATTGGTCAGAGGCAAAGGCACGCTCGCAAAGCCGGCGAAGATTCGCCAGCGCGTTAAGAGAGCGCTAACGCTACGAGTCGATTGTGAAAGAAGCATGTCAAGCCACGGTATTAACTGCTCTGCATGAGCGCCCGATGAGCGCGGCACAAGCGCCCGAACGGACGGGCGAACGCGGACCTTCAAGGACACGACGATGATAAGCACCCAAAATTTCGATCAATATGTGCGCATCGAGGCTAACCACGATAACGGCATAGCAACTATCGTGCTTGAGCGCCCGGAGCGCCGGAATGCCGTCGACCGCGTTGTCGCCGATGCGTTGAGCGCCGCGTTCCAATGCTTCGAAGCGGAACCGGCGTGGCGCGCCGCAGTTTTGTTCGGCGCGGGCGGCACCTTTTGCGCGGGTGCGGATCTGAGCGCGCACGCCGACGAAAACCGCCGCAACGAGCTACACGCGGACGGCAGCGGACCTGGGCCGATGGGACCGACACGGATGAGCTTCACGAAGCCGGTCATCGCGGCAATCGCTGGCTATGCGGTGGCGGGCGGCCTGGAACTGGCGGCGATGTGCGACCTGCGTGTCGTCGAGGACGATGCGGTGCTCGGTGTGTTCTGCCGGCGCGTGGGCATTCCGTTGATCGACGGCGGCACGATCCGCTTGCCGCGGCTGATCGGCATGTCGCGCGCGCTCGATCTGATCCTGACGGGACGTGCCGTGAGCGCGCAGGAAGCGCTCAGCTTCGGCCTCGCCAACCGCGTGGTCGCGAGGGGCGAAGCGCGTGGCGCGGCAGAGCAACTGGCCGCCGAACTCGCGGCGTTTCCGCAGGCGGCGCTTCTGGCCGACCGCCGTTCAGTGCTGGAAAACAGCATGCTCGGCAACCTGGCCGAGGCACTCCGGCGCGAAGGCGCCGGCGGCTATCGCGCTGTATTCGACGAAGGCATCGCCGGCGCCGCACGCTTCGCGAGAGGCGCTGGACGTCACGGCAAAACGCCGGATTCACACGAAGGAAGCGGCTAGCGGGGGCGGCGAAACGGGGCGGCTCCAACCCATCGGCACGGCGGGTTGCAGGCACTCCAGCAGCGTGATGTCCCGCGGTGTTCAGCGAAAAACAACATCTGCATCGGCGCTCAGCGCTATCGTTTCGACTTAGGTAGAATCCCTGACTGTTTTGCATCCCGCACGGCGCATGCGCTCTCGTCCCGAAAACGCGCGCCGGCCGCGCGACGCTTCGCGCCGCGCCAATCCACAGTCTGCCGCCATGCCTTTGCCCCTGCTTGCTCTCGCCGTTGCCGCCTTTGGCATCGGCACCACCGAATTTGTCATCATGGGGCTGTTGCCCAATGTTGCCCGCGATCTGTCCGTCTCCATTCCGGCCGCGGGCATGCTGGTGTCGGCATATGCGCTTGGCGTGACCATCGGCGCACCGATCGTGGCAATCGCGGTCGCCAACATGCCGCGCAAGAAAGCGTTGATGAGCCTGATCGGCGTGTTCATCGTCGGGAACCTGCTGTGCGCGGTTGCGCCGGGCTACGCGGTGTTGATGGCCGCGCGGATCGTCACGGCGTTCTGCCATGGCGCGTTCTTCGGCATCGGCTCGGTGGTCGCCGCGGGTCTCGTCGCGCCGAACCGCCGCGCGCAGGCCATCGCGCTGATGTTCACCGGCCTCACACTCGCGAATGTGTTGGGCGTGCCGCTTGGCACGGCGCTCGGCCAGGCTGTCGGCTGGCGCGCGACTTTCTGGGCCGTAACGGGCATCGGCATTGCCGCGGCCGCCGCGCTCGCGGTGTGCCTGCCGGCGCAGATCGAGATGCAGAAGGCGAGCCTCGTGCGCGAATTCAGCGTGCTGAAAAATCCGCAGGTGCTGATGGTGCTCGGCATCAGCGTGCTCGCGTCGGCAAGCCTCTTCTCCACGTTCACGTACATCACGCCGATTCTCGAAGACGTGACCGGCTTCACACCGCACGCGGTCACACTCGTTCTGCTGCTGTTCGGGCTCGGCCTGACGGTTGGCAGCACGCTTGGCGGCAAGCTCGCCGACTGGCGCCTGATGCCGTCGCTGGTGGCCTTTCTGCTCGCCATCGTCGTGATTCTCACGATTTTTGCCGGCACCATGCACGCCGAAATTCCGGCAATGATCACCATCTTCGCGTGGGGCGTTCTGGCATTTGCAATCGTGCCGCCGTTGCAGATGCTGATCGTGGATCGGGCGAGCCACGCGCCGAATCTCGCGTCGACGTTGAATCAGGGCGCGTTCAACCTCGGCAACGCAACGGGCGCCTGGCTCGGCGGCATGGCGATCGGCGCGGGCGCGCCGTTGACCACGCTGCCGTGGGTCGGCGTCGCGACCTCGATCGGGGCGCTCCTGCTCACGCTGTGGTCGGTGTCCATCGACCGGCGCGCGCAGCGGGTGGCCGTGGCGGGCTGAAAGCGGACAGGCGGCGCCGACTCGCTTCGGGCGTCGCAAAGGTGAAGCCGCGAATCGTGCACACGTAGTGGCTTCCCCGATGATGGTCATCGTCGCGACGTCGATGCCGCTCTTCACGATCGACCCGGTTTGGGTCGGTCAGTCGGCAGACGACGCGACCTCGCTGGCGGGCGCATGTAAGGCGCCCCCGCATTGGGTGGACCGCTCGAGGTAGGCGCGCTGGCGACCAGTTCCAGCGGCGACGAAGTTGCCCGTGTGTTGTTCGCCGTTCTGGTCGCTTGAAGGTCGAGAGGCGGCGACGCCGGGCCGGCTCTTTGATTTTGCGAAATTTCCCACAACACACCGATGCGAGATTAAGGCACACTAATTCATACGCATTCCTATAGAACTAGAAACGTATGAGAGACATCTTAATTCCACACGGCGATTCGCAGACGGAAGCAACCATTCGCTTCACATTGAATGGCGACCTCTTTGTATCGGCAGACATCCACGGTTTTGCGACGTTCTCCAGACGCGGCCCATGATCGCTAAGTACTCTCGATTCTTTACGACCACGGACTTTGGTATGTTCGGTAAATATCCAAACCAGCTGCGGCTTCGATATCGTAATCTCAATGAAACGCCGGCGTGCTCCGCCGGCTTTTTTCATTCGCCGTTCTTGCTACTTACTCACCCCCGCGCCGCCAGAATTTCACCAACGCACGTGCCAAAACCGACGCGATAGCTATCGCCCTGGCACCAGCCGGCGAGCGTCATTTCATCGCCGTCTTCGAGAAAGCTGCGCGTGCCGCCGTCTTTCAACTCCAGCGGCTTCTTGCCGTTCCACGTGAGTTCGAGCAGGCTGCCGTACGAGTCTTCCGTCGGCCCGCTGATCGTACCCGAGCCCATCAGGTCGCCCACTCGCGTGTTGCAGCCCGACACCGTGTGATGCGCGAGTTGCTGAGCCATCGTCCAGTACATGTGCTTGAAGTTGGTTCGCGCAATGGTCGTGGCTTCTTTCGCGCCTTGCGGACGCAGCTTCACTTCCAGCGCTATGTCGAACGCATGCTCGCCGTCGTGCCGCAGATACGCAAGCGGCTGCGGCTCCTGCACGGGCTGTGCGACGCGGAAAGGCTCGAGCGCATCCAGCGTGACGATCCACGGCGAAATGGTGGTCGCGAATGATTTTGAATTGAACGGGCCGAGCGGCACATATTCCCATTGCTGAATGTCGCGCGCGCTCCAGTCGTTCAACAGCACCATGCCGAAGATGTGCGCTTCCGCATCGGCACAGGCGATAGGCTCGCCCAATGCGTTGCCGCCGCCGATCACGAAGCCGGTCTCCAGTTCGATATCCAGCTTACGGCACGCGCCGAACACGGGACGATCCTGATCGGGCAACTTCAATTGACCGTTCGGCCGACGCACCGGCGTGCCGCTCACCACGACCGACGACGCGCGTCCGTTGTAGCCTATCGGCATCTCCGACCAGTTCGGCAGCAGCGCATTCTTCGGATCGCGGAACATGGACCCGACATTCGTTGCGTGCTCCTTCGATGAATAGAAATCCGTGTAGCCGGGAATTTGCAGGGGCAGATGGAGCCGCGCGTCGGCCTGACGCACCAGCGCCTTCGCGCGCAACGTAGCGTCGTCGCGCAAAGTCGCGGTGTCGCGTGAAAGCAGATTGCTCAGCTGGATGCGCACGCTGCGCCATGCTTCGCGGCCAAGCGCGATGAACTCGTTCAAAGTATCGCGGGCGAAAACGTCGGCCTTCGAGGGCACCGTGAGCAATCCCGCCGCCTGCAGCGCGGCCAGATCGACAATCTCATCGCCAATCGCAACGCCCACGCGCCGCGCATCGTCGTTGCTATCGCTGAAAATGCCGAACGGCAAGTTCTGAATCGAGAAATCGTTGCTCGGTTCGTTGGCCGACTGGACCCAACTTTTGCGCGACGGATCGAGCGTCGCCTGAAGATCGTTCAATGCGCTCATCGTTGCTCCGGATTGAAATGTTTCTTAAGACCTTGCCAGCACTCGTAGTAATGCGCCTGAAGTTGCGCGGTTTCGAGCGCAAAGCGGGTCGGCTTGATCAGCGTCCTGGTTTCGAACATGAACGCCATCGTGTCGCCAACCTTGGCCGGCTTCGACGTATCGCTGTGCGACGCCTTCTCGAAGGTGCCCGCGTCCGGACCGTGGCCCGACATGCAATTGTGAAGGCTTGCGCCGCCCGGCACGAAACCCTCGGCCTTCGCGTCGTAGACGCCGTGCACGAGTCCCATGAACTCACTCGCGACGTTGCGATGAAACCATGGCGGCCGAAACGTATCTTCAGCGGCAAGCCAGCGCGGCGGGAAGATCACGAAGTCGATCGAATCCACGCCCGGTGTGTCGCTTTGCGATTGCAACACCAGGAAGATCGACGGGTCCGGATGGTCGAAGCTAATCGAGCCGATGGTGTTGAAGCGCCGCAAGTCGTACTTATACGGCGCGTAATTGCCGTGCCACGCGACCACGTCGAGCGGCGAATGTCCAATGTCCGCGCGCCACAGATTGCCGTTCATTTTTGCGACGAGCTCGAAGTCGCCTTCGCGGTCCTCGTAAGCGGCATGCGGCGTGAGGAAGTCGCGCGGATTGGCAAGACCGTTCGAGCCGATCGGCCCGAGGTCCGGCAAGCGAAGCAACGCGCCGAAGTTTTCGCAGATGTAGCCGCGCGCCGTGCCGTCCGGCAAGCTCACCGCGAAGCGCACGCCGCGCGGAATCACTGCGATCTCGAACGGCCCCACTTCGAGCCGGCCGAGTTCCGTCGCAATTTCGAGGCGCCCTTCCTGCGGCACGATCAGCAATTCGCCGTCGGCGCTGTAGAAGAAACGGTCCGTCATCGAGCGATTCGCCGCATAAAGGTGGATCGCGCAGCCGCTCATCGATTCGGCGGCGCCGTTGCCCGCCATCGTGACCCAGCCGTCGACGAAATCCGTCGGCTCGCCCGGCATCGGCAACGCGTCCCAGCGCAACTGATTCGGCGGCGTCGGCGGCACTTCGGCAAAATTCGCGACGAGCCGCTCCGAAGGCAGCGGCGTGAACGGCTTATGCACTGCCGCGGGACGAATGCGGTACAGCCAGGTCCGCCGATTGTGCCCGCGCGGTGCGGTGAAAGCGGTGCCGGACAGCTGTTCGGCATACAAACCATAAGCCGCGCGCTGCGGCGAATTGCGCCCTTCAGGCAGCGCGCCCGGTAGAGCCTCGGTCGCGAATTCGTTGCCGAAGCCCGACTGATAGCCGGGTTCGATCTCGAGCCGCGACCTGACGGTATTTGGCTGACGTGTTGAGGTATGCATGCAAGATTCTCCGTTGACCTTAGACTTCACTTCACGCGGTTTGCGGTTCGGACGAGCGGCTGCGTTGCCGCGTCGCCGCGGCGAGCGCGATCACCAGCAACGCGGAACACAGCACCGGCAGCGCGGCCGCATGAAACAGCGATTCGTTCGACCAGTTCAGCGCAATCAGTTGACCGCCGACCAGCGGCCCGATCACCGAGCCGATACGCCCGATTCCGAGACTCCAGCCGATCCCCGTCGATCGCAGTGTGGTCGGATAAAAGTGGCCCGCAAGCGCGTTCACCGCCGGCTGCCCGCCGACCACGCAGAAGCCGCCCGCGAACACGACGATCAGCAGCCACGGCAAAGCATGCGCCACGCTGCCGATGGTGCCGACAGCGAGCGCCGCGCCCGCGAAGCACACGAACAGCACGCGCACGAAACCAAGGCGTTCGATGAACCAGCCGAGCAGTAACGTGCCCACCACGCCGCCCGTCTGCAACACCGTGCCGACGATCACCGCCGTGCCCGGCGAATAGCCGGCGTCGCGCATGACGGTCGGCAGCCAGTTCGACAGAAAGTACAGATCGATCAGGTTCATGAAGCTGATCGCCCACAGAATCAAGGTGACCGGAGCACGGCCCGCGCGGAACAGCTCGGCGACCGGTGCACCGGCATTGCCCTTCTCGCGTACGACGACGCGTGTGTTCGCATCGATCGGCAGGTCCAGATTGAACTGCGCGAGCCAGCGCAACGCGCGGTCGCTGCGGCCCTTCAGCACGAGAAATTGCAACGACTCGGGCAACGCGGCGAGCATGGCGACCGCGAGCACCAGCGGCACCGCGCCGCCGACCCAGAACACCGCGCGCCAGCCGTAGGCCGGAATCAGCGCAGCGCTGATGAAACCGCCGAGCGCCGCGCCCAGCGTGAAGCCGCACGACACCAGCATCATGCGCTTGACGCGATGGGCGGGCGTCGAAAATTCGGCTACGAGCGCCATCGCGTTCGGCATGATGCAGCCGAGGCCGAGGCCCGTGATGAAGCGCAGCGCGATCAATGCGGGAATCGCCGAGACGAAGGGCGTAGCCAGCATCGACAGCGCGAAGAAAAACGTTGCGCCGATCAGCACCGGACGACGGCCGATGCGGTCCGCCAGCACCGACAGCCCCAACGCCCCGAGCAGCATGCCGAACAGGCTTGCGCTGAACACTGGGCCGAGCGCCGCCTTCGACACATGCCATTCGCCGATCACGCTCGGCGCGACGTAACCCATGGCCTGCGCGTCGAAACCGTCGATCACGAGGCATAGTCCGCACAACGCAAGCAGCATGAACTGGAATGCCGGGTGATGCGTCTCGCCGAGCACCTGCTCGACTTCGATCACGTTCGGCGCGGCTGATGCCGGGTTGGCGCTCATGGGTAGGGTCTCCACATCTGATGGTTCGAACGTCTGCGGCGGCGGGCCGATGCGAAGCACGCGGCACGGCGTGAGTCGACTCTCGTCAGTCGCCCGACAATTTACGCATGGTAAAACGAATTACGTTAAGTGAAATTAACGTATACCCTGGACGCACGACGGCAAACGCGCGGCGCCACCGCCGGGCAAGGGTTGGCGGATATCGTTAGCAGCATTTTGTTCATGTGAGCGCGATGCGGACTGCTACCATCGAAGCATGCGGCGCACATGCTCTGTTTTGAGGCGCGAACGCACCACTCACCCGATCCATTCGCTTAGATGATCCCGCCGACCATTCCCAATCTCGTTGCCCGCGCATCTGAGCATCCGTTCCTCGCCAAACATCTGGCGATGGGTCACGGCACGAGCGGCGATATTGCGCTCGCGCGGTTCCACGACCTCGAGCTCACGAGCGCCTATGAACCGATCTTCGACATCAGCGTGCACGCGTTGGCGCAGTCGATGTCGTCCGATGTGGAAAACGTCGACCGTTTCGGCGATGAGTTGGGTTTCCAGGCGGTCACGCAGCGGCTCGACGCCGCGCCGTTCGATATGTTCGACGCGTTCGACCGCATCGCCGACGATCAGGAGGTCGTCGCGCTCGACCGCACGTCGCGCGCGCTGCACGCGATCAACTTCTTCGGCGCACAGCGGCACGGACTGCTGTTCCTGCGCGTGCACGAGCGGCTTCTGAAGAGCGTGAAATACGATCATGGGCGGCACTTTTCGAGCGTGCTCACGTCGTTCGGGTTGAACCCGTCGAGGATAGTGATCGAACTGCCGGCAGCCGCGGTCGCGCATAAGACGTTTCTCGGCTATTTGACCAAGAGCTATCAGCACTACGGCTTCAAGGTGGCAGGCAACCTGTCCAATGCAGGACAGATTCTGTCGGTGTCGGACACCGCTCGGCTCGACTTCATCAAGATGGATGCGGCGACCGCGTTGCGCGACGCGACGGTCAAGCCGTTAGTGGGATACGCGAGCCGGCTGCGGATTCCGCTGATTTTCAATCGGGTAATGGACGAACCGCAATTCGAAGCGTTGCAGCAATACGATGTGCGCTTCGTGCAAGGGCCGCTGTTCAATGCGCATTATCACGACCGCGCGGCTTGATTGACGAGCTTGGTTTGATTTGCGGGCTTGGCTTGATTTGCTCCGGGCGATTGTCCTGGCTTGATCCAGTCTGCTCGGGCTGATTCTCCCGGCTTGATTCCCTTGATCTGCTTGATGCATTTCACTCGGCCTGCTTAGCTCTGCCTGACCCGCTGCGCCAGGCCCGATGCGAAGCCTCAGCCAGCGTCGCCGAGGCGGCGCGCAAGCGCCTTCAGCCGCGGCGCAACCTTCTCCCGAAACACGTCTTCTCCCATCGACGAAGCCGGTCCGCTGCAACTCAGCACAAGCCAACGCCCTTCGCGCGGCTCGCGAAACGGCACGGCAACCGCGTTGACATCGTCGTGCCAGGCGCGGAACGAATAGCAGCAGCGCTCCTTTTCGAACGCGGCGATCTCCTTCACAGCGTCGGCCACCAGCGCCGCACCGCCCTTCCCCGCCGCTTTCCTGAGTTCCGCAAGCAGCGCGGCGCGCACGTCGACAGGCTGCACAGCGAGATAAGCGCGGCCCATGGAACTCGTCAGCATCGACAGTTTCGAGCCGGGCGCGAGGCCGAGCGTCAGCGCGGTTTCGCTGCGTATGGTGTCGAGGTAGATCATGTCGAGGCCGTCACGGCAGCCGAGGGAAACAGCAGCGCCCACCTCGCGCGCGAACCCGCGCATGTGAGGGCGGGCAAGTTCGAGTGTGTCGGTGCCCGAGAGCAGCGCAAACCCGAGCGACAGCACGCCTGCATCAAGCGCGTATTTGCCCAACGTTTCATCGAACCGAAGATAGCCGAGCACGGTCAGCGTGTAGGCGAGGCGGTTGACAGTCGCCTTCGGCAAGCCGGTGCGTTCGACGAAGTCGCGGTTGCCGAGCATCGTCTCCCCCGGCTTGAACGCGCGCAGCAGATCAAGCCCGCGTGCGAGGGCGACGACGAATTTGCGCTCGTCGAGCGGATCGGACAAAGTGGATGCGGGCGTCATCGGGTGATACACTCAGGCGTGGTTTGCAAAACATTGTTCCGCATAGCGGAACCATAGTCAAGCTTCAATCAAGCAAGGAATCAGGAGATACGTCATGGCCGAGGCCGCGCAGTTTCACTGGGAAGACCCGCTGCTGCTGGATCAGCAGCTCACCGAAGACGAACGCATGGTGCGCGACGCCGCCGCCGCGTATGCGCAGGACAAACTGCAGCCGCGCGTGCTCGAAGCGTTCCGTCACGAGAAGACCGACATCGAAATCTTCCGCGAGATGGGCGAACTGGGCCTGCTCGGTCCGACGATTCCCGAGCAATACGGCGGGCCGGGGCTGAACTACGTGGCGTATGGCTTGATCGCGCGTGAAGTGGAGCGCGTCGACTCCGGCTACCGGTCGATGATGTCGGTGCAGTCTTCGCTAGTCATGGTGCCGATCTACGAGTTCGGCTCCGAGGCGCAGAAGCAAAAATACCTGCCGAAGCTCGCCACCGGCGAATGGATCGGCTGCTTCGGACTGACCGAGCCGAATCACGGCTCCGATCCGGGCAGCATGGTGACGCGCGCAAAGAAGGTCGACGGCGGCTACTCGCTGTCGGGCTCGAAAATGTGGATCACCAATTCGCCGATCGCCGACGTCTTCGTGGTGTGGGCCAAGCTCGAGGAAAACGGCAAGGACGCGATTCGCGGCTTCATCCTGGAGAAGGGCTGGAAGGGACTGTCGGCGCCGACCATCCATAGCAAGGTGGGCTTGCGCGCGTCGATCACCGGCGAAATCGTGCTCGACGAAGTGTTCGTGCCGGAAGAAAACCGCTTTCCGGAAGTGAGCGGCTTGCGCGGTCCGTTCACGTGCCTGAACTCGGCCCGCTACGGCATTGCGTGGGGCGCGCTCGGCGCAGCGGAAGCCTGTTGGCACACCGCGCGTCAGTACGTGCTCGATCGCAAGCAGTTTGGCCGGCCGCTCGCGGCAAACCAGTTGATTCAGAAAAAACTCGCCGATATGCAGACAGAGATCACGCTCGGCCTGCAAGGCGTGCTACGCCTTGGACGTATGAAAGACGAAGGCACGGCGGCCGTCGAGATCACGTCGATCATGAAACGCAATTCATGTGGCAAGGCGCTCGACATTGCGCGGCTCGCGCGGGACATGCTCGGCGGGAACGGCATCTCGGACGAGTTCGGCATCGCACGGCATCTGGTGAATCTTGAAGTGGTCAACACCTACGAAGGCACGCACGACATCCACGCGCTGATTCTCGGGCGCGCGCAAACGGGCATCCAGGCGTTTTTCTAAAGCCTTTCCGAAGGCAGACCACGGTTTGTCGCAGCGCGGTTTGCTCATGCGTCGATCGGCATAGGGGACGGCCATGAGGCCGTACCCCTGCCACACCACCCGGCATGCGGGTCCGCACCGGGCGGTTCGGGAAGTTGAGGTCAGGAGAGTCGGGGTACGCCAAGCTGGTCGAAGTAGGCGATGGTCAGCACACGCTTGAGCGCACCGTCGCCATTGCGCCACCAGCAACGACTGTTCGCCGCGACTTGCCGCGCCACAGCGGCCGGTGCCCCCAGCGCACGCAGTTCCCGGTAGATGGTGGTGCCGCGGCGCCAGTGTTTGAGCTGGATCGTGCGCAACCGGTGACGCAGCCACTCATCCAGTGCCAACCACACACCGGGGGTTTGCGCCATCCTGAAGTACGCCTTCCAGCCTTGCACGTAAGGCCGTAACTGTTCCACCACTTCCTTCATGCTGCGCCCGTTAGAGCGACGGGTCAGTTCACGGATGCGGTGTCTGAACGCCAGCAGCGGTTTGGCCGCCACCTTGCGTTTGACCGCCCCACCCGCAGCCACCCGCAGGCTGTAGCCCAGAAACTTGCGACCAAACACACTGGCCACTGCGCTTTTGGTCTCGTTGACCTTGAGCCGCAGTCGCCCATACAGACGTCGCAGCAATGCCATCACCCGCTCACCCGCACGGCGGCTACGAACATAGACATTCGCGTCGTCGGCGTAGCGCGCGAAGCAATGACCCCGCCGCTCCAGCTCCTTGTCCACTTCGTCGAGCAGCACGTTGGCCAGCAACGGGGATAGTGGTCCGCCTTGCGGCGTGCCCTGATCCCGTTGCTGGACCACTCCGCCATCCATGATGCCACTGTTCAGATACGCCCGGATCAGCCGGATTACGCCGGCATCATCGATTCGTTTCTGTAGACGGTCGATCGGGATGTCGTGATTGACCCGGTCAAAGAATTTCGCCAGATCAACGTCCACCACGATTCGCCGACCTGACTGCACGTACGACTGCGCGGCTAACACCGCGTCGTGCGCACGCCGTCCAGGCCGGAAGCCGTGGCTGTGCTCACTGAAGGTAGGGTCTAGAACCGGTTGCAGCACCTGCAGGAGTGCCTGCTGGATCAACCTGTCCGTTACCGTCGGGATGCCAAGCTCGCGCTCACCTCCATCCGGCTTCGGAATCGTCACCCGACGTACCGGGCTGGGCCGGTACGTCCCCTTGAGCAGCTGCTCACGGATCGCGGGCCACGCCGTCACCAGATGACGCGACGTCTGGTCAATGTCCAGACCGTCCACGCCAGCGGCTCCCTTGTTCGACCGGACCCGTTTGAACGCCTGCTTCAGGTTCTCTTTTGTCAGCGCTGCTTCCAGCAGCGCCGACCCTGTGTCCCCCGATTCATGTCGCGGGCAGCAGGCTTCATCGCTTGTCGGCGTACGCCGTGCAACTTCACCGCACGTGACTCCCACCCGCCCCGCTTGCGCGGGCATCTGACGCATTGCCTGTCGCATCGACATGACGCTGGACACTCCTTCCCGTTTGGCCCTTCGTCACCAGCTTTGGCCTCATCGGCCTGTCCTATGACTACTACGGCCTCTGCTGACTTCTCGCTCCGGCTCGACGCCGTTGCCCTTTCAGGCACGAGGCGAGATCTCCCCAGGTAAGAACGCAATCCTTCGCCGCACAACCGCCGCATCTACGTTGCCTGATCCTTGACCACGAGAGCTTCGCGCTTCTTTGCACGCTCGCCCTGATCGGCAACGCCTCATATCCGGTTCTTGTTCATCGGCTCGCGGTTTCGCTCCACGCTTCCTCCCCACGCTCGGTCGCCCTCACGCAGTTGCGCTTTGCTTCGTTCGCTGTGGTCAGCTCACGATGGGACTTGCACCCACAAGATTGCGCCCATGCTGGGCGCACAAAGTAAAAGGCCGGTTCGCGATGAACCGGCCTTTGTCCGTGTATGGCTCAGCTTTCGGCTTTCGGCTTCCGAAAGTCCTCAGCCTTGCGCCGAGCGCGCTTACTTATTCGGCTGCGGCGTCATGCGCAGATACGGACGCAGCGCCTTGTAACCCTTCGGGAATTTCTGTTTGATCACCTCTTCGTCCTTCAGCGACGGCACGATCACGACGTCGTCGCCCTGCTTCCAGTTGCCGGGCGTCGCAACTGAGTGGCTGTCGGTGAGCTGAAGCGAATCGATTACGCGCAGCACTTCGTCGAAGTTGCGTCCTGTGCTTGCCGGGTACGTAATGATCAGACGCACTTTCTTCTTCGGATCGATGACGAAGAGCGAGCGGACCGTGAGTGTTTCATTGGCGTTCGGGTGAATCATGTCGTACAACTCGGACACTTTGCGGTCGCCATCGGCCAGAATCGGAAAGCCGACGTTGGCGGCCTGCGTCTCGTTGATGTCCTTGATCCATTCCTTGTGCGACTCGGCGCTGTCGACCGACAACGCGATGGTCTTCACGTTGCGCTTCTCGAATTCCTCGGCGAGCTTGGCGGTCAGGCCGAGTTCCGTGGTGCAGACCGGCGTAAAGTCGGCCGGGTGCGAGAACAGCACGCCCCAGCTGTCGCCGAGCCATTCATGAAACTTGATGCGGCCGATACTCGACTCCTGCTCGAAATCCGGTGCGGTATCGCCAAGACGTAGACTCATGTGCATCTCCTTAAGTATTCGGACACCAGCGCGAGCATGTGCCCGCAGCGCCTGGAAAAGATAAAGCATACGGCAGCGACCGTACATGCCGAACGAACATCGGCTCACTACTTTATGCCTTTTTGTAATTTTCGCCGATTTGGTGGAAACTTTGCGGGACAGATCAACTCCATCATGCACTAACATCATCTGTAAGGGGTCATGCAGGTGCTGTCCGGAAGGGTTTCGGCTCGCCAGGAACGGTTCGTGCGTTCGGCTCCGCAAACCGGGCAGTGCGCTCGCCAGCCGCCGTTTCTTTAGTTAGGATTCACGCGTGGCGTGAGACGAAGGGGAGCTGTCAATGTCGGAAGTCAACAAGGAGAGATTGATGTCGGATATCAAAACCGTCCTCGCGGACGCTGAAGACCTGCTGAAACAGGCCGCAAGCGCAACTGGCGAGCGCGCTTCGGAACTGCGCGAAACGGCGCTGTCACGTCTGAAGCAAGCCAGGGAAAAAGCGGCCGACGTGCAAGTCGTCGTGGTCGAGAAAGGCAAGAAGGCTGCTCGCGCAACCGACGACTACGTTCACGAGCATCCGTGGGCATCCATCGGCATTGCCGCGGGCGCCGGCGTGCTGCTGGGTCTGCTGATCAACCGCAAGTAACACCACAGCACGTTGCCGGACAAGCTCTGTCCGGCTTGCCAGCGAATCAAGCGGACCGGCGCATGTCCGGCCGGTCCGCTTATCTTGGCGCGCACGTTTGCACGCGCCGCTTAGGCCAACACGCGCAACGCCCACAGCCATGACGACCGACACACATTCGCAGCGCGAACAACATAGCCCGTTACGCCGCATCATCGGCTCGGTGTCCGCCATTCTGCAAACACGCCTTGAACTGGTCGGCATTGAACTGGCCGAAGAAAAAGACCGCCTTCTGGGCGTGCTCTTTCTTGGCCTTGCCGCGATGATGCTGACCACCATGGCCCTGATCGCTCTTACCGCGCTGGTCGCCATCGCGTTCTGGGACACATACCGGTGGCAGGCGCTTGCCGGAATCACACTTGTCTATGCGATCGCCGGACTGACCTGCGCGCTAAAAGCGCGCAGTAATCTGCGTAATGCGCCGATGGTTTTCGAGTCCACCATCGCCGAATTCGAAAAAGACCGCGACGTATTTCGTAGACCGTAGCACTGCGAGCGCACGGAGCGGGAGCCGTCCTTCGCTGATTGGCAAGTTCGTGAGCCGGATGTCAAGCGTATCTGAAGCCGACCGGTTGCACCGACGCTTGCTGTGCCGTTCTTTGCACCGTTCTTTGCGCCGCTCGTTGTGCCGTTCCGTGCGCTGTTCCTAGCCCTCAATACTGCCGATACGCCATGAGCCAGAGCCATACAAGTTCCGCATTCCGCAACAAGCGCCAGCCGGCGAGAGACCTTAGCGCGCCGCACCTGCGAGCGCTACGCAAGGAATTGCTGCTCGTGCGCGCGGACGTCGAGCGCATGGAGTTGGCTCAGGCGACGATCGAATTGCGCGAAGCCGTCACACACTTCAGTTGGCTTAAGTTCGTCGTGCCGGGTTTCGGCGGGTTGCGCATGGGCACAGGGTCCAAAGCGAATTTCCTCAACGCCGGGACGATTGGCGCTCTCCTCAAACAGTATCCGCTAGTCAGTTCGATCGCCTCGCTCGTCCTCGCGAAGCCGCTGCGCGCGACGGTTGCAGCCGGCGCTAAGCCCGCGCTGAAATGGGGCGGCCTGGCGCTTGCCGCGTGGGAAGCGTACCGCGTGTGGCAGCAGATCAAAGGGGAGTCGCGTGCACCGTATGGTTCGGGCGACCAGCGGTGAAGTGCTGGGCAGGGTTGAGTGCTTCAGTGCTTCAGTGCTTCATGGTTCCTGCCTTTTTGTCAGTCAACGAGCGCACCGCGGCGCACGCTGGCTTCGCTGCTTGCTAGCTAGTGCCCCAACACTGCCCCGTGGGCGGCGCCGACCCAATCGCGACATTCTTATTACTTCGCATCCCTGTCGCGTCGAGCGTGAAAACGCCGCACGGGTCATCGTGCATCGGGCCCGATTCCTCGGGAGCCGCTTCAATTGAATAACCGCCGTTAGCATCGTCCGCCGGCAGCAGATGCAGCCGATAGACCGCAGTACCGAATTGCGGAGCCTGATCGAGGCCCGGCGGCAGAGCAGCAATGCTGTCACTTCCCGCACCCTCGACCAATTGCGCTGCCCGAAACAGCGCCGATGCCGCGTCGACCCGATGCGTTCGCACGACTTGGCTGCGATACGACGGCACAGCAAAGACGGCCAGCACCGCGACTATCGCGAGAGTGATGATCAGTTCGAGCAAGGTGAATGCGGATACGTACGCCCTTCTCATCTATGCCTCACTAAAAGGGCCGTGCGGCGACGCGCCGCCAATGGCGTTCGATCCTGTCGCCGTCGATAACCAGTTCCATTTGCAGCCATACCTGCGAGTCCTTGTTCTTGCCAAAGCCGCGCGATGTGAGCAGGTACGCCCGCGCATCGGGGCGAGCCGGCAGACTCCATCCTTCGACCACGCATTGCGGCGCGCGCAGCGACCCGGGCCACTGCGCGACAGGGGTCGCGGCCGCGGCTTCGAAGGCAGCTTCGACTTTCCACTGCGGCGGTTCACGGGCGACTGGCGGCGATGCCAATGCGCCAATGCCCGTGCCCGCAACGGCGCTGCGGGCACATAAGCTCAATGCCGAATCCGCAGCGTGGAATGCCTGCAAGTAGTCGCGCACATTGACGGCGCTACGCGCGGCCGCGACCGATGCCTCGAACCAGGCCGCCGATGTCGCCAACAACATCGCCGAAATCAGCAGAACGATGGGCAGGACGGCGCCGCGGCAACGCGTGCGCGGTGCGCGGCGGCGTAGGCGCGAAGCACGACGCCTCTGGCCGCTCGGCGCCGCCCTCGGCGCCGCCCATTGCTGTCCGCAGCCGCGCAGCGCTTGACCGACGCAGCGGCACGCCGTTCTGCCTGGTGTGTAGGTCACGAAACAGCCTCCACGTGATTACGCAGCGCGATCCGCCGCCAGAATGCTTGCCGCGGACGCAAGTCGCTCGCGATGCCGCTGACGCCATCGCAGTCCAGATAGCGTGAGCGCTGCCCTTGTGGCGCGCCCCGCACGAGCACACAAAGATCGACCGCGACGACGCTGGCCCACTGGTCGGCCATCACCGCCGACGCGTCTATTGCATTGACCGCGCCGGCCAACCAGTACCTGATCCGCACGCGCTCGACGCCTTCGACCAGCGGCTGCGCGGAGCCTGTCTTGCCATTGCCTTCGCAATAAAGCTCCGGCTCGCCGGTCGAGCCGCTCACCTTGGCGTAGAAGCGATTGACCACCGGCACGCCGCGCTCGCCGAGCGCAGCGCTGCTGCTGGTCACGGCTTGCCCGAGACAGTCCGTTGTCTGTCCCGTCGATGACGGCCACGTCGACACGTTGTCGCCGACATATCGCACCGCGACGCCGTCTGATTTACCGGGCAATGTCTCGCACGTCAGACGGCTGTCATCCGTGCCGGCGGGGTGGCCGCCCGAACAGCCGAACAACGGCGCCGGAGCGCGATATTGCGCCGCGTCGGCCGGCACGAAGCCCGCCATCTGCAACTGCTGCCCGACAACGGTCAGCGCCGTCCAACCGGCCTCGCGGATCCGCAGCGCATTGTTCGCGTGCTCATGGGCTGCGCGCTGTGTCGTGTAAAGCGACACTACGCCAGCAGTCACTACGAGCCCCAGCGCAACGGCAATAACGAATTCGGCCAGCGTATGGCCGCGCGCACGATGCAAACGCGACATCATTTGACGAACGCCAGCGCGACACATGAGAAGCCCACGGGCGCGTTCACTCCGCCACAAGGCTCGGGCTTGTCGATCACGTCGTTCGCGCGCGGCAAGTTTTGCGAAGCCGCCCATCACTCGAGCCGCCGACACGCCACCGGTCGTGACGACCGACGCGTCGCCTCGCGGCAGCAGCGTTGCCGCTCGCGAGTTCCACGACGCGAGCGCGGCCTCGTTGCCCGACGTCGCGGACATCGCCTCAGCCACGGAATCGGCTATCCATGCGGCGTGTTCTCGCATCGACATTGCTCGGGCCTCACGCGCTGTCCACAATTGCCCGGCGATCACACCGAGCGCCGTGACCGCCAGCACCGCGACGGCCAGCATCACTTCGATCAACGAGTTGCCGCCGCACTCGCCGCTGCAACGCTGCTGCGATGGTGGTTGCGCCCAGGATAGTGTGATGAACGGCCTCATGACGCCGCCCCGCACGCCCCTGCGACGATCCGCGCCCGCCCACCCGCCGCAATCCGGATGCAGCGCCGCCACTTATCGCCCTGAGTCGCTTTCGATGGCGCACGCGGTGCAATGTCGAAACTGCGGAAGGTGCCGATCAATTGGCCCACGGGCGGCGTAAACGTCAGATTCGTCTGAGTACCCACGATGCTCACCGACGAAAGCGAGGAATGGGCGCGCAGCAGCGTAAGGGTGCCGGCTCGGTCCGCCAATACCGCCCAGCCGCAAGACCAGTCGGTCGAGCCAGTGCCGCACGGTTGCCCGGGGGCAAGACAGTGCCGCGCCGCATCCGTCCGGCATACGGTCACGCGAGCGCCGCGACGCAATGCCTCGCTGCGCGCATACGCGAGCGTCGACATGAGCGCCTTTGCGCGGGCGTCGACCTGATCCCGTACCTGCCACGCTACGAAGGATGGGGTCGCCGCCAACACGATCATCGCCAGCAGCGCGAGCACGACCAGCGTTTCGACAAGCGTAAATCCGCCGCACGGCGGCAAACCGATTGCATGCTGTTTCATCTGCATCCCTGAACATTTCAAAGAATGCGGCGAATCTAGCAATTCAAGGGTGGCTCAACAATCGGCCGGATGGCCAGGTGGCATTCAGGCGCTATTGCGCGCAAGAATTCACGCGACTAACCATGACGGAGCGGGAAATGCAGAGACGGGAAGCGACGCGGCAACACACGAGTAGCCGGACGCGACGCGAGGCGCGTGGACGCTCAGCGCTTGCGCGACGGCCTGGGAGGAGAGGAAGCGTGGCGGAACTCTTCGATCACGTCTTCAAATTCAGAGACGTCTTCAAAGCGCCGGTAAACAGAGGCGAAACGAACGTAGGCAATGGTGTCGAGCGCTCGCAACTCGTTCATTACGAGTTCGCCGAGGCGCTCGCTGCGCACCTCGCGCTCGCCGCTGCCAAGGAGTTGGTACTCGATCCGGGCGACGGCCGCGTCGATCGCGTCTGCTGCAACCGGACGCTTGCGCAGCGCCAGTTGCATGCTTGCGACAATCTTGCGGCGATCGAATTCGGTACGGCTGCCGTCTTTCTTGACGACCGACGGCAACGCCAGCTCGACCCGCTCATACGTCGTGAAACGTTTGTCGCAGGCCGGGCAGCGGCGGCGCCGGCGAATCGTCGCGCCGTCTTCGGAGACACGCGAGTCGACGACCTGCGTATCGGCGTGACGGCAGAAAGGGCAATGCATGGCGGCTTAGCGGTAGACCGGGAAACGCTGCGTCAACTCGGCGACCTGCCCGCGCACGCGTTCGATCGTGGCTGTGTCTTCCGGGTTGTCCAGCACGTCGGCGATCAGGTTACCCACCTGCTCCGCTTCCTTGATGCCGAAGCCGCGGGTGGTCATGGCCGGCGAGCCGAGACGGATACCGCTCGTCACAAACGGCTTTTCCGGGTCGTTCGGAATCGCGTTCTTGTTGACCGTGATGTGAGCGGCGCCCAGCGCGGCTTCCGCGGCCTTGCCGGTGATCTTCTTCGCGCGCAGGTCGACCAGCATCACGTGGCTTTCAGTACGGCCCGACACGATGCGCAGACCGCGCTTGACGAGCGTCTCCGCGAGCACGCGGGCATCTTCAACGACTTGTTGCTGATAAGCCTTGAATTCCGGCGACAGCGCTTCCTTGAACGCAACCGCCTTACCGGCGATCACGTGCATCAGCGGGCCGCCCTGAATGCCCGGGAAGATTGCCGAGTTGATCTGCTTCTCGAATTCGGCCTTCATCAGGATCACGCCGCCGCGCGGGCCGCGCAGGCTCTTGTGCGTGGTGGTGGTCACGAAGTCCGCGTGCGGCACCGGGTTCGGATAGACGCCGGCAGCGATGAGGCCGGCGTAGTGCGCCATGTCGACCATGAAGTACGCGCCGACCGACTTCGCGATTTTCGACAGACGTTCGAAGTCGATGCGCAGCGCGAATGCGGACGCACCGGCAACAATCAGCTTCGGCTTGTGTTCCTGGGCGAGCTTCTCGGCAGCGTCGTAGTCGATGTCTTCGGCTTCGTTCAGGCCGTAGCTCACCACGTTGAACCACTTGCCCGACATGTTGACGGGCGATCCGTGCGTCAGGTGGCCGCCGTGCGCGAGGCTCATGCCCATGATCGTGTCGCCCGGCTTGAGCATGGCGAAGAACACACCCTGGTTCGCCTGCGAGCCCGAGTTCGGCTGCACGTTGGCGGCCTCGGCGCCGAACAGTTGCTTCACGCGGTCGATCGCGAGCTGCTCCGCCACGTCCACATATTCGCACCCGCCATAGTAGCGCTTGCCCGGGTACCCTTCGGCGTACTTGTTCGTGAGTTGCGAGCCTTGCGCAGCCATCACAGCCGGGCTCGTGTAGTTTTCCGACGCGATCAGTTCGATATGCTCTTCCTGACGACGGTTTTCCTGCTCGATCACCTTCCAGAGTTCAGGGTCGACGTTGGCGATGGTGCTTTGGGCTCTGTCAAACATACGGATTCCGTTGAGTGTGTTCAGGTTGACCGGATCGTGCGCCGAATCTTGCGTAGAGGGTACGCGGCGCTGCTGGCGGCTGGGCCAGCCCTGACGTGGCGAAAGGAGAGTCGCCGCACACGCGAGGCAGGACAGCCACCGTCAGCGCAAATTAATGCGCGCGGATCACGGCTGCCCAGGCGAACGGCAAAACGGCACCCTGCGCTTCACGGTGGGTTTTTCCACCTTGAACCCGATTGGTTGGATCGGTTCTATCGCCAGTCACGCAGGGGTGAGCGCGTTAGTTTATTGGAAGAGGATCGAATAGGCAACCGGGTTTCCGCCGTCGCCCTGGGCGCCGGCACGAAGGCCACCGTAGGCGCGCAGCACAGCGCGGAGCCGTCCCGCGAAGACCCGCCAGGAAGCCTGTGCGCACGTCTTGCGACGCAATCCATCCGGCTCGTCTATCCTTGCCGCAGCGCCGCATTGGAAGTAGGCTTGTGGCCTTTCTCTTCTACCGACCAGGGAACTGTAATGATCGTGTTCGTCACCGGTGCGTCCGCAGGATTCGGCGCCGCCATCGCTCGTGCCTTCGTCAAGGGCGGCCATCGCGTCGTCGCCACGGCCCGCCGCAAAGACCGCCTGCAGGCGCTCGCCGACGAACTCGGCGACGCCCTCCTGCCTTACGAGCTGGACGTGCGGGACCGCGCGGCCGTGGAGGCGGTCCCGGCAGCCCTGCCCGCCGAATTCGCCGCCATCGACGTGCTCGTGAACAACGCCGGCCTCGCACTGGGCGTCGAGCCGGCGCAGAAGGCGAGCCTCGACGAATGGCAGACGATGATCGAAACGAACTGCACCGGCCTTGTCCAGGTCACGCACGCGCTATTGCCCGGCATGGTCGAGCGCAACCGCGGCCATATTTTCAACCTCGGCTCGGTCGCCGGCCGCTGGCCTTATGCCGGCGGCAATGTCTACGGCGCCACCAAGGCGTTCGTGCGCCAGTTCAGCCTGAACCTGCGCGCGGACCTGGCAGGCACCGCGCTTCGCGTGACCGACATTGAGCCTGGCCTGTGCGGCGGCACCGAATTTTCGAACGTGCGCTTTCGGGGCGACGACGAAAAGGCCGGCAAGGTCTACGAAAACGTCCAGCCGCTGACGGCCGAAGATATCGCCGATTCGATCTACTGGATCGCCACTCGCCCGGCACACGTCAACATCAATACGATCGAACTGATGCCAGTGGCGCAATCGTTCGCCGGTTTGACCATTCATCGCGGCTAAAAGGCCCGCCGGACGGCGCGCACATCTTGAAACAGACCTCGCAGTGTGCGATCCGGTAAAATGCGCCGCATGAATATGACGACCAGCCAGCCAGGCACGGAAATCGGCCATTCGTGGGGCATCCGCGTGTACTACGAGGATACCGACGCCGGCGGCATCGTGTTTTACGCGAATTACCTGAAGTTCTTTGAACGGGCGCGCACCGAATGGCTGCGCGCGTGCGGCATCGACCAGAATCGGCTCGCCGATGAAACGGGCGCGATCTTCATCGTCCGCAGCACCGCAGTCGACTATCGGGCGCCCGCGCGTCTCGACGACGTCGTCAAAGTGGTAAGCCGGATCGAGCGGCTCGGCAGAGCGTCCGTGGACTTCGCGCAGGAAGCGTGGCGCGGGGGCACGCTGCTTGCTACCGGCTCGATCCGGGTCGGCTGCGTCGAGCGCACAGCGCTGCGCCCCGCCGCAATTCCGCCGCAGGTCCTGGCAGCTTTGCGGCGTGGACCATGCGTGCGCGACGGCGGCGTGTCAACGAACGCATGCTGACTCCCGTTGGTACGGGGCCAGTGAACTCGCATCGACCAAGCAGCACAAAAGCATGGTTCGGCTTGCAGTACCGCCGATGCTTCCGTTTTGCTCACGGCAAGCTTCGTGTGGCCTTGCAAAGCCGGACGCCCCTTTCGGGACGATAAAACGAACCTTTATGAACACTACACAAGATCTGTCGATCGTTTCTCTCGTACTCAACGCGAGCCTGCTGGCGCAGGCCGTCATGGCGCTCCTGCTGTTGCTGTCACTGCTCTCGTGGACTTTCATCTTCCGCAAGTGGTTTGCGATCCGCCGCGCCCGCGCGCAGACTGAGCGTTTCGAACGCGATTTCTGGTCGGGCGGCGACCTGCAGGCGCTGTATCAGAGCGCTGCCAATAACCGTCACACCATCGGCGCGCTTGAACGCATTTTCGAGTCAGGCATGCGTGAATTCCTCAAGGGCAAGGAAAAACGCCTGAACGACCCGGGTGCGATTCTCGACGGCGCGCGCCGTGCAATGCGTGCGGCGTTCCAGCGTGAAATGGACGTGCTCGAAGCGAACCTCGCGTTTCTCGCGTCGGTCGGTTCGGTCAGCCCGTATATCGGTTTGTTCGGCACGGTGTGGGGGATCATGAATGCGTTCCGCGGACTTGCCAACGTACAGCAGGCCACGCTTGCGAACGTGGCGCCGGGCATCGCCGAAGCGCTGACCGCAACCGCGATCGGCCTGTTCGCCGCGATTCCAGCCGTGGTCGCATACAACCGCTACGCGCACGACATCGACCGTCTGGCGATCCGCTTCGAGACCTTCATCGAAGAGTTCTCGAACATCTTGCAGCGCCAGGCGCACTAAGGAGTCCACGATGGCAGGCTCTCGCTCCTCCAGCATGCGCGGCGGCCGCTCGCGCCGCGCGATGTCCGACATCAACGTCGTGCCGTATATCGACGTGATGCTCGTGCTGCTCGTCATCTTCATGGTGACCGCGCCGCTAGTCGCGCCGTCCATCGTCAATCTGCCGACCGTCGGCGGCGCAGCGCCGCAACAGCAAACGCCGCCTGTGATCGTCAACATTCGCGCGGACGGCAACATGAGCGTCAAATACAAGGACGACTCCGGCGCGCAGCAGCAGGAGGACATGACGAAAGCGGGCCTCAACGGTTTCATCGCCGACCGCGCGCAGTCGCATCCCGATCAGCCTGTCGTGATCGCCGCCGACAAGACCGTGAAGTATGAAGCCGTGATGAACGTGATGTCCGAGCTGAAGGCACGGGGCGTCAAACGCGTTGGATTGCTCGTCAAATCGCAATGATCCGTAAGAACACCGACTATCCGCTCCAGCCACCGCGTGAACGCGGCACCGGGCGAGCCTTTGCGTTCGCGCTGGTGATGCATGCGCTGCTCGGGTTCTTCCTGTATCACGGCATTCAGTGGCAGAACAGCACGCCTGAAGGCGCCGAAGCGGAACTGTGGACAGAGGTGCCCGACAGCGCGATCCCGCGCGTGGCGCCGCCGCCGCCCGCGCCCGTCGTCCCTGCTCCGCCGGTGGCGGACGAACAGGCCGAGATCGCGCTGCAAGAAAAGAAACGCAAGCAACAGGAAGCGGCTCGTCAGGCGCAACTCGCAGAACAGCAACGTCAGGAGAAGCTGCAGGCTCAGCAGGAAGCCGACGCGAAGCGTCAGCAGCAGTTGGCCGAACAGGCGGCGCAACTGGCTGCCCAGAAGGCGGCCGCCGCGAAGCAGAAGCAACAACAGCAGCAGGCGGAAAAGCTCAAGCAACAGCAGTTGGCCGAGCAGCAAAAGCAGCAGCAGTTGAAGGAACAGCAGCAGGAGCAGCAAAAGCAGGCTGAGGCCGAAGCGCAGAAAAAGGCGGACGCGCAAAAGGCAGCGAAGGCGAAGGCACAAGCCGCACAAGCCGAGGCAGCGGCGCAAGCGAAGAAGGTCGACGCCGAACGCCGTGCGCGCCTCGCACAGATGCAAGGCATGGCCGGGCCTCCGGGCTCGACTGGCAATGGCCTTGGCAAGAGCGGCACAGGCAGCGGCTCGGGTGGCAATGCGGCATCGCCGGGTTACGCCGACAAGGTGCGTCGCGTGGTGCGGCCGAACATCTCGTGGGGTGGTGAGACGGAGGGCCTCGAGACTGTGATCGCCGTTCGTTGTTCACCAACGGGCACCCTGTTGAGCGCGACGATCGCTCACAGCAGCGGCAATTCCGCGTGGGACGACGCGGCGTTGCGAGCCGTTCAGCGTTCGGACCCAATGCCTCAGGACATCGACGGCAAGACGCCCGCGAGCTTCAGAATTACGTTGCGACCGGCAGGTTGATGAAAGCCTGACAGTAACTTGACAGCAGACCCAGCGCCCCGCCCGGCGCGGCGCGCTCGGGAACGAATTAGTTGTTTTCCGGTCTGTCTGCTGTCGCGAAGCTTTAGTAAAACCGTTTTTTGGGGAATCCATACAGCATGAGTTTGATGACCAAGCTAGGCCTGCGGACACTTGTAGCGTCGTGCCTGATCGCCGTCGGCGGCGCCGCGAACGCACAACTCAACGTCCTCGTGACGGGCGTCGGGTCCACCCAGTTCCCGATCGCAACGGCGAACTTCGCCAATGAAGCGAACTCGCCGCAACAGGTCAGCACCATCGTGCGTCAGGACCTGCAACGCAGCGGCAAATTCACCAATATCGACGCAGGCTCGGCGCCGGTTCCCGAAACGGCCTCGGTCGACCTCGGTAGCTGGAAGGCCAAAGGCGCGAATGCGTTCGTCGCCGGCAGCGTGAACCGCCTGCCGAACGGCCAGTACGAAGTGCGCTTCAAGCTATACGACACGGTCAAGGGCGAAAGCCTCGGCGGCCTCGTGCTGGTTAGCCCCGAAAGCGGCCTGCGTATGAGCGCGCACAAGGTGGCCGACTACATTTACGCCAAACTGATGGGCGGCCGCGGCGTGTTCGCAACGCGGCTGTCGTATGTCATCAAGACAGGCAACCGTTATCAGTTGCAAATCTCGGATTCGGACGGCCAGGACGCGCACATCGCGCTGTCGAGCCCCGAGCCGATCATCTCGCCGGCGTGGTCGCCTGATGGCACCAAGGTGGCTTACGTATCGTTCGAGAAGAAGAAGCCGATCGTCTATATCCACGATCTGCCCACGGGGCGCCGCATTGTCGTTTCGGACCAGAAAGGCAATAACAGCGCGCCGGCATGGTCGCCGGACGGACGCACGCTCGCCGTGGCGCTCTCGCGCACCGGCAACACGCAAATCTTCGCCGTGAATGCGGACGGCACCGGCATGCGCCGTCTCACGCAAGGCAGCTCGATCGACACGGAGCCGACCTTCTCGCCAGACGGCCAGACGATCTATTTCACGAGCGATCGCGGAGGCCAACCGCAGATCTACAAGATGTCGGCGCAGGATGAAAGCGCCGGCGCGGCACAACGGGTCACGTTTACCGGCAGCTACAACACCAGTCCGCGCGTGAGCCCGGACGGCAAGCAACTCGCGTATATTTCGCGCGTCGGCGGAGGCTTCAAGCTGTATATCCAGGACCTGCAAGGCGGAACCGCCACGGGCCTGACGGACACGACACATGACGAATCGCCGAGCTTCGCGGCGAACGGTCAGTACATTCTTTACGCCACTCAGGTGAACGGCCGTGGCGTATTGGCTGCGGTTTCGACCGACGGTCGCACCCGGCAGGTCCTGTCAGTGCAGGGCGGCAGCGTACGTGAGCCGTCCTGGGGCCCTTTCATGCAATAACGTTGATGCAATAACACAAGGAGAGTAAAAAATGATGTCTAAACTTCGCTTCGCATTCGCAGCCCTCATGGTCGGTGCACTGGCCGCATGTCATTCGGGCGTCAAGCTCGACGAAAACGCAAACAAGGGCGGTGCCGTCTCGACGCAACCGAACCCGAACGATGTCGCGCAAGTGAACGTCGACCCGCTGAACGATCCGAACAGCCCGCTCGCGAAGCGCAGCATTTACTTCGATTTCGACAGCTATTCGGTGAAGGACGACTATCAGTCGCTGCTGCAGCAACACTCGCAGTATCTGAAGAGCCATCCGCAACGCCACGTGCTGATTCAGGGCAACACCGACGAGCGCGGCACGAGCGAGTACAACCTGGCACTCGGCCAGAAGCGTGCTGAAGCGGTGCGTCGTTCGCTGTCGCTGATGGGCGTGACCGACTCGCAAATGGAAGCCGTGAGCCTCGGCAAGGAAAAGCCGCAAGCTACCGGTCATGACGAATCGTCGTGGGCACAGAACCGCCGCGCCGATCTCGTGTACCAACAGTAAGTAACAGGTGATGAGCCGTATGACGCATCGTTTCTCCTGGCTGCGATTTGCCGCAGCGGCCTGCGTAGCGGGCACGGTCTTCACGGCTGTGCCGGCGCACGCCGGTATCTTCGACGACGATCAGGCCCGTCAGGCCATTCTCGATCTTCGGGCGAAGACTGACAGCCTGTCGAGCCAGTTGTCGGCAGCGCAGCGCACGATCCTCGATCAGTCCAACCGTCTCGACCAGATGAATCAACAGGTCGCGACGCTGCGCGGGCAGAACGAGGACATGGCCAATCAGCTCGCCACGCTGCAAAAACAGCAAAAGGACTACTACACCGATCTGGACACGCGCCTGAAGAAATTCGAGCCGCAGCAACAAACGGTGGATGGCGTTCAGGGCGAGGTCCAGCCGGGCGAAACGGAATCGTTCAATGCGGCTTCACAGCAGTTCCGCAACGGCGACTTCAAGAATGCGGCGGCGTCGTTCCGCAGCTTCATCTCCAAGTTTCCGAACAGCCCCTATCAGCCGACCGCGCAGTACTGGCTCGGCAACGCGCTGTATGCGCTGCGCGATTACAAGGGCTCGACGGCGACCTGGCAGGGTGTGGTGAAGAACTATCCGCAGCATCCGCGCGCGCCCGAGGCATTGATGGCAATCGCGAACAATCAGCTCGAGCAAGGTCAGAAGGCCGCGGCCAAGAAGACGCTCGAGCAGATCGTCGCGCAATACGGCGGCTCCGAGGTCGCGCAGTCGGCGCAAAGCAAGCTGTCGCAGATCAAGTAGTCGTAGTACTGTCGGGTAGTTGGCAGTAACGCGCAGTGCCCGTGAAGGCCAAAAAGACGGTCACGCGCGCCTCTCGCTGAGAAGCCCGGGTCTTCATGCCCCGGGCTTTTCACTATCTGGACTGCACTAACCGTCAACATCGGATTGCTCGGAACGGGTTGACAGTCCTCCGGGGCTATCGCTATAATTTCGCTTCTCTTTTGGGTCGTTAGCTCAGCTGGTAGAGCAGCGGACTTTTAATCCGTTGGTCACAGGTTCGAATCCCGTACGGCCTACCAAAAGATTCGAGGGCTTACACGCGTCAGCGTCGTAAGCCCTTTTCTTTTGTGCCGCAGTTTCTTTGCGGCGCTCTTCATCTCCAGTCTCTTGGCAACAATCTCGTCGTCAGGCAGAAGCGCAAACCACAAAGCGAAAGTCCAAAGCGAAACAGCCTAAAGACTCGCCGAGATTTCTCGTAACGCCTCCGATTTTTCTCACGCAAGACCTCGCACATTCCGACAACACTACGGACTGCGAACGTGAGCATTTATTGAGACATAAAGACGTGCAATGATCGCCGCCGTCTGCCGATCCGCTGACAACCGACGGACGCAGACGTTCTCGCAACACCGCAACCTGCGGCGCTTTCATTCCATCGATATGACCAATTTTCTGTTCGATCTCGCCTCGAATCTTGCGTTGCTGGCGATCGTGCTTGTCGCGTGCAATGGGTGTAATCGCCTGGTACCCGGCGCCGCGCTAGACGGCTCTCGCGTGTTTTCGGCGCTCGCGCTCGCCGCCGTGCTGCTCGACGCAGCCCTCACTTTCCTTGTTTTCGCCGACGCCCGCACACGCTACGGCCAGTTCAGCACGCCGTCGGCGTTTTTTGTACGCGGCGCCGCATACGCGCTCGCAATCGTCGCGGCATTTGCTTGGCGCAGCTTCGGTCGCGCGAACCGACCCGCCAAGTCAACGTTGGGCAAGACGCTGGCTATTCCGACCTCGCCCTACTCCGACTCCCATCTGCCGATGTAAAACGCGTCCCGCGGGCGTGAGGCGCCGCGGGAACGGTCCTTGCGGACCTTCGCGCCTTCACCTATAACTCCCCAAGACCAGGTGTTATCGGGTCGAGTTTGCGCCCATACGGGCGCGTCCCGCAGTATCGCGTCACGTTGTGAATCAGCCAGACGAAGTTCACCGATTGGGGAACATCTTGGATTTCGAAACCGTACGCGTTTTCATGATGACCCGGGGCATCGACCTAGGTGTCAAGGTGCTCGGTGCGATCGTCTTGTGGATCGTCGGCCGCTGGGTCATTGGACTCATTACCCGCTTGCTGCGTGCCGTGCTAATGCGCAACAGCCGCGTCGACCCCACGCTCGCGCATTACCTCGGTTCAATTCTCGGCGCGCTATTGAACCTGCTTCTGATCCTCGCGATCTTGCAGGTATTCGGCGTGCAGACCACTTCATTCGCGGCGCTTCTCGCCGGCCTCGGGCTCGCGATCGGCACGGCGTGGGGCGGACTGCTCGCGCACTTCGCGGCCGGCATCTTCATGCAGGTGTTGCGGCCGTTCAAGGTCGGCGACTTCGTGACCGCGGGCGGCGTCACCGGCACCGTCTCTGAACTCGGTCTGTTCGGCACGACCATCGTCACGCCGGATAACGTGACGACGATCATCGGCAACAACAAGATCTTCGCCGACACGATTTCCAATTACAGCGTGCTGCGAGTGCGGCGGGTCGAGCTGACAGCGAAGATCGCGAACGGCGTGGACGCGACGGACGCGATGAACCGGCTGAAGGCCGCCATCGCGGAAATACCGAACGTCGCGGAAAGCCCCCCACCCGATGTCGAAGTGCTGAGCTTCACGCCCGAAGGACCGCTGCTTTGCGTGCGACCCTACGCACACAATGAGCATTACTGGCAGGTGTACTTCGACACTAACCGCGCGATCATTCAGACATTCCGCGAGGCCGGCTACCCGACGCCGGAAACCCCGCTCGCGCCGCGTGCGGTGACGTGAGCGCGCATGCAGGCGAGTGGCCGCGCACGTGAAAAAAAACGGCGTCGCGATTTACGCGACGCCGTTTGTCCATTCGACAACTTCAGCGGGCTGATTGCGCGAACCCGCGTTAGCTGGGCTTCGACGCACTCTTGCGCATCATCTTCCAGAGCGCGCCGAGCACGACCGGCACGATCGCGGCGCCAATCCCGACCAGCACGATCACATTCAGATATTGGCGGATAAACGGAATATTGCCGAAGAAATAGCCCAGCAGGACAAGCAGCAATACCCACAACAGCGCGCCGGCCACATTGAACAGCTGAAACCGGCTAACCGTCATTTCCGAAGCACCCGCGACGAACGGCGCAAACGTGCGCACAACCGGAATGAAGCGTGCGAGCACGATGGTCTTGCCGCCATGCTTCTCGTAGAAGTCGTGCGTTTTCTGCAGCGCGCGCCGGTCGAGAAAACGCTCGAGCAATGGGATACGCGAATTGAAAACCTTCGGCCCAATAGCTCGCCCGACCATATAGTTGACGGTGTTGCCCGTAGTCGCCGCGACGAACAGCAGCAGGATCAGCAGACCGAGATTCATCTGCCCAGACGCGCAGAATGCCCCGCCGATAAACAGCAACGAATCGCCCGGCAGAAACGGCAGAATCACGAGCCCTGTTTCGGAGAACACGATCAGGAACAGCACCGCATAAACCCAGGCGCCGTACACGTGGATGAATTCTCCCAGGAACTTGTCGATGTGCAGCACAAGATTGGCTAGATGTAGCAGCGTGTCCAAAAAGCGTCCTTTATGAGGCAAGAGTGAACGTGGCGGGAAGGTCGGCAGCAGACCAGCGGGATAGCAGTGAGCGCTTGCTCGCCGCCCCAATTGACCGAGTCATGATACAGAAAGTGCCCGGGCGAACTTCGAAAATCTCCGGCACGTTTCCGCCATTTCAGGACCGCCGCGCCGAATCGCTATAATTTCGCCATGTCCGAATTTTCCGAAACGCCTGTCGACGCCACGGCCGCTGCCGCCACGCCGGCTCTGCGCCCGCTGCGGGCAATCCTGCCGCTGCCCGATCAGCTCATTAGCCAGATTGCCGCCGGCGAAGTGGTCGAGCGGCCCGCATCGGTCGTGAAGGAGCTGCTGGAAAACGCGCTCGACGCCGGCGCGCAGACGCTGCGCATCATGCTGGACGAAGGCGGCGTCAAACGTATTTCGATCACCGACGACGGCTGCGGCATTCCCGAGAACGAACTTGCGCTCGCGTTGATGCGCCACGCGACCAGCAAGATCCGCTCGCTCGCTGAGCTCGAGGCAGTCGCGACACTCGGGTTTCGCGGCGAGGCGCTCGCCTCGATCGCGTCGGTCGCGCAGATGATCATTACGAGCCGCACGGCCGATGCGCCGCATGCAGTGCGCGTCGATGCACAAACCGGCGTGCTGAGCCCGGCTGCGGGCACGCAAGGCACCACCATCGAAGTGCGCGAGCTGTACTTCAATACCCCCGCGCGCCGCAAATTCCTGAAAAGCGAACAGACCGAACTCGGCCATTGTCTCGAACAGATTCGCCGTGCCGCGCTGGCGCGACCGGACGTCGCCATTTCGGTCCTGCACAACGGCAAGGCCGTCGAACATTGGAACGCCAGCGAACCGCCCGCGCGAGTCGCGAAGATACTGGGCGAAACTTTCGCGACGGCTCACCTGCCGCTCGACGAATCCGCCGGCCCGCTCGCCGTCTACGGTTGCGCGGGTTTGCCGACCGCAAGCCGCGGCCGCTCCGATCAGCAGTACTTCTTCGTCAATGGCCGTTTCGTGCGAGACAAGCTGCTCACGCACGCGGTGCGCGCCGCTTATGAAGACGTGCTGCATGGCGACCGTTACCCGTCGTATGTGCTGTTTCTCGATCTGCCGCCCGAAGCGGTCGACGTGAACGTGCATCCGTCGAAGATCGAAGTGCGGTTCCGCGATTCGCGCTCGATTCATCAGTTCGTTTTCCACGCGGTCCAGCGTGCGCTGGCGCGCCATGCGGGCGCGTCGCCGGAGACGACCGGAGGCGGGCACGCGGCGCATCTGCAAGCGTCGGCGGACGGAGCGGTTTCGTTCGGGGCGTCGCCGGGCGGTGTCGGCGGTGCGGGGTTCGGCGCTTCCGGTGCGGGCAGCTTTGTCGGCGGCTTTGGCTCGAGCGGCACGCCAGGATCGACGGGCGGCGGTTTCAACGCGCCCCAAGCCGGCAATACGTGGATGCGCCAGTCCCGCATGACGCAGGGCACGCTGCCGGTCGCGCAACCGCTCGCATTCTATGACGCGTTGTTCGGCCGCAAGGACACCAGCGCCGGAACTCCGCAAGGCGCGACGCTTTTCGAAGCGCGCGACTCCGCCGCCGAAGGCCCGTCGCCCTATAATGCGTCGGCGCCCTACGCGCCGCCCGCGTTCAACTCCGCCGACGACCAGCCGCTCGGCTTCGCGCTCGGCCAGATTCACGGCATCTATGTGCTTGCGCAGAACGCGCATGGACTCGTGATCGTCGATATGCACGCCGCGCACGAGCGCATCCTTTACGAGCAGTTCAAGAACGCGCTCGCCGACCGCACGGTTGCCGTGCAGCCGTTGCTGATTCCACAGACGATGCAAGCCGATCCCGTCGAAATCGGCACAGTGGAAGAAGAGCGCGATACGCTCGACGCACTCGGCTTCGACCTGGCCGTGCTGTCGCCGACCACCCTCGCCATCCGCGCGGTGCCGGCGCTGCTGAAAGACGCCGACCTTCAGGCATTGGCGCGCGCGGTGCTGTCCGACTTGCATGCTTACGGCGGCTCACGTGTCTTGACCGAGCGTCAGCACGAACTGCTCGGCACGCTCGCCTGTCATCACGCGGTGCGCGCGAACCGGCGTCTCACACTGGACGAAATGAATGCGCTGCTGCGTCAGATGGAAGCGACCGAGCGCGCCGATCAGTGCAACCACGGGCGTCCCACGTGGTATCAGTTGACGCTCTCCGATCTCGACCGCCTGTTCATGCGCGGACAGTGACGGTGTGCTTTTTCAGGCTCGATGGCCGAGCGCCGGCACGCTCATGACCGCAAGCACCGTAACGCCCATTCCGTGCCTGCTCGGCCCCACTGCGTCGGGCAAGACGGCCGCTGCATTGGCCTTGGCCGCGCGGCGGCCGGTCGAAATCATCAGCGTCGATTCGGCGCTCGTTTACCGCGAGATGGACATCGGCACCGCAAAGCCTACCGCCGACGAGCGTGCGGTAGCGCCGCATCATCTGATCGACATTGTCGATCCCGCGGACGCCTATTCCGCCGCTGAATTTCGCGCCGACGCACTCCGGCTGACCGCAGAGATCACTGCGCGCGGCCGGCTGCCGCTGCTGGTCGGTGGAACGATGTTGTACTACAAGGCGCTCACGCAAGGGCTCAACGACTTGCCCGCCGCCGACGCGAATGTACGCGCGAACCTCGACGCCGACGCCGCGCGCGATGGCTGGCCCGCGCTGCACGCGCGCCTCGCTGCCGTCGATCCGGCGACTGCCGCGCGCCTTGCGCCCAACGATTCGCAGCGAATCCAGCGCGCGCTCGAAGTGTTCATGCTGACGGGTCAAGCGATGTCCGCACTGCTGGCCGCGCCCGCTCGCATCGACGACGCCGCGGCGCGGTGGCGCTTCGCACCGATCGCACTGGAGCCTTCGGACCGAAGCGTCCTGCACGCGCGCATCGAGCAGCGTTTCGATGCCATGCTGGCGAGCGGCTTTGTCGATGAAGTGGTGAAGCTGCGCGAACGCCGAGATTTATCGCCCGAGATGCCGTCGATGCGTTGCGTCGGCTACCGGCAGGTCTGGGAATATCTCGATGGAACCGTCGACTACCCGACCATGCGCGACAAAGGCGTGTTTGCGACGCGGCAATTGTGCAAACGGCAACTCACATGGCTGCGCAGCATGAACGAGCGGGTGGTAGTGGACTGTTGCGACCCAAACGCGAGCGCGCGGGTGCTGGATCTGATCGAAGCGCTGGTTTCGCAACCTGTTTGATGCGCTTCTTCGAAGCGTTTTGAAGCACTTTGACGTGCTGCTTTCAGCAAACCAGACGGGAAGCGTACTGCCGGACTGCAAAACCTCGGAAGCCTTGAAACTGTGAGTCAGCGCGGCGTTTGCTATTCATGCCGCGCTGACTGCCAACCTTTACACCACTACCGTCTGTGCTTCACCGCCTGCGCTCTCGCGAATCGCGCCGATCTTCCAGACCTGTTCGCCGGCTGCGGACAACAGACCGATTGCAGCGTCCGCATCAGCAGCCGAGACGACCACCGCCATCCCGATACCGCAGTTGAATACGCGATGCATTTCCGCATCCGCCACGCCGCCGTGCTTTTGCAGCCACGAGAAGAGCGGCGGCAGCGGCCAGCCGCGATGATCCAGCTCGGCCGTCAGGCCTTGCCGCAGAACGCGCGGAATATTCTCGACCAACCCGCCGCCGGTGATGTGCGCCATGCCCTTCACGGCGATTTGCTGCATCAGCGAGAGCAGCGGCTTCACGTAGATATGCGTGGGCGCCATCAATGCGTCGGCGAGCGAACGGCCGTCGAAATCCGCATTGAGATCGGGCTGCGCGCGCTCGATGATCTTGCGCACCAGCGAAAAACCGTTCGAATGAATGCCGCTCGAAGCGAGGCCCAGCACGACGTCGCCAGGAGCGATGGTGCTGCCGTCGACAATCTTGCTCTTTTCCACCGCGCCGACTGCGAAGCCCGCGAGATCGTATTCGCCGTCCGGATACATGCCCGGCATTTCAGCCGTCTCGCCGCCGATCAATGCGCAGCCTGCCAGTTCGCAGCCGTACGCGATACCCTTGACGACCGTTGCCGCCGTGTTCACGTCCAGCTTGCCGCACGCAAAGTAGTCGAGGAAAAAGAGCGGCTCGGCGCCTTGCACCAGAATGTCGTTCACGCTCATGGCGACCAGATCCTGGCCGACGGTGTCGTGCTTGTTCAACTCGAACGCGAGGCGCAGCTTCGTGCCCACGCCGTCCGTGCCCGATACCAGCACCGGCTCCTTGTACTTCTTCGGCACTTCGAACAGCGCGCCGAATCCGCCAATGCCGCCCAGCACGCCGTCGCGCATCGTCTTTTTGGCAAAGGGCTTGATCGCGTCGACAAGGGCGTCGCCCGCGTCGATGTCCACGCCGGCGTCGCGATACGACAGACCTTGGGCCGAACCGGTTGAATTCGGGGCGGATTTCGGTTGATTCATGGGGGATAGCTCGAAGGTCGGTAAAATGCGATTTTACCCGATGCCGATCCAGAGTTGGCGCTTCAGCGCTTACTCAGGTCCCATACGGAGTTGCCGGCCGGCTGGCTGGCTGGAATTTGAATCATGCGTTCCGGTGACACCAGGGAAACAACTTTGCAACAGAACTCCTCGATACTGACTCCGGTCCAACGTCGCGCTTTCATCTGGATAGCCATCGCGCTCGGCGTCGGCATTCTGCTGTGGCTGCTGAGCCCCGTCCTCACGCCGTTTCTGCTCGGCGCGATTCTCGCGTACATTCTGCAGCCGGGCGTCGCATGGATGGTGCGCCGGCGTGTGCCGCGCGCGCTCGCCGCCTTGCTGATGATGCTGCTTTTCACGCTGCTCGTGACAATGCTCGCGCTGCTGGTATTCGCCGTCATCCAGAAGGAAGGCCCGCAGCTGCGTCAGCAGGTGCCGCAATTGTTCGCCCACGTGAATGCGTGGCTGCAACCCAAGCTCGCCATGCTCGGCCTCGCCGATTCGCTGGATTTTGCAAGCGTGCGCGATCTGGTGATGGGCCAACTCGAAGGCAGTGCGCAGACGGTCGCGCGTTATGCGTGGACTTCGATCGTGACGAGCGGCAACGTCATGATGACGGTCATCGGCAATCTCGTCTTGGTGCCGCTCGTGCTGTTCTACCTGCTGTACGACTGGAACCGCATGCTGCTGCGCGTACAGAGCGTGGTGCCGCGCCGCTGGCTCGACAAGACGCTGCAACTCGCGCGCGACATGGATCAGATGCTGTCGCAATATCTGCGCGGCCAGTTGCTCGTGATGGGCGTGCTCGCGGTGTTCTACGCGGCGGCGCTCAGCATCGCCCGCTTCGAGATCGCGCTGCCGGTGGGCATTTTCACCGGGCTCGCGGTGTTCATCCCGTACATTGGCTTTGCGACCGGTCTCGCGCTGGCGCTTCTCGCGGCGTTGCTGCAGTTCGGCAACTGGTACGGCTTCGGTGCGGTGGCTGTGATTTACGGCGTCGGTCAGATCGTGGAGAGCTTTTTCCTGACGCCGCGCCTCGTCGGCGAGCGGATCGGCCTGCACCCGCTCGCGGTCATTTTCGCGCTGCTCGCATTTGGGCAACTGTTCGGCTTTTTCGGCGTGCTGCTTGCGTTGCCCGTGAGTGCGATTTTGACCGTGGCGGCGCGCGAATTGCGGCAAAGCTATCTGGAAAGCACCCTGTACAACAATTGACTTTCTGCTCCAGTGACCCGGCTCGCCAGGACCATCGGCAGCCTCAGCCCTACTTTCGGCATTAACCTACTGTGCTTCGTCAACTGACGCTCGATCTCGGCACTCCGCCGCCATCGACATTCGACAATTTTTTCGCCGGCGCAAACGCCGAGCTGGTTACGCGGCTGCGCGAGCTCGACAACGAGCTTGCTGCCGGGCCTGTCGCCGATCGCACCTTCTACATCTGGGGCGAGGCGGGCAGCGGTCGCACACACTTGTTGCAAGCGCTCGTGCACGAAGCGCCGCCGGGCCACGCGCGCTTCGCGGGTCCGCAAAGCAGCCTCGCCGCGTTCAGTTTCGATCCGCGCGTGGCGCTCTATGCGATCGACGATTGCGACGGCCTGTCGGCCGCGCAGCAGATCGCCGTGTTCAATCTCTTCAACGAAGTGCGCGCGCATCCGACGAGCGCGCTCGTCGCCACCGGCAATGCGGCGCCGATCGGCATGACGGTGCGCGAGGACCTGCGCACGCGGCTCGGCTGGGGTCTCGTGTTCCACCTCGCGCCGCTGCCCGACGAAGGCAAGGCGGCGGTGCTCAAGCACGCGGCTCGCGAGCGCGGCATCATGCTCGCCGACGACGTGCCGGCCTATCTGCTCACGCATTTTCGCCGCGACATGCCAAGCCTGATGGCGCTTCTCGATGCGCTCGACCGATTTTCGCTCGAACAGAAGCGCGCGGTCACGCTGCCGCTTTTGCGCACGATGCTGGCTTCGCCCGGCGCGGACGGGCCCGCCGCGTCGTCCGCTGCTTCAAGTAAAATAGATCCCCATGGCTAATCTCGCACTCTTCGACCTCGATCACACGCTCATTCCCACCGACAGCGACCACGAATGGGGCCGCTTCATGGTGAAACACGGCATGGTCGACGGCGAAAATTTCGCTCGTGAAAACGACCGTTTCTATGCCGACTACAAAGCCGGCAAGCTGGACATTCACGCCTATCTGATCGCCATGCTCACGCCGCTCGCGAAATACACGCGTGCGCAACTCGCGGACTTTCACGCGCAGTACATGCACCAGGTGATCACACCGGCGATCCCCCCGGCGGCGGTCGAACTGGTCAAGCGGCACCGCGAAGCCGGCGACCTCTGCTGCGTGGTCACCGCGACCAATGAATTCATCACCCGGCCCATCGCGAGCGCGTTCGGCGTCGACACGCTGATCGCCTGCGAAGCCGAAACCGTCGACGGCCAGCCGCATTCGGCCTACACCGGCCGCCCCACCGGCACGCCGAGCTACAAGGAAGGCAAGATCGTGCGCACCGAGGCATGGCTTGCGTCGCTCGGCAAGAGCTGGAGCGACTTCGAGCGCAGCTACTTCTACAGCGATTCGCACAACGACATTCCGCTGCTCGAAAAGGTCACCGATCCGATCGCAACGAATCCCGACGACACATTGCGCGCCCATGCGCAGGCCAAAGGCTGGCGCATCCTCGAACTCTTTCAACCCACGTGATCAAAAAACTCATCCGTAAGCTATTCGGCCAGGACACAGCGTCCGCCGACGACACCGTGCCGGCTGAAGCCGACTCAGACGAACCCGGCAGCGCACCGGCACGCAATGCAGCAGGCGCCGCGGGAACCGGCCGCGCGCGCCGCAAGCCGGCCCGCAATGGCGTGCCCGCAAAGACAGTGCGCGACCCGGACGTGCCGGTCATCATTCCGCACGACGTACACGGCATCGACCCCACGCTGATCTCGCGCAGCGCGATTCGCGTGACCGAAGGCCTGCAACAGGCCGGGCACCGCGCGTTCATCGTCGGCGGTGCGGTGCGCGACCTGCTGCTCGGCATCAAGCCGAAAGACTTCGACGTGGCGACCGACGCCACGCCCGAACAGGTGCAGAAGCTGTTCCGCCGCGCGCGCATCATTGGCCGCAGGTTTCAGATCGTGCACGTGCAGTTCGGCCAGGAAATCATCGAAACCTCCACGTTCCGCGCGCTGGTCGATCCGCCCGCCGCTGACGCCGCGCCGCCGCGGCGCCTGAAGCGCGACGAGCTCGACCGCCGCACGCACGCGGTGGACGCAAGCGGCCGCGTGCTGCGCGACAACGTGTGGGGCGAGCAGCACGAAGACGCCACGCGCCGCGACTTCACGATCAATGCGATGTACTACGATCCGGCCACCGAAACAGTGCTGGATTATCACAACGGCATGGCGGACGTGCGCGCTCGCCTGCTGCGCATGATCGGCGATCCGGCCACGCGTTATCGCGAAGATCCTGTGCGCATGCTGCGCGTGGTGCGTTTTGCGGCGAAGCTCGACTTCGAGATCGAAGACGCGACTCGCGCGCCGATCGCCGAAATGGCCGACCTGATCAACAACGTGCCGGCCGCGCGTCTGTTCGACGAGATGCTGAAGCTCATGCTGTCCGGCCACGCGCTCGCCTGCTTGAAGCGCCTGCGCCAGGAAGGCCTGCATCATGGTTTGCTGCCCTTGCTCGACGTCGTGCTCGAGCAGCCCACCGGCGAAAAATTCATCACGCTCGCGCTCACCAACACCGACGCACGCGTGCGCGCTGGCAAGCCGGTGTCACCAGGCTTCCTGTTCGCCACGCTGCTCTGGCACGACGTGCAGCAGCGCTGGCAGAAATTTGAAGCGAACGGTGAGTATCCGGTGCCGGCGCTGCATCGCGCGATGGACGAAGTCCTCGACATGCAGACGGAAAAACTCGCTATTCACAAGCGTTTTTCGTCCGATATGCGCGAGATCTGGGGCTTGCAGCTGCGCCTCGAAAAACGCTCGGGAAGAAGCGCGCTGAAGCTGCTGGAACACCAAAGATTTAGAGCGGGGCATGATTTCCTCCTGTTGCGCTGCGAATCGGGCGAACTCGATGAGTCGGTCGGAGCGTGGTGGACGGAGTTCATCGAAGGAGATATCGCGGCGCGTGAAACATTGCTAACGCAAGGCGGGAAGGACCGAAGCCCCAGAAAACGACGGAGGCGCAGCAGTGGCGCGAGAAACCGCAAACCGGGCGACGGAATGGAGGGCGGCACGCCAGCCGAACGCACAGACGCCGAAGCGGGCCATGAAGGCCCGCACGAAGACTGACGCAGCGTTCGCTGAAGCCGTCGAACGATAGTTGCAGGAAGTTATGCCATGACGGTTGCTTATCTCGGCCTCGGCGCGAATCTCGGGGACGCGCGCCAGACCCTGAAAGACGCGGTGGTGTGCCTCGCACAACAGCACGCCATCACTGTGCTCGCCAAGTCGAGCCTGTATCGCACGGCCCCGATCGACGCGGGCGGTGACGACTATTTCAACTGTGTCGTGAAGATCGACACGACGCTCCCCGTGCGGCATCTGCTTGCGCTGTGCCACAAGATCGAGCATCAGTTCGGCCGGGAGCGGCCCTTTCGCAATGCACCGCGAACGCTCGATCTCGACATCCTGCTTTTCGGCGACCAATCGATCGACGAAGCCGACCTGATCGTTCCGCATCCCCGCCTCGTCGAGCGTGCTTTCGCGCTGGTGCCGCTCGTCGAAATCGACGCTGCGCTGATCATTCCGCGACATGGCCGCGCCGACGCGCTGCTCGACGGCGTGCGCGATCAGCGCATCGAGAAAGTGAAAGGACCCTGCCAGTGCCCGATGCTGAACGCACTCGCCGCGGGCAAGGGCCGCTGCGAATGAATTCCACACCGCTTACCGTAACCGCGCCGCAATTGCGGCCTCCATTCGGCTATCTGGCGATCGAAGGACCTATTGGCGTCGGCAAGACATCGCTCGCGCGGCGTCTTGCGCAACGCTGGTCGATGCAGGAACTGTTCGAGAGGCCGCAGGACAATCCCTTCCTCGAACGTTTTTATCGCGACACCGCGCGTTATGCGTTGCCCGCGCAATTGCACTTCGCGTTGCAACGCGCGCAGCAGGCGCAGGAAGTGAACGCGGCGCAAGTGGCGGGCACGCCGCTCGTAGCGGACTTCATGACGCAGAAGAACGACATCTTCGCGCGCCTCACGCTGCAGGAAGACGAGTGGCATCTGTACCGCGCGCTCGCCGCACGGCTGGAAGTGAGCGCGCCGGCACCGGACTTCGTCGTGTATCTGCAAGCCAGTCCCGAAGTGCTCTTCTCGCGCATTCAGAAGCGCGCGGTGCCGATGGAGTTGCAGATTTCCGATGCGTATCTGCACGCGCTTTGCGACGCCTACAACGAATTCTTCTATCACTACGACCGCACGCCGGTGCTGACGGTTAACGCCGAACACCTGAATCCGCTCGACTCCGACGCGGACCTTGCGCTGCTCGCCGAACGCATCGAAACCATGCGCGGACGCAAGGAATTCTTTGTCAAGGGCACGTCGCTCTGAGCGGCGCGCGCCTTTCTCTTCAACGGATCGACCCATGACCTATTTGCAGGAGACGAGCCGGAGCGCCGTCACCGTGCCGAAACTGCAGGCAATGCGCGATGCTGGCGAGAAAATCGCCATGCTCACCTGTTACGACGCGAGCTTCGCCGCGCTGCTGGATCGCGCGGGTGTCGACGTCATGCTGATCGGCGACTCGCTCGGCAATGTCTTGCAAGGACAGACCACCACACTGCCGGTTTCGCTCGCCGACATCGCGTATCACACGGCGAGCGTGGCGCGCGCGCGACCGTCTGCACTGATCGTCGCGGACTTGCCGTTTGGCACGTATGGCACGCCGGAAGAAGCGTATAGAAGCTCGGTGGAATTGATGCGCGCCGGCGCGCAGATGGTGAAGCTCGAAGGCGGTGAATGGCTCACGGACACTGTCCGTTTCCTGGTTGACCGCTCGATTCCGGTTTGTGCGCATGTCGGGCTAACGCCGCAATCGGTGCATGCTTTTGGCGGCTTCAAGGTGCAAGGCAAGACCGAGGAAGGCGCGAACCAGTTGCTGCGCGACTCGCTCGCGATGCAAACGGCCGGCGCACAGCTCATTGTGATGGAAGCAATTCCGACGCTGCTCGCGAGCGAAGTCACGAAGCAGTTGCGGATTCCGACGATCGGCATCGGCGCGGGCCTCGACTGCTCGGGTCAAGTGCTGGTATTGCACGACATGCTGGGGATCTTTCCCGGCAAGCGGCCGCGCTTCGTGAAGGACTTCATGGTCGGGCAGCCGAGTATTCTTGCCGCCGTGGAAGCGTATGTGCAAGCGGTGAAGAACGGGACCTTTCCTGGGCCTGAGCACTCGTTTTGAGGCTGCTTTTGCGCGGGTGATGTTGGGGTGGCGGCGCTTCGGTGTTTCTAGCGGACAATCCGAGCCGGCAGCGCGCCGCGCAATGCGTTGCAGATCAACAGCGCTTCGGCGTTCAATACGTCGGCCTCTGTCAGCACCTTCTCAGCCGCTTGCAGACTATCGTCGTCTTCAAGTAGAACGCTTCGCATCACACCGGGCAGCACGCCCGAGGCGAGCGGCGGCGTCCACCACAGCCCCGCCAGCTTCACGAATACGTTCGACCGCCCGCCTTCCGTCAACTCGCCTCGTTCGTTGAAGAACAGCGTGTCGAAGGCGCCTTTTGCCTCGGCTTCGCGCCAGCCGCGATCGTACTGCGCACGGTGCGTGGTCTTGTGGCGCAGCAGTGGATCGTCGGCTTGGGTCGACGCAAAATCGTGATCCGTTGCGAGCAGCACGCCGACCGTGGAATCGGCCAACGGCGTCAATACTGCGGACGTAATCTGCGTCACGCCGCTCTTGCCTAGCGCGAAGCGCATGCGGTGCGGCGTTGCGGCGGGCAACGACGCGCATCGCTCCGCGATCTGCGCGCTGATGCTTGTGGCATCGAATTCAAAACCCAGCGTCGCGGCACTCGCCGACAGCCTCGCGAGATGGCGCGACAAATAGCGCACGCCCTCTTCCCGCGTCGCGTACATGGTTTCGAACAGATCGAAGCCGGGCTCCGCACCGGTCAGGAAGCGCGCTTTCAATCGACACTCCGCATATTCGTCTTCGGCGACGCTGTCGAGCACGATGCCCGCGCCGACGCCCATCGTGCCGCGCAGTTGTCCCCTGGGCGCGGACGGCTTCAACGTAAGCGTGCGAATCGCGACGGACATGCAGAAGTCGCCGCCGCTATTTTCATTCGCCGCCGGCTCCGGCGCGGGCGCATCAAGCCAGCCGATCGCGCCGGTGTAAAGCCCGCGTGGCGTGCTCTCCAGTTCGTCGATCAACTGCATCGTGCGATGCTTCGGCGCACCGGTGATCGAGCCGCAAGGAAAAAGCGCGCGCAGTATCGCGGCGAACGACGTGCCGGGCCGCAAAGCGGCTTCAACCGTCGACGTCATCTGCCAAACCGATGCATACGGCTCGACGGAAAAGAGCGCGGGCACTTTGACGGAGCCCGTCTGAGCGACGCGCGACAGATCGTTGCGCAGCAGATCGACGATCATCACGTTTTCGGCGCGGTTCTTGGGATCGCTGCCGAGGAATTCAGCAGCGCCCCGATCCGCTGACGTATCGGCCGAACGCGGCGCGGTGCCTTTCATCGGACGCGCGCGCAACGTTGCATTCTGCTTTTCGACAAAGAGTTCCGGCGAGCACGACAGCACCCAGTCACCAACAGGCATTGCGATCAACGCGCCGTACCGAACCGGTTGACGCGCCCGCAAGCGCCGATAAAGCGCGATAGGCGAGCCGAATACGTCGAAACCAAGCCGGTATGTGTAGTTGACCTGATAGGAATCGCCGTCGCGCAAGGCCGCATGAATTGCGTCGATGGCCGCATTGAACTGCGCGGGCTCGACACTCTCGCGCACGTTGGCCGTGCCCGCCACCGAGGGTTCAGCGAGATCGCCGTCACGCTTTACGAGCCACGCGTCGACCTCGTCGCGCGAGAGTTTCTCGCAACGCTCGAACAATAAAAAACGCAGCGTGGCGTCGCCATGCTGCGTTTTGAACGACGGATCCGATGCCCCGCCGAGAAGATGCCGGCCGAACTCGTAGTCGGCGAGCACGATAGCGTGCAGGCCGTGCCGTGCATCGGATTCGGCGGCCTCGCACACGGCTTCCAGTTGCGCGGCATCGGCGCATACCCGCTCATGCGCGAAACCGGTGTACAGCCTGCTCGAGCGGCGCGCCGCCGACGCGTCGCAATCATCGAGCAATGCAAATACAGCGCCGCGCTCATCTGCCGTCATGCTTACCGCCAACTTCGAACCGCCGTTAATCGAAGAAGCTCTTCACCCTGTCGAACCAGCTCTTGCTTTGCGGGCTGTGCCGCGCGCCACCTTCCACCAAAGCTTTCTCGAACTGCTTGAGCAGATCGCGCTGCGATTCGGTGAGCTTGACCGGCGTTTCGACCTGGACATGCACGTACAGATCGCCGGCAATGCTCGAACGCAAGCCCTTGATACCCTTGCCGCGCAACCGGAACGTCTTGCCCGACTGCGTGCCTTCGGGCACCGTGAAGCTCGCGCGGCCCGCGAGCGTGGGCACTTCGATTTCGCCGCCCAACGCCGCCGTGGTGAACGGAATCGGCATCTGGCAATGCAGATCGTCGCCGTCGCGCTCGAACACCGAATGCTGCTTGATATGAATCTCGACGTACAGATCGCCCGACGGTCCGCCGTTGATGCCCGGTTCGCCGTTGCCGGCCGAACGGATGCGCATGCCGTCGTCGATACCTGCCGGAATCTTCACTTCGAGCGTCTTGGTTTCCTTCACCTTGCCCGCGCCGTGGCAGTGAGCGCACGGTTCAGGAATATAGGTGCCGGTGCCGTGACACTTCGGACAGGTTTGCTGGATGCTGAAGAAGCCTTGCGACATCCGCACCGCGCCCGAACCGCTACAGGTCGGACAGGTTTCCGGCTTGGTGCCGGGCTTCGCGCCCGAACCGTGACAGACTTCGCACGACACCCAGCTCGGCACGCGAATCTGCGTGTCGTAACCATGCGCCGCTTGTTCAAGCGTGATTTCCATGCTGTAGCGCAGGTCGGCGCCGCGATACACCTGCGGGCCCGCACGTCCGCCGCCGCCCCGCGCCGCGCCGCCTGCCGCCTGGCCGAAGATGTCGCCGAAAATATCGCCGAACGCATCGGCAAAGCCGCCGAAGCCTTGTGCGCCGGCGCCGCCCATGTTCGGATCGACGCCCGCGTGACCATACTGGTCGTACGCGGCACGCTTTTGCGAGTCCGAGAGCATTTCATAGGCTTCCTTCACCTCCTTGAAATGCTCTTCCGCATCCTTGTTGCCCGGATTGCGGTCGGGGTGGTGCTTCATCGCCAGCTTGCGATAAGCCTTCTTGATTTCGTCGTCGCTCGCGTTCTTTGCGACGCCCAGAACCTCGTAGTAATCCCGTTTCGCCATATCGGTTCAACGCCCCTCGCGAGAGTGCCGCGCGGTGGCTCCTCTTGAATGCTGGAGTCTCACGACTCGTCCGGTCGCTGTTTCGTGCCGACTGAGATGCGGCGCGAAACAACGGCCTCCATAAAACAAATGTGCCCGGAGAGCCTAAAAGGCTCGCCAGGCGTGATAACCGCTCTTGCACGTTGCCGCGTCCTGTTGCCCGCGGTCCCTCTCGTGCAGCCGGGCCGCACACAGAACCCGTGTGCGGCTTTACGGTCGGAATGCGACCTGGCTTTAGTCTTTCTTGACTTCCTTGAAGTCGGCGTCGACCACATCGTCCTGCTGCTGGCTCGCGCCACCAGCCGATGCACCCGCGCTCGCGCCCGCCGCGCCTGCTGCCGCAGCTTCGGCACCTTGGGCAGCCTGCATGTCGGCGTACATCTTCTCGCCCATCTTCTGCGAAGCCGTCGCCACCGCTTCGATTTTGGCTTCGAGCGCGGCCTTGTCGGTCGAACTGCTCTTCAGCGCTTCTTCGAGGTCCTTCAGCGCGGTTTCGATCTTTTCCTTCTCGCCGGCTTCCAGCTTGTCGCCGTATTCGGTGAGCGCCTTCTTCGTGCTGTGGACGAGCGCGTCACCCTGGTTGCGGGCGTCGGCCAGCTCACGCAGCTTGTGATCTTCTTCCGCGTTGGCTTCGGCGTCCTTCACCATCTTCTCGATTTCGGCTTCGGACAGACCCGAGTTCGCCTTGATCGTGATGCGGTTTTCCTTGCCGGTCGCCTTGTCTTTCGCGCCGACGTGCAGAATGCCGTTCGCGTCGATGTCGAAGCTCACTTCGATCTGCGGCGTGCCGCGCGGTGCCGGCGGAATGCCTTCAAGATTGAACTCGCCCAGCAGCTTGTTGCCCGCTGCCATTTCGCGTTCGCCCTGATACACCTTGATCGTCACGGCGCTCTGATTGTCGTCAGCCGTCGAGTAGACCTGCGAATGCTTGGTCGGGATCGTGGTGTTCTTGTTGATCATCTTCGTCATCACGCCGCCGAGCGTTTCGATGCCGAGCGACAGCGGGGTCACGTCGAGCAGCAGAACGTCCTTGCGGTCGCCAGACAACACCTGGCCCTGAATCGCGGCGCCAACGGCCACGGCTTCGTCCGGGTTCACGTCGCGGCGCGGATCCTTGCCGAAGAATTCCTTAACTTTTTCCTGCACCTTCGGCATGCGGGTCATACCGCCGACCAGAATCACGTCGTCGATTTCGCCGACCTTCACGCCTGCGTCCTTGATAGCGACGCGGCACGGTTCGATCGTGCGTTCGATCAGTTCTTCAACCAGCGCTTCGAGCTTGGCGCGCGTAATCTTCAGGTTCAAGTGCTTCGGACCCGACGCGTCGGCCGTGATGTACGGCAGGTTGATTTCGGTTTGCTGGCTCGACGATAGTTCGATCTTCGCCTTTTCAGCCGATTCCTTCAGGCGCTGCAGCGCGAGCACGTCTTTCGACAGATCGACGCCCTGCTCTTTCTTGAACTCGCCGATGATGTAGTCGATGATGCGCTGGTCGAAGTCTTCACCGCCCAGGAACGTATCGCCGTTCGTGGACAGCACTTCAAACTGCTTTTCACCGTCGACGTCGGCGATTTCGATGATCGACACGTCGAACGTACCGCCGCCTAGGTCATACACGGCGATCTTGCGGTCACCCTTCTCGTTCTTGTCGAGACCGAACGCGAGCGCGGCTGCGGTCGGTTCGTTGATGATGCGCTTGACTTCCAGACCGGCGATGCGGCCTGCATCTTTGGTTGCCTGACGCTGGCTGTCGTTGAAGTACGCGGGAACCGTGATCACGGCTTCGGTGACCGGCTCGCCGAGATAGTCTTCAGCGGTCTTCTTCATCTTGCGCAGCACTTCCGCGGAGATTTGCGGCGGAGCGAGCTTCTGATCCCGTACTTCGACCCATGCGTCGCCGTTGTCGGCCTTCATGATCTTGTACGGCATCAGGCCGATGTCTTTTTGAACTTCCTTCTCTTCGAAGCGGCGGCCGATCAGGCGCTTAACCGCGTACAGCGTGTTCTTCGGGTTCGTGACCGACTGACGCTTGGCAGGCGCGCCGACGAGAATCTCGCCGTCTTCCATGTAGGCGATGATCGACGGCGTGGTGCGCGCACCTTCCGAGTTCTCGATCACCTTGACCGAATTGCCTTCCATGATCGCCACGCACGAGTTGGTCGTGCCGAGGTCGATACCGATGATTTTGCCCATTTTCACTAATCTCCTGACTTTGATCGCTGCGGGAATCGCCCTGTTTGCCGTTCGGCGGCAAGGCAATCCACCCTGAATTCATACCTGCACTCAACATAAGTGCGTCCGCATCGTTTTCAAGACCTCTTTTGCGATGCGGTCTTTAATTTTTTTCAATCGGACGAACTTTTGCCCGTATTCGCTCCGTCAGCTTGCGCACCGCCCGCGGCATCGGCCGACCGGATCTTCTCGCGCGCTGCGGCAACCGCCGCCTTGAACTGCGTCAAGCCGTGCCAGCCGGTTGCCCGACCCAGCCGTTTGCCGCGATGAAAGAAGAACCACGTCGGCACGCCATGAAGCATGAAACGCCGGCCAAGTTCACGGTGCTCGTAGACATTGCTGTGAAACCACCGCAGACCGAGCGCGCGGATTGCGTCCGGTTGCGCGAGCATGGCCTTCTTGGCGATCTCGCAGTTAAAGCAGTCGAGTCCCCAGAAGAACACCACCGCGAGTTGGTCACCCGCTTCGGCGAGGCCGGCGTCGAACGATTCGGCGCTCAGCTCCTGCATGTCAAACGCCGAGAACGCGGTTGCGTCGACGGGAATATTGGCCATGACGGTGTCTACCTGGTGTCTACCGGCTGTCTACAGCCAAACGCGGGCGAAGCGCGGGCGAAATCCCAAATGGAATACGGAGCAAACCGGCGTTACTTCGGCGCGGCGACAGTGACGAGCGCCGGGCGCAGCACGCGATCCGCGATCACGAAGCCCTTTTGCAGCACGGCGACCACCGTGTTCGGCTCCTGGTCGGCCGGCACCATGGAGATAGCCTGATGGCGGTGCGGGTCGAACTTCTCGCCCACCGGATTCAGCGCGACGACGCGGCCTTTCTCCAGCGCGCCCGTGAGCTGACGCAGCGTGAGCTCGACGCCTTCGCGCACTTTTTGAAGATCGTCGGTCGAGTGAGCGACGGCTGCTTCCAGGCTGTCGATCACCGGCAGCAGATGCTCCGCGAAGCTCTCGATTGCAAATTTATGCGCCTTGGCAACATCTTCTTGCGCGCGGCGGCGCACGTTTTCTGTCTCGGCCTTCGCGCGCAGGAAGCTTTCCTGCAATTCGGCGATCTTCGCCTGCGCTTCGGCCAATGCGGCTTCCACGCCCGTTGCCGGCGTGTCCGTGGCGACGCTCGCAGCGGCTTCCTGCTCGGGAGTGACCGCCTCGGCGGCCTGGCGCGCGGTTTCGTCCGCGGGCGTGGGATTCTGGCTCGTCGGGTTCTCTTGCGTGTTTTCCATGTCGCTGAAAGTCGTTAAAAAATTAAAAGCCAACGGCAGCAACGGCGCATGACACTGCCGCGATTTGTGCGTTGCAAAATCGCGACAGTCATCCAGGCGCGCTACCACGTATCGAAACGGCAGGTGGGGCCGCAAACGCGCGTTTTCAAGCGCCTTCGCCGAAAATTTCAAACCTGCGGCGGCCGGCGGAAATGCGCGGTTACAACCATGGGTGCGCTGCGATCAGATTCAGATTGAGCGCGGCGTGCAAGTGACCTATGCTCCAGTTACGCGGCGGAAAAACAGCGTTAACCCTAATCTGACATAAACCTTTCCGCCATTTTGCAATTTCTACCTGGCTAGCTCGTTTCTTTTCCGCACCATCCCAAAAGGGGGTACCGTGAAACTGACCTTTGCAATCTCGGTGGTCGCACTGGTACTCGTTGCGGGCACCACGACCATCTGTATGTCTGGGGCGGTCAACGATCACACAACCGAATACGGCGGCGTGAACGCGACCATGGAACAACTGTTCAATCCCCACCTGAAAATCTGTCGATAGTCCGGCGGTCGCGCTTGGTCGGGCGGCCGTGCAATGCCTCGGCCGGCTCGCGATAGGTCTTGCGGCGCTCGTGCTCGGCCTGGCGCTTTTGCCGGCTCTCGTCGGTTTCCGCGTAAAGCGTCTGTGCGACGCTTGCTGGACCGCGCACATCGCATACGCCCAGCACCTGCACCTGCCATACGAACCGCTCGATTTCGATCTCGACGAGGTCGCCGACCCGCACGTCCTTGGCCGGCTTCACGTCGGCCCCGCCTATACGCACACGACCCTTCTCGACCGCGTCCGCGGCAAGCGAGCGCGTCTTGAAGAAGCGCGCTGCCCAGAGCCATTTGTCGATGCGCAGCTTCGCGCCCGGTTCCGTCGAAATCCGGTAGTTCATGAGTATGCTCAAGCAGGTGTGTGATGCGGTACGGGGACCGCCTGGACCGGCCAGCCTTGCAGGTTCTGCGCGACGATTTCGCCAAGCGCGGCAATCCACGCCTGCGACGCGTTCACGCAAGGAATGCGATGAAACTCCTTGCCGCCCGCATGCAGGAACTCGTCGCGCACTTCCATGCCGATCTCCTCGATTGTCTCGAGACAGTCGGCGGTGAAGCCGGGACAAAAAACATCAGCACGCCGCACGCCCGCTGCCCCGAGTTCCTTCAGCGTGGGGGCCGTGTACGGCTGCAACCACTCGGCCTTGCCGAAACGCGACTGGAACGTGATGCGGCATTCCACCGGCGTCAGGCCGAGCGCCTGCATCAGCAGCGCGCCGGTCGTCTGGCACTGCTCGTGGTACGGATCGCCGAGATCGAGCGTGCGCTTGGGCACGCCATGAAAACTGAGAACGAGCTTGTCGCCGGCTGCAAAATCCGGCCGACCATGGAGATGCCAATACTGGTGCACCTGCGCAGCGAGCGCTGAAATGTACGCGGGATGATCGGCGTACTGGCGCACCGTGCGGATCTCGGGCTGGTTACGCATGCGCTTGAGCGCGGAGAACGCGTCGTCGAAAGCGGTCGCCGTGGTCGACGACGAGTATTGCGGATACATCGGCACCAGCAGCACCCGTTCGGCACCGGCGAGCTTCAGCTGATTGAGCATGGCCGGGATGCCGGGTGTGCCGTAGCGCATTGCGTAGTCGACGAGCACCGTGTAGTCATTCAATTGCAGCAGATGGCGCAAACCTTCCACCTGCTTTTCCGTATAGACGCGCAGCGGCGAACCTTCCGGCATCCACACGGCCGCATATTTCTTCGCGGACGCGCGGCCCCGGAACGGCAGGATCAGAAGCCGCAGAATGATTTGCCACAGCAGCGCAGGAATTTCGACCACGCGCGGATCGGACAGGAACTGCGCGAGATAGCGGCGAACCGCACGAGGCGTTGGCGCGTCGGGCGTGCCGAGATTGATCAGTAACACCGCAACGCGGTGCGACGTGGCGTTCTGCGAGGGCCGCTCAAGGTCGAAGCGCATAGGCAGCAGGAGTAACCGCACAAGGCGGGAAGTGGAACCAGGTGGGATTCATTATAGCGGCGCGCCTCGTGGCCGCGCGCCCTAAGGACCCCTGGCCGTTCGGCCAATTGGCAGGCGGCGCGCGCTCGCGCATCATGTGCTGGACAAACCGCCGCAGCTGTGACGCGCTACTGCTGACTGAGCGTCAGCGAGAGCAGTCTCGCGGTGATGTCCACGATCGGGATCACGCGGTTGTAGGCCATTCGCGTAGGTCCGATCACGCCCAGCGTGCCGACTATCTTGCCATTCACTTCGTAGGGCGCGGTGACGACGCTCATTTCCTCGATAGGAACGAGGTTCGACTCGCCGCCTATGAAGATCTGCACGCCGGCCGCATGACTCGATACATCCAGCAACTGAAGGAGACTGGTCTTTTGATCGAACACATCGAACAGCTTGCGCAGGCGCGCCATGTCCGAGGAAAGATCCGCGACCTCGAGCAGATTGCGCTCGCCCGAAATGAGCACGGTCTCGCCGGTGTCCGATTCGTCGGTGCTCGCGGTGACGGCCGCGTGCATGAGCGTGGTCATGTCGCCGCGCAACTGGTCGATCTCTTCGCGCAGGCGGCGGCGCACTTCGTCGAAAGAAAGACCGGCGAAGTGAGCGTTGATGTAGTTGGACGCTTCCACCAGTTCGGACGGCGAGAAGTCGCGCTGGGTCGCCATCATGCGGTTCTGCACGTCGCCTTCGGGCGTGACGATGATCAGCAGAATGCGCTTGTCGGACAGGCGCATGAATTCGATCTGCTTGAACACGTGGCTGCGCCGCGGCGTGAGCACGACACCGGCGAACTGCGACAGATTCGAGAGCACGCTCGCCGCCGCGGCGACGATTTTCTGCGGCTCACCGGCCTGCAGCGTAGTCTTGACGGTACGCGTGACCGCCTCTTCGTCTGCGGCCGACTCGACAGTCAACATTGTGTCGACGAAAAGCCGGTAGCCGCGCGGCGTGGGAATGCGTCCAGCCGAAGTATGAGGGCTGATCACAAGGCCCAGATCCTCGAGATCCGACATGACGTTGCGGATGGTCGCCGGGCTCAGCTCCAGGCCGGAATAGCGCGACAACGTGCGCGAGCCGACCGGCTGACCTTCGGCAATGTAGCGCTCGATTAGAGTTTTCAGGAGGGTTTGTGCGCGAGGATCTAGCATGACGGAAAATTCTAGCTCAATGGTGCGACTACCGCGAGCGCTAACGGCGCTCAACACCGGCGGAATGACCGCCGCTCGCCAGGACCGACGCTTGCGCCGGTTTCAGGGCTTGGTGCCGCGTTCGGTGCGGTGCGCCGCCAGCCCTGTTGTCGACGGCCCCGCCCGCAACGCGCCGTTGCATTCTGCACGGCGCGCATGTCATCAAGGCTTCACCATTCTAACGATAATCCCTAACTGCGCTGGCGGCCCGCCCGTGCCGGCGGGCCGCCGGGTCCGAGTGCGGTTCTTTTCGGGTGCTACCTATGGTGTAATGCCGGCATGCAAGTAACCAGCCAGTTCAAGACCGTGGCGCTCGTCGGGCGCAACAACACGCCGGGCATTCGTGAGCCCCTGACCGCGCTCGCCTCCTGCATCGCGAAGCGCGGCTTCGAAGTCGTTTTCGAAGCCGACACCGCCGCGGAAATCGGCGTCACCGAGTATCCGGCGCTGCGTCCCGCGGAGATCGGCGCGCGTGCCGACGTGGCGATCGTGCTGGGAGGCGACGGCACGATGCTGGGCATCGGCCGGCAACTGGCGCCTTACCGCACACCGCTCATCGGCATCAACCACGGCCGGCTGGGTTTCATTACCGACATCCCGATCTCCCACATGAGCGAGATCGTGCCGCAAATGCTGGCGGGCAACTTCGAACGCGAGGAGCGCGTGCTGCTGGAGGCGCGGATCATGCGCCAGGGCAATCCGATCTATCACGCGCTCGCCTTCAACGACGTGGTGGTCAATCGCAGCGGCTTCTCCGGCATGGCGGAACTGCACGTTTCCGTGGACGGCCGCTTCATGTACAACCAGCGCTCGGACGGCCTGATCGTCGCCACGCCTACCGGCTCGACGGCTTACGCGCTGTCGTCGCAAGGGCCGATTCTGCATCCGCAATTACAGGGCATCGTACTCGTGCCGATCGCGCCGCACGCGCTGTCGAACCGGCCCATCGTGTTGCCGGACGACTCGAAGGTCAGTATCCAGATCGTTTCCGGGCGCGAGGTCAACGTCAATTTCGATATGCAGTCGTTCACGTCGCTCGAACTGGGCGACGCAATCGAAGTGCGCCGCTCGCGTCATACGGTGCCGATGCTGCATCCGGTTGGCTACAGCTATTTCGCGACGCTGCGCAAGAAGCTGCACTGGAACGAATACCCGTCGCACGAAGAAGACGGCAAGCTCTGACCGGCGGAGAATGCCGGGATACAAGCGCCGCTAGAGAAACCCGAATACCAGGCTCACAGACCACCTCCATGCTTCGCCACCTCTCGATACGCGACTTCGTCATCGTCGCCGCGCTCGATCTCGAATTCGACAGCGGCTTTACCGTTTTTTCCGGCGAGACCGGCGCCGGCAAGTCGATCCTCATCGACGCGCTGGCGCTCGCGCTCGGCGCACGCGCCGACGCGAGCGTCGTTCGCACCGGCGAGAGCCGCGCCGACATCACCGCGGAATTCGACACGCACGCGCAGGTGGATCAGTGGCTCGACGAGCAGGCGTTCAGCGCGTCGGCAGCCGACGGCCAGCACGGCGGCACCGTGATGCTGCGCCGCGTGGTGGACGCGAACGGGCGCTCGCGCGCTTTCATCAACGGCACGGCCGCGACATTGGCGCAATTGCGCGAGCTCGGCGAAATGCTGGTGGATATTCATGGCCAGCACGCGCACCAGTTGCTGATGCGTCCAGACGCCCAGCGCGAACTGTTCGACACTCACGCAGGCCTGAGCGAACTTTCCGCGAGCGTCACGCGCGCGTGGCGCACATGGCGCGAGAAGGTCCAGGCGGTCGAGCATGCGCAAACGCGCGACCGCGAGTTGCAACTGGAACGCGAGCGGCTTGCCTGGCAGCTTGCCGAACTGGACAAGCTCTCGCCCCAGCCGGGCGAATGGGAAGAGGTTAACGCCGAGCATCGGCGGCTGTCGCATTCGGCGAATCTGATCGACGGCGTGCAAGGCGCGCTTACTGCGTTATCCGAATCGGACGAAGCGATGATCACGCATCTTGCGTCGATCGTGTCGAAGGTGCGTGACCTCGCTGAAATCGATCCGGTCTTGAACGACGTGCTGGCCGCGCTGGAACCCGCAGAGATTCAACTTCAGGAAGCTGCGTACTCGCTGAGCCATTACGCACAAAAGCTCGAACTCGATCCCGACCGGCTCGCCCAGGTCGAAAAGCGCCTCGACGCACTGCATTCGGGGGCGCGCAAATTCCGCTTGCAGCCCGAAACGCTGCCTGAGGAACATGAAACGCGCCGCGCGCAACTCGCCGCGCTAGACGCTGCCGCCGACCTCGATAGCCTGCATGCAGCAGAAGCGAAGGCGCGCGAGGTCTTCGTCGCGGAAGCGAAAAAGCTCTCCAAAGCACGCGCGAAGGCTGGCAAGGCGCTCGGCGCGGCGGTCACCACCGGCATGCAGGAACTGTCGATGAAAGGCGGCAGCTTCGAAGTGGCGCTGGTGCCGCTCCCGGAAGGCGGCGCGTATGGACTGGAGCAGGTCGAGTTCCGCGTTGCGGGGCATGCGGGCGTGCCGCTGCGGCCGCTTGCCAAGGTCGCATCGGGCGGCGAACTCGCGCGTATCAGCCTTGCGCTGGCTGTGATCGCCAGCGCCGCAAGCCCGACGCCCACGCTGATCTTCGACGAAGTGGATACGGGCATTGGCGGCGGCGTCGCCGAAGTGGTTGGGCGTCTATTGCATCAACTCGGAGAAGCGCGCCAGGTGCTTTGCGTGACGCATTTGCCGCAGGTCGCCGCACGTGGCGATCATCATTTCCAGGTGGCGAAGGCCGGCAATGGCAAGGGCGGTACGGTAAGCAGCGTCGTTTCGCTCGACAAGGCGAGCCGCGTGGAAGAAGTCGCGCGAATGCTTGGCGGCCTCGAAATCACGCCGACCACTCGCAAGCACGCGAAGGAAATGCTGGCGGCTTAGTCGCCCGAAGACTGCGGCGAACGCCCGGCTTTCAGCGCGGGCGCACGTTTTGACGCCGGAGCGGCACAAGACAAATGGCGGTAGGCCACGCTTGAGCCACGGCCGGCACGACGCACGCCTCCTTCAACCCTCGCCGAACACCCGCTCCCATAGTCCGAGCACGGCATCGCGCTCCGTCGCGACGAGAGCCGGCTCCACGCGCGCCTTCTCCATCCCATCCAGCCGCAGCTTGTGCTGCAGCTTCCGGTACGTGCGATAAGCCGCGCCGACCGTCTCGGCTTCGGCCTCGCTCATCAGCCCGAGGCGCGACACTTCGCGCAGCAGTGCAATGTTCCCGGTATTGCGGATCAGTTCGGGATCGCGCGCCGCGTGCAGCAAGACCCAGTACTGCACGGTGAATTCGATATCCACCATGCCGCCGCGATCATGCTTGAGGTCGAACAGCGTCGTATGGTTCGGGTGCCCGGCGATCACTCGCTCGCGCATCTCGACGATCTCGGCGGCAAGCTGCGCGGCGTCGCGCGGCGTGGTCAGCACCTGTTCACGGATCGCCTCGAACTGCGCGCCGATCTGCGCGTCGCCCGCACAGTAACGCGCGCGGGTCAGTGCCTGGTGCTCCCAGACCCAGGCCGTGTTGGCTGCGTCGCCCTCGCGCAGTTGATAGCGGCGGAACGCGTCCAGATCGGTGACGAGCAAGCCCGACTCGCCGTTCGGACGCAGGCGCAGGTCGACGTCGAACAATGTGCCCGCGCCGGTCGCGGTGGTCAGCCACGTGATGAGCCGGCGGGTGTACGTGGAATAGATATCGGCTGCGGCGTCGTCGGGATCGTCGTAGAGGAAAATCACGTCGAGGTCGGACGCATAGCCCAACTCCTTGCCGCCCAGCTTGCCGTATGCGATCACCGCGAAACGCGGCACCTCGCGATGGCGCTTCGGCAACTGGTTCCAGACGGCTTCGAGCGTCACATCGAGCACCGCATCGGCGAGTTCGGACAGGCGGTCGCTCACATGCTCGACGCTCAGCTTGCCGGCCAGATCGATCAGCAAAATACGGAACACTTCCGCCTGGTGCGCATGGCGCAGCAAGTCCATTTGCTGCTCGACGCCGTCCGCGGCGGCAAGCCGCAAGCGCAACGTGCGCTTGAACTCGGGCCAGTCGAATGGACTGTTGATCGCTTCGTCGTCGAGCAGTTCGTCGAGCAATTGCGGATGGCGGATCAGATAGCCGGCCGCCCAGCGCGAAGCGCCCAGCACCGACAACACCCGGTGCAGCGCTTGCGGATATTCGGTCAGCAGCGCGAGGTACGCACCGCGCCGGCCCACCGCTTCGAGCAGATCGAAAAGACGCGCGAGCGTATCGCCGCGGCGCTCGGGCGGCTCGAGCGTGCGCGCGGCTTCGAGCGCACGCTGCGCGACGATGTCGAAACGCTGCCTGCTGCGCTCGGCGAGCCCCGCATAACGCGACGATTGCCACACACCGCGCAGCCGCGCGAGCAGATCGCCCGGCTCCGCCACGCCAAGTTCGACGATACGCGCGCGCAACGCATCTTCCGCGCTGTCGTCCGAGAGTGCGCTGCTCCAGACCCATGCCGCCGCGCCGTCTTCGGGGGCGCCGCAGCCATCGCGGCCGCTTACCTTGTCCGCAAATATCTGATCGAACTGCTGTTCGACAAACTCACGATGCGCGTCGAGCCGCGCCATCAACGTCGGATAGTCGTCGCAGCCCATCGCACGCGCGAGAGCCGCGCGGTCCTCGGCATCGACGGGCATCGCATGAGTTTGCGCGTCGTTGCGATATTGCAGCCGGTGTTCCAGTTCGCGCAGAAACCGATATGCCTGCGAAAGCTTCACGCAGACCGACGTGTCGATCAACCCATGCGTCGCGGCGTGACGCAACACGGCGAGCGTCGGACGCACACGAAAACCGGCGTCCTGGCCGCCGCGAATCAACTGGAACACCTGCGCGCTGAATTCGATTTCGCGGATGCCGCCGCGCCCTAGCTTGATGTCGTCGGCCTTGTCCGGGCGCATCGACGCGCGGCGCTGCGCCTCCTGGCGAATCTGCAGATGGAGCGCGCGAATCGCACTGATCACGCCGAAGTCGAGATAACGGCGATAGACGAACGGCGTGACGATCGCATCCAGCTGTTTCGACAGTCGCCGCGCGGCCTCGCTCGTGCCTTCGGAAACGAGCCGGCCCTTGATCCACGCATAGCGCTCCCACTCGCGGCCCTGCACATAGAAATACTCTTCGAGCATGCCGAGACTGCATACGAGCGGCCCCGAATCGCCGTTCGGCCGCAGACGCATGTCGACGCGAAACACGTAGCCGTCGGCGGTGACTTCGGCGAGAGCGCCGATCAGCCGCTTGCCGAGGCGTGTGAAAAAGTCCTGCGTGGCGATCGCCGCGCGCTGGCCGCCGGCGGTCTCGCCGTCCTCTTCATAAATAAAGATGAGGTCGATGTCCGACGAGACGTTCAGTTCCCGCCCACCGAGCTTGCCCATGCCGACCACGCCCAGCGTGAGCCGCTCGCCCTGCGGGCCGCGCGGCTCGCCAAAGAGCGCCTCCAGTTCGGCGGAAAGCACGGCAAGCGAGCGCTGGATCGTCGTCTCGGCCAGATCCGTCATCGCTCCGGTGACTTCCGCGACGTCCGCCTCGCCAGCGAGGTCGCGCTCCATCACGGCGCAAAACACCTCGGTGCGCAACCGGCGCAGAGCCCGTTTCAGTGCCTCTTCGGTCAAGGGAGCGGCGGCCCCGCCGGCCGCCTCCGCGCAGAGCGTGTCGAAACGAGCGTCGATGCGCTCGCGGGTCAAGGGCGCGGACGCAAGCTCCGCCACCTGCACGACGAGTTGGGGACGGGCCGCGGCGGCGCGCGCCGTGTAGTGTGAATAGTCGGAACTCAGGAGAGTAGCGTGAGTCATTAAAGGTCTGGCTCGCTCGTTGCTTGATTGTCGGGGGACCGTGCGCCAACGGCATGGCCGGTTCGTCGCACCACAACTTCCGGCACGCCGATACGGCTCGTGCGGCAGCGTGCTGACAGGGCCTACAGGAAGTCCTGCCGACGCTTTCCCGTGTGTTACATTTCGTCGTTAATTCGCAAAACTACCATACGCCCACCCGCCGCAGCATGTCCGAGCGAAACGAACCCGCCGACCCGCAGGAAACCGGGCAGGCCCGGCCTCTGAGCGGAAGCGACCACGTCGTGCTGCGTCGGACTCTTCACGTCGTTCTGGCGCTCGCGCTCGTCCTGTATTTCATCGCGGCGGGACTGTACCTCGGCTTGCGCTATGTGGTGCTGCCGCGCGCCGACGCTTTCCGGCCGCGCATCGAAGCCGCCCTCTCCGAAAAGCTGCACGCGCAGTTCACCATCGGCAAACTGGCGCCGCATTGGAGCGAGTTCCAACCAGGGCTCGACATCACTAATCTGGTGATTCGAGATCACGAGGGCAAACCCGCGCTCACCATACCGCACGCCACCGCGAGCTTGTCGTGGCGCTCGCTCTGGCAGCTCTATCCGACGCTTTCGAGCCTGATCGTCGATCAACCGGACGTGCTGATTGCGCGCGGCAGCGACGGCGAGCTCTCGGTCGCGGGCGTGCCGGTGCCGACCCGTCATAGCGGCAACGACACGTTGTCCACGTGGCTCGTGCGCCAGCAGGCGATCGTCGTGCGCGGCGGCGTGCTGCGCTGGCGCGACGCCCAGCGTGACGAACCGGAACTCGCGCTGCGCGACATCCGTATAGCGATTCTGAACGACGGCTACGATCACCGTCTTGCCCTTCAGGCGCCGCCGGACGGCCGGTTGCTACACGGCCCAATCGATTTCCGCACGCATTTCCGGCACGCGCCGCTCGCGGCGATCGGCAAGCCGATTAACTGGAAGGGACAGGCCTATGTGTCGACCGGGCCGGTCGATCTGCCCACGCTTGCGCGTTACGTCAGGTTTCCGATCGAAACGTTCGCAGGCCGCATCGACAACGCAATCTGGGTCGAGTTCGCCGACGGCCGCATGAAGTCGGCAAGCGGCCAGATGGCCGGCGCAGATGTCGCGTTACGCGTGCGGCCCGCACAGCCGAAACTGCTTTTGCCGGTCGCCCATTTCGGGTGGCGCGTGGAAGCCGATCAGGGCGACTACAAGCTTCAACTCAGTAATATGCGCGCCGAACTCGGCCAGCCGCCGCTCGAGGACGGCACGCCGCTTACCCGCACACTTACGTTCAGCACGCTCGACGGACGCTACCGCAAGGCTTCCCAGCAAAACGGACAGCTCGTCAGCGTGTCGGGCGACCGTGTGGACCTGGGCATTCTCGCGGAATTCAGCCGCGCGCTGCCGCTGCCGCTGCCCCTTCTCAACGGTCTCGTGCGCTACAACCCGCGCGGCCTCGTCGCCAACTATCTGATCGAAGTGGAGCGCGGCAAGCCGGAATCGGGCGAGCCCGGCGGTGACCGTCATGCGACGGGCGCCGAGCCGGTCGAGCGTTATCGCTTCAAGGGCGATCTGCAAGGTATCAGCGTCGCCGCGCAGGAACCGCCGCCTGGCCTCACCGCGCGCAATCACCCGCGCGCGGGCATTCCTGGCATCGAGAATCTATGGGGCAGTGTCGACGCCGATCAACGTCACGGTACGGCGATGCTCGACACGTCCAACGTGGCGATCACGTTGCCGGGCGTGTTCGACGATCCGCGCCTGAAGCTCGACCGTCTGCACGGCCGTGCCGACTGGACCATCGGTATGAAAGCGCCCGGCGACAACCACCCGGCGTTCACCGTGAAACTGGCCGATTTCGGCGTCTCGAATGCAGACGTCGCGGCCACCGCCACCGCCGACTACAGCAACCCCGGTCACGGGCGCGGCTCGCTCGACCTGAAAGCGGACTTCGAGCGCGCCCAGGTCTCGCGCATCGCCCGCTATCTTCCGACCAGCATCAGCGAGAAGCTGCGCATCTATCTCGGCCACGGCTTGCAGGCCGGCATGTCGCGCGGCGCGACGATCGAGGTACACGGCAATCTGACGAAATTCCCCTACTCGCGCGATCCCGACGCGGGCATCTTCCATATCGTCGCGCCGTTCAAGGGCGGCAAATTCGACCCTTCGCCGTACCCGCCGCGCAAGATGAGGAATGGCACGCCAAACGTCTGGCCGCCGCTCGACGGCATCGACGGCGTGTTCGAACTCAAACAGAAAGTGCTGCGCTTCGACATCGACCGCGCGCGCTATAAACGCGTGGCGCTGCATGGCGTCAATGGCAGGATCGACGACCTCGGCACGCGCGAGTCGAATCTCGTCATCAAGGGCGACGGGCTCGGGCCGCTCGCCGACATGCTCGACTACGTGAACGAAAGCTCGCTCGGCATCATGGCGCGGCACCAGACCGAGAAGATCCGCGCCGAAGGGCCGGCCTCGCTCGCGCTGAAGCTGACGGTTCCGCGCACGCCGAAGCCGCATATCGGCGTGGAAGGCGCGCTCGGCTTCGAGAATAATCGACTGACGGTAGAGAACGTGCCGCCGCTTTCCCAGGTGAGGGGCAAGGTGCACTTTACCGAACGCAGCGCGCAGACGGACCGGCTCACCGCGCAGTTCCTCGGCGGGGACCTGCGGGCAAGCGGCGGACTGAAGCAGGACGGCACCTACGCGCTCGACCTGGGCGGCCATATCGCCGTCGAGGCGGCGCGCGGGCTCGGTCTGCATGGTCCTGCGGCTCAGGTGCTCACGCGCATGAACGGCAGCGCCCCCTACGCGCTCAGCGTGCGGGGCGCGAAAGGCAAGCTGCCGCAACTCACCGCGAACTCGGACCTGACCGGCCTCGCGCTCGACTTTCCGGCGCCGTTCAACAAGCCGGTCGGTACACCCATGCCGCTGCGGCTCGCCGCCGGCCCGTCGACGGTTGCCGGCGAAAGCGGACTGGAGCGCGCCGAACTCAACTTCGGTCCAATCGCCGCGCGCTATTTGCTGGATTACGAGCCGAAAAGGCCGCCGACGGTGCTGCGCGGCGCAATCGGCGTGAACCGGCCGGCCGATCTGCCCTCGGAAGGCGTGATCGCCGCCGTCGACCTGGAAGCATTCGATGCCGACGCATGGCGCGCGCTCGTCACGCAGATGCGCAACAAGGAAGCGCCCACCGCATCTGCCGCGCCGTCCACTCCCAACCCGACTGTCGCGCAGTTCCTGCCGAGCCGCTTCGCGCTCCACATCGGTACTTTGACGCTGCTCAAACGCCATTGGGACAGCGTGATCGTCGGCGCTTCGCACGCGGACGGCAAATGGCAGGCGAATATCGCGTCCAATCAGGTGTCCGGTCACGTTTCGTGGCTGCCGGGCGCCGACAAGACGTCGCCGGGCACGCTGCAGGCGCGCTTCGCGCGCGTGGTGATTCCGTCGGTGGCCGACAAGGATCTGCTCGGTCAGGCCATCTCGGCTCCGGCGCAGAACATGCCGTCGATCGATCTGGTCGTCAACGAACTGATTGTGCGCGACCGCGATGTCGGCCGGCTCGAAGTGCTAGCGCACAATTTCAACGAAGACGGCGTGCCCGTCTGGCAACTCGACAAGCTGGACATTGCAAATCCCTCGGCGACGCTCACGGCGACGGCGAACTGGCGCACGTCGACCGAACTGGGCAACTCCGCTGACGACACCACGTCGCGCCGCACTGTGTTCGATTTCAAGCTCGACATCAAGGATGCGGGCGGACTGCTCCAGCGCTTCGGCCAGCCGCGCACGCTGAAGGCGGGCAGCGGCACGCTGTCGGGCAAGATGGTGTGGCGCGGCGGCCCGACCGCGATCGACTACCCGACGCTGAACGGCAACATGGCCGTGGATCTTCGTCACGGCCAGATTCTCAAGGTCGATCCGGGCGTCGCCAAGCTGCTCGGCGTGCTCAGTCTGCAAAGCCTTGCGCGCTTCGCGACGATGAACTTTCGGGACGTGATCGGTGAAGGTCTGCCGTTCGAGCACGTCACGGGAACCGCGCAGATTCACAACGGCATCGGCCGCACCGAGAACTTCGAGATGGTGACCGCGCCGGCCCGCGCCGAAATGAAAGGCTCCGTCGATCTGGCTCAGGAAACGCAGGATCTGCATGTCCGGATCGTGCCGACGGTGAGCGCCGGCGCAGCGGTCATCGCGGCCGCAGTGATCAATCCATTGCTCGGCCTGGGCGCGCTGGTGGCGGATCTGGCGTTCAGCCAATCCATCTCGCACGCGTTCGCGCGGGAGTACGCGATCACCGGCTCGTGGTCGAAACCGCACATCGAGCGGGTCAAGAGCGATCGGGGTAAGATGGACGCTCCAGCTTCGAGCGCGGGCGCGAAGTAAGCGCCTTCGGTCGACGCTCTGGTTGAAGCTTCAGGTCGATGCCGGGGTCGACGCTGCCGTTGGTTACGGATTTAGGATTTTCAGCGCTCCACACCCGCGGCCCGAGCCAGCCTCGAACGACGTATGCGGCCGCGGAATTTCGCGCCGCCGCCTTTGCCGGGAGTTTTTCGAAACGCTCATGAGCGAAACACACGTCTCTTCATCTTCGTCCCCCGCTTTGTCCGCCACCGCGCCGAGCGCTTCGCAGCTTGGGCAGGCAAGCGACACACAAAGCACGTTCCGCGTTGCGGCGCTGCAAATGGTGAGCACGCCGGATCGCGACCGAAATCTGGCCGACGCCGGGCGCCTGATCGCAGAAGCCGCGGCCGATGGCGCGCAGCTTGTCCTCCTGCCGGAATACTTCTGCTTCATGGGCTTCAAGGACACGGACAAGCTCGCCGTGCGCGAGGCTTATCGCGACGGCCCGATTCAGCGCTTTCTCGCGGATGCCGCGCGCCGTCACAAGCTGTGGGTGATCGGCGGCACGCTGCCGGTCACCGCGCCCGAACCGTCGCGCGTGTTGAACACCACGCTCGTGTTCGACCCGCAGGGTAACGAGGCAGCCCGCTACGACAAGATTCATCTGTTCAACTTCGAGAAAGGCGAGGAATCGTTCGACGAGGCGCGCACCGTCTGCCCCGGCGGCGAGGTCCGCACTTTCCAGTCGCCCTTCGGCCGTGTCGGCCTGTCGGTCTGCTACGATCTGCGCTTTCCCGAGCTGTACCGGCGCATGGGCGATTGCGCGCTGATGGTCGTGCCATCGGCGTTTACCTACACGACCGGCCGCGCGCATTGGGAGATGCTGCTGCGTGCCCGAGCCGTCGAAAACCAGTGTTACGTGCTGGCCGCGGCGCAAGGCGGCAAGCACGAGAACGGCCGCCGCACGTGGGGCCACAGCATGTTGATCGACCCGTGGGGCGAAATCGTGGCAGTGCGAGACGAAGGCGCCGCCGTGGTCGCTGGGACGCTTGAGCGCACTCGCATCGACGAAGTGCGGCAGAGCCTGCCCGCCTGGCGTCACCGGGTGCTGAGCTAGGACACATTGACATTGAAACTGCGGCGCCCCTTACCCATATAGTGACGGTGGCGCTAACCGAATCCTTCGTATCGAGCAGAACATACTTCGCATGAATATCATCGAACCCGGTATCCGTAATCTCGCCACCGCCAAGGACATCCTCCTGACGCCCTACGGTCTCGACGAATCCCTGCTCACGCGCACGCTGGCTGAGATCTTCACGCATCGCGTGGACTATGCGGACCTGTACTTCCAGGCAACCCGCAGCGAAGCGTGGAGTCTGGAAGAAGGCATCGTGAAGTCGGGCAGTTTCAGCATCGACCAGGGCGTCGGCGTGCGTGCCGTGTCGGGCGACCGCACGGCTTTCGCGTATTCGGACGACCTGTCGCCCGAAGCTATCCGCCAGGCGGCCATTGCCACACGTGCAATTGCCAAGGCTGGCGGCGGCAAGCAGAAGATCAAGGTGGCGTCGTCGCTGACCGGCATCGCCGGGCGCGATCTGTACCTGCCCGCCGATCCGCTGCATTCGCTCGACGCGACCGCCAAGGTCAAGCTGCTCGAGCGCATCGAACACATGGCGCGCGGTCGCGACCGGCGCATCCAGCAAGTGATGGCGGGTCTCGCCGGTGAATACGACGTCGTGCTGGTCGCGCGCAGCGACGGCGGCTTCGCAGCGGATATCCGTCCGCTCGTGCGGGTGTCGGTCACGGTGATCGCCGAGCAGAACGGGCGCCGCGAGATCGGCAGTGGCGGCGGCGGTGGCCGCTTCGACTACAGCTATTTCACCGACGAAGTGCTGTCGCGCTACGTCGACGACGCGGTGCACGCAGCGCTCGTGAACCTCGAAGCGCGCCCGGCTCCGGCCGGCGCGATGACTGTCGTGCTCGGACCGGGCTGGCCCGGCGTGTTGCTGCACGAGGCAATCGGCCACGGTCTCGAAGGCGACTTCAATCGCAAGGGTTCGTCGGCGTTCGCGGGACGCATCGGCGAGCAGGTCGCGGCCAAGGGCGTGACTGTCGTCGACGACGGCACGCTGCCGAACCGCCGCGGCTCGCTCAACATCGACGACGAAGGCAATCCGACGCAGTGCACGACGCTGATCGAAGACGGCATTCTCAAGGGTTACATTCAGGACACGCTCAACGCGCGTCTGATGAAGATGCCGGTCACGGGCAATGCACGCCGTGAGTCGTACGCGGCGTTGCCCATGCCACGCATGACCAACACGTACATGCTCAACGGCGACAAGGACCCGCAGGAAATCATCGAATCGGTGAAAAACGGCTTGTATGCGGTGAATTTCGGCGGCGGCCAGGTCGACATCACCAACGGCAAGTTCGTGTTCTCGGCCTCCGAGGCATACATGATCGAAGACGGCAAGATCACGTACCCGGTCAAGGGAGCGACGCTGATCGGCAGCGGTCCCGAATCGCTCAAATACGTCAGCATGATCGGCAACGACATGAAGCTCGATTCGGGCGTCGGCGTGTGCGGCAAGGAAGGCCAGAGCGTGCCGGTTGGCGTCGGGCAGCCGACACTGCGCATCGACCGGATGACGGTTGGCGGCACTGCCTGAAAGTGAACACGCCGCATGTTTCGTGCGCCATATGGGCGAAACATGCGGATTTTCCGCATTTTCCGGCCGTGCCGCTTGTCAGTCGAGCTTAACCGGGTTATAAAGTCACTCACCCTTTTTGACCAGCGACTCCATTTCGCCATGTCCGCCAAGTTTTACTTTTACTTTTTTTGGTATCTCAGACCGCTGGCGGATCGAGAGGGGTGTTAGTGCACGTAGAACACCGAGAATTCCCGAAAAACCGCCAGCGAGTCTGGCGGTTTTTTTTCGCCTTCCGCCTTTGAACACTATGTTTTTGCACGCACCGCCCGCGCGAACACGCTACGAACCGATTCAGGAGAACAACATGCCCCCGCACAACACCGACGATGTCCGCATTCGCGAATTGAAAGAACTTACTCCGCCTGCGCACCTGATCCGCGAATTTGCCTGCGACGAAGCGGTGTCCGACCTGATCTACAACTCGCGCACCGCCATGCACCGCATTCTGCACGGCATGGACGACCGCTTGATCGTCATCGTCGGGCCGTGCTCGATTCACGATACGAAGGCGGCGTTGGAATACGCGGGGCGTCTCGTCGAACAGCGCAAGCGCTTCGCGGGTGAACTCGAAGTCGTGATGCGTGTGTACTTCGAAAAGCCGCGCACGACGGTCGGCTGGAAGGGTCTCATCAACGACCCGCATATGGATAACAGCTTCAAGATCAACGAAGGGCTGCGCACGGCGCGCGAACTGCTGTTGCGCATCAACGAACTCGGTCTGCCGGCCGCCACTGAGTATCTCGACATGATCAGCCCGCAGTACATCGCCGATCTGATCTCGTGGGGCGCGATCGGCGCGCGGACCACCGAGTCGCAAGTGCACCGCGAACTCGCTTCGGGCCTGTCTTGCCCGGTCGGTTTCAAGAACGGCACGGACGGCAATGTGAAGATCGCCGTCGACGCGATCAAAGCCGCGTCGCAGCCCCACCATTTCCTGTCGGTCACGAAAGGCGGCCACTCGGCGATCGTATCGACGGCGGGCAACGAGGATTGCCATATCATCCTGCGCGGCGGAAAGACGCCGAACTACGACGCGGACAGCGTCAACGCGGCGTGCTCGGACATCGGCAAGTCAGGTCTCGCCGCGCGTCTGATGATCGACGCGAGCCACGCGAATAGTTCGAAGAAGCATGAGAACCAGATCCCGGTGTGCGCGGACATCGGCCGACAGATTGCTTCGGGCGACGAACGAATTATAGGCGTAATGGTGGAATCGCATCTGGTGGCCGGTCGCCAGGACTTGCAGGAAGGCTGCGCGCTCACATACGGGCAGAGCGTCACCGATGCATGTATCGGCTGGGACGAAAGCGTTGCCGTGCTCGAAGGTCTCGCCGAAGCCGTGAAGCAAAGGCGCGTGGCGCGCGGAAGCGGCAACTGATTGCTGTTCGGCCGCATCGTGCGATGCGGTTTGCAGACGAAAAACCCGGCTCGACCAGCCGGGTTTTTTGTTTCCTGGCCGAACGGATGAATGGTGCTTCATGGGCCGCCTCGGTACCGTAACGAGTCATGGCCGGGTCTGGAATGACTTGACCCGGTGGATTGGTACGTATAATATTTTGTACACGAAAGGCGGTTATGGGGCAGGAAAAAGAAATTCGCTGGCTAGGGTCCAGCTATCGCGATCTACTCGCCTTTCCCGAAGAGCCGCGCCGGCAAGCGGGCTTCCAGTTAGGCAAAATTCAGGCAGGTCTCGATCCTGACGACTGGAAGCCGTTCGACTCAATCGGCGCTGGAACGCGTGAAATCCGCATCAGAGAAGCTAACGGCATTTATCGCGTGATGTACGTTACGAAGTTTGCCGAGGCGCTTTACTTGCTTCATTGCATGCGGAAGAAAACGCAAAAGCTGGCTCCGCACGACAGATTGATCGCCGAAACGCGGTACCGCGCCATTATTAATGATAGGAAACCTTAACAAATGACGATCGACATTAAAATTCGTCACGTAACCAAGCCTGGCGCGAACGTGTTCCTCGAACTGGGCTTTTCCGCCGCGGAGGCGAAGCGCTTGCATGCGGCGTCGCAAAAGCAGATCAACGACACGAGGCTGCTCAAGGAGCAGCTCATGACAGAATTATCCAGCTGGATCGAGCAGCATCATCTGAAGCAGGCAGAGGCCGCTGAGATTCTCATGGTCTCGCGCCCGCGCGTGTCCGACGTGGTCAACAAGAAAACCACCAAGTTCACCATCGACACGCTCGTGGAAATGTTGAGCCGAATCGGCAAGCCGGTTACGTTGGCGGTGGGATAGCGTGCATGGCTCGCGGCTTGTTTGCGTTCTTTGCGCTTCTTTGCGCGGCTTACCATGCACGATTACGTTTCACTCGACCGCGCCCGAACCGAAGACTTCTGTGTGAATCCGCGCCGGGTCCACGCCGAGCGCTGCGAGCGCATCGCACTGCGCGCGCATGAACGGCACCGGTCCGCAGATGTAGTAGTCGGCATCCGGCACGATGACCTGATCGGCGATTTTTGCCACGTCCAGACGCCCTTCGAAATCGTAGTCGACGCCCTGCCGGTCGCCTGCGTCGACCGCTTCGTAGAACACCACGCGCTTCGCGTTCGGATACGACGCGACGGTCTCATTGAGCCACTGCCGGAACGCATGCACGCGGCCGTTACGGCATGCGTGCACGAAAGTCACGCTCCGCTCGCTGCCGTCGGCGAGGATGGTTGACAGCATCGAGGTCATCGGCGTCACGCCCACGCCGCCGCTCATCAGCACCACAGGCGTGGTTTTCTTGCGGTCGACCGTGAAGTCGCCCATCGGCGCGCTCACATGTACGACGGTGCCCTCTTCGACATCCGCGTGCAGCAGGTTGGACACGTGACCGGGCGCTGTGTCTTCGCGCCCGTCTTCGCGCTTCACGGAGATGCGCAGCCACTTGCCATGTGGTGCGTCCGACAGACTGTACTGACGCGGCTGATCGACGCCCAGCTTGTCGACGAACCGTTTCACGCTTACATACTGGCCGGGTTCGAAGTCACACGCGGCCGAACCGTCGGCAGGCGTCAGGTAGAACGACGTAATTTCGTCGCTCTCCACCTGCTTGCGCGCCACCTTGAACGGCCGGAAGCCGCTCCACGCCGCGCCTTCATACAGCTTCGCCTCGGTGCCCACGAAGATGTTCGCGAGCTGACCATACGCGACTTGCCATGCGTCGAGCGTGGGTTGATCGACCGCGTCGCCGAGCACGTCGACGATCGCACCCAGCAGGTGGCGGCCCACAATCGGATAGTGCTCGGGCCGGATGTTCAAGCTGGCGTGCTTGTTGGCGATCCGCGAGACAGTCGGGCCGAGCGCGCCCAGATTGTCGATGTTGGCCGCGTACGCATACACCGCGCGCGCCAGCGTTTCGGGCTGATTGCCGCTCTGCTGGTGCGTCTGGTTGAACAGGTTCTTCAACTCCGGATGATGCGCGAACATGCGCTTGTAGAAATGCTTCGTGATGGTCGTGCCATGTTCAGCAAGCACGGGCACCGTGGCTTTGACGCGGGCAATCTGTTCGGCGGTCAGGGCGGTCATTTATGCTTCTCCTTAAAGATGCACATACAATACATCTTAAAGCATGTGGTCCACTCAGACAGATTGTCGCAGGCCCATTGCCGAGTGCTGAAAGGGGCCGTGCGCCTAGTTTTGCCCGCGATCGTGCTGCCAGAGCACGTCCGCGCCGCCATCAGCCCGATTGAGCACACGTGCGAGGACAAACAGAAGATCCGACAGACGGTTCACATACTGACGCGGCGCGGCGTTGACGGCTTCCTCGTCACCGAGGGCGACGATCGAGCGTTCGGCGCGGCGGCAAACGGTACGGCAAACGTGGGCGAGAGACGCCGCGCGCGAGCCGCCCGGCAAGATGAACTCCTTTAGAGGCGCAAGCGCAGCGTTGTGATCCGCGAGCCAGTCGTCGAGCTGGGCGAGATGGCGGTCCGTGATCATTGTGTGACCGGGAATGCACAGTTCGCCGCCGAGGTCGAACAGATCGTGCTGGATCGAGACCAGCGCCGCTCGCACGTCATCAGGCAGACGCTCGCACAGCAGCACGCCGAGATTCGAATTGAGTTCGTCGACGTCGCCGATCGCCGCAATGCGCGTGCTGTCCTTGCGGACGCGCCGGCCGTCGCCGAGACCGGTGGTGCCGTCGTCGCCGGTACGAGTGGCAATCTTGCTCAGACGGTTACCCATGATTTCTCCATGCATTCAATGACGATGCCCGCGCCGATCGCGGACATCAGCGCACCCATAGCGCACCGGGCACCGACTAGGTCCCAGTGCCTTGCACTGTGCTGGCCGCTGCGCAGCCACCGCATCATCTACCGCGTTATCACCGCGTTAACCATATTGCGCAGAGCCAGCAGCCGCCGCCATTATAGGAGCGATGGCCGGCGCGAAGTCCCCGGAGCAATGAAAGCGGCGCGACCCCGGCAGAAAGCGATCGGCGTAAAATGAAGTGCCCGCTGCAAAAGCAGCTTCGCCTGACAATTACTAACAAGCTTTTTCATGGAGCTGGAGCAAGTGCCAACGCGCTAACGCCGGTCCACGTCATTGATGGGACCGGAGCAAGCGCTGAAGCACTAACTCCGGTCGACATCCTTGATTGGGACCGGAGCAAGCGCTGAAGCACTAACTCCGGTCGACATCCTTGATTGGGACCGGAGTAAGCGCTGAAGCGCTAACTCCGGTCGACATCCTTGATTGGGACCGGAGTAAGCGCTGAAGCGCTAACTCCGGTCGACACAGGAGACATGTGTGAATCATTCCGTTCCGTCGGCCACGCTGCGCCGGCCATTCCCTGCCGAATTGCTGAGCGCCCTCACCAACGCCTTCGGTGAGCGCGTGTCGGTCGCGCAAGCCGTGCGCGAGCACCATGGCCGCGACGAATCGCCGTTCGATCCCCAACTGCCCGACGCCGTCGTCTTCGCGCGCAACACCGAAGACGTGCAGACCGCCGTCAAGCTGTGCGGCCAGTACAACGTGCCGATCATTCCGTACGGCAACGGCTCGTCGCTGGAAGGGCATCTGCTTGCGGTGCAGGGCGGCGTGTCGATCGATCTGTCGGAAATGAACCGCGTGCTGTCCATCAACGCCGAAGATCTCACGGTCACCGTCCAGCCAGGCATTTCGCGCAAGCAGTTGAACGAAGCGCTACGCGACACCGGCCTCTTTTTCCCAATCGATCCGGGCGCGGACGCGAGCATCGGCGGCATGTCGGCCACGCGTGCATCCGGTACCAACGCTGTGCGCTACGGCACGATGCGCGAAAACGTGCTCGGGCTGAGCGTGGTGCTGGCCGACGGCCGCGTCATCAAGACCGGCACGCGGGCGCGCAAATCGTCCGCGGGCTACGACCTCACGCGTCTATTCGTCGGCTCGGAGGGCACGCTCGGCGTGATCACCGAAGTCACCGTGCGTCTTTATCCGCAGCCGGAGGCCGTGTCCGCCGCCGTCTGCGCATTTCCGTCGATGGGCGACGCGGTTCGCGCCGTCATCGAAACAATTCAGATCGGCGTGCCGATTGCCCGCGTGGAATTCGTCGACGCGCTCGCGATCCGCTCGATCAACCGGCATTCGAATCTCACGCTGCGCGAGGCGCCCACACTGTTCTTCGAATTCCACGGCACCGAGGCCGGCGTGAAGGAACAGGCTGAACTCGTGCAGGAACTCGCCGCGCAGAACGGCGGCGAAGGATTCGAATGGGCGACGCGGCCGGAAGACCGCAGCCGTCTGTGGAACGCGCGCCACAATGCCTATTTCGCGATGCTGCAACTGAAGCCCGGTTGCCGCGCCGTCACGACCGACGTCTGCGTGCCGATCTCGCGACTCGCGGAATGCGTTGTGGAAACCGAGCAGGACTTGAAGGCGTCGCCGCTGCCCTGCCCGATCGTCGGCCATGTCGGCGACGGCAACTTCCACGTCGCGATCCTGATCGATCCGGACAAGCCGGACGAACTCGCCGAGGCCGAACGGTTGAACCATCGCATCGTGCAGCGCGCGCTGCGCATGGACGGCACCTGCACCGGCGAGCATGGAGTCGGTCTGCACAAGATGGGTTTTCTGCTGGAAGAACATGGCGACGTTGCGGTGGACACCATGCGCTCCATCAAACACGCGCTCGATCCGCAAAATCTGATGAACCCCGGCAAGATTTTTAGCTGGGCGGCTTGAAGCGTCGTTCGGAGGCGCGTTGTCGAAAGCAATTGAGCAGGACTGACCGCGGCTGAGCGTGATCGAGCCGCGGCTGCCGCAAACGGCCCGCCACGCAAGCGCCGGATAGCGCCGGGCGAGAGACACGAGGAGACGACTCACATGAATGCACCCGCCGAACTGTCGGCAGAGGTTCTCGCCCAGCGCCAGCGCGAAGTCGTGCAGGCGCTGATGGCGGTGCTGCCGAACCACTGTCTGCTGTATCGCGACGAAGATACCGTCGCGTACGACTGTGACGGCCTCGCCGCCTATCGTCGTCTGCCGCTCGCCGTCACGTTGCCGGAGACGGAGTCGCAAGTGCAGCGCATCGTGCAGATCTGCCATCGTCTCGGAGTGCCGATCGTGCCGCGCGGCGCCGGCACTGGCCTGTCCGGCGGCGCAATGCCGATTCGCCACGGCGTGGTGGTATCGCTCGCGCGCTTCAGGAAAATCATCGATGTGGACTCCTACGCGCGAACCGCCACGGTGCAACCGGGCGTGCGCAATCTGTCGATTTCCGAAGCCGCCGCGCCTTACGGTTTGTACTACGCGCCGGACCCGTCGTCGCAGATCGCCTGCACGATTGGCGGCAACGTGTCGGAGAACTCGGGCGGCGTGCATTGCCTCAAGTACGGCCTCACCGTGCACAACGTGCTGCGCGTGCGCGCCGTGACAATGGAAGGCGAGATCGTCGAGTTCGGCTCGCTCGCGCCCGACGCGCCCGGCCTCGATCTGCTCGCGGTGCTGATCGGCAGCGAAGGTATGTTCGCGATCGTCACCGAGGTCACCGTCAAGCTGATTCCGAAACCGCAAACGGCGCAAGTCATCATGGCCAGTTTCGACGACGTCGTGAAAGGCGGCGATGCGGTCGCCGGCATCGTTGCCGCGGGCATCATTCCGGCGGGCCTCGAGATGATGGACAAGCCGGCCACGCGCGCGGTCGAGGAATTCGTCCACGCGGGCTACGATCTCGACGCGGCGGCGATTCTGCTATGCGAATCCGACGGCACGCCCGAGGAAGTCGCCGACGAAATTGTCCGCATGACCGCAGTGCTGCGCGAGCACGGCGCAACCCGTATCCAGATCTCGCGCACGGAAAACGAGCGGCTGCGCTTCTGGTCCGGCCGCAAGAACGCGTTCCCCGCGGCGGGCCGGATTTCGCCGGACTACTACTGCATGGACGGCACCGTGCCGCGCCGCAGTATCGGGCCGCTGCTCTCGCGCATCGAAGAGATGGAAAAGAAGTACGGCCTGCGCTGCATCAACGTCTTTCATGCGGGCGACGGCAACATGCATCCGTTGATTCTCTTTAACGGCAACGACCAGGACGAATGGCACAGGGCCGAAGCGTTCGGCTCCGACATTCTGGAAGCGTGCGTCGAACTGGGCGGCACGGTGACGGGCGAGCACGGCGTCGGCATCGAGAAGATCAACTCCATGTGCGTGCAGTTCTCGCCGGAAGAGCGCGATGCATTTCACGCGGTCAAGCGTGCGTTCGATCCGCCCGGCCTGCTGAACCCGGACAAGGGCATTCCCACCCGAGCGCGCTGCGCCGAGTACGGCAAGATGCATGTGCGCGGCGGTCTGCTGCCGCATCCGGAACTGCCGCGCTTCTAGCGCCACGCAATACGCATAGCCCGTCGTGGCGGCGCTTGCCGCCATCTCACCCTGATTACCCGATGCGGGTCCGCTCCGGGTTGTCAGCGAGCCCCCGCCCGGTACAATCGATCGAAACACAACGAAGCAGGGCATCATGGAAGAGGACGACATCGTCGCCATGTGGTCGGAACGCGTGCGTTCCGCCAGCGCCGCAGGCCGCGCGTTGCGCGTTCGCGGCGGCGGCACGAAAGACTGGTACGGTCAGACGCTGGAAGGCGAGATCCTCGACACGCGCGCTTATCGCGGCATCGTCGCGTACGACCCGGCGGAGCTGGTCATCACCGCTCGCGCCGGCACCCCGCTGCTCGAAATCGAAGCCGCGCTCGCCGAACACCATCAGATGCTCGCCTTCGAGCCGCCGCACTTCGGGCCGCAAGCCACCTTCGGCGGCTGCATCGCCGCGGGCATCGCCGGCCCGCGCCGCCCGTCGGCCGGTGCGGCGCGCGACTTCGTGCTCGGTGCGGTCATCATGAACGGCCAGGGACAAGCACTGCATTTCGGCGGCCAGGTGGTGAAAAACGTCGCCGGTTATGACGTCTCGCGCTTGATGGCGGGCTCGCTCGGCACGCTTGGGCTCATCCTCGAACTCTCGGTCAAGGTGCTGCCGCAGCCGCAGGCCGAAGCCACGCTCAAGTTCGACGTGAACGGCACGGACGCTGTCCGTAAGCTCAACGAATGGGGCGGCCGCCCGTTGCCGATCACCGCGAGCGCGTGGCGCCACGGCACGCTTGCCGTGCGTCTCGCGGGCGCCGAGAGCGCGGTCAAGTCGGCGCGTACGTCGCTGGGCGGCGAGGTTGTCGATGCGGTCGAGGCAGAACGCTTCTGGGCGGGCCTGCGCGAGCAGACCGACACGTTCTTCGCCGCGATTCCGCCGAAAGCCGCGCTGTGGAGGCTCGCGCTGCCGTCCATCACCGAGCCGCTGCAATTGCCAGGCGCTCAATTGATGGAATGGGGCGGCGCGCAGCGCTGGTGGATCACGGACACCGACGCGCAAACCGTGCGCATCAGCGCAAAGCAAGCCGGCGGTCACGCGACGATCTTCCGCACCGGCCTCGGCTACGACCGCGGAGCCGGCGTGTTCACGCCGCTGCCCGCGCCGCTGATGAAAATCCATCGCGGCCTGAAAACCGCTTTCGACCCGGCCCGCATCTTCAATCGCGGCCGTCTCTACCCCGACTTCTGAGCGCGCGATGCAAACCAATCTCGCGGACTTCATTCGCAACACGCCCGACGGCGACGAGGCCGACGCCATCTTGCGCAATTGCGTGCACTGCGGCTTCTGCACGGCCACGTGCCCGACCTACCAGTTGCTCGGCGACGAACTCGACGGCCCGCGCGGCCGCATCTATCTGATCAAGCAGATGGTGGAAGGCGCCGAAGTCACGCGCAGCACGCAGGTTCACCTCGACCGCTGCCTCACTTGCCGCAATTGCGAATCGACCTGCCCGTCCGGCGTGCAGTATGGCAAGCTGGTAGAAATCGGCCGCAAGATCACCGAGAAAAAGGTAACGCGCCCGCTCGGCCAGCGTCTCACGCGCCGATTCCTCGCGAGCTTCGTGCCGAACAGCGCGCTATTCACGCCGGCCATGCGTCTCGGCCAGCATTTCCGGGCGCTGCTGCCGCGAAAATTGCGCGACAAGGTGCCCGCGCGGCAGCGTCCGCTCGAATGGCCGACCGCAAGACATACACGCAAGATGCTGATGCTCGCGGGCTGCGTGCAACCGTCGATGATGCCCAACGTCAACGTCGCCACCGCGCGCGTGCTAGATGCCCTCGGTGTGGAAACGCTGGTCGCGTCCGAGGCGGGCTGCTGCGGTGCCGTGCGCCTGCATCTCGGCTATAACGACGAAGCGCTCGTCGACATGCGCGCAAACATCGACGCATGGTGGCCGTATGTCGAACAGGGCGTCGAGGCGATCGTGATGAACGCGTCGGGCTGCGGCGCAACCGTCAAGGAATACGCGCACCTGTTGCGCCATGACCCGGCGTATGCCGAGAAAGCGCGCCGCATCGTCGAATTGACACGCGACATTGCCGAGATCCTGCCGGACTTCGAGGAACAACTCGCGTCGATCTCGCGCCGCCGTGCGATCCACACGGTGGCTTTTCATCCGCCCTGCACGTTGCAGCACGGACAGCAGGTGCGCGGCACAGTGGAACATCTCCTGACGCGACTCGGCGTGGAAGTGCGCCTGCCCGCCGACAACCACCTCTGCTGCGGCTCGGCCGGCACCTACTCGCTCACGCAGCCGAGGCTCTCGTATGCGTTGCGCGATCAGAAGCTCGAGCGGCTGCAGGCGCAGGAGCCGCAAATGATCGTGTCCGCGAATGTGGGCTGCATTTCGCACCTGCAGAGCGGCACGTCCACACCGGTCGCGCACTGGATCGAACTGGTCGAGCACATGCTGTCCGTATAATCGGGGCATCGACTTCCGTCCGTTCCCGTTCGTTCCATGCCCGATCTGATTCATAACCTCGAAGCGGTGCAGCAGCGCATCGCGATGGCCGCACACGTGGCCGGGCGCGACGCGCGTTCCATCGCCCTGCTCGCGGTCTCGAAAACTTTTCCCGCCGAAGACGTGCGCGCGGCGCACGTCGCCGGTCAATGCGCGTTCGGCGAAAACTACGTGCAGGAAGCCATCACGAAGATCGAAGCGCTCGCCGATTTGCGCGGCACGCTCGAATGGCATTTCATCGGGCCGTTGCAGTCGAACAAGACGCGTCCGGTGGCCGAGCAGTTCGACTGGGTGCATTCGGTGGATCGCCTCAAGATCGCACAGCGGCTTTCCGAACAGCGGCCCGATAATCTGCCGGCGCTGAATGTCTGCCTGCAGGTCAACATCAGCGGCGAGACGTCGAAAAGCGGCCTGAGCGTCGCGGAAGCCGTCGAAGTCGCGAGAGAGATCGCCGCGCTGCCCAAGCTGAAATTGCGCGGCCTGATGGCGATTCCCGAACCGGTCGGCAGCATCGACGAACAGCGCGTGCCGCATCGCCGGTTGCGCGAACTGTTCGAACGTCTGCGCGACGAAGGTCTCCAGCTCGATACGCTCTCAATGGGCATGTCTAACGACCTCGAGGCCGCGGTACTCGAAGGCGCGACCATTGTGCGCGTGGGCACCGCCATCTTCGGCGCGCGCGATTACTCGAACTAGCGGCTGCAAACGCAGTTTCAACTTCGGCTGCAAGCCCAGTTGTAAGCGCGGACTCATACGCTCAATCAAACCTTCCGGAACATCATGAAAATTGCTTTTATCGGCGGCGGCAACATGGCTGCGGCGTTGATCGGCGGCCTTATCAAGCGTGGCATCGCGCCCGCCGATCTGTATGCGATCGATCCCAACGAAGACGCGCGCAAGCGCAACGAAGAGCAGTTTGGCGTCCAAACCGGCGCCGCTGCCGACGCGGCGCTCGCTGCGTATGACGCCGTCGTGCTCGCGGTGAAGCCGCAGATCCTGAAGAGCGTCGCTGAATCGCTCGCGCCGCATCTGAAGGCGTCGCAACTGGCAATCAGCATTGTCGCCGGCATTCGTATGGACGACATGTCGCGCTGGCTGAACGGCCACACGCGGATCGTGCGCGTCATGCCCAATACGCCGGCGCTGATCGGCATGGGCGTCGCCGGATTGGCCGCAACCGCAAGTGTCGGCGAAGCGGGCCGCGCGCTTGCGTCGCAGGTGCTAGGCGCAGTGGGCGAAACGGTATGGTTCGACGACGAAGCGAAAATCGACGCCGTCACCGCCATTTCTGGAAGCGGTCCGGCCTACGTGTTTTACTTCATCGAAGCACTGCAGGAAGCCGCGCGCCAGCTCGGCATGGATGAAGCCCAAGGCCGCGCGCTCGCCGTGGCGACCTTCACGGGAGCCGCGCAACTGGCAGCGAATTCGGACGAGCCGCCGGGCGTGTTGCGCGAACGCGTGACATCGAAGGGCGGCACGACGGCGGCGGCGCTTGCATCGTTCGACGCGAGCGGCGTGAAGGAGGCAATCGTTCGCGGGGCGCTCGCCGCCGATGCGCGCGCGAAAGAAATGGGCGACGAGTTCGGCAAGCAGTAAGCGCGGCCATCGCCGGTTACTGTCTATCGCCTGGTACCGGCTGTGACGGGATAAGCCGTAAAACGCGGAGCCTATTCGACTCGCTCCGCGTTCAGTGCAAAAGAGACACGCGGGAAATGGACAGACCGCGCCGGAGACTCAGGACAAGGCCACCGCATAATGCGCGGCAATGCCGACGAACAACGCGCCGCCCAGCCAGTTGTTATGCCGGAACGCCGCGAAGCACGCCATCCGCTCACGGTCGCGAATGAGCGTGTAGTGGTAGACCGCGCAGCCCGCCGCAGCAACCCACCCCAACCAGTACAGAACGCCAAAACCCAGCATCACGCCGATGCCGGCGTAGATTCCAAGCGTCACCGCATAGCAGAGCATGATCGCGGCCACGTCGAAGCGGCCAAAGGTGAGCGCCGAAGTGCGGATGCCGATCCTGATGTCGTCGTCGCGATCGACCATTGCATATTCGGTGTCGTAAGCGACCGACCAGAATACGTTCGCGAGCAGCATGACCCAGGCGAGCATCGGCACGTGGTTCTGCACGGCCGCGAACGCCATCGGAATGCCGAATCCAAATGCGATCCCCAAGTACGCCTGCGGAATCGCGAAGAAACGCTTGGTGAACGGATACGAGCCGGCGACGAACAGCGCGGCCACCGACAACTCCTTCGTCAACGCATTGAGCGGCAGAATCAGCAGAAAAGCCAGCAAGGACAAACCGGCGGCGAGCGCCACTGCTTCCCACGCCTTGACCTTGCCTGAGGTGATCGGACGATTCTCGGTGCGCTTTACGTAGCGGTCGAAATCGCGATCGGCGTAGTCGTTGATCGCACATCCCGCCGAGCGCATCAGCACCGTGCCTACCGTAAAGATAACGAGAAGCGGCCACGACGGACGACCCTCGGACGCGATCCACAGCGCGTTGAGCGTCGGCCACAGCAGCAGCAGACTGCCGATAGGCTTGTCCATACGCACAAGGCGCAGATAGAGCGGAAGTCGGGCGAACATGGCGGACTCTGTAAAGGCGGGCGAAATGCGGAAACAGTGCCGCTATTTTACGGGATGCCGCCGGCGTCGAGCGTCGCGCGACCCGCGCGTTGAAGTCTCATGCCGCAACAGCGCTCGCGCAAGCCGCGCCGCAAAAAATAAAGCCTCCCGCGAGGGGAGGCTTTGGCATGTCCGGCTGCATCTGGCCGCGTCTGGCTGTTTCCGCTTGTGCCGGTCGATTCCGGTTCTTCGGACCGCAAGGAGATCGTGCCCGAGCGGGCAACAAAACGGCCGCAGCGCGAAATCAGGCTAGCATCGAGCGCAACATCCACGCGGTCTTTTCGTGCGTCTGCATGCGCTGCGTCAGCAGGTCGGCGGTCGGCTCGTCGTTCGCGGCTTCCGTCGACGGGAAAATTGCGCGCGCGGTACGCACCACGGCTTCCTGGCCTTCCACCAGTTGGCGGATCATTTCCTCTGCAGCCGGCACGCCGTCCGCTTCGGGAATCGACGACAGCTTCGCGAAATCCTTATAGCTGCCCGGCGCATGCACGCCGAGCGCGCGAATCCGTTCAGCGATCGAATCGACGGCGAGCGCCAGTTCGTTGTATTGCGTTTCGAACATCAGGTGCAGCGTGTTGAACATCGGACCCGTCACGTTCCAGTGGAAGTTGTGGGTCTTCAGGTACAGCGTATAGGTGTCAGCGAGCAGACGCGACAGACCTTCCGCGATCTTCTTGCGGTCCTTGTCGCTGATTCCGATATTGACGTGTTGTACAGCTTCTTTTTTGGCCATGATGACTCCTTTGAAGAGTGATACGAACCGGTGGCAAAGTAACGGCGTGCTATGGACTTGCTGACGGCGAAGCCGGCAGAACGAGCGCTCGACAGTTTATCTTAGAAAAGTGCCGGGCTCGTGTGGCGCGTGGTCACTACAGCGCCGCGCGCGGCTTGAGGTGTTCTGCGCGGCTATCAATAGTTGACCTGACATGCCCGCCATCACAAACGGCTACGGGCCCCCGCTGGTGCCCACTACCCGCCAACCGCGTGTTGCAGCGCCTGCGCCGCGATCACCCCAAGCCCGCTCGTCACGATCGCGAAACCCACGGCTCTGCGCAATCCCAGCGCGTAGTGCAGCTGCGCGCGATGAGCGGCCCGCGATTTGCCCGCAGTGGCTTTCATCATCTCGATCATCGACGTGCTCCCCGCTTCACTCAGTTCATATCGATACTCGCGGGACGCCTATGCGCCCCGCTTCCGCTGCCTGGTTACTTCTTGCCGCCTTCCGCCAGTTCGGCCATCGCCGCGATCACGCCCTCGGCATAAGCAGGATCGATGCGGCGGAAATGTTCGACCGCGCGCGCAACGATTTCCTGCGGTACGCCGTTGATATGCCGTGCAATGTTGCCGAACAAACGCTCGCGTTGCGCCGCGTCAAAGAGCGCAAACAGCATGCCCGGCTGCGTGTAATAGTCGTCGTCCGCGCGATGATCGTAGCGGTCGACCGCACCTGCTGCGAGCGCGGGCTCCAATGCGTTGGTGTCCTGCACGAAGTCGCCGAAGCGGTTCGGCTCGTAGTTCACGTTGCCGCCCAGGTTGCCGTCCGTGCGCATTGCCCCGTCGCGATGGAACGAGTGCGGGTTCGGCACGCGCGACGCATTCACCGGAATCTGATGGTGATTGATGCCGAGACGATAGCGCTGCGTGTCGCCATACGAGAAAAGACGCCCTTGCAACAGCCGGTCGGGCGAGAAGCCGATGCCCGGCACCACATTGGCCGGCGTGAACGCTGCCTGCTCCACATCCGCGAAATAGTTGGCCGCGTTGCGGTTCAACTCGATCGTGCCGACGTCGATCAGCGGGTAGTCCTTCTGCGACCACACCTTCGTGATGTCGAACGGATTGAAGCGATACGCTGCGGCTTCCGCCTCCGGCATTACCTGGATCGCAAAGCGCCATTTGGGGAAGTTGCCCGCGTCGATGTTGCCCACCAGATCGCGCTGCGCGCTTTCGCGGTCTTGTGCAACCACTTGCGACGCTTCGCCATCGGTGAAATTTTCAATGCCTTGCTGCGATTTGAAGTGAAATTTAACCCAGAAGCGCTCGTTGTTCGCGTTGATGAACGAGTACGTGTGCGAACCGAAGCCGTGCATCTGACGGTAGCTTTTCGGAATGCCGCGGTCGCTCATCAGGATCGTGACCTGATGCATCGACTCCGGATGACGCGTCCAGAAATCCCACGCGGCAATGTTGTTGCGCAGGTTGGTGTACGGGTCACGCTTTTGCGTGTGGATGAAGTCCGGAAACTTCAGCGGATCGCGAATGAAGAACACCGGCGTGTTGTTGCCCACCACGTCCCAGTTGCCTTCTTCGGTGTAGAACTTGATCGAGAAGCCGCGCACGTCGCGTTCCGCGTCGGCCGCGCCGCGTTCGCCGGCCACCGTCGAAAACCGCATGAAGAGCGGCGTTTCCTTGCCGACTTCGGCGAACACTTTGGCCTTCGTGTAGCGCGAGATATCGTGGGTCACCTTCAGCGTGCCGAACGCGCCCGAGCCTTTAGCATGAACGCGGCGCTCGGGAATCACTTCGCGATCGAAGTGAGCGAGCTTTTCGAGCAGCCATACGTCTTGCAGGACAACCGGGCCGCGCACGCCGGCCGTCATCGAATTCTGGTTATCGGCGACGGGCGCGCCGGCGGCATTGGTGAGCTTCTGGTCGGACATGCGGGACTCCTGGACGGTTTTTCGTTGGACGGAAATGTGGGGAGAAGCGCGGCAAAGCAATGCCGAACGCTTATGCGAACAATCAGGCCGACAAAGCCCGGTCGACGAGCAAAGAAAGCGCGACCGTGCGCATGCCGAGCATGGCCGCCGCAGAACCGTTATTGGCGCCAGCCGGTTCAGCGGCGAACGTCTGAGTTTGCGGCAAGTTTGATTGCGTCATGATGTCCTCCGGGCTTTGGGATCGTGCGATCCATGGAGGACACTATATCAAGACTATTGAATATGCGTCTTTTATAAATTTAATCTATCCAATAGAGGCGGCTTGGGCCGCCATCGACGCTCGAAGCCGGCGCTGCGGCGACAAGCCGTCAGCGCTCGTGCGTCCACGCCGCCGTTCAGTTCACGGCGACCGGCAGATCCAGCTTTTTGACGCCCGGCAGGTCGCAGGCGCTGATTGCGTCGCAAATCGCGTCGATGGCGGGCATCCGCGTGAAGCTCTTGCGCCACGCGAGCACGACGCGGCGGTCGGGCACCGGCTCGCCGAACGGGACATAGGACAACAGCCCGGAGTCGATGCCGCCCGCGTGGGGCTTCACCTCGTGCACGGACATGCGCGGCAACACCGTGATGCCCACGCCGCTCGCGACCATATGACGGATCGTTTCCAGCGACGATCCTTCGAACGTTTTCTGGATGCCGTCGGCGTTCTGCGAGAAACGCATCAGTTCCGGACAAACGCCCAGCACATGATCGCGGAAGCAATGGCCGCTGCCGAGCAGCAGCATGGTTTCCTGCTTGAGATCGTCGGCGTCGATCTTCTGACGGTTCTCCCACGCGTGACCCGACGGCAGCGCGACGACGAACGGCTCGTCGTAGAGCGGGCGCAGCATCAGTCCGGTTTCGGGAAACGGCAGCGCCATGATCGCAACGTCGATCTCGCCCTGCTTGAGCAGTTCGATCAGCTTCAGCGTGTAGTTTTCCTGCAGCATCAGCGGCATTTGCGGAACGCGCTTGATCATCTGCTTGACGAGCGTGGGCAGCAGGTACGGCCCGATCGTATAGATCACGCCGAGGCGCAGCGGCCCGACGAGCGGATCCTTGCCCTGCTTCGCGATTTCCTTGATGGCGAGCGTCTGTTCCAGCACTCGCTGAGCTTGCGTGACGATCTGCTCGCCGATCGGCGTGACGCTCACTTCACTGGTACCGCGCTCGAAAATCTGTACGTTGAGCTCGTCTTCGAGCTTCTTGATGGCCACCGACAACGTCGGCTGGCTGACGAAACACGCTTCGGCGGCCCGGCCGAAGTGCCGCTCGCGGGCAACGGCGACGATGTACTTCAATTCGGTGAGCGTCATTGGGGGACCAATCAGTGCGGTAGATTCGATAGGTTTCAGTTATACACCCATAGGGTCGGTTCGCCAACCCGTTACGCGGGCTTTCAGTATCCGCGAAACGCGCCATGGGCGCGCCACCAGGCGAAGGCCGACGTGGGCGCGTCGGTTCATGCCTTCAGATACTGCTCGCGAGCCCCCAGCCAGCGCGCCAGATGCTGCGTGACGACCTCCGGATACGTCTTGAGCAAAGCCGCAGCCGCTTCGCGTGCGGGCTCGATCAGCCATTGATCGTTCTGCAGATCGGCAAAACGGAGCATCGCCGCGCCGGACTGCCGCGCGCCGAGGAATTCACCTGGACCACGAATTTCAAGGTCCCGGCGCGCGATTTCGAAGCCGTCCGTCGTTTCGCGCATGGTCTGCAGGCGGGCGCGCGCCGTCATCGACAACGGTCCGGTGTAGAGCAGCACGCACACCGACGCCGCGCTGCCGCGCCCGACACGTCCGCGCAACTGGTGTAACTGCGCGAGGCCGAAGCGCTCGGCGTGTTCGATCACCATCAGCGACGCATTGGGCACGTCGACGCCCACTTCGATCACTGTCGTCGCGACCAGCAACTGCACTTCGTTGCGGGTGAAGGCGTCCATGACAGCCGCTTTTTCAGCCGGCGCCAGGCGGCCGTGCACGAGTCCGACGTTCAGTTCAGGCAACGCCGCGACCAGCGTTTCATAGGTCTCGACCGCGGTCTGCAGTTGCAGCGTCTCGCTCTCCTCGATCAGCGGACAGACCCAGTACACCTGACGCCCGGTCAGTGCAGCCTCGCGCACCCGGCCGATCACTTCTTCACGGCGTGCGTCGGAAACCAGCTTGGTCAGGATCGGCGTGCGTCCGGGCGGCAATTCGTCGATGGTCGATACGTCCAGGTCCGCGTAGTACGTCATTGCGAGCGTGCGCGGAATCGGCGTGGCGGACATCATCAGCTGATGCGGCTGGAAATCGCGCGCGCCGTCCGCGGCGTTCCTCGCTTTTGCGCGCAACGCCAGCCGCTGCGCGACGCCGAAACGGTGCTGTTCGTCGACGATCACGAGCCCGAGGCGCGCGAACTCCACGGCGTCCTGAATGATCGCGTGCGTGCCGATCACGAGCTGCGCGGTGCCGAGCGCCGCGGCTTCGATCGCGGCGCGCTTTTCCTTGGCCTTCAGACTGCCCGCGAGCCACGCGACGTTCACGCCGAGCGGCTCCAGCCAGCCGCGCAATTTGCGCGCGTGCTGCTCGGCGAGGATTTCGGTCGGCGCCATCAGCGCGGCCTGATAACCGGCGTCGATAGCCTGCGCCGCGGCCAGCGCGGCGACAATCGTCTTGCCGCTGCCGACGTCGCCTTGCAAGAGCCGCTGCATGGGATGCGGCTGCGTCAGATCGAGCGCGATCTCGCCGCCGACGCGCTCCTGCGCCTTCGTCAGCGAAAACGGCAGCGCCTCTAGCAAACGCGCGACCAATGAGGATTCGTCGCCCAGCTTGCGGCGCGGCATGGGCGGCGCCGACCGCGTGCGGCGCTCTTCGTGCGCGCGCTTGAGCGACATCTGCTGCGCGAGCAGTTCCTCGAATTTGATGCGCACCCACGCCGGATGCGTGCCATCGATCAACGCGGTTTCATCGGACTGCGCGCCCGGATGATGCAGCGTGCGCACCGCGTCCATCAGCGACGGCACGCCGAGCGGCTGCAACCATTCACGCGCGACGGCCTCAGGCAGCAGTTCCGGCAAAGACGTGCGTGATAGCGCGTTGTCGATCGACTTGCGCAGATACGCCTGCGTCACGCCGGCGGTGCTGGGATAAACCGGCGTGAGCGCTTGCGGCAGCGGCGTGTCTTCGTCGACGACACGTACCGCCGGATGCACCATCTCCATGCCGAAGAAGCCGCCGCGCACGTCGCCGCGCACGCGCAGCCGCGCGCCGATCGCCATCTGCTTGACCTGCGAACCATAGAAGTTCAGAAAGCGCAGCACGAGTTCGTCGCCCGCGTCGTCGCGCAATTTGACGAGTAGCTGCCGACGCGGACGATAGGCGATCTCGTTGTCGAAGACGACGCCCTCAGTCTGCGCGATGCCGCCTGGCAGCAGGTGGCCGATTGGCGTCAACGAGGTTTCGTCCTCGTAGCGCATCGGCAGATGCAGTACGAGGTCGATGTCGCGCGTGAGGCCGAGCTTGGCGAGCTTGTCAACGGGCTTAGCGGCGGGCTTGGCGGACGATTTCGCCGATGACTTCGCCGCCGGTTTCGCCGGCGCGCTTGCTCTTCCGGCCGCAGCCTGGGGTTTCTGGTCAGGCATGCCCTCTGGTGTTTGCCCGGACGCTTCATCAGGCGCTTCGCCAGGCGCCTGATCCGCTCCCGCCGCAACGCGCGCCGTCCGCTTGCGTTGCGCCGTGCCGCCGGCCTGCCCGCCAGCATCCATCGCCGCGCCGCCTCGCGCGACGGGGGCTGCCGGTTCGGCGCTCACTTCATCGGTAGCGGAGGGCAATCGGCGGTCGGACAAAGGCATGGGCTGCTTCGCAAGTACAATATCGGCTGTCAAAAGTATCGAGGGGTGCGTCGCTATACGGCTTGCGCGCAAGCGCGGGCTCGCGGCACGCCGCGGCGCCCCGCAATCATAGCCGCCCGGCTCGGCCTTCGGCTCAATTCAGTCTCCATTCGCTTCCAGTCGTTCGCATGTTCAAGCTTTCCGATTTCGATTTCGATCTGCCGCCTGAGCTGATCGCGCAAGTGGCGCTACCCGAGCGCAGCGCCAGTCGCCTGCTCCAGGTGGACAACGCGGCCCATGCCGACGGCGCCGCGCGCCTGATCGACCGCCGCTTCGCCGAACTGCCCGAATGCATTTCGGCCGGCGACCTGCTGGTTTTCAACGATACCAAAGTCCTGAAGGCGCGCTTCCTCGGCCAGAAGGCCAGTGGCGGAAAGATTGAAGTTCTGGTCGAGCGCCTCACCGGCGAGCGCACGGCGCTCGCGCAGATCCGCGCGAGCAAGAGCCCGCAGGAGGGCACGACGATTCGTCTCGCCGATGCGTTCGACGTGACCGTCGGCAAACGCGTCGAGCCGTTCTACACGCTGCATTTCCCCGACGACTGCCTGACGCTGATCGAGCAGTTCGGGCGTTTGCCGCTGCCGCCGTACATCGAGCACGACCCCGACTCGACGGACGAAACCCGCTATCAGACGGTGTTCGCGCAAAATCCCGGCGCGGTCGCGGCGCCCACGGCGGGCCTTCATTTCGACGACGCGCTGCTCGCGCGGCTCGACGCCGCGGGCGTTCAGCGGGCCACGCTGACGCTGCACGTCGGCGCCGGCACGTTCCAGCCGGTGCGCGTCGAGAACCTGGCCGAGCACAAGATGCACAGCGAGTGGTATCACTTGCCGCAGTCTCTTGCCGACAAAATCGCAGCGACGAAGGCGCGCGGCAACCGCGTGATAGCGGTGGGCACCACGTCGATGCGCGCACTCGAAGCCGCCGCGCGCGACGCCGAAGCGGCCGGCCGCGCGCTTGGCGCGGCGAGCACCGAGACGGATATTTTCATCACGCCGGGCTACCGGTTTCGCGTCGTCGACCGGCTGGTGACGAACTTTCATTTGCCCAAGTCGACGCTGCTGATGCTGGTTTCGGCGTTCGCGGGCGTCGAGACGATTCGCGCCGTGTATCGTCATGCAATCGAAGAGCGTTACCGCTTTTTCAGTTACGGCGACGCGATGCTGTTGACGCGGCGCGACGCTCAAGCCGTCTGACGCGCCGCCCACGAGTTTGCAGTTTCCTCAGCCGCCGAACATTTTCGGCGGCGTTTCATTGTTTGCGCCGGACTGTTTTCCGGTTGCCCATGGAGTTACCTCAATGACCCCAGGTCATCAATCGCAACAGACCACCGCCGAGCATCCCGCCAACGGCCTCCACTTCGAATTGCTCGGCACCGACGGCCAGGCGCGCCGCGGCCGCGTCACACTGAATCACGGCGTCGTCGAAACGCCGATCTTCATGCCGGTCGGCACTTACGGCACCGTGAAAGCCGTCCAGCCGCGCGAGCTCGAAGAGATGCACGCGCAGATCATCCTCGGCAATACGTTTCACCTCTGGCTGCGCCCGGGGCTCGAAACGATCGGCGCACACGGCGGCCTGCACGGCTTCATGGGCTGGAAAAAGCCGATCCTGACCGACTCCGGCGGCTTCCAGGTGTTTTCGCTCGGCGACCTGCGCAAGATCACCGAAGACGGCGTCACGTTCGCGTCGCCGATCAATGGCGACAAGCTGTTCCTGTCGCCGGAAGTGTCGATGCAGATCCAGAAAGTGCTCAACTCGGACATCGTCATGCAGTTCGACGAATGCACGGCCTACGCGACCAACAACGTGCCGACCTCGCACAAGGAAGCGGCCGACTCCATGCGCATGTCGATGCGCTGGGCACAGCGCTCGATCGACGAATTCCAGCGGCTCGGCAATCCGAACGCGCTCTTCGGTATCGTCCAGGGCGGCATGTTCGAGGACCTGCGCGACGAGTCGCTCGCTGGTCTCGCGGAGAAAGACTTCCACGGCCTTGCGATCGGCGGCCTGTCGGTCGGCGAGCCGAAAGAAGACATGATGCGCGTGCTGAACCACATCGGCCCGAAGCTGCCGGCCGACAAGCCGCACTATCTGATGGGCGTCGGCACGCCGGAAGACCTGGTGACCGGGGTGGCTGCAGGCGTCGATATGTTCGATTGCGTGATGCCTACCCGCAACGCGCGCAACGGCTGGCTCTTCACGCGCTTTGGCGACATCAAGATCCGCAACGCCGCGCACAGGAATTCGCTGCGTCCGCTCGATGAACAGTGCGGTTGTTACACATGCCGAAATTTCACTCGCGGCTATCTGCATCATCTGCATCGCGTAGGGGAAATTCTCGGCGCGCAACTGAATACGATTCACAACCTGCACTACTACCTGGAACTGATGCAGGAAATGCGCGACGCCATCGACGCGAAAATGTTCGAACCGTTCCGCAAGCGCTTTCACGAGAACCGCGCGCGCGGCATCGACGAGGCGCCTTGATCACCTGGCTCGTCGGATTCGCGGAAGAATCCGTCAGACGCCAGCGCAAAACCTTACAATCTACTTTCGCGGACGGCGAAGAACGGCTTTAAACGGTTGATCCCAAAGCCGAATCGCCGCGCCGACGCGCGCAATGCCGGTGGTAGAATAACCGGCTGATTTTTTTGATTGAATTGATCTATAACGGAGAGACCAACGTGTCGTTCATTTCCAATGCCTTCGCCCAAGGCACAGCCACAGGTGGCATCGAATCGAACTTGATGAGCTTCCTGCCGCTGATCCTGATGTTCGGCGTGCTGTACTTCATCATGATTCGCCCGCAAATGAAGCGCCAGAAGGAACATCGCAACATGCTCGCCGCCATGGCCAAGGGCGACGAAGTGGTGACGAACGGCGGCATCGTCGGCAAGGTGACCAAGGTGGGCGAGGCTTACGTCGGCGTCGAAATCTCGGAAGGCACGGAAATCACCGTGCAGAAAGCGTCGGTCACGACGATTCTCCCGAAGGGCACGATCAAGTCGCTGTAAGGCCTGCTCTCTCGCGTCCGGCGCGGCCTCGCCGGCGGTCAGGCAAGCAGACGCCTGATCGCCCGCGCTCATCGCCGGGCGCATCGCTTTCAAGCCAACCTTCCGTTGGACTACTCATGAATCGTTACCCCCTCTGGAAATATGCCGTGATGCTGGTGGCTCTCGTCATCGGCCTCGTGTACACGCTGCCCAACCTGTTCGGCGAAGCGCCGGCGGTGCAGGTGTCGAGCGGCAAGGCAACGGTCAAGCTCGACTCGACCACGCTGTCGGCAGTCGAAGCCGCGCTCGCAGCCAATCAGATCAAAGCAGACGACGTCACGTTCGACAACACGTCGGCCAACGCGAACATTCGCGTGCGTCTGCCGGACACCGACACGCAACTGCGCGTAAAAGATCTGCTGCAAAAGTCGCTGAACAGCGACCCCACCGACCCGCAGTTCATCGTGGCGCTGAACTTGCAGAGTGCGTCGCCGCGCTGGCTGACCGCATTGCACGCGCTGCCCATGTATCTTGGTCTCGACTTGCGCGGCGGTGTGCACTTCCTGCTGCAGGTCGACATGGCGGGCGCGCTGAACAAGAAGCTCGACTCCGACGCGTCGGACGCGCGCACGCTCCTGCGCGACAACAACATTCGCGACGGCGGCGTGAACCGCGTCAACCAGACGGTGGTGATCAATTTCGCCGACCAGGCCACGGCGGACAACGCAGCGAAACAACTTAGCCGCAGTATCGGTGAGCTCCAGTGGTCATCGCAGAACGGCACTGACGGCTCCGTGCAACTCGTCGGCACCTTCACGCCGGCTGTGCAAAAAGCCGTGCAGGACGCCGCGCTCAAGCAGAACATCACCACGTTGCATAACCGCGTGAACGAACTCGGCGTGGCTGAGCCGGTGATCCAGCAACAGGGCGCCGACCGCATCGTGGTCGAACTGCCGGGCGTGCAGGACACGGCGAAGGCGAAGGACATCATCGGCCGCACGGCAACGCTCGAAGCGCGTCTCGCCGATCCGGTCAACACGCATCCGAATCCGTCCGACCCGGTGCCGCCGGGCGACGAGCTGTTCACGCACGGCAACCAGACGCCGGTGCTGCTGAAGAAGCAGATCATCTTCACCGGCGACCGCATTATCGACGCGTCGGCGGGCTTCGACGAACATCAGCGTCCGTCCGTCAACATTCGCCTCGATTCGGCCGGCGGCCGCGCGGTGCGCAGCGTGTCGCGCGACAACATCGGCAAGCCGATGGCGATGGTGCTGTTCGAAAAAGGCAAGGGCGAAGTGCTGACGGTCGCGACCATCCAGTCGGAACTGGGCGATCGCTTCCAGATCACCGGCCAGGCCACGCCGCAAGGCGCCGCCGACCTCGCGCTGCTGCTGCGCGCCGGTTCGCTGGCCGCGCCGATGGACATCATCGAGGAACGCACGATCGGCCCGAGCCTTGGCGCCGACAACATCAAGAAGGGCTTCCACTCGGTCGTGTGGGGCTTCGCGGCCATCGCCGTCTTCATGATCGCGTACTACATGCTGTTCGGCGTGATCTCGATGATCGGCCTGTCCGTGAACCTGCTGCTGCTGATCGCGGTGCTGTCGATGCTGCAGGCCACGCTCACGTTGCCCGGCATCGCCGCAATCGCGCTCGCGCTCGGTATGGCGATCGACGCCAACGTGCTGATCAACGAGCGCGTGCGTGAAGAACTGCGCAACGGCGCGCCGCCGCAACTGGCCATCCAGAACGGCTACGCGCATGCATGGGCGACGATTCTCGACTCGAACGTCACCACGCTGATCGCCGGTATCGCGCTGCTCGCATTCGGCTCCGGTCCGGTGCGCGGTTTTGCGATCGTGCACTGTATCGGCATTCTCACGTCGATGTTCTCGGCGGTGTTCTTCTCGCGCGGCATCGTCAACCTTTGGTACGGCGGCAAGAAGAAGCTGAAGTCGCTGGCGATCGGCCAGGTGTGGCGTCCGGAAACGGCGCCTGCGGGCTCGGCTGCTTACCTCGGTAACGACGACGCAGCAACCGACACGGCGCAAGCCATGCGTGCCGCGTCCGCAGCCGCCGCGAAGCCGAAGGCGCCGGCCGCTGCCGCGCAGTCGCGCGCGGGCAAGCCGACCGTGCGCCGCCGCGACGCACAGAGCACACCCGGCACGCCGAACACGCCGCAGAAACCGGGTTCATCCCGCTGAGTCCCGGAGAACAAGACCATGGAATTTTTCCGCTTTCGTAAAGACATTCCGTTCATGCAGCGCGCGTTGATCTTCAACGCAATTTCGCTGCTGACGTTCCTCGCCGCGGTGTTTTTTCTCGTGCATCGCGGGCTGCATCTGTCGGTGGAGTTCACCGGCGGTACCGTGATCGAAGTCCAGTATCCGGGCGCCGCGCCGCTCGATCCGGTGCGCGGCACACTGAGCAAGCTCGGCTACGCCGACGCGCAGGTGCAGAACTTCGGCACCTCACGCGACGTGTTGATCCGTTTGCCGCTCAAGCAGGGTTTGACGTCCGCGCAGCAGAGCGATCAGGTCATGAGCGCGCTGAAAACGGAGACGCCGCAGGTGCAGTTGCAGCGCGTCGAGTTCGTCGGTCCGCAGGTCGGCAAGGAACTCGCCACCGACGGCTTGCTTGCGCTCGCCTGTGTGGTAGCGGGCATCGTGATCTATCTGTCGTTCCGCTTCGAATGGAAGTACGCCGTGGCAGGCGTGATCGCGAACTTGCACGACGTCGTAATCATTCTCGGCTTCTTCGCGTTTTTCCAATGGGAGTTCTCGCTGTCGGTGCTGGCCGCCGTGCTCGCGGTGCTCGGCTATTCGGTGAACGAATCGGTGGTGATCTTCGACCGGATTCGTGAAACGTTCCGCCGCGAACGCAAGATGACCGTGATCGAAGTGATCAACCACGCGATCACCAGCACCATGTCGCGAACCGTCATCACGCACGGCTGTACGCAGATGATGGTGCTGTCGATGTTCCTGTTCGGCGGCCCGACACTGCACTACTTCGCTCTGGCGTTGACGGTCGGTATTCTGTTCGGTATCTACTCGTCGGTGTTCGTTGCCGCGGCGCTCGCCATGTGGTTCGGCGTGAAGCGCGACGATCTGATCAAGGACAAGAAAGAACGCATCGATCCGAACGATCCGAACGCGGGCGCTCAGGTTTGATCGCGCGGAAGTAAGGCATCGGCGATGCGCGCAAGACGCGCATCAGCATCAGCCCTTCGCAATGCAAAAGGCCGGTTCATCATGAACCGGCCTTTTGCATTTGTGGGGTTGTCTTTAGCGCTTTACTGCCCGACTCGCCGCGTCCGCCGTCTGGCTGAAACCGTCGACATCTACCGGAAGCCCAGTTTTCGCCGCGCCGCAATCAGCGCCGCGGCACTCAGAAGCGCAGCAAAAATCAGGTAGTAACTCGGCGCCGCCTTCGAACCCGTGAAGCCGATCAACCACGCAATGATGAACGGCCCAAAGCCGCCGAAAACCGTCACCGCGATGTTATAGGCAAGCGACATGCCGGTCGTGCGTGTCTGCACCGGAAACATCTCCGACAGCAAACCCGGCAGCGCCGCGAAATAGCCTGTCATCAGGAAGCCGAGCACGACTTGCAGCGCGATCAGCGTGCCAAACGTGGGATGCGCGACGAGATACACGAACGCCGGGTAGATCAGCACGAGCAGCAGCACGGCCGAAATCAGCATGATCGTGGTGCGCCCGTGCCGGTCCGACAGATGCCCGACCAGCGGTGCAAACACCATCTGGATCAAGCCCGTCAGCGCAATGGCCGAGAACGCGACCGACGGCGCGAGCCCCAGTTGCTTCACGCCGAACGTCGGCATGAACAGCACGAGGTAAGTGGATACGGTGCCGAGCACCACTGCGCCGATTGCGATCAGCAGCCGCAGTTTCTGACTCGTGAACGTGTCGCGCAGCGGCGTGCTCGTCGTTTCTGCAGCGAGAAACTCGGGCGTTTCATCAAGCTTCGTGCGAATGTACCAGGCGACTGGTCCGATCAGAAGCCCGAAGAAGAACGGCACGCGCCATCCCCATGACGCAATCTGGTCCGGCGTCAGATTGCCCGTGAGTGCGACCCCGAAACCCGCGGCAAGCAGCGTGGTAAGCCCCTGGCTTGCGACCTGCCAGCTTGCGAAAAAGCCGCGCCGCCCCGGCACATGTTCCGCGAGAAAGGCGGTGGCGCTGCCGAACTCCCCGCCCGCCGAAAAACCCTGCATCAATCGCGCGATGACGAGAATCACGGGCGCGGCAATGCCAATGCTTTTGTAAGTCGGTAAAACCGCGATGATCAGCGTGCCGGCCATCATCAGCAGAATGGACAGCGTGAGCGCGGCCTTGCGCCCGGCGCGGTCCGCGTATGCGCCAATCACGATGGCGCCGAGCGGACGCATGAAGAACGACACGCCGAACGTGCCGAGCGTGAGCAGCAGCGAAACTGTGTCGTTGCCGGCGGGAAAGAACAGCTTGGCGATGACCACGGCGAAAAAGCCGTAGACGACCAGATCGAACCATTCCAGCGCGTTGCCGATCGACGCGGCGATCACCGCCCGCCATGAATTTCGCCGGCTTCCCGCAAGGCTTGCTGCTGTCGTTGCGTTCATGCAGATCTCCAGTTTGCGCGAATATTATGGATGCGGACCTAGGCCCGATCTCGCCGTATTGGATGCGCGCACAACCAACGCGGTGCCAGCGCTCTATGTACCCGAAAAATTAAACCGACGCGAGCGGCAAATTGCGCGCCCGCGCCGCATAAGGCTCGCACGCCGCGATCCGCGGCCGCTCCATGAAAAAACCGCTTCGTCGCGAAAGCGAACGAAGCGGTCATATCCGGCGAGACGCGAAGCGCTATGTGTGCTGCGCCGCAACGGCGGCGTCATCGCGAATGGGTGCGCATGCGCGCACCTCAGCAGTTACTGTTGTTTGATGCCTTCAGCCTGAATGTGCAGCTTGGTGTCCATGTTGAAGCCGTACTTTGTACCGAAATCGATGCCGTAGTCAGCGCGGTCGAAATGACCGCTTGCTTCCACGCCGCACACTTCGCGCTTGAGCACCGGGTGCTGCATGCACTTGAACGACTCGACCTTCAGGTTGAGCGGCTTCGTCACGCCGTGCAGCGTCAAGGTGCCGATCACTTCCGCGGGCTTGTCGCCGTCGAACTTGATGTCCGTGCCCTTGTAGGTCGCGGCGGGAAACTTCGACACGTCGAAGAACTCAGCCGACTTCAGATGGTCGTCGAGCTTGCCGTTGCCTGTGGTAATGGAAGCGGGATCCACGTTCACTTCGACGGTACCCGTTTTTGCGGTGCGGTCCAGCGTGACCGTGCCGGAACTCTTCGTGAACTTACCGCGCCACACGGACAGACCGCCGAAGTGGTCTGCTTCGAAGCTCGGATAGGTGTGAGTCGGGTCGAGCTGATAAGTGTCGGCGGCGGCGAATGCGCCGAGCGAAACGCAGGAGGCCAATGCACCGGCGGCGATCAACATGGATGTCTTCAATTCATGCTCCCAGTCAGTTAAAAACGGCTGCACTGAACCGCGCAGCGCAAGTTATTTATGTGCGGCGACGATATGAAACTTGATGATCACGTCATCGGCAACAACCGACGTGTCTTTCCATTCGCCCGTGCCGATGTCGAATTGCGAGCGCCTGATCGGCAATGAACCGTCGAACGTTTGCGTCGCGCCTTGCTGCGTCACGGTGACCGGCACCACCACCGTCTGCGATTTACCCTTGATGGTCAGCTTGCCCGTCACTTTGTACTGGTTGCCGCCGGCCGGCGCAATCGCGCTGGAAACGAACGTGGCGGTGGGATAGGTCTTCGCGTCGAACCATTCCTTGCCGCGCACCTGATCGTTATAGGTCTCGTCGCCGAGATCGTAGCTGCCGACGTCGATGTTCAGTTGAGCGCTGGCCTCGGCTGGCTTGGCCGGGTCGAACTTGATCTGCGCGCTGAATTTACCGAACTTGCCTTCCACCGGCACGTTCATCTGCTTCGACGTGGCCGTCACCGAACTCTTTGCGACATCGACCTGGGCCAGCGCGCTGCCAGTCGCGGTCAGCGAGACCGCGGCAACTGCGGCGAGCATATAGCGATAAAACGAGACCTTCATGGTTGTCCTTATTTGAGGAAGGGGAGCATGCGCGACAGCAGGCCGTCGCGGTCCAGCCACTGATGCTTGAGCGCCGCCGCTACGTGCAGCCCGACCAGCACCAGCAACGTGTAATTCAGCACGATATGGACGTTCTTGAGCAATTCCTTCAGATGCGGGTCCGGCGCGATCAGACGCGGCAGCGGAATCAGCCCGAGATAGACGACCGGCACGTTCGCCGCCGAGCTGTACAGATAGCCGGACACTGGAATCGCGATCATCAATACATAGAGCAGCAGATGCACGAGGTGCGCGGCGCCGCGCTGCCAGGCGGGCATGCGGCGCGGCATCGCCGGGGCCCCATACGACGCGCGCCAGAGGATGCGCAGGATAGCCAGCGCAAATACCGTCACGCCAATCCATTTATGCCACGAAAAATAGCGCAGTTTGGTAGGTGTAAAGCCAGGGATGTCGGTCATCACCCAGCCGAGCGCAAAGCCGCAAACGATCAGCAATGCGATCAGCCAATGAAAGGCAATGGCAGTCCGCGTGTACGACTCCCGGCCACCGAATGAAGGATTGTGTGCCATGACAGGTGAACGCTTGCTAAGAGAGGTTAACGGTGCGGCAGGCCCGGCTATTCCACGCCGATGCAAAGTCCATCGGCGGATGGCCAGGCGCCGCAGCCTTCGAGACGCGCCAGGCCGCCATGCTACCCGAAGCGGAAAAAGCTGGCTGCGGCGATGCGAAATTTACCGAAAGGCGACTCGGCGGGCCGTTCGGCAAGCCGTTGAACAATTGGGGACGGAGGCTGTCAGAGCTTTCATTCGCGAGGCGCAGCGCCCACGCGCGCGGCTGCAACGCCTTTGGTACTATTGCTGCACAATTTTTTACAGACCTGCGTTATACACCGACACTTGCGACCGGCATTGCACGTTTACTCACATATCGTTGGCCCGCTGCCGTATGGAAAATGACAACCTGATTGCGTGCCACGAGTGCGATACGCTGTTCCGCAAGCCGCGGCTTGCCGGGCGCAAACTCGCGCGCTGTCCGCGTTGCCGCGCGACGCTATACAGCGGCGTATCGCGCAAGCTGGAGGGCATCAGCGCAATGACACTCGCCGCGCTGATCACATTTCTGATCGCGCAGGGCTTTCCGATCGTCGAACTGGAAACCAATGGCATCACCTCGCAGACCACGCTGTTCGGCGCGCTCGTCGCGCTCTGGAACGAGGACATGCAGATCGTCGCCGTCATGGTGTTCTGCTCGACCATTCTCTTTCCGCTCACCGAACTCGTCGCGCTGCTGTACGTGCTGATTCCGCTGCGCTCGGGCTATGTGCCTGCGGGCTTCAACCGCGTCTTGCGCGCTATCCAGTTCGTCCGTCCCTGGGGGATGATCGAAGTCTTCATGCTCGGCGTTCTGATCACCATTGTGAAGATGGTCAGTCTCGCGCGCGTGATTCCCGAGGCGGCGCTTTTCGCGTTCGGCGTGCTGACGCTGATGTTCGCCGTGGTCGTCACCTTCGACCCGCGCATTCTGTGGGATCTCGCGGACGAACTCGGCGCACGCAGTCAGCGGCCGCTGCCGCGCAGTTCGGCCGATAGCGCGGCGCTCGCCGTCGGCGCTGTCGCCGGCCCGCCCGCTCCGCCCGCGCCGCAAGTCGATGCGGACCCCGGCGCGGACCGTGACTCGGCCCCCGACGCCAGTCCCGGCGTGCCGCCGGCGCCGCATCGAGGATGACCCGCGCATGAAATACATCACCGCAAGACGCGCGGGCCTTGTCGCCTGCCACGCGTGCGGTCGCGTCGAACCGCGCATCCGCTCCATCACGCCGCAACACTGCGCACGGTGCGGCTCGCGGCTGCACTCACGCAATCCGGATAGCCTCATGCGCACGTGGGCGCTGCTGATCGCCGCGGCCTTGCTGTATATTCCGGCAAATTTGTTGCCGGTCATGCATACGTCGTCGCTGCTGGGTTCGGAGGACGACACCATCATGAGCGGCGTCGTGTACTTCTGGACATCCGGCGACTGGCCGCTTGCGGTGATCGTTTTCGTCGCCAGCATCATGGTGCCGATGCTCAAGCTGAGCGTGCTCGCGCTCCTCACCATCACCGCGCAGCGCCACTCGCGCTGGCGTCCGGAGCAACGCACCACGCTTTACCGGATGGTCGAACGGATCGGCCGCTGGTCGATGCTCGACGTGTTCGTGGTCACATTGACCGTCGCGCTGGTGCGCTTCAAGTCGCTTGCAGTGATCACGGCTGGACCGGGCGCAATCGCGTTCGGCTCAGTGGTGATCCTCACAATGATGGCATCCATGCAATTCGATCCACGGCTCATCTGGGACGACGTGGACGGCAGTACTCAAAAACCTCAGGATCTCGAACATGACTAGCCCGCCAGGACCGACGCCCGCCTCCGATGCGCCGCGCAACGATTCGAACGGACCGAAGCTGCCGCCCCAACTCCCAGATCCTCAAATCGAGCCGCGCAGCCGCTGGCTGCCGTCGCTCGTCTGGGTGATTCCATTGATCGCCGCGCTGATCGGCGTTGCGCTCGTCATCAAGTCGGTGACGGAGAAAGGCCCGACCATCACGATCAGTTTCGTGAGCGCCGAAGGGCTCGAGCCCGGCAAAACGAAGGTCAAATACAAGGACGTCGACGTCGGCGCGGTGAAGTCCATCACGTTGTCGAAAGATCTTTCTCACGTGCTCGTGCAAGTGCAGTTGACGAAGGAAGGCGAAGACTTCGCGGTCAAGGATTCGCGCTTCTGGGTCGTGCGGCCGCGGGTGGGCGCAAGCGGCGTGTCGGGGCTTACCACGCTGCTTTCCGGCGCGTATATCGGCGCGGACGCCGGCCACTCGCCGGACAGCGAGAAGAACTTCGTCGGCCTCGAGACGCCGCCGCCCATTACCGGCGACCAGAAGGGACACCAGTTCATCCTGCACGGCGATTCGCTCGGCTCGATCGACATCGGCTCGCCGATTTTCTACCGTCGCGTGCAGGTCGGCCAGGTGGTCGGCTTCTCGCTCGACAAGGACGGCACCGGCGTGACGATGCAGGTGTTCGTGTCCGCGCCGTTCGACCAGTACGTCGGCACCAATTCACGCTGGTGGCATGCGAGCGGCGTCGATCTGCGGCTCGATTCGAGCGGCTTCAAGCTGAATACGCAGTCGCTCGCGACGGTGATCGTCGGCGGTTTGTCGTTCCAGTCGCCGCCCGGCCAGGGCGTGGGCGCGCAGGCGCCGAACAACATGACGTTCCGCCTCGGTTCGGATGAGGGCGACGCGATGCGCGAACCGGACGGCGAGCCGCTACGCGTCGTGATGAACTTCAACCAGTCGCTGCGCGGGCTCTCGGTCGGCGCGACGGTGGACTTCCGCGGCATCGTGCTAGGCCAGGTGACGAACATCGGCATCGACTACGATCCGAAGACGCGCAGCTTCACGATGCCCGTGACTATGAACATCTATCCGGACCGGCTCGGCAAGCGCTTCCGCGAAACGGCTCCGGCGGCGGGCAGCCTTGCCGGTCAGAACCTGTTGCAACAGCTGGTCAAGCACGGTCTGCGCGGCCAGTTGCGCACGGGCAATCTGATCACAAGCCAGCTATATGTTGCGCTCGATATCTTCCCGAAGGCGCCGCCGGCCACCGTCGACGTAGCAAGCGATCCGCTCGAATTGCCGACGATTCCGAACACGCTCGACGAGTTGCAGCTTCAGGTCGCAGACATCGCGAAGAAGCTCGACAAGGTACCGTTTGACCAGATCGGCAACAACCTGAACAGCGCGCTGAAGAACGCCGATCAGCTCTTCAAGCGTCTCGACACGGAAGTCGTACCGCAAGCCCGCGACACGCTGGCGGCGGCGAAGCAGACTTTCGGCTCGGCGGAGGCGACGTTGCAGCAGGACTCGCCGTTGCAGTCGGACGTGCATCAGGCATTGCAGGAATTGACGCGCACGTTGCAGTCGCTCAATGCGCTGTCGGATTATCTGGAGCGCCACCCCGAATCGTTGTTGCGCGGTAAAGCAGGAGATAAGCCATGATGTTTGCCCGCCTCCCCCGCCTGCCGCGCCGAATTGCGCGTGGCGCTGTTCATGCCGGTGCGCTCGCGGCAGCGCTCGCTCTCGCTGCCTGTTCGTCGCCGACCAGCCGGTTCTATACGTTGGGCGACGTGAGCACAGGCGCATCGGCGGCTGCGTCGAGCGTGCGCACTTCGGCGGCGCCGGCGTGGCTGATCGAAGTCGCACCGATCGACGTGCCGCCGCAAGTCGCCAAGACCCAGTTGGTCGTGCAGACCGGACCGACTCAGGTGAAGGTGCTGGAAGAGGAGCGTTGGGCGTCGTTGCCAGGCGACGAACTGCGCCGGGCGTTGTCGACGAGCCTCACGCAGCAGTTGAACACGATCGATGTGTACGGCACCGCTTATTCCGATACGACGCCTGTGTATCGGGTCAGCGTGAATGTCCAGCGGTTCGAGTCATGGCCTGGGTCGCATGCGTTGATCGATGCGGTGTGGAGTGTGCGGGCTGTTCGGAGTACTGCTGTGATGACTTGCAGGAGTGTCGTGAGCGAGCAGGTGGGGAGTGGGTACGACTCGCTCGTCGATGGGCATCGAAGGGCTTTGCAGCGGGTCTCTGAGCAGGTAGCGGGGGCGTTGCGGGCGATGGCTGCTTCTTCGGCTGGTACTGCCGGTGCTTCTGTTTCGCAGGGGAAGGGGGTGGCGCGGGTCAGTGTGCCGGGTTGTCCCTCCGACGGGGCAGCGGTTGCTGGGGGGTAGGTTTTTGCGGTGCCTGGGTTTTTGGCTTTTGAACCCCGTTGGCCTTTCCTTGGTTTCACGGTGGTCTATTGGCGTTGCCCCTGTGCGGGGCAGCACTTACTTTCTTTGCGGCCGCAAAGAAAGTAAGCAAAGAAAGCGGCTCCCACCGCTAGCTCATAAGCGGGTCCCTCGGCTTGGAGAGGGTAGTGGTGCATCTGGAATCTGTGCTCTCGCACACTCCGCGTTCGTGACAAGGCAGTCATTTTTCCGGCGACGCTTCGCGCGCCGCGGCGGTCGTTCTCGAAACTGCTGGTCCTTCGCTGATTTAACTGCTGGTCCTTCGCTGATTTCCTTGGTCTCGCGATCTCTTTGCTGCCTTACGTACCACGCTGCTTGCCCTCAGCAAGCTGCGCGGCACGCCTCGAATGCCGGCCTCTCTTTTCCGCCGTGCGCGAAAGACGCAAGCGGGCGGTTCTGGAGCAGACCTTTCCGGCGAGCACGCAGTGTGAGGCGGGAAGCATGACTGCCTTGTCACCCGCGCGGAGTGCGCGAGGACACAGATTCCAGATGCACCACTCCCCCCCTCCAAGCCGAGGGACCCACTTATGAGCTAGCGGTTTGAAGCCGCTTTCTTTGCTTACTTCCTTTGCGGCATGCAAAGAAAGTAAGTGCCGCCCCGCACAGGGGCAACGCCTATAGACCACCGCGAATTCAAGGAAAGGCCAAGGCGGTCAAAAAACCCCAACCCCCGCGCGCAAAAAAACCGCACCAGCCAACCGCGTACAATACGCCCTTATCCAACGCCTACCGGCCCCCGCCCCACCCCATGTCCTTTGATTTCTTCCTCCCCTGCCCGCGCGGCCTCGAAGCCTCGCTAGCGTCCGAACTCGCCGAAATCGCCGCGAAACATCTGAACGGCGCGCCATTCACGGCGGGCTCGCAAGTCCCCGGCGGTGTGCATTTCCGCGGCGGCTGGGCAGCCGGCATGGCGGCCAATCTGCATTCGCGGATCGCGAGCCGCGTGCTGCTGAAAATCGCGCATCGTCCGTATCGCAGCGAACAGGACATCTACGCGCTCGCCGTCGAGCAGCGTTGGGAGCAGTGGTTCTCCGCAAACGAAACGCTGCGTGTCGACGTGACCGCGATCAAGTCGCCGCTGCGCAGCCTCGAATTCACCACGCTGCGCGTGAAGGACGCCATCTGCGATCGTCTGCGCGAAGTCAGCGGTGCGCGCCCGAATATCGACACCGCGACGCCCGACGTCCGCGTGTTCGCGTTCCTCACCGCGACCGACTGCACGCTTTACCTCGACACCTCCGGCGACCCGCTCTTCAAGCGCGGCTGGCGGCTCGACAAGGGCGCGGCTCCGCTGCGCGAAAATCTCGCGGCGGGCATCCTGCGTCTTACGGGCTGGAGCGCGGGCACGCCGCTGTACGATCCGATGTGCGGCAGCGGCACGTTCCTCGCCGAAGCCGCGCAAGTCGCGCTGAACATCGCGCCTGGCGCGGAGCGCCGCTTCGGCTTCGAAAAGCTCAAGCAATACGACAGCAAAACCTGGCAAACACTGAAGGCCGCCGCGCTAGACGCGAAGCACGCCGCCCGCACGTCGCGCGCCGATCTGCAGATATTCGGCAGCGATATTTCCGGCGACATGCTCGACAAAGCGCGTGCGAATTTCCAGCGCGCAGGCTTGCCGTCGATTCCGCTTAAACAGGTCGACGCTCGCGGTATGACGCCGCCGAGCTCCGAGCCGGGCATTCTCGTCGCGAATCCGCCGTACGGCGAGCGGATCGAAGTGCGTGGGCGCAACGCGCGCGGTGAAATCCGCGAGGGGCGCAACCGCGACAACCGCGAAGACGACGGCTTTCGCCGCGCTCAGGAAGAAACGCCCGACAGCGAATTTTTCCAGTCGCTCGGTGACGCGCTCAAGCAGCGCTTCACCGGCTGGCACGCATTCATCCTGACTTCGGATCGCAAGCTGCCCGGCCAGTTGCGTCTGCGCGAATCGACCAAGACGCCGCTTTTCAACGGCGCTCTCGAATGCCGACTGTTCCGCTTCGATCTGATCGCGGGCAGCGTCCGCCAGCGGCCGCAAAGCGACACGCCCGCCGATTGACGCCAGCCGGTCGCCACACGCCGTTCCGGCGTACAGGTGCGGCTTGCGCACCTCACGAACCCGAGCACTAACAGAAGAAGCAGAAGCAGACCCAAAGAAACCGCGGACACCGACTCCCGCGGTTTTTTTTCGCGTCGCTGAAACCGCTCGCCCGAACCGTCCTTCTCGTACCCTACTGACACCACGCTGTCAGCAGCACGCCCGCACACTTCTCCTCACGCCATCCGGCGCTTTACACGGCTTATCCGCCGTCCATCCATCGAAACCATCTTGCATGGGACCAGAGCAAGCGCTGAAGCACTAGCTCGGGTCAACAGGAGAGTGTCATGTCTGCATCGTCGAAAGTTGTTGCATGGTTTGAGATCCCGTCCGTCGACTTCGATCGCGCCGTCCGCTTCTATGAAGCCGCGCTCGACGTCAAACTGAACCGTCAGGAAATCGGCGGCCAGCCGATTGCCGTGTTCGGCTACGAAGAACCGGCCACTGGCGGCGCGATCGTCCACAATCCGTCGGCGACCCCGAACGGCGACGGCGTGCTCGTCTATCTGAATGCGCAGCCGACCGTGGACGCCACCCTCGCCCGCATCGAAGAAGCCGGCGGCAAATCCGACGGGCCGGTCGTCAAACTGCCGCAGGATATCGGCTATATCGGGTTCTTCACCGATACCGAAGGCAACCGCCTCGGCCTGCACTCGCGCACCAACGGCTAGAGCGCAAGCGGCGAGCAGAGCGCGCGCAGCGCAGAACAGCACGAAGCGCCACGCGGCCGCCGCCTGAACGCTGACCGGAGCGCGGCATGCGGCGCTATCATCGCGGGACTGTCCCGGTCCTTTTCTACAAGACGCCCACGATGACGCGCCGCGCCGACCGCCTGTTCCAGATCGCCGAACTGCTGCGCGGCCGGCGTCTGACCACCGCGCAACAACTCGCCGACTGGCTCAACATCTCGCTGCGCACTGTCTATCGCGACGTGCGCGATCTGCAATTGTCGGGCGTACCGATCGAGGGCGAGGCCGGCATCGGCTACCGGCTGAGCCGCGCCGCGAGCCTGCCGCCGCTCACCTTCACCGCCGACGAACTCGCGGCGCTCGCCGCCGGCGCACGCATGCTGGAGTCCTGGGGCGGCGCCGACTTTGCAAGCGGCGCGCGCGGCGCGCTCGCCAAGATTGCGTCGGCAATGCCGGCGGACAAGCGCGCGTCGCTCGAAAGACTCGCTGTCTTCGCCCCGTCGTTTCATATCAGGAGTGATTTCTCAGCACAGCTTGACACGCTGCATCGCGCGATCGACGCACGGCAAGTGGTGAGCTTTTCGTACACCGATGCAAACGGCGCGGCAACTGAGCGCCGTGTGTGGCCGCTCGCGCTCGCCTATTGGGGCGCGCGCTGGACGCTAGGCGCGTGGTGTGAATTGCGCGGCGACTTCCGCAATTTTGGACTGGAGCGGATCCAGGAACTGGAAGTGCACGAACCCTATCCGGATCAGCAAGGCAGGCGGCTCGCGGACCTGTTGCGGCATGTCAACGCCAAGCCGCGTTAGACCGACAACGCGGGTAACGCGAGCAATGCGAGAAACGCGCCGCAGCTGCCGGCTTGAAATACAGGCTTCCCGTTTCGAGTCCCGCGGTCAACGGCAAAACAATCCGCGAGACTCACCACACGCGCCTAGTCGACCGACTTCACCATATCCTCGATCACCTTTTTGGCGTCGCCGAAAACCATCATCGTCTTGTCCATGTAGAAGAGGTCGTTGTCGAGCCCGGCGTAGCCTGCGGCCATGGAGCGCTTATTCACAATGACAGTACGCGCCTTGTAAGCCTCGATAATCGGCATGCCCGCAATCGGCGACTTCGGATCGTTCTTCGCGGCCGGATTGACCACGTCGTTTGCGCCGAGCACCAGCACCACGTCGACCTGACCGAACTCGCCGTTGATGTCGTCCATCTCGAACACCATGTCGTAAGGTACTTCGGCTTCGGCGAGCAGCACGTTCATATGGCCAGGCATCCGTCCGGCCACCGGGTGAATCGCGTACTTGACCTCGATGCCCTTCTCGACGAGCTTGTCGGTCAGCTCCTTCAACGCATGCTGCGCGCGTGCCACGGCAAGGCCATAACCCGGCACGATCACGACCGTTTCGGCGTTGCCGAGCATGAACGACGCATCGTCAGCGGAACCGGATTTCACCGGACGCTGCTCCGCCGAGCCACCAGCCGCCGCCGCGCCTGGCTCGTTGCCGAAGCCGCCGAGAATCACATTGAAGAACGAGCGGTTCATCGCGCGGCACATGATGTACGACAGAATCGCACCCGACGAGCCGACGAGCGAGCCCGCGATGATCAGCATCGGATTGTTAAGCGAGAAGCCGATACCCGCCGCCGCCCAGCCCGAGTACGAGTTGAGCATGGAGACGACGACCGGCATATCCGCGCCGCCGATCGGAATGATGATCAGCACGCCGAGCACGAACGCGATCGCCGTCATGATGATGAACGGCAGCCACGACTGCGTGAAAAAGAAGATGATGCCGAAGCCGAGCATCGCGATAGCGAGCATCAGGTTGATCAGGTGCTGGCCTGCATACACCACTGGCGCGCCCTGAAACAGGCGAAACTTGTATTTGCCCGAGAGCTTGCCGAACGCGATCACCGAACCGCTGAAAGTAATCGCGCCGACGAACGTGCCGATAAACAGCTCGACGCGATTGCCGTAAGGCAGGAAACCCGGCACCGGATACTCGGGATCGACGAGACCGAACGCGGCCGGCTCCGACACGACCGCATATGCAATGCAGACCGCCGCGAGACCGATCAGCGAGTGCATGGCCGCGACGAGTTCCGGCATTTTGGTCATCTCGACGCGCGCGGCGACGAACGCGCCGATAGCGCCGCCGATAATCAGCGCGACCAGCAGCAGACCAAGCCCCAGGCCGAGATTCGATCCAAGCGCGGTGGCCTGCTTGGCGATCAATGCGATGGTCGTGAGAATCGCAATCGCCATCCCGACCATGCCGAACGTATTGCCGATGCGGGCGGTCTTCGGATTCGACAGCCCTTTGAGCGCCTGAATGAAGCAGACCGACGCGACCAGATAAAGCAGCGTGACGACGTTCAGACTCATTACGCGTTCTCCTTGCTCTTGTCGGCGATCAGCTTCTTCGGCTCTTTCTTGCGGAACATCTCCAGCATTCGCCGCGTGACGAGAAAGCCGCCGAACACATTGACCGCCGCGAGCGCGACGGCGAGCGTGCCGAAGAACTTGCCCGGCGTGCCGAGCGTGAGACCGGTTGCCAGCATCGCGCCGACAATCACGATCGCCGAAATGGCGTTGGTCACGGCCATCAGCGGCGTGTGCAGGGCGGGCGTGACGTTCCAGACCACGTGGTAGCCGACGTAGATCGCCAGCACGAAAATGATCAGGTTGATGACGGTGTGGTTGAGCACTTCCATCGCCGTTTCTCCTCGGTGGATTCGTTTTATGCCTTGCGCGCGACTTCGCCGTCGCGGGCAAGCAGCGTGGCGGCGACGATGTCGTCGGCGAGGTCGATGTTGAGCGCGCCTTCCTTCGTCACGATCAGCTTCAGGAAGTCGAGCAGATTGCGCGCATAGAGCGACGAAGCGTCGGCGGGCACCATCGAGGCCAGATTCGTGTAGCCGACAATCGTCACGCCATGCTTGACGACCACCTTGTCAGCTTCGGTGAGCGGACAGTTGCCGCCGCGCTGCCCTTCATAGTCCGCGCCGCGGCCCGCGGCAAGGTCGACCAGCACGGAGCCGGGTTTCATCGCCTGCACGGTTTCGACGGAGATCAGCGTCGGCGCCGCGCGGCCGGGAATCAAGGCGGTGGAGATCACCACGTCGGCCTGCTTCGCGCGCTCGTGGACGAGCGCCGACTGCCGCTGCAGCCACGACGGCGGCATGGGCCGCGCATAGCCGCCGACGCCTTGGGCGGCTTCGCGCTCTTCGTCGGTTTCATAAGGCACGTCGAGAAACTTCGCGCCGAGCGATTCAATCTGCTCTTTCACGGCCGGACGGACGTCGGACGCTTCGATCACGGCACCCAGCCGTTTCGCCGTCGCGATTGCCTGCAAGCCCGCCACGCCCGCGCCGAGAATCAGCACACGCGCGGCTTTCACGGTGCCGGCCGCGGTCATCAGCATCGGCATGAAACGCGGGTACAGCGTCGCCGCCAGCAGCACCGCCTTGTATCCGGCGATGTTCGCCTGCGACGACAGCACGTCGAGGCTTTGCGCGCGGGTCGTTCTGGGCGCGGCTTCGAGCGCGAACGCGGTAACGCCGGCCGCAGCCAGTTTTAACGCATTCTCCGCGTTGAACGGATCGAGCATGCCGACCAGCACTGCGCCGCGCTTGAGCAGCGGGAGTTCGGCTTCGGTTGGAGACTGCACTTTGAGGACCAGTTCGGCGCCAAACGCGCTGGCGGCGTCGACGATTTCCGCGCCGGCGGCTGTGAAGGCGTCGTCGGGAAAGCTCGCGCCAGCTCCGGCGCCGCTCTGGATGGTGACCCGATGGCCCTGGCCCACGTACTTCTTGACCGTTTCGGGCGTCGCGGCGACGCGGGTTTCGTGCGCGCGCGTCTCAGCTGGCACTCCGATGTGCATCGTGCTTCCTCCTCGACTTACTGTTGACGACAGATCGGCCGACGAGGCACGCCGGCTTGCAAGTGCAACGGCTAACGCCTCACTTTACCCGAAACATGGGGGGCTGCAGAAATCGGGGACAATCCGGGGGTGCCGGTCGGCTGGCGCGCGCTCAGGGCCGTGCGTTCCTGGTTCGGCGGCCAATACGGATCGCGCCCGAGCCGCGCGCGCCGAAGGCCGCCGTTCTTTGCTGGGCGCCCGAAAGCCGGTCAACCCGCATCGAGCGTTGCGAATGAGGCCGTTCAAAAACGGCGTGCCCCGCAGCCGCCGGCCCTACCGCCCCTGAAGCCGGCCGCCCGCTTCCCGGCAGCGAGTGCCTATAAACGGTAAAATGCGCACCCATGAAACCGGAAACTTGGCTGCCGCACGTGACCGTCGCGGCCATAGTCGAGCGTGACGGGCGCTTTCTCGTGGTCGAGGAACACACGGCGGCCGGTCTGCGCCTGAATCAGCCGGCCGGCCATCTGGAAGCCGGCGAAACGCTGCTGGAAGCAGTGATCCGCGAAACGCTCGAGGAAACCGCGCACCCGTTCACGCCCGAGGCGCTGGTCGGCATATACATGACGCATTTCGAGCGGCCGGACAGCGAAGGCGTAACGTATTTGCGCTTCACTTATTGCGGCACCGGCGGCGAACGCGAGGCGGCACGCGCGCTCGACCCCGACATCGTGCGAACGTTGTGGATGAGCGCCGACGAATTGCGCGCCTGCCCCGAACGGCACCGCACGCCGCTCGTCATGCAATGCATCGACGATTACCTGGCAGGCCGGCGTTTCCCGCTCGACTTCGTGCATACGCATTCGGTCGGGCCGAAAAGGTAACCGCGGATAAACCGCGCGGCAGCATCGACCCACGATCCATGAAGTCACGCAGTACCCAGTGAGCACCTTATGAGCAAGCAGAAAGTCGTAGTAGGCATGTCGGGCGGCGTCGATTCGTCGGTTACCGCGTGGCTGCTGAAGGAACAGGGCTACGACGTGGTCGGCCTGTTCATGAAGAACTGGGAAGACGACGACGACAGCGAATACTGCTCGACGCGCCAGGACTGGATCGACGTGGTGTCGGTCGCGGACCTGATCGGCATTGACGTGGAAGCGGTCAACTTCGCGTCCGAATACAAAGACCGCGTATTCGCCGAGTTCTTGCGCGAATATTCCGCGGGCCGCACGCCCAACCCGGACGTGCTGTGCAACGCCGAAATCAAGTTCAAGGCCTTCCTCGATCACGCCATGTCGCTCGGCGCGGAAACCATCGCGACCGGCCACTATGCGCGCGTGCGTGAGAACAATGGCCGCTTCGAACTGCTGAAAGCGTTCGACCATACGAAAGATCAGTCGTACTTCCTACATAGGTTGAACCAGCCGCAGTTGTCGAAAACGCTGTTTCCGCTCGGCGAAATTCCCAAAACGAAGGTGCGCGAAATCGCCGAACAGATCGCGCTGCCCAATGCGAAGAAGAAGGATTCGACCGGCATCTGCTTTATCGGCGAACGGCCGTTCCGCGACTTCCTGAACCGCTATCTGCCGACAAAGCCGGGCCCGATGAAAACCACCGACGGCAAAACGGTCGGCGAGCACATCGGACTCGCGTTCTACACGTTCGGGCAGCGCAAGGGCATCGGTCTGGGCGGCAGCAAGGAAGGCAGCGGCGAGCCGTGGTTCGTGGCGGGCAAGGACATTGCGTCGAATACGCTATACGTCGCGCAAGGTCACGATCATCCGTGGCTCCTGAGCCATACGCTCAGCGCGGGCAACACGAGTTGGGTCGCGGGCGAGCCGCCGGCGGAAGGCTTCGCCTGCGGCGCGAAGACCCGCTACCGGCAGGCGGATGCACGCTGCACGTTTACGACAGCGAACTACGGCGAAAGTCTCTTCGAACTCAATTTCGACGATGCGCAATGGGCTGTCACACCGGGGCAATCCGCGGTGCTCTACGATGGCGACGTGTGCCTCGGCGGCGGCATCATCGAACATGCTGCTACTGCGCAGCCAACCGCGCGCGAGCCGCAGAAAGCGGCGTTGCTGAGCGCGCGTTAAAGCCGCTCGCCTCCCTGGCAGTCCGCTTTTTCCCGACGGGCAGTCGCTCGTTTTCCTTCGCGGCGGATCCGTCCGCGCCGCCGGCGCCGGCGATCCCTCCGCGACGATCTTCACTGCACCGGAGTCCCAATGTTTTCTCGACGTTATCTGGCCATGTGGAGCGCAGTCGCGCTCCTCGCCGTTTGCGCGGCGCTCGCCGCGACGCATCACATGTCGTGGCTGTGGATCGTCGTGCCGCTCGCGCTCGTCGCAGTCGGCCTGTTCGATCTCGGTCAGCAGCGGCACGCAATTCTTCGCAACTATCCGCTGTGGGGTCATTTTCGCTTTCTGTTCGAGTTCATTCGCCCGGAAATCCGCCAATATTTCGTCGAAGGCGATACCGACGAAAAGCCGTTTTCGCGGGCTCAACGCAGCATCGTCTATCAGCGTGCAAAGAACGACGTCGATAGCCGCCCGTATGGAACCGAGGTCGACGTCAAAGCCGTCGCGCATGAATGGATCAGCCACTCGCTTGCGCCGACCACGCTCGATAGCCACGACTTCCGCATCGTAGTCGGCGCCGGGCGCGCGCAGCCTTACTCGATGTCGATCTTCAACGTCTCGGCAATGAGCTTCGGCTCGCTGTCCGCAAACGCGATCATGGCGCTGAACCTAGGCGCGAAGAAAGGCAACTTCGCGCACGACACCGGCGAAGGCTCGATGTCGAAGTATCACCGCGAGCACGGCGGCGACATCATCTGGGAAATCGCGTCGGGCTATTTCGGCTGCCGTAACGACGACGGCACCTTCAGTGCGGAAAAATTCGCGAAGCAGGCGGCCGAACCGCAAGTGAAAATGATCGAGGTGAAGCTGTCGCAAGGCGCGAAGCCGGGTCATGGCGGCGTGTTGCCGGCCGCGAAGATCACGCCTGAAATCGCGGAGACGCGCGGCGTGCCGATGGGCCGCGACTGCATTTCGCCGGCCACGCACTCGGAGTTTTCGACGCCGCGCGGCCTGCTCGAATTCGTCGACCGCTTGCGCACGTTGTCGGGCGGCAAGCCGACCGGGTTCAAGCTGTGCATCGGGCACCCTTGGGAATTTTTCGGCATTGCCAAGGCGATGCTGGAGACGGGCATTCTGCCGGACTTCATCGTCGTGGACGGTGCGGAAGGCGGCACGGGCGCAGCGCCGCTCGAGTTCACCGACCACGTCGGCGTGCCGTTGCAGGAAGGCCTGCTGCTCGTGCACAACACGCTGGTTGGCATCGGCTTGCGGCAACGCATTCGCATCGGCGCGAGCGGCAAGATGATCACCGCGTTCGACATCACCAGGACACTCGCGATCGGCGCGGACTGGGTCAACGCGGCCCGCGGCTTCATGTTCGCGGTGGGCTGCATTCAGGCGCAAACCTGCCACACCGGACGCTGCCCGACCGGCGTCGCGACGCAAGACCCGGTGCGCCAGCGTGCGCTCGTCGTGCCGGACAAGGCCGACCGCGTGTTCAGCTTCCACCACAACACGCTGCATGCGCTGAAGGAAATCATTCAGGCTGCCGGGTTGAAGCATCCCGCCGAGTTGCGCGCGCATCACATCGTGCGGCGAGTGTCGTCGCATGAGGTGCAGTTGATGTCCGAGTTGCTGAAGTATCTCGAGCCGGATGATCTGCTCAACGGGAAATACCGCTACTCGTTGTATGAGAAGTGGTGGCCGGTCGCGCAAAGCGATTCGTTTTCGCCGAAGGTGGAGTTGGCGGTGGCGTGAGAGAGCGCCGCTCGTCTGTCAGCCCCTCCCCAAAACCGGACACCCCCCCGCCTTTCCGTTAAAATCGCAGGTCTAGCACTTCGCTCCACGGCCGCCCCGCGCGCACACGCGCTCGCTGCGCGGCCTCATGCCCGAAAGGCACTTCATGCTCACGTTTCAGCAAATCATCCTGACACTGCAATCCTATTGGGATAAGCAGGGTTGCGCGTTGCTCCAGCCGATCGACATGGAAGTCGGCGCGGGCACCTCGCACGTCCACACTTTCCTGCGCGCGGTCGGCCCGGAACCGTGGCGCGCCGCCTATGTGCAGCCGTCGCGCCGCCCGAAAGACGGCCGCTATGGCGAGAACCCGAACCGCCTGCAGCACTACTATCAGTACCAGGTGGTGCTGAAGCCCGCGCCGGAGAACATCCTCGATCTGTATCTCGGCTCGCTCGAAGCACTCGGCTTCGACCTGAAGCAGAACGACGTGCGCTTCGTCGAAGACGATTGGGAAAATCCCACGCTCGGCGCGTGGGGGCTCGGCTGGGAAGTGTGGCTGAACGGCATGGAAGTGACCCAGTTCACGTATTTCCAGCAGGTCGGCGGCCTGGACTGCAAGCCGGTGCTCGGCGAAATCACGTACGGTCTCGAACGCCTCGCGATGTATCTGCAAAAGGTCGAAAACGTCTACGACCTCGTCTGGACCGAGTGGGAGGAGCAAGGCCCGAACGGCCCGGAAACGCGCCGCCTCACTTACGGCGACGTGTATCACCAGAACGAAGTCGAACAGTCCACGTATAACTTCGAGCACGCGAACGTCGATCTTCTGTTCACGTTCTTCAACAGCTACGAAGCCGAAGCGAAGCGCATGATCGAAGCGCAGATCGCGCTGCCCGCCTATGAACTCGTGCTGAAGGCCGGCCACACGTTCAATCTGCTCGACGCGCGCGGCGCGATCTCGGTCACGGAGCGCGCGGCCTACATCGGCCGGATTCGCGCGCTGTCGCGTCTGGTCGCCCAGGCCTACTACGATTCACGCGAGAAGCTCGGCTTCCCGATGCTCGGCAATCCGGTGCACGCCGTGCCCGGCCTCACCACCGACGAGCAGGACGCCGCCATGCCCGCGTGGGCGCCGCCGCTGAAAGTCGAACGCAAGATCGACGCGGACTGACGAGAACATCAAGAAATGACTCAATCCCATCAAGCTACCCTGCTGGTCGAACTGCTGACCGAGGAACTGCCGCCGAAAGCGCTCGCCCGTCTAGGCGACGCCTTCGCCGAAGGCATCGCGGAGCGCCTCGCGGCGCGCGATCTGATCGAAGGCGAGCTGTCATTCGAGCGTTATGCGACGCCGCGCCGCCTCGCCGTCACGATCAGAAACGTGCGCACGGTTGCGCCGGAAAAGCATGTGCGCGAAAAAGTGCTGCCGGTCTCCGTCGCGCTCGACAAAGACGGCCAGCCCACCGCGCCGCTCGCGAAAAAACTCGCCGCGCTCGGCTTCCCCGATTTTTCGGTGAACGACCTGGAGCGCGCGCAGGACGGTAAGGCCGAAGCCTTTTTCCTGCGCTACGCCGCGCCGGGCGCCACGCTCGCGGAAGGCCTGCAAGCCGCGCTCGACGAAACGCTCGCCAAGCTGCCCATTCCTAAGGTGATGACCTATCAACGCCCGGACGGCACGAACGTGCAGTTCGTGCGGCCGGCGCATCGCCTGACCGCGCTGCATGGCGAGCAGATCGTACCGGTCAGCGCGCTCGGCATCGACGCGGACGACACCACGCTCGGCCATCGCTTCCTGTCCGAAGGCTTCGTGCAGATCCAGCACGCGGATTCGTACGCCGACACGCTGATGCACAAGGGCCGTGTGGTGCCGAACTTCGCCGACCGCAAGGAAACCATCCGCACGCATCTGCTCGCGCACGCGGACGGCGATCAGGTCGTGATGCCCGAATCGCTGCTGGACGAAGTGACGTCGCTGGTCGAATGGCCGGTGGTCTACGCATGCCGTTTCGAGGACGAATTCCTGCAAGTGCCGCAGGAATGTCTGATCCTCACCATGCAGACGAACCAGAAATACTTCGCGCTGACGGATGAGAACGGCAAGCTGCGCTCGCGCTTCCTGATCGTATCGAACATCGAAACATCGACGCCCGGCGATATCGTCGAAGGCAATGAGCGGGTGGTGCGCCCGCGTTTGGCCGACGCAAAATTCTTCTTCGAGCAGGACAAGAAGAAGCCGCTCGCCGATCGCGTGCCCTTGCTTGCGAACGTCGTGTATCACAACAAGCTCGGCTCGGCGCTGCAACGCGTGGAGCGCGTCGAAGCGCTGGCCGGCGCGATCGCCGGCCTGATCGGCGCGGACGTGGCGCTGGCGAAGCGCGCCGCGCGTCTGGCCAAGGCCGATCTGATCACCGACATGGTCGGCGAATTCCCCGAGCTGCAAGGCACGATGGGCACGTACTACGCGCGCCACGACGGCGAGCCCGAAGAAGTCGCGCTCGCGTGCTCGGAGCATTATCAGCCGCGTTTCTCCGGCGACGCGTTGCCGGGCACGGCAACCGGCACGGTCGTCGCGCTGGCCGACAAGCTCGAAACCCTGGTCGGCATCTGGGGCATCGGTCTGCAACCCACCGGCGAGAAAGACCCGTTCGCGCTGCGCCGTCACGCGCTCGGCGTCCTGCGCATTCTGGTCGAGAAGCAACTGGCCGTGGATTTCGTCGAACTGCTGCGCACCGCTTACGCGCAATTCACCGCAGTGCCAAACGTGGCGGATTCGACGCAAGCCATCTACGAATTCAGCATGGATCGTCTGCGTGGTCTGCTGCGCGAACGCGGTCACCCGCCAGGCGAAATCGACGCGGTGCTGGCGCTCAACCCGACGCGCCTCGACGATATCGTCGCGCGCCTGGATGCAGTGCGCGAGTTCGCGGCGTTGCCGGAAGCGGCAGCGCTCGCGGCAGCCAACAAGCGCATCTCGAACATCCTGAAGAAGTCGGAAGGCGCTACCGCTACCGGCGGCGTGCAGGTCACGCTGCTCTTCGAGCCTGCGGAAAAGGCCTTGCATGCGCAGTTGGAGCAGGTAGCGCCGCGTGTGCAGTCGCAACTTGCCGCACGCGATTACACGGGCGCACTTACCGCGCTTGCCGCGTTGCGCGAACCGGTCGACACGTTCTTCAACGACGTGATGGTCAACGCTGAAGATCCGGCTCTGCGCGCGAACCGTCTGGCCTTGCTCGGCGCGCTGCATCAGCAGATGAATTGCGTCGCCGACATTTCCCGCCTCGCCGCCTGAGCCGCACGCCATGCCGACCAAAAAAGTGGTGATCCTCGACCGCGACGGCGTGATCAACGCCGATTCCGACGCGTTCATCAAGTCGCCGGACGAGTGGGTCGCGTTGCCGGGCTCGCTCGAAGCGATTGCGCGCCTGAGCCAGGCCGGCTATCGCGTGGCAGTCGCAACGAACCAGTCGGGCATCGGCCGGGGCCTCTTCGACATGAACGCGCTCAACGCGATGCACCTCAAGATGCATCGCATGGCGGCGTCCGTGGGCGGGCGCATCGACGCGGTATTCTTCTGCCCGCACACGGCGGAAGACCACTGCGAATGCCGCAAGCCGAAGCCCGGCATGCTGAAAATGATCAACGAGCGTTTCGAGGTCGACCCTGAGAACACGCCGGTGGTCGGCGACGCGATGCGCGACCTGCAAGCGGGCGCGGCGCTCGGCCACCCGGTTCATCTGGTGCTCACAGGCAAGGGCCGCAAAACGCTCACGGCCGGCGGCCTGCCGGATGGCGCGGTCGTCCACGACGACCTGCGAGCGTTCGCGCTCGACTTTCTCGCCGACGCTCAAGAGTGACGCGTACCACGCGCGTCCCCACCCCTTACTGACCACGCCGATGCGCTTCATTCGTTCTTCGCTGCTGCTGATTTACTTCATCGTGTTCACGGTGCCGTACGCGACCGCGTGCTTCATTGCGTTCCCGTTCATGCGCGCCGATAGCCGCTACTGGATGGCGGCCGGCTGGTGCCGCGCGACACTCAACGCGGTGCGCTGGCTCAACGGCATCCGCTACACGATCGAGGGCATGGAGAACCTGCCCAACGGTCCGGCGGTGTTGTTGTCGAAGCATCAGTCGGCATGGGAGACGCTGGCGTTTCCCGCCTTGATGCCGCGGCCGCTGTGCTACGTGTTCAAACGCGAGCTGCTGTACGTGCCGTTTTTCGGCTGGGCGCTCGGCCTCCTGAAGATGGTTCATATCGACCGTAAAGAAGGCAAGTACGCGTTCGAATCGGTGGTCAGGCAAGGTAAGGCGCGCATGGCGGAAGGCGCCTGGGTGATCATGTTTCCGGAAGGCACGCGCACGCCGACGGGCAAGCAGGGCAAGTACAAAACCGGCGGTGCGCGCTTTGCGATTGCAACCGGCGCACCGGTCGTGCCCATCGCGCACAACGCCGGACGTGTGTGGCCTCGCAACTCGTTTCTCAAATATGCGGGTATAGTCACGGTGTCGATCGGCAAGCCGATCGAGACGACGGGGCTCACGCCCGATGAAGTGAACACGCGCGTCGAACAGTGGATCGAAGCTGAAATGCGTCGCATCGATCCTACTGCGTATCGCGCGGCGGGAAGCAGTTCCGCCGCCGCACCTATCTGACGCGCCCACGCCCTCGAAGGCGTACTTGCGCGAAGCCGAATCCGATGCAGAAGTCTCCTACGCCGCAGCCCGCTGCGGCGCTCGATAACCGGCAACTCGATCTCCCGCTCTTCGCCGAGCCGGGGTCGACTTCGTCGTCCCCTTCACCGTCCGCGCCTTCGGCAACGCCTCACGGTCAGCAGCCCGCCGTGCCGCTTGCACCGGACGGCAGCAAGCTGCGCAGTCTCGTCATCGGCTCGCGCACGCTGCATTACGCGCTCAAGCGTTCGGCGCGCCGCTCGATCGGCTTTGCGATCGACAGCACTGGCCTCACGATCACCGCTCCGCGCTGGGTCACGCTCGCCGATATCGAAACCGCGATCACCGAAAAACAGCGCTGGATTTTCACGAAGCTGATTGAATGGCAAACGCGCGTCGAACAGCGCGCGTTGCCGAAGGTCGACTGGAAAGACGGCGCCGAGGTGCCCTATCTCGGGCAGCCGGTGCGCGTAACGCTCGGCGCGCCGCAAGGCACGCTCGCGTTTAGCGCGGCCGACTCCGCCCTGCAAGTGCCGCTGCCTCTGCAAGCAGATCCGCAGCAGATCAAGGACCGCGTGCAAGGCTGGTTGCAGAGCGAAGCGAAGCGTGTGTTCGGCGAGCGCCTCGCTATTTACGCGGAGAAGCTGGGCGTCAACTATCGCGCGTATGCGCTTTCTTCAGCGGCCACACGCTGGGGCAGCTGTTCGAGTGACGGCAAGATTCGCCTGAACTGGCGGCTGATTCACTTTCCGCTTTCCATCATCGATTACGTCGTCGCGCATGAGTTGGCGCATCTGCGGGAAATGAATCACAGCCCGCGCTTCTGGCAAACGGTCGAATCGATTTTTCCGGAATTTCGCGAAGCGCGGCAGACGCTGAAGTCGCATCCGCCGGAACTGCTGCCGACGCTTTAGAGCCGGCGTTTCTCCTGCGTCCCCGCGGTGCGGTGAAAGGCTTACGCGGCGTCGACTGTGACTGACGCCGCCCGACCTACTCCGTGCAAAACGTCTCATGCAGATGACGCCACGTCACCTTGCCCTGCGCGTCGACGTCCATCACTGCGGTTGAGCGCCGCACGTTCGCATTGCCCGCAATGTCCCGCTGATACTCGCGATATTTCACGACCGCGCCCGACGGATATTCGACGACGATCTCCCTGTCGCGAATGTCGATCTGCGAGCCCGGCCGCGCGCCGCGCAGCCTCGCGAACGTCTCGCGCAGCGCGGCGTGATCGAGCACAGCGCCGGACGGCACGATCAAGGTGAACTGCGGCGCGAAGCGCGCCATGATCCGTTCGAGCGCGAGGTCGTCCGCGGAACCGTCGAACAAGGCCTCGATTTCGACGTGGATCGCGTCGAGTTCGTTGAAGTAGGGAATGTTGTTGTTCATTACGTGATCGATGAGATCCCGGCTCCCCGGCGCCGACGTTTATTTCTTCTTCTGGATGAACTCGATCTTGTAGCCGTCCGGATCGGTGACAAATGCGATCACCGTGGTGCCGTGTTTCATAGGCCCGGCTTCACGCACAACCGTGCCGCCTTGCGCCTTGATTTTGTCGCATGCGGCATAGGCGTCTTCCACTTCGACGGCGAGATGGCCGAAGCCGTTGCCGAGGTCATAGGCCGGCGTGTCCCAGTTGTGCGTCAATTCAATGACAGTGCCGTCGCGCTCGTCCGTGTAGCCGACGAACGCCAGCGTGAACTTTCCGTCCGGATAATCTTCGCGGCGCAGTAACTTCATGCCGAGCAGTTCGGTGTAGAACGCGATCGAACGGTCCAGGTCACCGACCCGGAGCATGGTGTGAAGCAGGCGCATCGTGTACTCCCTTTTTGCTTGATGTCGAGAGCGTAAATGTACCCGGAATCGACCGTCGTTGCAGGGACGCGCCGCGCTGCCTTGTAACCCGATATGTCAGAACTGATGCCGCAGCCCCGCCATCAAGCCGATTTGCGAGCCTTTCTGCGCGAGTCCGACGCCATTCACGCCTTGCAGTTGCGCGCCGATCAGATCGCCGCGATACAGCGAATAATCGCCTTCCACGTAGACGTCAGTGCGCTTTGACAGGTTGTAGTCCGCGACGAGCTGGTATTGCCATGCGGAACCGTCCTTCGCGGCGGTCTTGCCGTCCTGCAGCGTGCGCCAGACGTTTGCCGCCAGGTGCCAGGCGTTGCCTACCTGCTGCGTAATGCCGCCCATGAACATGCGGCGCCGCGAAAAGTCCGTGTATTTGAGCGCGGTCAGCGCGGCGGCCGTAAACGGTCCGTTGGCGAAAGTGGAGAAACCGGCGTCGGCCCGATTGACGATGTAACCCAGCGAAAAGCGCGTTTTGTCCCACGTGTACGAGCCGCCGAATGTCCACGCTTTGGCCGAGGCTCCGTTGACTGAATCTTTCGACTCCTCGTACGCGCCGCCGACGGTAAATGGTCCGCCCGGGGGCGCGTAAGCGGCCGCCGCGCCGACCTGACTGCCGTACGAATTGCCGGCGTTGCCGCCGAACGCGTAGCCCGCCGAGAAGCTCAAGCCGTTGTACTTTGCCTGATACTGCACCTGGTTACTGGTCCAGATGCCGCCCGTCATCGTCACCTCAGGCTGGAAGCTGAAGTCGTACGGAATCCACGGATTGCTGCCGTAACCGCCTACCGTGATGCCTTCTATCATCACGTTGTACTGACGGCCCAAAATCACCTGCCCGTAGGAAGTGGAGCGCACACCGACCTGCGCTTCGTTGAAGAACGGCAAGGTCGGATCGCTCTGTCCGCTGTTGATGTAAAGGCGATTTTCAAGTTTGAAAAAGGTGGACCAGCCGCCGCCAAGGTCCTCGACGCCTTTCAGCCCCCAGCGGCTTTGCGTCATGCCGCCCGTGCCCAGTCCGAGTGAAGAGTCGCCCGCTTTGTTGGCATGGGTCAGGTAGCGCACGCTCTCGTCGACCACGCCGTAAAGCGTCACGCTCGATTGGGCCTGCGCAACTGGACAACCGAACGATACCAACGCCACGACCGCCGCGCCTCTGCTGAGGGTCTTCATGCCGTTTCCTCTTACAGGCTCCGCTTTGCGCGGATAGAGTTTGTTTGTTTACGCGGCGCCTCGCCCGGTGGCCGGCATCGTACTGAAGCCCGATTCGGCGACGCAGCGCGTACGAACACACCGACAGAACATGTCGTCGAACCTTAGCGCGAAATCAGGATGGTAAGAAATAGGTGTTGCGCGGGAGTTGCGCAGGTGTCCTTGAATTCGCAAATGACTTGCGACTTGTCGGAAGCACGCGTAGGCGGTGGGGTCATCGAATGGACGCGTGAGCGGGTTTGGTATCGTACGCGCTGCGCCGGACAACCCGTCTAGCCCTTATCGTCACCACATCGCCATGAGCACCACCGCACTTCGCGCGCGCCGCGCCCCCGATGGCTTCGCCATCCTGCTGATGGTCGGCTTGTGCGCGATCTGGGGATTCCAGCAAGTGGCGATCAAAAGCGCCAACGCCGCGTTGCCACCGTTCTTTCAGGCGGGCTTGCGTTCCGCGATCGCCACGCTGCTGGTCTGGGGCTGGGCTCGCTCGCGCGGCACGCCGCTTTTCCGCGACGACGGCACGCTCGGCGCCGGTCTGCTGGCGGGCATGCTGTTCGCAGCCGAGTTCGTGTGCATCTTTCTCGGACTCACACTGACGAGCGCGTCGCGCATGGCGGTTTTTCTGTACACCGCGCCCTGCTTTACGGCGCTGGGCCTGCACTGGTTCGTCGATGGCGAGCGGATGCGGCGCATTCAATGGCTCGGCATTTTCGTGGCGTTTGCCGGCATGACGCTGGCTTTCGCGGATGGCTTCCTGCATGGCGCAGCGGCGCGCAGCTCGTCGCTGGCTGCCGTGGCCGGCGACGCGCTCGGCGTGCTCGCGGGCATCGCCTGGGCGGCGACGACCGTCGTGGTGCGCGCGACGCGGCTAGCGCACTCGAGCGCGAGCAAGACGCTCTTCTATCAACTGGCGGTGTCCGCGGTGGTGCTGCTGGTGCTGGCGCTTGCGTTCGGCGAGGCGCACGTCGACACGGTCACGCCGATAGCGCTCGCGAGCCTCGCGTATCAGGCGGTGGTGGTCGCGTTCGTCAGCTATCTGGTGTGGTTCTGGCTGCTCACGCGCTATGTCGCGTCGCGCCTGTCGGTGTTCTCGTTTCTCACGCCGATGTTTGGGGTGACCTTCGGAGTGCTGCTGCTCGGCGAGTCATTCAGCTTGAGGTTTCTGATGGCCGCGGCGCTCGTGCTGACCGGCATCGCGCTGGTCAATGCGCCGGGCAAGCGGTGAGTGACCTGAGCTTTCGCTCGTAGCCATTGCGCCTGAACGCCTGGCGCTCCTGGCGCAACGGCTCGGAACTCCTGCCGACGCTTTAGCCCACGAACCTCAGCGCTCCAAATCCAACGCCCAGCGCTTAACGCTTACCCGCCACGATCTGCGCGACGCGCACATATTCGGCCACCGGCACGTCTTCGGCGCGGCGCTGCAGGTCGAAGCCGATCGCGTCGAAGTCGACGGTATCGCGCAACGCGGCCAACGTGTTGCGCAACATCTTGCGACGCTGCGAGAAAGCCGCCGTCACCACTTCGCCGAGTACGCGCTCGTCCACGGGCGTCAGTTCGTGCGGTGCATACGGGATCATTCGCACAATTGCCGAATCGACTTTCGGCGGCGGCTGGAATGCCTCGGGCGGCACGTCAAGCTGCTTGTCGATCACGTAGCGATATTGGAGCATCACCGAGAGACGGCTGAAGGCCTTGGTGCCCGGCTCGGCCACCATCCGCTCGACCACTTCGTTCTGCAGCATGAAGTGCTGGTCGATCACACGGTGCGCAAACGCAGTGAGATGAAATAGCAGCGGGCTCGAAATGTTGTACGGCAAGTTGCCGACAATGCGCAGCGACGGCTCGTCGCCGGGCGCGGCGAGCGAGCCGAAGTCGAACGCGAGTGCGTCGCCGGCGTGCAGTTGGAGCAGCTCGCCGAACTTGTTCTTCAGACGCCCGATCAGATCGCGGTCCAGCTCGACGGCGTGCAAGGGCGCCTCGGGCGTCGCCAGACGCTCGATCAACGGTTCGGTCAGCGCGCCGAGCCCCGGCCCGATTTCGACCATGCGCTGGCCGCGCTGCGGCCCGATCACATTGACGATCGAATCGATCACGCCCATGTCGACCAGAAAGTTCTGCCCGAAACGCTTGCGCGCGATATGGCCTTGGTGCCGGCCCTGCTGCTGTCTGCTGGTGGACATCGAAGAAACGCTAAAGAAAGAAAACTGCTTGAGAAATGACTACGCGCGAGGCGCCGACGCGACGTTGAATCAGCCCGCGCGGCGATGTTGCGCCATCAGAACCGCCGTGTCGATGGCGGCGATCAGGCTGCCCGCGTCCGCGCGGCCCGTGCCGGCGAGATCGAGCGCGGTACCGTGATCGACCGACGTGCGGATGATCGGCAAGCCAAGCGTGACGTTAATGCCTTCGCCGAACGTCGCGTACTTGAGCACCGGCAAGCCCTGATCGTGGAACATCGCCAGCACGCAGTCGGCTTCTTCCAGATAACGCGGCTGAAACAGCGTGTCCGCCGGATAGGGACCGCACGCGTCGATACCTTCACCGTTCGCGAGCTTGAGCGCCGGCGAGATCACGTCGATTTCCTCGCGACCGAGATAACCGTTCTCGCCCGCATGGGGGTTCAGACCCGTGACGAGAATGCGCGGTGCCGGCAAGCCAAAATGATGCCGCAAATCGTGATCGATAATGCGCAGCGTTTGGACGATGCCCTCGACCGAGAGCGCGGCCGAGACGTCCTTCAGCGGCAGATGCGTGGTGGCGAGCGCAACCCGCAACGGACGCTTGCCGGTGCCCGCCAGCATCATGACCACGCGCGGCGTGCGCGTGCGCTCGGCGAGATACTCGGTGTGGCCGGTGAAGGGCACGCCCGCGTCGTTGATGGTGCTCTTTTGCAGCGGCGCGGTCACGATCGCGTCGAATGTGCCGGCCATTGCGCCGTCGATTGCGCTGTCCAGCAGATCGAGCACGTAGCGTCCATTGGCCGCGTTGAGCTTACCGGCAACCGCCGGCGCACCGAGCGGCCGATGCTGCACCTGAATACGCGGCGCGTCGGCGACGAGCGCCTGCCAATCCACGCCGACCGCCCGCGCCCGTTCGGCGACAAGAGCCGCATCGCCCAGCGCGGTGAACCGCGCGCCGGGCCAATGTGCCGCCGCGCCCGCGAGCGCCTGCGCGGTCAGCTCGGGACCGACGCCGGCCGGCTCGCCCGTCGTGATCGCGATCTGCAAGGGCAAGCTGGCTGACTGGGCGGCGGAACTCATGAGGTTTATTGAACGCGAGACAGATCGGGCTTTACTTCGACGTACGCGGTGTCGCGCAGTTCGCGCAGCCAGTCGGCGTAAGCCTGCTCCGCCTTGCGCTGACCGATGGCCTGGCGTGCGAGATCCATTTGCTGCGCGACGGAGCCTTCAGACTCGCGGCGTTCCAGCACCTGAATCAGGTGATAGCCGTATTCGCTGCGCACGGGGTCGCTGATCTGACCGTCCTGCAAAGTGTTCATGGCGCGCTCGAATTCGGGCACCGTCTCGCCGGGGCTGATCCAGCCCAGGTCGCCGCCTTGCGACGACGAACCGTCTTGCGAATACGTGTGGGCAAACTTCGAGAAGTCGCCGCCCGCGGCGATTTCTTTCTTGATTTCGAGCAGCTTCTGGCGCGCTTGGGGCTCCGACATGCCGTCGCCCACGCGCAGCAGGATGTGGCGCACGTGCGTTTGCACGAGCTTAGGCGCGTCCGAACTCGTGCCCTGACCGCTGCGGCGGTCGACGAGGCGCACGACTTCAAAGCCGTCGTTGGTGCGGATCACTTCCGGATTAACCTGGCCCGGACGCAATGCCGAGGCCGCCTTGACGAATTCCGGCGGCAGCTTCGACGGCGCGGCAAAGCCCATGTCGCCGCCCTTGGATGCATCCGGAGCCTGCGAATTCGACTTCGCGAGCTTCTCGAAGTTGGCGCCGCCCTTGGCTTCGGCGAGCAATGCCTCGGCCTTCTTCTGAGCCGCTTCGATATCCGTTTGCGGCGCGTTCAGCGGCGCCTTCAGCAAGATGTGCTGCATGTGCAGGTCGCTCGTCGCGCCGGCATTGGGGCCGCGCTGACTGGCAATGTAGTTCGCGACTTCCGCGTCCGACACTGTGACCTTGCTGTCCACTTCCTTTTCACGCAGACGCGAAAGCGTGAGCTCGGTGCGAGCGTCGCTCGTGAACGTGGCCCAAGGCACGCCTTGCGCCTCGATCCGCGAGCGGTACACGTCGAGCGACAGGTTGTTCGCCTGAGCGAGCCGCTCGAGCGTTTTCTGCACCGCTGCGTCGTCGATATTGATGCCGTCTTCCTTCGCCTTCTGCAACTGGATGCGCTCCAGCACCATCTGATTGAGCACCTGCTGACGCAACTGATCGGCAGGCGGAATCGGGGCGTTCTGCTGGTTCAGGCGGCGGGTAATCAGGCCCACGCGCTCTTCGAGCTCGCGCCGTGTGATGACACCGTTGTTGACCACTGCGGCGATCGTGTCGACGGTCTGGCCGCCGCGGTTGCCGCCCAGCGCCTGCGCCTGTACCGGCGCAACCGACAGGAAAGACGCCGCAGCGGCAAGACCTGCCGCGAGCGTTGCCAAGCGAAGCTTTTTCATGATTGCCACAGATACTCCAATGATGTCGGGCACGCCTGGCCCGTCTTTTCGCATTCGATGAACGACCGGGCGAGCGTCATTCGTAGTTGATGAACCGCGACTCGGGCGGCGGCGGCGGCGGCAGCGGCGTGTAGCCCGCCACGCTGCTGCGGAACGCGGAAATCAGCCCGTTGTCGACGCTCGACAAGCCCTTGAACGTCAACTGCGCGAGAAAGCGCGTGCTCGATTGCTGCTGCCCCGACGTATTCAGGCCGTTTGCGTAGCGCTGAATACCCGCGCCGAGCGTCCAGCAGTCCGCGTCGTATTGCAAACCCACGAGCCCGTCGACGATCCGATGCCCGCCCAGATCGTAATTGAACCGCCCAACCCCGAACACCCGATGCGTGAGCGGCCATTGCCCCGACACCAGCACCTGATTGATAGGCTGGTTTTCCAGCGTGGTGTTCGCACGCGTGTAGCGATACGCGACGTTGAGCACCTTGCCGGTCGCCGGACTGAACCCGAAACCGACGCTCGTCTTGACCAGCTGATTGTTGTCGGCATTATATTGGAACGCGGTTTCCGACGCGAAACCAGCCCCGAGCTTGAGCGACGCGCCCACGATCAGGTCCGAATGCGTGGCTTGCGTGCTGGTCTGATTCGGCAGCAGCGTGACACGCTGATCCTGGAAGTAGTACTGCTGCGCGATCACGAAACGCGCGCGTTCGTCGCCCGTTGCCGGGTTGATGAAGCGCGTGGTGATGGCCGCGGTCAGACGGTTCGCGTCCGCAATGCGGTCGTTGCCGACGAACGTGTTCGGCGTGAAGATTTCCGCGAGCCCGAAGTCGGATTCGGCGGTATCGAAGAGCGGCGCCGACTCCTGATTGCGAAACGGCGTGTACACGTAGTACAGGCGCGGCTCGAGCGTCTGGATGTAATCCTCGCCGAAGAGCCGGACCGAGCGGTCGAAAACGAGCCCGGTGTCGAAGCTCAGCGTCGGGATGGATTCGGTGAAATTCTTCGGCGTGCCGACCGGCACGTCGCTGCTGATGTTGCGCAGGTTATACGACGCGAAATGCCACTGCACCTTCGGCGTGACGAAGTAGCCGGGCCCCACGACCGAGTACGAAATGTACGGGTTGAACACCACCCGCTGACCTTCGGTCATGTCCGCGGTCGTGATGCGGAAGTTCGTGTAGTCCGCTTCGGCGCCGAAGTCGAAGCCGCCCACGTTGTATTTCGCGTACTTCACGTTCAACTGCGGCTCGCGGCCATACGGCGCGACCGACGGCGTCAGCGTCTGCCAGTGCTGCTCGCGTGCGAGCACCGACCACGGGCCGTTGTTATACGTCAACCCGGCTTCCTGCTGATACAGGAGCTGGGTGCCGTTCATGAACTGATTGACCGACGACGACAGGTCTTCCGGATACGTGTTGTCCGAAACCTTGTTGTAGTAGATGTAGCCGCCGAACCCGTTGCCGAAGTTCTGGTTGTGCTGGATGTACAGCGCGTAGCGGTTCGTCTTGGTCAGCCGGTCGTTCGGCAGGAACTCGCCGGTGATCGACCCGGAATACGTGGGCGAAAGATAGCGGAACGTGCTCTGCAACTGCACACCGCGCTTCGAGATGATGCGCGGCGTGACCGTCAGATCGCGATTTGGCGCGATGTTGAAGTAATACGGCACCGAAAGTTCGAAGCCGTTCGTCGAACTGAGCGAGAAGGTGGGCGGCAGGATACCGCTGCGCCGCTCGCCGGACAGCGGAAACGACAGCCACGGCGACGCGAAAACCGGCACGCCCTGGAAGAACAGCACGCCGTTGTGGGCCACGCCTTCGTCGGCACCGGTGTCGAAGTCGAACTCGCTGCCCTTGATGTACCACGCCGGATCGTCCGCGCACGCGCAGGCTGTGTAGGTGCCCCTGGTGAACACCGAGCGCTCGTTATCGAGCAGGTCGACCCGCTCCGCACTGCCCGAGCCGCCCGTTACGTTGAAGTGATACTTCGGCGCGGTCATGAAGCCTTCGCTCGAATCCACGCGCATGTGCGCTTCAGGTCCGGCGAATGTGGTGCCGTTGTTGTTCATGCGGACCTGGCCGTACGCGTCGGCCATGTCCGTGTCCTGATCGTAATGGAGCGCGTCGGCCTTGATCACGACCGTACTGCGGCGCACCTCAGCCGAGCCTTTGACGGCCATGTCCTGATCGGTGGTGCCGTTGGTCGAATCGCCGAGGACGAACGTGGCCGGCTTCTGTCCCGGCTGCAGCGCATGATCTTCGAGTTGCGGGGCGAGTTGCATGCCCCAGGGCGGGTCGATAGGCTGCGGCTGCGCGGCCTCGCCGACCAGCTGGGCGTGAGCGAGCGCGGGCATGAGACCCGGAACGGCGATCAACGCCGCGACGAGCCGCCTTTTGCGCGGCGCCGCGGCACAAGAGGGAATCGTTTGGGAAAGCTGTCTAGGCGGCATGTATCGTTTGGCGAATCGGCCCGTCCGTCAGCTTCTGCAGTCACGATCCACCGCCTGCACACCACGACCGTGACAGTCGGCTGCACATCAATATTTACAATCTTCGAACGGTGAGGCGGGCGGTAAAGCGGAATACGCGAAAGCTGGCGTGAGTCGCGTCAAAAAAGTCGTGGGGTATTATATGGCAAGACGTTGTCCCCCTGAATTTGCCGCCGGTTTTCATGACGCTGCCCCCTTCCCAAGACTTCACACACCACCGCGCCGACCGCCGCCTCGAACTGCTCGAAGCCTGGCTGCAAGGCCATGCAACGCGCTATGCGCTCGATCTCGGCACGCTCGCGCCGGCTTCGTCCGACGCCAGTTTTCGCCGCTATTTCCGGCTCGCCGGTAAGGCGGCGCAAGGCGAAAGCGCCGCTACGCTGATTGCCGTCGACGCCCCTCCGCCTGAAAAGTGCCGCGAATTCGTGCAGATCGCGCAGTTGCTCGTCGACGCCGGCGTGCACGTGCCGCGCGTGCTGGAGGCCGACTTCGACGCCGGGTTCATGCTCGTCACCGATCTGGGCACCGCGTCGTACCTCGGCGCGCTCACCGCCGCGCAAGACGGCAACGACCCGCGCCGCGCCCGCACGCTGATGCGCGACGCACTCGACGCGCTGATCCGCTGGCAGATCACGTCGCGCGAAAACGTGCTGCCGCCGTTCGACGAAGCCTTCCTGCGCCGCGAGATGGAGTTGATGCCCGAGTGGTTCATCGGCCGGCACCTTGGCCGCGAGATCGACGACAACACCCGCGGCCTGCTCGACCGCACGTTCGCATTGCTGATAGCGAGCGCGCGGGCGCAGCCGCAAGCGTTCATGCTGCGCGATTTCATGCCGCGCAACCTGATGGTCTGCGCCGCGCCGAACGCGGCGAGCGACGCGAGCCGCGAGGCCAACCCCGGCGTGCTCGACTTCCAGGACGCGGTGTATGGCCCGATTACCTACGACGTCGCATCGTTGCTGCGCGACGCGTTCCTCAGCTGGGACGAGGAGTTCGAGCTCGATTGCTTCGTGTACTACTGGGAGCGCGCAAAGAAAGCCGGCCTGCCCGTCGATCCCGATTTCGGCGAGTTCTACCGCCAGATCGAGTGGATGGGACTGCAACGGCATATCAAGGTGCTGGGTCTTTTCTGCCGCATCAATTACCGCGACAGCAAACCGCACTACATGAAGGATCTGCCGCGCTTCATCGGCTATGCGCGCAAGGTGGGCGAGCGTTATGCGCCGCTGCGTCTGTTCGCGAAGCTGCTCGACGATCTCGAAGGCCGCGCGAACGAAGTCGGCTACACGTTCTGACCCATCACAATGTCCCTGAAGAAAGCGATGATTTTCGCCGCGGGCCGCGGCGAGCGCATGCGTCCGTTGACCGACGCGCGCCCCAAGCCTTTGCTCGAAGTAGGCGGCAAGCCGCTGATCGTGTGGCAGATCGAGCGGCTCGCTCGCGCGGGCTTCGAGACGATTGTCATCAATCACGCGTGGCTCGGCGAGCAGATCGAAGCCGTGCTCGGCGACGGTTCGCGCTGGCAAGTGAAGCTGCGTTATTCGCCCGAGCATGAAGCACTCGAGACGGCGGGCGGCATTGTCAACGCGCTGCCGCTTATCGAAGATAACGGCGTGAGCGAGGTGTTCCTCGCGGTAAGCGGCGACGTGTACGCGGATTTCGATTACCGCGCATTGAATGCGCATGCGCAGGCAATGAAGTCGCTGGCGGAGCCGGGCATGCATCTGGTGATGGTGCCGAATCCGGCGTTTCATCCGAACGGAGACTTTGCGCTCACGGGCGGCGTGTTGTCGCTCGACGCCGAGCCGCGCTTCACGTTCGGCAATATCGGGCTCTACGACACGCGCATGTTCCGCGATCTGCCGCGCGGCACACGGCGCGCGCTCACGCCGTACTATCGCGAGACGATTGCGCGCGGTCTGGCGACTGGCGAGCTATACGAAGGCTTGTGGGAAAACGTCGGGAGGCCGGCGCAGCTTCAGGCGCTCCATCAGCGGCTGGTTGAGTGCTGAGCGACGCCGCGCCAGCGCTGAACCAAGCGCGGCGCCATACGCGCGCCGCTAGCCGCGTCACGGCTCGCCGTTCCCCGCACCCACAATCTCCGCCGACTCTGGCGCCTCGGCCGCGCGTTGCTGCTGCAACGCCCACATCTGAGCGAAGAGGCCATTCGCGCGCAGAAGTTCGGCGTGCGTGCCGCGCTCGACAATGCGCCCCTTGTCCATCACGATGATCTGCTGTGCGTGCACCACCGTCGAAAGCCTGTGCGCGATGATCAGCGTCGTGCGTTCGCGTGCGATCTGATCGAGCTCGTGCTGGATGGCGCGCTCGGAACGCGAGTCGAGCGCCGACGTGGCTTCGTCGAACAAAAGGATCGGCGGGTTCTTCAGGATGGTCCGCGCAATCGCGACGCGCTGCTTCTCGCCGCCCGAGAGCTTCAGCCCACGCTCGCCGACGGGCGTGTCATATCCTTTCGGCAGTCCTTCGATGAACTCGTGAATGTGCGCGGCGCGCGCCGCCGCGGTCACTTCGTCGCGCGTCGCGGACGGCCGTCCATAAGCGATGTTGTAATAGATCGAATCGTTGAATAGCACCGTGTCCTGCGGCACGATGCCGATCGAAGCACGCAGCGAAGCCTGCGCCACGTCACGAATGTCCTGACCGTCGATGGTGATCGCGCCGCCGGTCGCGCGGTCCAGGTCGTAGAAGCGGAACATGAGCCGCGCGAGCGTCGACTTGCCAGAGCCGCTATGGCCGACCACCGCCGTCGTGGTGCCGGCCGGAATCGTAAAGCTCACGTCGTGCAGAATCTGGCGCGCCGGTTCGTATGAGAAGTTCACGCGGTCAAAGCGCACTTGCGCGCCGCTCACTTGCAACGCGGGCGCGTCGGGCAGATCCGGCACTTCCTGCGCGGCCCTGAGTAGCGTGAACATGCGGTCCATGTCCGTGAGACTTTGCTTCAGTTCCCGATACACCACGCCAAGAAAATTCAGCGGAATATAAAGCTGCAGCATGAACGTGTTGATCAGCACGAGATCGCCGAGCGTGAGGCGTCCCGCCATCACGCCTTCGGTCGCGCGCCACAGAATGAACACGAGCCCCGTGCCGATAATCGCCTGCTGTCCAAAATTCAGCGCCGACAGCGAACGCTGCGACTTGATGGCCGCCGTGCGATAGCGCTTCAGATTTTCGTCATAGCGGCTTGCTTCCCACTCTTCATTACCGAAGTATTTGACGGTCTCATAGTTGAGCAGCGAATCGATTGCGCGCGAGTTCGCCTTCGAATCGAGCTCGTTCATCGTGCGGCGAAAATGCGTGCGCCACTCAGTCACTTTCACCGTGAAGACGATGTACACCGCGAGAGCCACGAACGTGACCACCGCGTAATAGGCTTCGTATTTGACGACGAAAAACCCGAGCACGAGCCCGACTTCGACCAGCGTCGGCAGAATGCTGTACAGCGAATAGGAAATGAGCTGCGTGATGCCGCGCGTACCGCGTTCGATGTCGCGCGACATGCCGCCCGTTTGCCGGTCCAGGTGAAAGCGCAACGACAAGCCATGCAGATGCCGGAACACCTTGAGCGCGAGCTGCCGCACGGCGCTTTCGGTGACTTTCGAAAACAGGATTTCGCGCAATTCGGTGAAGAGCGACGTGGAAAGCCGGACAACCGCATATGCAACCACCAGCAAGCCGACGCCGCCGAGCAGTACGATGCCCGGAGAATCGTGCGCGCGGCCGAGCGCGGTCAGATGCTGCACCGACGCGAGGTTGTCGACAATCCGCTTCATCACGATCGGCACGCCAAGGTTGGCGATCTTCGCGCCGATCAGGCAACTGAGCGCGAAGATCACGCGCCACTTGTAGGTCGCGAGATAAGGCAGCAGCGACAGGATCGTCTGCCAGTCGTTGCGCGGTTGGGTGGAGATCGGCGAGGGTTCTGACGGAAGCGAGCGGCGCATGGATTCGGCTGGGGGAGGAGGTGGAATGCCGGAGTTCGCAGCGGTACGCCGGCCACCGTGTGCACGTGGGCACGCTGCCTGGTCGCGCAACCTCGCTGGGCGCTTTCCCGTACAATTCCTGATCTTCCTATTGTCGCAGAAGCCGGCTGGTGCCGCTTTTCATGGGCTATCCGAGCGCCGGTCGAAGGTTGACCGCGCGGGCCTGCCGTCTGGCCATGTCCGCGGCTCGCATGGAGCCGTTGCCGCATAGTCCCGCTTCCTGGCCCAGCCGCCAGAGCCAAACAACCCAACACGCGTTTCCAGGGTACCCAATGACCGATATTCTCCAACTCCCGCAAAAGCCTTGCGCACTGCGCGTCGTGCCGCAACCGTCCGACGCGAACGTTCACGGCGACGTGTTCGGCGGCTGGATCATGGCGCAAGTGGACATTGCCGGTTCGATCCCGGCGAGCCGCCGCGCGAATGGCCGGGTCGCGACCATCGCGGTCAACTCGTTCGTGTTCAAGCAGCCGGTGTTCGTCGGCGATCTGCTGAGCTTTTATGCGGACATCGTCAAGACGGGCAATACGTCGGTCACCGTTTCCGTCGAGGTCTACGCGCAACGTATGAGCCTCGCCGAAGATCTCGTGAAGGTCACCGAGGCAATCCTCACCTACGTCGCTACCGATAGCGACCGCCGTCCGCGCGCGCTGCCCGTACTTGATTGAACCCGACCGGGTTCACTGAGTCTCTGCATTCCGGCGCTGCGGACGAGCCTGCGCGCGGCGCGTGGCCGGGATCGGTTTCATGTAAGCGATTCTGACGCAAACCGTCGATTAATTTCGCTTTTTCTGCCGCACGGAGATGCTTAATCTGTTGCCCTGAAGCGCGCCACTCTGCACCGGCGGCCAGATGCACAGCCGCCGCGAGCGCCGGCGCATCGCGATAGAACTTCTAACGGGAGCAACATGAAACTGATCGGAATGCTGGACTCGCCGTACGTGCGCCGGGTGGCTATCTGCATGAAGATGCTGAAGCTGGACTTCGAACACGCGCCCATCTCCGTGTTCAGCACCTACGACCGGTTCGCGGCCATCAACCCCGTCGTGAAGGCGCCGACGCTCGTCGCCGACAGCGGCAAGACGGTGATGGACTCGACGGTGATCCTTCAATACCTCCCGTCGCTCGCCGGTCCCGGGCAGCGGCTATTTCCGTCGCATCCGGACGACTGCCTGCGCGCCGCGCGCCTCACGGGCCTCTCGCTCGCCGCGTGCGACAAGACGGTGCAGATCGTCTACGAACGCAATCTGCGGCCGGTGGACAAGCAGCATGAGCCGTGGATGGAGCGGGTGCGCAGACAGATGCTCGCCGCGTATGCCGAACTTGAACAGGAAGCCGCGGCGTCGCCGTTGCCGACCGAAGCGGAGCGCTTCGGCGCGGCGGAGGTGACGCTCGCGGTCGCATGGAACTTCACACAGACGATGCTGCCGCAGATCGTGAGCGCCAGCGCGCATCCGCATTTGCAGGCATTTTCGGCGGCAGCCGAGCAGTTGCCGGTTTTTGTGAGCACGCCGGCGGTGTGAGATCGGCGGCGCTAACGCAGGCGTCGGTGCATCACGCACGATGCATGCGGGCGTGCATCGCGGCTGCGCATCGCGACCGATTCAGCGGCAGCGAACGACCGAGCCGCCGCCGCATTCAAACCATCGCGAGTTCGCGCGCTGAGCCGCCTTGCATCAACTCGTAAATTGCATCGGTGGACAACGGCTTCGCGAAGTAGAAGCCTTGCATCTCGTCGCAAGCACGCTCCTTCAGGAAGTCGAGTTGCGCCGACGTTTCCACGCCTTCGGCTATCACCTGCAACTTCAGCGAATGGGCGAGCGCGATGATGGCCGAGGTAATGGTCTCGTCGTCGCCGGATATGCCGATGTCGGACACGAACGAGCGGTCGATCTTCAGCCGGTCCACTGGAAAACGCTTCAGGTAGCTGAGGCTCGAATAACCCGTGCCGAAGTCGTCGATGGCAAGGCCAATGCCGAGCGCGTGAAGCTCGTTGAGCATGGACACCGCTTCTTCGGCGTTGCGCATGATCGCACTTTCGGTCAATTCCAGTTCGAGGTATTGCGGCGCGAGGCCGGTTTCGTCGAGCACCTGCATGACGAGTTTCGCAATATCGCGCTGCTGGAACACGCGCGCCGACAGGTTGACCGACACACGGGCCGGCGGCAAGCCGAGGTCTTGCCAGGCTTTGTTTTGACGGCACGCCTCACGCAGCACCCACTCGGACAGCGGCCCGATCAGACCGCTTTCCTCGGCAACGGGAATGAACGACGACGGCGGCACGAGTCCCACTTCCGGATCGCGCCAACGTATCAACGCCTCGGTGCCGACAATCTGTCCGCTGTCGATATCGACCTGCGGCTGATAGTGCAGCAGGAATTCGTTGTCGCGCAGCGCGCGGCGCAAGCGCCGCTCGAGATTCAGACGCGCGCCCGCGCTCGCGTTCATCTCCGGCTGATAGAACTGGAACGTGTTGCGGCCCATGTCCTTCGCGCGATACATCGCGAGGTCGGCCTTTTTCATCAGCGTTTCTGCGTCGTCGCCGTCTTGCGGGAAAAGACTCGCGCCCATGCTGCACCCAACGTACAGCTCAGTGCCGTCGAGCCAGACCGGCTCCGAAATCGAAGCGCGCACGCGCTCCATCCACGCAATCAGCGATTGTTCGTCGACGGTGTCCGTCATCACGATCACGAACTCGTCGCCGCCGTGACGCGCGACGGTGTCGCTCGTACGAGTGCAGCGCGCGAGCCGCTCGGCCACGACGCCGAGCAGCCGGTCGCCGACGCTGTGGCCCAGGCTGTCGTTGACATTCTTGAAACCGTCGAGGTCCATGAACACCACAGCCACGCCCTTATGCTGCCGCTGCGCGACGATCAGCGCATGCTGCAGACGGTCGCGCAGCAGATTGCGGTTGGGCAGGCGCGTGAGGCTGTCGTAGTTGGCCTGATATTCGAGCTGTTCCTGATAGCGCATCAGGTCGGTGACGTCGTTGATCACGCCGATGTGATGCGTGATCACGCCTTCCGCGTTCGGCACGGGCGCAATGAACAACTGATTCCAGAACAGCGCGCCGTCCTTGCGATAGTTGCGCACCACCGCGCTTACTTCGCGATTCGCGGCGAGCGCCTTGCGGATCGACGCAACGCCTTCCTGCTCGCGATCGTCGCGTTGCAGGACGCGGCAATCGTGGCCGATCACCTCGGCGGGATCGTAGCCCGTGATGCGCATGAACGCCGGATTCACGTATTCGATCAGATTGCCCGCAGGCGACGGCGCCGTGATCAGAATCGCGTTGACGCTCGCGTCGAGCGCGCGGCTTTGCAGACGCAACGCGAGATCGGCGCGCTTGCGCTCCGTGATGTCCGTGTATGAGCCGAGCACGCCGATCACGCGGCCTTCGCCGTCGGTGAACGGCAGCTTGCTCGTTACAGTCGTGCGATGCACGCCGTCGATTACCATGTCGACCTCGAAGTTCATCTTCGGCACGCCGGTGTCGATCACTTCCTTGTCGTGCGCGTTCAGCAACTCGGCGAAGGCGCGCCACGGCATGTCTGCGTCGCTCTTGCCTACCACCTGCTCGGGATACGAGAGGCCGCCGTCACGCGCGAACGCCATGTTGCAGCCCAGGTAGCGCGACTCCAGATCCTTCCAGAAAATGCGCTGCGGAATGTTGTCGATCACCGCTTCGAGCATCTGGTTCGAACGCTGCGCCTCGGCTTCGGCATTGATCTGTTCGGTGACGTCGTCGGCGAGAACGAAAAACGCGGCGCGTCCCATGAAGTTCAGCGCGTGATAGGAGATGTCCGCGCTGATGGTCGAGCCGTCCTTGCGCCGGTGATGCCAGATGCCCGCCATCGTTCGGCCGTGCTGCACGCTGTCGGCGCGCTGCAGGTGCGACTCGAGGCGCGCGATCTCCACATTCGGCCGGATCGCGCGAATCGTCATGTCGAGAAACTCGGTCTCCGAATAGCCGTACTGCTGGATCGCCGCGGAATTGACGGCGAGAAAGCGCAGCGTCTCGCGGTCGAAGATATACATGGGCACCGGATGATCGTCGAACAGGCTGCGAAAACGCTCGTCGTTGCGGCCAAGCGCCCGCACGCTGTGCAGCTTCTTGCGCGCACTGCTTTCGCGGACGCCGAAAGTGAAGATGAGAAGCGCACTGCCCGCGACCATGGTCACGACCAACATGAACATGGTGTGCCTGGCCCGTTTCGACGAAGCCGCGAGCGACGCTTCGAACGCGCGGTTTTCGGCGTCGCGCAGCGCGGCGAGGCCCGCTTCAACACGTTGCAGCCCAAGCCCGACATGCATATACGACGACGCCGCCCACGCGCTTGACGCGGCCGGCTCGGCGGCATCGCGCACCAGCAGCGCATCGTCGATGTCGCGTTGCAGCGCGTGGCTGTCCGCGCCGACCTGCGCGAGCGTGGCGAGCATGGCCGGCTCGTCGGTAAGCTCGTCGCGCAACTGGCGCTGGAGACTGGCGAGTGTGGCGCTCATCGTCACCGCCGCGTTTCCAGGCGACGGTTCAGCGGACGCTTCGAAGCGGGCGAGCGCGGCGAGCCCGCCGTCGAGCGCTGTCTGGTAGGCGTCGAGACTCTGGCGAACATGCGTCGAATGCAGCATGCGGGCGTCGGCATCGCGCTGCCCGCCGATCTGCAAATACGCGACGAACACGTTTGCGCCGAGCGCGGCGGCTACGACCGCGATATTGATCAGCAGCCGCTTCGAGATGAAATGAGTCATGGGTTCCGAACGTCGATCGTTCTTCAGGCGGGAGCGCGAGGCCGCATCGATGCGTCCGGCCGCATCGATGCGAGCCTTTTACGCGCCAACCCATGGATAACGGCAGCGTTCGGAACAGGTTGAGGGTTGGGAGTGAAAAAATTTTCGGTGGTGGCGCTGGGTGGTGGCGTCTGGCCGGCCGCGCCTAGCCGGCCGCGCCAAATTCCTTCATCGCCGGGATGAAGTCGTGGTTGATCTCCTGCTTGCGCGAAAGCTTGGCCAGCACGTAGCGCTTGAACGGATCGAGCTCCGCCCACAGCGCGGCGCTCGGCGCCGAGAGGCCTGCCTGTTTCGCCTGACGCACGACGCTTTCGGGCACGCCGTCCGTGTTGCGCCAGGCTGGCGCCTCGTCGGGCGTGAACCACTCCGGCTCGACGTTCGCGTGAGTGCGCAGCATTTCGAACAGCGCGTGATCGAAGTTCGGCTCGATCTCCGCGTCGTCCTCGACGGGGAAACGTGCGAGCAGCTTGCGGTCTTCGAGCGGCAGCATTTGCCACTGCGCGAGCGAAATGCGCAGGCCGAAACGATCGAGATTGAAGCGAACCGACATCGGGATGTAGGTGAAATTCTCCGACGACTCCACCTCGAAGTTGAACAGCAGCGGTGCCTCGTTGAGTCCCATGACAGTGTTCCTCATTGTTGACGGGCAACGCACAAGCCCGGCTTGAGGTATTTTAGAACCTTATTCGCACACCGGCGGCGCAGTCCGGTACGGTGCGCGCAGCATAAATGGAGTGAATCAGCTTGAACGAACTGGAAACAGCAGGCCAGCCGGGCGCGGTGGAGCGTCAGGTGCATCGCCATCGCGGTGCGGCGGTCGAAACGGTCACCGACCACGTCGGTCAGGAGTGGCCGGTCGCGCTCGTCTTCAACGGTATCTCGCATGCGGTGATGATGTGCACGCCGCGCGACCTCGAAGCCTTCGCGGTGGGCTTCGCGATTTCGGAAGGGATCGTCGGGCGCGGCAGCGACATTCAGGACATCGAGGTCGAATTACATGACGACGGCGACTTGCCGCACGCCGAAGTGCAATTGCAGGTCGTGCAGCAGGCGTTCGTCGCGCTTAAGGAAAAGCGCCGTGCGCTGGCCGGCCGCACCGGCTGCGGCGTGTGCGGCATCGAAAGCATCGACTTACTCGATCTGAAACCGGAACGCGTGCCCGACACCGGCTTTCTGCAGCGGCTCGCACCGGACGCGATTGCGCGCGCCGCTCGCGAATTGCCGCAGCATCAGGCGCTCACCCGCCTCACGGGCGGTTTGCACGCCGCCGCCTGGTGCGACGCGGCGGGCGCGATACGCTATGCGTTCGAAGACGTCGGCCGCCACAATGCGCTCGACAAACTGATCGGCCAACTCGTGCTCGATCGCGTGGATACCAAAGAGGGCTTCGTGTTCCTGTCGAGCCGCGCGAGTTACGAGCTCGTGCGCAAAGCCGCGCGCGTCGACGTGCCGATGGTCGCGACGATCTCGGCGCCCTCGTCGCTTGCGATTGCGATTGCCCGCAAGGCAGGCGTGCGGCTGGTCAGCTTCTGCCGCGAAACCAGCTACGTCGATTACGACACGGCGCAGCCGGCACAAAGCTGAGCAGCCTCCAGTCCGCAACCGCTGCGGCGCCGCTCAGTCGAATTGCCGGAAGTCCGGCTTGCGCTTTTCGAAGAATGCCTTGAACGCCTCGCGCGCTTCGGGCGCGATCAGCATTTTGCCGAAGTGCACGGCTTCTTCCGACATCTGCGTTTGCAGTTCCTGGTGGCTCGCGCGCTTCATCAGGCTCTTCGTCACCCGCAATGACGACGCCGGCAGCGCGGCCAGCTTCGCGGCTTGTGACGCCGCGAACGCATCGACTTCCGCCGCCGGCAGTACGCGGTTCACGAAGCCCATGCGCTGTGCCTCGGCGACGTCGAACGCCTCGCCGAGCAGCAGTTTTTCCGCTGCCGCCTGGTAGCCGGCGACGCGCGCCAGCAGCAGGCTCGACGCCGCTTCCGGGCACAACCCGAGTTGCGCGAACGGCAGCGAGAAGCTCGCGGAGTCGGCGGCATAGACGAGATCGCAATGCAGCAGCAGCGTGGTGCCGATGCCCACCGCCGGCCCCGCCACCGACGCGACCACCGGCTTCTCGGCGGAACTGATTGCACGCAGGAACTGGAACACCGGCGCGTTTTCGCCCATCGGCGGCGACTTCATGAAGTCTTCGAGGTCGTTGCCGGCGCTGAATATGTTTGCGCTGCCGCGAATCAGGATCGCGCGCACCGACGCGTCGCCTTGCGCCTGCACCAGCGTGTCGGCCATCGTTTGGTACATCGCGGCCGAGATCGCGTTCTTCTTGTCCGGCCGGTTGAAGGCAATTGTCAGCACGCCGTTTGCGCGCTCGACCAGAATATCCGTCGTCATTTCGTCTCCTCGACTGCTGCGGAAACTGCTGGAAAACTGCTGCTTGGAATGCGAAAACGGTTCGCAAGCGGCAAGCCTGCGAACCGTTCTGCGCGCCTTAACGGCTTGCCGCGAACACCGGCGCGGACTGTGTCACAGCCGCTCGATAATGCCGGCTGCGCCCATGCCCGTGCCCACGCACATCGTCACCATGCCGTACTTGTAGTTGCGGCGGCGCAGGCCGTGCACGACCGTGGACGCACGAATCGCGCCCGTCGCACCGAGCGGATGACCCAGCGCGATCGCGCCGCCGAGCGGGTTGATCTTCGACGGATCGAGACCGAGGTCCTGGATCACCGCGAGCGATTGCGCGGCGAACGCTTCGTTCAACTCGATCCAGTCGATGTCGTCCTGCTTGAGACCCGCAGCCTTCAGCGCGGCCGGAATCGCTTCCTTCGGCCCAATGCCCATGATTTCCGGCGGCACGCCGCGCACCGCAAAGCTCACGAAACGCGCGAGCGGTGTCAGGTTGAATTGCTTCAGGATCTTTTCAGACACGACAATCAACGCGCCCGCGCCGTCCGACGTCTGCGAGCTGTTGCCCGCCGTCACTGAGCCCTTGTTCGCGAACACGGTGCGCAGCTTCGCGAGACCTTCGAGCGAGGTGTCCGCGCGCGGGCCCTCGTCGAGCGAGACTTCACGCGTTTTGACGCGCACTTCGCCGGTGGCCAGATCGGGGAAGCGCTCGGTGATCGTGTAAGCGGCGATCTCGTCGTTGAACTCGCCGGTTTGCTGCGCGGCGATGGCGCGGCGATGCGATTCGACGGAGAACGCATCTTGCGCTTCGCGGCTGATCTTCCAGCGCTCGGCGACTTTCTCCGCGGTCAGGCCCATGCCGTACGCGATGCCGACGTCTTCGTTGCGATCGAAGATATGCGGCGATAGCGACGGCTTGTTGCCCATCATCGGCACCATGCTCATGGATTCACAGCCGCCCGCGATCATCGCGTCCGATTCGCCCACGCGAATGCGGTCCGCGGCCATAGCCAGCGCGGTCAGGCCCGACGCGCAGAAGCGGTTGACCGTGACGCCGCCGACCGAATTGGGCAAACCGGCCAGCAACGCGCCCATCCGCGCGACGTTCAGCCCCTGTTCCGCTTCGGAAATCGCGCAGCCTACGATGGCGTCTTCGATCACCTTGGTGTCGAGCCCAGGCACCTGCGCGACGGCTGATCTGATCGCGTGAACCAGCAGTTCGTCGGGGCGCGTGTTCCTGAACATGCCGCGCGGCGCCTTGCCGATCGGCGTACGGCTCGCGGCGACGATGTATGCGTCTTGCAATTGCTTTGTCATTTGAAGCTCCGATGTAGGCGGCGGTGACGCTTTCGCGCTTACTCCCGCCCCATGCAAATGTATTTGCGCTAGTCGCTCAATTCCGCACCGGCTTGCCGGTCTGCAGCATGCCCATGATCCGTTCCTGCGTCTTCTGCGTGCCGAGCAGATCCACGAACGCGCGACGCTCCAGCTGCAGCAGCCATTCTTCGTCGACGAGACTGCCTGCTTCCACGTCGCCGCCGCACACGGCTTCCGCGATACGGCTTGCGATCAGGAAATCGTGCTCGCTGATGAACCGCCCGTCGCGCATATTGACGAGCGAAGCCTTGATCGTCGAGATCGCCGAACGTCCGGCGACAGGCACCTGCGTGACGCGCAGCGGCGGACGGTAACCCGCGCCGGCCAGCGCGCGCGCTTCTTTCTTCGCGACGTCGAGCAACTCGAACACGTTGAAGACGATCGTGTCGGACGGCTTCAGATAACCCATCGCGCGAGCATCGAGCGCGGAGGCGGAGACCTTCGCCATCGCCGCGTTTTCGAACGACTTCTGCAGGAACTTCAACAGGTCGTTGGTCGCGCCGACTTGCGTCGCGGCTTCCGCCGCGCGCAGCGCCGCTTCCTTCAAGCCGCCGCCCGCTGGCACCAGACCCACGCCGACTTCCACCAGACCGATATAGCTTTCGATGTGCGCCACCCGCTTCGCGCTATGCAGCAGCAGCTCGCAGCCGCCGCCAAGCGCAATGCCCGATACCGCGGAAACGACCGGCACGCTCGCATACTTCACGCGCAGCATGCCTTGCTGGAATTTCTTCACGAACGGCTCGATGCCCTTCGCGCCGCCCATCATGAACGCGGGCATCGCCTCTTCGAGGTTGGCGCCCGCGGAGAACGGGCCGCCCGGCGTGCCGAGCTTCAGCGATGTCGGCTGCCATACGACGAGACCTTTGTACTCTTTCTCAGCGAGTTCGATTGCCTGCGTGAGACCGTCGATCACCGACGGTCCGATCGTGTTCATCTTGCTCTTGAACGACACGATCAGCACGTCGCTTTCGTCCGAACCCCGGCCGGCGCGGTCGTCGACCCATGCGCGAACGGCGTCGGTTTCGAACAGCGTCTTGCCGTAGGTCTTGGGGTCCGCAGCCGTTTCGCCGACGAGCGGCGCGCGGAACACCTGCCGGTCATACACACCGAGCGATGAGCGCGGCACGAAAGTCTTCGAAGCGGGCGACCACGACCCTTCGTTCGTATGTACGCCGCCCTTCTCGGCGACCGGGCCGTCGAGCACCCACGACGGCAGCGGCACGTTCGAAAGCGCCTTGCCCGCCGCGATATCTTCCTGCACCCATTCGGCGACCTGCTTCCAGCCCGCCGTCTGCCAGCCTTCGAACGGTCCTTCGTTCCAGCCAAAGCCCCAGCGGATTGCCAGATCGACGTCGCGCGCGTTATCGGCGATCGATTCCAGATGCACGCCGATGTAGTGGAACACGTCGCGGAAAATCGACCACAGGAACTGAGCCTGCGGATGCTGCGATTCGCGCAGCAGTTTGAGGCGCTCGGCCGGCGGGCGCTTCAGGATGCGGCCGACCAGCTCGTCCGCCTTCGCGCCGCCCTCCACGTACTCGCCCGTTTTCGGGTCCAGCACCTTGATCGCCTTGCCTTCCTTCCTGTAGAAGCCGCCGCCGGTCTTCTGACCGAGTGCGCCCTTCTTCACGAGTTCGGCGAGCACGGCCGGCGTTTCGTAGACGGGAAAGAACGGATCGTCCTTCAGGTTGTCCTGCATTGTCTTGATGACGTGCGCCATCGTGTCGAGACCGACGACATCGGCGGTACGGAACGTGGCCGACTTCGCACGGCCGAGACGCGAGCCGGTCAGATCGTCGACTTCGTCGAAACGCAGGCCGAATTTCGCAGCTTCGGCAATGACCGCGAGAATCGAGAAAATGCCGACGCGATTCGCGATGAAGTTCGGCGTGTCTTTCGCGCGCACGACGCCCTTGCCGACCACGCTCGTCAGGAACGTTTCCAGTTGATCGAGAATTTCCGGCCGCGTCGTCGCGGTCGGAATCAGTTCGACTAGATGCATGTAGCGCGGCGGATTGAAAAAGTGCACACCGCAAAAGCGCGCCTTCAACTCGTCCGCGAAACCTTGCGAGAGTTCAGTGATCGACAGACCCGACGTGTTGGTCGCGAAAATCGCGTTCGGCGCGATATGCGGCGACACCTTCTTGTACAGGTCGTGCTTCCAGTCCATGCGCTCGGCGATTGCTTCGATTACGAGGTCGCATTCGGCGAGCTTCTCGATGTCGTCGTCGTAATTCGCGGGCTGGATGTATTGCGCGTCGTCTTTCACGCCGAACGGCGCCGGCGACAGCTTCTTCAGATTCTCGATCGCCTTCAGCGCGATTGCGTTCTTCGGGCCTTCCTTGGCGGGCAGGTCGAACAGCAGCACGGGCACCTTGGCGTTGATCAGGTGCGCGGCGATCTGCGCGCCCATCACGCCGGCGCCGAGCACGGCTACCTTGCGAATGATCAGATTGCTCACGTCGTTTCTCCGGGGAGTTGTGCGGTGTCGCGAATGTGTCGGCTGGTTCGCGACATGTGTGGCTGGCGAAAGCGCCGCGCGGTTCGAATGAGCGCGGCGCGTTCCGTGAGATGGCTTAGAACAGCGCTTCTTCGACTTCCATCAGCGGCTTTGAACCGGCGCGCGCCTGACGGATCGTCATGGCCGTTTCAGGCAGCAGCTTTGCGAAGTAGAAGCGCGCGGTGGCGAGCTTCGCCTTGTAGAACGGATCGCCCGACGCTTCCTTGTCCAGCGCGATGCGCGCCATGCGCGCCCAGAAGTACGAGAACACGAGATGTCCGACGGTGCGCAAATACGGCACGGCAGCGGCGCCGACTTCGTCCGGGTTCTGCATGGCCTTCATGCCGATTTCCATGGTCAGCTTCTGCACCTTTTCGCCGATGTCGGCGAGCGGGTTGATGAATTCCTGCATCTCCGGTTTGATGCCTTCGGCTTCGACGAACTCCGTGACGAGCTTGCCGAACTTCTTCATCTTCGCGCCCATGTCGCCGAGAATCTTGCGGCCCAGCAGGTCGAGCGCCTGAATCGCGTTGGTGCCTTCGTAGATCATGTTGATACGCGCGTCGCGCACGTACTGCTCCATGCCCCACTCGGCGATGAAGCCGTGGCCGCCGTAAATCTGCATGGCGTGATTCGTGCCTTCGAACGCGTTGTCCGACAGGAACGCTTTCAGGATCGGCGTGAGCAGCGCGACGAGATCGGCGGCTTCCTTGCGCACTGCTTCGTCGGCGTGCGACAGTTCCTTGTCGATGTGCAGCGCGGACCAGTACGAAAACGCGCGCGCGCCTTCCGCATAGGCCTTCTGCGTGAGCAGCATGCGGCGCACGTCGGGGTGCACGATGATCGGATCAGCGGCTTTCTCAGGCGCCTTCGGGCCGGTCAGCGAACGCATCTGCAGACGTTCTTTCGCGTAGGTGAGCGAGTTCTGATACGCAACTTCGGTAAGGCCGAGACTTTGCATGCCGACGCCAAGACGCGCGGCGTTCATCATCACGAACATCGCGTTCAAACCTTTGTTCGGCTCACCGACGAGCCAGCCCTTCGCGTTGTCGAGATTGATCACGCAGGTCGCATTGCCGTGAATGCCCATCTTGTGTTCGATGGAGCCGCACTTCACGCCATTACGTTCGCCGGGCTCGCCGGCTTCGTTCGGAACGAACTTCGGCACGATGAAAAGCGAAATGCCCTTGGTGCCCTTGGGCGCATCCGGCAAACGCGCGAGCACGAGGTGAACGATGTTCTCCGCAAGATCGTGCTCACCGCTAGAGATGAAAATCTTCGTGCCGCTGATCGAGTACGAACCGTCGCTGTTCGGCTCGGCCTTGGTGCGCAGAATGCCGAGGTCGGTGCCGCAATGCGGTTCGGTCAGACACATGGTGCCGGTCCACACGCCCGAGACGAGCTTTGGCAGATAGCGCTGCTGCAACTCGGGCGTGCCGTGTGCGTGCAGACATTCGTAGGCGCCGTGCGACAGGCCGGGGTACATTGTCCACGCCTGATTCGCCGAGTTCAGCATTTCGTACAACGCGTTGTTGACGAACGCGGGCAGCCCCTGGCCGCCGTATTCCGGATCGCAGCCAAGTGCCGGCCAGCCTGCCTCCACATACTGCCGATAGGCTTCCTTGAAGCCTTTCGGCGTGGTGACGACGCCGTCGCCGACGTATGTGCAGCCTTCCTGGTCGCCGCTGTGATTGAGCGGGAACAACACTTCGGAGCAGAACCTGCCGGCCTCTTCGAGCACGGCGTTGATCGTCTCCGCATCGAGATCCGCGTGCTTCGGCATCTGCTTGATCTCGGCTTCGACGTTAAGCAGTTCGTGCAACACGAATTGCATGTCGCGCAGCGGCGCGGCGTACTGTCCCATGACTCTCTCCAAAGTTTGACAAGAAGCCAGGCCGTTAGCGCGAGTGCGTGGCGCGGATGTTCCTCCCGCTTTTTCTCTCGCTGGTTCGCTTTCTCGCCGCTGAACCTTGTTCAGGTTCCGCGGTTGCACTAACGGCTTTCGCTCTGATACGAAACAATCAATTTTTCCAGCGCGGCCCACGTGAGACGCACCGCGTCCGGCAGATGCAGGAACCGCGCGTCGTGATGCAGGCCGAGCGTGAAGCTGTACAGTTCGAAGAGCATCAACTGCGGTTCCGTGTCGGCACGCAGATGGCCTTCGTCCACCGCCTGCGAAATCGCGCGAGTCAGCGCCGCGCGCCAGATCGTCACGCTCGACACAAGTTGCTCGCGCACCTGGCTATCCGCGCGGTCGTCGTACTCGACGGCGCCGCTGATGTAGATGCACCCGGTCGTGACTTCCTGAATGCGCTTCTCGATCCAGCGCGAAATCATCGCTCGCAAGCGCGGCAATCCGCGAGGCTCGCGCAGGCTCGGGAAGAACACCTCGTCTTCGAAACGACGGTGGTATTCGCGCACCACTTCAACCTGCAAGTCTTCGCGCGACCCGAAATGCGCAAACACACCGCTTTTGCTCATCTGCATGCGCTCGGCCAGCAGGCCAATCGTCAGACCTTCAAGTCCGTCGCGGCTTGCGAGATCAAGTGCTGCGTCGAGAATTGCGGCGCGCGTCTGTTCGCCTTTTCGCATAGCTTTTACCGTTCTAATGTGACCGAAATGAAAATCGAACGGCCGTACTATTATTGAGTGGCGCCGTCCGCGAAACAAGGACTTTATTAGAAACCGGTTTCTAACCCGGTTTCAATTCTGCGGCATCTGGCAATCGGAGGAAGCTGATTTTTTAGAGGGGTTCGCCTTGAGGCAATTGTTGCTCAAGAGGGACGTCCGTTTCGATGCTGCTTCCGTTGCCGTTTTCGCCGTCAGGCCGGCATGATGCCGTAGAAAGGCCGCCATCAGGAAGGGCCGGACGCGATGTGGGCGTTGTGTCGGCGCTGCGTCGGCGATGAGCGCGTGCGCCAGGATCGGTCGGCCATCGACTCTGCCCTTCAATCGTAGCCGCCCACCGTCAGCAGCTTCATCACGACCCGGTAGGTCGTGTAGGCGAGCCAGTTGAGCAGGCGCTCGCCGGCCGGGCGAGCGTCGTAGTGCGCTTCGTCGATGCGCCGTGCGTCCTTGAAGGCGACGAGAATCGCTTCGCGAAGCGCGTCGATCGACGGATCGTTCACCAGCACGACGTTGGCTTCGTTATTGAGCATCAGGCTCAGCGCGTCGAGATTCGACGAACCCACGGTCGCCCAGTTCGAGTCGACCACCGCGACCTTGCCGTGCAGCAGGGTTTTCTCGTACTCGGCGATCTGCACCCCCGCTCTGAGCAACGCGCGATAGAGAAACGGCACGGCGTAATCGAGCGCCTTGAACTCCTTGCGCCCGACGATCAGCTTCACCACCACGCCGCGCCGCGCCGCGTACACCAACGCGCGCCGGAGCTTGCGGCCCGGCATGAAGTAAGGGTTCGCCAGCAGCACCTCGTGGCGAGCCTGCCCGATCGCCGTCAGATACGCCTTTTCGATCGCCCGGCGATTGATCAGGTTGTCGCGCGCGACGAACGCCACGCACGGTTCGCCGCCCGCCCACAACTCCTCGTTGCGGCGCCGGCGGCGACGTCGGAGGCTGCCGAGCGACGCTGCCGTCTTCGGAGCGAGATCCGGCTCCAATGATTCCAGCGATCGATGCCCGACGCGTATCCGGCGCCACTGCACTTCGAAAGCCTCGCGGATGTCGTTGACCACCGGCCCGTGCAATTCGACCGCGAAATCCCACCGCCGATAGGGCAGCTTTTCGCCGTCGTTGTCGTAATCGTCGACGATGTTGATGCCGCCGCAGTACCCGAATTGATCGTCGATCACGGCAAGCTTGCGATGCGTGCGCGAAAAGCCGAAGCGCCCGAAGATGTGCGGGTTGTAGATCCGATGCTCGATGCCCGCGCTGACCCACTCGTCGAACATCGGCAGGCGCGCAGTGCCGATGCCGTCGGTAATCACTCGCACGCGCACGCCGCGCGCCGCCGCTCGCAGCAACGCGGCGCCGACCGCCTGGCCGGCCTCGTCGTAGCAAAAGATGTAGGTTTCGAGAACGACGTCGTGCTCGGCGGCATCGACGCGATCAATGAGCGCGCTAAAGAACTCGCCGCCCGAGCGCAGCAGCTTGACGTCGTTGCCGCTCGTGAAGCGGTAGCGCTGCCAATAGCGGCGGCCGAGCAGCGATTGCCGCAGACGGGCGAAACGGCGTGCGCCGCCGACGCTCATCCGTGAGACTCCGAACGCTCGCGCAGCCTCTCGGGCAATTGCAGAATCGCATCCGCATTCGACGAAGAGAAGCAGCGCGACGCCGCCTCTTCATACGGCAGCCAGAGAAACGCGGTGTGTTCGCGCGGCGCTAATGTCACTTCGAGTTGCTCGGGCACTTGTACGCTGAACCAATGCTCGGTGTTGTGGATCACGCCTTCGCCGTAACGATGCAGGAACTGCGGATAGATCTCGTACTCGATCGAGTATTGCCAATCGAACAAGGCGCTCTCGGGCACCAGTGCGCTGCCGATCATGATGCCCGTCTCTTCGGCCACTTCACGGATCGCCGTTTCCGCGAGCGGCTCATCGAGCCGGTCCTTGGAACCCGTCACCGATTGCCAGAAACCAGGAATATCGGCGCGTTCGATCAACAGCACGTCGAGCGAGGGCGTATGAATGACGACGAGTACGGACTGCGGGATCTTCGGCGGTTTCGGCATGGCGTGAAAACTGGGCGCAACGCTTGCGCGGTACATGTCGGCGAGTGGTCCAATGAGCGAGCGGAAGCTGTTGCATGGACTGTAACGCAAAAAGCAAAAAAGGCGCGTAATGCGCCTTTCTCGTTTTGCTTTTTCATCAAGCGGATTGTGCTCGACGTTAGCCCTATGCTAGCCCGCGTTGCCGTTCACAAGCAGCCGCAGGTTGCCTGGATCACGCCTTGGGTTCAGGCGTACGCAAGCGGATGTGCAACTCGCGCAACTGGCGCTCGTCCACTTCGCTCGGCGCTTGCGTGAGCAAGTCTTGCGCGCGCTGCGTCTTGGGGAACGCGATCACGTCGCGGATCGAATCGGCGCCGGCCATCATCGTGACGATCCGGTCCAGACCGAACGCGATGCCGCCGTGCGGAGGCGCGCCGTATTGCAGCGCGTCGAGCAGGAAGCCGAACTTGGCTTGCGCTTCTTCCGCGTTGATCTTCAGCGCGCGGAACACTTTGCTCTGCACTTCTTCACGATGAATACGCACCGAGCCGCCGCCGATTTCCCAGCCGTTCAGCACCATGTCGTAAGCCTTTGCGAGGCAGCGCGCCGGGTCCGTTTCCAGATACTCGAGGTGCTCGTCTTTCGGGCTCGTGAACGGGTGATGCGCGGCGACGTAGCGGTTGTCTTCCTCGTCGTATTCGAACATCGGGAAGTCGACCACCCACAGCGGCTTCCAGCCGGATTCGACGAGGCCGTTTGCCTTGCCGAATTCGGAGTGGCCGATCTTCAGGCGCAGCGCGCCGAGGCTGTCGTTCACCACCTTCGCGCGGTCCGCCGCGAAGAAAATGATGTCGCCGTCTTGCGCGCCGGTGCGCTCGATGATCGCCTTGACCGCTTCGTCGTGCAGGTTCTTGACGATCGGGCTTTGCAGGCCGTCACGGCCCTTCGCCACTTCGTTGACCTTGATCCACGCGAGACCCTTCGCACCGTAAATGCGCACGAATTCCGTGTAGCTGTCGATGTCGCCACGTGAAAGCTCGCCGCCCTTCGGCACTCGGATCGCCGCGACGCGGCCGTCTTTCGTGTTGGCCGGCGTGCTGAACACCTTGAAGTCGACGTCTTTGACCGCGTCGGTCAGGTCGGTGAACTCGAGCTTCACGCGCAGGTCCGGCTTGTCCGAACCGAAGCGGCGCATGGCTTCCGAATACTGCATAACCGGGAATTTTTCGTCCAGCTCGACGCCGATGGTTTCCTTGAACACGTGGCGGATCATCGCTTCGAACAGATCGCGGATTTCCTGTTCGGACAGGAACGAGGTTTCGCAGTCGATCTGCGTGAATTCCGGCTGACGGTCGGCGCGCAGGTCTTCGTCGCGGAAGCACTTGACGATCTGGTAGTAGCGATCGAAGTTCGCCACCATCAGAAGCTGCTTGAAGAGCTGCGGCGATTGCGGCAGCGCGAAGAACTGGCCGGGGTTGGTACGCGACGGCACCAGGTAGTCGCGCGCGCCTTCCGGCGTGCTCTTGGTGAGCATCGGCGTTTCAATGTCGACGAAGCCCTGCGCGTCCAGATACTTGCGCACTTCGATCGCGACACGGTAGCGCAGACGCAGGTTGTGCTGCATCTGCGGACGACGCAGGTCCAGCACGCGATGTGTGAGACGCGTGGTTTCCGACAGATTGTCGTCGTCGAGCTGGAACGGCGGCGTGACCGAGGCGTTCAGCACGATCAGCTCGTGGCACAGCACTTCGATCTTGCCGCTTTTCAGCGCGGCGTTCGTCGTGCCTTCCGGACGGCTGCGCACCACGCCCTTGATTTGCAGACAGAATTCGTTGCGCACGTCTTCGGCGGCCTTGAACATCTCCGCGCGGTCCGGGTCGCAGACGACCTGGACGAGGCCTTCGCGGTCGCGCAGGTCGATGAAGATAACGCCGCCATGGTCGCGGCGGCGGCTTACCCAGCCGCACAGCGAGACGGTTTGGCCCAGCAGTTCTTCGGTCACCAGACCGCAGTATTCAGATCTCATCGACATGATGTTTGACTTTCGTTTTGCATTGGTTGAACGGCGCGCCGCAGCTGAACACTGCGTGAAACATTGCGCGCCGGCATTACAGCGGAGGCTCGACTGTCGTGCGGCGCACCGGTGCCGGCGGCGCGGACGGCGCCACCACGCCCATCGAGACGATGTACTTGAGTGCGGCGTCGACGGTCATGTCGAGCTCGATCACTTCGCTCTTCGGCACCATCAGAAAGAAGCCGGACGTTGGGTTCGGTGTTGTCGGCACGTATACGCTGACGTGATCTTCCTTCAGGTGATTGATCACGTCGCCGCCCGGAATACCAGTGAGAAACGCGATCGTATAGGAGCCACGGCGCGGATATTCGATCAGAAGCGCCTTGCGGAACGCGTTGCCGCTGCTCGACAGCAGCGTGTCGGACACCTGCTTGACGCTCGTGTAGATCGGTCCGACCACGGGAATGTGCGCGACCACGACTTCCCACCACTTCACGAGCTTCTGCCCAACGAAGTTCTGGGTCAACAGCCCGACGACAAAGATGAACGCCAGTGTCAGCACCGCGCCGAGACCAGGCAGGCGGAAGCCGAACACACGTTCCGGCTGCCATGCGCGCGGCAGCAGCAACAGCGTCTGGTCCATCGTGCCGATGATCAGACCGAGCACCCACAGTGTGATGGCCAAAGGCACCAGCACCAGCAGGCCAGTCAGAAACACCGATTTGAGTGTCGTTTTTTTCGTCGTCATGTATACCGCCAGAAAGCCGCGCCGCGAAAGCGCTGCGCGGCGTGTGCGCCGCCCGCGAGGGCGGCAGTCCCACTAGGCGCTGCCCGAACTGCTTGCGCCTGCGCTAGCCGCCGGCGCCGCAGCAGGGGCGGCCGGCGTGGCGGCTGGGCTGCTGGTCGTGGCCGTGGCGGATTCCCCGGCGCCGTTGCCGGCAGCTGCGGCAGTTGCGGCCGAGCTGCCGTTGGACGCACCGTCGGCGTCAGCCTTCACCGGCGCGCTCGCGCCGCTGTTGCCGCCGCGGAAGTCGGTCACGTACCAGCCGGAGCCTTTCAACTGGAAGCCCGCGGCCGTGACCTGTTTCCGAAAAGTGTCTTTCCCGCATTCGGGACATTGCGTCAACTGGGCGTCGCTCATCTTCTGAAGCACGTCTTTCCCGAAGCCGCATGACTCGCAACGATAAGCGTAGATCGGCATGACCTTTTCCCTACTGAAATCTTGTAAACGCTTGCAAAGCCTTGAATTATAGCCGCAAACGGTAACGCTCCCCGCATTTTGGGGATAAGCGCCCGACGCGACCGCCGATGCGCCAGATGAGGGCGGCTGCGGGGATAATCAAGGGCCGCGCCGGCGCCGGTAGCGCGTGACGCGTCTCAAACCGTAGCCGCTTTCGCGTGTCGCTTCAGCCGTCGATTCCGCTCGCGCCACGATCACGCGCGGCGGCGCCAGGTCAGCCAGCGCTCGCGCCCGGCAAATACGGCGATCGAATCGGTCACGGGTTCGTCTTCGAGCAGTTCGAAAAACGGCGTCAGCAGCGCTTCCAGTTCGGCACGTTCGATGCCGAACGGCGGCCCTTTCGGCGTCGTGCCGACAAAAAAGACTCCGGCGAGCAACGCGCCCGCCGGCAACAGCTCCGCCATTCGGCGCGCATAGTCGAGGCGCCGCGCGGGCGGCAACGCGCAGAGGAACGCCCGTTCGTAGATCCATGCCGGCCTGAACGGCGGCTCGTAGGTGAAGAAATCGGCTTCTTCTACGAGTTGTGCGTGTTGCTCGCCCAACTGCGCGCGCGCCGCCGCAACCGCTGCCTGCGAGAAATCAATCGCCCTTACCGGGCTGCCGTGCGCCGCCAGCCAAGCGGCTTCATATGCGCTGCCGCAGCCCGGAATCAGCACCGCCTCGCTTGTGTGCCGGCTCGCAAACGACTGAAACGCCGACGGCACACCAGCCTGGTCCCACGGCATGAAATGCTGCTCGAACCGCTCGTTCCAGAACGCCGGCGAGTTCGGATCGCGGTTTTCAAAATCGGGCACCGGGGATTGGGTCGTGTCGCTCATCGCGCGCCTCGCAAACTCATTAGCTGCCGTAGGCCAGCGCGAGGACTACCCGCGCAAGCGCCGCGCCGACACCGACCGCCACGCCGAACAGCAGCAAGCCCTGCAGCAGCCGGTTAGTACGCTTCTGTTCGAGCAGAATCTGCCGGATCATGTCGTCGTTCCCGACCCGCCCGTGATCGTGGCGTTCGGCCAGCACATGATGGATGAGCCGAGGCAACTGCGGCAACGTCTTGCTCCACTGCGGCGCCTCGATCTTGAGCCGCTCGTACCAGCCGCGCAGGCCGATCTGCTCGTTCATCCAGCGCTCGAGATAGGGCTTTGCCGTCTTCCACAGGTCCAGCTCGGGGTCGAGCGAACGGCCGAGCCCTTCCACGTTGAGCATGGTCTTTTGCAACAGCACCAGTTGCGGCTGAATCTCGACGTTGAAGCGGCGCGACGTAGAAAACAGACGCATCAGCACCTGACCGAGCGAGATGTCCTTCAGCGCGCGGTCGAAATACGGCTCGCACACCGCACGAATGGCGCTTTCGAGTTCTTCGACGCGCGTGGTGGGCGGCACCCAGCCCGATTCCAGATGCAGCGTCGCGACGCGGTGGTAGTCGCGTTTGAAAAACGCGAGGAAATTCTGCGCCAGGTAGTTCTTGTCGAAGTCCGACAGCGCCCCGATGATCCCGAAATCGAGCGCGATATAACGCCCGAAGTGCGCCGGATCGAGGCTCACCTGAATGTTGCCGGGGTGCATGTCCGCGTGGAAAAAGCCGTCGCGGAACACCTGAGTGAAGAAAATTTCGACGCCTTCGCGCGCCAGCTTCGGGATATCCACGCCCGCCGCCCGCAATGTATCCACCTGGCTGATCGGCACGCCGACCATGCGCTCCATCACGAGCACGGTTGGCGTGCAGAACTCCCAGTACATTTCCGGCACGAGCAGCAGATCGAGCCCGGCGAAATTACGGCGCAACTGGCTGCCGTTGGCCGCCTCGCGCATCAGATCCAGTTCGTCGTGCAGGTACTTATCGAATTCTGCGACCACCTCGCGCGGCTTCAAACGCTTGCCGTCCGCCCACAAACGCTCGGCCCAAACGGCGATGTCGCGCAGCAACGCGAGGTCCGAATCGATAACGGGCAGCATGTTCGGACGCAGCACCTTGACGGCGACGGCCTTGCCGGCATGCTGTCCCGCCTTCACCGTCGCAAAATGAACCTGCGCGATGGACGCGCTCGCCACAGGCACCCGCTCGAAATCGTCGAACAGCACGTCGACCGGTGCGCCTAGCGACTTCTCGACCAGCCCTATCGCCACTGCCGAATCGAACGGCGGCACCTGGTCCTGAAGCTTCGCGAGCTCGTTGGCGATATCGACCGGCAACAGGTCGCGCCGCGTCGACAACACCTGTCCGAACTTGACGAAGATCGGCCCGAGGCTTTCAAGCGCGAGCCGCAAACGCACGCCAGGCGGCGCGTCGAACTTGCGGCCGATCGTGGTGATACGCAGCAGCATGCGCACGCGCCGGTCGTTGACGCGGCCGAGCATCATCTCGTCGAGACCGAAGCGGATAACCGTGAAAAAAATCTTGAGGAAACGCAGAAAACGCATAGTTGAGCCCGGTGACTAGCGCGTGCCGCGCAACGTGGCGGCGCCGCCCGGCATATCTGCGCCGTGGGCTTCGACCTTCTGTTCAAGACGCTGAATACGTTTTTCGACTCGCGCCAACGCGTCGCGGGCCTGCGCCAGTTCTGCGTTGAAGTCTTTCAGCGCGGCGCGGCGCACGAGCTGAGGGTTCTCGTCGAGCAGATATTCGGTGGCCGTATCGAGCAGATTGCGGCCGGTGCGCTGCACATGTTCACCGACCGTGCGCGCGATCGACGCAACCCGCCACGCGGGGCCGTCGCCGATCAGCTTCGCCAGATCCTCCTCCGGTTCCCAGCGCAAATGCTCGGCGAGTTTGGCGATGACCGTGGCGAACTCCGCGTCGCCTTCGATCTTCACGTGTTTCATGACGGCCGCCTGGCCGCCCTGCACGAAGGCGGGCAATGCGTCGGACGGGACCGAGATGGTGACGTCGAACTGTTGTGTGTCGCTTGCGCCGACCGTGGTCAGATAGCCGTCCGGCTGCACCAGCAGCATCAGCACGACAGGCGGCGACGACAGTCTGGCGGTCCTGCCCGCATAAGGGGCGAGGCGCTCACGGGCCCATGATTCGCGGGCGAGCAGATGATTGACAGCAGCAGCGAAAGGCTTGGCGGCGAGAGTCATTGACAGTGGCAAGAAAAAACCCGCGCGAGCGAGTGCTCGCGCGGGTTCCTATTGTAACGTCCGTTCGCTTCGCGGCCCGCTCGGCTGAACGGCTAACTGCGGGCCGGCCGCAGGCCAACGTTGCGCGCGGACGCGGGGCACACAGCGCTGCGCGCCCGCGGTATCTCAATGCTGCGCGAGTTGCTGGATGCCGGCCAGCAGCCAGCCTTCGCCCGGACGGTTCGCCTTCGACAGGTTCCACACTTCGACGAACGGCTGCGCCGCCGCACCCGGCGTTTCACGGATCAGGCCGGAGAAGCGCACGCTCGCGAAGTATTCGTTCGCACGTTCCTCGACGCCCAACAGATCGGCGTTGAGCTGCACGACGTCCGTCTGGTTCTTTTCGGCGCCGCGGGAAGCGAGGTCGACGCGGATCTCCGCGAACATTTCCGGCGTGGTGAATTCGCGGATGTCGTCGATATTGCCGACGTCCCATGCGGCCTGCAGGCGCACGAAGTACACCTTCGCGTTACGCAGGAACGCTTCGGAATCGAAGCCCGGCGGCACGCTGGGCGTTGCATTGACGGACGGCGTGGTCAGCGGATTGCCCTGCGGTTCGAGATACGAGCCCGTAGGCGGCGCGCTGTAGCGCGGCTCCTGCGTGTAACCCGTGGCACCCGAATTCAGCGACGGCGACTGCCCCGCGTAAGCCGGCTGCGACGTATCGCGCTTGCGGCCCATGAAGCGGCGGATCAACCAGATGCCGACCATGGCGAGGAGTGCGATCACGATGATATTGGCCATTGCACCCGCGAACGCGCCACCCAAACCGAAGTGCGACAGCAGCGCTGCGATACCGAGACCGGCTGCCAGACCCGCGATCGGTCCGAGCCAGCGCGAGCGGTTAGGTTGCGGCGCTGGAGCCGGCGCAGGCGCGGGCGCCGGTTGCGCGCGCTGCATGCCCGGATTGGACGGGGAAGGCTGCGACGGCGCAGCCTGTTGCTGAACGGTGTTCGACTGACGGCCAAGACTACGGCCACCGCCCATGCGGCGAGCTTCCGCATCGAGCGAGGCGACGGAGCCGACCACGATCAGGCCGACCATCGCGATCAGTCCGATTCGTCTCGCCAGCGACCGCTTAACCTTACGGGGAGATAACACGGCTGAATCGGACATTTTGGCACTTTCCTTTAAAAACGATGGGTTAGGAACCCTAGTATTTGGTCCCCACATGTAAAGCTACCACGCCAGCTGACAAATTGTAATATTTGACGCCGTCAAGGCCGGCTTGTTCCATCATTGTTTTTAAGGTTTCCTGATCCGGATGCACCCGGATCGATTCCGCGAGGTAGCGGTAGCTTTCCGCGTCTTTCGCAAAGCGCTCGCCGAGCCACGGCAAGACCTTGAACGAATAGACATCGTAGGCCTTTTTCAACGGATCCCATACCTTCGAAAACTCAAGAACTAGCAGACGGCCTGCCGGCTTCAGGACGCGGCGCATTTCCGCCAACGCGACGTCCTTATGCGTCATATTGCGCAAGCCGAATGCCACGGTCACGACGTCGAAGTAATGGTCCGGGAAAGGAATCTTCTCGGCGTCGCAGAGCAGCGCCGGCGTGATGACGCCCTTGTCGAGCAAACGGTCGCGGCCCACGCGCAGCATGGATTCGTTGATGTCCGTGTGCCAGACTTCGCCGGTTTCGCCCGCCTGCTTTGCAAACGCTTTGGAAAGATCGCCCGTTCCGCCCGCGATGTCGAGCACCTTGTAGCCCGGCCGCACGTTGGCCTGGGCGATCGTGAACATCTTCCACGCCCGGTGCAATCCGCCCGACATCAGGTCGTTCATCAAGTCGTAGTTGGCGGCAACCGAGTGGAACACGCCCGCCACCTTCTGCGCCTTTTCCTGTTCGTCGACCGATTGAAAGCCGAAGTGGGTTTTGCTCATCGCGCTTGTCCTTTCGCGTATTCTGAAATGTTGCGCCGCATCGGTGCGGCGGGTCAGGCGAATCGTATCAGTGACGGTGGCCGTGCGCAGCGCCGGCTGAAGGCATTGGCGCGTCGCGGTCGACGCCCGCCGCGGCCAGTCTGTCGAGATACGCGCGCCAGAGTTCGTCCTGGCGCCGCGCCATGTCGTAGAGCAGGTCCCACGAATAGATGCCGGTGGAGTGTCCGTCGGAGAACGTCGGCTGGATCGCGTAGTTGCCCACGCCCTCGACCATCGTGATCGTGACGTTGCGCTTGCCGGTTTGCAGCGTTTCCTGGCCTGGGCCGTGGCCCTGCACTTCCGCCGATGGCGAATACACGCGCAGCAGTTCGAACGGCAGCCGATACGATTCGCCGCTTGCGTACTGCAGTTCGAGCACGCGCGACTTCGAATGCACAACGACGCCGGTCGGCACCGGAGTATCGGGAGTCAATCCGCTCATCATGGCCTCATTAGAAAGCGCCGCCGCACCGAAGGTCGCCCTTGAGACGGCACGGCGCGAAGGAATGGTTAGTGGCGCTCAGCCAAGAGCCTGTTCGATTTCCTGCCGCACCGCTTCGCGCAACAGGGTGGCTTGCGCGCGGCGCGACGACAGCATCGCCTCGGACACCGTGCGCTGACGCGGCGCCCAGATGGGCAGCGGGAAGTGAGCGTCGTTCGAGAAACGCGGAATCACGTGCCAGTGCACATGCGGCACCTGGTTGCCGAGGCTCGCGAGATTCACCTTCGCCGGGTGCAGGATACGCCGCATTGCGCGCTCCACGGCGTACACGGCCTTCATCACGCGATCGCGACCAGCGGCGTCGAGGTCCGAGAACTCCGCCACATGCTCATTCCAGATCACGCGGCAAAAGCCCGGGTAGTCGTGTTCGTCGGCAAGGACGACGCGCAAGGTGTCGTCCTGCCACAGCACATCGCCGCCATCTTCACGGCAAAAAACGCAGTCCATCGTCGTCCTCAGGCAAAAATCGTCAGTCGTGCCATTAAACCAGCACGCGCTCGATTCCGCCATTGTTCGCCCGCTGCACGTAGTCGACCATCCAGTCTTCTCCGAGCACATGACGCGCCATTTCGACGACGATGTAATCGGCCTCGATGCCCGCGTCTTCGTTGTAACGCGACAAACCTTGCAGGCAGGACGGGCAGCTCGTCAGGATCTTCACGTCGGTGGCGCCCTTGGGCTGCGGACCGTCGCCGGCCTTCAGCACCGAGCCGTTCGCCGCGCCCGCCGTGCCGGCCGATGCATTGGCCGGGTTGATTGCGTTCGCGCCGGCTTCGGCGAGCAGAGGAATGCCGCGCAATTTTGCAGCGCCCTTGCGGATTTCCTCTTCCTTGCGGAAACGCACCTGCGTCGAAATGTCAGGACGCGTGACCGCGAGCGTGCCCGACTCACCGCAGCAGCGATCGTTCTTCTCGATCTTGTAGCCGTCTTTCTCCGAGCCCATCAGCGAGTTGACGAGCTTGACCGGATCCATCGTCTTGATCGGCGTGTGGCAAGGGTCGTGGTACATGTAACGCACGCCGTTCACGCCGTCGAGCTTCATGCCTTTTTCCAGCAGGAACTCATGAATGTCGATGATCCGGCAACCCGGGAAAATCTTGTCGAATTCATAACCGGCGAGCTGGTCGTAACACGTGCCGCACGACACCACCACGGTCTTGATGTCGAGATAGTTCAGCGTATTTGCTACGCGGTGGAACAGCACGCGGTTGTCCGTAACGATCTGCTCGGCCTTGTCGTACTGCCCGGAGCCGCGCTGCGGATAGCCGCAGCACAGGTAGCCCGGCGGCAACACCGTTTGCACGCCCGCTTCCCACAACATGGCCTGCGTCGCAAGGCCGACTTGCGAGAAGAGCCGCTCGGAACCGCAGCCGGGGAAGTAGAACACCGCTTCCGTGTCGGCCGTGGTCGTCTTCGGATTGCGGATGATCGGAACGATCTTGTTGTCCTCGATATCGAGCAACGCGCGCGCGGTTTTCTTCGGCAGATTGCCCGGCATCTTCTTGTTCATGAAGTGGATCACCTGCTGCGTGACCGGCGGCTTGCCGACCGTTGCGGGCGGGTGCGCCGTCTGTTTCTTCGCGAACTTCTTCAGTACGTCGTTGCCGAGGCGCTGCGCCTTGTAGCCGATACCCATCATCGCCGTGCGGGCGAGGTTGATGGTCTGCGGATTCGTCGCGTTGAGGAAGAACATGCCGGCCGCGTTGCCCGGATTGAACTTCTTCTTGCCCATCTTGCGCAGCAGGTTGCGCATGTTCATGGTCACGTCGCCGAAGTCGATCTTCACCGGACACGGCGTCACGCATTTGTGACACACGGTGCAGTGATCGGCGACGTCGTTGAACTCGTCCCAGTGCTTGATCGACACGCCGCGGCGCGTCTGCTCTTCGTACAGGAACGCCTCGACCAGCAGCGAGGTCGCGAGGATCTTGTTGCGCGGGCTGTACAGCAGGTTCGCCCGCGGCACATGCGTCGCGCACACCGGCTTGCACTTGCCGCACCGCAGGCAGTCTTTGATGGACTCGGAAATCGCGCCGATGTCGGACTGCTGCATGATCAGCGATTCATAGCCCATCAGGCCGAAGCTCGGCGTGTAGGCATTGCGCAGGTCGGCGCCTTCGAGCAGCTTGCCCGCGTTGAAGCGGCCATGCGGATCCACGCGCTTTTTGTACGCGCGGAAATCGCCGATTTCGTCGTCGGTCAGGAATTCGAGCTTGGTGATGCCGATGCCGTGCTCGCCGGAAATCACGCCGTCGAGAGAACGCGCGAGTTTCATGATGCGCGCGACCGCAGTGTGGGCGTCCTGCAGCATCTCGTAGTTATCGGAGTTCACCGGCAGGTTCGTGTGCACGTTGCCGTCGCCCGCGTGCATGTGCAGCGCGACGAACACGCGACCCCGCAGCACCTGCTTGTGGATCGCCTGGGCTTCGTCGAGGATCGGCTTGAACTCGCCGCCATTGAAGATCTGCCGCAACTCGGCGCGAATCTCCTGCTTCCAGGACACGCGGATGGTGCGGTCCTGCGTGACGTCGAACACCGTGGCGCCGGACTGCGTGTCGACGCGGTCGGCGAACTTCTCGGCAAGCGCTTCGTAACCCAGACCGACCAGATAGTGCTGCGCTTCGCGCAACGACAGATCGAGCTTGTCGCGCAGGAATTCCCAACGCGTGCGTACGCGCTTCAGCAGATCGAGCGCCTGCTGAACGCGGTCTTCCAGCAGTTCCGCACTCGGAATTTCATTGGCGTCGTCGCTCTTGCCGAGCGGCAGCTTGCCTGCCTTGAAAAATGCTTCGAGCGCGTCGACCAGTTGCAGCTTGTTCTTGATCGACAACTCGATGTTGATCCGCTCGATGCCGTCCGTGTACTCGCCCATGCGGTCGAGCGGAATCACCACGTCTTCGTTGATCTTGAACGCGTTCGTGTGCTTTGCGATTGCGGCGGTACGGCTGCGGTCGAGCCAGAAGCGCTTGCGCGCCTCGGCGCTCACCGCGACGAAGCCTTCGCCGCTCTTGCCGTTGGCCATGCGCACCACTTCAGACGTGGCTTGCGCGACCGCGTCAGCGTCATTGCCGACGATGTCGCCGATCAGCACCATCTTCGGAAACGCGTTGCGCTTGCTCTTGGTCGCATAGCCGACCGCGCGCAGATAGCGCTCGTCGAGGTGTTCGAGGCCGGCGAGAATCGCGCCGCCCTGCTTCGACGTTTCGAACAGGTAGTCCTTGATTTCGACGATGCTCGGAATCGCCTCGCGCGCCTGGCCGAAGAATTCGAGGCAGACGGTGCGCGTATGCGCGGGCATCTTGTGCAGCACCCAGCGTGCGGACGTAATGAGACCGTCGCAGCCTTCCTTCTGCACGCCGGGCAGCCCGGCGAGGAACTTGTCGGTGACGTCCTTGCCGAGGCCTTCCTTACGGAACACGCGGCCCTTGATGTCGAGCGACTCGGTACGCAGCAGCTTCTCTCCCGGCGCATGGTTGCCGTCGAACCATTTCAGCTCGAAACGCGCGACCTCGATATCGTGAATCTTGCCGAGATTGTGATCGAGACGCGTGACTTCGAGCCAGTTGCCTTCCGGGTCGACCATGCGCCACCAGGCGAGGTTGTCGAGCGCCGTGCCCCACAGCACCGCTTTCTTGCCGCCCGCGTTCATCGCGACGTTGCCGCCGACGCAAGACGCGTCGAGCGAGGTCGGATCGACCGCGAACACGAAGCCGGCCTGCTCGGCCGCCTCGGTCACGCGCCGCGTGACCACGCCTGCGCCCGAGAAAATGGTCGGCACCTTGCGGTCGACGCCCGGCAGTTCGGTCATTTCCACCGCGCCGAGCTGTTCGAGCTTTTCGGTGTTGATCACGGCCGAGAACGGCGTGAGCGGAACGGCGCCGCCCGTGTAGCCGGTGCCGCCTCCACGCGGAATCACCGTCAGCCCGAGCTCGAAACACGCCTTGATCATGCCGGCAATCTCGGCTTCGGTATCGGGCGTGAGCACGACGAACGGATACTCGACACGCCAGTCAGTCGCGTCGGTCACGTGCGACACGCGGGACAAACCGTCGAACTTGATGTTGTCCTTCTCCGTGACGCGGCCCAGCACCTTCGTCGCGCGGCGGCGCAGATCGTAGGTCTTCTGGAATTCGCTTTCGAACTCGTCGACGGCGCGGCGCGCGGCCTGCACCAGCGTTTCGACACGCGCCGCCCGGTCGACGCCCGCTTCATCGCCATGTGCGGTCAGATCGGCGCGGCGGCGCTTCTCGATCTCGGACAGACGATGATGCAACGCCTCGATCAACATTGCGCGGCGTTTCGGGTTGTCGAGCAGATCGTCCTGCAAATACGGATTGCGGCGCACCACCCAGATGTCGCCGAGCACTTCGTAGAGCATGCGCGCCGAGCGGCCGGTGCGGCGCTCCGCGCGCAGTTCGGCAAGCGCCGCCCATGCGTCGTCGCCTAGCAGGCGGATGACGATTTCACGGTCGGAGAACGACGTGTAGTTGTAGGGAATTTCGCGCAGGCGCGCTTCGGGATCGGCGACCGCAGCGGCGGCTCCGTGCGGATCGAAAACTTGAGGTGCGTTCATGTTTGGACGACTCGGTGGGTCAGTCCTGCGCGCTCATGGCGAGGCGCCGGCTGACGGTGCGCGTGGGGCGCAATGCTTGGAAATCTTCTTGGGTAGCGAAGCGCCACCGACGGCCTGTTCACGTCGGTCCCTTCGCGGCGCTCAGATACAGCTACACGATCGTGCGTGGCGGACATGACGCTCCGCCGCGGGGCACGACTCACGCGGGGCGGGCACCAAGTGGGCGATCCGAGGCTGCCAGTGCATCTTCCGATCCTTATTCCAAAATGGAATTCTACCGCATCGGCCCGCCACGCGTTGCCCGTTGAAACGGGAGCCGCGGCAGGTCTGACGGCGCGCAACCCGCGCCGCGGCGCGGGCCGCGCGGCGTCGATGGCCCTGTGGTCGATCAGGCGACTTTTGTCACCATCAGCCAGAAGATGCCGACGAAAGCAAAGAACGCGGCATGCGGGATGCTGATCTACGTGAAACCAGCCATCACGGAGGCTCACGATGTCCGACCCCGACACGAAGAACACCGAGCATATCGAGCAGCAACCGGTGCCCGGCCATACCGAGAACATTCCCAGCGACGGCTCGGACGAGCGGCGCGATGAGGAATCCGGGACTCAGCGCCTGGAAGACGCCGCACCGACCGCCGGCCCCGACACGAAACCCGGCACGCCGCCGGGCACGCAAAGCGACGCCGACCGCACGCGCTCGCCTGACTGAGCGCGAATTTCACCGATCACGACAAGGAGCCCCTGATGACAAGCGAATCCGCCCGCCCAACGCCGCCGCGTCAGACGCCGAACGACCCGACTGCCGGCGACCGGCGTCTGTCCGACGAACAGAAGCAATCGGCCAGGGACGAACCCGCGCCGCCTAAGCCTGGTGGCGGCGCGAATCTGCCCGACCCAAAGGAAGTCGGCGAAGCCGGCTGAATCACCTCTGCGACGCGAAATCACAAGGAGAATCGCGATGGCAAGCAAGCAACCCGCCGCGTCCGCGGCGCTTCGAGCCACGTTCAGGCTGTTCGCCAACGGCGAGCGCGTCATTGCTCAAAACCCGGACGGCAAGCTGATCGACGTCGGCGCCATGGAAAAGAAAGGCGACCGCTACACCGTGCGGCTTGACGTCGATCCGCTCGATCTGCAACCGTCACATTCAGTCGACGCGGCGTTGCGCGCCGTCTCGTCGCAGTTGAACTTCGATTATCTCGACGGGCTTTTCACGAGCGAGGGCCCTGTCGAATTTCACGGCGACCTGTTCGCGCTGCCCCATGTCGAATGGCAACTCGATGAACCGCTGCCGCGCGAACTCACCGACGGCAGGCCGCCACATATTTTCTAGACCGCGTGCGGCGGGGGCGCGGCCCGACGACCTGTGAGGCCAGTGCATGCGGCGTTGGCGCTATCATTGATGCTTTTCCGCCTTCCAGAGCGCATCGCGCCACCCGCATGGCCTCCCACGACTACCTGAAGAAAACCCTCACCGCGCGCGTCTACGACGTGGCCCGCGAGACCGAACTCGAACGCGCGCCGCAACTGTCGGCGCGCCTGCGCAATCCGGTCTATCTGAAGCGCGAGGACAACCAGCCGGTGTTCTCGTTCAAGGTGCGCGGCGCGTACAACAAGATGGCGCACATTCCCGCCGAGGCGCTCACGCGCGGCGTGATCACCGCGTCGGCGGGCAATCATGCGCAGGGCGTGGCGCTGTCTGCGGCACGCATGGGCGTGAAGGCGATCATCGTCGTGCCGGTCACCACGCCGCAGGTCAAGGTCGACGCGGTGCGCGCGCATGGCGGCCCGACCGTTGAGGTGGTGCAGTTCGGCGAATCGTATAGCGATGCATACGGTCACGCGGTGCAACTGCAGCAAGAGCGCGGGCTGACCTTCGTGCATCCGTTCGACGATCCGTATGTGATCGCCGGGCAAGGCACGGTTGCAATGGAAATCCTCAGCCAGCATCAGGGCCCGATTCACGCGATCTTCGTGCCGATCGGCGGCGGCGGACTCGCGGCGGGTGTCGCGGCGTACGTGAAATCGGTGCGTCCCGAGATCAAGGTGATCGGCGTGCAGACCGACGATTCGTGCGCAATGGCGGCATCGCTCAAAGCCGGCGAGCGCGTCACGTTAAACGAAGTCGGCCTGTTCTCCGACGGCACCGCGGTGAAGCTCGTCGGCGAAGAAACCTTCCGCCTGTGCAGCGAATATCTCGACGACGTGCTGCTCGTGAACACCGACGCGCTGTGCGCCGCGATCAAGGACGTCTTTCAGGACACGCGCAGCGTGCTCGAACCGGCGGGCTCGCTCGCGGTGGCGGGCGCAAAACAGTATGCGGAGCGCGAAGGCATCGAGAACCAGACGCTGATCGCGATCACGTCGGGCGCGAACATGAACTTCGACCGCATGCGCTTCGTGGCCGAGCGCGCGGAAGTGGGCGAGGCGCGCGAGGCGGTGTTCGCGGTGACGATTCCCGAAGAGCGCGGCAGCTTCAAGCGCTTTTGCGAACTGGTCGGCACGCGCAGCGTCACCGAATTCAATTACCGGATCGCGCAGGCCGAGTCCGCGCATATTTTCGTCGGCGTGCAGATCAGGAACCGCAGCGAATCGGCGCAGATTGCGGGCGCCTTCGAGGCGCACAATTTTGCCACCGTCGATCTGACGTTCGATGAACTCTCGAAGCAGCACATCCGTTACATGGTCGGCGGCCGCTCGCCGCTCGCACACGACGAACGCCTGTTCCGCTTCGAGTTTCCCGAGCGGCCGGGCGCGCTGATGAAGTTTCTATCGTCGATGGCGCCTGACTGGAACATCAGCCTCTTTCACTACCGGAATCAGGGCGCGGACTACAGCTCGATTCTCGTCGGCATTCAGGTGCCGGAGACGGACAACGCGGAGTTCGAGCGCTTTCTCGCCACACTCGGTTATCCGCATTGGGAAGAGACGCACAATCCGGTGTATCGGCTGTTTCTTGCCTGAACTTCTGGATTGAATTGCGCAGATGGCTCTCTCGCTTGTCGACAAACTGGTGGTGGCGATATCCTCGCGCGCGCTCTTCGATTTCGAGGAAGAGAACCGCGTGTACGAAGAAGGCGACCTTCAGACGTATGAAGCGCTGCAGCGCGACCGGCTGAACGTGCCCGCGAAACCTGGCGTCGCGTTCCCTCTGATCCGCAAGCTGCTCGCGTTGAACGCAGGCGGTCATCGCGTGGAAGTGGTGATCCTGTCGCGCAGCGATCCGATCAGCGGACTGCGCGCGTTTCATTCGTGCCGCGAACACGGGCTCGCCATCGAGCGCGGAGTGTTCACGCGCGGCCGTGCGCCGTTCGGATATCTGAAGCCGTTGAACGCGTCGCTGTTTCTCTCGGCTAACCAGGACGACGTGCGCGACGCGCTTGCCGCCGGGTTTCCGGCTGCACGCGTGCTGCCGGAATCGGCGAAAATGGCGAGTAAGTATCCGGACGAAATCCGCATTGCTTTCGACGGCGACGCGGTTCTCTTTTCCGACGAAGCCGAGCGCGTGTTTCAGAAGGACGGCCTGCGGGCCTTCGTCGGCCATGAGACGCACAACAAGGATCTGCCGCTCGCGGACGGGCCGCTCAAGCCCTTGCTCGAAGCGCTTCACCGGCTGCAAAAACTCGCGGATCAAGCCGCGCCCATGCATATTCGTACGGCATTGGTGACGGCGCGTTCGGCGCCCGCGCACGAGCGCGCGATCCGAACGCTGATGGCCTGGAACATCGAAATCGACGAAGCGATGTTTCTCGGCGGCCTCGACAAGAGCGCATTTTTGCGCGAGTTCGAGCCGGACTTTTTCTTCGACGACCAAATTGGCCATTGCGAATCGGCCCGCGTCGTGACGGCGACCGGGCACGTGCTGAGTGGCATCGTGAATGCATCATGACACCCGAACAATCACCGCTGGGTAAGGCTTCCACTTACACCGAACAGTACGACGCCTCGCTGCTCTTTCCGATCGCGCGCAGCAACGCGCGCGACGCGATCGGCATTGGCGCGCAATTGCCGTTCTTCGGCACGGACATCTGGAACGCGTACGAATTGTCGTGGCTGAATCAGCGCGGCAAACCGCAGATTGCGGTGGCAACCTTCTTCGTGCCCGCCGAGTCGCCGAATATCGTCGAGTCGAAGTCGTTCAAGCTTTATCTCGGCTCGTTCGCGCAGACCGCGTTTGAGTCGATCGACGCGGTGCGCGACACGATCAAGCGCGACGTGTCCGCATCTTGCGGCGCGACCGTCTCCGTTCATCTGACTGCCCCGCACGATTTCGCCAAATTGCACATGGAAGAATTCGAGGGCATGTCGCTCGACCGGCTGGATCTGGACACGGATATCTACCAGCCCGACGCCTCGCTGCTGAAAGCAGCACTAGACGAAGCGCCTGTCGAAGAGACGCTGTTTTCGAACTTGTTGAAGTCGAATTGTCCGGTGACCGGGCAACCCGATTGGGGCAGCGTGCAGATTCACTACGTCGGCCCGCAGATCGATCAGGCGGGCTTGCTGCGCTACATCATCTCGTACCGTAATCACACGGGTTTTCACGAGCAATGCGTCGAGAAAATTTTTATCGATGTGCTGAAGGCGTGCAAGCCAGTCAAGCTCGCGGTCTATGCTCGCTATACGCGGCGCGGCGGGCTCGATATCAACCCGTTCCGCACCAACTACAACCTGCCCATGCCGGACAACATGCGGCTCGCGCGTCAGTAAGCAAACGAGGTATCGCCGCGGGTTCTCGCAGTCACGCGCCCGCGGCGAACCAGATGCTTCAAGCCGTCGGCTTCTTATAAGCGACGCAGTCCACTTCGACCCTGCAGTCGATCACCATCGACGAAACGACACACGCGCGCGCCGGCGGATTGTCACCGAAGTATTCGCGAAACACCTTGTTGAACGAAGCGAAGTCGCGCGGATCGTCGAGCCACACGCCGCAGCGGACCACATGCTCCGCGCCGTAGCCTGCTTCCTTCAGAATCGCGAACACGTTCTGGATCGCCTTGTGCGATTGCTCGACGATTCCGCCGTTGATCACTTCGCCGTTTTCCATCGGCGTTTGCCCGGAAACGAACAGCCAGCCGTCCGCTTCGACTGCACGCGCAAACGGCATATGTTGACCGCCCGTTCCCTTCCCGCCTTCAACGCCATATCGCTTCATCGTCATGCTCCTTAGAGGTCGGGCGCGCGTGCTCGTTGCGGCGCGCGCCATGGTAGATCGTTCGATCAGGTAATCAGAATGCGCCCTGCGCATCGCCTTTCGACGCCGCGCCGCGCGCGACGAAGTGCCCGGCGCGCTCGCCCGTTACCTCGCCGTTGCGGTAAGACAGCACGCCGTTCACCCACACTGCGTCGATGCCGTCGGCCGCCTGTTGCGGCTTTTCGAATGTCGCCGCGTCACGCACCCTGGCCGGGTCGAACAGCACCAGGTCGGCGTGATAGCCGATATGCACCTCGCCGCGTTGCGCAAGGCCGAAGCGCCGCGCCGACAGACTCGTCATCTTGCGCACCGCTTCTTCGAGCGGCAGCAAACCGGCGTCGCGCGCGTAATGGCCGAGCACGCGCGGAAACGCGCCCCACAACCGCGGATGCGGCAGCGGATCGTTCGGCAAGCCGTCGGAGCCGACCATTGTCGCGGGGTGCGACAGGATGCGCCGCACGTCTTCCTCGGACATGTTGTGATAGACCGCGCCCGCGGGCTGCAGGCGCTTGCCCGCTTCCTGCTGCGTGACGCCCCACTCGGCGGCAATTTCCTTGACGAGCTTGCCAGCCATTTCCGGATGCGGTTCCGACCACGTAATCGTGATGTCGATGTCGCCGGTGACCTGCTTCAGGTCGAGCGTCGACGAACTGCGGTTGTACGGATAGCAATCGCAACCGATAGGCTGCATGCGCCGCGCGCCTTCCAGCGAACTCAGCACTTCGACGCTGCGCCCCCAGTTCGACGGGCCCGCGCATTTCAGATGCGAGATAATCACCGGCACGTGCGCGTGACGGCCCACGCGATACGCTTCGTCCATTGCGTCGAGAATCGCGTCGAACTCCGTGCGCATATGCGTGGTGTACAGCGCGCCGGCGGCGGCGAGCGGTTCGGCAAGCGCCATGACTTCTTCGGTGGGCGCGGCGAACGCGGAGCCGTAGGCGAGCCCCGAACTCAACCCGAGCGCGCCGTTGGCCAGCGCTTCTTCGAGTTGCGCGCGCATGCCGTCGATTTCCTGCGGCGTGGCCGCGCGGTCGAGCCGGTCCATCTGGTTGTTGCGCAACGCGGTGTGTCCGATCAGCGCGCCGACATTCACCGCCGGACGCGCAGCGTTCACCGCCTTCACGTAGTCCGCGAAGGTCGGATACTGGAACGCGTCGCGCTCGCCGAGCAGATTCATCGGATCGGGCGGCTCGCCCTTCAGTGCAACCGGCGACGCGCTAATGCCGCAGTTGCCGACGATCACCGTCGTCACGCCTTGTGTGATCTTCGGCAGCATTTGCGGCGAGCGGATCACGTGCGTGTCGTCGTGCGTGTGAACGTCGATGAAACCGGGCGCCAGCGCCCGGCCTTCGGCTTCGATCACTTCTTCGGCGAGCCAGTTCGACAGATTGCCGATCGCGACGATGCGCCCGTCGCGGACCGCGACGTCGCGCTCGGCAGGCGGCGCGCCCGTGCCGTCATACAGTTGCGCGCCGACTATCAGCGTATCGGCGGCTTCGGGATGCGAGTGCATGAATCAGTCTCCTAACGGTTGTCGATCGCCGCCGCCGCGGTGCATGTCAAGCGCGTGCTTCATGCGGCGCAGCAACTCGCGGCTCTCGTCACCTTGACTGACGGCAAGTTCGGTGACGAGCACATCGAGCGCCATCATCATTGCGTAGCGCGACGACGACGGCTTGTAAATGAAGTCTGTCTCAAACGCGACGATCGGGATGACCCAGTCGGCCAGCTTCGCCAACGGCGACGCCGGAGCGGTCAGTGCGATCACCGTTGCGCCGTAGCTGCGCGCGATCTTGCAGTTCTCCACCATCTCCGGCACGCGGCCCGTTGTGGACAACGCGATCACGACGCTTTCACGCGATACAGTGCTCGCGACCATGCGCTGCAACAAGCCGTCCTGATAAGTCGCTACGGGCCGGCCCAGCCGCACCAGTCTAAAACGCATTTCGTCGGCGAGCGCGGTCGAGCCGCCGCCCATGCCGAACACATAGATCATGCGCGCGGCCCGCAGCGCAGCTGCGGCAGGCCCAAGCGGAGCCTGGCGCAGCAGTTGATGATTATGCGCGAGCGCCGTCTGCAGTTCGTCGAACACGCGGGTCGCGATGTGCTCGGGCGCGTCGTTCGCGGTGCCCGGCTGCAAAAAGCGCTGACCGACCGCGGCCGCCTGTGCGAGCCGCAGCTTCAGCTCGCGGACGTCGCGGCAGCCCACCGCCTTGGCAAACCGCGTGACGGTCGCGACGCTCACCTGCGCCTGCTGCGCGAGCGCGCCGATGCTGGCGCGCGATGCGCCCGTCAGATCGTCCAGGATCAGCGCGGCGACCTTGCGTTCAGCTGAGCGCAACCCGGGCGCACATTCGGCGATGCGCGCGACGATGTCGAATGCCAGCGGTTCGGCGGTTGAGTTCATTAAAGCTCGTGGGATACCGCGCGGAGGTTTGCGACGGCTGACAGCGATTGACAGCGCGGCGTTGGCCCAGCTTGGTACTAAATAACATTTCTTCCATCATCGTACTTTCGGTAAGATGGTAAAGTCAACTTCGATGCAATCTAACCGAACGATGGAGCAGGAGACATGAAAGTTACAAACTATCAGGGCGCTACGATTGATCCTTATAGCAAGGGCTTGGGCATGGTTCCGGGCGCCAGCATCCAGCTCACGGACGCCGCGCGTCTTGAGTGGAATCTGCTGAACGAAGACGTGAGCCTGCCCGCCGCAGTGCTTTACGCGGACCGCGTCGAGCACAACCTGAAATGGATGCAGGCGTTCGTTGCCGAATACGGTGTCAAGCTCGCACCACACGGCAAGACGACAATGGCGCCGCAACTGTTCCGCCGTCAGTTGGAAACCGGCGCGTGGGGCATCACGCTCGCCACCGCGCATCAGGTTCGCGCGGCTTATCACGGCGGCGTCTCGCGCGTGTTGATGGCGAATCAGCTGGTTGGCCGCCGCAACATGATGATGGTCGCAGAACTGCTCAGCGATCCGGACTTCGAGTTCTTTTGCCTCGTCGATTCAGTTGATGGCGTCGAGCAGTTGGGACAGTTCTTCACATCGGTGAAGAAGCCATTGCAAGTGCTGCTCGAGCTTGGCGTGCCGGGCGGCCGCACAGGCGTGCGCGATGAAGCGCAGCGCAACGCGGTGCTGGAAGCAATCGCACGTTATCCCGACGTGCTCAGGCTCGCCGGCGTCGAGTTGTACGAGGGCGTGCTGAAGGAAGAACACGAAGTGCGCGAGTTCCTGCAAAGCGCGGTCGCGGTCACACGCGCGCTCCTCGACGAAGGACGTTTCGATCGCACGCCGGCTATCCTGTCGGGCGCGGGTTCCGCATGGTACGACGTGGTCGCCGAGGAATTCGTAAAGGCGTCGGAGACCGGCAAGGTCGAGGTCGTGCTGCGTCCGGGCTGCTATCTGACGCATGACGTCGGCATTTATCGCAAGGCGCAGACGGATATCCTGGCGCGGAATCCGGTCGCGAAGAAGATGGGCGAAGGCTTGCTGCCCGCCTTGCAATTGTGGGCCTACGTGCAATCGATTCCCGAGCCGGATCGCGCGATCATCGGTCTGGGCAAGCGCGACTCCGCATTCGACGCGGGCCTGCCCGAACCGGCGCGCCATTATCGGCCGGGCAATCAGGCGCCGCGTGACATAGCGGTAAGCGAAGGCTGGGAGATTTTCGGCTTGATGGATCAGCACGCGTACTTGCGGATTCCCGCGGGCGCCGATCTGAAAGTCGGCGACATGATTGCGTTCGACATCTCGCATCCGTGCCTGACGTTCGATAAGTGGCGTCAGGTGCTGGTGCTCGACCCTGCTTATCGCGTTACTGAGGTGATCGAAACGTTCTTCTAATTGTTCTCGTGTTTCTACGGACGGCGAGCGGCGTTGCGGCGGGACGCGCCGCTCGCGCTCTTAACGCTCTGCTCGCCGCGCAAACCGTCGTCAAGCGCGTTGCTTCACGGCCAGGCGACCAACAGGCGGCTGCCCGTCGTCAGCGGTGACATCGCCGGTTGTTTCCGCGCCGTTCGCCGCGGACACCACTTCGCCAATCCTCGCCTCCAGCATTTTCAGCGCGCCGGACAGCGCGCTCATAGCGTCGTCCGGCAGCGCGGCCATTGTGTCGTGCAGAAATGCGTTGCGGCGCGGCAGGCTCGCTTCGGTTGCGGACAAGCCCGCTTCGGTCAGGCGTACATTGGTCACGCGGTTATCGCGAGAGTCCATGCTGCGCGCGATCCAGCCCAATCCTTCGAGCGCTTTCAACTGGCGGGTCAATGCGCCGGGATCCACACGCAAGCGTTCGACAAGCCGCTTCTGCGACGATTCGCCCGCCTGCTCATGCAGCGCGAGCATGATGCGCCAGCGCGGCAGCGGGTGGCCGACTTGTGCCTCGAACGCCGACATGAACGCACGGTAAGTGCGGCCGAATTGCTGCATGACGGCTATGCGGTCCTGTTCTTCCATGATGGTTCAGTAAAACTCAAAATCTAAAATCAGTCGGCGTGAATCACCGGCTCGAGCTTACGCTGAAGCTTGATCGGCGGAACACGGCGGCTTTGCCATACCGACACCACGGCGATGATTGCCGCCATTGCCAGACCTAAATGAATCGCGGCCACGAGCGTTTCGCGCGCGCTTTCCAGGAGCATGGCGCCGTTATGTCCAGCTTGTGCGAGCTCGCTGAGCACGCGTGCTTGTGCTTCGTGGTTGATCAGAATCTGCGGATCGCCCAGGTCCGTGAACCATTGCGATGCGCGCTCATTGTCAAGCGCGCTGCGCACGCCGCTCGCGTACATATGGCTGACCAGCGTTCCGGTGAGCGCCGTGCCGATCATGCCGCCGATCATCCGCAGCGATTGCAGCAGCGCCGTTGCGATGCCAAGATGCTCGCGACCGGCCGTCTGCTGCGCGAAGATCGTCAGGTTCGGCATGACGAAACCGAGGCCGAGTCCACCCAGCACCATGAACGACATGAGTAGCCACTGCGGCATGGAGCGCGTTGCGACGACCACGCCCAGACACGCGAGCGCGAGCAGCGCGAAGCCGACGTATAGCATCAGGTTCGGATTGCGCACGCGCGAAATGACGCGTCCGTTGGCAATACTGCCGATCGTGATGAAAACGACGAGTGGCGTGATGACGAGGCCCGCTTCCTTCGGCGACATGCCAAAGCCGCCCTGGAACAGCAGCGGCGCGTAAAAGAGCAGCGAGAACATCGTGAAGCCGCCGAGCACCGCCAGTGTAAAAAGCGCTGCGAGACTCGGATTGCGGAACATGTCGACGGGAAGGATTGCCGTTGGGCAGCGTTTCTCCCATTGCCACAGCGCATACGCCGAGGCGACGCTCAGCACGAGCAACGCGCACGCGCTCAATGTGAGCCCATGCTTCGGCAGCAATTCGACGAACAGTTGCAGCGAGCCGAGCGCAACCGCGATCAGCGCGGCGCCGGGCCAGTCTAGCCGCATCTTGCCTTCATGCTCCACATGTCGCAGATGCGGCAGAAAGCGCCAGACGAAGAACAGCGACAGCAGGCCGACCGGCAGATTCACGTAAAAGACCGAACGCCAGCCGTAGTACTGCGTCAGAAAGCCACCGAGCGATGGGCCAACAGCATTGGCGATGCCGAATGCAGAACTCATCAACACCTGCCAGCGCAGACGCACGACGGAGTCCGGAAAAAGATCGGCAATACAGGCAAACGCGGTGCCGACCAGCATGCCGCCGCCGATGCCCTGCAAGCCGCGCGCGAGCACGAGAAACAGCATGTTGTTGGCGACGCCGCACAACACGGACGCGCCGGTGAACACGACAATCGACGCGATCACGAACGGTTTTCGTCCGTAGTAGTCGCCGAGGCGCCCGAAAACCGGCACGGTGATCACCGAAGTGAGCAGATACGACGTCGCCACCCACGCGTAAAGCTCGAAACCCTTGAGTTCGGCGACGATAGTAGGCAGCGCGGTGCCGACCACCGTTTGGTCGAGCGCGACCAGCATGGTGACGAAGGAGATGCCGAGCATCGCGAGAAGCGATTCCCGGAAAGGTAAGACTTGCCCACTCGAATGGTGGGCTGCGGTGTGAACGGCCATTTTTGATGGAGCAACAGTTGACTCGTCAAACGATTGGGAATCATACCATGCGTTCGCGCTCTAAGCAGGACGTTCGGGCGCGCCAGACGGCGCGCGGAATCAGCTGAAAACGCACATGAAACGACGCCAGGGAGGCACATGGAGCCGAGTTCGCTCGCAACACAATCGCTGTCCGAAGAGGACCTCAGCGCGCTGCGGCGCGCGAAACACGAATTGGAAAGTCCCGCGCTGGCAATGAAACTGGCGAGCATCGTCGGCGCGCCGCTGGAGAAACTGATTTCGCGCATGCCGGCGTTCGCAAACGAAAAGGTCACGGACGCGACCGAACTGGCGTTGCGCAAATGTCTGTCCATTGCGCTGCGCACGCTCGGCCGGCGCGACAGCGGTTCGCCCTTGCTTGCGCCGGAGAAGCCGAGCAACCTGCTGCACAAGTTCGCGGTGGCCACGACCGGCGCAGCCGGCGGCGCATTCGGCCTCTTTGCGCTGCCCGTCGAGTTGCCCGTGACCACCACGCTCATGTTCCGCTCAATCTGCGATATTGCGCGCAGCGAGGGCGAGGATCTGACGGCGGTCGACACCCAACTCCAGTGTCTGACAGTGTTGGGCATGGGCGGCACATCGGCCGCAGACGACGACGCCGACTTCGGCTACTTCATCATGCGCGGCGCGCTGGCGCAGGCGGTGTCGAAAGCGTCGTCGGAAATGGCGACGAAGGGATTCACAGCACACGGCTCGGCTGCTTTGTTGCGCTTGCTGCATTCGATCGCCGCGCGCTTCTCGGTGCAGGTGAGCGAACAGATCGCCGCGAAGTCCATTCCGGCGATCGGCGCCGTGCTCGGCGCGATGGTCAACACCGTGTTTATCGACCATTTCCAGCAGGTCGCGCACGGTCATTTCACCGTGCGGCGGCTCGAGCGGCAGTACGGCGAGCAGACGGTAAAGGCCGCCTATCAGACTATCGACGTCGCCTTGGATACCTGAGCGGCATTGGCCGCGCTGCTCGTCGCGCGTCCAACGAAGGCGGCGGCGCGATCGAGCGCACGGTTCGCCTCGGGGATGAACGGCGCGAAGATCGGCCACACATGCGGCATCTTCTCCCACACCTCCAGTTCACAATCGACGCCTGCCGCACGCGCGTTAGCGGCCACGCGCCGCGAATCGTCGAGCAGAACCTCGGTGCTGCCCGCCATCATGAAAAGCGGCGGCAAGCCGCGCAGGTCCGCATAAAACGGCGACGCATACGGATGCGTGGCAGGCATATCGCCCAGATAGACTTTCGCTGCTTTGGCGATTGCCGGGCCGCTGAACATTGGATCGGCGCCGTCGTTGTCGACAACGCTCGCGCCCGTTGCCGCCAGGTCGGTCCACGGCGAGAACAGCACGGCGCCTGCGGGCAGCGGATCGCCCGCGTCGCGCAGCGCGACCAAAGTAGCGAGGGCAAGACCGCCGCCTGCTGAATCGCCGGCGATCACGATCGATTCGGGCCTCGTGCCTTCAGCGATCAAGTGACGATAGGCAGCAGTTGCATCGTCGAGTGCGGCCGGAAAACGATGTTCAGGCGCGAGGCGGTAGTCGAGCGAAAAGACCGGCGCGTTCGCGCGCGTTGCGAGGCCGAAGACAATCGAGCGATGGGTGCGCGGCGAGCAGAAGTAATAGCCGCCGCCGTGGCAATACAGCACCGTGGGCCGTGCGCCGGTTGCCGGTTCACCCGAGCGCTCGATCCATTCGCCGCGCAGCGGTTTGCCGTCCGCGCCGTCCAGTTCTCGCAGACGCCAGCCACGCGGCACATCGGGCGACCAGGCTCGCTTCGCCGTCAATGCGCGCGCTTTCTCGACATCGATATGCGGCTTCAGGGTTTGAGGGCGAAACTGCCTGCGCAAAAACCAGCACGCGAGTGCGCTTTGCCAACTCATTGGGACATCCTCCTTGGAAAATGTCCCATCATGGTACGTGCGTTGGCCGCCATGCCGGTGGACGGCGGCTTCTAATCTTGCTAAAGAGCGCGGCGACGCGTGGCGAGGCGCCGCTTAAGGGATCTTTCTGCCTAGTTCGCGGGCATGACTTGCCCACGAATCTCACCCGTCGGGTTTTGCGCGGTGTGAATGTTGAAGTACCACTGGCCCGCCATCAGATCGGTTACCTGCTGTTCGGTGAGAGCAGCAGACCCCTTCATTGGACTTGCGAGCGCGCTTTTGTCGATCGGCACCTGTACCTTGGCATTTTGTCCGACCGGCGCCGGCCCGTGAAAATGCGCGGCAGTCACGGGGCCGCTGAGGCCCTCGTAGCTCACGGTCCATTGCAGGGATTTCGTCGACGTGTCAAACGTTGCGTTCAGCGTGCCATGCCCGTGACTTACACGAGGCGGCACTTCGCTGGAAGGCTCCAAAGCCGCTTTCAACGCGACGGTGTCCGCGAACGCGACACCCGCCGTTACGGCCCACAACGCCACAATCAGGTTGAGTTTTTTTAGCGTAATCATGGTCTTCTCCGACTAGATGCGCCGCCGCGCCGACATCTCGGCCACGCGCGAAGCCATCACATACTAGTGCAAATCTTCGAAGGACACCTGTAGCGAAGGACGCGTCGGTCTGCGGTCTAAACGGCGCCGTTGATTCGCTTGTAACGATTTTCCGAACAATTATTTGCAGATTCTGCACTGAATCATCCGCGTTATCCCGGGTATGCTTTGGCCTCGCGAGAAGTGACTCCTTCATCGAGGGATGTCTCCAAATCTTTAACGCGGCTTCGGCCGCGTTTTTTTTCGCCCGTCGATTGCAGTGTGGTTGCCGGCAATACCGTCTTGCCGGTGGGTCCCCCGAATGGCGGCGCGCTCAGGCCAGCAATGCCGCCTGGTGCTCGATGCCGTCAAGCATGGCATTGCAGTTGTCAATCAGCGCGAGTCCGTCATGGCGCACGCGCTCAGGTGCGCTCGAGATATCGCGGCGATATTCGTCGAGCGCGCTGATTAGAGGCGGGTATTGCAGCACGCTCGCCGCGCCCGCGACCCGGTGAAGCCACTCGCGCACGCGCACGGTGTCCGCGTCCTCCAGCAACGACGACAGTGACTGAATGTCTTCGCGCACGGAAGAAACAAACGAATCGAGCAACGCCTTGACCGTCGATTCGCTGCCCCACAATTGCGTCATTTGATTGAGGTCGACCGGAACGAAGGCCGAGCCGCCCGCTGCCGACAAGTCTGTCGCCTCCTCGATATCAGCGTTATCGGCGGGTGCCGCCTGCCAGGCACTGTCAGTGCCGAACCAGCGGCTCAGATATTCACGCAACGTAGCGAGGCGCGTCGGCTTGACGAGATTGTCGTCCATGCCCGCCTCGCGGCAGAGGCTCAGGTCTTCGGGCGCCGTGTTTGCGGTGATGCCCAGAATCGGCAGACGGTGCGAGCCACCCTGCTCGCGCTCACGCTCCCGAATGCGCCGCGTCAGTTCATAGCCCGATACGTTGGGCATATGACAGTCCGTAATCAGACATCCGTAACTGGTATGTTCGAGCGCGGCGAGCGCTTCGGCACCGTCGTTCGCGACGTCGCACGCGAAACCGAGCAGCGCCAGTTGATGGCGAATGAGTTCCTGATTCACCGGATGATCTTCGGCGACGAGAATCAGGCGTCCGCTCGCGATCGCCCGCTCGCGGTCAGGCGGCGCTGTGATGCCTTCTTGCGTGCGCGGCACACCAACCGGCGGCGCCGGCACCGACTGAAGGCCCGTCATGGCGGCAGCGCACGCCGCACCGAGCCCGCGCCACGATATCGGGTTGATGCTCAGGCGAACGTTGTCATCAAGAATGCGGTAGCCCGTGGGCTTTGGCTTTTCCGTGAGGGATATCACGCGCAGTTTGCATCTGACGTTGGCAGGCAGCACCACGTCCTCGCTCACGAACAGCAGATCCCCGCGACGCGGCAACGCAACTGCGCAAAGTCGGCCGGAACCCGGCGCAGCTCCAGTCCCAACGCTTTCCCGAAGTCGACGAGAGCCTGACCGACTTGCGCGTCGTTGGTCGCCACGAGACAGCGCTTGCCGCGCAAGCCGCTCACCGAGTAACGCTGCATCTCGACGGGCATGCTGAGCCGCACCGTCATGCGCGTGCCGCGGTTGAGTTCGCTGTCTAGCGTGAGCGAACCGTTCATCAGTTCGATCAGCTTGCGGCAGATGGTCAGGCCAAGGCCCGTGCCGCCGAAGCGGCGCGTGGTGGACGACTCCGCCTGCACGAACGGCTCGAACAGTTTTGCCTGCACGTCCGCCGCTATGCCGATACCGGTGTCCTCGACGGCCATCTCGATTGTCTGAAGGTCGCCCGTTTGCGCGAGCACCGCCACGCTCACGTCCACCTGACCTTCGGGAGTGAACTTGATCGCGTTGCCGAGCAGATTGAACAGGACCTGGCGCAATCTCACGCTGTCGCCTCGTAGCGTGGCCGCTATGTCCGACGCAATATTCACCCTCACTTTCAGGCCCTTCTCGTGCGCTCGGCCCGCGAGCAAGCCCACGGCGTTGTCGACCAGTTCGCGCAGGTCGATGGGCTCTGCTTCGATGGTCAACCGTCCCGCGTCGATTTTCGAGTGATCGAGCAAGTCGTCGAGAATCTGCAGCAGCGCGCCCGCTGATTCGTGGATCATGCCGAGCATTTCGCCCTGGTCCGCCTTGAGCGGCGTGCGCTCGAGCACTTCGACCAGCCCGAGTACACCGTTCATAGGCGTGCGGATTTCGTGGCTCATCATTGCGAAAAAGTCGTCTTTCGCACGCGACGCTGCTTCAGCCGCATCGCGCGCGCCGGCCAGTTCCTCGGCGCGCGCGTGTTCGATACTCGCGTCGACCCAGTAGCCGCTCCAAACGACGCTTTCGTCAGCCTCGCGACGCGGCACCAGTTCCGCTCGCGCCCACTTGACCTCCGCATCGCAGCGCATGCGGAATTCGATCAGCACCGGCGTTTCAAGACGAGCCGAGCGCTCGAGCTCGGCAATCACGAACGAACGGTCTTGCTCGTGGATACGGTCGAAGTCCACATGATCGCGGCTGCCCGCCACCCCGTTGCCCTGTCCGAGCAGAAGTTTTGGGTCCCCACCGATGTAAGGGAACGAATAAGCACCGCCTGCCGTGCGGCGCAGCTGGAACACGACTGCCGGCAAGGAACGTGTGACGTCGAAGAGCCGCCGCTCGGTGTCGCGCGCGCGCATTTCCGCGCGCCGTATGTTGGTGATATCGACCATGGTGCCGAGTACGCAGACCGGCTCACCGTCGTTGCCGCGGCAGATGCTCGTCCAGAAGAGACCGTGCCGCAGATCTCCGGCGCTGGACTCGAACTGCAGCTCGACCTGGGCCATGTCCCCGCCTTGCAGCAGGTCGCGGGTCATATCGGCGAGCACCCGGCTGTTGGCCTCGCCCCATGTCTGGACCTCCATCGTGCTGCGTCCGATAACCGCCTCGCGGCTTAGCCCGCACGCTCGCTCGTACGCGCCGTTGACTGCGATGTAGCGACCCTGCAGATCCTGGGCAACGAGCGGATACGGAACCATCTTCATCATGGTTTCCTGGAAATTCAACTGCAGCGCCAGCTCGCGCTCGGTCTCCTTGCGGCGCCTGACTTCGCGTTGCAAAAGGACATAGGCGCGCAGGGTAACGAGCAGCACGACGGCGATGCCGATCAGCACAGGTAACAGGCGCACTGCGGAAACGCTCCACGCACCGCTTGCCGGCGTGTCGCCGGTCACCCATTTTTGCCGGATGCGCTGCTTTTCCGCTGGCGGCATTGCTAGCAACGCGCGGTCGATCAGGTCGGCGAGCGGACTCAGATCCGGACGTACGGCGAAATCGAGGGCGTCGGATTTGCCCACGGTGCCGACTACCTTCAGCACGCCGGCGTATTGCCGCTTGAGCACGATGTCGACGGCGGCCACGTTTTCCACAACGACATCTGCTTCGCCGGAAGCAACCATGCGCAGCGCCTCGTCAAGGCGTGACGCAATGGCCAGATGATCTTTCGGAATACGATCGAATGTGAGCGGGTCGACCCCGGCAACGTGCGAGGACACCACGATGCGCCGCGCGGCGAAATCGTTGAGTGAACGGGCGGCCGGCTCTTCGTCGCGACCCACCATTACCAACGGATAGCTCTCGTACGCACGTGTATGGCGTGCCTTCAGGAGGCGCGGGTCGTTACTCGAGCCCGTGGTGAGAATCGCGAGTTCACCGCGCTGGAACGCGTCGATCGCGGACGGCCAGTCGGGCTGCCGCGCGCGGTTGAACACGAGGCCAAGCGTGCGACTCAGGTAGGCAAGATAGTCGGCGGTCACGCCGGCAGGACGCCCGGAAGGGTCGACATAGCTGAAGGGCGGCCAGTTGCTGTCGAAGCCCACCTGCAACGGCGGTAGCGAACGTAGCCAGGCTTGTTCCTGCTGCGTCAGTTCGAGACGGTATGTGGTGGGCTCCGGCTTTGCGCCGAAATTGCCGGAGAGCCAGCGAACCCGAATCGCCGTGTCGTCGGCCTGGTTGATCGAGGCTAACGCGCGATCCAGCCGGTCGCGCAAGGCGACCTGACCACGCGGCACGCCAAAGCGCAGTTCAGCGGAGCGAGTGCTTTCCTTAAATGCGACGCGCAGGTTGCGGAACTCTTCCGTTGCGAGCGCATAGTCGACGACCGGAGTGAAACCCATATAAGCGTCCGCGTCGCCGTGGGCGACGGCAGCGAGCGCCGCGTGCGTCGATGTGAATGCGCTGATCCGGGCGCGCGGGAAGCGCTCGCGCAACGAGCGCTCGAGCGCAAAGCCTTTCTCTATGGCAATGGACGCCCCCGCAAGGCGCGCAGGTCCCTCGTACATGTCGCCGTCCCTGCGAACGGCCGTTGAGGTGGACGCTCGAAAATACGGCGCGGTGAAACTGACACAACGTTCGCGCTCCGGCGTGCGTGCGAGACTCATCAACAAATCGACGTTGCCCGCGCATGCGGCGGCGAGTAGCTGCGGCATGTCGGGATATGCCTTCGCCTCGATCACAACACGCGGCCCGACCAGTGCGCGCAGATAGTCGACGCTCAAGCCTGTGAGTTGCCCGTTTTGAAGCGCGTCGAACGGCAACCAGCTATCCGCGAGTACGCCGACGGTCAGCTTCTGCGGAAAGGCACCAACGACCCGACCGGAGCCGGATTCCACGAACGGCTGCCCGACAGCCACCACTTGAGTCGCGACAAAGAGGGATAACCCCGCAAGCACCCATATCGACACGCGCCGCAGCATGCGCGCTAAGGCAGCGCGTTGGAACGATGTGGCAAAGAAAGAGAAGAGCGGCACGGCACAACTCACGCGGCTTCGCTGTGGCCTTCCGCAAGCGCGGCGGCGGACTGGTCGGACCTTCCACCGAGCAACGAGAACACGAAGCCGGCGACGACGCCGCCAGACATTGGCGCCGCCCAGAAGAGCCACAGTTGGTCTAGCGCCCAGTCGCCCACGAAAAGCGCTTGCGCGGTGGAGCGCGCTGGATTGACCGAGCCGTTAGTGACCGGAATCGACACGAGGTAGACGAGCGCGAGGCATCCGCCGACGACCATCGGTCCGCCCGGCTTCGTCTTGTATCGCGCGGCCACGAGAAGACTTGCCATGACAAATGCAAACGACAGCACGAACTCAATAGCCAATGCGGAGTGCAATTGATAGTCGGAGGGGGAATGATCGCCAAAACCATTGGCCGCGAATTCGCTCGCGCCAATTTCAAAGCCCGGGCGGCCGCTCGCCACATAAACAAGAAGCGCTGCGGCAGCGACCGCGCCAAGAATCTGAGCGGCAATATAGGGCAACAGGTCTTTGACCGGGAACCGTTGCGCGGCGGTGAAACCTACCGTGACAGCGGGATTGAAGTGGGCGCCCGACGTCTCGCCAAACCAGTAGCTCGCGGTGGCGAGCGCGAGACCGAACGCGAGTGATACCTCTAGCACGCCGTAGCCCTGCTGAACGGCGCCGGTATTCAATACGATGCTGCCGCAGCCGATGAACACAAGCCATGCCGTACCCACACTCTCGACCAACAACCGCTTACCTAGCACGGCCATGCCGCCTCCCTGTCGCTATGCGAAGCGCACGCGCCACGCAATTTCCGCGAACATCCGCTTGAATTTCCCAGCTTTGAGCGGCGCGGCCTCAAGAAATAACTGCTTTGATGAGACCAACGTCAGTAAAAGCCGAAGCTAATTCAGAACTATGGAGTGGCAAGGTCTCCCGACCAATCAGAAGAGTCCTAATTTCGGGACCGTGAGTTGCCGGTATATAAGCGCGGCGTTGCCGACCGTGCTAGATCAATCCGATCTTCCGTGCGTAGTCGATAAGATCCGACTCCGTTTCGAGACCTAGCTTGCGCATTGCGGTACGCTTTCGAGTGCTAATGGTCTTGCCGCTGCGCTGCAACCGTTTCGCGATTTCGTGTACTGCTACACCTTGCACATAGAGCTGGAAGATCTCCCATTCGCGCGCACTCAAAACGCTGGCACGCAGCTGCGGCGGAGTGTCAGTCGTTTCCATTGCAACGCGCACCTGCTCCGACAGGTAGACGCCTCCTGTCAATGCTGCCTGGATTGCGTCGATCAATGCGGCCGTGGTGTCGCGCTTATCGACTATTGCGCTGACGCCAAGATGCAGCAGGCCCGACATCATATGCGCATGACAAATCATGGTGAGCACAACGACAGCGGGATGCGCATGCCCTCTCAATACCCGGCGCAGGAAAGGAACGGCGTTGCTCGCTCCGTCCAGCCCTGGCATGCCAATGTCGGAGATGACGATATCGCATTCGCAAACGTCGAGCAGTTCGGCAAGGTCATGCGTGTTGCAGGCCTCGCCGGCAATTTCAATATGCGGCGTGGCATGCAACAACCTCCTCACGCCGGCGCGAACGCAGTCGTGGTCGTCCGCCACGATGACGCGGATCTTGTCTGTCATATTTTTGTTGTCTTATCGATTGGCATGCCCAGCACAAAACGTACTTCCCCGGACAACGCCAACACATTTTATGTTTGTCACGCCGGCCCGGCGCGACCTCGGGTTGTTCTTCAGCGCCCTTCGACGCGCGCCTCGGATACCACGCCGTGCTCAACCGCGAAGCGAAATAGCTCAGCGTCGCTGTGCAACGACAGCTTGCGCATGGCGGTGCACTTCTGTGCACTGATTGTCTTCACGCTGCGCCCCAGCCGCCCAGCGATTTCAGTGACGCCGAAGCCGGACGCGTACTGGGTGAACACTTCGAGCTCGCGCCGCGACAACACAGAACGGACGAAGTCGAGCCGTTGCATCGCCGTCGCGTCCGCAATGACCGCTCGCACCGCCGGCCCTAGATAGCATTCGCCCGCGAGCGCCGTGATGATCGCCACATGAATCAGGTCGATGCGGTCACGCTTGCTGATAAGCGCGTGAACGCCGAGCGCGATCACGCTTTGCAGCGCTGTTGCCTCGGTCTCCATGGTGAGCACGACGAGGGCCACGTCGGGGTAGCGGCGCCTGAACTGCCGCACCGCGTCAATCCCACTGCCATCTGTGCCGCCTGGCATGTAGAGGTCCATCAGCACCAGGTCACAACCGGTACGGTCGACCTCAGCAAAGAGGTCGGTCGCATCGGCCGCGCGGCCGACCACCTGCATGTTCTGGTAACCGCCCATCAAGTTCTCGATCGCCAACAGGACGAGCGGATGATCGTCCGCGATGATCGCCCGGACCGGCGTGCTTATTTCAGCGGTGTCGCCCATCGTCTATCTCTCCTCCATATCCTGACTCCGTGTCACCGTCTCCCGCGCAACCGGCCCTACCCCATCATCAGACATTCTGGCGGCGTTAAACATAAGATCGCTCCGAAACAACTTCAATAACGCGGTCGATTAATTACTTAGATATGCGATTCAAATTTAAGAATTTCACCGGCTCGAACGCACGAGAATAAACTAGGATCATTAGTAACGCAAAGTTTTACCATTGCTTCACGCTTTTGCCAAGTAACGGTGCGGCGATGACATCCGAGAGTGGCGGCAATTTCCGCAATAGACCGGCCATCGACGAACATCCTGACGACCGTCTTCTGCATTCCCGACAGAGGGAGCGCAAGCGGCCGTTCGCACCCGGCTTCGCGCGGCGTTGCGAGAAGTGTGGCGATAGAGTTGCCAATGTATGGCCGGCTGCTTTCACGCCGGTCGATCGCACGCCACAACTCGTGCATGGATTCGGTTTTGCTGAGCAAGCTTACGGCACCGTCGGATGCGAGGACGCGAAGCAACGCAGAATTGGTCGTCGTCGACATGACGACGATGCGCAGCCGCGGCCACTCAGCGTGGATCTGCCGGATCAGGTTGAGTTCGTCTTCCACGGCAGCGCCGGGCTCAGGCATCGACAGGTCGGTGACCAGCACGTCACATGGTGTGCGCCTCAGCAGTTTGATCAACGACGTCTGGCTGACGGCCTGGCCGACGATGGCGACACCGGCTCGAGTTTCGAGCATAGCTCTAACGCCGAGCAGAACGAATGGATGATCATCCGCGAGAATGATTCGGAGGTTCAGGTTCACTAGATTGCTCTCGTTTGTTGTAGGAATAGTCGTCACATACGCAGAACAAATCGACACGCTCCACGCCTGCGTCGACGAGCAATCGTTTTCAACGGTAGCGCGTCGACGGGACCATAAAATCACCGCGGCGCGCGTAACGAAAATCGGAGTGTTCCTAATCCAGTGTTGAAACCAACCGTCAATCACGGCGCACGGACAACAAAAGCCCGAATTACTCAAAATGAATAATTTGAGAAAATCCGCGCGGCCAGATTCGCTTGCAAAATAACATCCGCATTAACCGTGGCTCGCGCGGCATCCGGATAAACGTCGCGCAAAGACTGCATCGCGCACGCGGAAAATCGTCAAGCCGCGTCGCAGGGGCGCGGCGCGCGCGCGCTGTCATCGTGCAGTGCGCGCGGAAAAACCGGCAACGCAATCAACGCGCAGGAGCTCGCTACCGCCCACACCATCGGCCATGATCCGAGCGATAGCAGCGGCGGAATGACGAGCGGCGTCAGAAAAAGCGTGACGAAAACGCAGGTATTGCCGATCGCCAGCGCAGTGCCGGCGCGGTTCGTGCCCGCGAGCGTCGCGAGTTCGGTGAAGGCGACGCCGTGCCAGGCAGACGCGCTCACCCCGCCGAGCACGATCATCGGCGCGAGAATCGTCGTCATCACTGTTGTTGCAGTGTGCTGCATGGCCGCCACGCCGCTCATGAGCGCGAGCGCCGCGAACATCACCGCCGTCAGCAGACTGCAGCCGCGCATGTATGTCCGGCGATTGCCGCGCTGATCCGTCCACCGGCCGCTCCAGACACGGGCGATGGCGGCGCCCGCCTGCACCGCGGCCATGGCGATGCTGATGGTCAGCACGCCGGCGCGCCCGAAGTCGTGCAGGAACACTGTTCCGAAGGTGATCACCGCCAGTTGCGGCACGCAGAGCGCGCCTGCACCGAGAGCTACGCGCCAGATGCTGACATCACGCAGCGGCGAGCGGCTCCTGGCATGTGCGCCGCTTATGCCGTTTGCGCTGTTTGCGCTGTTTGCACCCCCGCTGTCAACATGCGCCGGCTCGTGCAGCCCGCGCCATGCGAATCCCGCGGTTATCGCGCAACCCAGCGCCAACACTGCATAAACGCTTACGAAACCAAATCTCGTTGCGAGCGCCGGCAGCAACAGCGCGCCGAATCCTCCACCTGCCGGGACAGCCGTCTGGCGAATGCTCATGGCCAGTCCGCGCTCGCCCTCGCGGAACCACGCCATTACCGCGCGACCGCTCGAACCGTTGACGCTGCCACCGAGCAGACCGACGAGCAACAGGCCGAGCGCAAGCGTCATCAGGCTAGGCACATGCGACCCGGACGGTGCCGCGAATAACGCCAGGCCTGCCAGCGCCGCGGCTGTCGAAAGCAGCCCCAGCAGCAACACGCGACGGTCTCCCCAGCGGTCCGTCAAAAGTCCCCATGGCAATTCGCTCACCGCGATGCCCAAGCCGAGCATGCCCAGCACGAGCCCGAGCCCCTCGTTGTCGAGGTGATAACCCGAGCGCAAGTAGACCGCCGTCGTCGGAATACCCGAGAACGCGGCGGAAAAACTCGCGTTGGCTGCAAAGCCCACACCCAATACCTTCCACCTGTGGCTCGCCGCCCGACCGCCAGCTATCCGGACGCTTACCGATAATCCGTCTGCCATGTTTCCTCCGCAATGAATTCGGAGGTATGCTACGGCGACGTCTTCTATCGGAAAAGCCGGAAATACAGATGCCATCCATCGGATACAGCGAAATATGAGCCAGCGCGGGTTCGACCTCACGCAACTGCGGACCTTCGTCGCCGTCGCCGAATCGGGCAGCGTTTCGGCCGGTGCGGAGCGCGTGTTCCTGTCGCAATCGTCGGTGAGCGAGCAGTTGAAGAAACTCGAGGAGCGTGCAGGCCAGCCGCTCTTCGTGCGCAGCAAGCAGGGCGTGAGCGCGACGCCCGCGGGCAGCCGCCTGCTGGAGCATGCGCGACGCATTATCGCGATGAGCGAAGCGGCGTTCGAAGATCTGCAAGGCCGCTCGCTCGACGGCGAACTGCGCATCGCGATTACCGACTACTACCGCCCGCACGACATCGCCCGCATCCTCAAGACGTTTTCCGAGCAGCACCCGCGTCTGAAGCTGCATGTCACAGTGTTGCCGAGCGCCGTGATCGACAGCAACGCCGGCGACGATGCCTCGTTCGATATCGGTCTTTCCTTGCGGCTCGTCACGGGCAACGCTCGCGCCTCCGGCGTGCGCAGCGCCGGGCAGAGCACCGTCGTGCGGCGTGAGAAATTGCTGTGGGCGAGCGCATCGGATGCGAGCCCGCGACCGGTCGCGCCGTACCACCTGGTGCTGTTGCCGTCGAGTTGCCAGTTGCAGCGCTTTGTCGTGAAGCTCCTCGACGAAAACAAGGTGCCTTATGTCGTATCGCATTCCGCCTCGGGCGTGGCCGGGTTGCAGCTCGCGTTGAAGGCGGGACTCGGCATCTCGTGTCTGAACGAATCGTCGATTGGAGCAGGTGTGGTCGCATGCCCGCCGGGCATTGGCCTACCGGCATTGCCCGCCGTCGAGTTTCATTTACTGCCCGGGCGGATCGGCGAGAGCGAACGCGTGACCAATGCGCGCACCGCGTTGATGAGGCTCTTCAGTTAAGTACATCAGACGATCACATTCGTGCGCTAAGGTCCATTTGCATGCGATTCGAATAGAAGTGTTGAAAGCGCTCTGAACGCCGCCTATGATGATCAGAGACGAAGTCAGCCAGCCTTATTGTTTCGCCATTGACGCTCCGAATGGATTGCTGCAATCTGCCATACGCAGTCGGACAATCAAAGCGTCAATCCGGCAACGCGAAAGCTGCCGTCCTTCGGCGCAATCACGCGTATCACCGCGTCTGACCAGCAATTGCATCGCAGTGGCGAACCAACGTTTCGCTATCCACAATAAGTGCGCTTCCATTTGCCGTTTGCGCTGTCGCGATAGAGAAAAAAGGTAGACCCGCTAAGCATGGCGAACCAGGCCGGAAGCGAAATCCTGCCATCAATGCGGGCGAAGCAGATCGACAAGAACGTTCCCGAGCGAGGCCCGACGTGCATCGTAGAGCTATGGGATTTGCGCTTCTGTTTGTGCTTTACGTCTTGTGGAGCGACGCGGCGCTCGCGGCTGCCGGCGCGCCCGGCGCAATGCCTTCTGCCATGGACGAACGCGTGCGCGCCTGCACCTCCTGTCACGGCGTGCAAGGCCAGGGCCTCAACAACGATTACTTCCCGCGCATCGCCGGCAAACCGGCCGAGTACCTGTTCAATCAACTAAGCGCGTTTCGCGATGGCGGCCGCACCTATCCGCCGATGGGCTATCTGGTCGCGTTTCTCCCCGACGACTATTTGCGCAAGATCAGCCAGTACTTCGCCGATTTGCAGCCGCCCTATCCGAATGCCGATCAGTCGAATGCCGCACCCGCCGTACTCGCCGCAGGTCAGCGACTCGTCATGCAGGGCGACCCCGCGCGCAAGATTCCCGCATGCATCGCGTGTCACGGAGCGCGCATGACGGGCCAGCAACCCGGCATTCCCGGCCTGCTCGGTTTGCATGCGAGCTATATAGCCGGGCAGATGGGAACCTGGCGCTCCGGCACGCGCCACGCACTCGCGCCGGATTGCATGCGCTCGATCGCCGTAAAGCTGACCGACAAGGACATCACCGCTGTCTCGACCTGGCTTGCGCGGCAACCGCGTCCAGCCGACCCGCGGCCCGTGCCGGCGTCCGCGGAGCGCTTGCCTCTCGCATGCGGGAGCCAACCGCAATGAAAACGACACTTGGTCCGCTGCGCGTGCTCTCACGTAACCTGCGCCGCTCGCTCTTGCCTCTCGTCGCCGCGGCTGCGCTAGTGACCGGCAGCGCGCCATTGCGCTCGCTTGTCACCGAAGCTCGCGCCGCCGACAGCGCGAAAGAAGCCAAGCCCAATACATCCGTCGACAACCGCACGGACATCGTCAAGCGCGGCGAATACCTTGCGCGCGCGGGCGACTGCGTAGCCTGCCACACCGCACCGCGCGGCAGGCTGTTCGCCGGCGGCCTCGCAATGGAAACGCCGTTCGGCACGCTCTATTCTCCGAACATCACGCCAGACGCGCAGTACGGCATCGGCACATGGAGCGAGGACGCGTTCTTCCGGATGATGCGCACCGGCATCACGCCCGAGGGCAAGCTGCTCTATCCCGCCATGCCGATTGCGCAGTACACGAAGGTCACGCGTGAGGACTCCAACGCGATCTTCGCTTATCTGAAATCGGTCGAACCGGTGCGCGAGTCGAATCGCAAGCACACGCTGCGCTTCCCATTCAATCAGCGCAAATTGCTGTATGGCTGGCGCACGCTGTATTTCCGCGAAGGCGAATTCAAGCCCGATCCGACCCGCTCCGTCGAATGGAATCGCGGCGCGTATCTCGTCGAAGGGCTCGGGCACTGCACGATGTGCCACACGAAGATCAACATGCTCGGCGGCTCGTCGCAAAGCGAACAGTTTGCCGGCGGGCTGATCCCGGTGCAGAACTGGTACGCGCCGTCGCTGACTTCCGACAAGGACGGCGGCCTCGGCGACTGGAGCATCAAGGACATCGTCGATTTGTTGCAAGCGGGAATTTCGGATCGCGGCGCAGTGTACGGCCCAATGGCCGAAGTCACTTATCACAGCCTTCAATACATGACCGACGAAGACGTCAAGGCAATGGCCGTGTATCTGAAAACGTTGCCGGACAATCTCGGCCGCAAGTCCGGGCCGACAGCGCCGACCAGCACCAACGTGTTCGCGCTCGGTGAAAAGATCTACACCGACAAGTGCGCGCTGTGTCATGGCGCAAAAGGCGAAGGACAGTTGCAGCACTATCCGCCGCTCGCGGGCAACCAGTCGATCGAAATGAACTCCGCGGTCAATCCCATCCGCATCGTGCTGAACGGCGGCTTCCCGCCTGGCACGAAGCGTAATCCGGAGCCCTATGGCATGCCGCCTTTCGCGCAGGAACTCAACGACACCGACGCGGCCGCCGTCATTACCTATATCCGCACAGCGTGGGGCAATCATGGGACGCCGGTCACCGCCCGTGATGTCAACGAGCTGCGCAACGCGCCGCTGCACTAGGCGCCGCATCGGCAACTGGAGAAGCCCTAGATGGAAGCGAACGATACGCGCGCCGCGCTCCCTCCCACCGACGACGAAGTAGAACGCGTGGTCGTCGCGGGTCCGCATGGTGCGATCGCAGTCGCAGGCGTGGCAACGCTGATCGTCATGGCGATCTGGTTCGGCTTCTACTTCCTCGTGTTCCTGCCGCGCGGCGTCGTGCACTGATCATGTCCACCGAATCCCAACACCAACCCGGCAGCGGCCACACCGTCGCGCTACGCGCCGAACGGCGCTGGGCGATTTTCGCCGGCGCGCTGATCGTGCTGATGCTGGCCGTGATCGTGTACTCGGGGCTCCATTGGGCGATGATGCCGCCATCGCGCGTGGAAACCATCGACCCGTCTCGCCTGCAACTCTCGGGCGAATTCGTCGAAGACAATCTGGGCAGCGCGGTCGAGCCGGACGGCTCCGTGGTCGTGCGTTTCATCGCGCAGCAGTACTCGTTCACGCCGCAATGCCTGCTCGTGCCCGCCGACACTCCGATCACGATCCGAACCACCAGCGCGGACGTCGTGCATGGCCTGCTCGTCACCGGCACCAATATCAACACGATGGTCGTGCCCGGCTACGTGGCCACGTTGAACACGCGCTTCGACGCGCCCGCCGATCACACCATGCCCTGTCACGAGTTCTGCGGCTTCGGCCATCAGGCCATGTGGGCGCATGTGAAAGTGATCGACAAAGCCGCCTTCCTCGAGCAGGCCCGACAATCACGGAGGCTGAGCTGTGTTTCACGCTAAGCGACTCGTTCTCGCGCATTTCTGGCTCGCCTTCATCGCGTTTATCGTCGCGCTGTTTCTCGGCGCGTGGCAGATGCTTGTGCGCAGTCCACTCGCGCCGTGGATCGGCGACCCCGAGCTGTACTACCGCTCTGTAACCGCTCACGGCACAGTGATGGCCTACGTGCTGCCGACCCTGGTGTCGATGGGCTTTGGCTACGCAATCGTCGAGCTCGCGCTCGCGCAGCGCCTCGCGGGCCTGAAGTGGGCATGGGCCGCGTTCATCATGCTGGCGGTCGGCGCGGTGATGGCGATGGTGCCCGTCGCGCTCGGCAAGGCCTCGGTGCTCTACACGTTCTATCCGCCGATGATCGGCAGCCCGTTCTATTACCTGGGCGTGGTGCTAGTGGTGGTCGGCTCGTGGATCTGGGTCGCGCTGATGCATGTGAATCTCGCGATATGGCGGCGCGCGAACCCCGGCAAGCCGGTGCCGCTCGCGATGTTCGCCAATGTAGCCGGCGCATATCTGTGGGCATGGACCGCCGTGGGCGCGGCGCTCGAAATCCTGCTTCAGATTTTGCCGGTCGCGTTCGGTCTCACGAATACGATCGACGCCGGCCTGTCACGCGTATTGTTCTCGTGGACGCTGCATGCCATCGTCTACTTCTGGCTGATTCCCGCGTATATCGCGTACTACACGCTTGTGCCGCGGGCCATCGGCGGGCGGCTCTATAGCGATTCGATGGCGCGCGTGTCGTTCATCCTGTTCCTCGTTTTCGCTATGCCGATCGGCATCCACCATCTGTTTGCCGATCCGCAGATCGGCTCTGGCTTCAAGTTCCTGCACGCAGTATTCACGGGGATGGTGTCCGTGCCCACGTTGCTGACCGTGTTCACGATTTGCGCGTCGGTGGAAATTGCCGGCAGGCTGCGTGGCGGCAAGGGTGCGTTCGGCTGGCTCACCGCATTGCCCTGGCAGAACCCGATGATGCTCGTCGTTGCGTTTTCGTTCGTGATGCTGGGGCTCGGCGGCGCCGGCGGTCTGATCAACATGAGCTATCAGTTGAATACCACCGTGCACAACACGCAGTGGGTGACCGGGCACTTCCATCTGATCTTCGGTGGCGCGATCGTGATCATGTATTTTGCAATCGCCTACGAACTGTGGCCGCAACTCACCGGCCGCGCGATTGTGTCGATGAAGCTGGTGCGCACGCAACTGTGGCTGTGGTTCATCGGCATGCTGGTGGTCACGCTGCCGTGGCATTACGTCGGCCTGCTCGGCGCACCGCGCCGCATGGCTTACTACGACTACAAGATGCCGGGGCTAGAATCGCAGGCGTTCTGGGTCAGCATGTCGGCGGTCGGCGGAGTGATTCTCGCCGTATCGGGCGCGCTCTTCATCTACATTCTCGCGAAGTCGCAGTTCGGGCCGGCGGCTCCGCAGCAAGGCTTCCGTTTCGCGAGCGCGGTGCATCCGGTCGAACGCGTGCCCGCCGCGCTCAATAGTTTCGGCTTGTGGGTCGCGTTGATGATCGGCCTAACCGTCGTCAATTACAGCGTGCCCATCGTCCAGTTGCTCAAGCTGCCGCAGACTTCCGTGCCGGCGGTGGTCGTTGGAGCACAACGATGAATCAGGAACGCGTCTTCAGCTTGCGTAATCCGTGGTTCACGGTAAGCGTTGCCGGCACGCTGGCGCTTGCCATTGTGTCCATGCTGATAGGTTTCATCTGGCTGCCTTCCGCGAATAGCGCATTCGCGGGCCGCGGTCTATGGGCGACGATTTGCAGCGCCGCGGGCGCGCCGTCGAGCTGGTACAGCGGGAACAATATTGCAGGGCCGGCGCCGAGCAACGTGATTGTCTTGCCGCCGCTGCGGCGCGTGCGAGCCGACGCGGATTCGATCGGCCGCGGCGCGACCATCGCCACGCAGAATTGCTCGATGTGTCATGGTGTGCTCGGCACAGTTCAGGTCACCGCGCCCGCGCTGGCCGGTCAATATGCGGACGTCGTCTACAAGGAGTTGCGCGATTATCAACAAGGCCTGCGGCAAAACGCAGTGATGCAGCCGATCGTCGCTGCTCGCAGCGATCAGGACCTGCACGATCTCGCGGCTTACTACGCGTCGCTGCCACGCGGTCCGGCGGCGGAAGTCGCGCCCACCCGCAGCACGCCCGATGCGAACGCCGTGCGGCTCGCAATGCAGGGCGATCCGCAGCGCAACATCGCGCCATGTGCGGCATGTCACGGGCAGCTCGATCGCAAGGGTTCGGCGCCGTGGCTGGGCGGCCAATCGTCGATTTATCTTGCGGCGCAGATGCGGGCGTTCGCTTCGGGCGCACGCCGCAACGACATCAACGAGCAGATGCGCAATGTCACCCGGCAGATGACATCGGCGGAGATAGACAGTCTCGCGAAGTACTACGCAGCCATGCAGTAGAGCGAATGATTTGGGCTCGGGGCTCGGGGCTCGGGGCGGTGCCGTGCGATGCGCTGGGACGCGCCAGGTGCTATGCGATGCGCGAGGGCGCGGCGCCGGCCCTGCCCCGCGTTGCGGCGTGGTGCGGCGCAGTGCACTGCCGCGACACGCCACGCGCCACGCGCCACGAGCGCAACGCAAGGCAACGCAACACCACCCGCCAATGTTTCAAGCAGCGGCCAGTTCGTCCGCGCTGCTCGCCGCACGTTTGGTCGCAGGGCTCTGACCGTTACGCGAGCCCGCCAATGCCCGCGACGACGAACCACCTTCCGTCTGGAACACTGCCACCGCCGATGTGAGCCTTCTCGCCTGCTCCTCCAGCGAGCTTGCCGCAGCCGCGGCTTGTTCGACCAGCGCGGCGTTCTGCTGCGTGACCTCGTCCATTTGCGCGACGGCCAGATTGACCTGGTCGATGCCGGTGCTCTGCTCGGTCGCTGCTGCGGCAATCTCGCCCATGATCGAACTGACGCGCGAAATTGCCTGAACGATCTCGGTCATCGTCGAGCCCGACCGCTCGACCAGATGTGAGCCGTTCTCGACGCGCGTAGTCGACGCTTCGATCAACGCCTTGATTTCCTTCGCGGCCGCGGCGCTTCGCTGGGCCAGCGAGCGCACCTCGCTCGCGACGACCGCAAAGCCGCGGCCCTGCTCGCCGGCGCGCGCCGCCTCGACCGCCGCGTTCAGCGCGAGGATGTTCGTCTGAAACGCAATCCCTTCGATCACGCCGACAATATCCGCAATGCGCCGCGAGTCGTCGACGATCTCGTGCATTGTTCCTACCACCTGCTCCGTCAATTCGCCGCCCTGAGCGGCGAGCGTCGACGCGCCCTGCGCGAGCGAACTCGCCTGCTTCGCGTTGTCCGCGGTCTGCTTCACCGTCGACGTGAGCTGCTCGATGCTCGCCGCCGTTTCTTCGAGCGACGCCGCCTGTTCTTCCGTACGTTGCGACAGATCCGTATTGCCCGCGGCGATTTCGCTTACGCCGCTGTCGATCGATTCCGTGCCCTGACGCACCGAGTTCACCGTCGCAATCAACGACTCCTGCATCTTGCGCAGAGCGGCGGCGAGGCGTCCCATTTCGTTGCTGCTCGTAACGACGATCTGCCCCGTCAGGTCGCCGTTGGCGATCCGCTGAAACTGGGCGATGGTGGCATCGACCGGATTCACGATTGCGCGCACCAGCACCGCGCGGCCGAGCAGCGAACCAAGCAGCGAGATGACGATGCCGATCGCCACTGTCACGCAAATCGCGTAAAAGAGGTCCTGTGCGCTCTGATAGCGCTGCGCGGCGTGGTCGAGCTGCAACTGTTCGAGCGCGAGCATCGCTTTTTCGAAAGCGCTGTACACAGACGGCAGCTTTTTCGCCTGCAATTGCTGGAACGCGGTCCGGTCGCCCGCCTTGAGCGCGGCTAGCGCCGGTTCGACGCCCTCGCGAAGAAACGTGTCGCGCTTATCCTGCATATCCTTGATGAGGCGCTGCTCGTCGGCCTCGGCGCTCGCGCGGCTCACATAGTGGGCAAGCCGCTCATTCGATGCTTTCTGGTACTGATCGAAACGCTTGAGCACAGCATTCGCGCCGTCCTGATCATTAAGATCGACGAGCGATGCATAAGTGGCGAGTGCGAGGCGCAGGCGCAGCAACTGGCCGGCGCTGCCTTCGAGATCGGCGACTGCGGGCGTATCGACCGTGTACATCTGCTGCAGCGACGCGTTGCTCGCGCGCAGCGACAGAAGCCCGGCCGCGGCGCCCAGCAGCAGTGCGGCGGCAAAGAACGCGATCATCAGGGTAAGGCAACTGCGAATCGACAGATTTTTCAGCATCGGGCTAGTCTCCATTTGGGCCGCCTGACCGAATGTTCAGTGAAATACGCGTCGGCCATGCATGCTGCGCCGCAGCCCATTTGGCATGGTCCGCAACCGTTTTTGTCAAAAAATTAAGCGAATGCCACAGATAGGGACTACGGCTGAATCGCTAAAAACTTTATGGTGAATGGCGTACGCTTTTGCGTCACATCAATTACAAGCGGCGGCGAGCCGCCCGGACGCCGGCGATAGCGGGACTGCCGAGTTTCAGGCGTCCTACCTAAGCTGATCGGCAGTGGACGCAAGTGTCACAGGAGCATTTCCATGTCCGAAATAGGCTCGGCTCTGCTGGTTTTCGTTCTCCTGCTCGCGGCTACCGGGATCGGCGTTTGGGTGCGCCCGCTCCTCCCCGAGGAACACAAGGCGTACGAGACCGTGCAACTCGTGCAACTGGTGATCGGCATGCTGGTGACGTTTGCCGCACTGGTGCTCGGTTTGATGACCGCGTCGGCGAAATCCAGCTTCGACACGGCGTCAAATGACTTGCGCACCTATGCCGCCGACATCATCGAACTGGACACGACGTTGAGGGATTACGGCAGCGACACCGAACCGGCGCGCAATCTCTTGCGCGTCTACACGGCTGCGGCCATCGCATCGACGTGGCCGAAAGAACCCGCTCCTACGGGCGATTACCCCACCCACTTAGGCTCACCGGACAACTCGCAAAGGCTGGAAAATGTGCGGCTCGGCCAAATGCTGACGTCGGTAGGCCGGCAATTGCGGCAGTTGCGCGCGCATGACCCGCTGCAACAGCACGCGCTCGACGACGGCCTGACGCAATTTCGCCGCGTGGTGGATGCGCGCTGGAAGATCATCGAGGAAGCGCACAGCTCCATTTCGCAGCCCTTCTTGAAGACGCTGACGTTCTGGCTTTGCGTGATATTTTTGAGCTTCGGGCTCATCGCGCCTCGCAATGCGCTGGCGCTCGTGACGATTTCGCTTGGGGCTGTGTCGATTGCGTCGGCGATCTATGTAATCGTCGATCTGGACACGCCGCTCACCGGGCCGATCATGATTTCCAGCTTGCCGATGCGAGATGCGCTGGAGCATTTGAGGCGGTAGCGACGGCTGAAAGAAAAAACCCCGCTGAGGAAGCGGGGTTTTCTTGATGGTCTGGCGCTACGGGCGGATCAGAACGGAATATCGTCATCCATCTCATCAAAGCCGCCGCCGGCCGGTGCGCTCGGACGGCTGGAACCACCGCCGCTCGCGCCGCCACCGCTGCCGCCACGCGAATTGCCACCCGACACAGCGCGGCCGCCACCGCCGCCGCCGCTGCGCTCCGACGGCTCGCCACGGCTATAGCCGCCTTCGTCGCCGCCGCCCATGGAGCCGCCACGGCCGCCCAGCATTTGCATCTGCTCGGCGACGATTTCCGTCGAGTAACGATCGGTGCCGTCTTGTGCCTGCCACTTACGGGTGCGAATGCGCCCTTCGAGGTAGACCGACGAGCCCTTCTTCAGGTATTCGGAGACGATCTCGGCGAGGCGGCCGAAGAACGACACGCGGTGCCATTCGGTAGCTTCCTTCATTTCACCGGACGCCTTGTCCTTGTACCGATCCGTCGTTGCAAGGCGGATATTCGCCACTGCGTCGCCGCTCGGAAGATAACGGACTTCCGGATCGGCTCCGAGATTGCCGACGAGAATGACCTTGTTCACGGATGCCATGAGTTTCTCCTGTTGATTCCATTTCGGGCGGCCCGGCAACACAGTTCGCCTCTCGCGCCCAGCCGGCCCGAGATCAGAAGTGCGCCTCTGCCCGCCGCCGGGTGAGTTCTGGGTGATGCCGGGACACGCCCGAGTCCGCCGCGTATGTTCTGCGAGTGTTCCGCGCGTGTCACGATGACGCTTTGCGCGGCGGCTGTTTCATCTTTGCGGCGATTATAAGCCAGCAAAAGACGAGCCCCGAGCAAGTGAAGAAGACCGCGCTCTGGCCATCCGCTTTGAGCAACCAGCCGCCGATCATGCCGCCCAACGCAAGACCGATTGACTGCGTGGTGTTGTACACGCCGGCCGCCGCGCCCTTGCGGTTGCCCGGCGCCAGTTTCGATACCAGCGAAGGCTGCGACGCCTCCAGAATATTGAAGCCGAGAAAGTACACAAAAAGGATGGCCGCCACACTCAGAATCGTATGCGGAGCCACGCCCAATAACAACTGTCCGATCAGGATAAGAGCGATGGCAGAGAGCAGTACGATCTTCATCTTGCCGCGTTTTTCAGCGGCGATGATCGCGGGCACCATCATCACGAACGACAAGCCCATGACCGGCAAATACACCTTCCAGTGCGACGCGACCGGCAGGCCGCCGGCTTCGAGAATGCGCGGCACGACGAGGAACAGCGCGGTCTGCGTTGCGTGCAGCACGAGCACGCCGAAGTTCAACCGCAGCAGCTCGACGTTGTGCAGCACTTCGGCGAACGGCGCCCGCACGTGCACGGGCTTCGGCGCATCGGGCACGACCCACAGCACGACGCCGACAGCAAGAATCGAGAAGACGCCCACCAGCGTGAAAAGACCGCTCATGCCGACCCAGTGAAAAACGATCGGCGCGCCGACAATCGCCACCGCAAAGGAAATGCCGATGCTGCCGCCGACCATGGCCATCGCCTTCGTGCGGTGCTCCTCGGCGGTCAGGTCGGCGATGAATGCGATCACCGCTGACGACACCGCGCCCATGCCTTGAATCACGCGGCCGACAATAATCCACGTCATGTCGTGCGCCCCCGCCGCGACAAAGCTGCCGAACGCGAAGATCAGCAGGCCTGTGGCAATGACCGGTTTGCGGCCGATCTTGTCGGAGACCCAGCCGTAGAAGATGTAGAGCATGGACTGCGTCACGCCGTACGCGCCCAGCGCGATGCCGACCAGCAGCACGTTTTCGCCGCCGGGAATGGTCTTCGCGTAGATCGAGAACACCGGCATGATCATGAAGAGCCCGAGCATGCGCAGCGCGAAGATAGCGGCAAGCGACACGGTCGCGCGCAGTTCAGGCGCGCTCATGCGTGAAGAGGTGGCAGACGGATTCGACATCGGAAGCGTTCTTTGAATGAGCTGGGTGACGCACCGGAGCGCCACGACCGGACGGCTTTCCATGGGAGGGCCTGCAGGCATGCGGCACGGTCGCTCGGGCCAACCAGGCAGCCTGCAGCGTTCCCGCTCCGCGCTGGCCGCGCTCCGGACCCTTCGGCTTTCTCGCGCCTTTTGCAGCCTTGGCGCGGTTCGCGGCGCCTTGTACTCGCCGAAAACGGCCCCAGTTAGGCCTTTTCCCGCTAGCGCTGAACGGCGGTCGCACAGCTTGCCTGAGGCGCTGTTCTGCCCTGTTCTGCCCGTCAGGCAGCCATAACGGCGGCCTTGAAAAGTCGTTATAGTAGCAGGTTTAGCCTCTTCCTCTTTCCGCAGTTCATGGAATAAATCCGTGGAACAAATCCGTATTCGTGGGGCTCGCACCCACAACCTGAAGAACGTCAATCTCGACCTACCACGTCACAAGCTCGTCGTAATTACCGGTCTTTCCGGCTCGGGGAAATCGTCGCTCGCGTTCGACACGCTGTACGCGGAAGGGCAGCGGCGCTACGTCGAAAGCCTGTCCGCTTACGCACGCCAGTTCCTGCAGTTGATGGAAAAACCCGACGTCGATCTGATCGAAGGCCTGTCGCCGGCGATCTCGATCGAGCAGAAGGCCACGTCGCACAATCCGCGCTCCACGGTGGGCACCGTCACCGAAATTCACGACTACCTGCGGCTACTGTTCGCACGGGTTGGCACGCCATACTGTCCGGATCACGAAATCCCGCTCGAAGCGCAAAGCGTGTCGCAAATGGTCGACGCGGCGCTCGCGCTGCCGGAAGAAACGAAGCTGATGATCCTCGCGCCGGTCGTCGCGGACCGCAAGGGCGAGCATGTCGAATTGTTCGAGGAAATGCAGGCGCAGGGCTTCATCCGCTTCCGCGTGCGTTCGGGCGGCGGCACGGCTAATGAAGGCGCGGCAAAGATCTATGAAGTCGACTCGCTGCCCAAACTGAAGAAGAACGACAAGCACACTATCGACGTCGTGGTGGACCGCCTCAAGGTGCGGCCCGACATGAAGCAGCGCCTCGCGGAATCGTTCGAAACCGCACTGCGTCTCGCCGACGGCCGCGCGATCGCGCTCGAAATGGACACCGACAAGCAGCACCTTTTCAGTTCGAAGTTCGCGTGTCCCATCTGCTCGTATTCGCTGCAGGAACTGGAGCCGCGGCTCTTCTCGTTCAACAATCCGATGGGCGCGTGTCCGGAATGCGACGGCCTCGGACAGATCACCTTCTTCGATCCGAAGCGGGTGGTCGCGCATCCGTCGCTGTCGCTCGCGGCTGGCGCGGTAAAGGGCTGGGACCGGCGCAACCAGTTCTACTTCCAGATGCTGCAGAGCCTCGCGGCGTTTTACGACTTCGACATCGACACAGCCGTCGAAGATCTTCCTGAAAAAGTCCGCAAGATCCTGCTGTTCGGCTCGGGCAAGCAGGAAATTCCGTTCTCGTACATCAACGAGCGCGGCCGCACGTCGGTCCGCGAACATGTGTTCGAAGGCATCATCCCGAATCTGGAGCGGCGCTATCGCGAGACGGATTCAGCGGCAGTGCGTGAAGAGCTTGCGAAGTATCAGAACAATCAGCCGTGCCCCGCCTGCGCGGGCACGCGGTTGCGCCGGGAAGCGCGCTTTGTGCGGATCGGCACGGACGGCGACGCCCGCGGCATCTATGAAATCAGCGGCTGGCCGTTGCGCGACGCGCTCGGTTATTTCCAGACGCTGCGGCTCGAAGGCTCGAAGCGCGAGATCGCCGACAAGGTCGTGAAAGAAATCGTCGCGCGGCTCATGTTCCTGAACAACGTCGGGCTCGATTATCTGTCGCTGGAACGCAGTGCCGAAACGCTGTCGGGTGGCGAGGCGCAACGCATTCGCCTCGCGTCGCAGATCGGCTCAGGTCTGACCGGCGTGATGTACGTGCTCGACGAGCCGTCCATCGGCCTGCACCAGCGCGACAACGACCGGCTCATCTCCACGCTCAAGCACCTGCGCGACCTGGGCAACTCGGTGATCGTCGTCGAGCACGACGAAGACATGATCCGCATGGCCGACTACGTGGTCGACATGGGACCGGGCGCCGGCGAGCACGGCGGCATGGTGATCGCCGAGGGCACGCCCAAACAGGTGCAGGGCAACCCCGCCTCCATGACGGGGCAGTACATGTCCGGCGCGCGCACCATCGAGTATCCGGACGAGCGCAGGGACCCGGACGAGCGGCATCTGCGCATCGTCGAGGCGCACGGCAACAATCTGCGGCACGTCACACTCGACCTGCCGGTCGGTCTGCTCACGTGCGTGACCGGCGTTTCCGGTTCGGGCAAGTCGACGCTCATTAACGACACGCTGTATCACGCGGTCTCTCATCATCTGTACGGCTCGTCCACGGAGCCGGCGCCGTATGAATCGATCGAGGGTCTGGAGCACTTCGACAAGGTCATCAACGTCGACCAGTCGCCGATCGGCCGCACGCCGCGCTCGAATCCGGCCACTTATACGGGTCTTTTCACGCCGATCCGCGAACTGTTCGCAGGCGTTCCCGCAGCCAAGGAGCGCGGCTACGACCCGGGCCGTTTCTCGTTCAACGTGAAGGGCGGGCGCTGCGAGTCATGCCAGGGCGACGGCGTGCTGAAGGTCGAGATGCACTTTTTGCCGGACGTCTACGTGCCCTGCGACGTCTGCCATGGCAAGCGCTACAACCGCGAAACACTGGACGTGCAGTACAAAGGCAAGAACATCAGCGAGGTGCTCGACATGACGGTCGAGCATGCGTACGAGTTCTTCAAGCCGGTGCCGGTCGTTGCGCGCAAGCTGAAAACCTTGCTCGACGTCGGCCTCGGCTATATCCGGCTGGGCCAGTCCGCCACCACTTTGTCGGGCGGCGAGGCGCAGCGGGTCAAACTATCTTTGGAACTGAGCAAGCGCGATACCGGTCGCACACTATACATTCTCGACGAACCCACGACCGGGTTGCACTTTCATGACATTGCGCTGCTGCTCGAAGTTATTCATCGGTTACGCGACCAGGGTAATACCGTCGTGATCATCGAGCATAATCTCGATGTAATCAAAACTGCCGACTGGGTCATCGACATGGGTCCGGAAGGCGGCGCGGGCGGTGGCCAGATCATCGCGCAAGGCACGCCCGAGCAGATTGCGAAGTCCAAAGCAAGTTTTACCGGTAGATATCTGGCGCCTCTGCTCAAGCGCGCGGCCAGTAAAAAGTAACGCTGCACAACACGGGTTGGAGACGGATAAGCCATGGCCAAGCGGAATGAGGCGCGCGAAGACGGGCAAGTTGAGGACCTACGTCCACGCCCGGTCAGGCTGACCAGCAACATGAGCCTGCCGAAGCTCTCGGCAGTCGAGATCGGCAGTTACGTGCTGATGCTGTTCGGGATGTGGGCGGTGATCGAACTCCGGCTGCTCGGCGCGCTACTCGCCGGGCTGCTGGTGTTCCAGCTGGTGCATACGATCGCGCCGCGCATCGAGCGTCATATGTCCAGCAAACGGGCGCGCTGGCTCGCAGTGGTGTTTCTGTCGGCGGTGATCGTGGGCGCGCTTACGGGCCTCACGCTCGGCATCATCGAGCACTTCGAGAACGACGTGCCGAGTGCGCAGAGGCTGCTCGACCAGGCCATGCAGTTGATCGATCAGGCGCGCGGGCGAATTCCGCAATTCATCGCGAGTTCGCTGCCGGTCGACACCGAGCAGATGAAAACCAAAGCCGCCGAGCTGATGCAGACGCACGCCAACATGCTGCAGCAAAGCGGCAAGAGCGCGGCGCGCGCGTTCACTCACATTCTGATCGGCATGATCATCGGGGCGATCATCGCGGTGAGTGCGCAACAGCACATGCATCGGCTGCCGCTGTCCACCGCGTTCGTCACGCGCGTGATCCGTTTCGCCGACGCCTTCCGCCGCATCGTGTTCGCGCAGGTGAAAATTTCTGCGATCAACGCGGTGTTCACGGGCATTTTCCTGCTGGTGTTTCTGCCGATCTTCCACGACCAGTTGCCGCTTTCGAAAACACTGGTACTGGTCACGTTCATCGTCGGCTTGCTGCCGGTCATCGGCAATCTGATCTCGAACACGATCATCGTCGCGGTGGCGCTGTCGGTGAGCTTCCCTGCGGCGGTCATGTCGCTCGCGTTTCTGATCCTGATTCACAAGCTCGAGTACTTCCTGAACGCGCGGATCGTCGGCGGACAGATCGAGGCGCGCGCCTGGGAACTGCTCGTGGCGATGCTCGTCATGGAAGCCGCGTTCGGCCTGCCGGGCGTGGTTGCGGCGCCAATCTTCTACGCGTATATCAAGCGCGAGCTGATCTATCTTCGGCTGGTCTGAATCTGTTGCACGCAAGAGAATGCAAAGAAAACGGCACCGTGGTGCCGTTTTTTTGTACTCAGAAGTCGATGCGCGCGTTGAGTGACAACGTGCGAGGATCGCCCGGCGTCACGTAATCCGCGTATTGGTACTCCCAATAGCGGCGGTTAAGCAGGTTGTCGATCGCCGCGCGAAACGTCACGTCATAGCCGGCGATGCGGGTCGCGTAGCTCGCGCCCAGATTCACCTGCAAGTAGCCCGGTGCGTTCAGATTGTCCGACGGACGCACGTTGGTATTGCCCGTGAACTTGGCGTCCGCGCCGATGCGCAGCCCCGGCACATACGGCACCGAGTAAGTCGCATGGCCCGCAACGACAAACTGCGGCGCGCCCGCCACGCGGTTGCCGTTATTGGCCGCGCCGCGCTCGTACTTCGCGTTGATCCACATCAGGTCGCCGCGCACGTTCCAGTGGCGGCCAAGACGCACATCGCCGCCCATCTCGATACCCTGGAAGATCGACTCGCCGTCTTGCGTGTAGACGTTCGCGCTATTCGCGTACGCCGAGCCGCGCTCAATGCGGAACAAGGCGGCCGTCGCGCTCCAGCGTCCCTGCTCGGTTTTGACGCCCACTTCGTACTGTTTGCTGCGCAGCGGCTTGAGCAGTTCGCCGCGATTCGCATACGTATCGCCGACGACGGTCCCCGCTTCGAGCGACTCGACATAGCTCGTGTACAACGTCGTGGTCGGCGCGAGCTTGAACATCAGCGCGACGGTCGGCGTAACGACGCCGTTCTGGCTATATGTCGACGTGGTCGCGCCGGTCGTCGAGTAGCCGTGCTGCTCGTAGTTCGTGTAACGCACGCCGCCGAGCACCGACCAGCGCTCCGTCAACTCGATCGTATCGCTGGCAAAGAGCGCTTTTTGCGTGATATCGCTGTCGCGGTAGGTGTAGTAGTTGGATGCGCCGCCGAACGTGTTGGTGTTCGGCTGGTAGATGTTGCCCGTGCCGATCTGGCCGAAGAAGCTGTTCGCACCGTAGTCGTTCGTCTGACGCTGATAGGCGGCGCCAAATACCAGTTGATGCTGCAACGGCCCCGTCTTCACGCGACCTTCCGCCGCCACCTGCCACAAGCTCAGCTGATGTCCTTCCTTGCCGGCGAAACGGCTGTCGGTGTAGTCGCCCGCGCCGTTCAGCAGGTAGTACGTGCTTTCGTTGCGGTCGCGCGAACTCTTGCTGTAGCTGTAGCTTGCGTTGAGCGTCCAGTCCGGGCCGAGGTTGTACTGAAGGCCGGCGGTATAGAGCTGCAGGTTGGTATTCAGATGCTGGTCGGGACCGGAGAGATCGCCGGTGCCGCCGCTTATCGTATGCGGCAGACCGGTACCTGTGTATTGCGCCGTCGAGATCGCGCCCGTAATGCCGCTCGAATGACGCTCCTGATATAACGCGCCGAAGGTCGCCTTCAGGTCGCGCGTGATGCGGGCGTCGAGTGCGACTGAAACGGTATCGCGCCGCACGTTGCCGTCGTTATAGGTCTTGCCTTCCTCGTGCGTGGCGTTCAGGCGATAGCCGAACATGCCGTCGGGACCCACGCGGCCGCCGAGGTCCGCGTGCTCCGTCCATACACCGTCGGTGTAGTAGCCGATGTCGACGCTGCGTATTGGCGTCGTCGAAACGGGCGGCTTCTTCGTCACGTAATTGACGACGCCGCCAGGCGCGCCGAATCCGTACATGAAGCCGGTGAGGCCTTTGAGCAGTTCCACTTTCTCTAGTTGCTCGTAGGGCATCGTAATGCCGTAGCTGTTGAACGGCATGCCGTCGATCTTGAATCCCGGACTGCCAGTCCAGCTGCATGCCGCGCACGGTCAGATACGTGGCCCAAGCGTTGTAGGCGTTGCCGTTGTCGGATACGGAGGCGTCGGTGGCGAACACGTCGCCGAGTTTGGACGGCTGGCGATCCTGCAACTCTTCACTGGTGACGACGGTGGTCGAAAACGGCGTATCGAGTTGCGAGCGGGTGCCTAGCGCGCCGCTGCCGACGTCCGTTTTCAGATGCTGGGCGGTGTCTTGTGCCGCCGTGACCTTGACGGCCGGCAGCGCGTTTTCACCACTCTCCGAAGATGCGGCTGGAGACGGCGCCTGCTGCGCCAGCGCGGCGTGACTTGCCGTTAGTGCCAGGCACGCGGCCCAGTGCAACCGGTGCATTTTGCGAGTCTTTGGTGAACGTCCTACCCCGCTGTGTTTCTTCATTGTCGATCCCGTTTCTCTGTCTCATCTATCAAATGAGAATCATTACGATTTGTACGGGACGGGATAATGCCCAAAAACTATGCCGATTGTAAGGTCCGAGGCGCGACATTTTGCCGCAGGACCGTCGGAGAGGCGCGTGGGCTGGGCGTTGCGGGCGCCGCACTGGGGGCGATTGGAGCAGCCGCCTCACGCACTTTTAAGGAACTTGCGGCTTACCACATGCTTCGCATAAGATGCGAACAATTCCCATTTACGCATTGGCTTCCGCTGTGACCCGTCGTCCGCCTATCTGCTTCGCCCTGCCGGTCTGCCTATGAGGCGCCAGCTCGTCCGCCTGCATCGCTGGTTCGGCGTGGCCACTGCGCTGTTTCTGCTCGTCGCGGGGTTGACCGGCGCGATCATCGCGTGGGATCACGAACTCGATGCCGCGCTCAATCCGTCGTTTTTCAAGGCGCGCACTGAGGGGCCTGCGTTGTCCGGGCTGGAACTCGCCCGGCGCGTCGAAGCCGCCGATCCGCGCATGCAAGTGACGTATCTGCCGCTCGCGGCGGAGCCCGGCCACACGCTGCAGATGATGGTGCTTCCGCGCACTGATCCCGTCACGCGAGAGCCGTACAAGCTCGACTTCAACCAGATCGCCGTCGATCCCGCCACCGGCGAGATCCAGGGCCAGCGGCAATGGGGCGCGTTTTCGCTGGCGAGGATCAACCTGATTCCGTTTATCTACAAGCTGCACTACACGCTGCATCTGCCGTTCACCGGCGGCATCGACGTGGGCGTCTGGTTGATGGGCATTGTCGGGATGATCTGGCTGTTCGATAGCGCGATTGCGCTGTGCCTGTCGTTTCCAAGCCTCAATGCGTGGCGCAAGTCGTTCGCGTTTCGCTTCGGCCGCGGCGGCTATGCGCTCACGTTCGACTTGCACCGCTCGGGCGGCGTGTGGATCTGGGGACTGCTGATGATCGTCGCGGTGACGTCGGTATCGATGAACCTCGCGTCACCCGTTGTGCGCCCCATCGTCTCGATGTTTTCGACGCTCACGCCGGACCCGATCAACAACCCGGAGATTCTTCGTGCGCCGAAGCCCGGCGACAGCGTGCTGACCCGCGAGCGCGTCGTGCAACTCGCGCAAGAAGCCGGCAAAACGCAGCACCTGAAGGCGCCTCCGGGGGGAATCTACTACGCGGAGTTCCTGCACGCGTACGGCGTCGGTTTCTACGAGACGGGCAACGATCACGGCGACATGGGTCTCGGCAACCCGTGGATGTACTGGGACGCGGCAACCGGCAAGCTGCTCGGTCAGCAGATTCCGGGCAAAGGCACAGCGGGCGACGTCTTCATGCAGGTGCAGTTTCCGCTGCACTCGGGGCGCATTCTCGGACTCGGCGGGCGGGTCGTGATTAGCGCAGTCGGCGTCGCGGTCGCCGTGCTGAGCGCGACGGGGCTGCTGATCTGGCTGAAGAAGCTGAATGCGCGCCGCCGCTCATCGCGGAACGCGCAGAGGATGCACAAAGCGCGAGTGACCCGGGACGCCGGCAGAGCCCCGGCACGACCGAAGGCAGAGGTCGCGCCGGAATAGCCCGCACCTGTGCGCAGCGGCAGGCGAAGCGACCCTTCAATGAAGGATGCCGCTTGCCGCGAGGCTTCACGGCAGCGCCCAGCGAGCCGCTGCGGAAAGCCCCACCGGTTTCTAACGAAACACCACCGTCTTGCTACCGTTCAGCACCACGCGGTGCTCGACGTGCCACTTGACCGCACGCGCCAGCGTCACGCATTCGACGTCGCGGCCGATCGCCGTCAACTGTTCCGGCGTCATGCTGTGGTCCACGCGCTCCACTTCCTGCTCGATGATCGGACCTTCGTCCAGATCGGTCGTCACGTAGTGCGCCGTTGCGCCGATCAGCTTGACGCCACGATCGAACGCCTGGTAATAGGGCTTTGCACCCTTGAAGCTCGGCAGGAACGAGTGATGAATGTTGATTGCGCGGCCGGCAAGCGCCTCGCACAGCTTCGGCGACAGAATTTGCATGTAGCGCGCGAGCACGACGAGATCCGCCTGATGCTCGTCGATCACTTCGAGCACCCGCGCTTCCTGCGCGGCCTTCGCTTCAGGCGTGCCGCCCAGCAGCGGGAAATGATGAAACGGAATGTCATAGCTCGCTGCGAGCTGATAAAACTCCTTGTGGTTCGAGATGATCGCCGGGATCTCGATGTTCAGCTGACCGGTGCGGTAGCGGAACAGCAGGTCGTTCAGGCAATGTCCAATTTTCGACACCATGATGACGACGCGCGGCTTCACCGATGCGTCGTGCAATTCCCAGCTCATGCCGAACTGCTCGGCGAGCGCCCCGAACGACGCGCGCAGTGCCTCGAGCCCCGGGTCGCCGCCCACCTGCTGGAAATGCACGCGCATGAAGAACTCGCCGGTGCGGCTGTCGCCGAACTGCGCGGAGTCGAGAATGTTGCTGCCACGCTCGAACAGAAAGCCCGACACGGCGTGAACAATGCCGGGCCGGTCGGCGCACGACAGTTTGAGGATAAAGCTGTGATCGGTCGACATGACCTGGGTGACTCCCTTCTTCAATGCGTGGCTTGTTCGGTGTTGCTGTATGGTGTGCGGCGCAAGGCGCTTTGGCAAGGTCCGCGGTGACGTGCTTACGCGCGCACGGGCGGTGCGAACAACGCTTCGAATCCCGCGCACGCCTCTTCGTCGATCCAGCGGCGGCGCAGCAGGCAATCCAGCGTAGCAAGACTCGCGTCGACCGTCATTGCGCCTTCCTCGATCCAGCGCGCCACTTCGTCGATGCGCGCAAGCCGGTGTTCGCCGACTTCGCCGTCCTGATTGCGCGGCGCGAAGTCCGCGGGCAGCGCGAGGTCGTAGATAAAGATCTGTTCGGCCTGGGTGCCTTCGGGCAGCGATTGCAGCACATACGCGGTGCGGCCCGCGACCGCGCACACGGCAATCTCTTCCGGAATGCCGGCTTCTTCCCAGCACTCCTTGACGATGGTCGCCTCGACGCCGAAGCCCCAACCGATTCCGCCCGCCACCACATTGTCCAGCATGCCGGGATCGGTCGCCTTCGTGTCGCTGCGGCGCGCGATCCACAATCTGGGCGCGCCGCCGTCCGCGTATTCTACGACGCCGTTCAGATGCACCGCGTAGGTCAGCGTGCCGAAAAAGCGCGACGCCGCGCGCTCGATGTAAGCGAGCGGCGGCGCGTCGAACGCATTGCGGATCGCATAGGTCTCGTTGCGCCAGCCGGGAATGCGGCCTTCGGCGGCGAGCGCGCCGATCACGGAGCCCAGCGCCGCGCTCCGCAAGTCAACGGTGTTGAACGACGGCGCGAGGCTGACGCGCGCATCGTCGATATCGAACACGTCGGGCCAACGCGCGAGCAAATGCACATCGCCCGAACGAATCCAGCCGACCTGGTCGGCGTCGATGCAGAACGGCAGATGCGCAGCAACGTCAAAACGGCGCGCGGCGATAAGGCAAGGCAAACTCATTCAAAACTCCAAACTGTCGGCGGCGAGTGGCGATGAGCCAGATCAATCGCAAATCAATCGCGCAACGCGACTCGAATTCCGATCGCAATGAACGTGGCGCCGGCAAGACGGTCGAGCCACACGCCCACACGCGGCCGGCGCTTCAACCACCCGCCGATGATCCCGGCACACACGCCGAACAGCGAAAACACCGCTACGGTCTGCAACATGAAGAGCACGCCGAGTTCGAGCATTTGCACGGTGACGCTTTGCGCGCCATGCGGCTGCACGAACTGCGGCAGAAACACGATAAAGAACAGCGTCACTTTCGGGTTGAGAAGATTGCCGAGCACGCTTTGGCGGAACACGGTCATCAACGGCTGCGGCGCGCGTTCGTGCGCGGTCGCGAGCCCTTGGCTGCGCAGCGCCTTGACGCCGATCCAGACGAGATACGCCGCGCCGGCCAGCTTGATCGCCTGGAAAGCGAACGGCGACGAGCGCAGCAACGCTGCCACGCCGAGCGCGGCGAGCGTCGTATGAAAAGTGATGCCCGCCGCAAAACCGAGCGCGGCCACGAGACCAGCAGCACGGCCCTGCGAGATGCCGCGCGCGAGCACTTGCAGATTGTCCGGACCGGGCGCCATCGTGATCGCAATCGACGTGGCAAGGAATAACATGAAGTTGGGCATCGTTCTTACCTTCTTTATTGCACAAGGTGAAGCGCCTAGCGGCGAGTTTGCGCCGCGGTCAATGACCGTCGAAACTCGTCACCGTATAAAGCGACAGCCCGCCGCCCGCGAGCAGTTTCGAGCCGCCGAGTTCCGGTAAATCGATAATCGCCGCACCTTCCACGACGACCGCGCCGAGCCGCTCGAGCAGAATCTTGCCGGCCATCATCGTGCCGCCGGTTGCGATCAGATCGTCGATGATCACCACGCGGTCGCCAGGCTTGCACGCGTCTTCGTGGATCTCGACGGTGGCCGTGCCGTATTCCAGTTCATAAGATTGCGACGCGCGCTTGTAGGGCAGTTTGCCCTCCTTACGAATCGGAATGAAGCCCAGATTCAACTCATACGCGAGAATGGGCCCGATGATGAAACCACGCGCATCGAGCCCTGCAATGTAGTCGAGCTTCGCATCGATATAACGCTGCACGAACAGGTCGATCAGCACCCGCAGCGACTTCGGCTCCTGAAGCAGCGGCGTGATGTCGCGGAACTGCACGCCAACCTGGGGCCAGTCGGGCACGGTGCGAATATGACTCTTGATGTAGTCGGCCGCATCGAGCGGCGCGCTCGCGAGCGCGTTTGACATGATGTCTCCGGATGGACCTCGACAGGTCCAATGAAAATCTGAATTGGTGCAGCCGCACGAACCGTGCAGCAATTGCTACGCCGCGGCAGCGCCCGCGCGGCGGTGTTTCGAGAGTCGCTCCTCGGCCTGCGCCAACTGCTCGGGCAAGCCGCGCAACACGACAATGTCGCTCGCGCGCAGCTTGGTGGACGGGTCCGGTTCGACGCCGCGAATGCCGTGACGCCGAATCGCCGTCACTTCGACACCCAGTTCGTACAGGCCCAGGTCCGCCAGCGTGCGACCAACCGCGTCGGCGTTCTGGTCGACCGGGACCGATTGTAGCCGCACCTGTTCGTGGCCGTCGTCGTCGTCCATGTCGTCGGCGCCGTGGAAATAGCCGCGCAGCAGCGCATAACGTTCGTCGCGCATTTCCTCCACGCGGCGCACCACGCGGCGCATCGGTATGCCCATCACGACGAGCGTGTGCGAAGCGAGCATCAGGCTGCCCTCCACGATCTCGGGAATCACCTCCGTCGCGCCGGCGGCCAGCAGCTTTTCCAGATCGGCGTCGTCGACGGTACGAACGATCACCGGCAGCGTCGGTTCGAGTTCGTGGATGTTGTGCAGCACGCGCAATGCCGACGGCGTGTTCGCATACGTAATCGCGATCGCCGCGGCGCGATGAATGCCGGCCGCGAGCAGCGATTCGCGCCGACCCGCATCGCCGAAAACCACCGACTCGCCCGCGGCGGCGGCCGCCTGCACGCGGTCCGGGTCGAGGTCCAGCGCGACATACGACAAACCTTCGTGTTCGAGCATGCGCGCAAGGTTCTGTCCGGAGCGCCCGTAGCCGCAGATGATCACGTGGCCGCTTTGCTTCAGGCTCTGCGTAGCGATGCGCGTCATTTGCAATGACTGCATCATCCATTCAGTCGAAGAAAGCCGCAGCACGATACGGTCCGCGTTCTGGATCAGGAACGGCGCGGCGAGCATCGACAGCAGCATCGCCGCGAGAATTGCCTGCAGCATCGTGGCGTCGACGAGATGTTTGTCGAGAATCAGATTCAGCAGCACGAAACCGAACTCGCCCGCTTGAGCGAGGCCGATGCCAGTGCGCATCGCGACGCCCGGCGACGCGCCGAACAGACGCGAAAGCCCCGTGATCATGACCGCCTTCAGCAGGATCGGGCCTATCAGGAAGCCGAGAACGATCAGCGGATGTTCCCAGATCACGCGCGGATTCAGCAGCATGCCGGTCGTGACGAAGAAGAGCCCGAGCAGCACGTCGCGAAACGGCTTGATGTCTTCTTCAACCTGATGGCGGTACGGCGTTTCCGCGATCAACATGCCTGCGATGAATGCGCCCAGCGCGAGCGAGAGCCCGAACTTGTCCGTGATGAACGCCGAGCCGAGCGTGACGAGCAGCAGATTGAGAATGAACAGTTCCTGCGAGCGGCGCCGCGCGACCACGTTGAACCAGCGCGTCATGAAGCGCTGTCCGACGATCAGCAGCAGCGACAATGCGACGACGATCTTGATGGCCGCGACGCCGAGCGAGTTGACGAGGTCTTTCGGATCGCCGCCCAGCGCCGAGATGATGATCAGGAGCGGCACCACCGCGAGATCCTGGAACAGCAGCACACCGAAGATATTGCGGCCATGCTCGGTTTCTATTTCGAGCCGCTCCGCGAGCATCTTGCTGACGATCGCCGTCGACGACATCGCCAGCGCGCCGCCGAGCGCAACACTCGCCTGCCATTTGATATGCACCCAACGCTCGAATACGAAACCGAGCGTGACTGCGATCGCGATCGTGCCGAGCACTTGCAACAGACCAAGACCGAATACGAGGCGGCGCATGGAGCGCAGTTTCGCGAGCGAAAACTCGAGGCCGATCGAAAACATCAGGAACACGACGCCGAACTCCGCGAGGTTCTGCGCGCCCACCGAATCGGGAACGAGGCCCAACGCATTCGGCCCGACGACGATGCCGACGCTCAGATAGCCGAGCATCGGCGGAAGATTCAGAAAGCGAAAGATCACCACGCCCGCGACCGAGGCCAGCAGCAGGAAAAGCGTCATTTCGAGCGGGGAAATCATCGGCAAAAACGCATGGGTGAAGCGTCCTCGTTCGTCAGCGGAACCGCGCACGCAACATGCCGTGCGACAAGGTTGAGGGGCCGTTATAGGGTGCGATAAAGGGGGCGATGAAGGCAGCGGCTTTGCACAGCAGGCCCGGCGCGGCGAACAAGCGCCTTTGCTATACTTCGCGAATGATAGCGAAAATCAATGGCGACCGGGCGCTCGCGCTCGCTCGTGACGTGCTCGACATCGAAGCGGACGCCGTGCGCGCGCTTCGCGATCAACTCGACGGCGCCTTCGTCGGTGCGGTCGAGCTCATCATGGGTTGCCGCGGGCGCGTGGTCGTCTCCGGCATCGGCAAATCAGGGCATGTGGCCCGCAAGCTCGCGGCCACGTTAGCCAGCACGGGCACACCGGCGTTCTTCGTGCATCCCGCAGAAGCGAGCCATGGCGATCTCGGCATGGTCACCGCCGACGACGTATTCCTCGCGCTGTCCAATTCCGGCGAAACCGAAGAACTCGTGGCCATCCTGCCGCTCATCAAACGCATCGGCGCAAAGCTGATCGCAATGACCGGACGCCCGTCGTCTAGTCTCGCGAAACTGGCCGACGTCCATCTGAATTCTGCCGTCGCCAAAGAAGCCTGTCCGATGAATCTTGCGCCCACGGCGAGCACCACCGCGGCGCTCGCGCTCGGCGACGCGCTCGCGGTCGCCGTGCTCGACGCGCGTGGCTTCGGTCGCGACGACTTCGCGCGCTCGCATCCGGGCGGCGCGCTCGGCCGGCGCCTGCTCACCTACGTGAGCGACGTCATGCGCACGGGCGAGCAAGTGCCGAAGGTCACGCCCGAAGCGACCGTACGCGACGCGTTGTTCCAGTTGACGGCCAAGCGCATGGGCATGACGGCGATTGTCGATGGCGAAGACCGCGTGAAGGGCATTTTCACAGACGGCGACTTGCGCCGCGTACTGGAGCGTGACGGCGATTTTCGCGCGCTGTCGATCGCTTCGGTGATGACCGCCGACCCGCGCACCATCGGTCCCGATCATCTCGCAGTGGAAGCCGTGGAACTGATGGAGCGCCATCGCATCAATCAGATGCTGGTCGTCGACGAAGCGGGCAAGCTCATCGGCGCACTCAACATGCACGACCTGTTCTCGAAAAAGGTGATCTGATGGCCGTCGCGCCCCCTACCGCTACCGAACGCGCAAGCCGCGTGAAGCTGATGATTTTCGACGTCGACGGCGTACTCACCGACGGCGGCCTGCTCTTCACGGCGGAAGGCGACACGATGAAGGGTTTCAATTCCATGGACGGCCACGGCATGAAGCTGTTGCGCCAGGCCGGCATTGAAACGGCGATCATCACCGGGCGCAAGTCGGGCATCGTCGCCGCGCGCGCGAAAGAAATGCATATCACGCACGTGTATCAGGGCATCGAGAACAAGCCGCAGGCGTTCGCGGACTTGCTCCAAGCGACCGGCATGAGCGCCGAACAATGCGGCTACATGGGCGACGACTGGGTCGATCTCGGCGTGATGCTGAAGGTCGGCTTCGCGGCGGCGCCGGCTAATTCGCATCCTGAAGTGATCGCGCGAGCCCATTGGGTGAGCGAGGCACGCGGCGGCCACGGCGCGGCGCGCGAAGTCTGCGACACGCTGCTGCGCGCGCAGCACAAGTATGAGGCGCTGCTCGCAGCCGCCTGTAGCGGCGAACAGCGGGGCCTCGTCGGATGAATCAGTTTCGCCTGACTTCGCTGATCCCGCTCGTCGCGATGGCCGCTCTCGCGGGCATCACGTGGTGGCTTCTGCAAGCCACGTTGCCGCGGCAAAACGAAGGCGCGGTGCGTCCCAAGGAGCACACGCCCGACTACTTCGCCGACAACTTCTCGGTATCCGAACTCGATCAGTCGGGCTCGACACAATATCGCCTGACCGCGCAGTCGCTGGTTCACTACGAAGACGACGAACTGAGCGATCTGGTCAAGCCCGCGATGCGCGCGTTCCAGCCGGGCAAGCCGATCGTCACTGCAACCGGCGACACCGGCAAGGTCAACGGCGACGCGTCCATCGTCGACCTGTATGGCAACGCACGCATATTGCGCGCGCCAGGCTATGGCGATCCGCAGATGCAAGCCGATTCCGAGCATTTCCGCGTGCTGGTCAACGACGATGTGATCGAGACGGAAAAGCCGGTTAAACTTCAGCGCGGCGTGTCCGTGATGACTGCCAGCGGCATGAACTACAACAACGTCACCCGGGTGATGCAGCTCTTCGGCAATGTGAAAGGCGCGATCGCCGCGTCCGACGCCGGCGGCAGCTCGCCCAAGCAACCCGGGTAAATCCATTCCAGGCGTGACTGCATGAACGAATCGTTCCCCCGTTTTGATACCGGCCGCTCGCGCACCCTGTCCGCGTGCCGCGCCGGACTCGCTGCGCTGATGGTCGCGTTGCCGCTCGCCGGCTTCGCGCCGCTCGCGCACGCGGACCGCGCCGACAAGGACAAGCCGCTCAATATCGAAGCGGACAACATGACTTACGACGACCTCAAGCAGGTCAACATCTTCACCGGCCATGTGGTCGCGACCAAAGGCACGATCGTGATCAAGGCCGACCGTGTGGACGTGACGCAAGACCCGCAGGGCTATCAGTACGCAACCGGCACGTCGAGCGGCGGCAACCTGTCGTATTTCCGCCAGAAGCGGGAAGGTCTCGATGAATACATCGAAGGCACGGCCGTTCGTATCGACTACGACGGCAAGCAGGACCTGACCACCCTCACCACGAATGCGACCGTCAAGCGTCTGCAAGGCCTTTCCACAGTGATGGATCAGGTGCACGGCAGCGTCATCACATATGACGGGCAAAAGGACTTCTATACCGCGAAGGCAGGCAAGGACGTCGCGGGACCGGGCAACCCGAGCGGCCGTGTGCGCGCGATGCTTTCGCCGCGCAACGGCGGCGCGGCGCCGCTGAACGGTGCGTCGGCCACGCTCGCGCCGTCCACCACGATTCAGGGAGCGCCGAATCAGTGAGCACCTCCGCGTCCCTCCCCAATCGCAAGCCGGCCGGCACCAGTAGTTCGCTGGTCGTACGCAATCTGAAGAAGCGTTACGGTTCGCGCACGGTCGTCAAAGACGTCTCGCTCGACGTGAAAAGCGGCGAAGTGGTCGGGCTGCTCGGGCCGAACGGCGCGGGCAAGACCACGTCGTTTTATATGATCGTCGGCCTCGTGCCACTCGACGCAGGCGAAATCGATCTTGACGGCAAGTCCATCAGCCTGTTGCCGATCCACAAGCGCGCTTCGCTCGGGCTCTCGTATCTGCCGCAGGAAGCTTCGGTGTTCCGCAAGCTTTCCGTCGAGCAGAATATTCGCGCGGTGCTGGAATTGCAGCACGAAGACAACGGCAAGCGCCTCACCAAAGACGCAATCACAAGCCGCGTGGAAGCCTTGCTGGACGAGCTGCAAATTTCGCATTTGCGCGACAATCCAGCGTTGTCGCTGTCGGGCGGCGAACGCCGCCGGGTGGAAATCGCGCGGGCGCTCGCCACCAATCCGAGCTTCATTCTGCTGGACGAGCCGTTCGCGGGCGTCGATCCGATTGCGGTGCTCGAAATCCAGAAGATCGTCAAATTTCTGAAGCAGCGCAATATTGGTGTGCTAATCACCGACCACAACGTGCGTGAAACGCTCGGTATCTGCGATCACGCCTACATCATCAGCGACGGCAGCGTGCTGGCCGCCGGCGCGCCGAGCGAAATCATCGAAAACGAAAGCGTGCGGCGCGTCTATCTGGGCGAGCATTTCCGCATGTAAGTGCACGCGGGAATCGGCGGCGCCGCGCGCGTCCGCCGGTTCTTTCGCGGCAAGCGCCCGGGCCCGTTCCCGTCGCGGGCGGCCCGCGCCCGGCGTCGCCGACACCGGCGCAGGCGTAATTGCGAATTCGCAAGGTATCGCGGTCGTGGCAAACTCTCTACAATGAATCTGAACTTGCCATGAAAGCCAGCCTCCAACTCCGCCTATCGCAGCATCTTGCGTTGACCCCGCAACTGCAGCAGTCCATCCGGCTGCTTCAGCTGTCCACGCTCGAACTGCAGCAGGAAGTGGCAACCGCGATCTCGCAGAATCCGCTCCTCGAGAACGAGGACGACTGGATCGCGAGCCCGCTTCGCGTGGCGGCCGACGGTTCGCTGATTACGCAGGCGCCCAGTTCGTCAGCGCCGCCCGATCAGATGGGCGGCAACGGCTCGTCATCGTCCAGCAGCAGTGAGCGCGCGGAGAACGGCGAGCCGCAAGGCGTGGACGAGTACAACGGCCTCTCGGGCGACAGCAATGGCGACGCGTCGCAATGGAATCTCGACGACTACGGCCGCTCCGGCAACGCCTCCGACGACGACGACCTACCCCCGCTGCAAATTCACGAATCGAGTACTTCGCTGCGCGATCACCTGATGGCGCAACTGTGCGTTACGCAGGCTGGTCAGCGTGACCGGGCGCTGATTACCTTCCTGATCGAGTCGCTAGACGACGACGGCTACCTTGCCGCCACGCTCGACGAAGTGCTCGCGGATCTGCCCGACGAACTCGAAGTCGACCTCGACGAACTGAATGCCGCGCTCGCGCTGCTGCATAGCTTCGACCCGGCCGGCGTAGGCGCACGCTCCGCCTCTGAGTGTCTCAAGCTGCAACTGTTGCGGCTGCCGCCCTCGCCCACGCGAACGCTCGCGCTGGAGATCGTTGCCCATTATCTGGAACTGCTGGCCGCACGCGATTTCACGCGTCTGCGCAAGCATCTGAAAGCAAACGACGACGACCTGCGCGACGCGCACATGCTGATCCGCTCACTCGAACCGTTCCCTGGCGCAGCGTACGGCAAGGCCGAAGCGGACTACGTGGTGCCGGACATCATGGTGCGTAAAACCGCCCAGGGCTGGCAGGCCGAGCTCAATCCCGAAGTGGTGCCGAAGCTGCGCATCAATCACCTCTACGCCAACATTCTGCGCAACAACCGGGGCGATCCGGGCAGCGGTTCGTTGCGCCAGCAACTGCAGGAAGCGCGCTGGCTGATCAAGAATATTCAGCAACGTTTCGAAACAATCCTGCGTGTCGCGCAAGCAATTGTGGAGCGCCAGAAGAGCTTTTTTGTGCACGGCGAAATTGCTATGCGCCCCTTGGTTTTGCGAGAAATTGCTGATACGCTGGGCCTACACGAGTCGACTGTCTCGCGTGTGACAACCGGTAAGTACATGCTCACCCCGTTCGGGACGCTGGAGTTCAAGTACTTCTTCGGATCGCATGTTTCGACAGACACGGGCGGCGCGGCCTCTTCCACGGCCATTCGCGCGCTCATCAAGCAACTGATAGGAGCGGAAAACGCAAAAACGCCTCTTTCAGACAGCCGCATAGCCGAACTGCTGGCGGAACAGGGCTTCGTGGTCGCACGGCGCACCGTGGCGAAGTATCGCGAAGCACTCAGGATTCCGGCAGTCAACCTGCGCAAGTCTCTGTAGCCCGTCGCCTTCCGTGGCGGGCATTTACCGGCCGCTCCGCAAGTTGGCGGACAGGCCGGCCGATGCGACCTGCCAGAAGTCAGTCACCGGGGGGCGACTTTGGCAAGCCGACAGATCGACCGGACCTTCGTCATCGTGCGGACCAAGCGGCCATTAGCTTGGAGAAGCACTATGAATCTGCAGATCAGTGGACACCACCTCGAAGTAACGCCTGCGTTGCGCGAATACGTGATCACCAAACTGGATAGGGTGCTAAGACATTTCGATCAGGTCATCGACGGCAGTGTGGTCCTCTCGGTCGACAACCACAAGGAAAAGGATAAGCGGCAAAAGGTTGAAATCAACCTGCATCTGAAGGGCAAGGACATTTTTGTCGAGAGCTGCGACAGCGACCTCTACGCTGCGATCGATCTCATGATCGACAAGCTCGACCGGCAAGTGATACGTCACAAGGATCGCCTGCAAGGCCATCAGCATGAAGCGATCAAGTATCAACCGGCGCCGCAACTAGACGTGCCGCCGCAGTAAGCGAAATTAGAAGAGTTACTTCATTTCGGTTCACGTGAACCGCCCGCATTCGGGCGGTTTTTCATTGGGGTTGCGGGTTGCTTGCGGGTTGCTTGCCGGTCGCTTGCCAGTTTTCACAGGCCGATTCGCAAGGCTGGCGCGGCGCGAATCGTCCCGAAAAAGAACCTATTGAGCATTGATGGCGCGCCGCACCATACGCCGCCGCCCTGTTCTATAATGTTCCGGTTACCATCGGGGTCTAGATCGCATGCAGGCAGTCTGCCGGAGTCCTGTGCTTTCGGACTCCAATGCACGTCGCGGTGAGCATCAAACGAATGGAACGCCAATCAATTGCCCCAGCGAGGAGAACCCAGGCCACGTTTTCGCCTGTCAACATGAATCGTTTAGCCAAATTTCTTCCCCTCGAGAACGTCGTCGTCGGACTATCGGTCACCAGCAAAAAGCGCGTGTTCGAGCAAGCGGGCCTCATCTTCGAGAACCAGAACGGCATCGCCCGTAGCACGGTCACAGACAATCTGTTTGCGCGAGAGCGCCTCGGATCGACGGGGCTTGGCGAAGGCGTCGCGATTCCGCACGGCCGCATCAAAGGACTCAAGCAGCCGCTCGCCGCGTTTGTCCGCCTGGCCGAACCTATTCCCTTCGAATCGCCAGACGGTCAGCCGGTCTCGCTGCTGATCTTTCTGCTCGTGCCTGAACAGGCCACGCAGCAGCACCTCGAAATCCTTTCGGAAATCGCGCAACTGTTGTCCGATCGCGAGGCACGCGAGCGTCTGCATACGGAAGAAGACCGCGAATCATTGCATCGCCTGCTCACTCAGTGGCAACCTTGATGCAGCGGCGCTCATCCGCACGCCGCCTATCCGCACGTCCCACCGCCCGCGTGCGGATACAGTCAGGCTCGGCGCACGGCCCGCGTTAGCGCGGCCAGCGGTTTGCCCGGCCAGCGGCCAACACTGGAGTCACTGACTCATGGATACGTCCAGCATCAACGCCCAGAGCATTTTCGACGATAACGCCGCCACGCTGAAGCTAAGCTGGCTGACAGGGCATGAAGGCTGGGAACGCGGCTTTTCTTCGGAATCGGTCGCCAATGCCACGTCGAGCGCCGACCTCGTCGGCCACTTGAACCTGATCCACCCGAACCGGATCCAGGTGCTCGGCGACGCCGAAATCGACTACTACAAACGCCAGACCGACGAAGACCGCTCGCGCCACATGGCCGAGCTGATCGCGCTGGAACCGCCGTTCCTCGTGGTGGCGGGCGGCGTCGCCGCGCCGCCGGAACTGGTGCTTCGCTGCACGCGCTCGTCCACACCGCTTTTTACGACGCCGATGTCGGCGGCTGCGGTGATCGACAGCCTGCGCCTCTATATGTCGCGCATTCTCGCGCCGCGCGCCACGTTGCATGGCGTGTTTCTCGACATTCTCGGCATGGGCGTGCTGCTCACCGGCGATTCGGGTCTCGGAAAAAGCGAGCTCGGTCTCGAACTCATTAGCCGCGGCCACGGCCTCGTCGCTGACGACGCCGTCGACTTCGTGCGACTAGGCCCGGACTTCGTCGAAGGACGGTGCCCGCCGCTGCTGCAAAATCTGCTGGAAGTGCGCGGCCTGGGCCTGCTCGACATCAAGACGATTTTCGGCGAAACCGCAGTGCGCCGGAAAATGAAGCTCAAGCTGATCGTGCAACTGGTACGCCGTCCTGACGGTGAATTCCAGCGGCTGCCGCTGGAGAGCCAAACCGTCGACGTGCTCGGCCTGCCCATCAGCAAGGTCACGATTCAGGTGGCCGCAGGCCGCAACCTCGCGGTGCTGGTCGAGGCTGCGGTGCGCAATACCATCCTGCAATTGCGCGGCATCGATACGCTGCGTGACTTCATGGACCGGCAGCGCCTCGCCATGCAGGACCCGGATAGTCAGTTTCCCGGCAAACTGATCTGAGCCGGTCGTACATCGAGCACTCGCAGCCCCCGCCAGTGGCCGGCTGCGAGTACGCGCGAGAGCACTCAGATGCTATGATGAAACGGATCGATTTCACGACTTCATGCGCATAATCCTCATCACCGGCATATCCGGCTCCGGCAAATCCGTCGCGCTCAACGCGCTTGAGGACGCGGGCTATTACTGCGTCGACAATTTGCCGCCGCGCTTTTTGCCCGAACTCGCCTCCTATCTCGCCGAAGACGGAAATGAACGCCTCGCGGTCGCGATCGACGCCCGCTCGAGTGCGTCACTCGACGACATGCCTGCGATGATCCGTGACCTGTCGCGCGCTCACGACGTGCGGGTGCTGTTCCTCAACGCGAGCACGCAGTCGCTGATTCAGCGCTTCTCGGAGACGCGTCGCCGCCATCCGTTGTCGGGCTCTACCGCGCATGACGCCGACGTCGGCTTGCTCACGTCGCTTGCGGAAGCAATCGAACGCGAGCGTGAGCTCGTCGCGGGACTTGCCGAATTCGGCCATCAGATCGACACGAGCAATCTGCGCGCGAACGTGCTGCGCCAGTGGGTGAAGCGCTTTATTGAGCAGGAGCATGCAGGGCTCGTGCTGATGTTCGAGTCGTTCGGCTTCAAACGCGGCGTGCCGCTCGACGCCGATTTCGTGTTCGATGTACGCACGCTGCCCAACCCGTACTACGATCATGAATTGCGTCCGCTCACGGGGCTCGACAAACCGGTGATCGATTTTCTGGACGCGCTGCCAGTCGTCCATGAAATGATCGACGATATAGAGAAGTTTCTCGCCAAATGGCTGCCGCATTTCCGCGACGACAATCGTAGTTATCTGACAGTCGCAATTGGTTGTACGGGTGGCCAGCATCGCTCTGTGTTTATTGCGGAGACGCTCGCCGCGCGTCTCGCCAATGCAGCGAATGTAATCGTGCGGCACCGCGACGCACCGGTCGACGCCGGCGCGTCATCGAAGTTAGTGGCTTAACCGGCCGCATCGCGCGGCCTTAACTCGAAGCGTTGCGCCATGTCCTCTACTTCTACTGTGCTCGCCGATGTGCCGCTGTTCCCGCTGCATACCGTTCTATTTCCTGACGGAATTCTGCCGCTGAAAATCTTTGAAGCGCGCTACCTCGATATGGCGCGCGACTGCCTGCGCGAAAAGACGCCGTTCGGCGTGTGCCTGTTGAAAAGCGGCGCCGAGGTCGCGCGGGAACACGAGCCTTCGGTGCCCGAATCAATCGGCTGCCTCGCCGAAATCGATGAATGCGACGTTGAGACCTTCGGCATGTTGCTGATTCGCGCGCGCGGCACGCGGCGCTTTCGGCTGCTGTCACATCGAGTGGAAAGCAGCGGCTTGCTGGTCGGTATGGCCGAGCCGCTCGGCGAAGACCGGCCGCTGGAAGGCAACCAGCAACTCGCCAAGTTCGGCGCGTGCGCAGAGGTGTTGGAGCGCATCATCGCGACGATCCGCGAGCGCGACCCGGAAAGCTTGCCGTTCGCAGAACCGTTCAGACTCGAAGACCCGACGTGGGTGTCGAACCGTCTCGCCGAAGTGCTGCCGATCGCGCTGAAAGCGCGCCAGAAACTCATGGAAATGCTGGACGCCGGCGCGCGCATCGACGTGGTTCATCACTATATGCAGCAGCATCAACTGCTGTAAGCAGCGACTCCGCGCGTGATCGCTCAGATCAGCGAACCTTGCAGACTCTCCAGAAGTTTTCGTACGGGCGCGGGCACGCCGAAAGAGTCAAGGTCGCTCAGCGACACCCAGGCGGTGTCCGCATCGCCTAGCGCCGCGAGCGCGCCGACACCGCGATCGAACTCTGCAAGCCGCGGCTCGATGTCCAGCTTGAAATGCGTGAACACATGAGTGAGCGGCGCGAGCGGCGACACCGCGCCGTCGCCGCCGAACTCGCGCGCGCGCGTGGCGAGCGCGGCTTCGTCGGCGGCTTCGGGCAAGCTCCATAAGCCGCCCCAGATACCGGACGGCGGGCGCTTTTCGAGCATCACCGCATTGCCGTCGCGCAGCACGAGCATCCACGTGCGGCGCGTCGGCACGGCTTTCTTCGGACGCGCGGCCGGAAGTTCGCGCTGACGTCCCGTTACATTAGCGACGCAGTCGGCCGCGAACGGACAACGCAAACAGTCGGGCTTGCCGCGCACGCACAACGTGGCGCCGAGGTCCATCAGACCTTGCGTGTACCCGCTGACTTCGTCGTCCGATGCATTCGACGGCAAGAGCGATTCAGCCAGAGTCCACATTGCATTCTCGACCTTCTTCTCGCCGGGGAAACCTTCGACCCCGAACACGCGCGCGAGCACACGCTTTACGTTGCCGTCGAGAATCGTCGCACGGGCGCCGAACGCAAACGACGCGATCGCCGCCGCCGTCGAGCGGCCAATGCCGGGCAATTCCGCGAGTTCCTCTACCGAAGCCGGGAACGCGCCGCCGTGCTGCTCGACGACCGCCTGCGCGCAGCGATGCAGATTGCGGGCGCGCGTGTAATAGCCGAGGCCGGCCCACAGCGCCATTACGTCATCGACGGGAGCCGCGGCAAGCGCGGCAACATCCGGAAAGCGCGCGAGAAACTTCGCATAGTACGGAATCACCGTCGACACTTGCGTCTGCTGCAGCATGATTTCCGACAGCCAGATGCGATATGCATCGCGCGTGTTCTGCCATGGCAGATCATGGCGCCCATGCTTGCGCTGCCACGCGATCAGCCGGGTGGAAAACCCGGACGTGAGCGCAGATGCTGACACAGTGGATACAGCGGGCGCGGCGGACGGTGTGGAACGCTGGCCGGAACTCGGAGTTAAGCGGGAGGGCATTGAAAATTAGCGCTGGCAGGTGGGACAGAAGTAAGTGGAGCGCTGACCTTGCACGATCTGTCTGATCGGCGTGCCGCACACGCGGCAGGGCTGCCCCGCGCGGTCATAGACGAAATAATCGAGCTGGAAGTACCCGCTTTCGCCATCGCTGCCAACGAAATCACGCAGCGTGCTGCCGCCCTTCTCGATCGCCGCTGCAAGCGTCACGCGCACGGCGTCGGCCAACAAGCCGTAGCGTACTAGCGAGACACGGCCAGCCGCAGTGGTGGGCCGGATACCTGCGCGAAAGAGACTTTCGGACGCATAGATATTTCCCACGCCGACCACGATTTCGCCGGCTAGCAGAGCTTGCTTCACCGACACCTTGCGCCCGCGCGTGAGCCGGTGCATGAGCGCGCCTGAGAATGCGGGCGAGAACGGCTCGACGCCAAGATTCGCAAGCAACGGATGCTCCAGCACGTCGCCGGCCTCACGCGGATGCCACAGTATGGCGCCGAAGCGTCGCGGATCACGGAAGCGCAAAATGAAGTCGTCGAAAATCCAGTCGACGTGGTCGTGCTTCGCCGCGGCCGGAGGATGCGGCACATGGCGCAATACACGCAGTGTGCCCGTCATGCCAAGATGCACGATGAACCAGCCCGCGTCGATTTCGAAAAGCAGATACTTGCCGCGCCGCTCGACGTTGCGCACGATGTGCCCGCGCAAGGTCTTAGCAAGGTCCGCGGGAATCGGCCACCGCAGCGCGGGCGTACGGACCTCGACGCGCTCCACCTTGCGGCCGGAGACATACGGCTCGATCCCTCGTCGGGTAACCTCAACTTCTGGCAGCTCTGGCATGTCTAACTGGTCTGCAACTTGCGTGAGTGGTTGTGCGCGTATTGTAGCGAGCGCGTTACAATCGTCCGAAACATTGAACGGATTTCCATGAACTTGTCCTTCGTGAAGCTGTTTTCGAAGCGCCCGGCTAGCGCGTCCCGCGTGCCGCACGCAGTGTCCGCCCGGCGCTCGCTGGGTGTGGCCGCGCTCGCGCTCTGGGCGTTCGCCGCGATGCCCGCGCACGCGCAGGACCCATCGCCGGACGCGGACGACACCTCGGTCACGCTATCCGATCCGCTCGGCCCGCCGTCGGCGGAAGAACAGAAAGCGCTGCCAAGCGTGCAGTTGACGAGCCAGATCGTATTCCAGGTGCTCGCTGCGGAAGTCGCGCTGCAGCGCAATCAGCCGGCGCCCGCCTATCAGACCTACCTCGCGCTCGCGCGCGACACGCATGATCCGCGCATGGCGCAGCGCGCCACTGAAATCGCACTAGCCGCACAAAGTCCGTCGGACGCGTTGGCCGCCGCGCAATTGTGGCAGCAGTATGCGCCGGACTCCGAGCGCGCGGCGCAGCTCGACGCCTCGCTGCTCGTGCTGTCGGGCAAGCCGGATGACGCAGCGCCGCTGCTCGCGCGTGAGCTCGAGAAGGTGCCCGCGCAGAATCGCGGCAGCGCGATTCTGGCGCTTCAGTTGCTGCTTTCCCGCGGACCGAATCGCATCGGCGGCCTGCATGTGCTGCAGGACATGCTGAAGAACGATATGAACAGGCCGGAAGCGCAATTGGCCATCGCACGTCAGCAACTGGTTTCCAATGACGCGCCGGGTGCTCGCAAGTCGCTGGAACAGGCACTTGCCCTTAAGCCTGACTATTTGCCGGCCGCGCTCATGCTGTCGCAAATGGGCCCGGAGGAGCGCAAGGAAGGAATTGCGTCGCTCGAAAAATACGTGCAGCAAAACCCGAAATCGCATGACGCGCGTCTCGCGCTCGCGCAAATGTATCTGGCGAGCGACCGCCTGGACGACGCGCAAAAGCAGTTCGAGATCATGCACAAGGCGAATGCGAACGACCTCACGCCGCTCATGGCGCTCGCACTCATCAAGATCCAGCAAAAGAATTTCAACGAAGCGCAGACTTATCTCACGCAGTACGCGCAGCAAGCCGAGAAGACACCTGGCGCGGACGCGGGGCAAGCGTATATCTATCTTGCGCAGCTGTCGCTCGAACAGAAGAACGAAGCGGCCGCCGCCGACTGGCTCGACAAGATTTCGCCGTCCAGCCAGCAGTACATGCCCGCGCAGATCACGCGCGCGCAACTGCTCGCCAAGCAAGGCAAGCCCGACGACGCGCGCCGCCAGCTGGCCAATCTGCGGCCGGCCGATCCGCGTGACCAGGCGTTGGTCGCACGCACCGACGCAGCAATCCTGTTCGACGCGAAGCGCTACCCGGAAGCGGAGACGCGCCTGCAACAAGCCACGGCGGCATTCCCGGACGACCCCGATCTGACCTACGACTACGCAATGGCCGCCGAAAAGAACGGCCACTTCGACGTCATGGAAGCGCAATTGCGCAAGCTTATCCAGACGCAGCCGGACAATCCCCAGGCGTACAACGCGCTCGGCTATTCGCTTGCCGATCGCAATCAGCGTCTCGCGGAAGCGGACAAGCTGGTCGAGAAGGCGTCGTCGCTTGCGCCGAACGACGCGTTCATCATGGACAGCGTCGGCTGGGTCAAGTACCGCATGGGCAATACGTCGGACGCGATCAAAGTGCTGCGCAAGGCGTACGACATTCAGCCGAACGCTGAAATCGGCGCGCACCTCGGCGAGGTGCTGTGGAAAGCCGGCGATCAGGACCAGGCCCGCGCCGCTTTCCGCGAAGCGCGCAAGCTCGAACCTAACAACGAAACGCTCGTCAAAACGCTGCAACGTCTTCAGGTGAACGATCTTTGATGCGCATTTCCCGTTTCAATTCTTTTTCGTGGGCGCCGCGTCGCGCGGCGCTCGGGCTCGCTGCGGCGGCCGTCGTCACATTGGCCGGCTGCGCTTCGGTGAAACCGCAGGGGCCGTCCACGTCGAATGCGGCGACCGCGGTGACCGCGCAAACGAGCCGTGCTTACCATGGCCGTTTCGCGATCCAGTACAACGATCAGAATGGCCAGCAGCGCAATGCCTACGGCAATTTCTCGTGGCAGGAAACGGGCGACACGGTCACCTTGCAATTGCGCAATCCGCTTGGTCAGACGCTCGCGATCGTCACATCGTCGCCGGCTTCGGCCACGCTTGAATTGCCGAACCGCCAACCGCTTACCGCCGACAACGTCTCCACGTTGATGCAGAACGCGCTCGGCTTCGCACTTCCCGTCGAAGGATTGCGTTACTGGCTGCAGCCTTCGCCCGCGCCTACCTCGCGCGCCAAAACGGAAAAGGACCCGGAGCAGCCGTCACGCTTTAAAGAAATCACCCAAGACGGCTGGACGATCGACTATCTTGCCTACGCCGAAGCACCGGCCACTGGCGTAAAACGCGTGAATCTGACGCGCTCGGAGCCGCCGCTCGACATCAAGCTTGTACTAGACCAGTAAAACGCGCGCCTCGCGCTCTTGCCGCTTATTCGGCGCCACCTCGGCGCATGCAGCCTCGATATGATCGAAACAACCGACTCGCTGCGCGATTGCCTCGCGCCAGCCAAACTCAACCTCTTTCTGCACATCACCGGACGCCGGCCGGACGGCTATCACACGCTGCAAACGGTCTTCCAGCTACTCGACTGGGGCGACACGCTGCACTTCAAGCGTCGCGCCGACGGACTCATCACGCGTAGCACCGAAATCGCCGACGTGCCCCCCGAACACGACCTCGCCGTGCGCGCCGCCACGCTTCTGAAAGCGCATACAGGCTCGCCGGAAGGCGTCGATATAGAAATCGAAAAGCGCCTGCCCATGGGCGCGGGTCTCGGTGGCGGCAGTTCCGACGCGGCGACCACGCTGCTCGCGCTGAACCGGCTTTGGAAGTTGAACGTGCCGCGGCTGGAATTGCAGGCGCTGGCGTTAAAGCTCGGCGCCGACGTGCCATTTTTCGTTTTCGGAAAAAATGCATTCGCCCAGGGTGTCGGTGAAGCTTTAGACGTTGTACAATTGCCGCCGCGTCATTTCCTGGTAGTGACGCCGAGGGTTCATGTTCCGACTGCAGCGATTTTTTCCGAAAAAGCGTTGACAAGAGATTCAAAAGCCCTCACAATTACGGACTTTCCTGCAGAACTTAGCTGCAACACTGAGTGGCCAGAAAGCTTTGGCCGCAATGACATGCAGCAGGTTGTCGTCGGAAAGTACGCGGAAGTAGCCCAAGTGCTGCGATGGTTTGAAAACGTCGCGCCGGCGCGGATGTCTGGATCCGGTGCAAGTGTCTTTGCAGCGTTCCGTAACAAAGCTGAAGCAGAAGCGGTGCAAGCCAAACTGCCAGGCGAATGGAACAGCGCAGTGGCCGCCAGTCTAGAGCAACATCCACTCTTTGCTTTCGCGTCATAGGTTTTGCATCGTCGAACGAAAGTCCATGTTCGGCGGGGCTCAAAGTTAGTGTAGGGGAGTCGCCAAGCTGGTTAAGGCACCGGATTTTGATTCCGGCATGCAAAGGTTCGAATCCTTTCTCCCCTGCCAATAGTTCTCGCATTTCCCCTCGCCCCCAGCCTGAAGCAGGTGCACGATGAGCAGCCATGACGGCCTGATGGTTTTTACTGGCAACGCGAATCCCGCGCTTGCACAGGAAGTCGTCAAAATCCTCGGTATTCCCCTCGGCAAAGCAATGGTTAGCCGTTTCTCAGACGGCGAAATCCAGGTCGAGATTCAGGAAAACGTGCGCGGCAAAGACGTCTTTGTTCTGCAGTCCACGTGCGCACCGGCGAATGACAACCTGATGGAACTGATGATCATGGTCGACGCGCTCAAGCGCGCATCGGCTGGTCGGATCACTGCAGCCATCCCCTACTTCGGTTATGCACGTCAGGATCGCCGCCCCCGTTCGGCGCGCGTCGCCATCTCGGCGAAAATCGTGGCGAACATGCTGGAAATCGCAGGCGTCGAGCGGATCATCACGATGGATCTGCACGCCGACCAGATTCAAGGCTTCTTCGACATCCCCGTCGACAACATCTACGCTACGCCCGTGCTGCTCGGCGATCTGCGCAAGCAGAACTACGAGAACCTGCTGGTCGTCTCGCCGGACGTCGGCGGCGTGGTGCGAGCCCGGGCATTGGCGAAGCAGTTGAATTGCGATCTCGCGATCATCGACAAACGCCGCCCGAAGGCGAACGTTGCCGAAGTGATGAACATCATCGGTGAAGTGGAAGGCCGGACCTGCGTGATCATGGACGACATGGTCGACACCGCCGGCACGCTTTGCAAGGCAGCTCAGGTTTTGAAGGAACGTGGTGCGAAACAGGTTTTCGCTTATGCCACCCACCCGGTTCTGTCGGGCGGCGCCGGCGAGCGTATCGCCGCATCCGCACTCGACGAACTCGTTGTCACGGACACGATCCCGCTCGGTGAAGAAGCCCGCTCGTGCGCGAAGATCCGTTCGTTGACCAGCGCCGGTCTGCTTGCCGAAACGTTCTCGCGGATCCGCCGCGGCGATTCGGTCATGTCGCTGTTCGCTGAAAGTTAAGTATTTGCGAAGGCGCGGTGTATCGCTTTATGCGACACGCGCGCTTTTGCACAATCGGCGTGAACGAACGAAGGTTCATGCCGCAGCTCTGGGGCCTCAGCCATAACGGCTTGCGGGCCCCGTTTTTACTGCCTGGTCGCGGGCAGTGCATTGGAGATTCAAAATGAAAGTTGTCGCTTTCGAGCGTTCTTTGCAAGGTACGGGTGCGAGCCGCCGCCTGCGTAACTCGGGCAAGACCCCGGGCATCGTATATGGCGCTGGTGCTGAAACGCAATTGGTCGAACTGGACCACAACGCGCTGTGGCACGCGCTGAAGAAAGAAGTTTTCCACTCGTCGATCCTCGATCTGGAAGTCGGTGGCAAGTCGCAACAGGTTCTGCTGCGCGACGTGCAATACCACCCGTTCCGTCAGCTCGTGCTGCACGTGGACTTCCAACGTGTCGACGCATCGAAGAAGCTGCACACCAAGGTGCCGCTGCACTTCCTGAACCAGGAAAGCAACCCCGCAGTGAAGCTGGCGAGCGCGGTGATCTCGCACGTCGTCAATGAACTGGAAATCGAGTGCCTGCCGTCGGCACTGCCTGAATTCATTGAAGTCGACCTGGCCAAGATCGAAGCCGGTCAATCGGTTCACGCTAAGGACATCCCGCTGCCGGCAGGCGTGTCGCTGGTTGCTCACCTCGAAGCAGAAAACCCGGTGGTCGCTGCTGCAACGATCCCGGCTGGCGCAGTGTCCGAAAGCGACGCCGCTGCTGGTGAAGGCGAAACGCCGGCTGCTTAAGTGCGCTTCGCGCAGTGAGCAAGTAATCCTCTCGATTCGTTTCAATGAGACGATCGATGTGACCCGCCGAGGTTCGCCCCGGCGGGTTTTTTTTCGGTTATTTCGGCCCGGCCGCGTTTCGCTTGCGGGCCAGATGGACCCACGCAATCATGATCAAGCTGATCGTCGGCCTCGGCAATCCGGGCGCCGAATACACTGCGACGCGCCATAACGCCGGCTTCTGGCTGGTGGATCAACTGGCGCGCGAGGCGGGCACGACGCTGCGCGACGAGCGGCGCTTCCACGGCTTTTATGCGAAGGCGCGACTCCACGGCGAGGAAGTGCACCTGCTGCAGCCGCAGACTTATATGAACCGCTCTGGTCAGTCTGTCGTCGCGGTGGCGCAATTCTTCAAGATTCTTCCGGACGAAATCCTGGTCGCGCACGACGAGCTCGACATGCCGCCCGGCAGCGTGAAGCTGAAGCTCGGCGGCGGCAGCGGCGGACATAACGGCTTGAAGGACATCACGGCGCACCTGTCGTCGCAGCAATATTGGCGGCTGCGCATCGGCATCGGGCATCCACGCGACCTGATTCCTGAAAGCGCGCGTGCCGGCGCCAAGCCCGACGTCGCGAACTACGTGCTGAAACCGCCGCGGCGTGAAGAGCAGGACGTGATCGACGCGTCCATCGAGCGCGCGTTGGCGGTCATGCCGCAGATCATCAAAGGCGAGCTTGAACGCGCGATGATGCAACTGCATCGCAATTCGTGACTGGTGTTGCGCGCGGCGGCGCCCGTCGTCGAGCCTTTACAACTGCTGTCGGCGTGGGGAAGGACTAAACGCTTTGTCCGGCCGAAGCAGCTGAAAAAGCGCGGCCTTCGGCGAGCAGCTAAGCCCTGACCCGAACGACCGCCTTGCAAGGACAGGAGAGTGCTTTGAGCCGATATTGGAGTGACATCGTTCACCGACTGACGCCGTATGTGCCGGGCGAGCAACCCCTCCTCGCCCATCCGGTCAAGCTGAACACCAACGAAAATCCCTATCCTCCGTCGCCCCGCGTGCTCGAGGCGATTCGCCAGGAACTCGCCGATGCAGGCGAGTCGCTGCGCCGCTACCCGGACCCCACCGCGCTCAAGTTGCGCGAAACAGTTGCCGCCTACCACGGCATCCGTGCCGATCAGGTGTTTGCGGGCAACGGCTCGGATGAAGTGCTTGCGCTCACCTTCCAGGCTTTGCTAAAGCACGACAAACCTTTGCTGTTCCCTGACATCACGTACAGCTTCTATCCGACGTACGCGAGGCTTTTCGACGTCGACTACAGGACGATTCCGCTCGACGACAGTTTCGCCATCAACGTCGACGACTACGCCGTTGCGAACGGTGGCATCCTGTTTCCGAACCCGAATGCGCCCACTGGACGTCCGTTGCCGCTCGCCGATATCGAGCGCCTGGTAGCGAAAAACGCCGACTCCGTTACGGTGATCGACGAAGCCTATGTCGACTTCGGAGCCGAGTCGGCGATCGGACTGATAGACCGCTTTCCGAATCTGCTCGTCGTGCAGACAGTGTCCAAGTCGCGCTCGCTGGCAGGCATGCGCGTCGGCTTCGCCTTTGGCAACGCGGAGCTAATCGACGCGCTCAATCGTGTAAAAGACAGCTTCAACTCCTATCCGCTCGACCGCCTCGCGCAAGTCGCCGCCCGCGCGGCTTACGAAGACGACGCGTGGTTTCGCGACACATGCGCAAAAGTGATTGCAAGCCGCGAACGGCTGGCCGCGGGGCTAACGGCGCTAGGCTTCGACGTGGTGCCGTCCGCAGCCAATCTGCTGTTTGCGCGTCACGAGGCGTACGACGCGGCAACGCTCGTGTTGCGCCTTCGTGAAAGGGAAATTTTCGTGCGCCGCTTCAACGCGCCGAGAATCGACCAGCACCTGCGCATCTCGGTCGGTACCGACGCGGAGTGCGGGCTTCTGCTCGACGCATTGCGCGACATATTCAGCGCTTACATCGGCTGATTGGACGTGCGCAAAAAAAACGGCGAGGCCCGCGCCTCGCCGTTTTACACATTCCCACCGCAAGAACGTCACGCGCCCTTTGCCGCCTGCAGTGCATGGTACTTCGCCATCAAGCCTTCCGGCGTTTCGAGATACTCGGGATCGCGCGGAATACACTCGACCGGGCATACCTGGATGCACTGCGGTTCGTCGAAATGACCGACGCACTCCGTACACTTCTTCGGGTCGATCACGTAGATTTCCGGGCCCATCGAAATCGCGTCGTTCGGGCACTCGGGCTCGCACACGTCGCAATTGATGCACTCGTCGGTAATCATCAAGGCCATACTTCTCTCCCTTCGCGCCGGCCGCAGCCGGCTTGGATCCGTCATACCGACAGTTTACGCCGGTTACGGCTGCGCCGCCGGAGCACCGTTATCCGGGTCCAACGCCGCAACCTTTTCCTTCAGCCATTTTTCGACCGACGGGAAAACGAACTTGCTCACGTCGCCGCCCAACTGCGCGATCTCGCGCACGATCGTGCCCGAGATGAACTGGTATTGATCGGACGGCGTCATGAACATGGTTTCGACGTCCGGCAACAGATAGCGGTTCATGCCCGCCATCTGAAACTCATATTCGAAGTCGGACACCGCGCGCAGTCCGCGCACGATCACTCGCGCGTTATTGCTGCGAACGAAGTCCTTCAGCAGCCCTTTGAAGCTCATGACCTGAACATTCGGGTAATGGCCCAGCACTTCGTGAGCGATATCAAGCCGCTCTTTCAGCGTGAAGAACGGCTTCTTGTTGCGGCTGTCGGCGACGCCGACCACCAGCGTGTCGAAGATGCTCGACGCGCGCCGAACGAGGTCTTCGTGACCGCGCGTTAGCGGATCGAACGTGCCCGGGTACACGGCGACTACCATGAGATTTCTCCTCTCTTCAGACAGATGGGCACGTCAAAGCGTCCACGCGACGCATTTGGCACCGGCCGCGCGCGTGACGGCAAACCGTCCGGCGCTTGTTATGGAAGGCGCATTATTCCTCATTTTCGCGCTGCAGCAAATGGAAGTGGACAGCGCCCGCCTTGCCTTGCCGCACGATTTCCCATCCGGCAAGCGCTTCGTTTGCGCCGGGCTCGATCGCCACGCCAGCTTCCACATAAAGGAAACCGTCGTTGCTCACGAGCGGAGCGGCCAGCGCGAGCGCTTTATCCAGCACATCCGTGCCAAACGGCGGGTCGAGGAATACCACGTCGAACGAACCGGGCGGCAGGCTCGCCGCAAGGCGCAAACCATCGGCCTCGGCAATTTCGATCATGCGCGCCGCGAGGCGTTCCTGGTTTGCCCGCAACTGGGTCGCCGCTCGCGCATTGCGCTCGACCATCAGCACGCGTGCGGCGCCGCGCGACGCCGCTTCGAAGCCGAGCGCGCCGCTGCCGGCAAACAGATCGAGGCAGCGCTGACCGTCCAGACGTTGACCGAGCCAGTTGAACAGCGTTTCGCGGACGCGGTCCGGCGTGGGGCGCAAGCCGTCCAGGTCGAGCACGGGCAGCGGCGTGCGTTTCCAGTCGCCGCCGATAATCCGGATGGCGTGCGGCTTGCCGCCTTTGGACGAAGCGCCATGGGCGCGGGAAGTGGCTGAACGGGGCATGCAGTTTCGATTACGTTGATATAAGCGTCCGCTGCGTCGAAGCAAGCGGACCGGAGCGCCAACGTTACCACAGGGGCGCGGCGCGTCCAGCCTGGCCGTTCGGCCTATACGACGTGCGACGGCGCGCCTGATAAAATGTGCGGCTTCCAGCGCCTTGCATCCCGCATCGCAACGCTGCCTGCCGCTTTCGCCGGTGCTGTACCGGCTGCGCGCATCGGCGCGCGCTCTCACCATGCCAGATCATGTTCAGCTTTTTCAAACGATTCAAGGGTTCGAAAGAGTCCGAAAACGCGCCAGACGAATCGCAAATCGCGCCTGAGGGGCTGATTGACGAGCCGGCTACAGAAGCGCCAGCCGCGCCTCCTGTCCCTGCAACCACCGGGACGGCTTCAACTTCCAGCCCGCCGGCGAGCATTGTGCCGCCGACCGCCGCCTCGCCGGAACCGCAGCCTCAACCCGATTTCGAGGAATCGACGCTCGAGACCGTCGAGATCGTGCCTCCGCCCTTGCAGGATGCAAGCGCGAAAGGCTCGTGGCTGACTCGTCTGAAAACCGGCTTGTCGAAGACCAGTTCGAGTCTCACCGGCATTTTCGTCGGCACCAAGATCGACGAGGATCTTTACGAAGAGCTGGAAACCGCGCTGATCATGTCCGACGCGGGCGTCGACGCGACCGAATTCCTGCTTGAAGCGCTGCGCGAGAAGGTTCGCACCGAGCGTCTTACGGAGCCGCAACAGGTCAAGACGGCGCTGCGCGCGCTACTGGTCGAGTTGCTCAAGCCGCTGGAAAGCTCGCTGATGCTCGGGCGCGCGCAGCCGCTCGTCATGATGATCGCGGGCGTCAACGGCGCGGGCAAGACGACGAGCATCGGCAAGCTCGCCAAGCATCTGCAGAGTTTTAACCAGTCGGTGTTGCTTGCCGCCGGCGACACCTTCCGCGCCGCCGCCCGCGAGCAGTTGGCGATCTGGGGACAACGCAACAACGTCACCGTGGTGTCGCAGGAAAGCGGCGATCCGGCGGCCGTGATATTCGATGCGGTCGGTGCCGCGCGGGCGCGCAAGATCGACGTGATGATGGCGGACACGGCCGGCCGTCTACCTACGCAGTTGCATCTAATGGAGGAATTGCGCAAGGTCAAGCGCGTGATCGGCAAGGCGCAAGACGGCGCGCCGCACGAGGTGTTGCTCGTCATCGACGCCAATACCGGGCAGAACGCGCTTGCGCAGGTCAAGGCTTTCGACGACGCGCTCGGCTTGACCGGCCTGATCGTCACCAAGCTCGACGGTACGGCCAAGGGCGGCATTCTTGCAGCCATCGCGCGGCAGCGACCAATTCCGGTGTACTTCATCGGCGTTGGCGAAAAGGTCGAGGATTTGCAGCCTTTCAGCGCTGAAGAGTTCTCAGATGCGTTGCTAGGCGGGTAAGCCGAAGCCACGCCACCACCGGCGCCTCGCCGGCAATCCAAAAAAAGGGCACTCCTCGGAGTGCCCTTTCTGCACCGACAACGCCGTGCGGCTCATTCGGCGTCTGGCTGCACGCCGGGCGCAGCGCGCGCAAACGCGTCGATTTGCATCGCGTGCTCGTAGATGCGCTGTATGGTCGGATATTTTGCCGTATCGACGTTGAAGCGCTGCGCGTTGAACACCTGTGGGATCAGGCACGCGTCGGCGAGTGTCGGCTCGTCGCCGAAACAAAGCTTGCCGGTGCGCGCGTCGCCTGCAAGGTGAGCCTCCAGCGTCGCAAAGCCGGTGTCCACCCAGTGCCGGTACCAGGCGTCTTTCGCGTCGTTCTCCACGCGCAGCGTGTGTTTCAGATACTTCAGCACCCGCAGATTGTTTAGCGGATGAATTTCGCACGCTACCTGCAACGCGACCGAGCGCACATACGCACGGTCGGCGGGCGCCTTCGGCAGAAGCGGCGGCTCGGGATGCGTTTCCTCGAGATATTCGATGATGGCGAGCGACTGCGGCATCACCTCATGGCCGTCGATCAACGTGGGCACGATGCCGTCCACGTTGACCTTGCGGTATTCCGGCTTCAACTGCTCGCCACCGTCTCGCACGAGATGCACCGGCACATACTCGTACGGCAGGTTCTTCAGGTTGAGCGCAATCCGCACCCGATACGACGCCGAGCTGCGAAAATAGCTATAGAGCTTCATGTGGTTGTCTCCTCCCAGGACTATTTCAGACGACGCGCACGCTGAATTCGCCCAGTCCGTCCACGCCGCCTTTCATCAGATCGCCTTGGACCACCGCGCCGACGCCTTCCGGCGTGCCGGTGAAAATCAGATCGCCCGGCTGCAACTCGAAGAGCGTCGACAGGTAGGCAATGGTTTCGCCCACCGACCAGATGAGCTGCGACACGTCCGAGCGTTGCTTCTCTTCACCGTTCACGGACAGCCAGATCGCGCCCTTCCCGATGTGGCCCAGGCTCGACACGGGATGAATCGGGCCAAGCGGCGCGGAGTGATCGAAACCCTTTGCGGTGTCCCACGGACGACCCAGCTTCTTCGCCTCGGCCTGCAGGTCCCGGCGCGTCATGTCGAGACCGAGCGCGTAGCCATAGACGTGATCCAGCGCGCTGTCCGCGGAGATATTTTTGCCGCCTTTGCCGATCGCCGCGACGAGCTCCATCTCGAAGTGGAGGTTTTTCGATAGCGTCGGATACGGGAATTCGCCGGTCTCGCCCGGCGCGACATACAGGACGGCATCCGCCGGCTTGCTGAAGAAAAACGGCGGCTCGCGGTCGGGATCGTGCCCCATCTCGCGGGCATGCGCCTCGTAGTTGCGGCCGACGCAATAAATGCGACGCACAGGGAACTGCTCGCTGGACCCAACAATCGGCACCCCGACCACCGGTGCCGGTGCAAATACGTAACTCATCCGGTTCTCCGTTCTTCGATATGAGCCGCAGTGCGGCGATAAAACAGCGAGTGTAACGCGTGGTAGAAGGTGGCGCGCGCCAGTCCGGCACGGGTTCGCGACAGCGGCGCGCCAGTGCCCACGCCTCGCCAGACGGCTATAGATGCGATACTCACACCAGATAACGTCCCTTGAATACCGTGGCGGCCGGCCCGATGGCGGCACGCCAGCACGTCAATTGCTCTCATGACCGACTTCACCGACACCGCCAACCCGTTCCCCTGCGCCCGCTTCATCAAGGAAATCGGCCGCGGGCCGAATGGAGCCCGCGCGCTCACCGCCGAAGATACCCGCGCGCTCTACACCGCCATGCTCGACGGCCGCGTCGGTGAACTCGAGCTGGGCGCGGTGCTGCTGGCTTATCGTGTCAAAGGCGAAACCGCCGACGAACTCGCGGCGATGCTCGCTGGCGCCCACGCGTCGTTCGAGCCGGTTCATCTGCGGCCCGGCGAGTTTCGGCCCGTGTCGATCCCCAGCTATAACGGCGCACGCAAGCAGCCGAACCTCGTGCCGCTGCTTGCGCTGCTGCTCGCGCGTGAAGGGGTGCCGGTTCTCGTGCACGGCGTTACCGACGATCCCGGCCGCGTGACAAGCGCTGAAATTTTCACGCACCTGCGGATACCGCACGCGAACTCGCATGACGACATTGAAGACGGCCTCGCAGAGCGCCGTCTCGCATTTGCGCCGATCGACGTGCTCGCGCCAAAGCTCGCGCGTCTGCTCGCGCTGCGCCGGCGCATGGGCGTGCGCAATTCGACGCATACGCTCGTCAAGATTCTCCAGCCGTTCGCGCCCGCCGGACTGCGTCTCGTGAACTACACGCATCCCCCGTATCGGGACAGCCTCACGCAGCTATTCAGCTCCCATCCCGACGCGGCGGCCGGCGGTGCCTTGCTCGCGCGGGGCACGGAGGGCGAAGCCGTGGCCGACACCCGGCGTCAGGTCCAGGTGGACTGGCTGCATGACGGGGTCTGCGAGACGCGAGTGCCGCATGAGCGCTCGTCGCCCGACGCACCCCAGGTCGAGTTGCCCGAAGCGCGCGACGCCGCGACGACAGCGGCATGGATCGGCGCCGTGCTGCGCGGCGAGGCGCTGGCGCCGAGCGCGATAGAGAGGCAAGTCGAGTTGATCGCCGACGTCGCGAGAACGCCCGCGCACTAAGGCTCACTCAATCGCGCAACGCGTCGCCTGCCATGCAATGAGGCGCCACTGGCCGTCTTCCTGCGTGTGGATCGCCGTGTAGGCAATGGGAAAAAGCAGTGCACCGCTATTCGCTTCCATCTCGATCAGCGCGCGGCCGGTCACGACGCAAGTTTCGCGGCCCACCGCCAGCACATCTTGCGACTGCACTTCGATCTGCCGGTAGCGGCGGCGCCCTGCGGTAATGCCGTCGATGAACTGTCGCTTCGTCTCGCGCTTGCCGTTCGTGTGCACGTAGCTCACGTTCTCCGCGAGCAGCGTGTCGAGCGATTGACCGTCGCCGTCGACCATCGCGCGAAAGCGTTCGCGTTCCAGCCCGCGAATCGCCTCGATTGTCTTTGCCGCCATTGCTCAGCCCCTTGCACCGGTGAGCCAGACGCGGCCACGGTCGTCAGAAGTTATATTGCAGGTATAGCTGGTGGAAATTTATACCAGGATTCGGCTCTTTGATACCGCCATTCGAAACATGCTGGAAGCGGTAGCCCGCCTGATACTGCTGATGGCCGCCGAACTGCATGCCCACGCCCGCCATATCGGCGAACTGGAACGCAGTGGACAGCGTGAAGGTCGAAGAAATTCTCGGGCTCGACAGCAAGCGCACGCCCGCGCCCAACTCGACGAAAGGCCGGATTGATCCCGATCCTTTAATGAAGCGAATGATAGGCGTCACACCGATCTCGCCGATGTTCTCATGCACATTGCCTTCGTTCGTATGCCACCAGGCCACGTGGGCCTCGCCGATCAGCGCGAAATGCCAGTCGCCGATCTGCCACCACGTTAGATTGGGGTCCCACACCAAGCCGAGGTCCAGTTTTTTGACATGGCGATCCCCGACAGCCCCGGTGACCTGGATTCCGAACTGATCGGCAGCAGCAACGCCGGAAAGGGTAAGCAGCAGAGCCGCGCATGCCGCTTTCAGAGCCTGTCCACGGAAGACGTTCTTTTTGTTGTCCATCTGATACCCGAGCTCAGCACGTTGAACATTCTGTAACAGTCCGCGTATTCTAAAGACAATCTGAAGTCGGTGGATCCTATTAAGAAACTTAAATTTCCGCAATTACATACATCAAAATTTGGAAAAATCGGTCGAAAGTGAGAATGAATGGAATTTGTTAGGTAATTCCTACGGCACCGGCGCTGGCCTTTAAAGGCGAGTATGATGGCTATTGAAACTTGAAATTCAATAGGAAATTACGGAACTTGGATGCCCCTATGAGCTCTAAGTATTAGCACTCGGAAAACGAGAGTGCTAACATCCAACGCTGGAGTCGTTACCTGAACAAGCTTTTGCCTGATTCCAAAGGAGTTTTAAACGTGAGCCATGCATTGACCCTTCCGAGTACTCTGAGCCCGTCGTCGGCTAAGGCCGCTCCGGCAGGTGCGCTGGCGCTCTCGCATTCCTCCCTGCTGCCCGGTCAACTGGGCAACATCGACGCCTACATCCAGGCCGTAAATCGGATTCCGATGCTGACGCCGGCAGAAGAACGCCAGTTCGCCACAGAATTCCGCGAGCACGACAACCTCGAGGCTGCACGCCGCCTCGTGCTGTCGCACCTGCGGCTGGTCGTCTCGATCGCGCGCAACTATCTGGGCTATGGGCTGCCGCACGCCGACCTGATCCAGGAAGGCAATATCGGCCTGATGAAGGCCGTGAAGCGCTTCGATCCCGAGCAGAACGTACGTCTCGTGTCGTATGCCATGCACTGGATCAAGGCCGAGATCCACGAATACATCCTGCGCAACTGGCGCATGGTGAAGGTCGCCACAACCAAGGCGCAGCGCAAGCTGTTCTTCAATCTGCGCAGCCATAAGCAAGGCTTGGGCGCTTTCACGCCGGACGAGATCGAAGGTCTCGCCAAGGAGCTGAACGTCAAGCGCGAAGAAGTGGCCGAGATGGAAACGCGCCTCTCCGGCGGCGACATCGCGCTGGAAGGCCAGGTTGAAGACGGCGAAGAGTCGTATGCGCCGATCGCGTATCTCGCCGACTCGCACAGCGAGCCGACCGCGGTACTGGCCTCGCGTCAACGCGACAAGCTTCAAAGCGACGGTATCGCGACGGCACTGGAGGCGCTCGACGCCCGCAGCCGCCGCATCATCGAAGCTCGCTGGCTGAAGGTCGAAGACGACGGTTCGGGCGGCTCGACGCTGCACGAACTGGCCGACGAGTTCGGCGTATCGGCTGAGCGTATTCGTCAGATCGAAGCTAGCGCAATGAAGAAGATGCGCGGTGCGCTGACCGAATACGCGTAACGCTCGCCAACGGTTACATCGGCGTGGTGCTGGCCGGTTAGCCCGAAAGAAGCGCTGAAGTCGCAAGCCCTGCCTCGCAAGACGGTGGGGCTTTTTTTATGCGATGTTCCCGCGCTGCCCGACAAGACGGGCACGCGTGCCAGATATGCTAAACGGTTCAACGTACAGCACGCTGACGAATAGCTTGAGCGGCATTGCGCCGCTAAACGCAAAGCGGCACCTCGAATCAAGGTGCCGCTTTTTTATTGCGATGGCTGCTCGGCCGCTAAGTTGCTGCTACCGCATCACGTCGTGGCATGAAGCGCCTTGAAGCGCTTTGCGCGCCACGCTTGTTCGATCAGGCAGGCAAAGGCGCTGCGCCGCCGCTGGCCGGCATGCGCGTAGCCAGTGTTTCCGCGTAACGCCGCGCCGCATCGCCGACGACGATATGGAACGTATCCGCTGCGACCCACGCCGTGTCGAGCGTCGCGAGACGCTGACGATCCACTGCCGACGGATCTCGCACGACGATACGCAGACGCGTTGTCGCGACGGCGTCGAGCGACTTTACGTTGCCGGCGCCGCCGAACACCGCCAGCCAGCGCAATGGATCGGGATCGAGCGGACCGCTTGGGGCACGCGACGCACCACCCGCGGTCACCGCCGCCGAAGCCGAAGCCGAAATCGCAGCTGGCGCAGCAGCCGAAGCAGCCGGCTTTACCGCAGCGGCATCGTTGCCGCCCCGCTCCATCGCAGTCCGAATTTCATCAGCGATGATGTCCGCTTCCGGTCCGATAATGACCTGCACGTTCGTCGCGCCGCGCTTGAGCACGCCACGCGCGCCGATCGTCTTCAGTTCGTTCTCCGACACCTTGCTCGAGTCCACGACGGACAGACGCAGACGCGTCGTGCACGCATCCACCACCGAGAGATTCGACGCGCCGCCCAGCGCCGCGATATAACGCTGCGCGCGCGGCACGGCAGCGCCGGCGGCAGGCGAAACGAAACCGCCAGCCGCGAACGAATCGACTTGCTCGTCGGCAGCGGCCGGTTCGCGGCCCGGCGTCGCCATGTTGAACTTGCGGATGAAGAAGCGGAACAGGCCGTAGTACACCACCGAATACGCAATGCCGACCGGAATGGCCAGCCAGCCCTTCGTCGAAAGGCCGTAGTTCAGCACGTAGTCGATCGCGCCCGCGGAGAACGTGAAACCGAGGTGAATTCCGAGTGCCGAACAGATCGCGAGGGCAAGACCCGTCAACAGCGCATGGATCACGTACAGCACCGGCGCGAGGAACATGAAGCTGAACTCGATCGGCTCCGTGACGCCCGTCAGAAACGACGTGAGCGCCATCGAGAACAGCAGACCGCCCACGACCGCGCGGCGCTCCTTCGGCGCTTCATGGAACATCGCCAGACACGCGGCCGGTAAGCCGAACATCATGACCGGGAAGAAGCCCGTCATGAACGTTCCGGCGGTCGGATCGCCGGCGAAGAAACGATGCAGATCGCCGGTCACGGCGACGCCGCCCGGCGGCGTGAACGTGCCGAACACGAACCACGTCAACGAATTGAGGATGTGATGCAAGCCCGTAACGAGCAGCAGCCGGTTCAGCACGCCGAACACGAAAGCGCCGAGCGCGCCCGCCGTGGTCAGCCAATGGCCGGCCGTATCGATCACGCTCTGCACCGGTTGCCACACATAGCCGAACACAATGCCGAGCGCGAGACAGACCACGCCCGTGACGATCGGCACGAAGCGTTTCCCTCCGAAGAACGCCAGGTAGTCGGGCAGCTTGATGTCCTTGTAGCGGTTGTACAGCAAACCGGCCACGATACCCGCCACGATCCCGGACAGCACGCCCATGTTGAGCTTGTCGTTGATGTCCTTCATCACCGCGACTTCGATCAGATAACCGATCGCGCCCGCGAGACCCGCGACGCCGTTGTTGTCCTTCGCAAAACCGACCGCCACGCCGATTGCGAACAGCAGCGGCAGGTTGTCGAAGATCGCGCCGCCGGCGTCGGCGATCATCTTGATGTTGAACACATCGGGCTGGCCGAGGCGCAGCAGCAGGCCGGCAACCGGCAGCACCGCAATAGGCAGCATCAGCGCGCGTCCCAGGCGCTGAATCTTCAGAAACGGGTTCCCATCCATTGATACCTCCAATCCCTTGTCTCGTTGTCGACGGACGTCGTTGAGTTATGTGGCGTTGCGTACCGTGCGGGGTTCAGTCCAACGGCCACGTTTCGCGGCTTACTGCTCTTACCGCCTGCGCCGATTCGAGCGCCAGCGCATCCTGGGCGCGTTGACGGCACAGTTGATAATCGAGATTGCGCACCCGCGCCTTGATGCCCGGCACCGAAACCGGGTCCACCGAAAGCTCGGTCACGCCGAGGCCGACGAGCAGCGGCATCGCAAGCGGATCGCCCGCCAGCGCACCGCATACGCCGACCCATTTGCCATGCCGGTTCGCGCCTTGCACGGTGGCCGCGATCAGCCGCAGCACAGCCGGATGCAGACCGTCGGCCTGCGCAGCGAGATCGGCCTGACAGCGGTCCATGGCAAGCGTGTATTGCGTCAGGTCATTGGTGCCGATCGACAGGAAGTCCGCGTGTTGCGACAGTTGGTCGGCCAGCAGCGCCGCCGACGGCACCTCGATCATCACGCCGACTTCGATCGGCTCGGTGCGGCCCAGCTCGCGAGCGAATTCGTCGATTCGTTTGCGAATCTGGATCAGCTCGCCGACATCGGTCACCATCGGCAGCAAAATGCGCACGGCGCCGAACGGCTTGACGGCGAGCAGGCCGCGCAGCTGATCGTCGAGCAGATCGGGGCGCACCTGCGCGAGGCGAATGCCGCGCAAGCCGAGCGCGGGGTTCGGCTCCGGCGGCAGCGTGAGGTAATCGACTTCCTTGTCCGCGCCGACGTCAAGCGTGCGGATGATCGCCGTGCGCCCGCTCAATGCGTCGACAATGCCTTGGTAGCTTTGCCGATGCTCGTCCGTGGTCGGCGCGGCTGCGCGGTGAATGAATAGCAGTTCGGTACGCAGCAGGCCCACGGAGTCGGCGCCGTTTTCGACGGCGGTTTTCGCGTCGTCGAGCGTCGCGATGTTCGCGGCGACTTCGATCGCGCGGCCATCCGCCGTGACCGCAGCTTGCTGCGACGTACGGCGGTTCGCTTCGCGCACGCCCGCGAGGCGGCTGCGCTCGAGACGCGCGCGTTCTACATCGAACTCCGTCGGTGCAAATTCCAGGCGGCCGGTGGTCGCGTTCACCACGACCTGCGTGCCTTCGGGAATCGCATAGAGCGCATCGCCGACGGCCACCAGCGCGGGAATGCCCGCCTGCCGCGCGAGAATCGCCGCATGCGACGTCGCACCGCCGCGCGCCATCACGAGAGCCGTGACGCGCGAGCGATCCAGTGCGGACAAATCGGACGGCGTGAACTCTTCCGCGGCGAGCACGGCTTCGTCCGGGAGCGTGCGCGCCGCGGCATTCGTATAGCCGAGCGCACGCAGCACGCGCTTCTCGATGTCGCGCAGATCGGCGGCACGCTCGGCGAGCAATGCGTCTTCAATATTGGTAAGGATGGCTATCTGTGCGCGGATCGCTTCGCGCCACGCAAAGCCTGCGCTCTTGCCGAGACTGATCAGATCGCGCGCGGCGTCGAGCAGCGTGGGGTCTTCGAGCAAAACACGATGCACCGCGAAAATACCCGCCTCGCCGACCGCGCCGCGTTGCGACGCGTCGCGCACCGTCGTGCCGAGGTCGGCGTCGACGGTCGCAATCGCCTTGTCGAGCAGACGGCTTTCCGCAGCCGACGTGCCGCTTGCCTGTTCGGGCGGATCGATGTCCGCGTCGTCCCAGCGCACGAGCTTGCCGATAGCCACACCCGGCGCCGCACAGACACCGGCGAGCGTGTTCGGCGCGAGAGCCTCGCCTGCGGCCGGTGCCACCGTTTGCGGTGCGGGCGAACTTTGCCGCGCCGGCTTCTCTTCGACTTCGCCGTGCGCCTCGCGGGTCAGTTCCTGAACAATCGCGTCGACAGCGGCTCGGGCTTGCGGACCCACACCGAGTAACTCCACAGTCGCACCTTGACCTGCGCCGAGTCCCAGCAGTCCAACCACGCTTTCAATTGCCGCCTTGCGACCTTCGTAACGCACTTCGACACGTGCATCGAAACCGCGTGCCGCTTCACGAGCACGCGCAGCCGGCCGCGCATGCAGGCCGCCCGCGTGAACCAGTGTGACTTGCGCGCGCGCTTCTTCGGTCACGCTCGTTGCGCTCAACTGACGCGACGCGTCGGCCGCTGCACCGTCGCGAGGACGCAGCAACAACAGCGGCGTTTCACCCGCCTTTAGCATGCCGCCCTGCACGCGCTCGACGATTTCGAACGCGTCCGAGTTGGCAATAGCGATGACAGAAACAAGGCTCGGCGCATGCAAGGCGATTTGATCCTGATCGAACTCGATCAGCACGTCGCCGGCATGCACGTGTGCGCCCTGCTCGACCATCGGCGCAAAGCCTTTGCCATTCAGCTCGACAGTGTCGATACCGATATGCAGCAGAATCTCGGCGCCTTCCGCTGTCGCCAGCGTCACGGCGTGGCCGGTGCGCGCAAGATGGGTGACGGTTCCCTCGCATGGCGCGACGAGTCGGCCCTCGAGCGGATCGACGCCGATCCCGTCGCCGAACATGCCGCCCGAAAATACCGGGTCGGGCACGTTCGCGAGCAGAACGACCGGACCGGTCATCGGCGCGAGCAAAACAATATGGCCTTCAGAATGGCTCATTAAACGGGACTCCTCGACACGTCGCATCTGATTTCTCGTCAGTGAGTTTCGGTGACTTTGTTGAGATGGCGCGGCGCATCGGGATTGCGCCCGCGCGCGGCGGCAAGGCCCGCGGCCATCACGTAAAAGGACAGGATGGCGGCGATCGGATCGAGCGCCGCGTGAGCGGTGGTAGCGAGCGGCAGCGTCGCTTCCGGTACATCGGACGGAGCGGCGAGCAACACGCGAGCGCCCCGCGCCTGCATGTCGCGCGCGAGTTGCAGGAGACCCGCCTGCTCCGGTCCGCGCGGAGCGAACACCAGCAACGGGTAGTCGCGGTCGATCAGTTCCATCGGACCGTGCCGCACTTCCGCGCTAGAAAACGCTTCTGCCTGAATGCCGGAGGTTTCCTTCAGCTTCAACGCGGCTTCCTGCGCGATGGCAAGGCCGAGACCGCGTCCGATCACGATCATGCGTTCGATGCCGCGCAGTTCGTCGACGGCCTTCGACCAGTCGAGCTTGCCGGCGGTCTGCAACGCGTCGGGCAGCGTATTCAATGCAGCCAGCAGTTCCGCATCGCGCTGCCAATGCGCGACCAGTTGCGCGGAAGTCGAGAGCATCGCGATGTAGCTCTTGGTGGCCGCAACGCTCAGTTCAGGACCGGCAACGAGCGGCAGATGCCACTCGCACGCGTCGGCGAGCGGCGAAGCCAGTGCATTCACTGCGGCAACGGTCAACGCGCCCGCCTCTCGCAGCGCCTGCATCGTGCCGACCAGGTCAGGACTCTTGCCCGATTGCGAGAACGCCAGTGCAAGCTGATCGCGAACTTGTAGCGGCGCCTGTTGCAGCGTCGCGACCGACATGGGCAGCGACGCGACGGGCACGCCGAGGCGGCTCATCGTCAGGCTTGCGAAGTAACTCGCCGCATGATCGGAACTGCCGCGCGCGACCGTCAACGCGACATGGCGCGGTTGCTGTGCGAGCCGGGCGGCCAGGGCCTCGACGCGCGAGGTGTCCGTGAGTTGCGCGGCGACCGTTTCTGCGGACGCTAGCGCCTCTTTAAGCATATTCGACAATTGCTTCTCCTTCGACGTATGTCGCGCTCAACGCCAGTTCACGATCGAACACGACGACGTCGGCCCATGCACCGCGCGCGATGCGGCCGCGGTCTTCGATGCCGAGGTAGTCGGCGGCGTAGCGCGACAAACGGTTTGATACATCGGCGATCGGCAGGCCGATCGACACCAGATTGCGCAGCGCCTGATCCATGGTCAGGGTGCTGCCGGCGAGCGTTCCGTCGGCGAGACGCACGCCGCCCAGACACTTCGTCACGTGTTGGCTGCCGAGACGGTATTCGCCGTCGGGCATGCCGGTCGCCGACGTGCTGTCTGTGACCACGTACAGACGCGGAATCGCGCGCAGTGCGGCGCGGATCGCGCCCGGATGCACGTGCAGCAAGTCGGGAATGATTTCCGCGAATTCGGCATGCGCGAGCGCCGCGCCGACGAGGCCAGGATTGCGGTGATGCAGCGGCGACATCGCATTGAAAAGATGAGTGAAGCCGCACGCGCCGTGCTTGAGCGCGGCAACGGCGTCGTCGTAAGTGCCGAGCGAATGGCCGAGCTGCACGCGCACGCCGCGCGCCGCCATCTCGGAGATGATGTCCATGTGGCCGGCAATTTCAGGCGCCAGCGTGACGACGCGAATGGGCGCGATGGACAGATACTTGAGCACTTCGTCCATCACAGCGGAGACGGCTGCGTCGGGCTGCGCGCCGAGCTTGCCGGGGTTGATGTACGGCCCCTCCAGATGCACGCCGAGCACTCGCGAGCAGCCTGGCGTGCGCACCCGCGCGACGTCGCCGAGACCGGCGACCACGCTCATCAGTTCGTCGCGCGGTGCGGTCATGGTTGTGGCCAGCAGACTCGTCGTGCCGTAGCGCGCATGTGTGCGCGTGATGGTTTCGATCGCGTCGCCGGCTTCCATTACGTCCGCGCCGCCGCCGCCATGCACGTGCAGGTCGATGAAGCCTGGAAGGATGTACGGTGCGTCGTTCGTCGCGGGATCGACGCGCGCGCCGGTGAGCGTCGTGATGCGGCCGTTTTCGTATTCGAGCGTGCCGTGAATCCACCCGTCGGTGGTGAGTATGTTTCCGGTCAGCATGAGTCTCTCTTGCAAGGCGTGATGCAGGGCGTGGCTGAATTGCGCTGAGGGTGCGACGTGCGGGCGCGGCGTGCGGGTGCGAACCACGCGCCCACTCGGATGCGGCGCTCAGGTCCGCAATTCAGCGACGAAGTCGTAGTAGTCGTCGCGGCAATAGGTGTCCGTCAATTCGATTGCGCGCTGGTCGGCGCTATAACCGATACGGGTAATGACCAGCAGCGCCGAGCGGGGTTCGATATCCATGAGTGAAGCGATCTCGCTCGAAGCGTTGACCGCGCGAAAGTGCTGCAACGCGCGCACAACCGCCGCACCGCGTTGCTCCAGATAGCTATAGAGCGAGACGCCGATTGCTTGCGGATCGGGAACGATCGCGACAGGAAGCGCCGAATGCTCGACCGCCATCACGATGCCGTCCGCGCGGCGCAGCCGGCGCAGGCTCGCCACCGCTGCGCCGGGCGACAAACCGAGCCGCACCAGTTCCTCCCGATTGGCGGCGCGGATATCGCGCTCGAGCCACACCGAGTCCGGTCGGAAGCCGCGCTGCTGCATCTTCTTGGTGAAGCCGGTGAGCCGCGACAGCGGATCTTCGACGCGTGGCGTGATGAAGCTGCCCGCGCCGCGCGCGCGCCGGATCAGCCCTTGCTCGACCAGCAGTTCGATTGCCTTGCGCGCGGTAATGCGCGACACGCCGATTGCGTCCGACAGCGTACGCTCCGAAGGCAGCGCCTCACCTGCCGACCACACCCCGCAATGGATCGCGGTCGCCAGATTGCGCGCGAGCTGCAAATAGAGCGGCGTGACGTTGCGAGCGTCAGGCATGAGTGCGGACCAGCGAGTTTCCATGGCGCTCCGGCGGCAGTGGCGAAAGGTTCGACCTGCAAAAAAGAGAGCCCATTATATAACCAACATAATACCAGTCAACGAACTGGTTCTATGCCGGTATGACCGGGCGCAAAGCGTTGCGGAACAAGCCTCTCAGGCCAACGACCGCGGTTTTTGTGCCGGTTTGGAGGTCCCAGGATTTACCCGTATTCGAGACAAGTTAAGCGTGCCGCAGACCCAATTGCGAACCAGTTCGTGACGTCTGGAAGTGTGCACGTTCGTACCTTTTAGATTCGCAAGCGGTTCATCTGAGCGCGCGCGGTTTTGTTAATGAGGGCGCGTTCCAATATAGTGGTATGCGAATCCATAAAAAAACGGAGATCAGCATTTGACCGATTCCGAGACGCTGCGACGGGCCCAGGCAGTCCGCCATTTCAATCGCTTCTACACGCGGCTTATCGGCGCTCTGCACGAGCGCCTGGCTCGCAGCACGTTCTCGTTGACGGAGGTGCGCGTGCTGCACGAACTGTCGCGCGGAAGTGCGCAGACGGCGTCGGTGCTCGGCCGCGCGCTTGGACTCGACAGCGGTTATCTGAGCCGCTTACTCACCAGTTTCGAGCGTCGCAATCTGATCACGCGACGGCCGTCCGAGACGGACGCGCGCCAGTCGCTGATCGAACTGACGTCCAACGGCCACGCGGCCTATGCGCCGCTCGACTCGGCGGCTGTTCAGGAAGTGCTGGACCTGCTGGGCGGGCTCGGCGCGGCCTCACAGGAGCAGTTGATTGCCGCGATGAACATTATCGAAAGGCTGCTCGGCGACAAGCCACGCCAGGACGCCATTGAACTGCGCGCGCCGCGCCCGGGCGAATGCGGCTGGCTCGTGCATCGACAAGCGCAGTGGTTCGCGGCGCAATATGGCTGGGACGGATCGTTCGAAGGGCTGCTTGCGCGCGTGGTCGCCGACTACACGCAACGCAACGATAGCGTTCGCGAAACGTGTGTCGTCGCCGATCAGAACGGCACGGTGGTGGGCGCGGTGTGCATCGTCGCAGTGTCGACGACGGTGGCCGGCGTGCGCCTCTTATGGGTCGAACCGGACTTGCGTCTTGGCATTGGCACCCGCCTGATGACCGAAGCAACGCGGTTCGCGCGGCGCGCGGGTTACACGAGACTGACGTTGACCACGGCCAGCGCGCTGGAAGAGCCGCGGCGCCTGTGCAGGCGCGCCGGGTTTGAGCTCGTCAGCACGGCGCCGGAGCGCCGTTTCGGCAAGGACCTGATGATCGAGCGATGGGAGTTGGGACTGTAAGCCGCGTTAGAACGACGGCACCACCGACCCCTTGAACTGCGTCTTGATGAACTGGCGCACGTCTTCCGACTGATACGCTGCAACCAGCTTCTTCACCCACGGCTTGTCCTTGTCCTGAGTGCGCACCGCGATCAGGTTCGCGTACGGGCTGTGAACGTCTTCGAGCGCAATCGCGTCTTTGGTCGGCTGCAGACCGGCGGAAAGCGCAAAATTCGTGTTGATCGCGGCTGCATCGACATCGGCCAGCGAGCGCGGCAATTGCGCAGCATCGAGTTCAACCAGCTTGATCTTCTTCGGATTCTCAGCGACGTCGAGCGCCGTCGCGTTGTTGCCGTTCGTGCCCGCACCGGCCTTCAGCTTGATCACGCCTTGCGTCTGCAGAAGCAGCAGCGCGCGGTTCTCGTTGGACGGATCGTTCGGCACGGCGACCTTCGCCCCTTGCGGCAGATCCTTCAGCGACTTCAGCTTCTTCGAGTAGATGCCGAGCGGCGAGATGTAGGTGAGGCCCGCGTTGACGATCTTGTAGCCGCGCTGCTTGATCTGGCTGTCGAGATACGGCTGATGCTGGAAGCTGTTGGCGTCGAGATCGCCGGCGTCGAGCGCGGCGTTCGGCTGCACATAATCGTTGAATTCGACGACCTTCACGTTCAGACCTTCACGCTTGGCCACCTTGGTGACGACTTCCCAGATCTGCGCGTCCGGGCCGCCGATGGTGCCGACCTTGATGACTTTGTCGTCGGCATGGGCGCCGAAACTGGTAACGATCGCCGCGCCGGCGATTACTGCGGAGAGGGCTTTGAGGATGTTTCTGCGCTGCATGTAATTCTCGCTGTTTCTAATCGGATCGTTTGCAATGAGATCCGGGTGATAGCCGGAGGCAGGCACTGATGACACGCAGGTAAGAACGGGATAACAGCGCGCCGCCGGCTGGACCGTAAATCGTCTCATATGCTGTGCGAGATGTGAAATATCGCAATCACATATGGGTATGCGCGGCGCGATTGCGCGGCGAAGAGCCACGCTGTGGCCGATAATTCGAAACGTTGCCGCGAGTATCCGCGGTACGTTCAATCACCTGCGAGGACGCCCATGTATGTCATCAACCTTATCTATACCGCCCCGCTCGAGCGCATCGACGACGCGCTCGAGGCGCACCGTGCGTTCCTGACGACGCATTTCGAAGCAGGTGTCTTCGTGGTCGCGGGACCGAAAGTGCCGCGCGACGGCGGCATCATCCTGGCGGTGCGGATCGATCGCGACAGGCTGGATGCGATCCTCGCAACCGATCCGTTCGCCGTGCAGAAGCTCGCGCGTTACGAGGTGACCGAGTTCAAGACGACACGGCTTGCGCCGGGGTTGAATCTGCCGATACCGGCTTGAGTTGGTGCGGCTCGCGTGTAGTTCTCGTGCGGCTCTTGTGCGAGTCTTGCGGCGTTCGTGCCGCATTTATCCGTTAGAGAATGAGCGGCCGCCGCGTCAGTCAAGCAGCAGCTCGATGTCGTGTACCCAAGGCGCGGCGCCTTGGCCGTCGCGCGCGAAAAGGCGTAGCTTGCCCTCGGGGTCGAACACGTAGCTCGCCGCCGTATGGTCCATCGTGTAGCTGTCGGGGGTCTTGCCGGGCACCTTCGCGTAGTAGACGCGGAAGTCTTTCGCCACTTTCTTGAGCTGCGCCTCGTCAGCGGGGCGCAGGCCCACGAAAGTCGGATTAAACGCTGGGACGTATTGCGCGAGCAGCGCGTCAGTGTCGCGCTCGGGATCGACGGTGACGAACAGTACTTGAACGCGCTTTGCGTCTTCGGGGCCCAGTTGCTGCAGCGCTTGCGAGAGCTCGGCCATCGTGGTGGGGCAAACGTCCGGGCAATGTGTGTAGCCGAAAAACAGCACCACGACCTTGCCTTTGTAATCCGCCATTGTGCGAATCTTGCCGGACGTGTCGGGCAACGAAAAGTTGCTCCCGAACTGAGTATTGCCGGTGAGGTCCAGGTTCTGGAACGCTGGCGTCTGCTTGCCGCAGCCCGCCACGAATAACGCGCTGACGAGCGCGCAGGCAATCACAGCAGCACGCGCCGCACGCGCGAAGCGGGTATTGAGCATGGTATTACGCGCCGATCACAACGCGCACATAGTGGTCGACCAGCAGCGCGGCAAACAGCAGCGACAGATAGACGATTGAGTAACGGAAGGTTCGGCGCGCCAGATTGTCGGAGTACTCGAGGTAGATCTTCCACGCGTAGGCGAGAAACACCGCGCCGAGCACAACAGCCGCCGCGAGGTACACCACGCCGCTCATGCCTGAGATGAACGGCATCATCGTGACGGCGAACAGAATTACTGTGTACAACAGAATATGCAGCCGCGTGTACTTTTCGCCGTGCGTGTTCGGCAGCATCGGCAAGCCGGCGTTTTCATAGTCTTTGCGGCGGTACAACGCGAGCGCCCAGAAGTGCGGCGGCGTCCATACGAAAATGATCAGCACGAGAATCCACGCGTCGCCCGGCACCTGACCGGTGACGGCGGCCCAGCCGAGCGCCGGCGGCATGGCACCCGACGCGCCGCCGATCACGATGTTCTGTGGCGTGGCCGGCTTGAGCAGCAACGTATAGATGACGGCATAGCCGACGAACGTGGCAAGCGTGAGCCACATGGTCAGCGGATTGGCGAACGTGTACAGCGTCCACATGCCGAGGCCGCCGAGCACGGCCGAGAACAGCAGAATTTGCGTAGTGGTGATTTCGCCGCGCGCCGACGGACGCCACGAAGTGCGCCGCATTTTCGCGTCGATTTTTTGTTCGACGAGGCAGTTGATTGCAAACGCCGCTCCGGCGAGCAGCCAGATGCCGACGGTGCCGCCGATCAGAATCGTCCAGGGCACCATGCCGGGCGTCGACAGAAACATGCCGATGACGGCACAGAACACGGCAAGTTGCGTGACGCGCGGCTTGGTCAGCGCAATGTACTGCGAGATCCGGTTGCCGGGCGTTTGGGGGAGTGTTGTGCTGTCCATGTGGAGTCACGCTGGCGCGGCATCGCGCGCAGGCAACACGGCGCGGCCGGGACGGCTATAAGCGATTCGAAAGTTTAACATAACGAGCAGCAGCAACAGGATCGCCGCGCCTCCGTTATGAGCTACCGCAATAGGCAACGGCCATTGCAGAACGATGTTCGACAATCCGGTGACGAACTGGATCAGCACCACCAGCAAAACACCGTTCGCCGGACGCCGCAGCGACTCGAAGCGGCGCAATTGCAGCGCGAACCACACGAGGTAGCCGACGACCACGAGCGCGAAGGTGCGGTGGGTCCAGTGAATCGCTACCAGCGCATCTTGCGTGATCATGTCGCCGTTGCCTGTCATGCCGAGCGCACGCCACAAGTGAAAGCCGTGGGCGAAGTCCATCGGGGGAACCCATTGGCCGTTGCAGGTGGGGAAATCCGTACACGCGAGCACCGCGTAGTTCGTGCTGACCCAGCCGCCCAACGCGATCTGCGCAATCAACAGCACGAGACCCGCGACCGCCGCGACGCGCCAGCGCGCGGCTTCGGGCTCGTAGGCGGGCAACGGCGTCTGACGCGCGGCGAGCCAGCCGAGCGTGCCCAGTAGCGCGAGACCGAGCAGCAGGTGCGTCGTCACGATGACCGGTTGCAGCTTCATCGTCACCGTCCATGCGCCGAATGCGCCTTGCACGAGAATCAGCAGCAGCAGCGAAGTGGGCCACCAGGGCGACACGTGCAGCGGACGCCGCTTGATGCGCGCGGTCCATGCAATGACCGTCTGCGCGATGATCAGCACGCCGATCGCCATTGCGAAGTAGCGGTGGATCATTTCGATCCATGCTTTGGTCATGCTGACGGGGCCGGTGGGCATCGCCTGATGCGCGGCGGTGATTGCGGCATGCGCGATAAACGGCGAGGACGTGCCATAGCAGCCGGGCCAATCCGGACAGCCGAGCCCCGAGTCCGTCAGACGCGTGAAGCCGCCGAACATCACGAGGTCGAGCGTGAGGAAAGTGGTGAGCCACACGAGCTTGCGGAATTTATTGTCGTCGGCCTTGACCCACACATAAGACAGCGGCAACAACGCGATACACAAGCCGATCAGGCCCAATTGCAGTACGAACATCTTCTCTTACCCTGGTTGCGGCATCAGCCGATGCTCGACCACTTCAGCAGCTTGGTCACGTCGCCCTTGATCTTGCTCGGGTTCGGATCTTTCGGGAAACGCATCATCAGATTGCCGTTCGGATCGACCATGTAGATATGGTCGGTGACCTTGGTGCCGATCGCGGTCGGCAGCCACGCCGACACCTGCGCCGGATCGGCGAGCAGTATGTTGGTGTCGGGATAAGCCTTTTGTATCACGTCCGCCACGTTGCCCGCACCTGTACGAAGCCACACTTCGACGACGCGCTCGCGTTCCGGGCCCTGTGCCGCGCGGATTTGCCGCATGAAGTAGAGCTTCGTCACGCACGCTTTGTCGCAGGCGGTGTCGTCGACGGAAATCAGCAGCCAGTGGCCACGCAACGTGGCGAGTTTGAGCGGTTTGCCGTCTTCGCCAATGGCGACGAGCGACTCGGGAATCGGCCGTTGTGGTTCGACGAGCGTGCCGTAACTGGTGCTGCCGCCGCTCGGCTTCACCACGTAGTACATGAAATACGACACGGCGATAGGCGCCGCGCAGACGATCGCGAGCAGCAGCAAGATCCAGCGGCCGCGCTCCCAGGAGCCCTTGCCGTTGGGCTGGCCGGGCATCGGTTTGGCGGCGGATTTGCCGGCTTGCGGCGAACGGGGAGATGGCGTCGACACTACATGACCTCTTTCAATAATTTGTGCGGCTCGCCTCACTCGTGCAGAGCCGCGCCGGGCACGCGCTGCATCACACGACGGGCGCCTGCGGTTTTCTGGCGGCGCGGCGCGCGGCGTACAGGCCGAAGGCCAAAGCCGCGGCCGCCATGCCCCACCACTGGAACATGTAGCCGTAGTTGCGCTCGACGCCGCTGCCTGGAGCCGGCCAGTCGCGCACGAGTTTGTCGCCGTCGTCGCTCAATTGCTGGATCACGAACGATTGCAAGGGCAGTGCGGTTTCGGCGGCATAGGCGGCGACGTCGAGATTCTGGCGAATCGCCTGATGCGCGGCCGAACCGCCCTGCCCGAGTTCGAACGCGCGTGACGCATCCGCACGCGCAATCCCTTCTATCTCGATTTCGCCCTGCGGCGTAGTGTACGGTGCAATCGTCTCGCGATTATTGATGTTACGCGGCAACCAGCCACGATTGACGAGCACATAACCGCCGTCGCTGAGTTTAAAAGGCATCACCACGTAAAAGCCCGGCTGATCGTTATACGGACGATTGTCGAGATACACGACCTTGTCCGCGACAAACGTGCCGCGCGCTTTCACGCGATGGAATTCGATGTCCTTCAATGCCACCGGCGCGCTGGTGACAGGTTGCGCGGGCGCGTTCTCGAACTGCGTGATGCGTGCCTCGAGTGCTTCTTTCTGATGCGCGCGGTCGCGCTGCCAGAAGCCGAGCCGCAAGGTCACCGCGACCACGAGCAGAATCAACAACGCGGGAACGAGGCGGATCTTCATCGACGACACTCCATGCCCGGCCTGAGCGTGGTGGCGAGCGTAGGGCAAACGCCGGCGCGCGGTGAGATAATGGCCACCTTGCCTTCGCGCTTTTCCGTTTCAGCAGCTTCCATGCACATTCTCGTTCCCATTGCCTTCGTCCTGATCATCGCCAGCATGGTGTCGGCGCTGTATTTCATGATGCATGACAAGGGCAAAACCAAGCGGATGGTCTGGTCGCTCGCCACGCGAGTCGGACTTTCTATCTCGCTCTTCCTCTTCATTCTGTTTGCGTACTGGATGGGCTGGATTCACTCAACCGGCATTCCGTACGGGCGCTGAGCCTGGCGCAACCATCACTGCCCTAAACAAAACGCCGCCCTGACAGGGTCGAGGGCGGCGCTTCACAATCCTGCTCACTACTCGCGTGCGCGGTGTTCCGAAGGACGCTGCGCGACGGCCCCCGCACGCTCCGGTATAGCCGGCCGCGGCGCGGGCCAATCAGTCTTACAGCCAGTACACGACCACGTAGAGTCCGAGCCAGACCACATCGACGAAGTGCCAATACCAGGCCGCGCCTTCGAACGCGAAGTGGTGTTCCGCCGTAAAGTGGCCGCGAATCATCCGCACCAGCACCACCGCGAGCATCGTGCCGCCGAGGAACACGTGAAAACCGTGGAAGCCCGTCAGCAGGAAGAACGTGGAGCCGTACACGCCCGAAGCCAGCGTCAGGTTCAGTTCGTTATACGCGTGGAAGTATTCGAAGCCCTGCAGGAACAGGAAGCACACGCCCAGCACCAGCGTAGCTGCCAGCCAGATGATTGCCTTCTTGCGATGATCTTCACGCAGTGCGTGGTGCGAGACCGTCAGCGTGGCGCCCGAAGAAAGCAGCAGCGCCGTGTTGATGGTCGGCACCGGCCACGGCGTCATTGACTTGAAGGTCGACACGAGCGACGCGGGACCGTTGTTCGGCCACACCGCCGAGAAATCCGGCCAAATCAGCTTGTAATCCAGACTCGCCAGTTCGTGCAGCGCGATTGCGCGTGCGTAGAAGAGCGCGCCGAAGAAAGCGCCGAAGAACATCACTTCGGAGAAGATGAACCAGCTCATGCTCCAGCGGTACGACTTGTCGACATTCTTGCCGTACATGCCGCCTTCGGATTCGGCAATCGCGTCGCCAAACCAGTGCCACAACGTAAAGAGCAGCCACAACAGGCCGACGACAACGCCGATCGGCGCCCAGTCATGTTCGTTGATCCACGCCGCAAGCGATCCGAGCATGACCAGCAAACCAGCGGCGGCGCTGATCGGATGCCGCGACGGATGCGGTACGAAATAGTACGGGCTCTCGTTTTGACCGCTCATTCTTGATTCTCCACTTCAGTCCAGTTGTTCCGGAAGCTCCGGCTGTATCTTCGGCGGCGCGTGTGTACCGCACCGCTTCACTCTAATTCGTGGGCGCTGCTACGCCCGTACTACATGCATGCGCGCAATGTCAGCCCACCACCGCGCGCACCACCAGAATCAGCACGCCGATGAAAATGGCCGTACTGATCAGCGCCGCGATAATGACGTGCAGCGGGTTCAGTTGCGTTGCGTCGGCTTCCAGATCGCGCCGCTTGCGCACGCCGAAAAACGACCAGAACACCGCCCTCATCGACTGGCCGAAACTGCTTTTGCGCGGGCCGCCGCTGTTATCGCTCATTGTTGTCTTCCTTCGCCGGCGGCATCAGCCGTCAGGCGGGATTGGCGGCAGTGGCCGCCGTCTCGGCCGGGAGCGCCGCGCTTCCGACCTTCGCCGTTGCCGGCGTATTCAACTCGAAAAACGTGTACGACAACGTGATCGTTTTCACGTCCTTCGGCAACTTCGGATCGACGACGAACACGACCGGCATCCGCTTCGTCTGATTCGCCGTCAACGTCTGCTGCGTAAAACAGAAACACTCGATCTTCTTGAAGTACTCGGTCGCCTGCTTCGGCGCGTAGCTCGGAATGGCTTGCGCCTGGATCGTGCGCGCCTGTTCGTTGCTCACCTCGTACATCACTGTTGTCACTTCGCCCGGATGCACGTCCATGCTGCGCTGCTCCGGCTTGAAACCGAGCGGGCCGCGCGCGTTCGCATCGAATTCGATCGAAACCGTACGGCTCATGTCGACCTGCGTATTCTTCGCCTCGCGCACCGTTGCATCGCGCTGCACCAGGTTGTTGATGCCGGTGATCTGACAGATCGCGCGGTACATCGGCACCAGTGCAAAACCAAAGCCGAACATCATCAACGCGACGACGAACAGCTTGACCAGCATCGAACGGTTGAAAGAGCGATCGGCCTGAGCCGGCGGTTGCGTCGACATCTCAATCCTCAACAAACCTGCAAACTACACCTGTACCGGTTCCGTCAGGAAAACCAACCCTGATTGATGATGACGCTCGCGAAAAATACCGCTGCGATTGCAAGCAGAACAAGACCTATCCGCCTGTTGCTCACTCGAATCTGCTCCGGTGTACGTCTTTCCTGTGAATTACGCGTCATGCTCGGGTTTCTGAATACCTTGTTACTGCCATTGCCGCGCTTTCGCCGCCGTCCGGTCCCGGCGACGATGCGATCACGTCGCCTCGGAACCGGCCACTTCGCTAAACGACGATTACTCGACGGTCGGCGGGTTTTCGAACGTGTGGAACGGAGCCGGGCTCGGCACGGTCCACTCGAGGCCCGTTGCGCCGTCCCACGGCTTGTCGCCAGCCTTTTCGTGGTCGCCGCCGCCGCGATACGCAGGCAACGCAACCGCGAACAGGAAGTACACCTGCGCAAGACCGAAGCCGAACGCGCCGATCGAAATCACCTGGTTCCAGTCGGTGAATTGCGCCGGATAGTCGGCGTAGCGACGCGGCATGCCTGCGAGACCGACGAAGTGCATCGGCAGGAACGCGAGGTTGAAGAAGAACATCGACGCCCAGAAGTGGATCTTGCCGCGCGTTTCGTTGTACATCCAGCCGGTCCACTTCGGCGCCCAGTAGTACCAGCCCGAGAACAACGCGAAGAGCGAGCCCGCCACCAGCACGTAGTGGAAGTGCGCGACCACGAAGTAGGTACCGTGATACTGGATGTCGAGCGGCGCCATTGCGAGCATCAGGCCCGACAAACCGCCGAACGTGAACACCAGCAGGAAGCCGACCGCGAACAGCATGGGCGTTTCGAAGGAGAGCGAGCCGCGCCACATCGTCGCGACCCAGTTGAACACCTTCACGCCAGTCGGCACGGCGATCAACATGGTCGCGTACATGAAGAACAGCTGGCCCGTCACCGGCATGCCGGTTGCGAACATGTGGTGCGCCCAGACCATGAACGACAGAATCGCGATCGACGAGGTTGCGTACACCATGGAGCTATAGCCGAACAGCGGCTTGCGCGAGAACGCCGGAATCACCTGCGACACGATCCCGAACGCCGGCAAGATCATGATGTACACCTCGGGGTGCCCGAAGAACCAGAAGATGTGCTGGTACATGACCGGGTCGCCGCCGCCGGCCGCGTTGAAGAACGACGTGCCGAAGTGGCGATCGAACAGAACCATGGTGATTGCGCCAGCGAGAACCGGCATCACGGCGATCAGCAGGTACGCGGTGATCAGCCAGGTCCAGACGAACATGGGCATCTTCATGAGCGTGAGGCCGGGCGCGCGCATGTTCAGGATCGTCACGACGATGTTGATCCCGCCCATGATCGACGAAGCACCCATCAGGTGGACCGCGAAAATCGCGAAGTCCATGCCCGGGCCCATCTGCGTGGACAGCGGCGCGTACAGCGTCCAGCCCGCGGCGGTCGCGCCGCCCGGCGAGAAGAACGAACCGACCAGCAGGACAGCCGCCACCGGCAGAAGCCAGAAGCTGAAGTTGTTCATGCGGGCAAAAGCCATGTCCGATGCGCCGATCTGCAGCGGCACCATCCAGTTTGCGAAGCCGACGAACGCCGGCATGATCGCGCCGAACACCATGATCAGGCCGTGCATGGTGGTCAACTGGTTGAAGAACTCGGGGCGCATGATCTGCAGGCCCGGCTCGAACAACTCGGCACGGATCATCAGCGCCATCACGCCCCCGGAGAGGAACATGGTGAACGAGAAGATCAGGTACAGCGTACCGATGTCCTTGTGGTTGGTTGCGAACAGCCAACGACGCCAGCCATGCGGCGTTTCGTGGGCATGGTCGCCGTGCACGTGCTCGTGGCCCGCGACTACATCGTGTCCGATGCTAGACATGACAATCTCCTAAAGCGAATACTGCGGTGCTGACCGTGACACGTCAGGCAGCCGGGCTGATCTGAACACGCCGGGCTTCTTTCGCGTCGCTGCCGCCCGTGATCGTTTCCGGCTTCTTCAAAATGATATGGTCTTCGGCGATGCCGGCTGCTTTCAACGCGTCGCGCACGGCTTCCGCACGGCTCTTTGCGAGCTTCGCGTTCGCGTCCGCGGAGCCGGTGGCGTCGGTGTAGCCAGACAGCGTGAACTTCGCGTCCGGATGCGCCTTCGCGTAAGCCGCGGCTGCTTCGACCGCCGCTTTTGCGTCGGCCGGTAAGGTGCTCTTGCCGGTATCGAAGTAGACGCTCGCCGGCAGCGCGGCTTGCGATGCCGCCGTGCTTTCCGAGCCCGCCGACGCTGCTTGCGCACCCGGTGCTTCCGGAGCCGCCGCACCCGACGCCGCTTCCGCGCCGCTCGCCGCCGTGCCTGCGTCGGCCAGATGATTGCCGCCTTCGGGCATCTTGCCGTTACGGGCGTCCGCGACCTGCTTCGGCTGGAGAACGTCGCCGGTGTGGTTGCCCCACGAATTACGTTCGAATGTGACCACCGAAGCAATCTCGACGTCGTTCAGCGTAGGCGCCCAGGAAGGCATTGCGTTCTTGCCTTTCAACACGATGCTGACATGCTCGGCGATCGCGCCGTTGGCAACCTTGCTGCCGTCGAGCGCCGGGAATGCGCCCGCGCCTTTGCCGGTGGGCTGATGGCAGACCGCGCAGTTGGCCGCATACACCTTGCCGCCGCGCTCCATCAACTCGGCCAACGTATAGGTCTTGTTCGGATCGTCCTGACCCGCGGCCATTTTCTTCTTCTGCGTGTCGACCCACTTCGCGTAGTCGTCGGTGGAAAGTACTTCGACCACCACCGGCATGAACGCGTGTTCCTTGCCGCAAAGTTCGGTACAGAAGCCGCGGAAGGTACCGACCTTGTCAGCCTTGAACCACGTGTCGCGCACGAAACCCGGAATCGCGTCCTGTTTCACGCCGAAGGCCGGCACGTACCAGGAGTGGACCACGTCGTTCGCGGTGGTGATGATGCGGATTTTCTTGCCGACCGGCACGACCAGCGGATTGTCGACTTCTTGCAGATACGTAGTGGAAATCGGCTGACGGCCGTCGGTTTCGGCACGCGGCGTGGCCAGCGTGGAGAGGAAGCTGATGCCCTCGCCCGGACCCTTCACGTAGTCGTAGCCCCACTTCCACTGGTAGCCGGTGACCTTGATGGTGACGTCGGCATTGGTCGTGTCCTTCATTGCGACAACCGTCTTGGTGGCCGGCAACGCCATCAACACGACGATGACGAACGGCACGATCGTCCAGATGATTTCGACGGTAGTGCTTTCGTGGAAATTCGAAGCCTTGTGACCTTTCGATTTGCGGTGGGCAAAGATCGAATAGAACATCACAGCGAACACGCCGATGAAAATCACCGTGCAAAGAATCAGCATGAACGTGTGGAGGCTGTAGAGCTCCTCAGCGATTTTCGTCGCAGGCGGCTGGAGATTGATCTCGTTGACGGCGGGGCCGCCCGGAACATCGCCCACTGCCAGGGCGGCACCGGCGAAAAGCAGTCCGCTCATCGCCAGCACGCCCATGAGCGCTCGCTTGATTGTTTTCATAGCTTCCTTACCCAAAATTTCCATTCAAACCCTCGACCCCGCTGACCCCGTGACGGGCTGCTCGCGCTCCCCGTGAACGCCGTATGACCGGACGCGCCTAACAACGCGCGAGCCAGATACGCAATTCGCCGGCGAACTGCGCGCGCCGGTGCTGCGCGAGATGCTGCCCGATCATGATCGTCTCGCCGCGCGAGACCAGCTTGATCTGATCACGCGGTGTTGCGCCAGCCTCGATCCGCACCCAGCGCGGATTGAACTCGAACTGCGTGACCTGCTCGGCGCTCACCTGTTCGATCACGAGCCGGTTCTGAAACAGCCGGATGCGTTCGTAATCGACAGCGTGGCGCGCATAAATGGCAAACGCGACGCCCACCGCCAGCAATTCGATACCGGTGAACGGCAACACCAGCCAGGCGCCGACCAGAACCAGCATGAAAGCAATTGCCAACGAGAACAACGCAAGCGACACGTAGAAACACACAAACTGCCGCGGCGACATGGAACAGTTGCGTTTCATTGTCCAGTCCTTCAGGACCGGTTCTGAATCCGCCAGCAGATCTGATGCATCCATCGCTGCCTCCCGCCGAACGTCACAAACGCGTCACCAACGGCCGCCCGCAATGCCCGACCGCGACCTCATATTCCGGTCGCCCAACCGCCACCGCACCAACTCATCTTGCAGCCCCGTGCCTGGGGCCTGCCGCCCCAAATGTGGGAACTCCGGGCGACAAACTGACGCATTATAGGCGCGATCCATAGCATCCACAAGCAAGCCCCAACAGCCTCACAAGCCAGGCGCGACAAGCCTCCGCGCCGTTTTGCCGCACCTTCCGCACGTCTTTGGAAACGGTAATTTCAGACATAACAGATGTCCTCTTTACCGCTTTAGCGATTCCTCGACGAGCCTCGCCCAATGTCCTCTATTCGCACGATGCCGTGTCCTTCCGCCGTCGTGCGCGGCACCGCTTTCCACGCGTGTCCGTAGATCACCTCGAAGGTCAGCGCGATTGTTCCGTCGTCGCGCCGACGCGCTTCGAGCGCTGCCAGCAACGCTCTGTGCAACCGGCGTGCCGCCGCGCCCGACGACTCTTCGCGCTCGAACGGATACGCGCCCCAACGGCGCACGTCCGCGAGTAGCGACTCGGGCGACTTATAGGTGATTGTGATGGTTTCCTGGTCCATCACGGGAATTTCGAAACCGCTTTCGACCAGCATGTCGCCAAGGTCATGCATGTCGACAAAGTCGATCACATGCTTGCGCGAGCCGACGCCGTGCGCCGCCTCCACTTCGGCGTATGCGCCGCGCAACTCCTTCAGAGTGTCGGGTCCCAGGGTACTGAACATCAGCAGCCCATTCACCTTGAGCACCCGCTGCCACTCAGGGAATACGAGATCGGGGCGCGAGTGCCAGTGAAGTGCGAGGTTGGACCAGATGAATTCGAAGGCGCCCGCCGCGAAGGGCAGCGCGGAAAAGTCCGCTTGCGCGAAGCGCGGACCGCGTGCGCCAAGCGCCTTGCCGAGCGTGGCCGGCAAGAAGCGCCGCCAGCTCGTATCGCCGGAATCGTGGCGCAGCGCGCGCGTAAGCATGGCGTGCGACAGGTCTGAGCCGAACACCGGCGCTTCCGGAAAGCGCTCACGCAATGCAGGAATGTCTTCGCCTGCACCGCAACCGGCATCGAGCACGCTCGCCGGCGCGACCTTGATGTAATCGAGACGCTCGCGCATGCGCTGCGCGATCTCGCGCGGCAGGAAGGCGACGTCGTCGAAAGTCGTTGCACGGCGGTCGAAAATCCGCCTGAGGCGCCGGGAATCGTAGGCCGGACGGCCTGATTGAGCGGGAGTTGGGGACATGGGTGTCGTACTGGCGTAGAGCCCGAAGTATACTCGTTCGCTTCCTCTGCTTCAGTGCGAAAGGCCTTTGCGGCCGCCAATGCATGACATTCCGAGCATATTTTTCGTCCTCAGCCAGCCACTTCACGCAATTCACGCGCGGCGTGCGTTCGGCGTGGCCGCATGCAATGCACGCGATTCTGCCGAACGCCTGTGCTTTGTGCGGCAATTTGTCGCACAGCACGCTGTGCCCCTTTTGCGACGAATCCTATTGGAATGAGAGTGCGTTGCGTTGTTGCGTCTGCGCCGTGCCGCTGACCTTCGCGCGAAGGGAACAGCACGCGTCATATCGCTGCGCGGATTGCGTCGCCGAAAAACCGCCGTTCGATGCAACGTTCGCGCTCGCCGATTACCGCGCGCCGCTCGACGCGCTCGCAGTCGGCCTCAAGTTTCGCGCCCAGTTGATGCTGGCGCGCGAATTCGCGCGGCGCCTTGCGCGTCTCGCGCAAGATACCTGGCAAGATCCGTCCGACTGCCCCGATGTCATCGCTCCGGTACCGCTCGCGGATCGGCGTCTCCGAGAGTGCGGTTATAACCAGGCATGGCAGATTGCCAGAGCGCTGGCTCGCTCGTTGAACGTGCCGGGCGACCCGACCCTGGTGCGCCGCGTGATCGACACCGCGCCGCAGTCGCGGCTCGACCTCGACGCGCGCCGGCTTAACGTGGGCCGTGCATTCCAGCTTGCTGGAAGAGTTGAAGGGCTGCACGTCGGCATCGTCGACGATGTAATGACGACCGGCGCGACGCTCGAAGCGCTCGCGCGCACGCTGAAGGCAGCCGGTGCGCGGCGCGTCACGAACTTCGTCGCACTGCGCACACCGAAAAACTAGTCTCTACCTGACCACTTTATGTTCAATGTCGTTCTCGTCGAACCGGAAATTCCGCCTAACACCGGCAACGTCATCCGCCTGTGCGCCAACACGGGTGCGCGGCTGCATCTGATCGAGCCGCTCGGCTTTCCGCTCGACGATGCCAAGCTGCGCCGCGCCGGTCTCGACTATCACGAATATGCGCAAATGAACGTGCATGCCGACTGGGCCGCATTCATCGCGAAAGAGTCGCCGGATGCGGCGCGCATGTTCGCGTTCACCACGCGCGGCTCGGGCCGCTTCCACGAGCACGCGTTTCAATCGGGCGACTGGTTCGTGTTTGGCGCGGAAACGCGCGGCCTGCCCGACTCGATGCTCGAAGAGTTTCCCAACGAACAGCGCGTGCGCCTGCCGATGCGTCCGGGCAACCGCAGCCTGAACCTGTCGAATACAGTCGCAATCGTGGTGTTCGAAGCGTGGCGTCAAACAGGTTTCGAGGGCGGCGCCTGACGGCGCTGCAACTCCGCCTGATAGCGCTCGAACATCGCGTGGTCGAAGCAGGCGAAGATAACCTGCTCGAGTTGCGGCATGCGAGGCAGATTTTCGATTACTGTTTCGACCGCGATACGAACTGCTTCATCGGGAGGAAAACGGTAGATGCCGCAACTAATCGCGGGGAATGCAATGCTCGCGCAGTTTGCCTCGCGCGCCACCTCGAGCGAGCGCTGATAGCAGGAAGCCAGCAGATCCGCCTCGCCATGCGTGCCGCCGCGCCAGACCGGTCCCACCGCGTGGATCACATATCGCGCCGGCAAATGGTAGCCGCGCGTGAGCTTCGCGTCGCCAGTCGCGCAGCCGCCAAGCGCTTCGCATTCGCGCAGCAATTCCTTGCCGGCCGCGCGATGAATCGCGCCGTCCACACCGCCGCCGCCGAGCAACGAAGTATTGGCTGCGTTGACAATGGCGTCCACGTCAAGAGTCGTGATGTCGGACACGCGCGCTTCCAGCGTGCAACGATCGATACTGAGCATGGGAACCTCACTGATCCGTAGCGTCGATAGACAATGGACAGCGAGTGCAGGCAGCCGTTCAGCGTTGTTACACGCCGAACGGCTGACAGGGAGAGCGCCCGGGAACCTGGGGCGGCTTATTCGGCCTTCGAATCGCGCCGCAACAGGGCGCTGACGGCGTCGCGCGGCGCTACGCCGTCGAACAGCACGGCACAGACCGCCTGAGTGATCGGCATTTCGATTGCATGAGCACGCGCGATCGCGAGAACCGCTTGCGCGCAACGCACGCCTTCGGCCACATGGCCCAGGCCGCCGAGAATATCGGCGAGCGAACGGCCCGCGGCGAGCTGCACGCCGACCGTGCGATTGCGCGACAGATCGCCGGTCGCGGTAAGAATCAGATCGCCGAGCCCCGTCAAACCAGTGAACGTCTCCGCGCGTCCGCCGAGCGTCACACCGAGACGCGACATTTCGGCGAGTCCGCGGGTGATCAGAGCCGCGCGCGCGTTCAGGCCGAGACCCAGACCGTCGGCGATTCCCGTTGCAATAGCCAGCACGTTCTTCACCGCGCCGCCCACTTCTACGCCGACGATGTCGTCGCCCGTATAAATGCGCATCGCGCCGTGATGAAACGCCGCAACCGTGCGCTCGCGGCATGCCGCCGAAGCACTCGCGATGGTCAGCGCAACCGGCAAGCCCTGACCGACTTCCCGCGCGAAGCTCGGACCGGACAGCACGCCATTACTGCCGTGCGCGGGCAGCTCGGACGCGACCACCTGATGCGGCAACAACTGCGACTCCGCCTCGAAACCCTTGCAAAGCCACACGATATGCGCGGGCACTTTGCCCGCATCGCGCATCGACTGGAACAGCGCGCGCAGTCCGGCCACGGGCGTGGCCACGACGCATAGCGCGTCGTCGGCAAGCGCATGGTCGAGCGCCGCGTTCAGGTCCGCTTCGTAGCGAAGCGCCGACGGCAAAGCAACGCCCGCAAGATAGCGGGCGTTTTCGTGCGAAGCGGAGAGATCCGCGACCAGCGCGGGCTCGCGCGCCCACAACAGCGTGTCGTGCCTGACTGCCAGATGGCCGGCGAGGGCCGTGCCCCATGCGCCGGCTCCGAGAACAGCAACCTTCATAGCCGGCACTGCCTGCGACACTTAATGCGTGACGCCGTTTTGCGCTGCGCCGTCCTGGCCGCCCATCTGCGCGAGGCGTTGCTCGTAGAGCGCCTGGAAGTTGATTTCGGCGAGGTGGATCGGCGGGAAGCCCGCGCGCGTGATCGCGTCGGCGATGTTCGAGCGCAGGTACGGGAACAGGATGGTCGGGCACGCAATGCCGACGAGCGGATCGACCTGTTCCGCCGGAATGTTGCGAATATCGAAAATGCCTGCCTGCTTGGCTTCGATCAGGAACGCGACCTTGTCCGACACCTTGGCCGTCACGGTGCCAGTCACGAGAATTTCGAACACGGTGTCCGCGAGGCGCTCGGCCTTCACGTCGACTTCCACCTCGACCGACGGCATGTCTTGCTCGAGGAAAATGGCCGGCGAATTCGGCTGTTCGAGCGACATGTCCTTCAGATAGATGCGCTGGATGTTGAAGAACGGCTGGTTATTCTCGTCGGACATGATTGAGTGATTCCCTGATAGGTATGCGTAGCGGCGGCCCATGAACTCATGGGTCGCCGGATATTTGCGGCGCGCCGCCCGCCCACGCGGGGCGACGATGCGCCGGCTTGTATTTCACCCGCCGCTTCCCGCGCCCAACGGCGCGAGAATTCAGGCGGCTTCGAGCAGAGGCGTCAGACCGCCCGCGCGATCGAGCGCGGAGAGATCGTCGTACCCGCCCACGTGCTTCTCGCCGATAAACACTTGCGGCACCGTGCGACGACCGGTCCGGGTCATCATTTCCTCACGACGGGCCGGGTCCTTGTCGATCAGTACTTTTTCGATATTCTCGACGCCGCGCGACTTTAAAAGACGTTCGGCCATCTGGCAATACGGGCACACCTGCGTGCTGTACATGATCACTTTGTTCACTTGGCTACTCCTTGTTTCACAACCGGCATGCCGGCTTTCTGCCAGGCGTCGACGCCGCCTTCCAGAACGTGGACTTCCGCATATCCCGCATCCTGCACGATACGCGCTGCCTTGTTCGACTGCTGGCCGGTCTGGCACACCAGCAGCACGGGGTTGCTCTTATTCTTCACCAGTTGCGCGACCTTTGCTTGCAACTCGGCGAATTCCAGGTGCCGCGCCGAGGGCAAATGCCCTTTGGCGAAGTCGGCCAGCGGACGCAGGTCGATAACCGCCGCATTGCGCCGATTGATCAGCTGCGTGGCTTCGGCGGCCGACAGGCCACCGCGGCCGCGCCGGCTGATGGTCGGCCACAGTAGCAACCCACCGGAGATGAGGACGATCGCAATGAGGACAAGGTTTGTGTAATCAGTGAAAAACTTCACGGAAGATCCGCCGAAAAAGAGAGAAATCGGAAAGGGCAATCCCGGCATTATAAAATAAGCGTCTGACGCGATGGCGGCGCTCCTCGTCGGGCGCCTGGCAGCGCTTACAGCTTCCTTACTACCGACCGGCAATCTTATGTACAAACTCGTTCTCATCCGCCACGGCGAATCAACGTGGAACAAGGAAAACCGCTTCACGGGCTGGGTCGACGTCGACCTGACCGAGCAGGGCAACCGCGAAGCGCAGCAGGCGGGCGTGCTGCTGAGGGAATCCGGCTATTCGTTCGACATCGCCTACACGTCCGTGCTCAAGCGCGCGGTCCGCACGCTGTGGCATGTGCAGGACCAGATGGATCAGATGTACATACCCGTCGTGCATTCGTGGCGTCTGAACGAGCGCCACTACGGCGCGCTGTCGGGTCTGAACAAGGCCGAAACCGCGGCGAAATTCGGCGACGAACAGGTGCTGGTCTGGCGTCGCAGCTACGACACGCCGCCGCCGGCGCTCGAACCGACGGACGAGCGCGCGCCTTATAACGATCCGCGCTACGCCAAGGTGCCGCGCGAACAGCTGCCGCTCACCGAGTGCCTGAAAGATACGGTGGCGCGCGTGTTGCCGCTGTGGAACGAGTCGATCGCGCCGGCCATCAAGTCGGGCCGCAAAGTGGTGATCGCGGCGCACGGCAACTCGATCCGCGCATTGGTGAAGTACCTCGACAACATCTCGGACGACGACATCGTCGGGCTCAATATTCCGAACGGCGTGCCGCTCGTCTATGAGCTGGACGAAAACCTGAAGCCGCTGAAGCACTACTATCTGGGCGACCAGGAAGCTATCGCGAAGGCACAGGCTGCCGTCGCGAAGCAGGGCAAGGCGGGCTGATTCCGCTGTGCCCGCTAGTTGCAGCGCGACTGCGACGTAGCTGCTTCTGGCCGCCGCCTGCTCATCTGCCCTTCGCCGCGTCCCCGCGCTTCTTTGTTAAAGATCGTGGCGGCGAAGGTGGCAGCAAGCGCAGCGGCGCGCCAGCAACGGACCACGCCGACCGGCAAGACGTACCGGTCAGTGCAGTCCGCTTCCCTCGATCGCGATCATTCTGGCCGCGATCCACCGTTACAGCACATTACTTCGACGCCCCGCGCAGGTTGCGCCGAACCCGGCACGCCTGGCGCTGTCGAATCTCGATTGCCTGCGCTGCGCCCTGAGTTGGCGGGTGTGCAGTTATACTTGTCCGTCCCCATCTCTATCGACGCTGCCACGCGCTTCCGACCGCAACAGACTCTATGCGAAAGAACCTGAAAAATATCGGCCTGATCGCCGCGGGCCTTGCTACCGGTGTATTTGCCACTTTGCAACTTTCGGCCTCGGCCCAGCAGCCCGCCAGCGCCGCCGCCACTCCGTTGCCGCTGGACCAGCTCAGGCTCTTTGCCGAAGTGTTCGGGCAGATCAAGCACGAGTACGTCGAACCTGTCGACGATAAAAAGCTTCTGACCGCCGCAATCAAAGGCATGGTGTCGAGCCTCGACCCGCATTCGTCCTACCTCGACAAGACCGATTACGAGGAACTGCAGGAGCAGACCAAAGGTCGCTTCGCGGGCCTCGGCATTGAAATTTCGTCGGAAGACGGCCTGATCAAGGTCATCTCGCCGATCGAAGACACGCCCGCGTTCCGCGCCGGCATTCGTCCGGGCGACCTGATCACGCGCATCAACGACAAGCCCGTACGCGGCATGACGCTCGACCAGGCGGTCAAGCAGATGCGCGGCGAACCGGGCACCAAGGTCACGCTCACGATCTTCCGCAAGACCGACGACCGCACGTTCCCGCTCACCGTCACGCGAGCGCTCATCAGGGTGCAGTCGGTCAAGATGAAGATCCTCGCGCCGGGCTATGCGTATGTGCGTATCACCAGCTTCCAGGAACGCACTACGCCTGACCTCGCCGCGAAGCTGCAGGACATTGCGCGTCAGCAGCCGAATCTGAAGGGCCTCGTGCTCGACCTGCGCAACAACGGCGGCGGGCTGCTGCAAAGCGCGGTCGGCGTGGCCGGCGCGTTCCTGCCGCCGAACTCGGTCGTCGTGTCCACCAACGGGCAGATTCCGGATTCGAAGCAGGTCTACCGCGACACTTACGACAACTACCGCCTGCAGTCCTTCGACACCGATCCGCTGAAAGACGAAGCGCCGATCTTCAAGACCGTGCCGATGATCGTGCTGACCAACGCCTACTCGGCGTCGGCATCGGAGATCGTCGCGGGCGCGCTGCAGGATCAGCATCGTGCGCTGATCGTCGGCAAGACGACCTTCGGCAAGGGCTCAGTGCAGACCGTGCGGCCCATGACCGCCGACACCGCGCTGCGCCTGACCACGGCGTATTACTACACGCCGAGCGGCCGTTCTATCCAGAACAAGGGCATCCGTCCTGACATCGCGATCGATCAGTACGCAGAAGGCGATCCGGACGACGCACTCGTCACGCGCGAAGTCGACTACTCGAATCATCTTGCCAACACGCAAGACCCGAACGAGAAGAAGGAAGCCGAGAAGCGCGAGCAGGATCGCATGGACCAGTTACGTCAGCTCGAAGAGCAGAACGACAAGAAGACGCCGGAACAGCGCCAGAAAGATCGCGAGCGCAAGCCGGTCGAATTCGGTTCCGCCGACGACTTCATGCTGGCGCAAGCGTTGAACAAGCTCGAAGGCAAGCCGGTGCAGGAATCGAAGTCGCTGACCGAGCGGCGTCTCGCGCAGAACAAGCCGGCCACGTCGGCATCCGCGCCGGTCGCCGTGAAGCCGACGCAACCGGTGCCGGGTGCGTCGGGTGTTGCGCCGGCACCCGCACCGGCCACCCAAAGCAAGTAAGCAGCACGACTCACGTGTCTTCGCGGCGCAAGCCGCCGTGAAGACACGCAGCGAAGAAGACACGCTGGCCCGCCATGAATGACGATCAACTCCTTCGCTATTCCCGCCATATTCTCGTCGACGAAATCGGCATCGAGGCGCAGCAGCGCTTTATCGATGCCCACGCGATCATCGTCGGCGCGGGTGGACTGGGTTCGCCTGCCGCGATGTATCTCGCGGCGGCCGGCGTCGGACGCTTGACGCTAGTCGATGCCGATACGGTCGATCTAACCAATCTGCAACGGCAGATCCTGCACGTGAGCGCGTCTCTCGGACGCAAGAAGGTGGAGTCCGGCCGCGACACGCTCGCGCAAATCAATCCCGAAGTGACAGTGAACGCGGTGGCCGAACGCGTCGACGACGCGTGGCTTGATCGTCATGTACCGGCCGCCACAGTCGTGCTCGATTGCACCGACAACTTCGCCACGCGCCACGCGATCAATCGCGCCTGCGTGAAGCATGGCGTGCCGCTGGTGTCGGGCGCCGCATTGCGCTTCGACGGCCAGATCAGCACGTTCGACTTCCGCGACGAAGCATCGCCGTGCTACGCGTGTGTATTTCCCGAAGACCAGCCGTTCGAGGAAGTCGCGTGCTCGACCATGGGCGTGTTTGCGCCGACGGTCGGCATCATCGGCTCGATGCAGGCGGCCGAAGCGCTGAAGGTAATCGGCGAAATCGGCACGCCGCTTGTCGGCCGGCTGACCATGCTCGATTCGCTGCGAATGGAATGGACCACCATGCGCATTGCGCGTCAGCCGGATTGCCCGGTATGCGGACAACGCCACCGGCCTTAAGCAGCGGTACAAAGCCATAATGAAAAACGCCGCACACGTGCGGCGTTTTTCATTCGGAGCAGGCAATGTCGATCAGGCTTGCGCCACGCGCTTAAGCGCAGCTTGCACTTCTTCGGGCTCGAACGAAGCGAGCACATCTGCCACCGGCTTCTCCAACGTTTTCAAATGCGAACGCAAAACTTCCTGCTTGACCACGAGCAATTGACTCGGATGCATTGAAAACTCGGTGAGGCCCATGCCGAGCAGCAGACGTGTCAAGCTCGGGTCGCCCGCCATCTCTCCGCAAACCGACACCGGCACCCCCGCCCGCTTCGCTTCGCGCAACGTGAAGGCGATCAGATGCAGCACCGCCGGATGAAGCGGATCGTACAGATGCGCGACCGAGTTGTCCGCCCGGTCGATAGCGAGCGTGTACTGGATCAGGTCGTTGGTGCCGATGGACAGAAAATCCAGCCGCTTGAGAAAGAGCGGCAACGCAATGGCCGCGGCAGGAATCTCGATCATCGCGCCGACCTGCACGTTCGGGTCGTACGCAATCCCTGCATCGTCTAGCTGACGCTTGGCTTCGCGGATCAGGTCGAGCGTTTGATCGATCTCCTGCGCATGCGCGAGCATCGGCACCAGAATCTTCACCGTGCCGAACGCCGACGCGCGCAGAATCGCGCGCAGTTGCGTGAGGAACATCTGCGGCTCGGACAAACTCCAGCGAATTGCCCTGAGGCCCAACGCGGGGTTCGATGCGGTCTCGTAGCCGTCGCCGCCGCTCATCGAATCGAGGGGCTTGTCGGCGCCCACGTCGATGGTGCGGATCGTGACCGGCAGACCGTTCATCAACTCGACCGCGCGCCGGTAGGCTTCGAACTGCTCCTCCTCTTCGGGCATGCGGTGCTTGTGATTCATGAACAGGAACTCGGTGCGAAAGAGGCCAACACCGGTCGCGCCGGCGTCGACCGCGGCGCGCGCATCTTCGGGCAACTCGATGTTCGCGCACAGTTCGATACGCGTGCCGCACAGCGTTTGCGTCGGCGAAAATTTCAGGCGCTGCAGCTTGCGCTGCTCCAGCGCTTTTTCGCTCTGCCGGTATGAATATTCCTCCAGCACGATCGGCGCGGGATCGACGATCACAATGCCATGGTCGCCGTCTACGATGATCAGGTCGTCCTGGCGAATCAGCGCGCTAGCGTGCTGCACGCCGACCGCCGCCGGAATGCCCAGGCTGCGCGCGACGATAGCCGTATGAGAAGTACGCCCGCCGAGATCCGTGACGAAACCCTGAAACGTTTGCGTCTTGAACTGCATCATGTCGGCAGGCGCAATGTCGTGCGCGACCACGATCATTTCGTCGCACGCGCCGTGCACGCCATTCACCAGCGAGCCCGACGCCCCCGCCAGCGCCTTCAGCACCCGCTCCACCACTTGCTCGATGTCGGCTTTGCGCTCGCGCAGATATTCGTCTTCGATATCGTCGAAATGGCGCGAGAGCCGTTCGAGTTGTTCGGTCAGCGCCCATTCAACGTTGTAGCGGCGTGTGCGAATCAGATCGATGGTTTCCTGAACGAGCATTGCGTCGTTCAGGATCATTGAATGTACGTTGATGAAAGCGCCCATTTCACTGGGCGCGTCTGCGGCAAGATCGGCGCGCAATGCATCGAGTTCTTCATGCACGCGTTGCTGGGCCGCGCGAAATCGCTCGACCTCGCTCTCGATCTGCGCGGGTTCGATCAGATAGTGGTCTACGTCAAGTGCAGCCGGGGCGATCAGATAGGCTCGCCCGATGGCAATACCGCGTGACACGGGAATTCCATGCAGCGTGAACGACACGCGCACCTCCTCTAGTTGTGTGATGCCGCGGCAAACCGCTGCAGTGCTCTCAGACTCTCATCGCCATTATAAATTCCACGCCGTCCCGCACGTGCGTGAATGCTGTGTGCAATGCAGCACGAAAGACCGTAGTCGATGCGGTCAACGCATCGACGCGCCTGCCAATGCGTGCTGTTCGCTGCGGCCTCGACGCGTCGAGGCATCCGCCGACGAGATCCGCGTATTGTCGCGCGCTAAAAAAAACGCCGCGGACAGCCGCGGCGTTTTCACTCATCGCTATATCGATTCGCAAGCTCACTGACCTTCGCCGAATTTATCAGCGATCAGTTTCAACAGTGCGTCCATCGCTTCTTTTTCGTCGGCGCCTTCGGTTTCGATCAGCACCGTGCTGCCGATACCCGCGGCCAGCATCATCACGCCCATAATGCTTTTCGCATTGATACGGCGGCCATTGCGGCTCATCCAGATTTCCGACTGGTAGTTGCCCGCGAGTTGCGTCAACTTGGCCGACGCGCGGGCGTGCAGCCCCAGCTTGTTCACGATAGTCGTTTCCTGTTGCAGCATGTGATGGTCCGAAGCGCAGGTAAGTGTTGTTGTGAAGGTGAACTGGCAATCAGTGGTTATGCAGTTGCAATGCGACGCGCTACAGGCCTGCTGGCCCAGCCTTCTGAACGAGTTCCGCGTCGCAAGGCAACGCGGGCAGACAGTCGGGCGGAGCCGCCGACGCCTCAGCGGGCGCGGGCGTGGCCGGTCCGATTGCATGAACGCCCTTGGTCGCGCCGGCGAGCGCTTTGTCCACCAGCGTATCGAGCGGCGTTGCGCGATAACAGACTGCGCGCACCAGCATCGGCAAATTGACGCCGCACAGCACGCGCACGTCCGGCACCGAGGCAAGTCGGCCCGCAATGTTCGCGGGCGTGGCGCCGAACATATCGGTGAGCACGAGCGCGCCGTTCTCTTCCTTCAGACGCGCGATTTCCGACTCCGCGAAAGCAACCATTTGTGCGGGATCGCAGTCGGGCGATACGTCGATCACGCCGATACGAGCCGGCAAGCCACCGTAGATATGCGAAATACAGTCGCGCAACGCGGTGGCGAACGGAGCGTGCGCAATGATCAGAATACCTGCCATGTCAGCCTTGCTGCAAAAAGACGGCCCCAAACGTGGATCGGAACCTGTCCGAAACGCTCGAGCTCTCGGCCGGCCGTGGGCCATGAGAGCCGGGAATGCACCACTTCGTGAGCGGAACCATGCGCATGGCGCCGTGCCGGCGCTCGCCGAACCCGCTCGTTCCAGGTCCGCTATTCGTGCCGATGGCTCGGTGCAAGAGCCCATCGCTGGAAACAGACGCGAAGAGCGGGCATTGTAGCAGGCCCGTTTTCGGGCCAAAGCCGGCGTCCCGCTCACAGCGGACGTGATGCTGATCGTGCCACGTAGTTTGGGGGCCGCGGCCCACATTCAAGGACGACCGCTCAACCCGCCGCGCGGTCCAGCGCGTCGATGAACATGGCCGCGACGTCGAAGCCCGTCTGATCCATGATCTCGCGAAAGCACGTTGGGCTCGTCACATTCACTTCGGTCAGCCAGTCGCCGATCGCATCCAGCCCGACGAGCAGCAGACCGCGCGCCGCCAGCACCGGCGCGAGCGTATCGGCGATCTTGCGATCATGATCGGTCAGCGGACGCGCGACGCCGAGCCCGCCCGCCGCCAGGTTGCCGCGCACCTCGTTGCCTTGCGGAATGCGGGCGAGCGAATACGGCACGGCTTCGCCGCCGATCAGCAGAATGCGCTTGTCGCCGTCCTTGATCTCGGGGATGAATTTCTGCGCCATCACCGAACGCGCGCCGTCGTGGCTCAGCATTTCGATGATCGACCCGAGGTTCATGCCGTCCGGCTTCACGCGGAATACGCCCATGCCACCCATGCCGTCGAGCGGCTTCAGAATGACGTCGCCGTGCTGCTCGTGAAATGCCCTGAGCCGCGCCGGATCGCGTGTCACCAGCGTGGGCGCGACGAACTCAGCGAACTCGCCAATTGCGAGCTTTTCCGAGTGATCCCGGATCGCCTGCGGCTTGTTGAAGATGCGTGCGCCGGCGCGCTCGGCCATTTCGAGCAGCCACGTGGACGTGACGTATTCCATGTCGAACGGCGGGTCTTTGCGCATTACCACCGCGCTAAAGCTCTTGAGCGCGCGCGGCGCGGCGGCTTCCGCCGTGTACCAGATATCGCGATGCAGGTCGGTCACGTCGCCGGTGATCGCAAAGCGCTGCACGTTTGCTTCGACGTCGCCGCCCGTCCACGCCAGATGCTTCGGCTCGCACGTGTACAGCGTATGCCCGCGGCGCGCGGCCTCGGCCATCATCGCGTAAGTAGAGTCTTTGTAGATCTTGAACTGCGTAAGCGGATCGGCGATGAAAAGAATGTCCATGAAGGTCCCGTTGCGCCCTGCTGGGCCTGGCGTTGATCGTGAAGTTACGCGTGAAGTTGAGCGTGACGTTGCGCGTGAATGTCGTCGGTGAAAATGGCGCGGGCGGCATGCGCGCCTCCCGCAGCCTCATGCAGCCCGGCCTCGCGCGGCCTGCGCTTAAACCTGGATCGCTTCCGGATCGGTCTTTTCCAGTTCGACCGATGCGGCCAGCAGCCCGAGCCGCGCCACCACGCCATACATGTAGAAGCGGTTCGGCGGCGCCGCGCCGGGTTTGGCGTGCGCATCGGGCAGCGCCGTGTGCTCGAAACCGAGCGGCACGAAGTGCATGCCCGGCGCGTTCAGATTCTGATCGCGCTCCCGGCTGCCGTGTACACGGTAGAAACCGCCCACCACGTACCGGTCGATCATATAGACGACCGGCTCCGCCACTTCCTCGCCAATCCGCTCGAACGTGTACACGCCTTCCTGCACGATGACGTCGTGCACTTCGAGGCCGTCCTTCGTGGCGGCCATCTTCGCGCGCTCGCGCTTGGTGAGCGCGGCCACTTCCGACGCGTCGTGCACGGTCATCACGCCCATGCCGTAAGTGCCCGCGTCCGATTTAATGACGACATACGGCTTTTCGGAGATGCCGTACTCGCGGTATTTTTTGGCGATCTTCTTCAACACGCCGTCGATCGCATCGGCGAGCGCTTCCTCTCCGGTGCGCTCCTGGAAATCCACACCTTCGACATGCGCGAAGTACGGGTTGATCATCCACGGATCGATCTCGACCATCTTCGAGAACTTCTTCGCAACGTCGTCATAGCACGAGAAGTGCGTCGATTTCCGGCGAACGGCCCAGCCGGCGTGCAGCGGCGGCAGCAAATACTGCTCGTGCAGATTCTCGAGCACGGGCGGAATGCCGCCCGACAGGTCGTTGTTCAGCAGGATCGAGCACGGGTCGAAATTCTTCAGGCCGAGGCGGCGCTGCGAGCGCTCGAGCGGTTCGAGCACGAGTTTCTGCCCGTCCGACAGAGCAATCGTGACGGGCCCGTTGATGCTCTCGTCGAGCGTGCCGAAACGCACGTTCAAGCCGGCCTGGCGCATGATCGCGGCCAGCCGGGCGACATTCTCCAGATAAAACGCGTTGCGCGTGTGGCGCTCTGGAATCACGAGCAGATTCTTCGCGTCCGGGCAGATTTTTTCGATCGACGCCATGGCGGCCTGCACGGCAAGCGGCAGCACTTCCTGGGGCAGATTGTTGAAAGCGCCGGGAAACAGGTTGGTATCGACCGGCGCGAGCTTGAAACCCGCATTGCGCAGGTCGACCGAGCAGTAGAACGGCGGCGTGTGCTCCTGCCACTCGAGCCGGAACCAGCGTTCGATTGCGGGAGTAGCGTCGAGGATCTTCCGCTCAAGATCGAGCAGCGGGCCGTTTAACGCCGTAACTAGGTGCGGAACCATTGATCACTCGCAGACTGGAGAAAAAAGATTGTAGAGCAAATGCTTTGCCCATTTGGGGACGCTTTCTCCATTCGCAAGCTAACCAGAATGCATTGTCTCTATCGGAATGATAGACAGGAAAAAGAACTGTTAACAAGATAGCAAGCAAGAAAAAAGCCCGCCGTGAAGGCGGGCCAAAGCGCTGTGCTTATTCGTGCTTGTTCCTGATTCGTCGAGCCCGGGAGCACGGGCTCGTCGAGCCACTTCCTTATTCGACGTGTTCGCCGTGCAGGCTCACGTCCAAACCTTCGCGTTCCTGCTCTTCCGTCACGCGGATACCGATTGTCATGTCGATGATCTTCAGCAGGATGAAGCTCACCACGCCGCTGTAGATCAGCGTCGTCAGCACGCCCTTCGCCTGCAGCAGGACGCTGCCGTCGAAGCCGCCGATGTCCTTGACCGCGAACACGCCGGTCAGAAGCGCACCGACGATACCGCCGACGCAGTGCACGCCGAACGCGTCGAGCGAGTCGTCGTAACCGAGCTTGTGCTTGAGCCACGTTGCCGCCCAGAAGCAGACCACGCCGGCCACGATACCGATCACGAGCGAGCCGAGCGTACCGACGAAGCCCGAAGCCGGCGTGATCGCCACGAGACCAGCCACCGCGCCCGACACGATACCGAGCACCGAAGGCTTACCCTTGGCCGCCCATTCGGCGAACATCCAGGCGAGTGCCGCGGCTGCCGTTGCTACTTGCGTCGCGAACATCGCGAAACCGGCACGGCCGTCTGCCGCGACTGCCGAACCCGCGTTGAAGCCGAACCAGCCCACCCACAGCATCGCGCCGCCGATCAGCGTGAGCGTCAGGTTGTGCGGAGCCATCGCTTCCTTGCCGTAGCCGACGCGCTTGCCGAGCACCAGACAGCACACCAGACCCGCGATACCGGCGTTGATGTGCACGACCGTGCCGCCCGCGAAGTCGAGAACGCCCGCGCTAGCCAGCCAGCCGGTCGGTTCCCAGACCATGTGCGCGATCGGCGAGTAGACGATGATCGACCACAGCGCCATGAACACCAGCATCGCCGAGAACTTCATACGGTCTGCAAACGCGCCCGTGATCAGCGCCGGGGTGATGATCGCGAACGTCATCTGATAGACGAAGTAGACCGTTTCCGGGATCGTCGGGGCCAGGTGGCTGACGGTCAGCGTCGTGGCCTTGTCGCCCTTGATGTAGTTCATGCCGGCCATGAAGACGCGCGAGAAGCCGCCGATGAACGATCCGCCCGGCGTGAACGCGAGGCTGTAGCCCACCACCGTCCAGATGATCGTCACGAGGCAGGTGATCGCGAAGCTTTGCATCAGCGTCGCGAGCACGTTCTTCTTGCGAACCATGCCGCCGTAGAAGAGTGCCAGACCCGGGATCGTCATGAACAGCACGAGCGCGGTGGAGGTCAGCATCCAGGCGGTGTCGCCCGAATTGATCTTCGACGAATCGACCGAGAACGGCGCGGTCGGTGCGGCCGGAGCGGCATCCGATGCCGCGGGTGCGGCGGCGGCGCTCGCTGCGGGTGCAGCCGATGCGTCAGCAGCGGGTGCCGAAGCTGCGGCGGCGGCCGAAGCGTCCGGCGCCGGCGCGCTTGCCGCCGTATCGGATGCAGCGGCCGAGGCGGCTGCGGGAGCGGAAGCGTCGTCCGCGAGGGCGGCGCCGATACCGCCCGCGAGCAGCGAACCGGCCATCAGCAGGGACATCAATAGTTTGCGCATCTTTCGTTTCCTCTTGTCGCTATCTGTGTCGCTATCTTTTGGTATTACAGAGCGTCCGCGCCGGTCTCTCCGGTGCGAATCCGGACCACCTGCTCGATCGGCGTGACGAAGATCTTGCCGTCGCCAATCTTGCCGGTCCGCGCCGCGCGCTCCAGCGCCTCGATCGCCTGATCGACGATGTCGTCCGAGACAGCGGCCTCGATCTTCACCTTCGGCAGGAAATCGACGACATATTCAGCGCCGCGATACAGCTCCGTGTGGCCCTTCTGACGGCCAAACCCCTTGACCTCGGTGACCGTAATGCCCGAGACGCCGATCGCCGACAAGGCTTCGCGCGCCTCATCGAGCTTGAACGGCTTGATGATTGCGGTAATGAGTTTCATGAAATCCCTCGCTTAGTTGCGTAACCCTGTTTGCGTAACCCGTTTTGCAGCCCTGCTCGCACTCCGCCTTCATTTCGCTTGCAGAAGTCTGGCTGGCACTCGTAACCCGTCCGCGTGGTCTCGTTTCACTGCCGGAAAATGGTGCCGGCAGTGCGCGCGGGGCAGTAAGAGCAACTCGTATGCCATGTTGTGTCAAACTCCGCCCGCGCGGGCTTCGCGAGCAGCTCAGCCGCCCTTGTCCGGATGGCTAACGCACGCCCCGCCCGGTGGCGCGGTGCAGGGATCGTTGCTAGAGTGTCCGCAGGTTCCGAAAGAGGAAGCGCGCACCAAAGGGGCTCACGCCGCCGTGGTTGGAAGAGGGCCGCGCACCAACACAGCGCATCGTCAGATGCGAGGCACAGACGTAATGAAACGCTGCACATTTTTTGTGCGCCAAGGGGAACACCATGAAACAACCGAACGATGTTTTCAACGACATTCAGGCCCGCATGAGCGAGCTGTTCAAGAATTCGCCGGCCAAAGACGTCGAACGCAATGTGAAAGCCATGCTGTCGCAGGGCTTCTCCAAGCTCGATCTGGTCACGCGCGAGGAATTCGATACACAGACGCAGGTGCTCGTCCGCACACGCGCACGTCTCGAAGAACTGGAGCGTCGCGTCGCGGAACTCGAACAGAAACTGCCGGTGACGCAGACCTCCTGACGCTTTTCGCTCTCGCAGCGCAGTAGCTGCGTTTAGCTGCACATCACAGGCAAGCGAGCCGTGACGTCATCAGCGTATTAAGGGGATCGGAGCGCGAGTCGCGCACCGTCCGACGGGAGAAAACATGTCGCTTGCCGTGGTGCGCAGTCGCGCGCCGGCTTCTGGCCGCGCGCCCGAAGTAACCGTCGAGGTGCACCTCGCGAACGGGTTGCCGTCTTTTTCGATTGTCCGGCTGCCCGATCCGGAAGTCCGCGAAAGCCGCGAGCGGGTCAGGGCGGCGCTGCAGAACTGCGGCTTTGATTTTCCCGTGCGGCGCATCTCATGTCGCCATCCGTCATTTTCAAAAAATGAACTAGATAAGATTTTTTGAACCGGCGCCCCTAGGCTTGATTTGGTTGGTTGGACTTTACGGTCTGATTTTTCACATCATTTCATGATGTGAAACCGCGGCACCCGGGTTACAAATCTTTCAGCCTGAAAATTTTCCGTTGACGATGCGGTGGCAGGCGAGGCCGGAAACAACGCATAATGCGCGACCTGCCTGCCGCGGTAGCGGGCAGGCCGAATCGTTCGGCAGGGCCATTGTTGGGGTTGCACACCATGACAGTCAACGCCGTTTTCTTCGATGCCTTCGGCACCCTCTGCGACATCGGCATCAAACGTCAGCCGTTTGCCCAGCTGGCCCGATTTCATCCGGATCGTCGGCGCGCGCGCGACTTGATCATGACCCAGGCGCTCTCGCTGCGCGATGCTGCGCAGGAACTGCAGGTGCAGGACGTTGATCTGGCCATGCTGGAGGAGGATCTTGTCACTGAGTTGGCCAGTATCCGCCTGTACCCGGAGGTGCCCGAGTTGCTTGAAACTTTACGCAGGCAGGGGTTCAGGATCGGCATAGTATCGAATCTGGCCGCACCGTACGCCGAACCCCTATTACGCTTGCTGCCATTCGAGCCGGATACCCAAGCATGGTCCTTTGAGGTCGGTCACATGAAGCCGGATCCGCGCATTTTCGCGTGGGTCTGTGAACGTCTCAATGTTGCTCCGCATGAAGCGCTGATGGTGGGGGACATGTTCGCCGACGACTATGCTGGCGCATTGGCGAGCGGCCTGAACGCATTGCATCTGGATCGACGGGAAGAGGCGCGCTCCAAGGTCGCCGCGACCATCCGGACCCTGGACGAGATTCTTCCCGCACTCCGCGTTCAGTCAGATTTCGTCTCAATGGGCCAGACCGGGTCGGTCGGGTTGTCGTAACGAAGGACCGAACCACGCAGCTTCTCGAGTGGCCTGTCAGCAGGACTCGCGGGAGCGTCGGTTTCCTGCCCGAGCGGTTGCACCGCGGGGCACCCTTCGCCGGCAGAGCGGACGGTTGGATCGCATTGCGCGAACACGTCATTCTGTTCGACTTTTCTGCGTGTCATCGGGAATCCGTCACGCTGTCAAGCGCTTGCATTGCCGCATCGAGCTTGCGGCGTTCCGATCTTGAAAAGACGATGCGCACGAGCCACAAGGCCGCCCCCATGGCGGTCGCGAGGTCGATCATGGGCGCCACTATCACTTGTCTTCGCACGCGCTCTCCCACCTGTCGGATGACACGCTGGTATGCAGCCCAAGCTGCTTCGCCGTTGCGACCGGCAGGCGCAGCACGACATCAGCGCCACCTTGCTCCCGCGTGCACAGTTCAACGCTGACACCCTGCAGTTCCAGATACACCACGCCCGCTTCGAACACTTCTTCATAGAAGTGCCAGGATGGTTCACCGGTCTCGGAATGATGATGTGCGAGAGTCGCTTTGGTGCTCATGGCGTGCCTGTGACCGTCTGGGGTAGAGCGATCAGTGTAGCGGGCTAGGCAGTGGTCGTGTGACCAGATTAAATAAGCGGGAAGATGCCACGCGCTGACCTAGGCGAGTCGGTGATGGAAAAGCGCGGCGCTTCAGGTGTTTGTATTAGCCCACGCGCGTTATCCACAGGCCTTTCAACACAAACGACAATTAAGTACGTGCGCGCCCGTCGTAACGAAGCAGAGCACTTCCGGGCGCTAGACGCCAGCGCAGCCCCTGAAGTTCTCTAGTCCGATCCGGTGAAGAAGTAACCGTCTTTCAACACGATTGGCGATAATGTCGATGAAATCATCAGATTCCAAGTTTGCAGCGATAGCGCCAAATCCGCGACCAGTAGAATCAACTAAATCAAATGACGGAATCCGCGGGAACCTGAGGCCGCTCTTCCGCCGCCTCGTATGTTTTGTCTCTTTCGTCGATACATGAGCGGAAACGGGGATGCCGTCACGTTTCCGATGTTTACGTACTACAAGGCCTTCCCCGTTGAGCACAAGCTCAAACGCGGTTTGTTGACTGATGGTGCAGCCTCAGGACGGGGAAGTCCCTTTCATTCGCTAGGCGCTCAGGGCGCGCGTTTCAAATGTCGCTGATCGCCCCTCAAGCCGAACGCCTGCTATTCGATAGCCGTGGCTCGAAAGTGTTCTATCGGCTGAAGTTCGTTGCTTGAAGTTTCGCGACTGCGTCACGGCGGCTACGACAGATAACAGGACCGACCACGGCGGCTCTAGTCAAAGGCGAGCAGTCCAAGCGCAACCTGTTAATCAAACGGGGCGCGATCCGTCGTAGTGCCGATCCCGGTATTGTCCTGCTGCTTACCTAGTCATATCCGGTGGAACACCCCCGCTTTTACCTTGCGCAACGCGACGATACATACCAATGTCACTGATCTCTTGAGCGGCAAAATCTACTAAGTTCTTTTTGGCAGCGCTACCTGGCCGAATATCAAGCTTCAGCAACACCTCCAGAATTTCTCCACGTGAAGCTTTCACCTCATGAAAGTATTGTTTAAGCGCCTCCGCATCCATCTCCATAAGTTGATCAATCGTCTTCGTGGTTCTCGTGCGTGCGTTTGAAAGTAATAAATTTATAATATCGGAGCGCTTTTGCTTGCTCGCATTGGGGATGCTCTCCGCGCCCTCAAGCTTTAACAGTTCGGCGACCGTGATATCCGAGCTCTCTAGTCCGGCTCTGGCACCGTCCAAACCTAAAAAAAGTATAAGCTCTTCAAGACTAATCATGGGCACACCTGAACGAATTCTGTTGTTAGGTTTTGAAATTGCATCGATTGTTTCGCCGCGTTCGCTCCGCCGATATCATATACGGGCACCCGGGCAGCAGCGGCCTGACGAAGACCGTCTCCTTCGGTGACATAGTTTTCAAACACAGGTCCAGCAATACTAAGACGGTTGTATTCCGACTGCTCTGTCTGCTTTAGTGAGCTATCGTACTCCCTAGCCATCATGCCCATAGCGCCTGCGAAGATTGTGTCGACATATCCATCCTCAGTGCGCAAGGACGACCTGAGCATATCAATATCCGAATTAACGTTAGCAATTTCGCCAATAATGGTTGCAACCCCTATCGATGATTGGCGGTCGAGCTTTACAGGTGAAACACAATAATCAGATGCGTAAATAATAGCCCGAAGCGTATCCGAAACTTCCGGATGAGAGTCAATCAAAACGTAATCATATAGATCTTGCAACGGGTCAAGGACGGTGCTAATTGTTTTTACATGCTGCAACAGCGCGACGTTATTTGACCTAATATTGTTTGAGCTGGGTAATTTGTCCGTCGAGACGGTCGACAATCGATAGTCTGCTGGAATGAGATCCAACCCCGGCTGGCAAGCCAGAATCGAAATATCTGTCGTCAGCGGCGTGGCGCTATAGAGTTGTTGAAACTTATGAAAAAGCGTGATCTCAGCCGCCGGCCGCTCTCCAAAGCCTTCGATCAAATTCGGAAAGAATCGTCCTGTGATGCCACCTCTTTGATAGTCAGCATCAATGACGAGCACCCGCTTGTGCTTGAAACGAACGAGGCCTAAAGCCAAGTGATAGCACGCAGTGGTTTTTCCTACACCACCCTTTTCGCTGATAAATCCCACAACAGTAGCCATCGATCCTCGCCTGTTCTTTTGGTCAAACGGTCGTCACGCCGGAGCGCCCCTGTGAAGGCGTCCCCCGTACAAAGCGGGCACCACTGGTGTCGCGCCAAGCCTCAATTCTGACACGTAGTTGGCTTGCAGAGCGAGTGGCCCAGAGAAGGAAGGCCGAACGGAAGGCGCCCTTGGCCAAAATGGCCGTCGAAGATCTCCACTGCCGCAAACAGCACTTCGAAATGAGGCTGACTTGCCTGCCGAATCATTTGGTCGCCGTCGCCTCGCCAAATGCCGGTTCGTCGCTCTTCCGCGGACGTTCACCACACGACCGTGAATGACCGTTCGTGGTCGATGCTGTTGAAAAAGTCGCTAACCGTCCTTCTCGCATGGTTTTCAGGGGTCTTCTCACCCTTAGCCGATGTTCGCGAGCGTTTGCAGGGCAGTCTAGAGGGGTATTTTTTCGTCAGCCAATCGCAAACGCCACGCAGCAACTCTTTCAACAGCGTCGACCCCGTTGCCGCCGGTGGAGCGGGCTGAGTCCTAAATGCAGGCTTCGGAAGCGGAACGGCCATTCCCTGCCGTCCAATCGGGATAAGTGATCGGCCAAATCAGTCATCGGCCCGTCGCCAGGCGGGAGACCGGACCAGGCCATAGATCGGATGTTGCGGATGGCCGTATTTCCCGCAAGCACCCCATCTGACCCATACACGTTGGCCTCCCCATGCGCTCCCGTCCCGACGTCGCCACGACCATCGCGGCACCGGACGAATTACGGTATGATGTACGGAATTCTGTACAAATTCACAGCCTAGGATTAAGCCATGTCCATCTCAGCCAGCGATGTGATCCCGCTGTCCCAAGCTAGAGCCAATCTGTCCGAACTGGCCGATCAGGTAAAGGCCGGGGCCGAAAAGATCATCACAAAGAACGGCGAAAGTTACGTTGCCATCATCGATGCGAAGCGGCTGGATTACTACCATCAGCTGGAGCGGGAACGTATCCACTTATTGCTGATGGCAGACGCCGGTAATGGTTTGGCTGACGTGGCTACCGGCAAGGTCAAAGAGGCCCGTGGCACCCTCTCAGCCCTCAAGCTGCGCCGCTCCACCAAAACACCCAGATGACGGGCCGATTTGCGCCGTGACAGCCCGCCACACCGTCAAGCTTACTGCCAACTTCGAACGCAATCTCGATGAAATCGAAGCATTCCTGCGAGATGCTGAAGCCTCGTGGTACTTCAGTGCGCTGCTGGACGAGCTGACTGATACCGTTATCCCCAATTTGGAGCGCTTTTCGGCTATGGGTCGGTCTTTCCTCGAACGCCCTACCCGCTCTGTCGAAACGAGCAACGGCATCGCTCGCCTGACCGAACAATTGAACGCCATTGCCGAGGGCAGCGAACTGTGCGAGTACGTGATGACGCACTACGTGCTTCTGTATGCGCAGATTAAAGGCACTGTATATCTGCTCTCGATCCGCCACAACCGACAGCTTTCGTTCGATCTGGCAAGTCACTGGCCAACCTGAGCATTTAGAACAAAGGGATAGTCATGACGCCGGAAACCAAGGCCCGTCAGCAGATCGACCAAAAGCTCGAACAAGCCGGCTGGGTTATTCAGGACATGAAGCAGCTCGACTTGTCGGCGGGTGTCGGCGTAGCCGTGCGCGAATTCCCCACCGATACTGGTCCAGCCGACTACGTGCTGTTCATCAACCGCACCGCCTGCGGAGTGATCGAAGCGAAGGAGGATAACGCCGGTAAAAACCTCACCGTTACTGAGACCCAAACCGCGCGCTACGCCAGCGCCGACCTTAAATGGCGCAAGGGCAACACCCCGCTACGCTTCCTTTTTGAAGCCACCGGCCAGATCATCCGGTTCACGGACAACGCAGATCCCGTGCCGCGCTCCCGCGAGCTCTTCCACTTCTTCAGGCCCGAGCAGCTCGCGGGATGGCTTGCGCAGTCTGACACCCTGCGCCGTCGCCTCGTCGACAGTATGCCGGTGCTGTCCGAGCACAACCTGCGCGACTGCCAGATCGGCGCTGTCACCGGCCTAGAGAAGTCGCTGGCGCAAAATAAGCCCCGCGCTCTGATCCACATGGCCACCGGCGCAGGCAAGACCTTCACCGCCATTACCGCCGTCTACCGTCTGCTCAAGTTCGGAGGTGCCAAGCGCATACTCTTCCTCGTTGACACGCGCAACCTCGGTAAACAGGCGCACCAGGAGTTCATGGCTTACACGCCGCCTGACGACGGCCGAAAGTTCACCGAGCTATACAACGTGCAGCGGCTGGCCTCCCCCAGCATTGACCCACATGCGCAGGTGTGCATCAGCACCATCCAGCGCATGTACTCTGTCTTGTCCGGTGTGCCCATCGACGAGTCCGCCGAAGACGTCTCGCTCAACGAAGTTCAGCAAACTGCCAAGCAGGAGAAGCTCGTCCGCTACAATGCGGCCGTCCCGGTCGAGGAGTTCGACTTCGTTATCATCGACGAGTGCCACCGCAGCATCTACAACCTGTGGAAGCAGGTTCTGGACTACTTCGACGCGTCCCTAATCGGCCTTACCGCCACACCCGACAAGCGCACCTTCGGCTTCTTCAATGAAAACATTGTCGCCGAGTATAGCTATGAGAACTCGGTGGCCGACGGTGTCAACGTTGGCTATGATGTCTTCGAGATCGTCACCGAAATCACGCAGAAAGGCGCTGAACTCAAGGCCCGAGAGTGGGTGGACCACCGCGATCGCCAGACGCGCAAAAAACGCTGGGGAGAAACGGAAGAAGATAGCTTTTACACCGGTAAGGAGCTGGACCGCTCAGTGGTCAACACCAGCCAGGTCCGCCAGGTCATTCAAGCCATGAAAACTGCGGTGGAAACGCAGATCTTCCCCGCGCGCAAGGAAACGCCCAAGACCCTGATCTTTGCCAAGACCGACAGCCACGCCGACGACATCATCAACATCGTCCGTGAGGTCTATGGCCAAGGCAACGCCTTCTGCAAAAAGGTCACCTACCGCGCCGTGGAAGACACCGACAGCATCCTCAGCAGCTTCCGCAACGACTACAACCCCCGCATTGCCGTCACGGTGGACATGATCGCCACTGGCACCGACGTAAAGCCTCTGGAGGTACTACTCTTCATGCGCGACGTCCGCAGCAAGGGCTACTATGAGCAGATGAAAGGCCGCGGCGTGCGCAGCCTCGATGCCGACAGCCTCAAGCGGGTGAGCAACAGTGCCGAAGGCGCGAAGACGCGCTTCGTGCTGATCGATGCCGTGGGCGTTGAAAAATCCTGCAAGACCGAAAGCCGTCCTCTGGAAAAAAAGCCCGGCATCGCGCTCAAAGACCTGCTGCAAGGGGTGGCTATGGGAAGCCGCGACGACGACACCGTTCTCTCTCTGGCAAACCGCCTCGTGCGCCTGAACAAGCAGCTCGACGACAAGGCGAAAGCGCGCATCGAAAAGCTCAGCGGCGGCGTCCCCGTCGGCGAGTTGGGCAAGACGCTCATCACCGCGTTGGATCCGGACGCCATCGTGCAAACTGCCCTCGCCACCACTAAGGCCAACGGCATCATCCGCAGCGAAGACACGCTGCTGCCGGAAGAAATCGAAGCCGCCCGCGCCAGCCGCGTGGCCGCCGCCTGCGCGCCATTCGACAAAGCCGAGCTGCGCGATGAAATCGAAAGCGCCCGCCGCGATCGCGAGCAGCTCATCGACCACATCAATCTCGATCAGGTCACCTTCTCGGGCTTCTCCGAACAAGCCGAGGCTCAAGCCAAGGCTGTGATCCAGTCCTTTGCGAGCTACGTCCGCCAGCACAAGGACGAGATCGCGGCTTTGGGCTTTTTCTACCAGCAGCCCTACCAGCGCCGCGCGCTCACCTTCGAGATGATCGAAGAGCTGCACGAGCATCTGAGCCGACCGCCACTGATGCTCACCACCGAGCGCGTGTGGAGCGCCTATGCCCGTGTGCAAGTGAGTCAGGTGAAAGGCACGACGAGCCGCCGTCAGCTCACCGACCTGGTCAGCCTGCTGCGCTTCGCGCTGGGGCTCGATGGCGATGGCGCGGAACTCAAACCCTTTGCCGACGAGGTGGACCGCCGCTTCCAGACCTGGATCTTTCGCCACAACGCACAACGTGGCACGTCGTTCACGCCGGAGCAGACTGAGTGGTTGCGACTGATGAAGGACCACATCGCGAGTTCCTGCTCGATCTCGCGCGAGGATTTTGATTTCGCCGAACTCGCTGATAAGGGTGGTCTGCAGAAGGCTTGGGGTTTGTTCGGCAAGGAACTGGATACGCTGATGAATGAGATGAATGAGGAGCTGGTGGCGTGAGCGCGTATATTCCGCAGTCGTTTGCTGTGTTGGGAGAGCTTGCGGACGAACCGGTCGAGCAGTCGGGGCCAACAGGTGATTTTATTTATGTTGATATCGGCAGCATTGACCGAGAGACAAAGAGGATCGTCGATCCGAAGTCATTGCCTCTATCGGCGGCACCGAGTCGCGCCAAGCAAGTATTGAGAGCTGGCGATGTTTTGGTCTCCATGACACGACCGAACCTGAATGCTGTGGCATTGGTTCCCGAACATCTGGATGGTGCGATTGGCTCGACCGGATTTCATGTTCTACGATCCCGATGGCTGCGCCCTGAGTTTTTGTTTGGCCTGGTCCAGTCGCAACGTTTTGTCGACGCGATGTCTGCCGTCGTGCAAGGCGCGTTATATCCCGCTGTACGGCCGAAAGACATTGCTGCATACACCTTCGCGTTCGAGACACCAACACAACAAGCTCACATTGTCGCCAAAGTCGAAGAACTGCTATCTGATCTCAATGCTGGAGTGGCGGAGCTGAACGCCGCGCAGAAGAAGCTCCAGCAATGCCGCCAGTCACTGCTCAAGGCCGCCGTCGAAGGCGCGCTCACCGCCCCCTGGCGCGAAGAGCAGTACAAGCTCGCCCCCCCCGCCGAGACAGGCGTTCAGCTGCTGCAACGCATCCTCACCGAGCGTTGCGCCCGCTGGGAAGCCAAGCAACTCGCCAAATTCAAGAAACAAGGCAAGCCCCCCCCAAAAGACTGGCAAAAGAAATACCCCGAGCCGGTTCAACCAAATACCTCCAACTTGCCTGTTTTGCCGGAGGGGTGGGCGTGGGCCAGTGTCGATCAATGTTCGTTTGATGAGAACGCGATCACTGACGGCCCATTTGGTTCAAATCTGAAGTCTGAGCATTACCAAGACAGCGGCCCTCGTGTCATACGTTTGCAGAACATCGGCGATGGGATTTTTGTCAACGCGTATGCACACATTTCAGAAGCGCATTTTGCCAATCTGTCTAAGCACGCCGTCGAGACAGGTGATGTGGTTGTAGCCATGCTTGGCGAAGTGTTACCCCGCGCATGCAGCATTCCAGATGGCGTAGCCCCCGCCATTGTGAAAGCTGACTGCGCCCGCGTTCGGTTGAATCCCAAATTGATACGTCCGGCCATTGTTGTGGCTCAGCTCAACTCGAAACCGGTTCGTGATGCCGTGATGAAGTTTGTAAAGGGCATCGGTCGCCCTCGCATCAATCTTGGTCATGTCCGTGCAGTTCCAATAGCATTGGCACCCAGTGACGAGCAAGTTGCAATTGAGGCGACACTTCAGACAGCTCAGCTTTCGATTAAAGAGCAACTCTCCGCAATCGACCTTTCCCTCAGGCAATCCGTTGCCCAACGCCAAAACATCCTGCGTGCCGCTTTCTCCGGCCAGCTGGTGCCGCAAGACCCGAACGACGAGCCGGCCGGTGTGCTGCTGGAACGCATCCGCGCCGAGAGGGCGGAACGCGCCAAACAGCCCAAGGCCCGCAAGACCAAACAAAAAAAGGAGATCGCCGCCGTGGCGAGTCAACTGATCGACGTGCTCGCAGAAGCGGGCGACTGGATGCCGGCGCAAGAAGCGTTTCGCCGCTGTGGCGTGGCCGACGGTGCGCTAACCAAGCAGATTGAAGCGCTCTATACCGAGTTGCGCGCGCTGGACAAGGCTGGCCGCTTGGCCGTCGAGCCCGTGACCGATGCGCAAGGCCGCAAGCTCTACGACAAGCTGAAACTGCGGGCGGATTGAGCATGCGCCTTGAGAAGCTCACCATCGGCAGCGCCAAGAACAGCCCGACGCACCAGTTCAAGAACCTGAAGAACGTCACCGTCGACTTCGATCAAGACCATTGGGTCACGGTGATCATCGGCTGGAATGGCACCGGTAAGTCCAATGTGCTGGAGGCGCTAGCCATCATCTTCCGCGACCTGATTACCTACAAAGGTATGTCGGCGGAGAAACGAAAGGGGATTCCTCAATTCGCATTCAAGCTTTCGTACCGCATGGGCGCGGGCGAGGACCTGCGCCACATCCACATCGACGCCGATCCAGATCGTGAAAAGGAACCGTTCCTCATCTGCGTCGCTGATGCCAAGCAAATTGAGCAAAACGACCTGCTCCATAGAGTTCTGGACTCTAGCGACGACGCGGACAAGAAACCGCAGGGGGAGCCGATCAAGCTCACGGCCTTCCTAAATGGCGAGACCGAGTATCTGCCGCGCTATGTGTTCAGCTACTACTCAGGCGAGAGCCCGCGCATGCAAGAGGTATTCGAGCCCTACCTAAAGGACTACTACCAGAATCTTGTGACATCGAAGGTTGACCCAGCGCCAAAGCGGCTCTTCTATGCATTGCCGGTTCACAGTCAGTTCGTACTTCTGGCGTTTTTGATTCAAACAGACCAAAAGGTAAAGGAGTTCTTGGAACAAGAGCTGGGCATTGACCCTGATAGTGGGATCGAGTCTGTTCTCTTTGTCCTGCGAGAGCCGCCTTGGAACTCGAAAGATGGCGACCCCAGATTCTGGTACGCGAGAGGTCTGGTTCAGCGATTCCTAGATCGTCTCATGACGGCGTCGCTGGCGCCGATCACGATCAAGAGAAGATTGAAGACGTCAATCTGGAACAAGAATCAATCGGCGCATGAGTACAAGTATTTGTACGTCAAGGATGTAGAGTCGCTCAGGACATTTGTAGGCAGCCAACCTGCAAACGAATTTTTCCGCGACTTGGAAAGTACCTACGTCTCCGAGCTGATCGAAGAAATCCGCATCCGCGTGCGTTTGAAGAAAAACGATGGCAGCGTGACCTTCCGTGAACTCAGCGAAGGCGAACAGCAACTCCTCACTGTGTTGGGACTGCTGCGCTTTACTGCCGAGGAAGAAAGCTTGTTCTTGTTAGACGAGCCTGACACGCACTTGAACCCACGATGGTGTGTGAAGTACTTGAACTACCTCAAGTCATTTGTCGGACAGAACAGTGATGCCCAGGACAACAGCCACATCGTTCTGACGACCCACAACCCCTTGGCCATTGCGGAACTGGTGAAGGAGCAGGTGCAGATCTTGTATCGGCAATCAGCTGCCCATACAGTGCGTGCCGAGAACCCAGCTGTGGACCCTAAGGGCATGGGCTTCGCCGGCATCGTGACCAGCGAGATGTTCGGCTTGGGTTCTAGCTTGGACAAGGCCACGAACGAAGACTTGATCGCCTTGCATCAACTCTCCACGCAGCCGCAGCCTCTCAGCCCGGTTGATCGCGACAGACTGGTCGAAATCCGACAGCGCCTCGAAGGTTTGGACTTCAACTTCGCCTCGCGAGATCGGCTGGAGCAAGAGTATTTACGCGCCAGATTTGATCTGGCTGCGGATGGTGCGATTGATGGCGCCATCGTTACTCCCGAGAACAAGCAGAAAGCTCTGGACGCTTTGGTGCAAAGCCTGCTTCGCGGATTGCAGGGGGACCAAGATTGAGATTCGTTCAGCTTCCGCTGCCATCCCAACTACCAAAACGGTGGCTCACGATCTCTGCCACTAGGATCGCGGCCGTTGGCGCATTTCCGACACATGATCTTCGGTCGACCTATATAAAGAAGCACACCAGTTGGGGACGGCTGAAGGGGTGGCTTTGCCAGGTCAGTCGTTACAAGTGCTGGTACTGTGAAGCTAAAAGTGATCGAGCGCCGTTTGACGTTGATCACTTTCGGCCGAAGCTAGGAGTTACGGTCGACGGCGTCGAGCTCGCAGGATTCGATGGATATTATTGGTTGGCTTATGAGTGGTGGAATTTTCGCCTTTCTTGCCAAAGGTGCAATAGACCCGAAAAGGATGAAGCCGACGTCTTGCACGGCAAGGCGAACGAGTTTCCGATTCGGGATGAAGCACATCGGTGCACAATGCCGGCGGCGTTTCTGACGGCCGAGGAGCCAAGGCTCCTAGACCCGTGCGACCAAGCCGACTGTCAGTTGTTAGCACACGGCATTGATGGAGAGGTCAAACCTCTTGCCTTAACTGGCACATGGGACAACGACCGCGCGCGGTACACGATTGACCGGCTTGGCTTCAATGACTGGAACACGCCGGAGAGAAAAAAGAACTCTTGGCGCCTGCTAGATGATCTGATTCGAATTGCTGGACATCAGCCGGCAGTCGTCGCGCATTTGCAAGAACATTTGTCTACGGACCACGAATACTCAAGCTTCTTCCGATCTGCCATCGGCACACACCGTGACAAGGCTTGGGTGGAGGCACTTCTATGAACACATCAACCCTCATCCAAAAAGTTTGGAACTTCTGCCACACGCTGCGCGACGACGGCGTAGGCTATGGCGACTATCTGGAGCAGCTCACTTACCTGCTGTTCCTGAAGATGGCGCACGAGTATGCGGGGGAGCCCTACAACCGTAACACGCGCATCCCGAAAGGCCACGATTGGGCCAGCCTGCGCAGCAAGACCGGCGAGCCGCTGGAAGCGCACTACCTTGCCACGCTGCACAAGCTGGGACAGGGTACGGGCATGCTAGGTGCCATCTTCTTTAAAGCCCAGAACAAGATTCAAGATCCGGCCAAGCTTTCGCGGCTGGTTCAGATGATCGACGAGCAAAGCTGGGTGGGTATGGACGCCGACACCAAGGGCGACCTCTATGAGGGCCTGCTGCAGAAGAATGCGGAAGACACCAAGAGCGGTGCTGGCCAGTATTTCACGCCGCGTCCCATCATCCAAGCGATGGTGGAGTGCCTGCGCCCCGCGCCCGGCAAGACCATTGCCGACCCGGCCTGCGGCACGGGCGGATTCTTCTTGGGTGCCTACAACTGGCTGACCCGCCCCGGTGCCAAGCTGAACAAGCGGCAGAAGGAGTCGCTACGCGATGCCACCTTCCACGGCAACGAGATCGTGCCCAACACGCGGCGCTTGTGCCTGATGAACCTATTCCTGCACAACATCGGCGAATTAGACGGGAAGCCTTCGATTGATCGTTCAGACGCACTGATCAACGAGCCCAAGGTGAAGGTGGACTATGTGCTCGCCAACCCGCCCTTTGGCAAGAAGAGCAGCATGACAATCACCAATGAGGAAGGCGAGGAAGACCGTGACGCACTCACCTATGAGCGCCAGGACTTCTGGGAAACCACGTCGAACAAGCAGCTCAACTTTCTGCAACACATCGTGAGCATGCTCAAGGTGGACGGCAAGGCGGCCGTGGTGCTGCCCGACAACGTGCTGTTCGAAGGCGGCGCCGGCGAAAAGATCCGCCGAAAGTTGCTGGAGACCTGCGATGTGCACACGATTCTGCGCCTGCCCACCGGCATCTTCTACGCGCAGGGCGTTAAGGCGAACGTGGTGTTCTTCGACAACGCGCCCAAGGATGGCCGTGTGCACACCAAAGGTGTGTGGTTCTACGACATGCGTACCAACAAGCACTTCACGCTGAAGACGCGCCCGCTCAAGCTGGATGATCTGCAGGACTTCATCGCCTGCTACCACCCTGCGAACCGCCACGATCGGAAAGAGACCGAGCGTTGCAAGTTCTATCGGTATGACGAGTTGATCGCCCGAGACAAGGCGAACCTGGATATCTTCTGGCTCAGGGACAACACCTTGGACAACCTAGACGACCTGCCACCACCGGATGTGCTGCAACACGAAATCATTGAGCATCTAGAAGCTGCGCTGGCGTCTTTCCGGGATGTGGCAATTGGACTGCAGTCCAATTGATCCCCGGTCGAGCCTTCCCTGATGCGCCCGGGAACTATAAAAGCGACAAAGCCGGTCGCTGACTCATGCAATCGGCGGCATACGCACCGCGAACCTCGTATAGGGGTGCGATCGGCATCAAAGAACTCGTGATGCCGCCTTCCATGCTCTTCATCGCTGCCTAATCTAAATCGGATTTTGATGATGCCTCTTCGATCTGATCGGACCAGAACAGTGTGAAAACAGGAACGCCAAAAGCGTCAGCGACCTTTTCAATATTGTCCAAGGATATGTTGCGAGCTTGTCGCTCAACATGGGCGATGAACGACCGATCAAGTTCTGTGCGCGCGGACAACTCCTCTTGAGACCATCCGCGTTCGCGGCGGAGACGACGCATATTCCCAGCGAGTATGGCACGCGCTGTGAAATGGATTGGGGACAAACCGCTCTGACTTGGCATGCGCAGAATACTGCGAACGGGGCCTTTTCATGTCAGTAGCTTTTGAGTCACAATCGGAAGTGTGCTCAGTTCAGAAGAGGACTAAACCGATGACGAAAGCGAAGCGCGACGCGGGATCACAGGATGCTGTGTTGTGCCCGGTGGCGGCCGGCATTCTAGTCGAAGTTGACAACAACTACCGCCTGATGTGGATCACCGCCGAAAAATGCAAGCTTACCTTTGCATTAGGAATCGATGATATCAACGAATTTGCATACGAAGGCGGCACGCTTGGCATCGTTTTACACAGCATGCTGCATTACATCGAAATACCCTGCTCTCGTCCTCAGGCCGAAAACATCCTCAGGAAAGTCGGGCGGGATCCAAGAATATTGCTACCTCCAGTGGGATCGCATTGAGGATCGTGGCAAGCGAATTGCCAGCGTTGCTACAAACCAAACACCGTGTCTAGTCGATAGCATTATCGACCGTCTAAATACACGGCTCCGCAGTTAAAGCATCGTGGACTGCCAGACTTCGGTCCTTAAGAACGCCTGCTTTTGGGCACCGCCGAAGCGGCTAGTGGAAGACGACGCCTGCGCTTAAAGCACCGCTCGCCCGTTGGCTCGAAGTCTTAACCAGCAGAAGGAGAAATGTTCCTTTCCTACTCAAGGATCGCGTTTCCTGCTGGCAAGTCGCACCTGATTCTGGTCAACGTATGATTTGATAGATGCAGGATTGTGATGTCCAAGATCCATAGACACAGATGCTGATACCGATGCAGAACTCGTGTCGAGGCCCAATTGAAGCCGCGCACTAGTCTCGGCAGCAATAGCCGTGTTCGTGAACTTCCGTCTAAAGCTCTTCAAGCCCGATCGTTTCGGTGCACCAATCGCAGCAAACGCCTTGCTAAAAATCTTTGACAACGTCTTGTTGGTTAGTCCCTTTCCATCTCTCGCTGAAATGAACACCGCTCCGCGGGCAGCAAATGCATCCCAACCCATCTCATTAACAAGCTGGGCTCTGGTGTCACTGATAAACGCCGAAATCTTGATCGCGAGTGCTGGTGGAATATAGTACGAGTCACGATAACCAAACTTCTGCTGAGGAGGCACACAGGCCAAACCGCGCGCCTCCATCTTTTCAAGACGTTCGACGCTAAATTGTGAACAGGTGAGTGAATTAATAGAGGCCCGCCGCCACCCCAACTGATCAGCTAAATCCGCTATCAGCATATTTCTCAAAGCGACATACGCTGTGAAGTGGGCGGCAAAGTACTCATCGATCCGCTGCTTGTCCAGATCTGTGGCCGTGTACGCGTCTTGCCCTAGAGTTCGCGTCAGCGTACGTTTGTAGAGCAACGGATAACGTGCTCCGTTCGAAATTTCATCGCGGCTTGATCGCCTCCCCCCGATACTTAATCTCCCGCTCCTACCTCGGCCAAAGACATCGCTTTCCTTAAGCGCGGACTTCACAAGGCAGAAATTCTGCATACCGAAGAATGCTTTATACTCCGACGTCCAACGATACCAATTCAAAAAGTGATATATTTGAATAAGCTTGGCATTGACCGTGCGTCGCGCCGCTGATTCATCGTGAGAGGAAGCCACTTTTTCTTTGACTCGCCTGAATTCACTTTCGCGAAATTTGCGAATCAGTCGATCCGTGGATTCGTGAAATTCTAGGCTCGGCAAGTCTGCCGCCCTTCGCGCTGCATCGCGACCGGAAATGTCGACAAGGAAGCGGCGATAGGCGGCGATAGCCAAGATTGACGACTCAACCGTCTTTGGGTCATTTTCCAAGTCATCCGTCATGAAGATGGCATAATCGACCATTGGCCAGACGATGGCTTGAGTGACGGAATCGTACACGATCGCATAGCGCTTTTCGTCGAGCGTAATCCATGAAATGGCCGAACGAGGACATGAAAGCTGGTCATGGTTTTCCACGTTTGTGGTCCCCCAAGGTGGTTACCGTTGACTGCTGAGCTTTGGGCTGTGCGATTCGAGCTGCCTTCAACTCAATTTGAAATCGCTTGGTGAGTTCGATCCATTGATGCTTATAGTCGTCGCGCTGCTCGATAAGATCATTACGCTCAAGCCTCAGGAGCACTAACTCCTTCTCTAGCACGGCTAGCTTGCCCGTCGCCACCTTCAGATCGCGTCTCAATCTTCTCGCGCTTCCCTCCTCCACAACCTCAGGTGCCGGACGCCTCAGGTCTGCGACCGTACCGACTAATGAAACCACGTGTAACCGCCGCTCCGCGTAGTTGTCCAGCGTGCCGTTACCCGTTCGTCCTATAGTTGTCTCTGGAATTTTAAGAAGCTCACAAATCGCGCTTGCGTCCCGCCAATTCATAAACTGCCGCAAGGAACTCGGCAAACGCTTGTCGCCGTCGAACGCGAACGACTCACCCAGACGTTGCTTCAGAGACGGATCCTCGCCACACAATCGCAGGGCCTTCTCGATGAGCTCGATCTTTCTATCAATATTGGACAAAGCAGCGGCCTCTGCAGCGAATGCGGCAGCAGGCTTCCTTCCACCCTCCTTTGTTGAATTCTTACTCATCATATTCGAGCCCTAAGCGTTTCGACAACTCGGCAATTGCCTTCTCAAGATTCGATAATTCTCGCTGTTTTCTGCGCAATTCAAAGCCTGAATAGTTATTTGAGCGCACCTCAATAGCTAGTCTTTCTTTGCAACCCTGCAGATTGTCTCTATACGCTTTCTTGGTGAGATGGAATCTGCAATCGCGGCACAACTCCGGGCTTGCGTTCTCCTGTTGCGCGTAACCCCTCTCGCGGGAAAAGCATCGCGCGTTATGGACATGTTCATTGCCTCCTAGCATGCATTCTCCATGCGGCATCGGTCGCGGAAAATGGCCCCGACGCTTCACAGCCTCAAACACTTCTTCACCAAGGCGCGCACCTGAGAACGATACGGTGTGAGAAAATTTGACGTGAATGCGTCGTACGTAGTTTGCAAACCCACCCGAAAATTTCTCGCCGGCAAGAATATCGAAGACTTCTTCTGCCAATTTGGTCTCGCCGACGGTCCGCAGCACCTTGTCCAGATCTTTCATCTCCTCCATGAAGGCGCGCCGGCAATCCTCGGCCTCTGTAGGCATCAACGAATAGATACTTTCGGTATCTGGGCGCGACGTCGGGTCCGTCAGATATATGCGCGTAGTTCTGAGGTCAACATGGCCAAACTGTTGACAAGCAGCAACAATGTTACCGTTTTCGTACCGGTAGTAAAATACCAGTCCGTACATCCGCCTAAACACTTGTGTGCTGCCGAAAGTAAATCTTTCGTCCCCGAATGCCTCCTTAACGAAGTATGAGGCATCTTGGCCTCGCGCATACGACGTCAAATCAAACCAGATCAGATCCCTGCCGATTCCATATGCCTCGCTGAACCTACGGTAGGAAAACAGTGGTATTTTATCTCTCTCGAAAATTGTTCCGAAACGTGTAGTCAATTCTTTATCCACCCGGAGAAACATCGCCTGCAGTTTGTCGAGAATTGATATTGCCTGAGCGGTCGTTTCATTTACATAGAATGGCAGTCGGCGTCCGCTGCCTTTTGCTATATAGAAATCCACCTGATAAAGACCCATTTCACAATTAATTGTCTTCAGCGACCCCATCATCAGTCCAAGTTTGCGATGACTGACTTCACATTTCCGACGTGCGTTCATGAATGCAATTAATACGAAGCACGACGACATCAGGCCAGTTATTACACTGCGCAAACTGTATCCGCCTCTGGAAGCATCAAGGCACTCAAGCCGAAATGGCAGTAACGCTTCCAGCGCCCTGCGGTTTGACGATTCAGTGAAAGACTTCACGATCTCGCCGGGTATATGTCTGGTGGTGCGGGAAGAGCTTTTCTCCACTGCCGCGACAAGCTCCTCCACAAGCGCTAGCAATAACGGACCTCTCTCATAAAGCCATATCATGCTGAGCCGGAAGAGCCTTCCCGCCATGCCGATATCAAAGTTCTTCGTTCTGGATGGCTCTCGCCCCCATTTTTTCGAGAGCGCGTAAGGGTTAGGAAACGGATATGCGCCTATACCGAATTCTTGGCCTGCCTCAAATAGTAAGTTTGCCGACGCGCACCAAGATCGGATCTTACTGACGGAGCATACCGATTCCGGTGCCCGTTCGGCATCAGTCGTTTCTTTTGCCTCAAAAGCGACGGTCAGGTAACTGGATACGGATATGTAGTTGGTCGATATTAACTCTATTTCCTTGCGATGCCTTATTATTGTTACCCATGTGGCTTCTGTGATCCCTACTTTCTCTGCCCGCTCCAGAATTTTCAAGACCTCCGGCCAACCACCGCGTTTGAAACACCGAAATATCGACTTGAAATGATTTGGATTAATCAAGTCGACAGAAGTCACATTTCTCATCCATAGCGCCTCAAAGAACATGACAATATCTTGGACGATCGTGCCGATGCGATGTGTGCGCGTATGCGACTCACTTTTCGTCCGCGCGAGGAAGGCATCCAAGCCAAACAGAAGTGCCCCTACAAAGTCCGGGCGAGTGCTTAGTGGAACGGGGTACGAGTACAAAGAGTTTGGAGGAAGAATTTTTCGATTGAGATCGAAGTCTCTATATTTGTTTTCCTCTGTGCGCGCTTCGGATCGGGTCACTCGGATAACACATCCGTCTGTAATGCTAATATCAGCGCTTCGTAGCTTATTATTTAATTCGGAGAATTTCGGAAGATCACAATCCGCCAAGATTGCACGTTTCATCTTTTTCATTTCCGAATTCCTCGTCGATCACGGCGCGCTTGATCATTATCCAATGCGAACTTGATTGGATGTATTGCTTCAGCGCAAGATTGAACAGCATCGATGGAGCATGATATTTTATGAACGCCTCCTCATTCTCGTTTAACAACCGATGCCAACTTGACGAATAAAACTCGCAAGTCGCCCATACCTCGCGCACTCTTGCTTTTGTGATCACTGTTCGATTCTTTTCACAACCTTGGCCTATGTGACATCGCTTGGCGTCGCAGGCGCCGCCAGTTAGCCAAGCAGGGTCGGGAGGACTAAACGGGTTCGTGCAGCTCGTACCGTCGCCGATCGGAAAAAGCAAATTCTTGTCCACGTACTCAGGCGAAAATTTGTCTGCGAAGAAAATACGCTCCGTGGAAAGTGCAAACTTGATGGTGGAATCGAGCCGGCGCTGGAATTCAAGATTGACTGCCTGACTATGAAGAAATGTTGAAAACTGGGAAATATAATGGTGAGTCGTCGCTTCTTGCTCATGCCCTGCTTCCTGTTTTACATACGACACCGACCCGGTTTTAAAATTATCGAGTGTTAGCATGTGAGTACGAATCTGTTCATCGCTGAACGGATGCATACCAAATTGCCTTTCAAGAATTGTTTTTACGCGGCTGGCGTTAGTAAAGCAATATTTTAAGCACCTAGATCTGGTGTTATCCCAACAAATCCATATTTTTTTCTCATCTTTTCCAATATGACCAAATTTTTTCATTTGCTCGTAATTCCAGAGCATTAGTTCAATCGCCTCATATGCAGCCAGATTTTCCTTGGTAATATCTACTCGCGGCGTTTCCTGCCCTGTTTTTTGCTTATAGCTTTTTAACGTATAGATATCTCCTTCCTTTGTTATCCATTCACGCCTGATAGCGCGTAGCGCATCAGCATTGAATCGCGTATGAATCAAAAGTGAATAAAAGGCGCAGAGCATCTCTTTTTTGTGAACACAGCGAGTCAGGAAGAACACGTGCTTGTATCTCAACCCTTCCATGCGCTCTTTTTCAACTCCGACTGCATTAATGACACGGTCGGCAATTTCACCAATATTGTGCTTGTTTATCTTCGTTGGATGCCGCGGGAATGACACATCATTGGCAGCCTCGACGATTGACGAAACGAGAGCTGCGGTGCTGCAACAACGAATCTTTCTCGCAGTATTGTTGTCATATCCCCCGAGTAGAAAAGCGCGTGCGAGCGCGGAATCCTCGTCCGTCGACCGGTACGCGCAACACTTGTGCATACGGTCTCTCGCTTCCCGCCAGAACAGCATCTCCGCCCGACACCCATCGCGCAATCGATTTACGTCAACAGTCATCCGTTCGATTTCACGGTCGCGAAGTTCCCGGATTGTCTGATGGGGTGTCGAACCAAGTGGATATCCAAGATGGCCAGTCCCTTCCGACCTCGAATCCTCACTCAACGTTTTTCTAGGCAAGCGTTTGGACCGGAGCGTCGTTTTGAAATATCGCCAATTGTTCCTCACGTCTTCGACGAAGGTGTCTGGCGGCATTTTTTCCACCATGAACCGTCGAAAGATGTTTGATCCTACGTAAAGAGTCCCCGGTTTCCGCCAACGCTCGCCAAAAGAATTTACTAATACCAACTCCATCGCCGAAAAACACCTGGAAATCTCGCGACGTCCTATTAAACCTATCGGCATTGTCAGGAAGGCCCGCGTCGCAGGGTCTTCGCAGCATGCATTTACTACGGATCGCAGCGTCTGCATGTCTTGGGAGCGAAAGGGCGCCCTTCGCTGTTTGGCATTTATTTCTTCAAGCACACAATACATCCAGCTGCCCTGCCGCAACCGCAACGCCGAGATGTCGAAGCGCACTTTTTCTTTGTAGAGCTTGCCGTAGACCCGCTCAACTGTCTGTACGACGAGGGTTTGTGGCAAAGGTTTGCTGTCCATAGCGTACTGAATAGCCGGCTACCTCAAATCTTTGGCTTTCAGTCTAGTCGTACCTAGTGCGAATTCAAGGCGGCACCCAGCATCACCGTCAATCTCGCTCCCGCAGACTTGCCCAAGGAATCCGGCCGCTTCGATCTGCCGATCGCCTTGGGCATTCTCGCGGCAAGCGGCCAGATTCCGGTGGAATCGCTGCTTCATCGTGAATTCGCCGGCGAGCTGTCGTTGACCGGCGCGCTGCGTCCCATGCGCGGCGCTTTCGCTATGGCGTGCGGCACCGCGCGCAGCGCGGCAGCGTGCGGTGAAACGTCCGCCGAATGCATGGCCACTCACGCGCCGCCGCACCGCAATCCGCAACTCTATCTGCCGGCCGCAAGCGCGGCCGAGGCCGCGCTCGTGCCCGGCGTAGATGTATATGGCGCGAGCGATCTGCCCTCGTTGTGCGCGCATCTGGCCGACGCGCCCGATGCGCGCCTTTATCCGGTCGCCGCACCCGACCTCGCGCAGTTCACACCCGCGGCCGTGCCCGACATGGGCGACGTCATCGGCCAGCGCGGCGCGCGTCGTGCGCTCGAAGTCGCCGCAGCCGGCGGACATCATGTGCTTACCTTGTAGCCAATTAAACCCCATTTGTAACCGGCTTGGCGCCCCTTGGTTCGCCCGCGGTCACTGATGCGACCAAGTGGCGGCCTCTCGACAGATGAGCGCTAGATGAGTTCAACTTCCCGCAACGGGCGAGTATCGGCCATCACCGGACATTGGCGCGTGCTTGCGCAGAGCCATTCCAACGTCAGCTTCGCCCCAGATTGTGTTGAAAAAGTCGCCCGTGGTTCGGAATGTTCGGTATCCTGGAAGACATCGATCGACGGGAGTGATTCGTCATGATGGGTCAACTGGGCAGTGGACAGGACAAACTCTTCTATTCGTTCAACCTTGATAGTCACGTCCCTCGCGAACACCTGTTGAGAGGCATTGATCACTTCCTCGACCTTCGCGATCTGCGCCAGCATCTCGTGCCGTTCTACAGTCCAATGGGACGGCCGTCGATTGATCCGGAGCTCATGATCCGCATGTTGATTGTGGGCTACTGCTTCGGCATCCGGTCCGAACGCAGGTTATGCGAGGAGGTCCATTTGAACCTTGCATATCGGTGGTTCTGTCGACTGGGTCTGGAGGACGTCGTACCCGAACACTCGACCTTCTCCAAGAACCGCCACGGTCGCTTCCGCGATAGCGATGTGTTACGCCATGTGTTCGAGTCGGTGCTGGGTCGCTGCATGTCCGAGGGGCTCGTAAAGGGTGAAGGTTTCGCGATTGACGCAAGCATCATCAGGGCCGATGCAAGCCCTGCACGCGGTGTCCCAGGTACTGAGCCCATCAACTGGGGTTGCGTCAAGGACCAAAGCCGCGCAGACGGGAATATCTAAAGGTATTAGAGGAAGCGAATCCGGCCGGCGCAGACGCGGTCGAGGAGGCAGAGACATCGACACCTCCAAAGAGAATATCCCTGACCGATCCCGCTGCGAGCTGGACAGCCGCCAAGGGTAGCCCGGCGTTCTTCGCCTACTCGACCAATTATCTGATTGACCTGCAGGCAGGGATCATCGTTGACGTCGAGGCGACGCCCGCGAACCGCTCGCACGAAGTGGAATCAACCAGGACGATGATTGATCGCGTTGAGCGGCGGCACGATCTCAAACCCCGACGTCTTGCAGGCGACACCGCGTATGGCTCGGCAGCGATGCTTGCCTGGATGATCGACGAGAAGGAAATTGCACCACATGTTGCGGTCTGGGACAAAACGACGCGCAAGGACAACACATTGTCCAACAGCGAGTTCCAATGGGATGAACTGGCCAATGAATATCGCTGTCCCACCGGTCACACCCTACGCAGTGATCGGCGCAAGTTCAGAGATCCGCGCTCGCGCGTCACGAAGGCTGGCACGATCATCTATCGGGCAAGCCAGTTCGACTGCGAAAGCTGTTCGATGAAGGATCGCTGCTGTCCGAATACACCATTCCGCAAGATCGCCCGCAGCATCCATGAAGCTGCGCGTGACGAAACGAGGCATATTGCGAAAACGCCTGAATACAAGCGATCTTGCCGTGAGCGAAAGAAGGTGGAAATGCTCTTTGCCGATCTCAAACGCATTCTGAAGTTGGACCGTCTGCGCCTGCGGGGTCCAAGCGGCGCCCATGATGAATTCCTGATGGCGGCGACTGCGCAAAACCTGCGAAGAATGGCCAAGCGTTTCATGTCAGGAAGCAAGCAGATGAACCAGGCAGTGGCATGACGAGAAACGAGGATCGTTGCCTCGCACAGGTTCGCCGCTTCGCCGATCGCCACAACTCGAAAACATGCCGCCAACTCCGGCGTCTCCGACAAAAACAAGACTTTTTCAACACAATCCCCCAGACAACGGACCTTCGCGCTCTGACCATGGATGTCGCGGCGTCGGGCGTAGAACTGCAGCGCTTCCGATTTTCCGGAGCACGCAGTCCTAAGGCTGGCGTTCCCGCTTGATCAGCCCTGTGGGGCGCGCCAACGAACGCTTGTTCTACGCAATCACAATGTCGCAATCACGGCCTTCGGCTCGAGAAACGCCTCCAGCCCAAACGAGCCATACTCGCGGCCAATACCCGATTGCTTGAAGCCGCCGAACGGCGCGGCCGGTTCGTGTGCGAGCGTATTGACGAGTACGCGTCCCGCTTCGATTCGCGACGCGACTTCGCGCGCACGCTTCTCATCCGCCGAGAACACGTACGCCTGCAAGCCGTAGTTCGTATCGTTGGCGATGGCGATGGCATCGTCAGTATCGCGGTACGTGATGATCGACAGCACCGGCCCGAAAATCTCTTCGCACGCGATTGTCATGTCGTTCGTCACGTCGCTGAAGACAGTGGGCCGCACAAACCATCCTGCGTCGACGCCATCCGGCCGGCCTTCGCCCCCCGCGATCAAACGCGCTCCTTCATCGGTGCCGATGCGGATATAGCGCTGCACGCGCTCCCACTGCTTCTTGCTGACCATCGGGCCGACGGTCGTTTGAGGATCGCGCGGATCGCCCGCCTGTGTTCGCGCGACTTCTTCCCGCACGCGCGCCTCGAACTCCGCGAGCCGTTGTCTGGGCACGAGAATGCGCGTGCCCGCGATGCATGCCTGGCCGCTGTTCATGAAACCGGCCTGAATCGCAAGCGGCACGACGTGGTCGAAGTTCGCATCGTCGAGCACGACCACCGGCGACTTGCCACCGAGTTCGAGCGTTACGCGTTTCAACGTATCGGCGCCGGCCCGCAGAATCGTCTTGCCGACTGCCGTGGAGCCCGTGAACGATAGTTTCGCGACATCGGGGTGTGAGCTGATCTGGGCGCCGACCGTTTCACCGCGTCCCGTAACGATGTTGAATACGCCCGCCGGCAAGCCCGCTTCGTGCAACGCTTCGGTGACGATGCGGGTCTGGATCGCGCTCATTTCGCTCGGCTTGATGACGGCCGTGCAGCCCGCGGCCAACGCGGCGGCCAGCTTCCCGCAGATGAAACCCGCGTCGCTGTTCCACGGGGTGATCAGGCCCGCGACACCGAGCGGCTGCATCACGACTTCAGCGGTGCCCGCCCGGCGCGTGAACGCGTAGTCCTGTAGCACCTTCGCCGCTTCGAGCAGCACACTGCTCGCATGCTCAGCCATCCATCGGCCACGCGACACTGGTGCGCCATATTCTTCGATGATCGCTTCGTAAAGCTCGTCTTCTTTCGCAACGATGGCTTCATGCATCCGCTTCAGCATGTCGATGCGCTCGCGCTTGTCCGTACGCGAAAACGCGGGAAACGCGCGATTCGCTGCAGCAATCGCGTCGCGCGCGTCCTGCGCATCGGCGAGGCGCACGCGGCCGATCACCTGTTCGGTCGCGGGATTGAAGAGATCGAACAGTTCGTCGCCGTGCGGCGTGACGAACGTGCCGTCGATATAAACCTTGTCGATGATCTGCATTGCTGCTCCCGGATTGCGTTGTCAATGACACACGATAGACCGGCGCAATTGCGTTGACTAGCCGTACAATCTGGCACGCCATATTGAGAGATTTGGGACAATGAAGACTTCAGGGCTGGGTGAACTGGAAGCGGTGCTGGCCGTCGCGCGTCATCGCAGCTTTCGCGCGGCGGCGACCGACCTGGGTGTCTCGACATCCGCGCTCAGTCATGCGGTGGCGGCGCTCGAAGCACGCATCGGCGTGCGGCTTTTCAATCGCACGACGCGCAGCGTATCGTTGTCGGAAGCGGGTGTGCAATTCGTCGACACAATAGCGCCCGCGCTGTCGACGATCCGCGTCGCGATCGAACGGGTCGGCAGCTTTCGCGACACGGTGTCGGGCACCTTGCGCATCAATGGGTCGGCTGGAGCGGCGAAGCAGGCGATGCCGCTCTTTATCGCGTTCCTGCAGCGCTATCCGGAAATGAAGCTCGACATCGTCACCGAAGGACGGTTGATCGATATCGTCGTCGAAGGGTTCGATGCGGGCATCCGTCTCGCCGAAACTGTGCCGCAGGACATGATCGCGGTGGCATTTGGTGACAGGCAACGCTTTGCCGTCGTCGGCAGTCCGACGTACTTCGCGCAGCACAAGCCGCCGCGCGCGCCCGCGGACCTGAACGCGCACAAATGCATCCGCACGCGAATGCCAAGCGGCGCGATCTATCAGTGGGAGTTCGAACGACACGGCGAAGCGGTGCGTATCGACGGAAAGGGTGCGCTGACGCTGGACGAGCCAAGCCTGATGCTGGCAGCGGCGCGCGCCGGTCTCGGTCTCACGTATCTGACCGAGTGGACCGTCGCCGCGGATCTGGAGGCCGGCACGCTGGTTCGCGTGCTGGAAGACTGGACGCCGGCGCTCGACGGCCTCTGTCTGTACTATCCAGGCCGCCGCCATGTGCCGGCCGGACTGCGCGCACTGATCGACATGATCCGCGAACACGCTGATGGGCGACGGGCGCGCCGCGAGCGAGCGTCCCCAAAAGGAAAAGTTCGCGGCGCACGGCGCTAGTGGCGCATGACGAGGCACGCATGACCGATGTAACCTGGAAGCTGCCTATGAGGTGAAGCCTGGCCCTGCGTCCGGAGTGGGTCGCCATGAGACATTGACGACGGAGTCGAAGTGCGACGCAGTGCGCTGGTGGCTTGGCGGTGGACATAGCGCAACCCCGTTGCACGAGACTCCGATGGCAAACGGACGACTAGGTCTTCGTCTGTATCCCCTTTAGAACATCCAGCATTGCAGAAGAGATATCAGTGTGATGATGGACGATCTTCCAGCTATCCTTCTCTCGGCGATAGATGTTTGTGACGCGATGATCTAACGTAACCTGTTGTCCGGCAAAGCGGGCCTGCCCGCGCTCCGAACCGATTTCGTAGGCCATAGCGCCTGTAACCTGAATCATCTGATCATCCAGCCTTATCCGCCCCTCCGAGGCGATCTGGGCCACTTGCTGAAACGAGTCTCGAACCTCGTCCCAACCTACGTGCCGTCCACCAACCGGATGCATGGCCGTTACGACGGCGTCATGCGACCAGATCTCTGACATCGCACTTGCGTCTCCATTGGCCATGTCGTTCAGCGCAGCGTAGAACTGCTGTGATGCAGTACGTATTTCGTCTTCTGTGGACATGAATCATTCTCCTTGAGTGAACGACCGGGCGCTCTTGATCCAACATACACCATTGGCGATCGCGTGCCGATCGATTTCCATAGCCGTTGAGGCCCCTGCGGAACGAGTCTCGGGCTTGGAAATCGCGGGCACGAAGCGCATCACGCGTTGAATCCCTGGGTGGCTGAACCACCCCCAGCCGGATCCGGTCTGATCGGACGGGTGCCGGCGTACGCGCGGTGATGAGCGTCGGCCTATCGTGCAGAACGGCAGGGGTCGGCAAATCAGGGAAATCCGTCCCTAGTCAACGGTCGACCGCGTGCGGCAGTTGCCGGCCAGGAAGCGTCATTCGCCTGTCGCGTCGTTCAGCCGTTCAGACGTCGGCTCCGCCCAGTAAACGGCCGTTGGATTGGCGAAGACGAATGGTGCTTCATCGGCCTAAGCAGACATTCAGGCGGGCTGGGTTCTACGTCAGAGGGTGGCGGATTGCTGACTGTGGCGGCATCTAGCAGTGGGACGACCGGCGGATCCCACAGGCGAAAGGTCATTGCGTACCGTCGATCGAGGATAAAAATCGGTGATAGCAGACGTTCAGGTGTCAGAGTTTGCGAGGCAGCTTCAAGCCACCTTTCTGCCACTCGAACCTCCGCGCATTACCGAGGATAGTTTTCTCCCTAGCGGTGCCGGTCTTCTTGCAATCGGATGACGCGGCGCTCGCAAATCACGATGCAACGCCGCGATCAGAAACCGAAAAGGTTGCTTATTAGCTCGAACACGCTGGATGGATGTAGAGTGTTGGAGGGCACCTCAGCCAATTGCTGACTGGTGTGCCCTGCTATTACGAAGCTACTCGAATCGAACCGGAATTAGATATTGTCGACCGGCTTCGCCGCGTCGGAAGCGGACGTCGGCAATGCAGCGATCTTGCCTGCGCTAGCGAGCTTGACCAGGCCTTCGCCGATCTTCGCGGTGTTGGACGCCTGCGCGCTCACCGATGCCGCCACGTCCTTCAACGCGCCCAGACGCGGCAGCAAAACGGGATTCGACGCGACACCGGCGACCAGCGCGCGGCTGCCGTCGGCGAGCTGCTTGTCTTTCAGCACGCCGAGCATGAACGTGAATGCCGCGTTGCCGAACGACGCAAGTTGCGCCTTGCTCATGCCGTTCAGCTTATCCTGCACGTCTTTGCTCGACAGCGCCTTTTGCACGGCGGTCGCCTGATCGTCCTTAATCTTGTTGACCGCGGCGGCTTTCTCGGCCGGATCGGCGATGCTGTTGGCGGCGGCTTCCTTGGCTTCCAGCGCGGCAATCTCTTCCTTGTTCGCGACGGCCTTGAAGATATGCGCTGTCGCCGTGCCGATCATCAGATCAGCGTCTTGCGCGGTCTTGATGAACGCGTCGATGTCGCCAGCCGACACTGCGCTGCCCGACGATCCGCCCACGCCCGGAATCGCGGCCGTCAGGTTGCCGATACCGAATGCCAGCGCTTGCGGCGAGTTCATCGCCATCGTGCCGATCACCAGTACGCCTAGCAATGTTGAATACTTTTTCATGTTGGTCTAGTCCTTAGTTTGTTTTTGACAACATCTGCTTCATCACACCATCGAGACTTGTCCGCGTATCCGCGTCCGAGTCGATACCTTGCAAGGCGGCCGCATTCGCGGCATCCGTGGTTGCGGGATAGCTGTTGGTCGTAAAGCCGTGTTCGAGAATGGCCTGGCTTGATACGACGCCGCCTGCTTTTTGCCGATAGGCGAGCCGCACGTTGTACACAGCCGCACACGTGCCGCCGTCGCACTTCGGCTCTTTCGGATCGATCCGGTATAGCGCTTCGAGACAACGGTCATAGGTTGCCGGGCGCAGTTCCAGGTTTTTTGCAAAGCCCGATTGACCGCCTACCTTGCCCTTCACCAGATCGGCCAGACCCGGATTGACCATGACGAGCGGCGCACTTGCCGCGTCAGCGTAAGCGAGCGCGTTGAAGCGCTCCAGCGCCACCGATCCCACCTGGCTTTTCTCCGCCGGACAGAACGCGATCCGTTGCGCGCCCGCACCGGCCTTCGCTACGCTGTCGATCAGCACCACGTCGCCACTCGACGGCTTCGACGGCTTGCCCGCGACCGGCAATACCAACGACGCCGTCACCTTGCTGCCGTCGCGGCTCACCACGCTCGCGTCCCACACGGGCACGAGTGCGTCCTCGGCGATGCCGCCTGGACGTCCCGCGTTGTGATACACGCGGATCGAATCCCCGGGTTGAAGATTCATCCCGCTATCGTCGATCTGGAAGGTATCGGACGACGCATCGGTCACCTTGAGCGTGACGGGCTTGAAGAGGACCTCCTTGCCGAAGCGCAAGGCCAGATCGTTCAGCGCGTTCTTCAGCACCACTTCCTTGCGCGACTCCACGCTAAAGCCCGAACCGTTCGTGACGGTATCGTCGATGCGCGTGTCGACATCCGCCGAATACAGCACGCGCCCGTCGCGCGACAGCAGCTCAGCAAACGCCCAAGCCTGCACGGACTGCTGCGTCTTGTAGCTGAGGTTGGTCGGTAGTTCGTAGTGGCGGGCAGCAGGCAGCACCATCCGGATGAAGTAGTCGGGCAACGCACGGTTGCCGCTCACGTTGTGCCCGATGCCAGTATGGCTGTCGATCGACGCCTGGACCTGACTGAAGTTGGCGTTCAACGGCAAGGTTGCGAACGGCGCGTTGCTGCCGAGCTTGTCGGTGAAAAGCTGCGTGCTCACCGCATCGGACAGCACCGAATTGCCGTCGCTGACGAGTGCCAGCACACGCGGCTTCTTGACGTCGGACAGAGCCATCGTGCCTGCGCGGCTGAACACCGCGCCGTCTTTCGGCGTACCCAGTACGGGCACCGCGACTGCATAGTTCTGCCCTGCGTATTCGACGCGAATTTCGGCGTCGCCGTCGTCCATCACATCGCCCTTGCCGATGCCCGACCGGTAACCCTTGTCGAGAATGACGAAGCCCTTCCAGGTATCGGCGACCTTGGTGTCGACGACATACGGATTGAACTGGCCTGCGGCGGCCGTGAGCGTGCTGTCGAGCAAAGCCGAAAAGCCCGCGCGATACGCGTCGCTGATCTTGGCCGCGATGTCGGCGACGGGCTGCGAATCAGAAACCGTCAGCACGTCATAGCGAGTCTGGCTGAACGACTGCAAGACTTCGCCCGTCATCGGGTTGCTGAAGTAGACGCTCAGCGTGATCGGCAGATAGATGTCGGCGGTGCCGTCGGTCTTGTCGATCTGATACTTCGACACGCGCGTCACCTGCACCGACAGCGCGAGCGTGCGCAGGCGGTTCTTGCTGTCGATGGTGGCGCTCAGTGCCGGAAAATGCGCCTCAGCCTGTTGCTGCAACAGCCCGACGGTCTGGCCGATATCGAGCGACGCGCGAAACGCGGGATCGATCTTGCTGCTGCCGCTAGCCGAACCGGCCGCGGCCGAAGCATCGTCGAAGAAGATGCCGGGCACGACATACAAGCCGACTGCCGGTGCAGGCGCGGCAGGCACTGCCGTCGTGGCGAAGGCCGCTGCCAATGCTGCGGCGAGTGTGATTGCCTTGAGGCTCATGTCAGTGAACCGCCTTTTTGCAACCGTTCATACACAGCGTAATGACGGTTCCGTCCACCGACGAATCGAGGCTCGCGAACTGCGGATTGCTGCCGAGCGCCATCGCGACGGCTTGGTCGAGGGGATCGCTGCCGCGGTAGGTCGCGACGATTTCGACCTGCCCTGCTCCCGCCTGACGCTGGGTGGCTTTCTCCAGACCCGGCACCGACTTGAGCGCCTGGCTGAATGCCGTGCGGGTCATGAGCGGCAGGTTGTCGCCTGTCAGACGGATCGTGTATTCGGCGCCGTACATCGTGCGCTTCTTGACGAATTCCTGAATCCGCTTGCCGACCTGGTCGCCGAGACTGCCGGCCAGCTTGACGGCCAGCCGCGCGCGACAGTCGTCCGACGACGCGCCGACGGCCGCTTCCGATTGCGTCGCCGACGCGATGTCTTCGCCCGTTTTGGTCGAGAACGTTTTGGTGCTCGCGACGCCCGTGCACGACTCCTGACCCGAGTTCTTGTCGACGCCGAGATCATAGATAACCGACGAACCGATCATCATGTAATCGGCCGTCGCATCCTTACGCGCATAGTCGACGTACTTGGCCAGCTCGGCGCTGTTCTCCAACTGGTCCAGCGTGATTGCGCGATCGCCAAAATACCTGCTCTTGAACAGCGAGTTGTCGAGCACCTTGATGTCGAGATCGCCCAACTGCCCTTTCAACTCGTTGTACGTGTAGTTCTTCTTGTCGGGGCCGGTGTTTTGCGGCTGATATTTGACGAGCTTCCTGTAGTACGTGTTGTCATGGTCCTCGGCATTCACGTTGTGCGCGTAGGCCGACTGCGACGACGACGCAGCCGCCACCTTGCTGCTGGCAGCTGCCGCGACCTGACGGCTCGCGGCGCCGGCCGCTTGATGACTGCTTTCGCCGGACGCATCGAGACGACCCGAATCGCGCCCTGCCACCGCAGCCGAGTTGCCGTAACCGTCTTGCGCCGCGCCGGCTATCTGCGTATCGCGTGCTGCGCTGATGCGGCCAGCGGACTTGTCATTCACCGCGAAGGCCGCCTGCTCTTTCGACGCATACGCTGCGTTGCTGCTCGCCGCATAGGCGGAACTCTTCGACGAGGCAGCCGCTTCCTTCTCGTTGTAGTGCGATCCCGCTTCGTGACGGAACTCCGTCAACTCTTCGAGCGGCGCATGGAGGTTCGTCGGTGTCGTGAAGAACTCGTCCATCATCACGAGAATCGGCTGACTGCGCGTTGTCGTCGTATTCATGGCGAGGCCGAGATCGCTGATTTCGGAGCGTAGCGACTTGTCGTCCATCCGCAGCGTGACGCTGACCTGGTACTGGCCTTCGGCCGAACTCGGCGTCACGCTGTAAAAATTTTCTTCACCGATCTGCACGACCAGATCGTCGAGCTTAGCTTGTACATCGGGATTACGGCTCGTCCCGGCGCCGACCACCTTGTCTAACGCTGCGAGCACCGCATTGCGTTTCGCCTGCCGCAGCGCGGAGTTGCGCACCGAATTCACATCACCTGCAATCGCGGCCGAGCCGACGCCGCGCGCCTCGATGTCCATTGCGTGCGCAAGCGGGGTCAACACGATGGCTGCAGCGGCCGTTGCAAGCAAGGTCCTGTTCAACAATTTCATAGTGGTTTTATCGGGAATTGGGAAGCGTGACGGAAATGTCGCCGGCCGTGACGACCGTACCGGTGGAAGTTTCGGTGATCGAGGTATCGCCCGCCTGAGCGATGGGTCGGGCAAGACCGAAGCGGACCAGCAGCGCCTGGTATTCAGGCGACGAGCGCACGGCGTCGAGATAGCCGTCCGCATCGAGTCGCGCCGTATCGCGCGTGCCGTTGTTCATTGCACTTTCGAGCGCGGCCAGCGCGGCGAGCCGGTCGCCTGAGGCCGCTTTGGCGTCCGCTGCCGCGAGCCAGGCATCAGCGCTCTTCGGATTGGCGGCGGTTAGCTGGTCCGACAAGGTCGACGCCACGCTGAAGTTTTTCTGCTCGAGCGCTGACCTGACTTGTCCGATGCTCACGTCCGTTGCGACTGATGCATGGTTCGACGTGTCGTGACACGCCGTTATAAAGAGCAAACAGGTAAGTGCGAGCGGCGCAGCCCAATAGGCGCGAAGCTTCATGAGTGGGTTCCCCGATGACAGTGTTAATTTGTATTTATCTGGCCGCAAGCGCGGCATAAATCGATCGATGACGCTTAGCGTTGAACACTTCGAGCGTCATAGAGATATCTGCGCTGCGCAGATGGTTTGACTGGAACAGTTCCGAATTGAACGTGCATCTCTCATTTTTATGGAAATCTTTTTTGTCAGTATTGTTTCTTACCCATTGCCGCCCCCGACAATGCGCACATGGTTCGATGAATACGTCAGCTTTAAGACACCGCGTGCACAATCTGCTACATGCCGTGTGCGTGACGCTGTCGTAAAGCGGGTATCCAAGGAAAATCGCAAAGCTCTGCATGCCCCATAGGGATAACGGCCGCGCTGACGCAAACTTTAGGTTTCGACTGTTAGCTTTGCACATCGAGAAAATATCGACACGTCATTCCAGTGGCTCGGGAGTTTGGGCTCTAAGAAGACGATAAGGCCGAATAGTATCGGTCAGGCTCATCCGTTGGACGTCCAAAGCGGACGTTGTTCTTGCCTTGATCAAAGGGCGGCTCTGGGTCGAGACCCGCCTGGCAGCAGTTGCGCCCGATACATTCTTGAGTGCAGCCATCTATTCGTAACGCGCATAAACGATCGAGACATCACCGGACGCCGCTCGAACACGCTGTTGGACCGATACAGCGCGCGAAAACTCGGGTTTTGGCGGGCTGCATGTGCTTAACTTGTGGCCAATTAGACCCACCCATCTAGACTTTGCCGCGATCCCGATTTTATTTACCAAGAAGTTCGCGCAAGTTCAGCAATCGTGAGAGGGCCAATCGGGTTTAATTGGTCCTGTGGATATATTGTGTCCACCGGCCCAATCCCGGTGAACTAGATGAACCGATTCGACCGGGTACGGCCAACCGGTCATTCGACATCCTTCCGCGAATTGCTGACAATACTGTTTCCTTCAGGGCTAGGTAACGTGATATGAGATTCTCCATTGAAATTCGCGATACCGAAGTGGCGGACGTCTTACAAGCCCTGACGCAGATCACAGGGATCGAGGCTTGGAAGCGTCGCTTCGAATGGCTCCAGCGGGAACTCAGCGAAAATCCCCTGATGGAAGATTGGCTGCGGGAAAGGTGCGCAATTGAATGGGCAATGCGCGAGATTCTGTCGGACTCGTCGCTGAAGCCCAATCAACCGTTCAAACTGCAGACCCAGTCACAGTACGAACTAGGGGCATTTGCCGCAGGTACTGTACGTTGCCACGAGCGCCTCAGCGAGAGCGGTCGGCGAAGATTGCGTGGTGTGCTGCTGGATGGCCTGAAAGAGGACAAGGGGCTGCTTTCAATTCAGCACGAAATTACAACCGCAGTCCACCTCATTCACCGAGCCTTCGACGTCGAATTTCAGGACATGGAACATGGTGGAGGCGTGGACTTTGTCGCTAGGAAGGACGATGTTGAGATTGAGGTCGAGTGCAAGATGTTCTCAGCCGACCTCGGTCGAAAGATCCACCGGCGCCGAAGCGCAACGCTCTACAAGCAGTTGGCGGAGGTATTGGTCGAAACATACAATTCCGCTACAAAGGGACTGATCGTGGCGGTCACGATACCGGATCGCCTGACCCCGGCGCCCGCACAGCATCGTGAAATTGAAACGGCGGTTAGAAAGGGGCTGCTTCAGGGTGAAGCATTGACGCAGACCGAGCACTGCACGGTTCGGATCTGGGACTTTCCGATCAACGATAGCCCGTTCAGTAGATCTCCGGGGGAAATTTCCCGGGATGAGGTTGATCAGTTTGTGCGGACGCGCACGGGTCGATCGAATGTCAACCTGATGATCCTGTTTTCGCCGGGCCGGCGCGCCGTGATTCTATCCCTCGCAAGCGAGAAGCAAGATGAAGTGCTCGACGGGATGAGGCGTCAATTGCGCGACGCGCGAAGGGCCAGTTCACCGGGACGCGTCCCGCTATGCTTGCGGTCCAACTTCACGCGCTCACAGCAGATCAATTGATCAGTCTGGGACAATTGGATAGCTCCTCCCGTTCCGCTGCCACTGGTTTGCAAATCATGACATCCGACTTCCTGCAAAGGCCGTCGAGCGCGCACATCCATACGGTCGTCTATCGTTCGCACGGCGTGATCGACAACGGCGGCGGGGGCGGCACGACACGCGCCGCTGGGACTTCATACCTGATCAAAAACCGCAACCACCCTTCGTACGCAGATCCCCGTTTCGGGATCTTCAGTGTTGAGGCATCTTGACGAGTGGCGATGTACGACTTCGTTGAACGCCCGATATCTCGAATTACAAATGTCACCTACGGGTCACGAGCTGTCTCATGGCAGTTGCGCCCGATAGCCGCCGTCGATTCGAAACGCCTTCGTGACTGTTCGAAACGTCGCCGGACACTGTTCGAGCAGGCAGTCAGGCCGCAACCTCAAAACCAACGCGGGGTTTTGGCGGGCCGAATATGCTGCTCATCGGGCCGCCGGGCGCCGGCAAATTCATGCTCGCCGCCCGCCTGCCGGGTCTGCTGCCACCCATGACCGACGACGAAGCGCTCAGTTCAGCAGCCTTACTGTCCGCAAGCCGCACTGGTTTCTCGCCCGCGCAATGGCGCCGACGGCCGTTTCGCGCACCGCATCATTCGTCAAGCGCGGCAGCGCTGGTCGGCGGGCGCAATCCTCCGCAACCGGGTGAGATCACGCTGGCCCACCTTGGCGTGCTTTTTCTCGTTATGTTGCCCGAGTTCGACCGCGACGTGCTCGAAACACTGCGTGAACCGCTGGAAGCCGGCCGCATCACCATCTCTCGCGCTGCGTTGCAGGCCGACTTCCCCGCGGCTTGCCAATTGATCGCGGCGATGAATCCGTGTCCTTGCGGCTGGCGCGGCGATCCGAACGGACGTTGCCGCTGCACGCCCGAGATCGCGGCGCGCTACCTGCGCAAGCTGTCCGGCCCGCTGCTCGACCGGATCGACATTCAACTCGAAGTGCCGGCGCTTACGTCGGCGGAGCTATCCGCGCGGTCGAACGCCGTTGGCGAAACCAGCGCGGCTATCGCATGCCGGGTGAATGTCGCACGCGATCGCCAATTGGCGCGGCAAGGCAAAACGAACCGCGAGTTGAGCGGAAGAGAGGTGGACGACGTCTGCCGGCCCGACGCAGCCGGCGAAGCGCTATTGCGCGAGGCCGGCGAGCGCTTCGGATGGTCCGCCCGCGCTTACTACCGTGTGTTGAAGGTGGCGCGCACCATCGCAGACCTCGCGGGGACGAGCATGCCGAGCGCTGCGCATGTTGGCGAGGCGGTTCATTATCGACGCGCTTTTGGCTCTGGGTGAGGAGAAAATATGCTGTCAAGACTTGACTTATGCACATGCGCGCGTTCCAGATAAATTTAGAAACATCTGAAAGGTACCTAGAAGCCTGCGTCGCAAGATCCTTGATTTAAAACATCTTTTTATTCAACCCCGTGCGCCCACGGACTGGTGAAATGCCCACGGGACGGGCGTCTGCGCGAATAAAGTGAGAGTTCTCAACAGAGTTATCCACAGGACGCGCCGTCAAGTGGAAAACTTCAACGTAAACCGAGAATTAGCGTGAGAAGCTGCGAAGGAACTTTCACTGCAACAATGAATCGCTCGCGCCGCGAATCGGCCAAAACTACTGTTTTCAATATAGTTGGAACGACGAAAAAAATTGGTCCACCTGCTCCTGCGGCAATGGCTGCGAAGCGATGATCGCGGCTTGATATGCATGCCGCCCTCGCGCGACCAGCCGAGCATAGACGGTGCGCTTTTCGTGGCCCGAACCGGCCTGTCCGCTCAGCTTCATTTCCAGCCCCAGCACCTTGCCGCCCGCCGCGAGTGGAATCTGCACAGCGCGCGCCTGCGGCTCCGCGCCGACGTTGCGCGCCAGGCCGGTACGCAAAAAGTCGAGCGCCTTGCGTTGCGTCGCCTCGCTTTCGTCGGGCAGCGTGATCGTGCCGACCGCGAACACGGCGTCGCCAGCTTCGGCCGTTTGCATGGCCATTTGCATCGGCGCCCCGTCTATCTGCACGGCGCGCTGATCGTTGCCCGGCTTGGCGGGCAGATCGATCGTGTAGCCGCTGTCGTTATTCATGATGGTCCGCCAGTCGAAAGTCGGCGAGCATCCGCTCAGAGCCGCGCCTATGGCGAGCGCACCAGCTCCCACGCGGACGGCCGAATGCATGCGCGAAACCGCGGGCGGCTCCTGATCCGCTGAATTGCGATTCCGGGCGAGGCCAGAAACGAGACGCGAGAGAATTTGAGTGAACAGGAGGAAAACGCGAAAAACTGTCTGGAGCATGGGAACGAGGCGCCCGGAAAACGGCGCAGATGACGTGAGCACAAAGCGACATTATCCGCTGGCAGTTGAGGAAGCGTCCGCGGAAAGCGCACGCTGACTGCAGGGAACCGTCCGCGCCCGGCCCGAGGCGTCCGGCCGGGGCGACGCTGCTCGCTGCCGCCTCGCCCGAATAGGACTACAATACCCACGCTACGCCGCAGCGGGCGCAAAGCGCCAGCCCACGCGCTATTCCGCGCCTTTTCGCGACTTCCGAGGTTCCGTTCATGAGCACCATCACGTCGACCACCGCCGTCAAGCGCACGAATCCGCTTCGCTACCTGATCATTGCCGTCGTGGCGATTGCGATCGGCGTGGCTGGCTATTTCGCGTTTGCCGGCCAACAGCGCGTGCCCGACGCGACTTTCACGCTGCTCTCCGGCCAGAAAGTTTCGACTGCCGATCTGAAAGGCAAGGTCTACCTCGTCAACTTCTGGGCGACGAGCTGCGATACCTGCATGAAGGAAATGCCGCAGATGGTCCAGACCTATAACCGCTTCAAGGGCAAAGGACTGGAATTCGTCGCGGTGGCCATGAGCTACGACGCCCCCATGTACGTGACCAACTACACCCAGACGCGCCAGTTGCCGTTCAAGGTCGCCATGGACGACGGCTCGGCCGCGAAGCAGTTCGGCAACGTCCAGCTCACGCCGACCACCTTTCTGGTCGACAAGGACGGAAAGATTCTGAAGCGCTATGTCGGCGAGCCGCAGTTCGCGGAACTCGACCAGCTGCTGGAAAAGGCGCTGAATGCTGCTTGAGTCAGCGAGCGGCAAAGCGGCTGACTGAGTCTCGCGCCGAAAGTAACGCCAGGCGCTCAGATCAACCGATCCCAAGCCAAAGCCCAATGAAAAACGCCGGCATGAATTGCCGGCGTTTCTTTTTTCACCTGTCCCCGTCCCCTTTGGCCGCAAGGCCATAGCGTTTGATCTTCTCGTAAAGCGTCGCTTTGCCAAGCTGCAGCCGATCCGCCGCGATTGCCACCGCGCCGCCGCTCTGCTCCAACGCCTCAGCGATCACCGCCCGTTCGAATTGCTCCACGCGCTCCTTCAGCGGCTGTGGCTGCGCGCCTTCGTCGCCGAAAGACATGACAGGGTCGTCGGCGACGCCGAGCACGAAGCGGTCCGCCGCATTGCGCAATTCCCTCACATTGCCCGGCCAGTCGCGCTGCATCAAGCTCGCGCGCTGACGGTCGGTGAGGATCGGCGCGGGGCGCTGATAACGCACGGCCGCGTCCAGCAGAAAGTGTTCGAAGAGCGGCACGATGTCCTCGCGACGCTCGCCGAGCGGCGGCAGCCCGATCGTCACCACATTCAACCGGTACAGCAGATCGCGACGGAACGAACCGTCGGCGACATGTTCCGCCATATCGCCTTTTGCCGCGGCGACCACGCGGCAATTCACGCGAATCGGCAGATTCGAGCCGAGGCGTTCGAGCACGCCGTCCTGCAACACGCGCAGGAGCTTGACCTGCAACGCAAGCGGCATGCTTTCTATTTCGTCGAGAAACAACGTGCCGCCCGACGCGTGTTCGAGCTTGCCGATCCGGCGTTTCGCAGCACCCGTGAAGGCGCCGGGTTCGTAGCCGAACATCTCCGACTCGAACATCGGCTCGGGCAGCGCGCCGCAGTTGACCGCGATGAACGGCTTGTCACGTCGCGGCGAAAGCTCGTGCAGACTGCGTGCGATCAATTCCTTGCCCGCGCCGGTGTCACCGTTGATGAGCACCGATGCATCGGTCGGCGCGACGTTTGCAATCAGCCGCCGGACCTGCTCGATTGCCGGACTACGGCCGATGATCCGCGGCGCGACCGTGCTCTGTCCGGCGAGCTCACGGCGCAACGCGAGGTTTTCCAGCACGAGCTTGCGCCGCTCCAACGCGCGCCGCACGGTTTCGATCAGACGCTCCGAAGCAAACGGCTTTTCGATGAAGTCATAGGCGCCGTCGCGCATGGCCTGCACGGCCATCGAAATATCGCCGTGGCCGGTGACGAGAATCACCGGCACGTCGGGCGCGCGCTCATGGCACTGCGCGAGCAGATCGAGACCGCTCGCGCCGGGCAGCCGGATATCGCTGACGATCACGCCTGAAAAGTCCGCGCTGATCGACTTCGCCGCGGATTCCACCGACGCATGACCGACCACGTTGAAGCCCGCCAGTTGCAAACTCTGCACGCTGGCGCGCCGCACGAGTTCGTCGTCTTCGATATACAGCACTTGCAAGCCGTCGTTCAGCATGTTGTTCTCATCGGATTCAGGAACCGGTGGTGAGCGGGTCCGCGGTGTGACTCATCTGCACGCGTGCGCGGCGCAGCGTCAGCACAAATAATGCACCGCCCTCCGGCGCGTTCGACACATTTCGCGCCACCAGTGTGCCGCCGCAATCGCGCGCGATCGACGACGAAATCGCCAGCCCGAGGCCGAGTCCCTGACCCATTTCCTTCGTGGTGAAGAACGGCTCGAACAGGTGCGGCAAGACATCTTCGGCAATGCCGGGGCCATTGTCGCTGACCGCGAACGACAGGCTGTCCGCAGCAACTTCAATCTGCACTGAGATGCGCGGCGGACTCATACCGGCGGTCGCGTCGAGCGCATTGCCGAGCAGGTTGATCAGCACCTGCTCGAGCCGCAGATCGTCGCAGTGCGCGACCTGTTCGGCGTGATCGTCGGCGAGATCGAGCGGCGCGCGCGTGCCGTTTTCCGCATCGAATAACGAGAGGTCGAGTTCGACGCCCTTCAAACGTTGTTGCAACAGCGCTAGGGCATTGCGCAACGCCCGCACGACCGACGCGCGGGCGCTGCGCGGCCGCGCGCGTCCGACGAACAGCTTCAGCTGATTGGTGATCTTGCCCATGCGTTCGGTGAGCGCCGCGATCGCTTCGAGGTTCTCCCGCGCCGATGCCTGGTCGCCGCGCTCCAGCAGCACGCGCGTATTGTCCGAAAATCCGCGCAGTGCCGCGAGCGGCTGATTCAGTTCATGCGTGATGCCGGCCGCCATCTGACCGAGCGCCGCGAGCTTGCTCGCCTGAATGAGTTCGTCGTGCGCGGCGCGCAATTCCTGTTCGGCGCGCGTGCGTTCCGCCACTTCCTTCTGCAATTGCTCGTTCGCTTGCGACAGGTCCGCGGTGCGCTCCGCAACGCGCTGGTTCAACTCGGCGTAGGCCTTTTGCAGCAGCGCGCGGCTACGCATCACCTCGCGCACGCGGGCCCGGCGCATTCTCCAGTAGAACGCGAGCAATACGAGCGACACATAGCCGAAGCCCGTGACGATGGTCGCGTTGCGCGCGTCGGCGTCGACCGGGCTCACGGGCGCCATCGTGATCAGATGCCAGTCCGGTTCGCCCATGCCGCGCCGCGACGCGAGATAGCGCGGCGCGTAGCGTCCGCCGCCGACGCGCACGATCTGCGCGTCGCCTTCGAGCCTGCGCTCGATCGTCACGGGCAGCGGCGCAATAGGCTGCTGCGCGTACTGACGAGCCTGGTAGATCGAATCGGCGACCTGGCCCGACAGCGGCCGTATCGTGTGATATTTCCACGCGGGCACGGACGACAGAAAGATCACGCCGTGATCGTCGGTGACGAGGAGCGGCTCGAATGCGTCCGCGCCCTGAAACCATTCGAGATCGAGTTTGACGACCGCCACGCCGACGATCTTTCCCTCACGCCGCACCGGCTGTGAAATGTAATAGCCCGGCGCCTGCGAGATCGTGCCGATGCCGAAGAAGCGGCCCACGCCGCCTTTGATTGCATCGACGAAATATGGCCGGAACAGATAGCCCGCGCCGATGAAACTGCCCGGTCCTTGCCAGTTGCTCGCGGCGACACAATAGCCGTCGAGCGGAATGATGTAGGTCACCGTCGCGCGCGCGTGGCGGTTCAGGTCTTCGAGATAGAGATTCGCACGCTGGACGTTGGCGGGCGACGGATCGACCAGCACGTCCTGCACGATTGGATGCTCGGCGAGCAGATACGGCAGCGATTCATAGCGCTCGAGCGTGCTCTTGAGCGAACTGGCGGTGCGATCGACACGCCCGGCGGCATTGCGCCGCAAGCTGTCGATTCCGCTTTGCCACGCGACGCTATAAGTGAGTCCGCACGCCGCAACGAGCCCGGCGACGAGCGCGAAGAGGATCAGCAGACGGCGCGTCACGTTGGCAATATCCGGTCGGGTGTGATCGGATATTGTGGCATAAGGCGAAGCGCCGTCGGCGCGAGCTTCCCCGGCCGGCGGCACTTCAGTTGGGCGCGCGGTCACCGGTTGCATGTGCTGGTGTCCGCGGCCGCAAACGTCACGCGTTTTCAGACAATGTGAGTCGATGCCCGGCTCAAACGCCGGCCGGCTCTTTGAGCGGCACGTCGCCGCGCAACGCCGCGTTCAGCTTGTTGCGGTCCAGTTCCCTTTCCCACGCCGACACGACCACGGTCGCCACGCCGTTGCCGACGATGTTCGTCAGCGCACGGCATTCGCTCATAAAGCGGTCGATGCCGAGAATCAGCACCATGCCCGACAGCGGAATCGTCGGCACCACGGCCAGCGTTGCCGCGAGCGTGATGAAGCCCGCGCCCGTCACGCCGCTCGCGCCCTTCGAGGTCAGCATCGTCACCGCCAGCAGCGTGAGCTGCTGCGCCCACGTGAGGTCGGTGTTCGTCGCCTGGGCGATGAACAGCACGGCCATCGTCATATAGATGTTGGTGCCGTCGAGGTTGAAGGAGTAACCGGTCGGCACCACGAGACCCACCACCGAGCGCGAGCAGCCGAGGTTTTCGAGCTTGAGCATCAGTTGCGGCAGCGCGGCTTCCGACGAGCTCGTGCCGAGCACGATCAGCATCTCTTCCTTGATGTACGCGATGAAGCGCAAGATGTTGAAGCCCACCGCACGCGCGATGATGCCGAGCACGACCACCACGAATACGATCGACGTCAGATAGAACGTGCCGATCAGCTTCAGCATGGGCAGCAGCGAGCCGATACCGTACTTGCCGATGGTGAACGCCATCGCGCCGAACGCACCGATCGGCGCGAGCTTCGTGATGATGCGCACGATGCCGAACAGCACATGCGAGAGCCCGTCGATGAAGTTCGTGACGACCTTGCCCTTCTCACCGGCCGTGGCGAGCACCGCGCCGAACAGCAGCGCGATCAGCAGGATCTGCAGGATCTCGCCCTGTGCAAACGCGGAGACGAGCGTGTCCGGAATCAGGTGCATCAGGAAGTCGACCGTGGTCTGGCCGTGCGCCTTGGCGGCGTACGAAGCGACTGCCTTGCCGTCGAGCGTGGCGGGGTCGATATTGAAACCGACGCCCGGCTTCAGCACGTGCGTCGCGATCAGGCCGAGCACCAGTGCAAACGTCGAGACGATTTCAAAATACAGCAGCGCCTTGCCGCCGACGCGCCCGACCTTCTTCATGTCCTCCATGCCGGCAATGCCGGTCACGACCGTACAGAAGATGATCGGCCCGATCACCATCTTGATCAGCTTGATGAAGCCGTCGCCGAGCGGTTTCATGTCGACGGCGAGATTCGGATAGTAATGTCCGAGCGCGATACCAATGATGATCGCCACGATCACCTGGACGTACAGCACTTTGTGGATAGGTTTCTTCACGATGGTTCCTGCGATGTGGGTGAGCCCATGGCCTGCCACGCTGCGCATCATGCGAACGAGTGATCGTCACGCCTGTGCACGGCATTAGGCCGCGACAAGACGACGAATTCAGAAATACCGGGAAGGGAAATCGGACATCGTTGTCTCCTTGCTTTAGTTGTCGGACCGTTGCGGCCGCGTTATCTATTTCGCAAGGTCGATGCCAGCTTGAGGTAGGCCGCGCGCCTTTGATTTTTATAGGTTTTCTTGCGCCTGTTCGCAAGTGCCATCCGGGTTTCCGGAAATCCAGACGACCCGCGTCGGGAAAACCGGAATTCGTTGCCGCAGCGGCCCCGGGAAAACCCGGAGCCTTTTCTGGCGGGGCTTTTGCCGTTTCCTAAGCGCCGCCCTCTTCGAGTACCAGCAGATTCTCATGCGAGAAACCGAGCGACACCGGCTGACCTCGTTCGGGTAAACCGCGATTCGGATCGTTGAACACGTCGAGAGAAATCACCGCATCTTTCACGCGCGTTCTGATCCGCACCACCGCGCCGAGAAAATTCACTTCTTCGACGGTCGCGCTCAGCGTGTTGCGGCCAGGCGCCGCGGGTTCGAGCACGATCGCTTCGGGGCGCAGCGCGAGCAGGCGCTTCTTGCCCGCATCGCCGGCCGGCAGTTCCTGGGTAGTGGTCAACTCCTGGCCGTCCACGGCCATCTTGCCGGTCGCCGGATCGATCACATGCCCCGCCAGAATGTTCAGCGTGCCGACGAACGACGCGACGAAGCGCGTGCGCGGATAGTTGTAGATCTCCGAGGGCGAGCCGATCTGCTCGACGCGCCCTTCGTTCATCACGACGATGCGGTCGGAAATCGACAGCGCCTCTTCCTGATCGTGCGTGACAAAAATCGACGTGATGCCGAGTTCGCGCTGCAGCGCGCGAATGTCCTGCCGCAGCGAAATGCGGATCTTCGCGTCGAGCGCGGACAGCGGCTCGTCGAGCAACAATACCTGCGGCTTGCCGGCCAACGCGCGCGCCAGCGCCACACGTTGCTGCTGACCGCCCGACAGTTGCCACGGATAGCGGCCTCCGAGTTGCGGCAGCTTGATCAGGTGCAGCATCTCTTCGACGCGCTGGCTGATCTCCGCCTGCGGCCGATGCGTGATCTTGAGTCCGAAGCCGATGTTCTCAGCCACTGTCATGTTCGGAAACAGCGCATACGACTGAAACACCATGCCGACCTTGCGCTGCCGCGTGCGAAGGTGCGTGACGTCCTTGTTATCGAGCCGGATGATGCCGCGCGTCGGCGTTTCGAAGCCGGCGATCATCCGCAGCACGGTCGTCTTGCCGCAGCCAGAAGGCCCGAGGAAAGTGATGAACTCGCCGCGCTCGATCTTCATGTCGAAGTGATGCAACGCGATGTTCGCACCAAAGGACTTATGCAGATTTTCGATCTCGAGAAATGCCATGATTCGCTGCCTCAGTGGATCAAGCTCATTGCATCAAACCTTCTGACCGCTCAACGCGCGGGCCGAGCCGAACACCTGGATCAACCCCATCGACGCCCATGTAATCATGAACGCGATGATCGCAAGCGCCGACGGCTCATACGCGCGATTCGCGCCGATCAGTTGCAGGTAAGGGCCGAACGCGGGGCGATCGAGCAGACTCGCCAGCGTGAACTCGCCGATCACCACCGCAAAGGTGAGAAACGCGCCGGACAGAATGCCCGAGCGGATATTCGGGAAGATCACCTTGAAGAGAATGGTCGGCCAGTTTGCGCCGAGACACTCGGCGGCTTCCGTGAGCGAGCGCACGTCGACGGCGCGCAGGCCCGCATCGACCGCGCGGTACATGTACGGCAGAGAAAGCGTCACGTAGCCGAACACCAGCAGCAGATCGGTCGCGCGCTCGTTGCTCGTGAGCGGCAGAATGGAACTGCTGTTGTAGATGCGCAAATAGCCGAACACGATCACGATAGCCGGCACGACGAGCGGCAGCAGCGTAATGAATTCGACCACAGGCCGCAGCTTCGGCAAGCGCAGTTGCACCCAGTAAGCGGTCGGCACAACAAGCAATATGCCGACGACGATCGTGAGCAGCGCCATCAGAATCGAATAGCCGAACGAGGCCTGAAAGCGCGGATCGCCGAGCACCACGCTATACGCTTCGAAGCTATACGTGCCACGCTTCATCCGCAGACTGAACTCGAAGGTGGCGATCAGCGGAATCAGGAAGTACAGGGAACCGACCACCATGGCGGTCCACGCTCCCACGCGCGATTGGCTTTTCATCCGCGGCCCCTTTCAGCGCGTGAGCGCAGCCAGATGTAGCCGCCATTCGAAAGACCCGTGACGAGCACCATGCCGAGCGCAAGCGCGTAGCCGAGGTTCTGGTTGTGCATGACGTCGCCGCGAATCTGCGCAAAGAGCAGAATCGGCACGATGTTCAACGAGCTGCCGGTCAGCGCATAAGCGGTGGCGACCGCGCCGAAGGCGTTGGCGAACAGCAGCAGCGTCGCGCCCAGCACGCTCGGCCATAGCACCGGCAGCGCGACGTAGCGCCAGTACTGAGACGCGGTGCCGCCGAGGCAATCGCATGCTTCGCGCCATTCGCGCTTCAGGCCGTCGAGCGCGGGCGTGACGATCAGCACCATCAATGGAATCTGGAAATACAGATAGGTCAGCGTGAGCCCCGAAAAGCTGAGAATGCTGAAGCCCGTCGAATACAGATTGAAGCCGAGATACTTCTTCAACAACACGGTGACGAGCCCGACGCGCCCCAACGTGCAGATGAAAGCGAACGCGAGCGGCACGCCCGCAAAGTTCGACGCGACACCGGAGAACGTCATCAACGTCGGACGAATCCAGCCCGGCAGCTTGCCCTGCACCGCCGCCCAGGCGAGCAGCGAGCCGATCAGCGCACCGCCCGCCGCGGATGCCGCGCTTACCTTGAAGCTGATCCAGTAGGCGTCGAGCACGGACGGCTGAAACAGATCGCGCAGATTGGCGAGCGTGAAATGACCTTGCGAATCCTGGAACGCGCCGATCATCAGAAAGCCGGTCGGCACAATCAGGAACAGCAGCGCGAAGGTGAAGAACGGCACGACGCCGATCCAGGCCAGCATCTGCGACGCGCGGCCCGGACCGTCGACGCGCGGCGTTGGGGTGGGCACAGGCGGAACCAGCAAGTCCGGCTGCACCGATCCAGCATCCGATGAAGCGCTCATAGCTCACCCTTTGGGTATTCGCCGCAATGGCCGCATTGCCGGCGTTGCCGCATTGCCGGCGTTTCCGGCCCTGAGGGCTAACGGCGCGCGCGCCGTCCGACTGGCACGGCGCGCACGGCACGCACGGCACGCACGACCGCGCGCTAAACGTCGACGTAGCGCTTACTTGACGTTCGCGCCGACCGTTTCGTCCCAATGCTTCGTGATGGTTTCCTTGTACGCGTCCTGTTGCTGGAGCGTCGGGAACACCACGTTCTTATACGACGACGGCGGCGGCAACTTGTCGAGGAGCGCCTGCGGCACCTTCTTCGCGGCCACCAGTTCGTTGTAGCGCATCGGGTGGCAATAGCCGGTCAACCAGCCGATCTGGCCTTCGTCGGAATAGAGATACTCCATCCACAGCTTGGCTGCGTTCGGATGCGGCGCATAAGCGCTGATCGCCTGCACATAGACGCCTGCGACCACGCCCGTTTTCGGAATCACCACTTGAACCTTCGGGTTGCCCTTCAGCGTGTCGCGATCGGCGAGCGCGTTGTAATCCCAACGGACGACGATTGGCGTCGTGCCTTGCGCGAGCGACGCGGCCTTGCCGATCACCGGCACGAAGTTGCCGCTCTTGTTCAGGTCGGCGAAGAACTTGAGGCCGGCTTTGTCCGCCTTGCTCGCGTCGCCCTTGCTTTGCGCGAGACCCGCCGCGTACACCGCCTGAATCGCCTGATTCGCGGACCGCGGATCGCCCGCGAGCGACACTGCGTTCTTGTAGTCTGACTTGAGCAGGTCGCTCCAGTCGGACGGCGCCTTGTCGATCATGTCGGCATTCACTTCGAACGCGAGCACGCCGTAGTAGTCGCCGTACCAGTAGCCGTCGGCATCCTTCGATTCCTTGGGAATCGAGTTCCACGTAGAGACCTTATACGGCTGCAGCAGCCCTTCAGCCTTCGCGCTCGGGCCGAACGACAGGCCCACGTCGATCACGTCGGGCGCTTGCGGACCCTTGTTGCCCTTGTTCGCCTTGATCGCTTCCACTTCATCGCCGGAGCCCGCGTCGGGATTCAGCTCGTTGATCTTGATGCCGTACTTCTTCTGGAAACCCGCGACGAGTTGCCCATAGTTGCACCAGTCGTGCGGCAACGCGATCACGGTAAGCTGGCCTTCCTGTTTCGCGGCGGCGATCAGTGCGTCGAGCGGCGCGGCGCAAGCGCTGCTCGCGCCGGCGGCAGCGACGCCTGCGGCGGCAGACATCGAAAGTATGCGAGCTAACACGGTGCGGTTCATAGTTTTCCCCATCCTCTGCCGAAGTTGCTACGTTTGGAAAATTTCTAGTTCGACTTCAAGGGCGCTACTCGTGCGCCATTGCGTGCGCTCCTGGATCAGCCTTTGCGGCCGCCTTCGCGTGCCTGCCTGCGCGCCCACGCCCTGCGTTGGCCGGCTTCGCAGCTCAAAGCATGTCGTGCTGCAGCTTATCGATGCGATCTGTACAAATCATGTCAACGCCCCACTGCGCGAGCAATTGCGCGCGCGCCGGATCGTTGACCGTGTATGCGAGCACATGCAGTCCAGCCGCGCGGATCTCGCCGACGAGCGGCTCGGTCAGATAACGGTGGCTCGCATGCAGGGACACGCAGCCGAGCTCTCGCACGATACGCAGCCAGTCCGCAGGCACTTCCTCGAACAGCATGCCGCGCCGCAACGAAGGCGCCGCGTCGCGCGCAGCCGCAAGCGCCTCGAAAGAGAACGACGACAGCAGCGGCGGCGTTTGCCCTTGCCACAACCTCAGCGCACCGTCCGCAACAAGGCGGCCGGTGATCTCTTCACGGCCGGGACAGGGTTTGATTTCGATGTTCGCCGCGATGCCGTCGCGCGCGCAACGCGCAGCCGCATCGGCAAGCGTCGGCAGGCGAGTGCCCGCGAATTGCGGACCGTACCAGGCGCCCGCGTCGAGCATGGCGAGCTGCGCCCATGTATAGACAGCAGCGGCGCCGTAGCCGTTGGTGGTGCGCTCGAGCGTGTCGTCGTGCAGCAGGAAGAGTTCGTTGTCGGCGGAAAGCTTGGCGTCGAACTCAACCATGCGGTAGCCGTGGCGCACACAGGCGTCGAAGCCCGCTAAAGTGTTTTCCGGCGCGAGCGTGCCGCCGCAGCGGTGCGCGACGAGCGGCGGATATGGCCAGTCTGCAGGTGATGCATGATCGATCCCGTTTCCCACGTCCGGTCACCTTTCACCCAGAATAAAGCGGAGAGCGTATTGAATGCGCTCCAACGCATGCGGTCTTGTCAAAAAGCGCCACGCTAATGCACGAAAGTGCGCGAAAGAACAGATCAGACTTTCCCTTCGAACATCCGAAATTCGAACAAGCACGGCGCTTCGATTTGCGAAGGCTAAAGTCAAATACACAAACTTGCAAGCTGCCAAAAAAATACAACACAATGGGGCTAAAGGAGTAGGCTTGACATCGTCTGGTCACACATTCGTGTCCACGATGTCACACGTTAAGACACGTTGTGCGAGCGCCTTCGCATCCAAGGAAAATGCATGTGGCAGGAAGACCGTCATCAGAGAATACGCGCATTGGTGTCGACGCTGCATCGGGTGTCGACCGAACGGATCATGGCGGATCTTGGCGTGTCGCGCGAAACGGTCCGGCGCGATCTGCTCGACCTCGAAGCGCTCGGTGAATTGCGGCGGGTACACGGCGGCGCGATCAAGCCCGCTGACGAAGCGCCCATCGCCGAGCGCGCTCACATGCGCGTCAAATCCAAGACGGCGATTGCAAAGGCGGCGACCGGGTTGATCGCGAGCGGCCAGACGCTATTCATCGACGCGGGCACCACGACCGCCGCACTCGCCGAAGAGCTCGCGAAACTCGCCAACCTGACCATCGTCACGAATTCGATCGACGTCGCGTTGAAGCTGCGCGGCGCTGCGGAACAAGCCGATGCGGGCAACGAAGTGATTCTGCTCGGCGGCACGATCAGCGACCGGGCAATGGCAACCACGGGTGCCACCACCGTGCTCGATATTCAGCGCTATCGAGCGGACCTTGCGCTGCTGTCGCCGGTCGGCGTCGATCACCGGCATGGCGCGACGAATTACGACCACGCTGAAACAGAAGTGGCGCGCGCGATGGTCGCGAATGCCGACCGTGTCGTGATCCTTGCTGACTACAGCAAGATTGGCCAGCGCAGCCGGATCTCGTATTGCCCGGTCGAGCGGATCGACGTGCTCGTCACCAACAAGAAGGCCGCCGACGCCGCCGATTTCACCGCGCTAAAAAAGAAGCTCGAAGAGGTCGTGCTGGCCTGAAGCGTCTTGCGGCGCGCCGCCCGTGCCGCTCATTCCTTCACATGCATCGTGTCGAGCGCGCGCTTGCGCAAACGCGTGTCATGCAATGCGCCGGCGGCGTCGAGCACCGGGTAAGCCGTCGAGCAGAACAGCGAGTTGAGCCGCTTCATGTCGCTGATCAGATCCAGATGCAATGCGCTCGTTTCGATGCTGCGCAGAGTCTGCCCCGTGAGCCGGTCCAGATGCCTGTATGAATACGCACGCTCCAGATCGCGGAAACGCTCTTTTTCGGCGAGCAGACGTTCGGCGCAGCGCAGATCGTTGTTCAGGAATACGGATAGACCGAGTTGCAGATTACTGACGAGCCGCGCCTGCAGATCGTCCAGTTCGCCGAGTCCTTCTTCTGAAAACGACAGGCGGTGAGCGATCTTCTTCTCCTCGATATCCCCTACGATCCGCTCGATGATGTCGCCCGCATGCTCTAGGTTGATCGTCAGCGAAATGATGTCGGTCCAGCGGCGGCTGTCGGCTTCGTCCAGCTGCTCGCGTGAAATCAGCGTGAGGTAGTTCTTGACCGCTGCGTAGAGTTCGTCGACGTCGTCGTCCATACGGATCGTTTCCCGCGCCTTGTCGAGATGATTGTGATGAATCAGCTCGGCCACGTTGTCGAGCATGGCCCGCACGATATCGCCGATACGCAGCACTTCGCGCGCCGCATGCGCGAGCGCGAGCGTCGGCGTGGACAGCGCGGCCTCGTCCAGATGCAGCGGCCGCAGTTCGCCGTTCGGCATGGGCCGGTCGGGCAACACGCGAACGCAGATGCGCGCCACCGGATCGATCAGCGACAGACACGCGCAGCAACGCACCGCGTTGTAGATCAGATGAAAGCCCACCGTGGCTTCGCGCGGATTGGCGATCAGCACCGGCAGTCCGCGCGCGAGCAGGGACGTGAACGGCAGGATCAGCAGCGCGCCCGCCAGCTTGAAGGCGAAGCTGCCCAATGCGAGCCGGCGCGCCGCCGCGTTTTGCGCCACGGTGCCGACCAACGCCAGCAAGCCGCTGCCGAGATTCGCGCCGATCACGAGGCACAACGCCACCTTCAACGAAATGACGCCCGACGATGCAAGCGTGGCCGTGAGCAGCACCGCTGCGAGGCTGGAATACGACAGCATTGCGAAGGCCGCGCCCACCAGCGCGTCGAGCATGGTGTCGCCGGTCAATGCGCCGAACATCACTCGCACGCCTGCGCCTTGCATCATCGGCTGAGCGGCCTCTACGATCAGATGCAGCGCAAGCAGAATCAGACCGAGACCGATCAGCGTACGCCCGGCCTGGCCTGTGCGCGTCTGCTTGCGCGAGAGGAACAGTGGCACGCCGAAGAGGATCAGGATCGGCGACAACCAGGACAGATCGAGAGTGAGAACCCGCGCCATCAGCGCCGTGCCGACGTCGGCGCCGAGCATGATGGCGAGCCCACTGGTCAGCGGCAGGAGCCCTTGTGCGGCAAACGACGTGACGATGACCGCCGTGGCGTTGCTGCTTTGCACGAGGCTCGTTACGCCGACTCCCGACAGGAATGCTCGCCAACGGCTGCGGGTGCTTCGCCCGAGGATGCTGCGCAGATCGGCGCCCAGTACGCGCAGGATGCCGGTGCGAACGATATGCGAGCCCCAGACAAGCAGTGCCACGCCGGCGAGAAGGTTAAGGAGAATCAACATAAGGCACTGCTCTTATTCTCTGCTGCCATGACCCGAACCGCATGCCGCGCGTACGACACCCGGGGCGTATATGACAGTAGTGTTGCACATTTTTGCCTTATTGTAATTTTGTGCTTTTAAATATACGCTCGCTCAACGATGAGGATCGTCGCGTGGCCGTCTGTGCCGTTCATGTGGCGCTTCCACCACCTGTCACGAGGACAACGGATGAGCCGCAATCTCGCGCTGTTCGACCTGGACCACACGTTGCTGCCGCTCGACAGCGACCAGGCATGGGCTCACTTTATCGCCGGACTTGGCATAGAAGGCGCGGCGCGGCATGCGCAAGACATCGACGAGTATTACCGGCAGTACGTAGCCGGTACGCTCGACATGGCCGCCTATCTGGACTACACGTTGGCGCCGCTCGCTCGCCACTCGCGCGAGCAGCTCGACGCATGGCATGCGCAATTCATGCAGGAAGTGATCACGCCGGCGATCCTGCCGGCCGCACGTGAACTGGTGCAGCGTCACATCGAGGCGGGCGACCTCTGCTGCATTGTCACCGCAACGAATGTGTTCGTTACCGCGCCTATCGGCAAGGCGCTCGGCTTCGAGCATCTTCTTGGGATCGAACTGGGTACAGAGGGTGATGATCCGCTTGCCCGTTTCACAGGCACGTCAGTGGGCGTTCCGACTTTCCGTGAAGGCAAGATCGCGCGCACGGAGAGCTGGCTCGCTTCACTCGGCCACCGTTTGCACGACTTTCCGGAGAGCTGGTTCTATAGCGATTCGATCAACGACGTTCCGCTGCTCGAACGCGTCACGCATCCGGTCGCGACAAATCCCGATCCGCGTTTGCGTGCGATCGCGAACGAGCGAGGCTGGCCGGTCATCGAACTTTTCCCGTGACGCACACGCTAGCGCATAACCGCTAGCGCGCGAGCATATCCGCGCTCACGCGCGCCCTTTCCATGGCACGAGCCACCGCTCCAGCGCGCGCATGCCTAGATCGAACACCCAGGCGATCAAGCCGATTAGCACAATGCCCATGACCACGACGTCGGTGCGCAGAAAGCTCGACGCGTTGAGCACCATCTGACCCAGCCCGGCGGTCGCCGCGACCATTTCGGCGGCGACCAGCGTTGTCCAGCCGAAGCCGATAGCGATGCGCAGGCCGGTCAGTATCTCCGGCAGCGCGGCCGGCAACACGACATGACGCACGACTTGCGAAAAGTTGCCGCCGAGCGAATAGGCCGCGTGGATCTGCTCGATGGTCGCACTGCGCACGCCGGCGCGCGCGGCCATAGCAATGGGTGCGAAACAGGCAAGGTAGATCACGACGATCTTCGCCGTTTCGTCGATGCCGAACCAGATCACGACGAGCGGCAGATAAGCGAGCGGAGGAAGCGGCCGGTAAAACTCGAGCGGCGGATCGAGCAGACCGCGCGCGACACGGCTCACGCCCATCAGTATGCCGACCGGCACCGCCGTTGCCGCCGCCAGCACGAACGCGCCGAACACGCGTAACGCACTCCACGCCAGATGCTGCGACAGCGGCAAACCGCCCTGAATGCGTCCGCGCGAGGCGTCTACGAACGCGGCCCAGACCGCTTCCGGCGTCGGCAGAAACAACGGCGGGAGCCAGTGCAGATGTGTGGCCAGCCACCAGAGCGCCGCGAGACTCGCGACCGACACGGCGCTAAGGGCCGCAGTCGGACCTTCGCCCGGCAAGCGCCAGCTCCTCGCGGACCGTGCTCCACGCCGCTCGCGCGTCTCGCTATCCGTCAGCGGCACGTTGCCTAAGGATTCGCGCGAAGCCGTCATTGACTCACCTCTTCTTCGTTACGGCGATGCAGGTGGCGCACCAGCCGCTCGCGCCACTCCATGAAATCCGCCGACGACTTAACCGCGCGGGCGTCGCGCGTCTGCAGGAAACGCCGCGCGAACGGCAAGTCGTAACTCTGCGCGATTCGACCTGGGCCTGGCGTCATCACAACCAGACGCGTCGCGAGAAACAGCGCCTCCTCGACGCTGTGCGTGATGAAGAACACCGTCTTGTGCGTGCGCCCCCACACATCCAGCACGAGCTCCTGCATCGACTCGCGCGTCATTGCATCGAGAGCGCCCATCGGCTCGTCCATCAGCAGGACTTGAGGATCGCTCGCCAGCGCGCGTGCAATGCCGACGCGCTGCTGCATGCCGCCCGAGAGTGCGTGCACGCGCGAATGCGCATGCTTTTCAAGCCCGACGAGTGCAAGCATTGCGCGTGCGACGCGCTCGCGTTCGGCCTTCGGCACGCGTTGGAAGCGCAGACCGAGCGCGACGTTATCGAGCACGTCGAGCCATGGCATCAGTGCATATTTCTGAAACACCACGCCGCGATCCGCACCGGGGCCGCGGACGCGCTCGCCGTTTAACCGCACCTCGCCTTGCGTTGGCGAAACGAATCCGGCAATGCAGTTGAGCAAGGTCGTCTTGCCGCACCCCGATGCACCCAACGCGACGACAAACTCGCCGCTTTCGATGTGCAGATCCACGTCGTCGAGCGCGAGTTGCGAGGCGCCGCCGCGTGAACCTTCATAGGCGACACGCAATCGCCGGATTTCAAGAGCGCTCATGGGCCAGCCTCAACATGCGCACCCGATTGCCCGTGCGACGCTCATTGGCCCGCGCGTTGCACGAACCGCGGGTCGACGCCGGTCGAATAATCGGCCAGCACGTTCTGAATCGTGCCCTGCGCCTTCAGGAAAGACGCGGTTGCCGCGAGCGACTTTGCCGCGCCCGACTGCGCGCCGCCACCAAGCCATGCATTCGACGCCTGCTGCGCCGGCGTTGGGAACCCGTAAAGGGCGAGGCTTGCCGGCACCTCCTGTGCGTTCGCGCCCGACTCTTTCGCGACGGCCTGAACTTGCGGCGACGCTGCGCTCCATGCCGACGTGTGCTCGCGGTAGTTCGCGTCGTTGGCGGCGAGCACCTTCACGAAGCGCGTCACGAACTCCGCGTTCTCACTTGCAAACTTGCGGTCGACGACAAAACCGTCGAAGGTCGCCTTGCCCGTTTGCTGCGCGACCTGGCCCGACGTAATGAGAACTTTGCCGTTCTTCTTGACCTTCGCGAGCACCGGGTCCCAGATGTACGTCGCGTCGATGTCGCCACGCTCCCACGCCGCCGCGACTTCTGGCGGACGCAGATTGACGATCTTCACGTCCGACGGATTCACGCCCGCGTTTTGCAACGCCACGAGCGTATGAAAGTGCGACGTGGAGACGAACGGCACGCCGATTTTCTTGCCCTTCAACGCAGCAATGCTCGTGACGTTCGAGCCGTCGCGCGCGACGAGCGCTTCGGCGTCGTTGATGTTGTCCAGGATCCAGAACAACGAAATATCGACGCCTTGCGACAAGCCTGCCGCAATGGGGCTCGAACCCGCCTCGCCGAGTTGCACCGAACCCGAGGCGAGAGCGCGAATCACGTCCGCGCCGCTGCCGAGCTTGCGGTATGTGACCTTGTAGCCCGTGGCCTTCTCGACTTCACCCGTTGCCTGTGCGTAGCGCCACGGCACCACCATGTCCTGATAGGCGATCACGACTTCTTTCGCGTCGGCATGCGCGGTGGAAGCAAACAGCACGGACATGGCAAGCAGTGCAGCGACACCTGCCAGCGGACGGCGAAAACGGTTCATCGGAAAGCCCCTTTAGTGAATGTTGTCCGGGAGGCTTTCGACTATAGGGAGTTTTCTCTTATGCGGTTCTAATAAATCCGCGATTGCAAATCACGCTGTTCGAGCATTGCTTTTCACGCTGGGTTGGTTGCAGGCGGCGGCCGATGCGGGCGGTTAGCCGGCTTCAGCGAATGATGTCGTGTTGGCATGCCTTAACGCAAGCTGGCCGTTCGGCAGATTGACGCTCGTCTTGCGCGCCCCGGAAGATGGTGCGTTGCCCATGCTCCCGCTCTTCCATGACCGAATTTCTTAGCCGCTTGAGCTGGTTATTTTTCAATATCGGGGTGCCCGCACTGGGACCCATTGCACTACTGCCACTTTTGAGCTTTTCACGTTCTTACCGACATACGTCGAAGGGAACTGCCGCACGCTCGATACGCGAGGGACAGCTTCTCTGGGTCGTCATCTCCATGTGCGCCAGCGCATGCTACGAGATCGGGTGTGCACCAGGCGAAGCGCCCACGCGGGGTACGCTCGCGCTCATGCTGGCGGGCATGCTTTGGCACGTGGTGTTTATCGTCGTGGCGTCGGTGCTGGTCTCGTTTGGCGCAGCCGCCAGATGCCAAATTTCATCGACTACGTCATCGAAAATCAGGCTATGCGTGAGCGTTTCATCGAACTCACCATTCCCTTTTCGATCATCGGCGGAACGCTTGCATCTATCTGTATGCTGCTCGCACGGTACTACCGCTAGCAGGCGCAAGCGCCTTGCCAAGGCGCTGCATTAACGCTCAGGCGCCTGCTCACCGCGAAATAAAAAACCCGCAGCATGTGCGGGTTTTCGTCAACCTGGCAGACCAGCGCACTTGATACTTACACTACGCCGGCTCCATGCGCCTGCAAGTCGGCGTGGTAGCTGGAGCGCACCATTGCGCCCACCGCTGCGTGCGTAAAGCCCATCTTGTACGCCTCTTCCTCGTACATCTTGAAGGTGTCCGGGTGCACATAAGAACGCACCGGCAAATGGTGTTCCGAAGGCTGCAGATACTGACCGATGGTGAGCATGTCCACATCATGCTCGCGCAGATCGCGCATAACCTGCAAGATCTCTTCTTCCGTTTCCCCCAGGCCAACCATGAGGCCTGATTTCGTCGCGACGTCCGGGTGCAGCGCCTTGAAGTCTTTGAGCAGCTTGAGCGAATGCGCGTAGTCGGAACCCGGGCGCGCTTCCTTATATAAACGCGGCACCGTTTCGAGGTTGTGATTCATTACGTCAGGTGGTGCAGCATTCAGAATGCCGAGCGCACGGTCCAGACGGCCCCGGAAATCCGGCGTCAGAATCTCAATGCGCGTGTCAGGCGACAACTCGCGCGTCTGACGGATACATTCGACGAAGTGCACCGCGCCGCCGTCGCGCAAATCGTCGCGATCCACGCTCGTGATCACCACATACTTCAGCTTCAACGCGGCAATGGTGCGCGCGAGATTCCCCGGCTCTTCCGGATCGAGCGGATCCGGGCGGCCGTGGCCTACGTCGCAGAACGGGCAGCGACGCGTGCACTTGTCGCCCATGATCATGAACGTCGCCGTGCCCTTGCCAAAGCATTCGCCAATGTTCGGGCAGCTCGCTTCCTCGCACACCGTATGCAAATTGTGCTCGCGCAGAATCTGCTTGATTTCATAGAAGCGCGAGTTGCCGGTCGCCGCCTTGACGCGAATCCAGTCCGGCTTTTTCAGCTTTTCGATCGGAACGATCTTGATAGGAATGCGGGCGGTTTTGGCTTGCGCCTTCTGCTTCGCGGTGGCGTCGTAGGCAGCGGCGGATGCCGGCACGCCTTCCGGCACGGGAGAAGTTGCGAGGTTCGCGGTAACGTCAGTCATTCGTTCGGTCCAGTCAGGCGGTGAGCGCACCGGCCTGCGGTTGGGCGACGGCCGCGGGGTTGCCGTCGAGGTTTGCGGTGAGGCACGCTGCAAGGGTGTGGGCCACGTCGTCCCAGCCGGCTCCAACGCCTAGCGTTGCCATGTCGACTGTTTCGAGCCCCACGTAGCCGCAAGGGTTAATGGCCAGAAACGGCCGTAAATCCATTTTCACGTTCAGGCTAACGCCGTGATAGCTGCAGCCGTTGCGGATTTTCAGGCCCAGCGCGGCGATCTTTGCGCCGGCATGCAACCCGGCGTGCGGCCCGGGCGCGACGTAAATACCGGGCGCGCCCGCCTTGCGTTCTCCGGCGAGATTATACGCCGCAAGGGTGTCGATCACGGCCTGCTCGATCCGCGTGACCATCTCGCGCACCATCAGCTTGCGACGCCTCAAATCGAGCAGCAGGTAGGCAACCACCTGCCCCGGGCCGTGATACGTGATCTGGCCGCCGCGGTCGACTTTCACCAGAGGAATAGCGCTGTCGGCGGCCAGCAGGTGTGCCGGATCGCCGGCCTGGCCAAGCGTGAATACCGGTGGATGTTCGACCAGCCAGATTTCGTCGGGAGTGTCGACGGTGCGCGCGTCGGTGAACGCGCGCATCGCTTCGAAACTGGCTTCGTAGAGTTCGCTGCCGCGCCAGCGCAGCGTAAGCGGCGCCGCGGCGGGCAATTGAGATGAAGAAACCGGAGGGACAGACATGATCCCGGCAGTTTACCGAAATCTGGCAATCCCCGCCGGGAGTCGCCGCGCCCCGGAGCCGGGGCGCCCGCCGTTAAACGGTGCGCCAGCCGCCGCGCATGCGCGCCGCCAAACGTTCGCCGACTCGCGCAAACCAGTTCAGCGCGCGCTCGTCGCAACGCGTGGGCACCGAAAACGCGATCGTCGCGCGCGGCGTGCCTTCCGCGCTGACCCACAGCCTTTCGCCGCGCCGCAATCTCAACGTGTGGCCGGGCTGCAGCCAGTAGTCTTCGGTGTCGTCGCTGCGCGTTACCCACACTGCGCCGCCTCGCACGACCAGCTTCGTGCTGCGCGCCACCTTCAGGGGAAGCGTTTCGCCACCGTGAATTTCATACGCGATGCTAGAGGAAACTTCTCGCATAATGCCCTCGCCAAAAGTCGTTTCATGGCTACAATCGTAGGCGTAGCAAGGGGTTTCGCAAAACGATCAATTTTCACCTCTATGTGAGAAAAACTACGATGGAGCTCCGCCATCTGCCGCCGTTGAATGCGATCAAAGCCTTCGAAGCCGCCGCCCGCCACGAGAGTTTCTCGCGCGCCGCCGACGAACTCTTCGTCACTCACGGCGCGGTCAGCCATCAGATCCGGGCGTTGGAGGCTGAACTCGGCGTGTCGCTGTTCGCCCGCGACGGCAAGCGCGTGCGGCTTACAGAAACGGGCAGACGCTACGCCAACCACGTGCGCTCCGCGCTCACCGCATTGTCCGACGCCACGCGCGAACTCCGTGCCGGCGACCGCGAGCGGCGGCTCGTGGTGTCCATGCTGTCGTCGTTTGCGGCGCGTTGGGTGACGCCGCGCATTGGCAGCTTTATCGAAGCACATCCGCAATGGGACCTCGAACTGTTGTCCACAAATGCGCTGACAGACTTCGCGCGCGACGACGTCGACGTAGCGATCCGTTTCGGCTACGGAAAATATGCGGGGCTGTATTCCGAACTGTTGCTCGAGGAGATTTTCTTCCCGGCATGCGCGCCGAATTTCAACGGTGGCAACCTGCCGCAAACGCCGGCCGAGTTGGCGAAGCTTCCTCTGCTCCGTTCCGACGACGAATTATGGCGCCCATGGTTCGACGCGGCGGGCCTCACCGAGTGGCCCGAGCCGAAGCGCGGCGTGCTGTATCAGGATTCGTCGAACCTGTTGCAGGCAGCAATCGACGGTCAAGGGATTGCGCTAACGCGCCGCTCGCTCGCAATGCATGAGATCGCGGCCGGCCGGCTCGTGAGGCTATTCGACGTGGACGGGCCGAGTCCGTGGCAGTACTACTTCATCTGCCCGCCGCAGATGCTGGAAACAGCGCGGGTGAAGGCGTTCAGGGACTGGGTCTTTGCGGAAGTGGGACGGTTCAAGCTGCTGTTCGACCGGGCTTGCGCGGCCGGCTCAGCCGCAAGCGCGGCCCGAGCGGCGGACGCATTGCGCGTCGCGCCGTAGTGTGACGCCTTAAAGTACGACCTTGACCATCGGATGACCGGTGAGCGCCCGATAGATATCGTCGAGCTGTTCACGGCTAGTGGCACGCACCGTCACCGTCAGCCCGGTGTAGTTTCCGCCGCTGGACGGACGCGTCTCGACGCGCGAGGCGTCGACTTCGCTATCGAACCGCCGGACCACCGTGACGATCGTCTCGGTGAACTCGGGGTGCGATTTGCCCATGATCTTGATCGGGAAATCGCAGGGATACTCAATCAGTGACTCGTTCGCCGGATTCATTTTTTGCTCCTTGCTGCTGCGCCCCTTGCGCATCTGTTGCCTTGGCTCGCTGATACGCCGCATACAGCGCCGCAAACACCGCACCCGGCTTGCCCGCGCCAACAGGCTGACCGTCGAGCTGCGTGACGGGCAGCACTTCCTTGGTGGCCGAACTGATGATGATCTCATCGGCTGCGCGCACTTCGGCTTCGGCGATCTCGCGTACTTCCAGGCGGATACCGCATTCGGCCGACAGCTCTTCGATCAGCCCGTAACGGATGCCTTCGAGAATCTTGTGGCTGCGCGGCGGCGCGATCAATACTCCACCCTTCACCACCCACACATTCGACGACGACCCTTCGGTCAACACGCCATCGCGGAACTGGATCGTCTCGAACGCGCCGTTTTCCGCCGCGTATTGCGCCATCAGCACATTGCCGAGCAATGAGACAGACTTGATGTCGCAATTGAGCCAGCGGCGATCTTCCGCGCTGACGCAACGCACGCCCTCCGCGCGTTGCGCGGCGTTCGGCAGATGGAGCGGCGTAATCATGACGAATACCGTCGGCTGGATGCCCGCGGGAAACGCATGGCCGCGCTTTGCGACGCCGCGCGTAATCTGAATGTACGCAATCGCGTCCTGACCGGCGGCGAGATCGGCCTCGGCCTCGTTAGCCGCGACCACGCGCTCGATCAACGCGCGCCAGCCCGCATTGTCGAATGGATTGGCAATGCCGATCTTCTCGAGCGAACGCGAGAGACGCGCCAGATGCTGTTCGAAGCGGAAGGCCGTGCGTCCGCCCGCGTGCGCATACAGCGGCGCGACTTCGTAGATGCCGTCGCCGAAAATGAAGCCGCGGTCGAGCACCGGCACGCGCGCTTCGGACAAAGGCACCACTTCGCCGTTCAGATAAACGATCGGTTCCAGCGAAACATCAGGAAGAGCGGTCATTGCGATCCGTGTTTACTTTTTCTTGTTGAACATGAGCATGAGCGAGTCCCACACGCGGCCCACCACACCCGCTTGCGGCACGGCCTGCAATGCGACTATCGGGAATTGTGCAAGCACCTTGCCGTCGGCAACGAGCTTCGCCGTGCCGACCTGCTGACCGTTCGCGATCGGCGCGATCAGCGGATCCATCTGCTCGATTTGCGGCTTCACCTTGTCCGCCATGCCCTTCGGCACGGTGATGTACTGATCGCTCTTCACGCCGATCTGCACCGAGTCCTGCGCACCCTTGTAGACGCGCGGCGTGCCCACGACCTGGCTCGCCTTGTAGAGGCGCACCGTGTCGTACGCGGAGTAGCCGTAGTTCAGCATCTTCAGGCTGTCCTGCACGCGGTCATGTTCCTTCGTCTCGCCCATCATTACCGAAACGAGGCGGCGCGATGCGTCCTGCGTGCCCGGCAGCGAGCGCTTCGCGCTCGCGATCAGGCAGTAGCCGGCGGCTTGCGTATGGCCGGTCTTCAGACCGTCGACAGTCGGGTCGATCCACAGCAGACGGTTGCGGTTCGGCTGCTTGATCTTGTTGTACGTGAAGTCCTTGACCGAGAAGATGTTGTAGTAGTCGGGGAAGTCGCGGATCAGACGCGCCGACAGCACCGCGAGATCGCCGGCTGTGGTGTAGTGCTGCGGGTCGGGCATGCCGTTCACGTCGGCGAAATGCGTGTGCTTCATGCCGAGGCGCTGTGCTTCGGTGTTCATCATGTTGACGAACTGCGCTTCGCTGCCGCCCACCAGTTCGGCCAGCGCGATGGCGGCGTCGTTACCCGACTGCACGATCATGCCGTACACCAGATCGTGCACGGTCACGGGCTTGTTTGCCTCCACGAACATGCGCGATTCGTCGGTACGCACGCGGCGCACCGCTTCGCTCGGCGTCACCGTCTGGTCCATCGCGATCTTCTTCGTTTGCAGTGCTTCGAAGACGAGATACGCAGTCATCAGCTTGGTGAGCGATGCGGGTTCCACGCGCTCGTCGGGATTGCCCGAGGCGAGAACCTGATTGCTGGTCGCGTCCACGAGCACCCACGAACGCGCGTTCACCGCCGGCGGCGGCACTTGCGCGAACGCCGTGCTGGCCGCGAGCGTGGCGGGCAGCACGACGCCGAGCGTCAATGTGCGGCTTAGCGTGGGAGAAACAAGAGATGCAACGGAGGGGAAAGACGTGCGGCCGGAGGTGGAAAAACGCATAGGGTAGGTTCGTGCAGAAAAATACAACGCGCGCAGGGCGCAGAGTTTGGAAGAGCCGGTCGGCGAGCGACTGGCCGTAACGACTAAACGTAACGGCTTGAGCGCCCATTGGACTTCCGGCCACGCGATCGGTTCGCGCAGCACTCGTAGCCGGCACCGCTGCGCGCGTGAAAAGAAGTTACGCGTCGCGCGAACTGCCGGACAGGCCGTGCTGCGCCCAAAAAAGAGCGCTCATTATACGCGCGCTATTCCCCGAACTTCGCGCAATGGCTGGCGAATAGTGACGCTTTTGCGTGTACCTGTACCCCGGAAAACGCGCGCCGCGCGGGAACTCACCGCCACGCGTCGACGATGATCCGCTTCAGGATATGCAGCTTGCGATGTAGAAAATGCTCCGCGCCCGGAATCACCACCACGGGCAATTCCTGCGGCCGCGCCCAGTCGTAAACGGATTGAATGGGAACGGTCTCGTCGGTCTCGCCGTGAATCACCAGCGTATTGTCCGGCACGGGCGCCACTTCCCAGCGGCTCGCGGCGGTGCCGACGAACACCATCCGCTCGATCTCCTCGCCTTCGTCGCGCAGCTTCGCGGCCACATGGGACAGCACGAAAGTGCCGAACGAGAAGCCTGCCAGCACCAGCGGCAGATCGGCGTGCCCCGGCTGCGCGCGCATGTGGTCGAGCACCGCACGCAAATCGTCGCGCTCGCCGATGCCGCCGTCATGCTCGCCTTGCGTTTGCCCGACACCGCGAAAATTCGAGCGATACGTCACGTAGTTCAACTGGACCAGCGTGCGTGCAAGCGTCTGCGCGACCTTGTTGTCCATCGAGCCGCCAAAGAGCGGATGCGGATGCGCGACGAGCGCGATGCCGCGCGGCGCCGCGCCGTTTTCGCGCGCCTCGTCGGGCAGATCGAGCGCGACCTCGATTTTGCCTGCCGGGCCGTCGATCAGATACTTCTTCGTGTGTGCGTTCATGGCGGCGCTTATTGATCGATCTTCAGACGCTCGACAACCTTGCCGTTTGCCAGATGCGAGTCGACGATTTCGTCGATGTCGCTCTCGTCGACATACGTGTACCAGACACCTTCCGGATAGACGACGAGCGTCGGGCCGAGTTCGCAGCGGTCGAGGCAACCTGCCTTGTTGATGCGCACCTGACCGGGGCCGGCAAGGCCGAGCTTCTTCACGCGCTTTTTCGCGTATTCCTGCATTGCCTGCGCGTTGCAGTTCGCGCAACTCGGACGCTCCGCGCCCGGTTCACGCTGATTGAGGCAGAAGAAGACGTGGTACTTGTAGAAGGAGTCCATGGTGTACGAAGAGCGAGGCTGTCAGAAGGGCAATAGTGCAGCAGAAGGCAGTCGGGCGCAGCGGCGCGCGCTTTGTTGCGGAAGGCCGCCTGCGGGGGGCCGCCTGCGGACGATTATAGCGAGCAAGGGGCCAGCATCGCTGACGCGGCGGGGCGCCTACTTCGACTCAAGCCTCGTGCGCCGCCTGAGCCAGACCCGTTCGACGACGAACGCGAGCCACACGAGCGCCGCGTACGGCCACACCCACGCGAGCCAGCGCGCGAGGCCATTGAAATGCAGATACCGTCCTTGCCGCCAGTCGGCCAGCACGACATCGAAATAAGGATTCACCGGCAGCAGGTTCACGAACACCAACGTGACGACGAGTGCGCCCGCCGCCAGCGCGGCGCGCGATCTGCGCCGCAGACGCAGTGCAAGCAGCCCGAGCGCCGCGCCGCAGCCGAGGCCCGCGAGCGCGCCGGGCGTCGCCCAGTCGAAAGCGAGGCCCGATTGCGATTGCAGGAACGTAGCGCCCGCCTTCACCCCGAGAGCCACGACGATAAACAGCAGCAACAGCCGCACGCGCGGCGCATGACGGCGTACCGTCAACGACGCGAGTGCAAGCGCGGCGAACAGATTGAGCGTGGTGATGAGCGCTTCCCAGGCATCGTCAGGCAACCACGCTGCGACCCACGCGGGCCATGCGCCGACGTGCCAGCCAGCGGGCGTCCATGCGAAGAGGACATCTTGCGTAGTGGAATCGACTCGCGTCCACAGCGCGCGCGGCCAGTTACCGAGCCCAAAGAGACGCGGCGACGGATACATCGTCGCAAAGGGCCAGGTCGCGACGAGACACGCGAGCGCGGCGCTCTCACGGTGGAACCACATGAGCCGCAAGCGTCGCAACAACCCGCGATCGAGCAGCGCGCCCGTAGCCGGCGACATGATCGCCGCGCCAAGCAGCGCGCCGAGCGCATTGGCCGCGAGGTCGAGGTTGGATGCGACCCGCGTCGGCAAGTACGTTTGCACGGCTTCCATCACGCCCGACAGCAGGCCGCCGAGCACGAAAGCCAGCGCGACCGCGAGCGGACCGCGCCAGCGCGGGTAGAGCGCAAGCACCATCAGCGCGCCGAACGGCATATAGCCAAGCACATTCGTGATGACATCGAATGCCGTCAGATACTGCGGCATCGGATCGGACAGGAAGGCGAACGGCGTGAGACCGAGCGAGCGCCAGCCTGAAAACGGATACCACGAACCGTAGACGATCAGCGCGGTGTATAGCAGCAGCGCTTGCCGCGAAAGCACCGACGGACGGCGCAGCCACGATCTTTCGCTCATGCAGCGCTCCGTTGCGTGCGCTGCGCGCCGGTCATTGCGCGGCGACCAGCGCCTGAACGCCGAGCCAGGCGCCGATTTGCGCGACGAGGTCGTCGCTGGCGGTGGCGAGCGCTTGCGCGCCGCCCGCGGCGTCGGCCGTACTGGACGGCGCGCGAGAGATGAAGGTGCGCTGACCCAGCACCTTGCCGCCCTGCGTCAGTGTGGCGCGCGCGGTCACCGCTGCATGGCTTTGCGACTGACTGTCGAAGACCTGCTCGAACTCGCTCAGATCCACCTTCAGCACGGGCGCGGCGACGCCGTCGGCGCCCGTCAGCACCGTGCCGCGCGAACTGAGCGCGCCGCGCAGACGCTGCGTGAGCAACTGCGAAGGCGGCATCGTCCAGTGGCTGTTCGCGTACGCGGCCATCTGCTGCGCGTCGGCATAGCCGAGCCGGTACACGAGCTTGTCGGACTGGAGCATTTCCGGCGCGTTCACGTCGAGCACCTTCACTGCCGATTGCGTGCCCGCGGACGCCGCAGGCTTCGGCGGCCCGAAGTCGTAGCGAATGTCCGCGAGCGCGGCCGGCGTGCTGGAGCAGCCGGCCGCCAGCAGACTGAGCGCAAGCAGCGTCGCGCAAGCAGCGCCCGTGCGCGCGGGGCGCGAGGACAACAAGCGGTGAATGGAGCGTGACATGACGATGTTCCTTTCTTCAAACCTTCAGATTCATTGTGCGGCGCGCGCGGCGGGCCACGTAAAACCGGCCTCGCCGGGCCCCGGCGCCGCCGCCGGCGCGCCGAACAGCACGCTGCGCGGGCTGGTGCTGAACGTATCGGCGGCGCGGTCCACGGAGCGCGCGGCGGAGCGCACGTCTTCAGCAAGCGAATTGACCCGCGGCAACGTGTCGTAACCGACCCGCGCCGACAGATCCTGCAATGAGCCGTTCATCGCCGTGAGCGCGTCGCCCGCTTGCTGAGCCGCGGTGCCCACCTTGTTCAGATTGGTCTCGAACGGACCATCCGCGCGATTCAGGCTCGTGATCAACTGGTTCGTCGAGGCGAGCGTGCTATCCAGCTTGTCGATGGTGGCGGGCAGCTTGCCGGCCACCGGCGCCATCTGGTGCGTGAGCGTGGCGACGCCGTCCGCGGCTTTCTGGATGCTTGCCGCCGTGCCCTGCAACTGGTCGACCATTTCCTGCGACAACAGATTGTCGACGTCGTCCGCGACCTTTTCGAGTTTCTTCAACAGCACGTCGCCGCGTTGCTGCAATTGATCCAGCAAGCCCGGATGCATCGGCAACTGCGCAACCTGTTTTGCCGACGAAGCGAGCGGTGACGGATCGCGCCCCGTGTCGTCGAGCTGGATAAACGCAATGCCGGTCACACCCTGGAAGCCGAGACTGCCGAACGTGGAATGCGTGATCGGAGCATGCGTGTCGACGAGAATGCGGATCAGGATCTGGCCCGGATGGTCGCGGTCGAATTTGATCGACTGCACTTTGCCGACGTCGAGCCCTCTATAGCGCACGGCCGCGTCGGTAAAAAGGCCCGTTACGTTGGTGCGCGCAATCAGATCGTACGGCACGCGCACCGCGCGGTCGACATTGAACAAAAAAGCCGCCGTGGCGATCGCGGCCAGCAGGACGACCGTAAAGAGTCCTGCCCAGAACGCATGCGATTTGTTTTCCATTGCCAGGTTCCCTAGTTTCCCTGATTCACAGCGGCAATTCGGACGATGCCGGCTCGAGCGCCGCCCGCGGCAACTTTGCGCGGCGCTCGGGCGGCAAGGCTTGCAAGGCGCGGCGCCCGCGCAAGCCGAGAAAATATTCGCGGATAAACGGATGATCGACGCCCGCCGCTTCTTCGACGGGCGCGGCGACCAGCACCTTCCGATCCGCCAGCACCGCCACGCGCGTGGAAAGCGCGACCATCGTGTCGAGATCGTGGGTGACCATCACAACCGTCAAGCCGAGCGCGCGATGCAGCGCCGCAATCAGTTCGACGAACTCGTCGGACGCTTCCGGATCGAGCCCGGCCGTCGGTTCGTCGAGGAACAGCAGTTCGGGTTCGAGCGCGATCGCGCGCGCAATGCCAACGCGCTTGATCATGCCGCCGGACAACGCCGACGGCATTTTGGACGCGTGCTTGCACGGCAGCCCGACCATCTCCAGCTTCAGCATGACGATGTCGCGCAGCAGATCTTCGGGCACCTGGCCGAGTTCGCGCACCGGCTGTGCGACGTTGTCGAACACCGACAGCGACGAAAACAGCGCGCCCCGCTGAAACAGCATGCCGGAGCGGCTGCGCATCAGCAGCGCGGTTTCGGGAGAGATGGTCGCGAGGTTTTCGCCAAACAGCTTGATGGTTCCCGAAGACGGCCGCTCCAACCCGAGAATCTGCCGCACGAGCGTGGTCTTGCCCGAACCCGACCCGCCGACGATCGACACGATCTCGCCGCGTCGCACGTCGAGATTCACATGCTGATGCACGATGTTGCGGCCATAGCGCTTGGTGACGTCGATCACTTCGATCACCGGCTCGGCAATGGAAGGCATCGGCTGGCCGCGTACGGCCTGAGTGAGCGGCGCGATCATCCGAGCCCCACGTTCTGGAACAGGATCGCGAACACAGCGTCCGCGAGAATCACGATCGTGATGGACGTCACCACCGAGGTCGTCGTGCCTTCGCCGAGACTCTGCGAATTGGCTTTGATACGGAACCCGAAGTGGCAGCCGACGATCGCGATCAGCATGCCGAAGACGACGCCCTTGCCAAGACCGATCCACAGGTTCGCAGCCGGCACGACGCCGGGCAACGCGCGCGCGAAGTAACTCATGTCGATGCCGAGCACGATCTTCGCGGCGAGCGCCCCACCGCTCAGCGCGATGATGTTCGTCCACATCACGAGTAGCGGCATCGCCACACCGAGCGCCACCACGCGCGGCAAGATCAGCCGCAGACCGTGGGGAATGCCCATCACGCGCATGGCGTCGAGTTCCTCGGTCACGCGCATCACGCCGATCTGCGCGGTGATTGCAGAGCCTGAGCGGCCCGCCACCAGAATCGCCGAGAGCACCGGCCCGAGTTCGCGGATCACCGACAGCCCGAGAATATTCACGATGTACTGATTGGCGCCGAAGAGTCTCAATTGCTGCGCGGACAGATAGCTCAGCACGATGCCGATCAGAAACGCGACCAGCGCGGTGATGGGCAACGCCCTCGTGCCGGCGTTGTAGACGTTCGCGGAGATTTCAGTCCACGGCGTGAGTGCGGGCTTGCGCGCGATCGCCAGCAGATCGAGCACGACGCGACCAAGCATGGCCACGCCGCCGTACAAATGCTCGAAGAACGAAAACAGCGCAAGGCCGAGCCGCGTGAACGGATCGAATCTGGCGACCGGCTCCGCCGTCTCGCGGACGGTGTCGAGCAACGCAATGCGCTCGAAGATATCGCGCTGTGTGTCGGTGAGTTCGGTGTCGGGCGGCATTCTGTGGCCCCACACGCGCCACAGCGCCTGGCCGCCTACGTGATCCATGCGGTCGATACGCGACAGATCCCACTGGCCGATGCCTTCGGCGCCTTCCAGCGAACGAAGTTGCGGGATCACATGTCCGGTTGCACGGTCGCGCGCGAGCGCGAGCGCCGTCCACTGGCCCGAGAGCCGGACGATCTTGCCTTGGCTGCCAGCCGCGACTTCGAGGCCGGGCGGAGTGTCGTAGTTCAAGGATCGTTGCAATGTGGTTATCGGATTAGCGGCCATTGTAACGAAGGCGCAGCGGATCGACCGCGCTGGCGGGCCCAGGCGGTTCGCTGTCGCTACAATATGGGACATGAACGCTTCCACTCCGCCCCAAGGACCGGCCGCTGCCGCGAACGCAGCCGACTGGCGTATCGACCGTGAACGCGCCGTCGCTCTGTTCGGCGCGCATGCGCATGACTGGCCAATCGAAATCGTCGAGGAAACCGGCTCGACCAACGCCGACCTCATGTCCCGCGTGAAGGCGCTGCCGCGCAAGGCGGGCGCGCTGCCGAGGCCGATCGTGCGGGTTGCTTACCTGCAAACCGCCGGACGCGGCCGCCGCGGCCGTCCGTGGTACGCGGAGCCGGGCAATGCGCTGCTGTTTTCGGTTGCCTGCGTGCTGCCTCGTCCGCTGGAAGGACTCGCGGGATTGAGCCTCGCGGTGGGCGTCGCGCTCGTCGACGGACTGCGCTCGTTGCCTGTCGCCGGCCCCGGCCAGATTGCGCTGAAGTGGCCGAACGACATCTTGCTCGAAGGCGACAAGCTCGCCGGCATCCTGATCGAGACCGCCTGGAGTGCGGAGGACGCGAGCGCCGTCGTGATCGGCATCGGCACCAACGTGAAGGGCGCCGACGAACTCGCCGCGAAAATCGGCGCGCTCAACGCCGGGGCGCCGCCGCAGGCACGCGGCACGGCGCCGACCGCGCTGCAGCGCGCGCTACCCAACGCGAACCTCACCGATACCCTCGCAGCCGAACTCAATGCACTGGAGCCCGCTTTGCTGCGCTTCGGCGCGGAAGGATTCGCGCCGTTCCAGGCGCGCTGGAACGCAATGCATGCGTACGCGGGCCGCGACGTCGTTCTGCTCGAACAGGGCAAGGAAGTCGCGCGCGGCGTCGCTGCGGGCGTCGATGAGCGCGGCCAGTTGTTGCTCGATACCGGCGCGGGCCGGCAGAGCATCGCGACCGGCGACGTGTCCCTGCGTCTCGCCGGCGGTGCTGCATGACGAGCGGCGCGCATCATCTCTTGATCGACGCGGGCAATAGCCGTGTCAAATGGGCGATGGTGGAGGCTGACGGCCTGCAGATCGCGGCCGGCGCGCTCGCGCACGGTGGCGCCGATCAGGCTCAGTGGGCTACCGAGGCGGCGACTCAGTGGGCGAGTCAGTGGGCGAACTTGCCGACGCCTCGCGGCGCATGGTTATCGAATGTCGCCGGCGAAACTGTGGCTGAGCGCATCGCTGCGATGGTCGACGCGCAATGGCGGCATCTGCCGCTCACCACGATCCGCGCCCGCGAGCAGCAATGCGGCGTGACTAACAGCTATACGACGCCGCATGCGCTCGGCAGCGACCGCTGGGCCGGCATGATCGGCGCGCACGCGGCATTTCCCGGCGAGCATCTGCTGATTGCGACCTTCGGAACAGCGACCACGCTCGAGGCGTTGCGCGCGGACGGCTGCTTCGTCGGCGGACTCATCGCGCCAGGCTGGACGTTGATGATGCGCTCGCTCGGCGAGCATACGGCTCAATTGCCGACGCTCGACGCGAGCGCCGCGCGCGGTCTTCTGGGGAGCGCCGCCGGAACGCAGGACGTGGCCCGACGCGGCCCGTTTTTCGCGACGGACACGCCGCGTTCGCTATCCGCCGGCTGCACGTTGGCACAAGCAGGTCTCGTCGAGCGGACCTGGCGCGACTTGCAGGACGAATGGCAGGTGCCGGTGCGCCTCGTGGTCGGCGGCGGCGCTGCAGACGAAGTGGCGAGCGCATTGAAAGTGCCGCATACTCGCCACGATTCACTGGTCTTGTCCGGGCTTGCACTGATAGCTTCCGAGCGCGCTTCGGAACACGGCGTGTAGAACACCGGCCGGATGTGACGGCTCAACTTCGCGCCTGAATCACATCGGCGGCTTAACTTCTGGAAGGGAAAATATAACGATGCTGCGCTGGCTGATCGCCATACTGTTCCTGGCCAACCTTCTGGCATTCGTCGCAGTGCGCGGCGTGTTCGGCCCGACGCCCACGGCGAGCGGGCGCGAACCCAATCACTTGAGCCGTGAAGTCCATCCGGACTGGTTGAAGGTGCGTCCGGTCACGGCCACCGACGCCGCCGATCAGGCTGTTGTTGGCGCGGCGGCACCGGTCGCGCCGATCGCGGCGTCGGCGTTGCCGCAATAAAGCGGAAAATCGAAGCAGAGAATTGGAGCCGGCTACAGCAGTGGCGTGTTAGAGCGGGGCATTCGAGCGGCGAAGGGTAACGGCGAGCTCTGCATCGGCGAATACGAGCGGCGCGTCTAAGGGGCCCATCGAGGCGGCAACTGAAGCGTCGAACCGGGCATCGAACTGTGCAAGCGCAAGCCCTGGCCCAAGCCACGCAGACTCAGCGCCCCGGTCGCCCGCTCACACTTAGCCCTGCGTACGAACCTTCTTGAGCAGCGCCGTGGTCGAGCGGTCGTGCTCGAACGGAATCGCCAGCGCCTTGCCGCCCCAGCCGCGCACGACGGCCGACTCCGGCAGCGCATTCATGTCGTAGTCGCCGCCCTTGACGAGCACATCGGGACGTAGCGCCGAGATCAGTTCGACCGGCGTCTTTTCCCCAAAGCAAACCACGTAGTCGACGCTCTCCAGCGCCGCGAGCAAAGCCATCCGGTCGGCTTCGTTGTTGATCGGCCGGTCATCGCCCTTGCCGAGCATGCGGACCGACGCGTCGCTGTTCACGCCTACGATCAGGCAAGCGCCCTGCGCTTTCGCGTCCGCGAGATAGGTCACATGCCCGCGATGCAGGATGTCGAACACGCCGTTCGTAAATACGACCGGCGCGTTCAGCGAAGGGCGCAGCGCGACCAGCGCGTCGCGCGTGAGAATCTTGCGTTCGAAAATAGCAGCCATTTGGGGATGTGGAAGATACAGAAAATTGCCGTCGCGATACGGCGCAAGCAACGTGGAGCTTGACGTTCGGGCAGATCGGTCAAGCGCAAAGGTCAAGCATCGAAATCAAGCGCCAATCAAACAAAACGGTCCGGCAAGCTCGCGCCTGCCGGACCGTTTCAGAGCGCCGAACCGGAGCGCGGCGCTAGCTTTGCATCATGCGCGAGCCGCGAACCGGAATTCACGAGGCTGCATTCAAGCCGGCTGTTCGGCCGATTTCTGGTCGACCTGCAGCCGCGCCACCACTTCCTTGCGATAGCGGTTCAGTTCCTGTGCAGTAGTGAACGTGCGCTCGAATAGCAGCGACAGGTTATGCAGAATGCGCTCGACCACCTTCTTTTCCCAACCGTCGTCGAAACGGATCTGCTCGTCGAGCCAGCGCTCGAGCCATTCGGGATCGGGCAGGCGCGACTGGATCGTGTCGCGCGGGAACAGCGCCTGATTCACATGCAGATTCGTGGGATGCAACGGCTTTTCGGTGCGGCGGGCCGACGCCATCAGCACGCCGATCTTTGCAAAAGCGGCCCGCGCGATGTCGCCGGTTTGCACCATCGCTTTCTTCATGTAGCGCAGGTAAGCGCCGCCATGCCGCGCTTCGTCGCGCGAAATGGTTTCGTAGATGTGCTTGATGACCGGCTCAGTGTGCCATTCGGCAGCACGGCGATACCAGTGATTCAGGCGAATTTCGCCGCAGAAGTGCAGCATCAGCGTTTCAAGCGGCGGCGCCGGGTCGAATTCGAAGCGCACCGCGTGCAGCTCTTCTTCAGTGGGGCACATTTCCGGCTTGAAGCGGCGCAGGTATTCCATCAGCACCAGCGAATGTTTCTGCTCTTCGAAGAACCACACGCTCATGAACGCGGAGAAATCGCTGTCATGATGATTGTCACGCAGAAACATTTCCGTGGCGGGCAACGCCGACCATTCGGTGATCGCGTTCATCTTGATCGTCGCGGCCTGCTCGTCGGTCAATAGCGATGCGTCGAACTTGTCCCAGGGAATGTCTTTCTCCATGTCCCATCGAACGGATTCGAGCGATTTATAAAGTTCCGGGTAAAGCATGGTGTTCATAGTCCCACCCCTGTTCTGCACATACTGTGTGTGTCTGTCACTACTACGTGTAGCACTTTCCTGGCCACGAACGAAACGCGCCGGGTGTCGTGCCCGAATGCCGCGCCGTTCGCCGGCCAACCCTTCAATTTTACGCGGTACCGGCCGCCTGGATGCACGGCCAGCGAAGAGGTCCGGGCGCTCGCGCGAGGAGCTACGCGCTGCGCGGCCAACCGTGGGTGAGGGATACCCTTTGCCTGAGGTCGAGCCAGTTTGCGATGAAAACCGCACCGTCCAGCCCTGCGCCGGTGATGCCGGCGGCGAATGGAGCGTGGGCGGCTCGATTGGTTGTTTTCAGCGCACGCCCAAAAACCAAACAAAGACCTTCCAATGATATCACGCTGACTTCCTCAAACCCGCGTGGTAACGGACGCAATTCCGATGCCCGGTTGACCTGCCTCAACGACTGGCGCAATCGGCGGAGTGTGGCTCCCGACGGGGTCAAAACGGTGACAAGTCGGCAATTTTTCTATGGTCGCCGGCCGCCTGTAGTCGGCCCGCCCGCCGCCCGCCTCTCGCTGCGCGTCGTCACACGGACTTCTTTGGCGGCTTCGACCCGCTGCTGACCGTGCTCGAAGCTGCGCGCCTCGCGGTTGACGGCGCGCGTTTCGCCGCTGGCCGCTTCGCCGCAGGCTGAGCAGATCCAGCGCCTTCAGCCGACTTTGCAGACACTGCGGCGGCATCGTCCCCGGGCGATGGCCGCGGCACATCAGTCGCCCCGCCAACCGCCTCGCTCGCCTCGTCCGCAGCATCCTGGGAAGCGTCGGCTTGCGCGCCGCCGCTCGCGGCTGCACCCGCCGCGCTGGCTGGCGGCTGAGTCATCGCGAATTGCGCGATCTGGTTGAATTGCGATTGCAGCAGGTTCCACCATGCCGATGCGTCGAACGGCGGTGTGGCAGGTGTGTCTTCCTCGTCACTCGACGATTCGGCGGCAGTCGAGCTTTCGGCCGAAGCCGCCGGCTCCGGATGAGGCCAACTGCTCGTCGGCGACGGACTCGGCGCTGGCACTGGCGACGCCGCCGCCGGCTGACTCATCGATTGCTGTGCAAACGCGCCGAACGCGCGCAGCGTCGCAAGCGTCGCGCGCTGCACCTCGAGCGCCTGAATCGCGGACTGCAGCATGCTCAGGTTCAGCTTGAGCCATTGCTCGACCGCGCGCATGTCAGTGATGCGCTTATCGAGTTCTTCGACGTTGGTAAGCGGCGCCATCATGTCGGACATCATCGACAGTGACGGACCCAGGCCCGCGCCCGGTTGTGCGCCGGAAAACGCGGAGCCGAACGGTGACATGCGCATCATGCCCCACATGCCCTCCAGCATTTCGGCGGGCGGAAAACCAGGGAAGCCAGGGAACGGCGGCGTTGAGCCAGGTGTGTCAGTCATGCTTGTCGCCTCGCTGCATTAACAAAAAAAGCGCGGAAGGAAAACGCGAAAGAAAGAGCGCATGGAGCGCACCTGAATCCGATCATACAGCGCAGTGCATCGGAATCGCGCTGCATCCATTACGGTGCACGCCAAGGGTCCGCGCCGCCAAAATCCGGCGCACGCCGCTCGCGCAGCGAGTTCACGCCTTCTCGCACGTCCGGCCCGGCGAACCCCATGAATTCCAGCGCAAGCGACGTATCGAAAGCGGGCCCTGCCGAGCGCAGCCAGTTGTTCAACGCATACTTCGTCCAGCGGATCGCGGTTTGCGAACCGTGCGCGAGCTTCTGCGCGACTTCAAATGCTTTGGGCAGCAGATCGTTTTCGTCGACTGCGAGCGACACGAGCCCGATGCGCTCCGCCTCCGCGCCGCTCACCGGCTCGCACAGCATCAGGTAGTACTTGGCCTTCGCCATGCCGCACAGTAGCGGCCAGACAATCGCCGCGTGATCGCCGGCGGCTACGCCGAGCCGTGTGTGACCGTCGATAATGCGCGCCGTCTTCGATGCGATCGAAATATCCGCAAGCAGGCCCGCGACCAGACCCGCGCCGACGGCCGGACCGTGCATCGCCGAGACGATCGGTTTGCTGCAGTTGATGACGTTGTAGACCAGATCGCGAGCCTCGCGCCACACGCGCGCGCGCACGTCGAAGTCGGTGGCCATGTCTTCGACCAGTTGCAGATCGCCGCCCGCCGAGAAGCCCTTGCCCTCGCCTCGAATGATAGCGACGCGCGTGTCGGGATCGCGGTCGATGTCGCGCCAGATTTCCGCGAGTTCGTAATGCATGCGCGCGTCGGCGGTGGCAAGCCCGCTTCTGTTGGCGCCTTCGCCGCTCATCACCACTTCGAGCACCCCGTGCGGACGGCGATGCAACTTGAGCGACTGGTACTGTGCGTAAAACGCATCGTTGCTGTGAGCTTGTTCAGACATGGTGATCGATCCGTGTGTGCGTGATGTGCGCATCGCTTAACGCGGCTGATAAATCCATTTGCCGTTCCTGATTTCGACCATTACGCGCGCGCGTTGGTCGAGCCCCAGGTGGTCCCCGGCGCTCATGTTGACGACGCCGTTGGTATCCGCGAGACCGCGCGTGCCTTCCAGTGCGTCGCGCAACGCGCGGCGAAATTCCGGCGTGCCGGGCGCCGCCGTTTTCAACGCGATCGGCACAGCATGGTTGAGCAACATGCCCGCGTCCCACGTGTACGAGCCGAATGCCGAGACGCTGCCCGGTCCGCGCAGCGCTTCGAAGCGCGCGATGTAATCGAGCGCGAGGCGCTTGGCCGGATGATCGGCGGGCAATTGCGCCGCGACCAACACGGGGCTTGCGGGCAGGAAGGTGCCGTTGCAATCGGCGCCGCACACGCGCAAAAAGTCGTTATTGCCCACGCCGTGGTTGTGATAGATCAGCCCTTTGTAGCCGCGCTCGCGCAGTGTCTTCGGCGGTAGCGCGGCGGGCGTGCCGGCCGCGCCCACCACCACTGCATCGGGATGCGTTGCGAGGATTTTCAGCACCTGACCCGTCACGCTCGGATCGGTGCGATTGAAGCGCTCGCTCGCCACCATTTGCATATGATGAAGCTGCGCGAATTTCGCGACTTCGGCGTAAAACGTCTCGCCGAGCGCATCGGCCTGACCGATGAAGGCGACCGTCTTCACGCCGCGCGTGCTTGCGTGCTCGGCGATTGCCGAAGCCATCATCGCATCGGTTTGCGGAGTCTTGAATACCCAATGGCGCTTGGCATCCACGGGTTCAATGATTTTCGCCGACGACGCGAGCGAGATCATTGGCGTCGTTCCGTCGGCGACCACGTCGATCATCGCCAGTGAGTTCGGCGTGATGGATGAACCGATGATCGCGTCCACATGATTTTCGGAGATCAGCTTCTTGGTGTCCTGTACGGCCTGGGTCGTGTCCGACGCATCGTCGAGCACGATGTATTCGACGCTCTGGCCGCTGATCTGTTTCGGCAGCAACGTCGCCGTATCGCGCGCGGGAATGCCGAGCGACGCAGCGGGCCCCGTTAGCGAGAGCACGAGCCCGATCTTCACCTGAGCCAACGCGATCGTGGGCGACAGGCATAGAAGCGCCGTGCACAGTGCGGCAACACGAGCCGCGGCTCTGGCTGGCCGCCCAGTCAGCTTCAGCTCCAGCCGCGTGCGTCCCGCGCTCGCATGCAGACCACGCGCGTAAGCGCTCCCCAATCCCGCGTCAAACGATCCAGCTCGCCGCATGGTGTCTCCTCACATGAGTTTTTCGTTTTGATATGCCGCCGATGCCGCCGCGCCAGTCAGTGTAGCGGCGCGCGGTGGCAGCGGCATCGGGCGAAACCCTTTCGGACGACGCGCCGTACCGCTTCAGTCGAGCGGCGCGATGCTCTGCTCGATGGAGCCGAAAATCGACTTGCCCGCTTCATCGAACATTTCGACCTTCACCGTGTCGCCGTACTTCATGAACTCGGTCTGCGGCGCGCCGTGCTCGATCGTTTCGAGGCAGCGTTTTTCGGCGATACAGCAATAGCCGCGCTTCGCGTCCTTGTTGGAGACGGTGCCCGATCCGACAATCGCGCCCGCGCGCAGATTGCGCGTTTTGGCAGCATGCGCGATCAGCTGGCCGAAATGGAACACCATGTCCGTGCCGGCGTCGGGCTGGCCGACTTTCTTGCCGTTCCAATGGACGATCATCGGCCGGTGCACGCGGCCTTCGCGCCAATGTTCGCCGAGTTCATCGGGCGTCACGGCGACCGGTGCAAACGAAGTAGCCGGCTTGCTCTGGAAAAACCCGAAGCCCTTTGCGAGTTCGGCGGGAATCAGGTTGCGCAGCGACACGTCGTTGACGAGCGTGATCAGACGCACGCTTTTGAGCGCCTGCTCGGGCGTGGCGCCGATCGGCACGTCCGTTGTGATAACGGCGACTTCTGCCTCGAAGTCGATGCCGAACGCTTCTGATGCACAGACCACGTCGTCTTTCGGACCGATGAAGTCGTCGCTGCCGCCCTGGTACATGAGCGGATCGGTCCAGAATTCCGGCGGCATCTCCGCGCCGCGCGCGCGCCGCACGAGTTCGACGTGATTCACATACGACGACCCGTCCGCCCATTGGAAAGCGCGGGGCAGCGGAGCCATGCAGTCGTTTGCGTTGAATGAAAATGTGTTGCGTGCGCGCCCCTGGTTGAGCGCGTCGTACAGGTCGTGCAGTTGCGGCGCGTAGAAGGTCCAGTCGTCGAGCACGCGTTGCAACGTGGGCGCGATCGCGTCGGCAACGGCCGCGGTGTGCAGGTCGCGGGACACGACAATCAGTTGGCCGTCGCGCGTGCCGTCCTTCAGCGTGGCAAGTTTCATGGAGGAATGAACCCTGTTAGTGACGATAGAGGGAATCTATTCTACGATGGTGAATCGGCGCCGCCCAACCCCGCCTTGCCGAAACCGGCTGACGGGCGCATGGCAAGGGCTCTGCGGCCGGCTTTTCTTTCATCGCTTTTGAACGCGCTTAGCGCGCCTTGCACATGCCGAACCCTGCCCGCTCCGGCGCCATTCCTGATCACGCTGACGCCGACGCGGACTCCGCCGAAGCGCCCGGCGCGTCCGACATCGACGACGAAACCGCCGAAACCACCGACGCCACCGACGCCGGCGAGGAAAAGCTGCGCTCGGGCATCCAGTCGATCGAAGTCGGCTTCCGGCTGCTCGACGTGCTGACCCACGAACCGCGCGCGATGATGCTGCGCGATCTCGCGCAGCGCGCCGGCATGAGTCCCGCCAAAGCGCACCGCTATCTGGTGAGCTTTCTGCGCCTCGGAGTCGTCTCGCAAGACCCGCTGTCCGGTCGATATGAACTGGGCGGCTTCGCATTGCAACTCGGACTCGCGCGGCTTGCCCGCGTCGACGGCGTGAAGCTCGCGCGGATCGCGCTCGCCGAATTGCGCGACCGGCTGGACCTGACCGTGGGCATCGCCGTGTGGGGCAATCAGGGGCCGACCATGGTTCACTGGATGGAGTCGAGCCATCCGGCGAAGGCGTCGTTGAAACTCGGCGATGTAATGCCGCTCCTCAGCTCCGCCACGGGTCTGCTCTTTGCGGCCTATCTGCCCACGGGCAAGACCGGCGCGATGCTGGAGCGCGAACTGGCCGACACGCGCCGCTCGTCGCATATTGGCGTGCCGCGCACCCGCGAGGAGGTCGAACGGGTGCTCGCGGACGTGCGCGAGCATGAAGCGGCGCGCGTCGAAGGCATGTTGCTGCCGACCATTCACGCGTTCTGCATGCCGGTGTTCGACTCCACCGGCGAACTGGCGCTCGGCCTGGTCGCGCTCGGCCACGAAGGCGCGTTCGACATCGGCTGGGGCGGCGAAATCGACACGGCGCTGCGCGAATGTGCGCAAAAGCTCTCCTACGAGCTGGGGTATAGTCCAACGCCGCGTTGACGCCCGCCGCCGGTATCCATTTATTCACGCATTTCGCGCCCGCACTACACGCATTCTTTCGCCGATGGCCCTACCTTCCGCCGCACACCATTCCGATCTGACGCTCGCTGACGAGCCGCGCGCCCGTGGGCGTACGTGGCGCTGGATCGCGGTGTTGCTCGTGGTCGGCGTTCTTCACTGGATCGCGGCGCAGTGGATCGAGCGCCACCGCGCGACACTGAATCCATCCAATGACGAACATGTCCCAGTGCAGGTTGCGCTTCTCAAGCCCGAACGTATCGAGCGTAATCCGGCTGCCGCAACCCCGGCTGCGGCTGCGCCCGAGCGAAAACGCAAGCCTGCCGCCGGCAAGCTGCGCGAGCATGTGTTGACCGCGCTGCAATCGGCCGAAAAGCCTACCGTCGACGCCGCAAGCGCCGCTTCGGACACCGCGGACACCGCCGCCAGCGCGCCTGCCGCAGACGCAGTGCCGGCGAGCGTCGCAACTGGCGCAAGCGGCGCGTCCGCGAGCGCAACGGCAAACGCGGCGCAAGCGTCGCCTGGCGTCAAGTTCTCGGTCCCGCCGTCAGGCGAACTTCAATACGACACGTTCTACAACGGCGTGCGCAACCAGCCCGGCACGATCCATTGGACGAGCAGCACGCAAAGTTACGAAATGGTGGTCTCGGTGCCCTTGCCTTTTGTCGGCACCTTCGTCTATTCGAGCCATGGCCGTATTGATGCATTCGGCCTCGCTCCCGAGCAATACGTGGAAAAGCGCGGTCATCGCGTGGAAGATGTTTCCATCTTCAATCGCGCCGACAGGAAGATCGCCTTCACGCGAACACCGACGACGCTGCCGTTGCCCGACGGCGCGCAGGACCGCTTCAGCATGATCATGCAACTGGCAAGCCTCGTGCGCGGTGACCCCGACGCCTACAAGCCGGGCGTGACCCGGCAGTTTTTCGTGGTAGACAGCGACAGCGGCGAAAACTGGCCAGTCGAGACAATCGGCGACGAAACGATCCGCACCGCGCAGGGCTACCTGCAAACGCGTCATTTCAAACGCCTGCCGCGCCGCGAAGGCGACCAGCGCCGCATCGACGTGTGGCTCGCGCCTTCGCTCGGCTGGCTGCCCGCGCGGCTCGTGCAGACGGAGCCGAACGGCACGCAATTCGAACTGGTGTGGCACGGCAAGATGGATGTCGATAACAGCGCGGGCTCGTCCGATACATCGCCAGATGCCGCGCCTTCCGCTGCGCCGGCAGTTGCGTCCGAAGCCGCACCAGCCGCGCCGCTGACGCCGCAGCCAGGCCCACCCGCCAATTCGACCGGTACCGACGACAGTTCCGGCAACATCAAGCCCTGACATAAAACCGCCGGCAACAGCGGCAATGCCGGCATGCACTCGAATAGTGCCTCGCACATACACGCGAAACTTCCTTCTCGACGCCGACTCTGCATCATCAGATGCAACCGTTGGCGAGCCGCATACGTATATGCGTCAAGCCTCGACCAATTCTTCCACTGCGTTCCCCTTGAAGGAGCCCGCATGCAAGTGAACATCAACGGTATCGAGACCCGCTACGTGCTGAGCAATGAAGGCGGCGGCCCCTGGCTCACGTTTATTCATCAACTAGGTGGCGACCTGTCCGTGTGGGACCAGCTCGCCGGTTATTTTCGCGACGACTACACGGTTCTGCGCTACGACGTGCGGGGTCACGGCCAAACGGCTTTGTCAAAAGAGCCGTTCTCAGTTGCCGATCTTGCCGGCGACCTTGCCGCGCTGCTCGATGCGCTGGGCGCGCCGAGCACGCACCTCGTAGGCATGTCGATGGGCGGCATGATCGCGCAGCAGTTCGCGCTGGACCACCGTTCGCGCGTGGACTCGCTCATCATTGCCGACAGCACTGCCGCGAATCCGCCAGAGGCCCGCGCAACATGGGATCAACGCGCCGCGAGCGCGCGCCGGGACGGCATGGCGTCGCTCGCGCCCGCCACGCTCGAACGCTGGCTGACCGAGGGTTTTCGGGTCGCGCATCCCGAAGCGGTGGAACCGATTCACGAGGCGCTGACCCGCACGTTGCCGGAAGGCTACGCTATGGCGTGCGAAGCGCTGCGTGACTTCGACGTACGCGGTAAGCTGGGAGCGATTCACTGTCCAACCCTGGTCGTGGCGGGGCGCCACGATACGGGCACGCGGCCTGCTGCTAGTCAGGCGATAGCAGATGCCATTGAAGGCGCTCACTTCGAATTACTCGACGCCGCTCATCTTGCGCCAGTCGAGCAGTCTCAACGTTTTGCTGCACTGCTTGAAACGTTTCTTGAAAGGCCGGTCTAACCGGTAGGTTCGGAACTTTTACAAGCGTCAATCCGGACCCACCCCTTGAATTCCACACCATAAGCTCCACGTATGGCGCAGGAATGGCCAGGAGCCAACGGAAATAAGGAGTGTCGCCATGCAAATGATCTACAACAGCCCTAACTATTGTGTCGTCGAATTCCCGCCGCAAGAAGGCCCGCTGGCCATGAAATCGGGTGGCTACGAGATCGTCGACAAAAACATGCAGCGTGAAATTTACATTGACGGTGCAATGGCGGCGCGGTTTCGCGAGAACGTGCAAAAGCTGATCGAAGAGGAACCGTCGCTAGACGAAGTGGACGAATTCCTCGGCCAGTTCGACAGCCTGATGCATCAACCGGTAATACTCCACTGAGTGCAAGTCGCGCCGACGTTTTCGGCGTTAATACCGTTTGTAGTGTTTTCAACGTATTTGGCGACATATATCGACCGCGCCGTCCGGTTCCACCGGCGGCCTTCATAAGACGGTCGGCAATGATGGAAGCGGTTCAGCGGGCTTCAGCCTGCTGAACCGTTTTTCTTTTTGTGGTGACCCTTCACCGCGAGGGGTTGCTGTCGGGTTGCCGTGACGTAGCTGTGTGATTCGCGCGCGGTCGTGTATTGCGCGGTCTCTCGCGGCGTTTGTCGCGACCTGACTTGCTCCTCCCCGACATCCAGTCAACGCCACGCCGCCTGCGCCCGGCGAATTAGCCCGGCTGCGGCTACAATGACTGGTTCCCGAAAAAGCCGGCGCAAGCCCTTGTCCGCCATGAACCAGCCTGCCCAAACTGCCAAGCCTGTCCGTCCCGAGCTCGCCTATACCCGCGGCACGGCGCTGCCCGCGCTGCTCAAGTCGCGCATTCTGATTCTGGACGGCGCAATGGGCACGATGATCCAGCGCTACAAGCTCGACGAAGCGCGCTATCGCGGCGAGCGCTTCAAGGACTACGGGCGCGACATCAAAGGCAACAACGAACTGCTGTCCATCACGCAGCCGCAGATCATCAGCGAGATTCACGAGCAGTATCTGGCTGCGGGCGCCGACATCATCGAGACGAACACGTTCGGCGCGACTACGGTCGCGCAGGCGGACTACGGCATGGAAGCGCTTGCAGTCGAAATGAATCTGCAGTCGGCAAAGCTTGCGCGCGCCGCGTGCGACAAGTATTCGACGCCGGACAAACCGCGCTTCGTTGCCGGCGCGATCGGACCGACGCCGAAGACCGCGAGCATTTCGCCCGACGTGAACGACCCGGGCGCGCGCAACGTCACGTTCGACGAACTGCGCGCGGCCTATTACGAGCAGGCGAAGGCGCTGCTAGAGGGCGGCGCCGACCTGTTTCTCGTCGAAACGATCTTCGACACGCTCAATGCAAAGGCCGCGCTTTTCGCGCTCGACGAACTGTTCGAAGACACCGGCGAACGTTTGCCGATCATGATCTCGGGCACGGTCACCGACGCCTCGGGGCGCATTCTCTCGGGCCAGACCGTCGAGGCATTCTGGAACTCGCTGCGGCATGCAAAGCCGCTCACGTTCGGTTTGAACTGCGCGCTGGGCGCGGCGTTGATGCGCCCGTACATCGCCGAACTTGCGAAGCTTTGCGACACGTATGTGTCGTGCTATCCGAACGCGGGTTTGCCGAATCCAATGAGCGATACGGGCTTCGACGAATTGCCGGCCGACACGTCCGGACTGCTCAAGGAATTTGCCGAAGCGGGCCTCGTGAACATCGCCGGCGGCTGCTGCGGTACGACGCCGGAGCACATCGCTGCGATAGCGAAGGCGCTCGCAGAAGTGAAGCCGCGCAAATGGCCGACGCAATATCGCGACGCCGCGTAAGCGGCGTCCAGGCAGACGCACCTCGGGCGCACTAGACACGCAATAGCGACGAACCAGACACGCACCGCAGAAGCAACCGAGCCGCACCTGAGACGTGCCACAGACGCACCCAGGCCGCACCCAACGCACGCAATCGACTCGCACATACGCCATGACAGATCACACCATGCGCCTTGCCGGCCTCGAGCCGTTTAACGTCACGTCCGGGACGCTCTTCATCAACGTTGGTGAACGCACCAACGTGACGGGATCGAAGGCGTTCGCACGAATGATCCTGAACGACCAGTTCGACGAAGCAATCGCCGTCGCGCGTCAGCAGGTGGAAAACGGCGCGCAGGTGATCGACGTCAACATGGACGAGGCGATGCTCGACTCCAAAGCGGCGATGGTCCGCTTCATGAATCTGATCGCGTCGGAGCCGGACATCGCGCGCGTGCCGATCATGATCGACTCGTCGAAATGGGAGGTGATCGAAGCGGGCCTGAAGTGCGTGCAAGGCAAGGCGATCGTCAACTCCATTTCGCTCAAGGAAGGTGAAGAAGCGTTCCGTCATCACGCGAACCTGATTCGCCGCTACGGCGCGGCCGCTGTGGTCATGGCGTTCGACGAACAGGGCCAGGCCGACACGTTCGAGCGCAAGACGCAGATCTGCAAGCGCTCGTACGACTTCCTCGTGAACGAAGTGGGCTTTCCGCCGGAAGACATTATCTTCGACCCGAACATCTTCGCGATTGCCACGGGTATCGAGGAGCACAACAACTACGCGGTCGATTTCATCAACGCGACGCGCTGGATCAAGCAGAACCTGCCGTATGCGAAGGTGAGCGGCGGCGTGTCGAACGTGTCGTTCTCGTTCCGCGGCAACGATCCGGTGCGCGAGGCGATTCACACCGTGTTCCTGTATCACGCGATTCAGGCCGGCATGGACATGGGCATCGTCAACGCGGGGCAGCTCGGCGTGTATGCCGATCTCGATCCGGAACTGCGCGAACGCGTTGAAGACGTGGTGTTGAATCGTCGTGAAGACGGCACCGACCGCCTGCTCGAAATCGCCGACAAGTTCAAAACCGGCGCGGCAAAGAAAGAAGAGAACCTCGAGTGGCGCAACCAGCCGGTCGAGAAGCGCCTGTCGCATGCGCTCGTGCATGGCATTACGAACTTCATCGTCGAAGATACCGAGGAAGTCCGCGCGAAGATCGCGGCCGCTGGCGGCCGTCCGATCAACGTGATCGAAGGCCCGCTGATGGACGGCATGAACATCGTCGGCGACCTGTTCGGCCAGGGCAAGATGTTCCTGCCGCAAGTCGTGAAGTCGGCGCGTGTAATGAAGCAGGCGGTTGCGCACCTGATCCCGTTCATCGAAGAAGAAAAGAAGCAGCTTGCGGCCGCGGGCGGCGACGTGCGCGCGAAAGGCAAGATCGTCATCGCGACCGTGAAGGGCGACGTGCACGACATCGGCAAGAACATCGTGTCGGTGGTGCTTCAGTGCAATAACTTCGAAGTGGTCAACATGGGTGTGATGGTTCCGTGCAACGACATTCTCGCGAAGGCGAAGGTCGAAGGCGCGGACATCATCGGGCTCTCCGGGCTGATCACGCCGAGCCTTGAGGAAATGGCCTACGTCGCGTCGGAAATGCAGCGCGACGACTACTTCCGCGTGAAGAAGATTCCGCTGCTGATCGGCGGCGCGACCACCTCGCGCGTGCACACCGCAGTGAAGATCGCGCCGCATTACGAAGGCCCCGTGGTGTACGTGCCGGACGCGTCGCGTTCGGTGTCCGTCGCCTCGAGTCTACTGTCCGACGAAGGCGCGACGAAGTATCTCGACGAGTTGAAGTCCGACTACAATCGCATCCGCAGTCAGCACGCGAACAAGAAGGCTCTGCCGATGGTCACGCTCGCCGAAGCCCGCGCGAACAAGACCCCGATCGACTGGAAAGGCTATCAGCCGGTCAAGCCGAAGTTCATTGGCCGCCGCGTGTTCAAGAACTTCGATCTGAACGAACTGGCGAACTACATCGACTGGGGGCCGTTCTTCCAGACGTGGGACCTCGCCGGTCCTTATCCGGCGATTCTGAACGACGAGATCGTCGGCGAATCGGCGCGGCGCGTGTTTTCCGACGGCAAGTCGATGCTCGCGCGCCTGATCCAGGGCCGCTGGCTGCAGGCTAACGGCGTGATCGCGCTGCTGCCCGCCAACACGGTCAACGACGACGACATCGAAATCTACACGGACGAATCGCGCAGCGAAGTCGCGCTCACATGGCGCAACTTGCGGCAGCAAAGCGTGCGGCCGGTGGTCGACGGCGTGATGCGGCCGAACCGCTCGCTAGCCGACTTTATTGCGCCGAAAGATTCGGGCGTGGCGGACTACATAGGCATGTTCGCGGTGACGGCGGGTCTCGGCGTCGACGTGAAGGAAAAGCAGTTCGAAAAGGATCACGACGACTACAGCGCAATCATGCTGAAGGCGCTCGCCGACCGTTTCGCCGAAGCCTTTGCCGAAGCGCTGCATGCGCGCGTGCGGCGCGACCTGTGGGGTTACGCGAACACCGAAAACCTGTCCAGCGACGACCTGATCGCCGAAAAATATCGCGGCATTCGTCCGGCGCCCGGCTATCCGGCGTGCCCGGACCATCTGGTAAAGCGCGACATGTTCGAGGTGCTGCAAGCCGGCGACATTGGCATGAGCGTGACCGAATCGCTCGCCATGCTGCCAGCGGCCAGCGTCTCCGGCTTCTATCTCGCGCATCCGGACAGCACGTATTTCTCTGTGGGCAAGATCGGCCAGGACCAGTTGGAAGACTACGCGCAGCGCATGTCCCTTTCGAAGGCGGACGCCGAGCGGGCGTTGGCGCCGTTGCTATGAGCCGGTAACAGCCGGTGTGCCGGCGTGGCGGGAAACCCACTATATCGGGCGAGAAAGACTGAATATTTGCGGCAACGTAATTTTCGGCTTTGTAGACTGGGGCGGCTTGACCCGCCAGACGCGGCGAAAACGCGTCGGCTCATCTAATTGCAACCGTCAACGGAGAAAATCTTATGAAGAAGCTGGCGCTGTTATTGACTGCTGTTTCGCTCGCCGCAGGTGCTTCGGCGGCGCTCGCGCAAACCGCCGCTCCGGGCGGCTCGAGCGCGGTCAGTTCGTACTCCCCGCCCACGGTGAAACACGTCAAGAAACCGAAGAAGCAAAAAACGAAGAAGGGTGAGACAGCTCCCGCAGTCGCTCCGGAAGCCGCCAGCCAGTAAGCAAGCGGCACGGCCAAACCGCTTCAGGCCTCGCAAGAAAAAAAGAGCCCGCGTTGAGCGGGCTCTTTTTCATGCAGGCATTGGGCGCGGGCCGCCGAATATCAGATCAGCGGCAAATACCGCGCGGGCATAGCCGCCCTCCCGGTCCGGCCGCGTTGGCCGGGCTGGCCTACGAGAATCACAGTCCCCAAACAATGTCCGCGTTCGCTTTTTGCGCGGCGCGCAGCATGTCGAGGAACGGGTAAGCGCGCTGCGCGAGCCCCGGCGGAATCTCGTGATGGTCGTGGCCCTCTTCGCCTTCGTGGAAATGGCCGTCGTGTTCGGCGCGTTCCTGCTTGTCGAAGGTGATGGCCGTTTCAAGTTTGGTGATCGCGTCGCCGAGTTCGGCGTGCGTAATGACACCTCGTTCACCTAGACGCTTGCCGACAATGCCGACCAGGTACTGTGCCAGATTCTCGAGCATCATCACGTCTGGGCAAGCGCGGCATTTGAAAGTAATCAGCATGACTGTTCCCTTTTTCGTTATGGTCGATTGACGCGCGAGCGGCGCTCAATGCAGCCGTCAGCACGCGCTCCCTTAGCTCGCCAAAGAGACGCGGCGGCATCGGCCCTTGCTGGGCATCTGATTGAACATATTAGCACCTGCTAAAATCCGTCTGGACGGAAAAGCGCGCCTCGCTGCGCCGCGCGCAAAGGTGCAAGCGGCGCAGCCAGCCCCGGCCGGTTCGCGCCTGCATGCCGCCGCAGACATGCCTTTGCAGGACGCCGCGCAGCGCGCTCGTTGCGTTGCAGGCTACGTGCCCGATGGCGCGCCCGTCATGCCGATGCGTTGACGAGCGAACCACCGCTTTCCACGCTTCTGACGAATCGGCCGTGCCTGCCGCGCGGCCGGCGCCTCTTCCGCATCACCGGATTGCCTCACTGGACTCGCAACAAGCATGCTGCCCGCACATAAACATACTCTCGAAACACTGCTCGCCGACACGGTGAAGCAGGTAGCTCTTGCCACGCAAGGTGCGGCCGAAGCCGCGTTCGTGTCGCCCACCATCGCGCTGGAGCGCCCCAAAGTCGCCGCGCACGGCGACGTCGCGTGCAATGTGGCGATGCAACTCGCCAAGCCGCTTCGCTCCAATCCGCGCCAGCTCGCGCAGCAGATCGTCGACGCGCTGCTCGCCCAGCCGCAAGCACAAGGACTCATTGAAGCCGCCGAAGTCGCGGGGCCCGGCTTCATCAACCTGCGCCTCGCCGCCACGGCCAAGCAGGCCGTGATCGCCGCCGTGCTCGCCGAAAAAGAAACGTATGGCCGCTCGCAACGCGACGCCGGCAAGCATGTGCTAATCGAATTCGTGTCGGCGAACCCGACGGGACCGCTGCACGTCGGCCACGGCCGCCAGGCCGCGCTCGGCGACGCGCTGTCGAACGTGCTCGCGTCGCAAGGCTGGGACGTGCATCGCGAGTTCTATTACAACGACGCCGGCGTGCAGATCGCAACGCTTGCGCTGTCCACCCAGGCGCGCGCACGCGGCCTCGCTCCGGGCGACGAAGGCTGGCCGGCTTCCGCGTACAACGGCGAGTACATTGCCGACATCGCGAAAGACTATCTGAACGGCGTCACGGTATCCGCGAGCGACGGTGAACCCGTCACCGGCGCGGGCGACGTCGAAAACCTCGAGGCGATCCGCCGTTTCGCGGTCGCGTATCTGCGCCGCGAGCAGGACATGGACTTGCAGGCGTTCGGCGTGAAATTCGACCAGTACTATCTGGAGTCGTCGCTTTACACAGAAGGCCGCGTGGAGAAGACGGTGCAAGCGCTGATCGCCGCGGGCAAGACCTACGAGCAGGAAGGCGCGCTGTGGCTGCGCACGACCGACGACGGCGACGACAAAGACCGCGTCATGCGCAAAAGCGACGGCACGTACACGTACTTCGTGCCGGACGTCGCGTATCACGTCGCGAAGTGGGAGCGCGGCTTCACGAAGGTCATCAACATTCAGGGCTCCGATCACCACGGCACGATCGCGCGTGTGCGCGCCGGTCTGCAAGGCCTCGGCCTCGGCATTCCGAAAGGCTACCCGGACTACGTGCTGCACAAGATGGTCACGGTCATGCGCAACGGCGAAGAGGTGAAGATCTCGAAGCGCGCGGGCAGCTATGTGACGGTGCGCGATCTGATCGAATGGTCGGGCGGGGCGACGCCGGGCTCGGAAGCCGCAGTCGATCTGATCGACGAAGAAACGATTCGCCGTGGCCGCGACGCCGTGCGTTTCTTCCTGATTTCGCGCAAGGCCGACACCGAGTTCGTCTTCGACATCGACCTCGCGTTGAAACAAAATGACGAAAACCCCGTGCACTACGTGCAGTATGCGCATGCCCGGATCTGCTCGGTCATAGCCGAATGCAAGGCCCGCTACAGCGGCGACCAAAGCGCTGACGAAAGCGCGCTTGGCAGCGTCGACCTCGCGCCGCTCACGAGCGAGCGCTCAATGGCTTTGCTGAACAAGCTCGCCGAGTTCCCGGACATGCTTCAACATGCCGCCGACGAACTCGCGCCGCACGCGGTTGCGTTCTATCTGCGCGACCTCGCCGGGGAATTCCACTCGTTCTACAATGACAGAGCCGAGCGCGTGCTGGTCGACGATGCAACCGAACGCAATGCACGCGTCGCGCTGCTTGCGGCCACGCGTCAGGTGCTCGCCAACGGTCTTGCGATCATCGGCGTCTCCGCTCCAGTCAAGATGTAAGTCCTCCGGCGCAACATGTATGCGGCCGTCGCTATAATCGGCGGCCGTTCCAGGATTCTTTTTGCAGGTAATTCGTACGATGGCAAAACCACGCCGCACAACAAAGCAATCGAAACAAACCGGGGGCACTTTTCTCGGCATCGTGCTGGGCCTGATCGTCGGCCTTGCGATCGCGGTAGTGGTGGCGCTGTATATCACCCGTGCGCCTACGCCGTTCGTCTCGAAGGTCGCGCCGCCTGCCGCATCTGATTCGAGCGCGAGCCAGGCGCAATACGATCCGAACCGTCCGCTGCAAGGCAAGACTCCGGGCCAGCCGGTGCCGCAAGCGGCGCAACCCGCGCCGCCGAATACCGCGCCTGGCCAGACCAACTCGCAGACGCAGTCTGGCATGCTGGAGCAGCCTCAGATCATCGAAGTGCCGCCGACTATCGGCAATAATCCGAACGCTAACGCGAACGGCAGCGCGGTCGCTCCGAAGCCGGCTCAGGATAACGGCAGCAGTACCACCGCAGCCGCGCCTGCGAAAAAGCCGCAAGCCACTAGCGCGCCGGCAGCCACGGCCGCGGGTTCCGCGCCCAAGAGCACGTCGTCGGCCACGGCCGCGAACGGCAAGCCGGGTTCGGGCGCAGCCCCGGCTCCGGGCGACGCGAACACGGGCTACTTCCTGCAAGTGGGCGCGTACAAGACCGCCGCAGACGCCGAGCAGCAACGCGCGCGTCTCGCGTTCCAGGGCTTCGAGTCGAAGGTCACGCAGCGCGATGCGGGCGGCGTTACGTACTATCGCGTGCGTATCGGACCGTTTTCGAAGTTCGAGGACATGAATGCGAACCGTCAGCGCCTGTCGGACGCGGGCGTGGACACAGCGGTAATACGCTTCACCAAGCAATAAACAGCGAGTGATCCGCCGGCATGCGCCGCCGCCGAACTATCGGTGCGCGGCACCTGTCACAAGAATCGCAAGCACGATAAGCATGATTGAGCACGACGGACGATAGAACCGTCCAATGCCGATTCTAAAAACGGTGACGGGCATTTGCGTGGCGCCACTGTTTTACGCCTACCTGGGTCAACAAAACATGAAAAAACTGCTGAGCATTCTGTTCCTCTCGCTGGGGCTCGTCGCGGCCACCGCGCAGGCATCGCCGTCGGCGCCGGTCGCGGGCAAGGACTACACGGTGTTGCCGAGCACGCAACCCACCGACGTACCCGCCGGCAAAATCGAAGTCACCGAATTTTTCTGGTACGGCTGCCCGCACTGCAACGAATTCAACCCGTACCTCGAAGCATGGGTGAAGAAACAGGGTGCGGACGTGGTGTTCAAGCGCGTGCCGGTTGCCTTCCGCGACGACTTCATTCCGCATTCCAAGATGTATCACGCGCTCGACGCACTCGGCCTCGCCACGCAACTCACGCCGAAGGTCTTCAACGAAATCCACGTCAACAAAGACTATCTGCTGACGCCTGAAGATCAGGCCAAATTCCTCGCGAAGAACGGCGTCGATCCGAAAAAGTACATGGACGCGTACAACTCTTTCTCGACGCAGAGCGCGTTGCAGAAAGACAAGAAGCTGCTCGACGACTACAAGATCGACGGCGTGCCGACTGTCGCGGTTCAGGGCAAGTATGAAACCGGCCCGGCCGCGACCAATAGCCTGCCTGGCACCGTGCAGGTGCTCGACTACCTGGTCCAGCAGGTTCGCGCAAAGAAGATGTAAAGCCCGAGGCGCCGGAATGAGTTCACCGCTGAAAGTTTTCATTACCGGCGCGTCAAGTGGAATCGGCCTCGCGCTCGCCGCCGAATATGCGCGGCGCGGCGCGATTCTTGGCCTCGTTGCCCGCCGCGGCGACGCCCTTGCCGCCTTTCAGCGGTCTCATCCGCAGAACTCCATCTCCATTTATTCCGTCGACGTCCGCGACGCCGAGGCGCTCGCCGATGCGGCCGCGCAGTTCATCGCGCAGCACGGCTTGCCGGACATCGTGATCGCCAATGCAGGCGTGAGCCGCGGCGCGGTCACCGGACAAGGCGACCTGCGCACCTTCCGCGAGGTGATGGACGTCAACTACTTCGGCATGGTCGCCACATTCGAGCCGTTCGCGGCGCCCATGATCGCGGCGAGGCGCGGAACGCTGGTCGGCATTGCCAGCGTCGCGGGCGTGCGCGGCTTGCCGGGCTCGGGCGCGTATAGCGCGTCGAAAACCGCGGCGCTGAAGTATCTCGAAGCGCTGCGTGTCGAGATGCGTCCGCTCGGCGTCGGCGTCGTCACGATCGCGCCTGGCTATGTGCGCACGCCGATGACCGCGCACAATCCGTACACCATGCCCTTTCTGATGGACGCGGATCGCTTTGCCGCCAAGGCCGCGCATGCGATCGAGCGTCGCACGGCTTACGCTGTGTTTCCTTGGCAGATGCGTGTTGTGGCAATGCTGCTGCACATCGCGCCACGCTGGCTCTACGACCGCGTGTTCGAACGCGCGCCGCGCAAGCCGCGCGCTATCGTCGAGTAAATCATGTCACTGCGTGCGGTCGATGCAACCGGCGTCGCGCACGAGCAAGCGGGTGCCGGCGCGCGCATCGTCTCGCTGGTGCCGAGCATTACCGAACTCTTGTTTGCTCTGGGCCTCGAACCGCAGATCGTCGGGCGTACCGGCTTTTGCGTGCATCCGCGCGACAGGGTTCGCAACGTGCCCAAGGTCGGCGGCACGAAAGCGGTGAATGTCGAAGCGATTCGCGCGCTGCAACCTACGCATCTGATCGTCAATGTCGACGAGAATGAGCGCGGCACCGTCGAGCAGTTGCGCACCTTCGTGCCGCATGTCGTCGTCACGCATCCGCAGACACCGCACGACAACCTTTCGCTATACGCGCTGCTGGGTGCGATTTTCGATCGGGATAAAGAAGCGCAGCGTCTCGCCGCAATGCTTGAAGCGCGTCTGCACGAGGCCGCCTCACGTGCGTTTGCAGCGCAAAACGTGCTGTATCTGATCTGGCGCGAACCCTGGATGACCGTCGCGCGCGACACTTACATTTCCGCGATGCTGCGCCTCGTGAACTGGCATACGCTGCCCGACGTGCAAGGCGGAAGCGCAGGCGCGGCCCGCTATCCGGCGTTCGATTTCGACCGCTCGCCGTGGCTTGCCGGCGTCGACCGTATTCTGCTTTCGAGCGAGCCGTATCGCTTCACGCAAGCTCATTGCGATGCGCTCAAACGCGATCGGCGAGTGGCCGGCAAGCGCATTGAGTTGATCGATGGCGAGATGGTGTCGTGGTACGGCGTGCGCGCTATCGAAGGCATCGCTTATCTGGTGAAGCAGGCCGCGGCCGCATAAACGCGCGGCGCCGATTCCATATGAATATGCGGATTATGTTGTTGTCGCCGCAACTGCCCTTCGATAAGCTTTCGCGAAGGCCGGCGCGCGCGTGGTCCGGCAGGTTGGTCCGGATTAATGGCGACCATGCGCGAGCGCTGGAAACGTATCAAAATGAAGTCGACGGCCACGCCGCCGTCGCCCGTCAACGGAACATAACCAGAAACCAGACGCACTGCCTGACTGCGCTTGTTATCGGAGATCTTATGCGCTTCAAACTGCTCGCAGCCGCCGTACTGTTCACGGCGCCCGCGCTCGTGCTCGCCAAACCGCTGACCGTCTGCACCGAGTCGAGCCCCGACGGCTTCGACGTCGTGCAGTTCAACTCGCTCGTCACGACGAATGCGTCGGCTGACGTGATTTTCAATTCGCTGGTCTCATACGACGAAGCCGCAAAGAAAGTGGTGCCGTCGCTAGCCGACAAATGGGACGTGAGTGCGGACGGCCTCACCTATACGTTCCACCTGCGCCCGAACGTGCAGTTCCAGACCACCGACTACTTCAAGCCGAGCCGGCCGCTGAACGCCGACGACGTCGTCTTCACGTTCGACCGCATGCTCAACGACAGCAACCCGTGGCACAAGGTGGCGGGCGCGAGCGGCTTCCCGCATGCGCAGTCGATGGGATTGCCGAAGCTCATCAAGTCGATCAGCAAGGTCGACGACAACACCGTCAAGTTCGAACTGAACGCACCGGACGCGACCTTCGTGTCGATCCTCACCATGGGCTTCGCCTCGATCTATTCCGCTGAGTACGCGGATCAGTTGCTGAAGGCCGGCAAGCAGGTCGACCTGAACTCGAAGCCGATCGGCACGGGTCCGTTCGAACTGAAGAGCTACACGAAAGACGCGGTGATCCGTTATGACGTGAACCCGTCCTACTGGGGCGCGAAACCGAAGATCGACCGCCTGATCTACGCAATTACGCCTGACGCCACGGTGCGCGCGCAGAAGGTGAAAGCGGGCGAATGCCAGATTGCGTTGTCGCCGAAGCCGCAGGATCTAGTCGACGCGAAGGGCGACAAGTCGCTCGCCATCGTGCAGACGCCTGCATTCATGACCGCGTTCGTCGCGTTGAACACGCAGAAGAAGCCGCTCGACAATCAGAAAGTGCGCGCCGCTCTGAACATGGCGTTCGACCGCAGCACGTACCTGAAGACCGTCTTCGACAACACCGCAACGCCGGCGGTGAATCCGTATCCGCCGAATACGTGGAGCTACGACAAGGCAGTGAAGGCTTGGCCGTACGATCCGACGAAGGCCAAGAAGCTGCTCGCGGACGCGGGCTATCCGAACGGCTTCGAAACAACTATTTGGGTGCGCCCGAACGGCAGCGTGCTGAATCCGAATCCGAAGGCCGGCGCCGAACTGCTGCAAGCGGACTTCGCGAAGATCGGCGTGAAGGCGGAAGTGAAAGTGATCGAATGGGGCGAACTGATCAAGCAGGCCAAGCAAGGCCAGCATGACTCGCTATTCATGGGCTGGGCCGGCGACAACGGCGATCCGGACAATTATCTGTCGCCGCTCTTTAGCTGCAACGCGGTGAAGTCGGGCATCAACTTCGCGCGCTTCTGCAATGAGGATCTCGACAAGCTGATCGCCGACGGCAAGTCCACGCCGGACCAGGCCAAGCGCGCGAAAGCGTATCAGGCCGCGCAACAGATCATCCACGACCAGGCGCTGTGGATTCCGCTCGGCTATCCGACCGCCGCGGTTATCACGCGAACCAACGTGAGCGGTTATCACGTGAGTCCGTTTGGACGACAGAATTTTGCGGCGGTAGCAGTGCAGTAGTCACTCGCTGTGCTCTGAGACATAGAAAAGGCCCGGATGCGAAAGCACCGGGCCTTTTTATCGACATCTCAGATCAGGCGAACCGTCACGCCGAAAACCGCATCACCCCGTCCGCATCGAGCCTACGCTTTAACGCGCCTGCCAGCCACAGCAGATGCAAGTGCGCGAGCGCCTCGCCCATCGCGAACGTCAACTGGTGAATATCGAGCTCGCGCTTGAACATCAGCGGAACGATATCCGCTGCGCTTTGCGGCTTTTGCGCACACGCCTCGCGGACTTCGGCGAGACGCGCATCGTGATGCTCGCGCAACTGCCTCACGCGCGTACGCACACCGCGAAACGGCTTGCCATGCGACGGCAGCACGAGCGTTTCTTCAGGCATGGCTTCGTAGCGCGCAAGCGATTCCAGATACAGCGCGAGCGGCGAGCCCTCTGGCTCCATCGCGAACACCGACACGTTCGTCGATATGCGCGGCAGAACCATGTCGCCGGAGATCAGCACGCCGGTCTCCTCGCAATGCAGCGCGCAATGCTCCGGCGAGTGGCCAAAGCCAGTCACCACGCGCCACGTCTTGCCGCCGATCCTCACGGCATCCGCTTCGCGCAAGCGCCGGTATTGGTCCGGGACTTCAGGCACCAGGTTCGCGTAATAGTTCTGGCGGCTGCGCAGTTTTTCGAGCGACGCCTCGTCGGTCACGCCGTGCATTGCAAAGTGGCGCGCGGCGCCCTCGCCGCCCGCGTTCGAGCCGTCGCCCGCCGCCATTACGCGGGCCTGCATGTATTCGCCGAGCGTCATCCATAGCCGGGCGTTCCAGCGCTTCTTGTCGCCGCCGTTGCAAACCCAGTGCGCGAGACCGACGTGGTCCGGATGGCAATGCGTGACGATCACGCGCAGCACCGGCAAACCGCCGAGCACCGACTCGAACACTGTCTCCCAGCTCTCCCTGATCGCATCCGACGCGATCCCGCAGTCGACCACCGTCCAACCGTCCTGGCCGTCGATCTGATCGCGCAACAGCCAGAGATTGATGTGGTCGAGCGCAAACGGCAGCGGCATGCGTAGCCAGAAGACGCCGCGCGCGACCTCCTGCGCGTGGCCGGGTTCGGGCAATGTGTCTTTGAACGGATAGTCGAGTTGATGTTCGAGCGCATTCATTTCGGATGTCTTCCTCCACGCGTTTCGCGTACTTGCAGCAGGTTGCATTCAACCCGAGTTGACGATAACGTAAACGTCGATTCTATCGTTCAATCCGATTTTTTGCCCGGCTACTGAATGTCCCGATGAACACGCAATACACGATCACCGAGCTCGCGCGTGAGTTTGACGTTACGCCGCGCGCTATCCGTTTCTACGAAGACCAGGGTTTACTCTCGCCGAGCCGCGAAGGTTCGAGCGGCTTGCGGCGCGTCTACTCGGGTCGCGACCGCACGCGGCTCAAATTCACGTTGCGCGGCAAACGGCTCGGCTTCACCCTCTCCGAGATTCGCGATTTGCTGGACGTATATGAATCGCCGACCGACACGGTCCCCCAACTGCAAGCGTTTCTCGCCACGGTGGCGCGTCATCGCGACGTGCTGGAGCGCCAGTTGGAAGACCTCAACGCGACGCTCGAAGACCTCGCGCAATATGAAGCTCAAGCGCGAGCGCTGCTCGAGAGCGGCACGCACAAAGCACGTGAAGCCAAGCCCGCGTAAGCAAGGCAGCGAACCGTCGCCCGAGCCTATTTTTTGCTGCAAGTTGAGTCGTTTAACGAGGCGGAACAGGAGCATTGAGCGGAGTTAGTCGGAAAAGTCGGCGAGTCCCCGGCAACGCCAACGCGGCGGCGGGTCACCAACCGGTTGGCGCAATGCGTCGAGGGCGCACTCGAACGATACAATCACGGGTGTCTTCACGACATGAGACGAATGCACGGTCGACATGAATCACTTCCCCAAACTGTTGTCGTCGCAAATCGGCTTTGACGTCGCGGAAACGCTGCTCGAAGGATTCAACCGGCACTACCGGATCTTTCGCGACGCGGCGATCCACGCCAAGGCGCTGTTCGAAAGCGGCGACTGGCACGGCCTGCAAAAGCTAGCCCGCGAGCGCATTACTTCATACGACGATCGCGTTGAAGAATGCGTCGCGCTGCTCGAAGACGAGTACGACGCGGAGAATATCGACAGCGAAGTGTGGCAACAGATCAAGCTGCACTACATCGGCCTGCTGACCACGCATCGTCAGCCTGAGTGCGCGGAAACGTTTTTCAATTCGGTCTGCTGCAAGATCCTGCATCGCTCGTACTTCAACAACGACTTCATTTTCGTGCGCCCGGCGATCTCGACCGAATACATCGAGAACGACGAGCCCGCAGCAAAGCCGACCTACCGTGCGTACTATCCCGGCAAGGACGGCCTTGCCGCCACGCTCGAGCGCATCGTCACGAACTTTCAGCTGGAACCGCCGTTCGAAGATCTGACGCGCGACGTCGGCTGCGTGATGCAGACGATTCACGACTCGTTCGGTACGTTCGACGAAGCGCCGAACTTCCAGATTCATGTGCTCTCGTCGCTGTTCTTCCGCAACAAGTCGGCGTATATCGTCGGCAGAATTATCAATGGCGATATGCTGCTGCCGTTCGCGGTGCCGCTGCGCCATGTGCAGCCCGGCGTGCTCGCGCTCGACACCGTGCTGCTCAAGCGCGAACAGTTGCTGATCATTTTCAGCTTCTCGCACTCGTACTTTCTGGTCGATATGGAAGTGCCGTCCGCTTACGTGGAATTCCTCGGCACCATCATGCCGGGCAAACCGAAGGCGGAGATCTACACGTCGGTCGGCTTGCAGAAGCAGGGCAAGAATCTGTTCTATCGCGACTTGCTGCATCACCTGTCGCATTCGAGCGATCAGTTCATCATCGCGCCGGGCATCAAGGGGCTCGTGATGCTGGTGTTCACGCTGCCCTCGTTTCCGTATGTATTCAAGCTGATCAAGGACAACTTCCCGCCGCCGAAGGAAACCACTCGCGCGAAGATCCAGGAGAAGTACCAGCTCGTCAAACGGCACGACCGCCTGGGCCGCATGGCGGACACGCTCGAATATTCGAGCGTCGCGCTGCCCCTTTCGCGGCTCGACGAGGCGCTCTTGCGCGAACTGGAGAAAGAAGTGCCGTCGCTGCTCGAGTACGACGGCGACAATCTCGTGATTCGCCATATGTACATCGAGCGCCGCATGGTGCCGCTCAATCTGTTCCTGCAAAACGGCAGCGACAACGACGTCGATCACGGCATCAGGGAATATGGCAACGCGGTGAAGGAACTCATGCAGGCGAACATTTTCCCCGGCGACATGCTGTACAAGAACTTCGGCGTGACGCGCCACGGCCGTGTCGTGTTTTACGACTACGACGAGATCGAATATCTGACCGATTGCAACGTGCGCGCGGTGCCCGCGCCGCGTAACGAGGAAGACGAAATGTCGGGCGAGCCGTGGTACTCGGTCGGCCCGCACGACATTTTCCCGGAGACGTATGGCACTTTCCTGCTCGGCGACCCACGCGTGCGCCGCTCGTTTCTGCAGCATCACGCCGACTTCTTCGATCCCGCGCTGTGGCAAACGCATAAGAATCATCTACTAAAAGGCGAATTGCCCGATTTTTTTCCGTACGACAGCAGCGTGCGCTTCTGCATCCGCTATCCGGAACGCTTTGCCGATGGGACATTCAACGCATCGAATGGATCGAACAAATCCAATGAACCGAATGCCCAGGACGCCGCACTAGCGCCAGCAGACGAGCGCAGCGTGAGAGTCGCATAGCTAGTTGCCCGCACGCCGCATGCATGACGCCTGTATGACACCGAATTTAACGTAACGACCCCGGCCGCTCAACGGTCGAATAACCGCCAAGACGCTTAATGAACACGAACGCTTCCAACCCTGCTCACCCGCTCGCTCATCTGTTCGACAACAACGACGCGTGGGTCGCCCGCAAATTGTCCGAAGATCCCGAGTATTTCTCGCGCCTTGCGCATCAGCAGACGCCCGAGTATCTGTGGATCGGCTGCTCCGATTCGCGAGTGCCGGCCAACCAGATCATCGGCTTGCCGCCGGGCGAAGTCTTCGTGCATAGAAACATCGCAAACGTAGTGGTGCACACGGACCTGAACTGTTTGTCGGTGATCCAGTTCGCCGTCGATCTGCTGAAGGTCAAGCACATCATGGTGGTCGGCCACTATGGCTGCTCGGGCGTGGGCGCGGCTTTGCACGGCCGTCGCGTGGGTCTCGCGGATAACTGGCTGCATCATGTGCAGGACGTGCGGGCGAAGCATGCCGCGCTGCTCGACGAATGGCCGCTCGGCGAGGCGCGTCACCGGCGTCTCGTCGAACTGAACGCTCTCGAACAAGTGGTGAACGTGTGCCGCACGACCATCATCAACGATGCATGGGCGCGCGGCCAGGAACTGACCGTGCACGGCTGGGCGTACGGCGTGCACGACGGCAAGGTGCGCGACCTCGGCATGACGATCAACAACGCGGCCGCGCTCGATGAAACTTACCAGCGTTGCGTCGCAGCCGTGTCGGCAAGCCGCGCGCATCAGGCGGACAACGACGTGGTCGCCGCCGATGCGGCCCAGCTTGGCGACGTGCCGGCTATCGTCGAAGGTGTGATCAAGGAGCTAAAACATGAGTGAGACAAACATGAACGGCACAACGGCTGATCCGATTGTGATCGTGAGCGCGGCGCGCACGCCGATGGCAGCGTTTCAGGGCGACTTCGCGTCGCTGACTGCGCCGCAACTCGGCTCGGTGGCGATCGAAGCCGCTGTTCAACGCGCGGGCCTCAAGCCCGAGCAGATCGACGAGGTGGTGATGGGCTGTGTGCTGCCCGCCGGCCTCGGCCAGGCGCCTGCACGACAGGCCGCGCTCGGCGCCGGCTTGCCGCTTGCAACGGGCAGCACCACGGTCAACAAGATGTGCGGCTCCGGCATGCGCGCGGCGATGTTCGCGCACGACATGCTGGCTGCCGGCTCGGCCGACGTAATCGTCGCGGGCGGCATGGAGAGCATGACGAACGCGCCGTATCTGTTGCCGAAGGCGCGCGGCGGCATGCGCATGGGTCACGGCCAGGTGATCGACCACATGTTCTACGACGGCCTCGAAGACGCCTACGAAAAAGGCCGCCTGATGGGCACGTTCGCGGAAGAATGCGCGGCCTCGTTCGACTTCACGCGCGACGCGCAGGACGCATTCGCCGTCGAATCGCTGAACCGCGCGAAGCGCGCGAACGAAGACGGTTCGTTCACATGGGAAATCGCGCCGGTGAAGGTTGCGAGCCGCAAAGGCGAAGTAACCATCGACCACGACGAACAGCCGTTCAAGGCGAACCTCGAAAAGATTCCTACGCTCAAGCCCGCTTTCAGCAAAACCGGCACGGTGACGGCAGCGAACTCGTCGTCGATTTCGGACGGCGCCGCGGCCCTCGTGATGATGCGCGAATCGACGGCAAAGCGTCTCGGCGTCGCGCCGATTGTGCGCGTGGTCGGCCACTCGACTTTCGCGCAGGAACCGGCGAAGTTCACCACCGCGCCGGTCGGCGCGATTCGCAAGCTGTTCGAGAAGAACGGCTGGCGCGCCGACGAAGTCGATCTGTACGAAGTCAACGAAGCGTTTGCCGTGGTGACCATGGCCGCGATGAAGGAGCACAAGCTGCCGCACGACAAGGTCAACGTGCACGGCGGCGCATGTGCGCTCGGCCATCCGATCGGCGCATCGGGCGCACGTATTCTCGTCACGCTGATCGGCGCGCTGAAAAAGCGCGGCGGCAAGCGCGGCGTCGCGACCCTGTGCATCGGCGGCGGCGAAGCGACTGCGATGGGTATCGAACTGATTTGACGCGTCGTACGCACGCTCAAGCGTTTCACTTAGTCCGAGGTGAATCATGAAGACAGTGTTGATCGTCGGTGCATCGCGCGGCATCGGCCAGGAGTTTGTCCGGCAGTACAAACATAGCGGCTGGCGCGTGCTCGCCACCGCGCGCGACGGCGCAGCGCTCGACACGCTCACTCAGCTCGGCGCGCAAACCTATTCCGTCGACGTGACCGAGCCGGAGGATATCGCCGCGCTCGGCTGGAAGCTCGACGGCGAGCATGTGGACGTTGCCATCGTCGTGTCGGGCGTGTACGGCCCGCGCACCGAAGGCATTGAAACCATTACCGCCGAAGACTTCGACCATGTCATGCACACCAACGTGCGCGGCCCGATGCAACTGATGCCGATCCTGCTGCCGCTCGTCGAAGAAACGGGCGGTGTGCTCGCGGTGATCTCGAGCAAGATGGGCAGCATCGGCGACACGAGCGGCACGAGCGGCTGGCTGTATCGCGTGAGCAAGGCGGCGTTGAACGACGCGCTCAAACTCGCGTCGCTCGACGCGCAGCGCGCCACGTGTGTGTCGCTGCATCCCGGCTGGGTGCAAACCGATATGGGCGGCGCGCAGGCGGCGATCGACCCTACGCGCAGCGTCGCCGGCATGCGCGAGGTACTCAAGCAGGCCGCCGCCTCGCGCGAAGCGTTCAATGGCCGCTTTTATCAATACGACGGCACGCCGCTGGAATGGTGAGGAGACACGCTTATGGTGCTTGATCAGGACCACCTGATGGTCCGCGACGCGCTGCGCACATTCGTGCGCGAAGCAGTCACACCGTACGCGGCGACGTGGGATCGCGAGCGCACGTTCCCAAAGGACGTTCACCGTCAACTCGCGGAGCTCGGCGCATACGGTGTGCTGGTGCCCGAAACCTACGGGGGCGCCGGCATGGACGCGCTTGCGCTCGCGCTGATTCTCGAGGAAATCGCCGCGGGCGACGGCGGCACATCCACGGCGATCTCCGTGAACAATTGCCCCGTATGCAGCATTCTGCTGACTTACGGCAACGACGCGCAAAAGCGTGACTGGCTCACGCCGCTCGCGCGCGGCGAAATGCTCGGCGCGTTCTGTCTGACCGAACCGCAAGCCGGCTCGGACGCGTCGGCGCTGCGCACCACCGCCACACGTGATAAAGACGGCGACGCTTACGTGCTGAACGGCGTCAAGCAGTTCATCACGAGCGGCAAGAACGGCAACGTCGCGATCGTGATGGCCGTCACCGACAAGGCGGCGGGCAAGCGCGGCATCAGCGCGTTTATCGTGCCGACCGACAGCAAGGGTTACGTGGTCGCGCGCGTCGAAGACAAGCTCGGCCAGCATTCGTCGGACACCGCGCAGATCATCTTCGAGGACTGCCGCGTGCCGGCCGCGAATCTGATCGGCGCGGAGGGAGAGGGTTATCGCATCGCGCTCTCGGGGCTCGAAGGCGGGCGCATCGGCATCGCTGCGCAAAGCGTCGGCATGGCCCGCGCCGCGTACGAGGCTGCGTTGACCTATGCAAAAGAGCGCGAGAGCTTCGGTCAGCCGCTTTTTTCGCACCAGGCGGTGCAGTTCCGTCTCGCCGACATGGCCACGCAACTGGAAGCGGCGCGTCAGTTGATCTGGCACGCGGCGTCGCTGAAGGACGCCGGTCAGCCGTGTCTCACCGAAGCCGCAATGGCGAAGCTGTTTGCGTCGGAAGCCGCCGAGCGCATCTGTTCAGCGGCGCTGCAGATCCACGGCGGCTATGGGTATCTGAGCGACTTTCCGGTCGAGCGGATTTATCGTGACGTACGCGTGTGCCAGATCTACGAAGGCACGAGCGACATCCAGAAGATATTGATCGCGCGCGGTCTGGGCTAGGAGTTCGATGGGATCGATGAGTTCGATAAACAAGCACAAGTCGTCCACGCAGCGACCCGCCGACTGTCCATGCGGCGGCGCGGCTCCCGGCCAGGCGAGCGCCGCAAAAGCGCCGCGTTTCGCGCAGTGCTGCGGCCGTTACATCGACGGTGGCGAGGTCGCGCCGCGCGCACTGGAACTGATGCGCTCGCGTTACAGCGCTTATGTTGTCGGCGCAACGGACTATTTGCGCGCGACCTGGGCGCCACAAGCCTGCCCCGCCGATCTGGACGCGGACGTGTCGGCGCCTGACGCTCCTCGCTGGCTCGGACTGCAAATCAAGGCGTTCGAGGAGATCGACTCGCGTCACGCGACTGTCGAGTTCATCGCCAGATACAAGGTTGCGGGCCGCGCGCACAGGCTGCATGAGTTGAGCCGCTTCATTTGCAACGACGACGGACGCTGGCTCTACGTCGACGGCGATGTGAGCGGGTAGCTTTCAGCGCCTTTCCCGGTATTTCGCCGCGCAGCAGCGGACAAGGCGCCGCAATTGCATATGGCCCTATAGCAACGCCATTTCGTTGTGTTGGACTGACACCACAGCCCGCGCCTTCTCTTTGCTTGCCGCGCGCTGTGGCGCCTCGCGACGGCTCGCTAGCTCCCTCTTAACAGGTCTGCCGGGAAGCCCTTTTATGGGCCGCAGATAGCCTCGTTCGTTCTCGATCTACAGGGGCCCCTCATCGAGTCCCTTCGCAGCCCTTACCGGCCCCTTGACCAGCCGGTTCGCGGGCCGCGTCTCTGTCCCCATCCCGCCTCTCCGTACCGCCTAGTCGCACGCCAATTCAGGGCCACATTTGCCCCACCAGCCGCGCCTGCGGCCAGTTTGCGCCCCGCCAGACGGGCGCCCGCGACGCGGCAAATTTTTCGTCGCGGGTTCTCCTTGATTGCACAAAACAAAATTGTCGTGCCAGGATGAGGCCGTAGCTTCATGACGACGCGATGCGAGGACCAGTCGGTAAGGGTTCCGCAAGCCGCGCCGGCGCTTGGCCGATAACCAGATACAAAGGGTTGCGGCCGCGGCGCCCGGCGGCAGACGTGGCGTTCATCATCGACGCGTGGGGTCGCGTCGGCCGTTGGGTTTATCCCGTGCGATCTCGATTGACGTGCGTGCGCTTAGCGCAATGCGTACGTGAGCATCTTTTTGTTTGTCGCAAACGTGCACGAAAGGCGAATGTCAGCCGCGTGTTTCGATGAACGGACATGAGATGTCCAGGCAGTCTTTTCAGGCAGGTGCGTGAATGGTGTTGAGCAAGGTCCTTACGAAGTGTGCGGCGATTTGTGCAGCGGCCATGTGCGCTGTCGCAGTCGCGCAGGCGAACCCGCTCGCGGACGCCCAGCCCGGACCCCTCGCCCGCGCGCAGGTGCCGCGCATTGCGCTCCAGGACGACGTTTATCTGCCCACCGCGCGCCTGAACCAACAGATTATTCGCATACCCGTCGATGCCGACGGTGACATCACGCTTCAAACAACGGTCTACAAGCCGGACGGCGCAGGCCCGTTTCCGATGATCGTCTTCAATCACGGCAAGATTCCCGGCGATCCGCGCATGCAGGAGCGCAGCGACCCGCTGCCGTTCGCGCGCGAATTCGTGCGCCGGGGCTATGTGGTGGTAGCGCCGAACCGCCAGGGCTTCGGCCAGTCGGGCGGCGTCTATCACCAGGACGGGTGCGACGTGGAAAGCAATGGCATGTCGCAGGCTGGCGACGTCGCGGCCGCCGTCGACTACATGTCGAAGCAGCCCTACGTCGACGCGTCACATATCGTGGTGGCCGGCACGTCACACGGCGGTCTCGCTACGTTGGCCTACGGCACACAGGCCGCACCGGGCGTGCGCGCGTTGATCAACTTTTCGGGCGGCTTGCGGCAGGACGCGTGCGGCGACTGGCAAGGCAACCTGACACGCGCATTCGGTGCGTACGGCGATAAAACGAAAGTGCCGTCGCTGTGGATGTACGGCGACAACGATTCAGTGTGGAATGCGCCGCTCGTGGCCGGAATGTACGCGGCGTACGTAGCGCACGGCGCGAGCGCGAAGATGGTCGACTACGGCAGCTACAAGAACGACGCACATCGGCTCGTCGGCGACCGCGACGGCGTGCATGTATGGTGGCCGGCCGTGGAGGCCTTCCTCGCCCGCGTGGGCATGCCCACGGGCGTGCAATACCGTGTATCGGACCCGTCGGCGCCGAAGGCGAGCGGCTTTGCTTCAGTGGATGCCATCGACGCCGTGCCCTACGTCGATGAAGCCGGGCGCAACGGATACCGCAACTTCCTGCATCAGTATCCGAGCCGCGCGTTCGCGGTGTCCGACACGGGCGCATGGTCGTGGGCCGAGGGCGGCGACGATCCGATGTCGGTCGCGATTGCGAATTGCCAGAAGCAGAGTTCGGCGCCTTGCCGGCTGTACGCGGTCGATAACTCCGTCGTTTGGGGAGATCAGGGATCGCGCACGGCTGATAACAATTCGGGGGCCGGGGCTTCTGATCGTTCTTCCCTTTCTTCTGCCGACGAAGCGCGGCGGGCGATTGCTAGTCGCGAATAGCCGCCCACGACGACGTGTGATGTCGTCTCGAACATTGCTGACCGAGCATGCGCCTGTCGGTGTTCCGGCCGGCCGTCGATCAGCTTTCGTTGCCGCCAGACGTGCCGACCATCAAAGCTGCTCGCTGTCGAACGAATGCTTTTTAGTCATTCACACTTAGCCATGCCGGCTCTCTCTGACCGTGAGCGTGGTCCTACGTCGACACCCAGATTTCCACCCGCCGGTTTCTCGACCGGCCCTCGGATGTTTCATTGCTCGCGACCGGTTCGGCATCGCCTTTCGCGACCATCTCGATCCTGTCCGCCGGCACGCCCGCGGCGACCAGCATCTGCCTCACGGTGGTCGCGCGCGCCAGTGAGAGCGCCTCGTTGGACGCGAATTGTCCTCTGTCTGCCGGCAGATTGTCGGTGTAGCCCGTTAGACGAATCTGCCCGGATGCACCGGCCAACTCCTGTCCCGCAACGGCAATGAATGGACTGACCAGCGCGTTGACGCTAACCTCGCCTGGCGCAAACATGTCGCGAAAGCTCAGCGTAACGGCCGTTTGGCTCGCGTTTTCGTCGACGTCCACGACGCCGGCTGCGATCGCGTTGTGCAGACGTGCCTCGAGCTTGCCCGTCAGTGCATGAACGGAGGGAGCGGTGTGCGCCGCCGTACGCGTGTCGACCGCGGGCCTGTCCCGAATCGATTGCTTCTGGAATGTGTACCCGGCGCCAGCAAGCGCGGCGACGGTGACGGCAATGGTGATGGTGATGGTGATGGTGACGACGATCAGCGGGCCGATGATCAGCCATGGCCGGCGCCTCTTCTTTACCGTCGACGTCATTTCATAACTCAATTGCGCCTCGGTCTGAGGTTCAGGCTTTGAACCCGCAACCGTGGCAACCGTGGCAACCGTGGCAACCGTGGCAACCGTGGCAACTCGGGCAACTCGGGCAACACTGGCACCATGCTCGGCGGGCGATCCGTGCGCTGCCGCCGCACGATGAACACGCTCGCGAACCGCAGCCAGCTTCCTTTGACCATCGGGCTCGAAGCGATAGCGTCCCTTGAACCCCAAGTCGAGAATGTGCCGGATCACCTCGATCAGGCAACGATGCTTGTGCGGATCCAGCATGGCTTGCCCGGCAATCCGGAAGACGCCATCGGCCCCCTGCCGGTCCAGTCCAAACTCGACGGCAAGACAGTTGGAACTCCAATCGGCAGTGGTCGCGCCACCTTGCCCCCAATCCTTCTGCATTGCGACTTCGTCGAGCGCAGCGCAAAGGCAGTAACGCGCGTCACGAACATGATCGGGACGTAACCGAAGTTCGGCGCAGAGCTTCCCGAATATCCTGAGCTCACACGCGAGACCCTCGCGCCAGCGCACCACCTCCTCGGCGTTCAGCTTTGCGGGCGTATGAGCCAGCGCATCGAGCAATACCTGCGCCGCTTCGAGCAGCGGGTTGTGAGCCCGCCGGGCCGCCTCCATGCGCAGATGAAACGGCAATGGCGAGGGGACGCCCTCGTGCGTCGGCGGCCGCGGTCGTGCGGATAAGGTGGTCATCTCCGTTTCGCGTGTATTCGCTGCGTCATATGTTTAGCGGGACGCGCCGGGAACGGCACCGGCAGGCGGCAACGCCGGCGGCGGACCACTGTCGGTCAGAGTGAACACAGGCATTGAACTGGGGCAACGGAACGTTTTCAGCACGTCGCTCGTCAGTGGATTGGCGACACTCCCCGCGCTCGCGATGTCGAGCACGGCCTTGCGTCCATCGAAGTCGAAAGCGATGCGCGTACGGCCGGGCGTCGCCGTCTCTATCGCATGGCCCTTTTGAGCCAGACGCATCAGCGCCCACGGTCCGTCGGTTGAGATCGTCGACGTATCTGGCCGGATCCGCGGACTGGCGGTCATCTCCGCGTGCACGCCACCGCGGGGCCCGGGCCAGGCCAGCCCGAACGGCTGTACGGGTCCGTGCTGGTAAAGCATGGTCTGGCCGTCTATGTCGACCATCAGCCCGGTGATCGTCGGATCCAGCTCGGGAATCTGGATATTCGCCTTCCACCCAAGCTGTTTCTGACCCGCCTCGCCGAAGAACACGTCACGAATCGCCTTCGCGTGCTCGAAGGGTTCGAGACCCGGTCCTTGAACGGCATCCGTGGCGCCCGGCAGCGTCCGGTAACGCCATGGTCTCGCCGATGTATCGACGAACGGCGCCAGCGTTTTCGTGAAAAAATCGTCGATGACGCCACCCTGAGCGAACACCCGCGTGAAGTCGTCGATACTGACGTCACGCGGACTGTCTTTCGCGAAAGGATAGTTGCCCTCGATGGTGAGCCGGCAGACATCGCCGACCACGGCCTGCATCTGCCGCGACAGGAGCTGGCCGATGCCGTGGTTCACCTCCTGCGAGCCTTGCTGCGCCAGTTGCAGCAGGACGTAACGGAACGGCGCGGGCATCGTGCCCGCGGCCATCTTGAGCCTCGCGGCGACGTCGCTTGCAGGCGGCATGCTGTTGTTGGTAAGCGCGTTGTCCGCCACCGTGAGCGCGGTGTAGTAGTCGTTGAGGATGTTCGCCACACCATCGAGCCCGGTCTTGCCCGCCTGCGCGGAAGCCGGCGGCGCGCCCGGCGCGCTTGTCGGCGAATCGGTATTGCCGGTGACGACCTCACGAAGCGCGGCGAAATGGCTGTCGACAAGTTCGCGCTCGGTACGCTCCTCCGACCGTATGCCGAGCGCGCTGTCGGTTTTCTGCACGACCTGCCCAGTCGCTTTTTGCAGCAGCGAACCCTCGGCCGACGCAACAGGCTGCGCCAGCGTGGTTTCGTGGACCGCAGCGCGCGCAAGGAGCGACAGCGGCGAGTCCGGCGCTGCAAAGCTGCGCAACACCTGGAGATTGAATGCAAGGCTAGTACCGCTGACTGTGCGGATATCGCCGAGAAACGCATCCCATTGCTGCGCGTATTCGCTCAGATATTGCCGGCGGATCGCCTCGGTCAACGGGTCGTTCGCGCCCGTCGCGGAACTCACAATCTCAAGCGTTTTTTTTGAGCATCACCGAGTAACGAACGGCCCATCACCCATGCATCGTCGTCGCGCGCGAGCTGTACGAATTCCGGTAGCCGCTTGTCGAACACGTTGCGATAGCCGTCGAACGTGAAAATACCTGGCACTCCGCGCGAAAGCGGCGTGCCGCTCGCGCGAGTGAACACCGTACCCGCCTGCGGGCCGACCGCGCGCAGCAGCGTAAACTCGTCGGGCGCCTCTTTTTGCATGGCCGCCTTGGCGCGCTCATAGAGCCGTTCAGTAGCATTGCTGCTGTCGAGGAAAGAACGCGCTTGCTGAATCAGCGCGTCGTTGTGCACGAACGGCGACTCAACCGTGCGCGAGCCGGAGAAGAGCTGCTGCACATGATCCACCATCGACGCCCGGCCTCCAAACACAGCCGCGCTATCGGTCCTGGCCCAGTCGTCGAGCACCCACGCCTTGACGTCGTCGGCACTGAATCTGCCAACGAAACGCACAGATCAGCGAGTATATCCGTCGCAATAACAAAAGCTTCTTATCGAGCCGACGCGAACTTCGACGACCGCGCCACAAGACCTAAACGGCACGCTCCAGTCCCTCCAACCGCCTCGCGCCCCTCCTCCCTTCCTAACACCCCAATTACTTTTCCGTCGCCAACTCCCCCCAAAAGCGACCTTCAGACCCAAACCCAAACCACCTGCCGCGAACCCCGCCGAACCCCAAAGCCTCAGCCAAAACGCACCGCCCCACCCCTAGTGCAAAGCCCGAAATAAACCGCTAATCTCGACCCCGCACGCTAGCCGGGAGGGCCGCGCGCAGCGCAAAAAACGACCACGCGCCGCGCCCCAAAAACCATACAAAAACATACAAAAACCAAACCGCAGCGGCAAAAAAGCACCTCGGAGTACCTCTTGGAAAATTCAGCAACATCGCCAACATCGACTGAAGACTGGATCGCCCGCAGCCTGGGCGCGGTCTGGCATCCCTGCACGCAGATGAAGCATCACGAGCGCCTTCCACTCGTGCCCGTCGCGCGCGGTCAAGGCGCGTGGCTCTACGACCGCGCCGGCCATCGGTATCTGGATGCAATCAGCTCGTGGTGGGTCAATCTGTTCGGCCACGCAAACCCGCGCATCAACGCGGCGCTCAAGGATCAACTCGATACGCTCGAGCACGCCATGCTTGCCGGTTGCACGCATGAACCCGCCATCGAACTCGCGGAGCGCCTCGGTGCGCTCACCCACGGCACGTTGGGTCACGCATTCTTCGCGTCGGACGGCGCATCGGCAGTCGAAATCGCGCTCAAGATGAGCTTCCACTCGTGGCGCAATCGCGGTTTCGCCGACAAGCAGGAATTCGTGTGCATCGCGAATAGCTACCACGGCGAGACCATCGGCGCGCTCGGCGTCACAGACGTCGCGCTGTTCAAGGACGCCTACGACCCGCTGATCCGCAACGCGCACGTCGTCGCATCACCCGACGCACGTCTCGCGAAACCAGGCGAAACGGCCGCGGACGCCGCACGTCGCGCGCTCGACCACGTACGCGCGCTCTTCGAAGCCCGTGCCACGAAGATCGCCGCGTTGATCGTCGAGCCGCTCGTGCAATGCGCGGCTGGCATGGCCATGCACGACGCTTCGTATATCGCCGGCTTACGCGCGCTGTGCGATCAATACGGCGTGCATCTGATCGCCGATGAAATCGCCGTTGGCTGCGGACGCACGGGCACCTTCTTCGCGTGCGAACAGGCCGGCATCTGGCCGGACCTCTTGTGCCTCTCCAAAGGTATAAGCGGTGGCTATCTGCCGCTTTCCATAGTGCTCTCGCGCGACGAAATCTTCGAAGCCTTCTATGACGACGACACCGCTCGCGGCTTCCTGCACTCGCATTCGTACACCGGCAATCCGCTCGCGTGCCGCGCGGCGCTCGCCACGCTCGATCTGTTCGCGACCGACAACGTGCTCGCGGCCAACGCGCAAAAGTCGGTAAAGCTGAAGGCCGCGCTCGCGCCGCTAGCAGAGCATGAACAAGTGCGCAACCTACGGCAATGCGGCACCATCATCGCCTTCGACGCGGCAATCGAAAATCCACAGCATGCCAAAACATTCTCACGCCGCTTTTTCGAAAACGCGTTGCAACGTGAACTGCTGCTGCGCCCCATTTCGACCACGGTTTATCTGATGCCTCCATACATTCTCGACGACGACGAACTGGCGCTGCTCGCCTCGCGCACTCGCGAAACATTCGAAGCAACGCTCGCGCAGGTCCGCTAATGCATCTACTCGACAAACTCTCAGAGGGGCTGAAGGAAATCGACGAACGCGGCCTGCGCCGTCGACGCCGTACGGCCGATACGCCCTGCGCCGCGCACATGACAGTCGACGGACGCGAGATCATCGGCTTTGCGAGCAATGACTATCTCGGGCTCGCCGCGCATCCGCAACTGATCGCGGCCATCGCCGAAGGCGCGCAACGCTATGGCGCGGGCAGCGGCGGTTCGCATCTGCTTGGCGGCCACTCCCGCGCACACGCGCAACTCGAAGACGACCTGGCCGAATTCGTTGGCGGATTCGTGGATGCACCGCGCGCGCTCTATTTCAGCACCGGCTATATGGCGAATCTCGCGACGCTCACCGCGCTCGCGGGCCGCGGCACGACGCTCTTCTCCGACGCGCTGAATCACGCGTCGCTGATCGACGGCGCCCGTTTATCGCGGGCAGACGTGCAGATCTATCCGCACTGCGATATGGAAGCGCTCAGCGCGATGCTCGACGCGTCAGATGCGGATGTCAAAGCGATCGTCTCCGACACGGTGTTCAGCATGGACGGCGATATCGCACCGCTGCCGCGTCTGCTTGAACTCGCGGAACAGCATGGCGCATGGTTGATCGTCGACGACGCGCATGGTTTCGGCGTGCTCGGTCCGCAAGGCCGCGGCGCCGTCGCAGACGCCGCGTTGCGCTCGCCGAATCTGGTTTCGATCGGCACGCTCGGCAAGGCGGCGGGCGTGTCGGGCGCGTTCGTCGCCGCGCATGAGACGGTGATCGAATGGCTCGTGCAGCGCGCGCGTCCGTATATTTTCACCACGGCTTCCGCACCCGCGGCGGCGCATGCGGTTTCCGCGAGCCTGCGCATTATCGGCGGCGAAGAAGGTGATGAACGCCGCGCGCATCTGCGGCAATTGATCGAACGCGCGCGCGCGATGCTCAAAAGCACGCCGTGGATTCCAGTGGATTCGCACACCGCCGTGCAGCCGCTCGTGATCGGCGCGAACGAGGCGACGTTGGATATTGCGGCCTCGCTCGACCGCGCCGGTTTGTGGGTTCCCGCAATCCGTCCGCCGACCGTGCCCACCGGCACATCGCGCTTGCGCATATCGTTGTCGGCCGCGCATTCGCATGCGGATCTCGACCGGCTGGAAGCCGGCTTGCAACAGGCAGGAGCGCAAGCCGTATGACCAACACGAACTCTGCACTGTCGCTGTTTGTCACCGGCACCGATACTGAAATCGGCAAGACGTTCGTCTCTTGCGCACTGTTGCGCGGCTTCGTGCACGAAGGTCTGCAAGCCGCCGCGATGAAGCCGATCGCTGCGGGCGCGTTCGAATTGAACGGCGAACTACATAACGAAGATGCGGATCAGCTCGACGCCGCTTCAAACGTGCTGCTGCCGTCCGCGATGCGCACGCCGTATCTGCTAAAGGAGCCAGCGGCGCCGCATATCGCGGCCGCGTTGGAGAACGTCACCTTCGATATCGACCATATCGTCGCTTGCCATGCGCAGGCGTTGCAGCGCGCGGACGTCGTGGTAGTGGAAGGCGTCGGTGGCTTCCGCGTGCCGTTGACCACCACGCACGACACCGCCGATCTCGCCGTCGCGCTGAAGCTGCCGGTCGTGCTGGTGGTCGGCATGCGCCTCGGCTGCATCAGCCACGCGTTGCTCACCGCCGAGGCCATTGCCGCGCGCGGGCTGACGCTCGCCGGCTGGGTAGCGAATCGCGTCGATCCGGACATGACTTTCCCCGACGAAAACATCGCGGCGATCCGCGAGCATCTCGCGCGGGAGCACGGTGCGCCGTTGCTCGGCATCGTGCCGCATCTGCGCCCAGCCGCGCCGGAACTCGCGGCTGATCAGCTCGACATCAGCATGCTATTGCAGACGCTGCGTCACGCGCAGCGCTGAATCAACCAACACATCCATTCATGAGGATTGAACACATGACGCAACTGAACATCGCCACCGCGCCTGCTGAAACGGCCGCCGCCAACAATGCCAACGCCAACGCCAATGTCGATGCGGCGGGCAAGCAACTCGCGCGCTGGCGCGTTTCCGATATCGTCGCGTTGTATGAACTGCCGTTCAACGACCTGATGTTTCGCGCTCAGCAAACGCATCGCGAGCATTTCGATGCGAACACCGTACAACTGTCGACGCTCCTTTCGATCAAGACCGGCGGCTGCGAAGAAGATTGCGCGTACTGCCCGCAGTCGGTGCATCACGATACCGGCCTGCAAGCCGACAAGCTGATGCCGGTCGACGAAGTGCTCGCCGCCGCGAAGGTCGCCAAGGAAAACGGTGCGACGCGCTTCTGCATGGGCGCCGCGTGGCGCAATCCGAAAGACCGCCACCTCGAGCCGATCAAGGACATGATTCGCGGCGTGAAGGCGATGGGTCTCGAAACCTGCGTGACGCTCGGCATGCTCGAAACGCACCAGGCGCAGCAACTGCGCGAAGCAGGCCTCGACTACTACAACCACAACCTGGACACGTCGCCGGAGTTCTACGGCCAGATCATTTCGACGCGCACATATCAGGACCGTCTCGACACGCTCGAACGCGTTCGGGACGCCGGCATCAACGTGTGCTGCGGCGGCATCGTCGGATTGGGCGAGTCGCGCCGCGAACGTGCGGGACTGATCGCGCAACTGGCGAACATGGACCCGTATCCCGAATCGGTGCCGATCAACAATCTGGTGCAAGTGGAAGGCACGCCGCTGACGGGCACTGAATCGATCGATCCGTTCGAATTCGTTCGGACGATCGCGATTGCGCGGATCACCATGCCGCGCGCGATGGTGCGCCTGTCGGCCGGTCGTGAGCAGATGGACGAAGCGTTGCAGGCAATGTGCTTCCTCGCCGGTGCGAATTCGATTTTCTACGGCGATCAGTTGCTCACCACGAGCAATCCGCAAGCGGAAGCGGACCGCAAGCTACTCGAACGTCTCGGCATTCGCGCCGAAGCCGCGCAGCACATGCCGCTCGATAAAAGCGGCTGCGAGCATGGTTGTGAACATGAGCAATCCGCACACGCCGCGACAAACTAGGCACACCGACCGCGCGCTATAAAAGCCGCGCAATAAAAAGGCCGCTTCGATCTCGAAGCGGCCTTGTTCATTTCCAGCCGGGAAAATTACTTCTTGTCGACGATGATCTGATCGAACGTCCCGCCGTCCGAGAAGTGTGTTTGCTGCGCTTTCTGCCAGCTGCCGAACATTTCTTCGACGGTGAACGTCTTGATCGGCTTGAACTCGGCGGCGTGCTTCGCGAGGACGTTCTTGTCACGCGGACGCAGATGATGTTGCGCGATGATCTCTTGCGCGGCCGGCGACCATAGATAGTCCAGGTAAGCCTGCGCCTCCTTGCGCGTGCCGCGCTTGTCGACCACCTTGTCGACGACCGACACCGGCGGCGCGGCAAGCAGGCTCACCGACGGATACACCGCTTCGAAATTGCCCGCGCCCACGCCGGTATTCATCAGCGCGACTTCGTTTTCGAATGTCACCAGCACATCGCCGATGCCGCGCTGCGTGAACGTCGTCGTTGCGCCGCGGCCGCCCGTGTCGAGCACCGGCACATTCTTGAAGATCGCTTTTTCGAAGTCGAGCGCCTGTGCGTCGCTGCCGCCATGCTGCTTGCGATAACCCCATGCGGCCAGATACGTATAGCGTCCGTTGCCCGAAGTTTTCGGATTCGCGATCACCACTTGCACGCCGGGCTTGGCCAGATCGTCCCAGTCCTTGATCTGCTTCGGATTGCCCTTGCGCACGAGAAACACCATCGTAGTCGTGTACGGTGCGCTGTCGTCCGGCAGACGCGTGCGCCAATTGGCGGGGACCAGTTGACCCTTTTCGGCGAGCAGGTCGATGTCGTTCGGCTGATTCATCGTCACGACATCCGCCTGCAAGCCCTGCAATACCGACAACGCCTGCGCGCTCGACGCGCCATGCGACTGGCGGATCGACACGCTCTCGCCGCTCTTCTGCTTGTACGCGGCGATGAAGCCGGCATTGATGTCCTTGTACAACTCGCGCGTCACGTCGTACGACACGTTCATCAACGACGTCTCTGCGTGCGCTGCCGACACGCCGCCGAGCGCAAGCGCGATTGCCGTGAAGCCCGCCGCCAGCCAGCGCGTTGTCCCCGTCCTGTCTGCCATGTTGTCCCCGCTATCGATGATAAAAACCTGTGGCCGCGCAATTGCGCAGCGTGAAGCGGGATTCTAGCGGATCGCCTCCGCGCGCCGCGGCCGAAGTCGGGCCGCGCGATAGTCGTCGCATGCCGGACATCGAGCGGCGCACGATCAGAAGCCGAACAAGTCTGTCGAACGAATGGTCAACAACCGGCGCATCAAACCAGCGCGTGCTGCCCAAGCTCGAACGCTTCGTCGCGAAAGCGCAGCGGCGCCGCGCAGTGCACCAGTGTGTCGATGAAATACTTCGCCCTCGGCCAGGGGCCGAACCCGGCTGCGGTATTGATATGCCCTGCGTCGCCCAGATTGACGAACGCGCTGCCAAAGCGCTGCGCGAGTTCGCGGGCGCCGGCGAGCGACATCCACGGATCGGTTTCGCTGCCGATCAGAATGGACGGAACGCCAACACGCCGCGCCTCGAACGGTCCGGCGAAAGCGAATTTTTGCGGACTTGCGGGCGCGACGAACAGCACGCCGACTACCTCGTTTGCATACGACGCCTGCTGCAACGCGTGCGCAGCCACGAGGCAGCCGAAGCTATGCGCGGCGAGCACGAACGGCCCCCGTTCACGCGCGAGCAGCTCGCGCAGCGAGTTCGCCCAACCTGCGACGTCCGGTGCATCCCAGTCGGCCTGCTCGACGCGTAACGACCGCGCGAACTGGCGCTCCAGCCAGCTTTGCCAATGCGCGCCCTCGCTGCCGTGCAGGCCGGGAACGGTCACGAGCCGCGGCGGCCACGGCGATGTGGTGCATGAAAGCATGTTTGTCCCTCGCTACGGGAAACCGGGAGGCCATTGTCCCGCCGTGCGACGCGTGGACGAACCAAGTTTTTGTGCTTTGTTTATGGAGTGGAGCGCGGGAAGTGGCGGCGCACAAGCCCGCGACGCGCACGGTCGTGCGCAACCGCGCGGGATTGCCGGCGAAAAAGTAGAATGAAGCCTATTCATAAAAGGAGGAGCCCTCATGTCGCCAGCGTCATGCGCTGCGCCGCAGCCGCCGGAAGCCTCGCAGCCATCCTGCCGCACCTCTTGTGCGGAGCGGCGCGATCGCGCATTCAACGGCGAGGTCGCATGAAGATACTCTTTTACATGCCGAACGGCGAAGCCGCCGCCTGGCTGCACGACTTCGCCCGCGCGCTGCCTGAGGCCGATCTGCGCGAATGGCAGCCCGGCGACACAGCCCCCGCCGATTTTGCCGTTGTATGGCGCCCGCCGCGCGAGATGCTGGCCGGCCGCGGCGATCTGCGCGCGATCTTCAATCTCGGTGCGGGCGTCGACGCCATTCTCGCGCTCGAACGCGAGCAGCCCGGAACGTTGCCCGGCAACGCGCAGCTGATCCGCCTCGAAGACACCGGCATGGCGCCGCAAATGGCCGAGTACGTAACGCATGCGGTGCTGCGCTATCTGCGGCGCTTCGACGAATATCAGACGCTGCAACGCGAGCGGCGCTGGCAAGTACTCGATCCGCATCCGCGCGAGACGTTCACGGTCGGTGTGCTCGGACTTGGCGTGCTCGGCGCTCATGTCGCGCAAACCGTCGCGGCGTTCGGCATGCCCGTGCGCGGTTATAGCCGTAGCGCGCGGCACGTCGAAGGCATCACTACGTTTGCTGGCGCGGCGCAGTTCGACGCGTTTCTCGACGGCGTGAAGGTGCTCGTGAATCTGCTGCCGCATACGCCGGATACCGCCGACGTGCTCGGCGCGCGCACGTTTTCGCGGCTTGAGCGCGGCGCGTATCTGATCAACGTTGCACGCGGCGCGCATCTTGTCGAAGCAGATCTGCTCGACGCGCTAGCAAGCGGTCAACTCGCCGCGGCCACGCTCGACGTGTTTCGCGAGGAGCCGTTACCCGCCGATCACCCGTTCTGGCAGGAGCCGCGCATTACCGTTACGCCGCACATCTCCGCGCTGACGTTGCGCGAAGAAAGCGTCGCGCAGATCGCGGAAAAAATGTTGGCGCTGGAGCGTGGGGAAGCGGTCGGAGGCGTGGTGGATATCGAACGCGGATACTGACATCGTCGAATTGCATGGACGGGAGCAGGTGCCGAACCGCCAACTCTGATCGACTACTGTGTATGGGGAGACAATCATGGCTGTACCGCAGCAAGTGAAAATCGTCGAAGTCGGTCCGCGCGACGGCCTTCAGAATGAGAAGGAGTTTGTCCCGACCGCCACCAAGATCGAATTGATCAACCGGCTCTCCGCAGCGGGTTTTCGCAACGTCGAAGCGGCGTCGTTCGTATCGCCCAAATGGGTGCCGCAGATGGCCGACGGCGCGGAAGTCATGTCCGGCATCGAGCGCCGCCCCGGCACCATCTATTCGGTGCTCACGCCTAACCTGCGCGGCTTCGAAGGCGCGCTTGCCGCGCGCGCGGACGAGATCGTGATCTTCGGCGCCGCGAGCGAAGCGTTCTCGCAGAAGAACATCAACTGCAGCATCGCGGAAAGTATCGAACGATTCGCGCCGGTCGCGCAGGCAGCCAAGCAGCACGGCCTGCGCATTCGCGGCAGCGTGTCGTGCGCGCTGGGTTGTCCGTATCAAGGCGAGGTGCCGGTCGCGTCGGTAGTCGACGTGGTGCAACGCTTCGCAGCGCTCGGCTGCGACGAAATCGACATCGCCGACACGATCGGCGTCGGCACGCCGAAGCGCACGCGCGAAGTCTTCGAAGCGGTGACACAGGTGTTTCCGCGCGAGCGTCTGTCCGGGCACTTTCACGACACGTACGGCCAGGCGCTTGCCAACATCTACGCGGCGCTGCAGGAAGGCATCGAAATCTATCACGCGTCGGTGGCGGGGCTCGGCGGCTGTCCGTATGCGAAGGGCGCAACCGGCAACGTCGCGACCGAAGACGTGCTGTATCTGATGAACGGCCTCGGCATCGAGACCGGCATCGACCTTGCGCAAGTCGTAGCAATCGGCGATTTCATTTCCACGTCGATCGGCCGGCCGAACGTTTCGCGCGCGGGCAAGGCGCTGCTCGCGAAGGCGCGCAGCGAAGCAGCGGCCAACTGCGTTTGAGCCTGGGTCGGACGCCTCGCTCAAGACATTGCCGGACACCAGACAATCAGGACCTGACACGATGACGGACGACGCTTCTCTTGAATCAGACGACCTCACCGCATTACCGGACTCGGCACGCCGCGTCGCACTGCTGCTGCGCGAGCGCGGTCACAGTGGCCGGATCGTCATGCTGCCGGAGACCGGCAAGACTTCCGCCGAAGCCGCCGCCGGGCTTGGCTGTTCGGTCGCGCAGATCGCAAAGTCGATTCTGTTTCGCCGTCGCGAAGACGATGCGCCGGTGCTGGTGGTAGCAAGCGGCGCGAATCGCGTCGATGAAAAGAAAGTGGCGGCGCAAGTCGGCGATATCGGCCGCGCCGACGCGAAGTTCGTCCGCGAAAAAACCGGGTATGCAATTGGCGGCGTGTGTCCGGTCGGTCATGCGGTCGAACCGGTCACACTGATCGATGAAGACCTGTTCGCGCTCGACAGCCTGTGGGCGGCCGCCGGACATCCGCATGCGGTGTTCAATCTGACCGCACAGGAACTGGTTGCATTGACGGGCGCGCCGGTAGTCGACGTAGCGCTGCGCGAGACGGCCTGACGCGATGACAGCGGTAATCGACAAAGCAACACAGGCCGGCGGCGTGCCGTCGCCGTGCATCAACGTGTGCCGGATGGATGCGTCGACCGGCTGGTGCGAAGGGTGCCTGCGCACCATTGACGAAATCGCCGGCTGGTCGATCTACGACGACCACGAGAAGCGCGCCGTGTGGGACGAACTGGAAGCCCGCCGCGCCCGGTTGATCGCAAGCCAGGCAAAGGTGCAGCCATGAACGCGCCGCCACGCATTGTCACCATCGGTGAGACTTTCAGCTCGAGGCTCACGTTGTCGACGGATTCGGTGAAGTCGTTCGCAACGCTCGTCAACGATATGAACCCGCTGCATCACGACGAAACCTATGCGGCGCAAAGCCGCTTCGGCGGTCTCATTGCGTCGGGCACACAGCCCACCGCGCACTTCATGGCGCTGCTCGCGACGCATTTTTCGACCTACGCGCAGCCGCTCGGACTCGAGTTCGATATCAAGCTGAAAAAGGCCGCGCATGCAGGCGACACGCTCACCATGACCTGGCGCGTGCGCGACGCTTACTGGAAGCCGAGCCTGAACGGCGATCTCACGCACCTGGAGGGCTCGGTCAAGAATCAGCGTGGTGAAGTTGCAGTGGTCGGCACGTCGACCATTCTCGTGATGCCGAAAGCCGAGGCTTCCGCAGGAGCCGGGTCGGGCGTGGGCACGCTATGAACGCATTGCCTGCATCGATCCGCGTCTTCGAGCGCGGCTGGCTTTCGTCGAACAACGTGCTGCTCGTCGACGACGACTGCGCCGCCATCGTGGACACGGGTTACGCGACGCACGCGCACCAAACCTTGGCCCTCGTCCAGCAGGCGCTCGGCGAGCGGCCGCTCGATCTGATCGTCAACACGCATCTGCATTCAGACCATTGCGGCGGCAATGCGCTGCTGCAATCGACGTGGCCGTGCCGCACGCTGATCCCCGCCTCCGAAGCGGGCGCCGTGCGCGACTGGGACGAGGCGCGTCTGAGCTTCCGCGCGACCGGGCAGAGCTGCGAGCGCTTCGGCTTCACAGGCACAATCGAGCCGGGCGGGACGCTGCGGCTCGGCACACTCGACTGGCAGGTGCTCGGCGCACCCGGTCACGATCCGCATTCGCTGATGCTGTACTGCGCGGACGAACGCGTACTGATTAGCGCCGACGCGCTGTGGGAGAACGGCTTCGGCGTGATCTTTCCGGAGCTCGAAGGCGAAAGCGGCTTCGCGGAGGAGCAGGCGGTGCTGGAAGCCATTGCCGCGCTCGACGTGCGCCTTGTGATTCCCGGCCATGGCGCGCCGTTCACGAACGTCGGACAGGCGCTGGAACGGGCTTTTTCCCGCGTGGCGTGGTTGCGCGCCGACCCGGCACGCAATGCCAGGAACGCGCTGAAGGTGCTGATCGTCTTCAAGCTGCTCGACGTCCGCGCGATGAGTTTTGCGACGCTGCTGCAAATGCTCCACGACGCGGCGGTGATGCGTGCGGCCGCTTCGATGCTGAAGCCGCGTGGCGAATGGCCCGCACTCGTCAAAACGATTGTGGATGAACTGGCTGCGGGAAACGGACCGCTCACGGTGGAAGGTGAGCAGATCGTCGCGCGCGCGGCATAGCGGGCGTGAGCGCCTACATTGCTTGAAGCGATTGAGTGTCCGGGCACTCGCCGCCGGCACATGCGCGTTGGCAAGAGCGCCGGCCCCGGCCAGCCAGGAAAACGCCGCCACAAAAAGAAAGCCGCTCGACCTGTAAAGGCGAGCGGCGGAAATTCTGTCGGACGTGATCAGCGTCTGGTCGAATGATACGCGTGCGCGATTTTTGACCGCATCAGTGATTTCCCTACAGATGCTTGACGGCGGCTGTTAACCCGCATGCGGCCTGAAGCAGATGCGAGCCGCGACGAGCCTTACGAACGATTGGTCCGCTGATATGAACAAACGTTCGCGCATATGCTTTGCAATCCATAGCATTGCGACTCGCCGCGTTGACCGGATGCGCGGCGCTCAGACGGACGGCACGCGCCTTTGCGGCACGATCCGCCAACCGAGATTGACGCCGGCAGCCGCAACGAGGATCAGCACCGCGCCCAGCACCTGAATCCACGCGAGCGCCTGGCCAAACGCAACACGGTCGACGATGATCGCCACCACCGGATAAATCAATGACAGCGCGCCGGTCATGGAGGTCGGCAGCTTCTGGATAGCACCGTACAGCAACACGTACATGAGGCCCGTGTTCACGACGCCCAGCACGATCAACTCGATCCATTGCGCACCGGTGGCGGGCAGCGCGTCGAAACGCACGAGCGGCGCCAGCATGACCACGCCGAGCAACACCTGGATCAGCGCAATCAGATGCGGCGGCGTGCCCTTCAGGCGCTTCGTGATGATCGAGGAGACCGCGTACATCGCAGCCGCGCCCACCGCGTAGGCGATACCCACGAGATATTGCCCCGGCACCGCCAGTACCGCCGGTTCGACCTTGACGACAAACACGAGCCCGACTAATGCGATCAGCAGCCACGCCACCGTCGACGCGCTGATGCGCTCGCGAAACACCAGCGCGCCGAGCGCCACCAGCATGAAAGGCTGCGTGTTGTAGACGGCCGTCGCCATCGAGATCGACGCGCGCGAATAGGCGGCGAACAGCAGCACCCAGTTCGCGACGATCGCCGCGCCGCCGAGCAACGCGAGCCCAAGCATCTTCCACGAGAACAGCTTGCGCCTGAAGAGACCGAGCACGGCGCACACCAGCGCGAGCGTTGCGCCGCCGAAAATGCAACGGAAAAACACCACATTGAACGGACTCTGCTGCGACGACACCACCAGCCAGCCGATAGTGCCCGACATCAGCATTGCGATGCTCATCTCCGCCGCACCGCGCCGGATTTCGTTTGAAGCCATGATCCGATCCTCGATTGAATTCTGCCTGACAAGCAGTGTAGATAATCCGCTCTCGCGAATACATGGCTAAACTTAAGCGATACTGCGATCAAACCTAATAATCGAAGGCCGTCATGACAAAACGCCTCGCGCAGCCCGCACCTGCCACGCTCGACGAAACCGACCGCGCGCTCCTCGCCGCGCTCGCCGAAGACGCGCGCCGGCCGGTCAGCGAACTTGCTCGCCTCGTAGGACTATCGGCGCCCAGCACGGCCGAGCGCATTCGACGCCTGGAAACGCAAGGCGTGATCGAGCGCTTCACCGTGCAGCTCGACCCGCGCGCGTTAGGCTTTACGCTGCAAGCCATCGTGCGCGTGAAGCCTTTGCCCGGCCAGTTGCATCTGGTGGAAGAAGTGATCCGGCGAATTCCGGAGTTTGTGGAATGCGACAAAGTGACGGGCGACGATTGCTTCATCTGCCGCCTCTATCTGCATTCGATCGAGCAGCTCGACGAGATTCTGTCGAAGGTAGCCGAGCGAGCGGAGACCAGCACCGCGATCGTCAAATCAACGCCCATCGCGCGGCGCCTGCCGCCACTTGGTTAAGCGAGCAACCCTACTTTTCGAGCGCTTCGAAGAAGGACAGCATTTCGGCGATCAGTTCGTCAGGCGCCTCTTCGGGTATGTAGTGGCCGCAAGACAGCGAACGGCCGCTCACGTCGCGCGCCACATGACGCCATTCGTCCAGCGCGTTGAAGCACTTTTCGATCACGCCCTTGTCGCCCCACAACACGCGCAATGGGCAGGCAATCTTCTGCCCGCGCTCGATGTCCGCGCGGTCGTGCTCGATGTCGATACTCGCCGACGCGCGGTAGTCCTCGCACATTGCATGCACCGCACCGGGTTGCGCGAGCGCCGAGCGGTAAGCGTCGAGCGCGGCCGGGTCGAACGGCGCGAGACCCGAGTGACGGCCTCCCATGACTGCATCGACATAAGCGGCCGGGTTCGCGCCGATCAGCGTTTCGGGCAACGGCTGCGGCTGAATCAGGAAGAACCAGTGGAAGTAATGCGTGGCGAAGGTGCGGTCGGTGGCTTCGTACATGGCTAGTGTCGGCGCAATGTCGAGCAGCATCAGACGTTCGACGGCGTCCGCATGATCGAGCGCCATGCGATGCGCGACGCGGGCGCCGCGGTCATGCGCGCAGACGAGAAAGCGCTCGAACCCGAAGTGCCGCATCACTGCGACCTGATCGGCGGCCATGGTGCGTTTCGAATACGGCGCATGCGCGGCGTCGCTCTGCGGCTTTCCCGATGCGCCATAGCCGCGAAGATCGGTGGCAATGACCGTGAAGTGCTGAGCCAGTTGATCCGCGCAGCGCGCCCAGATCAGATGCGATTGCGGATGGCCGTGCAACAGGAGAAGCGGCGGCCCCGCTCCGCCCTTCACTCCGAAGATATCTGCATCGCCCGCGGCGACGCGAAAGGGCGTGAAATTCTCGAAGGCCATGGCCGGCGTCTCTCGTCGTTAGAAGTCAGTGCATTGTAGAAGCCCAATGTGTCCGCACCGGGTGGGACAACCCACGCAAGCGTAGAACCCGAACACTCATTCCAACCGTTCAAAACGAACCGGCGAACGCGAAGCGTGCGCTTGGCCTATAATCGAACGATCGTTCTTAAAATTTCGAGCGGCCATATGCGCGGGCTGTTAGCTTCGCCACAGTGCAAGCCGCATGCCGCTACACTCATCAATAGCCGGGCGCTTTGCGCACCGGTCGGTTAATCAGGAGACTTGCACTATGGCATTGCCCGCCGTTCTACAAAATCTGGCGTTGCCTGTCGTCGCCTCGCCGATGTTCATTGTCAGCTATCCCGAGCTCGTGCTGGCGCAGTGCAAGGCCGGCATCGTCGGTTCGTTCCCCGCGTTGAATGCGCGCCCCGCCGAACTGCTCGACGAATGGCTCACGCAACTGCAGGCGCAACTCGCCGAACATAAGGCGGCGAATCCCGGCTCGGTGATCGGACCGATTGCCGTCAACCAGATCGTCCATCAATCGAATACGCGGCTCGAACATGATGTGCGGGTGTGCGTCGAGCACAAGGTGCCGATCTTCATTACGAGCCTGCGCGCGCCGGCGCGCGAGATCGTCGATGCAGTGCATAGCTACGGCGGAATCGTGCTGCATGACGTGATCAATCTGCGGCACGCGCAGAAGGCGCTGGAAGCGGGCGTCGACGGTCTGATTCTGGTTGCGTCGGGCGCGGGCGGCCATGCGGGCACGACTTCACCGTTCGCGCTGGTCGGCGAAGTGCGGCGCATTTTCGACGGCCCGATCGTGCTGTCCGGATCGATTGCGAACGGCGGCTCGATTCTCGCCGCGCAAGCCATGGGCGCCGACCTTGCGTACATGGGAACGCGCTTCATCGCGACAAGAGAAGCGCATGCGGTGGACAGCTACAAACAGGCTATCGTCAATTCCACCGCGTCGGACATCATCTACACGAACCTGTTCACGGGTGTGCACGGCAATTACATTCGCGAGAGCATCGTCAACGCCGGGCTCGATCCGGAGGCGCTGCCCGAATCGGACAAAACCAAGATGAACTTCGCGAACGAAAAGGCGAAGGGGTGGAAAGACATCTGGGGCGCAGGCCAGGGCGTCGGCCTGATGGACGACGTGCCGAGCGTGAGCGAACTGGTCGAGCGTCTGTCGAAGGAATACAACGACGCAAAGGCGCGACTCGGTATCGGGCGTTGACATTGCCGAGGGTTGCGCGGGTTGCTGCCGTCGCTCGCTGACGGTCGCGGCGGCGCGCCTTCGACTCGCCCCGCTCGCTACATATTCCGACGATACTGCCCGCCCACTTCGAACAGCGCGTGCGTGATTTGCCCAAGCGAACAGACGCGCACCACATCCATCAGCACCGCAAAGACGTTTTCGTCGTCGATCACCGCGCGTTGCAGACGCTCGAGCGCGACGGGCGCGGCGTCGCAATGCCGCGCCTGGAAATCGCGCAGACGTTTCAACTGGCTTTGCTTCTCTTCTTCGGTGGAGCGGGCGAGCGCGATTGGCGTCGGCGCTTGATGCGGCTTCGCGCTCACGAACGTGTTCACGCCGACAATCGGATACGAGCCGTCATGCTTGCGATGCTCGTACAGCATCGACTCATCCTGAATGCGGCCGCGCTGATAACCCGTCTCCATTGCGCCGAGCACGCCGCCGCGCTCGGTCAGCCGGTCGAATTCGGCGAGTACCGCTTCTTCGACGAGGTCGGTCAGTTCCTCGATGACGAAGCTGCCCTGATTCGGATTCTGATTCTTCGCAAGCCCCCATTCGCGGTTGATGATCAACTGAATCGCCACTGCGCGTCGCACCGACTCCTCGGTGGGTGTCGTGATCGCTTCGTCGAACGCATTCGTGTGCAGCGAGTTGCAGTTGTCGTAGATCGCGATTAGCGCTTGCAGCGTGGTGCGGATATCGTTGAAGTCGATCTCCTGCGCATGCAGGCTACGGCCCGAGGTCTGCACGTGATACTTGAGCTTCTGGCTGCGTTCGTTCGCGCCGTAACGCTCGCGCATTGCGATTGCCCACACGCGCCGAGCAACGCGGCCGAGCACCGTGTATTCCGGGTCCATTCCGTTGGAAAAGAAGAACGACAGATTCGGCGCGAAGTCGTCAATCGACATGCCGCGCGCCAGATACGCCTCGACATACGTGAAGCCGTTCGCGAGCGTGTAGGCGAGTTGCGAGATCGGATTCGCGCCAGCCTCGGCAATGTGATAGCCGGAGATGGAGACCGAATAGAAGTTACGCACGCCGTGTTCGACAAAGTACGCCTGAATATCGCCCATCACTTTCAGGCTGAATTCGGTCGAAAAAATACAGGTGTTCTGACCTTGGTCTTCTTTCAGAATGTCGGCCTGCACTGTGCCTCGTACATTCTCCAGCGCTGTGCGGCGCGTCTCGGCGAGCTCGTCCTCGCTTAGCGCACGGCCCAGTTGCTGCGCCTTGCGCGCGATCTGCTGATCGATCGCTACGTTGAAGAACATTGCGAGGATGGTCGGCGCGGGGCCGTTGATCGTCATGGACACCGACGTCTGCGGCGCGCACAGATCGAAGCCGTCGTAGAGCGCATGCATGTCGTCGAGCGTCGCGACCGATACCCCCGAGTTGCCCACCTTGCCGTAGATGTCCGGGCGCTCATGCGGCTCTTCGCCGTATAGCGTGACCGAGTCGAATGCGGTCGAAAGACGCTTGGCCGGCATGCCCTCCGACAGCAGTTTGAAACGCCGGTTGGTGCGCGACGGATCGCCTTCTCCGGCGAACATTCGAGTCGGGTCTTCGTTCTCGCGACGGAACGGGAAGACGCCTGCGGTGAACGGAAAGTAGCCCGGCAGATTGTCGAGCATCAGCCAGCGCAGAATCTCGCCGTGGTCGACGAATTTCGGCAGCGCGACTTTGCGCAGTTGCGTGCCCGATAAGGTCGTGGCCGTGAGCGCGGTGCGTATCTCCCGGTCACGAATGCGGACCACATGGTCATCGCCCGAATAGGCGGCGACGGTTTGGGGCCACGCGTCGAGCAGTTTGCGCTCGCGCTCGCCGAGTGCCGTGGTGCGTTGCTCGATGAGCGCGTCGAGCGAGGATTGCGCATCGTACGCGTCCGCGCTCGCTTGCGCGAGCATCCGGCGCGCTTCGACGAGTTGCCAGCGCTCGCGCGCAACACCCGCTTGCTGATCAGCCCGCTCGCGATAAGCGTGGATGGTCTGCGCGATTTCCGCGAGATAGCGCACCCGCGCGGGCGGCACGATCGCATGACGGCCGCTCGAAAAGCGCACGCCGGCGGGCACGGACAAACGGCCGCCTCCTGAGCGCAGGCCGTGCTTTCGCAGCGCTTCGGCGATGTATTGGTAAAGCGCGGTCACGCCGTCGTCATTGAAGTGCGAAGCGATCGTGCCGAACACCGGCATCGCCTCGGGCGATTTCGCGAAGTCGGCGCGGTTACGCTGCACCTGTTTCGCGACATCGCGCAACGCATCTGGCGCGCCCTTGCGATCGAACTTGTTGATTGCGACCGCGTCGGCGAAGTCGAGCATGTCGATCTTCTCCAACTGGCTGGCCGCGCCGAACTCGGGTGTCATCACATATAGCGATTCGTCGACGAACGGCACGATGGCCGCGTCGCCCTGACCGATCCCTGAGGTCTCGACGACGATCAGGTCGAAGCCGGCCGCCTTGCACAGCATCAGCGCGTCGGGCAGCGCGTCGGAGATTTCGCTCGACGCCTCGCGCGTCGCCATCGAGCGCATATAGACGCGCGCACCGCCGCCCCAGTCGCCAATCGCGTTCATGCGGATGCGGTCGCCGAGCAGCGCGCCGCCGGACTTGCGGCGCGACGGGTCGATGGCGAGCACGGCGATGGTCAGCGTGTCGCCGTAATCGAGCCGGAAGCGGCGGATCAGTTCGTCGGTGAGCGACGATTTGCCCGCACCGCCTGTGCCGGTAATGCCGAGCACGGGGACTTGCATTGCCTGAGTAAGGGCGGAGAGCTCGGCACGCTTCGACGACGCGACGCCGCCCGCCTCGAAGGCGCTGATCAGTCGAGCGAGCCGACGGAACACGAGCGAGCTTGCGTCGCGCGGATTAACGCTGCTCGTCTCGCCCGGAACGTTTTGGGAACCGTCGTCTCTATCGCCGATGCCCGCGCCTTGGCTTACCTGTGCGCTCGAACGCAAGTGCGACAGAGGTTGACCGATCAGGTCGGCGAGCCATTCGCCGACTGCGCCGGTCCGCGCTGTGACGCCCTCTCGGGCCGCTGCTGCGCAGCGCGCGATCATGTCGTCGATCATTCCTTGCAGGCCGAGCCGCTGGCCGTCGTGCGGCGAATAGATCTTTTCGACTCCGTAGCTTTCCAGCGCGACGATTTCTTCGGATACGATCACCCCGCCGCCGCCGCCGAACACCTTGATGCGCTCACCGCCTCGCGCTCGCAGCAGATCGACCAGGTAGCGGAAGTATTCGTTATGGCCGCCCTGGTAGCTCGACACCGCGACGCCGTCCGCGTCTTCCTGCAGCGCGGCGGTCGCGACTTCATCGACGGAACGGTTGTGGCCTAGATGGATGACTTCGACGCCGCTCGCTTGCAGGATGCGGCGCATGATGTTGATCGACGCATCGTGGCCGTCGAACAGGGCTGCGGCGGTGACGAAGCGCAAGCGCCGGCCGGCGGGCAGCTCGTGGCTGGCGGCGCGCTGCGGCGTGGACAGATCGGTCATGTCTCCCCCAGATCGTTACGCTGTTTGCGTGTGTGGGTGCTGGCAACCAGTATAACGAAACGGGTGGGCGCGGCTTCGGCGGTTTGTGGCCTGGCGCGCTAGCCAACGCGCTGTGCCGGGCGCTATCTCACGGCCAGCGCCTTGATCTGTTCGAGCGACGGCCACAGCGACTCGTTCGCGAACCGGTCGGCGAGGAAGTCCACGAACGAGCGCACCTTCGCCGACAAATGGCGCCGGCTCGCGTACACCACATGGATCGGCAGCTCGCGAGGCGGCACTTCATCGAAGAGCACAGGCACGAGGCGCCCCTCGGTCAGATCGGCGCCGATCACTTCGGTGCCGAGGAGCGCTATGCCCGCACCTTGCAGCACCATCACGCGTTGCGCTTCGAGATGATTGACGATCAGATTGCCGGACAGGCGTACGCGCGCGGCTTCGCCGGTGGCTTGCAGGATGTCGAGTGCCGACACGCCCGTGTATTGCAGAAAGTTGTGACGCGCGAGATCGGCGGCCGTCTTCGGCGTGCCGCGCCGGCGCAGATACTCCGGCGACGCGCACAGCAGCAGATGCGCCATCGCGATCTGCCGCGCGATCAGCGACGACGACTTGAGGCCGCTCGGCGAAGCGCGGATCGCGACGTCGAAGCCTTCGTCGATCAGCTCGACCACGCGGTCCGACAACGTGATGTCGACGGTGACCTGCGGATACTGCGCGGCGTAGTCGGCGACCGCGGCCATCACGTGACTCAGTCCGAATGCCGACAGCGACGACACCCGCAAGCGCCCTTGAGGCACGACGCTCGCCGCACCGACGACCTGCTCCGCCTCCTCGAGTTCGGTGAGCACCTGACTCAAGCGCTCGTAGTATTCGCGGCCCGCCTCGGTCGGCGCGACGCGGCGCGTGGTGCGGTTCAACAGGCGCGCGCCGAGCTGCTGTTCGAGATGCATCACGTGCTTGCTCGCCATCGCCGCGGACATCTCCATCCGTTCAGCCGCGCCCACGAAGCTGCCCACCTCGACCACTTGCCGGAACACTTTCATGCTGACGAGGGTGTCCATCCAAATCGCTCGCTATAGGAATTGATCGGCGTTATTTTGCCCGGTTTATCAAGAGCAGATGGCGAAACGACTATGGCGGATCGCGTCAGAAAAGACCAAAGCCCGCGTTCCGTGAGGAAGCGGGCTTTGGAGGTTGGTGAGCATGCGGCCCGGCTCGCGGCAGTTGCCGCGCGCCGGTCAGTTCAACTGCGCAGTGTCGCCTAGAACTTCGCGCGCAAACCAACGCCGTACGTATTGCCGCTCGACTGGCTGCTGATGTGGTCGTACAGATAAGCCGCGTACACGTCCGTGCGCTTGGACAGCGGGTAGTCGTAGCCGATCGCCGCGGTCTGGCGCGTCTGGTCGAAGCCGCCGCCGTCGCGCGAATAAGCGTACGACGCCATCACCGTGCCCGGGCCCGCCGGCACCGTTACGCCGCCTTGCGCGGTGTTCACGTGCCAGCTCGTCAGCGTCTGGTCGTTGTGCGTGTACATGTACTGGCCGAACAGCTTCACATACTTGAGGTCATAGGAGACGCCGACTTGCGCGACGCTCTGCGCCTTCAGGCCCGGCACACCCGAGGAATCGAAACTGCCCAGATCGCCCGGCGTGTTGTTGAAGTTCACGTACTGATAGACCGCGGTCGCGGCGAACGGGCCGTGGAAATACAGCACCTGGCCGCTCCACTTCTTTGCGCCATTCTGCGTCGTGTTGCCCAGCGCATACATTGCACTCGCCGACAGGCCGTTGAAGTTCGGCGACTGATATTGAACCGCGTTGTTCCAGCCCGAGTCGCCCGTCACGCCTTGATCGGTCGAGTAAGTCGGGAATGTGCCCAGCCCGAGATACACGTGGTAGACCATCGGCGAAAAGACGTACGAGTCGATGAACGGGTTGAACAGGATCGTCGACACGAACAGTTCGGTGGTCAACCGGCCGGCCGTAACCGTGCCGTACGGCGATTCGATACCGACGTACGCGTTACGCGAAAACGTCGTGTCGCCGGCGAAGCGGCCGTACTGGCCGTTCTGCGCGCGGAAGAAGCCTTCCAGTGTAAAGATCGCCTTGTAGCCGTTGCCCAGATCTTCAGCCCCTTTCAAGCCCCAGTACGACGTCGACATTCCGCCGCCGGACACCTGGACCGCCGTCTTGCCGCCGGGAAATTTCTGCGCGCCGACCCATTCGTCCACCTGACCGTAGAGTTGCACGCTCGATTGCGCAAAAGCAGACGATGCACTGGCCAGCAAAGCGGCACACGCGGTTGCCTTGAGGGTGGTCTTCAGCGCACGGCTGATGCCTGTTTTCATGGATTCTCCAGTCTTTGTCAAAAGGGGTGTGGCTGTGCGAAAGGGCAAGCTCGCGCGAACCATTGTTGTTGTCCGCTCGATCGTCGAGCCAATCTGGGCGGGACCATCTTTGCGGACCATTTTTATGAACAAAAATATCGCTGGTTATTGCCGGTATATCGGTCTGATTAGTTTTGTCGCTTATCGGCCTGCTACAGACCTTCGTGTGCGCATGTTCGTGGCACCGCGGCACACACCGCCGCTTGCGCGAAGCAGCGCGCGCTATGCGTAACGCGTTCGATAACGCTTCAAATGACATGCTGATGACGCGCCGCCGCATAACCGCCCAAATTTGACGACGGGAGGCGGCCTGCTGCCGAGTGTTTTCAAAAAAGTGTGGCGTCGAAACGTCAGATGCGCGCGAGGTTTGGAGGTGAGTTAAAGCGTAATGCGCGCACCAAGCCGATTGAAAGGCGTGCAAGGGAGCGGAGCCTGGAACATCGAGCGTTGCCAAGGCAATGAACGCGACGCAAACCGCGGCGTCGCCTATCCGGCTGGAGGATTGATTAAAACGCGGCCCGTGCCGGCTTAATTTCGATAGGGAGAACTTTCGGGCGGGCGGCTGTCGTCGCCCTGGCGCTGGACGGCGCGCAGTGAACCGCGTTCTTCGTTATAGCGCGCGACGTCGGCCCGGATCGACCCCGAGCGAACCGGTGCATTGGATTGCGGGCGCTGTCCGGGGCGCGTCTCGGCGCTAACGGGTTGAATGACGCCGACGTACGGTATGCCGCCGCGGCCATCGCCAGGATAAGCACCTGGTCCGGCGACGCGATGCATGCCTGGACTTGAAGCGCCAGAGGGATCGAGGTTGCGCTCGACGTTGCGGCCGACGTCGCGGTTGACGTAATTGCCGTGACCGTAGCTGTCCGCACCAAAGCTCGCGCCGCCGTGCGGCATGCCCGGACCTTTTGCGTAGGCGAACGAGCACAGCGCGACGATTACCGCGCCCCACACCAGGTGCTTCGTTCTCGACAACCCGTCCACCAGTGACTCACTTGCCCGAAGACTTGCCTGAAGCCCACCGTTCGAGCTGCGATGGACTTGTTGAGGGACTGGCGCTGGCGCTGCGAACAGGTCGCAGCGCAGAGCATCCCGACGGCCTTTGATCGGTAATTTATGGTCGCGGGAAGAGGGTGTCGAGCCAAAAAGTGTTAGGCCTCGCCCGCTGTTGTAACACGTTGTTACTGCGACGTTTTTCTACGCCACAACCCTTGCTAAACCCGCCTGAGAACCGGCAGTGCATCAAGGGTTAGACGCGTTCGCGAAAGGCGTAAATTGCACCAACCGACGCGCCCTTTTTACCCGACGATTAGTCGGTCAGCCAAGCGCACCCGCGGAATGGATCGGCGGTCGGACCCGTGCGCATACGCGGTGACACCATAGCCGAGTCGTCGATTGCTGCTCGAATGCATGCTAGTCATTAATCAATTCGGCAAATGAATTTGTCGTTTTAATAGCTTTAGACGGACAATAGGGTTTTCCATAGCACTATCGCCGGGCGCTCCGCGCACGCGCCTTGCGTGTAGTCCCGCATCACCGATTTCGAGAATCTGACAATGGCCCGCCCGAAACTGCTTCCCGACAACTTCACCCTGTGCCTGATTGGCACGGTGATACTCGCCAGCCTGCTGCCGGTTCACGGCCGGGCCGCCGCGGGGTTCGACTGGGTGACGAACGTCGCGGTCGGCCTGCTGTTCTTCCTACACGGCGCGAAGCTTTCGCGGGAAGCGATTGTTGCGGGCGCGACGCATTGGCGTCTGCATGTGGTCGTACTGCTCAGCACGTTCGCACTGTTTCCTCTGCTCGGCCTCGCGCTTAAACCGCTCCTTTCGCCACTTGTCACGCCTGCGCTCTACGCCGGGATCCTCTTCCTCTGCACGTTGCCGTCGACGGTTCAGTCCTCTATCGCCTTCACGTCCATCGCCAAAGGCAACGTTCCGGCCGCGGTTTGCAGCGCGTCGGCCTCGAGCCTGCTCGGCATCTTCATCACGCCCGCACTCGTCAGCGTCCTCGTCACGAATCAAGCGGCGGGCGGAAGCTCCCCTTGGCACACCGTGGGCAATATCGTGCTGCAGTTGCTGGTGCCATTCGTGGCGGGGCAACTGCTGCGCCCGCTGATCGGCAAGTGGATCGAGCGGCATCGCGGCGTGCTGAAGTTCGTCGATCAAGGTTCCATTCTGCTGGTCGTGTATGGCGCGTTCAGCGAGTCCGTGACCGAAGGCCTTTGGCATCAGATCCCGCTCTCCGCTTTGGGCGGCGTGCTGCTCATCAGCGTGGTGCTGCTCGCGCTCGCTCTGGGCATCACGATTTTCGTGAGCAAGCGGCTCGGCTTCAGTCGCGCGGACCAGATCACCATCATCTTCTGCGGCTCGAAGAAAAGTCTTGCCGCCGGCGTGCCCATGGCCAAGGTCATCTTTGCCTCGCAGGCGGTCGGCGCGGTCGTTCTCCCGTTGATGCTGTTCCACCAGATCCAGTTGATGGTCTGCGCCGCGCTCGCGCAGCGCTGGGGCGCTCGCGACCCCAGCGCGGAAAGCCGCGCCTCGCGCGAGCGGGCTGCCGCCGCCGTCGCCCGCCGTTGAATACGCGCGCAATGCAAATAGGACATTCATAAGCGCCCTCCCTGAGCGTCGTTTTCCAAAAGCCGCCTTGCGCGGCTTTTCGTCATTTCACGCTCATCCGTGACGGTTGTCGCCTCGGCCAGATGGCATAGGGGGCTTCCTGGCCGGGTCCTGGCTGGCTCGTGGCCGACTTCCGGTCAACTCCCCGCAGCGCCTCAAACCATCAGAGAACCCCGCGCGAAATCTCACCCCTGCCCGAACGCACCACACCAGTGCGACGCCTCACCAAAAGTTCACTTAATTCTCCGCAGCGCAGGTCGATAAGCCGAAGGTCCATCGCTACGTCAACCTGCCATGCAACTTCGCTCGCCCTCCGGAATCGCCGCGCCGCGCATCGAGGACCTGATTGCCCGGCGTGATCTGTCCGCCGTATTCCAGCCGATCATCGACTTCGAGGACGGCACGATTCTCGGCTACGAAGGCCTGATTCGCGGGCCGGCCGGCACATCGCTCGAGGCGCCATTCGCCCCCTTTTCGCAAGCGCTCGTGGAAGGCTGCACGATCGAACTCGAACAAGCCGCCGCGCGCGCCTGCATCGAAGCATTCGCACGGCTCGGCTACGACGGCAAGCTGTTCCTCAACTTCAGCGCAGGCGCGCTTCGGCGTCTGGCCGACGCACCCGACGACACGCTCGCGCTGCTCCGCCATCGCGGCGTCGACCCGCAGCGCATCGTGATCGAGTTGACGGAGCAGAGCATGATTGCCGACGTGGGCAGCTTCCTGCCGGTGATCGCCTCGTTGCGCACGGCAGGCGCACAGTTCGCACTCGACGATTACGGCACCGCCAACGCCAGCATGAATCTGTGGGTGCGACTCCAACCGGACGTCGTGAAAATCGACCGCTTCTTCGTTCACGACATCGCCTGCGATCCCCTCAAGTTCGAGGCCGTTCGCGCAATGCAACACTTCGCGAGCGCGAGCGGCGCGCGCCTCGTGGCCGAAGGTATCGAGAACGAGGCGGATCTGATCGTCGTGCGCGACATGGGGATCGGCTGCGGGCAAGGCTTTTTCTTTTGCCGTCCGCATGCGCAGCCGGCGCGCAAAGTCACCGACGACGCCCGCGACGCCCTGCGCGCAGGCCACATCGCCGTGTTTCCCGAGGCGACGCGCACGCTCGGCGGCGCGTCGCCATCGGGCGGCATGGCCTCGGAAAAAATGCACGTGCACGCGCCCGCGCTGCCGCGCCAGGCGACCAATAACGACGTGCTCGAACTCTTCAACCGTCTGCCCGATCTGCATGCGGTCGCCGTGGTCGAGCACGACGAACCGGTTGCGCTGATCAACCGCCGCAGCTTCATGGACCGCTATGCGTTGCCGTATCACCGCGAGCTGTTCGGCAAGCGGCCATGCCTGCTTTTCGCGAACGCCTCGCCCGTGGTGATAGAGAAATCGATGACCGTCGAGCAGATGGCCAAGCTCCTCGCAAGCGACGATCAGGGCTATCTCGCCGATGGCTTCGTCATCACCGAAAACGGCAAGTATGCGGGGCTCGGCACCGGCGAGAACCTGGTGCGCGCGGTCACCGAGGTGCGCATCGAAGCGGCGCGCTACGCTAACCCGCTAACGTTCCTGCCGGGCAACATTCCGATCAGTTCGCACATTGCGCGGCTCGTCGGCAATCACGCCGGTTTCTACTCCTGCTATGTGGACCTGAACCACTTCAAGCCTTTCAACGAGCAATACGGCTACTGGCAAGGCGACGAGGTACTGAAGTTCGCCGCTGCGGTGCTCGCGGACGTCTGCGATCCGACGCGCGACTTTCTCGGTCACGTGGGCGGCGACGACTTCCTCATCCTGTTCCAGAGCGACGACTGGCGCGAGCGCGTGCTGCGCGCGATTCACGTGTTCAACGAGGGCGCGCAACGCTTCTACGCGCCGACCGACCGTCTGGCCGGCGGCATTCACGGCGAAGCCGGCGCGGCAATCCGACTTTCTTCGGCTTCGTCACGATGGCAATTGGCTGCGTGCGCGTGGAGCCGGAACCGACCGACGGCGCGTCGCTCTATAACAGCGAGGAAATCGCCACGGTCGCGGCGCTGGCCAAGCGGCGCGCGAAGCTTGAGCCAAGCGGATTCGTGCTGATCGACGCCGAAGAAAGCGTGAACTTGCTGCGCGGGCAGTCAGAAGCCTCGGCGACGCACGCCGACTGACGAAGCGGCGCCGAGTGCTGGAAAGACTGCGTTTCCAGCCTTGCTACCGCCGTCACGGAAAGCCCGCCGCCACAGTGTTAACGCGCGGAAATCGCATTTGTTTAGAAATTTACTAAACGAAGAAATGTGAAAAAGGCCAGCATATACGGGTATTTACCGGTGCCTGCCACCACGCTTTGAAGCCGTTTGATGGCTGTTTTACTATACAATCGCCCGGACCAAAACACGTGCGGCCGCTCTGTCACGGCCACCTGCTTCGATGGCGATAACTATCCGCGATGTCGCGCGTGCGGCCAGCGTGTCGATCGGCACCGTCTCACGCGCACTGAAAAACCAGCCGGGCCTTTCCGAGGCGACACGCGTGCGCGTGGTAGAGGCGGCGCGCGAACTGGGCTATGACGCCGGGCAATTGCGTCCGCGCATCCGCCGTCTGACGTTCCTGTTGCACCGCCAGCACAACAACTTCGCCGTCAGCCCATTCTTTTCGCACGTTTTGCATGGCGTGGAAGACGCGTGCCGCGAGCGCGGGATCGTGCCGTCGGTGCTGACCGCCGGTCCCACCGAAGACGTAATCCAGCAGATGCGCCTGCATGCGCCCGACGCCGTCGCGATCGCAGGCTTCGTCGAACCGGAGACGCTTGCCACGCTCGTCGCGATGCAGCGCCCGCTCGTGCTGATCGATCTCTGGGCGCCGGGTTTGCGTTCGGTGAATCTCGACAACGCTGCCGGCGCCGCGCTTGCGATGCGGCATCTGTTCGAACAGGGGCGCAAGCGGGTGGCGTTCATCGGCGGGTCGCTCGCGCACTTCAGCATCGCGCAGCGCGCGCTCGGTTATCGGCGTGCGTTTTTCGAAGCGGGACTCCTGTTCGATCCGTCGCTCGAAGTCACAATCGACGCCGGACTCGACCCCGACAGCGGCGCGGCCCGAGCGATGCAGCAACTGCTCGATGCGCCCGGCCCACGCCCCGACGCCGTGTTCGCCTACAACGACGCCGCCGCGCTCGCGGCGCTGCGCGCCTGTTCAGCGCGCGGTGTGCGCGTGCCCGAGGACATCGCCATCATCGGCTTCGACGACATTCCCGCCGCCGCTCACGCCACGCCGCCGCTGTCCACCATCGCGGTCGACAAGGAAGCGCTCGGCCGCCGCGGCGTCGAGTTGCTGCTCGAGGACGCGCCCCCCGAAACAGAAGTCCGCTTGCCCGTTCATCTCATTGCCCGTGCCAGTACTTTGGTGAGAACGCCATGACGCTATCCGCTACGCCTCCTTCCGCCAACGGCGCGCCTGCCGTGCCGCCCGTCGCCAGCTTTCGCAGCCGCGAGTTTCTGCTCTCGCACGTCGAGGACACGCTGCGCTTTTACGCGTCCAATGCGCTCGATCCGAGCGGCGGCTTCTTCCATTTTTTCCGCGACGACGGTTCCGTCTATGACAAGACCACGCGGCATCTGGTGAGCAGCTGCCGCTACGTCTTCAACTACGCAATGGCGTATCGCCAGTTTGGCGACCCGAAGCATCTGGAATACGCGCGCCACGGCGTGCGCTTTCTGCGCGACGCGCATTGGGACGCGCAGCACGAAGGTTACGACTGGGAGATCGAATGGAGCGACGGCAAAAAGCGCACGCTCGACGCCACGCGCCACTGCTACGGCCTCGCGTTCGTGCTGCTCGCGTACTCGCATGCGGCGATGGCCGGCATCGAGGAGGCGAAGCCGATGATCGGCGCGACCTTCGAGTTGATGGAGCATCGCTTCTGGGACGCCGCCGCCGGTCTCTATGCCGACGAGGCATCGCCCCAATGGCGTGTGAGTTCATATCGCGGGCAGAACGCGAACATGCACACCACCGAGGCCTTGCTCGCCGCTCACGAAGCGACCGGCCACCTCGTGTATCTTGACCGCGCCGAGCGTGTCGCGTCGAACATCACGCTGCGTCAGGCGAAGCTGTCGCAAGGGCTCGTGTGGGAGCACTTTCATGCAGACTGGTCGGTCGACTGGCACTACAACGAGGAAGACAGCTCGAACATTTTCCGTCCGTGGGGTTTCCAGCCTGGGCATCAAACAGAATGGGCGAAGCTGCTGCTGATTCTCGAGCGCTACCGTCCGTTGCCCTGGCTCTTGCCGCGCGCAATCGAACTGTTCGACGCCGCGATGACGCACGCATGGGACGAAGACCACGGCGGCCTGTATTACGGCTTCGGCCCGGACGGCACCGTGTGCGACCACGACAAGTACTTCTGGGTGCAGGCGGAGACCTTCGCGACCGCCGCGCTGCTCGGCAAGCGCACCGGCAACGAACGCTTCTGGGACTGGTACGACGAGATCTGGCGCTATAGCTGGGCGCACTTCGTCGATCACAAATACGGTGCGTGGTATCGCATCCTCACCTGCGACAACCGCAAATACAGCGACGAAAAGAGCCCGGCCGGCAAGACCGACTATCACACCATGGGCGCGTGCTATGAAGTGCTGACGCACGCGCTGGCCGACGGCCCGACCGCCGCAGCCGTCTCCACGGAGCACGCAAAATGAGCCACGTGAACAACGAACTGCCCGTCTTCGTTTCGGCGGGCGATATCCTCACCGATCTCGTGCGCACGGGCGCCTCGCAATGGCTGTCGCGTCCCGGCGGCGCGGGCTGGAACGTGGCGCGTTGCGTCGCGCGGCTCGGCTTGCCGACCGCATGCGCGGGCTCGCTCGGCGTCGACAATTTCTCCGACGAACTGTGGGACGCGAGCGTCGCGGCCGGGCTCGACATGCGCTTCATGCAGCGCGTGGAGCGCCCGCCTTTGCTCGCGATCGTTCATCGCACGCATCCGCCTGCTTACTTTTTCATGGGCGAGAACGGCGCCGATCTCGCCTTCGATCCCGCGCATCTGCCGGCAGGCTGGATGCAGCAGGTGAAGTGGGCGCACTTCGGCTGCATCAGCCTTGTGCGGCAGCCGCTCGGCGATACGCTCGCCGCGTTGGCCGCCGAATTGCGTTCGCGCGGCGTGAAGATCAGTTTCGATCCGAACTACCGGAATCTGATGGAGCACGGATACGAACCCACGCTACGCAAAATGGCCGCGCTCGCGGACCTCATCAAGGTATCGGACGAAGACCTGCGCCTGCTCTTCAAGGCCGACGACGAAGCGCATGCGCTTGCCCAATTGCGCGCGATGAATCCGTCCGCCACCGTGCTCGTCACCCGCGGACCGGAAACGGCTCTGCTGATCGACGGCGCGGCGACCTTCGAGGCGCGCCCGCCGCGCGTCGAGGTGGTGGATACGGTCGGCGCCGGCGATGCGTCCATCGGCGGCTTGCTGTTCAGTCTGATGACCGCTTCGCAGCGGGCATGGCCGGAGCATCTGGCGTTCGCGCTGGCGGCCGGCGCGGCGGCCTGCCGGCACGCGGGCGCGCATGCGCCGTCGCTCGACGAAGTCGTCGCGCTGCTGTAACGCTTGGGCGTTATCTTTTCCGCTGGACAGGCGCGCGTCGTCGCGAGGCGCCGCGCCGCGGGGCTTCAGCCGAAGCGCCATCGCCGTGCTACGATGAAAAGATCGGAACCTTTGGAACAAGGAGCGACGCCATGGAGGACATCACCTACACCAAAGGCATCTATACGGCCACTGCGTCGGTAAGAGAGCTCGACTCGGATACGTGGCAAGGCGTGGTCACACTCGCGCGCGACGAAGGCGAGGCGAGCCAGGACCAGGAAACCACGGTCTACGAAGTAGAAGCTACCTCGTCCACACCGGGCGAGGCACTGGAAGAAGCGAAGGCGCTCGCTCATCGCATACTCGGGGAAATCGAACTCTAGGCAGACCGGCGCGGCGCATCTCGCGGCGCGCCACCTGAACGCAATGGTCGGAGGCGATCATGGTTGAGCAGCTCTTCCTCTACGGCGTGTACTCGATTCACGTCCGCCCAATCGAACTCAGCGGCGCGCGCTGGGACGCGGAATACGAAATCAGGCATCGGGAGAAAGCGGTCAAGCCGTGGACGACCATCGGCGGCGACAACGGTTACGCCGACGAAGCACAAGCCATCGCTGTGGCACACCAGCAAGCCGTCGACGACATCGAGCACGGCGCAGGCATTCCGAAGCCGCGAGCATTTCCGTAAAGCGGAGCACAGGCCGTCTGCGTCAGTGTCAGCGCTAGCAGGCATGGTGAACGGCATTTGAACGCGGCATTCAAGCGCGTTCAAGAGCCACTGAAGCGCCCCCGCCGCACCGCCACGGCACGGACAACGCACACCTTCCTTCGCCCTGTTCGACGCGCCGAACATCGCGCTCCGCGAGCGAGGCCGCGTGCTACGCTTGCGCCGTTTTCATCTCCACGAGTACGCGATGGCTACTGAACCGTCGGACCGTTTTGCCCGCATCGGACGGGAGAAAGTCAGCGCAGAAAATAGCCCTTCACGCGGTAGCCGCGAACTGCGTCTGGACGACCGCGTGGTGATCGCGCACGGCATGCCGACGCGATTCTGGCAGGATCTTTATCACCGCGCGCTGGTGGTGCGCTGGCCGATGTTTTTCGTCAGCCTGGCGGTGATCTTCCTGTTGCTGAACACCACATTCGCCGCGCTCTATATGCTCGGCAACGCGGCCATCGCGAATCAGTACCCGCCGGGGTTCGGCGGTGCGTTTTTCTTCAGCGTCGAAACGCTGGCCACGGTCGGCTACGGCGACATGCATCCGCAAACGGTGTACGCGCACTGGATCGCGACGCTCGAAATCTTCGTCGGTATGTCGAGCATTGCGTTGGCGACGGGTCTGATTTTCGCGCGCTTCTCGCGTCCGCACGCTAAGATCATGTTCGCCCGCTACGCGATCGTCCGGCCGCTGGACGGTCACATGACCTTGATGGTCCGCTCGGCCAACGGGCGTCAGAACGTGATCGCCGAAGCGCATGCACGACTGCGCATTCTGCGCCGCGAAACGACTCCCGAAGGTTATACGCTGCGCAAGCTTTATGACCTCGCACTCGTGCGCGACCAGCATCCGGTCTTCAAGCTCGGCTGGAGCATCATGCATGTGATCGACGAAACAAGTCCGCTCTTCGGCGAAAACGCGGAAACGCTAAAAGCGCGCGACACGTCGCTGCTGCTCACGCTGGAAGGCGTCGACGAATCGACGTCGCAGACCATGCAGGCACGCCACATGTGGACGTGCGATCAGATCTACTGGCAGCACCGTTTTGTCGACATCATGAGCGAACGCGACGGCGTGAGTCATATCGACTATTCCCATTTTCATGAGATCGTGCCGCTGGATGAAGCGCCCGTGACAGCCGCCGTGTCGAGCATTTGATCGGGCAAACCACGGCCGGGCCGTTGCCTGCATCGCCCCAGGGCATACCCGCAGCCACCGTTCGCGTGGCATATCTATCTCAAAAGCGGCTTAAAACCGGTCGCTCCTCGCGCTCATTCGCTGACACACGAGCAAAGTAGAAAAAATCCACTCTGATTGGCGCTAAAAAATAGAGTCTCTTTCGCTGCGGCACCTCGTCGTCCCGAGGACGCGCGCCGAAGGTACAACAGCAACCATCACGTATGGGATTGGAGACTCACCTATGACCGCTCGTCTGCCCATCGACGGCACGCCCGCTCTATCCGACTACAAGCTGTCCGACAATCTCACCGCGACCCGCGGCCGGATTTTCCTGACCGGCACCCAGGCGCTGGTGCGCCTCGCGCTCATGCAGCGCTCGCTCGACCAGGCGCGCGGCATGAACACCGCGGGCTTCATCAGCGGCTATCGGGGCTCGCCGCTCGGCATGGTCGATCAGCAATTGTGGAAAGCGAAGAAACTGCTCAGCGCGAGCGATATTCGCTTCCTGCCCGCCATCAATGAAGAACTCGGCGGCACCGCCGTGCTCGGCACGCAGCGCGTGGAAGCGGACCCGGAGCGCACCGTCGAAGGCGTGTTCGCCATGTGGTACGGCAAGGGCCCCGGCGTGGATCGCGCGGGCGACGCGCTGAAGCACGGCAACGCGTACGGCTCGTCGCCGCACGGCGGCGTGCTGGTCGTGGCCGGCGACGACCACGGCTGCGTGTCTTCGTCGATGCCGCATCAAAGCGACTTTGCGATGATGGCGTGGCACATGCCGGTCGTAAATCCGTCGAACATTGCGGACATGCTCGAATTCGGGCTGTACGGCTGGGCGCTGTCGCGCTTTTCGGGCGCATGGGTCGGCTACAAGGCGATCTCCGAAACGGTCGAATCCGGCTCGACGGTCGACCTGGATGCGCTGCGAACCCAGTGGAGCGCGCCGGAGGATTTCGAAGCACCGTCGGGCGGTTTGCATAATCGCTGGCCCGATCTGCCGAGCCTCACCATCGAATCGCGAATGCACGCGAAGCTCGACGCCGTGCGTCACTTTGCCAAAACCAACAGCATCGACAAATGGATCGCGCCGAGCCCGCATGCGAACGTGGGCATTGTCACATGCGGCAAGGCGCATCTGGATCTGATGGAAACGTTGCGCCGCCTCGACCTGACCGTCGCCGATCTCGACGCGGCCGGCGTCCGTATCTACAAAGTGGGCTTGTCGTTCCCGCTGGAAATGACGCGCATCGACACGTTCGTCGCAGGTCTTTCCGAAGTGCTGGTGATCGAGGAGAAAGGCCCGGTCATCGAGCAGCAGATCAAGGACTATCTGTACAACCGCACGCAAGGCACGCGGCCGGCCGTGATCGGCAAGCATGCGCAAGACGGCAGCATGCTGCTCTCGTCGCTCGGCGAATTGCGGCCTTCGCGCATCTTGCTGGTGTTCGCCAACTGGCTCGCGAAGCACAAGCCTGCGCTCGATCGCCGCGAACGCGTGGTCGATCTGGTCGCGCCGCAAATTCTCTCCAACGCCGCGGACAGCGTGAAGCGCACGCCGTATTTCTGCTCGGGCTGTCCGCACAACACGTCGACGAAAGTGCCCGAAGGCTCGATTGCGCAAGCAGGCATCGGCTGCCACTTCATGGCTTCGTGGATGGAGCGCGACACCACCGGTCTCATTCAGATGGGCGGCGAAGGCGTGGACTGGGCGTCGCATTCGATGTTCACGAAAACGCGTCACGTCTTCCAGAATCTCGGCGACGGTACGTACTTTCACTCCGGCATTCTCGCAATCCGCCAGGCGGTCGCAGCGAAAGCCACCATCACCTACAAGATTCTCTACAACGACGCCGTCGCGATGACGGGCGGCCAACCCGTGGACGGCAGCATCTCCGTGCCGCAGATCGCGCGTCAGGTGGAAGCCGAAGGCGTGTCGCGCTTCGTCGTGGTCAGCGACGAGCCGGAGAAATACGACGGCCATCACGATCTTTTCCCGAAGGGCACGACGTTCCATCACCGTAGCGAAATGGACACCGTGCAGCGCGAATTGCGCGACACCGACGGCGTGACCGTACTGATCTACGACCAGACGTGCGCCGCCGAAAAACGGCGTCGCCGCAAAAAGGGCGAATTTCCCGATCCGGACAAGCGCCTCTTCATCAACGAAGAGGTCTGCGAAGGCTGCGGCGATTGCGGCGTGCAGTCCAATTGCCTGTCGGTCGAACCCGTCGAAGCAGCATTGGGACGCAAGCGTCGCATCGATCAATCGTCGTGCAATAAAGACTACTCATGCGTGAACGGCTTTTGCCCGAGCTTCGTGACAGTCGAAGGCGGCAAGCTGAAGAAAGCCGCGGGTGCCGCGTTCGATCCGCAAGCATTGGCTGAGCGCGTCAACGCGTTGCGGCTGCCCACGACGCAGCTCGACGCCGCACCGTACGACATTCTTGTGACGGGCGTCGGCGGCACGGGCGTCGTGACGGTCGGCGCATTGATCAGCATGGCTGCGCATCTGGAAGGCAAGAGCGCGTCGGTGCTCGACTTCATGGGCTTTGCGCAAAAGGGCGGCTCGGTGTTGTCGTTCGTGCGCTTTGCCGCGCGTGACGAGTGGCTCAACCAGGTTCGCATCGACACGCAGCAAGCGGACGTGCTGCTCGCCTGCGACATGGTGGTCGGCGCGAGCGCCGATGCATTGCAGACGGTGCGTCATGGCCGCACGCGCATCGTCGTCAACACGCATGCCATCCCGAACGCCACGTTCGTGCAGAACCCGGACGCCACGCTGCATGCCGACGCGTTGATCGACAAGATGCGCCATGCAGCCGGCGCTGAACGCATGTCGACTTGCGACGCGCAGGCGCTCGCCACGCGTTTTCTCGGCGACACCATCGGCGCTAACATTCTGATGCTCGGCTATGCGTGGCAGCTCGGACTCGTGCCCGTGTCGTTCGGCGCGTTGATGCGCGCAATCGAACTGAACAACGTGGCCGTGCAGATGAATCAACTGGCGTTTTCCATCGGCCGGCTCGCTGCGGAAGATCCGGCCGCGCTCGAATCGCTGTGGCAGGCGCGGCATGCCGCGAAGCAGACGGTGCGCGTCGATACGCTCGACGAACTGATCGCGCATCGCGAAGGCCGTCTGCAAATTTACGGCGGCGCAGGCTATGTGAAGCGCTATCGTGCGCTGGTCGATGCCGCGCGCCGTGCGGAAAGCGCGGTCGACGCAAACAGCGAACGCGTGACGCGTGCGGTGGCTACGACGTTCTATCGTCTGCTGGCGGTGAAGGACGAATACGAAGTCGCGCGCCTGCATGCCGATGCCGCGTTCCGCGAAGCACTCGAGGCGCAATTCGAAGGCGTGGCCGGCAAGGACTTCGGCATCAAGTTCAATCTCGCGCCGCCCACACTCACGCGCGCGCATTCCCGCGCGAATCCGACGAAGAAAACCTTCGGCCAATGGATGTGGCCGGTCCTCGGCGTACTCGCAAAGGTGCGCGGCCTTCGCGGCACGATGCTCGACCCGTTTGGCCGCACGCTCGAGCGCAAAATGGAGCACGAACTCGCGGACGATTACCAAACCACGTTGCAGCGAGCGCTCGCCAAGCTCGACGCCGACAATCTCGAAGACGTCGGGAAGCTCGCCGATCTGCATGCCCGTGTGCGCGGTTACGGCCATGTGAAGCTCGCGAATCTGGCGGGCGTCAAGCGGGGCGAGCGCGATCTCGCCGCGCGTTTGCAGATTGAAGCGGCGACCGGGGTGTCGGTAAAGAAATCGCTGGAGGAAGTGAAAGGCGCTGGGCAGTTGCGCGGAATTCCAGTGGTAGTCGCGAAGTAAGCGCTATGGCCCGCGGGGCTTTGAAACGCTCACAACGAAGCCGCTGGTGCGCACGCATGTAGCGGCTTTTTTCTGCCCGTCGATTCAGCCCGCGCGTTAGCTTTTCGCTTGCGCATTTAGCGACGCCCTTACCTGCGCGACCTTTTCGCTATCGACCGCAGCGAGTCCGTTACCGTTCGTGCGGACGCCCGAACCGAAATGCACCGCTTCGACTCCCGTCCTGCTCACGAAGCCCGCAACGGCATCGACAGTCAGGCCCGCGCCTGCCAGCACCGTGCAGCGCGACCCCGCCGCCTGGCGCACCAGTTCGCGAATCGTCGCTTCGGCATCCAGCACCGACGGCTTGCCGCCCGAGGTCAGCACATTCGTTACCGCATCGAAACGGAGCAGCACGTCTAGCGCTTTTTGCTGATTGCGAGCTTTGTCGAAGGCGCGATGGAAAGTGATCGCGAGATCGTCGGCGGCGTCGATTGCACGCGCAAGTTGTTCGCGGTCGATCTCGCCGTGCGCGTTCAACATGCCGATCACCACACCGTTCGCGCCCGCCGCCTTGACGGCCCGCACGTCGCGCAGCATCACCGCGAAGTCGTCGGCGTCGTAGACGAAAGAACGGCTGTGAGGGCGCACGATCACATTGACGGGTACGCTGACCGCATTGACCACCGCTTCGATCAAGCCGATGCTCGGCGTGAGCCCGCCCTCGCCCATCGCGGTCACGAGTTCGAGCCGGTCGGCGCCCGCTTGCGCGGCGAGCCGCGCGTCGGCAACAGTAGTGGCAATGACTTCTAGCAGTACGGACATGAGCGCAGCCGGGTGTCGTTGAAAACGACATCATCGCAGAAGCGCTATTCGTCGATCCAGTCGATGTCGCCGCACAGCACGCAGGTCTGCGCACCGACGCGCGTCGCCACCGACAACGTCACGCACGGCAACGCTTCATTGATCGACAGATACGGACGCGTCACATGCACACGCTCGGGCGAGTTGATCGCATCGCGAAAGTACGGACGACGCAGCCAGTTCGCGCCTTGCGCATCGGCAAGCGGCAAGAAGCGCGTTTCATGCGCCGCGCGATCGGCTCGCAGCACGACGTTGCGCCCCGCCTGCAGCCCTTTCGCGTCGAGCAGAAAGCAGCGCGCGGCGTGATCGAGCGCGAGAAAATTCCAGCACACTTCTTCGAGCGGCTCACCGGCTGCGAGCCGTTCGGCCGCACGTTCGAACGCGCGCAGATAGGGAGCGAGGCGGCTCGCGTTGCGGCGCTCGCGTGCTTCCATCTGATCGCGATAACGCTCGGTGAGTTCGCTGATGCAAGTCGCCGCGTGCGTTGCGTCGGCCGCCCCCGGGTTCGGGCGTCCGAAGAAAAACCCTTGAACGAAGTCGGCGTTGCAGGCAAGCGCCATTTGCGCCTCGTGTTCCGTTTCCACGCCTTCGACAAGCACGAGCTTACCCGCTTCGTGCAGCAACGCGACGAGGCCCGGCAGAATCGTTCCCATGTCGGCCCGATGCGCGGCGTGCGACAGCATGATGCGGTCGAGCTTCACAATGTCCGGATTCAATTGCCAGATGCGCTCGACGTTCGAATGTCCCGCGCCGAAATCGTCGAGTGCGATCAGGAAGCCGCGCTCGCGGAACTGGCGCACGGCATCCGCGAGACGTTCCAGATCTTCCGCGCGCTGTTCGAGCACTTCTAGCACGATGCGCCTCGGCGGCAAGCCGAGGCGCTTGAGCGTAGCCAGTAACGCAGCGGACAGATACGGATCGGTGAGCGCGCCCGGGTGCACGTTGAGGAACAGCCACTCGCGTTCGGCGCCTAGCACCTTGAAGTTTTCCAGATGCAGCGTCTGCGCAAGACGGTCCAGCTGTAACACATCGCCCACGCGCGCCGCCTCGCCGAAGACGTCGAGCGGCGAGACCGGCCGGTCGAGCATGTCGTGAGCGCGCAGCAAGCCTTCATAGCCGACCGCCCGCATATGCGACAGACTGAAGATGGGTTGAAACACGCTCGTGAGCGTCAGCTCGCCGTGCTGCACCGAGAAGCGTTCCAGGCCGGAAGTCATTTCGACGTCGAAGCCGTGGCGCGCGGTAGCCGTCCTTTCCTGTTGCGCAATCGTCATGCAATCCTCTCACGCGAGAGCCGGGCCGGTCGAACGCGGGTGCGAACAACCCACGGCGCCACTGCTCCAAAATGTGCGTCATCGATATGGCTTAAGCAAGCTCCATGCGCGCGCTCGCGCACATAGCCATGTAACTCGCGCGAAAGATTGCACCGGCGGCACGGCACATGCGCCACAGCAGGGCGCGGGCGCACCTTTAGCGTGCAGCCAGAATAAGCGGCCTTTGTGTAGCGTGGCGCAGCCCCGGCGGAGTCGCTGAAGTACGCCGCGCGGCCCGGTCACACTGCGCGGGTCAAACTCACAGGCTAAACTCGCGGTCGACACTTGGCATTCGCGCTGCGCCGCGCGGCTCAATGATTCCTGTCAAGCACGCCGGCGCGCCACATGCCGCTTTCGTGCCGGCTTTGCGAGGTGCGACGCGCCGGCGCAAAATCTTTGTCCGCATCTCCGTTATCTTTCCAAGTCTCGTACCGATGGAAATCGTCTTCACCGTATTGATTCGTCTGCTTGCCGTGGCCGGGTCGGGTGTCGTGACCCGCTTGGCGCCGTTACCGTTGCCGCTGGTTCAGATCGCAATCGGCGCGATGCTCGCCTGGCCGAAGCTCGGATTGCACGTCACCTTCGATCCGGAAATCTTCATGATGCTGTTCATTCCGCCGCTGCTTTTCGCAGACGGATGGCGCATTCCCAAGCGGGAATTTTTCATGGCGCGCCGCTCGATCCTGATGCTCGCGCTCGGCCTCGTTTTCATGACGGTGCTCGCCGTCGGCTACTTCGTGCATGCGCTGGTGCCGTCGATGCCGCTGCCCGTCGCGTTCGCACTTGCCGCCGTGTTGTCGCCGACCGATGCGGTTGCGCTTTCCGGCATCGCGGGCAAGGGCGAGATTCCGGGCAGACTGATGCACATTCTGGAAGGCGAAGCGTTGATGAACGACGCCTCCGGCCTCGTCGCGCTGAAGTTCGCGATCGCCGCCGCGCTCACCGGCGTCTTCTCACTGCGCGACGCGTCGATCAGCTTTGTGATCATCGCCGCAGGCGGTCTCGCGACGGGCGCAGCGGTGAGCTGGCTCTTCAGTTTCATCTCGGTGCGCTTTCTGAATCTCGCCGAGGAAGGCGACCCCGCGCCCGGCGTCGTGATGACGTTGCTGATTCCGTTCGCCGCATACCTGATCGCCGAACGCCTCGAACTCTCGGGAATTCTCGCGGCGGTCGCGGCCGGCATGATGATGAACTACACGACGCTGGCGACATCCGGGCCGGTGGCATCGCGAGTGCGCGCGAGCAGCACCTGGACCATGATCGAGTTCGTCTTCAACGGCATGGTGTTCATTCTGCTGGGGCTGCAGTTCCCGCACATTCTCGGCCGCGCGCTGCTCGACGCGCACCAGACGAGCGACGTGCAAGTCGGACTGCTGATCGGGTATATCGCGGCTGTTGCGGCGGCGCTCTACACGTTGCGCTTCGCGTGGGTCTGGCTGCTGCGCTGGTTCGCGAGCCGCGGCGCGACCCGGCGCGGCGTCGCGAACGCGGTGCCGGGATTGCGCACCGTGGGAGTCACGACGGTCGCGGGCGTGCGCGGCGCGGTAACGCTGGCAGGCGTGTTGTCGCTGCCGGAGATGCTGCCGAACGGCGCACCGTTGCCTGGGCGTGACCTTGCGATATTCATCGCATCCGGCGTGATTCTGTTGTCGTTGGTCGTCGCTGTGTTCGCGTTGCCGCTGCTATTGCGCGGATGGCGCCGCGGCAAAGACCCGCATGCAGCGGAAGAGGCGCTTGCACGCACGATGGCCGCGCAAGCCGCAATTCGCGCTGTCGACAACGTGCATGACAAGGAATGCGCGAACCTCGACGAATCCGCCTCGGCATATGCGGCCGATGTGACCGCGCGCGTGATGGACATTTATCGTCGCAGGCTCACCGCACTCGGTGAGGACCGTGAACCGCGCGAGATGGCACGGCGCGCCGATGCATTGGAATTTCGCATGAAGCTCTCGGCGATGCGTGCGGAGCGTCAGGTGTTTCTTAGCTTGCGCAGCAGTCAGGCCATCAACGACGAGACGTTCAACAAGCTCATGCGCGAAGTGGATCTGTCGGAGACGGCGCTGACCGCGCGCCGGAAGTAAAACAGCTACTGCTCAAAGTACGGCGGCGGCCCTCGGTTGAAGGTACGCGCGCCGCCGCGAGAACCGTCAGGCAACCGGACCTTGTGCCGGCTTCCTTCTGAGCAGCGCGTAAAGAATGATCGCACCGAAAGTCGCGGTGCCGATGCCGCCAAGACCGAAGCCGCCGAGCTTCAGCGAGAAGTCGCCTGCGCCGAGTACCAGCGTGACAGCGGCCACGATCAGATTGCGGTTGTCCGAGAAGTCCACCTTGTTGACGACCCAGATGCGCGCGCCCGTCACTGCGATAAGACCGAACACGACAATCGAAACGCCTCCGAGCACCGGACCCGGAATGGTCTGGATGACCGCGCCGAACTTCGGCGAAAAGCCCAGCACCAGCGCAATCAAAGCGGCAATGACGAACACCAGCGTCGAATAGATTTTGGTCACGGCCATCACGCCGATGTTTTCAGCGTACGTCGTCACGCCCGTGCCGCCGGCGAAACCCGAGACGACTGTCGCGAGTCCGTCGCCGAGAAAGGCGCGGCCGATATAGCGGTCGAGGTTCCGCCCGGTCATCGCGCTTACCGCCTTGATATGCCCAAGGTTTTCGGCGACGAGAATTACCGCGATCGGCGCGAGCAACGTCATGGCCCGCATGTCGAACACCGGCGCCGTGAAGTGCGGCATACCGAACCACGCAGCGTTAGCCACAATCGAAAAGTCGATGGGCTTGCCCATGCCGAGGCCGTTCGTCACGATTGCGTAGATCACATACGCCATCAGCAAGCCGACCAGAATAAGCAGACGTTGCAGCATGCCGCGTCCAAACACGGCGACGGCGCCGACGCACAGCACGGTGACCAACGCCATGCACGAATCGAAGTTGCTGGCGCTCACGCCGCGCACCGCAATAGGTGCGAGGTTCAGACCGATCACGCAGACGATCGCACCGGTCACGACCGGCGGCATCAGCGTTTCTATCCAACGCGTGCCGACCGCCGACACGATCAGCCCGATGATCGCGTACACCACGCCGCACGCGATAATGCCGCCCAGCGCGAGCGGAATGTTCATATTCGGCCCGTGGCCGCCGTATCCGGTGATTGCGATCACGAGACCGATGAACGCGAAGCTCGAGCCCAGATAGCTCGGTACGCGGCCGCCGACCAGCACGAAGAACAACAGCGTGCCGATGCCCGACATGAAGATGCAGAGGTTCGGATCGAAGCCCATCAGCAACGGCGCGAGCACCGTGGAGCCGAACATGGCGACGACGTGCTGAATGCCCATCGCGAACATCTGCGGCCACGCGAGGCGCTCGTCGGTGCCGACGATGCGCCCCTCGACGGCGTCTGGCTGCGCGCGCCAGCGGGGAAAATAGGAATCGGCCATCGCGCGGGTTCTCCTCTATTCGGCGTTTTTCGTGGACGACGGCGCGAAAAACAAACGCCGTGCGGGAATTACGCGCGAGTGTACGGAGTGCCATTGGAGGTGGCAAGCGCGAACAATATGGCGTGCAGTCCGTTGAAACAGCACGTCGCGCGATGACGTGAACCCAATCACGCCCGCGTCGCTTCGAGCGAAAACATAGTCACCGCTTGCTGCAGCTGTCTCGCCTGATCCGCCATCGACGAGGCCGCAGCCGCAGCCGCAGCCTGCTCTTCGGTGCGCTGAGACAGGTCAGTGTTGCCTTGTGCAATCTCGCCCGACGCCGTCAGAATGGATTCGCTCGATTCGCTGATGCCCGACACGATCGCGGCGAGCCGCTCACGCATGTTGCGCAGCGCGTAGAGCATGCTGTGCGTGTCGCCGGCGCGGGTCTCCACGCGCACGCTGAGATCGCCATCGGCGATACAGTTGGGAGCTGCATTGCGTAATCCGGCTCGCCGCCCAACTGACGCGACAGGCGCCGCGCGATCATCGTGGCGAGCAGGCCGCCCGCGACGATCGCGCCCAGCACCAGTGCGACCATCGCAACGCGCATGCGCTCATATTCGCTGGCTGCTTCCGTCTGCGCGTCGTTGCCTTGTTGACGGCGATAGTCGATCAACGCCGTGATGCGATCGCGCAATGCCTCGCTCGACGCAATCGCGCGGCGCACGAGTTCGTTGTTGTCGACGCCGGCCGGAATCGGCGCGAGTCCGATCTGCTGATGCACGATGCCTTCCCACTCCGCCGACTTGCCCAGCACGTCGTCGAACATCTGCCGGCCTTTGGCGGTGACGATAGTCGCGCGATACCGTTCGTAGCCCTCGTGCATCAGCTTGAGCGAGCCGACGATGCTGCCCTTCAGCTTCTGACGACCCGCGTCGTCGGTCACGTAGCCGAGATTCGCGGCGGCGAGGTCGGCGTCGATCTCGTGGCGGTTCGCCTCTTCCAGCCAGTAGAGGCCATCCATGTATTTGTCGCAGATGGCATCGGTGATGTCATGCATCGACGACAGCGTTTTCAGCGAAGTGCCGCCGATCACCACGCAGAATCCAATCACAACGGCAGACGCCAGCAGCAGTTTCCTGAACACAGTCATGCGGTCGAACCACATCATTTGAACATCCTTCGGAAGTCACGGAATGCTCGCCGCTGCATCGTGGCAAACATGTCGCGACTCCTTGCGATGAGTCATGCATGCAGGACGTGGAGACGCAGCGGCGCTCACCTTTCTTTTACGGCGCTGACGGTGCTGACTTGAAGCGCTAAATGCCTGGAATAAGCGGGACAGGATAATGTAAGGAATGCCTGGCAGATGGAGCCGTGACAAACGCACATGCATGCGTTTGAGATTCGTCCGATAGAAGTGTGTTGATTCGCCTCTTAGACTTCTCCCGCTGCGTTGACCCCATGTAGCGCATGCGATGTTGTTGTAACTCTCCGACTTTTCCGCTCACGCTCGACCGAGTGTGAGCGGTTTTTTTTCGCCTGGGCGTCGCGTTCAACGCGATTCACGCTTGCGCTTCGAACGCGCTGCCGGCGAGCCGCAATGCATAGGCGCGGACGTCCTCCGGCCATTTGGCGATTTTCTCTTCGAACCGCGGTTGATCGCCTGCATAGAGCGCGCGAGTGGCGTCCTCGTAATCCGGCAGGTTGCCGGCCAGCGCGGTCATGAAGCGGTACACCGCTTCTTGCGCCGCGCGTTTGCGCTCGCGCTGCTCGCCATTCGCGCGCGCTGTCTCCACGAGCTTGCGCAACGCGACCGACGCGCCGCCCGGCTGCGCGTTCAGCCAGTCCCAATGACGCGGCAACAAGGTGACTTCACGCGCGACGACGCCTAGCTTGGGGCGTCCGCGACCGCGGGGTGTGTCGGGCTCGGCGGCTGCATCGTTGCTTGCGTCGTTGTTTGCGTCGTTGTGCGAATGAGCGGCGGACGACGCGCGGCCCAGGCGCGCGACGATCTCCTCGGCAGTGCCGCGCAAATCGAATTCGACCGGGGCGGCCGTGGCGTCGTCGAAAACTAGAACGGGCGCTTGCTCACCTCGCGCGATCACTTCCTTGATGGCGAGCGCCACTGCGGGCAACTGCCCCGAAGCGATGACACGATGGCCTTCGAAGGCCGTGCAGGTGATGCAGTGCGTGGTCACGACAGACTCCAGTTCGGGAAGTTGCCGAATTATACCCGGGTTAAATTAAGAAGCAACATATTACCCGGATAATAATGAGTGGGAGCTCAATGGCCAGCCACCACCACGACAGTTCGCCCAGTCGCCGACGCGCCGGTTCCCACTGTTCGGTATGGCACGACGCGGTTGCGGCCGGCGTCTTTCGCGGCGTACAAAGCCTGGTCCGCCGCATTGACGAGCGCGCGGCTCGTCGCGAAGGCCTCGCCTTGCGTGGTGGCGACGCCGATGCTGACCGTCAACACGTGGTGCGAGCTCGCCACATGCCCAAGCGCGAGCGCCTGGACCGCCGCGCGGATTTTTTCCGCAATGCAGATAGCGCCTGCTTCGTCGGTGTCCGGCAGCAGAACAGCGAACTCTTCGCCGCCATAGCGCGCCGCCGTGTCGCCGGGACGCCGCACGTTGTGCGTGATGCAGTGAGCCACCGCGATCAGCGCGTCGTCGCCGGCCGAGTGCCCGTACAGATCGTTGAAGCCCTTGAAACTGTCGACGTCGATCAGCAGCATGGCAAGCGGTCCGCCGTTGCGCTGCGCGCGGCGCCACTCCTTCTCCGCGGCTTCCTCGAAGGTGCGGCGGTTGTCCACGCCCGTGAGACCGTCCGTTCGCGCGAGCCTGTGCAACTCTTCCTCGGCGAGAAGACGGCGCCGCATCTGCTGCGCGAACAGCACGGCCAGCGCGATCAGCGTGAGGTCGAGCGCGCCGATCAGCGAGCCTATGATCCATGCCCGCCGACGCCAGCCCACGTAGATATCGCGCGTGGACAGCGCGACATCCAGGATCAGCGGATACATGTCGATATGGCGAAACGCGTACCAGCGCTCGACGCCGTCGATCGCCGCCGTGCCGAAGAAGTCGCCACTCGGCTGCGCGACGAAGCGCGAATAGTTGGAGGTACCCGTGAGGTTGATGCCGATTGTCTTCGGATCGTATGGACGCCGCATCAGCATCGTGCCGTCGCTTAGCATGAGCGCCATTGAACCGCCGGCGCCGAGGTTCATCCCGTTGAAGAGGCTGCGGAAGTATTTCAGCCGCATGGTGCCGACCACCACGCCGCCGAAGCTTCCGTCCGGCCGCGAAATGCGCCGGCTCAAGCCGATGCTCATATCAGTGCCCGTCGCGCGCGGCATGAACGGGCGACTCACGTACAAACCCACGTTGGGCGAATCGCGATGCACCTTGAAGTAGTCGCGGTCGGCGAGATAGACATGGCGCGGCGTGACGGACTGCGAATCGAACTTGATATAGCCGGTTTCGTCGATCACGAGGATCGAGCCCATGTCTTTCGCAGATGCCGAACCGTCGAACAACACCATCTGACGCAGCGAAGGTTCGAGTTGCAGCACGCGTGGCTGCTTGAGCCCTTCGATCACCGTCCGTATCGACAGGTCGTAGATTTCCAGATTGCGCGACACGTCGCGCTCCACCAGCAGCGAGACGTTGAACACAGAATCCTGCGCGCGCCGCAACGCGTCGTCGTGCATCTGCGCCAGCACCCACACTGCAATCGCCAGGATTGCGCTGGCCAGCACACCACTGATCGCGATGATGATGTTCGGACGACGCGTGACCATTAGGTTCGGTTTGGGCATGCGCGGTCTTCACGCGCTAGGAGAAGGAAGAGACGCGTCCACCGAGGATCGCGTATGGCGAACCCGTAGCGTAACAGAGGTCATCTTGCGCAAATGATCGAAAAGACGGGTCTTTAGTGCCTAGCGCGCGGCTTTTAAACCGCTTCCGTGATGGCTTTCATCGCTCGACGCCGCGTTGCGGTACTGCGTTCGCGGCCTGTGTCGCCACGACTGGCGGTTGCCTCATCGTATGCTGATTGGGTGACGCTGCCGCCGCGACGCCCACGTTCTGCGGCGATCTCATGCGAAGTCCGTAATGGATTAACCCGCCTCCCTCAAGTCCGCTCGGCGACTCGATAACCAGTAAATCGAATGCCGGTTTCGTGGTTGGACGCAATCGCAACACTGCGCGGGACCGTCGGGATGTACGGCGGTTACATAGACGCTCCCATTCCGGACCTGAGAGTCCATAACGAAACGTCCAGGTTTCGTCCTTGGAGAAGCAAAAATATATGGCCGCCTTGAACCAGTTCAGTATTAAAGCGAAGCTGATTGCCGGCTTCGGCACGTTGTCCCTGATCGTCGTCGCGGTTGCGGGGCTTTCCCTCAAGTCGCTGAGCGATTCGACCGATGGGTTCTCCAGCTTCGTGCGCGGCATCAACGCGCGCGCCGACATGGCCGTACAGGTGCGCACAGCTGTCGACCGTCGCGCGATTGCGGCCCGCAACCTGGTGCTCGTGGCGAAGCCTGAGGACCTCGACATGGAGAAAGCGTTGGTCGCGAGCGCGCACGAAGATGTAGCGGCGAACCTGAAGAAGCTGGACGAGATGGTGAAGGCCTCCGACGCGAGCGAGAAAGCACGCAGCCTCGTGGCTGAGATGAACCGCGTGGAGACTGCGTACGCACCGGTCGCGACCGACATTGTCGGTCTCGCGCTCGCCAACAAACGGGACGAGGCGATCGCCAGGATGAGCGATCAATGCCGCCCTTTGCTGGCGGCGCTGATCCGTGCGACCGATGCGTATGCGGACTACGCGCATTCGCGGCAGGAGGAGATGATTGCCGGCTATGCGGCGCACTACGAGAACCAGCGCAACTTGCTGATTATGATTTCTCTGCTCGCGATCGCGCTCGCGGTGGGCGCATGCGTGGTACTCACGCGCGCGGTGAGCGGTCCGCTGCATCTTGCGATCGACGTCGCGCGGACCGTATCGCAAGGCGATTTGCGCACGCGCATTAAGGTCGACGGCAAGGATGAAACCAGCAAGCTGCTCGGCGCATTGCGCGAGATGAACGAGCGCCTGACGACGATCGTCGGACGCGTGCGCGATGCCAGCACCAGCATTGCGGGCGCGGCTCGCGAGATCGCCGCGGGCAATATGGACCTGAGCCAGCGCACCGAGCAGCAGGCGGCGTCGCTGCAGGAGACGGCTTCGAGCATGGAGCAACTCACGTCCACGGTGAAGCAGAACGCCGATAACGCGCAGCAAGGCAGCACGCTGGCCGCCAACGCGTCGTCTGTTGCGCAAAAAGGCAGCGCGGTGGTGGGCCAGGTGGTGAGCTCGATGCAGGACATCAGCGATAGCTCGACCAAAATCGCGGATATCACGGGCATCATCGAAGGAATTGCATTTCAGACGAACATTCTTGCGCTGAACGCGGCCGTGGAAGCTGCGCGTGCGGGCGAACAGGGGCGCGGTTTCGCGGTGGTTGCAAGCGAGGTGAGAAGCCTGGCTCAGCGCTCATCGAGCGCGGCCAAGGAGATCAAGGATCTGATCGCCAATTCGGTGGACAAGATCCGCGACGGATCGTCGCTCGCCGGCGAAGCGGGCAAGACGATGAACGAGGTCACGCACGCGGTGGCGCGCGTCACCGACATCATGTCGGAGATCGCGGCGGCCTCGAGCGAACAGAGCCGCGGCATCGAGCAGGTGAACCTCGCGATCACGCAGATGGACAACGTCACGCAGCAGAATGCGGCGCTGGTGGAAGAGGCGGCGGCGGCTTCGCGGTCGATGGAGGAGCAGGGAGAGCGGTTGAATGAGGTTGTGGGGTTTTTTCGGGTTGCGGAGGGGGTGGGGGTGGGGGGCGGTGGTGCGCTTGTCGATGTTGGGGCTCGTGGGGCTGCCGTGGATCGTGTTGGTCGTGAGAAGTCAGCTGTTGGGGCGCTTGCGGCTGTTGTTGCGGCGCCGCGGGTGGGTGCGCCGGCGTCGATGCGAACGCCGGTTAAGGTCGAAACGATGCCCGGTCCCACCGTCGGGGCCGATGGCGGGTGGGATCAGTTTTGATCTGGTGGTTTAGCAAGTAGCGTTGGATGGCAAAAATGAAAAACCTGGCAGGTTTGGGCTGCCGGGTTTTTGGTTTGAAGCTCGTGGTGTTGCTTGGGATTTGTTTGGGAGGAGGAGGATCGAACTCCCGACCTTCGCATTGCGAATACGAACAAGTCGACATTTCTTGAGATGGATTCGAGTTGATCGAATTCTTTAAGTCACTGTATTTCAATGATTTTTCCTTGTCAATCTTTCCGTTGATGTTGATCTACATACCTTCAATGCCCCATAATCTGGTTACATGGCGGTTACATGGGATTGCCGGCTTACGGACAAGGAGGTTAAGTGGCGAAGGTAAACTTCACTGCAGCTCGGGTAGAGGCGCATCGCTGCGAACAGGGTAAGTCGCAGTCGTTTCTCTGGGACAGCAAGACTCCCGGACTCGGTTTGCGAGCCACAACTGGCGGAGCCAAGGCTTATATTTTCCAAGGGAAAATCCACGGTTCTACCGTGCGGATTACGATCGGCGATCCGAAGAGCTGGACGATCGACAAGGCTCAGGAGCGCGCACGAAGTCTCCAGACGCTTATTGACGGTGGCGTTGATCCGCGCGAAAAAGAGGCAGAGCAGAAGGCCGCACACGAAGCCCGGCAGGCGGCGAAGCGCCGTCAGGACGTAACTGTCGGCGAAGCGTGGGAGCATTACTTGGAGCATCTGCGAACAAAGATCTCTCCCAAAACGAAAAAGCCGCGGTCGGAAAGATACATCCTCGACCATATCAACCTCTCGTCGCCCGGTGGCGGTATCGCAAAACGCGGCGGCAAAGAAAAAGTGCGTGGACCATTGGCTCCGCTCATGCCGCGCAGGTTGACCGAGATCACCGCAACATCCATGTCCGAGTGGCTCGAGCACGAAATACCTCGAGGGCCAACGAATGCCGGCCATGCGTTCGGTCTTTTCAAGGCATTCATTCGGTGGTGCGACACTCACGAGACATACGCGGGCGTCATTCCTCAAGACGCCTACGCTTCGCCAAAAGTCAAGGGCATCCTCCCTCGCAGCGTCGCGAAAGACGACTGTCTTCAGCGCGAACAGTTGTCCGTTTGGTTTAGCGCGGTACGTGGCATTGCGAATCCAGTCATCAGCGCGTACCTACAAGGCCTTCTGATCACCGGAGCCCGTCGGGAAGAGCTAGCCGCATTGCGCTGGGAAGACGTCGACTTCCGGTGGCGGAGCCTGACGATGAACGACAAAGTGGAAGGTACCGGCGGTAGAACTATTCCGCTGACTCCGTATTTAGCGAGCCTATTGTCGAACCTTCAGCGACTGAACGAAACCCCTCCCAACAAGCGCCACGCCGCCCGTCTTGTGCAAAGAGGAGACCGATGGGAGCCGTCCGAATGGGTATTCACTAGTAAGACCGCGTCGGATGGGAAGATTGCGGAACCGCGTCATGCACATAACCGCGCATTGGCGCCTACAGGTTTGCCACATATCTCGCTCCACGGTCTGCGCCGATCATTCGGTACGCTGTCAGAGTGGGTCGAGGTTCCCGTCGGCGTCGTCGCTCAAATCCAAGGACATAAGCCGTCGGCGATCGCCGAGAAGCATTATCGACGGCGCCCCCTCGATCTTCTGCGGATGTGGCATGACAAAATCGAAGCTTGGATGCTCGAGCAGGCTCAGATCAAGTTTGAACCGCGGCAGTGAGCCACGCGGACCGTTCGCCTGTTCGCCAGCGGCCGGCCACGTCAGCAAGAATGCTGACGCGACGACGGCTGGGATCGAAGTCGTCGGTAACCATTGTCGCCTATTCACGCTAGGTAGGGGCGCTCCTCACCAAGAGTTGCTCCCGTTTGTTCGATTGTCCGGCCAAGTGGGGGATCGAACTCCAGACCGCGATACATCCAACGATCTACTGCGCCCCAAAGAAAAAGATGCCCCCCAAAGTGCCCCCAACTGCAATCGACTGCCAAACTCTTGCTTTCCCGGCATAGGACAACCGCCTCGTGATGCATCCCACGGCATGATTGTAGTTGGACAGCTCTCCGGGTGATCGCAAACGGTCCGCGCGACTCGATCACTCGCCCCTCGCACCTCCATTCAGCTATAGACGCCCAGCAGGGCCGTCAACCGGCGAAACGCCCGACGACAGCTTTTCTGTCAAAATTCCCGCCGAGCAATCGAAATGTCGACGATGCGCATCATCCGACATGCGCCTTCCTTGCCCTTTTGCCAACGCATCGATTTGAGCCAAGCGCCTTGACAGACCGGCACTCGAAGGTTGATCGACTTCCGAAAACGACCACACAAAAGACTCATGACGACTGCATCCGAAAAATCCGTCAGGCTCGCTGCCTTCACCGAATGGGCTAGCGAACATATAACCGGCGATGAGAAAGGCGAGGCCCAAATTTTTCTCGACAGGCTATTTCAGGCCTTTGGATGGAAAGGTCTCAAAGAAGCTGGCGCGAAATGTGAGGTGCGAGTCAAGAATACCAATGGCGGAACTTCCTTCGCGGATCTCGTGTGGAAACCAGTTGTCCTTATCGAGATGAAGAAGAGAGGCACGAGCCTCAGCAAACACTATAGTCAAGCGTTCAGATATTGGATGCGCCTTGTACCGAATCGACCGCGCTACGCGATACTTTGCAACTTTGATGAATTTCAGGTTTACGACTTTGAAACGCAGCTGGATACTCCAGTCGATACTGTCAAGCTTAGTGAGTTATCCGCCAAGTATGGCCCATTGAATTTCATGTTCCCTGGGGACATCGCTCCAATATTTGGCAACCACCAAGAAAGCGTGACTCGGGGCGCAGCAGACAAGTTGGCGGCGTGTTTCAATTCACTAACGAAGCGTGGAATTGAACGCCCCCTCGCGCAGCGCTTTGTCTTGCAGATGTTAATGGCCCTATTCTCTGAGCACATTGGGCTGTTAGACAAATACCTAGTCACCAGCATACTCGACGATTGCAAAAAACCGCAAGACACGCACGATCTGCTAGGTGGCCTATTCGAGGCCATGAATGCGAGAAATGGTGTTAGAGGTGGTCGGTTCAAGGGCGTGCCATATTTCAACGGCGGACTATTTGCTGAACCCGCGCGTATCGAACTGGTCACTCGTGAACTAAATTTGTTGAAGGAGGCGGCGAAGTTCAATTGGTCAAAGGTGAGACCCGAAATTTTCGGAACGATCTTTGAGCACTCCTTGGGTAAAGAAGAACGCCACGCGACCGGCGCTCACTTCACGAATGCCGTGGATATCATGAAGGTCATCGGACCGACGATTGTGGCTCCATGGTCGGCACTCATCGAGTCAGCCAAGACGTTAGGCGAGCTCAAGCGGCTGTTAGCGCGGATTGAAAGCTTCACCGTCCTTGATCCCGCATGCGGTAGCGGCAACTTCCTGTATCTCGCTTACCGGGAGCTTAAACGCTTAGAGGCTCGAATTTACGAACGCATGGCCATGGAATACAAGAGTGTAGATCCTCGGCAACGACCGTTCGGTTTTGTATCAGCCCGAAATTTTTTCGGCATGGATATCAACCCTTTTGCCGTCGAAATTGCGAAGGTAACAATGATGCTTGCTCACAAGCTAAGCATTGACGAGCTGCATATTAATGAGCTAGCTCTGCCGCTTGATAATCTGGATACAAACTTTCGTGCGTCTGATGCATTGATCAATGCTGACGGATCGCGCGCTGCGTGGTTCAAAGCCGATGTCATCATCGGCAATCCACCATTTCTCGGTTCAAAATTGCTAAAACCGAAGCACGGTGCTGACTATGTGAAGCTGTTACGCCGCGCGTACCCTGAAGTACCTGGCATGGCAGATTTTTGTGTTTACTGGTTTCGACGCGCCCATGACGAGCTCAAGCCGTGCACACCGATCGATCCACTAGCGGGCAGAGCCGGTCTTGTTGGCACCCAGAATATTCGCAACAATGCCTCCCGCATTGGAGGAATGGATCACATCGTTGCGACAGGCACCATCGTTGATGCTGTGGATAATCAGCCATGGTCCGGTGAAGCAAACGTGCATGTTTCGATCGCCAACTGGGTCAAATCGAAAGATAAAAAGCTAGTCCCCGACTATTGCCGCCTCTGGTTCAAGGTCGACCCCGCGCCGGGCGCAAAGAAGCGGCCGCGCGGAACTGGCGCTGCCGCAAAGCAATACGAACTCGACATGCGCGAGGTGCCATACATCAATTCGGCGCTCTCCGACAAAACCGACGTAAGTGCGGCCCTGCCGCTGGAATGCAACACGATGCCGCAGCGATGTTTTAACGGGCAAATGTTGGGACATAAAGCCTTCCTACTCAGTGAATCCCAAAGGTCCGCTATCGTTAGCAAAGATAAAAGGTCCTCGAAGATCATTCACCCGTACTTGAACGGCGTCAGTGCCCTAACCAACACTGTACTCAATCGGTACGTCTTGGACTTCGAATCGATGGACCAACTCCAAGCAGCAACGTATCAAGGAGCCTTTAATTGGGTTAAGACGCACGTGCTGCCGGATCGCATGAAGAAAGCGCAAAAAGGCAAGGACAAGGACGGGAACCTGCGACCGCATCACAAGGCATTTCTAGCCAAGTGGTGGCAACTTTCATTTGGCAGGCCTGAGATGCTCTCCGTGGTCAAGCCGTTGCCGCGGTATCTCGCCTGCGCTTATGTCACCAAGCGCCCCATCTTCATGTTCGTCTCGTCCGGCGTGCGGCCCAGTAATCTCATTCAGGTTTTCGGATTCGACGACGATTACAGTTTCGGCGTTCTGCAATCAAACATACATTGGCTATGGTTTATCACGAAATGCGGAAAGCTTACCGAACGATTCCGCTATAGCGCTGAGTCCGTGTTCGATACGTTTCCATGGCCACAATCTCCAGCCTCCGGAGATGTCAAGGCCGTAGCGGAAGCTGCCCGGCAATTGAGAGCGGTACGTGAGGTAGCACTGAAGAATATGAAAGGCGGCCTACGTGCGCTATATCGAACGATGGAACTACCGGGCAAGAACCCGCTCAGGGACGCACAGGCAAACTTGGACGCAGCCGTGCTGTGCGCGTTTGGTTTTTCTCCGAAGAGGGATATTCTTCAACAACTACTAGAACTTAATGGAGACATTGCGGACCAAATCAACCTAGGACACCCTGTAACGGCACCAGGAATTCCTGCTGGATATCCAAATGCTGCCGCCCTTGTAACAAAGGACTGTCTCGGGTCTTAAATCGACTTTGGGGTCGTGAACCCCTCATCAGGAAACAGACATGCCGCAGGCCTCTCAGGCCTGCGGCACAGGCAACCGAGCCGGCTAAGCCGCTGTCCCACATACATCCGATTGCTCGCCTTGTGCGACCACAACGTGCTCCTCTAACGAAGGCAGTCCCTTCACAATTCGTACGGTTTCCAGACTCACGCGCACAACCCTCTTTAGTAAATCGACGATATACCGGACGTCTTCTGACCAATCATTCGGATCGCTCTCGATGCTGCTAGCTCTGTCCTTCAATACAGCATAGCGCTCCATAATCCATTCAATGGCAGACTTGGCATTAACAACATATTCGTAAGCCTCTAACGGGATATCACGTAAAGTAAGGTTTACGTTGTAGATGATCACGCTCTTATCCGGCTTCCCCCCCTTCTTTCCAAACGTCATCTTCTCTACGCGATAATCCGCCGGCTCCATTACTAGCCGCTTCGACTCTTCAGTAAGAGGAAAAGGCTCGACCGTCTCATAGTTAAGATGCCAATGCGCAAGTTTTTCACCGGCTTCACGGAACGCGTAAAAGTCCTTGGCAAAGGGGATGCGAGGCAGCATCTTCTTCAGGTCCGCTGCAAACCGCCGCTTGTATTCTGGCGAATGCAGTACTCCGTAGACGTACAGGAAAATGTCCCTCTTAGTGATCGCGGTGTCACCGTAGTGCTGCTGGAATTGCATATGTGCCCAATCGCTGATCGCGTCGTGACGGACGTAGCCGTCAACATCCGGCTGGACGTCAGGAGCATCAAACAGACCAAGAGAAGTCGCGTCCTCGGTTGGTTCAACCTTCTCATACCAGTACAGCGGGAAACATTGCCCAGTGTCCGTCAGATGCATATTGGGCACGTGATCCGTGATGAGCGCGGAATAGCCTTTCCTGTCCGCTACGCCCGTGCTTGAAATCACAAAGTTTTCGTGATTCGGCGTGGGAAACAGCTTTGGAATCTGGTAGACCATCTCATTGAAGCTTCGATCGAAGTACATCCATTGTTTCGTGAACGGTCGATAGCTACCCTGCACCATGGCCTCAGAGGCAAACTTCATCGGCTTGCCCCGTTTGGCATCCGCCTTCAACGAGCGCGTCCAACTGATCCGCTTTGGATCAGTTTCGATCACGCTCTCAATGTCGGGCCACTGATCCTTCAATTTGCCCCGGCACGCTCGGACGTACTGCGCCACATTGTCGTTATAAACATCAATTAATCGCGTCATATTGGACGCAACTGCGCCTTTGCTAAAGCCGTAGGTCCATGGATCGCGATTCGTTACCACGCCTAGCGAGTAGAACGCGAAGAGCGCCTCATCAGTTGTCCCATCCTTGTTTCCAAGAGGAACGAAGCGGTCAAACGCCGGATCACGTTGATTGATCCAGTCGCCTTCTTTGTTCGGTGTGAGCTGTTCCCAATGGAGTTCGCCGATATTTCCCGCCTGCACTATGAGAGCTAGCTTTTCCTCCCGGCTCAGGTAATCCCCGATGTCACGGTAGAACAACTCGCAATCTCCAAGGTGGGAGGGGTCCTTCACCATGATCGTTATTGCCACTGGTGTACGCGACCCTTCAGCGAATATGCCCCCTGCTTCCTTCTTGCGATCTTCCCCCTGCTTACGGGCGTCCCCACGTAGGTTGAATAAGTAAAGATGACTAAACTCATCCGTCAAGCATTTACGCAGGCCATCCATATTGTTCGCATCGAGGAACGAGCCATTGGTCACGAAGGCGATGATGCCCTTATCGCGAATGCGGTTCGATGCCCACCGTATCGCTCGAATGTACGAGTCGTACAGGTTCTTCGCGAGCTTACCGCTGGATCGAGCTGCATACGTATAGCGGATAGACTCATCGAGCCCTTCGTAGCGCAAATTCTTGTTGTTGTCATTCTCGCTTTCCTGCTGTGCCGAGTAGGGCGGATTGCCAACGATAACCTGGATGTCCTGCTGCTTTTGCCGGTTAGCTCGACTGCTGTTTTCAGGAAGCACGACTGTGTCAACCAGATCGCGCGTTTCCGTCATCTGGAACGTGTCGGTAAGTACGATCCCATCGAATGGGTAATACTTGTCCGTCAATGCGTGCTGCGCGCTCTCTATGTTGATCGCCGCGATGTAGTAGGCCAACAGAACAATCTCGTTGGCGTGAAGCTCATTCCGGTATTTGTGCAGTAAGTCATCCGGTCTGATTAGGCCTGACTGAAGCAGTCGAACCATGAACGTACCGGTTCCGGTAAATGGGTCCAAGATATGGACGCCCTTGTCAGAAACGCAGGTATCGAAATGCTTGCGCAACGCCACATCCACGCTGCTCAGGATGAAGTCCACCACCTCGACCGGCGTATACACGATCCCGAGGCGTTCCGCCATCGGACGGAATGCGTTGTAGAAAAACGTGTCGTACAGATTCCGGATGATGTCTTGTCGCGATTTATCACTTTTCGCAAGAGAGACTCGGTCCCGTACGCTCGCGTAGAATTTCTCGAGCTGCTCGGCTTCGCTGGTGACATTGTGGTCGTCCAAGACGTCGACCACCGCCTGCATCGCCTTAGATACGACGTTCTGGTTGGTAAAGGAATAGCCCTCGAACAGCGCTTCGAATACCGGCCGGGTAAGGATGTGCTGTGCAAGCATTTCCACGGCTTCAGCTTCGTCTACCGACGGGTTCAGGTTGTCTCGCAATCCCGTCAGAAAGCAGTCAAATGCCGCTCTGGCTTCAGTGCGCGACAGAAGGTCCCGGATACGGGTGATGAGGCGTTCCGCGATCTGCGCAACACCCTTGGCCCATTCACTCCAATACTCTCTGTCGCCCAGCTTCTTCGGAATGGCCGCGTATACAGCATCGGAGATGGCATCAATCGGAAGAGCAGGGAAATCCAGCGGAAGCGTGCCCCCCTCGCCGCGATCATTACCATCACCGCGCTCCTCTCGCTCTCCACCATCAACGACCCGGATCTTGCGCCGAAACTCAGCCTCATCGACAAGCGATTCGTCGTGTGCCCGCAGTGCCTTGATAACCTTCCAGATACCCTTAAACTGCGGATCGCCATCGATGTAGCTGTTGTAGTCCTTGACCTTCGACGATGGGATTCCGACCGGCAGGACGATATAACCGTACTGCTTGCCATCCGCCTTCCGCATCACACGGCCGACAGACTGCACGATATCAACGATCGACTCTCGTGTATCAAAAAAAATCACAGCGTCGAGCGCCGGCACGTCGATGCCTTCCGACAGGCAGCGGGCATTTGAAAGCACGCGGCATTCGTTATCCGCGGACCGTGCCTTTAACCAGTTGAGCGCCGTTAGTCGCTTCAGCGCGTTCATCCCGCCGTCTACATGATCGAGATTACACCGTACCATTGCCGCGTTTTGCTCGCCATCATGAGCCTGGGCATACAGTTCCACCAGGTCCCTGAACACCTCTGTCGTAGCTTTCGAATCCTTAATCGATCGCGAAAAGGCGACAGCGCGCCGCATGGGTCCCGTATCATCTGTAACCAGCTCCTGCTCGCCGTCCTCACCAACGAGCACGAGCCCCTGCTTGGAAAGACCCTTCCAGCTTCCAACGATCTTGGTCGCGAACCGAGTATCGATCGCCTTCTTTGTGTCGATCTTGAAGGCGTTGTACTGATTCGCGAGGCTCGCCATGCGGTCTTCCTCGACCGCGACGATCAGCACCTTGTACTCAGTGAGCAAGCCCTTGTCGACTGCCTTGCCAAAGCCTAGCCGATAAAACTCTGGACCAAAGACACTCTCATCGTCCATGGAGTAAAGCGTTGCGCTGCTCTCCGCGGCTCGCGTTTTCGACGCGTCGGCAAAAATGCGCGGCGTCGCGGTCATGTACAACCGCTTCTTGCCTCGAACGACGCCCTGGTCATGCACCTTGACGAAAGCCGATTCGTCTTCGTCGTCGTTCAGCGTAATACCCGTGGTGCGGTGGGCCTCGTCACAAATGATCAGGTCGAAGTCATCCAGACCAAGACGTTGCGCATCTGACACCACCTGGATGGACTGGTAAGTGGAGAAGACGACGGTACGCCGGTCCGACGCTACGGCAGCTACGGCAGCCGAAAGCCTTCGTGCATCGGTGGTCGCAGGATACGCCAGGTCATGCGCTCGGATGTCCTCGCTTTCTTTACCGACCTTGCTGTCCGAGCAGACAACAAAAGCGTGAATTTCTGCGGACGCCTCTGCTGTCCATTCCCGTAGGGTCTGTGAAACCAACGAGATCGAAGGGGCCAGAAACAGGATGCGACCATTTTTGGGCGTTTCGCTTTCGGCGATCTTCAGGGCAGTAAGCGTCTTACCCGTTCCGCAGGCCATTATCAACTTGCCTCGGTCCCACGCAGCGAGTCCGTTGCGGACTGCATCCAGCGCTTCGAGCTGATGCTCGCGCAAATCCTTTTTCTTGCGCAGCCGAATATCGCGAACGTTGGCAAGGCTGAATTGCGACCAGTCAACCGGACTATCGGCCAAATTCTGCACACCAATCCGAAACGTCGGAATCGTCTGGTCTTCCAGAGCGTCCTCGGCGTGCTTGCTCCATTTGTCAGTGGTTGAGAAAATCAACCGCTGCTTAAAGCTGATTTCCCCGTCCAGCCCGGCGTATTTCTGCCCCGACGCAGTAAAGAAAGAATCGATGTGGTTTTTTTCGAGCTGGCGCGCAGGGTCGAAAAACTTGCATTGGATGGCCCAAAAGTCACCGGTCCCCCGCTCGCGCGCTACGAGATCGATCCCTACATCCGTACGGTTGCCCCGGTTCGGCCACTCGCTCCACAACCACACGTCGCTCAAGCGGTCAGCGTACTGCGGGTCCGTTAGAAGGTAACTAGCGATCAGCCGTTCGAAACGGTCGCCGAGGTCTCGCATGTCGGACGCCGCTTTTCGGAATTCTTCGAGGATGCTATCGATCGTGGTCATCGGCAGGGTCTTGTATTCGTTGGGGAGGCATTATGCCAACTCACGTAGTGGGGCGATACTGGCTTAGGGGAAACTGTGCTTGGGCCCTGTTAATAGTAGCCGACCGCCGCTAACCAACATACCAGCGCCCGGTAAGCCGGCTATAGACCATGCCACCATTATCGACGCCATTTGCATGGGGATCTGATTGCAGTCGTCGGCAGGAGCCTGCGCAAAGCTTTATGTCCGAGAACTGACTGCCACGGATTCCGGCGTTCTGTCCCCAAGTGATCGACGCGGAGATCCGATCGCGGGAGTTTACACAACGAATTTGTTGTGTATAGAAACGGCGCTGCATGACATCAGCATTTTGACAGGGCATCCCTGCGTCCGCGCACTGCCGGACTATTCGCCCGTGACTAATTGCGACCTCTCGCTGGACTACCGAAATATTCGCTCATGCGTCTATTGGCACCAAGGTGACTTCGACGGAGGCTGTTTCGCCGCAATTGAGACTGATCCAAAAGGTTGGCGGGCCTTCAGGCGGTAGCTCTGCCCCCGAGAGGATCGGGTAGGCCAATCTGGCCTGCCGGCAGCCGAAGCGGATCATGTAGGCAAGCACCTGACGAACATCCGACTCGTCCACTCCCCAATCCGGACGCGCAGGCCGCAACTCCTTCCACTTGGCGTCGACGATGGCCTGCGGCGATCCGGCGCGCCGGTCGGTCTTCTCGGACCAAAGCTGGACATCGGGCATCAAGCGAAACGCTTGTATGGCTCTGCCTGATCCGCTGGGCGCATCGATGGTAGGGCCGATTGTCGCTAGGCACCGCACCGCGCCTTTAAGCTGCACAGCGATACCCTCTGGTGCGTTGGCCCGTTCGTGTCGGGCGACCCAGTGCTCGAAGAGGGTCTCCATGTTGAAAAGGAGTGCCGGGGCTGGTGACGAGCCGGCCGCAAGTGATGGCGAAAGTAGGTCAAGTAGAAGTTGCGCCCAGCGGAGGGCTTCGTTGTAGCGAGTGGTCTCACGGGCGCGTTTGAGCTTGGCCACGCTCTCGGCGTCGATCCGGACCAAGGAGACGTCGCTGAAGAAGGCACGCGCTTCAAGCCACAGGCGTTCTGTGGAGCGTTTGCGCAGGTGCGGACGGCACCGCTCAATGGCCGCGAGGAGCGCTTGATTGTAGGGGTTATCGAGCGAGAGGTCGTCTCGCAAGCAACGCCAGAGTCCAGGGCGCGACGCCGCCAGACGCTCAGACTCGACAAGCAGCAATCGACCGCGCAGCACCGACTGGTCGTCCACCGTCTCAACGTAGCGTGTGAGTAGTCCGCCCTTGGCCACGCGCAGAGCTTCCCGAAGGAAGCTGCGGATAAAGAGGTCCAGCAGCGGCGCCCGGTCCGGGGCCTGTGGCGCGACGTCAATCGGAGAAATGGGCAGGTTCTCACCGCACTGGAGAAGACGTAACAAGGCACGACGCGCACGCGCTAGGCGCTCTGGTCGCGACCCAGTGCCTGCGAGGCTAGCAGCGTTGGCGCGTGTCTCACCCATTCCCCCCCAGACCTTGGGAAGGATCTCAAGCGTGGTGACCTCGACCCCCGACTTCGGGCTCGCACCGCCCCCCAACCGGCCGCTAGGCAGGCGCACCAAGCCGCAGTGCATAGAGAGCGCGATGCGTTCGCCCTCGCGTACGCAGAAACCCCGTTGTACGCTGTTGAGTTTCACGAGGGTCGATGCTTCTGCCTCGGTCACCAGCAAAGCCTCGTTGTCGTCACGCGAGAACTCGCGTGCGAGCTGACGCTGGCGTGCGACCTGTTCATCGGTGGCGACGCGCAGGCACTCGCGTTCAAATACGGCCAGCGAAAATCTCGACATCGTGCTTTCGGTCAAGCTGTAGGGGCAGAGGCGTCCGCGTCCGCTGGATTTGCGTCAGCCACGGCGAAACCGAGCTCTTCCGCCCTTTCGTCTTCAATTCTCTCGAGCTCTTCGAGGTCTTCGAACTCCTCCTCGCCTCCTTCCTCCTCATCAGGAGAGACAGGAACTGGCAAGTCGGCGATAGCGGCAGCGAGCAACTCACCTCGCAGGTAGAGGCCGATGAAATCGGCTGCCTTCCACTCAGCTAGGTCGGCGCTGGGGCGAATCGAGACACGCGCCTCTTGACCGTCGATGTCGGCGGATGAGTCGAAAAGCGCGGCAGCGTCAAGCTCACGCTCGACGTAGAAGACCGACGGCTTGTTCGATCCCGTGAGAGCAAGCTTCGCCTTGGCCGGGTCATCGAAAAAGTACTCCTGCAGCAGCGGGATGACTCTTCTGGAGAACGCGCGCCGGAGGTCCCAGAGGTTGCGAACGCCTATGAGCAGCGCGTGGCCAATCGCGTGCTCGCGGTCGAGCAGGAACTCGATCCGATCGTTGATCGCCGAGAGTAAGGCTCTCAGATCTACCCCGACGACTTTTTCCTTTGGTAGTGCACGAGGATCCGCGGGAGTCTCTATAAACTCGAAGCGTCGACGGAGCGCCCGGTCGATTGACTGCACCGAACGGTCGGCCGTGTTCATGCTTGCGACAATGTCGAGGTTGGCTGGTACTGCCAATATCTCGCCGCTGTATTGAAGCCGAGCGGCCGAGCGCGCCTCAGAGAAGTCGAGGTTGGGCGTAGGCGAGCAGCGCTTACTCGGCTCGAGCAAAGTGATGAGCTCACCGAATACTTTGGCAACATTGGCGCGATTGATCTCATCGATGAAGAGCGTGTGACGTACGTCTGGGTGCCTATGCGCGCTCTCGCAAATCTCGCGAAAAGGCCCTGGCTCAGGCGTCTCCCCCAAGCGGCCGCCCTGTCCGGGTGCCGGTCGATATCCCTCGACGAAGTCTTCGTATGAGTAGGACGGGTGAAATGAGACAAAGACCACCCGCTCGCCATTCCGGTAGCGCTGCGCGCGGATATTCTCCATCACCCATGTCTTGCCAGAACCAGGTGGGCCGAAGAAGATTCGGTTGCGTGGGCGCCAAGGCTTGATGGCGCCCGTAAGGACCGCGGCCTCGGCATCTAGCTCATCCTCTGCCTCAAACTCCTCAATTGGGGCGACCGGCGTCCCTTGGGAGTGCGCGCCCTTGGGCGGTCGGCTGCGCTTCTTCTTGCTCTCGTCCGGGGCAAGCAGGGGCGGGAATACGTAGTAGTCTATTTGCCGCGGAGCATGCTCGGCTTCCAGACGCTGGCGGACTTCGAGCAGGGCCTCGTCGCGCGCGGGCCGACTCGCACGGGCCGACTTAGGGACGCCGAATGTCGGGTTGCGCGCGAGTGTCTCCTTGCCACCCTCGGAAAAGATACGCTCGAAGCTATCAGGAAAGAGCGCGTGGCAGAGGATGTGATAAAACTGCCGCCCTCCGGTCTCATCGAGCTTGTCCATCCACTTCGCAAACGCCCACGGATCCGCCAGCAGCGTCTCGCGCTCGGGGACCGTCATTTCGGCGACTGACTTGAAGAGGCGGATTGCATACGAAAGCTCCATCCAGAGCAGTACGTTGTATGCGGTTCCGGTGCTACCTACGCCAAGCATCGTGTCTTTGTCGAGGAACGGCGAGGCAACGTCCAGTTCGGGCAGCGGCTCCTTAGCCATCCCCCACAGCTCCTTGAGCCGCTTGATCTTCGACCCTTTTAGGAAGCTGGACACAAAAACGAGCGACCAATAGATTTCCGCGCAGAGCGCAACGCTCTCCGGCGGGCAACGCCCTACCTGATGCGGAAGTTTCTCCCAAAACTTGGACCCGCGTTCGTCGTCGCTGCCGACGATCGGATTGTCGACGTAGTGCGTAACCAGCGGCTCAAAGTGTTCGGGGATCCAGAGGCGCTTATCTGGCAGAAAGAGCGATCTCTCACCGATAAGTGCGATTTGCTTAAACTTTTCGGCAGCCTCGTACGTGAGATGGCTCTTGGGCTTGTCCGGGATGATGCGGCTCATGTTCTTATCGCGTGGTTGGGGTCCCGACGGACCGAGCTTCGATGTCGAAGCCGCCATGATAGCCCGCAGCAAGGGGAAGTTGGCGAGATGGGGGTGTCCTCTGTAACGGGACGCTCACGGTCTATATGAGCCGCGTGCATAATACAGTTGCCGGCCCGTCTCGGGTACCTATCGACGGGCCATTCTCATGACTCGCCGCGTGGCTTCAAGTCTATAGCTGTCTGCTCCGTCTAATTTCGATACGATCCCCGAGACACGGGTAAGTCCCTCTAAGACTCTCTTTCGATGCAACTGGACGCCATTCCCAATATTTGTGAGACCGGAACCTACGCGACGGTGTTGTTTGCGCAGGCAGATATATGTAGGCCTTTCGCATTAGGACGGTGTCATGCATGGCTCTGGTGGCAGCCAAGTACATAGCCTAATGCGAAATTGAGTCGGCACAAGAACGAGTGAACACAATACGTAGCAGGAACAGACGACAGGGGGAATTCAATTGGCAACGGCTGCATCCATCTCAGTCAAGGAGACCTTGGCGCTCTTCGATGGCAAGTTTGCGGGACTGAGCAAAGGCGTGGCGCAAGGGGAATATGCGTTCTGGCTGGGTTCGGGCATATCACGCGATCGAGTCGTCGGACTCGACGGCGTCCTCGCCAAGCTCATCGAATTCCTGCGCGTCCGCGCCACCGCAATGGCGAATTGCGGATACCGCCTGGCCCTGGACAAGATCATCGACATGGCGGCTCCTTCCGCAGACGAACGAGCGGCGATAGACCTTTCGCAGCCGTCGTCGACCTGGGCAAGCCTCAAAGACATCCTAAAACGCCTGTGGAATCAGTACTCGGCCGTGCTGTCGGTTGAAATACCGGGCGAGAAACTCGACTATCTGCTATGGGTCGGCCTCGACTTTCCGCACACCTTTGGCGCACAGCTCCCCGACGCCGAGCATCTGGCAATCGGTATGCTTGCCCTCGAAGGAGTCTTGACCGAACTGGCCACTGCCAACTGGGATGGCTTGCTCGAAGCGGCGATGCAGGAACTCGGCTATGACGAGACCTTCTATCGGATCACCGTGACCGGCGAAGACCTCCGCAACCCGGCCGCAGCTGCCATCCTCTACAAGTTTCACGGCTGCGCCCTACGCGCGATCGCCGACGAGGCCGGGTATCGCCCGCTGCTCGTTGCGCGCACCGCGCAGATCACCGGCTGGAAAAGCAACGAGACCTTCAAGATCGTGCGCGATCAGCTTGGCGCTCTCGTTCAGCGCAGCCGAACGCTCATGATCGGCATGTCCGCGCAAGATGAAAACATCAAGCATCTGTTCACCTCGATGAACGCCCAGAAAGGCTGGAAATGGACTGACCAGCCCCCCGCTATCGTGTTTTCCGCGCAGGAACTTGGCGACGATCAGAAGAACGTCCTCATTGGAACCTATGGTGAAGCCGATTACGAGGCGCACAGAAACGACATCTGCGAAGCGGCGCGACTTCAGGCCTACGCCAAGCCGTTGCTACTCGGGCTGCTTCTCCACGTTCTCACCGCCAAGCTTGAGGTCCTTGCTGGCGACGCAAAGGCTGCCAATCTCGACCAACCGGCCCGGGATGCGATCGCCCAAGGGATCAGAGTGCTCCGCGACCGCGTGGCCGATGCTGGCGACGCCGACCGGCCCGCACTCGCGCGCGCCATTGCAGCGGGGCTCGCACGCGCGCGCCACCAACTGCAAAACGGTGTCAGCGCAGCGGGTGTGCAAGCCTATTTCCCACTAGATGGCGAACCTGTGCACCGCATGAAAAACAAGCTGGCGCTGAAGAGTTCCGGCCAGCGAGAGGCCGCCGTCGCCTTGGGCCTGATCGGATTGGAGGAACAGGCAGCGAACTGGGTCAGTTCGATCGACGATCCTGCCGATCCTCGAGCCGGCGCCTTGCGGCTCACATCGCCGAACGCCAGCACGCGCCTCTTTTTTGCAGCCAATGACGACACCGTCACCAGTCTGCTTGAAGCGGGCGCCTTCGATGAAACCGATAACGACGCCGTGGTAGTCTGCTCCGGGCGTGTCTCGGAGCGGCAGCAGCGCAGTCCGAGCGCCTCCATGCGCAGTGGTGCCATAGGGCCGCGTTATGTCGCATTCGGGCCGATGCTCGGGGACGCCGCCGATCTGAACGACCTGCGCGACCGCTTTCGCAGCGAGGTAGGGCTATGAGCACGACCGACCGCGTCCTCGATATTCTCGTTCAGGAAGGGGGCTATCGCCAGCTTCCTAGGCCGTTCAAGGTGGGCTCGATCTCCTTCGACTTCACGCATGCGCTCGTCGCCAGCGAACGGGCTAACGACCTCGTCATCGTCATCGAGCTCAAGGGCGATACCGTCGATGACGGGATCATCCGAAAGGTCATGGCGCTTACCCGCGCTCTCGACGTGATGCGGTCAAAACGGCCAGTGACCGCAGTTCTCACCTTAGGGCAGCCGCGCTCCGAAACCGTCCAGTCGATCAGCAAGGTCTGCCGCGTTCTGCAGGTCGGCGCGCCAACTGGACCTGACGCGATCAGCGCGGTGCGCGACTGGCTTTCAGTCCTGTTACCGCTGATCCAGCAACCTGCTGTCGAAACACTCCTGGACTGGGAAGCCGATCTACACGTCGCTACGGCGGCGTCCGCCAAGGGCGAATTCATGGACGCCCTCATCGGCGCCGCGCCGCACGGCAAGGATGCTGTTGAAACCGTCCTGGCCGACGCGATCATGAGATCTGCCGACGCCGCAATCGTCGATGAAGGAGACGAGGAATGAATAGCATTCGGCTTAAAAACCTCGTTGTCCAGAACTTTCGCAGCCTTCGCGGTAAAGTGGTCATCCCACTAGACGCCCAGGTTGTGCTGATCCACGGCACAAACGGCATGGGCAAGACAAGCGTGCTATCAGCTCTCGAGCTGGGACTCACAGGCAAGATTGCGCATCTTGCGGCTGAGGGTCCGAGATACCAGTCGTATCTCACCACACTCGACTCCGGCGGAGGCTCGATCTCGCTGACCACCACCGCTCCTCTCGCCGAAGGAGCAGCCATCGCTGGTGCGCTCGCCTTTTCCGATGACACTTTTCTCCCCAAGCCGCTGCTCGACACCGACGACGCCCGCTTCTTCGCAGAGCGATGCTATCTGCCGCAGGCGACGCTCGGGCGCTTGCTCGAAATCTATGACGACCAAAAAACGGAAACGACATCGCCGCTAACCTTATTCGTCAAAGAACTACTCGGCCTCGATCCGCTCGACGCGTTGGTCGACGGCCTCGATCACGCATTCAATGTCACGCGTGTGCGCAAGCTTGTGCCGGACTTTCGTCGCCTGGAGGCGCTCAAAGCTTCGCTGGAAGAAGAGCGCAGCCGTAAGGATCGGGCGATCGATGAAGCAACGAAAGCCGCCGGAGAACGGCTCACTCGCCTTAATGAGACTCTTTCTACGATCGTCGGCGACGGCGCTGGGCCGACGGTCTCCGAAGTCACAGATCTCAGCCAGTTCAAGGCCAAGCTGGAAGCCGACCGAGACGGCGATCGTCAGCTCACAGACCTCACACGGACGCGTTCGGAATTGCGAGGGCTGCAAGAACGATGGAGATCGCTGCCATCGCAGCAGTCGAGCCGCGACCAGGCCGACAGGGAAAGGGCTGATCTGGCGGCGGGCGAGGCGCTCGCCACCTGGCGGTCGACCCGGGGCAATGTCCTCGAGGACGCAATCAACGCGGTCCGCGCCCACTTTTCCGACGTGACTTCGTTCGAGGATGGCCTCGAACAAGGCAGATCGGAGGCGCAGCGTCGTGCCCAAGCCGAAGCCGACCGCTGCGGACGGCTACTGGCGGCCCACACCACGGCGAGCGCACAGGTCGCGACCTTGAATGCGACCGTGCAACGCGCGTCCACGCGAATCGACGAGCTCAATCGGGACCTTTCCGGCGCGGCCGAAGACGCGAAGACGCTCGCGAACGCGCTTGCCGGCGTCGTTCCCCATATCGAAGGCGAGACATGTCCGGTCTGCAGCCGCAACTACGCCGAAATAGACGCCGGGTCGCTTTCAGCCCATGTCGCCGCCAAAATCGCATCGCTCACCAGCGAGGCCGGGCGCCTCCAGTCGCTGGCGACGGCGCGAGCTGAAGAGAGTTCGCGTCTGGCCGCTGCCCAGCGAGACCTGCTAAGCGCCGCCAACGGACAGCTTTCTGCGGACGACCTCGCCGCGCTCACCGTGCGCCATGCTCAAATGGTCGATCTGGCGCAACGTCTATCCGACCTGAAGGAAACCGCTGCAGAAGGAACCAGGTTGACAGCCAACGCGGCAATGGCCCGACAGGCGGTGGTGACAGGCCGCCGGAGGGACGAACAGTCAGTCTCGCTGCTCCCCGAAATCGAGACCATGGTGCAAGCCTTGCTGCAGCGGTCCTCCAGCAGCTTTGAGAGCATCGATCTCGCGCTTGCCGAGGTGCACCGGATCGTAGAGGAGCGCGTCACGGAGGCGGAGCGCGTCGCCGCCGTCAGAGTCAAGGCCAGTTCGGAGCTCGACATCCGCATTCGCGACCTCGCCCAGATTGCCATCCTGCGGTCGGAACGCGATCAAACGCTCGCCCGCCTCAATACCCTCGACATCGCATTCAAGGAAATCGATACTACCCGCGGACACGCCAAAAAGGTCTCCGAAGCTGCCGACAAAGTGCGCTCCGATATCGTCAAGAAGGTGTTCAGCACATCGCTCAACAAGGTTTGGCGCGATTTGTTTGTAAGGCTGGCTCCATCGGAGCAATTCGTACCTGCATTTCGGCTTCCCGTCGGTAGCGGTGGCAACGTCGAGGCCGTGCTCGAAACTTTGCATCGCTCCGGCAAGGCGTCCGGTTCGCCTGGAGCGATGCTGAGCCAAGGCAATCTCAACACCGCTGCGCTGACACTTTTCCTCGCGCTTCATCTCTCCGTTCCGGTTCGTATGCCTTGGTTGATACTTGATGATCCGGTTCAGTCGATGGACGATCTCCATATCGCACAGTTCGCCGCGCTGCTCCGCTCGCTGTCCAAAGGCATGGATCGCCAGGTGGTGATCGCGGTTCATGAGCGCGCACTCTTCGACTATCTGACTCTGGAGCTTAGCCCCGCGTTTCCGGGCGACAGCCTGATCACAGTCGAGATCGCTCGCAACTTCGACGGTGAGACGGTCGCGACACCACGCGCATTTAGCTTCGAGGATGATCACGCCATCGCCGCCTAATGAAAGTGGACTTAGATGACAGTCGGTTCGGACGACCGAAATCAGGAATCTTGAATGTCCGATTCGGTTTGAGATCGTTGCCTCCACGCGGCACGGCAAAGATCCCAAAAAAAACAAGGGCGAGAATCGAGCTCCTCCCGGAGGATTTAACGGTCGCGCATGCGGATAGTCCGCATGTCGTTAGCGTTTTTCTTGTCGATTGTTGTCCATTTTTTCGCCGGCACGAGTCGCGTCAATGATTGCGGGCGTTGAACGCCTGCATCAATGTCTTACTTAAAGCAGAGATGAGAGATGATGCAGCATTACGCTGACTAAGTATCTGGCCTCGGGGTTGTGAACGCGCCCAGTCCAACGTCAGTCACTTTGCTACGGCTAGAGCACCGAATCTCGCCCCAGAAACAGTCAACGAAATGCGCGCTCTACACGAGCAAGATGCGCGTCGTATGGGGTGTCAAAATCACTAACGTTAGACTTCCCGGCCCAGTACTCTCGATGCGCCTTGTACCAAATCCGCAGCTCGGGCGCTACATTCCGGATAAACGTCTCGGCGCTCTCCCGATGGAACGTGTGGTTCGTGTAGCGGTGTGGCTGCGCGTAGTACAAGGCATAGTCTTCGCATTCAGGCAGGCAAGTACTATGACCGTAATGAAGGGCGTACGGCGCATGAAGGTATGGGTGTTCGGGCGAGTTCGTCTCGGCTATCCACCACACCTCTGCATCGCTGGCGGACAGTTTTCGGCAGCACACTTCACAAGTGGCAGATCCTCGCCCGACGAATTGCTGGGTGATAGGCTGGAGAATGTTCTTCCTGATGTTCTGTCGCATCGTAGACAGCTTTTCACTTCGCGTCTGGCCGTGCGTTTGCCCCAAGAAGAACCATAGAATCCACGTTGAGATCGCGATCGCTATCGAGCCGATGGCGACCATTGCCGCGATCGGTAACGGCGAGGCGATTAGCGTCCCGACGAGTTGCAAGACGAACCCGACTGAGAGCGTAATACTCCCCAAAATCGCAAAGAAGTTGAGAACCGGCTCGTATTGCGTATTGCGAGTCGCCATGTCCACGATTGGGGGCAATTGCCGAAGCGTCGAGATTCTCTCCTGCCGAGAGGTCAGCTGTGCCCCCGCCAGCAACGTACCGCCTATAATGCCGAACACCATCCCCAAGATGTTGAGCACGGTAGCAACTGTGTTTTGGTAGGCCGCCGAGCGGTTATCGGCCTCCATCTTATCGATTCGTAGTTGCTGTGCTTGCGCCAACTCTTGCGCGTGTTTCAATTGCGCAGTCAACGTGGCTTGCTGGGCTGACACCGCCCGAACTGTCTCTGCTTGTGCGTTGAGCAATGCACGAGTATTCGCTTCTTGACGTTTCAACGCGTCGACTTGTGCGTCTCGAGGATGAGCGCGCTCCCATCGAATATCGGGGGTAGCGGCTGCGAACGCTATCCCAACAGCTGAGGCCAATGCGATGATTGCGGCTGAACGTCCAATGTGATCGAGAAGATGCATCGTGGGATGAGTAGTTTCCAAAGGGCTTTGGCGAAGAGATTCTGCCACGCATGATAGCCGCTAACCGCCGCATTCCCCATTCAAGGCGATCAAGGGCGCCACTGTGAGCCGCCTTAAGCGCATCGACTGGCGCGCCGTCACTGAGGACGTACCTCCGAAGAAAGCATGGGGCAAGTGGTGTCGTGAACGGATAGGTACCGTGCACACGTTTCAGGCGAGGGAAGAGAGTGTTGTGATCTTCGTGCTCGGTGCGGACCACCACGCTGAAGGATCGGCGAACTGGGCTGCATCGAAGCCGAATCTGCTCAACGGGGCAGTGACGCGCGCACAGCATCGCATTTTCATCATCGGGGATGCCTCTCTCTGGGGGTGGTCTGAAGCACTTCAGCGAGGCTCTGTCGCAACTTAAGACGCCGACCACTGCGGAGCAATGGCTAGGTCGGATTCCAATCTAACCATGTCGTCCGTCGAGATCTTTTCCTTGTGCTGGACTACGAGGTTTTCGGTCGCGTAACTCCCTGTCCCGGTCGACGGTTTGGGAGATTTTTTCCCGGACTGCATTCGATACTTGTGCTGCTCAATTGGAAGAAGATAGATGGCACAAAACGAAGCAAGCATCGCAGAGCTCATTCACGACTATCTGCGCACTCGGGCCCATCGGGATAGTGTCCGTTTTTCGCCATTTCCGCTTGGAGGTCAGGATCGACATTTCTTGTCTGACTCCCTTTTGGGACGAGTTGATCATTTTTGCTTGATTGAAATGAAGTTTGGTGAAGCTCAGCTGCAATCTGAGGCCAAGAAAAGACGGCGCGTAGAAGCGTTGTGCCGTGCGCTCGAACGAGAACCTGAGATGCGGGCGCTGCACGATCAGTGTCACTTTATTGCGTGGATGGACAAAACAAAACATGTCCGCGCCAGCGCGTATAGAGATCGTATTTGCAATAAAGAGGTGCTCGGCTCAAGCTGCGGGTTGACCCAGAATGTGCCCGATCTCGGATCGACTGTTTCATTGAATTCCTTTGCTGACGGATTCCTTGGCCACCCACCGACGAAATGTTTATCAAAGGAAGATTTCAAGCGATACATCAATTGGCTTCACAACGTGGTTACCGGCACACCGATTATCCGACTGGACTTGTACGGGCGAGCCGTTGACGGAAACGGCGAAGTTGTCGCGTTTCCGCTAACATCGATTGACGAAGTACATGGGTGGTTTTTAAGGCAGTAGCCTTGGCGAATTCATTGGGAGCAAGCTTCGGCGATTGAGCTTCCGTTGCATCGCGTGAATGACTGCTGCGCTCCAAAACGCGGCGCTCGAACTGCGAGGCTGTGACTGGCAGCAACGGGTCGATTTCACTCACGTCGAACTTCTGGTATGACTTGTCCTCGAGTAACGGTACGGAATGACCGGTTCACTCTGGTACGGACGGGCAATGCACGACGTCGGTGGCGGATAGGTCGCAAGTTTGCAAGTTGTTCGACACGAGCGAATGTCTCCCATGCTCAATTTCCTGTCCCGAAGACATTAGCCAGTTGTTGCCTTCGTTCTCCATCCTCACGCGAGTTTCGGATGGCGTTCAATGCAGAGGCGGCCCCATTGAACATCTACTGGCCGTGTGGCCGTCCGAATCTGAAATCTCCTCCCAAACGTTTTCGGAACTCAATCAGGCCGATTTTCGGCCGTAAACCCAAGGGAACGTCTGACCTTGGATTCAAAATCCTGATATCTTCCCTGTGTACGTGATGTGATATTAGAACGAGTTAGAAAAGATTGAGGGCCGCTATGGGGACCAATGAGCTGGCATTATCGGGGCAGGCGTTAATCGAGGATATCCGCCGCAACGATTACATGATCGGGCTGGATATGCCGCAGGAGGTTGAAGGGGCCGCGAACAGCCTGCGCGGACAACTCAACAACGCGCTGCGTTTGCTGTCGGAAGACCTGTATGCAAGCGACACGCACTTTCTCCTGGAGCTATTGCAGAACGCTGACGACAACAGTTATGCGCCGGACGTTGTTCCGTCAGTTCAGATCAAGCTGTCGCAACAGCGACTCACGTTTTTCAACAACGAGGTCGGCTTCGCTGAGAAGAACGTACGGGCGCTTTGCGGAGTAGGTCGGAGCACGAAAGCTGCTGACAAGAAGAGCGGATTTATCGGCGAAAAGGGGATCGGTTTCAAGTCTGTTTTTCAGGTTTCGAACAAGCCCGAAATTCATTCGAACGGGTTTCATTTTTCTTTTGACATGTCTCGCCCCGACGAGCTTCTGGGGTACGTCGTGCCCAATTGGACGCCCCCGGACGTCGACACTAGCGAGACCGGAACAACGGTCGTGTTGCCTGCGAAAGCGGGCCGAACGTTTTCCGATAGCATCCTGAAGGAACTGCATCCGAAGCTGATGTTGTTCCTGCGGAGACTTCGCCACCTTGATCTCGCGCACGAGACAGGTCGCGTCGTGTTTGAGCGGCGAGACTCCGGGAACGTGATATCGATCATCACGGAACAGTGCGATCAAGCCGGGTCCCCCGTCGAGAAATCGACAGAGCGGTACATGCGCTTTGTTCATCGGGTGTCGATGGCTCAGGCTACGGATGAAAAGCGTCCGGACGCAATTGAGAGTGACCTTGTTCTGGCGTTTCCACTCGATGCTGAAGGCAACGCGCTCGCCGAGCCAGGAAAAGAGGTTTTTGCCTTCCTGCCTATACGCGCCTTCGGCTTTCGCTTCTATATCCAAGGCGATTTCCTGCTAAGTTCGAGTCGCGAGGACATTCATGGCGAGCGGCCGTGGAACCAGAAACTACGTGACTCTATTGCGCCGGCGTTTGTACGCGCGATCGAGCAGTTCCGGAAAGCGCCTTCTACTGCGAACGGGTATTTGAATTACTTGCCGAAACCCAAAGAGGTAACGGCCGCTTTCTTCGTTCCTGTTGTCGACCAACTTTTTGCAGCGCTCAGCGAAACGGAATGCATTCCCTGCGCAACGGGCGTGTGGCGCAAACCGTCCGAGGTCATGCTTCCACCGCCCGGATTTGCTGAGCTTGTTTCGGCGAAAGAAGCCTTGGCGTTATTTGGAAAGGATTATCCCGCTGCTTCGCTCACGGTCGACAATGAGACCCTTGGCAGGCTCGGCTGCAAGGCGCTGACGTACGACGATCTGGTCAATATATTCAAAGATCATACGGCGTGGCTACAGCAGCGCAAAATCGAATGGATGCTGGACTTCTATAGGTTTATCGCCGGATTGAGGCGCGAAGATCTGCTGTCTGCCGGTTTCGCGAAAGCCCCGGTAGTTCTCGATGCCAAGGGCGCGTTCCGGTCCGCGAACTCCACCCGCGTCTTCTATCCACTGGCACCGGGGAAGAGATTCGGATTCGAACATGAGTTGACGCTTTGCCACGAGGCGATCGCACGAGCAACGTCCGACGGCGACAAAAGTCTACAAGGCCTCTTCGATGCCGTTGGGGTGAAGTCCGCTGACCCATATCAGCTGATCACCGAGCACATTCTGCCCTTGCATGAAAAGGATGACTGGAAGCAGTCAGGTAACGAGTCTCTCGTCGGCCACCTCCGCTACATCAAGGAAAAGCAGAACGAATATCTTGCGGGCGCTAAATCCCACGGAACTAGCGCGGAGGCGGCTTGGGAGAAACTGAAAACCGAACTATGGGTCGGAACTAAAAACAGGACGTTCTGGCAAGCAAGTCAGATGTACCTTTCGTCGGAGTACCAGCCAGAGTTCGACATCGAAAGTCTCCTTGGCGACGGAGTTGAAAAATCACGACTTGTCTCGCCCTTGTATCTCAAAAGCACGGGAAAGTCGGAGAGAGTGGACGCTGAGGAGATCGCTGGCTGGAGGACTTTTCTCATCGCGCTTGGCGTAAATCCGTCTCCGCGCGTTGACCAGATGACATCGGGCGATGTGCAATGTAGCGCGGAGCTTCAACGACTGCTTGAGGCCCCGGCATCTGCAACGCGCCGCGTGACCCTGGAATGCCTGGACAGGAATTGGTCCAGATATCCGTCTAGTCCGCGCTTCGTCCCCAAAGGCAAACCGTCGTCCGCTGCGCAGATTTACGGTTTTGTTCACAAGCTACGGGTCACCGTCGCACCGTCAAGAAAACGTGTAGAAGTAACGCTTGAGCAAGCGTTCCGCGATTCCAAGGAGTTGCGCGAAGCATTCGGTGATTCTCCGCATTACGTTGATGCTCAACTGTCGAACGAGGCGTTCCTCGACGCGTGCGGGATTCTTCACCGACCTGATGTTCAGACCTGCGTCGCACGACTGCTTCAGTTGCAGAAGGCGCCGAACGTCTCAATGACGTCGGTGAGGCCAATTTATCGCTTTCTCGAGCGACTGTATGAACGCAACCCGGATACAGTCAGGCAGGCGTTCAGATCGCACGCGCTTTTTCTGGTGCGAGGAGCATCACCGTCCTGGAAAAACCTGAGCCAGGTTGTCTGGTTGCAGCAAGGAGAGTTTCTCAGCGCACTCTACCCATCCCTTCAGGGGGCCTACGCGGAGTTCCAGTCTTTCTTCGTGCGCAAACTTGGTGTTTCAGCGGATCTTCCGACTATCGCGTTGATTCGTGCTTTGCCTTCGCTGGATACGTCGCCGATATCACCGGAAAGCCGGGCGGGCGAGGCAATGCGGATTTACACCCGCGCAAATCGCGAGATCGTATCGCCCAACGGCGATGAATCGGTGCCGGCGTGGCTTGACGAATTCGCAGACGGAAATTCATTCCTCTCCACCAGCGGTGAAATGGTAGTCAATGACGGAGAGCTTCTCATCAACGATGACCCAAATATCGCAGCGTTGTTTTACGGTCGAGAGGGGATTCACTTTGTTGACGTCCCGGTTACACGTCTTCCGCAGATCAGGGCTCTGCTTGATGCCGCTCGCGTGCCAACGCTTTCGTCGAAGGTCTCCTTGCGTCTCGTCGATCCGGGCCCCGGAGTGGTCATCGAGTCGCTGACCAGCCGAGTTGCGGAACGTTGCGTTCTGATTGCGCGAGTGGTTTACGCGAATTCGCACGCGGCTTTCACTCGTGCGGTCGAGAATGGCAAATGGAAGGTCCTCTCGAAGCTTGTTGTGTCGGAGGTGGGTAATCTCAATTTGCACGCGGAGCTTCTCGGTGAGGTCGCTACCACAACCGGTCACGTGCTGATCGACGGCTCGACCGCGTATGTGCGAACCGGTGTCAAAGGCGTGGTCGATCGACTGGCGGCAGAAATCTGCACACTTCTCTCGGTGTCGCCGATACTTGCGGATGCCATCAGCCGGATACTCTCAGAACCGGAATTCGAGGGTGCAGCGGAGTTCCTCGAAGTGAAGGGCGTCACCGAGTTGCCGACGGAGGAGGCCGAAGGATTGTTCTCCGATCATCGGCCGCCCCCCGATGAGGAGCGAGACCAGCCGGAAGGGGACGCAGACACTCAAGATGACGGCGAGAGCGAGGAGTTCGCATCTGAGACCGAGGCGACCGAGCCGAATTCGAGCGAACCGCCAGCTGGGGCGGGAACGACACGTCCGTCAGCACCCGTGAGCGGCGGAGACACTGCTGCCGATTCGGGCAAGTCAGGAAGCGGCCATGGCGTGACCGGAGCCACGGGCTCCAGCGCGGGTACTGGCTCGAGCGCGAGTGAGGGTACAGGCGCGAGCAAGAGTACGGGCAGGGGGACCGGGACGGGTGCAGGTGCAGGTGCAGGTGCAGGTGCAGGGACAGCAGAACCTCCGCGACCGTCGTCGAACAGCTCGCAGGGAACCGGAACGACCCGTGCTTCCGGTGCAACCAGCGGCGAGCCTCGATCAAACAATGGCTCGTCGATGCGTTTCTCGCCTATCGCGTCGGGCATACCTTTGCCTCCGAGGCTCCGCGCGCCTGGCGCTGGAAGCAAGCGACGCCTGATAGAGGAAAGCGGACAGCGTCTTCTCAGTTATGTCGAACCCCATGATCCATCGCGCCAGCCTGACGACTCCGACTCGGAGCGAGAGGATGCGCGAACCGAAGTGGAGCAGGCTGCTGTCAAGTTCGTCTTGGACAGTCAGGCTGCGAACTGGAAATCCCTCGAGGAAATGCCTCCCTTCAACAAGGGATTTGACATTCGCGGGATCTCTTTGGATGGCCAACAGTACTACATCGAAGTCAAGGGGCAGAGCGGCGCGTGGACAGCTTCTGGGATCGCGATGACCCCATCGGAAGTGCTGTGTGCCGCAGAGCATAGGGATCTCTACTGGCTATGCGTTGTTGAACACGCATTGGATGAAAATCGGCGACGGTTGTACATAGTCAAGAATCCGTTCGGGAACGCCGGCCAGTTTCGCTACGATTCAGGATGGAAGGATATCGCGATCTCTGAAAAGAGTTCGGCCTTGGTGCCGGTTGAAGGTCTGCGCATTGAGATTGAAGGGGAAGGTAGCGGGACAATAATCGCGGTGCCCAAAATCGGCGGCCGCTTCACACGTGTGCAGGTTCGTCTCGATGACGGAACCGAAATAATCCGGATTTTCAATCCGGCCAAAATGCGTCTATCAAAGGCAAGCTAGTATGGCAACGATGCGTCCAGAACTCACCGAGGAGCGTCTTCAGGAACTCTCGTCTCGCGCGGAAGCGAAATTCTACCGGGCATGTCGCGACCAGCTACCCGATGATGTTCTAGTTATCCATTCGGCTTCGTGGACATACAGGGATCGCGGGGGCTTGCTACGGGAAGGCGAAGCGGATTTTACGATTGCGTTTCCTTCTGCCGGAATTCTCGCTATCGAGGTCAAAGGTGGTGGGGTATCGTTTGACGGGACGTCCGGCGAATGGTTTTCGATTGACCGGGCTGGTGATCGCAACGAAATCAAGGATCCGTTCAAGCAAGCAAAGAACGAGAAGTTCGCGCTTCTCGATCAGCTTAAAGGGCACCGGAAGTGGCGCGCGTGGAAGGGCACCCGTATGGTCATCGGAGAGTGTGTGATGCTCCCGGATGTGGATAACGCGAAGTCCCTGGCGGCGTCTGGTCGTCCTATAGAAATCATCGGCGGTCGATCTGAAATGGGCAACGTCGCGGCGTGGCTCGCGGGAGTGAACGCTTTCTGGGCCGCTGCTGGGACGCAGCCGCTCGGCGAGGACGGCGTCAAGCTGGTTGAGGACATTCTTTGTGCATCCGTAAGCGTTCGACCGCTTTTACGCTCTGTACTTGATGAGGCTGAGCAGGAACGCATCAGACTGACCGACGCTCAAGCGAAGATTCTGCGAACGATTGGTGGTCGCAAGAGGGCGGTGATCGCTGGCCGTGCGGGCACCGGAAAAACCTTGATTGCGGTCGAGAAGGCACGGCAGCTTGCGGCTGATAACGAGCGCATCTTGCTGCTTTGCTACAACCGTCCGCTTGCTGACCTTCTGGCTCAATCGTTGGCAGGCGTTCCGAAAATCGAGGTCATGGGGTTTCATCAGCTTTGTGACCGCAGACGCTCGCTCGTACTCGAGCGCACAAAGCGGGACTTGTACGAAGAGGCGAAAGAGGCGTACCCGGGTAACGATGCGAAAACCCGATTTGAAGTTCAGATGCCGTTTGCTCTTGCGCTTTCGAGCGAGGTGCTGACGGACGATCTCTACGACTCGGTCGTCGTTGATGAAGCACAGGACTTCAGTGACGAATACTGGTTTTCGATCGAGGATCTGCTGAAAGATAAGGACAATGGAACGCTCTTTCTTTTCAGCGACCCCAATCAGGCGCTTTACAAGCGCCATGCTCAGCTCCCCGTTAAAGAGGATCCTTTCTACCTCACCGTGAACTGTCGCAACACCGCGCCTGTTCATGAGAAAGCCTACGCCTTCTACAAGGGGGAGCCGGTTGATTTGCCAGAGTTGCATGGACCGGATGTGGTTTTCGAAACGGCTGCGTCAGTGGATGAGCAGGCGGCGTTGATTGTCACCCGTTGCAAGCAGCTATTGCAGGGTGAAAAAGTTGCACCCTCTGACATTGCTGTCCTGCTTGCGAAAACACCGAAGCAGGCCTTGTTCGATCGCCTCAGCCGGACGACTCTGCCCGGCGGTGTTGGTTGGTCGCTCGAAAACCGCGCGCGCAATGCGATTCTTGTGGATACTGTTAGCCGTTTCAAGGGATTGGAAGCCCCAATTGTCATTCTGTGGATTGGTAGCGAGAATCTGACTGAGGAGAGTCGGGAAACGCTTTACGTCGGTCTGTCCCGCGCCAAGCATCTCCTACATGTCGTGGGGGATGAGACGGTCAAATCATTCTTTACGCGGACCGAAGTCAAGGCGTAGCGCGCTGTTATTTTCCAAGGGTGCTCGGAGACGTCCAGACATTAGGCGGCACGAATTCGGCCGATTTGCGCATTTCACGTGATATAGCAGGAGCTTGATCACCGTCCGTTATATCGCGATGCACGCGGAAATGAATGGAATGTGCAAGGGGCCGAACCTGGCTGATTGCAAGCGCGTACAAATGTAGGTGTTGATCCCGGCTCCTTTCGAATTGAGTCGGACTTGGACTCTCCGAAGGAGAGCATGAAAGCAGACGTCGATCCATTTCAGCTCGACCTGTTTTCGTAGGCGCACGGGCACTTGCTCCGTAGGCCTGAGCAGAGGCGTTCGTTCGCAAGCACTCGCGCAGTGGCGAGATTGGTGACGCCTGTTCGCGAAGTCACGTCCGAGTTCGTCGGGATGGCTCCGATACCGGGCGCGTCCCGGTGGGGATTCGCCGCGCTAGGCCTAGCGGTGGCGGTCGCCTGAACGCGGTGCTGACCTGGCGAGCCCGTTTGCTGTCTTACCCATGAAGGTAGGTTGACGTCGTCGCAATCGACGCGCGGTGCAGGCGCATTTATCGCAAACGGCGTCTCCTGACATGCACCTAGGTGAGGAGGCAGCATCTTTCGGCTCTGCAGCCGAAGCAGCGACGAACGGTACGTCAGGGCCACCGTCATCGTCGACGAATGTATAGCCGGAACCGGCCCAATAGTTGCCATTCGCCAATGCACAAAGGCGTCATTCCGACGGCCGGTTCAACCTCGGAACCTGCCGTGTGCACAATGGGAGCGGCTCGCCGTTACCGGACGTGAAATGCCGACGCTGGTGGAGGGGCTGGCTCCCATTGATCCGGACCTCGGTGCACGGCCCGAGTTCTGTGACCGTCAAAGAATGCCGGAGGCAGCCAACCCCTCAGCTACGTAGGGTCGCATTCTCCACACCCAATGTTCTTCGTCGGGGTTTCGGGCGTTATCGCCCCAAGCGATCGTGCATGTCATCACTCGTGAGCCATCCTTACGCATCGGCAGGTCTATAGGCAGCTCTGCGAAGAGCATCGCACCAAGTATTCCGTACTGGAGATTCGCTGCGGAATAGGTTGCATAGTCAGCGGCTTTTGCAAGCTGGGTAGCCGTAATTCTTTGGTCGGAAGCATTCAGGTGCGCTCTCAGCATGGCTTTGTGACCCGCAGTAAGCTGGTGAGCAATCCGCACGAAGACCTTCGCAATCTCCGCTGCCGTAGGCTCATCAAGCCGCGCAGCAGCTAGCGAGATCTGTTGTTCGTATAAGGCATCGCAGAGTGCGCGCCATACTTCGTCCAGAGTCGCTCTGCGAATATCGACGACCATTTCCCCATCCGCCCACATGACACCTCGGTAAGCGTTGTCAATGAAACGGGCAACCAGGGTGAACGGGCCGGCCTTGATTGTTTTCATCTCTTCGGACATTACTTTCTTCTCTCTCAGTCGTTAAACCCTTGCGCGGAGCCATCTCCCAGAAGGCGATCAAGTGTCTTGGCTAATTCATCGTAACAAGCTCATACTCCGCGCCGGGCGGCTTTATCGAATTGTCAGCGCCGATGGAAATGCTGTAGAACGGAACGTCGTGCTTTCCACTCGGCAAGAATTCCATCCCAACCGTTGCGCCTCGCAGCCTTCCGAGTTTTCCAAGGTCCCTAGTGCACCAGTTTGCATTATTTTTTTCAAATTGCACCAAAACCAGTGATCTAAGAAGAGTGGTTATTCGCCCATCGATAGCGACCGACTTCTCGCTCGCGTGAGCGCAAACGCGAGACGATCGCCGTGCTTACCAGTAAAGTCCCGAAACATGCGGTGCGAATTCTCTTGCGCGCCGCTCCGCAGGTGGGCAAGGCAAAAACTGGCAAGCGACATGGACGAACAAAAACGCACAACTTGGCAGGTTCGCACGCGCACGGCGACGCGCGCGAATGGGGCGCCCGAACTCCTGATGGCGTGGGGAACGGACAAAGGCACGGGACAACCCCGATACATCCTAGATCTGAGCGAAGCTGAAGGCGGCGCGGCGTGCAATTGCCAGTGCGCCGATTGCGGCATGACGCTCATCGCGGTCAATGCCGGAAAGACCATTTATCGACGTCGGCCGCATTTCCGTCACGAAGCCGGTGGCGAGCGTCGAACATGTCTGATCGCCGCCGCGCGGGCGGGACTTCTCGCGTCGCTCGCTGACGTTGGATACCTCACCTTACCTGGGCACCGGCGCGATGCGCGTATAACAGGGTTAAGCGGCCACGTGTATGAAGCTTGGGTCGAAGTGCCACCCGAGGCCGTGAAGGTCGTGTCGACGGCAATCGTCGACGAGGCCTCGGCCATCGTGCGCCTGGAGGACGGCCGGGAATTCCGGGTTCTGCTGGTGGGCAGTCGAAGCAGTATGACAGTTGACGTGCCGACAGTGGAAATAGTCGTAGATGATCCGGCGCTCGCAGCGCTCTCACCAGAGGATCTGCGCAACCGGATGCGCCTCGATGTGAGCGCGGGCAATTGGTGTTCGCACTGGAAGGATCTGCAGCTTGAGGCCGAAGCTGCGAAAGCCGCAGGCGATCTCGCGGCGGATTCAATCGACTATGGCAGCCCGAACCGGGAGTCCGCCCTTCACGAAGCAGCCAAGAAAATTCTAGAGCGTGAGTGCCGCATCCTTGTCCCCGCATTACAGGTTTCGGAAGCAAACCAGATCCGTCCCGCCGCTTCGTTGGAACTTGAGGACGTTTCACTCGAACATCCGCTCGGCGAAATCCGGCCAGATGTTAAGGCTCGCACCGCTTCACATCCACATTGGCCTGCAGACGATCTGCTGATCGAGGTGACGGTGAGCAATCGGATCACCAGCGAACGGGAAGCCAGAATAAAGAAGCGCAACCTTCCTTCGCTGGAGATCAACCTGTCCATGCTCGCCGGTCGAGTGACCCTGAACGAGTTTCGTGACCTAGTGGTGAGCGAGTTGGAAGGGAAACGCTGGATTCACCACCCGGCGTTAGCCGAGGCTGAGAAAAACCATGTGTTCACTCAGGACGAGCCGCAGAAGGTAGCGTGGACATCCGATGCCCTGTCGAGTCAACGCGGCGCCGGGATCGGGAAATCTCAGCGCGAAGGCTTCTTTGGGCCGGGCGGTGCTTCCCCGGAACCGCAGGTCGCGACCGGATCTGGGGCGGCGCGTGTTCCTCGCGCCGCGCCTCAGTCGGTTATGCGGGCGCTGCAAAGGGTTTCCGACGGGCGGTTGGCTAACCAGCCGTTTATCATGGTTCCCGATCTTACGGTACGACTCAGTTCAGCAACCGGAATGTCATCGCCGTATCCGCAGGTAATCCGGGCAGCGCGTGCGCTGAAGATACGCGAGATCACCGTGGGCTCGACAAGGGACTCTGTACCGGCCTTGCGGATCAAGACAATCGCCGCGCCGGACTGGCCGGCTGAAACGCTCTTTGTCGAACTCTCGATCAAGGGGTTTTCGGAGCCCGACACGGTCCGCATCCGGGAGCGGGGCCAACCGACTCTCGCCATGGAGCTTGGGCGACTCGACCCGGACGCGCTGGATGAATTGCTTTTAGGACGTCTTGTGTTCAACGAGTTTGCGGCAAAGCGCTGGCTCTTTCACCCGTCGATCGACGATTACATTCGGCGATTCGAAGCGACGCGCTCCCAACAGGCTACGCCAACAAGGACTGCGCCAACATATAGCGCGCGCCGGGGATGACCAACCGTTCGGATCATGAAACGTCGGCTCACGCCGGCGACCAGTCCGCCCTACGCGCGTACAGTGTCAGTTCACCTGAGTCTTGATCAAGTCCGCCGGTCGCGACATTGTGCAATCACTGGTAGTCGATCAGGATCGCGTCAGTTCCTTCGAAAGTGAAGGTAACTCGCCAATTGCCACTGACCCATACCGAAAGGCGGCCTTCTAGGTCATTGTGCAATGGATGCAACCTCCAGCCCGGCATATTCATATCCTGAGGTGACTGGCACCTCATCCAACCGACCGCCGTCAGCTGAGGAATCTAAAGTTGCCTCCGCGATGTCGTCTGTCTGTTGAGCCCCAGTCGCGGCCCGCGGGCCGACCGGTACGCGAAGTCCGCCCACGGCTGATGTCCCGATCTACCGGGTCGGGCACAGAATGTTGAAGCCGAAAATGGTTTTCGCCTTGTAGAAGTGAGGTTCAGTCTCAAGGCGCTAGGGGGCGTTCGAGTGATCGCGATCGCGCGACCGTTTCCGCTCTGATTCCTGCCTTTGGATCGGCGCCTGCTCGAGCGACAGCAACGGGTGGTCGATTGCCGCGGTTTGCCTTGAAAAGGGCCGCTCGCGACCAGATGTGACTGTGACTGTCAGGTCGCCTCTCGACTTATAAACGTGAGTGGTGCCACATCTTGCTCGGCGGAGGGATCCATATAGATTGGCGTGTACCAAATCCGGTTACATGGCGGTTACACGGACCGCAGAAACAGAAAGGGTTACAGGCAAAACGCCTGTAACCCTTTGATTTTATTGGTGGAGAGGAAGGGGATCGAACCCTCGACCTTCGCATTGCGAACGCGACGCTCTCCCAGCTGAGCTACCCCCCCAACGTGCAAATAATTCTAGCACAAGCATTTTCCGTTTTGCCAAGGCGCCAGCCCCAGCAAAAACTCACTTCGAAGGCGCCCCAGCAAGCACCCAATCGACCACTGCGTGAATATCCGCATCGCTCATCGACTGATGCGCGGGCATCGGAATCATGCCCCACACACCGAAGCCGCCGTCCTTCACCTTGCGCGCCAACTTCACGGGCGCCTGGGCGTCGCCCTTGTATCTGGCGGCGATCTGCTGAAACGACGGACCGACCAGTTTGCGATCCACCGCATGGCATCCCATGCAAGCATTCGCGCCGGCCACCCTCTGACCGCTGGGTACATCGGCCGCATTTGCCGTCGATACAACCAAGCCCGCCGCCCCGAACATCGAAGAAGCGATAACAACACCAACAACCCCAAGCTTCATTGCGGCGCCTTCGGATTGCCAGGGTGAACCGCGTTCGAATTCGTGACCGGCGCCGGCGACTGCTGCTCGAGCGGCCGCGCGCTGACCGATGAATCCGGGATCGTCCCCACCGTCGCCGCGCTGGCATCCGGCTGCGACGCGGCAACGGGCGCCGTCGCCGCAGCGGCATTCGCCGCCGCGGCTTCTTGCGGCTGGATGTACTGGAACACCTTCACGACCTGCGTGACCCCCGGCACCCGGCTAGCGACGTCCGCGCCGCGATTGCCTTCGTCCATCGTGACGAGGCCCATCAGATACACGGAACCGCGCTCGGCGACGACCTTGAAATCGTTCGCCGAGATATCCTTCTCGGCGATCAGCGCGGTTTTCACGCGCGTCTCGAGATACGTGTCGTTCGTGCGCGAGGAGAATGAACTCGCCGGCATGATCGCGAGTTCATTAACTATCGTATTCACGTTGTTCAGGCCGCGCGCGATACTCTCCGCGCGCTGCTTGGACGCATCCCCTGCCACTTCGCCGGTCAGCAGCACGCGGCGGTTGAACACCGTCACGTTGACGTGCGCCGAATCCGGCAGGTTCTGGCTGATCTGCGAAAGCGCCTTCACCTGGATCTCGCGGTCCTCGGTCTGCGCGCCGATTGTGCGCCGGTCGGTCGCCATCAACGCGCCGCCACCCGCCGCGCCCGCAACGGCGAGAAAACAACCCTGCAACGTCGCGGACAACCCCGCCGCAAACCCAACTACCAGCACGGTTCTCACCAGTGTCTTTTTGACGCGGAATACGCTCATCAACTAGCTCTCCTTCGGATCAATCTCAGTCTTCGCCCAGCAACATGGCATCGATGCCGTCGCATAGACAATGGATGGTCAGCAAATGCACTTCCTGGATGCGCGCGGTGCGATCTGACGGCACGCAAACGTGGATGTCGGTATCGCTCAATACTTCCTGCATGCGCCCCCCGCCCTTTCCACTCAACGCGACGACGATGATTTCGCGCTCGTGCGCGGCTTCGATTGCAGCAATCACATTGGCGGAATTGCCCGACGTGCTGATCGCGAGCAGGACATCGCCCGGCTGACCCAATGCCCACACCTGCTTCGAGTAAATCTGCTCGAACGAATAGTCGTTGGCGATGGCGGTGAGCACCGACGTATCGGTACTGAGTGCGACGGCCGGCAAGCCGGGCCGCTCGCGTTCGAAGCGGCCGATCAGTTCGGCGGCAAAATGCTGCGCGTCCGCCGCGGAACCGCCATTGCCGCACGCAAGAATACGGTTGCCGTTGGCAAGCGCGGTAAATATCGTGTCGATTGCTGCAGCAATCGGCATCGACAAGGTTTCCAAAGCTTCGAGTTTGACTGCCGCGCTATCGCGGAAGTGTTGTTGAATGCGTTCGACTGACATCGAGTCTCTATCTTCTGCCGCGAGTGGGCCGCAACGTGCGGCCGTATTGTGAAGTCGTATAAATGAAGTCTTGCTGCGAGCAATAGCGCTCCACCGAACCTTGAGCGCAACGAACCGTGTGCGCTTCAACACCTCGCAAAATGCGCTGTGCAGCACGCTGAAGTCTCGCCATTTCGCCCCGTAGCTCGCACGCGAGCGCAAGTTTATCGCACTAAGACACGTTCTCCGCGCATTGCGTCACACTTCGTCGGCACGGAAAGCATCGCGTAACCAGACGAGGCGCCCCGCTTCGAACGCAATCACGTCGAAGCGGCAAGCGGGCTGTTCGCGCGAATGCGAACGCTGGCTCGCAAGATAGTGATGCGCGGCGCGTACGATCCGTTGCCGCTTCTGCCAACCAATGCTTGCAGCCGCGCCGCCATAGTTGCGTTGCGCGCGCGCACGAACTTCGACGAATACCAGCGCGCCGTCGCGCTCACGCATCACGAGATCTATTTCCCCGCCGCGGCACGACACATTGCGCGCCACGAACCGCAAACGCTGACGCTGCAAAAACTCCTGCGCACGCGCCTCGAACGCCGCGCCGACGAGTTTGGACCCTGCCTGCCCGGAAAAGTTGTTCGATATGGCGGCGCTCGCGCTCGGCTTCTTTCGCGCCGCGTCGACATTCCGCGCGCCAGCCGGAACGCGCGGCGCTGCGTGGCACAATGACGGCCTCATTCCGTCCGTTTGCGTTTTCTGCCTCATGACTCCTCTCTCCGAACTCGCGCAAGGACAGCAGTACCCTGCCGCCGCGCTGTATGTGGTGGCCACGCCGATCGGCAACGTCGCCGACATCACGCTGCGCGCGCTGCATGTGCTCGGACTCGTGGATCGCATCGCCGCGGAAGACACTCGCAACACGGGTCAGTTGCTCGCGCGCTATGGCATCTCGAAGCCGCTCATCGCGGTTCATCAGCACAACGAGCGAGCCGCCGCGCAACGCATCGTCGAGCATTTGCAAGCGGGCGAGCGCGTGGCCTATGTGTCCGACGCGGGCACACCCGGCATTTCCGATCCGGGCGCAAAACTCGTCGATGCAGCGCGCGAAGCGGGCTTTGCAGTGATTCCGCTGCCCGGCGCCAGCGCACTTGTCACCGCGCTGAGCGCGGCGGGGGATTGGGTCGCGACGTTCTCGTTCCTCGGCTTCCTTCCGCCGAAACCTAAAGCCCGCGCCGCCGCGCTGCAAACGCTCGCTCAGCATCCCCACGCGATGGTTTTTTACGAAGCGCCGCACCGCATTGTCGAAACAGTGCAGGCGTTAGCCGACGCGTGGGGCGGCGAGCGCAAGCTCCTCATCGCGCGAGAACTGACGAAGTTACACGAAGCCTTGCATTGCGGCACCCTGGCCGAAGCGCCAACGTGGCTCGCCGCCGATCCAAACCGCCAACGCGGTGAGTTCGTACTGGTGGTCGAAGGCGCGCAGCAGGCAATGGCCGGCGAACATGATCACGATGCGTTGCTGGAGATGTTGCTGGAAGAGTTGACGGTGAGCAGCGCGGCCAGGATCGCGGCGTCGGTCACCGGCGCGTCGCGCAACGCGCTGTACACGCGCGCACTGGCGCTGAAGAAAGAGGACGATTGAGGGAAGCGGCAACGCCTTACGCGCAGCTGCAAGAATCGAAAAAAGGGCCGCCCATGCGCATGAGCGGCCCTTCTTTTTTCTACAGGCAGGCGTCGTTTGCCATGCCAACCGACGCAAATAGCGCCGTGCGCGTATTACTTCTGCGCGATGGAGCCCGAGTCGGAGGCCAGCGTTTCGTCACGCGCCTGGCGCGCTTCGTCCTGCGTCAAACGTTCGATGTTCACGCGCGCGGTGCCCGCATGGCGCATATCGAGCACATTCGCTGCCGCCATCGACAGGTCGATCACACGGCCGCGCGCGTACGGGCCGCGGTCGTTGATTCGCACGACGACGGAGCGCGAAGTGGCGGGATTCGTCACTCGCACATACGAACCGAGCGGCAACGTGCGATGCGCTGCAGTCAGCGCGTGCATGTCGTAACGCTCGCCATTGGCGGTGCGGCGGCCATGGAAGCCGCGGCCGTACCACGAGGCGCGGCCGGTCTGATGAAAGTCCGAGACACCGGTACTGTCATCCGAAAGCGGCTTCGCATCGGCCAGCGACGGCCCTTGCGCGGCAGCATCGGCGGAGGCCGGCGCGCTGCCGTAGGCTTGCGGTCCGAAAGACGCTGCTTGCGTGTTCTTCGTGCGCAGCGGCACAGCGCTTGCGACGCTGTTGTCGGCGCCCGGCGGCGTGGCGCAACCGGCCAGCACAAAAAAGGCAAAAAGAGTCCCCAGACTACGGGATAACCGAGTTTTCATAAGACGTGCAATCAAATTGTCGAGCCGCATCACGCGTAGTTGAGCGTGTTGCCTGCGACTCCGGCGGCAAAGGACGATAACGCGCCGCGCAGACGAGCGCAGAACGTCAAAGCCCGGATGCGGCTCATTCAGCCGCTACCGCACGGTTAATTTTCACGTCTGGCGCAACCTGTCCCCGGCAGCCTGACCAGACCCCACATGCCGCCATCGAACGTGGCAAACACGTTCTTGCGCGCGAGACTCAGCGCGCAGGAACGGCGGCGTAGGCCCCACCCAGCGTCACGACCGTAAGAGTCGTAGCAGGCGCGTGGCGCCTGGCTGGGCAAGACGTGTGCATCGAAAGCTCGATACCTGATGGCCGTCCATAACCGCGACAGCCCATACTTGAGTGGCGATCCGCGCTCCCATTTTTGATGGGGACGCATCGCCTTGTGGCAGCACGATTCCTCGTGCATGGGTCCATTATACCCAAAACAGAATGCTGTGTTGCTAAGCGACTGAAAACCTTGATGAATCTTCACCATTGCTGCAAAAATCAGCAGACAAAACACTTCGGTGCAAGCACTCGCGGGCGCCCGCCAACGTCGGCGCAGCGCGTTGAGACGCCGGTACAATCAACGTTTTTCCCGCGGCGCCGTCATTCATGAAAGTCACCTTGATCCCCGTTACGCCGTTCCAGCAAAACAGCTCGTTGCTCGTTTGTGAGGCGACTGGGCGCGCGGCTGTCGTCGATCCGGGCGGCGACCTCGACGTCATTCAGGCTGAGATCGCGCGCCAGAACGTGAGCGTCGAGAAAGTCTTCCTGACGCACGGTCATATCGACCACTGCGCCGGTGCAAAGACGCTCGCCACGCATTACGGAGTGCCGATCGAAGGCCCGCATCCCGACGAACGCTTCTGGCTCGACAAACTGCCCGATCAAAGCACCCGGTTCGGCTTTCCCGCAGCCGAAGCGTTCGAGCCTGACCAGTGGCTCGACAACGGCGACACGGTGCAGTTCGGCGACGAGACGCTCGAGGTCTATCACTGTCCGGGGCATACGCCCGGCCACGTAGTGTTCTTTAGCCGCGCGCACCGGCTAGCGCTAGTCGGCGACGTGCTGTTCGCAGGCTCGATCGGCCGCACGGATTTCCCACGCGGCAATCACACGGATCTGGTGCGCTCGATTCGCGAAAAGCTCTGGCCGCTCGGCGACGACGTCACCTTTGTCCCTGGCCACGGTCCTACGTCGACATTCGGCGCGGAGCGGCGTAGCAATCCCTATGTTGCCGACGGAGTTGTCGCATGAGCAGCGAAATTTATGTCAGTACCGACGTCGAAGCGGACGGCCCCATCCCCGGTCCGCATTCGATGCTGAGCTTCGCATCGGCCGCCTATACGGAAGACAAGCAACTCATCGCCACTTTCTCCGCGAATCTGGAATTGCTCGAGGGCGCCGCGCCGCATCCCGTGCAAGAAGCGTGGTGGAAGACACAGCCGGAAGCCTGGGCGGCCTGCCGCACGGACTTGCAGCGTCCGGAGGCGGCGCTCGCGGCGTATGTCGACTGGGTCGAGGCGCTGCCCGGCAAGCCCGTGTTCGTCGCCATGCCGGCCGGCTTCGACTTCACGTACATGTTCTGGTACATGATGCGCTTTGTCGGCCGTTGCCCGTTCTCGTGGTCGGCGCTCGACATCAAGACGCTCGCCTTCGCAATGACCGGTTTGCCGTATCGCAAAAACATCAAACCGCGCTTTCCCAAACACTGGTTCGACGAGCATCCGCATACGCATGTGGCGCTCGACGACGCGATCGAGCAGGGCGCGCTTTTCTGCAACATGCTGAAGGATCTGCGCGCAATGCAGGCCGCGGGCCTAGCTGCCAGTGTAGAAGGGGACGCCTCAGGACAAAATCCCGCTGAGGAACCGGCAAATTAGGTAATCTCCCTCGCTCAGGCCGTTTTGCATTGCGTTTCGTTTTCGCGCCCTCTACCATGCGGTGATACGGCGACGCCAACGGAGGCGCAGTTGACACTCGATACGTTCTCTCAGAAAATCCTGCGCCTTTTGCAGCTAGATGCACGCCGCTCGGTGCAAGAAATATCCGACCAGGTCGGTCTGTCGAGCACGCCTTGCTGGCGGCGCATCAAGGACATGGAGCAATCGGGCGTGATCCAGCGCTACACGGCGCTGCTGGATCGCGAAAAACTGGGGCTGCACGTGTGCGCGCTCGCGCACATTCACCTCACGCGTCATACCGAGGGCGGCGTCGAACAGTTCGAGCGGGAAATCGCCACTTGCCCGGAAGTGACCGAGTGCTACAGCACGACCGGCGAGTCCGATTACATCCTCAAGATCGTCGCGCCGGACATCAAGGCGTACGACACGTTTCTGCACGAACGCATCTTCAAGATTCCCGCGGTTGCTCAGGTACGCACGAGCGTCGTGCTGCGCGAAATCAAATTCGATACGCAATTGCCGCTGTGATCCGCGCTGCTAGATATAGCCGTCGGCCGTGCAGATTAAGCTCGGGCCGGTGCAGCTGCGCGCGGCGACTCATTGAGCGCGGCTCGCAGTTGCGCGCGGCACGACCGCCTTGTGTCGGCTTGCGTTCTTGCACGGCTTAGCTGGTGCCATGCGGGGCCGTCCTCTTGTGACGATGCGCGCCCGCGCCGAGTTGCGTCGGCGAACCGCTTTGCGTCGACGGGGTGTTGAGTTCGCGCAATACATCGAGCTTGCGCGCGCCGAGGCGGCGCTTTAGCGCGGCGAGGTCGACACGCTCCAGCGCTCCCGCGCTCTCGCTGTCGATGTCGTTGTCGTGCAATGGCTGCACGGGCAGCACGACTTCGACGTCGAGCCCGGTGCTCAGATAATGAATGTTCACCGCCGCGGCCTTGAGGCCGCCCGCCGCCAATGCGACGTTGACATCGGCAACGATCCGCTCGCGTGACGGCAAACCCACCGGCGGATGCGCGACGGCATCGTTCTCGGGATCGACATGGATCAGCGCGTCGAGCACACGGTTGTCGGTCAACACACGCAGGCGTGCGCTCTCAGCGATGTAATGCCCCTCGGAAACCGAGATCAGCGGATCAACCAGGATATGTGCGTCGACTAGCGCGAAATCGCCCATTTTTCGCGTGCGCAATTCGTGGACATCGCGAACGCCGGGCGTCGACAGTAGCAGCGCGCGCATGTCGGCAGTGGCGGCTTCGTCTAGCGCGCGGTCGGACAGATCCTGCAGCGCGTCCCACCCGAACATCCAGCCCATGCGCGCCACCATGAAACCGACGATCGCGGCGGCGATCGGATCGAGCAGCCGCACGCCGGCGAGACTGCCGAGAATACCCAGCGCGACCACCAGCGACGATGCCGCGTCCGAGCGCGCGTGCCACGCGTTCGCAATGAGCATGGCTGAGCGCACGCGCTGCGCTTCCCGCAGCATGTAGCGGAACAGCCCTTCTTTGGAGAAGAGCACCAGCACTGCCACGAACAGAGCGCTCAGATGAACGGCCGGAATGCTGTCCAGATCGGCGAGGCGAGTGCCGGCACGCCACAACATGCCGACGCCGACAGCGATCAGCAGCGCGCCGAGAAATAACGAAGCGACCGTTTCGTAACGGCTATGCCCGTAATTGTGATCCGCGTCCGGCTTTGCGCCGCTGTGCCGATTGGCGAACAGCACGACAAAATCCGAAATCAGATCAGCAAGAGAATGGATGCCGTCGGCCACGAGTGCCTGCGAGTGCGCGAACACGCCGATGGCGATTTGCAGCGCCATCAATACCGCATTCAGCGCAATACTCACAAACGTACTTTTGCGCGCGACGCGGTGTTTCTCGGCGGACTCAACGGCGGCGGAAGGCATCTTGAAGGAAGCAGGAGTTCAATGCCTACATTCTACCCGCCGGGCCTTCATAAACCGCGCTGACTGCAAAAACATCTATAAAAATCAGCCGCTTATGAAAACGAAAAGCATTCGCATTCCAGTTACGCGAAGTTGCGGCGCACGGCAACTTGCGGCGCGTTCGGCACGACAATAAAAAGGCCGCGTTCAGAACAGCACGCGACCTTTCTTGGCGAGGCTGAAGCGCTCGCGCAACCGACTCGTATTCGTATTACATTTAACGGGGCAGCCATTTACAGCTGAGTAATTCCCTAAGGGATTACTTTTGAATCAAAAACTTCTCGCGATCCAAACCGGCAATCCACCGCGGCGGTTTGCCGCGCCCGGACCACGTGCTGCCGCTTTCCGGGTCACGGTATTTTGGTGCGACGCCGGCGCGCGGACGAGCAGCTTTGGCGCCTTTAGGTGCGCGGCCGCCGCCCAGCTCGCTAAGGGAGATGCCGTAGTCGGCCATTTTCTGTTTGATTTCGTTGAGCACTTCCGCGTATTCGCGCGACTTAGCCTCTTCGATCTGCTTTTCAAGCTTCTCTCGCTGCGCGAGTAGTTCCTTGTAGGAAGACATAGGGTTCCCTTATGGTTTGAATTAACAACTGCCAGTCTTAAGCCAGCTTGCCCTTTGCAGGTGTTCATGCCTCGGAATTTGCACGCGAGATTAACACAAAATAGAAAGACTACAAATGCATCGGCGTAAAACTAATACTTCTTCGTTTCAAAAACTTTCGTTGCAGCCCCTTGTGCGCGCGTTCCCTTTCAATTTCGCCACGTCCGCATATTGCAACGCAAGACTCTCTTGCGTCGGTAATTAATTGTCAGCAGATGAAAATTAAGATACGTTTCACCGCGCAAACATCTCATTTCATGAAAGCTTCGATATGAGACGACGTAAATATTGCAACGGCGCTTTCCCGCCGTTTTTCTGCGATAAGGTTTTCCCGAATCGGCAATAAATGCCTAATTGGTTTGCCGCCGCATGCAATCTTCTAGCGCCGCGTGCAAGGTTTCCCGATCCGGCTTACCGCTGTCGAAGGCGAAACGTTTGCGCAGCCCATCTCGTCTTAAATCGGCGCCATACCGGTCCACGCCAATAAGCTGATAACCAGATCGGTTTGAAAACGCATCGGCGAATTCTCCTATGAGCGCTTCTTCCTGATCGGCTTCCAGCGCAGGCAGCGGGTCCAGTTCGTCGCCGCCAAGCCACCCCATTGCGCCGAACCCGCCGATATAGCGCAGGCGGTCGAGCGTCATGGTCCAGAACGTAAAGTCGCCGAGAACGAGATAGCGCTCCGCGTCAGGGTGATAGCGCAGATAACGCGCGACGAGTTCCGGCGCCGGATCGACCGGTTCAAACGTGCCCAGCAACGTGACGCGCTGACCATTGAGTACGTCGCCGTCGGGCGCGTCGACGACGAGAAAGCCGGCTCGCGGATCTGCGTGCAGATTGTGCGTATGCTCGGCGAGCCGGCTCACCAGAATCGTAGGCCGGTGGCGCCCGTCCGGCGCGAATGGCAGCACGGACGGATAAGGGAAACCTTCTGGCTGGCGAGCGTGCGTCGCAAGCGTGCCGACGGCGGAGGTATGCAGCAGGTGCAATGGAGCTTGTGCGGGAATGTTCAATTGCCTTCCTTGATGAATGAGCTCTGCTCGCCGGAGACCGCAAATGCCAGTTACATGAGGGGACGCGTGAGCTGGCGACCGCGTCCCGCGCTAGCGCTTGCAGTCGGCGCGAATCGCCTCCGACGCGCACTTTCATGGCTTCAAGCGCTTCAAGCATAAGACAGCGCGCCTGGTTAGAATCGGAAATTCGCTTTCAGTGCGCTTCTCCCGCACCTTTCTTCACGAGACTTCCGTGTCCGATCGATCTCCCGACTTCGCCGCCATCCCCGCCGCTCACCGCGACCTGTCCTATACAGTTCGTCAGCGAGCCCGCATTGCAACCATGGCAGTGTTTTTCATCGCCGGGATGGTGTACGGGTCGTGGGGCGTGCACGTGCCAACCGTGCGCGATCGTTTCCAGCTTAGTCCAGCATTGCTGTCGCTGGCGCTTCTCGCCGTCGCTGGCGGCTCGATCGGCGCGATGGCAGCCAATGCTTCGTGGATCGCGCGCGTCGGCACACGCCGCGCGTGCCTGACCGGCGGCCTCGTGATGGCGGTCTGCGCCGCATTGATCCTGGTGGTGCCGTTTTACTGGCTTTTGCTGATCGTGCTGGCAACGTTCGGCGCGGGCATGGCCACGCTCGACGTCGCGATGAACGCAGAAGCCAGCGCTGTCGAAAAGGCGCTGGGCAAGCCGATCATGTCGTCGTTGCACGGCATGTTCAGCGTCGGCGGGATGTTCGGCGCGGCGGCGGGCGGCGCGCTGCTCGCGCATGGCATGGCGCCGGCCGTGCATCTGGCATTGGCGGCCACCGTCAGCGCGCTGGTGCTGATCGCCGCGTGTCCGGCAGTGTTGCCGCACGTACCGCACGACGAACATCCGGATTCCGCGACGCCGCGCGCCAATCGCTGGCGCTCGCCGGCGTTGTGGGCGCTCGGCATCATGGCGCTCGTCGCGCTGATCGCGGAAGGCGCGATGTACGACTGGGCAACTGTGTATATGCGCGACGTCGTCCTCGCCACGCCGGCTCTTGCTAGCGCCGCCTACGCGGCGTTTTCCGGCGGCATGGCAGCGGCCCGTTTTGCCGGCGACGCCGTGCGCGCCCGCTTCGGCGCTCCGCAACTCGTGATGGGCAGCGCAACGCTTGCGCTCGCAGGAATGATCGGCGCGCTCTTGCTGCCGACTCCGGTCGCCGCGTTAGTCGGTTTCACTTTGATGGGCCTCGGCCTGGCCAACATGATGCCGGTGCTGTTCGCGGCTGCGGCGAGCGTGAAGGGCATTCACGCGGCCGAAGGCCTCGCGCACGTCGCGGGACTCGCGTATTTCGGGCTGCTGTTCGGGCCAGTGGTGATCGGTGCAGTCGCGCAAGTGACCAATCTGTCGATTGGGCTTTCCGTGGTCGCCGTGTGTTGTGCGTTGATTGCGTTCGCGGGCCCGAAAGTACTGCGACGCCTGAAAATCTAGCAACAACGTAGCAACAACGCGCAGCACCCAAAAGAAAAGGCACGCGACCTGACGGTACGCGTGCCTTTTTTAATCATGTGTTCACGGACAGCGCAAGCTGCCCGCGCACATGCGCTCTTACATCTTCACGACGTCGAGCAGTGTCTTCTTGCCCGACTTGTAGTTGTACAGCGAGATCACGCCGTGCTTCAGATCGCCCTTCGAATCGAAGGTCGTCTGGCCGATCACACCCTTGTAGTCGGTGTTCGGCATTGCAGCCAGGATCTTCGACGGATCGGTCGAGCCAGCGCGCTTCATTGCGTCGACGATGATGTACACCGCGTCATACGTGAACGGAGCGTAAATCTGGATCGGCTGGCCGAAACGCTTCTGATACTTTGCCTGGAACGCCGGGCCGCCTTCCATCTTCTCGAGCGCCATACCGGCTTCCGAGCAGACGATGTTGTCGGTTGCGTCGCCGGCCAGATCGGACAGCTTGTCGGTACACACGCCGTCGCCTGCCAGCACCTTCGCACGCAGGCCGAGCTGCTTGGCTTGCTTTGCGAACGGGCCGCCGGTTGCGTCCATGCCGCCGTACATGATGGCGTCCGGATTTTCACCCTTGATCTTCGTCAGAATCGCGCGGAAGTCGACAGCCTTGTCGTTCGTCGCGTCATGCGACATTACGTTCAGGCCCAGCGACTTTGCCGTCTTTTCGAATTCGTTCGCGAGACCCTGGCCATAAGCGGTCGAGTCGTCGACGATCGCGACGCTCTTCACTTTCAGACCCTTCGCTGCGTAGTTCGCCAGTGCCGGACCTTGTTGCGCATCGGTCGCGACGACGCGGTACGTCGTCTTGAAACCTTGTTGCGTGTAGGCCGGGTTCGTTGCCGACGGCGAGATCTGCACGATGCCTGCATCGCTATAGATCTTCGAAGCCGGAATCGACGTGCCCGAGTTCAGGTGGCCGACCACTGCGACGACTTTATCGTCGACCAGCTTCTGCGCGACCTGCGTAGCGGTACGCGGGTCGGCTGCGTCGTCTTGCGCGTCGAGTTGCAGCGTGACTTTCTGGCCGCCAATTGTCAGGCCCTTCGCGTTGATTTCTTCAACCGCGAGGCGAGCGCCGTTTTCGTTGTCTTTCCCCAGGTGAGCGATACCGCCAGTCAACGGTGCAACGTGACCGATCTTGACGACCGTGTCAGCCGCAGCCGATGTTGCCAACGTCGCGAACAGCATCGCCGCAGCGCTGATCGGCAACAGCTTTTGAATCTTGATGTTCATGTAAGTCTCCAGTTTCGGTCCCAAAAACAACGTAATCGCCCTGTGCCCCCGCTTCCCCTACACGTGTCGCTCAGTCCCGTGGACGACCACGCCGGTTGCATCGTTCATGCACTTGGCCAGTACGTCCGCCGGACTGTTTGTGGCAGGCGGCGACCCGTACTTGCGCGCAAGTGTAGGCTATCAAATTAATTTGTGGGACTTTTTTGAGGAAGTGGGATGAACACTAATAGCGTTTATCCACAAGCGACCGTTTCCGGCCTGCATGACGCCCCGGAGAACACCAGCCCATGCGGGTTTCCGCTATGTAAAGCGTTCACTCGGGAACCAGGCCTCAGGCTTTTAGCGGGTTAAACCGTTAATGGTTCGAATAAGCTTCGAGCGGCTTTTGATTGTGAAAACGACGCGCACAGCAAGCGGGGGCGATGCGCGCCTGACTCATGCCGATCAGCGCCTGAATGCCGCAATACGTGCGCTTGCCGCATGCCATTCCTGCTCGAGTTGCTCCATCAACTCGGCGGCGCCGAAGTCTTCGCGTCGCGCACGGCCCAACGGTGCGCCCTGCCCCGCCCACAGCGAGAGATAGTCGCCGTTCTGCGCGCGGGCCGCTGTTTGACGCAACTCTTGTGTCAATGCGTTCTGCACGGGATACGGCGCGATGTTCTGCGGCACGTCGCTCAAACGCTGCATGAGCGGATTGCGTATGCCGCGGGCATGACGGCCTGTGATGGCGCGCGTCACCGAAGTCGATGTGTCCGTGATCGAACGCAGCCGCTCTTTCCATGCCTGCGGTATCGCGCTCTCGCGGCTCGTCAGAAACGCGGTGCCCATCACCGCGGCTTGTGCGCCGAGCGCAAGCGCGGCGACGATCCCGCGTCCGTCCATGATGCCGCCCGCGGCCAGCACCGGCAGCCCGGTTGCATCGACGAGTTGCGGAACGAGCGCCATTGTGCCGACCAGCGCCTCTTCAAATGAGCCGATGAACGTGCCGCGATGCGCGCCCGCCTCCGCTCCTTGCGCGGCAATTGCATCGGCGCCGGCATCGCGCCATGCGACACCTTCGGCGACATGCGTCGCGGTGCCGATTACATATTGACCGTTGGCATGAAGTCGCGCGACATCTTCGCTCGACAGCACCCCAAATGTGAAGCTCACCACCGGCACGCGCGACTCGATGAGCGCCTCGAGTTGCGCGCGAAAATCGGGTGCATAGCGTTCGAGCGGCCGGCCCGGTGGCAAGCCGAGGTCCGCGCGCACCGGGTCGATTGCTTCGAGCGCGCGGCGCACTGTGGAGTCGTCCGGCGAGGCCGGCTCCAGTACAAACAGATTGATGCCGAACGGACGATCCGTGAGCGCGCGAATCGCCGCGACATCGGTTGCAATCTTCTCCGGCGACAGCGCCGCGCCCGCCAGCGTACCCAAGCCGCCGCTATTCGACACTGCGGCGACCAACTCCGGCGTGGTAGCGCCCGCCATCGGCGCCTGGACGACCGGCACTCGCAAGGCAAAATGCTCGGCAAACGGCGTCACAAAATTGACTTCACTCATGATCGATTCTCCTTCGCGCGACCCGCTCCTCGTAGCGGCGGACCACTACCGTGGACTCTACCGGCACCGCGCGCAACGGAAAAATGAATTATAGAGAACGTTTCAATCGCCTTACGAGATTGCCTCCAAAAGGCCCGTCATGCGGGCTTCCTAAGCCTGCGCGCAAGGCTTCGAGGACCCTGCCTGCAGCCGCTTTCTTTTGGTGGCAAACTGACCGCCCGCTTCAGGCATTCAGCCTCTTGCGTTGACCTGAACTCAATTCGCAGACTGAACTCGCGCAGCAACGCGCGACTACGGAGAACATCATGAGCACGACTTCCCGATGGATCGACATCCCTGCCGGCAACGACACGTTCGGCGGCTATCTGGCGTTGCCCAAAAGCGGCAAGGGGCCGGCCGTCATCATCATTCAGGAAATTTTCGGCGTGAACAGCCATATCCGCTCGGTCGCGGATCAATACGCGCAAGACGGATATATCGCGCTCGCCCCGGACGTGTTCTGGCGGGTGCAGCCGCGCGTCGAGTTGACGTATGAAGGCGCCGACCGCGCAAAGGGCATCGAACTAATGCAGAAGCTCGACGCGAACGAGGCCGCCGACGACATCGGCGCCGCTGCGGCGGCACTGCGCGCAATGCCCGAAGTCACAGGCAAGATCGCCGCCATCGGCTTTTGCTTCGGCGGACGCCTTGCATATATGGCGGCCGCACGAGGCAGCGTCGACGCCGCAGTCGCCTATTACGGCGGCGGCATCCAGAACCAGCTCGACGAAGCCGCGAAGGTCAAGGTGCCGATGCAGTTTCACTACGGCGAACTCGACGAGCACATTCCGCTGTCGGCCGTCGGTCAGATTCAGGAGCGCTTTGCGGGCCGCACGGATACCGAGTTCCACATTTATCCGAATGCCGATCACGGCTTCAACTGCTGGGACCGTGCGTCGTATAACCAGCGCGCTTCGGCGCTCGCGCATGGTCGCACGCTGACGTTCCTCGGCGAGCGTGCTTAAGTCGAGCCGATAGTCGGCACGATGCGCGCGGCGCCTCACGCCTGCGCGTAAGTCGGTTACCCTGTCAGAAACGGCGCGTCCTCGGCGCGCCGTCTTCTTTTATGCGCGCCCATGAGCGGCTGGAAGATCGCGGCGTCCTGTTTGCCCCAGCCGCTGGCGCGCATGAACATCCGCCATTCAACATTCGGCAGCGAGGACTCCCCGTCGTGCTATCAGACTATCTTGCCCATGACGCCATCGGCCTGGCCGAACTCGTGCGCACTCGAGAAGCGAGCGCGCGCGAGTTGGTGGACACAGCGATCTCGCGCACCGATGCGGTCAATCCCGCGATCAACGCGATCGTGCTGAAGGACTATGACGCGGCCCGCGAACGCGCGTCGCGTTACGACGCAAGCATGACGAACGGAGCGAATCCCGCAGACGCCGGCAACCCAGGAACGACGCCGACCGCGCAGACCGCGCTCGCCGGCGTGCCGTATCTGATCAAGGATCTCGGCGCTCCGGTTGCAGGATTGCGCATGACAATGGGCAGCCGCCACTACCGTCACTTCATTCCCGGCGACGACGCGCCAGTGGTCGCGCTTGCCAAGGCGGCAGGGTTGAACATCTTCGGCAAGACCAGCACTTCTGAGCTTGGCCAGATGCCTTATACGGAGCCCGAACTGTTTGGCGCATGCCGCAATCCGTGGAACCTCGACCATACGCCGGGCGGCTCCAGCGGCGGCGCGGCGGCGGCAGTTGCGGCCGGCATCGTGCCGCTTGCGCATGCGTCGGACGGCGGCGGCTCGATTCGCATTCCTGCATCGTGCTGCGGCCTCTTCGGACTGAAGCCGTCGCGCGGACGCGTGCCGCGCATGCCCGCCGCGGTCACGGCGGGCGAACTCGGCATCGATCACGGCGTATCGCGCAGCGTGCGCGACAGCGCGTTGCTGCTCGACCTTCTTGCTGGCAATGCCGACCGTCCGCTCGCCGCGCCCGGTACGTTTCTCGGCGCGAGCCGCGAGCCGTGCAAACGGCTGAACATCGCTTACGTAACCGAGCCGATGCTCGCGCCGTCCCTCTCCGCCGATGCGCGCGCCGCACTGGAGGACGCCGCGCAACTCGCGAGTTCGCTTGGCCATAACATCGAGCCGATTTCGCTCGGCATCGATTTCGCGGCCGTCAGACACGCATTTCTCACGCTCTGGTCGGTCACCGCGGAAGACCTCGTGTTGAACGCCGAACGCATCACCGGGCGCAAACCGCTGCGCGAAGAGTTCGAAATCTCGACGTGGGCGATGGCGCACGTGGGCCGCAAGCTCGGTGAACGCGGCCTGCCCGCTGCGCTCGAAGAACAGCGCCGCATCACCGAACGTTTGACGGGTCTGCTGCAGCGTTACGACGTGATCTTGTGTGCGACGCTTGCGAGCGCGCCAATCAAGATCGGCGAGATGCAGCCTACTTCGGCGGAACGCATGCAAATGCGCGCGGTCAGCGCGATGCCTCTCGAACCGCTGCTAAAGAAACTACTCGCCGAAGCGTCGAATAAAGCGTTTGCGTGGGCAGGCTGCACGGAGTTGTTCAATTTGAGCGGCCAGCCGGCCATGTCGATACCGCTTTACTGGAATGCACGCGGACTTCCGGTCGGTGTGCAGTTCGCCGCGCGCGACGGTGGAGAAGCGACGCTGTTGCGCCTCGCCGCCCAACTGGAAGCGGCGCGCCCCTGGTTTGACAAACGGCCGCCGCTTATCAAAGCGCGCAGCTAGGCGACGCGTTTCGCCGCGACCGCGCGGGTATTCAGGCTTCTCGACGCTGGTGCCATGCGAATCTCGAGCCTCCGAAAAGCGTCCCGTGATGTTCTGTGTCAGCGTCAATGGGCATTCGCGCGATGAATCGCGCCCGAGTCGCGGCAAATCGCATTGGAGTGTAAAGGGCACGTCCGCCGTATCAAGCCACAAAAAGGGCGTCTGCCGCGCTTGGCGGCAGACGCCCGGGTGATGGCTCATTGCATGCGCGCCGCAATGTTGCAGCGCTTTTCACGCTACAAGTGAGCGCGGCGTGTCGGCTGCGCGTTCACGCCTTCTTGTTATATGCACTGCACCAACCCTTGGATGCGACCTGCTTGCCGGCGAACATCGGGCACGGCGCATATGGGTCTGTCGCCTTGCCCTGATAGAAGCTGCAATTGCCGCAGTCCTGGCCCGGCGCGTATTTGGCGAACTTCGCCTTGTCGACCTTGCTGGCGTCTTCCTTGTAGCCGAGCGCTTGCGCGGTCGGATCGCTTTCGGCGACCTTCGGCGCGTCGGCGAACGCCTGGCGGGACAGCGCGAGCGACGAGGCAACACCGATACTGGTGATCAAAAACGTACGACGGGAAGCTTTCATGGGGACTCACTCCGTTTATATTGAACTGATCGCCGTTCTATCGACAGCGGTCCCCAAGCATAGCAATGAAGCCGCCGTGCGTGACGGCTCAAATGATAGAGATAAGCGAATCGGTACGAATTGGCGCAGCGTGGCGTGAAGACGTAGCGGCCCTGCTCACGCGCGCCCGCTCAACTCGCAGACCCGTTGCGCGATCGCGAGCGAAGCAGTCAGTCCCGGCGATTCGATGCCGAACAGATTGACGAGTCCGCGCACGCCATGCGCGGCAGGCCCCTGAATCACGAAGTCGGCAGCAGGTTCGCCCGGACCCGACAGCTTTGGACGGATGCCTGCATAGGCGGGCTGCAACGCATTGTCGGGAAGCGCGGGCCAGTAGGCGCGGATCGCCGCGTAGAAAGATTCGGCGCGTCGCGGATCGACGTCGTAGTTGATTGCATCGACCCATTCGACGTCGGGACCAAAACGCGCCTGGCCGCCCAGGTCGATCGTCAGATGCACGCCGAGTCCCGCTTCGTTGGGCATCGGATAAATCAGCCGGCTGAACGGCGCGCGCCCCGAGATACCGAAATAGTTGCCGCGCGCGAGATAAAGCGGCGGCACGTGGCGCGCGTCGAGTCCGCGGATCTTGCGGGCCAGCGCGTTCGCGTGCAGGCCGGCGCTGTTGATCACGCAAGCCGAACTGATGGTGGTGGGCGCGTCGCCGCCCACTTTGATGATGAAGCGGCCATTACTCGCTTCGATCGCCTCCACAGGCGAGTGAAACGCGAACACCGCGCCATCGCGTTCAGCGTCGCCTTGCAACGCGAGCATCAGCTGATGACTGTCGACAATGCCCGTCTGCGGCGAGAACACCGCCGCGACACATTCGAGCGCAGGTTCTAGCGCCTGTGCCTGGTCGCCGGTAATACGCATCAGGTCGAGCACGCCGTTCTCCCGGCCCTTGTTCATGATGCTTTCCAGTTGCGGGATCTGATTATGCGACGTCGCTACAAGTAGCTTGCCGCAGCGCGAATGCGGCACGTTATGCTCGACACAGTAGTCGTAGAGCATCTCGCGCCCCCGCACGCACAGCGTTGCCTTGAGCGAGCCGCGCGGATAGTAGATGCCCGCGTGAATCACTTCGCTGTTGCGCGAACTCGTACCTACGCCGATGGCCTCGGCCGCTTCCAGCACGATCACTTCTCGCCCGCGCGCCGCCAGGGCGCGCGCCACCGCGAGCCCGACCACGCCCGCGCCGATCACGACACATTCGATTTGGTCCATGTCCCTCGACGCAGCCGACTTCGCCGCGCGCCGCCTCATTCACCAATATAGATGACGCCAGCATGCAGCCATCGAACGTCTTACACCGCTCGCTGGCGAACGCACTGCCGTTTCGCAACCTGCTGCGTGGAATTGTACGACGCCGCACAGAGCTCGATGCCCTCCGCCGTTTCCGGGCGGCGGGATCGCGGGCATCGGCGCTCTGACTTGCGCGCAAGGAGCGAACATGAGCCCTCAGAAACCGATGGGTCTGCGACGGTTGCCGTAGTCGAGCCGGATGTCGCCGCCGCCGATCTCGTCGCGCCCGTCGATCCGCGCGGCGCCGAAGCCGTTCAGAATCGCGCGACGCATTTCGCGAGGCGACGCATTCTTCAGCGCCTCCAAGGCGCCATCTCCGAGTTGTTCCGGAAAACGCAGACCCCAGTTGTGTGCGCCGCGAATTTCCGCGTAAATGGATTGCGCGATGCGGCGCGCGCCGTCGCGGTCCGGCGGCGGAATCTCATACACGTTCATCCGGTTCATGATCGGCTCTGGAATCGAGCGCTCGTCGTTGGCTGTGGCGATCCAGATCACATGGCCGGCGTTGATGGGAATTTCGGCGAATTCATCGATGAAAGTCTGCGCCGTGTCATGCTCCAGCAACGCGTACAGCGCGCCGAGCGGATCGTATTGCGAGTCGCCGGTGGCCTTGTCGATTTCGTCGACCGTGATGACAGGGTTTGCATAGCTGCCGTTCACGAGCGCGTCGAACACCTTGCCCGGTTTCGCATTTTTCCATTGCGACGACGCACCGGAAAGAATCCACCCAGCCGTCAACGAACTCATGGCGACGTAATGGTAAGCCGTGCCGAGCAGGCGCGCTAACTGCTTCGCGAAATGCGTCTTGCCGATGCCGGGGTCGCCGAGCAGCAGAATCGGCATCAGTTCGAGCCGGTCTTCCGTCTCGAGACAGAGGGCGACCTGCTTGCGAATGTCGTCGAGCGGGTCGGCGAAGTTCGGCAGTGCGTCGATCAGATCGTCGATCGACGGCATGCGGTTCGGCTTGACGCAGAAGCGCAAATTGCCGGTTTTCAGCATCTTTTCGTAGGTTGTGCGCAGCGCTTCGTTGGCACCTTCGCCGAGATCGTTCAGCGCGGTCTCGACCCGATCGAGGTCGTACACCTGACTGAACGATGCCACGGCGATTTCCTGTTTGACCATTGCTGTTGTCATTGCTCACCCCGTTCTGGCTGGCCCTGCTCGGCGGCACCCAAGGCGGGCGCCGTTTCAGGTTCAGTTTAACGAGGACAGATCGGCACGCAAGCCAGCAGTCGTGCGGCTCTGCTGCTAACGGCCGGTTGTTTGAGACGCGCGCGGGAAGCGCCGTCGGGATTATCGGCGCAACAGGAAATGCATTGTTGCCGAACCCGGCCCCGTTTAACCTGTCAGAAAAGCGTTCCGCTCATCAGGCGTAAGATGGCCATCTGACTACGCTGCCGGACGCAGTCACCGGAGATTTGCTTTATGTGGAAAACCAGTATCGTGGCCGTGCTGCTTGGCACTTCGTTGCTCGCACAGGCGCAACAACGGCCGCCGCAGCCGGTCGTGCAGTGGGAGCTGCAAGTACTACGCGACGGTCAGCAGATCGACGCGTTCGAGGGCACCACCACGGTCGGCCAGGCGCGCACGGATACGCATCACAAGGTGGTTCAGCATAACGTCGGCTGCAAGGACCAGCCGGCCGGCAGCATCGACCTCGCGCGGACGCTAACGGTGTCGCCGCTGCAGGCGGACAGTAACGAGGTCACGCTGTCCATCGAGGCGCAGGAAACTTTCGAGGACCCCGCCGCGCGGCAAACCGACACCGGCTGCAAACTGCCGCCGCAGCCGCGCCAGGTGAACGCGAGCCACCCGGGTCTGAAAGTGGCAGCGGGTCAATCGGCAAGCTGGACGATCGTCGCCAAAGATCCGACGCTGGTCTATCGCGTCCGCGCGAGCCTGACTAACGGGGCGACTGGAGCGGGAGGCACGAGTGCCGCAAGTGGCGCGAACGCCACGAACTGAGCGCCAAGTGAAGCGTTGAAAAGCGAAGGGTTGAAAAGCGACGCTGAAGAGCCAACCTGACCGTAGCGCGAACAACGCACGAATAATCAAAGCCCCGAAAACAGAACACGTGGATAACGCGGCATGCGAAACCCCGAAGAATTGATCCGCGAAAGCACAGCACCCAAAGATTTTGTGGCGGTGAGCTGGAACCTTCACAAAGGGCGAACACCGCTCGGCTTTCAAGCCTGGCAGGCCATGCAGCGCTGGGTTCAGTCGACCCAGGCCGACGCCTATTTCCTCCAGGAAGCAATGGCGCGGCGCATGCCGTCGCCGGTGCTGGGGAGCAGTTTCGGCGCACCGGTTGCCGATCCGCTAAGCGATGTGTGGCATTGCCAGGCGACCGAAATCGCGCGGGCGCTCCAGTTGGAAATCGCGCTCGGACCCAACGTGTTCAAGCCGTCCTGGCGGCACGGCAATGCGATCCTGTCGCCGCATCCGCTCGATCTCGGCGGACGCTGGGACATCTCCGCGCATCGCTTCGAAAAGCGCGGCTTGCTTGTCGCGCGCGCAACGTTCGGCGGACATTCTGTCACGTTGTTGTGCGCGCACCTTGCCCTCACGCGCTCGGCGCGCTTGCGTCAGATGAACTGGATCGCTCACTGGATCGCGAAGGAAGCGCCGGACGGCCCGCTCGTGTTGGCCGGCGACTTCAATGACTGGCGCAACGACTCGGTGCCGCTTTTCGGCGAACACGGCCTGCACGAAGTCGCCACGCTGCTTGGCGAATCCGGCCGCACCTTCCCGGCCTTCTCGCCGGCCCTCGCGCTGGACAAGATGTTTATCCGCGGCATGAAGCCGATCGAGTGGATCCAGCCGACGCAGGAGACCGCGTGGCTCTCGGATCATCTGCCCTACATGGCGCGGTTGCGCGTCGAATGACGGCGTGTGTATCGACGTTGCGGGGGCGGTGCGGCCGCTCCTTTTTATAGCGCGGTAGCGCGTAAAACGCTCCGGCAGACTCCACGCCCAAGCGGCTAGATTCGCTTGGGCGTCCACGTCACCGTGGCCGCGAGCTCTTCGCCCGGTTGCAGCACGCAGCCGCCCACATGCTCACGCGGGCCCGACGCGTTGAAGCAATCCGTCGTGTTCGTCACCGGCTCCACGCATAGCTGCGGGTCGTTGGCGGGCGCGAAAATCACCATATGGTCGAACGGCGCCTCGGCGGTCATCGTCAATTGACGGCGTTCGTCGGGCCATGCAATCGTCGCTTCGCGCGCCCAGTTTGCGAAGTTGTTGTCCAGATCGAAAGCATCCGGAGAGAGACCGTCGCCGCGCAACGCATCGACAGCCGGATGCGCGCCGAGATGCGTCGGCAGCACGTGAGCGTCGGCGTGCCACATCGCCTGTACATCGGCGTAGATCCGCGTTTGCCGCGTGCGCGGATAGTACGGATGATGTCCCATGCCGAATGGCATCGCCCGCCCGGCCAGGTTTTGCGCGGACAGCGTGATGCGCAACGCCTGATTGGTGAGTTCGATACGCTGCCGCGCGCGATAGCGGAACGGCCAATCGCCGGCAATGCGCGAGCCGGGTTCGTGCTCGAAATGCAGGTCCACCGAGTTTTGCGTCAGCGCGGCTACTTGCCACGGACGTCGCCATGCATTGCCATGCAGCGCGTGCGCAAAGCGCGGGTCGTTACCGCTGAGATCGACTGTAGCGCCATCGAATCCGAAGCGCGCATCGCGAATCCGGTTGCAATATGGAAAGAGCGGAAAGCTCGCCATGCGCAACGGGTCGTGCTCAGTGAATGCGGCATGCGAAGCGGGCCGCAGCCAGTGCATAGGACCGTTCGGCGTGCTCTCGTAGAAAGCAGCCAGCGCGCCGCCAATGGCAGGCGCGATTACGAGCCGTAGCGTGCCGGCCGTCAGCGTGACAAGCTGCGGCGCGATGGAAGGCTCGTCGAGCCAGGCAAGATCGGTTGCAGCGGGCTGCTTGGGATTGGTGGAAACGTCGGGCATGGTGAGAGCGAAAACATGGCATCGCGCGAAGACGGCGACAACGCGGACGCTGTTGGCGTCGATGTACCGCACTCTGCGCGGTCCGTGCGGATCGTAGGGTCCGCGCGTCGCAGAATCGCACGCCACGACGCCCCGGTCAATATTATTAGTAATAATCCAGGCCTCCGTGGCTGCACAACGTCCTGCCGCCTGCGCCTCATGTGACGGGTTAGCGCGCGTTGCCGCGTGCATATTATTAGTGGTACCGTCAGCACAGAATGTTCAGCATGTCTTCGCTTTAGCGCCGCTGCAGCGCGGCCCGCACAATGAAAAAATCGACTCAACGCCGTCCCACCATGACCGACATCGCCAAATTCACCGGCGTGTCGCAATCGACTGTCTCCCTGGTGCTCAACAACGCGACCGGCGCGAAGTTTTCCGAGAACACCCGCAAGAAGATTCTCAAGGCCGCGCACGACCTCGGCTACCGACTTTCGCCGCGCGCGCCGGTCGCGGCATCGAGCGACGAACGCAATCTGATCGTCTATCTCGCCGACGAAATCTCGACGAGCCCCCATCCGGTCGTCAATGTAGACGGCGCCCGCGACGCGGCCTACGCGAGCGGCAAGATGCTGGCGGTCTATTCGACGCACGGCAACGCCGACATCGAAAAGCAGGTACTCGACACGACGTTGTCGAACCCGCATGTGCTCGGCGTGATTTACGCGACCGTCTATACGCGCAAGGTGACGCCGCCAGCCGCGCTCTCCCGCGTGCCGACCGTGCTGCTCAACTGCTACACGGGCGACAGCGGCTTTTCGTCGGTGGTGCCGGCCGAAGTCGCGGGCGGTCATCTCGCCACCGAGTACCTGCTGCAAGCCGGACATCGGCGGATCGGCTATATCAACGGCGAGCCGTGGCAGGATGCGTCGAAAGACCGGCTCAAGGGTTATCGCACCGCGCTGGCAACGGCCGATCTGCCGTATGCGCCCGAACTCGTGCGCGACGGAGACTGGAGCTCCGGACTCGGCTTCGAACTGACGCTTTCGCTGATGCGCGAGCCTAATCCGCCATCAGCGATTTTCTGCGCGAACGACCTGACCGCGATCGGCGCAATCGAAGCGCTGAAGCAGCTCGGCCTACGCGTTCCAGAAGACGTCTCAGTGCTCGGTTACGACGACCAGGAGATCGCGCGCCACACGCATCCGCCGCTGTCCACGGTGGTGCTGCCGAACTACGAACTCGGACGTTGGGCTGTCGAAACCCTGCTTCAGGAAGAACACAACCGGGCGGCCGGCGCGCCGGTGCGGCATCGTGTGGTAAAGCTCGACGGACCGTTGGTCGAACGTGCGTCAGTGCGGGTAATTACCGAGGCGAAAAAGCCCATGACTAATATTATTAGTGATTGACCGATAATAATTCACGGTGAAATAATCGACGCGTCCGGTCGTGGCGAAGCTGTCGGGCGGCAGGAAAATCAAAAAGCAAAACACACCTCACCAGGTACTGGAGGAAGACATGGCGTTGCTAAACAAAGAGGCGCGCAGGAATGCGCGCACGCAGAAGATTCGTCCGCTGGCGGGTTCGCTGCTGGCTCTGGCAGTCGGTCTCGCCGCGGGTCTTGGTGCGATCGCGGCGCACGCGGACGACGCGCTGCCGAAACTGCCCGGCAAGACTCCACTCAAGGTCGGCTTCGCGCAGACCGAAAGCAATAACCCGTGGCGCCTCGCGGAAACACGCAGCTTCAAGGAAGTGGCCGCGAAATGCGGCTGGCAGCTCGTGATGACCGACGCGAACGGCTCCAACTCCAAGCAGGTGTCCGACATCCAGAGCATGATCGCGCAGCACGTCGATCTGCTGGTGTTCCCGCCGCGTGAAGAAAAGCCGCTTGCACCCGTCGTGCTGCAGGCGAAGAAGGCCGGCATTCCGGTGATTCTGGTCGACCGTAACGTCGATCAGTCGGTGGCGGTTGCAGGCCGCGACTACATCACGTTTATCGGCTCCGATTTCATCGATCAGGGTCATCGCGCCGCAGACTGGCTCATCAAGGCAACGGGCGGCAAGGCGAAGATCATCGAGCTCGAAGGCACTACCGGCGCGTCCGCAGCGAACGATCGCAAGAAGGGCTTCGACGAAATCATCGCGAAGAATCCGGGCATGACGATCATCGCGTCGCAAAGCGGCGACTTCGCGCGCGACAAGGGCCGTCAAGTAATGGAAACGTTGCTACAGGCCCATCCGGACGTCACCGCCGTCTACGCGCATAACGACGAAATGGCGCTCGGCGCGATCGCCGCAATCAAGGCGGCGGGCAAGCAGCCAGGCAAAGACATCCAGATCGTCACCATCGACGGCACCAAGGGTGGACTCGATGCAATTGCCGCCGGCGAACTGGGCGCGAGCGTCCAGTCGAGCCCGTTCTTCGGGCCGCTCGCCTGCGACGTCGCGCAGCGTTACGCGAAGGGTGAAAAGATCCCGACCTGGGTCAAGGTGTCGGACCGTTTCTACGACAAGAGCAACGTGCAGCAGAGCATGCAATACGGTTATTGACGGTATTGCTGGCGAAGCTCGCCAACCAGGCAGCAAGAAGTCTCCGCCTTGAAACAGTCTCCTCTGCAAGCGGATGACGGAAGGGTTCGAAGCGACGCGCCCGTGAACCACGGACCGTCGCTTCGCTTTTATGCAGCGTAAGATGGGCAGGCGCAAAGCGTCGACCGCTGTACGCGCATCAGGAGGACACCTGTGACGCAATCCGGCACGCACACGCCACACTCCCCGCAGCCTTCGCAATCTCCAGCTACGCGTCCGCTATTACTCGAGATGCGGGACATCGGCATCAGCTTCGGTGGCGTGCCCGCGTTGCGCGGCGCGAATCTCAGCGTCGCGGCGGGCGAAGTGCATGCGCTGATCGGCCAGAACGGCGCAGGCAAATCAACCATGATCAAGATCCTGACCGGCGCCTATCGGCGCGGCTCGGGCAGCGTGCGCTTCGAGGGTCGCGAAGTCGATTTCCGCACACCGAAGCAGGCGCGCGAAGCCGGCATCAGCACGATCTATCAGGAGATCAACCTGGTACCGTTCCGCTCGGTGGCCGAGAACATTTTTCTTGGCCGCGAGCCCCGCCGCTTCGGTCTGATCGATTGGCGCACGGTGCAGCATCGCGCCGCCGCACTGCTCGACTCGTTTGGCTTGCATATCGATGTGAAGAAACCGGTGGGCCGCTATTCGACCGCGATCCAGCAGATGGTGGCGCTCGCGCGCGCCGTTTCCTCCGACGCGAAGATGGTCATCATGGACGAATCCACTTCGTCGCTCGACGAACGCGAAGTGGAGTTGCTGTTCACCGTGGTGCGCAAGCTGCGCGACGACGGGCGTGCGGTGATCTTCGTGTCGCATCGGCTGGACGAACTGTATGCGCTATGCGACCGCGTCACTGTGATGCGCGACGGCCAGACGGTCGCGCAAAGCACGATGGCTGAGATGGACAAGCTGCAACTCGTGACAACGATGCTCGGCCGTACGCTCGCTGCCGTCGTCCACGACGATCCCGCGGCACGCGAAGCGAATCTCGCGCGACGCGGCAAGCAGGCCATCGCCGCGCGCGATCTGGGCGCGCGTCCGAAAGTGAGCGACGTCTCGCTCGAAGTCCATGCGGGCGAAGCCGTGGGTCTGGCGGGCCTGCTCGGTTCAGGGCGTACCGAAACCATGCGACTGATGTTCGGCGCGGATCCGCTGGAACGCGGGTCGGTCTCGATCGACGGTGCAACGGTGACGCTGAAATCGCCGCAAGACGCGATCGCGCGCGGTCTCGCTTATCTAACCGAAGACCGCAAGGCCGAAGGCATCGTTTCGGAACTATCGGTGCGCGACAACCTCACGCTCGTCTGTCTGCGCACGCTGACGAGAAACGGCATCGTCGATGTGAAGAAGCAGCAGGCGATTGTCGACCGCTTCATTGCGTCGCTCGGCATCAAGCTGCGCTCCGCCGATCAACCGATCCGCGAACTCTCGGGCGGCAATCAACAGAAGGTGCTGCTTGCGCGTTGGCTCGCCGCCGAGCCGTCGCTCCTGCTGCTCGACGAACCGACGCGCGGCATCGACGTGGGTGCGAAGGCGGACGTCGCGAAGATCGTGCGCGAATTGCGCGACGCGGGACTCGCCGTGCTCATGTCCGCTTCGGAGCTGGAAGAGCTGACGGCGGTGGCCGACCGTGCGGTCGTGATCCGCGACGGCCGGACCGTCGCGGAACTGAACGGCGCCGAGATGAGCGAGAGCGCGATCATGGACGCGATCGCCTACGGCGGCGACAGCAGTTCGCAGCTGGCCGAAGCGGCACAGACAGCGAATGCCGCACATATCGAAGACGCGCTGGAGGGCGACCGTCATGGTGTTTAAGCTGGACCCGGAGTCTTTGCAAAGCGAGCCGCAGGCGGGCCAGCAAGCCGGGCCGCAACCCGGCAGCGAAGCCGCGCCTCAGCAGGCAAGCTCGCCGGCAGATGCGCCGCGCGCTTCCCATGCCACCACCGTGCGCAACTGGCGGCGCCTCGCGATGCAACGAGAAGTGATCGTGCTGGTGGCGATGGTGCTGTTCAACCTGATCTTCACGCCGCATTTCTGGTCGCTGCAAACGTTCAACGTGAATCTCACGCAGGTGGTGACGATCGTGATCGTCGGCATCGGCATGACGCTCGTGGTCGCGACAGGCGGCATCGATCTGTCGGTCGGCGCGTCGATGGCCATCTCGGGCGCGCTCGCGCCGATGCTGTTCCTCAACATACCTGGACCTGGCGGCATCGCGCTGGCGTTTGTACTGCCGGTGCTGGCCGCGGCGTTGTGCGGTGTCTTCAACGGACTGCTGGTAACGAGGCTCGCCGTTCAACCAATTGTTGCGACGCTCGTGCTTTTCATTGCCGGACGCGGCATTGCGCAAGTCGTCACCGACGGCAGCCTGCAGGCTTTCAATACGCCGGCCTTCCAGTGGATCGCGCTCGGCAAGGTTGCGGGAGTGCCGTTCCAGGTGCTCCTCATGCTCGCGCTGGTGGTTGCATTCGCGTGGGTCGTGCGTAAGACACTGTTCGGCCAGTATTTGCTGATCACCGGCGGCAACGAGAAGGCGGCTTATCTGTCGGGCGTGCCGACGGCGAGCGTCAAGCTGATCGCCTACACGTTGTGTGCGGCGCTGGCGGGACTGGCCGGGCTGATTTCGATCTCCGTCAATTCTTCTTCGGATGCGAACGTGGTCGGGCTCGGCATCGAGCTCGATGCAATCGCAGCGGTCGCGGTGGGCGGCACGGCGCTGACGGGCGGCAAGGCGTTTATCGGCGGCACGCTGATCGGCGCGCTGATCATCCAGTTGCTGCGCTACACGTTGCTCGCGCACGGCATTCCCGATGCGGCCGCGCTGGTGGTGAAGGCCGGCATTATCGTCGCCGCCGTGTACGTGCAGCGGCGCTCGCGCTAACGCCAGGGACTTTATCGCGATGAAAAAGAATCTGCCTATCCTGCTCGCGCTGGTTGCGCTCGTCGTGCTCGGCCTCGTGCGCTACGAGCATTTCGCGTCGGCGTACAACATCACTTCCTTCTGGCGCTACAACTCGATGTTCGCGCTGATCTCGGTCGGCATGGCGTTCGTGATCATCACGGGCGGCATCGACCTGTCGGTGGGCACGGTCGCGGCCATGTCGAGCGTCGTGGCGGCAATGGCGAGCGCGCACGGCGGCTGGGTCGCCGTGGCCGCGGGTTGCGCGGCCGGGCTCGCCGCCGGCGTGCTGAATGGAGTCATCATCACGCGGCTGAAAATTCTGCCCTTCATCGTGACGCTCGCGACGAGCCTCGGCGCGCACGGCGTCGCGTTGCTGCTCGGCAAGAACGATGCAGTGTCGATCGCCTCGGATTCGAATTTCGCCAACTTCGGCCAAGGCGATCTGTTCGGCTTGCCGATTCCTGGGATGGTCGCCGTGTTGGTCGCCGTGGCCGGCTGGCTTGCGCTGCGCAGCACGCGCTTTGGGCGGCATTCGCTCGCCATCGGCGGAAGCGAGGAAGCGGCGCGCCTAATGGGTCTGAACGTGGACCGCACACTCGTGATGGCCTATGCGGTCAGCGGCCTGCTCGCCGGCATGGCGGGCGTGATCCTGGCCGCGCAGTTCGGCGCGGGGCAGCCGAACGAAGGTGTCGGCTGGGAGTTGTTCGCGATCTCCGCAGTGGTGCTCGGCGGCACACTGCTCACGGGCGGCGAAGGCTCGATTGCGATGACGATTGCCGGCGTGTTGCTGCTCGGCCTCGTGTTCAACCTGCTGAACTTCGAGAACGGCCTCGGGTTCATCAGCCTGTCGGCGTACTGGCAATCGGTGATTCGGGGCGTGTTTCTGCTGCTCGTGATCGTTTTGCAAGCCAGAGTGCTGAAGCAAAGGGGTAACAAGCGGATGGTGGCGCAGGTGCAGAGTTAGGCGGCGGCGACTGGATAGGGAGCGGCGGTGGTCTGGGCCGACGAGCCGGCGAGCTGGCGAGCCGCCGTCATCGTGCGTCGCCAGGCTGCTTTGCGCGGCTTTTTTCTGGCGCGTTTGCCTGCTTTATCGGCAGGGTCTATGCTGCGCCGCACGGCAGGTTTCGGTATCATCCCGAAAATGTTGGCCGCGCGGCGCACCTACCCGGCGCAAGCCGACAGCCAATGGCGACCGCCCTGCGCGGCTTTCGCCCATCGCCGTACCCGTGGTGAAGCGCGGCTGCAATCACGCCAGGTTTTTCCCGCCGCCGATCGCATTCAGACCCGGCGCGGGCGCTTCTAAACCAGTAATCCGCTTGACGACCGTGGGCTGATAACCGTCGCTCGCACCGCTGTATCGGCGCTCGCCGCAATGGTTTTGGCCGGGCTTCTGGCGGCGCTTGTCCCCGTATTTGTCGCGCCCGATCGCCGCGCCACGGCCCACCGGCTGCGGGCGCGGTAAAATAATGGATTGCGCGCACTTCCCGTTCGCGGGTGAGCGCAGCATCGCCCTTGCCGTGCCGGCCGGCTTGAACGACTGGCCGCCTTTGTTTTCGCACTATCCAAGAAGCCATGAGCAACCTCAATTCACAAACCGTCCTGAGCGTCCATCACTGGACCGATACGCTTTTCAGCTTCACCTGCACGCGCGATCCGTCGTTCCGTTTCGAAAACGGCCAGTTCACGATGGTGGGCCTCGAAGTCGACGGCAAGCCGCTGATCCGCGCTTACAGCCTCGCAAGTGCGAACTACGAAGAACATCTCGAATTCCTGAGCATCAAGGTGCAGGACGGCCCGCTCACGTCGCGTTTGCAGCACCTGAAGGTGGGCGACCAGGTGCTGATCGGCAAGAAGCCGGTCGGCACGCTGATGGCCGACAACCTGCTGCCGGGCAAGACGCTGTGGCTGTTGTCCACGGGCACGGGCCTCGCGCCGTTCATGTCGATCATCAAAGATCCGGACATTTACGACCGTTACGAGCGCGTGGTCCTCACGCACACGTGCCGTTTCGTCGACGAACTGGCGTACAAGGAATACATCACCGACCACCTGCCGGCGCACGAGCACCTCGGCGAACTGGTGCAGGAAAAGCTGCTGTATTACCCCACCGTCACGCGTGAGCCGTTCCAGAACCGCGGCCGCATCACCGAACTGATCGAAACCGAAAAGCTGTTCGCCGACCTCGGCGTGCCGGGCTTCTCGCTCGAAGACGACCGTGTGATGCTCTGCGGCAGCCCGCACATGCTGCGCGACACGCGCAAACTGCTCGACGACCTGGGCTTCCAGGAAGGCAGCAACAATGCGCCGGGCCATTACGTGGTCGAAAAAGCGTTCGTCGGTTAAGCGGATTTTTCGCGGCCCATGCCGCAAATCAAGGAAAGGAGCCTTCTGGCTCCTTTTTTTTTCGCCGTTACAATTCGGCGTCACAGATTTGACGTTATGTGTCGGATTTCTTCCTACAAAAACGCGCATGAAAGACGTCGACCACTGCGCTGATATTCGCGCCAACCCTTGGTGGGCCTGTATTTTTCCTATTTTTGAGATATGATCGCGGCGCACTGTCGGTTGATTTTGTTGTGGCTCATGGTACGTCCTACTTGTTACTGAATGTAAATTTCGTTACGTTTCCGGTAGTGAATTTGCCTGTCCGGCTTCTCTGATATGGCCCGTCAGCGATGGCCTGAGACCTTATGCGTTCTTTCGTTTTTGCGGCGTCGATGCGCCACTCTTTCGTTGTCCGCGCCGCTTCCTGAGAGAAAGTCATGGATACGCCGACTGTCGTCCGATTAACCGCCCATTCGTCAACCCCGTCGCTGCGCGACGGTTTCGGCGCGAGCGGTCTGACCGCTGCGTCGGCTGAGCGCGAACTGGCGCGGTTGCGCGCGCGAGTGCGCGAACTTTCCGCCGAACTCCTCAGGGCCCAGGAAGCGGCTTGCCGCCACGTTGCTCGCGAGCTGCACGACGGCGTGGGCGCCGAGTTGACCGCAACGCGCTTTGCACTCGTCGGCGTTGAAACGTGGTTACCCGCCGACGCTCCCGCACAATGCTCGGCCGCGCTCGCCGTCGCGAACCGCTCGCTCGACGCCGTCTGCACCGCGACGCGTCAAGCCGTGGCGGAGCTGCACGCGCCGGCGCTCGAAGCGGGCATCGTCGGCGCGCTCGCGCAATGGACCGGCGACTTCGCCGCCCGCACGCAGTTGCGCACGAGTTTCGTCTGCGCGGCCGACGTACGCCTCACGCGGCTACCCGCCGACGCGGCGCTGGCCGTGTTCCGCGTCGCGCAGGAGGCGCTAAACAACATCGCCAAACATGCACGCGCGCAATCCGCCGACGTACGCATCGAGACAAGCCGCCGCCATCTCACTCTGATCGTCTGCGACGACGGTATCGGCGTTTCGCGCAACGCCCAGCGGAGCAATGGCCATTTCGGATTGAGCGGAATGAAGGCGCGCTGCGCCGCCTTCGACGGCACGCTGCGCGTGACTGCACGGCGCGGCCAGAACGACAGCCCGCGCGGTGACAGCGGCGAAGGCTCGCGCGGCTCGCGCGTGCGTGCCCGCTTCGCGTGGGACGCGATGCTCGCCGATGCGCACGCCGGACTGCGCGCGGTGCAATCGTGAGCGAGCCGTCATGAGCCTGCGAATCCTGCTCGCCGACGATCACGCCGTGGTTCGCCAGGGCGTGCGTCAATTGCTGCTCGACCGCGGCGTGGCGCGCGAGGTCACCGAGGCGCAAACCGGCGCGGAAGCGCTCGACGCCGTCGCCAGCCAGAGCTACGACGTCGTGTTGCTCGACATTTCGCTGCCGGACATGAACGGCGTGGAAGTACTCAAGCGCCTGAAGCGCAAGGCGCCGCGCGTGGCGGTGCTGATGTTCTCGATGTACCGCGAGGACCAGTACGCGGTGCGGGCGCTGAAGGCCGGCGCGGCGGGCTATCTGTCGAAGACCGTCGACGCCGCGCAGATGATCGGCGCGATCCAGCAGGTCGCCGCGGGCCGCAAGTACGTGAGCCCGGCGATGGCGGAGGCGCTAGCCGATTACGTCTCTTTCGACGGCGAACAGCTGCCGCACGAAAAGCTCTCCGACCGTGAATACCAGACGCTGTGCATGCTCGCTTCGGGCAAACGGCTGACCGACATCGCCGAAGCACTGTCGCTGTCGGTGAAAACGGTGAGCGTGTACCGCACCCGTCTGCTCGAGAAAATGAAGCTGCGCAACAACGCGGAACTCACTTTCTACGTGATGAGCAACCGCCTCATCGATCTGAATCCGGCGATGGCGGGCTGAACTCCGGCCTGTCATCGCTTTTTCCGCTTCGTTATCGCTTCGTCGCCACCGCGCGACGTTAAGCAATTGAACACCGGCAAGGCCAGTTCAACAGCGCGTCCCAAAAAGGTGCATGCGGCGCGCATCCGCTAAAATTGCGGGTTTCCCCGACATTCGGCGCGCGACACGCGTGCACTACTGGAGACCCCCGCCAATGTCCCTCTTTCGCAAAAAGAGCGTCGAGCACATGATCGCGACGAGCGCTCAGAATGCCGGCCTGAAAAAAGCGCTCGGCGCGCTCGACCTGACGTTTCTCGGCGTCGGCGCCATCATCGGCACCGGCATTTTTGTGCTCACGGGCACGGGCGCGGTGCAGGCCGGCCCTGCGCTGATGGTCTCGTTTCTGATCGCCGCAGTCGCCTGCGGCTTTGCCGCGCTGGCCTATGCCGAGTTCGCGTCGACGATTCCGGTCGCGGGCTCCATCTACACCTATTCGTACGCGACGCTCGGCGAACTGGCCGCGTGGATCATCGGCTGGGACTTGATGCTCGAATATGGGCTCGCGACCTCAGCCGTGTCCGTCGGCTGGTCGGGGTATCTGCAATCGCTGCTATCCGGCTTTGGCGTTTCGCTGCCGGTCGCGCTCACGGCGGCGCCGGGCGCGCTGCCTGGCCACGAAACCCTCTTCAATCTGCCCGCGTTCCTCGTGATGATGGCGATCACCGCGCTGTTGTCGGTGGGCGTGCGCGAATCCGCGCGGATCAACAACATCATGGTCGCGATCAAGGTGGTCGTGGTGCTGCTGGTGATCGCCGTGGGCGTGTTTCACGTGACGCCGGCCAACTGGCATCCGTTCATGCCGAACGGCTGGAACGGCGTGTTCGGCGCGGCCGCGGTGATGTTCTTTGCGTTCATCGGCTTCGACTCGGTGTCGTCCGCCGCCGAAGAGGTGAAAAACCCGAAGCGCGACCTGCCCATCGGCATCATTGCGTCGCTCGGCGTGTGCGCGGTGTTGTACGTGGCGGTCGCGGCGGTCGTGACCGGTATCGTGCCGTCGGCGCAGTTCGCGAACATTTCACATCCGGTGTCGTACGCGTTGCAGGTGGCGGGTCAGAAGTGGGTGGCGGGCTTCATCGACCTTGGCGCGGTGCTGGGCATGCTCACCGTGATTCTCGTGATGGCTTACGGTGAGACCCGGGTGATCTTCGCGATGTCACGCGACGGCTTGCTGCCGGCGCGGCTTTCGCGCGTGCATCCGCGCTTTGCGACGCCGTTCTTCACCACATGGCTCGTCGGCATCTTCTTCGGGCTGATTGGGGCGTTGGTGCCGCTGAACGTGCTGGCTGAACTGATCAACATCGGCACGCTGGCAGCGTTCTCGATGGTGTCGATTGCGGTTCTCGTCTTGCGCAAGACGCATCCTGAATTGCCGCGGGCGTTCCGGTGCCCGGGTGTGCCGGTGGTGCCGGTACTCGCAGTCGCGTCGTGTGTGTTTTTGATGGCGAATCTGCAAGCGGTGACGTGGGTGGCTTTTGTAGTGTGGCTTCTGATTGGGATGGTGATTTATTTCGGGTACTCGCGTCGGCGGTCGCATTTGGCCAGGTAGCGGTTCGTTACCGAGGGCGGGCAAAAAACCCCTCATAGCGCGCCCGCCCGATTTGTGCTTTACTTTTCGGCAGACTCATAAAAACCGCAGCACCCTAATCGGGCCCACGAAGGCAGGCTGAAGGCAAAAACAAAACGGTCCGGTTTCACCCCATAAGGAGACGAACTTCATGGCGATCAGCATCAGTCTGACGGTGAACGGCGCGCCCATCAGCGCTTCAGTCGAGCCCGGCACCCTGCTTGTCCAGTTCCTTCGCGATCAACTCCGGCTCACCGGCACTCACGTCGGCTGCGATACGGCCCAATGCGGCGCATGCACCGTCCACCTCGACGGCCGCGCAATCAAATCATGCAACATCCTCGCGGCGCAAGCGGACGGCGCGCAGATCACCACCATTGAAGGCCTCGCCAAAGACGGCGCGCTGCATCCAATGCAAGCCGCTTTCAAACACTGTCACGGCCTGCAGTGCGGCTTCTGTACACCCGGCATGGTGATGAGCGCGATCTCGCTCGTGCAGCGTCAGCCAGATCTCACCGGCGAGGACGTCCGCGCGCAACTCGACGGCAACCTCTGCCGCTGCACTGGCTACCACAACATCGTCAAGGCAGTGCTCGAAGGCGCCGAAGGCATGAAGTCCTCTGGCACAGCCAACGCCACCGCAGATGCCGATGCGAATGCATCGGCAAACGCCAACGCAGCGGCCACCGCCTGAGGAGCCGACGATGAACGCACCTGAAACTCACAGCCTGATCGGCGCTTCCGTCGAACGTAAGGAAGACTACCGATTCCTGACCGGCAATGGTCAGTACACCGACGACATCCTGCTACCGCAGCAAACCTACGCGGTGTTTCTGCGCTCGCCGCACGCGCACGCGAAGATCAACAGCATCGACACGACCGCGGCGAAACAGTCGCCCGGTGTGGTCGCGATCTTCACCGGCGCGGACATGGCCGCGGAAAACGTCGGCGGCCTGCCGTGTGGCTGGCTGATTCACAGCACCGACGGCAAGCCGATGAACGAGCCGCCGCATCCGATCATCGCGCATACCAAAGTGCGCCACGTCGGCGATCAGGTCGCACTCGTGATCGCCGATTCGATCAAGGCCGCGAAAGATGCCGCCGAACTGATCGAAGTCGACTACGACGTGCTGCCCGCTGTGGTCGATACCGCGCATGCAGCCGACGCAGGCCAACCGGCCGTTCACGATGAAGTGCCGGACAACGTCTGCTACAACTGGGGCCACGGCGACAAAGCCGCTACCGACGCCGCCTTCGCCAAAGCCGCGCACGTCACGACGCTCGACATCGTCAACAACCGGCTCGTGCCGAACGCGATCGAGCCGCGCGCCGTCAATGCGAGCTATTCGTCGCAGGACGACAGCTACGCGCTCTATGTCGCAAATCAGAATCCGCACGTCGAGCGTCTGCTAATGGCCGCTTTCGTGTTGTCATTGCCTGAGTCGAAATTGCGCGTGATTGCACCGGACGTCGGCGGCGGCTTCGGTTCGAAAATTTTCCTCTATGCGGAAGACGTCGCGCTGACGTGGGCGTCGAAGAAAATTCGCCGCCCCGTGAAATGGACCGCCGAGCGCTCCGAAGCTTTCCTGTCGGACGCGCATGGTCGCGACCACGTGACGAAAGCCGAGTTGGCAATGGATGCCGACGGCAAGTTCCTCGCCATGCGCATTCACACCATTGCGAACATGGGCGCCTATCTGTCCACGTTCGCCTCCAGCGTGCCGACTATCCTGTACGCGACGCTGCTCGCAGGCCAGTACGCCACGCCCGCGATCTACGCGGAAGTGAAAGCCGTTTTCACCAACACCGTTCCCGTCGATGCGTATCGCGGCGCGGGACGCCCCGAAGCGACCTACGTGGTAGAGCGTCTCGTTGAGACGGCCGCGCGCGAGATGAAGCTCGATCCAGCGGAGATTCGCCGCCGCAATTTCATCCGCGAATTTCCTTATGCGACGCCGGTCGGCCTCACTTACGACACCGGCGACTACGAGACGATCCTCGCGCGCTCGCTCGAACTCGCCGATGTCAAGGGCTTCGAAGCGCGCAGGCAGGAATCCGAAAGGAACGGCAAGCGGCGCGGCCTCGGTTACTCGTGCTACATCGAAGCGTGCGGACTCGCGCCGTCGAATATTGCCGGCGCGTTGGGCGCTCGCGCGGGTCTCTTCGAAGTCGGGCAGATTCGCGTGCACCCGACCGGTTCGGTCACCGTGTTTACCGGCTCGCATAGTCACGGCCAGGGTCACGAAACGACCTTCGCGCAAGTGGTCGCGGACCGGCTCGGCCTTCCGCTCGAAAGCGTGGAGATCGTGCACGGCGACACCGGCCGCATTCCGTTCGGCATGGGCACGTATGGCTCACGCTCGATTGCGGTGGGCGGCTCGGCGATCATGAAGGCGCTCGACAAGATCGAAACCAAGGCGAAGAAAATCGCCGCGCATCTGCTCGAAGCCGCGGCGGAAGACATCGAGTTCAAAGACGGCGTGTTCCGTGTCGCGGGCACGGATCGCACCAAGGCGTTCGCCGAGATTTCGCTCGCGGCTTACGTGCCGCACAACTATCCGCTCGACGTGCTTGAACCCGGGCTCGAAGAAAGCGCGTTCTACGATCCGAGCAATTTCACGTATCCATCGGGCGCGTACATCTGCGAAGTCGAAGTCGATCCGGACACCGGCGTGTGCCAGATCCAGCAGTTCACCGCTGTGGACGACTTCGGCAACGTGATCAATCCGATGATCGTCGAAGGCCAGGTTCATGGGGGACTCGGGCAAGGCATCGGGCAAGCCATGCTCGAACGCTGCGTCTACGACAACGAAAGCGGCCAACTGCTGTCGGGCTCGTATATGGACTACGCGATGCCGCATGCGTCGGACCTGCCGGACTTCACCGTGGAAACCGCGAAGGGCACGCCGTGCACACACAACCCGCTCGGCGTCAAAGGCTGTGGCGAAGCAGGCGCGATCGGTTCGCCGCCGGCGGTGATCAACGCGATCATCGACGCGCTCGCGCCCTTGGGCGTGACCGATCTGCAAATGCCGGCAACGCCGCATCGCGTATGGTCGGCGATTCACGCCGCCAAGCAGACAGCCCATTGAGACCCTGAGCGGAGCATTCGACATGTATTCATTCGAGTATCAACGCGCGACAGATCCGCAAGCGGCCGCCGCAGCCATTGCTGCAGACAGCGATGCCAAGTTTCTCGCCGGCGGTCAAAGCCTGTTGCCCACCATGCGGCTGCGTCTCGCGCAGCCATCGCAACTGATCGACGTGACGCGCATTCCCGCGCTGAAGTCCATCGCCGTCGACGCAAATATAGTCACGATCGGCGCGGCCGTCTGTCATGCGGACGTCGCCGATCACGCCGAGTTGCGGCGCGTGTCGCCCGCGCTCGCCGATCTCGCCGCGCATATCGGCGACCGCCAGGTGCGCGCGCTCGGCACGCTGGGCGGCTCGCTTGCCAACAACGATCCCGCCGCCTGCTATCCGGCTGCCGCGATGGGATTGGACGCAACCATCGTCACGCAGCGCCGGCGCATTGCATCGAGCGATTTCTTTGTCGGCATGTACGAGACGGCGCTGGAACCGGACGAGTTGATCGTCTCCGTCGAGTTTCCGGTGCCAGAGCGCGCGGCCTACGAGAAATTCCGCAATCCCGCGTCGCATTTCGCGCTCGTCGGCGTGTTCGTCGCGAAGTTCGCAAGCGGTGTGCGCGTTGCGGTGACGGGCGCGGCGGCGTCTGTCTTTCGTGTGCCCGAGCTGGAAAGCGCGTTGTCGGCGAACTTCACGCCGGAGTCGGCGCGAGCGGTCAGCGTGCCGTCGGCGAATCTGAACGACGACATGCACGCGAGCGCCGAATATCGCGCGCATCTGATCCCCGTTCTGGCGGCGCGAGCGGTGGCGAAGGCGAACGGTTAGTCTTGCTTGCTATTGGCTGCTGACGTGTCGAGCCTTTAGCTCGCGCACGTCAGTCGCTCGCATTCGCCAAGGCATGCTGTATCGCGCAACGAACGCGCTTCACGTTTCATTCACGCCGCACTTCACGAGCAGACAGCAGCGCGCAGATTCAGGAACGCCATGCACCCTGTTTCAATCGACGACACCCTCGCGCAACTCGCCGCTCAACGGTATTTCGCGAGCCGCGAGCTTGCGACGGCGCTGTATCTCGCGCTGCGCATGGACCGGCCGTTGTTCGTCGAAGGCGAGCCGGGCGTCGGCAAGACGGAACTTGCCAAGGCCGCAGCCGGCATGCTCGATACCTCGATGCTGCGGCTGCAATGCTATGAAGGGCTCGACACGGCGAGCGCGCTGTACGAATGGGACTATCCGCGGCAGATCATGGCGTTGCGTCTTGCCGAAGCCGCCGGCGAACGGCCCGATAACGACACGCTGTATCGCGGTGAATTCTTGCTCAAGCGTCCGTTGTTGCAAGCGCTGATGCCCGACGAAAATCATCCGGGCGCGCGGCGCGTGCTGCTGATCGACGAAATCGACCGCGCAGACGAGCCGTTCGAAGCGTTCCTGCTTGAACTGCTCTCCGACTTCCAGGTGTCGATTCCGGAGTACGGCACCGTGCGCGCGGCGCAGCCGCCGCTCGTCGTAATGACGTCGAACCGCACGCGCGAAGTGCACGACGCGTTGAAGCGCCGTTGTCTCTATCAGTGGATCGGCTATCCGGAGCGCGATCGCGAGCTTGAGATCGTCGCGGCGCGTGCGCCGCAAACATCGGCGGAGTTGCAGCGGCGCGCGGTCGACTTCGTGCACCGGCTGCGCGGCATGGATCTGTTCAAGGCGCCTGGCATCGCCGAAACGATCGACTGGTGCCGCGCGCTCGAAGCACTTTCGGTCACGGAACTCGACCCGCAATCGGTGCAGAACACGCTAGGGGTCCTGCTCAAGTATCAGGACGATCTGGCGCGTGTCGACGCGGATCAGATCGCCCAGTGTCTCGCCGCGCCGGGATAGCGAGCATGACGACGCCACCCTCCGTGGACGACACAGGCACAGGCACAGGCAGAGGCGCCGACGACGCGCCGCGCGCTCAGCGCGTGACAGCCGCCGCTGTCGATCCCGCCGCGCCACTTCCTGCCGACACGCCAACGCTCGCCCGCAACGTCGTGCATTTCGTGCGCGTGCTGCGCGGCGCGGGCCTGCCGATGTCGCCCGCACACGCCGTCGATGCGCTCGCCGCCCTGCACTGGATCGACTTGCGCCGCCGCGACGACGTGCGTGCAGCGCTAGCCGCATCGCTCGTCTCCGCGCCTGACGAGCGCGAGCTTTTCAACGCCGCGTTCGAGCTTTTCTGGCGCGATCCGGATTGGGAAGGCAAGCTGCGTGCGCTGCTTCTGCCGAAGGTCCGCGACGGCCTTCCGCCGCCCAGACGCAACAACCGTCTCGCCGACGCGCTCGCAGTCCGCGCGCCGCCCTCGCCGCATACGCCCGGCCCGCAGGAAACCGAGCAGCAGGAATTGCGCGCGCACGTCACCTTTAGCGCGGAAGAGCGGCTGCGTCATCGTGATTTCGACACCCTTTCCGCCGATGAATGGCGCACGCTGCGTCATCTGATTCGCGCTCAGCGTCTGCCGCTTGCGAAGGAGCCGACGCGGCGCCTGAAGGCCGCGTCGCATGGCACGCACGCGGACCTGCGCGCGAGTGCGCGGCAAGCGGTGCGCGCGGGCGGCGACTGGACCGTGTGGAAATATCGCGCGGTGGTCGAGCGCAAGCCGCCGCTCGTCCTGATGCTCGATATCTCCGGCTCGATGAGCAGTTATTCGCGCGCAGTGCTATATTTTTGCCACGCGCTCGTGCAGTCGCGCGAACGCTTGCAGGTTTTCCTGTTCGGCACGCGCCTCACCAACGCGACCCGCGCATTGCGTGAGCGAGATCCGGATGTGGCGATTGCTGCGCTCACCGAACAGGTTGTCGACTGGTCAGGCGGTACGAGAATCGGCGCGGCGCTCGCCGAATTCAACCGGCGCTGGGCGCGGCGCGTGCTGACCGGTCGCGCAACGGTGCTGCTCGTGACCGACGGCCTCGATCACGAAGCGATCGACGTCCTCGAGGTAGAAATGGCCCGCCTGCGCCGCTTCGCGCACCGTATCGTATGGCTTAATCCGCTGCTGCGTTTCAGCGGCTTTTCTCCGAAGGCGCGCGGCGTGCAGGCAATCCTGCCCTACGTCGACGCGCATCGTCCGGTTCATAATCTAGACAGCCTGGCCGCGTTCGGCCGCGACCTCGCGCAGCTTACGCGCGCGCCGCGTCGGGACGTGGTTGCCATGTCAACCGCGGGAGCAAGTCCATGGAACTGACCGAAACTCATACGCTGCCGGTTTCGCAACAGCGTACGTGGGATGCGCTGAACGACACCGAGGTTTTGCGCGCCTGCATTCCAGGCTGCGAAAGCATCGATCCGGACGGCGAGAATGCGTACCTGGTGGCGTTGAACGCCGCGGTCGGCCCGGTCAAGGCGCGCTTCAAAGGACGTATGCAACTGACCGATATCGACGCGCCCAACGCGTACAGCATCGTGTTCGAAGGCCAAGGCGGCGCGGCTGGCTTTGCAAAGGGCAACGCGCGAGTCACGCTCGAAGCCGACGGCGAAGCTGCAACAAAGCTCAGCTACACCGCGAACGCGCAGGTCGGTGGGAAGCTCGTGCAGATCGGCTCGCGGCTCGTCGACGGCGCGGCGCGCAAGATCGCCGGCGAGTTTTTCAAGCGCTTCGGGGCACGATTCGAGGGCGAAGGCGCCGGTGCCGTCGACGATGAAAACACTGAAGATGACGGTGGCGCTGCAGCCACCGACGCGGCGGGGCACAATACGGCATCGACCGAGGCCGCGGACGGCGAGTCCGGCGGCGATGCAACGAAGAGGAAGACATCATGGACAGCGTGGATCTCGAAGTCCTGAAGACCAGCGCACGTTGGCTGGAAGAGGGACATCGCGCGCTACTGGTGACGGTGGTGAAAACGTGGGGCTCGTCGCCGCGCCCCGAGGGCGCCATGCTCGCGGTACGCGACGACGGACTTGTAGTCGGCTCGGTGTCGGGCGGCTGCATCGAAGACGACCTGATTGATCGCGTGCGGCAACGCGGCATCGAGCAGGCGCATCCCGAGGCCGTGAAATACGGCATCTCGGCAGAAGAGGCGCATCGCTTCGGACTGCCTTGTGGCGGCACGATCCAACTGGTGCTGGAACCGTTGACGCCGCGAAGCGGTATCGCCGAACTCTGCAATGCCGTGGAAGAAGGCCGGCTGGTGGCGCGCGAACTGAACATGAACTCGGGTGAAGCGCGGCTCGGCAAAGCGCTCGCAACAGACGGCGTGCATTTCGACGGCGAGCGTCTATTGACGATTCACGGTCCGCGTTACCGCATGCTCGTGATCGGCGCGGGACAGTTGTCGCGCTATCTGTGCAATATCGCCGTGGGTCTCGACTATCAGGTGACGGTCTGCGACCCGCGCGAGGAGTACACAGAGGAGTGGAACATCCCCGGCACGAAGATCGTGCGGACCATGCCCGACGACACCGTGCTCGACATGAAGCTCGACGAGCGCTGCGCGGTCATTGCGCTCACACACGACCCGAAACTCGACGATCTCGCACTGATGGAAGCGCTCAAGACGCCGGCGTTCTACGTCGGCGCACTGGGTTCGAGACGTAATAATCAGGCGCGTCGCGAGCGGCTCAAAGAGTTCGACCTGAGCGATACGGAACTGGCCCGTTTGCATGGGCCGGTCGGCATTTATATCGGCAGCCGCACGCCGCCTGAAATCGCCGTGTCGATTCTCGCTGAAGTGACGGCGGCGAAAAACGGCGTTTCGTTGCCGACGCTGCTTAAGGTCGAAGGCGCGAAGGCAGCGCGGGAAATTGCGGCTTCCGGCGGGGAAGCCTGTAGCGCGTAGTCGTCTCGACGCGCGGGCGTTCAGACACTTGGCTGGCTTGACGCCCGGCGGCTTACATCAGCCCGCAAACCACGGCTGCGATCACCGATCCGCCGATCAGCACGACGCCTACCACGCGGCGTTTGTTCAGTTCGGTCCACAACAGAACGCCAGTCAGCGAAAGCAGGATGAGCGAGCCGGCGATCGTATCGACCAGCAGCATCCATCCGATGCTCAGGCCTACGCCCTTGTGCAGATTGGTCATCGTCGCGAGGAAGGAATTTTGCGTGCGTTTGACCGCGACGAAGCCGTTGCCCACCCAGTACTCGGCTTGCACGTTCTGCGTGGGCGCGGCGAATGCAATCTGCCAGAACTCGGGCTGAATCGTGCTGCGATCACCCCAAGCCACCGGATGCGCCGGCTCGCGCTTCATCCTGCCGGGTTTGCCGTCGATTTTCAGTTCGCCCTTGAGCCACTTCGCCATGTCCATCGGCGAATGAAACGGCTTTTCCGGCACGGCCATTTGCAACTCCTCGACCTGCGGTTGTCCGGTCGACACCTTCATCGGCCCCGCGCGATGGTTCAGCAGGAAGCCGGTTGCGCCGAACATGAGTCCGAGCACCGCGCCCCACAAGCCAACCCAGCCATGCACTTTCCGCAGCCACTTGATGAAGTTCGCGGGCCGCGAACGCTGACGCCGCGCTGCCTGCTCGGCGCCGTCCATCAGATGATGGCCGGGCGGCTTTTCGTGGGCGACATATCGCGAGGCGCCATTGGCAGCAGGTTTCATATCGATCGAATCAGGCGCGTTCACATCATGCTCCAGGCACAGCAGGTTAAGCCGCCGCCCGCGCGCAGTTAGGGAGCGCGCTCAGGGACGGGCGACGACGGAATTCTGAAGGAGAGAGCGGACAACTCCGGCTTGCGGTCCAGAGCCGTCCTGTTCAGAGGCTGGCTGGCAGTCACAGAGGAGAAGAAATGTGACAGGAAGCTGGCGATGCCCTTCAATTGAGAATGGCTATCATTACACAATTGGCGCATTTGCTCAATCGCGGCAAACGCTCACACCGGCCACAACGGCCCTTCCTGCATCGCACCGAGTTGCTCGCGCATTTCGAGGATGCGGTCTTCCCAATAACGTTGCGTGTTGAACCACGGAAACGCGGCCGGAAACGCCGGATCGTCCCAGCGGCGCGCGAGCCACGCCTGGTAATGAATCAGCCGCAGCGTGCGCAACGCTTCGACCAGATGCAGTTCACGCGGCTCGAAGTCGCAGAAGTCTTCGTAACCGGCGAGCAGATCCGCCAGCGCGCGCGATGCCTCAGCGCGCTCGCCCGGCAGCAGCAGCCACAAATCCTGCACGGCCGGACCCATGCGGCTATCGTCGAAGTCGACGAAATGCGGGCCCGCGTCGGTCCACAACACGTTGCTCGGATGACAGTCGCCGTGCATGCGGAGATTGCGGATCTCGCCGGCCCGCTCGAACGCGCGTTCCACGCCTTCCAGCGCCAGATTGACGACTGTTTCCCAAGCGGCGCGCACGTCGTCGGGTATGAAGCGGTGGGCGAGCAGAAAGTCGCGCGGTTCAAAGCCGAACGTTTGAATGTCGAGCGTGGGACGCTCCGTGTAGTCCTGCGTCTGCCCAACCGCGTGAATGCGGCCGATGAAACGCCCGAGCCATTCGAGCGTATCGCGCCGGTCGAGATCGGGCGCACGTCCGCCGCGACGCTCGAAGATCGAGAAACGGAAACCGTCGAAGGTATGCAGCGTGCGGCCTTCGTAGGCACGCGCCGGCACAGCGGGAATCTCCCGCGCGGCCAGTTCGGCAACGAACGCGTGTTCTTCGAGAATGGCGGCGTCGCTCCAGCGCTCAGGGCGATAGAACTTCGCGACGACGGGCGGGCCGTCTTCGACGCCCACCTGGTACACGCGGTTCTCGTAGCTGTTGAGCGGCAACATACGCCCGTCGGTGCGCACGCCGACTGTGGCGAGCACGCTGTCGAGAGCGTCGAGCACGATTTCCGGCTGGAGCCGGGCGAAAGGCACGGCGCGGTCTGCGCCGTCCTGTGGATCGAGAATGTCGTTCATGCCCGCATTGTGCGCCGCGCCGCCATCAAAGACGAGTGCGGGTCAACCTGCGGCTCGCGTCTGCCGCCAGGCGACAGACGCGCCGAAACATAAACGCTTTAATGCATCTGCGCGCTTGACAGACGCACGAGTTCGCCGGTGTCGATAAGGTCTTCGAGGAAAAAGGGTTCAGTGTTCAGCTGCGGCGAAGCGCCGGGCTCGCCGGCATACCACGCCACCATGGCCATGTCGCCGAGAATGCGCATGACGATTCCGCGCGCGCCTTGCGGCACGGCGATATGCACTGATCGGACAATGGAACCGATTTGCATGATGTTTCCCCGTTCTCCCATAGCCGGCTTTATAAGTTCGTGCCGGTCAAGGTGATGATAAAAGCGCCGCTTCGCCGGTAACGTTGCGTACGCACCCAAACAGCTGCGCGTGAATACACGTGAGAGCTTCGAGTCATTGTTCCCGTTTTGCGGGGCCTTGGAAAGCGGGAACTGAGGGCGCTTCACCCGCCGTTTCGCTTTATTCGTCGAGACGCGCGGCATCGCGACGAGACCATCATAAACCCTCGTGGGCAGAGATATCAAAAACGTGCGGCGTCGGCGCGACTCGCGCGTTTGCGGCGCACGCAGGCGCCATTTTCAGCGTATCCTTAACTGCTTTGCACGAGCGTCGTCGCGCGCGTGTCGACCACCATCGCGCCGCGCCGGATACATCGCTGCCGGTTCACCATCTGCTTCGTTTCGCCTCCTGCTCTTTTGCTCTCTGCCGTGCCCAACACCTCCGACACGCCCTATCTCGAACGCGGCACCCGTGCTTATTGGCGCGCCAGCATCGCATTGCTGTTCGCGGGCTACGCCACGTTTTCGCTGCTGTATTGCGTACAGCCGCTGCTGCCGTCGTTTTCGTCGGCATTCAACGTGACGCCTGCGCAAAGCAGTCTCACTGTCTCGTTGACTACGGCCGCGCTGGCAGTCGCCATCTTTATGGCCGGCTTCGTCTCCGAAGGCTGGAGCCGTCACAAGCTGATGACGATGTCGCTCACCGTCTCCGCGCTCCTCACCATCGGCGTATCGATTGCGCCGCAATGGCACCAGTTGCTCGTGCTGCGCGCGCTCGAAGGTCTCGCGCTCGGCGGTGTGCCGGCCGTCGCAATGGCTTATCTCGCGGAAGAAGTGCATCCCGACGGCCTGGGGCTCGCAATGGGCCTCTATGTCGGCGGCACGGCAATCGGCGGGATGGCGGGGCGCGTGATTACGGGCATCGTCGCCGATCTGTTTTCGTGGCGCGTCGCAATCGGCACGATCGGCGTGCTCGGCATTCTGTCGATGCTCGCGTTTCGCGCGCTGCTACCGCCGTCGCGTCATTTCGTGCCGCGGCGCGGGCTCGGCTTCACGCATCATCGCAGCGCGCTCGTCAGGCAATTCAGGCGGCCGGGCCTGCCCCTGCTGTTTCTGCTCGGCTTCGTGCTGATGGGCAGCTTCGTCACGCTGTACAACTACATCGGCTACCGGCTGCTCGCGCCGCCGTACCGGTTGAGTCAAACGGAGATCGGCGCGATCTTCGTGGTCTATCTGACAGGTGTCATCGCGTCGCCGTGGTCGGGGCGCATGGCCGACACATTCGGCCGCGCTCGGGTGCTGACGGCGAGCTTGCTGTTGATGGCCTTGGGCCTCGCGCTCACCATGTTGAGTCCAATTTCGGCGATTGTCGGCGGCATCGCATGCGTGACGTTCGGCTTCTTCGCGGGGCACGCCGTCGCAAGCGGCTGGGTCGGGCGTCTCGCCAAAGAGGCCAAAGGCCAGGCGGCCGCGCTATATCTGCTTGCGTACTACATTGGCTCGAGCCTGGTCGGCTCGTACGGCGGCCACATGTGGGCCGGTTACGGTTGGAACGGCGTTGCGGGATTGGTCTGCGCACTGCTCGCGATCGGCGTGCTGGCGACGCTCAGGTTGCGCCGGCTCGATCAGGCTTGAACGCCGCCGGCCAATCCGCGGCTGTCTCCATCGCACAGTTTGCCGGTGATTCACGCTGCATCGAAAGATGCCAAAAAGTAAGGGGCGCGTAAGCAAACGCTTCACACTTTTGGCTGCGTTTGCTGCGTCGCGGCAACCGCGCGAAGGTTTGCGGCAGTTGGCTTCTACGGATTGCGAATAAACGTCTCAGATCTAACGGACGCGCCTCCGCCGGCTCAGCCGTCACCTATACTCAAATCGAGCGTTGCAGCGCGCGACTCTGAATGAGAGCCGCTCATTGCGCCGCGAATACAAAAGGAGACGGGTATGACGACCTATTTCACGATCGGCGATTTCATTCTGGTCATTCCGATGGCGCTCGCCGGGGCATTGTTCGTAGGCGCGCTTCCTTGCAAGACGGAATTGCGGCACAACGCGCTGCGCGTGCTGGGCGCGCTGCTCGGCGTAATGTTCGCAGTCGTGCTGGTCGAAGGCTTGCCCGCACTCGTATAGCGAAAAAAGCCGCCTCACCGGCGGCTTTCGTTTTTCATTTGCGTGGCGGCAGGGCCGCCGGAATCAGATCGCCTGATCCGTCGACGGCTTTTCCCACAAGTTGACGCCGCCCTCGGTCGCGTAGCGGTCGATCTCCGCGAGTTCCTCTTTCGAGAACGCGAGATTCTTCAGCGCGCCGACATTCTCACGCACCTGGTCCGCGCGGCTCGCGCCGATCAGCACCGATGTCACGCGCGGATCGCGCAACGCCCAAGCAAGCGCCATTTGCGCAAGGCTTTGTCCGCGACGCTGAGCGATATCGTTCAGCTTGCGTACATGCTCGATGTTCTGCGCGCTCAAATGCTCCTCCTTCAGCGAACCGCCGCCCGGCTTGTTGACGCGCGCGTCTTGCGGCACGCCATTCAGATACTTGCCGGTGAGCAGGCCCTGCGCGAGCGGCGTGAAGGCAATCGCGCCCGCGCCGACCTGTTCGAGCGTGTCGAGCAGATCGTGTTCGATCCAGCGATTGAGCATGTTGTACGCGGGCTGATGAATCAGCAACGGCACCTTGTATCCGGCGAGCAGCTTCGCCATTTCGAGCGTCTTGCTCGCCGAGTATGACGAAATGCCGATGTAAAGCGCCTTGCCCTGCTGCACAGCGCTCGCCAGTGCCCCGGCGGTTTCCTCAAGCGGCGTGTTCGCGTCGAAGCGATGTGAATAGAAAATGTCGACGTAGTCGAGGCCCATACGCTTCAGACTTTGATCGAGACTCGCGAGCACATATTTGCGCGAACCGCCGCCTTGTCCATACGGACCGGGCCACATGTCCCAGCCGGCCTTCGACGAAATCAGCAGCTCGTCGCGATACGGTTTGAAGTCGTCCTTGAAGTGGCGACCGAAGTTCGTTTCGGCGCTGCCATACGGCGGCCCGTAGTTGTTCGCGAGATCGAAGTGCGTGATGCCGAGGTCGAACGCGGCACGCAGAATTTCGCGTTGAGTGGAGAGCGGCGTCGTATCGCCGAAGTTGTGCCACAAGCCGAGCGACAGTGCGGGAAGTTTGAGACCTGACTTGCCGCACACGCGGTATTGCATGTCCGAATAGCGTTCTGAAGCTGCTTCGTAAGCCATTGCTGGTGTCCTTGATGGTGATGTCGCCCGGGAATTTACGGGCATGGGCAATCGCATGCTGCGGGAGGCGTGCTGCTGTGGGTTTATTTTATGTGCGGCCAGACCGCTATGGTAGCCAATCGACGGGATGCGTGCAGACGCCTCTATGCAGGATGGACGACTGCTTGCAGGTCCCCTACACTTTCGCCGATCAAGCTTATGGAGCGTTAAATGACGAAGGCGATTTCAATCGCGCTGATTGTGGGTGGCATCGTGTTGCTGTATTTCGGCGGGCAGGCGTTCAATTCGGTCAGCAGCGACGTGTCCCGCGTCTTCACAGGTTCGCCGTCGAACAAGGCAATCATGCTGATCGTAGGCGGCGTGGTGGCGACGCTCGCGGGAATAACGGGCATCGCCCTGTCTGGCCGCAAGCGCTAGGCGCGAAGCGGCGCAGGCCTCGACGGCGGCAGAAAGCGCCGAAAAATCAGAAGGCGATTTCAGGCTTCGCCGCTGAGCGGGTGCCCGGCAACGGCACATTGCTCGCGCCGTGATACGTGTACACGAGCGAGAACTTCACCTGATCGCTGATGTTCTTGCCCGCCGAATGCAGCGTATTGCAATGAAAGAACACCACGTCCCCGGCTTTCAGTTCGGGCGATACGGCGGCGCGGATCCACGCCTGGTTTTCCTCGAGATCTGAGCGGAAGAACTTCGCGTCGTCGAAGCGTTCACCCGTGAATACAGCGGTGTGCGATCCAGGCACGAACCATAGCGCGCCGTTGTCGACGGTTTCGCTGCCTAGCGCGAGCCATACCGAAACCAGGTCGTCGCGCTCGAACGACCAGTAGCGCACATCGCGATGCCAGCCGGTCAGGCTGCCGTACGCCGGATGCTTCGTCATCATGCAATTGTGATGGGCGCGCGACAGGCGTGGCTCCTCACCGAAATACAGTTCCATCCAGCCGCGAATTTCCGGGGCAGTCGCCCATTGGGAGAAACTGCGGTCGCGGGCATACGCATCGAGCAATCGGCGCACGGTCTGGCCGCCAGGCGCATGCCTGGAAGACGGCGCTCCTGGGTATTGCAGATCCGCTTCGAACTCGATGGGCGCCGCGGCTTCCTGCAACTGACGTTGCGCGACCTGTTTCATTTCCTCGCAACGCTCGGCCGGCACAAGGCCAGGCACGACGACGAAGCCCTGCTCCCGCAATGTCTGAATCTGCTCTTTCTTCGAATGAAATGACATGGTGTTCCGTGACCGTCGACAAACCGATGTTCGATTGTAAAACGGGCGCGATCATACCGCCTGCTGTTTGACGTTCGCGCGTTGCGATGAACTTGATGCAAGTCTGCAGTTGCGCACTGTTTGCATGCGGCTCGCGACGGCGCCGCACGTTTTTCGGGCAACCGCGCACACGAATCGTACGCAAAGGGAGCGAGCGCTGTACGGTTCAACGTCTTCGCGCACCTCGTGAAAACCCGTACCCGCAGGGTAAAAACCGACTTTCAGACGTCACGAATCACGTGTAGCCTGCACGCATGTTGATCGTTATTCCCGCCTGTTTGCGCGCTGCACCGGCCATCAAGGCCCGCCCGGCTGTCCGCCGCGCAGTTTTCCATCGAATCCCGGGCTCCCGCGCAGTCGATCGCGATGCCGCCATTGGCATGCTTGGTGCTGCTATTGGCGCACATTTGACCGCGCGACACGCTGCCTACCTGTGAAGCCATGCATACTCTTCTGAGCACCCGTTTCACCCGAGCCGCACTCAAAGCCGCCCGTCCCGCGCGCCGCCACGTGGTGCGCGCTCTGCGTCACCACGCCACGCGCACGCGCGCTTTAGGCGAACAATGGCGCGACGCCAAAGCGGTCGACGGCATTCGCACCTGGTTCAATACTTTCTTCTCGGCGCTGCGCACACGCGGCGGTTCGCGCCGCTTCTCACTACGCACTCTCCTGCGCAAACCGACACCGCTGCGTCTGAGCGCTATTCAGCGGGCGCCGGTCGCCGTGCCGGCCCAAAGCGCGAGCCGCCGTCCCCGCCGAATGTCGACGAACGGCAGCACGGGCTGGTTTGCGTTCGCGTTCGCGAGCCGCTAAACAGCAAGCGTCGCTAATCGCAATGATCCGGCGGCTTCGGACGATCTAAGCGCGAGCGCTCAAGCCACGCGCGACGCCGACGCATCGCTCGATGTCCGCGCCGAACAATCGACGGCCGATAAAAAACCCCGCGCGGCGCAAGCCGGCGGGGTTTTTTCACACTGAAGCTGAAGATGCGTACGGCTAGCGTTAGTCCGCCAGCGCAGCGACCGGTTCTGTACCAGCAGCTTCCGCGAGCGCCAGAGCCTTGTCGGTGGCTTCCCACGTGAATTCCGGCTCTTCGCGGCCAAAGTGACCGTAAGCCGCGCTCTTCTCGTAGACCGGGCGCAGCAGGTCGAGCATCTGAATGATGCCCTTCGGACGCAGATCGAAATGCTCGTGCACGAGGCGCGTGATCGTTGCATCAGAAACGCGGCCGGTGCCGAACGTGTTGACCATGACCGAAGTCGGCTGCGCGACGCCAATTGCGTACGACACCTGAATCAGGCAGCGCGATGCAAGGCCGGCGGCTACGATGTTCTTCGCGACATAACGGCCCGCATAAGCAGCCGAACGGTCGACCTTCGACGGATCCTTGCCCGAGAACGCGCCGCCGCCGTGGGGCGCCGCGCCGCCGTACGTGTCGACGATGATCTTGCGCCCCGTCAAACCGCAGTCGCCCTGCGGACCGCCAATGACGAAGCGGCCGGTCGGGTTCACGAGGAATTTGATGTCGCCCTTGATGAGCTCAGCCGGCAGCGTCGGCTTGATGACTTCTTCGATCACGGCTTCGCGCAGCGTGCCCAGATCGATGTCCGGCGAATGCTGCGTGGACAGCACCACGGTGTCGATGGAGTGCGGCTTGCCGTCGACATAGCGGACCGTGACTTGCGACTTCGCGTCCGGACGCAGCCAGGGCAAACGGCCGTCACGGCGCAGATTGGCCTGACGCTCGACCAGACGATGCGACAGGTGGATCGGCAATGGCATCAATTCAGGCGTTTCTTCGCACGCGTAACCGAACATCAGGCCCTGGTCGCCCGCGCCCTGATCGAGGTTGTTGTCGTGCGCACGGTCCACGCCCTGAGCGATGTCCGGCGACTGCTTGTCATATGCGACGAGCACCGCGCAACCGCGGTAGTCGATACCGTAGTCGGTGTTGTCGTAGCCGATGCGCTTGATCGTGTTGCGCGCGATCTGGATGTAGTCGACGTTGGCGGTGGTGGTGATTTCGCCCGCGAGCACCACGAGACCCGTGTTGCACAGCGTTTCCGCGGCAACGCGCGAGTATTTGTCCTGCGTCAGGATGGCGTCGAGAATCGCGTCGGAAATCTGATCCGCGACTTTGTCGGGATGGCCTTCGGAAACGGATTCGGAGGTGAAGAAATAGTCGTTTGCCACGTTGCAGACTCCTGTTTTGTGGTTACGGTTGAGTTTCACGTAGCCAGCTTCGGGAGTCTGAAGCGGCGACGCTTTAGCGGATTACCTTACCGGCAGGCGCATATCACGTGGATCGCACCGCCCGGCTTCGCCCCGCAAGTTGTCTATTAACTCGGCGAAGCCCTTATTATAGCGACTTCCATTGATTGTCACAGAGTGCCCACGAGTGCGGTATTACGTCCACCTCTCCGCTTTCCTGAACCCCGTCCCGCAAAGCGCCTCCGCGGAGGCTACATGCTGAGCCGCTATGGCGCCCGGCTCGCGATCGGCCTTCTCAAACTTTTCGCGCTGCTGCCGTATGGTTTCATCGCCCGTCTCGGCGACGGACTCGGCTGGCTGCTGTATCAGATTCCCAGCCGGCGCAAGCGCATCGTCCATATCAACCTGAAGCTGTGCTTCCCCCAATGGAGCGACGAGCGGCGTGAAGACGTCGCACAGAAGCATTTCCGCCACGCGATCCGTAGCTACCTCGAACGCAGCGTGCAGTGGTTCGGCTCCGCAAAGAAACTCGAAAAGCTGATCCAGCTCGACAGCGCGATCGACCTGACCGACCCGGATCTGCCGCCTACGCTTTTTCTGGGCTTTCACTTCGTCGGCATCGAGGCGGGCTCGATCTTTCTCAATTACTCGCTCAAGCGCCGTTGCGGCTCGCTTTATCAGCCGATGTCGAACCCGGAGCTGGAAGAAGTCGCCAAGGCGGCGCGCGCGCGTTTCGGCGCGGACATGGCAAGCCGCGCCGACAGCGCACGCATCGTGCTGCGCTGGTTACGCGAACGCAAGCCGGTCATGCTCGGCGCCGACATGGACTACGGCGCGCGCAATTCAACCTTCGTGCCGTTTTTTGGTGTGCAGACCTGCACGCTCACCGCCGTCGGGCGTCTTTCGAAAGTCGGTCATGCGCAGGTAGTGCCGTTCATCGGCGAAGTGCTGCCTAACTACAAGGGTTATCGCCTGAAGGTGTTCAAGCCGTGGGAGAACTATCCGACCGGCGACGACTACGCGGATGCGCGACGCATGAACGCTTTCCTCGAAGAACAGATTCCGTTGATGCCCGAGCAGTACTACTGGGTCCACAAGCGTTTCAAGACGCGGCCGCCCGGCGTGCCGAGCGTGTATTGACGCCGGCTGGCCGACTGGCGCCCGTCCGGCCGCCTACCATGGGCCTACCGGGCGAGCGCGGAATTAACGCGCCGTTCGGCTCACCGACTTGGCTCCACTTCTGGGCGCGTCACTTACAATAGCGTGATGAAACTGAAATTCACCAAAATGCACGGCGCGGGCAACGACTTCGTCGTGCTCGACGGCCACACCCAACCGGTCAACCTGACGCCGGCGCAGGTGCGCGCGCTCGCGGACCGGCATTTTGGCGTGGGCGCCGACCAGCTTCTGCTGGTCGAGAAGCCGACGGTAGAAGGCGTCGATTTCAGATATCGCATCTTCAATTGCGACGGCGGCGAAGTCGAACATTGCGGCAACGGCGCACGCTGCTTCGTGAAGTTCGTCCGCGACAGCGGCCTCACCGATCAGCGCAGCGTGCGCGTGCAGGTCCAGAACGGCACGATCACGCTGACCATGCAGGAAAACGGCGAAGTGCTGGTCGATATGGGCGCGCCGGTGTTCGACGCGGAACGCGTACCTTTCGCTACCAAAGGTCTCGAAGGGCGCCGCGAAGGCGCGGACACGCTGTGGCCGCTCGACGTCAACGGCACCACGCGCTGGATTTCGGTCGTGTCGATGGGCAATCCGCACGCAGTGCAAGTCGTCGACGACGTGGAGGAGTTTCCCGTGCTCGTCGAAGGTCCGGTGATCGAGCGGCACGCACGTTTCCCGCAGCGAGTGAACGCGGGCTTCATGCAGATCGTCGGTCGCAGCGAAATCAAACTGCGCGTGTATGAGCGCGGTGCCGGTGAAACGCTGGCATGCGGCACGGGCGCGTGCGCGGCGGTCGCAGCGGGCATTCGCCGCGGACTGCTCGACGCGCCGGTGCTCGTCCATACGCATGGCGGCAAGCTCACCATCACATGGGACAGCAAGCATCCAAACGAGCCTCTGCTGATGGCAGGCCCCGCGACAACCGTTTTTCAGGGCGAGATCGAACTGGCCGACTGAACGCGTCCGGTTCAATCGCGCATGACTGATCCACTAACTCATTGACCGACGCGTCGCACGAAGGCGTCGTCCCGTAGTCCTACAGCCGAAACCATGAACGATCGCGAAGTCGCCGAATACCTGCTCGCCAACCCCGAATTCTTCGCCGAACACGCGGAAATCCTCGCGACCATCCGCCTCGCGAATCCGCACGGCAAAGCCGCGGTGTCGCTGCAGGAGCGGCAGATGGAAATGCTGCGCGACAAGAACAAGCATCTCGAGCGCCGGCTTGCCGAACTGCTGCGCTACGGCCATGAAAATGACAGCATCGCCTCCCGCTTCAACCGCTGGACGATCCGCGTAATGTCCGAGCGCGATTCGTACGCACTGCCGCGCACGATCGCCAATGGCTTGCGCGACATTTTCGACGTGCCTCAGGCCGCGCTGCGCGTTTGGGACGTCGCCGAGCCGTACGCTCAAGCGGACTTCGCGCGCCACGTCGGCGAGGAAGTACGCATTTTTGCGAACAGCCTGACCGCGCCCTACTGCGGCGCGAACACGGGTTTCGAGGCAGCGCAATGGCTGGTGCCTGCAACCGGCACAACCGACGAAAACACGTCGGGGGGCGCCGCGCCCGAGTCGGCGCATGCGACCGAGTCCATCGCGCTGCTCGCGCTGCGCGATCCGGAGGGCAAGGAAGAAGCGTCGGCTTTCGGCCTGCTGGTGATGGGCTCGGCGGATGCGCGGCGCTTCCACGAAGGCATGGCGACCGACTTCCTCACGCAGATCGGCGGGCTCGCGAGCGCGGCGCTCAGCCGTCTGCTGCCGCGCTGATTCAGCGAGCGCCACGCGTCAACCGCCGGTTAAAAAGCCAACCGTGACCGAAGCCGATCCCATCGCCGCCTATCTGTCGAATCTCGAACATGAGCGGCGGCTGTCGGCGCATACCTTGCGCGGTTACACGCACGAACTCGAAGAACTCCGTCTGCTGGCCAAGGGCCGGCCGCTCGAAAGCCTTACCGCCGTCGACATTCGCGGCGCCGTTTCGCGCGCGCATGGGGGTGGACTGACGGCGCGCTCGATCAGTCACCGCCTGTCGGCATGGCGCGCGTTTTACCGCTGGCTCGCCGGCCGCGTCGATCTGCCTGCCAATCCGGTCGCCACCGTGCGCGCGCCGAAGCAGGCCAAGACGCTGCCCAAGGCGCTGTCCGTCGACGACGCCAATCGCCTGATGGAAAGCCCGCCCGCCGCATCGGCAGAAGGTTTGCGCGATCATGCCATGCTCGAGCTGTTCTACTCGTCGGGGCTGCGTCTCGCAGAACTCGTCGGTCTGGACGCCCGTTTCGCCGACGCCGGCGGTTATCGCTCGGCAGGCTGGCTCAAGCTGGATTCCGCCGAAGTCGAAGTGCTCGGCAAGGGCAACCGGCGCCGCATCGTGCCGGTCGGCAGCAAGGCGCTCGACGCATTGAACGCGTGGCTGCCAGTGCGCGACCAGATGGTGAAACACGACCCGCATCCGCTTTTTCTGTCGGCGCGCGGCAACCGGCTGTCGCCGAATGTGGTGCGCGAGCGCGTGAAGCGCGCGGCGCTCGTGGCCGGCATTCCCGCCAATGTGCATCCGCACGTGCTGCGGCATTCGTTTGCCACGCACGTGCTGCAGTCGAGCGGCGACTTGCGCGCCGTGCAGGAATTGCTCGGACACGCGAGCATCACCGCGACCCAGGTCTACACCGGGCTCGATTTCCAGCATCTCGCGCACGTCTACGATCAGGCGCATCCGCGCGCCAAAAAACGCGACTGACGCCGCTTTTGCGGCTTTTCGGTCTCCGCCTTCGCTTCATACGCCGCGCGTGCGCAGCAAGCCGCGCGGCCCTTTGCTCTCGCTGACATCCTGATGAATACCGTTACGCTCAAACCGTCCAAAGAGAAATCGCTGCTGCGTCGCCATCCGTGGGTCTATGCGAACGCGATCGACCGGATCGACGGCAATCCCGCGCCCGGCGCGACCGTGCTGGTGCGCACGCACGACGGCCGGTTCCTCGCGCGCGCCGCGTACAGCCCGCATTCGCAGATCCGAGCCCGCGTGTGGAGCTTCGACGAAACCGAGCCGATCGATCATGCATTCTTCAAGCGCCGCGTGCAGCGCGCGCTCGCGCATCGTCGAACCATGGTTCACGACACCGGCGCAGTGCGGCTCATTTTCGGCGAAGCGGACGGCCTGCCCGGGCTGATCGTCGATCACTACGTCGCCGAAGACGAAGGCCAGCGCAGCCAGCTCGTGTGCCAGTTCATGGCGGCCGGCGTGGAGGCATGGAAGGAAGCGATCGTTGCGGCGCTGGCCGATGCGACCGGCTGCCCGAATGTCTACGAGCGTTCGGACGTGTCGATTCGTCAGAAGGAAGGGCTCGAACAGACCACCGGCGTGCTGGCGGGCGAGCCGCCTTCGGAGGCGCTGATTGCGAGCGAGAACGGCGTGCGTTATCACGTCGATGTGCGCAACGGCCACAAAACCGGTTTTTACGTCGATCAGCGCGACAATCGCCTGCTCGTGCAGCAGCTCGCGCAGGATCGGGACGTGTTGAACTGCTTCTGCTACACCGGCGGTTTTTCGCTGGCGGCGCTAAAAGGCGGCGCGAAGCGCGTGGTTTCGATCGATTCGTCCGGCGAAGCGTTGGCGCTCGCGCAGCAGAACGTGGCGGCGAACGGCTTCGACGCCGAGCGCGCGACCTGGCTCGACGCCGACGCGTTCAAAACGCTGCGCCGCCTCTACGACGAAGGCGAGCGCTTCGACCTGATCGTGCTCGATCCGCCGAAATTTGCGCCTTCGCGTGAACATGTGGACCGCGCATCGCGCGCATACAAGGACATCAACCTGACCGGCCTCAAACTGCTGCGCCCGGGCGGCCTGCTGTTCACCTATTCATGCTCCGGCGCGATCGATTCCGAGTTGTTCCAGAAAATCGTGGCGAGCGCCGCCGCCGATGCACGCGTCGACGCGCGCATCCTCAAGCGCCTGGGCGCCGGGGTGGATCATCCGTTGCTCACAGCATTCCCGGAAGGTGAATACCTGAAAGGCCTGCTGTTGCAAATCGCCTGATCGCCTATAGATTCAAGGTTATTTCGCGCTGAGGCATATACGGCGACGGCTTCCGAATACCGCCTGCCAGCGCCGGCTTGACAGATATGTTTCAATAACCGGCTAGACGGGCCGCGCGCCGTAAGGCTGCCGCGCCCGCTTATGCATACGCTCATGCATGCGATCAGCCATTCGATTACGAATCGTTTCACGACATATAGGCGAACAACATGATCCCAGTCACTATCCTGACCGGCTTTCTCGGCAGCGGCAAAACCACCCTGCTCAAGCGCATCCTGAATGAAAAGCACGGCATGAAGATCGCCGTGATCGAGAACGAGTTCGGCGAAGAAAACATCGACAACGAAATTCTCGTGCAGGACACGAGCGAGCAGATCATCCAGATGAGCAACGGCTGCATCTGCTGCACGATCCGCGGCGACCTGTCGCGCGTGCTCAGCGACCTGGCCGCGCAGAAGCAGTCGGGCCAGCTCGATTTCGACCGTGTGGTTATCGAAACGACAGGGCTCGCGAATCCGGGTCCCGTCGCGCAGACCTTCTTCATGGACGATCAGATCGCCAGCGAATTCCTGCTCGACGCGATCATCACGCTGGTCGACGCCAAGCACGCGAACCATCAACTGGACGAGCATGAAGTCGTGCAACGCCAGGTCGGTTTCGCCGACCGCCTGTTCATCACGAAGGCCGATCTCGTCGACGAACAGCACATGGCCGATCTGCGCCACCGTCTGCTGCATATGAATCCGAGGGCGGCGATCAGAGTCGTCAACTTCGGCGAGGCGGACATCAAGGAAATCTTCGACCTGCGTGGCTTCAACCTGAATTCGAAGCTCGAGATCGATCCGGACTTCCTCGTTGAAGACGAACACGCGCATAGCCATGCGCATGCGCACGACGAGCACGGCCACACGCACGGTCATGATGACGATCACGCAAACTGCGATCACGACCATGGCCATTGCGATCACGAAGGCCATGATCACGCGCACCACCATCACGCGCATCACGACGACAAAATCAAGTCGTTCGTGTACCGCAACGACCGTCCGTTCGATCCGAACAAGCTGGAAGATTTTCTCGGCGGCATTCTGCAGATTTACGGCGAACGGCTGCTGCGCTATAAGGGCGTGCTGTACATGAAGGGCGTAGACCGTAAAGTCGTCTTCCAGGGCGTGCATCAGATGATGGGCAGCGATCTCGCGGCGAAATGGCAGCCAGTCGAGAAGAAGACCAACAAGATGGTGTTTATCGGTATCGAATTGCCGCAGGACCTGATTACAGACGGCCTGGACGCCTGTCTCGTCTGAACGCCGTTCGCGTCTTCCAAGCAATAGTCAGCTGAAAAAAACACGGCGCGGCGGCGCAATCGGCGTCGTGAAATGTGCGCTGGCGCACACGTGTGAAAAACGCGTGAAAACCCTGCTGTATTAATGCGTGCACGACCATCGCTTTTTGACCGTTCGCGCGTTATATTTTCGGGATACCGGTGCGCCGCAGAGGGATTTCCACCAGTTGCGGTGCCGGATTGTGATTCAGTTACAATACGTGCCCACTGGAGAATGAGAACGATTTGCCCGGTCAGTGCGCGGTCAGTGAGTATTGCGCGCCGGGCCTGAAGCGGCGCCGGAAAACCTAATCCGGGGAACACGCCGACAGTGCCCGCCGCCGCAGCCTGACAAGGCTGCTGCCCGGGAGCAATACCTCAGGAGCATTTGAGAATCGGTTTCCAGAGGAGTTCGGCCCCGCATTGGCGTTGCGACGCCCCAGGTGGGCGAGAGACGCTTCGGCGTCACGACAGCCCATCGTCCGTGTCCGCCCTGCGCTCAGCGTCCCAGGCGCCTTGCGGGCAATACGAAAGTGCGGGCACTATGCAGAGTTTTGCCTCACATTGAAGAAGTAAGCCAGATGACGACGAAACGACTCTTGACCGAAGCCGAAATCCTGAAGATGAGCGACAAGGATTACATGAATGAGGATCAGCTCGCTTTCTTCAAGAACAAGCTCGAACAGCTGCAGGCGGACATTCTCCGCAATGCCGGCCAGACGACCGAGAACTTGCGCGAGACGGTGATCGTGCCGGACCCGGCCGACCGCGCAACGATCGAGGAAGAGCACGCTCTCGAACTGCGCACGCGCGACCGCGAGCGCAAGCTGCTGAAGAAGGTGCAGCAGTCGATCGCGCGCATCGACTCTGGCGACTACGGCTGGTGCGAAGAAACCGGTGAGCCGATCGGCATTCCGCGTCTGCTCGCGCGGCCCACGGCTACGCTGTCGCTCGAGGCGCAGGAGCGCCGCGAACTGCGCCAGAAGCTGTTCGGCGACTGAACTCCGGCGGCGCGGCTTCGGCGCCGCGCCAACAAACGCTGCTTCGTCGAGAGGCGCACGGTGATCCGTGCGCCTTTTTACTTTTGCGCGCGGTTCTGGGGCATAACGCGGGAATGTCATCCTGCGAAGTCACGTTTTTTGTCTTATGCCGTTTGCCGGCTCTTGATATGACAGCGCAAGCCCTAAAATAAACCGGACATGCGCTGTACGAGCGCGCCGACCGCCTGGACTTCAGGCCTCGCGCGCCGTCCGCTTCCAGGATTCATGCGGTGGCGCATCGCGCCGCCGCGTCCTACCCGCTTTGCAAAGAGGAACGCATATGGAGCAATTTCACGGCACGACGATCGTCTCCGTGCGCCGCGGCGACAAGGTCGCGCTCGGCGGCGACGGCCAGGTGACGCTCGGCAACATCGTCATGAAGGGCGGCGCGAAGAAGGTCCGGCGCATTTATAACGGCAAGGTGCTGGTTGGCTTCGCAGGCGGCACGGCCGACGCATTTTCGCTGCTCGACCGCTTCGAAGCGAAGCTCGAAAAGCATCAGGGCAACCTCACGCGAGCCGCGGTGGAACTCGCGAAAGACTGGCGCACGGACCGCATGTTGCGTCGTCTCGAAGCCATGCTGATTGCTGCGGACGCGACCACCACGCTCGTCATCACCGGTAACGGCGACGTGCTTGACCCCGAAGGCGGCATTTGCGCGATCGGTTCGGGCGGCGCGTATGCGCAAGCCGCCGCGAAAGCCCTCGCCGACAACACCGAGTTGTCGCCTCGCGAGATCGTGGAAAAGTCGCTGGAGATAGCCGGCGACATGTGCATCTACACGAACCATAACCGCGTCATCGAGACGATCGAGTAAGGACCCACGATGAGCACCATGACCCCTGCCGAGATCGTCTCGGAACTCGACAAACATATCATCGGCCAAGGCCGCGCGAAGAAAGCGGTGGCCGTAGCGCTGCGCAACCGGTGGCGCCGTCAGCAGGTAGAAGACCCGCTGCGTCAGGAAATCACGCCGAAAAACATTCTGATGATCGGGCCGACCGGCGTCGGCAAGACTGAGATCGCGCGACGGCTGGCCAAGCTCGCGGACGCGCCGTTCATCAAGATCGAAGCCACCAAATTCACCGAAGTGGGCTACGTGGGCCGCGACGTCGACAGCATCGTGCGCGATCTGATCGAGATATCGGTCAAGCAGACGCGTGAATCGGAAATGCGCAAAGTGCGAACCAAGGCGGAAGACCAGGCCGAAGACCGCATTCTCGACATCCTTCTGCCGAGCGCGCGTCCAGTTGGGTTCGGCTCCAGTTCGAGCGCCGCCGATACCGCCGACGAAGGCGGCGCCACTCGTCAGACGTTCCGCAAGCGTCTGCGAGAAGGCCTGCTCGACGACAAGGAGATCGAACTCGACGTCGAACAGCCGCAAGTCGGCATGGACATCATGGGGCCGCCGGGCATGGAAGACATGACCGAGCAGATCCGTTCGATGTTCGCGAACATCGGCGGCGGCAAGAAAACACGCCGCAAGATGAAGGTGAAAGAAGCGCTGAAGGTTCTCACCGACGAAGAAGCCGGCAAGATGCTCAACGACGAAGAGGTGAAAACCAAGGCTGTGCAGAACGTCGAGCAGAACGGCATTGTGTTCCTCGACGAAATCGACAAGATCGCGTCGCGCAATGAGGCAGGCGGCGGCGAAGTGTCCCGGCAAGGCGTGCAGCGCGATCTGCTGCCGCTCGTGGAAGGCACCACCATCAACACCAAGTACGGCATGGTGAAGACGGACCACATACTGTTCATCGCGAGCGGCGCGTTCCATCTGGCCAAGCCGAGCGATCTGATTCCGGAACTGCAAGGGCGCTTTCCGATCCGCGTCGAACTGGATTCGTTGTCGGTGAAGGACTTCGAGTCGATCCTCGTGTCGACGGACGCGAGCCTCGTCAAACAATACCAGGCACTGCTCGCAACAGAAGACGTGCATCTGGAATTCGCCGACGACGGCATTCGCCGCCTCGCCGAGATCGCTTATTCGGTGAACGAAAAGACCGAGAATATTGGCGCGCGCCGTCTATATACGGTGATCGAAAAGCTGCTTGAAGAAGTGTCGTTTTCCGCCGGCAATCACTCCGGCAGCACGGTGCAGATCGACGCGGCGTATGTGGACCGCGCGCTGAACGAAGTAGCCGAAGACGAAGACCTGTCGCGTTACGTGCTGTGACGTAGTGACGTAAAGCGTTAAACAAACGCAAAAAAACGGGCTGCCTGAAGAAAGGCAGCCCGTTTTCTTGTGCGCAGTATTCAGCGATAGAGCCGCGCCTACTGCTTGACTGGCCGCTTCGCGAGTTTGCGCTGCAAGGTCCGGCGATGCATGTTCAACGCCCGCGCGGTTGCCGAGATGTTGCCGCCGTGTTCGGCAAGCACGCGTTGAATATGCTCCCACTCGAGCCGCGCGACAGACAGCGGCGTGGGATGCTCGATCGCCTCTTCCGCCTGCAGTGCGCTCGCCTCGCTTTGCAGCGCCGACAAAATCGTTTCGACGTTGGCAGGCTTTGCCAGATAGTTGTCCGCGCCGTCTTTCACGGCTTGCACCGCGGTGGCGATGCTCGCATAGCCGGTCAGCACCAGCATGCGAGCGTCGGGCTGCAAATCGCGTAGCGGTGCGACGAGCGTAAGGCCGGAGTCGTTGCCAAGGTGTAGATCCACCGTGATCTGGCTGAATTTCTGCTGGTTTGCCAGCTTGATCGCCTCGTCCGCGTTGTGCGCTTCGCTCACCGTGTACCCGCGCCGCGTGAGTCCGCGTGCGAGGATGCCGGAGAACACCTCGTCGTCGTCGATCACCAGAAAATTCATTTCGCTCATGCCTGTTTCTCCGTGTTGGATGGTGCGGCGCCTTGACGGCCCGTGCCGGAAATTTTTCGCTCGGTGAGCGGCAACCGTAAAACTGCGCGCGTGCCACGCGGCTTGATCGAGCTGACGTCGGCCAATTCGATCGAACCTTTGAGGCGCGCCGCCGCCGAAAAAGCCAGATACAAGCCGACGCCGTGGCCGCCTTGCGTGCTCTCGACCGGCATCGCGCCGAGCGAGCCGCGCAGCGAGGCTGGAATGCCGGGGCCGGCGTCGCATACTTCGAATTCGACCTGATCGCCGCGCGCTGTCAACTTGCACGACAACGTGACGTGATCGCGGCTCGCTCGCGCGGCGTTGTCGAGCAAAATCGTCAGAATCTGGCTGACGGCAACCGTGTCGTCAAGACTGACATCGGCCGGCGGCGCGCCGATACGCTCGAACTTCACATGCGGATGACGCAAGCGCCACTGCTCGGCAAACGACTCGAGCCACTCGTCGACAAGCTGACGGTTGGTCGTGGTCGTTGCGCGGCTGCGCAACCTGGCAAGCGCTGACGTGCACAAGCCCATTTGTTGTTCGAGCAATTCGAGATCGGCCTTATACGGCGCGAGCCCTTTATCGGTTCGCGCCGCGTCGCGCAGTTCTTCGGACAGCATCGCAATTGTAGACAGAGGCGTGCCGATTTCGTGAGCGACGGTAGCGGCTTGCACGCCAAGCGCGACCGCGCGTTCGTCGTGAAGCAAGCGCTGCTGCGCGTCTCCGAGCGCTGCGTCACGTAGCCGCAGGGCTCGTGACATGCGCGCGACGAACCATGCAATCAGACCGACGCTCACCATGAAGTTGACCCACATGCCGGCGCGATAGTAGTCGAACAGGTTAGCGGGATTGTCGAGATTCAACGGCACCGAGTCGAAGCCGAGCACTGCGTAGCAGGCCACGGCGAATGCGGCGAGCCACGCCATCAGTTGCCACGGCAGAACGGCGGCGGCAATGGCGAGCGATGGCAGGTACAGCGAAACAAACGGATTCGTCGTGCCGCCGGACAGAAACAGCAACGCAGACAACGCGCCGAGATCGACCCAGATCTGACCGAACAGCTCCATGTTCGATTCGGGCCGCTGCTGCGCGACGCGCCACCACGTGAGTCCGTTGAAGAGCACCTCGAGCGAGATGACGAGCAGCATGGCCGGCAACGGCAAATGCACGCCGATAAAGATCTGCACGAACGCGATTGTCAGTAACTGACCGATGATCGCGAGGCTGCGCAGCCAGAACAAATGGCCCAGATTGACCCGGCCCGTGTTGGTTATACGATGCATGACTTCAGTTTACCCGTTCGGACGCTTCCGAATCATCTCGCCTATGCACGGCGATACCATAGGTTTCCTTCCTAGCGCGCGCCGGTCGTTCGGCAGCAATTATCCATGGCCACCTCTGACATGTCGTCAGCTTTCCTTAACTTTATCCGACATGCCGCCGCGGCGCGGCAGAACGGCGCTGCGGAATCCGAAGCGCAATTGCTTCATGTCGCGGCGCAACTCCATCCTATCGAGAATGAGTCGCTCGCCTCGCTCGTCCACGCTTTCATCGACCAGCAACGCCACGGCGAGGCAATCGAACTGGCCGCCATTATTGCGCAACTCGACCCGAGCAACGCCGAGGCGCATTTTCGTCTCGGCTACGCGCTGCAAATGGCGAACCGGCACGGCGAAGCCATCGCTCCATATCGCAGCGCACTCGCACTCCGCCCCGCCTTGCCGTCGCTCCGCCGCAATCTCGCCGGCGCGCTCGCGCTCACCCACGGCGAGCTGAGCGAACAGATTGAGCTTCTCGAACATGCGGTCCGGGATCAACCCGACGATGGCAACAGCTGGACCAACCTGTCGAACGTTTATCGCAACAATATGGATATCCCTGGCGCGCTGGAAGCAGGCGCGCGAGCGGTCCAGTGCGCACCGCTCAGTCCGCACGCCCACAACAACTATGCGCTGGCACTACGTGAAGCGCAACGCTGGGCCGAAGCGGCGCACGCCGCGCAAACCGCTTGCATGCTCGCGCCCGCTGACGCCAGCATGCGTTCGAACCTCGCGATGCTGCAACTCATGAGCGGCGATTATGTGAACGGCTGGCTGTCGCATGAGGCGCGCTGGAGCGGCTCGTCCGAGTTGCGCGGCAATCGTCCCGTCATGCCCGCACCTACCTGGCGCGGCGAGCCGCTCGCCGGCAAAACGTTGCTCGTGTGGGGTGAGCAAGGCATGGGCGATGTGTTGCAGTTCAGCCGCTACATTCCAATGCTGGCCGAGCGTGTGCATCGCGAGGGCGGCCGCCTCGCATGGAATTCGTTCCCGCAAATGGGCGCGTTGCTCGCCCGCAGTCTCGGCGGTCATGTCGACCACTACTCGGCGGGCGGCGGGGTCGAATCGCTGCCGCCTTTCGACTTCGAGATTCCATTGCTGAGCCTGCCGCTGATCTTCGGCACGCGCGAGGCGACCATTCCCGCTACCACGCCGTACCTGCACGCGGACTCTGCAGCCGTGCAGCGCTGGCAGCAACGGCTTGTGGGCGAGTCAAGGCTCAGGGTCGGACTCACATGGACCGGCAGCCATGGTCATCAACGTAATCCGTTCCGCCGAGTGGGCTGGGAACGCTATGCGAAGCACTTCGGCGGCATTCGGAACGTGGCGTTCTATTCGCTGCAACCCGGTGCGCATGCCGATGTTGGCTCGGCCAACGCCGCAGGCCTGCCGCTCACCGACTACACCGCCGAGTTTTCGACCTTCGACGATACAGCCGCCTTTATCAGCGCGCTCGATCTTGTTGTTACCGTGTGCACGTCGGCCGCGCACCTGAGCGGCGCGCTCGGACAGCGCACGTGGATGCTGCTCGACGTCAATCCACACTGGGTCTGGCTGACCGGTCGCCGCGACAGCCCGTGGTATCCGGGCGCGACGCTGTACCGCCAGGAAAAATTCGGCGAATGGGACCCGGCGCTAGAGGCGGTGGCCCGCGATCTCAATGCGCTCGCTGCCCGGCACCGCGCAGCCTGACCGGGCACCGACGCGGCCGCGGCTTCACCACAGCCTGCGGCGGTCACGGCAAATTCGCGCCAGGCCCGGCTTGAGCCGCTCTCGCAATTTCCGCAACGAGACATTCAGGGCAAAGGCAACGGCCGGCCGGGTCCAGCCGGTCGCGCGGCAGTACGGGCATTTCGCGGCACCAGCAGTCGAAAGGCTTTGCATGCATCGCGCAATCGAATGCGTTGCCGCAGCGCGGGCAGCGCGCGCTGCCTTGCGGGCGGGAAGCGGACGGTTTCATGGCAGGCAGATGGCCTCGTGAAGCATCGACGAGGAAATGATGCCACGCCTAGCGTCCTACCGTGAGTCGTCCGTTCGGCTAGTTCACAGGCGTGCGGCAAGCGCGGTACGCTCGGTCTTCGGCTGGCGCTGCAAACGCCGCTTGCGCAGCGCGCAAACCACGGCCCCGAGCCGCCGGCGCGCGTGTCGAAAACCCTGTTGCAGCGCGCCAGTCCTGTACAATTCGCCGTGTTTTAACTGTTCCGTGCCCGAGCCTGCCGCCATGTCCGAGCTTCCCGACCTTTCGCAGATTGCGCCCACCCTGAAGGCTGAAATCCTGGCCGAGGCGCTGCCTTACATTCGCCAGTATCACGGTAAGACCGTGGTCATCAAATACGGCGGCAACGCCATGACGGAGGAGCGGCTGAAGCAGGGATTCGCGCGCGACGTCATTTTGCTGAAGCTGGTCGGCATCAATCCGGTCATCGTGCACGGCGGCGGTCCGCAAATCGACCAGGCGCTGAAGAAGGTCGGCAAGCAGGGCACGTTCATTCAAGGCATGCGCGTAACCGACGAAGAAACGATGGAAGTCGTCGAATGGGTGCTCGGCGGCGAAGTGCAGCAGGACATCGTCACGCTGATCAATCACTTCGGCGGTCACGCGGTCGGTCTGACCGGCAAGGACGGCGGCCTGATCCACGCGCGCAAGATGCTGATGCCCGACCGCGACAATCCCGGTCAGTACGTCGACATAGGCCAGGTGGGCGAAGTCGAAGCCATCAATCCGGCGGTTGTGAAGGCGCTGCAGGACGACGCATTCATTCCGGTGATCTCGCCAATCGGTTTCGGCGAAGACGGCCTGTCGTACAACATCAACGCGGACCTCGTCGCAGGCAAACTGGCGGTCGTTCTGAACGCCGAAAAGCTCGTGATGATGACGAACATCCCCGGCGTGATGGACAAGGAAGGCAATCTGCTCACGGACCTGTCCGCGCGCGAAATCGACGGCCTGTTTGCCGATGGCACGATCTCCGGCGGCATGCTGCCGAAAATTTCGTCGGCGCTGGACGCGGCCAAGAGCGGCGTGCGCTCGGTCCATATCATCGACGGCCGTATCGAGCATTCGGTGCTGCTGGAAATTCTCACCGAGCAGCCGTTCGGCACAATGATCCGCTCGCATTGATTGCTGTCTCCCGCCCGGCACATAAGGCACGCCAAACCGGCGCGCCTTATGTACACTGTGGCGAGACTGCAGCAACGTATGTCGTCCACGGCATATACGGCAGAACGCGGCGCCTTCGCGCCGCCACGGCGCTCCAGCCGGTTCTCCTTTTTCCCCGCACATCCGCCGCCCGTATCGTGAACGCCTACGTTCGCCGCGCGCAGCCATCGCTCCGGCCTGAACGGCCTTCTTGACCATGCGCACTCCAACTTCCCGACGCCGCCGTCCGCACATCGCAGGCGGCCGTCCGGTCTGGCTGTTCGATCTCGACAACACGCTGCACCACGCGTCGCACGCGATCTTCCCCGCGATCAATCAGGCGATGACGCAGTACATCATCGACGCGCTGCAAGTGGAGCAAGACGAAGCCAACCGTCTGCGCACCGGCTACACCCAGCGCTACGGCGCTGCGCTGCTGGGTCTGACGCGCCACCATCCGCTCGACGCAAGCGACTTCCTCAAGGTCGTGCACACGTTCCCCGATCTCGGCTCTATGGTCCGTCACGAGCGCGGACTCGCGCGTCTCGTCGCGGCGCTGCCCGGCCGCAAGATCGTGCTGACCAATGCACCCGAAGCGTATGCGCGCGCGGTGCTGGCGCAACTTCGCATCGAGCGTCTGTTCGAGCAGGTCATCGCCATCGAGCATATGCGCGACCGGCGCCGCTGGCGCGCGAAGCCCGACCACGCAATGCTGCGCAAGGCCATGCGCGACGCTCATGTCTCGCTGAGAGACGTGATCCTCGTCGAAGACACGCGCTCGCACCTGAAGAACTACCGGCGCCTCGGCATCCGCACGGTATGGATCACCGGCCATCTGCCGCGCAAGCCTCATGCGGACGGCGTGCCCACGCGGCTTCCGGGTACAGGCCGGCCGCACTATGTCGATCGCAGCATTCGTTCGTTAAAATCGCTACGACTGAGCACCCGCTCGGTTCGAGTGAAGCGCCAGTAGACGGGACGACAGCCATGCAGCCGATCGACAAGCCTGACGAAGCCCTAGCCGAACACGATCCCGCCGCGCCGGCTGCACCGCGCGCGCAGCGCCTGAAGCCGGGCGAGCGCCGCGTGCACATTCTCCAGACGCTCGCCTCCATGCTTGAAGCGCCGAAGAGCGAAAAAATCACCACGGCTGCGCTTGCGGCGCGGCTCGGCGTGTCGGAAGCCGCGCTCTATCGGCACTTTGCAAGCAAGGCGCAAATGTTCGAAGGACTAATCGAGTTCATCGAGCAGACCATCTTCGGGTTGATCAACCAGATCGTCGACAAGGAGGAGAGCGGCGTGCTGCAAGCGCGCGCAATCGCATTGATGCTGCTGAATTTCTCCGCGAAAAATCCTGGCATGACGCGCGTACTGACATGCGAGGCGCTGGTCGGCGAGCATGAGCGGCTGACTGTGCGCGTCAACCAGATGCTCGAGCGCGTGGAAGCTTCGCTGAAGCAATGTCTGCGCTTAGCCGCAACGAACGCCGATACATCCGCTCAAGACGCGCCGTCGCCGGTGCCCGTTCCGGCCGACTACGATCCGGCCGTGAGGGCAAGCCTGCTGCTCAGCTATATCATCGGCCGCTGGCATCGGTTCGTTCGCAGCGGCTTCGTGCGCATGCCGGCTGCCGACGCGGATTCCCAATTGCGGGTGATCCTTCAGTAGTCCGCCGGAGAAGGCGCCCCAGCGGGTCGTCAGACGCTGCCGCGCGGAATTTTCCGCTATACTTTGCGCCTGACTGCGGCCCTGAATGTCTTCGGAAACAGCTTCCCAGCTTCTAATGCCGCGCTTCAGAACACGTCTGAATACGTGTGCGAATTCCTGTTGTGAAACCTTAGTACGCGCCGATTTGCTGACTCGATTGCGGGCGCGCGAACCAGTGGAAGATTTCCGCGGTTCACTATAAATGCGGCTAAAGAGGTCGTCAGCCGCGCACAAGTCGTTCCTCCGTGCTTTGCCGACGCCGTCTAGCCGCCCTGTCTTTGTCAAATGGCGGAATGAATGGAATCGATCGGTATCGTCGCTCCACAAAAAATGCATTTCACCGAGCCGTTGCGTCTGCAGAACGGCAGCTCGCTTGCCGACTACGACCTGATGGTCGAGACCTACGGCACGCTCAACGCCACGCGCAGCAATGCGGTACTCGTGTGTCACGCGCTGAACGCGTCGCATCACGTCGCAGGTGTTTATGCGGACAATCCGAAGGACATCGGCTGGTGGGACAACATGGTCGGCCCCGGCAAGCCGCTCGACACCAACAAGTTTTTCGTGATCGGCGTGAACAACCTGGGCTCGTGCTTCGGCTCTACCGGCCCGATGAGCATCGATCCTGCCACCGGCAATCCGTACGGCGCGACCTTCCCCGTGGTCACGGTAGAAGATTGGGTCAACGCCCAGGCGCGCGTCGCGGATCAATTCGGCATTACACGCTTTGCCGCTGTCATGGGCGGCAGCCTCGGCGGCATGCAGGCGCTCGCGTGGAGCATGATGTATCCGGAGCGCGTCGCGCATTGCATCGTGGTGGCGTCGACGCCCAAGTTGTCGGCGCAAAACATCGCCTTCAACGAGGTGGCGCGCTCGGCGATTCTGTCGGACCCCGACTTCCACGGCGGCAACTACTACGCGCATAACGTGAAGCCGAAGCGCGGCTTGCGTGTCGCACGGATGATCGGCCACATCACGTATCTGTCGGACGACGACATGGCCGAGAAATTCGGCCGGTCGCTGCGTCGCGCAGAGGGCGCGCTCGACGCATACAACTTCAACTTCGACGTGGAGTTCGAGGTGGAGTCGTATCTGCGCTATCAGGGCGACAAGTTCGCCGATTACTTCGACGCCAACACCTATCTACTGATCACGCGCGCGCTCGATTACTTCGATCCGGCCAAAGCCTTCGAAGGAGATCTGACAGCGGCCGTCGCGCACACAACGGCGAAGTATCTGATCGCGAGTTTCACAACCGACTGGCGTTTCGCACCGGCCCGTTCGCGCGAACTCGTGAAGGCGCTGCTCGACCACAAGCGCACCGTCACCTACGCGGAAATCGACGCGCCGCACGGTCACGACGCCTTCCTGCTCGACGACGCGCGCTATCACAACCTGATGCGCGCCTACTACGAACGCATTGCGAACGAGGTGAACGCATGAACCAGCGAGCCCTGGACTATCTGGCGCTGCGCCCGGACTTTCGCGCGATCGCCCGCTGGGTCGAACCGCGTGCCACCGTGCTGGATCTCGGTTGCGGCGACGGCTCGCTGTTGTCGCTGCTCACCGAGGAACTGGACGTGCAAGGCTACGGCATCGAGATCAACGACGCCGGCGTGCTGGCCGCGACGCAAAACGGCGTCAACGTGATCCAGCAGAATCTGGAAGACGGCCTGCGCCTTTTCGAAGACGGCAGCTTCGACTTCGCGGTTCTGTCGCAGACACTGCAAACCATTCACCAGACCGCAGCGATTTTGCGCGAGACCGTGCGGGTCGGCCAGGAATGTATCGTGTCGTTCCCGAACTTCGGCTACTGGGCGCACCGTCTTTCCGTGCTGCAGGGACGCATGCCGGTGTCGAAGTCGCTGCCTTATCAATGGCACAACACGCCGAACGTGCGGGTGCTGACCATCAAGGATTTCGAGGCGCTCGCGCCCGAAGTCGGCATCGAAATTCTCGACCGTGTGGTGCTGCATGACGGTCAGACCGTGCGATGGGGGGTGAACTGGCGTGGTAGTCTTGCGGTCTATCGCGTCAAGAAAAGCTAACGCAAGTTATCCACATGTCGAACCCGCCGCACGAGGCGCCTGCACTTACCGCTCACGAAGAACATCCCGGCTGGCGCGCGTTTTTTAATACGCGCATGCTGATCTGCGTCTTTCTCGGCTTTACGTCGGGATTGCCGCTGTTCACGCTCGTCTATCTGGTGCAGGCGTGGTTACGCTCCGAAGGCGTCAATCTGAAGGAAATCGGCCTCTTTGCGCTGATCCAGTTTCCGTATACCTGGAAATTCATCTGGGCTCCGTTGATGGACCGCTACGTCCCGCGCTTTCCGGGCTGGCGTCCCGGCAGACGGCGCGGGTGGATGCTCGTCACGCAGATTCTGGTCGCGGGCGCCATCGCAATGCTGGGCTTCGTTTCGCCGCGCGACTCGATCTGGACGGTCGCGGCATTGACGGCGCTGGTCGCATTCTTCGGCGCAAGCCAGGACATCTCGATCGATGCATACCGGCGTGAGTTGCTAAGCGACACACAACAAGGCCTTGGCAACGCGGTGCACGTGAACGCCTACAAGATCGCCGCACTAGTACCCGGGTCTCTCGCGCTGATTCTGTCAGATCATTTGCCGTGGACTACCGTGTTCATGGTGACCGCTGCGTTCATGGTGCCCGGTATGGTGATGACACTCGTCGTGCACGAACCCGAAGTGCACGGCACGCCGCCCAAGAATCTGCGCGAAGCGATCGTGCAGCCGTTCCGCGAATTCCTCGAGCGTGACGGCTGGCGCGGCGCGCTGTTCGTGCTCGGCTTCATCTTTCTCTACAAGCTCGGCGACACGATGGCAACGACGTTGTCCACGTCGTTCTTCCTCGACATCGGCTTCTCGCGCACGCAGATCGGCGTGATCGCGAAGACCACGGCGTTCGGCGCGAGTCTCGCGGGCGGAATCGTCGGCGGTATCTGGCTGATGAAAATCGGCATCGGACGAGGCTTGTGGATCTTCGGCATCCTGCAGATGGTGTCGACGCTCGGCTTCGCATGGCTCGCGCATCTCGGGCCCGCTTCGCCCGGTTTGACGGCGGTTTATGACATCGCCGTGTGGATAAGCGAAGGCACGACGAGGCTGCTCGCCGCGATCGGCATCGACTGGTCGGTGCAACTCGAGCCGCGCTCGGTCGCGCTGGCGCTCGTCTACGGTTTCGAAACCTTCTCCACTGGTCTGACGATGGCGGCTTTCACTGCGTACATCGCCAGCACCACGGACCCGCGTTACACGGCCACCCAGTTCGCGCTCTTCACGAGCCTCGCTTCGGTGCCGCGCACGCTGGCATCGGCGGCGAGCGGCTACGTGGTGGCAAAGATCGGCTGGTTCGACTACTTCATTGTCTGCACGGCGCTGGCCGTGCCGGGCATGCTGCTTCTGTTGCGCATTGCGCCATGGAGAGTCAGGTCGTGAAGGTGCGTCTGCCGAAGCGGTTGTTGTCGCCGGTCCCGCGCGCTGCGTGGCGCAAGGCCGGCCGCTGCGCGTTGCATGCCGCGTTAAGCCTTGGCTGTCTGAGCCTGATGAGTGCCGGCGCGTCCTCCGGCGCCTATGCGGCGGCGGCTGCGGCCCCGGCTGCCGGTAACAGTGCCACCGCCGGCACGACCGCTAATGCAACGACGGCGACATCGCCGGCACCGGTCGCAAAACCCGCAGCGGCAGCCGCCGGTACGGAAAGCGCCACCTCCGCCACACCCGCCGCGAGCAGTGCCGCCAACGCAACAGGCTCCGGGAGCGGGCAGGCCGCAGGCACGCCGCCCGGTGCATCGGCGCAATCGCCCGCTATGGCGCGAACCCCGGCGGCAACATCGTCGCCCACTGGCGTGGCAAAACCCCCAGCGGGCGTGCCCGTGCCGGCACCGTACAGCCCGAACAACCAGTTGCGCTTTGGCGGCTACCTCTTGTTCCGCAACCTGGTCCCGTCGCCGGTACTCGAGGCGCAAGCCGCAGACGAGTTCAGCCAGATTGCGTACGGCGCGGAGCATGCAAACCGCCTGTACGGCGACACCGACGCGCACGTGACACATGTGCGCTCGATTGTCGACAAGATGGTGCCGTACTCGCTCAAATGGAACGAGCGGGCGAAGGGCTGGAAGTGGGATGTAGCCGTGGTGCGCTCGTCCGACGTTCGTATGTACTGCCTGCCGGGCGGCAAGATTGTCGTGTACGGCGGGCTGCTCGACCGCGCGCATCTGAACGACAACGAACTCGGCATGCTGATCGGCCACGAGATCGCGCATGCGCTGCGTGAACACGCGCGCGAGCGGCTCGGTCAGTTGCAGGCGAGCCAGCTCAATTCGTCCGGCACGATTCCACAGCTATTCGGTCTTGCGGATCTGGGCATGGCGCCGCTCGGCATCGGCTCGCGCCTGCTCGAAATGAAGTACGAGAACACTGATGAGACGGAAGCGGACGTGATCGGCAGCGACATCGCCTCGCGCGCGGGCTTCGATCCGCGCGCGGCTGTCACGCTTTGGGACAAACTCGCTCAGGCCACGCGCAGCAATCGGGAGCAGGGCTTCATCTACGTGCACCCGTACACGCCGGCGCGCCGCGAGGACATCATCAAGCGCTTGCCCGATATGCTGCCGCTCTATGCGAAGGCCATCGGCAAGACCGTGGATGCGCTCCCGGACTACGCCGGCATTGGCCGCCCGCGCCGCAAGCTCGCGCGCGATTAAGACGGCTCGAACAACTTCGCGCGCGTCTCGTCAGAGGTTGCTCAGGATCGGCTACCCTTGTCCAAGCCGCCTGACGACAAACGCAAAGCTCACTTCTTCACGTCGTGGTCGTAGTCGACCGTCAGCGGCGCGTGGTCGCTGAACTTGATGTCGCGAAACACGTCCGTGCGCTTCGCCTTGCTCGCGATGCCCGGCGTCGCGATCTGGTAGTCGATCCGCCACCCCACGTTCTTCGCATACGCCTGGCCGCGATTGCTCCACCATGTGTATTGCTCTGGCCGCTGGTCGAGCGTGCGGAATACGTCGACGTAACCGACTTCGTCGAACAGCTTGGTGAGCCACGCGCGCTCTTCCGGCAGGCAACCCGAATTCTTCTGGTTGCTCTTCCAGTTCTTGATGTCGATTTCCTTGTGGACGATGTTCACGTCGCCGCACACGATCACTTCGCGCTCGCGGGCAAGTTCCGTGAGATGCGGCATGAACTCGTCCATGAAACGATATTTGGCCTGCTGGCGCTCGTCACCGCTCGACCCTGACGGTACATACACCGACACGATGGAAAGCTTGCCGAAACGCAGTTCGACGTAGCGCCCTTCCGGATCGAACTCTTCGCTGCCGAACCCAATCACTACTTCGTCCGGCTCATGACGCGTATAGACACCGGCGCCGCTATAGCCCTTCTTCACTGCGTGCTGGAAATAGCCGGTGAAATCGTGCGGCGCGAGGAATTCCGGCGTCATGTCGTCCTGCGAACATTTGATTTCCTGCACGCAGAGCACGTCGGCGTTCTGGTCGCGGAACCAGTCGAAAAAGCCTTTCTTCGCCGCTGAACGGATGCCGTTCAGGTTGGCGGTAATCACACGCAACATGTCGTTCCTTTATCTTCAATTCGTTTGTGAGATTCGTTCAGGGCGAACGACGAAAGTCACTCGACCACAATGCCCTTTAGCGATTCTTTCGCGGGCGGATATTCGAGCTTCAGCGCCTCAAAAGTGCGCAACAGCAATTCGGCGACCATCAGGTTGCGATGCGTTTTCGAGTCTGCGGGAATGACGTACCACGGCGCGTATTCGGTGGAAGTCGCGGCGAGCGCGTCGCGATACGCGACCTGGTATTGGTCCCACTGTTTGCGCGCGTCGAGATCGGAGACGTCGAATTTCCAGTGCTTGGTCGGGTCGTCGATCCGCGCTTGCAGGCGCGTGCGCTGTTCGTCTTTCGAAATATGCAGCATGCACTTGATGATTGTCGTGCAACTGTCGGCGAGCAACTCCTCGAAGTGGCGAATGTGTCGGCAACGCACGTCGAAGGCGTCTTCGTCGAGCGCGCCGAGGACGGTTGGCACCAGCAGATCTTCGTAGTGGCTACGGTTGAAGATGGTTAGCTCGCCGGCCGCAGGCGCCTGCGAATGCACGCGCCAGAGGAAATCATGCGCGAGTTCCGTGGGCGTCGGCGCCTTGAACGGCACAATGCGCAAACCGAGCGGATCGACTTCGTGAAACACCGCGCGAATCGTGCCGTCTTTGCCGCTCGTGTCCATGCCTTGAAGGACCAGCAACACGCGTCGCTTCTGCTGCGCGTGCAGGCATTCCTGCAAGCTGTCGAGCTTCGCGCCAATTTCTGACAGACGCGCGCGGTCGGCGTCTTTCGATCCCGTCGAAAAAGGCTTTGCAGCGGGATCGAAATCGTCGAGCGAAAACTTGCCGTTCTTCTTGCTCTCGAAATAAGGCACGCGGAAATCGTCGAGCTCGGGTTGCTTCGCCATCCACACACTCCGTGATCTGCGTTCAGCGGCTCGCAAAAGCGCGGCCGCGAAATGAAACGGGCCGTTGCCCCCAACTTTCGTTTCTGGCAACAGCCCGCTGTCGTCAAAGCGCGAGCGCTTCAGCCGTATTGTCTCCGTATTTTCTCTTTAACCGCACTTCGGCTCAGCGTCAGCCAGGTTCCAGCTCACGACAGCTTTTTCTTCAGCAGTTCGTTGACCTGCGCCGGATTTGCCTTGCCCTTCGTCGCTTTCATTGCCTGCCCGATCAGCGCGTTGAACGCCTTCTCCTTGCCCGCGCGGAACTCTTCAACCGACTTCTGGTTCGCTGCGAGCACTTCGTCGATGATTGCCTCAAGCGCGCCCGTGTCGGAAATCTGCTTCAAGCCTTTCGCTTCGATGATGCGGTCTGCCGCGGCTTCGTCGGTGGCCTTCTCTTCCCAGATCGCAAGGAAAATTTCCTTTGCGATCTTGTTGGAGATCGTGCCGTCGGCAATACGCTGCAGCAGCAACGCGAGTTGCGCGGACGACACGGGGCATTCGGCCATATCGAGACCCTCGCGATTCAGTTGCGACGACACCTCGCCCATCAGCCAGTTCGCCGCGACCTTGGCGTTGCCCGCGCCGAGCTTCACGACCACCGCTTCGTAGTACGCGGCCATCGCCTTGCTCGACGTGAGCACGTTGGCGTCGTAAGGCGTCAAGCCGTATTGCGACACGAAGCGCTGCTGGATCGCTTCGGGCAACTCCGGCATTTCGCTCTTCACCCGCGCGACCCACGCAGCGTCGACCACGAGCGGCATGAGATCGGGATCGGGGAAATAGCGGTAATCGTGCGCGTCTTCCTTGCTGCGCATGGAACGCGTTTCACGCTTATCCGGATCGTAAAGACGCGTTTCCTGCACCACCGTCCCGCCGTCTTCGATCAGTTCGATCTGACGGCGCACCTCGTACTGGATCGCTTCCTCGAGAAAGCGGAACGAGTTCAGGTTCTTGATCTCGGCGCGCGTGCCGAACTCCGCCTGACCGACCGGACGCACCGACACGTTCGCGTCGCAACGGAACGAGCCTTCCTGCATGTTGCCGTCGCAAATGCCGAGCCAGGTCACGAGCGTATGCAGCGTTTTTGCGTAAGCGACGGCTTCCGCCGCGCTGCGCATTTCAGGCTCGGTGACGATTTCGAGCAGCGGCGTGCCCGCGCGGTTCAGGTCGATGCCCGTCATGCCCGCGAAGTCTTCGTGCAGCGACTTGCCTGCGTCTTCCTCCAGGTGCGCCCGGGTGAGGTTGACGACTTTTGAATACGCTTCCTTGCCCGCTTTCTCGTTGGCCGGCACCTGAATTGTCACCTGGCCGCCCTGCACGACGGGAATTTCGTACTGGCTGATCTGATAGCCCTTCGGCAGATCAGGATAGAAATAATTCTTGCGCGCGAAGATGCTGCGCGGCGCGACCGTTGCACCGATTGCGAGACCGAACTGGATTGCGCGTTCCACAGCGCCGCGGTTCATCACCGGCAACGTGCCCGGCAAGGCCAGGTCGACGGGGCTCGCCTGCGTGTTGGGCTCGGCGCCGAATTGCGTCGGGGAGCCCGAGAAAATCTTCGATTGCGTGGACAGCTGCGCGTGGGTCTCCAGACCGATCACGACTTCCCATTGCTTGGTCATGGTGCTCACACTCCTGCCGGCGCTTTACGGTGCCAGTCGGTCGCGCGCTGGAACGCGTCGGCCACCTGCAGCATCCGGGCTTCATTGAAATAGTTGCCGATGATCTGCAATCCCACAGGTCGCTGCGCGTTCGCGCCCGCGCCGAAGCCGCACGGCACGCTCATGCCGGGCAAACCGGCGAGGCTCACCGACAGCGTGTAGACGTCGGCGAGATACATCTGCACCGGGTCGTCGCCCTTCGCGCCCAGATCCCACGCCACCGACGGCGCGACCGGTCCCATGATCACGTCGCACTGCTTGAACGCTTCCTGGAAGTCCTGCGCGATGATGCGGCGGATCTTCTGCGCCTGCAGGTAGTACGCGTCGTAATACCCGTGCGACAGCACGTAAGCGCCGACCATGATGCGACGCTTCACTTCCGGACCAAAACCTTCGGCCCGCGACTTCTTGTACATGTCGAGCAGATCGCGATATTCCGCGGCGCGATGGCCAAAGCGCACGCCGTCGAAACGCGACAGGTTCGACGACGCCTCCGCCGGCGCGATCACGTAGTAGACCGGGATCGACAGCTCGGTTTTAGGCAGCGACACTTCGACGAGCGTTGCGCCGAGTGCTTCGTATTGCTTCAGCGCGGCGTCGATGGAAGCACGCACGTCGTCGGCGAGACCCGCGCCGAAATACTCTTTCGGCAGGCCGATGCGCAGGCCGGCGAGCGGCTTGCCCGCGCCGTCCTGTTTCCACGGCTGGCCGAGATAGCGCGTGTAGTCTTCGTCGTCGCGCACGAGGCTCGTCGAATCGCGCTCGTCGAAGCCGGCCATGGCGTTGAGCAGCGTGGCGCAATCGGCGGCGCTTTGCGCCATCGGGCCGCCCTGATCCAGCGACGACGCAAACGCGATCATGCCGTAGCGCGATACGCGGCCGTACGTAGGCTTGATGCCGGTGATGCCCGAGAACGACGCCGGCTGACGGATCGAGCCGCCGGTGTCGGTGCCGGTCGCGGCGGGCGCGAGGCGCGCGGCGACCGCCGCCGCGGAACCGCCCGACGAACCGCCCGGCACGGCCTGACGATCCCACGGGTTCTGCACCGGACCAAAGTACGAATTTTCGTTGGACGAGCCCATGGCGAACTCGTCCATGTTGGTCTTGCCCACGCAAACCATGCCGGCCTTCTGCAGACGCTCGACCACCGTGGCGTCGAACGGGCTTTCGTAATTCGACAACATTTTCGAGCCGGCAGTGGAACGCCAGCCCTTGGTGACGAACACGTCCTTGTGCGCGATCGGCAGGCCGGTCAGCGGACCGCCGTGGCCCGCGTGAAGCAGCGCGTCCGCGGCTTTCGCCTGCGCGAGCGTCAGGTCGGCGTCGACCTGGATGAAAGCGTTCAGGCTATTGGCCGCGTCGATGCGCTTGAGATAAAGCTGCGCCAGTTCGACGGCGGAGCATTCCTTGGCCGCCAGTGCGGCGCGCAGTTCGGTCAGACTTTTTTCATGCATTGCGTTTTGTCCTGGAAAGCGCGGCAGCGCGGATCACGCTGCCGTGGAGGCGTTCGATTGCGCGCCGGCGAGCCCAGCCGGGGGTATCGGCAACAGGCAACGGCACGAGCGCCGGTCGTGAAACGGCATGCCGTTTCACGGCTCGCTGCCCGCGGGCCGCGCGGGGCTCGCTATGCGGTCTTACTCGATCACCTTCGGCACGAGATACAGACCGTCCTGCACGGCCGGCGCGGGACGCTGAAAAGCTTCGCGTTCGATCGTTTCGGTCACCGCGTCGTCGCGCAGGCGCAGCGCGACGTCTTCGATCTGTTCGATCGGATGGGCAAGCGGTGCGATGCCCGTGGTATCGACCGCCTGCATCTGCTCGACGAGTCCGAAAAAGTCGTTGAGCTGGGCAAGCGTGTGCTCGGCGTCGGCGTCGGCCAGTTCGAGCCGCGCGAGATGCGCGATGCGCTTAACATCGGTCAGGGTCAAAGCCATGCAGTCACCGGAAAAAGTGGCAGACCGCCGCAGCGGGAAAAGAGCGCTGCGACAGCGAGTTACGACGCGGGAGGATGACCTCGAAAAAGGGGCCAGCGGCGGCAAAAAGTGCCGTCCGTTTCCTTCAAAACATCCAAAATTATAAGGTATCATTACGCGTTCGACCCAAACCCGGACCGACTTACCAAGGCCTTTCTGGACAATTCGTAAAGATAGTTCGGATATTTCTGACTTGGCCTTGCATCGGCCTCCGGTAGACTCCCTCGCAGCTTCAAGTTCCGGTGGCGCCGCTTCGCCCGGTTGAAGCTGTTATTTTTTTCCGCTGCCGCCCTGCGCATCGTTGCGAGGGCCGGCCCCAAGCGAGACAGGATTTTGAATGTTCGGTTTTTTGCGCAGCTACTTCTCCAACGATCTGGCGATTGATCTAGGCACCGCCAACACGCTCATCTACATGCGTGGCAAGGGCATCGTTCTTGATGAACCGTCGGTGGTTTCGATCCGCCAGGAAGGCGGTCCCAACGGCAAGAAAACCATTCAGGCGGTCGGCAAGGAAGCCAAGCAGATGCTTGGCAAGGTGCCCGGCAATATCGAGGCGATCCGCCCCATGAAAGACGGCGTGATTGCCGACTTCACGGTGACCGAGCAGATGATCAAGCAGTTCATCAAAACTGCTCACGAGTCGCGCATGTTCTCGCCGTCGCCGCGCATCATCATTTGCGTGCCGTGCGGTTCGACCCAGGTCGAGCGCCGCGCCATCAAGGAAGCTGCTCACGGCGCGGGCGCCTCGCAGGTATATCTCATCGAAGAACCCATGGCCGCCGCAATCGGCGCCGGCCTGCCCGTGTCGGAAGCGACCGGCTCGATGGTTGTGGACATCGGCGGCGGCACGACGGAAGTCGGCGTGATCTCGCTTGGCGGCATCGTGTACAAAGGCTCGGTGCGCGTGGGCGGCGACAAGTTCGACGAAGCTATCGTCAACTACATCCGCCGCAACTACGGCATGCTGATCGGCGAGCAAACCGCCGAAGCCATCAAGAAGGAAATCGGCTCGGCCTTCCCGGGTTCCGAAGTGAAGGAAATGGAAGTGAAGGGCCGCAATCTGTCGGAAGGCATTCCGCGCAGCTTCACCATCTCCAGCAACGAAATTCTCGAAGCACTGACCGATCCGCTCAACCAGATCGTCTCGTCGGTGAAGATCGCGCTCGAACAAACGCCGCCGGAACTGGGCGCTGACATCGCCGAGCGCGGCATGATGCTGACGGGCGGTGGTGCGCTTCTGCGCGATCTGGACCGCCTGCTCGCCGAAGAAACCGGTCTGCCGGTGCTCGTCGCTGAAGACCCGCTGACGTGCGTCGTGCGCGGTTCGGGCATGGCGCTCGAGCGCATGGACAAGCTCGGCAGCATCTTCTCGTACGAGTAAGCGAGCGAGATCGATGTCAGTAGCGCGGAACTGGCAAACGGCCCCCTGCGGGCCGGTTTGCCGTTGGCTGGGCCAACCAGCCTCCGTACGCTGAACCCCCGCGTTTCCAGCGCGCCGCCGCCTCACCCAACCGCTTACGCCCCCGGCGCCGACCATGGAATACAGTCCGCCGCCCCTGTTCAAGCAAGGCCCATCCGCTCTCGCCCGACTGCTGTTTTTCGTCGTGCTCGCGCTGGCCCTGCTGATCTCCGACGCACGCTTCAAAACGCTCGAAATCGTTCGCGGCGTGCTCGGCGCGGGTCTTTATCCGTTGCAACGCGCGGCGCTCGTGCCGCGCGACGTCTTCATGGGCGCTGCCGATCTGGCCGTGACCAGCGCCACGCTGCGCAGCGACAACGAAAAGCTGCACACCAGGAACCTCCAGCTCGCACAGCAGGCGAATACGGCCGCTGAGCTATCGGCGGAAAACGCCCATTTGCGCGCGTTGCTGCAACTGTCGCAGCGTGCGACCACGCAATCGCTGCCTGCGGAAATCCAGTACGACACGCGCGATCCGTTCACGCAGAAGGTCGTCATCAACCGTGGCGCGCAGCAAGGCATCCAGAACGGTTCGCCGGTTGTCAACGAAGACGGCGTGATCGGCCAGGTTACCCGCGTGTTGCCGCTACAAGCCGAAGTGACGCTGCTCACCGACAAGGACCAGGCTGTGCCCGTGCAGATCGTTCGCACTGGCTTGCGCAGCGTGATCTACGGTACGCCGAAGGGCGACACGCTCGATCTGCGCTTCGTGCCGATCAGCGGCGACGTCCAGACGGGCGACGAACTCGTCACGAGCGGGCTCGACGGCGTCTATCCGCCGGGGCTGCCGGTCGCCAAGGTGGTTCGCGTCGACAGACAGGCGGACACGGCATTTGCGCGTGTGATCTGCCTGCCGATCGCGCCGGTACGCGGCGCGCGTCAGTTGCTAGTGCTCCACTACGTGGCCGACGTGCTGCCGCGGCCGGCCGAAGAGCCGGAACCGTCCGCCAAAGACGCGAAGGGCAAGAAGGGCGCGAAAGCCGCCGACAGCAAGGCCGCCGCCGACAAATCCGCCAAGCCAGCGGAAAAACCGACCGCCGACAAGAACGCCGCGCCCAAGTCCTCGGCAAGCGCGCCTGGCCAAGGCGGCCCGGCCGGTAAAGCGGCCGCCGCCGACCAGAAGCCCGCTGCGCCGAAGAAACCTGCCACCGTCGAAAAAGCCAAGCCACAAGCCGCGCCGGGGGCAAAGCCATGAACCGTCCGCAATACATCCTGCAGCCGGTCAATCCGTACTTCATCGCGTTCAGTCTCGCTGCGGCGTTTCTGCTGAACCTGATGCCGTGGGGGCGCCTGATCGGCGTGCCTGACTTCGTCGCGCTCGTGCTGCTGTTCTGGAACGTGCATCAGCCGCGCAAGGTCGGCATGGGCATCGCGTTTTTCCTCGGTCTGCTAATGGACGTGCACAACGCCAGCCTGCTCGGCGAGCACGCGCTCGCGTACACGCTGCTGTCGTATGGCGCGATCACGATCCATCGCCGCGTCCTGTGGATGTCGCTTGGCGTGCAGACTTTCGCCGTCATGCCGCTGCTGGTGATCGCCCAACTGGTGCCGTTCGTCATCCGTCTGCTGACGGGCGCGGCCTTTCCCGGATGGGGTTATTTGATCGACGGGTTCGTCGAAGCTGCGCTGTGGCCGGTCGCCAGCCTGCTGCTGTTGATGCCGCAACGCCGGCCGGCCGACCCCGACGACACGCGGCCGATTTAACGAGGCGTCGAGCGCGCAGGCGGTCCTCATGGAACTCACCTTTTCTGCCCGCTCAACGCCCATCGCTGTTCATGCCTTCCGGTTCAGGCCGGATCAGGCGCACACTCATGATGGCCGTCGCCCGGCCTTTTGCAGAATCGCATGACCGAATTCAAGGACACTCAGCAACAGCTCTCGAAGTTCCGCCTGCGGGTCGCGGCGGCGGGCCTGTTCGTGTTCGTCTGCTTCGGGCTGATCGGCTTTCGTTTCCTGTTCCTGCAGGTGTGGCACTACAGCAAATACTCGCTGCAGGCCGACGAAAACCGCATTTCCGTCGCGCCGATCGTGCCGAACCGCGGCATCATCACTGACCGTAACGGCGTGGTGCTGGCCAAGAACTACTCGGCCTACACGCTCGAAATCACGCCGTCCAAGCTAGGCGCGCCGCTCGAAACAGTGATCGACGATCTCGCCTCGGTGGTGTCAATCGACGCACGCGACCGTCGCCGCTTCAAGAAGCTGCAGGAAGACTCGAAAAACTTCGAGAGCCTGCCCATCCGCACCCGTCTCACCGACGACGAAGTCGCGCGCTTTACCGCGCAGCGCTTCCGTTTTCCGGGCGTGGAAGTGCGCGCCCGCCTGTTCCGCCAATACCCGCTCGGGCCGACGGCGGCACACGTGATCGGCTACATTGGCCGCATTTCGCAGCGCGACCAGGATCGTATCGACGACGCCAGCGATCAGAACGACAGCGATCCGGAACACTACGATCCGCGTCTGGACGCAAATAACTACAAGGGCACCGACTACATCGGCAAGATCGGTGTCGAGCAAAGCTACGAGACGGAGTTGCACGGCCAGACCGGTTTCGAGGAAGTCGAAGTCACCGCCGGCGGCCGGCCCGTGCGGACGATGTCGCGCACGCAGGCAACGCCGGGCAACAACCTCGTGCTGTCGCTCGACATCGGCTTGCAGCAGGTTGCCGAGCAGGCGTTCGCGGGCCGCCGCGGCGCGCTCGTCGCTATCGAGCCGGCCACCGGCGACGTGCTGGCATTCGTCTCCGCGCCGAGCTTCGACCCGAATTCGTTCGTCGACGGTATTGACCAGCAGACCTGGGACGAACTCAACAACTCGCCCGACCATCCGCTCCTGAACCGGCCGCTGCACGGCACTTATCCGCCAGGTTCGACGTATAAGCCGTTCATGGCGCTCGCCGCGCTATCGCTGCACAAGCGCACGCCGGGTTGGGGCTTTCAGGACCCCGGCTCCTACACTTTCGGCGGTCACACGTTCCGCAACGACGTGCGCTCGGGTCAGGGTTGGGTCGACATGAACCGCGCCATCGTCGTGTCGAACGACACGTACTTCTACGTGCTCGCGCACGATCTGGGCGTGAACGCCATTGCCGGTTTCATGAAACCGTGGGGTTTCGGCCAGATCACGGGTATTGATATTTCCGGCGAAGCGCGCGGCATCCTGCCTTCCACGGAATGGAAGCGCAAGGCCTACCGCAAGCCCGAGCAGCAGCGCTGGTACGAAGGCGAAACGATCAGTCTCGGCATCGGCCAGGGCTACAACTCGTTCACGATCCTGCAACTCGCGCACGCCACGGCCACGCTCGCCAACAACGGCGTGGTGATGAAGCCGCACCTCGTGCGCGACATCGAAAATCCGATCACCAAAGACACGCGTCCGGTCGTGCGCGATCCGAGCGACAAGATCGCGGTGAAACAGTCCGACATCGACATCATCAAGCGCGCGATGGAAGGCGTCATAACGAACGGCACGGCGTCGAAGCTGTTCATTGGCGCGCCGTATGTGGCCGCGGGCAAGACGGGCACGGCGCAGGTGTACTCACTGCAAGGCGCGAACTACAAGGGCCATGCGATCGCGGAGCACTTGCGCGATCACGCGCTTTTCATCGCTTTCGCACCGGCGGAGCAACCGAAGATCGCGCTCGCGCTGATCGTGGAGAACGGCGGCTGGGGCGCCGAATCGGCCGGCCCGATCGCGCGCAAGGTGCTCGACTACTACCTCGTCGGCAAGAACAAGCCGGGCGCGGAGGCAGCGGCAGTTGCGGCAGCGGCGTCGGCGACCGAGGACGCATCCGCGCCGGAAGTCGGCGGTGCGCCGGCGCCGCAGGAAACCGGGCAGCCGGTCAAGATCGCTGCGGGCTTCACCGCACTGCCGATGCCGGGAGCGGCGACCGCTGCTGCTGCGGCGTCGACCGCTGCCGCGGCGTCTGCGGCGAACGGGGCGTCGGGCGCAGGTGCCGCGTCTGGAGCGGCTGCGGCGTCTGCCCCTGTGGCGAGTTCGAAGTCGTCCGCATCGGCGGGGGGCGCAGGGACGACGTCAAAGCTGCCGGCCTCGGCCACTGCGGCGACTGCGGCCACACCCGCGTCAGCAGCAAAGAACCCGGCGCCGCGCAAATCAGGCACCCCGCGCCAACCGCGACCGGCGAGCGAGCCGGCGCCAGCCGCCGCGCGCTCCGGAACCAACGCGCTGCGCGATCCATCGCGCGATAACGGCACTCAAGCCACCTCGCCACGCCAGCCGGTTACCGGCGGCATCGACGAGTAAGGAGAAAGGCATGCAATTCGACAAGCGCGCCTGGATCGACCGCATCAAGCGGATGTTCGCAGGCTTCGACCGCCCGCTCGCACTGGTGGTGTTTCTGCTGCTGTGCGTGGGCATCGTCACCTTGTACAGCGCGAGTCTCGATGTACCCGGCCGCGTGGAAGACCAGTTGCGCAACATCATGCTGACGTTCGTGCTGATGTGGGCGCTCGCGAATGTTCCGCCCACCACGCTGATGCGCTTCGCGGTCCCGCTTTATACATTCGGGATCGCGCTACTCGTTGCGGTGGCGCTCTTCGGCCTGACGCGCAAGGGCGCAAAGCGCTGGATCAACGTGGGCGTGGTGATTCAACCGTCGGAGATCATGAAGATCGCGACGCCGTTGATGCTCGCCTGGTACTATCAGCGGCGCGAAGGCGTGATGCGCTGGTACGACTTTCTGGTCGGGCTGGTGATTCTTGCCGTGCCCGTGGGACTGATCGCCAAACAGCCCGACCTGGGCACCGCCGTGCTGGTTTTCGCAGCTGGCTTCTTCGTCATTTACTTTGCGGGTTTGAGCTTCAAACTGATCGTGCCGGTGCTGATTGCCGGAGTGATCGCGGTTGGCTCGATTGCGGCGTTTCAGGACAAGATCTGCCAGCCGGAAGTGCAGTGGCCGCTCATGCACGACTATCAGAAGCACCGCATCTGCACGCTGCTCGACCCGACTTCCGATCCGCTCGGCAAGGGCTTCCACACCATTCAGGCGGTGATCGCGATCGGCTCCGGCGGCCCGCTCGGCAAGGGTTGGCTGAAGGGCACACAGGCGCATCTGGAGTTCATCCCCGAGAAACACACTGACTTCATCTTCGCAGTGTTCTCGGAGGAATTCGGGCTCGCGGGCGGCGTCGTGCTGCTCACGCTTTACATGTTGCTAATCGCGCGCGGGTTGTATGTCGCCGCCAACGGCGCGACGCTATTCGGACGCCTGTTGGCCGGATCTCTGACGATGGCGTTCTTCACCTACGCGTTCGTCAATATCGGTATGGTGAGCGGCATCTTGCCGGTGGTCGGCGTGCCGCTGCCATTCATGAGTTATGGCGGCACCGCGCTGACCACGCTTGGCGTGGCAATCGGCCTGATCATGAGCGTCGCGCGACAGAAGCGGTTGATGCAGAGCTAAGCAGGTGGGCTGATGAAGAATGCAGCTTTGTTGGCAGCGAGACATGCTGTGAATCGGCTGTGAAGCTGGCTGCAAGCACGCTGCACCGCAAGCCGTAAAACAGAAGGGGCGCATCGCCAGATGCGCCCCTTCTGTTTATTGCGGTTTCACTTCCTTATGATCCCTCAGCTGTGCGCTCAGTTGCTGATACTTCAAGCGCGCCGCCGGATCGCCCTGCGCGGCCGCAGCCGCGTAATAAGCCCGCGCCACGTTCAGGTTCTTGTCGACGCCATCGCCGCCGCGTTCATAGAAGGAGCCTGTCACGTACTGTGCGGTCATATCGCCGCCCTCCGCGGCCTTCTTGTACCAGACGAACGCCTGCTTGTTGTCCCGATCGGTGCCTCGGCCATCGAGGAACTGATTAGCGAGCGCAAGCTCGGCCTGCACGTGCCCTTGCTGCGCGGCTTTCAGAAACCAGCGGTGCGCTTCGGCCGGGTCGCGGCCGACGAACTCGCCATCGTCATACATCTTGCCGTACACATATTGCGCGTGCGACATGTTCGCGTCGGCGGCCTTGCGCAGCCACTTCTTGCCTTCGTCGACGTTCACCGCGGTGCCTTCACCGTTGAGCACCATCATCGCGTAATTGAACTGCGCAAGCCGGCTGCCGCGCTCGGCGGCCTTGCGGAATTCTGCAAGCGCCGCACCGAAATTGCCGGCGTTGTAGTCGGCGACCGCGGTTTGCGTCTCCGGATCGTTCGGCTTCGCGAGACGATCCTGCGCATGCGCTGCGACGCCCGTGGTCAACGCCGCCGTAACCATCATGCGCGCGACAACGCGTTGCACCATCCACTTCATGACCTCACCTCCTGCAGCGCCTGGCGGGTTGCGCGCAACATCCACATGACGTCGGCGGCCAGAGCGATAAAACGAAAACCGGCATCGCGATACTGCCTTGCGCTCGCGACGTCCATCGAAAAAATGCCGGCGGCAATGCCCGCCTTGTCCGCGGCGCTGACGATGCGCGCCATGGCCGCTTGCACGTCGGCGTGCTTCGAATCGCCGAGATGACCGAGGCTCGCGGCGAGATCCGCGGGTCCGACGAACAGGCAATCGACGCCCGGCGTCGCTGCGATCTTGTCGACTTCGTCGAGGGCGCGCGCCGACTCGATCTGCACGATGGTCGCGATTTGCGCGTTGGCCGTTTGCACGTAGTCGCGCCGCATGCCGTAGGCCGCGGCCCGCACGACGCCAGCGACGCCGCGCAGGCCATCGAGCGCCTCGGCGCTCGGATATTGAGTGAGGCGCACCGCATGCGCAGCTTCTTCGGCGGACTCGATATTGGGGAACATCAACGTGCGTGCGCCCGCGTCCATCACGCGCTTGACGAGCCAGCCCTCGCTCGCCGGCACGCGCACCACCGGTTCGCTCGGCAGATGCGCGGCGGCAATCGCACGCAATTGCGAGGTCACGTCGCCGCTATCGTTGGGCGCGTGCTCCATGTCGATCAGCAGCCAGTCGAAGCCGGCGTGAGCGAGCGCCTCGGCGGCGGTATCGCTGCCGAGCGACAACCATAGGCCGAACAGCGGATCGGCTTCTTTAAGACGTTGCTTCAGGGGATTGGTGAAGGTGCTCATCGCCACACTTCCTGACGATGACCGACTTCATTGCCTGACACGAGGGGAAGCGTGGTTGGACGCGTGCTCGTGAGGCGAGCCCGGCAACGAGCCAGGCTCGAACGCGGATGGCCCGTTTGGCTGCTGCGACGCATTGCGGTGACCGGCATGTCTCGCTCCGTGTGGTTATCGGAGCGATCATACCGTGACAATAACGCGGCGGTTGGCCCGCGTAACGCGTGTGAGGATTAGTCGCGAACCACGTCGGCCCAACAATTCGGCGTCTCGTACAGACGCAGCTTGTGGAGGCGCAGATTCACGCCATAGTGCGCGTCATAAACGTTCGCGAGAATGTCGAACGCTACCGCCGCGAGGTTTTCCACGGTCGGGATGCGGTCGAGCACCACGGTCTTGTGGCCCGCCATTGTCTCGAGGAAGCCGCGCACTTGCGTGTCGCCTTCGTAGACGAGGAACGCGTGATCCCACTTGTCGACGAGATGTTCGACGGCGAGCGACTTGACGTCGGCGAAGTCCATCACCATGCCGCGGTCGGGCGCGCCCTCCGTGTCGACCAGATCGCCTTGCAGCGTGATTTCGATCACATAGCGATGGCCGTGCAGATTCCGGCACTGGCTGCGGTGATCGGGAATGCGGTGACCCGCGTCGAATTCGAGTTTTCGTGTAATCGTCAGCACGGCAAATCAGGGAATATTCAGATACTTGTGGGTCTGCATCGACAGGCGCCATTGCGGATGGTGTTTGCACCAGTCGATTGCGAGCTTGGTGTTGATGTCGCGCGACGGGCCGTCCATTGGCTGGACGAGGAAATACTCGAAGTCGAGCTTCGCATAGTCGGACAGGCGCTGGTTGTCCTGCGGGATCACGACCTTCAGTTCGTTGCCCTTCGTGACGACGAGAGGCGCGTCGGCCTTCGGGCTCACACAAATCCAGTCGATAGTCTCGAGCACCGGCAACGAGCCGTTGGTTTCAATCGCAATTTCAAAGCCGGCCGCATGCAGCGCGTCGACCAGCGGTTGGTCGATTTGCAACATCGGCTCGCCGCCCGTGCACACGACAAAGCGTTGGCCCTCGCCTTCGGGCCATTGCGACTCGATCATTTGCACGAGGTCTTCGGCTGTGCGGTATTTGCCGCCGTTCTCGCCGTCCATGCCTACAAAGTCCGTGTCGCAGAACCGGCATACGGCTTCGGCGCGGTCTTCCTCGCGGCCCGACCACAGATTGCAGCCGGCGAAGCGGCAAAACACAGCCGGGCGTCCGGCATTCGCGCCCTCGCCTTGCAACGTGTAGAAGATTTCCTTGACCGCGTACGTCATGCTGCCTTCTGCCTAGATTTGTGCTTGTGTACCTACAAACGACTGCCCGAGCCCCGCTGTTGCGCGGCCCTCTTAAACCGGCTCGGTTACCTTTTCACCGGCGAGATAGGCTTCGTAACCTCGCTTGCGCAAGCGGCAGGCCGGGCATTCGCCACAGCCGAAGCCCCATGCGTGCAATTCCGCGCGTTCACCGACATAGCAGGTATGCGTCTCTATGCGCACCAGTTCCACTAGTGCGTCGCCGCCTAACTCATGCGCGAGGCGCCAAGTGTCCGCCTTGTCGAGCCACATCAGCGGAGTTTCGAGCAGGAAGCGCGAGTCCATGCCGAGATTCAGCGCGACCTGCAAAGCCTTCATGGTGTCGTCGCGACAATCGGGATAGCCCGAAAAATCCGTCTCGCACATTCCGCCGACCAACACCTGCAAACCACGCCGATAAGCGATGGCCGCCGCGATCGTCATGAACATCAGATTGCGGCCCGGCACGAACGTATTCGGCAATCCGTTGGCTGTGGCCTCGATTTCGATCTCGCGCGTCATGGCCGTTTCGCTGATCGCGCCGAGCACGGACAGATCGATCATGTGATCGTCGCCGAGGCGCTCGCCCCACGCCGGGAACGTACGCACTACTGCATTGCGAAAGCCTTCACGGCATTCGAGTTCGACGCGGTGCCGCTGACCATAATCGAAGCCGAGCGTCTCAACCGTTTCATAACGTTCAAGTGCCCATGCGAGGCACGTGGCGGAATCCTGGCCGCCGGAAAACAGCACCAGAGCGCTACGTTTAGCGTCTTTGCGGATCACCGTGAAACTCCGTGAATGATGAGTGCCGCGTCGCGCTGCGCGAGGTGCGCCATGCAAGCAACGCGGCGCGACGCGAGCCGGCACTGCTGCCGGCCCAAAGCAGTATAGGCCGCGTCTTCGGCCTGCCAGGTCGCTGGGCGCTTATACCGCTGATCGTCGAGCGAGGGGTTCGGTGCGGATTGCGGCTCGGCCGCGAGCCCTTGAACGAATTCGACGGGCGACGCACTCGCATGCAAGTGCTTGAACTGGCGCGATTTTATCACGCGATGCCAAACCTCGCCCAGCGCGCCCCGACGTACTACTGGCGAGCACCAAACAACGAAAGCCCACTGCAAAAGGAAAAGCCCCAGGAATCTTGCGATTTCCTGGGGCTGAATCCTGGTGGCCTGGGACGGAATCGAACCATCGACACGCGGATTTTCAATCCGCTGCTCTACCAACTGAGCTACCGGGCCAACGAAGAACGAAATGATATCAAAGGGTCATTCGCTGGGCAAGCCCCTTCCCGAAAAAATCTGTGGCGGTGAAATCCGCCCGAGGAACGCGGTGCTCACTCGCCTTTGTTCTTCCCGAGATCGACGCCGAGCTGTTTGAGCTTGCGATACAAGTGCGTGCGCTCCAGGCCAGTCTTTTCCGCGACACGCGTCATGCTGCCGTTCTCGCGCGCGAGGTGATACTCGAAGTACGCGCGCTCGAATGCATCGCGCGCATCGCGCAGCGGAATGTCGAACGAAATGGATGCCGTTTGCGCAGCGAGCACGCCGCTGCCCAAGCCGTCGGCTGAGGACAGCATGGGCAATGCCGCCGCCGAAGCCACAGCTGAAGAATTCATTGGCGACGCCGATTTCGCCGCCGCGCCGCCCGGCGCGACCGCCGCAGTGCCGCGCGCGAGGCCTTGCTCCACAGCCTTTAGCAGCTTCTGTAGCGCGATCGGTTTTTCAAGAAAATTCAGCGCGCCGATCTTCGTCGCTTCAACTGCGGTGTCGATCGTCGCGTGACCTGACATCATGATCACCGGCATCGTGAGCTGCCCTTGCGCAGCCCATTCCTTGAGCAGTGTCACGCCGTCGGTATCGGGCATCCAGATGTCGAGCAGCACCAGGTCCGGCGCCTGACGCAAACGGAATTCGCGCGCCTGCTGCGCGTTTTCCGCCGCCTCCACGACATGCCCCTCGTCGCTCAGGATCTCCGAGAGCAATTCCCGGATGCCCATTTCATCATCTACCACCAGGATGGTTGCCATTTACGCTGCCTTTGTCTGCACTGTTGCTTTTGTCTTTCCCTGCGACGTACCGCCGTGCGCAGGACGCGGTCCCGCTTCGGGAGCCGCGGCGTCGTCTGCCAGTTGAAGGAAGAGAATCGAAATTTGCGCGCCTTCGACGACATCGCCCGCTTTCATGCGGTTTCGAATGTCGATGCGCGCGCCATGTTCGTCGACGATCTTCTTGACCATCGCAAGACCCAGGCCCGTGCCTTTCGCCTTGGTCGTAACGTACGGCTCGAATGCACGGGTGAGGATACGCGTTGGGAAACCCGGTCCGTTATCCGACACTGTCAGACGTACCGCGACGCGGGCCTTGCCTTCCGCGTCGGGGTCTCCGTATTCTACTGTCCTCGTCTCGAGCACCACACGCGGGCGCTCGACTTCGGCCACCGCGTCCTGCGCATTCTGCAGCAGGTTGTGAATCACCTGGCGCAATTGCGTTGCGTCGCCACGAATCGCGGGCAGCTCGGAGAGTTCGACATGAATCGCGCCCTTGCCTTCCTCGATGCCATAAAGCGTCAGCACTTCGCTCACGAGATCGTTCAATTGCAAGTGCGCGAGCACGGCGGGAGGCGTGCGCGCGTAGTCGCGGAAATTGTCGACCATCTGCTTCATCGCGGCGACCTGGTTCACGATTGTGGTCGCTCCGCGCTTGAGCACATCGGCGTCCGACGGCGACAGCTTGTCGGAGAGCTTCATCTGCAGACGTTCGGCCGAGAGCTGGATCGGCGTGAGCGGATTCTTGATCTCATGCGCGAGCCGCCGCGCGACCTCGCCCCATGCGATCGAACGCTGCGCGGAAATGACGTCCGAGATGTCGTCGAACACCACGACATAGCCCGACGTCTGCATGTCCTGAGCGTCGCGATCGGTCGCCGACACGAGGCGCGCACCGCGCACGAGTAAAGTGAGCGGCTCGCTTTCGCCCGCCACCTGAACCGAGAACTGCTGCTGCCAGTGGCCGCCGTCGTCGTGGCCGTCGCCGCTTGCCGCTTCGCGATCGGCAAACGCCTTGCGCACCATGCCGCCGAATTCGCTCAGCACGCCGATCTGTTCGAGCGCCGAGCCCAGCACCTCCTGAAACTGCTGACGGAAGATACGCTCGGCGCCGCGATTCGCGGTAGTGAGCCGGAACTGGCGGTCGAACACGAACACGCCGGCCGTGAGGTTCGCAAGAATACTTTCCAGATACGCCTTCGAATGCTCGAGTGCGATGCGATTGTTCTCGACGGCCGCGCGTGCCTCGGATAACTGCCGCGTCATTGCATTGAACGACTGCGTGAGAAAGCCGAGTTCGTCGCGCGATTTGATCTCGCGCTTCGGCGTGTAGTCACCCTCCGTGATTTCCTTCGTGCCCTGCGCGAGCAGGAACAGCGGCCGCGCGAGCTGGTTGCCGAGCGCGAGCGCGAGCATCATCGCGATGAAGGTGGCGAGAAAGAGCGCGAGCGTCAGCGTGCCGATATACATCTTGCGCAAGCCGGTACGTCCGAGCGCTTTCTCCTGATACTCACGATACGCGCGCTGCACAGCGTCGGCGTTGCGGGCGAGCGATTGCGACACTGGCTGCGTGAGTTGCAGGAAGCGCTCAGTGGGCTGCAACAGCGCCGCGTTCGTGTCGGGAATGCGCTGCACGACACGCAGCCGCAGCGCGCCCTTGCTGCCGTGCGCGCGAGGATCGCCGTCGACTTCGCCTTCTATTGCCGCGTAGCCGCGCCCGCGCGCCTGGTCGAGCATCAGCGGCGTAGGCAGGTCGTTCGGCACGAGCGACGCGTAATTGCTCGATGCCTGCGCAACCACGTGCATGTCGGGTGTTGCGCCGGACATGCTGCGCGTGGGCTCGAGGATCGTCGCGTCCTGCACGCCGAACTGGTCACGCAGACGCAGCAGCGTGAGCGTCGTGCCGGCGGCGTCCGCGCTCGCGAGCTGCTCGGACATCAGGCGGCCCTTGGTCTGCAGATCGGACAGCGACGCGTCGAGCATGCCGCGCCCGAGGTTCAGACCCGACGTGAGCGCGGTTTCGACATTCACGTCGAACCACGACTCGATACTGCGCGACACGAACTGATACGAGACGACGTAAATGATGCCGCCCGGCACCACGCCGACCAGCGCCATGAAGAACGCGAGCTTTGCGAGAAGCCGCGTGCCGAACTTACCCTTTCGCAAACGCGCAATGATGATGATGACGAGCGTCGCCACCACCAGCAGAAAGATCATCGCGACCACGAGATTCGCGGCGTAGAGCCACTGGTAATAGCGGTCGAAGAATTCGGTGTTCGCGCTTGCCGCGGCGAGCAGCACGAGCAGCAACACGGCGGTCACGGCGACCGTGGAAACCAGCACGCGCACGACGATGCTGCTGACACTGGTGGCGGAGCGCACTTTATTTAGCACGTTCGGTCACCGTGAAAGTAAAGCGCTTCCATTCGGAAGCGAGGTTCCAGTCGCGGTTGTTGACCGCGTCGATCTGGAACGGCTTGGGCATCAACGCTATGTCGAGTTGCATGCGCACTGACGCGTTGTACGTCTCGCCGGCATGCACTTCGTTGCGGTCGATCACATGCCACGACGTCACGTGCTTGATGACCGCGAGCGCATCTTTAAGCGTCGAAAAGCCGAGTTGCAAACCGCCGGACGACACGCTGGACACGCGATATTCGCGCGTGAGCGGCTGAAACGACAGGCGAAGGCTTTGCGACACGTTCACCGGCTGCTCGTCGAACCAGTACCAGCGCGGCCGGCTCAACTCGAAGTCGGTTGTGAAGTACAGCGGAATGCCTTTATTCACGGCGTCTTCGAGATTGCTGTTCAACTCGAAGTCGAAACGCGCGTCGAGGCTCCAACCGGTATTGTCGGCTTGCAGCGAAGCGCGCTGCACGGCGATCGAGTCGGCGTACGCCGCGCCGGGCGCGACGAGCCAGACGGCCAGCGCGACCCAAAGCACGGCAGCGAGCCGAAGCGGGAAGAAGCGTTTGATGGTCACCGTTTCTGAAAGCGCGCGTAGAAAAATCCGTCGTGGTCTGAGTTCGCGCCGGCGCTGAGGTCAGCGAATTCTCCGGCATGGGAACCGGCCGATGTGTCGGCGGGCGCGCGGGCGACCGAAGGTAAAAGTTGCCCCGGCGCGTCCAATCGTACCGCATCCTGGTGCTTGTTTCCAAACCACTGCGCCTGCAACTCGCCTTCTTCGGGAAAGATCGAGCACGTAACGTAGAGCAATTCGCCGCCTGGCTTCACGAGCGGCCAGAGCGCGTCGAGAATGCGCCGCTGTTCGTCGACGAGCGCGGGAATATCGGACGCGCGGCGCAACCAGCGAATATCCGGATGACGTCGCACGATGCCCGACGCCGAGCACGGCACGTCGGCGAGAATGCGGTCGAACGGCTGATCGATGTCGTCGTGCCACTTGGACGGCGTGCCCGCGTCGCCGATACGCACTTCCGCCTGGAGCTTCAGGCGCTGCAAGTTTTCGCCGATGCGCCGCGCGCGCGTCGCATCGCTTTCGAGCGCAACCAGTTGCAGGTTCGCCAGTTCCAGCAGATGCCCGGTCTTGCCGCCGGGCGCCGCGCACGCGTCGAGCACGCGCATGCCGTCACGCACACCGAGCAGTTGCGCGGCCAGCTGAGCGCCTGCGTCCTGCACCGAGACCACGCCTTCGCTAAAGCCGGGAATGCGATCGACAGGCATGGGCGTAGCGAGCTTCACCGCGAACTCGCCAGCTTTGCTCGCGGCGATGTGATGCTGCTCGAGAAGCTGCAGATACGCATCGACCGTCGAATGTCGGACGTTCACACGCAGCGTCAACGGACCTTGCGTGTTGCCGGCCGCGAGCACGTTTTGCCACGCGTCGGGCCATGCGCGTCTTACCGCGTCGATCCACCACGCCGGGTAGTTCCAGCGCGCGACTTCATCGGCCTGCGCCGCTTCGAGCAACGCCTCGCGTTCGCGCAGAAAGCTGCGCAACACGGCGTTGACAAGCCCCTTCGCGAACGAGAATTCGCGACGCGCCGAGATCGCGCTGACCGCCTGATCGACTACCGTGAACGGCGTGTAGGCGGCGCTGGCTTCGTCGTCGATCAGGAGCGCGAGCGAGCACGCAAGCACATGACCGACGTGCGGCGGCGGCGCCTTTTTGACGAGCCTTGCGATCAACCATTCGACAGTCCCGAGACGCCGCATCGTGCGATAGGCGATGTCCTGTACCGCGCCGCGCGCAGCAGCCGCACTCCCCTCTGGCGCAGACACGAAAACGGATTGCAGCGCGGCCGGCAAAGCCGCCCCAAGGCGGACAGCGCCGACCGCTTGCGCTGCACAGTCGAGCGCAAAGCCGAGCGATTCCGGCGCGAGATGCAACACGGACAAGCGAGATTCGCGCGGACGCGCCGACGAAGAAGCAGAACGCGAAGAAGGCTTTGGGATCATGGGAAGGCAAAGGCAGGCCGCGCGGTACGCGCGACACAATGAACACACATTGTAGCGTGGCGCGGCTAACGGGCCCCGCACCGGAGACGGCAGCGAGAGTGCGCGCTGTCACCAAATAAAAAAGGCGAGTCAGAAGACTCGCCTTTGGTCATGCACTGCGCATCGCCGTTATTCGAAGCGTCCGGTTCGGGCCATTTCCATCAAACGCGCGATGCGTTCTTCGGTGGACGGGTGCGTTGAAAACAGATTCGCGATGCCGCCGCTCGCCAGCGGATTCATGATCATCATCTGCGCTGTGGCCGGATGCTGCTCGGCTGCCGGAAACGGAATGCCGCTCGCATAACGATGAATCTTGTCGAGCGCCGTAGCGAGCGCTTGCGGGTCGCCGGAAATCTGCGCGCCGCCACGATCCGCTTCGAATTCGCGCGCACGCGAAATCGCCATCTGGATCAGCGCACCGGCGATAGGCGCTAGCAGCGCGACCGCAATGCCGGCGATCGGGTTCGTGGGACGCCCGTTTTCGTCGCGGCCGCCGAAGAACATAGCGAAGTTCGCGAGCGCGGAAATCGCGCCGGCCATGGTGGCCGAGATCGTCGAAATCAGAATGTCGCGGTGCTTCACGTGCGCCAGTTCGTGCGCCATCACGCCGCGCATTTCGCGCTCGGACAGCACGCGCAGAATGCCCGTGGTCGCGGCAACGGCTGCATGCTCCGGATTGCGGCCGGTGGCGAACGCGTTCGGCGCGTCTTCGTTGATCAGATACACGCGCGGCATCGGCAAGCCGGCGCGCGTGGAGAGTTCGCGCACCATGCGGTAGAACTGCGGCGCGCTGGTTTCGTCGACCTCCTGCGCGTTGTACATGCGCAGCACCATCTTGTCCGAGAACCAGTACGAAAAGAAATTCATGCCGAGAGCAATGACGAACGCGATCGTCATGCCGCGCGAGCCGCCTATCACTCCGCCGATCACGATGAAAAGGGCCGTGATCGCGGCCATCAACATCGCGGTTTTGACCCAATTGAACATGTCTGCAACTCCTTGCCCTAACTCGGGGTTCATTTCCATGCCGCATCGTCGCGGTGCCTGATTGTAAGCTAAATGTTAGATATGGGCGCACGCGGGAAATTCAATCATCTCGACGCGGTGGCGAGCTTGATTCCCAGCCCGACAAAGGCGCTGCCGACGCCGCGGTCCAGCCACTTCTTCACTGACGGCTTGCCGGAGAAACGCCGCGTCACACTGCCGGCGATCCACGCGACAAAGCTGTTCCACAGCATGCTCATCACCACGAACACCGCGCCGAGCGTGAGAAAAGCGAGCGCCTTGTGATCCGTGCCGGCGGTAACGAACTGCGGAAAGAACGAGACGAAGAAAAGCACGACCTTGGGGTTCAGTACGTTTGTCCAGAAGCCTTGCAGGAACAGCTGACGCAGCGACTTGGGAGCACCCGCCCCGCGCGCTTCGCCGCGGGCCTGGTCTTCGGCAGGTTTCGCGAAGAGAAGGCGCACCCCGAGATAGATCAGATAAATCGCGCCGACAAACTTGATGACGGTGAACGCCGTGGCCGACGCGGCGAGCAGCGCGGTCAAGCCGAATGCGCAAGCTAGCGAATGAACGCAGCACCCGGCCGAAATTCCGAGTGCGGACATAAGCCCCGCGCCGCGGCCCTGCGCGACGCTACGCCCGACGATATAAGCCGTATCCGGCCCGGGCGTCACGTTCAGCAAAAAAACTGCGACGACGAAAAACTCGAAATGGGTGATGCCGAACATGAGAATCCTCGGAACATGAGCGTGTGCATGGAGGATTTTAACGCGCGGCGACGGTCAGGCGGGGCCGTTGAGCATCGGCCAAACGGACGATGTTCAGGCGCCGCCGACTAGTGCTACTTTGCTTCAGGAAGCTGGAAACGCTGACCCGTCGCCAGCGCAAAGCCGGCCAGGAATTCGCGTACCGGCAGACGTTTGCCGCCGGGTTTCTGCAATTGCGTAAGACGCAGCGCGCCTTCGCCGCAGGTCACGACGACCCCTTCGGGCGAAATGCTGGTGATCGTGCCGGGCGCATCCCCGCCTTGCGCGGGTTCGGGCGCCGCCGCCCAGATCTTGATCGACGTGCCGTCTTCGAGCGTAGCCACACTGCCCGGAAAGGGATCGAACGCGCGCACCTGGCGGGCGAGCACCGCAGCCGGGCGGCGCCAGTCGAGCGCGGCCTCGTGCTTGCCGATCTTTTCGGCGTAAGTGACGCCCGCGGCGGGTTGCGGAGTCGAGGCCAGCTTGCCGTTGCGCTCGAGTTCGACGAGCGCCTCAACTATCAGCTTCGCGCCTTCATTGGCGAGGCGGTCATGCAGCGTGGCCGTGGTGTCGTCCGCGGAAATCGGCGTGCGTACCTCGGAGATCATCGCGCCGGTGTCTAGACCGGCATCCATTTGCATCAGCGTGATGCCGGTTTGAGCGTCGCCCGCTTCGATCGCGCGGTGGATCGGCGCCGCGCCCCGCCAACGCGGCAACAGCGACGCGTGAATATTGATGCAGCCGAGCGGCGCGATATCGAGCACTTCCTGCGGCAGGATCAGACCGTAGGCTGCAACCACCATCACGTCGTGCTGCGTAGCGCGCAGGAGGTTTATGGCGGCCTCGGCCTCGACCGGGTACTTCCCCGCCCGGCGCAGCGAAGGCGGCTGCGCGACGGAAAGCCCATGCTCTTCGGCGTACCGCTTGACCGGGCTCGCCTGGAGTTTCATGCCGCGCCCGGCCGGGCGGTCGGGCTGCGTCAGCACGAGCGGCACCGGAAAACCGGCATCGTGGATCGCGGCCAGCGCGGCCGCCGCAAATTCCGGCGTACCGGCAAAGACAACGCGCAACGAATGGCTCATGAGCAGGGGCGGAAGCAGGGAGCGGAACGGACGCGCATTACATTGCGTGGGCGAGCTTCTTCATCTTGCTCTTGATGCGCGTCTGCTTCAGCGGCGACAGATACTCGACGAACACGCGGCCCATCAGGTGATCCATTTCGTGCTGGATGCACACGGCGAGCAAACCCTCGCAATCCATTTCGAAGGTTTCGCCCTTTTCGTTCAGTGCCCGCACGCGCACTTTCTCGGCGCGCTCGACGTTGTCATAAATGCCCGGCACGGACAGGCAGCCTTCTTCCGACAGCTTTTTCTCGTTGCTGGACCAGACGATTTCCGGATTGATGAAGGCGAGCAGTTCATCGTGCGCGTCCGACACGTCGATCACGATCACGCGCTCGTGGACGTCCACCTGGGTGGCCGCAAGGCCAACGCCCGGCGCGGCATACATGGTCTCGGCCATGTCCGCGACGAGACGGCGGATGCGGTCGTTGACCTGTTCGACCGGCTTTGCGACCTTGTGCAGCCGTTTGTCCGGGTAATTCAGGATGTTCAGTAAAGCCATGATTTCGAGTGTGATTTTCGGCGCCGCTCACCGTGGGAGGGCTCACGTTGGCCATTTGGCCAGGTTGTCGGCCCGTCGCAATACGCACACGATAGATGGGGTCGAACCGGTTCGATTCAACGCGCCAGATGCGCCAAACGACGAGCCCGCGCGGGTGGGCGCGGCGCTGCAGTTATTTCGGATGATGAAAATTTTAGCATGGCGCCCGCCTGCCCGCTGGCCCTGCACGAGGATCGCCCCGCAATGCACACCTTGCCTGCAACCCATATCGAACTCGCCGCGTGGCTGCGGCTTTCTCTCGCCACGGGGCTCAAACCCGCGGCGCTGCGCCTGCTGCTGACCGCTTTCGGGCTGCCCGAAGCGATCCTCCAGCAGGACCATGAAACGCTTGCCGCGATTGCCGGCGAGGCTGCGGCACGCGCAGCCCTCACTCCCACCGGTCCTGAATTCGATGCTCAGCTCGACGCGGTAATCGCATGGCGCGAACTGCCGGGCAATCATCTGGTGACGCTCGACGACCCGGCCTATCCGCCGGCGCTCCTCACCATGCCCGATCCGCCGCCAATGCTATATATAAAGGGCCGGCTGGAGCTGCTGCATACACGAGCCGTCGCGCTGGTGGGCAGCCGCAGCGCGACGCCGCAAGGCATGGATGACGCCGAACGGTTTGCGCGGACGTTCTCGGCGGCAGGCGTCACCGTCGTGTCGGGGCTCGCGCAGGGCATTGACGGCGCGGCTCATCGGGGCGGGCTCGAGGGCGTCGGCAGCACAGTCGCCGCGATCGGCACCGGCGCCGATCTCGTCTATCCGGCTGCGCACCACGCTTTGGCGCGGCAAATCGCGATGCAAGGCGCGATTCTCTCGGAATGGCCGCTCGGCACGCCCGCGCGCGCCGCTAACTTTCCGCAGCGCAACCGGCTGATTGCCGGGCTAGTCAGCGGTGTGCTGATCGTGGAGGCGGCCATGCGTTCTGGCTCGCTCATCACGGCGCGCCTCGCGAACGAGATGGGCCGCGATATCTTCGCGTTGCCCGGCTCGATCCACGCGCCGCTGTCGCGCGGATGCCATCGCATGATCAAGCAGGGCGCGAAGCTCGTGGAGACGCCCGACGAGGTGCTGGAGGAACTGGGCTTCGCGAAAACCGCGCCCGTGTCGGCAAGCGCCCGGCGGGAAAAGTCGGCGACGCAGGCGGTTTGCTCCGCTGCAGCCGACCGGGCGGTAATGGCACGCGCGCCGGGTGAAGAGTCGGCGCAGACAGTCGCGCAAGTGCGGGCATCGAACATGACCGGCTCTTCGAACCGGGACGCCCAGCGACTGCTCGCCGCCCTCGGCTACGCCCCAACGCCCCTTGAAATATTGGCCACGCGCACCGAGATGGATCATGCGCTTCTGCAAACGACGCTGCTCCAGCTGGAACTCGCGGGTGAGATCAGCGCGCTGCCCGGTGGGCGCTACACCCGTGCGAGCCACGGTCGGGCCGCCGCGAACTGCTTTGACCCAGCTTGACCACTCTCCGGGATCGGCCATGCTACATTCGCGCCAAAGCATCCGACAAAGTACCTGAGGAACCACCATGCCCGCGCTGAATCTCGACACCGACCAAGACCGGATCGCCGAGCGCGTCAACGAACCCGACACGCTGTTCGTTGCCTGCCTGTGTGCGCAATGGTGCGGGACCTGTCGCGAGTATCAGGAGGCGTTCGACAAGCTGGCCGAGCGGCATCCGGAAATCTGTTTCGCATGGATCGACATCGAAACCCATGCTGATCGCTTCGACGATCTCGATGTCGAGAATTTTCCCACCATCCTGATCGAAGACTCGGTAACGACACGATTCTTCGGCACCGTTTTGCCGCAGGCAGCGATCGTGGAGCGGATGTTGTTAGATCTGACCGCTTTGCCCGGCGTGAGCGGCGCGCCGAAATTGCGGCCCGCGCTGACGGCCGCCTGAGAGCGATCGGCCGCCTGCACGGGCCGTTACGGCAGGGGCGTTGCGGCCGGCGCATAGCTTGTTTGGCGCGGCTTGGTCAGTTGCCAGGCGCGCAATCTGGATCGCGCGCTTTTATGGCGCTTGACACGCCGCGTTCGCGCCGTGTGCTATAAAGCGGTCGTTAATGGGTCGCAAGGTCGCAAACGAGGGTCGCGCCAGATGGGCGCGCTCAAGGCCACCAACCCGGATATACCAACCTCACATCGAGTCATGTCCAAAGCACTGATCATCGCAGAAAAGCCTTCCGTCGCGAACGACATCGCGCGCGCTTTGGGCGGTTTTGCCAAGCATGACGAATACTACGAGAGCGACGAGTACGTGCTCTCTTCGGCAGTGGGTCACCTGCTGGAAATCGCCGCGCCCGACGAGTACGAGGTCAAACGCGGCAAGTGGAGTTTCGCCAACCTGCCCGTCATTCCGCCGCATTTCGATCTGAATCCGATCGCCAAGAGCGAGTCGCGCCTCAAGGTGCTGACCAAGCTGCTCAAGCGCAAGGATATCGACCGCCTCATCAACGCATGCGACGCGGGGCGCGAGGGCGAACTGATTTTCCGCCTCATCGCGCAGCACGCCAAAGCGAAGCAGCCAGTCCAGCGTCTGTGGCTGCAATCCATGACGCCGGCCGCAATCCGCGACGGCTTCGCGCGCCTGCGCAGCGACGAGGAAATGCAGCCGCTCGCCGACGCCGCACGCTGCCGCTCGGAAGCGGACTGGCTCGTCGGCATCAACGGCACCCGTGCGATGACCGCGTTCAACAGCAAGGGCGGCGGCTTCTTCCTGACCACGGTCGGGCGAGTGCAAACGCCAACGCTGTCTATCGTCGTCGAACGCGAAGAGAAAATTCGCCGCTTCGTGCCGCGTGACTACTGGGAAGTGAAAGCGGAGTTCGTGTGTGCCGCCGGTTTCTACGAGGGCCGCTGGTTCGACCCGAAGTTCAAGCGCGACGAATTCGATCCGGAGAAGCGCGACTCGCGTCTGTGGGCGCTGCCCGCGGCCGAGACGATCGTCGCCGCATGTCGCGGCCAGATCGGTACGGTGAGCGAGGAATCGAAGCCGTCCACGCAACTGTCACCGGCGCTCTTCGACCTGACCAGCTTGCAGCGCGAAGCGAATGGCCGCTTCGGCTTCTCGGCCAAGAACACGTTGGGCCTCGCGCAGGCGCTGTACGAAAAGCACAAGGTGCTGACCTATCCGCGGACCGACGCGCGCGCGCTGCCCGAAGACTATATGGATACGGTCAAGCAAACGCTCGGCATGCTCAAGGAGAGCAACAACTATCTGCCGTTTGCCAAGCAGGTGCTCGATAAGGGCTGGGTGAAGCCGAACAAGCGCATCTTCGATAACTCGAAGATCAGCGACCACTTCGCAATCATCCCCACGCTGCAGGCGCCGAAGAATCTGTCAGAGCCGGAACAGAAGCTTTACGATCTGGTGGTGAAGCGCTTCCTGTCGGTGTTCTTCCCGGCAGCGGAATTCAAAGTGACCACCCGCATTACCGAAGTGGTCGGTCATCACTTCAAGACCGAAGGCAAGGTGCTGGTCGAGCCGGGCTGGTTGCAGGTGTACGGTCGCGAAATCAGCGGCGAAGATGCCAACCTCGTGCCGGTGCAGAAGGACGAGAAGGTCAAGACCGACAAGATCGCCGCCCAGCAACTCGTGACGAAGCCGCCTGCGCGCTACAACGAAGCCACGTTGCTGTCCGCAATGGAAGGCGCGGGCAAGCTTGTGGAAGACGACGAGTTGCGCGAGGCGATGGCCGCAAAGGGGCTGGGTACGCCGGCCACGCGCGCCGCGATCATCGAAGGTCTGCTCGGTGAGAAGTATCTGATTCGCGAAGGCCGCGATCTGATTCCGACTGCGAAGGCTTTTCAGTTGATGACATTGCTGCGCGGGCTCGGTGTAAAGGAATTGACCGCGCCGGAGCTCACGGGCGAGTGGGAATACAAGCTGTCGCAAATGGAACGCGGCAACCTGCCGCGCGACGCGTTCATGCAGGAAATTGCCCGCATGACGCAGACCATCGTCAAGCGCGCGAAAGAATACGATTCGGATACGATCCCCGGCGATTACACAACGTTGCAAACGCCGTGTCCGAACTGCGGCAGTCAGGTGAAAGAGAATTACCGCCGCTTCGCGTGTTCGAAGTGCGAGTTCTCGATTTCGAAGATTCCTGGCGGCCGCCAGTTCGAGATCGAGGAAGTCGAGGAACTGCTGAAGAACAAGACGATCGGTCCGCTGTCGGGTTTTCGCAGCAAGATGGGCCGTCCGTTCTCGGCGATCCTCAAGCTTTCGCTCGACGACGAAATCAAGAACTACAAGCTCGAGTTCGACTTCGGTCAGGACGCGGGCGGTGAAGACGGCGAACCGCCTGACTTCTCCGACCAGGAACCGGTGGGCGCATGTCCGAAGTGCAAGGGCCGCGTGTTCGAACACGGCATGAGCTACGTCTGCGAGAACTCGGTCGCGAGCCCGAAGACTTGCGACTTCCGCTCCGGCAAGGTGATCCTGCAGCAGGAAATCACGCGTGAGCAGATGGCAAAGCTGCTCGAAGAAGGCCGCACCGACCTGCTGACAAACTTCAAGTCGTCGCGCACCGGCCGTAACTTCAAGGCATTCCTCGTCAAGCAGAACGACGGCAAGATCGGCTTCGAATTCGAGAAGAAAGAGCCCTCGGCCAAGACGGCGGCGAAGACCGCCGCGGCAAAGTCAGCTGCAAAGGCGGGAGCAGAGTTCGAGTCGGACGAAGACGAAGCGGCGGTCGCGGTGAAGGCCGCCCCGGCCGCGAAAAAGGCCGCGGCAAAGAAGGCGCCGGCGACCAAAACCGCTGCGGCAAAGAAGGCGCCAGCCAAAAAGACGGCGGCTCGTAAGACGGGCTCGTGATCGAGCGGCGAGGCAGGCGTGTACGGCCTCTGCGCCGCTGCCTGCCCGATCTGAAGTTGATGAAAAAAAGCGCGATCACCCAAGGTGACCGCGCTTTTTTTATGCCTTGCGGAACGCGCTTGTACTGCGCGACCTGCACTCTGGAACAACGCCTTTTACAGTGGCGTCAACGCCGAGAGCCGCGTGCGGTTCGAAGTCTTCGCCAACGTCTTCGGCACCGGCGACAGCTCGCTGTCCAGCAGTCGCGATAGCGGCTCGGCGCCGTCAAAAGCTTCTGGCGGCATCGACGAATCCGCCGCTTCAAACGACGCCTGCGACGCCGGCCGCCCGACGCCGTCTTTGATCCACTGTTCACCGAGCAGGCTGTTCGGCGTCTGGCTGAAATGCTCGACCAGATGATCGATGAACGTGCGCACCTTCGCGGGCAAGTGACGGCGGCTTGGATACGCGATATTGATCTCGACTTGCGGCAAACGGTAATCGCCGAGCAAGCGCACCAGTCTGCCGCGCGTCATGTCGCGGCCGATCAGATAACTCGGCAGAATCGCGATGCCCATGCCGAGCAGCGCAAACTGACGCAGCATCTCCGTATTGTTTGCCACGATCACGTTCGACGGACGCACACGCACTTCGCCTTCCGGGCCCGTAAAGACGCGCTCATCGCCCCAATATTCGGATGGCAGGCTCAGGCACGGATGTTGCACCAGATGCTCGGGACGCGTGGGCGTGCCGTGCTTCTCCAGATATGCGGGCGTTGCGCATACGGTCATGCAACCCGTGGTCAAACGCCGCGTGACGATGCTCGCGCTGCGCATTTGCCGAGCAATGACGACACCTACGTCGAAGCCTTCTTCGACCAGATCGACCTGACGGTCGACCAGCGTCACGTCGGGAATGACTTTCGGATAGCGCTCCGCGTACGTCTGCAGCACCGGAGCCAGGTTGTGCAGGCCGAACACGACCGGCGCGACGATTCGTAAAGTGCCGACGGGCTCGTGATTTCGCGCGACCACCATCTGCTCGACGTCTTCGAGTTCGTCGAGAATCTGACGCGCTCGCTCGAGATAAACCTGACCGGACTCGGTCAGGGACAAGCTGCGAGTTGTTCTGTTGAGCAGCCGCGTGCCTAGACGCCCCTCTAGGTCGGCAACGTGACGGGTGGCAACTGCGTTGGAAATATCCATCGCGCTCGCGGCGCGGGCAAAACTGCCGAGATCCGCCACCTTGACGAAAACTCGCATCGACTGCAAATGGTCCATATGACAACTCCTGCCGTGTTACGGCTTCCTGACAATTGGTGATAACCAGTGGAAGCGAACTAGGGATTCTCCTACGACTCGCGCAATCGTGCAGAAGTTGCCCGCAAAAACGGAAATTTCGTCAGTTTTCGTGCGACTGTGCGCCCTAGTGTGGGGCGCGACGGTCGATTGTTCCGCGAATAGAAACAATGTGCTGCGGTGCAGCTTGGGACAGGCCGTTGCCCGAATAGACACCGGGTCGGCTTCGGGCCGCTTTGGGGCCGTCTGGGGGCGAGCGCCTCGCGCCCAACGCGGCTGAAGAGCAAAAAGCCGCCAGAAGGCGGCTTCCACATCCGGAGTGAACACTCACATGGCTAAGCGGCCAGTTTGCTTTCCAGCTGGCTCTTTGCTTGGGTCAGCGCGGGCGGCAAGCCTTGCTGCAACGTGTCAAAGAGTTCCGCGTGTAGCGCGAGCTCAGCGCGCCAGGCTGCGTCGTCGACGGAAATGACTTGCTTGAATTGCTCGCGGCTAAAATCCAAACCGCTCCAGTCGACGTCCTCGTACCGCGGCGACATGCCAAATGCATGCTCTTCGCCCTGCGCGGTGCCTTCGATGCGGCCGACCATCCAGCCGAGCACACGCATGTTTTCGCCGAAGCCCGGCCAGACGAACTTGCCGTCGGCGCCCTTGCGGAACCAGTTGACGCAGAAAATTTTCGGCAGCTTCGCGCTTAACTGCTGCAAGCGCTCCCCGGTTTTCAGCCAATGGCCGAAGTACTCGCTCATGTTGTAGCCGCAGAACGGCAGCATCGCGAACGGATCGCGCCGCACCACGCCCTGCTGGCCGGCGGCCGCGGCGGTCGTCTCAGAGCCCATGGTCGCCGCCATATAGACGCCCTCGACCCAGTTGCGCGCCTCCGTGACGAGCGGCACGGTCGTCGAACGGCGGCCACCGAAGATGAACGCGTCGATCGGCACGCCCGCGGGGTTTTCCCAGTCCGCATCGATAGACGGACATTGCGACGCCGGCGCCGTGAAGCGCGCATTCGGATGCGCCGCCTTGCGCCCGCTCTCCTTCGCGCTCGCCGGTGTCCAGTCTTTGCCCTGCCAGTCGATCAGGTGCGCGGGCGGTTCGTCGGTCATGCCTTCCCACCAGACGTCGCCTTCGTCGGTGAGCGCCACGTTGGTGAAAATCACGTTTTCCTTCAACGTGGCCATTGCGTTGAAGTTGGTCTTTTCACTCGTGCCGGGGGCCACGCCGAAGTAGCCCGCCTCCGGATTGATCGCGTACAGGCGACCGTCCGTGCCCGGTTTGATCCATGCAATATCGTCGCCGATGGTGGAAATTTTCCAGCCGTTCAACCCTTCTGGCGGAATCAGCATCGCGAAGTTGGTTTTGCCGCACGCCGACGGAAACGCCGCCGCCACATGATGTTTGCGTCCCTCGGGTGAGGTCACGCCGAGAATCAGCATATGCTCGGCAAGCCAGCCTTCGTCGCGACCCATCGTCGATGCAATGCGCAGCGCGAAGCACTTCTTGCCGAGCAACGCGTTGCCGCCGTAGCCGGAGCCATAGCTCCAGATTTCGCGCGTCTCAGGAAAATGAACGATGTACTTGGTCGGGTTGCACGGCCAAGGCACGTCTTTCGCGCCTGCCTCGAGCGGCGCGCCCACCGAATGCACGCATGGCACGAACTCGCCGTCTTCGCCGAGCACGTCGTACACCTTGCGGCCCATGCGCGTCATGATGCGCATGTTGGTGACTACATACGGGCTGTCGCTCAGTTCGACGCCGATATGCGCGATCGGCGAACCGAGCGGGCCCATGGAGAACGGGACAACGTACATGGTGCGGCCACGCATCGCGCCGTCGAACAGTCCGTCGAGCGTTTCGCGCATTTCTTGCGGCGCGACCCAGTTGTTGGTCGGGCCGGCGTCTTCCGGGCGTTGCGCACAAATGAACGTGCGATCCTCGACACGCGCGACGTCGGACGGATCGGACCATGCGAGATACGAGTTCGGACGTTTGGCGGGATTGAGCTTTCTGAGCGTGCCGGCTTCGACCATCTGCGCGCACAGCCGGTCATACTCTTCCTGCGAGCCGTCGCACCAGACGATGTTGTCCGGCTTGGTCATAGCGGCAACGCGCTGGACCCAGTCGATCAGTTTTCGATGTTTAACCCACGGGGGCGCTTCTACTGACGCTTTGACTGTGGGTTGTCCTTCGAATGATGGATGATTCATCGACTTGTCTCCGTTTGTGGGGAATAGGAAAACGGTACAAGCCCGGCGATGCTGCATGCGAGAGGCATTTAATTGGTTGCGCCAGTTCTACAAACCGACGCGCAATTGCGCAGGTCATCACGGGCTTCAACACAGTCTGTTGGGCCGATACGCGCTGGACAGGCGTTGCAACCGTCTGTAAAGCGGCTTGCCTCAACACGCAACAAACTGTTAAAAACGATGTCAATCGGCGTTGCCGTCAGGCTGTCGTTCTCTGCGGCAGCTTCTACGGTAAGTCAATCAGCCAGACCGCCATGTGACCTGGGTCACATGATGGGACAGTCAGCATAACATTCCGTTCCGCACCACCATGGTGCGGCGCAAGACACATACCATGAAGATTGCCATCCTCGACGATTATCAGGACGCCGTTCGCAAGCTCGACTGCTTTCAATTGCTGGCCGACCATGAAGTCAAAGTTTTCAACAACACCGTCCGCGGACTCGGCCAACTGGCAAGCCGTCTCTCGGAGGTCGACGCGCTTGTCCTGATTCGGGAACGCACTCGCATCAGCTCGCAACTCCTCGATAAACTGCCTCGTTTGCGCATGATCAGCCAGACGGGCAAGGTGTCCAATCACATCGATCTGGCCGCTTGTACCGAGCGCGGTATCGCCGTGCTGGAAGGTAGCGGCTCACCGATCGCGCCCGCCGAACTCACGTGGGCTCTCATCATGGCGGCGCAGCGGCGCATTCCGCAATACGTAGCAAACCTTAAGCAGGGCGCCTGGCAGCAGTCGGGTCTGAAGACCTCAGCACTGCCGCCGAATTTTGGTTTGGGCCAGGTGTTGCGCGGTCAGACGCTCGGCATCTGGGGCTACGGCAAGATTGGGCGGCTCGTTGCCGGCTATGGCAAGGCGTTCGGCATGAACGTGCTGATCTGGGGCCGCGAGCATTCGCGCGAAGCCGCTCGCGAGGATGGTTACGGCGTGGCCGAGAGCCGCGAAGCGCTGTTCGAGCAGAGCGACGTGCTGTCGCTGCATCTTCGTTTGCATGACGACACGCGCGGCATCGTCAAGCAGGAAGCCCTGATGCGGATGAAGCCGACCGCGTTGCTCGTGAACACGAGCCGCGCCGAACTGCTCGACGAAAACGCGCTGGTCAATGCGCTCTCGCACAACCGTCCGGGCATGGTCGCGATCGACGTATATGAAAGCGAGCCGATTCTGCAAGGCTACAGCCTGCTGCGCATGGAGAACGTGATTTGCACGCCGCACATCGGCTATGTCGAGCGCGAGAGCTACGAGCTCTACTTCAGCGCGGCGTTCCGGAACATCCTGGCTTTCGACGCCGGCGACACCGCCAGCGTGGCAAATCCCGAAGCATTGCAGGGCGGACGCCGACGTTAAGCGGCGATTTCTAGCAGATCGGGCATGCGTTCGAGAAACGCCTCGCCGTCAGCGCGGCCGAGGTTGTATGCATGCACCATCTGCGAAGGACTCGTGTAGTCCCAGCTCGAAATCGGCACTTTGCGCGACGGCTGCACGTAAAGCCGTTGCTGCACGCCGCGCGGCACGACGAACATCTGCGGCCGCGGATAGAGGCGCGTGACCATCACGAGCACGTTACCGGGCGCGTCGGCGTCGAGCGCACCGACGGGCACGTTGTCGACCATTCCGCCGTCGAGCACCGGGCGGCCGTTGCGCCGCAAGACCGGCGTGAAAGGCGGCGTGCTCGACGACTGGAGGATCAGGTCCGCAAGATCTTCGACGGTCGCGCAATCTTGCGCACGCACGAATTCCGGATGAAAGCCGAGCGTCTGACCCAACGTAGGGTGCAGCGTCTTACGCACGTATTTTTCGATGTTGTACGCGATCAGGCCGGCCGCCACCGCGCTGCGCGCGCCCAACCAGCGCGGCAGATGCGAAACGCCGATGCGAATTTCCGGCGCTTCGGCGAGTGACGAAAACTTCTCACCGTAAATGTCGAGCAGCGCCTGACGATAGATGCGGTAGTGCGGAAACACCGACTCGCCGCGGAGCAGATTGCCCCAATAGGCGTTGCGTGAATTGTGACGTAGCGCCTCTTCGTAATAGCGCATGACCCATTGTGAATCGCGCGTGTAAAGCATGCACGCGGTCGCGGCGCCGGCCGAAATGCCGGCGATCACGCGCGGGCGGATGCGCAACTCCGGTTGCACGACGTCCCAGAAACCCGCCTGCCACCAGCAGCGATTGCCGCCGCCCGCGAACACAACCTGGTCGAACATCTCGATATCCTCTAATGCTGTCTGGCGAGCGGTTTTATGCGAGCAACGCGTAAGTAGTGGTTGCGTGAACCGCCATGTTGCCGGTCTCGTCCAGCAACTCGACTTCGCCGAACACGAGATTGCGGCCGAGCCGCAGCACGCGGGCGGTGATCAGCACATCGCCGTTGCGCACAGCGCGCATGAAGCTGATGTTGAGCGACACGGTTGTCATCGGCTTGAAGCCGCCGAGCGCGGCCGAAATGGCGACGATCATCGCGGTGTCGGCCGCCGCCATGAACACCTGTCCGCAGATGACGCCACCTGAATGGCGCAGTTCGCCCGAAAAAGGCAGGCGAAGCGTCGCGCTGTCGGCGTCGACCTTCACGGGGGTCAGCGTCAGCGCTCGGACCCAGGGCGCGAGGACGCGGTCGAGCAATTCGGTGATCTCTTTGTCATCCATGGCAATTCCCAGTTGAATGCCGCGCGACGCATGAGCGGCGAGTGTCCGCGACATGATACCGGGACGTCAAGGCGGCGCGTTCTCGCGGGCGCCCGTTTTGGCGAGCGATGGCTCTACCGGAACGACACCGTATTTTTAAGAAATCTGCTAAAGGGGGCTTGGCAATGGTTCGAACATGCTGCATAATTTCGCTTCTGTTGGGGCGTTAGCTCAGTTGGTAGAGCAGCGGACTCTTAATCCGTAGGTCGAGTGTTCGAGTCACTCACGCCCCACCAAAGAATTTGAAAGGCCGGTTAGCGAAAGCTAACCGGCCTTTTTCGTTTGCTGATGCGCGCCCGGGGCAGGCAGTAGCGCCTCTTCACTCTCTCTAGAGCTCCGGAAAAGCACCAGCTCTCCAACCCACGCCCCCGCCGCCCACCGTCGCCCCGAAACCGCAACCCCGATTCGCTCGCACAAAAATTTCGCATGCGTAACGGATTATTGCGAACAATTATCATCCGTGTAATGATACTGATTCTCATTTGAGAATAAGACGATGGGTCCGTAACCTCGTGAGGCAGACAGTCCGCCTGTCGGTGCCGCAATGGGCGTTGGCATCCGTCGAATCAGAAAAATAGCGACAACGACAGGGTTATCGATGTTCCGAAACACGCCTCTCGCGGCGGCCGTTCTGGTCGCGTTCGCGACGCCGCTCTACGCTCAATCGACCGCAACGCCCGCGACCGGCGCCCAGCCGACGTCACCCGCCTCCGCTTCGAGCGCGAGCGCGGAAAGCGCCACATTGCCCACCGTCAAGGTGACGGGTCAAAACAGCCCGTCCGCGGATTTCGCGCCTGACGTGTCGAGCGTCGGCGCAAAAGTGCCGACCGCGCTGCGCGACATTCCGCAAGCCGCAGTGGTGGTGCCGAAGGCCGTGCTGCAATCGCAGGCCGCGAGTTCCTTCACCGACGCGCTGCGCAACGTGCCGGGCATCACGATCGGTGCCGCCGAAGGCGGGCAGATCGGCAACAACATCAACCTGCGCGGCTTCTCGGCGCGCACCGACATCTACCTCGACAGTTTCCGCGATCGTGGCCAGTACTATCGCGACACGTTCAACCTCGAATCGATCGACGTGCTGTACGGCCCGTCGTCCCTCTACTTCGGCCGAGGCTCCACGGGCGGCGTCATCAATCAGGTCAGCAAGCAACCGACGCTCAAACCCCGCGCCGATGTCTCCGTGCAGGCCGGCACGCACGACCGCTACCGCACGACGCTCGACGTGGACACGCCGATCACCTCGACCTCCGCATTCCGGATCAACGCGTTCGGCCAAAGCCTGGGCTCGTCGCGCGACGTGATGAAGAGCAAGGACTACGGCGTCGCACCCGAAGTGAAATTCGGCATCGGCACGCCGACGGAAATCACGCTGTCCGCGCTGATCCAGCACAACCGCGATCAGCCCGACTACGGCATTCCTGCGCTCAACGGCCATCCCGCGCCGGTGAATCGCGGCACGTTCTACGGCTTCACCGACGACCGCACGATTCAGGACGTGCAGACGCTGAACGCCCGCATCGAACACCGCTTCAACGACAACCTCAAGCTGCGCAACCAGACCCAGTTCAGCCACTACAGCACGGAGGCGCGCGCGACGAACGCGGCGTCGGTGCTCACAGGTCCGCTGCCGACGTCCACGGCATTGACCAACGGCAACTACACGACTATCGATCCGTCGCGACTGTTCGTGAAGCTGCAGGGCAAGGACCGCAACATCAACGACCACTCGGTCTACAACTCGACGGACGTCGAGGCAAAGTTCAACACCGGCTTCATCAAGCACGATGTCGTCGCGGGCGTCGATCTGAGCCACGAGACGTACAGTAACCAGAGTTTCGCCACCACGACGCCGGGCCTGCCGTCGAACACGATCGCCATCGTGCCGCTCGTCGATCCGACTTATACGACGCGCCCTTCGAATGCGAAAACCGTCGCGACGAACCTTGCGGAGTCGAGTGCGAACGGCGTCGGCATCTACGCGAACGACACCGTTTCGGTCGGCGAACATTGGAAGATCGTGGGCGGCCTTCGCTGGGACCGCTACGAAGCGTCGATTCATAACTCGATCAATTTGCCTTCGTACGCCACCCAAACCAACTACTTCACGAGCGTTCGCGGCGGCGTGATCTGGCAGCCAGCCGACTGGCAGTCTTACTACGTGTCGTACGGTACGTCGTTCAATCCGTCGCTCGAAGCGCTCACACTCACGAACAACACGCAGAGCCTGCCGCCCGAGCACAACAAGTCGTATGAGGTGGGCGCAAAGTGGGATCTGCTGGGCGGCGGCCTGTCCGTCACCCAATCGCTCTTCAACATCGAGAAGACGAACGCGCGCACGCTGAATGCGGACGGCAGTTACACGCTCAACGGCGACGTCCGCGTACGTGGCTATCAGCTTGGCCTCGCGGGCCACATCACCGACAAGTGGCAAGTGTTCGGCGGCTACACGTACACGGACGCGACAATCCTGAAGGCGCTGGACGGCACGACCGGCAAGACGCCAGCGAACACGCCGCGCAACATGCTGACACTGTGGACGACGTATGCGTTCACGCCGCATTGGGAAATTGGCGGCGGCCCGATCTACACATCGTCGCGTTATGCCGCGAACAACAATTTCGTGAAGGTCGGCGGCTACACGCGGTGGGATGCAATGGCCGCGTATCACGCGAAAAAGTACGACGTCCAGTTCAACGTGCTGAACATGACGGACAAGAACTACTACGACGCGCTGATTCCGTCGGACGGCGGACGCGCGGTGCCAGGCAACGGCCGCACGTTCCTCGCGACGTTAAACTACCGGTTCTTCTGATCGCCGGAACCGGCGACCAACGTCACGCACGCCGCGCGCTTTGCTGATGCCCGCTCTGTCACGCAGCGGAAAAGCGCGCGGTTTCGCAGGAAAGTCCAACCATGATTGTCTCGATTCCCGACGTATTCAGCCCCGCCGACGCCGCCGCAATGCGCGCGCATCTCGAAGCGTCGACGGACGCGTGGGTGGACGGCCGCGCGACGGCCGGCTATCAGGGCGCGCCAGTCAAGCGTAACCAGCAGATCGCGGAAGGTTCGCCGATTGCGCTGGAATTGGGCGACCGGATCATCGCGGCGCTCGAGCGGCATCCGCTCTTTATCAGCGCGGTGCTGCCCAACAAGGTTTATCCGCCGCTGTTCAACCGCTATGAAGGCGGCATGCATTTCGGCAGCCATGTGGACGGCGCCATTCGTCTCGTGCCCGGCAGCGGCGCGCGCGTGCGCACGGACGTATCGGTCACACTCTTCCTCACGCCTCCCGACGAATACGACGGCGGCGAACTGCTGATAGAAGATACCTTCGGCGTACAGGAAGTGAAGCTGCCCGCCGGCCATGCAATCGTTTACCCCGGCACCAGTCTGCACCAGGTGCGACCCGTAACGCGCGGTGCGCGCGTGTCGAGTTTCTTCTGGGTGCAAAGCCTCGTGCGCGACGATACACAGCGTGCGATGCTGTTCGACATGGACGGCGCAATCCAGCGTCTGAATGCGTCGAACGCGGACGATGCCGCGCGTCGCACGCTCGTCGGCTGCTATCACAACCTGCTGCGCATGTGGAGCGAGACGTAGGTCCGTACTGAACGGCGGATTTGCCCTGCAAGCTGACTAGAGCAATGCGCATTTTTGTCCTACGCTTTAAGCGCGACGCGTAGCGCATCGGTATTTTCGGCTTCACAGCATCCAGCGAAAAGTTCTGCATTCGCTGCGTTCGCATGGTCCTCCCGCGCAAATACAGTCCAACCGGCAGGAGGCTGATCGTGAGTCAAGCAATCGCCTGATCGAACGGTCAGGCAGCCCGGGGACCGCCTCTTCGACAAGCGGCGTCAGTGCCCGGCGCACTCTCATGGAGGATGACGATGTCTATTCGACTTGGAGAAGAAGCCCCCGATTTCACTGCCGAAACCACCGAAGGCGCGATTCATTTCCACGAATGGATCGGCGACCATTGGGTGATTCTATTTTCGCATCCGAAAGATTTCACGCCTGTATGCACCACTGAGCTTGGCTATATGGCCGGGCTCAAGCCGGAATTCGACAAGCGCAATACGAAGATCATCGGCCTGAGCGTCGACCCCGTCAGCGATCACCAGAACTGGGTGAAGGATATCGAAGAGACGCAGGGCCACGCGGTCAACTACCCGCTCATCGGCGATGCGGACCTGAATGTGGCGAAGCTCTACGACATGATCCATCCGAACGCGAGCGGCGGCACGCGCACCGCGGCCGACAACGCAACGGTACGCTCGGTGTTCATCATCGGGCCGGACAAGAAGGTCAAGGCGATGCTGGTGTATCCAATGAGCGCAGGGCGCAACTTCGACGAAGTACTGCGTCTGCTCGATTCGCTGCAGCTAAACGCAAAGCATACGGTGGCGACGCCCGTGAACTGGAAGCCCGGTGACGATGTCATCATTCCGACATCCGTTTCGAACGATGACGCGATGAAGAAATACCCCGAAGGATTCAAGACCGTGAAGCCTTATCTGCGGTTCGTCACACAGCCGCAGTAATTTTGCGGTGCAGTGAACCGGGCGCATTGCATGCGCCCGGTTTTTTCGACGATGCGGGCCACGGAGCAAAATCGTGTTGATCTTCCGGCAGCTATTCGACCAGCAATCGTCGACGTACACCTATCTTCTCGCCGATAGCGCAACGCAGGAGGCGATTCTCATCGATCCGGTTTTCGAGCAGGTGCGCCGCGATACCGCGCTCATCGAGGAACTCGGGCTGCGCCTGCTATATACGATCGACACGCACGTGCACGCCGATCATGTAACCGGTGCGTGGATGCTCAAACGCCGCACAGGTAGCCAGATTGCGATATCGGCTGCGAGCGGCGCCCAAGGCGCCGACCGCTATCTGAGCCACGGAGAGCACTGCGCGTTCGGCTCACGCCACCTCGAAGTTCGCGCGACGCCCGGCCACACAGACGGCTGCATCAGCCTCGCCCTCGACGACGGCAGCATGATGTTCACCGGCGATTGCCTGCTGATAAGAGGCACGGGCCGCACCGATTTCCAGCACGGCGACGCGCGCGCGATGTTCCGCGCAGTCCAGAACCAGATATTCAGTCAGCCGGAAACATGCCTGCTTTACCCGGCCCACGACTATCGCGGCTTAACTGTCACGAGTGTCGGCGAAGAGCGGCGTTTCAATCCGCGCCTGGGCGGTGAGCTATGCGAAGACGATTTTGTCGGATACGTGACGAACCTGCGTCTGCCGCATCCGAAGCAGATCGACATCGCGGTGCCGGCGAACCTCAAGTGCGGCGTCGCCGCGAGCGACCCGACGCAGGCTGCCGAACCGGATTGGGCGCCGCTCGCGTACACCTTTGCAGGCATCTGGGAAATCAGCCCGCAATGGCTCGAGGACAATCTGCGCGCTGTGCAAATCGTCGACGTGCGCGAGCCGGATGAATTCAATGGACCACTTGGCCGCATTCCCGCGGCCCGGCTTATTTCACTCGGCGATCTGGCCGCACGTGCGACTGAGCTCGGGAAAGAGCGCCCGATCGTCGCGGTGTGCCGCGCGGGCGGCCGTTCGGCGCAAGCCACGGTGATACTGCGGCAAGCGGGATTCAACGACGTTGCGAATCTCGCGGGCGGCATGCTGCGTTGGCGCGCGGAAGGCCGCGTTGTCGAAAACGCCGGGATGTAGACGGCAGAAAGATCGCCGGCGCACAGCACGGCTTCGCCGCGAGCCTGTGTCACGTCAGCGGCACGACCGTCGGCTGCACATTGTTGCTTCTGCTGATCGGCCTGGGTCTGCATGAACTGCTAGTGCATTTCCCCCAATCTCATCAGCATCGTCAAATGGGCCGGGCTCGCGTTTCACGCGTGAACATCGTCCGGATTCATCAGGACAACTGCACGCGCGCCGGTCCATTTGCGCGCGTGGGGATTCACGTAAAACTGCGTCCACCTGTGACCGCGCCGATTGAGAACGTTTCCCGTGAGCCGAAAGCGTTACTTCGCCGAAATGTCGATATTGCCCAGGTACTTCGCCGCGAGCGTTTTCACGGTGCCGTCGGCCTGCACCTTTGCAATCGCTGCGTTCAGCCGCTCGCGCAGCGCCGTGTCGCCTTTGCGGATGCCGTATGCGATACCGCTGCCCAGAATCTTGTCGTCACGCACAGGCTGTCCGACGAACGCGTAGTCCTTGCCATTGGGCTTCGAAAGAAAACCGGTTTGTCCCGCCGGCGCCAGCACGAGCGTTGCGTCGAGACGCCCCGCGACGAGGTCCGTGTACACCTGGTTCTGATCCTGATACGGCACGACGGTGACGCCAGCCGGTTCCCAATGCGTCTTCGCGAACGTCTCCTGAATCGACGCCTGCAATACCCCCACCCGTTTGCCTTTCAACAATTCGGGCGTCGGCAGCAGTCCGCTGTCGCGCTTTGCGATCAGTTGCGTCGGCACGCGATAGACAACCGTGGTGAAGTCGATCGTCTGGCGGCGCTGTTCCGTTGCGTTCATGGCCGAATTGATCGCGTCGAATTTGCGGCCTTGCAGCGCAGGTATCAAACCGTCGAACGACGTCTCGACCCACTTGCACGTCATATGCGCGGCGACGCACACAGCATTGCCGACGTCGATGTCGAGACCTTGCAATTCGCCGTTAGGACCCTTGGATTCGAACGGCGGATACTGCGCTTCGAGCCCGAAACGCAGCGTCGATGTATCGGCGGCAACGGCAGCAGACGAGGCCGCCACCGATGCGAATGCGCAGGCCAGCGCCAATAGAGGCTTGAGCAATTTCATAGCAGGTCCCTTCTCTTCGGTTTCGTTGTAGTGCGAGCACGCATAGTGTGGATGTGAAACCGCGCGACGATCATACTGCGTTCAAAATACACCGCCGTCGCGCCGACGTGCAGTCAATTATCAGATCTCGCATAAACGGCGCGCGCCTTCAATCAGCGTTGCGTCGTCCTTCGAAAAACTCAGGCGAATCAGGCCCGAATCGGTGCCGTCGCTGTAAAACGCGGACAGCGGAATCGTCGCGACGCGCGCATCGCGAATCAGGCGTAACACGAAATCGCTATCGCTCTCGTCGGAAAATCCACGAAAACGCGCAAGCATAAAGAAGCTGCCCTCGCTCGGCAACAGTTCGAAGCGCGATTCGGAAAGCGCATGCGCGAGCAGATCGCGCTTTTGCTGATAGAACGCGGACAGGCCGAGGTAACTTTCGCGATTGGACAATGCGTCGACGAACGCGTACTGCATCGGTGTATCGGCGGAAAACACCATGAACTGATGCACTTTGCGGATCTCGTTCATCAGCTCAGCGGGGGCGAGGCAATAGCCGACGCGCCAGCCGGTGACGTGATACGACTTGCCAAACGACGACACGATGACGCTGCGTTCCGCCAGTTCGCTATGGCACGCCATGCTCTGATGTTTCGCGCCGTCGAACACCACGTGTTCGTAGACCTCGTCGGCGAGAATCACAATGTCCGTGTTGCGCGTAATCGCTTTCAATCGCGCGACGTCGGCCTCGCTGAATACGGTCGCAGTCGGATTGTGCGGCGTGTTGATGATGATCATGCGAGTGTTCGGCGTGATCGCGGCGGCGACCTCGTCCCAGTTCACACGAAAATCGCTCAGCGACAACTTGATCGGCACGGGCGTCGCGCCTTGCAGCCGAACGATCGGCCCATAGCTGTCGAACGAAGGCTCGAAGTAAATCACTTCGTCGCCTGGGTGCACCAGCGCACTGATCGTCGAATAAAGGCCTTCGCTCGCGCTCGCGATCACCGTTACTTCGCTCGCCGGGTCGTAGCGCACGCCGTAGAGGGTTTGCACTTTGTCGGCGAGCGCTTCGCGCAGCGCCGCGATGCCGGCCATCGGCGCGTACTGGTTATGGCCGGCGCGCATAGCCTGCGCGACGCCGTCGACCAGCTTCGCGTCCGGCGCGAAGTTCGGCGCGCCTTGCGACAGGTTCAGCGCATCGTGTTGTGCGGCCAGTTGACCGATCACTGTGAAGATTGTCGTGCCAACGTCAGGCAATTTCGAGCGGGCTTGCGTAGCGCTCTGCATAAGGCTTCTCCCTATCTCCATCCGGCGGCGGATTGGCGGCCGCGGATCGCGCGGCCGTACATTCCGGTCGAGTGCCGGTTGAGTGATTAGGCATCAGCCAAAGAACCGTCACAATCGAAACTTTGTCATGGGCGGCATGCATTTATGTCATGACCCGCAAGACCGCGCCCGCCCTTGGAAGCGGCCGCAGGTGGAATTCAACGGGAGAAAGAAGCACCCACGGCTGAAGATGAAAATCTTCGAGGTATGACCGGAGGTGATGCGACTGCGGGCGCAGCGTAAGCGGAATAGGCGGGCCGCGCGACGCAGGGCCGAGCCGATGCGCCGCAGCAATGGTCGCGGCGGGAGCGGTCGGCATACCTATGCGGACGCGCCGCCCTCGCCACTTTGCCGCTGAATCAGGCGTCGTCCATCAAGCGGACCTTGACCTTCTTGCCCTTCACCTTGCCCGCGCTCAGCTTGCGCACCGCGTCTCGCGCAACGCTGCGTTCGATCGCCACATATGTCGACATCTCGGTCACGTTGATCTTGCCTATCTGGGAGCCGGCGAAACCCGCCTCGCCAGTCAGCGCGCCGAGCACGTCGCCGGGACGGATTTTCTCCTTGCGGCCGCCGAGAATCTGCAGCGTTTCCATCGGCGGCAATAGCGGCTCATTGCTGGCCGCCGTCAGTTCGGAGAGCTTGTGCCATTCGACTTCGCGCTTTTGCGCCTGCTCCAGACTGCCGACGCGCCCCATCTCGTTCATGCTCGCGAGGCTCAACGCCCAGCCCTCCTGATCGGCACGCCCCGTGCGGCCAATACGATGCACATGCACCTCCGGATCGGGCGTTACGTCGACGTTGATCACTGCTTCCAGTTGCGCGATGTCGAGGCCACGCGCCGCGACGTCGGTCGCGACCAGCACCGAGCAGCTGCGGTTTGCAAACTGGATCAGCACCTGATCGCGTTCGCGTTGATCGAGTTCGCCATGCAGCGCGAGCGCATGAAAACCCTGGGCGCGCAAAACGTCCAGCAGATCGCGGCATTGCTGCTTGGTATTGCAGAAAGCCAGCGTGCTCACCGGGCGATAGTGGTTCAACAACAGGCCGACGGCATGCAGACGTTCGTCCTCGGTCACTTCATAGAAGCGTTGGCGGATCTTCGTATTGTCGTGCCGTTCGGCAAGCTTCACTTCCTTCGGATTCCGTAGGAATTGCTGACTGAGCTTGACGATACCTTCAGGGTAGGTGGCCGAGAAAAGCAGCGTCTGCCGCTCCTTCGGACATTGCTTGACGACCGTCGCGATGTCGTCGAAGAAACCCATGTCGAGCATGCGGTCGGCTTCGTCCAGCACGAGCGTGTTCAGCGACTGCAGAGGCAGGCTGCCGCGCTCGAGGTGATCCATGATGCGGCCCGGCGTGCCGACGACGATATGCGCGCCGTGTTCGAGGCTCGCGGTTTGCGGACGCATCGGCGTGCCGCCGCACAAGGTCAGCACCTTGATGTTTTCTTCCGCGCGCGCGAGACGGCGGATCTCCTGCGTGACCTGATCGGCGAGTTCGCGCGTCGGACATAGCACCATGGCCTGCACGGCGAAGTTGCGCACGTCGAGACGCGCGAGCAGCGCCAGCGAAAACGCCGCGGTCTTGCCGCTGCCGGTTTTCGCCTGCGCGATCAGATCGTGGCCGGCGAGCGCGATGGGCAAGCTCGCAGCCTGGATGGGCGTCATCTCGACATAGCCGAGTTGCGTAAGATTCGCGAGCGCGGCGGACGGCAGCGGCAACTGACTAAACGGAGCGCCGGCGGTGGTGTGACTGTTCATAAGATGATGACTCGTTGTCGGCTGAAGGCGAGAGACTATTCGGCCACGGGGCCGGGAAAGGGGCGGCCTTCCATCTGCTCGTACAGCACCGAGCCGTCGTCCCCTTCAAAACGCTCGACATAGTTGCGCGCGCCGCACATCGGGCAACGGAATAGCAGACCCTGTCCCTCGTTCTTGATGACGACGTCTGACTGCTCCCACTGTGCGCCGCAGGACTGATTTCTACATGTGAACACGTTGCTTCTCCAACTGGATTCGATTATTGATTCGACTGGACGCATCAACCGAGATGCGTATGCCGCGCACGCGGCGCGCTCACGTCCATTTCGCTGAGACCCTGCACGATGCCGCAGTCTTCGACGGCCTGTTCGCCGTGGCATTGCTCACGCAGCGTGCGCAGTTGCGCCTTGAGTTGCTGCAGTTCGTCGATGCGCGTATCGACGTGCGCAATATGCGCGTCGATCAGGTCATTGATGCCGCCGCAGCCGTTAGCCGGCGCGTCGGTGAGACGCAGCAGCGCGCGGATTTCGTCGTGGGTCATGTCGAGCGCGCGGCAATTGCGAATGAAGCGCAGCCGCTCCACGTGCTTCGCGGTATAGCTGCGGTAATTGGCCTCGGTGCGCTCCGCTTCGGGCAACAGCCCTTCTTTCTCGTAGAAACGGATGGTTTCGGTCGTGCAATGGGCGATCTTCGCCAATTCGCCGATTTTCATGGACCCTCCCGATACCGGCCTTGACCTTGTAGTGGCTTCAAGGTGTTTACTAGACCACAAATCGAACGAGGAAGCCACCATGCCGCACGCTCACGAGGCAAATGCCGACCGTGCCGAACAGCCCGACGCCTGCGCCCACAAGCATCAAAACCATGCACATGACCATGCGGGTGGAGGCTGTTGCGGCGCCTCGGCCCATGCCCCCGCGCAATTGGAAGCACAGTTGCTGCCGTCCGAAGCCCTTGGCGGCGATGTGCGCACCGCGATCCGCATCATGCAAATGGATTGTCCGACCGAAGAAGCGCTGATCCGCAAGAAATTCAGCCGCATGCCGGACGTGCGCGGCATGGAGTTCAATCTCATGCAGCGCGTGCTGACCGTCGTGCACGCGCCCGGCGCGCTCGACTCCATTCTCGCCGCGCTTCGTTCGCTCGACTTCACGCCAGAAATCGCGCGTCCGGATTCACAGTCCTCGCAACAGGCCGCCAAACCGCCCACTCAACCGGTCGCGCCTCGTCAGCCGAGGCCTTGGTGGCCGCTTGCTTTCGCGGGCGTCGCGGCGGCAGCTTCAGAGGCTGCAGGCTGGCTCGGCGCGCCCGTCTGGATGGCAGCGGGCCTCGCCATCATCGCGATCGCTTCCTGCGGCCTGACAACGTACCGCAAGGGCTGGCTCGCCATTCGGCACGGGAATCTGAACATCAACGCGCTGATGAGTATTGCGGTGACCGGCGCGTTGATCCTGCGTCAATGGCCCGAAGCGGCGATGGTGATGGTGCTCTTCACCATCGCCGAACTCATCGAAGCAAAGTCGCTCGACCGCGCCCGCAATGCAATCCAGGGGCTGATGCAACTCACGCCCGAACAGGCGAGCGTGCAGCAACCCGACGGCACGTGGCGGCTCACCGAGCTCAACGCGATCGCGCTCGGCGCGCTGGTTCGCGTGAGGCCAGGCGAGCGGATCGCGCTCGACGGAGAGCTCGTCGCAGGGCGTTCGAGCGTGGATCAGGCGCCCATCACGGGAGAAAGTCTGCCGGTCGACAAGACCGTCGGCGATGCCGTGTTCGCGGGCACCGTCAACCAGACCGGCTCGTTCGACTACCGCGTGACGGCGGTGGCCAGCAACACGACCCTTGCGCGCATCATTCACGCCGTCGAGGAAGCACAAGGCACCAAAGCGCCCACACAACGTTTCGTCGATCAGTTCGCGCGCGTCTACACGCCGTTCGTGTTCGCCGTTGCGCTCGCGGTGGCGCTCGTGCCGCCGCTCTTCTTCGGCGGGATGTGGCAAGCGTGGATCTACAAGGCGCTGGTGATGCTGGTGATCGCCTGTCCGTGCGCGCTCGTGATTTCGACGCCGGTGACTATCGTCAGCGGTCTAGCCGCAGCCGCGCGCAAGGGCATTCTCATCAAGGGCGGCGCTTTCCTGGAACAAGGCCGCAAGCTGAGCCGCCTGGCGTTCGATAAAACCGGCACGATCACGCACGGCAAACCGGTGCAAACCGAATTCGTGATGCTCGCCGATGCCGATGCCGCGCGTTGCCGCACGCTTGCCGCGAGTCTTGCGGCGCGCTCGGATCATCCTGTGTCGATGGCAATTGCGGCGGCAGCAAAGAACGACGATGTGGGCAACGTCACTGTCGATTCGTTCGAAGCGTTCGCGGGACGCGGCGTGCGCGGCGAGATAAACGGCTTGACGTACTGGCTGGGCAATCATCGGCTCGCTGAAGAACTCGGGCGGTGCTCGCCTTCACTCGAAGCGCGGCTCGACGCACTCGAACGGCAAGGTAAGACAGTGGTGCTGTTAAGCGACGCCCGGCGCGTCCTCGCGCTGTTCGCCGTCGCGGATACGGTGAAGGAGACGAGTTCCACCGCTATCGCCGAATTACACCGCGTGGGCGTCGCCACGGCCATGCTCACCGGCGACAATCCGCATACGGCTGCCGCAATCGCACAGCAAGTGGGTATCGACGAAGCGCGCGGCAATCAGTTGCCGCAAGACAAGCTGGACGCCATCGCGCAGTGGTCGGCCGAGGGCGCGAAGATAGGCATGGTGGGCGACGGCATCAACGACGCGCCCGCGCTTGCACGCGCCGACATTGGCTTTGCGATGGGCGCGATGGGAACCGGCACTGCCATTGAAACCGCCGACGTCGCGTTGATGGACGACGACTTGCGCAAGATCCCGCTCTTCATCCGCCTCTCGAACGCGACGCATGCCGTGCTGGTGCAAAACATCGCGCTCGCGCTCGGCATCAAGAGCGTGTTCCTGGTGTTGACCGTGATGGGTCTCGGCACCATGTGGATGGCTGTCTTCGCCGATGTTGGCGCGAGCTTGCTGGTAGTGGCCAACGGCTTGCGCTTGCTGCGCAAATAGAAAGCGCAACGCGTCACGCAGTGAGGCAACTAGTGCGCCGATGAACGGCTGCTCACGACGGATTTGACGCCAGTCGCGGCCTTCAAAGTATCCGAGGGCCGCATGCCGAAGAGCTTGCGATAGTCGGTTGCAAACTGGCTCATATGCCAGAAGCCCCAAGCGGCCGCCACGTCCTGCACCGAGCGGGAGTCGCGCGATGCATTGCACAGATCGCGGCGCGCGCCGTTCAGGCGGATCGCCCGCACATACGTTGCCGGCGCCATGCCGAGCACATCCTGAAAGCAGTATTGCAGCGTGCGCCGGCTCACGTGCAGACGCTCGCAAAGCTCCTGCACACCGACCGCGCGATCGCGATTGGCGAGCACATAGTCGCGCGCTTCAGAGACAATCGACTGACGGCGCGCGCGCGCCGGCATTGCCATCGGTTCAGAAGAACGGGGTAACGCGCCAGCGTCGAACAGCGTCGCCAGCACCGACGCCTGCAAGTTCTCGCGCGCGGCCGACGACAACGGCGCAGCGCTCGCCGCACCGTGCTCCAGAAGCTCACGCAGCAAAGCGCACACACGCTCCTTGCGGGCCATGCCGACCGTCACGACCTCGGTGTCCGGCAATGGCTCCACAAGATTCGCGCGCTCCACTTCCGCTGCGTAGCGACGCAACACCTCTCCTTTCACGACCACGCCGAAAATCTCGTAGCCCGCCGACGTCAGCAGTTCGAACTCGATGCCACCCGGACGAAAGGCAAGCGCGTCGCCGCCGATGACTTGCGCGTCGATGCGACCCGAGCCCGCGCGGCACGTCGGAATGCCGAACCAGTACGCGTCCTTCTGCACTTCGCAGGTTTGCCTCAAGGTGTGGCTCGTCGTTTCGACAAACACCTGCATGTGATCGAGGCACAGCTCCGTCAAGCCGCCGACAAAGCTTCCCGCCGTCAACTGATCGTAGGTCTGGTGCCAGCCGTGAAGATTGCGCGCCTGTTCGTCTGCGTCGTGAGCGACACGGGTCTGCACGCAGAAGCGTGGCTGCGGCGCGAGCGTGGAGCTTGTATAAGCAGCGCTCGCCGCGTTGCTGTTGAGGGTTCCGATCGTCATGGCGAATCCGCGCAATGGAGTATCGAAGAGAAAAAACAAGGCAAGTCCCATGCCGATTGCACGCGCCTGCTTACCGCACTGATTGCCTCCGCACGTGCCGCGCCGCTGTTCAATTCGTGAACAGCAACAGCCGCATTGATCCGAAACGACGCGCCACGCCGCCGTCGATTCGAGGTAAAAACACGCGCCACGGTGCGCCGGTGCCTGCCGCGCGTGCATGACTCACCAGCCAGGTGCATTGGCATAGATCTGGCTCTACGGTGACGCGGCCGACTTCAACGGATTGCAACCGAGCGCAACATCGCGCCGGCTATTGCCCATTCAGACATGTGAGGAGCACACAGATGAATCACGCGGAGATGCAGTTTCTGACGACCGAATTCCCCTTCAAGAAGCAATATGCGAACTTTATCGGCGGCGAATGGGTGAAGCCCGCGGGGGGCGAGTACTTCGACAACGTATCGCCGATCACAGGCGAGCCGTTCACCTCGATCCCACGTTCGCGTGAAGCGGATGTCGAACTCGCGCTCGACGCCGCTCACCGTGCTAAAGCAGCGTGGGGCAAAACCTCGACGACCGATCGCGCGAACGTCTTGAACCGTATTGCCGACCGCATGGAAGCGAACCTGCAGCGTCTCGCGGTTGCTGAAACGATCGACAACGGCAAGCCTCTGCGCGAAACGATGGCCGCCGATATTCCGCTTGCCATCGACCATTTCCGCTATTTCGCCGGCGCGGTGCGCGCTCAGGAAGGCTCGATCTCCGAGATCGACGACGACACCGTTGCATATCATTTCCACGAACCGCTCGGCGTGGTGGGCCAGATCATCCCGTGGAATTTCCCGATCCTGATGGCTGTGTGGAAACTTGCGCCCGCGCTCGCGGCCGGCAACTGTGTCGTGCTTAAGCCGGCGGAGCAGACGCCGGCGTCGATTCTCGTACTCGTGGAGCTGATTCAGGATCTGCTGCCCGCCGGCGTGCTGAATGTGGTGAACGGCTTCGGGCTTGAAGCGGGCAAGCCGCTGGCATCGAGCAAGCGCATCGCGAAGATCGCGTTTACCGGCGAGACCACGACCGGCCGCCTCATCATGCAATACGCGAGTCAGAACATCATTCCTGTCACGCTCGAGCTCGGCGGCAAGAGTCCCAACATCTTTTTCGCCGACGTGATGAGTCAGGACGACAGCTACTTCGACAAGGCACTCGAAGGATTTGCGATGTTTGCGCTGAATCAGGGCGAAGTATGTACGTGCCCGTCGCGTGTGCTAATCGACGAAAAGATCTACGACCGTTTCATGGAACGCGCATTGAAGCGCGTCGCGGCCATCACGCAAGGTCACCCGCTCGACACGAGGACGATGATCGGTGCGCAGGCTTCGCAGGAACAGTTGGAGAAGATCCTGTCGTATGTCGACCTTGGCAAGCAGGAGGGCGCCGAGTGTCTGATTGGCGGCGAGCGCAACACGTTGAGCGGTGAGTTGAGCAAAGGCTATTACGTGAAGCCGACCGTGTTTCGCGGCCACAACAAAATGCGCATCTTCCAGGAAGAGATCTTTGGGCCGGTTGTTTCAGTGACCACGTTCAAGACCGAAGACGAAGCGCTCGAGATTGCCAACGATACGCTCTACGGTTTGGGCGCCGGTGTATGGACTCGCGACGGTACGCGCGCTTATCGCTTCGGCCGGCAGATCCAGGCGGGCCGCGTGTGGACCAATTGCTATCACGCTTATCCGGCGCACGCGGCGTTTGGGGGCTACAAGCAGTCGGGCATCGGCCGGGAAAATCACAAGATGATGCTCGACCACTACCAGCAAACCAAGAACCTCCTCGTCAGCTATAGCGAGAAACCGCTCGGTTTCTTCTAAGCGTTAACGGCGTAGTGTTAATTGCAGAGCGAGCCGCATTGTGCGGCTCGCTGTGTTTCAGCGAGGACACGATGGCCGACGTAAAAGAAGTGGCGCGCGTGATTGCGACTCCTGCCGCTACGGAGTTGATCGACACGTTGCGCGCGGAACATGGCGAGGTGCTGTTTCATCAATCCGGCGGATGCTGCGACGGCAGCGCACCAATGCTGTTTCCCCGGAGCGAATTCATGGTCGGCTCGTCCGACGTGAAACTCGGCACCCTGGCAGGCGTGCCGTTTTACATGAGCGATTTGCAGTTCGAGTACTGGCAGCACACGCAGTTGATTATCGACGTGGTGCCGGGCAACGGTGGCATGTTTTCGCTGGAACGGCCAAGCGGTCTGCGTTTTCTGACGCGTTCCCGCTTGTTCGACGACGACGAGAATGCGTGGCTCAAAGCGCACCCGGTTCAGCGGGCCGATGCGTGAGTTAGCCTGGATTTGAGTTCGGCGTTGCGCTTGCATCTGGCTCTGCGCTGATGGCAGGCGCTGCCGGCGTGGCAGGCAGCGATGTGTCGCTATCGTCTTTCAGGCCCACGCCGGTCAGACCGAGGCGCCGTGCGTGGGTAAGCAGATAATGCAGTTTGTGCGCCGCTAACGGATAGTCGAGTCCTTCAGGGCGCACGTTTGAAATGCAATTGCGTTGTGCGTCGCTGCAGCCCACTTTCGGCGCGTAGGTAATGTAGATGCCGAGACTATCAGGCGAGCTGAGACCCGGCCGCTCGCCGATCAGCATCACGACGATCTTCGCATTCAGCAATTCGCCGATCTCGTCGCCGAGTGCAACGCGTGCCTGCCGCGCGACGACGACTGGACCGATCGTCCAATCCACGAGCAGCGGAGTGACGGCGTGCAGCAACGGAATGGCTTGCTTCGACGCGGCAAACGCCGACAAGCCGTCGCCGATCACGAAGGCTACGTCGGGCGATTCGTCGGGTAATTGCGCGAGCGCTGCGCGATTCTCTTCGGATAAGCGCCGTCCAAGGTCGGGACGCCGCAAGTAGTGTTCGCGATCGGGTGCGGCGCTGTGCACATCCAGTGTTCTGAAGTTCTGCGCACGCAGTTGCTCGTGCAATGCGTCGGCATCGAGCGGATGATGCACGGCGTCGCGCGCTTGCGCATGCGAAAGATTGAACGCGAGTAAGGGCGCAGTCGGCAGGCTGTTGCCCGCTCGGCCCAATGCAATGCGCGCGTTGGTGAACTGGCGCAGCGCGTTCCACGGGTTCTTGTCGACAAAGTCGCTCATTCGATACCCATCCAGTCTCGCACGCCTTCCAGCAGCGGCTGTTGTGTCGACGCGCTCAGCAATGCGCCGCGCGCGTCGGCGATCTGCATCGACTCAAGCCATTCTTCAAACTCCGGTGCGCGGCGCAAGCCGAGAACATCGCGCACATAGAGCGCATCGTGGAAAGACGTGCTCTGGTAGTTGAGCATTACATCGTCTGCGCCCGGGATGCCCATGATGAAGTTGATGCCCGCCACGCCGAGCAACGTGAGCAGGTTGTCCATGTCGTCCTGGTCGGCTTCGGCATGATTCGTGTAGCAGATGTCGCAACCCATCGGCACGCCCAGCAGCTTGCCGCAGAAGTGATCTTCGAGACCCGCTCGCGTGATCTGCTTGCCGTCGTACAGATACTCAGGGCCGATAAAACCCACCACGGTATTCACAAGAAACGGATTGAACTTACGCGCGACCGCATAGGCGCGCACTTCGCAAGTCTGTTGATCGACGCCGAAATGCGCGTCCGCCGACAACGCACTGCCCTGCCCCGTTTCGAAATACATCAGATTGTTGCCGACAGTACCGCGCTTGAGCGATAGCCCGGCTTCATATGCTTCCTGCAGCAGCGAGAGAGAGATTCCGAAACCAGCGTTCGCTTTCTCCGTGCCTGCAATCGACTGAAACACGAGGTCCACCGGCGCCCGTTTTTCGATTGCGGCGATCGTGTTGGTGACGTGCGTCAGCACGCACGATTGTGTCGGCACCTGATAGCGCTGCCGGAATTCATCGACCATCAGCAGCAGTCTGGTGATTGCGGCAAGATTGTCGCTGGCCGGATTGATGCCGATCATCGCGTCACCACAGCCATACATGAGGCCGTCGAGCATCGAGGCCGCAATGCCCTTGACGTCATCCGTTGGATGATTTGGTTGCAAACGCACCGACATGTGCCCCGGCAAACCGACCGTATTGCGAAAGCGCGTGATCACCGGACGCTTGCGCGCCGCTGCGATCAGATCCTGATTGCGCATGAGCTTTGATACAGCCGCGACCATTTCGGGCGTAAGGCCGGCGGCGATGCGCGTGAGCGCATCGGCGTCCGTCGTCGTGCTCAAGAGCCAGTTCCGAAAGTCGCCCACCGTCAGATGCGAAATCTCGGCGAACGATTGCGGCGAATGATCGTCGATGACGAGGCGCGTGACTTCGTCGCTTTCATACGGAATCAGCGCTTCGTTGAGGAACGTGCGTAGCGGCACCTGGGCGAGGGCCATCTTCGCGGCCACGCGCTCCTCTTCGCTCGCCGCCGCGACGCCTGCGAGTTGATCGCCCGAGCGTTGCGGGCTCGCCTTCGCCATGAGTGTCTTCAGATCGGCAAAGCGATAGGTGCGGCTGCCGATTGTCTCCGTATAGCTCATTTTTGCGACTCCAGCGCCGCTGCTCGGGCAGCGGCTTCGTCCGTCATTCTTCGAGCAACGCGTCCGCCGGCGCGGCCTCGCGTTGATGGCGCGTCAACAGAAAATAGACGTAGCCTAGCGCGAGGAAGATTGCGAACACCACTGCCACCAGAAAGTTGAAGTACACCATGGTCGCCAGACAGATCACCGCGGCCACCAGCGCGAACGCGGGGAACAGCGGAAACAGCGGCGCGCGGAACGGACGCTCCATGTTCGGCTCCGTGCGGCGCAGCTTGAAAAGCGACAACATACTGATGATATACATCACGATAGCGCCAAACACGGACATCGTCACGATGTTCGCAGTGAGTGTCTGGCCGCCGAACTGGATCAGCTCGTCACTGTAGATCGCTGCGATGCCGATCACGCCGCCAGCCAGAATCGCGCGATGCGGCGTCTTGAAGCGCGGATGCACTTTGGAGAGCCACTCCGGCAGATACCCCGCGCGTGCCAGCGCGAAAATCTGCCGCGAATAGCCGAGGATGATGCCGTGAAACGACGCGACGAGACCGAACAGGCCGAGCCACACGAGCATATGCATCCAGCCGCTATGTTCGCCGACGATGAGCTTCATCGCTTGAGGCAACGGATCGTTGATGTTCGATAGCTTGGTCCAGTCGCCGGCCGCGCCTGCGAACACCATCACGCCGATGGCCAGCACGACGAGCGTCAGGATGCCGGCCACATAGGCAATCGGGATCGAGCGCTTCGGGTTTTTCGCTTCTTCCGCCGCCATTGCAACGCCTTCGATTGCGAGGAAGAACCAGATCGCGAACGGGATGGCCGCGAACATGCCGTTGAACGAACCCATGCTGAAGGTATCCGCGCCGGCCCAGCCGCCTTTCGTGAAGCTAGACCACTGGAAGCCCGGCGATACGACGCCCATGAAGACAAGCAGTTCGAAAATCGCGAGCAGCGTCACGCACAACTCGAACGCCGCCGCGATCTGCACGCCGACGATATTCAACGCCATGAACACGAGATACGCGCCCATCGCCGCGTGTTTCGGCTCGAGGCCTGGAAACTGCACATGCAGATAAGCGCCGATTGCGAGCGCAATGGCCGGTGGCGCGAACACGAATTCGACGAGCGTCGCCGCGCCGGCCAGATAGCCGCCAGTCGGACCGAACGCGTGACGCGCGTAGGCGAACGGGCCGCCCGCGTGTGGAATCGACGTGGTGAGTTCGGTGAAGCTGAAGATGAAGGTCGTGTACATCGCGGCAATAAAAATCGCCGTGATGACGAAGCCGAGCGTACCCGCGCTCGCCCATCCATAGCTCCAGCCAAAATATTCGCCGGAGATCACGAGTCCAACCGCGATTCCCCATAGCTGCCACGTGCCGAGCGTCTGCTTCAACTCGTGATGCGTGACTTTACCGACGTGCTGACCGTTGGATTCTGATTTCATCGGGCGCTCCATGAGTTTGCCGCTTGCTCGATGCCGCAAGGCTTTGCGGTGGATGGGCGGACAGGCTTTCGCCGATGGTAGTGAGCCATTATTCGAGGTGTTATCGAAATTCGGCAAAGTTGGGGGTGTGCGAGGGGCCTGATTGGGAGGGGGCGGTGGCGGGTTGAGCGTTTTGCTGGCGGCCTCTGCGCGCTCCTTATGGTTTTTATAATCTTTGTATGTGTATACGTAGTAATAGTCAACAAGCAGTGTTGTCGCTTGTGGATAAGTGCGAAGCTGTGTTCCGAATCACGGAGTTACAGGGGTGATAACCTGGGGCGGTAACTGTGGACAGTGTGTGTGGACTAGGGACAAGTTTTGGTGCGGCTCCTTGCGAGGTGTGTTTATTAAGGTTTGTCCCACAACGTGTGAACGGGCTTTTGCAACGGTTGTACAGAGGGCGGTGTGGATAAGTCGTGTGATCCACATTGCATCGATGCGTTGAGATTGGGGGAAATTGGCGCGTTACGCGGTCAGTGTGCACAGACGGGCGCGTGGATGGCGCCATACATGAACAACAGCATAGGACGTTTGCACCGTATCCGTCAGCGGAACCCGTGTTGACGGTGTCGCGCGGTTAGATGTCGACGATCTTCCGCAACAGAGCGTAAGAGACCCGCCAATGGCCTTCCGAATCATTAACAGCGATGGACGCGGTTTTTGCGTTGAGGCGGACGATGATGCCGACCCGCTCACTCAGATGTTTGTCGGTGAAGCCGACGGTGTCGCCAATGAAGAATTCCTCTCGCTGAGCTCGCGGTGGCGGCGACGGAGGCGCGTGAGTTGGGCCGCTCGCAGTGTCAGGGATAACCGCCGCGTAGAGCAGCGACCAACGCTGACGGTTCTGGTTGTCCTGGATCACCGCCTGGGTTTGCCTCAGCTCCACCACCGTCCCGTGCGAAGGTGGTGCGAGCGGATCGCCCCCGATATAACTGACCTCCATTCCCAGATGCAAGCGTTGACGTACCTCGAGAATGCGTCGCGGGTCGTCCAGCATTTTGCCGATGGCGAGATAGAGGCGATACAACTCGGCGCTGGGCGCCTGCCGAAGCGAGTCGAGAATGTCCATGAATGTGTAGGCGTTTAACGGGCGAGCGGCAACAGTTCGTGCACGCGGTTGACAGGATACGACGGCAACTTCTGAAGTGTGTCCTTGAGCCATGCATAGGGCTCGAAGGCGTTCAGCCGAGCCGTGCCGAGTAGCGAGTACATCGTGGCGGCGGCCCTGGCGCCACGCGGCGAGCCCGCGAATGTCCAATTGGCTCTCCCCAGGGCGATAGGGCGAATTTGACGCTCTTATCCACGTGACGGAATTATGCAAAGTCCTACTTTGTGCGCCTTTGCCGTCAGTCGCGCGTCCGACTGCCGAGGGGGCCGAACGTCTCGTCGGAGGGGTTCGGAAACGCGATAAGTTCATGCTAAGCGGCCAATGAGGTTGATCCACGAAGCAAGCATAAATCATAGTCCGTCAAGAAAGGCGAGAATGTCTTTCGGCGGACGGAACCGGCGCTGTTTGAACTGCGGCGCCTGAATGGCGTTCAGTGCCCGCTGTTTCATGGCGAGATCGGCTTCGATGTACATATGGGTGGTGGCGGCACTTTCATGGCCAAGCCACAAGGCAATCAACGTGACGTCTACACCAGCCTGAAGCATATGCATGGCCGTGGCGTGTCTAACGATGTGTGGAGTGACGCTTCGCGTCTTGAGTTGCGGACAGCGGATTGAAGCGCCAGCCGCAGCGAGCTTAAGTCGATCTGTTACGCCGGACCGCGTCATCTGACCGCCGGCACGATTAGGAAAGAGCCACTGATTCGGATCTGGATCAATCTGGTGTAGCCAGCGGCGGATTTGCTTCGCCGTACTAGCCCACAGTGGCACGGTTCGCTCCTTGCGTCCCTTGCCGTGCAGGTTTGCACAGGCGCCGCGGTCCAATACGACGTCCCCGACGCGGATAGCTATAAGTTCAGATACCCGTGCACCCGTGTTGTAGAGCATAGCCAGCATAGCTTGGTCGCGCTGACCGCACCAACTGTTTGCAGCAGGAGCTGCAAGGATGCACTGCATTTCGTCTCGACTAAGGAAACCGACCATGGGTCTGTCGAAGCGTTTCATGGGAATGGCCAGCACGCGCTGAAGCCCGGGCAGCGCCGAAGGCTCCTGTAGCGCTGCATAGTGAGCAAAAGACCGAATCGCAGCCAGCCGGGCGTTCCGGCTGCGGATCGCGTTGTGACGTGTAGTCTCCAGATATTTGAGGAAAGCGAGAATCAGCTCTGCATTGAAGTCAGCTAACCGGAGCTTATGCGGTGGCTTGTTCAAGTCATTCTCTGCAAAGCTGAACAGCAATCGAAAGGTATCGCGGTAACTGGCCACAGTGCGAGGACTTACGTTGCGCTGCTCGATCAGACGGTTCATAAAGAACTGCTGAATCAAGGTTGAGAAGCGTACCGCTGGATCGGAGCTAGTCATTTGAAATCTCCCGGGCGTAACGTTCGAAGCGTTGAGAGACCAACGCCATCAGTTCAGGGACGGTGCTGACATACCAATAGGTGTCGGTGACGCGAACATGCCCCACATACGTGGATAACGATGCGATCGCGTTATCGACATTGATCTGGTGCTGATACCAGCGAACCAGGCAATTCGTGATAAACGTATGCCGTAGATCGTGGATACGTGGTGCCGGATAATCGCCTCGGGCAATCCAGCCAAGCTGGCGGCGCAAGATGCAGAAGGTATCCTCTGCATTCCAGATCTTTAGCGCGCGCCCCCACGGAGACAGGAAGAAGTTGCTGTCCGTTGGGAGCGGGAGAAACTGATCGCGTAGTTGAGCGTAACGCTGAAGAGCGGCGGTGGTCGTCGCATGCAAAGGGACGAGACGGGATTTGCGGTATTTGCTCTGACGAACGATCAACACACCGTGCTCAAGCAATACGTCCACGCGCTCAAGTCTCAGCGCTTCCGAAATTCGCATGCCGGTAGCGGCAATCAGGCCAAAGAGCGTTTCGTAAGTCGCTGGCCGTAGCCCACCTGACGGACGCAGGTGTCCAGCTGCAGCCAAGAGCGCCTCGATTTCCTCGTGGCTGTAGATATGAGGCGCCGGTCGGCGATGGGTCGAGCCCAGTAGCTTGTGTGGCGGGACTTCTATGGCGGGTTCGAACTGCTGAAGGTATCTGATGAACGGACGGAGCACTTCAATCCGCTTCGCTGCGGTAATTGGCTTGGCAGAGTCGGAATTCCGGGCGCAGCGTAACGCAAGTTCCAACGTTATAGGGCCCTGATGGCAGCCATTCTCGGCGAACCGGGCAAACGCAAGTAGTTGCGTCCCCTGGCTCTTCAACTTGAAACCAAGTTGACGCCTGGCATAGAGATAATCCTCTACCCGGGTAGTCATCGAACACAAGCGATTCATGATCTGCTCCCGGGCCAAGGGGAGACCACCGCCGCGAGTCTGCGGAAATCGACCTTTGCGTAAATCATCGTGGTGTTGATGCTGCGATGGCGCAACACATCCGCGATGTCCTTGAGAGAAGCACCATTGCCCAGCATGCGACTGGCTGCGGTGTGCCGCAGTAAATGAGCACCCATGGACGAGCTCGGCCAACCGCATCGGGCATAGGCCAGCCGGATCGCGCTGCATAGAACAGCCGGGGTGACCGGCCGGTCGAACGGGGCTCGATGTCGCACGAACAGCGCACGACTAGAGGTCTGGGGTCGACCGAAACGCACGTAATCGAACAACGCGCGCCCGGTCTGTACGGGCAGCGGCAAAAGATCCGTACGCTTGCATTTGGTTGCCCTGATGCGCAACGTTCCCTCATGCCAATCAACGTCAGCGAGTTGCAGTGCGGCCACCTCTCCGACGCGCAACCCTAGATCTACCAGCAAACGCGCCATGGCGTAATCTCGCCGGCCAGACGCCGTCTGTGTGTCGAAAGCACTCAGGAATTGTGCGAGTTGGGCTTGCGTCAGTAATTTGGGCAAGCGAGCCATTGACCATACTGCTACCTTTGGCACAGCGGCGATTAGTCCTTCGATATGGTCGCCACTGAACTGACGGAAACGCAGATACACGCGCAAGCTGCTTGCGATGGTACCGGCGCTCGCCGGGGTGTGGTCCTTACTCCTCTCGACGACGAAATGCAGCACGTCGGCCGGTCTGATTCGACCCATGTCAATGCGGTGACCACCAAATTGATCGACTAGAAAGTCGCACGCGCAGTCGTGGTGGTTGCGGCGAGTGCTCGCGGCAAGACCACGGATCTCGTCAAGATAAACGTCAAGGTGGTTTAACTCGTCGACGATAGTGCCAGGCAACCGAAGCGGCGGTGGTCGGATACAACCGTCCGCGCGAAGCACCTTAAGCAAATGTTTGAGCGCTGCCCGCGTGAAATTTAATGCGCACTTCCTTCGCCCGAGACAGTCGCAGTTTGGCAAGTGCACGAAGATGAATTGACGTACCAGATTCTCATCGATCTGATCGAGCCTGATTCGCTTTCTGGTGAGCCAGCGCGAAAAGTGCGCGACGCTGGCGAGGTAATGTCCGATGGTGTGAAGGGCATAGCCGTGACTTTGAAGGTAGCCGACATACGCCTGACGACTCGCTGCAAGAACACTATCTTCGAGCAGTCGCCACGATCGAACTCCGAGCTGATCCTCTCCCATGGTAGCTCTCCTCTGAGACAATAGAGTCTCTCAGAAAAGCACCATTTATTATGTTCAGCAAGACCAACCCACCGTGCACTGCAACAGAGCAGGCACAGCGCGCGATACGCTTTGGACTCGGGAGGAGCCCTGCATAATTCCGTCACGTGGATAAGAGCGCCTATGGATTCGAATCCATAGGCGCTCGAGAGCATTGTTATCAGGCAGCAGGATACCGCTCTCGGTGTAACGAACGAGCGCCGGCCAATGGCGTAACGCATAGCCGAAGGCTTTCGCGAGCGGCGCCTAAGCCGGCAAACCGATAACGTTGCCTTCCAGCCAATGCCGGAACTGTGCGAGCACCGGCAGCGCATCGATTTGCCTCGCCGCATATTTGAGATCAGGTGTTTGGTCCCGGATCCGCGACTCGATCGCATACAGGCTGGCAATCCACTGCAGCGCCTGCGCCGCAAGTCCCGGTTTGCTCTGCGCCTTTGCGATTTCGAAGAAGCGTCGACGGCAATGCGCCCAACATCCGACCTCGACGATGTCTCCGGTTTCGTAGAGTGCGCCATGTCCACTGTACGCGTCCGCCTGCAGATAACCTTTGTACTTCTGCAGGTACCGCAGCGGATGCGAACCGGAGCGCGATTCGGCGAACTCGAACACGACCGCTGGCGGGTGGTCAACCCAGACGCCGTTCTCCTCGCGCTGGCCCGCGCCCAGGTATCCCCATAATCGTGCTGTGCGCGTCGCCGTGCGACCCTTCTCGAGTAATGGCAGCGTCGTGTCGTCGACGTGCATGCGGGGTGCCTGCAACTGGTGAGCCCGTAGCGGTGGCAGCAGCACTTCGAGCAGTTCGGCTGCCGCCAGCTTCCATTCGCACAGCGTTGCCCGGGGCAGGTGCACACCACGTCGTGCATAGCGCATCTCCTGCCGGTTCAAAGGCAGGTGATCGACGTAGGTGTTGACCAGGATGTTAGCCAGCAGGCTCGCGCTCGCATTGCTCTTCGGCAGCGGCGAAGGCTGGGCACTTGCGGTCACGATGGTCGACTCGCCATCCTTCTTCGCCGCGTACTTGAAGCGGATATGTTCAATGACGGTGAGCCTCGATGGCTCGTAGTGCAGCGTCTCGCTGCGCTCCTCGCCGATACGCTCGAGCGAATCGAATGCGGCTTTCTGTTCGTCCTTCAGATCGTATTCAACGCGCTCGCGCGGCAGGTCCTTCGGCAGCGCCGGACGGCCCTTGCGGGTGTGGCCCGCGACCGGAACCTGCGCCGGCTCAGGAGGAATGGGCAACTCCGTGGCGGCGTCGAACAGTTCCGCCTGACCCGCCAGCCGCTCGGAACTGACGCCGAAGCGCGCACGGTTCGCCTGGGCAATCTGGTGCTGCAGCGCTTCCAGTTGCTCCCACAGCACGCATGCCAGCCGGTTCTGTTCGAGCGCGAAGGCTTGCAGCGCGTCGGGCTCGACCGGCAATTCCGCGACAGTGATGGCGGTGGGCGGCATGGCTATCATGATGCCCAACTCGCGCTACGTTTACAAGATCGGGGGAGCGTTGTATCTGCGCAGGCGACAGCGAGTTCAGCACACGCGCGTCACCGCGACGGCGCGATGTGGCTCGCGTGCCGGGATCTCAATACCTTCGAGCCAGGCGTTGAGTTCGGCGAGCGTGAAGCCGCGTTGCGCGAGCGCTAACGGTGATGGAAAGCGGCCCCGTTCAAGGCGCTTGTACCAGAGCGCGAAGCCGGTACGATCCCAGTAAAGGCATTTAACTTTCGAGCGGTCGCGCCCGACGAACACGAACAGATTGCCGGAGACAGGGTTCTGGGCAAGCAGTGGTTCGACCAGATACGACAGGCCGTCGATGGATTTGCGCATGTCGACCGGCTCACGGCAGATATACGCACGAACATCGGCTGCGATCAGCACCGGCTACCTCCGAGTTCTCCGAGCACGAAACGCACGATGCGCTCGGCATGAGCACCGGTCAGCTCGATGCGAACACCGGCGAGCGACAACGTCACCCGATCACGCGAAGATGACAAAGCGTCCGCCGTCGACGGTGGCGCAGGAGTGGCTGGGGCGGTGTCCGGATGGGAAACGATAAATGCAGCGTCCGGGGTGACCGCGAGCGGGTGCGCGCCTGCTCGTGCCTCGCCAGAGAGCTTCTTGCGCCACAGGCCGAAGGTACTGACGGCGAGCCCCTGCTCACGACAGAAACGTCGAAGGCCCAGTCCGCTTGTGGTCCATGCCATGATCATCTCGCGCCAGAATGCTTCGCCTTGCCGGGGGCGCCGTGCGCCCGTCGGTACGGCCTCGCCCGTTGCGTCGTCCATTGCCTTGCTCCGTCGTTACGATGCCATCACCTTCGCACCGCGCTTACGCGCGTTCAAGACGGGATGCGCTGACGGATACTTTGCACCCGGCAACCGCCATCTGATCCAAGCCTCCGTGCAGTGTGCACATAACCGTTATGAGGAAGATAGGACTTGTCCGTCTGTTGGAGCCAAAGTGTGATTGGCTGCGCAATTAGACTTTTGAGTTCGAGCGAGCCGGAGGTCGAGACAGCATCGACTGTAAATTCAAAATGGCGACCTACGCGTGAGCGCCCGACGACACGCTGGGGCACGAGGACATTCGGGCCTAACGGCGCATCCAACTTCAGCAAACGGTCCTGCTGTATTAATCCGCCCGTGACAAGTTTTATCAGTTCTTGTGCGCTCATTCCGACGCCTTTCTTTTAGCGACAAACGTTATGCCTTTTGCATCGAGAATTCTACATAACAGTACGTGCAGAATGATAGCGGAATAATGAATGAGAAAACGTTAACTTTGATGACACGCCGCCAATATTGCGGTTCCGCTTAACGAATGTTAAATCATAGAGTCGAAAATAATTACCAAGCGTGTCCCACTCGATATTTTTGCGGTTGATTCTCTTATGTCTGCGGGCGTTGGACACATTGCTGTATTGGCGGCTAAGTAATTACGAACCGTTCCCGGTACCGCAGACATCTCTGAGTATCACGGAACATGTTTGCAACCAAAGTTCCCAGCACTTGGTGCCGGGACGATGTTCGTCGTTCTGGCGTCGTTCTTAACGGCTGCGGCGCGAGGATACCCTTCGCGAGGGGGCGAGAGCGTCGACCTTGTGCAGACCAGCAGCCCCAAAACGAAAAAGGCTACGGCGCGAACGCACGTAACCTTTAATTCTTTAAGGCGTGAGTGACTCGAACCCTCGATCTACGGATTAGGAGTCTGTGGGCCTGAAGACCTCGGGGTCTGGTAACCCTGCGACACCGGAACGGTCAAACTTTAGAAGCTATCCCGCCGGTCTCACTAATTCAGCTTTTTCAGTCTCACAGACTCGTTCCTAGTCTCGCGAATTCCATTTGCCGGCGCTATTAGCACCTCTCAAACATCAATATTCCCCGCCCTAAGCGCATTAGACTCAATAAACGCCCGCCGCGGCTCCACATCATCGCCCATGAGCGTAGTAAAGATCCCGTCAGCCGCAATAGCGTCCTCGATCTGCACTCTCAGCAAACGACGCACAGCCGGATCCATAGTCGTCTCCCAAAGCTGCCCAGGATTCATCTCACCAAGCCCCTTATAGCGCTGCTTGGAAACATTCCGCTCAGCATCAGCCAACAACCACTTCATAGCAGACTTGAAGTCGCCAACAGCCATACTCCGCTCACCACGCTTGATCACCGCGCCCGGACCAATTAGCCCCTTAAACGTATTAGCGGTATTGACCAGTTGCTGATAATCAGCCGTCAACTGAAACTCCTCGTCCAGCACCGAAACCTTCTGATTCCCGTGATGCGTCCTCGCGACGCGCAGCGAACGCAATTCGCGCACCGGGTCATACATCGTCGTAACGGTAACTTCGGGCTTCAGCGCGTCATCCCGCAGCTTAGCCTCGAGCGCCTTTGCAGAAGCCTCAGCCGCATCTTCGCTAGAGAGATCGATGACAACGCCATCCATCACAGCCTCGAGCGCCCCAGCGTCATACAGCCTGCTCAACCGGTTGACCACCGCCTGCGCAAGCAGATAAGCCCGTGCCAACTCGCCCAACGCATCGCCGGTAATCGCAGTCGCGTTCTCAGAAGGCAACAACTCCGAACCCTGCAACGCCAGCTTCAAGATATGAGCATTGACCTCATTCTCATCCTTCAGATACCGCTCGTCCTTACCCGCCTTGATTTTGTACAGCGGCGGCTGCGCGATATAGATATACCCGCGCTCGATCATCTCCGGCATTTGCCGATAGAAGAACGTCAGCAGCAGCGTCCGGATGTGCGCGCCGTCCACGTCAGCGTCGGTCATGATGATGATGCGGTGATAACGCAGCTTGTCGAGGTTGTAATCCTCTTTGCCGATACCGCAACCCAACGCGGTAATCAGCGTCACGATCTGCTCCGAAGAAAGCAGCTTGTCATAACGCGCTTTCTCCACGTTGAGCACCTTGCCGCGCAGCGGCAAGATCGCCTGAAACTTCCGGTCGCGTCCCTGCTTCGCGGACCCGCCTGCCGAATCGCCCTCGACGATATAAATCTCCGACTTCGCCGGATCTTTTTCCTGGCAATCCGCGAGCTTGCCCGGCAAACCAACGCCATCGAGCACGCCCTTGCGACGCGTCATTTCACGCGCCTTGCGGGCCGCATCGCGAGCACGCGCTGCATCGACGATCTTGCTGCAGATGATCTTCGCGTCGTTCGGCGTCTCAAGCAGGAATTCCTCCAGCGCCTTCGCGACCACATCTTCCACCGGCGCGCGCACTTCGGACGACACCAGCTTGTCCTTCGTCTGCGCGCTGAACTTCGGCTCCGGCACCTTCACCGACAGCACGCACGAAAGCCCTTCGCGCATGTCGTCGCCCGACGTCTCGACCTTCGCTTTCTTCGCGACTTCATGGTCGGCAATGTACTTGTTCAACACGCGCGTCATCGCTGCGCGCAAACCGGTCAAGTGCGTGCCGCCGTCGCGCTGCGGAATGTTGTTCGTGAAGCAAAGCACGTTTTCGTTGTAGCTGTCGTTCCACTGCATCGCCACTTCCACGCCCACGCCGTCCTTCTCGCCGTTCACGTGGAAAATGGTCGGGTGCAGCACGCTCTTGGTCTTGTTGATGTACTCGACAAAACCCTTCACGCCGCCGACAAACGCGAAATCGTCTTCCTTGCCCGAACGCTGATCCGTCAAACGAATCCGCACGCCGTTATTCAGGAACGACAGTTCGCGAATTCGCTTGGCCAGAATGTCGTAGTGATATTCGACGTTGCCGAAGATCGTCTCGTCCGCCATGAAGTGCACTTCGGTGCCGCGGTTTTCGGTCTCGCCCACCACCTGGATAGGCGACACCGCGATGCCGCCGATCTCTTCGATCACGCGGTTCTGCGGCACGCCACGGTGGAATTCCATGAAGTGCTTCTTGCCGTCGCGGCGAACCGTAAGACGCAGCCACGCGGACAGTGCGTTCACGCACGACACGCCCACGCCGTGCAGGCCGCCCGACACCTTGTAGCTGTTCTGGTCGAACTTGCCGCCGGCATGCAGTTCGGTCATCACGATTTCGGCGGCACTGCGCTTCGGCTCGTGCTTGTCGTCCATCTTCAGGCCGGTCGGCACGCCGCGGCCGTTGTCGGTGATCGAGATGGAGTTGTCGGCGTGAATGATCACCTGAATGTCGTTACAGTAACCGGCCAACGCCTCGTCGATCGAGTTGTCGAGCACTTCGAACACGAGGTGGTGCAAACCGGTGCCATCCGATGTATCCCCGATGTACATCCCCGGCCGCTTGCGCACCGCCTCCAGACCTTCGAGGATCTGAATGGACGAGGCGCCGTAGCTGTTATCGGGTTGCGTATTGTTCGTTTCAGTCATGGATTTTTTCCGGTTCTGCATTACTGCTGGGTTGCTGCTCGGGACTTTTCAAAATGCCATAAAAACGCCAAAGGGGCGCTGCGCCCCTTGGTGTGTTCTGGTTTTTGGACGCGTTAGATGCGCATCGGCATCACGACGTATTTGAATTCGTCGTTCTCGGGAATCGTGATCAACGCGCTGGAGCTGGCGTCGCCAAGGCTCACTTGCAACATGTCGACCTTCAGGTTCGCAAGCACGTCGAGCAGATACGTGACGTTGAACCCAATATCGACGCTGTCGCCGTCGTACGCGATTTCCAGTTCTTCTTGCGCCTCTTCCTGATCGGCGTTGGTCGACATGATCTTCAACTGGCCCGGCTCGATGATGCAGCGCACGCCCTTGAATTTGTCCGACGTCAAAATCGCCGCGCGTTGCAGCGAACGCTGCAGCTCTTCACGGCCGATCACGAACTGATTCTTATGCGACTTCGGAATCACACGCTGGAAGTCGGGGAATTTTCCTTCCACCAGTTTCGACACCAGTTCGACCTGACCGAACGTGAACTTCACCTGCGTTTGCGCGATGTCGATGTTCAGCGTGTCGTCGATGTCTTCCAGCAGACGCTGCAATTCCAGAATCGTCTTGCGCGGAATGATCACTTCCTGGCGCGCGAACGTGCCTTCGATCTTCATCGATGAAAACGCCAGGCGGTGGCCGTCTGTTGCGACCGCCATCAACTGGTCGCCGTCTACTACCAGCAGCATGCCGTTCAGGTAGTAGCGAATGTCCTGCTGGGCCATTGAAAAATGGACCATGCCGAGCAACTGGCGGAACGTCTTTTGCGGAACCACGAGGCTCGCGCCGTAGTCTTTAGCTTGCGCAACCGTTGGGAACTCGTCCGCAGCCAGCGTTTGCAGTGCAAAGCGGCTCTTGCCGGATTGCACCGTCAGACGCTTGTCATTCAGCGTGAGCGTGACCTGGCCGTCGGGCATGGCGCGCAGAATGTCAAGGAGCTTTCGTGCTGCAACCGTGGTCGCCACCGAATCGCCGCCCACGCCGAAATCGGCGCGCGTGGTGATCTGCAACTCGAGGTCGGTCGACAGGAACGACACGTCCGGGCCGTTCTTGGTAATCAGCAAATTGGCGAGGATCGGCAACGTATGGCGGCGTTCGACGATGCCGCTCACGGTTTGCAGCGGCCTGAGGAGGTTATCGCGTTCGGTCTTGACCAGTTGCATAGAGTTCCTTCGTTGATATAACGGCCCGCGCGCCTTTCAGCCCTTTTAGGCATTTTTCCGGCACGCAACCGCAGCTCCCCGCCGGCGCCACGCAGCGCCCGTCACGGCGTGAAATCCGCCCGCGGCCGCCGGGCGGTTAAACCTGTATTGTGCCTGAAAAAGGAACCGCCTCACTAAAATGGGGGCGAGTTACGAAATAAACAGGTCGATTTTTCCGTCGGCGCCGCTCAGCCTTTAAGCGTCTGCTCCAGCACGTGCAGCTCGTGGTTCAGTTGAGCGTCCTTGCTGCGCTCGTCGGCGATTTTTCGCACCGCGTGCAGCACCGTGGTGTGGTCGCGTCCGCCGAACAACTCGCCGATTTCCGGCAAGCTCTTCTGCGTGAGCTCTTTCGCGAGGTACATGGCGATCTGCCGCGGCCGCGCAATGTTGGCCGGCCGCTTCTTCGAATACATGTCTGCGACCTTGATGCTGTAAAAGTCAGCCACGGTCTTCTGAATGTTTTCCACAGAAATCTGCCGGTTCTGCACCGTCAACAGATCTTTCAGCGCTTCTTTCGTCAGTTCGATCGTGATTTCGCGGCCGTGGAACTTCGAGTACGCGAGAATTTTGCGCAGCGCGCCTTCGAGTTCCCGAACGTTGGAGCGCAAATGCTTGGCGACGAAAAACGCGACGTCTTCGTTCAGGCTCACGAATTCCGATTGCGCTTTGCGCATAAGAATCGCGACGCGCATCTCGAGCTCGGGCGGCTCGATGGCCACCGTCAAGCCGGAGTCGAAGCGCGAAATCAGACGGTCGTCGATACCGGAAATTTCCTTCGGATACGTGTCGCTGGTGATGATCACCTGCGCCTTGTTCGCGACCAGCGCCTCGAACGCGTAGAAAAACTCCTCCTGCGTGCGCGACTTGCCCGAAAAGAACTGAATATCGTCGATCAGCAGCAGATCGAGCGAGTGGTAGTAACGCTTGAAGTCGTCGAACGCCTTGCGCTGGTACGCCTTCACGACGTCCGACACGTACTGTTCCGCATGAATGTAGCGAATCCGCGCGCCGGCTTTGTCCATCAGAAGCTGGTTGCCGATTGCGTGAATCAGGTGAGTCTTGCCGAGGCCCACGCCGCCATACAGGAACAGCGGGTTGTACGAGATGCCGGGATTGTCCGCGACCTGAATCGCCGCGGCGCGCGCCAACTGGTTCGCCTTACCGGTCACGAAATTGTCGAAAGTCAGGACCGGGTTCAGCTTGGAGCGCTCGTACATCGAGTCGTTGTCGCCGTTGCCATTGGAGCTCGCGCTCTGGCCCGGACGCCATGTGCGGCGTGCCGCCGCGGCTTCGTTCGCGTCGAGGCTCGGCAGGTCCAGGTCGGCGGAATCTTCGGCTGCGGCGCGTGCGTTTGCGTTGTGTTCCGCTGCCGCGCGGGCGTTTGCGTTGAGGTTCGCCATCGCACTGTTGGCGCCGTTCGCGCGCGCGGCGTGGGCCGCTTGCACGGCGCCAACGGCGGCGTCCACCGCAGCGCCATTGCCCGCGCTACCGCCCATGGAATCAGGTGCGGAAGCCGGACGCGCCGCAGCCGGCGCGGCTGCCGCAGGGGCGCGCATGCCGGCTTTCGGGTCCAGTACGAATTGCACGTCGACCGGGGCTTGCCAGAAATCGCGGGCCATATCCGCGATGCGGCCGGAGAACTGGCTCTTGACCCAGTCGAGCTTGAAGCGGTTCGGCGCAGCAATGCTGAGCGTGTTCGCAGCGGCGTCGAAGGCGACCGGGGCCAACGGTTTGATCCACGTCGCGTACTGCTGGGGCGTGAGTTCACGCTCCAGCAATGCGGAACAGTGTTGCCAGAATTCGTTCATCGAGTTGCTGTCGTTATGGTGTGCACGAGGTTCGCCCTCTGCCCCCGTCGCGCGCACGCAACAAGGCCCGAAGCAGCCAGGCGTGACAGCCCCAGGCGCCTGTGCCACAAGGGATTTGCGGGGCAAGCGAGCCGGAGCGGCGTGCATCATTTTTGGGAAGTAAGGCGAGATTCTAACGCCAAACGAGAGCCGAAAGGGAGTTATCCACAGGGACGGATCAACTGCGCAAGCGCACCGCGCGCCCGGGCCGCACGGGCTAAAGTATTGACGGTCAACGAAAAACCGGTTTAAATAGCGGGTTCCGCGAAAACCAATTCAGTGAACCTCCGGCCATTGCGCTTTCAGCGATGATCGCGCGGTTATTTTTCGATCAAGTGAGAGCAACATGAAACGTACTTACCAACCTTCCGTTACCCGTCGCAAACGCACCCACGGCTTTCGCGTTCGCATGAAGACCGCTGGCGGCCGCAAGGTCATCAACGCACGTCGCGCGAAGGGCCGCAAGCGCCTCGCCATCTAAGGCAGGCGAGCGGATTGCGCGCTCTGTCCGTGCCGGGCGAGACCGGTGGCGAAGCGGGACCGGCAGAGGCGCCGCAGCAGGGCTCGATACCGTTGCGAGCGCAAGCCGCCTTCCCCAAAGCCGCAAGGCTACTGAAAACGGATGAATTTTCATCCGTTTTTCGTTTGCGCCCGTGGCGCCGCACTGCGCACTTCGTGGTGTACGGCCGGCCTACCGGCAACGAGGCTCGCCTCGGCCTCGTGATCGGCAAGAAGTATGCGCCGCGCGCGGCTACGCGTAATCTGGTACGTCGAATCGCGCGTGAAGCCTTTCGGGTGCGTCGCGCGGAATTCGGCGGTTGGGATGTGCTGCTGCGCCTGCACACGCGCTTCGACAAGAAGGCTTTGCCGAGCGCCGCGTCGCCGCCGTTAAAGGCGCTGTGCCGCAGTGAAATCGAGTCGTTGCTCGACAAGGCAGCACGCGAAATTGCCCGTCGTCAGGCGCCGCCCGCGGAAGCGCCCAGGACGGAATGACGCTCAGGTGACCGCCCGCTTTTTCGCTCAGGCCGTCGTAGCTTCGGCAGCGTTGGCCAGCGGGTGTCGTCCGGTACTCCACGTTGCGCGGCGCCGTCCGGCCGCACGAGCCATGCAAACGGTACTCATCGCTTTACTGCGTTTTTACAAGCTTGCCGTGAGTCCAATGCTCGGCAACCGGTGCCGTTTTTACCCTTCCTGCTCTGATTACGCGCGCGAAGCAATCCAGTATCATGGCGCCGCGCGCGGGACTTATCTCGCCGCCAGGCGTATTTGCCGTTGCCACCCGTTTTCCGCGGGCGGCATCGATCTCGTCCCGCCTCCCACTTCTGAAAAGCGCTGACGCGCCGTTCCATCGACACTGAGACAACGCATGGATATCAAACGCACCGTCCTATGGGTCATCTTCTTCATGTCAGCGGTCATGCTGTTCGACAACTGGCAACGCGACCACGGACGCCCGTCGATGTTCTTCCCGAGCGCCACGCCGACCAAGACGGTCGGTAGCGCCGCACCGGGAACCACGACGCCGGGAACCCAGCCCGCCGATTTGCCGGCCACCAACGCAGCAGCGCCGGCCAACACGCCGGCGGCCACGCAATCGCAACTCGTCAAGTTCAGCACCGACGTCTACAACGGCGAAATCGACACCCGCGGCGGCACGCTGTCGAAGCTGTCGCTCGTCAAGCAAGGCGACGGCAAGCAGCCGGATCTCGTTATCACGCTGTTCGACCGCACCGCCAATCACACGTATCTGGCGCGTACGGGTCTGCTCGGCGGCGATTTCCCGAATCACAACGACATCTACACGCCGCTGCCCAACCAGCCGCACGACCTGACGGGCGACGCCAAATCGTTCCACCTCAGCTTCGAGTCGCCGGTTAAGGGCGGGCTGAAGGTCATCAAGACCTACACGTTCACCCGCGGCAGCTATGTGATCGGCGTCGATACGAAGATCCAGAACGTCGGCACGGCGCCGGTGAGCCCGTCGGTTTATATGGAACTGGTGCGTGACGACCAGCCGGTGGAAACGCCGCGCTTCTCGCACACGTTCATCGGCCCGGCTGTCTACACCGACCAGCACCACTTCCAGAAGATGACGTTCGGCGACATCGACAAAAACAAGGAAGAGTTCACGAAGCAAGCCGACAACGGCTGGATCGCGATGGTGCAGCATTACTTCGCGTCGGCCTGGATTCCGCAGCAGGGCGCGAAGCGCGACATCTACGTCGAGAAGATCGATCCGACGCTCTATCGCGTCGGCGTGAAGCAGCCGGTTGCGGCCATCGCACCGGGCCAGACGGTCGACGTGTCCGCGCGTCTGTTCGCCGGTCCGGAAGAGGAGCGCATGCTCGAAGGCATCGCGCCGGGTCTCGAACTGGTGAAGGACTACGGCTGGGTGACGATCATCGCGAAGCCGCTTTTCTGGCTGCTCGAAAAGATTCACAGCTATGTCGGCAACTGGGGCTGGGCGATCGTGCTGCTCACGCTGCTGATCAAGGCGGTATTTTTCCCGCTGTCGGCCGCGAGCTACAAGTCCATGGCGCGCATGAAAGCGATCACGCCGCGCATGCAGGCGCTGCGCGAACGCTTCAAGGGCGATCCGCAGAAGATGAACGCCGCGCTCATGGAGCTTTACAAGACCGAGAAGGTGAACCCGTTCGGCGGCTGTCTGCCCGTCGTGGTTCAGATTCCGGTGTTCATCTCGCTGTACTGGGTGCTGCTGTCGTCGGTTGAAATGCGCGGCGCGCCGTGGATTCTGTGGATTCACGATCTGTCGCAGCAGGACCCGTTCTTCATCCTGCCGGTACTGATGGCTGTTTCCATGTTCCTGCAGACGAAGCTGAACCCGACGCCGCCGGACCCCGTTCAAGCGAAGATGATGATGTTCATGCCGATCGCATTCTCGGTCATGTTCTTCTTCTTCCCAGCCGGTCTGGTGCTGTATTACGTCGTGAACAACGTGTTGTCGATCGCGCAGCAGTACTACATCACGCGCATGATGGGTCAGTCGAAGGCCAAGCCGGCCTGATGCCTGCCTGAAGCGGCGCGCGGCGGATCATAACGCCGCGCGCCGCCCGCGCTGATGGCGAGCCGACTCGCCCGCAAAAACGAAGCCGCCCGGTTCGAACGAACCGGGCGGCTTTTTCATGAGAGCTGCGTGGGCAGACGGCGCATCCGCTACTCTTCTTCGGTATCCTCACCGTAGAAGCGCACAATCATTTCTTCGACGAGAAAGCGGTCTTTCGGTGTCAACGATTCGATCTTCGAAGCCAGTTCGATCGTTTCCTGCGACGGCGGATATTTCTCGCCGCGGGCCATCGGTCTGGCGCTCGCACCGGGCGAAGGTCCGTAGTGCAGCCAATGCTCCTTCACGTTCAACCACTCGGCCAGCGTGCGCAACTTATCGGGCTTCGGAATCGTCGTACCCGTGAGCCACTTGTGCGCGGTTTGCGGGGTAACCGGACGGTCACCGCGATAGCGAAGGTTGAACTGTTCGGCGAGCTTGGTCCCGCCGCGAATCTTCAGCGGCTCCAATGTTTCCTTCAGCCTCTTCGAGAAGGCAGCTTTTTCTTTCGGGGTTGGCATGGGCCAGATTGTGCAATTCAGCGTCCTCCCAGTTGACAACTGTCCAGGCTCATGTTGAACGTATTTGAGATAATTTTAGCTTGATCGCCGCAATGCAACGGCGATTCAGCGCAATGTCATTTTTTGCGACTTTCTATGTGGGACGTGCGTCCCCGCCGCGCAGTGTTCTCGTTGAGTCTGCACCTGTACTAGCTACAAGGTACAAATCCTAGCTTGTTTAGGATCAATCTCAACGGTGATCTAGAAGCGCGTTCTGATGGACAGGCGCCGCACAGACCGGCCCGGCACAGGGCCCGCGTTACAATGCCCGGCGCGCCGGAGATGTCCGCGCCGCCCTGCCCCATTCTTCCGATTCGCCGCCTCACTCATGCTGACCACCGATTCCGATCCGATCGTCGCCATTGCCACCGCGCCCGGCCGGGGAGGCATCGGCGTCGTGCGCATTTCATTTGGACGCGCGGGCGAGGCCGCGGCGCAGCCGCTGATGCACGCGCTGACCGGGCAGGCGCTCGCGCCTCGTCACGCGAGCTACGTGCCTTTTTTCGATGATGGCGGCAACGCGCTCGATCGCGGCATTGCCCTTTACTTTCCCGCGCCGCATTCGTACACCGGCGAGCACGTGCTCGAGTTGCAAGGCCATGGCGGTCCGGTCGTGCTGCAACTGCTGCTGCAACGTTGCATCGACGCGGGGCGCGGATTTGGTCTGCGGCTTGCCGAGCCCGGCGAGTTCACCCGCCGTGCGTTTTTGAACGACAAGCTGGACCTCGCGCAGGCCGAAGCGGTGGCCGATCTGATCGAAGCGAGCACCGAGGCCGCGGCGCGCTCAGCGGGCCGTTCGCTCGACGGCGCGTTCTCGCGCGACATCCACGCTTTGGTCGAAGAAGTGATCACGCTGCGCATGCTGGTCGAAGCAACGCTCGACTTCCCCGAAGAAGAAATCGACTTCCTCGAAGCTGCCGACGCCCGCGGCAAGCTCGCGCGGATCCGCGAGCGCCTCGCGCACGTGCTCGCCGAAGCACGGCAAGGTGCGCTGCTGCGCGAGGGACTGTCGGTGGTGCTGGCTGGCCAGCCAAACGTCGGCAAATCGTCGCTGCTGAACGCACTTGCCGGCGCTGAACTCGCCATCGTCACGCCGATTGCGGGCACGACGCGTGACAAGGTTGCACAGACCATCCAGATCGAGGGTATTCCGCTGCATGTGATCGACACCGCCGGCTTGCGCGATACCGAAGACGAAGTCGAGAAAATCGGCATTGCCCGGACCTGGAGCGAGATTGAGCGCGCGGACGTGGTGCTGCATCTGCTCGACGCGCGCACGGGCATGACGGTGGAAGACGAAACCATCGCGGGGCGCTTTCCGGCTGGCGTTCCGGTCGTGCGCGTGCTGAACAAGACAGACTTGGTCGGCTTGCCGCCCGAAGCTCGCGCGCTCGACGCCGATTCCGACCTTAGCGAAGTCCGGCTGTCGGCGAAACAAGGCGACGGCGTGAGCTTGTTGCGCGACGAACTGCTGTGCATCGCCGGTTGGCAGGCGGGCGCCGAGAGCGTCTACCTGGCGCGCGAGCGTCATCTGATTGCGTTGCGCGCAGCGCAGGAACATCTGATGACGGCCGCCGCGCATGCCGATCAGAACTCGCAGGCGCTGGATCTTTTCGCCGAGGAACTGCGGCTCGCGCAGGACCAACTCAACTCGATCACTGGCGAGTTCAGCTCCGACGATCTGTTGGGAGTGATTTTCAGCAGGTTTTGTATCGGCAAATAGAGGCGCGCACTCAAAGGCGCCTTGGTATGCGATGAGCCCAGAGAACAGGGGCATCTGCGCTTTGTTGGCGAAACAGACCAATTTGCTCTGTGGACCAACGGCGTCGCCTCCGCTTGGTACACAAACGCAGACAGTTTAAACTCGCTCTGTCGCGTACCAGCCACTACAGCATGCCCCGCCTAGCCGCCCCACTCACCGAATCCCAGATTCGCGCACTCGAACCGCGCGCCGCCCGCTACAGCGTCGCCGACGGCAACGGCCTCGTGATCGAAGTGATGACCACGGGCACCAAGGTCTGGCGCTTCCGCTATTCGCTGAACGGCAAGCGCCAGCCGCTTGCGACCATCGGCGATTACCGGATGATTTCGCTGCGCGTCGCCCGAGCCAAGGCGCAGAGGTATGCCGAGCTGGTCGCGCAAGGCATTTCGCCCGTCGCCACTGCGCGCCGCGACCGCGGGGCCGAAGCCAAAGCCGAGGTTCTGCGTGAAGCAGCCGAGCTCTATATGGCGACCGAAATGGCCGGGAAGTCGGACGAATATCGACGCACCACGCGGCGGGCACTCGACAAGGACGTGTTGCCCGCAATCGGTAGCATGCGGGTCAAGGCGGTGACCGCCGAGCACGTTGTCGCTATCTGCGACGCAATCAAAAGCCGCGGCTCGCCAAAGATGGCGCTGCACACCCGCAACGTCATCAAGCGTCTCTACGAGTATCTGATCGCCCGCCAACTTGCGACCGCGAACCCGGCGGAAGTCGTGCCGGCGCGCTCCATCGCCACCTTCGAGAGCCGCACTCGCGTGCTGTCCGGCGAGGAGATCGGCACGATGCTGCATTCGATAGAAACGTCGAGCATCCGCCGGCCGCTCAAGATGGCGCTGCATCTGCTGGTGCTGACCATGGTACGCAAATCGGATCTAGTGGAGGCGACGTGGGACGAGTTCGATCTCGACCGTGCGCTGTGGCGCATCTCCGCCGCGCGTCTGCACGGAGATACGGATCGCATCGTCTACCTGCCTCGGCAAGCAGTGGCGATGCTGCAAGAGTTGCATCGCACGCGAGCAAGCAGGACCTTTGTCTTCCCGAGCGTAAGGGGCGACGACCGGCCGATTGCAAAGAGCACGCTCAACCAGGCGGTGAAGGCGCTTGGCCTGGAAGTCGAGCATTTCGTTCTTCACGACTTCCGTCGAACGGCGTCGGCGCATCTGCGCGAGATGATCGAGCATGCACAACGGGACAAAACATCAGCGCAAACGCGACAAAGTGAGTCGCGAGGCAAGCCCGAAGGCGATCCGGCCGAGCAGCGGCAAATCGCGCAGCAATGGGCGGATTTCGTCGATGCCGAGCTCGACGCGGCGCGGAAAAGAGCGGTCGGCGCGGGCTGATTCAGGCGAGAGGACCAGCGGAAATGTGAATGGTCGCAGCCCGCCATTTTTTAAGTACACAAAGACACACCGCGACCCTCCAAGCGGTAGCACCGTAAAGAAAACGTGCATCGTTCACAAGGTTATTAATACATCGTCACGACGACGAAAGCGCCAAGCCGGGCCATCCCTTCACGCGGCGCTTCTCTCCTTCGACTGATCGCCTACACTCGAGCAACGATGCAACCTTTTCTTGGAGGCTGCCATGTCTGAATCGTTGATCGCTTACCTGCTTGGGCCGACCGTGATGGTGCTGGTCGGCGGGGCAATCTGGGCGGCCTCACGCTACCATCACAAGGCGGGACCGCAAAAGCTCGAACGCTGGCTCGATACGCATTACGCCGAGTGGCTGCATCACAGGCACTGAGGGCCGCGCCTTGCGACGTCAATCGGCATAGGGGACGGCCATGAGGCCGTACCCCTGCCACACCACCCGGCATGCGGGTCCGCACCGGGCGGTTCGGGAAGTTGAGGTCAGGAGAGTCGGGGTACGCCAAGCTGGTCGAAGTAGGCGATGGTCAGCACACGCTTGAGCGCACCGTCGCCATTGCGCCACCAGCAACGACTGTTCGCCGCGACTTGCCGCGCCACAGCGGCCGGTGCCCCCAGCGCACGCAGTTCCCGGTAGATGGTGGTGCCGCGGCGCCAGTGTTTGAGCTGGATCGTGCGCAACCGGTGACGCAGCCACTCATCCAGTGCCAACCACACACCGGGGGTTTGCGCCATCCTGAAGTACGCCTTCCAGCCTTGCACGTAAGGCCGTAACTGTTCCACCACTTCCTTCATGCTGCGCCCGTTAGAGCGACGGGTCAGTTCACGGATGCGGTGTCTGAACGCCAGCAGCGGTTTGGCCGCCACCTTGCGTTTGACCGCCCCACCCGCAGCCACCCACAGGCTGTAGCCCAGAAACTTGCGACCAAACACACTGGCCACTGCGCTTTTGGTCTCGTTGACCTTGAGCCGCAGTCGCCCATACAGACGTCGCAGCAATGCCATCACCCGCTCACCCGCACGGCGGCTACGAACATAGACATTCGCGTCGTCGGCGTAGCGCGCGAAGCAATGACCCCGCCGCTCCAGCTCCTTGTCCACTTCGTCGAGCAGCACGTTGGCCAGCAACGGGGATAGTGGTCCGCCTTGCGGCGTGCCCTGATCCCGTTGCTGGACCACTCCGCCATCCATGATGCCACTGTTCAGATACGCCCGGATCAGCCGGATTACGCCGGCATCATCGATTCGTTTCTGTAGACGGTCGATCAGGATGTCGTGATTGACCCGGTCAAAGAATTTCTCCAGATCAACGTCCACCACGATTCGCCGACCTGACTGCACGTACGACTGCGCGGCTAACACCGCGTCGTGCGCACGCCGTCCAGGCCGGAAGCCGTGGCTGTGCTCACTGAAGGTAGGGTCTAGAACCGGTTGCAGCACCTGCAGGAGTGCCTGCTGGATCAACCTGTCCGTTACCGTCGGGATGCCAAGCTCGCGCTCACCTCCATCCGGCTTCGGAATCGTCACCCGACGTACCGGGCTGGGCCGGTACGTCCCCTTGAGCAGCTGCTCACGGATCGCGGGCCACGCCGTCACCAGATGACGCGACGTCTGGTCAATGTCCAGACCGTCCACGCCAGCGGCTCCCTTGTTCGACCGGACCCGTTTGAACGCCTGCTTCAGGTTCTCTTTTGTCAGCGCTGCTTCCAGCAGCGCCGACCCTGTGTCCCCCGATTCATGTCGCGGGCAGCAGGCTTCATCGCTTGTCGGCGTACGCCGTGCAGCTTCACCGCACGTGACTCCCACCCGCCCCGCTTGCGCGGGCATCTGACGCATTGCCTGTCGCATCGACATGACGCTGGACACTCCTTCCCGTTTGGCCCTTCGTCACCAGCTTTGGCCTCATCGGCCTGTCCTGTGACTACTACGGCCTCTGCTGACTTCTCGCTCCGGCTCGACGCCGTTGCCCTTTCAGGCACGAGGCGAGATCTCCCCAGGTAAGAACGCAATCCTTCGCCGCACAACCGCCGCATCTACGTTGCCTGATCCTTGACCACGAGAGCTTCGCGCTTCTTTGCACGCTCGCCCTGATCGGCAACGCCTCATATCCGGTTCTTGTTCATCGGCTCGCGGTTTCGCTCCACGCTTCCTCCCCACGCTCGGTCGCCCTCACGCAGTTGCGCTTTGCTTCGTTCGCTGTGGTCAGCTCACGATGGGACTTGCACCCACAAGATTGCGCCCATGCTGGGCGCACAAAAAAAAAGGCCGTCGCAGTGAGCGACGGCCTTTCTGTCTGTAGCGCGCAGTCATGGCGCGCATATCACTTACCACCTGGGCGCAGACTCCCCATATTCGTACTGCTGCTGCGGCGCTCCGCACGCCACATAACCGCGCTGGTACTGGTCGTAGCAGTAGCCCGGCGGCGGGCCCGCGTAAGCCGGTACCTGCTGATACACCGGCTGTGCATAGACAGGTTGCGCATAGACCGGCTGTTGATAGGCCACAGCGGGCGCAGGATTCAATATTGAAGTCACCACCGCGCCCAGCACCGCGCCGCCGATCAGCGCGCCGACTACATCGCCGCCGCCACCGCCGCCATGGCCATGAGCCGAGGCTTGTCCCGCGACGCTCAAGCTGCCCACCATCACCAATGCCACCGCTAACTTTTTCATTTTTCGCTCCCGCCGTTCAGGCATGGAACGAATTGTCGGCTACGCGTGTAGAAATAGATGCTGCAAGTGGTAACGACACATTACCTGTGTAACCACCGCCATCGGCAGGTCCTGGATTAACGCTGCCACGACGCTGCTTGCACCGGCGCATCGCCGTAATACTGTCGGCGCGCATTGCCCAGCACGTCCCCTTGAAGCGCGCCCTCGTCCGTCAACGCTTTGAGCGCGGCCATGACGATTGCCTTGCGATCCACCTCGAAGAATTCGCGCAACGCCTCGCGCGTATCGCTGCGGCCGAAACCGTCCGTACCCAGCGTCACGTAGCGGCGCGGCACGTATGCGCGAATCAGTTCGGGCACGGCGCGAACGTAATCCGTTGCCGCGACGATCGGCCCGTCTGACTGGCCGAGCACTCGCGCGACGTAAGGCTCTTGCGACGACGCCTCGCCATAACGCGCGAGCCGCTCCGCCGCCATGCCGTCGCGCTGCAATTCGCTGAAGCTGGTCACGCTCCACACTGCTGCGTCGATCTGCCAGTCGTCCTTCAGCATGCGCTGCGCGGCGATGACCTCGCCGAGAATGGCACCGGCGCCAAGTAATTGAATCTGCGCCCTCGCGCCTTTTTCCGCACGAGCGGCGAGCGGGTAAATGCCCTTCAGAATGCCTTCGCGCACTGCGGCCACATCGCCGCCTGGCGCACAAGGCTGCGCGTAGTTCTCGTTCATCACCGTGACGTAATAGAACACGTCGCGCTGGCGCTCGACCATCTCGCGCATGCCTTCGTCGACGATTACCGCGACTTCGTAAGCGAACGCGGGATCGTACGCGCGGCAATTCGGAATGGTCGATGCCGCCAGATGGCTCGTGCCGTCCTGATGCTGCAAGCCCTCGCCGCCGAGCGTCGTCTTGCCCGACGTCGCGCCGATCAGGAAACCACGTGCGCGCTGGTCAGCCGCCGCCCAGATCAGATCGCCGACCCGCTGAAAACCGAACATCGAGTAGTAGATGTAGAACGGCAGCATCGGCAGATCGTGCACGCTGTACGACGTCGCTGCCGCGATCCACGACGATATTGCGCCCGCTTCCGAAATGCCCTCCTCCAGAATCTGTCCTTGCGTGTCCTCGCGGTAGTACAGCATCGAGCCAAGGTCTTCCGGCTCGTAAAGCTGGCCCAGCGGCGAGTAGATGCCGACCTGGCGGAACATGTCGCCATGCCGAAGGTGCGCGCCTCGTCAGCGACGATCGGTACGACGCGCGAACCCAGACCCGCGTCCTTCAGCAGCGCGGTCAACATGCGCACGAGCGCCATCGTCGTGGACATTTCGCGGCCGTTGGAATCGAGCGCGAACTGGCTCCAGGAGGACATCGGCGGGACGATCAGCCCTTCCGATGCGACTCTCCGCCTTCTGGGCAGATAGCCTCCGAGAGCGGCCCGGCGAGCATGCAGGTACTGCATTTCCGGGCTGTCTTCCGCGGGTTTGTAAAACTTCAACTGTTCGACGTCCGCGTCCGTGAGCGGCAGACGGAAGCGGTCGCGAAACGCTTTCAGGTCGTCGAAGTCGAGCTTCTTCTGCTGATGCGTGGTCATGCGGCCCTGGCCAGCCGTGCCCATGCCGAAGCCCTTCATCGTCTTCGCGAGGATCACGGTCGGCTGCCCGCTATGCGCGAGCGCTTTTGCGTAAGCCGCATGCAGCTTGCGCACGTCGTGACCGCCGCGCCGCAAGCGGTCGATCTCGTCGTCGCTCAATTGCGCGGCGAGCGCGGCCAGTTCCGGGTTTTGGCCGAAGAAACGGTCACGGTTGTACGCGCCGTCGTTCGCGGAGAAAGTCTGGAACTGGCCGTCGACGGTATTCGCGAACGCGCGCAGCAAGGCACCGCTGCGGTCGCGCGAGAACAGCGCGTCCCAGTCCGAGCCCCAGATCACCTTGATCACGTTCCAGCCGGCGCCGACGAAATGCGCCTCCAGTTCGTCAATGATCCGGCCGTTGCTGCGCACCGGACCATCCAGACGCTGCAAGTTGCAGTTGATCACGAACACCAGGTTGTCGAGCCCTTCGCGCGCGGCCAGCGACAATGCGCCGGTCGACTCTGGCTCATCCATTTCGCCATCGCCGAAAAAGCCCCACACCTTGCGGCCTCCGGTGGGCGCGAGGCCGCGATTCGCGAGGTAGCGCATGAAGCGCGCTTGATAAATCGCGTTGATCGGGCCAATGCCCATCGAGCCGGTGGGAAACTGCCAGAAGTCCGGCATCAGCCACGGGTGCGGATACGAACACAGCCCCGGCCCGCCGATCTCGCGACGGTAATGCCGCAGACTCTCTTCGGAGAGAAAACCTTCCAGATACGCGCGCGCATACACACCGGGCGACGAATGCGGCTGGAAATACACGAGATCGCCCGTGCCCTCCCCCGCCCCCGGCATCGACGCGCGAAAGAAATGGTTGAAGCCGACTTCGAACAGATCGGCCGCCGACGCATAGCTCGCGATGTGGCCGCCGAGCTCGCCGTACGCCTTGTTGGCGCGCACCACCATTGCGAGCGCGTTCCAGCGAAGCGCGGCGGCAAGCCGCTCCTCCAGTTCGAGATTGCCCGGATAGCGCGGCTGATCTTCGGGCGCGATCGTGTTGCGGTATGGCGTGACGTTGGTGCGCGCCGACTCGACGCCGAGCGACACCGCGTGACTCGCCAGCCGGTCGAACAAAAACTGGGCGCGCTCGCGGCCCACGTGTTCGACCACGGCGTCGAGCGCCTCCAGCCACTCGGCTGTCTCCTGCGGATCGGCGTCCGCCGGCTCCGTGCGCTGAACGCCGAGGGACCGCACCTGCTCGTTACCGCTGGACAAATCCGTCATCGCACCACTCCCGCATGGACACGTTCGGTTCAAGATCGAGTGAGTTAATGGTACTTACGAGTCTGCAAAATGAGCGTCTCATTTGCTTGCCATCGCTGGCTGCGATAGGCTATTTATTCCGGATTTCGCCTTGCTCATGGAATATTTAATCTATGACCACGCCAAGACGGCTCGACCGCATCGACATCGGCATTCTGAGCCAGTTGCAGCAGAACGCGCGCATCACCAACGCCGACTTGGCGCGCTCGGTAAATCTCTCGCCCACGCCGTGCTTCAACCGCGTGCGCGCGCTCGAAAAGCTCGGTCTTTTCAAGCAGCAGGTCACGCTGCTGAACCCGGAGCCGCTCGGGCTACGCATCAACGTGTTCATTCAGGTAAGTCTGGAAAAACAGGTGGAGGACGCGCTGCTGCGTTTCGAGCAGGCCATTTCGGAGCGCCCGGAGGTGATGGAGTGCTATCTGATGACGGGCGACGCTGACTACCTGCTGCGCGTGGTGATGCCCGACATGCAGACTTTGGAGCGCTTCATCGTCGATCATTTGACGAAGATTCCCGGCATTTCCAACATCCGTTCCAGCTTTGCGCTCAAACAGGTGCGATATAAGACGGCGCTGCCACTGCCGTCGTCTGGATTGACGCTGACCGACCCGGACGACGTGGCGACCGACTGGCGCTGACGCGTCACCGCGCCTCGCTTCGGCCGAAGCGGTGCGCTGCTGTAATAGTGGTGGCCGACAATAGGTACGACAGCGTCCGCCAAACCTTACCCGCGACAAGCGTGCAACACGAATCAGGAGAAAAAGCGATGAACTACGACGACAGCAATCCCTTCGCGAAGATTTTGCGTGGCGAACTACCGTGCATCAAGGTCGCGGAAACCGATGCCGCGCTCGCCTTCATGGATCTGATGCCCCAAGCCGACGGCCATCTGCTCGTCGTGCCGAAGGAAGCGGCTGCGGAGATCTTCGATCTATCGGACGCGGCGACGGTGGCATGCATGCGCATGACGCAAAAGCTTGCCGTTGCCGTGCGGGCGGCGTTGCGTCCGGACGGCGTGTTCATCGGCCAGTTCAATGGCGCGGCTGCCGGGCAGACGGTGCCGCATGTGCACTTTCACGTGATTCCGCGCTGGGAAGGTCAGCCGTTACGCATGCATGCGCGCGACGTCGCGGACGCGGACACGCTGGAAGCGCTGGCCAAACGCATTCGCGCCCACTGGCGAGCGGATTGAGCCGCGATCCGCGGTGGAAAGCGGCGGTCGTGCGGTGCGTTGACGGAACGGCACGAGCGCCGCGCTACAGCCGATGCCGCGAGCGGCGCAGCGGATGACGCCAGTCGAGACGCCGCGGTCCCGCGTGCATGGGGCGCGTGTCGTGGAGATGGCGGTGTTCTTGCCACAATTCGTCGGAGAAAAGAAACGCGACGATCAGCAGCGGAAGGACGAGGAAAACGCCCAGTATGAGATTCTCGATCACGGCGGCCTCCGTTCTCACGTTCCATGGTTTTTATTGTAGAGCACCGCACGTACCCGCAAAGTCGGCCATCTGCCCGCCAGTTGCGACGCATAAGGCAGAGCGGCGCCTGGCATCGTTTATCTTCTGCATTTACACCGTTATATCGGCAGGTTTATTCAGTCGGCGAAATGACTTTGTGTGCAATGCACCAAGGGTAGTCGCCGTTCCTGATAAATCGCTTAAATCGAATATCGCGTTAACGCTAATGCGCCTCGCAAAGCGTTACTGGTTAAAGCCGTCCGCGGGCGAAGTCCTCTAGTTATCCCTCGTAATTCCACCTCTTTCATGCGCAACCGGACCGTTGGCTGGACGCCGCGCACGGTGCGACAATCTGCCACTGTTGCGACCGCACACAAGATGTGCTTGTGGTTCTCTCGCGTTCTCCTAAAGTGCAAGACGCGGGCTAGATGATGGAGTTAAATACATAGCTAACCTGAGCATTCGCCCGCACCGGAGGAACATATGAAAACTCGACTCGCCCTTGTTTTCGCCGTTGCAAGTCTGGCTGCCGCAAGCGTTCAGGCGCAAGACGTCATGATCAAGCCGCAGCAAACCATTCAGTTCAAAGCCAACTCGTACGGCTGCTTGTCGAAAGACAAACTCGACGCCGTCAATGAGCACGCGCAAGCTGGTGAACAGCAGAAAATGCAGGAGTTCTTCTCCGGGTACCAATGCGTTTCGACGCCGGAGAATTCGAGCTTCCGCGTCGTGCGCGTCGTCGGTCACGACTTCGAGTTCGTGAATGCCAGCAATAGCGACACGCAAGGCCTCTGGGCGAACGATCGATTCATCAAGCAATGATCTTATAGAACGCTGGGTTCGCAGTCGTTTCGGCAGAACGCCGGAACGACGTGCGCTTAAGTGAATTCTCTGGCTTTAAAAGCCGGAGACGGTGAGCTTGTGATTAAAAAATCGGTGGGACATTTCAAAATGTCCGGCCGATTTTTATTTTGTGCGACGTGCTCGCGTAACGGGCGAAAAAAAGCCGATGCGGTTATGTCGAGCCGCATCGGCAGTACGCCTTCTCGCAAAGCGCAGGAACAACCGTTTAACTGTTCAGAACGACTCGCGCCGCTCCTCAGTGCGAGTCGCGGGGCACGGGCGCGCCGCTTGAGCCGACCAGGAAGTCGAGATCCGCGCCCTGATCCGCTTGCAGCACGTGCTCGACATAGAGCTTGTAGTAACCGCGCTTCGGCGACTCGGGCGCTTGCCACGCGGCGCGCCGGCGCGTAAGTTCGTCGTCGCTTACGTCCAGGTGCAGGCGCCGCGCGTCGACATCCAGCTCGATCATGTCGCCGGTCTGCACGAAAGCTAGCGGGCCGCCCGCAGCTGCTTCCGGCGACACGTGCAGCACCACCGCGCCGTACGCGGTGCCGCTCATGCGTCCGTCGGAAATGCGCACCATGTCGGTAATGCCTTTTTGCAGCACCTTCTTCGGCAACGGCATATTGCCCACCTCGGCAAAACCCGGATAACCCTTCGGCCCCGCGCCCTTGAGCACCATGATGCAGTTTTCGTCGATGTCGAGCGACTCGTCGTCGATCTTCGCGTGCAGCTCCTCGATGTTTTCGAACACGACGGCGCGGCCTCGGTGCTTCAGCAGTTTCGCAGTGGCCGCCGACGGCTTGATCACCGCGCCATTCGGCGCCAGATTGCCCTTGAGGACCGCAATGCCAGCCTTCGGCTTGAACGGCTCGGCGAACGTGGTGATGACTTTCTCGTCGTGATTCGGCGCGTTGCGCACGTTGTCCCAGATGGTCTTGCCGTTCACGGTAAGCGCCTCGCGATGCAGCAGCCCTTGCTCACCCAGTTGCTTGAGCACCGCCGGCAGACCGCCCGCGTAATAGAAGTCTTCCATCAGGTATTCGCCCGACGGCTGCAGATTCACGAGGCACGGCACGTTGGAGCCGAGCTCCCAGTCCTCGAGCGAAAGCTCTACGCCAATGCGCTTCGCGAGCGCGATCAGATGCACGACGGCGTTGGTCGAGCCGCCAATCGCTGCGTTTGTGCGGATTGCGTTTTCGAAGGCCTGGCGCGTGAGAATCTTATCCATCGTCAGATCCTCGCGAACCATGTCGACGATGCGCCGGCCGGCCAGATGCGCGAGCACCTGGCGTCGTGCGTCGACTGCGGGAATCGCGGCGTTGTGCGGCAAGCCCATGCCGAGCGATTCGACCATCGAAGCCATCGTCGAGGCCGTACCCATCGTCATGCAGTGGCCGCGCGAGCGGTTCATGCACGACTCCGCTTCGGTGAATTCTTCCTGCGTCATCGAGCCGGCGCGTACTTCCTCGGACATCTGCCACACACCTGTGCCCGAGCCGATATGCTTGCCGCGGAACCGGCCGTTGAGCATCGGTCCACCCGACACCGCGAGCGAGGGCAGGTTGCACGACGCCGCGCCCATCAAGAGCGCAGGCGTGGTCTTGTCGCAGCCGACGAGCAGAATTACGCCGTCCATCGGGTTGCCGCGAATCGATTCCTCGACGTCCATCGACGCCAAATTGCGAAACAGCATGGCCGTCGGTCGCAAATTGGTTTCGCCGAGCGACATCACCGGAAACTCGAGCGGCAAGCCGCCCGCTTCATGCACGCCCTTCTTCACGTATTCCGCGAGTTCGCGGAAATGCGCGTTGCAGGGCGTGAGTTCCGACCACGTATTGCAGATGCCGATTACCGGGCGTCCGTCGAATTCGTCGTGCGGAATGCCCTGGTTTTTCATCCACGAGCGATGCAGAAAACCGTCGCGGTCCTTGAGGCCGAACCACGCCTGGCTGCGCAGCGGCTTTTTAGTCTGGTTGGAATCAGCCATGAAATCTCCTGTTGGCAAACATGTAGGGCAGGGCGCGTGTCATTGCACGCCTAGTGCACGCGCTTGCTGCGGCGGAACTGGTCGAACAGCACCGCGAGCAGCAGAATCCCGCCGCGAATCAGGTATTGATAGAAAGTCGGCACGTTCATGAGGCTCATTGCGTCCTGCACGGAGCCCATGATCAGCACGCCCACCAGCACGCCGGAAATCGTCGCGACGCCGCCCGTCAGCGACACGCCGCCGAGCACGCACGCGGAGATCACGCCGAGTTCGAGACCGACCGATGTCTTCGGATCGCCGAGACTCATACGTGACGCAAGCATCACGCCCGCAAAGCCGGTTACGAGCCCTTGCAGCACGAACACGGTGATCTTGATGCGCGTGACGGGCAGACCCGCGAGCAGCGCTGCCTCGCTGTTGCCGCCGACAGCCAGCACGTTCTTGCCGAACACGGTTTTCTTCAGCAGAAAACCGAACACCACGAAGCCGATGATGTTGCTCCAGATCGGATACGAGATGCCGAGGAACGAGCCGCCGCCCAGGTCGAAGAAGCTTTCTTCCGAGATCATCACCGCGTCGCCGCTCGACGTGATGAAGGCGAGTCCGCGCACGACTTCCATCATCGCGAGCGTGACGATCAGCGAATTGATCTTGTAGCGCGCGACCAGCACGCCGTTAACGAGGCCGACCGCGCCGCCTGCCAGCACGCCCGCTGCAACGCCGAGCAGTACGCTATGCGTCACGGTGATCAAAGTGGATGCCACGACGCCCGCGAACGCCACGATCGACGCGACCGACAGATCGACTTCGCCGAGCGCGAGCACGAACATCATGGTCACGGAGATCGAGCCGATCAGCGTGACGGAAAGCAGCAGGCCCTGGATGTTTCGTGAACTCAAAAAGTCGGGCACGGTAAACGACAGCGCCGCAAACAGGATGATGAAAACCATCACGATGCCGGACTTGTTGATCAGATCCCAGGTCCGCGCGGCGCGCGCGCTCAAGCCCGCCGAAGCGACGGCCGGCGTGGAGGGGTCGGTTGAAGGTGTGTGCATGATGTGTGTTCCGTTTCAATGCCGCGTGGTTCAGTTCAACGGCACAATTCAGTTGCGTTCGGTTCAGGTGCCTTCGTTCGTCCGGCCACCGGGGCCGGTATGTGTTCTAGCGGGGCAGCGCGAGCTTGATCAGCGCATCGGGCGTGGCCTGTGCTTTCGGCAGGTCGCCAACCAGGCGGCCTTCCTTCATCACGATCACGCGGTCAGTCACGCCGATTACTTCCGCAAGATCGCTGGACACCACGATCACCGTGCGTCCCGCGTCCGCGAGCCCATACAGCAGACCGTAGATTTCGCTGCGAGCGCCGACGTCGATGCCGCGTGTGGGTTCATCCATCAGAAACACGTCGATGTCCTCCGCGAGCCAGCGCGACAGGATCACCTTCTGCTGATTGCCGCCCGAGAGCGTGCCGATCGGCGTCTCGCCGTTGCGCGTCTTGATCGCGAGGTTGCCGATGAACTCTTTCGCGGTCTGCGCTTCCTTGCGTCCGTTGAGCACGTTGAAGCGGCTAAAGTGCCGGCGGCAACTAATGTTGAGGTTGTCCGAAACCGAAGCGATCGAGACGATGCCTTCCTGCTTACGATCTTCGGGGCACAGCGCGACGCCCGCGCGCACCGCATCGCGCGGCGTGGCGAAGCGCACCTGCTTGCCTTTGAGCGTGATGTCGCCGGCCGTGGGTTTGACCGCGCCGTAGACGAGCTTCATCAATTCGGAGCGCCCGGCGCCGACAAGTCCGAAGAAGCCGACGATCTCGCCTTTGCGTGCGGAGAATGTGGCGGGTTCGCGCAGCCCCGGCCCCATCAATCCCTTGACGTCGAGTTGCACGTCGCCGAGATCGCGCGTGCGATAGCCGTACACGTCGGCGATCGAGCGGCCCACCATGCAGCTGATCAAACGGTCACGGTCGAGGCCTTCGCCTGCATCGAACGTGTCTATGCGGCGGCCGTCGCGGAACACGGTCACGCGATCGCACAGTTCGTAGACTTCATCCATTCGATGCGTGACGTAGATAATCGCGCGGCCTTCGGCCCGCAATGCGCGAATGATCCGGAACAGCTGCGTGGTCTCGCGCGACGACAATGAACTGGTCGGTTCGTCGAACGCAATCACGCGCGCGTCGCGCATCAGCGCCTTGCCGATTTCGATCATCTGACGCTGACCGATCGACAGATTCTTCACCTGCTGCGACGGATCGATTTTTTCGCCGAGCCGTTCGAGTTCGCGCACCGCGCGCGCGACGAGCGCCTTTTCATCCAGCACACCAAAGCGATTCGGCAGCGCGCCGAGCATCAGGTTTTCGGCGACCGTCAGTTCCGGCACCAGATGCAATTCCTGATAGATGATCGCCACGCCCGCCGCGATGGCCGCCTTCGTCGTGGTGAACTGCTGCTCGACGCCATCGAGCGATAACGTGCCCGCCGCCGGCTGGTTCACGCCGGACAGCACCTTGAGCAGCGTCGATTTGCCGGCGCCGTTTTCGCCCATGAGGCCGTGCACTTCGCCGCGACGCACTTCGAGCGACACCTGGTCGAGCGCGAGCACGCCGGGAAAGCGCACGGTGATGCCGTCGAGTTGCAGATACGGCTCGGTCGAAGCGGGCGCAGGCGAGGGCGCCTGTAGCGGCGCGGCGGCACCGCCAATGGATGTCGCAGTGTGTGAGGACGTCATCAAAAAACCTCAATGGTGGACAAGCTGTGCGGGCCGCTCTCGCGTCAGGCAAATGCGAGGCGCGGCCCGCCGCGTGCAAAGTCGAACGCGGCTTAAATGCCGAGTTCTTTACGCACGTCCTGCCAGTTGCCGCGCACCATCAGCTTGCCGGTGGTTTGCGTATCGGCGGGCGGCTGCTTGCCGTCCTTGATCCACTCCACGAGGTTCTCGGTGCTCTCCTTGCCGTGCATCGTCGAGCTGACGGCGATCGTGCCGTAGAAGCCCGTCGGCTCCTTCTTCTGGAACTCGGCAAATGCCTCGCCTGCACCGTTGATGCCGACGCCGATCACGTCCGCCGCCGGAATATGCAACTGCTCGGTGGCACGCACGCCGCCCAGCACGCTTTCCTCGTTGAGCGCGAAGATCACCCACTTCTTGATGTTCGGATGCTTGGCCAACACCGGCGACGACGCATTGAAGCCGCCTTCGTCATCGGTCGTCTTTTGCGGGGCGTCGAAAATGTTTTCCTTCTTGAAGCCGCCGGCGAGCAGCGTTTCGGTCGCGCCGTCGGTGCGCAGCTTCGCGGTCGGCAGTTCGTAGTTCGTGATGCGCAGTGCGCCGACTTCCTCGGGCTTCCAGCCACGGCGTTTCATTTCGTCGCTGATTGCCTGGCCGACCTGGTTGCCGATCTTGAACGCGGACATGCCGAGGTGCGGCACATTGGCGAGCGGCTTGCCGCTGGAATCGACCAGTTGATCGTCGACGGTGACGAACTTCATGTTGTAGCGCTTGGCGCGCGCCTGAATGGCCGGTCCGAGACGCACGTCGGGTGCGCAGATCACGAAGCCTTTCGCGCCCTGGGCGCCGAGATTGTCGATTGCGGACAGCACTTTCTCGCCGTCCGGCGTGCCGATGTTCACCACCGAAAAGCCGTCCTTCTGACCGAGCGCGGTCGCGGCTTTCTGTTCGTTGATGAACCACGCCTGCTCCGGCATCTTCACGAGGAAGCCCACTTTAAGCTGCTGGTCCGCGTGCGCGGAAAGTTGGACGGCGAAGGGCGCGGCGATTGCGGCGGCGGCGATCGCGGTTAGCGTCAAACGGCGAAGCTTGCTGGTCACGTCTGTCTCCTGAGGTTGAAAAGCTGCATTGATTTCGTTTATGTGCAGCGAGGCGATACGCGGCGGCGTTAGCCGGGGCGTAAAAACTTGGCTATCGAATCGAGGCGGGCGGGCACGCGAATGCAGGCCATCACGATCAGCTCGCGACGTACGCCGTTTTCACGGCCGTCCAGAATGCTGCGTCGGTCGAGCCGTACGCGGACGCCTTGCGCCCGCCGCCAGGCGCGTGATGCTCCACGGCCGTGGTCGGCAGATTGATCGTGACGAAACCGCTATGCACGTGACAGCGGAAATGCCGCGCGCGGCTGAGCGAGCGCGTGCAGATGCCCGCGCATAGACCGTAAGCGGTGTCGTTCGCGAGATGCAGCGCGTGGTCGTAGTCGTCGGCGCGCAGCACGACCGCGAGCGGACCGAAGATTTCCTCGCGAGCAATACGATGTTCCGCCTCGCCGACGAACAGCGCGGGCTCGAAAAAGTAGCCACGTGTCGCGCGTTCCAGCTGACGGCCGCCGTGCAGCAATTGCGCGCCTTCCTGCTTGCCGATCTGCACGTAGTCGAGATCGCGTTCGAGTTGCGCGGCGTTCGCTACCGGACCCATGTCCGCGCCGTGCTTGAGTGCATGGTCCACGGTGAGCCTGGCGAGCTTCGTCTGCAACGCGTCGACGAACGGCTCGAACATCGAGCGTTCGACGATCAACCGCGCCGCCGCCGTGCTGCGCTGGCCGGTCGAGCCATACGCGCCCGTCAATGCGGCATCGACCGCGTTGTCGAGATCGGCGTCGGCCAGCACGACAAAGGGATTTTTGCCGCCCATTTCCAGTTGCACGCGCGCCTGGCGGGCGGCAGCGGCTTGCAGCACGCGCGTGCCGGTTTCCGCCGAACCGCTGAAGCTGATCGCAGCGACGAGCGGATGAGCGACGATTCGCGCGCCGACCTGCCGGCCGCTGCCCATCACGAGATTGAAGACGCCCGCGGGCAAACCGGCGCGGCTCACGATCGACGCGAGCGCCGCCGCGCAAGCCGGCGTCGATTCGGCCGGCTTGTAGACCACGCAATTGCCATGCGCCAACGCCGCGCCGATCTTCGCCGCGGCGATCGCGAACGGCGCGCTCCACGGCGCGATGATGCCGACCACGCCGAGCGGTTCGCGCGTCATGTCGATTTCGACGCCCGCGCGCGCCGACGCAAGCGGCTCGGCATACGCGCGCTGTGCATCGGCGGCGAGCAGCTTGAACGTCTGACCCGCGCGCGTGGCCTCGGCCAACGCCTCGGGCAGCGTCTTGCCGACTTCGCGCGCGAGTAGCCGACCGAGTTCGTCGCGGCGCGCCAGCATTTCGCTGCCGATTGCGTCGAGCGCGTCCGCGCGGCGCTGCGCCGAACAGAGCGCCCATTCGCGGAAGGCGGCGCTCGCTGCTTCGATCGCGCTGTCGGTTTGCCGGGCGTCGGCGCGAACATATTCGCCGACGGGCTCGTCCAGATCCGATGGATTGAGCGAGACACCCGTGGTCGCGCCCGTCTCCCATCCGCCATTGATGTAATGGCGCAGCGGGCTGGCAACGAGCGGGACGAGCGGATCGCGGTTCATCGACGGAAGGGCGCCACATGAGAAGCTGAAAGTCCACGAATGGTATGAGTGGGCGCAATAACTTTCCAATCCCTTTTTGAGCTACTCCCATAACAATTTCGATATGGCATGATTGAGGCCATTCGAGAATACGGTTGGAGACAGGCGATGACGCGCAGCTACTCGAATTGGTTCGTCCGTGCGCGGCTCAAGACGCGGCAGTTGCTGCTGCTCGCCGCGATGGAGGAAGAGGGCAACGTGCGGCGCGCCGCCGACGTGCTCGGCATGACGCAGCCGGCGGCTTCCCGCCTGCTGAAAGAACTCGAAGACATGCTGGGCGTGAGCCTCTTCGACCGCACGCCGCACGGCATGCATGCGACGCTATACGGCGAGGTGATGATCCGTCACGCGCGCATGGTGCTGTCCAATCTCAGCCACGCGCACGACGAAATCTCGGCGTTGCGCGCGGGACTCGCCGGTCAGGTGCGTATCGGCGTGATCGCGGCGGCAGCTGCAACCATGGTGCCGCGAGCCATCGCGAGCGTGAAGGAGCGTTATCCGCAGTTGCAAATCTGGGCTGAAGTCGAGACGTCAGACGTGATGCTGCCGCGGCTTGCCGAAGGTGAACTCGACATCATGATCGGCCGCGTGCTCGAGCGGCAGAACCAGTTCAAGACCGAAGTCCGCTACGAACCGCTCGCCGACGAGCCGCTGTGCGTGGTGGCGCGGCCCGGCCACCCTCTGGAAAACGAAGCCGGCCTGACGCTGCGCGGCATTGTCAACGCGAGCTGGGTGTTGCATCCGCCGGGCAGTGTTCTGCGGCATCGTTTTGATCTGATGTTTTCGCAGATCGGCCTGAATCCGCCGCAGAACGTAGTGAACACCAACAACTTCCTCGCGATTTCCAGTCTGCTGCTTCAGAGCGACATGTTGGCGGTTTTGCCGGACGAAGTGGCGCGTCAGCACCAACAGTACGGAGTGTTGAAGCGGCTGCCGATCGATTTACCGTGCAGGATGGATGCATTCGGTATCATCACGCGCCAGTCGCACCTGCTTTCTCCCGCGGCCTCAGTGGTGCTCGACTCGCTGCGCGAGGCGGCCGGCGAGGTTTATGGCGCTCCCGTTGAGCAGGCCATGGCTCGGTAAATGCTTCTTCCCGTCTATAAGGTGGGCGGCGAACGGCGCGGGAGGGACACAAAATGTACAACAAGCACGGAAGACGGCAGCGCGCCGTCGACGACTCATTTTCGGTTCGCTCCGCTGGAGCGAGCGTCTGGTTTAGCAACGGCATGGCTCTCAAATCGACGATTTACAAGGCGGAGTTGCAGATCGCCAATATGGACCGGCACTATTACGCCGACCATTCACTCACCATCGCGCGTCATCCGTCGGAAACCGACGAACGGATGATGGTCCGCGTCGCTGCGTTCGCGCTCTTTGCGCAGGAACGGCTCGAGTTCTGCAAGGGATTGTCGGATGTCGACGAGCCCGATCTGTGGCAGAAGGATCTGACCGGCGCGATCGAAACGTGGATCGAAGTCGGCCAGCCTGACGAGCGGCGCATCGCGAAGGCGAGCGGCCGCTCGAACGACGTGATCGTGATTGCGTACGGCGGCCGCACTTCGGATATCTGGTGGCAGGGCGTGCGCAACAAGGTTGAGCGCATGCGCAATGTGACCGTCTGGTCGCTCGGCGAGAACGTCGCGGCAGAGTTGGGCGCGCTTGCCGAGCGCACGATGCGGCTTCAATGCACCGTACAGGACGGCGAAGCGTGGCTCGGCAGCGCGGAAGCCGACGCGGTCAAAATCGAGTGGACGGTGTTGAAGGCGCCCGCCAACGGCTGAGACGTCGGCGGCTCGCGGCTGACGCCGGGGGTTCGCCTTTAGAGCGACGTCACCCGCGCCGCTTCCGGCGGCCCTTTCAGTTCGACCATGTTGCCCTCCGGGTCGAACAGATACAGCGACGGCCCATAGCCGTCTGCGCCGTAGCGCAGCGCCTGCTCGCCAAGTCGCGCGCCGTGTTCGCTCAGATGCGCCTTGAGCGCGTCGACGTCGAACGGTTCCACGCGCAAGCACACGTGATCCATGTTCCGCCCCGCGCCGGCCGCGCCGTTTTCCGGGCGATCGAGCTTCGCGCCCACCTGCAGCAGGTCGATCAGGGACCGGCCCGCGCGCAGCTGCGTGAGGCCGAGCTCGCGTTGCTCCTTCTCTAGGCTGCAACCGAGCACCTCGCAATAGAAGCGCGCCATGGCTTCGACGTTCGACGCCCGAATCACGACGTGGTCGATCTCGCGAATATGAATTTTCATATGGACGTCTCCTCTGGTCGGCTTACGGAACGGATGAACCACCAGTTTATGAGAAAGCGTCGGCTGTGAACGAGTAGCGTTCAGAGGGCCAGACGCAGAACGTGCAGACGAAAAAAAAGCCCGCTCTATGTGGAGCGGGCTGAATCCATATCAGGAGGAGACATGGAGGAGACAGGTACTAATATACACACGGGGTTGGTGCGACGCAATAACTTTTTAAGGGAAAACCCGATATCGTGGCAATTTGCCGCACTTTGAGGCGAAATGGGCGCCTGTCGGGGTTTCAATGGCCGCCCGCCCACGAGGAACCGCAATGACACCGCAAGAACCGGAGCGTAGTGTGTCGGCATGCGGCCTACATTGGTGAGCATCGAAAGCACCTATCCGGGATCATCATGAACCGCACTGCCGAGCCCGCTAACATTGGCCCTACCGCCGACACCGCCAGCTGGAATTCCGATGACGAGCGCTGGGAAGCTGTCACTCGCCGCGATCCGCTTGCCGACGGGGCTTTCTTCTACGGCGTAAAGACGACGGGTGTGTTCTGCCGTCCGTCCTGCGCTTCGCGCCAGCCGCGTCGTGAGAACGTCGCCTTCTTCGCAGACCCCGGCGCCGCCCGCGCCGCGGGCTTTCGCGATTGCAAGCGCTGCCAGCCGGGCGGATTGCCGCGCGAACTGGAAATCGTGAACCGGGCGTGCGCCGCGCTCGACGTCGATCCGCAGCAACGTCTCACGCTCGCCCAATTGAGCGACGCTGTGCACGTGAGCCCGTTCCATCTTCAGCGGCTGTTCAAGCGTGTGGTTGGCGTGTCGCCGCGTCAGTACCAGGCCGCGCAGCGCGGCGCCGCGTTGCGCGACGCGCTCAAGAGCGGCGCGGACGTCACGCGCGCGACGCTCGACGCCGGCTTCAACTCGCCTTCGCGGATGTACGACAGCGCATCGGCGGAATTGGGCATGGCGCCGTCGGAATATCGCCGCAAGGGCGCGGGACTGACGGTCCGCTATGCGAGCGCGCCGACGTCGCTTGGCTTCGTGCTGGTGGCCGCGACCGACAAAGGGATCTGCAAACTCGGTTTCGGCGACGATGCCGCTTTCCTCGTCGACGAACTGCGCGGCGAATTTGCCAACGCGGACCTGCTTGACGATCCCGAGCGGTTGGCACCATTCATCGCTCAAATCGACGCGTACCTGCGCGGCACGCGTCAAGACTTCGACCTGCCGCTCGATATTGCTGCGACCGCCTTCCGGCAGCGTGTCTGGGACGCGCTGCGGCGCATTCCGTATGGCCAGACGCGCAGCTACACGGAGATCGCCGAAGCTGTCGGCGCGCCGCGTGCCGTGCGCGCGGTGGCGAGCGCCTGCGCGACGAACCCCGTTGCGCTCGCCATTCCGTGTCATCGCGTCGTGCAAAAGGGCGGGGCGCTGGCGGGCTATCGTTGGGGCTTGCCGCGCAAGGCGGCCCTGCTCGACAACGAGGCGCAGAATGCGCGCAACGTTTCCGCCGACGAAACCAACCCTTCGCAAACTGCTCCTACTGAAACCCTCGCTACTAAACTGGACCACGCCGCGTGAGCACGCTTGACGAAGTCGCAACCCTGGAACTGCCGTACAAATCGCCTTTCGACTGGCCGCGCCTGCTGCGCTTTTTCGGCGGACGCGCGACGCCCGGCGTCGAGACAGTCGAAGACGGCGCCTATCGCCGCGCAATCGAATGGGCCGGCGACAGCGGCACGCTCAGCGTACGACAGCATCCACGCAAGCGCTGCCTCGTCGCGAGCATCGAAGGACCGGTGAGCCGTCACGCCGACGCGCTTGCGGCGCCCATCGCGAGGATCTTCGATCTGCACGCGGAGCCGAAGAAGATCGGTGCCGCCTTGGCCGCCGACCCGTGGCTCGCGCCGCTGATCGAAGCGGCGCCGGGTTTGCGCGTGCCGGGCGCGTGGTCCGGTTTCGAACTCGTGGTGCGCGCGATCGTCGGCCAGCAGATCAGCGTGAAGGCCGCGACGACGATCATCGGACGATTGGTACAGCGAGCGGGCGAGCGAATCGAAGGGCATCCGCACGAGAACACCGCGTGGCGTTTTCCGACACCGGACGCGCTGGCCACAGTCGATCTGGCGCAAATCGGCATGCCGGGCAAACGCGTCGCGGCGCTGCAGGGTTTCGCGCGCGCCGTCGCAAGCGGCGACGTGCCGCTCGACAGCGCGACCGCCGACGCGCACAGCCTGCGCACGGCGTTACTTGCATTGCCGGGCATCGGCCCGTGGACGGTCGAGTATGTCGCAATGCGCGCCTGGCGCGATGCCGACGCGTGGCCTGCGTTAGACCTCGTGTTGATGCAGTCGATCTCCGCGCGCGATCCGTCGCTCGTGCGGGCGACGCAGCAACGTGCCCGCACCGACGCATGGAGACCGTGGCGCGCTTACGCGGCGATGCATCTGTGGAACGAAGTAGCTGACCGCGCTGGTGCCGCGCGGGGGGGCTAGCTTTGGGTGTTGGCTAGCGCGGGTTGGCGACACGCGCGGGTTGTGCCGGTTGTGCCGGTTGTGCCGGTTGTGCCGGTTGTGCCGGTTGTGCCGGTTGTGCCGGTTGTGCCGGTTGTGCCGGTTGTGCCGGTTGTGCCGTTGTACCGGTTGTGCCGGTTGTGCCGTTGTACCGGTAGCGCCGCATCTGCCGCATCTGCCGCGCGTGCCGACGCACCGCCGCCGGCAAAAACCCTACCGCCGCAATACCCTGAATAACCCCCAACTTCCCGTGGCTAAATTCGCGAATCCGGCGTGAAAACAGTCGGGCCGGCCAGCCGGAACAGCCCGCCGATGCGGCCTCAAGCAGGCGCCGTGGCGAGATGTTAAAGTGCCCGCTACTGAAAATTCCGCCGAACGTTGTCGACCGCACCATGCTGCCAGCGAGCAGCGAAGCGGCACATGGCGGCCGACGACGCCCGACTCGCATCAATGCCAAACACCACACAATCCCGCACGACCGACGCGTTCTCGCACCGCCTGTCCGTGCTGACTTCTGGCCCGCAACGCGACGCGCTGCTGCACGGCCTGCGCGGCATAGAAAGGGAAAGCCTGCGCGTGACGCACAATGGCGAGCTTGCGTTGACGCCGCATCCGCGCGCACTCGGTTCGGCGCTCACGCATCCGTCGCTGACCACCGACTATTCCGAAGCGCTGCTCGAATTAATCACGCCGGCCGAGCAGGACGTCGCGCTGACACTCGATAAGCTCGACAAGCTGCATCGCTTTGTCTACGCAGAACTCGGCGACGAGATTCTGTGGAACAACTCGATGCCCGGCCTCTTGCCCGAGACCGACGAGGGCATTCCAATCGCGAATTACGGCACGTCTAATATCGGCAAGCTGAAGTACGTGTATCGCATCGGCCTTGCGCTGCGTTACGGTCGCACGATGCAGTGCATTGCCGGCATCCACTACAACTATTCGCTGAACGAAGAAGTGTGGCGGCTGTTGCATGCGGATCAGCAATCCACCGCGAGCGCAGTCGATTTCCAGTCGGATCGTTATCTCGCGCTGATCCGCAATTTCCGCCGCACCAACTGGCTGCTGATGTATCTGTTCGGCGCGTCGCCGGCGCTCGATCGCCGCTTCTTGCGCGGGCGCCAACATACGCTCGAAACATTCGACGCCGACACGTTGTACCGTCCGTATGCAACCAGCTTGCGCATGAGCGATCTCGGCTACTCGAATACCACCGCGCAAGCGGCGCTGCATGCCGACTACGACACGCTGCCCGGTTATCTCGACGCACTCGCAAAGGCCGTCAGCCAACCCTATCCTGCATATGAGGCAATTGGTACGCAGCGCGACGGCGAGTGGGTGCAGATCAACACGAACGTCCTGCAGATCGAAAACGAGTTTTATTCGACGATCCGTCCGAAGCGCGTCACGTATCCCGGCGAGCGTCCTTTGCATGCGCTGGCCGCGCGCGGCGTGCAATACGTCGAAGTGCGCTGCATGGACATCGATCCATTCGAGCCGGTTGGTATTTCGCTGGAGACGTCACGCTTTCTCGACGCCTATCTGCTTGTGTGCGCGCTCGACGACAGCGCGCCATTGCCGCCGCAGCCGTACGCGGAAGCCAACCAGAACTTCGCGCGCGTAACGACCGAAGGGCGCAAGCCCGGCCTCGAACTGATCCGCGACGGCCATCCGCTCGCGATGATCGATTGGGCCGAAGAGCTATTCGTCAAGATCGAGGCGGCGGCCGCCAGGCTCGACGCACTGCAGGGCGGCGACGCGCACGCGCGCTCGGTTGCCGTTCAGCGGGCGAAGCTTGCCGATCCGTCGCTCACGCCATCGGCGCGGGTGTTGCAGACGATGCGCGACAAGCAGCAGAGCTTCCTCGAATTCGGTCTGGAACTCAGCGAAGCGCATGCGGCGTATTTCCGCGCGCGTCCGCTGGAGCCGGGCGAGGCCAACGAATTTGCAGAACTGGCCAAGCAATCGCTCGAGGAGCAGGCGAAGCTCGAACGCGAGGAAGTAGGCTCGTTCGATGCATTCGTCGCCGCTTACCGGGCGTATACGTTGAATCGTTTCAGCGTCTGAGCACACCGGCTCACGTGCGCGCAGCAATGTGCGAAAGCGGCTCGAGTAGTCGCTTTTTCTCATTGCGCGAAGCACGTACGGTAACGGCTACGTAATCGACGCGCACAGCATCGGGCGCATCGGCAAATCCTTCACGGCTTCCGCGTTTCCCTGATGTAAACGAAACGCCCTCCGCACGTTACGGTCCAAACTGGTACGACACGCTAGCGAGAGGGAGGATCAACGTGATGAAGCAAAGTCTGTTGGCCGCACTAAGCATTGCTATGGCGGCGGCGGTCGCCGCGATGGCATGTTCAACGCAAGGACAAGTCGATCCCGATGTCATGCAGATCGCAACCACGCCCCTCACATGTTCGAACAAAGCCGAGTGCGACCTCTGGTGGCAGCGCGCGCAAACGTGGGTCACGAACAACTCGAAATACAAAGTCGAATCCGCGACCGACACGCTGATTCAGACGGCCGGCCCCGACGGCGGCAAACGCGCGCTTGCGTATCAGATCACCCGCACCGCAAATCCGGACGGCACCGCGACAATCGGCTTCGCCGCACATTGCGATGGGTCGCTTGGTTGCACGCCCAACCCATGGGAAGCGGGCGCCGACTTCAAGCAATACGTGCGAGGCACCGCGGCGGGCGCACAGAAACCCGCTGTGAAGCCGCCGCAGCCTGCACCCACCGCCATGCATCCCGACGCGTTGCAAGGGCAATCGGTGACGCCAACAACTGGCGAAGCGGTCAGTCAATGACCGAAGCGTTGCGCGCCGCTCAATGTCCCATCGAAGGACCAACGCCTTTGCGCGGTTTCGTGACCCACACGAGCACGGCAAGTACGAGGAATGCCGCGCACGATATGCGAAAGAAGTCGTTAGTGGCGAGCATATAAGCCTGCGCAGTCACCACCTGCTCGAGCTGCGCAGTGATGCTGCCGCCGGAAAAGCCGACGCCCGCGAGCGCATCGGTGTATGCATTCGTATTCGGGGTATAGACGTTCACGTTGTCGACCAGCATTGCGTGATGGCGAATCGTATCGTTTTCCCAATACGTCGTACTGATCGCAGTGCCGATCGCGCCCGACAAGGTCCGGAAAAAGTTCGATAGACCGGATGCGCTCGCGAGCCGCTCGTCGGACACGCTCGATAGCGTGATCGTTGTCATCGGCACAAAGAAGCAGGCCACACCAATGCCCTGCACGATACGCGGCCAGATAACGTGGTTAAACGGCACGTCGAGCGTGAACGTGGAGTTCCAGAACGACACGAACGCAAACACGATAAACGCGAAACTCGCCACCACGCGCAAATTCAACCGATGCATGTTCTTGCCGATCATCGGCGAGAGAAAGAGAGCGAGTAAGCCGACCGGCGCGGTGGCGAGACCGGCGAGGCCGGCGGTGTAACCCATCACGGTTTGCAGCCATAGCGGAAAAATCACCACCGAGCCGAAGAACGCCATGAAGCCAAAGGAGATGATCAGCACGCCAAGCGCGAAGTTACGGTCCTTGAACAGCGAAAGATCGACGACGGGTTCTTTCTCGGTCATCTCCCACACCAGCATGAACGCAATCGACACCACCGCGATCACTGCAAGCGTCACGATAAATGTCGAGTTGAACCAGTCGCGATCCTTGCCGAGGTCGAGCACCATCTGCAGGCACGCCACGCCGATCACGAGCAACGTGAGACCGACCGCGTCTATACGCTGTTGGGTCGTTTTCGTTTCGCGGCCGCGCAGCAGCACGAACGCGCAGCCCGCGGAGAAAAGGCCGATCGGCACGTTGATGTAGAAGATCCACGGCCACGTGTAGTTGTCGGTGATATAGCCGCCCATCACCGGCCCGAAGATCGGCGCGCAGATCACAGTCATCGCCCAAAGGCCAAGCGCGAGCCCGCGTTTGTCCGGCGGATACGAGCGCATCAGAATGGTCTGCGAAAGCGGCACCATCGGCCCGGACACGAGTCCTTGAACGAGGCGAAACATGATCAGCGACTCGAAGTTCTGCGCAAAACCGCACAGCGCCGAGGCGATCGTAAAGAGCAGAACGGACAGCGTGAAGAGCCGCACTTCGCCGACGCGCCGCGCCAGCCATCCGGTCAGCGGCACGGCAATCGCCGAGGCCACCGAATAGGACGAGATCACCCACGTGCCCTGGCTCGTCGCCACGCCGAGGCTGCCGGATATCGTTGGCACGGCCACGTTGGCAATCGACGTGTCCAGCACCTCCATGAAGGTGCCGAGCGCGAGTCCCACCGTCAGCAGCGCGAGCGCGCCGCCCTTGAGCGGCGCCGGTTCGGCTGCGGGTGGAGTGGCGGGTTGGGCGGCCGGTGGGGCAGCGTTGGAAGCCGTAGCGTCCATATGTTTTTCTCTCCTCAACGCGGAAAAGATTGTTGTGCCACGTTTATCGCGTCATCCCGGACCGCTTGCATACATGCACGATCACACTCTGCCCAGACAGAGATTCGCCGACAGCATCGCCCGAAAAGGCGCGCTCCGGTTACTGCTTGCCGTCTTCCGGCGATGAATCCTGAAGCGTCTCGTCGGGCAGGTCGCCCGGCGAGCACAGACCGCAACCGGCGCTCGAATCCGGATCGATGCCGTTGGCAATGAAACGGCCAAGCAGATCGATCAGCGTGGCGAGGTCCGCGGCCGTGAAACCGCGCAACTGTTCGTTCAGCACGGCGGCGCCGATGTCCGGCAACTGCCGCGCCGCGTCCTGACCCTGCGGCGTCAGCTCCAGCTTGATCATGCGTCGGTCGGCATCACTGCGCATGCGTGACACAAAGCCTTTCTTTTCAAGGCGATCCAGAAGACGCGTCATCGAGCCGCTGTCGTACGACATAACGCGCGACAACTCGAACGGCGTGTTCGCCCGGCCCGCGGCCAGCATCAGAATCACGCCGATCTGCTGGGCCGTGAGCCCCAGCGGCTTGACCGCGCGGTCGGTGCGCTCCACCAGTACGTTGCGAGCCTTCGACAGGTAGTAGCCGAGACTGGACTCGAGCCGGATTTCATCCGCTTTGTAGGGGCCGTCTGTCATCTTGTATCCGGTACACCGCTGGCAAGCGAAGTTTAGCTGCCTAAGCAGGAAGATCAAATGCCGATTCTCGTAGATCGTTGTGATGGAGCCGCCGAAATACAACAGCCCATCCAGATATTGCGCACAGTATCTTGAAATTTACTTGCATAGTCAATATTATACGAAGCAACGAGTTACGCGTTCCGCGCCACCCGAGACTATGTTCTGACCGCTTTTTTGTCCGCCCTCGATTACGGCGTGACCCAAGGATGTTCCTCCCATGCTGTACCTCAAAAATACCCTGGGCGGCCTTAGCCGCTCATTGACCGATTCAGCTTTGCACAGCTTCCAGGGTCCGCATCGCTGGTGGAAGCTCGCGTTATTTGCCGTGCTGTTCGTACTGCCCGGCGGATCGGTGGGGGTCGCGATCCTGGCGTGGGTCGAGCATCGGCGCGGGCGCAAAGGCTCGAAAAGCGCATCTGTAGAAATCGCGGCAGAGCCGGCGCGACTGCCCGGCGTTGCAACGGCCACCGCGCACAACGCGGCGAGCGCCTGCCAGTCGCGCGGCGACGCGCCATGCCGGGCAGCTGCGGGCAAGCTCGCGCGCAAGCCGGCATCGGCGGAATCGCGGATCGACTCGCGGGCGTGACGGGCGCGGCCCCGCCGCTTTCATCCAAAACATGCCGCCGGCGGTAACAGCGCGTAACCTTCGCGACGCTGTCGGTAACACACCTTCATCGCTCGCCGCATTAACCTTTCTGTTTCCCGCGCCCAGCGGGCTCTTACGCTAACATGCCGGCAAACCATACCGGCCGGCGGCGCCGTCATCGGCGGCATCGCGGCGTCCAGAAGGAAATAATGCATGCAGTCTGACCGAATCTCGTCCGTGCGAAGCTTCGCGCCGCGCGTCATGACCCTCGCGGTAGCTGTGTCCGTCGCGGGCCTCGTGGCCGCGTGCGCGGTCGGCCCAGACTACAAGCGCCCGGCCGCCGAGATTCCCGCCTCGTACAAGGAAGCCGCGCCCGGCTGGAAAGTCGCGCAACCGGCGGATCAGCAGGACCGCGGCGCATGGTGGACCGTCTATCAAGATCCACAGCTCGATGCGCTCGAAGAGAAGCTGAACGCCGCGAATCAGACTGTCGCCCAATTTGCCGCCGCGTACCGGCAGGCCCGCGCGCTCGTCGGTGAGGCGCGCGCGGCGTATTTTCCGACCGTCGGCTTGTCCGCGGGCGGTACGCGCTCCGGCAGCGGTGTTTCGTCGAGTGCGGTGGCAGCGAGCGGGAGCAGCCGCTCGGGCGTCCACAACAGCTACAACGTGCAACTCGACGCCAGCTGGGAGCCCGATCTATGGGGCTCCGTGGGTCGTTCCGTCAACGCGCAGAAGGCCGGCCAGCAGAGCGCCGCCGCCGATCTGGCCAACGCGCGTCTGTCCGCGCAGGCCACGCTCGCGCAGACCTATTTCGCGCTGCGCTCGCTCGATTCGAACCAGAAGCTGCTCGACGAAACCGTTGCCGCCTATCAGCGCTCGCTGCAACTCACGCAGAACCAGTACGCTGCCGGCGTGGCCGCGCGCTCGGACGTCATCCAGGCGCAAACGCAGTTGCAATCGGCGCAGGCCGCCGCGATCGACAACGGCGTTCAGCGCGCGCAGGACGAACACGCAATCGCGGTCCTCGTGGGCGAACCGGCCTCCACGTTTTTCATTCCGCCGATGCCGCTCACCGCGACGCCGCCCGCCGTGCCCGCCCAAATGCCGTCCGCGCTGCTCGAGCGGCGGCCAGACATCGCGTCGGCGGAGCGCAAGGCTGCGGCGGCCAACGAGCAGATCGGCATTGCAATTGCCGCGTTTTTCCCGTCGCTGACGTTGTCGGCGAGCGGCGGCTTCCAAAGTTCGTTGTTCTCGCAACTGCTGACCGCGCCGTCGCGCTTCTGGACCGTCGGCCCGCAACTCGCGGCGACCCTGTTCGACGCCGGACTGCGCCGCGCGCAAACCGAAGCCGCCCGCGCCGCCTATGACCAGAACGTCGCGACCTATCGCCAAACGGTGCTGACCGCGTTCCAGGACGTGGAGGACAACCTCGCGTCGCAGCGCATTCTTGAACAGGAAATCGTGGTGCAGCAGCAGGCGGTCGAATCGGCGCGCCAGGCGCTTGCCATCGTGACGAATGAATACAAGGCCGGCACGGTGGGCTTCGTTAACGTGCTCACCGCGCAAACCACGGCGTTCACGGCCGAGCAGAAGCTGCAGACCATCGCAGGTCAGCGGATGGTGTCGTCGGTCGGTCTGGTAAAGGCGCTGGGCGGCGGCTGGGACGTCACGCAGATGAACCGCGAAACCGGCGATGTTGCCGCACCGGCGCCATTGCCAGCGTCATCGACGTCATCGGCGACGCCGGTTGCACGGAGCGATGCCCCGCAGACGTAAATGCCCACTCAGGCGCAGATACAGGCGAAGCAAATAAAACTCGCGGGCGGCAGCAAGCGCCGCACGGCGCTGAAATACGAAAGAGGCATGAGCGGCTAACGGAGCCGGGCATGCCTCTTCTTCATTCTGTCTGGACTCGCACGACCTGACCTAAGCGCGGTTTCCCGGCCCGCACGCCGCGCTCAATGTGCGAACGACAACGTAACGGTGTCCGGTCCGCTCGGCCGTCCCAGCAAATTCAGCAGTCCGGCGAGATTGTCGCGAGCCTCGGGCGCGGAGGTCGCCGTTCCGTGAAACGACGTGGAAGCCGGCGACACGACGCCTCGGCCGTTCAGCATCAGCGGGCCTTTGATTGTGCGCAACTCGATCGTCGATGAGACGCCCTCCGCCTGGAACACGAGCTGATACGAGCCGAGCGGCTTCACCGGCGATACACGCGAACTCACATCGCTCAGCGCGACCGTCAGCTGGCCGAACGCCTCGCGGTTGAAGCTGCGCCAGTCGGACCACGAAAGTCGCACGTCGCCCTGCAGGTCCAGCGTGTTGAAAGGCGCGCCCAGGCCGCTTAGCAGCGAGGCCGGCACGCCTATGGTGCCGGGAGTGACATTGGCGCTGCGCGGCGTCGCGTCGATGGTGATCGGATCGGGCATTGCCTCGCTATGCCGCATGGTCATGCGTACACGGCCGGTGAAGAGCGGCCAGAACGCCGTGTGCCATTCGATCCGTCCCGGCAGCAGCGTCGCGGCGCTCATATCGGAGCCGGCCGCCAGCATCAGCGTAGCGGAGCCGTGCCAGAGCGAACCGGCTGGGTCGACGAGGTTCACATGGCCGCCGCTCTGGCGGGCGAATTGCGGCGTGATCCACGCGGCGGGTAATAACGCGAGCATCACGACGGCGTTCGAGAAGACGGCAACGAGCAGCCAGGGCAGCACGGCGCGCAGACGCCGCATCCAGTAAGTCATGCGAGATCCCGTGACAGCGCGGTCATTTCGCGGTGGATGGCTGCAGCGACGCAGTCACATCCACCTGGCCATCTTCCTTCAGCGCCGTCACGTGCGCTTCGGAGACCTGCACCTTGAACTGGCGGCGCACGTCGTCGACCCAAGACGTCCACGCGGGAAACGACGCGTTCTTCATCTGCACTTGGACCGCGTTGCCGATCACCTGCACCTGCGTGGCCGCAAGGCCATGATCGCTGACCGACGCGGAGAGCGCGTCCTTCAGCGCACCGCCGGTCGGCGCAACGCCCTGTGCCGCCGCCGAAAGCTGGCGCGCTTCGTTGGCCTGTGCGGTCATCTGCGCGAGCTGCCGCTGCAAAGTGGGCAGCGATTCACGCAGACGCGCGCGGCCCTCCTGCGCCGGCGCCCACAGCACCGACCAGGCGATCACCACAGCGAGCACGCCGCCGCCCCACGTCAACAACGCTTTTTCGCGGTCGGTCCGCTGGTCCCAGAAGCCTGCCCAGGTTTGCGCGAGTTCAGCTTTCATTGTCCGTTCCTGATGGTCCACTTGCCGGTGTTGCTGTCGATCGCGCCGCTAAGTCCGTTGCGCGCGAGGCGTTTGGCGAAATCGGGATCGAGCTTCACTTCGGGTTTGAAGGTAACGTCGAGACGCCGGTCGTGATAATCCAGCGCGGCGATGCCGTTGACCGGCACGGGCGGCAGCGACCGCGCGAGGCCATCGGCGAGCGACAGGAAATCGCCCGGTGAAAGCTCACCGGCGGCCACGCGCAACTGCTGCAACTGACGCGACATCTGATCGGGCGCATCGAGCACGACCGTCGTCTTCGGGAAGGTGTTCAGCAGAAGTTCGGTCATCTGCGTGCTGATCGCGTCGCGCTGACGTGAAAGCATCAGCCACTGCACATTCGCACCGACGATGGCGACCACCAGCGCGCCGAGCGCCAGCAGCACGGGCAGGCGTAAGCGGCGCAGCGTCGCGCGGTCGAGCCGCCACGGCTGCGACGCGAATTCGAACTGGCAGAGATCGAAGCGGCACGTGAGCGCGCGGCGGGCAAGCTGCTCGAAAGGCAGCGGACTCGCGCCGTGCACGTGCGCGCCGAGCCGCGCCGGACTGCTCGCGCCAAGACTCGGCTCGTTGCCCGGAACCTCGGTCAGCATATACAGCGAAACCGGCGTTGCGCCGGCGAGCGCGGCAAGCGTCGCGTTCACCGCATTTGCAGGTACAGCAAGGCCTTCGCCTTGCGCGCCGCGGGCTATTGCCAGTTCCACGCGCGGCATGCCGCTTTCGACGGCGCCTTCCAGCAGCATCGCGGGCGCGGTCTGAACCACGGCGCCGAGCACCGCCGCCACCATCGGCACGACTTCGGGCGCAGCGTCGGCCGCACTCGCCACCGGCGCAGAGCCTCGCAGCGACGCACCCGCGTCCGCCATGGCCGGCTCGGCCGCGCTCACGGTTTCGGCGACTTCGGCCGGCATTGCGGGCAGCGTTGCTTCCGGCAGACAACGCGTGACCGGCACGGCGCGCAGACTCCTGTGGCCAGCTGCGGAAAAAGCCTCGTAGATAAAGCGGAACCATCCGCGGTCGATGATCGCGAGCACCTGGCGACCGCCCGCGGCCGATTGCGAATCGACGGCGATATGGCAAGTTTGCGGGTCCTGGATCAGCTGATCCTCGACGATATTCGGCAATGCCTGGCGCAGCTTCGGACCGCGAAGCGGCGGCAGCGTCGCGGGCATCATCAGCAGATCGCGCGCGGCGACCATCAGCACCGTCGAGGTGGCGCGCGGCAGCAGCGCAAGCGCTGAGCGGCCGGCGCGCTGGGTGCGTCCCGACTTGTCGAGCAACACGAACGGCAGGTCCGGCAGTTGCCATTCCTGCGACGGCACCGCCGGATCACGCGGCGGCAATAAGACGATCAGCGTGCTCAAAGGCCACTCTCTTTGGGAAAGGCGTTATTCATAGTTGGTCTTGCACCCGCACGATACGTGTAGTGTGAGTCAAAGCATCGCGATAGACGAGCGTCGTGCGATCCACCTCGGCGCGCTCGTGCTGCACGCGGCCGTGAATCAGGAAGTAGTTCGTGTTGACGTCGAGCTGGTTCGGATCGACCGAAACCTGCTGCGCGCCCGCGCCGCGCAAAGCGAGCTGCACGTCGCCGGCGTTGTGGAAAAACACCGTCTGCCGGCGCGCAACGAATGCCTGCGCCGATGACAGGCTCATGCCCGGCACAACCGCGGCGATCACCTCCGCGGAGGCCGTGTTCATGTTGACCGCCGACACCGTCGGCAGCACGGTGACGAAGGGCCGCAAGCGCGCGACCATTTCCGGCGTGTAGCCGGGAATGTCGAGCAGCGAGTCGACGCTGGTCATTTGCAACGGTGCGCGCGCGGCGCTGTCGTCGCTGTCTTCGATACCGGGCTTGTCGGTGAAGCCGCCGCTCATTGCGCCGCCCTGGATAGGCGGCGTCGATGTCGTGCCGGACGTCGACGTGACAGTCTGAAAACGCGTTGCCGACTGTGCGAGGCTCGCGCGCACCTGCACGGCGGTGTTCTTGGCGAGCTGGCTGTTCAAGCCGAGCGAAACGAGCAGACGCTGGTACGCGTCGATCTGCGCCGTGTCCAGTTGCATGACCCCGGGCGCGGGGCTCGCGACCAGATTGCGAAGATTGAACTTGGCCTGAGCATCTTCAATCGATCCCGACAGATACGTGGCGGCGCCTTGCTGGGCCCGGACCTCGCCGATCTGGCCGAGGAAATCGGAAAGTCTCGTCTTGGCGATCGGCACGCCCCACACGCCGCCAAGATATGTAATGCCTGCGGAAGTATCGCCTTCGGAGCGAAGAATCAGACGCGTCCAGTCGAGCGCGCCGCGCGAAACCCATTGGGCCTGCGCGAGCAGGCGCTGATTCTCGATGCGGCGAACCTGAACCTGTTGGCGCCACAGCATGCCGGAGACGAGAATGGCCGACAGCGCCACCACCAGCAACGCGCTGATGATGGCCGCGCCGCGCTGTTGTCCACGCTGTTGTCCACGTCCTCGGCCGCGTTGTTCCGCTTGCGTCGCTCGACGTTGCGCCAAGCCACGCGAGCCATCGATTGGGGCCGAACAAACAGTCGAACGTCGCGCATGAAGCCAGGAGAATCTCATGTCATTCTCCAATCAGAAAAACGCGTGTGACGGGCCGCGCGAGCGACTTCGCGCCCACACTCACTTCAAGTCCGGTCACCGAGCGCGGCAACGGCGCATTGCCGAGCTGCGGCACCTTCAGGTTATTGTCGGCCTCCGTGATCGCGCCCTGCACGTCTTTCATCTGCGTGGTCCAGCCGACTCTCGGCACGTAGAGGCGCGCGGAAATGGCACCGACGCCGCCCATCAACGGCAAGCCGGTCCATCCTTCGCCTTCGCCGCCTCCCAGCGCCGAGCGCAAATCGCCGACGCTCGCGAGCGGCGGCGACGCATAGCGAATCACGCGCCCTTCGGTGACGCGGTATCGCACCACCTGCAAACGCGGCGCGGAGCCGGGCAAGGTTAATTGCCGCACGATCTGCAAGCCACCGCCCGCGAGCGATACCGCGGGCTGACCGGATTCGTCGTCGGAGGCGGCCTGACGTGCGTCGATGCGCATCTGGTCGAACAACTGCGCGAATACGCGCTCGTCTTCCATTGCATTCGTGATGGTCTGCCGGCCGCGAATGATCTGGTCGAGTCCACGCCACGACAACACGGCGATCACCGCCATGATCGCAATCGCGACCAGCAGCTCGATCAGCGTGAAGCCATGCGCGCCCGCACGGCGGCGGCGCTCAGAGCGAACGGTTGTTTTCATTCGCGACCACCGTGACCATCTGAGCGAGGTTGCCGGAACGCCCAGGCATCGTCACCATTACTTCCACGCGACGAAACACCGGGTTCGGCGTCGACGTCACATGCTCGGTACAGATCAACTGCAAGTTGCCTTGCGAACAATCGAAGCTCGTCGAGCCCACATTGGGCCATGCATGCGTAAGACGTAATTGCGCGAGCGTGTTGTCCGCGCTCCAGCCAGCCAGCAGGCGCCGGTGAAGATCGGCCTCGCCGCTCGCGAGACTGCCTACCGCGCGCAACGATGCGGCGAGAGCCACCGCGATGATCGCGAGCGCAACCAGCACCTCGATCATCGTGAAACCGCGCTGGCGGTTAGCGGCCTTGCGCGCCGCCGTGCTGCTGCAACGACGCATGTCAGTGAACCTCGTAGCGGCCGTTGCCGGTGCCGACGATCGTCGCGCGCCCCGCAGCGGAGAAAAGCGTGATGCGCACAGGCACGTCGATCGCCTCAGTGCCGAACACAACACGGCTCGCTTGCGAACTCGAACCCGGATAGTCGATCGTCACGCCGGTCACGCCGCCTTCCCACTGGCGGGGTTTCAGCAGATCGTCGCGCAGCGGACGCCAGCCGTCTTCGGTACGCATGTCGAAACGAAAGCCACCGTCCAATGGTTGCCATGCGATGGGACGCGCGCGCACCTGTGCTTCGTCGCCGGCCGATTCGAACAGCAGCGCGAGACGCTGCGCTTCTTCGTTCAGATCGGTGCGCGGATTACGCGTCATCGTCAATGCGGTCAAGGACACGAGCAAGCCTGCAATCACGAGCACCACCATCATTTCCAGCAGGGTGAAACCCGCCGCATGTCGACGGCCGGCACTCACACTCAATGCGCTTTTTGCGCTCGTTGCGCTCGACCTGCCGCGGCCACGGGCGCACGCAGCCGTGCCGGCCGCGGGGAGCGGCCGCTTGATCGTCAAGCGTGCTTTGTTATCGTCTATTGCCACGAGCCCACATCGGCGTCATTGCCTTCGCCGCCCGCCTTGCCATCCGCGCCGTAGCTGAAGACGTCGATTTCGCCGTGCACGCCCGGATTCAGATACTGATAGCCGTTGCCCCACGGATCGTTCGGCAGCCGTTCGAGGTAGCCGCCGTCTTTCCAGTTGTTCGGCACCGGATCGGTCGCCGGCTTTTCGATCAACGCGCGCAGGCCCTGCTCCTGAGTCGGATAACGGCCGTTGTCCAAACGATAAAGCTTGAGCGCCTGCATCACGGTGCCAATGTCCTGCTTCGCGGCGACGCGCCGCGCTTCGTCGGGACGGCTCATGATTTTGGGCACAATCAACGCGGCCAGAATGCCGAGAATCGCGATCACGACCATGATTTCGATCAGCGTGAAGCCGCGTTGACGACGGCTGCGCGGACCCGCGATTGCTGTGCGGCGAGTGGTCGACAGTTGCATAGCTTGCTACCTCTTTTCAGGTGAATTTTCGACTGGGTGGGATTCGCGTCCAGCACTTTCGGTGCCATTGAACACGCCCGGCCGGTCATTTTAATGTCATGTAATCGCGGGGTTTCAACCCAACGCAATTTTCACAATAGTCCGTACAATGATGCGCATGAACGCCATCCAAATCCGCCTTCTGTCGCTTGCGCTGTTCGCCGTGTTCTGCGCGACGCTGACCTACTGGATCATCACGCTCACTACGACGTCCGGCGCGCCGTTGCCCGCAGCCGCCGCGCATGCGCAGGTCTCGACCGACCAGGCCGCCACGCTGTTCGGCGGGCAGCTTACGCGCACCGCCAACCAGGACGTGCACCTGTTCGGCATTCTCGCTTTGCGCGAAGGCGCCGCAGCCATCGTCAGCGTGGGCGGCGAACCGCCGCGTGCGGTGTCGCTCGGCAGCCCACTGATGCAAGGCGCCAAACTCTCCGAAGTCCGCGCCCGTTCGATCGTTATCGACCGCAATGGCGCGCATTCCGAAGTATTCCTACCGGCCAACGCGGCGGGACCCACGATCTACGTTCGCTAGAACCGGGCAAACCCAGGCGACGCGCACGCTGCTTAGCGTCGGCCCACAGCGTGGTGGCCGCCGCCTGGTCTCCATGCGTCATCGCACCGGCTAATCCGCATAGGCCCGTCGCTTATGCCGCCGCACAAAGCGCCGCGGCACTGAACCCTCACTGCACCAGGTTGTTCAACTCGATGATCGGCAGCATCACCGCCAGCACGATCACCAGCACCACGCCGCCCATCGCCAGAATCAGAAGCGGCTCCAGCAGACTCGTCAGAAACATTGTGCGGCGCTCGAGTTCGCGCGCTTCGCCGTCGGCCGCGCGGTCGAGCATGGTCGTGACGTCGCCGGTCGCTTCGCCCGAGCGGATCAGGTGAACCAGCACCGGCGGAAACGTCTTCGTATTGCCGAGCGCGCGGGAGAGCGACGTGCCTTCACGAACACGCACGATCGCATCGTCGATGTTGCCGCGCATAGCCGTATTGCTGAGCGTTTCGGCCGCGGCCTGAAGCGCGCGCAGAATCGGCACGCCCGCCGCCGTCAGAATGCCGAGCGTGCTCGCGAAACGCACGGTGTTGTAGCCGCGCACGAGTTTGCCGAGTAGCGGGGCGGTGAGCAGCCACCGATCGAAGGCGAGGCGCGGGCCGGCTTGTCTTAGCGTCGAACGTACCGCATAGAAGAGAATCGCCACGGCGATCAGCACGGCCCACCACCAGTTCCGCACGAAACCGGACAGCGCCATCATCATGATCGTGAGCAAGGGCAGCTGCTGCTTGGTGCTCGCAAACACGTTGACCACTTGCGGCACCACATAACTCAACAGAAACGTGACGATGCCGAACGCGATGATCGTGACGATGGTCGGGTACGTGAACGCGAGCACGATCTTCTGCTTGAGCGCGTTGCGTTGCTCGATGTAGTCGGCAAGCCGCGACAGCACGAGTCCGAGTTTGCCGGTATGTTCGCCGGCCGCAACCAGCGCGCGATAGATCTCGGGAAAGTCTTTCGGATGCTGCGTCAGCGCATTCGCGAGCGAGTGGCCGCCGAGCACTTCCGCGCGAATCGCCGCCATCAGTTCGCGAATGTAGTCGCGCTCCGATTGCTCGGTGAGCACCGAGAGCGCTTCGTCGAGCGGCAGGCCGGCAATCAGCAGGCTGGCCAGCTGACGCGTGAGAATCGCCTGCTCGCGCTGCGACAGGCGCCGCCCCAACGACAGACGCTGATTGCGCTCACCGCGCGTGCGCGTGGCTGCCGGTTCGACTACAAGCGGTGTGAGTCCCTGCGAACGGAGGTTGGTGCGGGCGCCACGCGCGCTGTCGGCGTCGAGCACGCCTTTTTGCGCCTTGCCCGCCGCGTCGATCGCTTCAAAACGAAATGCCGGCATGCGCTTATGCTCCGCCCGTCACGCGGATCACTTCTTCAAGCGACGTCAGCCCCGAAGCGAGCCACCGCTCCGCGTCCTCGCGCAGCGTGAGCATGCCTTGCGCGCGGCCTGCGGCGAGGATGTCCGCGTCGGACGCATTGCGGTGAATCAGCGTGCGGATCTCGTCGTCGATCAGCAGCAGTTCATACACGCCGCGGCGGCCTGCATAACCGGACTGGCCGCATTTGTCGCAACCGACCGGATGCCAATGCACGCGACCGTCTTCTTCGACACGCTTTTCGCGGCACACCGGACACAGGCGCCGCACGAGCCGCTGCGCCAGCACGCCGAGCAGCGACGACGCGAGGAGATACGGCTCGACACCCATGTCGGTCAAACGCGTGACGGCGGACGCGGCGTCGTTGGTATGCAGCGTAGCCAGCACGAGGTGGCCGGTGAGCGAAGCCTGCACCGCGATCTGCGCGGTTTCGAGGTCGCGGATCTCACCGATCATGATGATGTCCGGATCCTGACGCAGAATCGAGCGCAGCGCGCGCGCAAAGCTCATGCCGATCCGCTCGTTCACCTGGGTCTGGCCGATGCCCGACAGGTCGTATTCGATTGGGTCTTCCACCGTCATGATGTTGGTGGTCGCCGTTTCGAGCCGCGACATCGACGCGTACAGCGTGGTCGTCTTGCCCGAGCCGGTCGGGCCCGTTACCAGCACGATGCCGTGCGGCCTGCCGATCAGCTTGTCGAACTTGCCGAGCGTGTCCGCGCCCATGCCGAGCGCTTCGAGATTCAGGCGCGTCGCGTCCTTTTCCAGCAGACGCAGCACCGCGCGTTCGCCGTGGCCCGTCGGCAGTGTCGACACGCGCACGTCGACCGGACGCCCGCCCACGCGCAGCGTGATACGGCCGTCTTGCGGCAGACGCTTCTCGGCGATATCGAGCTGCGCCATGATCTTGATCCGCGAAATCAGCGCGCCGTGCAGCGCTTTCTTCGGACGCACGACGTCGCGCAGCGTACCGTCGACGCGAAAACGCACCACCGACGATGTTTCGAACGGCTCGATGTGAATATCCGACGCCTGTTCGCGCGCCGCCTGCGTGAGCAGCGCGTTGATCATGCGGATGATCGGTGCGTCGTCTTCCGATTCCAGCAGGTCTTCCACCTCGGGAATGTCCTGCATCAGGCGCGACAGATCCACTTCGCCTTCCACCTCGCCGACCACCTGCGCCGCGCTGCCGTCGTGGCGCGCATAGGCCTGGTTGATCGCCTGCGCGAGTTCGTCGGCGGGAAGACGTACCACCGACACCGCGCCAAAATTGCGCGCTACTTCGGCGAGCGCGGCTTCACTCGTGCGCTCGCTGATCCACACTTCGAGGCTGTCGGCGTGCTGATGCGCGACCAGAATCTGGCCGCTGCGCGCGAAGCCGTAGGGCACGAGCCTCGCGGCGATCGCGGACGGCGCCGCGCGCTCCGCATGGTCGGCGTGCTCGATCATCGCCGCCGGCGCAACTCCGGCGGCCCGCGACGATGCCGACGACGTTGAGGCTGACGGCGGCATGGACGGCGTATTCACGGCTGAACTCCTGGCGATGCGGTAGACGGCGCAACCGGCACGGGGTTGCTCTGCACGGCGCCGTTCACCGCGGGGGCGGCGGGCATGCCGGTATTAGGCTGCGGCGCGGACGAATGCGGCTGAGGCGGCTGCATCTGCTGACGGCGCATCTGGTCGAGATCGAACAGATTCAACGGCGATCCACCCTGGCTCGGGCCGACGGGCATCGGCGGAACCACCGGATCGTCCTTGTCCTTCATCAGGTTGTTGTCCTGCCGGTACGCGCCCTGCACACCTTGAATATAGTCGTAACGGTTGGACGTGACAGCCTGCGCGGTGTCGTGATCGCTGATGATCACGGGGCGCAGAAACACCATCAGGTTCGTCTTGTTGCGGTTCTTCTGCTCGGAACGGAACAGCTGGCCGATCCACGGAATATCGCCGAGCAGCGGCACCTTGCTGTTGCTGACCTGGTAGTTATCCTGCATGAGACCGCCGAGCACGATGATTTCGCCGTTGTCCGCGAGCACCGTCGACTGGATCGAACGCTTGGTGAACTGCGGGCCGGCCGGGTTCGTCGCCGCGTTGGTCGTGCCGTTCACGATCGCCGAGTCTTCCGTGTAGAGCTGCAGCTTGAGAATGCCGCCGTCGGTGATCTGCGGTTTGACGTGCAGCGTCAGGCCCACGTCGACGCGGTCGTACGTGTTGAAGGCCGAGCTTGTATTTCCGCTCGTCAAGTTCGAATACGAACCGGTCTGGATAGGTATGTTCGTACCGACGATGATCTTCGCCTCTTCGTTGTCGAGCGTGATCAGGTTAGGTGTGGACAGCACGTTCGCGTCGGCGGTCTGCGAGAGCGCCTGCAGCAATGCGCCGAGACCCTGCACGCCGAAAATGTTGTGAAGCCAGCCGATGTTCAAGCCTTGCTGCACGTTTTGCGTGGCCAGCGCCGTGGCGAGACCGCCTGTGGCTCCGGCCGCCGCGGCCCCAGCCGTCAGGTTGATGATGCTGTTACTCGAACCGGTTGCGAGGTTGGTGCCGGCGAAAATCGAATTGTTCGCGACCTGCCACTGAATGCCGAGATTGCCGCTCGTGTTCGAATTCAGTTCGACGATCAGCGCCTCGATATAAACCTGTGCGCGGCGCGCGTCGAGCTGGTCGATCACCGCGCGCAGATTGCGGTACACGGGTTCCGATGCGGTGATGATCAACGAGTTGGTGGCGGAGTCCGCCTGAATCATGCCGCCCGGCTGATTCTCGTCGTTCTTGTCCTTGTCGCCGCCCAGGAACCCACCCGAAGAACCGCCGCTGTTCGAGCCATAGCCACCCGCACCGGCGCCGCCCATCGGCGAGGACATGGAACTGCTGTTGAGCCCGCCCGACGGCAACGGCGGCGTGCCCGAGGTGCCCGTCGAATTGCTGCCGCCGAGCGCACCGCCGCCGGTCTGATTGAAGGCATTTGCTTCATTCGATCCACCCGACGAGCCGGTTTCGCCGCCTTTGCCGAGCATGCCGCGCAGGGTCTTCGCGAGCTTGGTCGCCTCGGCGTTGCGCAACGGCACGACGTGCATATTGCCGGGCATGCTGGTGGGCGCGTCGAGTTCGCGTGCGAGCGTTTTCGCGGCGGCAAGACGCGCGCCGTTCGACGCGCGGATCAGCAGCGAGTTAGTGCGCGGGTCGGCGGTGATCGAGACTTTGAGCGTGGCGTCCGTGCTGCCGATCGCGCCCGGGTCGAGCATCTTGTTCAGTTGCGTGGCAATGTCGAGCGCGTTCGCGTTTCTCAGTTGCACGACGGACACCGACTGGCCGGCCGCCGAATCGACACCGGCAATGATCTGCGCGATGCGCCGCACGTTGTCCGCGTAGTCCGTCACGACAATCGTGTTGTTGGCCGGGTAAGCGGCCACGGTGTTGTTCGGCGAAATCAGCGGGCGCAGCACCGGCAACAGGTTGTTGGCCGACTCGTTTTTCAGCACGAATACCTGCGTGACGACCTGGTCGCCTCGCGCAGTCGGCGCGTTGCCGACATAGGTGGGCACGCCTTGCAACTTGGCGTCGGCTTCTGGCACAACTTTCAGCACGCCGTGATCTTGTACCAGCGCGAAGCCTTGCATGCGCAGCGCGGACTGCAACGTCTTCAGCGCCTGGTCCTCGGGCACGGCGTTTTCCGACACGAGATTCAACTGACCTTTGACACGCGGGTCGACGATGATTGTCTTGCCGGTCGCCGCGCCTATCGCCTTGGCCACCTGGTCGATATCGGCGTTGACGAAGTTGAGGGTCACCTGTGCGTCTGCCGCCTGCGCAGTGATCAATCCAGCCACCAGCAACGCCGTTGCGACGCGACGCAAAGCCATACGATTTCTTCTCATGGAATGTAATGTCGATGCCGGCAGCGTCAACCGCCGGCGGTCATGCAGCGCGGACATGGGAGCAGAGCGCCGGTCTGTCGGCCTGCTGGCGGGCCAGGTGGGCGAAAACCCGCCCTAAAATGCTGGCCATCCAATGTCCGAAAAAAGTGAACAGTAACAGTTTTTCATGTCGGATTTGTCACAAAAGGAAAGGCTCCGTGAGTTTCCGCCAGGATCCGGGCGGATCGTCGGCACATTGAAAGGCTCGCGATACGGCCGGAAAACGGGCGCCAGAACTTCGTATTCCGCGCTCTTATGTCTGTTAGCCAACTTGACGGGTATCGGCCTGCCGGTATCATACGAGCCGTTCGAGCCGCCGGTTCGCTGTTGCCAACATGGGTTTTCCCGATGTTGCGTCAACGCCCGGCCACAGTGCGCTTCCCGGCTTCCTGCGTCTGAACAATGGCCGACGCAATGCATTACGAAGCCTTACCCTTGCGGTTTGCCTAGTCAGCTTGACCGATGAAACGATCCCTCGTAACCGCCCTGGCAGGAATTACCTTGTTGGCTTCAGCCGGGTCGGCGTGCGCCGATTGTTTCGACGAGGCAGCGAAATATCAGAAGGTCAACCCGCTGGTCCTGCGCGCGATCGCCTGGCAGGAGTCGCATAACCGGCCGGACGCGCAGCACAAGAACGCCAACGGTTCGACCGACTACGGCGTCATGCAGATCAACTCGATCCACCTGCCCACGCTTGCTCAGTACGGCATTTCGCAGGGCACGCTGATGGAGCCGTGCAAGAACGTCTATATCGCGGCCTGGCATCTGCGCCGTCAGATGAACAAGTACGGCAACTCGTGGCAAGCGATCGGCGCGTATCACTCGGAGACGCCCGCGTTGCGCGACAAGTACGCGCAACAGATCGCCGCGATTCTGCGCAAGTGGAACCTCATGCCGGCTGCGCGCTGAATAGCGCACTGAGCAACCCGCTGACTGGCCCATTGAGCAGCCCGCTGACTGACCCGTTGGTCGGCACGCTCATCGGCCTGTAGAGCGGCCCGGTCCGCAGCCTGCTGGCGGCCACCGTCCGCTTGCCTTCCCGGATTTGATGCACAATGCGGCTTCGTGCTGCCGCCGGCGCTCGAGCGTCGACCGCCGTCTCTGCGCTCACGCAGCAATGCTGCGCCCGGCACGCCCTCCAATCTCTAGCTTTTCCGTACTGCGATGAACCAGCCGCCATTGCCCGTCACCGTGCTCTCCGGTTTTCTGGGCGCCGGCAAGACCACGCTCCTGAACCACATCCTCGCGAATCGCGCCGGCTTGCGGGTCGCCGTGATCGTCAACGATCTGGCCGCCGTCAATATCGACGCGACGCTGGTGCGCGACGCCGCCGCGCTTTCGCATAGGGAAGAGCAGCTAGTCGAATTGTCTAATGGCTGCATCTGCTGCACGCTGCGCGACGATCTGCTGGTCGAGATCAAACGCCTTGCCGCCGAAAAACGCTTCGACGCGATTCTGATCGAGTCGACCGGCGTCGCCGAACCCATGCCGATCGCCGAGACATTCACGTTCGGCGACGATGACGGCGCGTCGCTGTCCGACGTCGCGCGGCTCGATACGATGGTGACGGTTGTCGACGCATTCAACTTCCTGCGCGATTACAGCTCGGCGGACGCGCTCGCCGAACGGGGCATTGCCGCGACCCAAGAAGACGACCGCACGCTGGTCGAACTGCTGATCGAGCAGATCGAGTTCTGCGACGTGCTGGTGGTGAACAAGGCCGATCTGGTCAGCGCCGACGAACTCACGCGTCTGCAACGCATCCTCGCGCGAATCAACCCGCAGGCGGTGCAGGTGGTGAGCCGCTTCGGCGCGGTGCCGCTCGATCAGGTATTGAACACGGGCCGCTTCGATTTCGACGAGGCGTCGGGCGCGCCCGGCTGGCTTGCGGCGCTTAACAGCCATGACGAGCACGAACACCTGCCCGCGCACGGGCATAGCCATCACAGCGAAGCCGACGAGTTTGGCATCGGCACTTTCGTTTATCGCGCGCGCCGTCCGTTTCATCCCGAACGCCTGTGGGCGCTGCTGCATGAGGAATGGAAGGGCGTGTTGCGCAGCAAGGGGTATTTCTGGCTCGCGACGCGTAACGATATCGCCGGTTCGCTATCACAGGCGGGCGGCGCTTGCCGGCACGGTCCGGCGGGCATGTGGTGGGCGGCGCAGGATCGCAGCGAATGGCCCGACGCGGACGACGAACTGGCCGCTGAAATTGCTGCCGACTGGTACGGCGCACCGGACGATCTGAGCATCGGCGACCGTCGGCAGGAGCTCGTGATGATCGGCGTGGGCATCGACCCGGCGCTCTGGTCCGCGAAGTTCGACGCGTGCCTTCTGACCGACGCCGAATACGCGCTGGGACCACAAGGCTGGCAGCAATTCGCCGACCCGTTCCCCGCATGGGACTTCGACGACGATCATGATCACCATGACCACGGCCACGACCATGACCACGGCGAGATCGAGCATCGCCACGACTGAGCGGCCTCGCGTAGCACAGTGAAAGCCGCGACGCGGGCCGCGGCACAGCACCGCGCCCGTCTCGCGTAACCTTCACAGGCGGAACCGCAGACGAAAAAAAACCCGCCGTTGGCGGGTGTCAACTGCCAGGCAGTAATCTGCTTAGCGCTTGTTGACTGCGTCTTTGAACGCCTTGCCAGCCGTAAACTTGACGGTCTTTGCGGCCGGAATCTTGATGGTTTCGCCTGTCTTCGGATTGCGACCCGTACGCGCTGCCCGCTTGCCCGAACCAAAGCTGCCGAAGCCGATCAACTGGACCGCGTCACCCTTCGACACAGACTTCTTGATCACTTCAAGCAACGTGTCCAGCGTTTCACCGGTTTGAGCCTTGCTGGCGCCGGTCTGTCCTGCGACGGCGTCGATCAGTTCCTGTTTGTTCATTAAGGTTCCTTTCTGAGTTTAGGTTGACACGAACAGCGCGAACGCGCCGATTATACGTGCGCGTGCCGCGCCGTCGAGCAGCTACGGCTCCGGAGCCCCTCCGGATCGAAAGCGCCGGACAGCGAGTGTCCGTCGGCCGTGCTGCCGCTCCTCTCGCGGCGCTTGCTATGATAGCGCAGCGCAAACCCAATCAGGACAAGGGTTTCGAAGAATTACGCGGTTTTAGAACAGATACAGCAAGGAAACGGTACTTCTTGCGTATCCCGCCACGCCGCGAACGCCGAAACCCAGCACGGACGGGGCTTTGACGTTGGTTTTTGCCAACGCTCAGCGCGTCTTTTTCGCCGCCCGGGGAGCCGCGCGCGGGCGGTAACGTTCGACCCGCTCGTTGCGGGCGTCACTTTGCGTCACGCATGACCGATCCGCTAATCCCGGCCGTCCTCTCGTTCCGAGACAACGGCACGCCCTTTTCGCCCCTCTACGACGATATCTATCACAGCGCCGTCGGCGGTCTGGAGCAGGCCGACCATGTATTTCTGCGCGGAAATGCGCTGCCCGAACGCTGGCAAGGTCGGCGCATTTTCACCGTACTGGAAACCGGCTTTGGCATGGGCATCAACTTCCTGATGACCTGGGCCGCCTGGCGTGCGGATCCGTCGCGTAGCGAGCGACTCCATTTCGTTTCCACCGAAAAACACCCGTTCACGCTCGCCGATCTGCGCCGGGCCTACGCCGCGACCATCGGCGATCCCGTGATAGCAGCGCTCGCGCAAACGCTCACAGACGAATGGCCAATGCTCGTCCCCGGCACGCATCGGCTGGAGTTCGAGGACGGACGCGTGGTCCTCACACTGGTTTTCGGCGACGCCCAGCACAGCTTGCCGACCCTGCGCCTGCGCGCCGACGCGTTCTACCTGGACGGCTTCGCGCCAGCGAAAAACCCCGAACTGTGGACGCCCGCCATCTTCAAGTCGCTGGCGAGGGTCGCGGGCGAGGGCGCGACTTTCGCGACCTACAGCAGCGCCGGCCACATCAAGCGCGCGCTGACCCAGTGCGGCTTCGAGTATCGCAAGGTCGACGGCTTCGGCTGGAAGCGGGCAATGCTGGTCGGCCATTTCGCGCCGCGTTGGCGCGTTCGCCGTCATGAACCGCCGTCACCGATCGGACCGTTCGCGCCCGACGAGCGGCATGCGGTCGTGATCGGCGCCGGTCTGGCGGGATGCTCGATGATCGAGCGGCTGGCCGCTCGCGGCTGGCGCGTTACGTCGCTGGAGCGGCACGCGTCGGTTGCGCAAGACGCGTCGGGCAATCCGGCCGGCGTGTTCCATCCAATGATTTCCCGCGACGACAGCGTCGCCTCGCGCGTCACGCGCGCCGGCTTTCTGTATGCGCTCAGGCGCTGGGCCGCACTGGAACGGCTCGGTCACGCGCCGTCACGCGGCGCGCCTGGCTTGCTACAGATCGCCGAAAACGACGACGAAGCGCGCTCCATGAGCGAAGCCATCGCGGCGTTGGGCTACCCGCCGGAGTTCGTGACGCCGGTTTCCGCCGCGCATGCGCAAAAGCTCGCCGGCATGCCGCTCGCCCGGGGCGGCTGGCTGTTTCCGCACGGGGGCTGGATCGACCCGGCATCGCTTTGTGCCGCGCAGTGCGCCGCGGCGGGCGATCTGCTCGAACGGCGCTTTGGCGTGGACGTCGGGCGCGTCGTGCGTTCGGGCAGCCAATGGACCGTGTTCGATACGACCGGCGAAGAGCTCGTGCGCGCGCCGGTCGTGATCGTCGCGAGCGCCCACGATGCGGCGCGCATCGCCGGGTTGCAGCATACGCCGACTCGCAGCATACGCGGCCAGCTTACTTTGCTGCCGGCGGGCACGGCGCCCTCGCTCGGGTTGTCGGTGATCGGCGAAGGCTATGCGATACCGCTACCCAACGGCGTCACGCTGACCGGGGCCACTTACGAACTCGACGACGCCGATACGTCGCTTCGGCCCGGCGGTCATCTGGAAAATATCGAGCGCGTTGCGCAGATGTTGCCCGCGTTTGCAGGTGCTGCCGCTAATGCCGATCCAGCAGCGCTGGCCGGCCGTGTGGCATTCCGCTGCGTGACGAGCGACCGCATGCCGATGATCGGCAATGTCGCCGACGAAGCGCTCGCCACGCGCGACGCCGACCGCCTGCGCGGCGCCTGGCCGCTCGACTTGCCGCGCACAGAGGGCTTGTACAGCGCGTTTGCTTATGGCTCGCGTGGTCTGGTCTGGGCCGCACTTGGCGCGGAGCTGATTGCCTCGCAGATAGAAGGCGAGCCTTGGCCGCTGGAACGCGATCTCGCCGAAGACATCGACCCTGCGCGCTTTCTGTTGCGCGCGCTGCGGCAGGGAAGCATCGCCGGTTAACGGTCGTCTGCGTGCGGCCCGGTTATCCACCGCGAATTGTGGATAACCGCATTGTTTACCCGCGCAACTCGTGTGGAACCGTTGTGGATGTAAACGGGGTAACTCGACCGCCGTCGAAATCCGCGAAAAGTTACCCTCGTATACGAGTCGCAATCTCACACGCAGTGCTTCCGGTTATGAAGTTTGCAAAGCGCTGATTCGCTTCGGTAAACAAGGGTTATCCACAGAATCCGGGGCAGCTTGTTAACTGTTACTACGTATACATACAGTAAACACGTAAACAGCAAGGCCCGAGCTGGTTCCCGCGTTGACGCTCGCATCGAACCATCTTGAAGCCGCATGCGACGATGTCTAATCACTGTCCTGAAAAACACATGCGGACGGCGCAAACTCCATCGATGAGCGTCGCAACAACGCCGGCGATGGTCCTAAGCCCGCACGAAAAACGGTCGGTTTTTCCACACGTCGGCAAGATAAAGTATGTTTTTACCGTTTTGCCTGCATGTTGGCGTCTTTTCGGTTGAAGCTGAAAAAGCTATGGCACAATCGCCGTTCTTTTCCGCGTGGTGCCTGCTCCCGCAGTACCCGCTGCAACGGAACGGTGCCGTTCAATCAGACTCTGATTCAACGTCGACGGCGTTCTTTCACCGTGCCGTGCTGGTTGCTACGGCCGCACCCCTGAATGCGCCGGCTCCCTGCGACTGCGGCGCGTTCGAATCATCTGCTCGTTGAAAACTCGCAACGCGGATCACGCGAATCGTTTGCGAAAGTGAGCGCCTTGTGCGCGCACCCGCTTGCCGGTGTTCGCGCCGGTTTGCGCCGGTTCGTGTTATCCGCCGTTGCTGCAAAGGAGAACCCATAACGATGAATTCGGCGTTTTCATTTTTCCCCGCCTGGCCGCTCGCACCCGACGCCATCTTTTGGGCGGGCCTCGCATTGCTTGCCGCGGGTTTATGCGGTGAGCTTTGTTATCGCGCGTGGCGCTTGCCGCGTATTTCCGGCTATGCGGTCATCGGTCTGATTGCCGGCGCGGCCGGGTCCGGCGTGATCGACGCCGAATCGGCCAAGGCCGCGCGGCCGTTACTCGACGTAGCGCTCGGTTTGCTGCTGTTCGAACTGGGTAGCCGGCTCGATTTGCGCTGGATCCGCCGTAACCCGTGGCTCGTCATGTCGAGCGTCGCCGAAGCGACGCTGACTTTCGCGCTGGTTTTGCCGGTGCTGCTGTTTCTGAACGTGCCGCTAATGGTCGCGACAGTGCTCGCCGCGATCGCCATGGCGACGTCGCCTGCAATGGTGATCCAGCTAAAAACCGAGCTGCGCGCGGAAGGCCAGGTCACGCAGCGTCTGCTGACTCTCACTGCGTTGAACAGCATGTATGCGGTGGTAATCGAAAAACTGGTGTCGAGCTGGTTGCATCAGGAAGCGTACGGCAACGTCTTTGCGACGATCCTCCAGCCGCTTTATCTGCTCGCCGGCTCGCTGGTGCTTGCGTATCTGCTCGCGCGCACCTGTACGTTCTTTTATCGCCGGATGAACATGCAGGACGAGCATTCATTCGTCGCGCTGTTCGGCCTCGTGCTGCTCGCGATCGCGGTCGCGCATCTGTTCAAGCTGTCGACGATTCTTGCGCTGCTTGCCGCCGGCATTATCGTGAAAAATCTGGAAGCGCGGCCGCAATTGTGGCCTCAGCATTTCGGCACCGCAGGGTGGCTACTCACTGTGATTCTGTTCGTGCTGACGCTCACGTCGTTCGAGTGGAAAGACATTGCGCTCGGCGGTGTCGCGGCGCTGGGCCTGATTGTTGCGCGTCTCGTCGCGAAACTGGTCGGCGTGCTCGCCTTTGCGAAGCCGAGCGGTCTGAACTGGAAGCAGGGCATGGCGCTCGGTCTGTCGCTGTCGCCGATGTCGGCACTGGCCTATCTGCTGGTCGACGACACGTACAACCTTTATCCGAACTTCGATCCGCAACTCCGGGCGATTGTCATGTGTTCGATCGTCGTGCTGCAGATCCTCGGGCCGTGGCTCGTATACCGCAGCCTTGCGCTGGTCGCCGAACGGCGCGAAGAGTAAGCGTTTCGCGTTTCCGGCCGCGCATTAATCCACATATTCGCTAAAAAACGGCTGGGCACCTGACAACTGCCCGGCCGACCTCACTCAGGGGACGCTATGTCACTCGAACCCTTCATCGATTCGAAGCCGTTCACTTTCGGTGTCGAACTCGAGATGCAGATCGTCAATACGCATGACTATGATCTGACCAAAGCCGGCTCGGATCTGCTGCGCCTCGTCAAGGATCAGAAGATCCCCGGCAACATCACGCCGGAAATCACCGAGAGCATGATCGAGCTGTCCACCGGCATTTGCACGAACCACGAACAGGCGCTCGCCGATCTGCGCAAGATCCGCGACACGCTCGTTTCGGCAGCCGATCATCTGAACGTCGGGCTATGCGGCGGTGGCACGCACGCTTTCCAGCAATGGAGCGAGCGGCAGATCGTGGATACACCGCGCTTTCAGTATCTTTCGGAGTTGTACGGCTATCTGGCCAAGCAGTTCACGGTGTTCGGCCAGCATGTGCACATTGGCTGTCCCGATCCGGACAGCGCGCTGTACCTTCTGCATTCGATGTCACGCTTCATCCCGCACTTCATTGCGTTGTCCGCATCGTCGCCGTTCGTGCAGGGCGTGGACACTGGTTTTCATTCGGCACGCCTGAATTCCGTATTCGCGTTTCCGCTCTCGGGCCGCGCGCCGTTCGTGCTGACGTGGGACAGTTTCGAGGAATATTTCTCGAAGATGGTCCACACCGGTGTCGTCAACAGCATGAAGGATTTCTACTGGGACATCCGGCCGAAGCCCGGCTTCGGCACCATCGAAGTACGCGTGATGGATACGCCGCTGTCGGTGGACCGGGCGGCGGCAATTGCGTGCTACATCCAGACGCTCGCGCGCCATCTGTTGCTCGACAAGCCGATCACACCGCACGAAGACGATTACCTCGTCTACACATTCAACCGTTTCGAGGCATGCCGCTTCGGACTTGCGGGGACTTGCATCAATCCGCAGACCGGCGAACGCAAGACGATCACCGAAGATATTCTGGAAACGCTCGATCTGATCGCACCGCACGCAGAGGCGTTGGGCTCGGGCCATGCGCTGGCCGAGATCGGCACGATTGCGCGCGGTCAGGTCAACGACGCGACGTGGCTCAGGGGCGTGGTCGAACAGGAAAAGTCGCTGCATGAGGCTGTCCGGCAGCAGTGTCTGAAGTGGCGCGCATGACGAGCGCGGCGCCTGCTTCGTATTCAACCGTAAGAAACCCGCCGTCGGCGGGTTTTTTTTCGTAATTAAAATTTTCCAGTTCGGGGCCCTTAAGGTTTTTCAAATAAGTACGTATACATACGTAGTAGTAGTTAACAAGCATTGCCCTCGACTGTGGACAACTGAATAATTCCCTGCAAAGTCAAGGCGCTGCGTGAACCATAAGTAGGCCGTTGAGCGGTGCGTGGGCGGCGGTAAACGAGGACAACTTACGACCGGCAGGCGTGCAGCAGATGCTTATCAAGAATCGGCGCACATGTCTTCCCCGGTGTTGTCCCATGGTTATCCACAAGTTGCATTGGATAACTTAGCTGTACGATTCGCCGCTCTCGCATAGAATGTCGTCTTAACTGCTTTGGCTTTCAAAGCGGTGAATTTTTGAGATAGTCGAATCCGTCTCGTCCTGTTTTGGGCGGGGCTACCCCACACAGGCTACGGGCGTTCCCGGCAAGTAAGGCCGGCACCGCACAAAAGCTGTAAATAAACCAATCGAAGATTATGAGCGAAGGCGTATACGGAGAACAGGCAACCGGGCGAGTCACCCACAGCCTCTTGCGACTGAGCACGGCCATGCGAAGCCAGGCTTGGGAGTGGGCGGAAGGCGCGGGTCTCACACCCACGCAGGGCGAAATCCTGGTGCTGTTGATGCAGCGAAAGGGCCCGATGCGGCTCGGAGAAATCGCGCGTGAAACGGCATTGACCGCCGCTACCACGAGCGACGCCGTCAGCACGCTTGAAACCAAGGGGCTTGTCGAAAAGCGCCGTGCACTCGACGACGGTCGCGCGCTCGCCGTCCGCCTGACCGCTCGTGGGCGCACGGCCGCCAAGCGCGCCGCGCAATGGCCAGACTTTCTGGCCAAGGCAGTCGGTACTTTGCGCGACGACGAGCAGGCCATGTTCTACCGCACGCTGCTCAAGACGGTTCATCAACTGGAAGCGCAGGGCCACATTCCGCCGCACCGCATGTGCCTGAGCTGCACGCATTTCGAGCCCAGCAAGAATCCGAAGAAGACGCCGCATCATTGCGCGCTGCTCGACCTGAACATGGCGGATACGGACCTGCGTCTTGATTGCGCGGTGCATGAAACCGCTGACGCCGCTACGCAGAAGAAGACCTGGAAGATCTTCGCCCAATAACGCGGCTGCTTTCCTGACAATCCGCTACACTGCAAAGCCGGCTCCGGCAGGCGGCCTTGGCCGCCTGCCATCCGTTGGGCGCCGCGTAGCGGCAGGTCTCCAGTCAACCTGAAGGTGACAGGCTGATGAATCAGGAAGTTCTGGCCATTCGCCACGTGCACTTCGAAGATCTGGGCAGTCTGGAACTGGTGCTCGGCGAGCGTGGACGTCCGGTCCGTTATCTCGACGTCGGCTTTGCGCGCATCGAAGCGCCGAATCCCGTTTCGCCATCGTTGATGGTGGTGCTCGGCGGCCCGATCAGCGCCACCGACGACGCGCTTTATCCCACCCTCGTGCCGCTGCTCTCGATGATCGAAAGACGCATCGAGGCGGGGCTACCTACACTCGGCATCTGTCTCGGCGCGCAATTGATCGCGCGTGCGCTCGGGGCGCGGGTCTATCCCGCGAGCCATGCGGAGCTCGGCTGGGAGCCGCTCACGCTTACCGATGCCGGGCGAGCATCGCCGGTGCGTCATCTCGATGGCGCGCAGACATCCATGCTGCATTGGCATGGCGACACCTTCGATCTGCCCGCCAACGCCACGCGTCTTGCATCCACGAGCGCGTGCGAAAACCAGGCGTTCACATGGGGCGACCATGTGCTCGCATTGCAATGTCATCCCGAGATTCGCGCCGACCGCTTCGAGCCGTGGTTGATCGGCAATGCCGGCGAACTCGTAGGCCACGGAATCGACGCACGCCGGTTGCGCGCCGAGACCGCGCAATTCGGTCCGGCTCTCGAAGCTGCCGCTTGCCGCATGTTCGGCGAATGGCTGGATCAGGTGGAACCCAAGCCCTGAGCGCGAGCAGGTCGGCGAGACTGAAGTTAGCGTCGCGTTGCGAGGTCAAGGCGGCGGCTTGAGCGTCCAGTCTGTCTGCCCGCTTGAACGCGACCGGCAGTCAGAACGCCGACTCTTATCGACACTGCGCTGCCTGCAGCAAACGAACTGCGGTGCTATGCTCGTTCGCTCTTGGGTTTTAACTGGGCGGTGATCCATGAGCGCGCTATTTTCTCCACTCACGCTGCGTAGCGTGACGCTTCCGAATCGCATCGTCGTGTCGCCGATGTGCCAGTATTCCGCCGAGCGCGGCGAGGCAACCGCGTGGCACATGATCCACCTTGGCAGTCTTGCGTTATCCGGTGCCGGCATGTTGTGCATCGAAGCGACAGCCGTCGAGCCCGACGGCCGCATTACCCCAGCGGACCTTGGTTTATGGGACGACGCCACCGAGGCTGCGCTCAAGCCGGTGCTCGCCGCAATCCGCAAGCATTCGCATATCAACGTGACGATGCAGCTCTCGCATGCTGGGCGCAAGGCGTCGAGCCAGGCGCCGTGGGAAGGCGGTCAGCTGATTCCCGTATCGCAAGGCGGCTGGTTGCCGCACGCACCTTCGGCATTGCCGCACAAGGCGGGTGAAGAGCCGCCGTTGGCGCTCGACACGCCGGGGCTGAACCGCATTCGCGAAGCCTTCGCGGCATCGGCCCGCCGCGCGGCGCGCCTCGGTATCGATGCATTGGAAGTGCATGCCGCTCACGGCTACCTGTTGCATCAATTTCTGTCGCCGCTCGCGAACCAGCGCGACGACTACGGCGGCTCGCTCGAAAACCGCATGCGCTTTCCGCTCGAGATCTTCGACATCGTGCGCGCATCGTTTCCCGCCGACAAACCGGTCGGCGTGCGCGTGTCCGCGACGGATTGGGTCGAAGGCGGCTGGTCGCTTGAAGATACCATCGTGTTCGCGCAGGAGTTGAAAAAGCGCGGTTGCGACTGGATCGACGTATCGTCCGGGGGCGTGTCGCCGTTGCAGAAGATTCCGCTTGAACCCGGCTATCAGATTCCGTTCGCGAAGGCCGTCAAAAAAGCGACGGGTCTCACGACCATCGGCGTCGGACTCATCACAGATCCGCTTCATGCCGAGCAACTGATCGAACAGGGCGACGCCGATCTGATCGCGCTGGCCCGTGCGCTGCTGTATAACCCGCGCTGGCCGTGGCACGCCGCGGCACAACTTGGTGCGACGGTCGAAGCACCTCCGCAGTACTGGCGTTCACAACCGCGCGAGCAAAAGGCGCTGTTTGGCGAGATTTCGTTTGGACAAAGATGAAGCCACCAATTGGCATGATGCGGCCACACGTTTTTGACGGTTGAACGAAGCCGTCTTCAGCGTGTAGGATGCCGGATGTGGCGCATGAGCGTCGCAGGTCGACGCGGCGCTCGCAGGGCGCCGCGTTTGCTATCAGCGCCAGAAAAAATCAGCGCGTCAGACGCGGGCGTTTCCGACGGCTGCCGGACTTCATCCCCAGTTCTTCACAAGGATTCATTCAATGAGTTCACGCAGGATCGCCGTGCGTCGTTCAGGTGTGCACGGCAAAGGCGTGTTTGCGCTCGAACCGATTGCGGCCGGCGAGCGTCTAATCGAATACAAGGGCGAGCGGATTTCCTGGAAAGAAGCGTTGCGCCGTCATCCGCATAATCCTGACGAACCGAACCACACGTTCTATTTCGCGCTCGACAGCGGCAAGGTGATCGACGGCAAGGTAAAGGGCAACAGCGCGCGCTGGATCAACCACTCGTGCGCGCCGAACTGCGAAGCCGAAGAGATCGACGGTCACGTGTATGTGCACGCGCTGCGCGACATCGCTGAGGGCGAGGAAATTTTCTACGATTACGGCCTCGTGATCGACGCGCGTCAGACCAGGAAGCTCAAGAAGGAATACGAATGCCGCTGCGGCTCGCGCAAGTGCCGCGGCACAATGCTGGCGCCGCCCGAGAAAGAGAAGGGCGCGGCCAAAACCGCGAAGCCGGCTAAATCGGCTAAATCAACGAAGGTGGCTAAGAAGGCCAAGAAGAAGTAGCGCGAGTTGCCCGGTTCGTCATGCGAATGACGGCGAGGCAACCCGTTCAAGAGACACTGCTACAGATCGACCGGCGCCGAATGCGCCGGTTTTTTTTCGTGGCGCTGTATGTCGTCTTTCTGCCCGGACGGAACGGCGGTATGCACGAGCGGAATACGCACGATGAAACGCGCCCCGCCTTCCAATGCGTCTTCGTAATGCACGCTGCCGTGATGTAACGCCATGATGTCGTGAACGATCGCGAGGCCGAGACCGGCGCCGCCATCCACACCGTTATCGCTCTGGCCGTCGCCGCGGAAAAACCGCTTGAACAGATCGGCTTGCTGCGTGTGGGGCACGCCCGCTCCATTGTCTTCCACGACGATTTCCGCCATGCGGACGTCGTCAATCACAGTTTGCGAGACAGTGACCGTGATGCGGCCGCCGTCGAACCGCGACGGCGGCACATACTTCAGCGCGTTATCCAGCAGGTTCGCGATTACTTCATGAAGCAGAACCGGATTGCCGCGCGCGATCAACGGATGATCGTTGGTCGGGTCGTCGAGCCGCTGAAAACCCAGGTCGATGTGCGAGGTCAATGCGCGTGGCACCCATTCCGCGCCGGTGTCGAACGCGAGCGCGGCCATATCCACATTCACGAAGCGTGCAGCCTGCTCGGCCGGTTCGGCGCGCGCAAGAGACAGCAGCTGATTCGACAGACGCACCGCGCGATCGGCCGCCGCACGCAGTTCGCGCACGGCCGCGAGCGTGTGTTGCGGGTCGCGGGCGGTGGCCGCCTGCTCCGCATGCAACTTGACGGCGGTGAGCGGCGTGCGCAACTGATGCGCGGCATCGGCGATAAATTTGCGTTGTCCGTCGAGCGCGGTTTTCAGACGGCCAAGCAGCGCGTTCACAGCGCCAGTCAGCGGCCGGATTTCGACGGGCACATAGGTTTCGTCCACCGGTTCTAGCGACGTATGAGTTTGCCGGTTCAGCGAGTCCGCGAGATCGGTTAGCGGATTGAGCTGCTGATTGACCACTCGCCATACGATGACCCAGCCGGCGAGCAGCAGCAACAGCAGCGGCATCATGATGGCGACGAGGAATTCGGCTGCGATACGAAAACGGTGATGCACCGGCTGCCCGACTTCGACGACGATCGGGTTGCCGACAGGCTGATCCACCCGTACCTGCGCGACGCGTACGGTCACGCCCTGGTGCTGGGTTTCGAACACATACGCGTAATGCATGCGCCGAACGCTCGTGCCTTGCAGCGGAAGGCTCTTATCGCCGGCGATTTCGGTTTCACCGTTGCTGATGCGATAGACGAGATGCTCGACCGGATCCGAGAACATGGCCTGCGCGAGCGGCGGCACGGTGATAGGCGCTTCGGGGCCCGAGATCTGGATCTGCTTGGAGATGGCGGTCGCGAGGTCGGCGAGCGAACGGTCGACCACGTGCTGCGTGTACTGCCACGCGAGCCAGTAGGCGATCAGGCCGCTCATGAGCGCGAGCAGCGAAAGAGGAGCAGCTAGGCGCCGCAGCAGCGTGCGGCGCAGACTATTGGCGGCCGGCTGGGGCATGATCGAACGCGCGGGAAAAGGGCAGGCGCAAGGCGCCGTGAAGTTTCGCCGGATGCCGGCGAATCGCGCAAGCAGTGCGCTGCGCCGGCCCGGCGCCGTCGGGCCGCAAGTGAATTGCGGCCTTCACGACGATTATGCGGCCTGGCGGATTTCCTGCAACAGATAACCGAAGCCGCGCACCGTGACGATTTCGACACGGCAGTTCTCGAGCTTTTTGCGCACACGGTGCACGTAGACCTCGATTGCGGTGTCGCCAAGATCGCCGCCGAAATGCGTAAGGTGGTCTTGCAGTTGCGCTTTGCTGACCACGCGGCCGTGGCGCAGCAGCAGCATTTCGAGCACGGCGAATTCGCGCGGCGACAGTTCGAGCGGCTTGTCGTCGTTGAAAATGCGGCGATCGACGCCCGACAAACGCACGCCGCCCAGCGACACTTCCGGACGCGGCATGTCGCCGTGCGGTCCGCTGCGGCGCATCACCGCGCGAATGCGCGCTTCGAGTTCGGTGGGCTCGAACGGCTTCAACATGTAGTCGTCGGCACCGGAATTCAGGCCTTGCACACGGTCGTTCAGTTCGTCACGCGCGGTGAGAATGATCACCGGAGTGTGGCGATTGCTCTGACGGAAGCGCGAGAGCAGCGTCATACCGTCGATGCCCGGCAAGCCGAGGTCGAGAATCACCAGTTCGTGCCGATTTTGCGTGAGGGCCTGTTCGGCGAAAATGCCGTCGTGGACCATGTCGACGGTGAAGCCGGCTTGTTCGAGACTGCTTTGGATGCCGCGCGCGATGGGACGGTCATCTTCGATCAGAAGGAGTCGCATGGATTTCGCTCTAGTACAATGGGTTTAGGCGTTTGGGCAAGCGGTTCGCCGGGGCGCCTGCTACACAGTCCTGCTTCACAGACCGCGTGTGGTGTGCCTGTGCCAACTGCCGTAACCGGCCACGAAGCAGTCATCGAGCAGCCTGCTGGCGCACACCGGTAGTCGAAGCCATGTCCGAGATAAGCATTCACGAACTGGAAGCCGCGATCAACTTCTGGCGCGCCCGCTCACCTTCGAGCGGAGACGAACTCGTTCTGTGCAAGGAGGCAAGCGCGCTCTCCAAGCCGTATGCGCTCCTGATTGTACAGCGTCAGAACACGCTAACGCGCGATGCTTTGGACGCCTTTGCGCAGCAAGCGTGGGATTCTTACGTGCGCCTTAAGAATAGCCTGTAGAACTGAAGGTTTGAGTCCCGCGTTGCCTGCAAATTCCTTTCAATACGACGAATTCTTTAACAAGCGGTAATACAGTCGATGAAACACCCTACATGCTAGAACTCGATCACTTCGACCTCGCACTTCTCGACGTACTGCAGCGCTTCGGGCGCGCAACGCATCAGCAACTGGCGGAACAGGTGCCGCTGTCGCCGTCGCAAATCGGACGGCGATTGCAACGGCTGGAACAGGTCGGCGTGGTGGACGGTTATCGCGTGGTGCTGCGGCCCGAGAAGCTGGGTCTTGGCGTGACGGCTTTTACGAGCCTGAAGCTCAAGCATCATGGCGATTCGATCATCGAGCAATTCCAGCAACAGATCGACACCTTGCCCGAAGTGCTGGAATGCCATGCGGTGGTAGGCGACGCCGACTATTTGCTGCGCATCGTCGCGCCCGACTTGAACTACCTGTCCACCTTCGTGATGAAGAAGCTGATGCGCGTGCCGGGCGTCGATAGCGTGCGCTCGAACATCGTACTCACCACGTTCAAGCGCAACGGGCCGTTGCCGCTTGGCCATCTGTCGCCGGGAACGGCCGCCGCCTGACGCGCGCATTGGCCGCGCGTGGCTTATGCCAACTGCTTCGGCTCGCTGTCCGGGCTCAGCAAATCGACGTAGGCGACCGCCACCAGATCCGATTCCGGCACGCCGAGGCTCGCGAACATCGCGTGCGCTTCGGCCTGACCGTCTTCTTCATTGTCGTCTTGCGCGAGCACCACTTCGAGTTCCACGAAATCGCCGAGACCGTCGACGCGATCCAGATGAATGCGCGTGCGCCCCGCCAGATACACATGCCGTTCCTTGGTCACGATGCCGCGCGTTGTCAGCGCCGTGGCAAGCAGCGCGTGCATGGCTTCGGGGTTCGTAACAGGACTGCGTGTGTAATACGACGCCTTGGGCCCGTCGCGGTCGTCACGCTGATAGAAGATCAGTTCGGCGGGCGTGCCGTCGTCGAACTGGCGCAGCTTGAGGCGCCCGCGCGGCACGTCGTAGAAAAAATCCTGCTGACGGAAGATCAAAGGCGTGTCGGGCGCGAGCTGCGCCGCGCGTTCGCGCAGTTGCTCGAAATGCTGCGCGCGGGCTTTAATTTCGATGTTGCGTGCCATGTCAGGCTCCTGTCGAAGAATTGAGTGGTGGGCGGCTTGCGGTGTGCCCGGCGCTAAGCTGCCAGGAAGGACAGAGTCGGTTGGAACGCAAAGCGGTGAGGGCGGGCGCCACCGGCGTGCGCGCATGAGAGAACCGTCAATCTAACAAAAAACTGCGTGACGCCGCGGTTTAAGCCCGCCAAGATCCGGCGGAAATCGCGCGACGGCTGTCATGAGGACCGCTCATATCGCAGCCGCATATCGTGCTCAGGCGGTCCATTGCAGTTCGATCAGCTTGAGCGCGGCGGCTATCGCAGGCTCGTCCTTGCGTTCGGCAAGTGTGATGAAGCTCAGTTGCGTCGGTACGGTAATGCCTTCGACGATGGTCAACGCGTGCGCGTGAGCCTCGGCAATCGCGATTGCATCGCGCGCGAGCGTCAGGCCCACGCCGGATTTGACGAGATCCAGCATCGACGGCTCCTGATCCACTTCCGCGACCTTCACCGGCTTCACGCCGGCCTCCCCGAAAGCGCGGGACAGCAGGCGGTTATGCGCTGAAGCGGGCGGCGTCCAGATCCACGGAAATACGGCAAGCGAGCGCCAGTCGCGCGCGCCTTTCACGCGGTCTTTCCAGCCGGCAGGCGCAAGCACGCGATACTGGAACTGCGTGAGCGTCAGTGTGTGGAAGGCAGGGCCGTCGCGCGTGTCGTCCTCGGAGGGCACGCCAATGTAGTAGCCGACATCCAGTTCGCCTGCGCGGACCTGGTCGAGCACCCAGCCCGACATGCCGTGCCGCAAAGCAGTCTCGATGTGCGGCCACGTCTCCACCAGTTGCTTGAGGAAACCGCCGAGGCGCAGGAACTCGGGGTCGAGAATCGTGCCGATGCGCAAGCGTCCGCGCACTTCCTGGCGCAGCGATTGCGCCGCTCGCTGCACGTCGCTCGCCGCGGACAACGCACGTTCGGCATGCGGCAAAAGCGCCTGACCGTCGCGGGTCAGCGACAGTCCGTGGGAGGTGCGCGTGAACAGCGTGACGCCCAGCGTCTCCTGCAAATGCTTGATTTGCAGACTAACGGCCGGCTGGGTCAAATGCAGTTGCACCGCGGCACGCGTGAGGTTGCCCTCGCGTGCAACGGTGACGAACGCGCGTAGCAGAGTCAGATCCATCCACTGATATTAACGCCGCTTATGGCCCAGTTGAGCATTACTCATTGGATTTCAGCGGGCGAAGCGCCTTACGCTGGCGTTTGAGCACGCCAGTGTGTTGGCGGAAGATTCCCAGCAGACATCTATGAATGGCCCACCACCAGAGGACAGAACATGAGCGAGACATATCAGGACGATCGCGTTCGCGCGGACGCCGGAATCCGGGCGCTAACCCATTTCATCAACGGCAAGGCGATTGACGGAACGAGCGGCCGTTTCGGCGACGTCTTCAATCCCGCGCTGGGTGACGTCGCCGCGCGCGTGCCGCTCGCGAGCGTCGCCGAAGTGGATGCCGCGGTTGCCGCCGCTTATGCCGCGTTTCCCGCGTGGAGCGAGACCGCGCCGATCAAGCGGGCGCGGGTGCTGTTCAAGTTCAAGGAATTGCTGGACCGCCATCACGACGAACTCGCGGAACTGATCACGCGCGAACACGGCAAGGTGTTTTCCGACGCGAAGGGCGAGGTGATGCGCGGCATCGAAGTGGTCGAGTTCGCATGCGGCATTCCGAATCTGTTGAAGACGGACTTCACGGACCAGATCGGCGGTGGCATCGACAACTGGAACCTGCGTCAGCCGCTCGGTGTGGTCGCCGGCATCACGCCATTTAATTTTCCGATGATGGTGCCGTGCTGGATGTTCCCGGTCGCGATAGCTTGCGGCAACACGTTCGTGCTGAAGCCGTCGGAGCGCGACCCGTCGGCATCGAACCGTCTCGCGGAACTACTGAAGGAGGCCGGCTTGCCGGACGGCGTGTTCAACGTCGTGCACGGCGATAAGGTCGCGGTCGATGCGCTGCTCGTGCATCCCGACGTAAGTGCGGTTTCGTTTGTCGGCTCCACGCCGATCGCCGAGTACATCCACACGGAGGGCACGAAGCACGGCAAGCGCGTGCAGGCGTTGGGCGGTGCAAAGAATCACCTGGTCGTCATGCCGGATGCCGATCTCGACCAGGCCGTCGACGCTTTGATCGGTGCCGCATACGGCTCAGCCGGCGAGCGCTGCATGGCGATTTCCGTCGCCGTTGCGGTGGGCCATATCGCCGATGAACTGATCGAGCGGCTCACGCCCCGCGTAAAGACCCTGAAGATTCTGAACGGCATGGAATCGGCTGCTGAGATGGGACCGTTGGTGACGGCCGCGCATCGTGAGAAAGTGGTCGGCTATATCGAAGCGGGCATCGCGGCGGGCGCGAAGCTCGTGGTCGACGGCCGCGGTCATCGGGTGGAGGGTCACGACAAGGGCTTCTTTCTCGGCGGTACGCTGTTCGACGACGTATCGACCGATATGAAGATCTATCGCGAGGAAATTTTCGGACCGGTGTTATGCGTGGTACGCGTGCCGGACTTTGCGTCCGCGGTGGAATTGATCAACGCCAACGAGCTGGCCAACGGCGTGTCGCTCTTCACGTCGGATGGCGGCATTGCGCGCGCTTTCTCGCGGCAGATTCAGATGGGCATGGTCGGCATTAATGTGCCGATTCCGGTGCCGATGGCGTGGCATTCGTTCGGCGGATGGAAGAAGTCGCTATTTGGCGATCACCACGCATATGGCGAGGAAGGCGTGCGGTTCTACACACGCTACAAGAGCATCATGCAGCGCTGGCCCGACAGTATCGCCAAGGGCGCTGAGTTCACCATGCCGGTTGCAAAGTAGTTCGAGATTTTGGCCTTCGGTGGCGATCCTGTCGTCCCGAAGGCATCGATAAAACCGGTCCTGCATAGGCTGGTAAAAATGATTAGGAGACTGAACGATGAGCAACGCGCAAGCCGCGTCTTCTGGGCGGCGTCTCGAGGGCGAATTCGACTACATCATCGTCGGCGCTGGGACGGCGGGCTGCGTGCTCGCCAATCGCCTGACCGAAGATCCGGATGTGCAGGTCCTGTTGCTCGAAGCGGGCGGCAAGGACGACTATCACTGGATTCATGTGCCGGTCGGCTATCTCTACTGCATCGGCAATCCTCGTACCGACTGGCTCTATAAAACGCAGGCAGAACCGGGCCTGAACGGTCGCGCGCTTTCCTATCCGCGCGGCCGCGTATTGGGTGGCAGTTCGTCGATCAACGGAATGATCTATATGCGTGGCCAGCGCGAAGATTATGACGAGTGGGCGCGCGTCACGAACGACGCGTCATGGTCGTGGAATTCCGTGCTGCCAGTTTTCAGACGCAGTGAAGATCACTACTCGGGCGCGAGCGAATCACATGGTGCCGGGGGACCGTGGCGCGTGGAGAAGCAACGCCTCAAATGGAAGGTTCTCGAAGAATTTTCGAAGGCCGCGCAAGAGACCGGCATTCCCGCCACCGACGACTTCAATCGCGGCGACAACACGGGCGTTGGCTACTTCGACGTCAATCAGAAGCGGGGTATTCGCTGGAATGCCTCTAAAGCATTTTTGCGTCCCGCAATGAAGCGCCCGAATCTCACCATCATCACCGGCGCGCATACACAGCGCGTGGTATTCGAGGGACGCCGCTGCGCGGGCGTCGAATACCGCGGCAACGAAACAGAGTACTTTGCGAAAGCCCGTTGCGAAGTGATCCTGAGTTCAGGCGCAGTCAATTCGCCACAATTGCTGGAGCTGTCCGGCATAGGTAACGGCGCGCGTTTGCAGAACCTCGGTATCGACGTGGTCAACGACCTGCGCGGCGTCGGCGAAAATCTTCAGGATCATTTGCAATTGCGCATGGCTTATCAGGTCGACGGAGTTCGCACGCTTAATACCGCATCCGCGCATTGGTGGGGCAAGCTCATGATCGGCGTGCAGTACGCGCTCTTTCAAAGCGGTCCCATGTCGATGTCGCCGTCGCAACTCGGCGCGTTCGCGAAGTCTGACCCCGACGATCGCTCGCTCACGCGCCCGGACCTCGAATATCACGTACAGCCTCTTTCGCTGGATCGCTTCGGCGAACCGCTGCATCGGTTCAATGCATTCACCGCGTCGGTGTGCCAGTTGCGGCCCACTTCGCGCGGCAGTATTCATATCGAATCGACAGACGCCGCTGCGCCGCCGCTGATCGCGCCGAACTACCTGTCCACCGATTACGACCGCCATGTCGCCGCAAACGCATTGCGTCTCACGCGTCGCATTGCTGCAGCACCGGCGTTGGCCCGTTATCAGCCGCGGGAAATATTGCCGGGCACGGAATATCAGACCGAGGAAGAACTGCAGCGCGCAGCAGGAGTGGTTGGCACGACGATCTTCCATCCGGTCGGCACATGCCGGATGGGTACGACCGACGACCCTAGCGCGGTCGTCGACAACAGACTACGAGTTATTGGTGTCGACGGACTGCGCGTGGTCGACGCATCGGTCATGCCTACCATCACATCTGGCAATACCAACTCGCCCACGTTGATGATCGCCGAGCGCGCGAGCGACATGATCCGCGAGGATCGGCGTGCACGCGTGGCCGGCAGCCTTGCTGCGCATGTGGCTCAGAGCGTATCGATGTCCGCTGTGTGACACGCGTGTTTACGAGCAGGGCACGCCTCGCGCGTGGCTCGTGTTCTCATCTTCGTGTCTCAGGTCAATCTGCGCGTGTGTGTCTCCAGTGAGAGACTACAGTGCGCAAGCGCTCACACGCGTCATCCACTAAGTGCAAATCCCAATGAATGCGCTGCATCATTGGCGCGACAATGGCAGCCATGCTGCGTGTTGCCCCGAGGATTACCGTCCGGATTGGTGCAGCACGCCAACGAGCGTGCACGGGGTGCCGCCGTCCACATAAGTCGCGCAGAGCTTCGCGCGTAAGATCGTAGTGCTTCGCCTTACTCCGTATGGAAGGGAACATGATTCTCGGCGATACGATTCTCGAAACGCGCGGCCTCACTCGCGAGTTCAAAGGCTTCATTGCCGTGAACGGCGTGAACCTGCGCGTGCGCCGTGGCTCGATCCATGCGCTGATCGGCCCTAATGGAGCGGGAAAGACCACCTGCTTCAATCTGCTGACCAAGTTCCTCGAGCCGACCGCGGGCCAGATCGTCTTCAACGGCGTCGACATCACGAATGAGCGGCCGGCGCAAATCGCACGGCGCGGCATCATCCGTTCATTCCAGATTTCCGCTGTGTTCCCGCATTTGACGGCATTGCAGAATGTGCGCATCGGTTTGCAGCGTTCGCTCGGCACAGCCTTCCATTTCTGGAAGAGCGAGCGCACGCTGCGCCAGCTCGACGACCGCGCAATGGACCTGCTCACGCAAGTCGGCCTGACTGATTTCGCCGATGTGCTGACCGTCGAACTCTCATACGGCCGCAAACGCGCGCTGGAAATTGCCACGACGCTCGCGATGGAGCCCGAGCTGATGCTGCTCGACGAACCGACGCAAGGCATGGGTCACGAGGACGTAGACCGCGTGACGGCGTTGATCAAAAAAGTATCGAGCGGCCGCACGATACTGATGGTCGAACACAACATGAATGTGATCGCCGGCATCTCCGACACCATCACTGTTCTGCAACGCGGCGAGGTGCTCGCCGAAGGCAGCTACGCCGAAGTGTCGAAGAATCCGCTCGTGATGCAAGCCTATATGGGCAGCGCCGACGCGGCGCTTGCCGGAGCCCACGCATGAATACAATTGCCGAGCGCGAAAGCCTCGAAGTGAGCGGCACCGCGTCGGGCGCTCCTGCGCTTGAGATCGCGGGTCTGCAGGCGTGGTACGGGGAGTCCCACATTCTGCACGGCGTCGATCTGACGGTGGACCGCGGTGAGGTCGTCACGCTGCTTGGCCGCAACGGCGCCGGGCGCACCACGACATTGCGCGCGATCATGGGACTCACCGGCCGGCGCACGGGTTCGATCCGCATCGGCGGACGTGAAACGATCAACCTGCCCACGCATCGCATCGCGCATTGCGGCATCGGCTATTGCCCCGAAGAGCGCGGGATTTTTTCAAGCCTGTCGTGCGAGGAAAATCTGTTGCTGCCGCCGCCCGTCGGCGACAAGGCGCACATGATGTCGCTCGAAGAGATCTATTCGATGTTCCCGAACTTGCAGGAGCGCCGCATGAGCCAGGGGACGCGGCTCTCCGGCGGCGAACAGCAGATGCTCGCGGTAGCGCGTATCTTGCGCACCGGCGCGAGCCTGCTTCTACTCGACGAAATCTCCGAAGGACTGGCGCCTGTCATTGTGCAGGCGCTTGCGCGCATGATCGTTACGCTCAAGGCGCGTGGCTACACGATCGTCATGGTCGAACAGAATTTCCGCTTTGCCGCGCCGCTTGCCGACCGCTTCTATGTGATGGAGCATGGTGCGATCGTCGAGCACTTCGGGGCAAGTGAACTCGAAAGCAAGATGCCGACACTGCACGATCTGCTGGGCGTATAGAAAGCGCGCGCCCGATTGCCTCTGATAACCACAAGCGATGAACCAGGAGACAGGAATGAAAAAGAACCCACTCGCGCGGCTTGCTTCAGTTTGTTTCGCGGTCGCCGCCGGCGCCGCCATCACGACGAGCAGCGCGCAGGCGGCTGACGATGCAGTAAAGATCGGCTTCGTCACGGATATGTCGGGGTTGTATGCGGATATCGACGGTCAGGGTGGCCTTGAAGCCATTCGCATGGCTGTCGCCGATTTCGGCGGCAAGGTGAACGGCAAGCCGATCACGGTGCTGTATGCGGATCACCAGAACAAGGCCGATATCGCAGCCTCCCGTGCACGCGAATGGTTCGACCGCGAGGGTCTCGATCTGCTGGTCGGCGGCACGAACTCGGCAACAGGACTTTCGATGAACACCGTCGCCGGCGAAAAGCACAAGGTGTACATCAGCATCGGCGCGGGCGCCGACACGCTGACCAACGAGCAATGCACGCCGTACACGATTCACTATGCGTACGACACCACGGCGCTCGCGAAGGGCACGGGCTCCGCGGTGGTGAAGCAGGGCGGCAAGACGTGGTACTTCCTGACCGCCGACTACGCGTTCGGCAAGGCGCTCGAAAAGAACACCGCGGACGTCGTGAAAGCGAGCGGCGGCCAGGTGCTCGGCACGGTGCGCCATCCGTTGTCGGCGTCGGACTTCTCGTCGTTCCTGTTGCAGGCGCAGTCGTCGAAGGCGCAGGTTCTCGGCCTCGCGAATGCGGGCGGCGACACCATCAACTCGATCAAGGCCGCAAAGGAATTCGGCATTACGAAGAGCATGAAGCTCGCCGCGTTGCTGATGTTCATCAACGACGTGCATAGCCTCGGTCTCGAAACCACGCAAGGCCTCGTGCTGACGGATAGCTGGTACTGGAACAAGGACGCGAACACGCGCAAGTGGGCGCAGCGCTACTTCGACAAGATGCGCAAGATGCCGTCGAGCCTGCAAGCCGCCGACTACTCGGCGACCATGAACTATCTGAAGGCCGTGCAGGCAGTCGGTTCGACCGACGCCGACAAGGTCATGGCGCAATTGAAGAAGACCAAGATCGACGACTTCTACGCGAAGGGCTACATCCGTCAGGACGGCAGCATGATCCACGACATGTACCTGATGCAGGTGAAGACGCCGGCGGAGTCGAAAGAGCCGTGGGACTACTACAAGATCACCGCGACGATTCCCGGCGAGCAGGCGTTCACGACGAAGTCGGAAACCCGCTGCGCGCTGTGGAAATAAACGCGGGTTGAGGAGCTGACTGACGGCTGGCTGTCCGCGCGCGGGCGGGCAGCCGTCCGTTTCGGTTCTTTTCATATGCCGTGCGCGGCCGGCGTCATGAGCGCCTTTCGCGTGCCGGCCGGATCGTGCACAACCGATCTCACCCTGACGATGGGTTAAGGCTTCAATGGACATCTTTGGCATTCCGCTTCCCGCGATGCTGAGCCAGTTGCTGCTCGGGCTCGTGAACGGCTCGTTCTACGCAATTCTGAGTCTTGGTCTTGCGGTGATCTTCGGCTTGCTGAACGTGATCAACTTCGCGCACGGCGCGTTGTTCATGCTCGGCGCGATGCTCGCGTGGATGGGGTTCTCATACTTCGGCGTGCCGTATTGGGCGATGCTCGTGCTTGCACCGCTGATCGTCGGCCTGTTCGGCGTCGCGATCGAGCGCTCGATGCTGCGCTGGCTTTATAAGCTCGATCATCTGTATGGGCTGTTGCTCACGTTCGGGCTCACGCTAGTCGTCGAGGGCGTGTTCCGTTCTATTTATGGTTCTTCGGGCCAGCCGTACGACGTGCCGTCGGCGCTTTCCGGCGCAACCAATCTCGGCTTCATGTTCCTGCCGAACTATCGCGCGTGGGTGGTGGTGGCTTCGCTCATCGTTTGCTTCGCGACATGGTTCGTGATCGAGAAGACCCGGCTCGGCGCCTATCTGCGCGCGGGGACCGAAAACCCCAAGCTCGTCGAGGCGTTCGGCATCAACGTCCCGCTGATGATCACGCTCACCTACGGCTTCGGCGTAGCCCTCGCCGCGTTCGCCGGCGTGCTGGCCGCGCCGGTCATCCAGGTTTCGCCGCTGATGGGCCAACCGATGATCATTACCGTGTTCGCGGTAGTGGTGATCGGCGGAATGGGTTCGATCATGGGCTCGATTCTCACCGGACTGATGCTCGGCGTAATCGAAGGAGTGACTCGCGTGTTCTATCCGGAAGCGTCGGCGACCGTCGTGTTCGTCATCATGGCGCTCGTGTTGCTCGTGCGTCCGGCGGGTCTCTTCGGCAAGGAAAAATGATGCAGAGAAAAGTACTGTACGGTTTGCTGCTGGTGGTGCTCCTCGCGGTGCCCGTGCTCGGCATCTATCCGCTCTTTGTAATGAAGGTGATGTGCTTTGCGCTCTTCGCCGCCGCGTTCAATCTGTTGATCGGCTACACCGGGCTGCTCTCGTTCGGGCACGCCATGTTTCTCGCCTCGGCCGGCTATATCACCGGCTATGCGATGCAGACGCTCGGCTTCTCGCCCGAGCTGGGTGTGCTGGCCGGCACGGCATCGGCGACGTTGCTTGGTTTCATCGTCGGCATCTTCGCGATCCGGCGCCAGGGCATCTACTTCGCAATGGTGACGCTCGCACTCGCGCAGATGGTCTACTTCGTGTTCCTGCAAGCGCCGTTCACGCATGGCGAAGACGGCCTGCAAGGCGTGCCGCGCGGCAAGCTCTTCGGCGTGCTGGATCTTTCTTCGGATGTGGCGTTGTACTTTGTAGTGCTGGCGGTGATGGTGCTCGCCTTCCTGTTGATCGTGCGGATCGTGCATTCGCCGTTCGGCCAGGTGCTGGTCGCGATCAAGGAGAACGAGCCGCGCGCCGTGTCGCTTGGCTACGATACCGATCGCTTCAAGTTGCTCGCATTCATTCTGTCGGCCGGGCTCGCGGGACTCGCGGGCTCGCTAAAGGTCGTGGTGCAGGGCTTCGAGACGTTGAGCGACGCTTACTGGACCATGTCGGGCCTCGTGGTGCTGATGACGCTTGTCGGCGGCATGGGCACGTTGTTCGGACCGCTGCTCGGCGCGGCGTTGATCGTCGCGCTCGAGGATCGGCTCGGCGATATCGGTGGCGCGCTCGCGTCGACAACGGGCATCGAGTGGTTCCGTTCATTGGGTGAATCGGTGACGATCGTGACGGGCGTGATCTTTATTGCGTGCGTGCTTGCTTTCAGGCGGGGGATCGTCGGCGAGATCATCGCGCGCGTACGGCCGCTGCGTGCGTGAGAAGCCGGTCACACGAGTGATTGCTTCGACGTCCGATCTAATTGCGCTGCCATGCAGTATGACGACGATAGCTCGCTTGAGCCCTTATTTACGCATCGTGCGGCAACGCCGGTTAAACTTGCCCCAATTTTGTGCCGCAGTGCACCACTAGGGTAATTGCTAGTTGTGGCACGCGGGGTGCTCGTTTAACCTTCATGCAGTTCTGATGCACCACGAATTTGCAGGTGGAGAACGAGGAGACATGAGGCACTAAGTGCCCACACGAAAGCGCTGTTGGATTGATATCCAACAGCGCTTTTTTTATTTGGCTTTTCGAATTGCCTCATTCAATTCCTTTGCTAAGTCGGTGACCGTTTTATGTCTCCGATAATTGCTCAATTTTCCCGCGCTACCGCCCTGCAAAGTGCTTGCCGCGGGCGGCTCACGCCGCTACACTCCTTATTCACCGACCGCTGGGTCGGGATTTAAATCGCGAATTTAATCTGAATTGTTTTAACGGGGCATAGAGGAGCGGGATGAAGTCGGCATTGCGTTGGATCAGTGCGGCATTGGTCGCCACGGGCATTTCGGCTGCATGGAGCAGCCATGCATTTGCAGATGTGAAAATCGGCGTCACCGTATCGGCAACGGGGCCGGCCGCATCGCTAGGCATTCCGGAAAAGAACACGGTCGCGCTGCTGCCCAAGGAAGTGGCCGGTCAGAAGATCGAATACATCGTACTGGACGACGCGACCGATTCGACGCAAGCCGTCAAAAACGCCCGCAAGCTCACGAGCGAAGACCATGTCGACGCGCTGATCGGCTCAACCGTCGTGCCGAACTCGCTTGCCATGATAGACGTCGCCGCTGAGAACACCACGCCGGTGATTTCACTCGCCGCTGCGGCCAGCATCGTCGAGCCGATGGATGCGAAGCGTGCGTGGATCTTCAAGACGCCGCAAAACGACATTCTCATGGCTACTGCCATCGCACAGCACATGTCCAACCATGGCGTGAAGACGGTGGCGTTCATCGGCTTCTCAGACGGTTATGGCGAAAGCTGGTTCAAGGAATTCGGCAAGGCCGCAGATCTGGCAAAGATCAAGGTTGTCGCGAACGAGCGCTTTGCGCGTAATGACGCTTCCGTCACCGGTCAGGTATTGAAGATCGTGTCGCAGAACCCGGACGCGGTGTTGATTGCGGGCGCCGGCACGCCGGCCGCGTTGCCGCAGAAAACGCTCCGCGAGCGCGGCTACAAGGGCAAGTACTATCAGACGCACGGCGTCGCGAATAACGATTTCCTGCGCGTGTGCGGCAAGGACTGCGAGGGCACGTATCTGCCCGCCGGCCCGTTGCTCGTCGCTGAGCAACTGCCTGATTCGAATCCGGTGAAGAAGAGCGCGCTCGCCTATAAGCGGGCGTATGAAGCCGCCTATGGCGCCGGCTCCGTGTCCACCTTCGGCGGTCACGCATGGGACGCTGGCCTGCTGCTGCAACGTGCTATTCCGCTCGCACTGAAGAAAGGCCAGCCCGGTATGCCGGCGTTCCGCGAGGCGCTGCGCGCAGCGCTCGAAGGAACAAAAGAGCTGCCGGCGTCGCACGGTATCTTCAACATGAGCGCGAACGACCATGCCGGTCTTGATCAGCGGGCGCGCGTAATGGTGGAGATTGTCGGCGGCAAGTGGAAGTTGTCCGGCGACTGAGCGAAGGCGAAGCGATAGGGGACCCCATAACAAAAGACGCGTGCAGTTCGACGCGTCTTTTTTATTGCCCACGTCGCACGAGAAGTGTGGTTGTGCGGCTTCAGGACAAACCCGCATTTGGGTCGCAGTCTATTGACCGTCAATGACGCGCAACGCAATACTACTAACATGTTAGTGTTTTGTGCACGCCGGTTCGGCGAGGCACTCAGGAATCGAAGCAGCAGGCAGTGACGACAGGCAGCAGGGAGTGACATAAAAACGGCGAAGGCATGCGTGTTGAGCAGGGAAAACCATGCTTGGCACGCCCGGAGCCGTTAACTAGATTCAGACACCCGGCCCACGAGTCGGAGAACAGATACGCGCTTCGCAGCGTTTGGAGACTTGCAATGACAAAGACAAAACAATGGGTACGCACTGGCATCGCGATGGCGTTGATGTGCGGCGCGGGCGCCGCCATCGCCCAGGTGAAGATCGGTGTAACGCTATCCACCACGGGGCCGGCTGCATCGCTCGGGATTCCTGAAAAGAACACGATTGCGTTGCTGCCCAAGGAGATCGGCGGCAAGACTGTGCAGTACATCATCCTCGACGATGCATCGGACACCGGCAAGGCCGTGCAGAACACGCGCAAGCTGATCGACGAAGACCACGTCGACGCGATTATCGGCTCGACAGTCACGCCGAATTCCCTCGCCATGCTCGATCCTGCTTCCGAGGGCAAGACGCCGGTGATCTCGCTCGCCGCTTCTGCCGCGATCATTTCGCCAATGGACGCAAAGCGTGCGTGGGCCTTCAAACCGCCGCAGAACGATAGTCTGATGGCCGACGCGATTGCGGACTACATGGAACATCACGGCGTGAAGACGGTGGGCTTCATCGGCTTCGCGGATGCGTACGGCGACAGCTGGAACAACGCATTTACCGCCGCGGCCAATGCACACAATCTGAAGATCGTTTCCAACGAGAGATTCAATCGCACGGACGCTTCGGTGACCGGCCAGGTGCTGAAGACAATGGGCGCGAATCCCGACGCAGTGTTGATCGCGGGCTCAGGTACACCGTCGGCGCTGCCGGCGAAGACGCTCAAGGAGCGCGGCTACAAGGGCAAGGTGTATCAGACGCACGGCGTCGCCAACAACGACTTCCTGCGCGTATGCGGCAAGGACTGCGAAGGCGAGATTCTGCCCGCTGGTCCCATCCTTGTCGCCGACCAGTTGCCGGAGTCGAATCCGGTGAAGAAGTCCTCGCTGGCTTATAAGGCTGCGTACGAGAAAGCGTATGGCGCGGGTTCGGTCGCGACCTTCGGCGGTCACGCATGGGACGCAGGCCAGATGTTGCAACGTGCAATTCCTGAAGCTCTGAAGACCGCACAGCCGGGCACCGAGGCATTTCGCGTGGCACTGCGCAGCGCGCTCGAAAGCATCAAGGAACTGCCGGTCTCGCACGGCATCATGAACACGACGACGACCGACCACAACGGCCTCGACAAGCGCGCACGCGTGATCGTGCAGATCGTCGACGGCAAGTGGAAGCTGCAGAACGACTAATACAAAAGCGGTACGCGCCTCTCGCGAAGTGCGGCATATGACGCCGCATTGCCATTCTGTTCGACGACAATGGCACCGACCGCCGCGCCGTGCTCCAGCGCGGCGGTCGTCTTTCAGGCATTGCAGTTCGATGGACGGCTGCGGGTTGCGCCGCCACGACTGTTTCCAGTTTCGATTTAGACGCTTCAGGACGAGGAAGTATGGATCTATCAATTGCGGCGATCCTCGCGCAGGACGGCATCACCACGGGCGCCATCTACGCGTTGCTTGCGCTCGCGCTGGTGCTGGTGTTCTCCGTGACGCGGGTGATCTTCATCCCGCAGGGCGAGTTTGTTTCGTATGGCGCGCTCACGCTCGCCGCGTTGCAAACACAGAAGTTTCCGGCCACCTGCTGGCTGCTGATGGCAATGGGCGTGGCCTGCTTCGTGGTCGAAGTGGCGGGACTCGTGCGGCACGCCGAGCGACGTCGGCATGCGGCTCGCACGCTGGCTCTGCTGGTCGGTAAATATCTGCTGTTCCCGGTTGCGGTTTACGCGATCACTCAAGGGGTTTTCCTGCACCCGTTGCCGATGATCGCGCAAATCGCGTTGACGCTGCTGATCGTGATTCCCATGGGCCCGTTCGTTTACCGGCTCGCGTATGAGCCGATCGCCGAGGCGACCACGTTGTTGCTTCTGATCGTCGCGGTGGCGGTGCACTTTGCGATGGTCGGCCTCGGCCTCGTGATGTTCGGCGCGGAAGGCTCGCGCACGACGGCGTTTTCGGACGCGACGTTCAACGTGGGCAGTCTGTCGATTTCGGGCCAAAGCCTGTGGGTCGTCGGGACAGCCGTTGTGCTGATCGGCGCGCTGTATCTGTACTTCGACCGCTCGATTTCAGGCAAGGCGTTGCGTGCGACCTCGGTGAACCGGCTCGGTGCGCGCCTTGTGGGCATCGGCACGACGCAAGCAGGGCGCCTCGCGTTTACGCTCGCAGCGGGGCTCGGCGCGCTGTGCGGCATCCTCGTGGCACCGTTGACCACCATCTACTACGACTCGGGCTTCCTGATCGGTCTGAAGGGCTTCGTGGGGGCGATTATCGGTGGGCTCGTCAGCTATCCGCTGGCGGCGGCGGGCTCGATTCTCGTCGGCCTGCTGGAGTCGTATTCGTCGTTCTGGGCTAGCGCCTATAAGGAAGTGATCGTGTTCACGCTGATTATCCCGGTGTTGCTCTGGCGCAGTCTTGCCAGCCCGCACGCTGAAGAGGACGAGGAGTGAGGCGATGAAACGGATCATGAAAAACAAGTTCTTCTGGCTGTTCCTCGTCGTCCTGTTCGCGTTGCCAGTGTTGCCGCAGCCGATTCACGTGCCCGAGTACTGGGTGACGCTCCTGAACTACATCGGCCTCTATTCGATCGTGGCAATCGGGCTGGTGCTGCTCACCGGCATCGGCGGGATGACGAGTTTCGGGCAGGCCGCGTTTGTTGGCATTGGCGCGTATGCAACTGCCTACCTGACGACGCGTTTCGGCGTTTCGCCCTGGCTTGCGCTGATCGCCGGGGTGCTGGTGACGGCGCTGATCGCCCTGATTCTCGGTCTCGTGACCATGCGCCTCTCCGGTCACTTTTTGCCGCTTGGCACGATCGCTTGGGGGCTGTCGCTGTTCTATCTGTTCGGTAACCTGGAGATGCTGGGCAAGTACGACGGCATCAACGGAATTCCAGTGCTGAATGTTTTCGGTATCGATCTCGAGTCCGGCCGTCACATCTATTACCTGATCTGGCTGGTCGTGCTTGGCGCAGTCGTGTCGGTTCAGAATCTGTTGAATAGCCGGCCGGGGCGGGCCATTCGCGCTTTACGCGGCGGCGGCATGATGGCTGAAGCGATGGGTGTGAATACGGCGTGGATGCGCGTGGTCATCTTCGTCTACGCCGCGGTGCTGGCGTCGGTTTCCGGCTTTCTGTATGCGCACTTGCAGCGCGCGGTGAACCCGACGCCTTTCGGTCTGAATCACGGCATCGAATTCCTGTTCATGGCCGTGGTGGGCGGTGTGTCACACGTTTGGGGCGCGGTGCTCGGGGCGGCAATCCTCACCGTATTACAGGACTATCTGCAAACGCTGCTGCCCAAACTGTTGGGCGAGAACGGCAACTTCGAAGTGATCGTGTTCGGCATCTTGATGGTGCTGCTGCTGCAATATGCGCGGCAAGGCGTGTGGCCGTTCGTCGCGCGCTTTTTCCCGCGCGGCCCGCGCGCGCATTTGCCCGTTCAGGCGGAAGCTTTGCCGCAACGCAGCAAGCCGGCGGGCGGTGAGGACCTGCTGACGGTGAACAAGGCGCGCAAGCAGTTTGGCGGGCTGGTCGCGGTGAACGACGTTAGCTTCGAAGTCAAAGCAGGGCAGATCATTGGCCTGATCGGACCGAACGGCGCCGGAAAATCCACGACGTTCAATCTGGTGACCGGTGTGCTACAGGCGACAAGCGGCGAGATTACCTTCCGCGGCGAGCGCATCGACGCGCTCAGTTCACGTGAAATCGTGAAGCGAGGAATTGGCCGCACGTTCCAACACGTCAAGCTGCTGCCCGGCATGACGGTGTTGGAGAACGTCGCGATCGGCGCGCACTTGCGCGGGCATGCGGGCGTCTGGCGAAGCATCGTGCGCTTGAACAGCGTGGAAGAAGCGCGCTTGATGGCCGAGGCCGCCCGCCAGATTCGCCGCGTCGGCCTTGAACAACACATGTACGACGAAGCCGGAAGCCTCGCGTTGGGTCAGCAGCGGATTCTCGAAATCGCTCGTGCGTTGTGCTGCGATCCGACTTTGCTGCTGCTGGACGAGCCCGCGGCCGGGCTGCGGTATCAGGAAAAACTGCAATTGGCCGATCTACTGCGCCGGTTGAAGGCTGAAGGCATGAGCGTGTTGCTGGTCGAGCACGACATGGATTTTGTAATGAATCTGACTGATCGACTGGTCGTGATGGAGTTCGGCACGCGTATCGCCGAAGGCTTGCCGCAGGAAGTGCAGCAGGATCCGGCAGTGCTCGAAGCGTACCTCGGCGGAGTGGAGTAATGGAGAACCTCATGAACGCAGCTGCACCCATTCTCGACGTGAACGGCTTGTCCGTCCGATACGGCAAGGTCGAGGCGCTGCACGGCGCTGCCATCAAGGTGCGAGCCGGGCAAATTGTGTCGGTGATCGGTCCAAACGGTGCGGGCAAGTCCACGCTGCTCAACGCCATCATGGGCGCCTTGCCGACCACCGGTCATGCGAAGGGCGCGGTCGTGTATCAGGGCGAGGATGTGAGTGCGGTACCGGTGGAGAAGCGCGTAGCTCGCGGCATGTGTCTGGTGCCTGAGAAGCGCGAGCTTTTCGCGTCGATGAGCGTCGAGGACAACCTGGTCCTCGGCGCCTATCGGCGCAAGCGTGCAGGTGAGCGCAACTTTCTGGACCAGATGGAGCCGGTGTTTCAGCTGTTCCCGCGTCTGAAGGAACGCCGCAAGCAGGCAGCCGGAACATTGTCCGGTGGCGAGCGACAGATGCTCGCGGTCGGGCGCGCTTTGATGGGCAAGCCGGATCTGCTAATGCTTGACGAGCCCAGCTTGGGCCTCGCGCCGCTTATCGTGAAAGAGATTTTTCACATCATCAGCGCTTTGCGTCAGACGGGAGTGGCGACGCTTTTGATCGAGCAAAACGCTCGCGCGGCACTGCAAATTTCGGACTACGGTTATGTGCTCGAGACCGGAGAGCTGGCGCTGGAGGGCGCGGCGTCGGAGCTTGCGCAGAATCCTCGAGTTATTGAAACCTATCTGGGGCTGGCTAAAAAGGCAGCGTAGGCAGTCTATCTTTCGACTTTTAAGCGGCGTGTTTCACGTGAAACACGCCGCTTTTTTTGTTGCTTGGACATTCGGCCGAATTCGGGCCGAAACCGAACCCGTTATAATTCGCCCATACTTTTTCCTATGAAGGCTCACGCGACGCTCTGGCGTGAGATCCGCGATGCTTTTTCCCACAGAATTTGACGTAATCGTCGTCGGCGGCGGCCACGCCGGCACGGAGGCCGCCTTGGCCTCGGCGCGCATGGGCAACAAGACGCTCCTGCTGACTCACAACATCGAAACGCTCGGTCAGATGAGCTGCAATCCGTCGATTGGCGGCATTGGCAAGGGTCACCTGGTCAAGGAAGTCGATGCGCTGGGCGGTGCCATGGCAGCCGCGACGGACGAGGGCGGTATCCAGTTCCGCATCCTTAATTCCTCCAAGGGCCCGGCTGTCCGCGCGACGCGTGCCCAAGCAGACCGACTCCTCTACAAGCAAGCGATCCGACATCGGCTCGAGAATCAGCCGAATCTGTGGCTCTTTCAGCAAGCCGTGGACGACCTGATGGTTGAGGGCGATCGCGTGGTCGGCGCAGTTACGCAGGTGGGGATCCGCTTCCGCTCGCGGGCCGTCGTATTGACGGCGGGGACTTTCCTCGACGGAAAGATCCACGTGGGACTGAACAATTACACTGGCGGTCGCGCTGGCGATCCGGCGGCTGTGTCGTTGTCAGCGCGCCTGAAGGAACTGAAACTCCCGCAGGGGCGCTTGAAGACCGGCACGCCGCCGCGAATTGATGGTCGGACCATCGACTTTTCGCAGCTTGAAGAGCAGCCGGGCGATCTCGACCCGGTGCCGGTCTTTTCGTTTCTCGGCCGCGCTGAGCAGCATCCGCGGCAGATGCCGTGCTGGGTCACGCATACCAACGAGCGCACGCACGACATCATCCGCGGCGGGCTGGATCGTTCGCCCATGTACACAGGCGTGATCGAAGGAGTGGGGCCACGGTATTGCCCGTCCATTGAGGACAAGATCCACCGCTTTGCGTCAAAGGAATCGCACCAGATCTTTCTGGAGCCGGAAGGGCTGACCACGAACGAGTTCTACCCGAACGGGATCTCAACAAGCCTGCCGTTCGATGTGCAGCTCGAACTCGTGCGCTCCATGCGCGGCTTGGAGCACGCGCATATCCTGCGTCCCGGCTATGCGATTGAATACGATTACTTTGATCCGCGTGGGCTCAAGGTGTCGCTCGAAACCAAAGTGATCAACGGCTTGTTCTTCGCGGGTCAGATCAATGGCACCACCGGCTATGAAGAGGCGGCGGCGCAAGGCCTGTTGGCTGGTATCAACGCTGGCCTGTTCGTTCAGGGCAGGGAAGCGTGGTGCCCGCGGCGGGACCAAGCCTACTTGGGTGTGCTGGTTGACGATCTCGTGACCCGAGGCGTATCGGAGCCGTACCGCATGTTCACGAGCCGGGCGGAGTACCGGCTGAGTCTACGGGAAGACAACGCCGATATGCGGCTGACGGAGGTTGGCCGCGAGCTGGGCGTCGTTGACGACATCCGCTGGGCCGCATTCAGCCGCAAGCGCGATGCTGTTTCACGTGAAACAGAGCGGCTACGCAGGACTTGGGTGAATCCCAAAACATTGTCGGCGGACGAAGCGACAGCCTTGCTTGGCAAGCCGATCGACCACGAATACAGTCTTGCGGACCTGCTGCGTAGGCCCGGCGTGAGCTATGACAGTGTCTGTGCGTTGCGGGAAGGCGCCTGCGCCGCGCCCGACGCGTTGGCTGACGACGACGTGTTACTGGCTCAGATCAAAGAACAGATCGAGATTGGCATCAAGTATCAAGGCTACATCGACCGGCAGGCGGACGAAATAGAGCGCAATGAGGCGCAAGAAGGTACGCGTCTACCGGAAGGTCTGGACTATGCCGAAGTGAGAGGCCTGTCGTTCGAGGCCCGGCAGAAGCTGACGCAATTCCGTCCCGAAACCATCGGCCAGGCGTCGCGCATTTCGGGGATCACCCCTGCGGCTATTTCTCTGCTGATGGTGCACCTTAAGCGTGGCTTGGGGCGCCGTCCTGCTAAGACTGCCGTACCGGGCGCGGACAGCAAGCCGGTGGCGCAATGACGTCCAGGCAGCAGGGAAGCGATCGAGAAGCGTTGTCACAACATCTCGCGGATGGCGTGCTCGAACTCGGGCTCGAGCTAAGCGATGCGCAACTGGGCAAGCTGCTTGACTACGTGGCGCTGCTGGCCAAGTGGAACGCCGTCTACAACTTGACGGCTATTCGCGATCCTCGGCAGATGTTGATTCAGCACATACTCGACTCGCTTTCGATCGTGCCGCACCTGAGCCAGTGCAATCCGAGCACGGTGCTGGACGTTGGCTCCGGCGGCGGTTTGCCTGGCATCGTATTGGGGATCGTTCGGCCTGACTGGAGCGTGACAGTGAACGATATTGTTCACAAGAAAACGGCCTTTCAGGCGCAGGCCAAGGCAGAGCTTGCCCTGACAAACCTATCGGTCGTGACCGGACGCGTGGAAACGCTGCGGCCAGGCGCCGAAGTGTCGGCAAAGTTCGACGTAATCGTCTCGCGAGCATTCGCAGAGCTCGCCGATTTCGTTACACTGGCCCGTCATCTGGTGGCGGAGCGGGGCGCCATTCTCGCAATGAAGGGCGTGCGTCCCGATGGCGAAATCGAGCGTTTGCCTGCAGGCGCCCACGTGAAGCAGATCGTCCGCCTCGACGTGCCGTTCCTCGACGCCGAGCGCCACCTCGTCACGGTTCTTGTGGATGAAGGCGGCTAGGCGTCGCCGCTCGCGTACGACGCCATTCCGAAATAGACGACGTAATCACTTCTTCAAGCAGCAAAGGGACACTCCAACGATGGCAAAAATTTTCTGCGTTGCGAACCAGAAAGGCGGAGTCGGTAAGACGACGACGACAGTCAATCTGGCGGCCAGCCTGGCAGCGCAGGGACAGCGAGTCCTTCTTATCGATCTGGACCCGCAGGGCAACGCCACAATGGGCAGCGGCATCGATAAGGCAGCGTGCGCCAACACCGTCTACGAGGTGTTGGTCGACGGAGTCTCGGTGGCTGATGCCCGCATGCGGCCCGAAGCCGTCGGCTATGACGTGCTGCCTGCGAACCGCGAACTTGCGGGAGCGGAAGTCGAGTTGGTCAGCGTGCAGAACCGCGAGCGACAGTTGAAGGTCGCGCTCGCGACAGTGGAAGGCGAATACGATTTCGTGTTGATCGACTGTCCGCCGGCTTTGTCCCTGCTGACGCTCAATGGCCTCTGTGCCGCGCATGGCGTAGTGATCCCGATGCAGTGCGAGTACTTCGCGCTCGAAGGGCTGTCCGATCTGGTCAACACGATCAAGCAGGTGCATGCAAACCTGAATCGCGACCTGAAGGTGATCGGATTGTTGCGCGTCATGTTCGACCCGCGGATCACGCTGCAGCAGCAGGTCTCCGATCAATTGAAGGAGCACTTTGGCGACAAGGTGTTCGACGCGGTGATTCCGCGCAACGTGCGCCTCGCCGAGGCGCCCAGTTATGGTCTGCCGGGCGTGGTATTCGACAGGGCGTCGCGCGGCGCACAAGCGTACGTGCAGTTTGGCGCCGAAATGATTGAACGGGTGCGCGCACTGAATGACGCGCCCCAAGCATCCTAAGCGGATCGAGGAAGCACGATGAACGCAGTAGCAAGAAAGAAGGGATTGGGCCGCGGCCTGGAAGCGTTGCTCGGCGGCAGCGCCGACATCACCGAGGCGGTGGTGATTGAAGGCGCGCCGAACGTGCTGCCGCTCAGCAAAATGCAGGCGGGCAAATATCAGCCGCGCACGCGCATGGATGAAGGCGCATTGCAGGAGTTGGCGGCCAGCATACGCGCTCAAGGCTTGATGCAACCGATCCTCGTGCGGCCGGTGTCTGCGGATAAATACGAGATCATCGCGGGCGAGCGGCGTTTCCGCGCGGCTCGACTTGCTGGTCTGGAAGAAGTCCCGGTACTCGTTAAGGACGTGCCCGACCAGGCTGCCGCCGCCATGGCGCTGATCGAGAACATCCAGCGCGAGGACCTGAATCCGCTGGAAGAGGCGCAAGGCATTCAGCGTTTGCTCGACGAATTCAACTTCACGCACGAGCAGGCCGCCGAGTCGGTCGGCCGGTCGCGTAGCGCCGTGTCGAATTTGCTGCGCCTGCTTAATCTCGCGACACCGGTTCAAACCATGTTACTCGCTGGCGACCTCGACATGGGACATGCGCGCGCGCTGCTGGCGGTCGACGCAGCGACGCAGATCACGCTGGCCAATCAGGTGGTCAACAAGCGGATGTCCGTGCGAGAAACCGAGAAGCTGGTGACGGCGACCACGAAGGCGGCTCCAGCGGTCAAAGCGCGCGCCAACCCGGACGGCGGCCGCGATACGAGGCGGCTGGAAGAAGAACTGTCCGATCTGCTGGCAGCAACCGTCAAAATCAAGCTCGGCCGACGCGGTCGCGGTCAGGTGCTGGTCGACTTCGGCGATCTGGATGCGCTCGAGGGTATCCTTGTGCGGTTGCGCGGAAACGCCACGGCCTGAGCTTCTGACGACCGGAGGTCCGTGGGGTGAGCGGCGCGCGAAAGGTGCTTGAGCGCCGCTCATGTACACTGCCGGGCCCAGCTGATCTGGCTTGGCTGAGCACCGGTATTTGAGGAATCACAGCAGGCACGAAATATCTGGGGATCCTAACTAATTTCGGGTCGGTGGGCGCTTGAGTGGCCTAGGGCTTAGCGCGCGTTCGACTCGGGAAAACGGTAGCGTGCCTGTCGCGAACAGTCTGCAAAAGAAGCGGCGCGTCACGCGGGGTTGGCCGCTTCATGATCGTCTGTTGCATTTCCGACACGGCCGCTTGAGCGGTTGCATGGACCGCTTGCTGCCAGTGAAACGGTTCAACGGACGCGCATAATTTACCTTTGCACGACCGCCTTACAGTTGACAGGCTGACCATTCTTCGGAAGCCTTTCCGCATCGCGGGGAGTCGTTTCGCACTGTTTATTGAACGGCCTAAAGTCTTGAATTGCCTGCAACTATCGCTTACAATCGCCCGGATTTAATTGCACGGCAACCCCGTAAGCGCAGCGAAAGCTCGCTGACCGGAACGAGACTTTCGGAACACTGCGATGGCGGTCAAAACGTCGAATCAAGCGCCTAAAAATGGGCGCGACGAACACCGCGACAAACGCACCGTTTCGGAGGCGTCCACCGCTCAGCAAGTCACGCATGAAGAACCGTGGGACGCCGAGCAAGACACTATCGTTCCGCTCACGCGGGCCGAGGCTGAAAAGCTGTTTGGTCCCAGTGTGAACCGACCATCGCGCGTTACCCCATTAAGGGTCGTGGCAGCGCAAATGGTCTTGTCCCTAGGTGCGACGCTGGTATGGTGGCTGTTCTATAAGCCGCCGGGCGCTGCTGCGCTGTCCGCGTTCCTGGGAGGGGCGATATGCTGGGTGCCGGCCGCATTGTTCGCGGCGCGGCTGAGAACGCTGAGCGGCGCCGAAACAGCAATGAGCTGGATGATCGGCGAAGCGCTCAAGATGGGGACAACGATCGCGATGTTTGTAGCCATCGCCTTCTGGTATCACGACGTACGCTGGGTTCCGCTGCTCGTGACTTATCTCATCGCGCTCAAGACGTATTGGATCGCTTTGGCGTGGCGCTGAAGAGGCAACAGGTAACACCAGGATTCAACGCTGGCGCCCGGCGCCGGCGAAAGCGTGCGGATAGGACAGGATCCGCACCCGGCGCGTTCCCGCAATAGCGTATTGCGGCGAGGCGGCCTAAGACGATTTTCGACAATTTGGGTGGCTTTAACGATATGGCAGCTAGCGAAGGCACGCGCGCAATGGATCCGTCCGAGTACATCGCGCACCACTTGCAGAACTTTTCCACCGGGCACCAGACGTCGATTTTCGACATCCACGTGTGGAATCTGGACACCCTTTTCTGGTCGATCGTTTGCGGTCTGGCCACCATCCTCATCCTGCACTTCGCTGCACGTAAGGCAACGTCCGGTGTGCCGGGCCGTTTCCAATGCGCGATCGAAATGCTGGTCGAAATGGTCGAGGATCAATCGAAGTCGATGATCCACGGCACGCGCACTTTTATCGCGCCGCTGGCACTGACGGTATTCGTCTGGGTCGCGCTGATGAACGCGCTCGACTTTATTCCTGTCGACTTGCCGAGCCACGTGATCGGCTGGCTTGGTCTGTCAGAAGTCATCCCGCACCACCGCATCGTTCCGACTGCCGACCTGAACGGCACCATCGGCATCGCACTCGGTGTGTTCGTGCTGATGATTTACTACAACTTCAAGATCAAGGGCGCCGGCGGCTTCGTGCACGAACTGCTGTCCGCTCCGTTCGGCGCGCATCCGCTGCTGTGGATCCCGAACCTTGCACTGAACATCATCGAGTTCGTCGCGAAGACGGTCTCGCTCGGCATGCGGCTGTTCGGCAACATGTACGCGGGCGAACTGTTGTTCCTGCTGATTGCCCTGCTCGGCAGCATCTGGAGCTTCGGCGCGGACACGACGGTGCTTGGCTTCATCGGCCACGTGATCGCCGGCAGCGTGTGGGCAATCTTCCACATCCTGATCGTTCTGCTGCAGGCGTTCATTTTCATGATGCTGACGCTGGTGTACATCGGCCAGGCACACGACACGCACTAAACGGCGCTGTCGTTAAAGAATCGTAGTTTTTCAAATCCCAGTTCCAACCAGTTCTAAAAGACTTTTCACAAAGGAGTGATCATGCAAGCTTTCATCGCCAACATCCAGGGTCTGACCGCCATCGGTATCGGCATCATCATCGGCCTGGGTGCAATCGGCGCCTGTATCGGTATCGGCCTGATGGGTGGCAAGTACATCGAAGCATGTGCTCGTCAGCCGGAACTGATGAACCCGCTGCAAACCAAGATGTTCCTGCTGGCTGGTCTGATCGATGCGGCGTTCCTGATTGGCGTTGGTGTGGCAATGCTGTTTGCGTTCGCGAACCCGCTGCTGGCGAAGCTGGCAGGCTGAGGTTCCTCGGAAGTTTGCGCCTGAGCTATAACTGGTAAAGGCGCAGGGCGGAACGGGCACTCGGGCGCTGATCGAACACAGAATCGATGAGCGCCTTGCCGTTTCACTTTCCGAACTAGCAACGTTTAAGGAAACACCGTGAATCTCAACGCAACCCTGTTTGCGCAAATGGTCGTGTTCCTGATCCTCGCGTGGTTCACGATGAAGTTCGTGTGGCCGCCGCTGATCAACGCCCTCGACGAGCGCTCGAAGAAGATCGCTGACGGTTTGTCGGCTGCAGAAAAGGGCAAGGCAGAACTGGAAGCCGCTCACAAGCGCGTCGACCAGGAACTTGCTCAGGCACGCAACGACGGTCAGCAGCGTATCGCTGACGCGGAAAAGCGCGCCGTGGCAGTCGCTGACGAAATCAAGGCTCAAGCACAAGCTGAAGCCGCTCGCATCATCGCGCAAGCGAAGGCCGACGCGGAACAGCAAGTCGTGAAGGCGCGCGAAACGCTGCGCGGTGAAGTCGCCGCGCTCGCTGTGAAGGGCGCTGAACAGATCCTGAAGCGCGAAGTCGACCAGGCAGCGCACGCTGACCTGCTGAATCAACTGAAAGCCGAGCTCTGATCATGGCCGAACTTGCAACCATCGCCCGTCCGTACGCAGAAGCGCTGTTTGGCGTGGCCGAAGCTGGTGACATCGCCGCCTGGTCCACGCTCGTGCAGGAGCTGGCACAGGTTGCGCGTCTGCCCGAAGTGCTGTCGATCGCCTCGAGCCCGAAAGTAAGCCGCGCCCAGGTCAGCGAACTGCTGCTGGCTGCGGTCAAGTCGCCGCTCAAGGACAACGCGCAAGCGAAGAATCTGGTGCAAATGCTGGTGGACAACCATCGCCTGCAATTGATGCCGGAAATCGCCGTGCAGTTCGAAGAGTTGAAGAACGCCCGCGAAGGGGCGGCCGATGTGCAGATCGTCAGCGCATTCCCGCTCGAGGGCGCGCAGTTGAACGACCTCGTCGCAAGTCTCGAACGCAAGTTCAAACGCAAGCTGAAGCCGACGGTCGAGATCGACTCGTCGTTGATCGGCGGCGTGCGCGTGACAGTCGGCGACGAAGTGCTCGATACCTCGGTCCGCGCGCGGCTTGCCAGCATGCAAACGGCTCTGACGGCCTGAAGCGCCTCGCGCTGAAGCGGCTGGCACGCAACAGAATTGACTATCAGGAGCGAATAATGCAACTCAATCCCTCTGAGATCAGCGAGCTGATCAAGAGCCGGATCCAGGGCCTTGAAGCGAGCGCAGACGTTCGCAACCAAGGCACCGTGATCTCCGTGACCGACGGTATCGTGCGTATTCACGGCCTGTCGGAAGTGATGCAGGGCGAAATGCTCGAATTCCCCGGCAACACCTTCGGTCTCGCACTGAACCTCGAGCGCGACTCGGTCGGCGCCGTGATTCTGGGTGAGTACGAGCACATTTCGGAAGGCGACATCGTCAAGACGACGGGCCGCATTCTGGAAGTGCCGGTGGGTCCGGAACTGCTTGGCCGCGTGGTCGACACACTCGGCAACCCGATCGACGGCAAGGGCCCGATCAACGCGAAGAAGACCGATGCAATCGAAAAGATTGCTCCGGGCGTGATCTGGCGTAAGTCGGTTTCGGAACCCGTCCAGACCGGTCTGAAGTCGATCGACGCAATGGTGCCGATCGGCCGCGGCCAGCGTGAGCTGATCATCGGCGACCGCCAGTGCGGCAAGACCGCAGTCGCAGTCGACGCGATCATCAACCAGAAGGGAAAGAACCTCTTCTGTATCTACGTCGCGATCGGCCAGAAGGCTTCGTCGATCATGAACGTGGTGCGCAAGCTGGAAGAAACCGGCGCGCTGGAATACACGATCGTCGTGTCCGCTTCGGCTTCGGAATCGGCTGCGATGCAGTACCTCGCACCGTACGCGGGCTGTACGATGGGCGAATACTTCCGCGACCGCGGTCAAGACGCGCTGATCGTGTACGACGACTTGACCAAGCAAGCTTGGGCATACCGTCAGATCTCGCTGCTGCTGCGCCGCCCGCCGGGCCGCGAAGCCTACCCGGGCGACGTGTTCTACCTGCACTCGCGTCTGCTGGAACGTGCGGCTCGCGTCTCGGAAGAGTATGTCGAGAAGTTCACGAACGGCGAAGTCAAGGGCAAGAGCGGTTCGCTGACGGCACTGCCGGTCATTGAAACGCAAGCCGGCGACGTGACCGCATTCGTTCCGACGAACGTGATCTCGATTACCGACGGCCAGATCTTCCTGGAAACCGACCTCTTCAACGCAGGTATCCGCCCGGCAATTAACGCCGGCGTGTCGGTGTCGCGCGTGGGTGGTGCGGCTCAGACGAAGGTCGTGAAGAAGCTTTCGGGCGGTATCCGTACCGACCTCGCGCAGTACCGTGAACTCGCGGCGTTCGCGCAGTTCGCATCGGATCTCGACGAAGCGACACGTAAGCAGCTGGAGCGCGGTCGCCGCGTGACGGAACTGCTGAAGCAGCCGCAGTATCAGCCGCTGCAAGTGTGGGAACTGGCCATTTCGCTGTTCGCAGCGAACAACGGTTACCTCGACGACCTCGAAATCTCGCAAGTCCTGCCGTTCGAAAAGGGCCTGCGCGAATATCTGAAGTCGAGCCACGCTGACCTGGTCAAGCGCATCGAAGACAACAAGGAACTCTCGAAGGACGACGAAGGCCTGCTGCACACGGCCGTCAAAGACTTCAAGAAGTCCGGCGCTTATTGATCTGCGAGTGATCCGCAAGGCATAAACGGACCTTGAAGCTGCGCGGGCCGCATGCGAATGCTCCCGCGCTGCTTCGATCGCTTTGCATGGGACCTGAGTAAGCGCTGAAGCGCTAACTCGGGCCGACAAGGAGCAAGCAATGGCTGGAATGAAGGAAATTCGCGGCAAGATCAAGAGCGTGCAAAACACGCGCAAGATCACGAAAGCGATGGAGATGGTGGCCGCATCGAAGATGCGCCGCGCTCAGGAGCGCATGCGCGCTGCTCGCCCGTATGCCGACAAGGTCCGCGACATCGCTGCGCACATGAGCCGTGCGAACCCGGAGTATCGTCACCCGTTCATGGTGGCGAACGAAGGCGCGAAGACGGCGGGCATCATCCTCGTCACGACCGATAAGGGTCTGTGCGGGGGCATGAATACCAACGTGCTGCGTTCAGCGCTGCAGAAGTTCAAGGAACTGGAAGGCCAGGGCAAGACGATCGAAGCAACTGCGATCGGCACCAAGGGCTTGGGTTTCCTGAACCGCTTGCGCGCCAAGGTGGTGTCGAATGTCGTGCAGCTGGGCGATACGCCGCATCTGGAAAAGCTGATCGGCGCGGTGAAGGTTCAGCTCGACCTGTACTCGGAAGGCAAGGTTTCGGCGGTGTATCTCGCGTACACGCGCTTCGTCAATACGATGAAGCAGGAGCCGGTGATCGAGCAACTGTTGCCGCTGGCGGCAGATCAATTCGAGCGCAAGGAAGAGCAGGGCGCGACGCCGACCACCCAGTGGGACTACATCTACGAGCCGGATGCACAGGCAGTGGTGGACGAACTGCTGGTGCGTTATGTCGAGGCGCTGGTCTATCAGGCCGTCGCGGAGAACATGGCGTCGGAGCAGTCGGCCCGTATGGTCGCAATGAAGGCCGCTTCGGACAATGCGAAGACGGTCATCAACGAACTGCAGCTTGTTTATAACAAGAGCCGCCAGGCCGCGATCACGAAAGAACTGTCGGAAATCGTCGGTGGCGCGGCGGCCGTCTGACCTTGACGGTCAGGCATGTCGCCTTGCGTGCGCCCGCGTGGCGCACCGTCCAGGCAACCGGTCTGGGCGATCCCATCGAAACAGCGCCTTTGCGCGAGTGAAGAATTGAGTATCTAAAGGAAAAGCGATGAGTACTACTGCTTTGGTAGAAGGCAAGATCGTACAGTGCATCGGCGCGGTGATCGACGTGGAATTCCCGCGTTCGGACATGCCGAAGATTTACGACGCGCTCATTCTCGAAGGTTCGGAACTGACCCTCGAAGTCCAGCAACAGCTGGGCGACGGCGTTGTCCGTACCATCTGTCTGGGTGCATCGGACGGCCTGCGTCGCGGCACGGTCGTGAAGAACACCGGTAACCCGATCAGCGTGCCGGTCGGCAAGCCGACGCTCGGCCGCATCATGGACGTGCTCGGTCGTCCGATCGACGAAGCCGGCCCGATCAACTCGGACGTCGTTCGCGGCATTCACCAGAAGGCTCCGGCGTTCGACGAACTGTCGCCGTCGACCGAACTGCTCGAAACCGGCATCAAGGTTATCGACCTGATCTGCCCGTTTGCCAAGGGCGGTAAGGTGGGTCTGTTCGGTGGCGCCGGCGTCGGCAAGACCGTGAACATGATGGAACTGATCAACAACATCGCTAAGGAACACGGTGGTTACTCCGTGTTCGCCGGTGTTGGCGAGCGTACCCGTGAAGGGAACGACTTCTATCACGAAATGAAGGACTCGAACGTTCTGGACAAGGTCGCGCTGGTGTACGGCCAGATGAACGAGCCGCCGGGCAACCGTCTGCGCGTCGCGCTGACCGGCCTGACGATGGCTGAGCACTTCCGTGACGAAGGCCTCGACGTGCTGTTCTTTGTCGACAACATCTACCGTTTCACGCTGGCCGGTACTGAAGTGTCGGCACTGCTCGGCCGTATGCCGTCGGCAGTGGGCTATCAGCCGACGCTGGCTGAAGAAATGGGCAAGCTGCAAGAGCGTATTACGTCGACCAAGACCGGCTCGATCACGTCGGTTCAGGCCGTGTACGTCCCTGCGGACGACTTGACCGACCCGTCGCCGGCTACGACTTTCGGCCACCTGGACGCAACCGTCGTGCTGTCGCGTGACATCGCTTCGCTGGGTATCTACCCGGCAGTGGACCCGCTCGATTCGACCTCGCGTCAGATCGACCCGCACGTGATCGGGGAAGAGCACTACTCGATCACGCGCAGCGTTCAGCAAACGCTGCAGCGCTACAAGGAACTGCGCGACATTATCGCGATTCTCGGCATGGACGAACTCGCGCCGGAAGACAAGCTCGCCGTGGCGCGCGCTCGTAAGATCCAGCGTTTCCTGTCGCAGCCGTTCCACGTTGCTGAAGTGTTCACGGGCTCGCCGGGCAAGTACGTTCCGCTGAAGGAAACGATCCGCGGCTTCAAGATGATCGTTGAAGGCGAGTGCGACCACCTGCCGGAACAAGCGTTCTACATGGTCGGCACGATCGACGAAGCCTTTGAAAAGGCCAAGAAGATCCAGTAAAGGTCGGGTGTAACGAAGCGGGCGCCGGCCTCGCGCGTGATGACTGCCAAACAGTAGTTGTCCGCAAAGCCGGTGCCTCTCACTACGCTTAACCCAGCCTTGCACGGGGCCAGAGTGAGCGCTAAAGCGCTAACCCTGGTCGCCACAGGAGTCGACACTTATGGCAACCATTAAAGTAGACGTCGTCAGCGCGGAAGAGCAGATCTTCTCGGGCCAGGCGAAGTTCGTCGCGCTGCCGGGCGAAGCAGGTGAACTCGGCATTCTGCCGGGCCACACGCCGCTCATCACGCGGATCCGTCCGGGTGCAGTGCGCATCGAAGCTGAGAACGGTGACGAGGAGTTTGTGTTCGTCGCCGGCGGCATCCTCGAAATCCAGCCGGGTGCAGTGACGGTTCTCGCCGACACGGCAATTCGCGGCAAGGATCTCGACGAAGCCAAGGCCGAAGACGCGCGCAAACGTGCGGAAGAAGCGCTGCAGAACACCGGCTCGAACCTCGAATACGCAACCGCTCAGGCGGAACTGGCGTACGCGACGGCTCAGCTTGCTGCGATCCAGCGTCTGCGCAAGCTGCGCGGTCAGAGCTAAGCAACACGTATCAGAGAAAAGGCAGCCCGCGTGGCTGCTTTTTTTTGGCCTTCACTTGACGTTTACGGAAAGGTCAGCGAGATTGTGAGGCCGTCCCGGCGAAGGCAAAGAACTGACAGCCGTCCAATACACCGGGCCGCTGAGGGTAAGACTTGATGCCGTACGGGCACGCGCCGGTGGCACAATCGATTTCAAATTCATTTCAGTAGGGCGATCTGCTCACGGAGACAGCACCATGGCAACGCAAGTGTCAGGCGAAGGCGCAATCATCGAACCGAAAGACGGACTTTCGTACGTCCGCGGATCGACAGACATTCCGTTGAGCGAAGCGACCATCGGCGAGTTTTTGCGCGGCACCGCCGAGCGCTTTCCCGACCGGCCTGCGGTGGTTTTTCGTGAGCAGCGTATCCGGTGGACCTGGAAAGAGTTCGCCGAAGAAGTCGACATATTAGCCGCCGGCTTCCTGGCACTAGGCATTGTGAAGGGCGACCGCGTCGGCATCTGGTCGCCGAACCGGGTCGAGTGGCTGCTGACGCAGTTCGCGACCGCGCGCATCGGGGCAGTGCTGGTCAACATCAACCCGGCCTACCGGCTCGCGGAGTTGGAGTACGCGTTGAACAAGGTGGGCTGCAAGGCGATTGTCGCGGCGGAGCGCTTCAAGACGTCGATGTACCTCGAAATGCTGCAGCAACTCGCGCCCGAGCTTGCGACGCACGCGCCCGGCGATCTGCACGCGGCACGACTGCCTGATCTGCGCTACGTGATTCGCATGTGCGACACGGAAACGCCCGGAATGCTCACGTTCTCGGACGTCATTGAGCAGGGACGCGCAACCCTCGACGTCGCAAAGCTCGACGAAATCGGCGCGACGCTCTCGTGCCACGAGGCGATCAATATTCAGTTCACCAGCGGTACGACGGGCAATCCGAAGGGGGCGACGCTCACGCATAGCAACGTGGTCAACAACGCGCGCTATATCGCGATGGCCATGAACCTGAGCGAGCAGGACGCGCTGTGCATTCCCGTGCCGCTCTATCACTGCTTCGGCATGGTGCTCGCGGTCCTCGCGTGCGTCTCGGTGGGCGCCAACATGGTGTTTCCAGGCGAGGCTTTCGACCCCACCGCGACACTCGCGGCCGTCGCGCAAGAGCAGTGCACGGCGCTGCATGGCGTGCCCACCATGTTCATAGCCGAACTGGATCACCCGGACTTTGCCTCCTACGACCTCTCACGCCTGCGCACTGGCATCATGGCGGGCTCGCCGTGCCCGATCGAGACGATGAAGAAAGTCGTGTCGAAAATGCACCTCAACGAAATCACGATCGCGTACGGCATGACGGAGACAAGCCCTGTCTCGTTCCAAAGTTCGACCACCGACCCGCTCGACAAGCGCACCACCACCGTGGGTCGCATTCAACCGCATCTCGAGGTGAAAATTGTCGATCCGCTAGGCAACATCGTGCCGGTGGGCGAGACCGGCGAGCTGTGCACGCGCGGCTATTCGGTAATGCAAGGCTATTGGCGCGACGAGGCGAAAACGCGTGAAAGTATCGAGGTCGGCTGGATGCGAACCGGCGACCTCGCTACGCTCGACGCCGAGGGCTATTGCAACATCGTCGGTCGTCTCAAGGACATGCTGATTCGTGGCGGCGAGAACATCTATCCGCGCGAGATCGAGGAGTTTCTTTTCCGCCACCCGAAGATCCAGAGCGTGCAGGTGTTCGGCGTACCGGACAGCAGATACGGCGAAGAGGTGTGCGCGTGGGTAGTGCTTCGTCCAGGCGAACAGGCGACAGCTGAAGAGATCCAGCAGTTCTGCAACGGTCAGATAGCGCATTACAAGGTGCCGAAGTACATCCGCTTCGTCGACGAGCTACCGATGACGGTGACAGGCAAAGTGCAGAAGTTCGTCATGCGTGAGCGCATGATCAGCGAACTGAAGTTGCAGGAAGGGAAGACGGCCTGACGTGCCTCGCCCGAGGCATGACGGCGGCAGTGCGAGGCTGCTGGCTTGCGAGCGGCTCGCGCACGTCGGTGAGGCCCACGGCAACTGTCGCATATACCGCGAAACCGCAAATTGCGCCCAAAAGCATGTAAAACATGCCATCTTGCAGTGCGCAAACGTTTGGCTGGACGAAAAAAAAAGCGGGCCTGGAGCCCGCTAAAAACCACACGCTACGGGGTTAGCGCGAGGAGACCAATGTAGGAACCGACTGAGACGACGACCCGGCGTCGACTACGGTCCCAGCAGGGATGCCCCTTCACAGGGCTTCGGCCTAAGCCGACCGGCAAGTGCATCGTATCCGCTCACACCATGCACGCAGCCACATCCGTGTTGAAACCGTTGAGGGCATTGTGGGCGAATAAACAAAGGAGCGCCGTAACAAAGTGTTTCAGGTTGTAACGCCCGCCAGATAAGGCGTTGCGGGATTAATTGCGGAATTCAAGCGATCAAACCGTAATATATACCGATGACTGTGCGTCAATTTAATACGACCGTTTAATGATATTCGCGAAGCATAGCGCCGCATAAAGCGTTAAGTCGATTCCGCATGAAATAGTTGTGCGTTCATCTTTCTGACAATAAACCGTTATTGTTACAACCGGTTCCCGGCGCGCAGAGATTCGCATGCAGTCAGTAACAGAGCTGAGTGCGACGCAATAAACGTCGCACAAGCTTTACGAATGTAAGGGCCGGTTCACGCGTTGGCCGGGTTTTCGCCTTTATTTGACGTTCGCCCGGCTTTTTCGAGCCGCGTTACATGATGCGGCCGGTAAACGGTTTGCTTTACAGCGGCGCGGCCGCGGATCTTTCGCTGATTACGCCGAGAAAGAGCGCGGCCGTGCGGCGTGGCTCACTTGAGCCACTTGTCCAGTACAGCCTGATATTCGCCTGTCGCCCGCGCGAAATGCAGCCACTGATCGACGTACTGTTGAAACGCCACATCGCCGCGAGGCAACAGCCACGCTTTTTCGCCATACTGGAACGGCTTGTCGGGATGCACCGCGCACAGGCCGGGATTGAGCTTTTGCTGCAGCAGGGTTTCGGACGCGTCGGTCACCATCACATCCGCCTTAGCGGCAGCGATCTGCTTGAAGATCGTCACGTTGTCCGGATAGACAGTCATCGAGGCGTGAGATAAGAACTGCTTTGCGAAACGTTCGTTCGTACCGCCCGGGTTGACGATCACACGCGTTCCCGGCTGGTCGATCTGCGCGACGGTCTGGTATTTGTCGACGTCGTCGCATCGGACAATTGGCGTCTTGCCGTCGACCATAAACGCCTGGGTGAAGAAGGCTCGCTTTTGCCGGTCCAGCGTCGGCGAAACGCCGCCCACGCCGATGTCGCATTTGGCGACGAAGTCGTTCATCAGATTCGACCACGAGGTCTTGACGAATTCCGCTTTGACGCCGAGCGATTTAGCGAGCGATTCGGTCATATCGATGTCGATCCCTTCGAACTGACCGTCTCCCTTATAGGACGAGTGCGGTTTGTAGTCGCCGGTCGTGCATGCGCGCAACGTGCCGCGGGCGGAGATTTCGTCGAGCCGGGAAGATGTCGCGGTTGGGGCCGATGCTTGCGCCTGCGCCGCGCCGGTGTGCATGAGAACGCCTGACAGGACGCCGAGCAATGCGAGTGCTGCCTTATTCATTGAGTCTCCGTGCTTGTAGGTTGTTATGGTTAAGCCGCTGCATAATAGCCGGGAGTTTTTCGCTTGAACATTGGCCGTTTGACCAGGTTGCGCCGCTGCCGCCTGGCTGAGAAAATGGGTTTCAAACCGTTCGCGAATCACAGTTATTGGCCGCATCAAGCGGGATGCGGCGCGCGCCGTCCGGTAAAATGCCCCTTTGCTCTTAGTCGCACGCAACGTGGCCCATAAACTCCTGAACGACACCTTCCTGCGCGCGCTGCTGCGCCAGCCCACTGACTACACGCCTGTCTGGCTGATGCGGCAGGCGGGTCGTTACCTGCCGGAATACAACGCCACGCGGGCTCGCGCTGGCAGCTTCCTCGGACTGGCCAAGAACCCCGCGTTCGCAACGGAAGTCACGTTGCAGCCGCTCGAGCGCTACCCGCTCGACGCCGCGATTCTGTTCTCCGACATTCTCACCGTGCCCGACGCAATGGGCCTCGGTCTGGAGTTCGTCACGGGCGAGGGGCCGACGTTTGCGCGCCCTGTGCGCACTGAAGACGACGTAGCGCGACTCGCGGTGCCCGACATCGACGCCACGCTGCGCTATGTAACCGACGCAGTGCGCGAGATTCGCACTGCGCTCACCGACGCTCAAGGGCGTCAACGCGTGCCGCTGATCGGGTTCTCGGGCAGCCCGTGGACGTTGGCGTGCTACATGGTCGAGGGCGGCGGCTCGGCGGACTTCCGCACGGTCAAGTCCATGCTGTACGCGCGTCCTGATCTGATGCATCGCATCCTCGAAATCAACGCGAATTCGGTTGCCGCTTATCTGAACGCACAGATCGAAGCGGGCGCCCAGGCCGTCATGATTTTCGACACGTGGGGCGGTGCGCTCGCGGACGGCGCCTATCAGCGCTTCTCCCTGCACTATGTTCAGCAGGTCGTAAATCAATTGAATCGCGAGCACGACGGCGAAAAAGTGCCGGTGATCACGTTCACGAAGGGCGGTGGCCTGTGGCTGGACGAGATTGCAGACACTGGCGTGGACGCCGTCGGTCTCGACTGGACGGTCAACCTGCGTAAGGCGCGCGAGCGGGTAGGCGCGAAGGTGGCTTTGCAGGGCAATATCGATCCGTCCGTGTTGTTCGCGCCGCCAGCTTCTATTCGCATCGAAGCGCGCGCCGTGCTGGACAGCTTCGGAAATTATCCGGGTCACGTCTTCAACCTCGGTCACGGCATCTCGCAATTCACGCCGCCGGAAAACGTTGCCGAGCTCGTCGACGAAGTGCATCGTCATAGTCGCGCCATTCGTAGCGGCGCGCATGCACCGACTTAATGCTGTAAAACATACCGTTTTATGCTGCGACGCAGCGCGGTGGGCTCTGCCACTCAGGAAAAATTCGCACTGCGCGGGCCGTCCGGCGGTGGTCTCGCAGTTGTCAAGACTTGACTTATACACATTTATCACGCTGCGGCGCGGTAGAAGCTTTAGTCCTGTCCTGACCCTTGCAGAGTGCGCGTACATTTGATCTCAGCCTTATCTGGCAAGGGTTTCACGGCTTCCCAAAGAAGTGTGCGGAACCCCACAGAACGCCGCTGCGACGCGGTTTCCGGGCTTTCAAAGCGAAGTTCTCAACAAAGTTATCCACAGGCAGTCGGGGTCGAGAGCAATTGTTCAGCGGAATCCAAAACTTAGCGCCGAAATCGAAGTTTTACTTTAACTTCGGCGACGTGCTTCAGAGCGGTGCGATCTTGACTGCAAGCTGCGGCGCAATGACGCGACTTGCCTTTCCCAGCATCCGCGCAGCCGAATGAGCGAAGCGTTCGTCCGCGTCGCACTGGATCACCCGCTGCCGATCCTGTTCGATTACCGCTGCGATTCATCGCAGTCTCCCGTGCCCGGAACGCTCGTCAGTGTGCCGTTCGGCAAACGCGACGTGGTCGGGCTCGTGTGCGAAGTAACCGCTCACAGCGAGGTCCCCGCCGATCGCCTTCGGCCGGTGAATCGCGTTTGCACCGCGTGCCCGCCGCTGTCGGCCGAATGGCTCGCACTTGCTGCTTTTGCTGCCGATTACTATCAACGTGGACTTGGCGAAGTGGCGTTACCGGCGCTGCCCCAAGCGCTGCGCGACGCCTCGCGCTGGTCACGGCTGCTCGCGCCGGAAGAGCGCTACGGGCTAACGCCGGAAGGCCGCGCGGCCTTGCCCGAGGTCCTACCCGCGCGCGCCAGTGCACTGCGAAGCCTTGCGCAGGCGCTTGCCGCCAGCGAGTTCCTGAGTGCCGCCGACGCCCGCGGTCTGCACCCTAAGGCCATCGCAACGCTCGCCGCATGGCAAGCCGAGGGCTGGGTTGCGCTCGATGTGGTCGATGCCGCCACCGTGCCGCCCGCCGCCGCAGCCACGGCGGTGCCTGCGCAGACGCTTCCGACGCTCACCGATGAACAAGCCGCCGCCGTCGAAGCGATTCGCGACGCACACGGCTTCGCGCCGTTCCTGTTGCATGGCGTGACCGGCAGCGGCAAGACGGAAGTCTATCTACGCGCGCTCGCCGAGATTCTTGCCGCCAATGCAGACGCGCAAGCGCTCGTGCTGGTGCCAGAAATCAATCTGACGCCGCAGTTCGAAGCGGCTTTCCGCGCGCGCTTCGCGGCGCTCGCGGACACGGCCATCGTCACACTGCACAGCGGTCTTGCTGAGGGTGAGCGCGCGCGCAACTGGTTCGCGGCGCATGCGGGCCACGCGCGGATCGTGCTGGGCACGCGCCTCGCGGTGCTCGCGTCGCTGCCGCGGCTCGCCATTATCGTCGTCGATGAAGAGCACGATCCGGCTTATAAGCAGCAGGAAGGGCTGCGCTACTCGGCGCGCGATCTGGCCATCTATCGCGCGAAGCAGCTTGGCTTGCCGGTCGTGCTGGGATCGGCCACACCGTCGCTCGAAAGCTGGTGGCAGGCGGATCAGGGGCGCTATAAGCGGCTCACCTTGTCGCGCCGCGCGGTCGCCGATGCGGTGCTGCCCACCGTGCGCCTGATCGATCTCGAGGACGAGCGGCGGCGTGGACGTGCTTCGGTGGAAGGATTGTCCGGCCCATTGATTGCCGCGCTGAAGACGCGGCTCGAGCGCGGTGAACAGAGTCTCGTGTTTCTGAACCGCCGTGGCTACGCGCCGCAGCTTGCTTGCGATGCCTGCGGATGGGTCGCCGGTTGTCCGCGCTGCAGCGCGTATGTGGTTCTGCATAAGCCGGAGCGGGCGCTGCGCTGTCATCACTGCGGTTGGGAGTCGCGCATTCCGCGCTCATGTCCCGAGTGCGGCAATGTCGACATTGCACCGATGGGCCGCGGCACGCAGCGCGTCGAAGAAACGCTAGCGAGCGCGGTGCCTGGCGCCCGCGTGCTGCGCATCGACGCCGACAGCACGCGCCGCAAAGGCAGCGCGCAGGCGCTCTTTTCAGATGTGCATGCGGGCGAAGTCGACATTCTGGTCGGCACGCAGATGATCGCAAAGGGCCACGACTTTCAGCGCGTTTCGCTAGTTGGCGTGCTGAATGCCGACACCGCGCTGTTTTCCCACGACTTTCGAGCAAGCGAACGCCTCTTCGCACAACTGATGCAGGTGAGCGGCCGCGCCGGCCGTGCCGGTTTGCCAGGTGAGGTGCTGGTGCAGACGCGTTACCCGCGCCATGCGCTTTATCACGCGCTCGGGCGTCACGATTACGTCGGCTTTGCCAATTCGACGCTGGCCGAGCGGCGCGACGCGCATTTGCCGCCGTTCGTTTATCAGGCGTTACTGAGGGCGGAGGGCCGCACGCTCGAAGCTGCGCTCGCTTTCCTGCAGCAGGCCGCGGCTGAGCTGACGGGCATTGCAGCCGCCGAACGAGTGACCGTCTACGACGCAGTGCCGCTCACCATCGTCAAGGTGATGCACGTGCACCGCGCGCAGTTGCTGATCGAAAGTGCCTCGCGCGCGGCGCTGCAGGCCACGTTGCGTGCGTGGCAGCCGTTGCTGCGCGGTTTGAAGGGCGTGCTGCGCTGGAACCTCGAAGTCGATCCGCTCGATATTTGAGCCGGTATGCCTGCTTCCGCTTTGCGTCGGCGCGGCTCAACAAACCATCAATATCGACAGCGGCTGCGCGCGCTCCGGGCACGCGCTCGCACCGTATTCGAATAGCTTGCGGCGGGAGCCGCGGCGCGCGTGGCTGTCCGTGTACCCAAGACTGCCGATGCCCGCGACGAAGCGTGCGCGCCGCGTGCCGCGAGTTGCCGATAGCGTGCGGAAGATCTGTAGTCGCTGGAACAAAGCATGGTGGATCTCACAGTGTTCACTTCTTCACTTCCCGACAGCAACGGCGGGCAAACCTCACGAACGCGCCGCAAACCCGCGCCCGACACGCGTGGCAAGACAGGCAGCCACACACCGCCTAGCCAATCGCCCCGCCGCTGCGCTTAATCGTTCAATGCCGCTTGCGCGTCGCCGGCTGACGCAGCCGAGGTCGTACGTCCCCGATCTTCGGGCGCCTTACGTTTGTCGGAGCCGCCCGTAGCGCCGCGGATAAACAGCACAGCGCAGGTTGCGCACATCGCCCAGATGCCCAATACGATCAGCCACTTTTCCATTTCGCCTGTCCTCACCCCGTACCGTTCTTATGCGCGCATGACGCCGCGCCGCTATGTCCTCTATAACGGCGCGCCCGCCGGTTTGATAAGGGCTCGAAGAAAAGAAATCAGGCCAGGGAAAATACCGATCCTTACCGACGTTGGCAGCCGCGCGGCCACTCGGCGCAAAGCCCCGACAGATAAGGGATAGACCGAGGTGCAACCGTTTATCACTCTCGGTTGCACCTTTTTATTGGGAGGGGTACGATTCGCCCAACTTTTGTCTTTCACCAGCATTTCGTCTGGCATTCGAAGAAGGAAACATGGCTAGCACCACCCTTGGCGTCAAGGTCGACGACCTCCTGCGTTCCCGGCTGAGAGATGCCGCCACTCGCCTCGAACGCACTCCGCACTGGCTGATCAAGCAGGCGATTTTCGCGTACCTCGAGAAGATCGAGCAGGGTCAACTGCCGCCGGAATTGTCGGGCGCGGCAGGTTCTGCCGACATGGCCGACGGCGCGTCGGTCGAACAGGACGAGGACGGTGCGGCGCACCCGTTCCTCGACTTCGCGCAGAACGTGCAACCGCAATCGGTGCTGCGCGCGGCAATCACGGCGGCATATCGTCGGCCGGAGCCGGAATGCGTGCCGTTCCTGCTGGGTCAGGCGCGCTTGCCGGCCAACCTCGCGGGCGACGTGCAAGCGCTCGCTGCGAAGCTCGTCGAGACGCTGCGCGGCAAGAGCAAGGGCGGCGGCGTCGAAGGGCTGATCCACGAATTCTCGCTGTCGAGCCAGGAAGGTGTTGCACTGATGTGCCTCGCCGAAGCCTTGCTGCGCATTCCCGATCGCGCGACGCGCGACGCGCTGATCCGCGACAAGATCAGCAAGGGCGACTGGAAATCGCACGTCGGTCAGGCGCCGTCGCTGTTCGTCAACGCCGCGACATGGGGCTTGATGATCACCGGCAAGCTGGTTACGACCAACAGCGAGACGAACCTCTCGTCGGCGCTCACGCGGCTGATTGGCAAGGGCGGCGAGCCGCTGATCCGCAAGGGCGTGGACATGGCGATGCGCCTGATGGGCGAGCAGTTCGTCACTGGCGAGAATATTTCCGAAGCGCTGGCGAACAGCCGCAAATACGAAGCGCGCGGTTTCCGCTACTCGTATGACATGCTCGGCGAAGCGGCCACGACCGAAGCGGACGCGCAGCGCTACTACGCGTCGTATGAGCAGGCGATCCACGCAATCGGCAAGGCTGCTGGCGGCCGCGGGATCTACGAAGGTCCGGGCATCTCGATCAAGCTCTCCGCACTGCATCCGCGTTACTCGCGCTCGCAACAGGAGCGCACGATGAGCGAGTTGCTGCCGCGCGTTCGCTCGCTTGCGATCCTCGCACGCCGTTACGACATCGGCCTGAATATCGACGCCGAAGAAGCCGACCGCCTCGAAATCTCGCTGGATCTGCTTGAAGCGCTGTGCTTCGATCCGGAGCTCGCCGGTTGGAACGGTATCGGCTTTGTGGTGCAGGCTTATCAGAAGCGCTGCCCGTTCGTGATCGAATACATCGTCGACCTCGCGCGCCGCAGCCGTCACCGCATCATGGTGCGCCTCGTGAAGGGTGCGTACTGGGACACCGAAATCAAGCGTGCGCAAGTGGACGGCCTCGAAGGCTATCCGGTCTACACGCGCAAGATCTATACGGACGTGTCGTATCTCGCCTGCGCAAAGAAGCTGCTCGGCGCGCCCGACGCGGTGTACCCGCAATTCGCCACGCACAACGCGCACACGCTGTCGGCGATTTATCACCTCGCGGGCAACAACTACTATCCCGGTCAGTACGAGTTTCAGTGTCTGCACGGCATGGGCGAGCCGCTTTACGAAGAAGTGACAGGCCCGCTGTCCGCCGGAAAGCTGAACCGTCCGTGCCGCGTGTATGCACCGGTCGGCACGCACGAAACGCTGCTCGCGTATCTCGTGCGACGTCTGCTGGAGAACGGCGCTAACACGTCGTTCGTGAATCGCATCGCCGATGAAAACGTCGCGATCCAGGATCTCATCGCCGATCCGGTCGAAGAAGCGTCGAAGATCGTTCCGCTCGGCGCGCCGCACGCAAAGATTCCACTGCCGCGCAATCTGTACGGCGCGGAGCGTCTCAATTCGATGGGTCTCGATCTGTCGAACGAGCATCGTCTGGCGTCGCTGTCGTCGGCGTTGCTGGCGAGCGCGAATCATCCGTGGCGCGCCGCGCCGATGCTCGCCGACGATCAGATCGCCTTGGGCAATGCGCGCGACGTGCGCAACCCGGCGGATCATCGCGACCTCGTCGGCACGGTTGTCGAAGCGGGCGCGGAACATGTGAGCGCCGCATTGACGCACGCGGTTGCCACCGCGCCGATCTGGCAGGCAACCCCGGTGGAAGCACGAGCCGATTGCCTCGCGCGTGCCGCCGATCTGCTCGAAGCGCAGATGCATACGCTGATGGGCCTCGTGGTGCGCGAAGCGGGCAAATCGCTCGCCAACGCGGTGTCGGAAATCCGCGAAGCGATCGACTTCCTGCGCTACTACTCGACCCAGATTCGCAGCGAGTTTTCGAACGACACGCATCGTCCGCTTGGACCTGTCGTCTGTATCAGCCCGTGGAATTTCCCGCTCGCGATTTTCATGGGCCAGGTGGCCGCCGCGCTCGCAGCCGGCAACACCGTGCTCGCGAAGCCGGCTGAGCAAACGCCGCTGATCGCCGCTCAAGCCGTGCGCATTCTGCGCGAAGCCGGTGTACCAGCCGGCGCCGTGCAACTGCTGCCGGGCGACGGCGAAACGGTCGGTGCCGCGCTGGTCGCCGACCCGCGCACGCGTGCGGTGATGTTCACCGGTTCGACCGAAGTCGCGCGTCTCATCAACAAGACGCTCTCGGGCCGTCTCGATCCGGAAGGCAAACCGATTCCGCTGATCGCCGAAACAGGTGGTCAGAACGCGATGATCGTCGATTCGTCGGCGCTCGCTGAACAGGTGGTGGCGGACGTGATGCAGTCGTCGTTCGATTCGGCCGGTCAACGTTGTTCGGCGCTGCGCGTTCTCTGTTTGCAGGATGACGTTGCGGACCGCACGCTGGAAATGCTGACAGGGGCAATGCGCGAACTGACGGTCGGCAATCCCGATCGCCTGTCGACCGACGTCGGCCCGGTGATCGACGTTGACGCGAAGCGCGGCATCGACGCGCATGTCGCGGCGATGCGTGAGAAGGGCCGCAAGGTCGAGCAACTGCCGATGCCGGAGGGCTGTGCACAAGGCACGTTCGTGCCGCCGACGCTGATCGAACTCGACAGCATCGACGAATTGAAGCGCGAAGTGTTCGGGCCAGTGTTGCATGTGGTGCGTTACCGCCGCAGCCAGCTCGACACGCTGCTCGAGCAGATCCGCACGACGGGCTATGGCCTGACGCTCGGCATCCATACGCGCATCGACGAAACCATCGCTCACGTGATCAGCCGCGCGCATGTCGGCAACATTTATGTGAATCGCAACGTGATCGGCGCGGTGGTCGGCGTGCAGCCGTTCGGCGGCGAAGGTTTGTCGGGCACTGGGCCAAAGGCCGGCGGCGCGTTGTATCTGCAGCGTCTGCTCGCGACGCGTCCGGCGGGCTTGCCGAAGTCGCTCGCGCAGGCGCTGATCGTAGATGTACCGCAAGCAGCAGAAAAAGGCGACAATCCGTCCGCCGCGCTGACGGCGTTGCGCGACTGGCTGATTGCGGAGCGCGAGCCTCAACTTGCTGCGCGTTGCGACGGTTATCTGTCGCATATGCCGGCTGGCGCCACCGCGGTGTTGTCGGGGCCGACTGGCGAGCGCAACACTTACACGCTGGGTGCGCGCGGCACGGTGCTGTGCATTGCGTCGACCGCGAGCGGTGCGCGCGCGCAGTTTGCCGCCGTGCTGGCTACGGGAAATCGAGCGTTGTTCGAAGGCGCCGCTGGTGAACAATTGGTGGCGCAGTTGCCCGCGTCGCTGAAGTCTTATGCGAGCGTGCGCAAGAACGCGGAGACGCCGTTCGACGCCGTATTGTTCGAAGGCGACAGCGACGAATTGCTGACGCTCGTGAAGGAAGTCGCGAAGCGTCCGGGACCCATTGTGTCGGTGCAAGGCGTCGCGTCGCGCGCGTTGGAGAGCGGCGACGAAGACTACGCGCTCGAGCGTCTGTTGACGGAGCGCTCGGTCAGCGTGAATACGGCAGCTGCGGGCGGTAATGCGAATTTGATGACGATCGGTTGAGCGAACTTGATCGATTACTGGCAAGAAAACGCCGGGCCGCCCCAAGTTTTCTTGCGCCCCCTCGGGGGGCCTGGCGCGATGCGCCAGGATTTGGGGGCGGTCATTAGAACGGAAGCGGTAACGGCGATCCCGAAAGCCGCTCCATCCACACCTGGTACCAAGGAGAAGATATGCAACACAAGATGACACAGCTGGCAGGCGCAGCGCTGGTTGCGGCGATGTCGCTGGCGGGGACGGCCAACGCTCAATCGACAGACGACGTGAAGATTGGTTTCGCCGGTCCGATGACGGGCGCGCAGGCGCACTACGGCAAAGACTTCCAGAACGGCATCACACTGGCTGTGGAAGACATGAACGCGACGAAGCCGGTGATCGGCGGCAAGCCGGTTCGCTTCGTGCTCGACTCGGCAGACGACCAGGCTGACCCGCGCACCGGCACCACCGTCGCGCAGAAGCTGGTGGACGACGGCATCAAGGGCATGCTCGGCCACTTCAACTCGGGCACCACGATTCCCGCTTCGCGCATCTACGCGAATGCTGGCATTCCCGAAATCGCGATGGCAACGGCGCCTGAATACACGCAACAAGGTTTCAAGACCACGTTCCGCATGATGACGTCCGACACGCAGCAAGGTTCGGTCGCGGGCACGTTCGCGGTCAAGACGCTTGGCGTCAAGAAGATCGTGATCGTCGACGACCGCACGGCTTACGGCCAGGGTCTGGCGGACCAGTTCGAAAAGGCGGCGAAGGCAGCGGGCGGCACGATCGTCGATCGTGAATACACGAACGACAAGGCCGTGGACTTCAAGTCGATCCTGACCAAGCTGAAGGCGGCCAATCCGGACCTGATCTATTACGGCGGCGCGGATTCGCAAGCGGCACCGATGGTCAAGCAGATGAAGGCACTCGGCATCAAGGCGCCGCTGATGGGCGGCGAAATGGTTCACACGCCGACGTTCATCCAGATCGCGGGTGACGCGGCGAACGGCACGGTGGCATCGCTCGCCGGCCTTCCGCTGGAAGAAATGCCGGGCGGCAAGGACTACGTCGCCAAGTACAAGAAGCGCTTCAACGAAGACGTGCAAACGTACTCTCCGTACGCTTACGACGGCGCAATGGCAATGTTCGCGGCAATGAAGAAGGCAAACTCGACCGATCCGGCCAAGTACCTGCCGGTGCTCGCGAAGACGTCGATGCCGGCTGTGACGTCGTCGAACCTCTCGTACGACGCCAAGGGTGATCTGAAGAACGGCGGCATCACGCTCTACAAGGTTGTCGACGGCAAGTGGACGACGCTACAAAGCGTGGGCGGCAAGTAAGCTTTTCCTTGCAGATCGGCTCGATGTTGAGAACCCCGCTTCGGCGGGGTTTTTTTATGGCCTTTCGTACCGGGCGCTTTTCCGCCGCACCGTTGCCCTTACTCGCCGCGCAACTTTCTCCCCTGCTCCCGGATCTGCTCGAGCGTCGCACCCGGCGTGCTCGCCTCCTGCGGCATGCGGATCTCGATCACCGCCGCGCGCTTCGCTTCAAGTGAGCGCTGCAACGCCGGCAGAAACTCTTCAGTGCGTTCCACCGTCTCGCCATGCGCGCCGAACGATCGCGCAAATGCCGCGAAGTCCGGATTCGTGAGCCCAGTGCCGTGCACGCGATTCGGATAGTGCCGCTCCTGATGCATGCGGATCGTGCCGAAGTGACCGTTGTTGACGACGATGAACAGCACATGCAGGTCGTATTGCATCGCCGTTGCGAGTTCTTGCGCGGCCATCATGAAGCAGCCGTCGCCGGCCAGCGCGACCACCGCGCGCTGCGGATACAGCGACTTCGCCGCGATCGCCGCCGGCACGCCGTAGCCCATCGCGCCACTCGTAGGCGCAAGTTGCGAGCGGTATTGACGATACGAAAAATGCCGATGCAACCACGTCGCGTAGTTGCCGGCGCCGTTCGTCAGTATTGCGTCATCCGGAAGATGCGCGCGAAGTTGCTGGATCACTTCGCCCATTTGTACGTCGCCGGGAATCGGCCGGGGTTTGCGCCAGTCGAGATATGCGCGATGCGCTTCTTCCGCTGCGCCCGCCCAAGTCAGCTTTCCGGCAGACGGTTCCAACGCCGCGAGCGCCGCCGCAAGTTCCGGCATGCCGGAGACGATCGGCAGATCGGCGGCGTACACCCGCCCCAGCTCTTCCGCGCCCTGGTGCACGTGAACCAGTGTCTGCTTCGTCTTGGGAATGTCGAGCAACGTATAGCCGTTCGTCGTGGCTTCGCCGAGGCGAGGACCAAGCGCGAGCAACAGGTCGGCATCGCGAATACGCTGGGCCAGAGCCGGATTGATGCCGAGCCCCACATCGCCGGCATAGTTCGGATGCTCGTTGTCGAGCGTGTCCTGAAAGCGGAACGCGAGGCCGATCGGCAATTGCCAGTTCTCGGCGAAGCGTTGCAAGTCCGCACAGGCCGCGGTCGTCCACCCGCTTCCGCCTGCAATCACCATTGGCCGTTGCGCGCTCTCCAGCAATTCGCGCAGCTTGCCGATCTGCGCGGTTGAAGGCGACGCGGCCACACGCTGATAACGAGGCGCGCCCGGTACGGCGTCGCATGCATCGCTCAGCACGTCTTCGGGTAAGGACAGCACCACGGGCCCCGGCCGGCCGGAAGTCGCCGTGTGAAACGCATGGCTCAGATATTCGGGAATGCGCCGGGGGTCGTCTATCTGCGCGACCCATTTCGCCATCTGACCGAACATGCGCCGATAGTCGATCTCCTGGAAAGCCTCGCGATCGAGATGCTCGCGCGCGCACTGACCGATGAGCAGGATCATCGGCGTGGAGTCCTGAAACGCGGTGTGCACGCCAATCGATGCATGCGTCGCACCCGGTCCTCGCGTGACGAGCGCGACCCCCGGGCGTCCGGTCAGCTTGCCGATCGCTTCCGCCATGTTCGCGGCCGCCGCTTCGTGACGGCAGACAATGGTCTGAATGCGCTCCGTTTCGTCGTGCAATGAATCGAGCACTGCGAGAAAACTCTCGCCGGGCACACAGAAAACACGTTCGACACCGTGCGTGAGCAAAGCGTCGACAACAAGGCGCGCGCCAGTGGTTCGAGCGGCGGCAAAATCGGAAACGGGAGCATTCGGCTGCGACATTGCGATGAGGCCTCCAGGCAGTGCATGAGTGCGGTTGCGTCCGCCTCGACTGCATGGTCAGCCGACCGGCGCCCCGACAGCTTACGCTGGGAGCACGCTCAGTGTCACGGCGCAGCGCAATGCGCGCTCGTGCAGCGGGCGCAACCTGCAGACGCGCAAACAAAAAACGCGGACCACAGGGCCCGCGTTTCGTCCACCTGGCACACGCCGCGTTTGCCGATCAGCAATCAGCACCGGGCATCATGCAGTCAACCATCAGCATTCGACGATATTCACCGCCAACCCGCCGCGCGACGTTTCCTTGTACTTCGTCTTCATATCCGCGCCGGTTTCGCGCATGGTCTTGATGACCGAATCGAGCGACACGTAATGGCTGCCGTCGCCACGCAGGGCCATGCGCGCCGCGTTGACCGCCTTCACCGACGCCATCGCATTGCGCTCGATGCACGGAATCTGCACCATGCCGCCAACCGGATCGCACGTCAGTCCGAGGTTGTGCTCCATGCCGATTTCCGCTGCGTTTTCGACCTGCTTCGGCGTGCCACCCATCACGGCGGCGAGTGCGCCCGCAGCCATCGAGCACGCGACGCCTACCTCGCCCTGACAGCCCACTTCCGCGCCGGATATCGACGCGTTCAGCTTGTACAGAATGCCGATCGCGGCCGCCGTCATCAGGAAGTCGATCACGCCTTGCTGGTTCGAGCCGGGCATGAAGCGCGTGTAGTAATGCAGCACGGCGGGAATAATGCCGGCCGCGCCGTTGGTGGGCGCGGTGACGACGCGGCCGCCAGCGGCGTTTTCTTCGTTGACCGCGATTGCGTAGAGATTGATCCAGTCGATCATCGACAGCGGATCGCGCAGCGCAAGCTCAGGGTTGCCCGACAGCGCTCGATATAGCTGGGGCGCGCGGCGCTTCACCTGGAACGGGCCGGGCAGGTTGCCGTCCGCATCCGGATTGTTGATGCCGCAGCCCCGCGACACGCACGACTGCATCACGTCCCAGATCTTCAGGAGACCCGCACGCGTCTCTTCTTCGGTGTGCCAGACGCGCTCGTTTTCCCACATCAATTGCGCGATGCTTTTGCCGGTCGATCCGCACAGCGCGAGCAACTCGTTGCCGGTGCGAAAGGGGTGCGGCAATTGATCGACGGCGGCAAGGACCTTGGTGTTCGGCGCGCCGGCCGTCACCACGAAGCCGCCGCCCACCGACAGATACGTCGACTCCCGCAGCGTCTCGCCTTGCGCGTCGAACGCGCGTAGCTTGAGCCCGTTCGGATGTTCGGGCAGCGCTTGCCGGTAGAACGAGATGTGATCCTTTTGCACGAACGGCACTTCATGCGTGCCGAGCAACGCGAGCTTGCGCGTGGTGCGCACCGCTTGGAGACGTTGCGCGATCGTGTCGGGATCGACCGTGTCGGGCGCGTCGCCCATCAGGCCGAGCATTACGCCGCGATCCGTGCCGTGCCCTTTGCCTGTTGCGCCGAGCGACCCGTAAAGATCGACTTTCACCGACGCCGTGTTCGGCAGCAGCCCATCGCGTTCGAGCCCTTGGGCGAACATCAGCGCCGCGCGCATCGGCCCGACCGTATGCGAACTTGACGGACCAATGCCGATTTTAAAGAGATCGAACACGCTGACTGCCATTACTGCTCCCTGCTGATGAAAGTTGGTTTAGCGCGCCGGCATCGGCAAACACACGGCGAGCCACGCGGGTGGCGTCGGCGCGAGCTGCAGCGCGATCGGCGTATAGCGTCCGTCGAGACGCGCCGCCAGATGAAACAGTTCCGTCGCGTTCTTCGGATCCCACTGACCCGAGTAACCGGGCAAGCCGGCTTCGCGACGTTTTGCGTCGAACGCGACGCTCGAATGCACGAATTCCTCATGCGTCTTGCTGCCCGCCGCATACGGGGCCAGCCAGTTGAGCGCGGCTTGCAGCGACGCGCCGTTCGCGCCCTTCTCCGGCAGCCAGTTGCGATTGTGGCGGCGGGCGGCAAGCGCGGCGGTCACGAGCGGCTGCAGATCGTAAGTGACATAGTGCAGCGCGTCACGTTCGCTGAAATCGATCGTGGAACCGTCCGGCTCGATGTTGTCGCCGATATGCTCGGCAAAGAGACGCTGCGCCGCATTGATCATCTTGCGGTTGTCGAGCGTGAAGGCGGCCATCGCTATCAGTTTGATCCGGTGACTTTGCCAGTTGTTCCGGTAGGTGCCTTTCAAAGGACGCGGCTGGTCGTCGATCTCCGCGATGTAGCCGTTCGCGAGCTTCGTGAGAAACGCCATTGACGCGTTGCGCGTTTTCACAGGCAGCGCACTCGCGGTCATGTCATACGCGAGGATCAGCCCTTCGAAGTGCGTTTCGTCGATTGGATTGAAACTCGGCTGATAGGTCGTGACCCATGCGTACAGCAAACGGTCGACGAGCTTGAGATACCGGTCGTCGCTGGTGGCGCGCCATGCGAGCGCGGCGTCGCGCAGCAGATCGAGATCCTTTTCCGCCTCGACGCTCTGGTCGTAGATGCCCTCGTGCGGCAGCGTGCCTTCCGTGTGCAGTTTGGCTTGCGCGTGAGGCTTGTCGCCCAGATGCGCGAGCACATTGCTCACCAATGCCTTGACGCCGGGATCGGCGTTCGTGCGCTCGCTGGTTTGCCAGGCGGGCGCAGCGCAAAAATTCATCGCCGCCTGCGCGTGGCGAAGCGGCAGCAACACGGCCGCGCCGGCAAGCAGGCATGCGCAGGCGTGCCGCCACGTTGGTACTCGCGTTGCCTCGGCTGGGCTTTGCATCAATCGCACCTTTCGCACCATGCGAAACTCCTCGTTGGGCTGATTCGGTGTGTGATGTTAGCCGTTTGCGGCCTCCAGCGACAGAACCGCGCACCGCGCGCTTACAAGCTGCGGGCGGCGCGCGGCCAGGTGTTACTCGTAGTCGGCAACCGGCACGCACGAGCAGAACAGATTGCGATCGCCATATACGTTGTCCGCGCGGCCGACCGGCGGCCAGTACTTCTTCGCGATCAGCGTGGGCAGCGGGTAGGCGGCCGTTTCGCGCGCATATGCATGCTTCCACTCGTCGGCGATGACGACTGCTACGGTGTGCGGAGCGTGCTTCAGCGGATTGTCTTCCCGGTCCGAGCGGCCCTCTTCCACAGCGCGAATTTCGTCACGGATCGCGATCATCGCTTCAATAAACCGGTCGAGTTCTTCCTTCGATTCCGATTCGGTCGGCTCGACCATCAGCGTGCCCGGCACCGGAAAGCTCATCGTCGGCGCATGGAAGCCATAGTCGGCGAGGCGCTTTGCAACGTCGTCCACAGTAATGCCGCTGGTTTCCTTGATCGGACGCAGATCGAGAATGCACTCATGTGCGACGAGTCCGCCCGGGCCCGAGTAGAGCACCGGATAGTGCGACGCGAGCTTCTTCGCGACGTAGTTCGCATTGAGGATCGCGGTCTCGGTCGCGGCGGTGAGATTTTTCGCACCCATCATCGCGATGTACATCCACGAGATCGGCAGGATCGAAGCAGAGCCATACGGTGCGCCCGACACTGCGCCGATGCCGTTGGGCGCGCGCTCGTAGCCCGACGAAATCTGGTTCGGCAGGAACGGCGCGAGATGCGCGCCGACCGCAACCGGACCGACGCCCGGTCCGCCGCCGCCGTGCGGAATGCAGAAGGTCTTGTGCAGATTCAGGTGCGAGACGTCGCCGCCGAACTGGCCCGGCGCGGTCAAGCCGACCATGGCGTTCATGTTTGCGCCGTCCACATACACCTGACCGCCGTGCGCATGAACGATGTCGCAAATTTCGCGGACGTTCTGCTCGAACACGCCATGCGTGGACGGATACGTGATCATGATCGCCGCGAGCTTGTCGGCGTGCTGGTCGGCCTTCTTCTTCAGGTCTTCGATGTCGACGTTGCCTTGCGCGTCGCACGCGACGACCACGACCTGCATGCCGGCCATTTGCGCCGACGCCGGGTTGGTGCCGTGCGCCGAAGCGGGAATCAGGCAGACGTTGCGATGCGCTTCGCCGCGCGACGCGTGATACGCGTGGATGATCAACAGGCCGGCGTATTCGCCTTGCGAGCCCGCGTTCGGTTGCAGTGAAACTGCTGCGTAGCCGGTTGCGGCGACCAGCATCGCTTCGAGCTGATCAATCATTTCGCGGTAGCCGACGGTTTGCTCAGCGGGCGCAAACGGATGAATCTGGCCGAACTCGGGCCACGTGACCGGCAGCATTTCCGACGTCGCGTTCAGCTTCATCGTGCACGAGCCGAGCGGGATCATCGAACGGTCGAGCGCGAGGTCCTTATCCGACAGGCTGCGCAGATAGCGCAGCATTTCCGTTTCCGAATGATGACGGTTGAATACGTGGTGCGTGAGATACGCGCTCGTGCGTTCGAGCGCGGCCGGCACCGAGGCCGTGTTGGACGCCGTGATCGCGGCGTCGAGCGTGTCGACTTGCGGCGCGTCTTTCGCGCCCGCGGCTTCGGCGAACACAGCCAGCAGATCGCTGAGATCGCGGCGCGATGTAGTTTCGTCGACCGACACGCCGACTTGCGTATCGCTCACGCGGCGCAGATTGATGCGCTTCGCTTTGGCCGCGTCGTGCAACGCTTGCGTGCGCGCGCCGGTATTGAACGTGAGCGTATCGAAGAACGTTTCGTTGACGAGCGAGTAGCCCAACTGCTTCGCGCCTTCCGCAAGCAACGCCGCGATACGGTTCACGCGCAGTGCGATTGTCTTCAGACCGCGCGGACCGTGATAGACCGCGTACATGCTGGCCATGATCGCGAGCAGTGCTTGGGCGGTACATACATTCGACGTCGCTTTCTCGCGGCGAATGTGCTGTTCGCGCGTTTGCAGCGCGAGGCGCAGCGCGGGATTGCCTTGCGCGTCGACGGTCACGCCGACGAGACGGCCCGGCATCTGGCGCTTGAATTCGTCGCGCACGGCGAGGTAGGCCGCATGCGGGCCGCCGAAGCCGACCGGCACGCCGAAGCGCTGCGTGTTGCCGACGGCCACGTCCGCGCCCCACTCGCCCGGCGGCGTAAGCACGGTCAGCGCGAGCAGGTCGGCGGCGACCACCACGTGGCCGCCCGCTGCGTGGACCGCCTCAGTCAGCGCGCGGTAGTCGCGCACGTCGCCGTTCACGCCCGGATATTGCAGCAGCACGCCGAATGCATTTGCGTTCGCGGCTTCGGCAGCCGGGCCCACTTTCACTTCGATGCCGACTGGCGTGGCTCGCGTCTTCACCACTTCGATGGTTTGCGGCAGCACGTCGTCGGCGACGAAGAATACATTCGACTTCGGCTTGCCCACGCGTTGCAGCAGCGTCATTGCTTCAGCTGCGGCGGTGGCTTCGTCGAGCAGCGACGCGTTCGAGATCGCGAGACCCGTCAGGTCGACGATCATTTGCTGGAAGTTCAGCAGCGCTTCGAGGCGGCCTTGCGAGATTTCCGGCTGATACGGCGTGTAGGCCGTGTACCACGCGGGATTCTCGAGCACGTTACGCAGGATCACCGTCGGCGTGTGGGCGTTGTAATAACCCTGGCCGATGTACGAGCGGAACACCTGGTTCTTGTCCGCGAGTTCGCGCAGCGCGGCGAGCGCTTCTGCTTCGCTCTTAGGCTGTGCGAAGGGCCCGAGCGGCAGCGCTTCCGTGCGGCGGATCGTCTTTGGAATGACGGCGTCGATCAGCGCGGCGCGCGACGTGAAGCCCAAGGCTTCGAGCATCGCTTTCTGGTCGGCCGCATCCGGGCCGATATGCCGTTCAGCGAAGGCGTCATGCACTTCGAGCGCGGCGAGCGAGAGAGGAGTGCGGTTCATCAGACGATCCGGGTGTTCGAGCTTCATGGTGTTCCTGGCGGTGCGGCTGTCCGTGCTGGACCGTCCAAGACCTGGCGCCAAGCGCCAGGTCTCCTGAAGGGTCATCCCCAAAGGGACTTTCTTCAGAGCGCGGTCCCGTGTGATTCACGAGGGACGCGCCGCACCTGTCGGGTTATAGATAAAAGTGAATCAGGCGCCGATCGACTTCGAGTACGCGTCCGCGTCGATCAAACGGTCCTGCGTCGCGTCCGAGGCCGGCTTGATCTTGAAGAGCCAGCTTTCATACGGGGCGCTGTTGACCGAATCGGGCGTGTCGGCCACGGCGGTGTTCGCTTCGATGATTTCGCCGGAAACCGGCGCGTAAATATCCGAAGCGGCTTTCACCGATTCGATCACGGCGACCGTATCGCCGGCCGTGACGGTCTTGCCCAGTTCCTGTACTTCGAAGAAGACGATGTCGCCGAGCGCTTCCTGCGCGTGGTCGGTGATGCCGACCGTCAGCGTGCCGTCCGCTTCGGTGCGGACCCACTCGTGCGATTCGGTGTATTTCAGATCGGCCGGGATGCTCATCGGATGCTCCTATGCGGTGTGATTCGATATGGACTAAAAACTGGAAAAGGACGCACGCGCCGGCTGCTTGCAGTGGTTCAATTCGCCGCGAGTACTTTGCCGTTACGCACGAACGGCAGTTTTACCACGCTTGCGGGCACCGATTTGTCACGAATTTGAACGTGAACGGTGTCGCCCGGCTGCACGCCTTTCGGCACCCGCGCGAAGGCGATGGATTCCTGCATGGTCGGGGAGAAGGTGCCACTGGTGATTTCGCCTTCGCCGTGCGGCGTGACGACTTTCTGATGCGCGCGCAGCACTCCTGCCGCCTTGCCGTTCTCCTTCAGCAGGATCAGACCGACGAACGCGGCGCGCGAGCCGTCCGCTTCCAGCCGGCTCTTGCCGACGAAATCGCGCGCGGAGGTGAGGTCGACGGTCCACGCGAGGCCGGCGTCGAGCGGCGAGATGTTGTCGTCCATATCCTGGCCGTACAGGTTCATGCCGGCTTCGAGACGCAGCGTGTCGCGCGCGCCGAGACCTGCCGGCCGCACGCCTTGTGCTTGCAACGCATTCCACAACGCGACGACGTGATCGGCCGGGACGATGATCTCGAAGCCGTCTTCGCCGGTATAGCCGGTGCGGGCGACGGTCAATTCGCCGAACGGCGTTGCTTCGACGCGCGCGGCGTTGAAGGGCTTGAGTGTTTCGGTTGCAGAGCGGATGGCCGGTACCGTTTGCCAGACCTTCTCACGCGCGTTCGGACCTTGCACGGCGACGATCGCGAGATCGCGGCGCGGCGTGATGGTCAGGCCGAAGCCGCCTTCGTTGAGTTGCTTGAACCACGCGATGTCTTTGTCGGCGGTGCCCGCGTTGACCACCACGCGGAAATGATCTTCCCCGAAGTAATAGACGATCAGGTCGTCGATCACGCCGCCGTCCGCGTTCAGCAGGCACGAGTACAGCGCGCGCCCAGGCGTTTGCAGCTTCGCGACGTTGTTGGCCAGCGCATATTCGAAGAAGGCGCGCACGCGCTCCCCGGTGAAGTCGATCACGCACATGTGCGAGACGTCGAACATGCCGGCGTCGGTACGCACGGCGCGATGTTCGTCGATCTGCGAGCCGTAGTTGACGGGCATGTCCCAGCCGCCGAAATCGACCATGCGGGCATTGAGCGCGCGATGGGTGGCGTTGAGCGGAGTGTGTTTGAGTTCGGTCATGGGGCCTCGGGCGTCTCGCGAAACAAAAAAGGCCATGCGGAGCCGCGCCTCGCGGCCTGCTGGCTGCGAGCGTGGATCTGCATGGCCCCTCTGTCCTCGATACCTGAGAGATTGCGCTGCCGTGGCGACGTTGATTTGTCACGGCGGAACGCGCGCCCCTTCGGTGGGCAGCTTGCCAGGATCTGCACGACATTGCGATGCAGACGGCTACTGCCGCTCTCCAGAGTGCGAAAAACGGCGCCTTGATGTTGCGTTGAGACGGGTTTTTCGACGCGTTCGGTCCTTTTGCCTGAGAGTTTGCGGGTGTGCCCCTTCGGCGGCGCGGCCTGCGAAATCAGCGGCCAGCGCGCTCTCCCGACGCGTGCGGCGAATGTACGCGAGGGCCGGAGGCTTGTCAAATGAACGGTTTATTCGCCGTTATTCACCCTTATCCGCCCTTATTCGCCGATCGCATGCGCCGCGCCGTCCAGTTCCTGGTTCAGCACGCGCTGTTCGTCGGCGGATAAGCCGCCGCCATGTTGCCCGGCCATCTCGTGCGCCTCGCGCCGGATCACATCGAGCCGATGATGCAACGCCTCCCCTTGCGGCGGCGGGTAATAGCCTTGGTTCACGCGATTGTCGATACGGCGGCTCAGATTTTCGATGCGGCCGTCGACTTGATGCAAGCGTTTATCGGCGATGTGTTGCGGGCTTGGGCGCGGCGCCGGTTCGGGCTGCGGTGCCACGACACAGGCGGCGAGCGAACTGAGTAATGCGCATGCGGCGAAGGCGCGGATGGGACGTGGCATGAACACTCCGTGAAGTCGTTGTGGTTTTGCTGTGCTACAGGCGTAGCAACGGATCACGGCAGACGAGCGCTGACCCGGACGGCCGGCTCATTTGTAACGTCATATTGCTTTCCGGTTTGTCAGTTTTGCCGGCGCGGCGTTCTGCGTCGCGCCGGCAACACCGCAAACCGGCAACGCCGTTCAGCGGATCCGCTGGAACGGCAGGCGCACGCCTTCGTCGGAACTGCGCGCCGCGAGCTCGATAATCGTCATCACGTCGACGGCATCTTGCGGGCTCACCGGGAACTTCACGCCGTGCTGGATCGCCTCGGCGAGCGCGATGTAGAAGCTCGCGTAATCGCCATTGCCCGTCGGCACTTCGCGCTCTACTTCGCGGTCGCCCTCCAGCACGCGCAACGTGCCTGCGGCATTGCCGGCCGCGAAGCCCTCGTCGCCCGGACGCAAGCCGGCTTTCAACTGGTCTTCCTGCGTGTCGAGCCCGTATTTCACGTAACTGCCGCGTGTGCCGTGAATGGCGAACCTCGGCGCGACGATCGCCGTCAGCGCGCTCGCGTGCAACACGATTTCGAATTCGCCGTAGCCCAACTGGATATGCACGTAGTCGGGCGCGCTCGCCTGATCGCGATGCGTGCGCACGGTTGCGGACACGGTCTGCGGCGCGCCGAACAAGGCCAGTGCCTGGTCGATCAGATGCGGTCCGAGATCGAACAGCAGGCCGCCGCCGCGCGACGCTTCCTCGCGCCAACGCTGACGTACTTCGGGTCGGAACCGGTCGAAATGCGATTCATAGTGCGTGATGCGCCCCAACTCACCGCTCGCGAGCAGATCGCGAACGGTCATGAAATCGCCGTCCCAGCGACGGTTATGAAACGGCACGAACAGCTTGCCCCGCGCGAGTGCGATGTTGGCGAGCGTGCGAGCGTCGGCGGCGCTAAGCGTGACCGGCTTGTCGACCACGACGTGCTTGCCTGCTTCGAGCGTACGGCGCGCGAGATCGAAGTGCGTGTCGTTCGGCGTGGCGATCACCACGCAGTCGATCTGCGCGAGCGCGAGCAACGCGTCGAGATCGGCCACCACTTTCGCGTGCGGATAGTCGGCGAGCGCGACCTCCGGTCTGCCGGTCGCGATGGCGGCGACGCTGGCGCGGCCGCAGTGCTCGATCACCGGCGCATGAAAGGTTGCGCCTGCGAATCCGTAACCCATCAACCCAATTTTCAGCGATGCGGACATGCGTGTCTTCCTGCAAAAACGGCGCGCCGCTTTGCCACCGCGGCGACGGCGCGCAACGCCGTCATTGTGGCATGGCCGGGACGGGGATTGCGACGGCACGCGAAGCGCCGAAGCACCGTCTTTTCTCGCGACGCGGTGGCCGCCGGTTCTATCCGCGGGATTCGTCGACTGAATCTATCCGCCGATTTCATCCGTGTTAACATCGCTCCTCTCGCGCGAACCGAGGCTCGCCGGGCGGGCTTCACAACGCGTGGCATGCATTCCCCGAGCGCACGCCGCGCGGCGTGGCGCCGGCTTCGCGACCGGCAATACTGCGCTGCGGCGCCTCGAGCGCCGCTTCCAAACGGCGAGTTTGAGAGCTCCATCTGAACAGCCGCTTTTCAACCCGCACTACCCCATCCACAGACGATGTCCGCAGGCCTGAATCCCGCTCAAAATGAAGCGGTCCGTTACCTCGACGGGCCGTGTCTCGTGCTCGCCGGCGCAGGAAGCGGCAAGACGCGCGTGATCACGCAGAAGATCGCGCACCTGATCGAGGCAAAGGGCTTCGAGCCGCGCCACATTGCGGCGGTCACGTTCACGAACAAAGCCGCGGCGGAAATGCGCGAGCGCGTGGGGAAACTGCTCGAAGGCAAGACGCTGACCACGCCCGGCAAGGAAGGCCGCAAAGTGCCCGTCAATCAGTTGACGGTGTGCACGTTTCACTCGCTCGGCGTGCAGATTCTGCGGCAGGAAGCGGAACACGTGGGCCTCAAGCCGCAATTCTCGATCATGGACTCCGACGACTGCTTCGGCATGATCCAGGAGCAGGTCGGCTCCACGGACAAGGGCTTTATCCGCAAGATCCAGTCGATCATTTCGCTGTGGAAGAACGGGCTCATCATGCCCGAACAGGCAATCGCGATTGCCGCGAATGAAGACGAGCACCAGGCGGCGATCGTCTATCGCAACTATGTGGCGACGCTGCATGCGTACCAGGCGGTCGATTTCGACGATCTGATCCGCCTGCCCGCCGAGCTCTTCGCGAGTAACGAGCAGGTGCGCGACCGCTGGCAAAACAAGCTGCGTTATCTGCTGATCGACGAGTATCAGGACACCAACGCCTGCCAGTATGAATTGCTCAAGCAACTGGCCGGCCCGCGCGCGGCATTCACGGCGGTCGGCGACGACGATCAGGCCATTTACGGCTGGCGCGGCGCGACGCTCGAGAACCTCGCGCAGCTCGGCAAGGATTTCCCGAAGCTGCATGTGATCAAGCTCGAGCAGAACTATCGTTCGACCGTGCGCATTCTCACGGCCGCAAACAACGTGATCGCGAACAACCCGAAGCTCTTCGAAAAGAAGCTTTGGTCCGAGCACGGCATGGGCGATTCGATCACCGTCACGCCATGCAACGACGAAGAGCACGAAGCCGAGTCGGTAGTGTTCCGTCTGTCCGCGCACAAGTTCGAGCGTCGCGCGAATTTTCGCGATTATGCAATTCTCTATCGCGGCAACTTCCAGGCACGCATCTTCGAGCAGGTGCTGCGCCGCGAGCGCATTCCGTATGTGCTGTCCGGCGGCCAGTCGTTCTTCGACAAAGCCGAGATCAAGGACATTTGCGCGTACCTGCGCCTGATCGCCAACGCAAACGACGACCCCGCGTTCATCCGCGCGATCACCACGCCGCGTCGCGGTGTCGGTAACACGACGCTCGAAGCACTCGGCTCATTCGCGGGTCAGGCGAAGGTGTCGCTGTTCGAGGCGGTGTATATGGGCGGCATCGAAGCGCGCTTGTCGCCGCGTCAGATCGAACCGATGCGCGTTTTCTGCGACTTCATGCAGCGCCTCACCGACCGCGCCGAAAAGGATGCGGCGGGCACGTTGCTCGACGAGTTGATGGACGCGATCCACTACGAAGCGTATCTCTACGACGCATTCGACGAACGTCAGGCGCAATCCAAGTGGCAAAACGTGCTGGAGTTCATCGAATGGTTGAAGCGCAAGGGCACGAAGGCTGAGCCGCAAGGCTCGAATGGATCCGCTGGCTCGGCCAACGACGAGGCAACCGGCTACGACACGGCGGACGGCTTTGGCGACACGGGCAAGAACCTGCTCGGCCTCATCCAGACGGTCGCGTTGATGTCGATGCTCGAAGGCCGCGAAGAAGATCCGGACGCGGTGCGGCTCTCGACCGTGCACGCGTCGAAGGGGCTCGAATATCCGCACGTGTTTCTGGTGGGCGTCGAAGAAGGAATCATGCCGCATAGAGGCGGCGCGGACGACGAGCCGATCGACGACGCGCGCATCGAGGAAGAGCGCCGTCTGATGTATGTCGCGATCACGCGCGCGCAGCGCAGCCTGCATCTGAACTGGTGCAAGAAGCGCAAGCGCGCACGCGAGACGGTGGTGTGCGAGCCGTCGCGGTTCATCCCCGAAATGCTGTTGGACGACGCGCCGCCGCCGACGCCCGAAGAGGCGCCGATGTCGCCGAAAGACCGGCTCGCGAGTCTCAAGGCGCTGCTGCAGAAGCCTTGAAAACCGCGGTCAGCGCGTGCGGGGGTAAGACCACGCTGACCTGAGGTGCTTCACCGGTTTTCGTGAACAGGCGCGCTACAGTGGCGCGGCTAGTTGGTCGCACGTTAGCGTGGCTTCATGCACCTTCGAGCACGCCAACTGGAGACCGCCCGCATGACCTCGCCGACGCTCGCGCCTTACACCCGCGCCCCCGAAGCCTACATCGACGCGAAAGACAACACGCGGGCGCAACGCATGCCGGATGCGTTTGCTTCCGACGCCGAGCTCACCATTTCTCTTGCGACGTCGACAATCGCCTTTCCCGCGCGCACGGTCGGCTTGGACGCGATCACGAAGACGCTCGTCACCGATTTTGGCGCGACGTACACGCGATGCCGCACGTATTACGTGTGCGACTCGCTGACGGTGCGCGACGGTGCGATCGATGCACTGCCGTGGCTCGTGCTGATGCGTGAACCCGCCGCCGGCGCGTTGCGCGTGGGCCACGGCGTGTATCGCTGGACTTTCGACGAGACGCCCGCTGTCAGCCGCTTTCATATCCACATCGCACGCATGGACGTCGTGCCGGATGCGAACGGCGCATTGCTGGACGCGTTGCAGGAAGACTTGAGTTATCCGTGGCTCCCGCCCGCCGAACTGCATGCGCGTTTCACCGAGCTTGCGCGCAGCACGCCGGCGCTCTCATTTGTCGACGCGTTCGCTCATCCCGTCGACGCGCAATAAAGCCGGCACTCGCCCGCGTGAATACGTCGAGCATGAAAAAAAATCCCTGCCCGCGTGGCTGCGGTGCAGGGATTCGGTTCTCGGCAAGCGGCGCGCAATTGTCTTTGCGCGCGATGAGTGTGCATTACTTCGCGGCACTGACCATGTAGTCGACGGCGGCTTTCACGTCGGCATCCGAGGCGTTCGAGCCGCCTTTGGGCGGCATGGCGCCCTTGCCGTGCAGCGCATAGTTGTAGACGGTGTCCATCGGCTCCTTCAGGCGCGCCGCCCAGGCTTCCTTGTCGCCGAACTTGGGTGCGTTGAGTACGCCGGCAGCGTGACATGCCTGGCAAACCTGCTGGTACAAGGCCTTGCCCGCTTGCGATGCATCCGCACTTTGCGCGGCGCCGGCTGCGGGCGCCGCGGCTTGCGGGACGCTCGCCATTGCCGCCACTGCGGCGGCGGCTTGTGCCGCGCCCGCGTCGGAAGCGCCGCCGGCTGCTGTTGCGCCGGAAGCACCGGAAGCGCCGGCCGCGCCGGAAGCGGCAGCAGCGCCCGATGCCGGTTGCGCAGGTTCAGCGAAGCTCGCGCCGGAATTGTTCGCCATGTAGGTCACCGCGCGAGCGATTTCGAAGTCGCTGTAATCGTCCGGGCTCGTGCCGCCGCGCGGCGGCATGGCGCCTTTGCCGGCGAGCGCCGCGTGCAGCAGCGTGTCGAAGCCTTGCGAGATGCGTGGCGCCCAGTCGGCAGTATTGGTGAACTTGGGTGCGCCTGCCGCCCCTGACGCGTGACAGGCGGAGCAGACCGCCTTGTAGACCTCTTCGCCGGTCTTGTAGACGCGTGGCGCGTTGGCGTCGCGAATGTCGACTTGAGCGAGAGGCTTGATGCGGGCGGTGACCTCGGCTTCGGAGAGACTGTCGGTGCCGGCGCCGGTGCGCGTCGAATTGTCGACGTAGTAGGCCAGCAGAACGATGATGACGATCGGTACAGCAAATCCGGCGATGACCGCGGCGATGAGCTGTCCTGGGGTTTTGATCGGGGCTCCGTGTGGTGCTTCGCTCATGCTTGTCTCGTCTCCGTGGGTATGTGAGCGGTACAGCGCGACGGCAACTTCTTGTTCTTGATCGGCCACGGACGATTATAGACGCAAGCTTTCGACGGCGGCGAGGGCCGCGGCGCGCTGTTCAGCAGGCGTTTACCCGCATCGCGCGAAGTGGTGCAAAGGTGGGCGAAAGCGCTGGAGAAGGGCTCGAAGGCCGTCCGGTGGACGGTATGGCGGAAACCGGGTATCCTTTCGGTCTTGCTTTGGCGCCGCATCCGCTCAGATTGCCGCGCTTTCGCTTCTTGTGTCAAAGCGCCCGTAGCTCAATGGATAGAGTACTGCCCTCCGAAGGCAGGGGTTGCTGGTTCGATCCCAGCCGGGCGCGCCAATCCTGACAAGGGTTTCAGCGGTTTTTCCTGCTTCAGCATTTCCCTCCAGTACAGTCAAAATACAGTTGGTACAGTCAGCGGGCGGCCGTCTGCAGGTCGACGACCTGTGTGTGCGGCCCAACCCAGCGTGCCAGGTGATCGGCCGACAGGTGCGCGTAGCGTTGCACCATCTCCAGCGTTTCCCATCCTCCCGGCTCCTTCAGGACCTGTAACGGCGTGCCGCGCTGCACATGCCAGCTTGCCTACGGGTGACGCCCTTGCGGAAGTGTGAGCGGTGCCGGTCGCTCGTCGGATCGTCGCGTGTCTCAAGTTCGAGGTCGCACGTGTAACCGCCGTTGCCGTCGATCTCGTGCCGCACCTTTTTCACAAGCCATGATTCGGCATCGATCTCAGCCTTGGAACCGTTCAGATAAACGGGCACTTCGGGATAAAGGTCGGGGCGGCCGAGCGCGAGGTTATAGGTCATCGTCGCCTGGCTTCGTTGCGTGCGGTTCCGCTCGACCGTTGCCGCCGCGCGTGCCTCGGCTTCGGTCGGGTAGGTCTCCGGCAACACCTTCGCATTGTGGTTATCTTCGCCGCTGATTTCGTCGACATCTTCTCTCATCGCGATCGCCCGAAGTCTGTACTATTCAATAGTACCAGGTATCGCTTCACTGCAAATGATTTTGTGACACAGTAAGATTAGGGGGCTGTGGTGAAATCCCGGCGAGGTCGTACAGCCTTTCAGGCAGACAGGGCTGCAGCGCGCGGAAGTGCGCGTGCTTTCAGGCGCCTTCGACCCTACCGCTCCCGCTTGCCGTGACTGTTTCCGTCGCAACAGTACTTGCCTTACGCTTGCGCGGCCTGCGTTTTGGCGACGCGGCCACAGCGTCGAGCGCACGCCGCGTCCTTGTCTTTGGCGGCGTCGCATCAGTGTTCGACGAGTCGACGCTCAGCGCAATGCGCTTGACCGCGTCGAGGACCATTGGAACCGAAATCTGCTGCGTCATGCACGCAAAAGAGCTGCCGGCTGGGCACCAGTCCGAAAACAGCTTTCCGACGCTCAACGATTGATTCTGCAAAGCCGCGTGGAAAGGGGCCATGATCTGCGGGTCCTGCATCTGACGGTAGCACGGATAGAAGCCGCAAGACGGTTTGACCTCTTCCGCGCGCCATCTCGCCTCGCCTCGGCGAAACGGCAGGCGACATGAACCCGCAACCGCGGAAAACAGTGCAACGATGCCAATGTCGCTCGCGGCGGCCAACTGAACAGGACCGCTATCGGCGGATACCAGCACATCCGACTGCCGCATCAATGCCACGGTCCCCTCTGCGCCCAGCACATTCAGCGCACTGAGCACACCTTCCACTGCCGTCATGGCACTCTGCTCACGAAGCTTGTCCCCGCTGCCTATCAGAATCACCTGCTGTCCCTGACCGATCAGAGCCGTGGCCAGTTCGGCCCAACGTTGTACGGGCCATGTCCGGTTGGGATCGCCTTGTCCAACATGGAGAAGCGTACGGACTTGCCCCGGCGCGCGTGCCGGCCACGATGCGATGAGCCGCTGCGCATCAGCCTCTCCCGAAGCCTCCAGCCTCAGCTCGATGTCCTTTAGTGCGGCGTCCGCCGAGACGCCGAAGGCCTGCAGATAGGCATCGATCTGATGCAAACGCGAGGTGCCGTAAGCGGTGGGATTCAGATCGATGTGCTTGACGTTCACGTATCGGCCATTCAGGGCCGAGACATTGTCAACGACCTCATCGACGTGCGGGCATGCTTCGGCAAGGCTGCGAAAAGACGGCGCGGTCACCATGACGATTGGACGGTCCGAAATGGCCTTCAGCGCTTTTGCGGCACCCAGCGCCATCAGCACATCGCCCATGCCGCCATGGCGTTCGATACATATCGCGTCGACCTTGCGAAGCGCATGCCCGGGCCTGAACGGCTTGCGTACGCGCAGTCCGATGTCGATCCATTCGACCACATTGTTAAAGGTGTCGATCGCGTGCATGAGGCCGGCTTCGTCAATCCGTCCTTCAGCGTGCTCCTTTTGCCAGTGAGCGCTCAGATGGTACTGAACGCGAGCCACCTCGAAGTCCACCTTGAGGTATTTCGCGAGAGGTGTGCCTGGCAGATTATGTTCCTGCCAAAGCTCCACGGTCGCGAGATCGAAGCACGAGAAAAGCTCGGGCAGAATCGGGCGAATATGCGTCGGGTCCGAGAGGAAATCTTGATGCCGAGGATGAGGAACCTGGATGTTCACGATCGCATCCGGCTTGCAGATGCGGTAGATTTCCTGAAATATCGCGAGGAAGGTGCTGCTGCTTTGACCGACATGTTCGAGGACGTGCTTCAGCAGGATCTCGTCGGCGCAGTTATCGTCGAGTTTCCACGGCGTTTCCTCGAGGTTCATCACCAGATCGGGATTTGCGTCGGGCCACTGATCGACGTTTAGCCAGCCCTGCATGTAATCGCTGCCGCAACCCAAATTGATCTTCATAAATACCTTCTATGCCGCCGCGTGACGCGTCGCAGCAGCAGTAATGTGGAATCTGGCGATGCGATCTGGGACGATGCGAACTTATTGCGCGGGATACGTCAGTCATTCGAATCCAGGACATCGAGATGCACAAGCGGCTCGCCCGAGCGGCTCGCCTGCACCATCATGCCGATCGCGTTCTCGAAGTTTCGCGTAAAGCGTTCGGTATCAAATAGCGGAGTAACGGTGATATTTGCCGCTAATTTGGCGCGTAGCGCACGGCGGAAATCAGCATCGCGCCCAACCCGTACAGCGATTTGGACCATCTCGTCGACGTCCTTGCCGACCAGTTCCGCCAAATTCACTGCGTTCAGCAGGCTTTCGCTTACGCGCGACGCGAAGTGCGTGCCCCGTGCCGTAATGACTGGAACGCCGGCCCACAGCGTGTCCGAGGTAGTCGTGTGACCGTTGCAGACGAGGGCGTCAAGCGCCGCGTCCGCGAGCTGCAGACGAGCGATATGCCGATCCGGTGGAGCGAACCCCGAGAAAATCAGCCGCTCCGACACCACGCCGGCCAGCTCTGCATGGCGCCGCAGGTTGCGCTCCGCACTTTCGCCCTGATTCAGCAGCCACAACACGCTATCCGGCACCTCGGCGAGCACCCGCATCCAGGCATTAAAGCTGACTCGATCGATCTTGTAGGACTGGTTGAACGCACAAAACACGATAGCTTCGTCGGGCAGTCCGTGTGCCGTACGTGAGCCTGCATCGCCGGCGATCGGGCGCTTGCGGTCGTTGCATTGATACGAGTGCGGCAGGCGGCACAATTTTTCCGAGTAGAACGCGGCACTGTTATCGGGGGTCACGAACCGATCGGACACTAGGTAGTCGATGAACGCGGCTCCCGTGCTTCCCGGAAAGCCGAGATAAGCCACCTGCAACGGCGCAGGCCGGTACGCCATGATGGCGAGACGCCCCCAGCCGGTATGCCCCTTCAGATCGAATAGAACGTCCAGTTGGTCTTCGGCAATGCGCGCAGCGGCACTGGCATCGGTCATCGCGGTGATGTCGACATGATGCTCGACCGCCCGGAGAAAGCGCTGCCGATAGGCCGAAACATCCGGCGGACTGGAATCGTAAGCAAATACCTCAAACCGCTCTCGGTCGTGACACTCGAACAGGCCCGCCATCAGGTGCATCGTGGCGTGATTGCAGAAGTCCGACGAAAGATAACCGACGCGAATGCGCGCTCCCGCGCCGCCCTTGCGCGGCGCGGTGACGAGTGGAGTCACCGAAGGGAGCACCCGCGCGGCGTAGGCTCTGGTGACCTCCAGGTTATATAGCTCGTTGGCACACCATGTGAGGTGCGTCAGAGGGTATTCCTGTGTGGCGCCGTACTGCCCCTGGGCATAATGCGCGCTGATGCGTTGCTGCAGCGATTCGATCCAGTCCCATTCGCATGTAAAGCGGGCCGGCACCAAAGCCGCGCCAAGAATGGCTGGATCCGTGGCACCGGATCCAACGATCTTCTTGAACACGTTAGCCGCCTCTTCGTACGATTCATTGCTTTGCAACAACAGCGCCGCGTTCGACAGGTAATGATTGTTCCCGGTACTCGCGAGCAAGCGCCGCGCAAACGGCACACCGTCCCGATAGCGATTCGCATTGAACAGTGTGGTAACGAGCGCATTCAATATTTCATCGTTGCCCGGATCTTCGGCAATAGCGAAGGTCAGGCATGAAAGAGCCTCGTCGATATGGCGCTCTGCGCTCAACATCAGACCAGCCACCAGCCAGTTGCGCGCACCGCCGCCCACCGCTCCCGCCCTGCGATAGGTCTCGATCGCCTCGCGAGCCTGCCCCGAAAGCCTCAGTGCTTCGGCCTTAAGGGTCAAAAGGCCAGGGTGATTTGGCTCCTGGTCAAGCAACTCGCCTAGCTGCTTCAGCGCGCTCGCGGTCTGCCCGTTGTGAATCTGGTGAATCAATACATCGATCAGGTTGTTTTCGGTGGCCATGTCCAGACCGGCCTGTTACCGGTCACTAGAAGAAATTGTTAGCTCGCGGGTACGAGGCACATAGCCGCGGCTGCCGCGTGGTCTCGGCACTTCAACCGACAGATCTTGCCGGTGATCGTCCGATCGTTGCCAGAAGTCTTGCCCACGGCGAGTATATCTACTTGCTGCTTGCGCAAAGCACAAAGTCCCGGCGCGAATCGCTGAAACTGTGAAGAAACGCCGGGCGGCATGCTATCGCCGTCCGGCTGTTTCTCTCGATTCACCGCACCACTTGCCCGTCCCGGCCCGAACAGCTTCGGCGACGACTTCCGCCTTTGTCCGATCGGACCGACACGTGCTCGCGGCCGCCTGCTTTAAAGGTTCAGATACGCCACCTGCGTCGTAGACATCGCGCTAACCTGCGCGCTAGTCAACGCGCCCACCTGGGTCGTCGTAAGCGCAGCGATCTGGGTGGTCGTTAACGCCGCCACTTGCGTGGTCGTCAGCGATACCACCTGCACCGTCTTCAGCGCCGCGATGTCGCCCGTCGACAGCGAACCAAGCTGTGTCGTGCTCAGGGCCGCGACGTCAGAAGTCGTCAGCGACGCGATTTGGCCAGTCGCCAGCGCGGCGATCTGGGCCGTCGACAGTCCGCCCTGAACCTGAGTGGTCGTCAACGCCGCCACCTGCGCGTACGCCAGCGCGGCCACCTGCGCGGTCGACAGGACCGACACCTGAGTGGTCGTCAATGCCGCGACCTGGCTCGTCTTCAGCGCCGCGATGTCGCCCGTCGAGAAGGCGCCCAGCTGCGTTGAGCTCAGCGCAGCCACGTCGGTCGTCGTCAGCGCCGAGATCTGGCCGGTCGACAGTGCGCCTACCTGCGCCGTTGTCAGTGCGCCCACCTGCGTGGTCGTCAGTGCACCTACCTGCGTGGTCGTCAGCGCGCCCACCTGCTGCGTCGTCAGCGCGCCTACCTGTGTGGTCGTCAGTGCCGCGACCTGGGTCGTCTTCAGTGCCGCGATGTCGCCCGTCGACAGCGCGCCTACCTGGCTCGTGCTGAGCGAGGCCACCTGCGTGGTCGACAGTGCGCCCACCTGCGTGGTCGTCAGCGCGCCTACCTGTGCCGTCGACAGCGCACCTACCTGGGTGGTCGTCAGTGCCGCGACCTGGGTCGTCTTCAGTGCCGCGATGTCGCCCGTCGACAAGGCACCCAGCTGCGTCGAGCTCAGTGCCGCCACGTCAGTCGTCGTCAGCGCCGAGATCTGGCCGGTCGACAGTGCGCCTACCTGCGTCGTTGTCAGTGCGCCCACCTGCGTGGTCGTCAGTGCGCCTACCTGCGTGGTCGTCAGCGCGCCTACCTGTGCCGTCGACAGCGCACCCACCTGCGCCACCGTCAGTGCCGCAACCTGGCTCGTCTTCAGTGCCGCGATGTCGCCCGTCGAGAAGGCGCTCAGCTGCGTTGAGCTCAGCGCAGCCACGTCGGTCGTCGTCAGCGCCGAGATCTGGCCGGTCGACAGCGCACCTACCTGCGCCGTTGTCAGTGCGCCCACCTGCGTGGTCGTCAGTGCACCTACCTGCGTGGTCGTCAGCGCGCCCACCTGCTGCGTCGTCAGCGCGCCTACCTGTGTGGTCGTCAGTGCCGCGACCTGGGTCGTCTTCAGTGCCGCGATGTCGCCCGTCGACAGCGCGCCTACCTGGCTCGTGCTGAGCGAGGCCACCTGCGTGGTCGACAGTGCGCCCACCTGCGTGGTCGTCAGCGCGCCTACCTGTGCCGTCGACAGCGCACCTACCTGGGTGGTCGTCAGTGCCGCGACCTGGGTCGTCTTCAGTGCCGCGATGTCGCCCGTCGACAAGGCACCCAGCTGCGTCGAGCTCAGTGCCGCCACGTCAGTCGTCGTCAGCGCCGAGATCTGGCCGGTCGACAGTGCGCCTACCTGCGTCGTTGTCAGTGCGCCCACCTGCGTGGTCGTCAGTGCGCCTACCTGCGTGGTCGTCAGCGCGCCTACCTGTGCCGTCGACAGCGCACCCACCTGCGCCACCGTCAGTGCCGCGACCTGGCTCGTCTTCAGTGCCGCGATGTCGCCCGTCGTCAGCGCGCCCACCTGACTCGTGCTGAGCGAGGCCACCTGCGTGGTCGTCAGTGCGCCCACCTGCGTGGTCGTCAGCGCACCCACCTGCGCCGTCGACAGCGCACCCACCTGCGCCACCGTCAGTGCCGCGACCTGGGTCGTCTTCAGTGCCGCGATGTCGCCCGTCGACAAGGCACCCAGTTGCGTCGAGCTCAGCGCCGCCACGTCAGTCGTCGTCAGCGCCGAGATCTGGCCGGTCGACAGCGCGCCTACCTGCGCCGTTGTCAGCGCGCCTACCTGCGTGGTCGTCAGTGCACCGACCTGAGCCGCCGTCAGCGCACCCACCTGCGCGGTCGACAGTGCGCCTACCTGCGTGGTCGTCAGCGCGGCGATCTGGCTTGTCCTCAACGCGGCGATGTCTCCCGTCGACAATGCACCCAGTTCGCTCGTACTCAACGCCGTTACGTCGGCGTTAGTCAGCGCGGCGACCTGGCCGGTCGACAACCCGGCCACCTGGGCCGTTGTCAGTGCGCCCACCTGCGTGGTCGTCAGTGCACCTACCTGCGTGGTCGTCAGCGCGCCTACCTGTGCTGTCGACAGCGCACCCACCTGCGCCACCGTCAGTGCCGCCACCTGGGTCGTCTTCAGTGCCGCGATGTCGCCCGTCGTCAGCGCGCCCACCTGACTCGTGCTGAGCGAGGCCACCTGCGTGGTCGTCAGCGCGCCCACCTGCGTGGTCGTCAGCGCGCCTACCTGTGCTGTCGACAGCGCACCCACCTGCGCCACCGTCAGTGCCGCGACCTGGGTCGTCTTCAGTGCCGCGATGTCGCCCGTCGACAAGGCACCCAGCTGCGTCGAGCTCAGCGCCGCTACTACTGGATTTGTCAAGGCAGACACCTGCCCCGTCGACAACACGCCTACCTGCGTCGTTGTCAATGCGCCTACTTGCGTGGTCGACAGTACAGCGACCTGGGCCGCCGTCAGCGCACCCACCTGCGCTGTCGACAGCGCACCCACCTGCGCCGACGTCAATGCCGCGACCTGGCTCGTCTTCAGCGCCGCGATGTCGCCCGTCGACAAGGCGCCCAGCTGCGTTGAGCTCAGCGCAGCCACGTCGGTCGTCGTCAGCGCCGAGATCTGGCCGGTCGACAGTGCGCCTACCTGCGCCGTTGTCAGTGCGCCCACCTGCGTGGTCGTCAGTGCACCTACCTGCGTGGTCGTCAGCGCGCCCACCTGCTGCGTCGTCAGCGCGCCTACCTGTGTGGTCGTCAGTGCCGCGACCTGGGTCGTCTTCAGTGCCGCGATGTCGCCCGTCGACAGCGCGCCTACCTGGCTCGTGCTGAGCGAGGCCACCTGCGTGGTCGACAGTGCGCCCACCTGCGTGGTCGTCAGCGCGCCTACCTGTGCCGTCGACAGCGCACCTACCTGGGTGGTCGTCAGTGCCGCGACCTGGGTCGTCTTCAGTGCCGCGATGTCGCCCGTCGACAAGGCACCCAGCTGCGTCGAGCTCAGTGCCGCCACGTCAGTCGTCGTCAGCGCCGAGATCTGGCCGGTCGACAGTGCGCCTACCTGCGTCGTTGTCAGTGCGCCCACCTGCGTGGTCGTCAGTGCGCCTACCTGCGTGGTCGTCAGCGCGCCTACCTGTGCCGTCGACAGCGCACCCACCTGCGCCACCGTCAGTGCCGCGACCTGGCTCGTCTTCAGTGCCGCGATGTCGCCCGTCGTCAGCGCGCCCACCTGACTCGTGCTGAGCGAGGCCACCTGCGTGGTCGTCAGTGCGCCCACCTGCGTGGTCGTCAGCGCACCCACCTGCGCCGTCGACAGCGCACCCACCTGCGCCACCGTCAGTGCCGCGACCTGGGTCGTCTTCAGTGCCGCGATGTCGCCCGTCGACAAGGCACCCAGTTGCGTCGAGCTCAGCGCCGCCACGTCAGTCGTCGTCAGCGCCGAGATCTGGCCGGTCGACAGCGCGCCTACCTGCGCCGTTGTCAGCGCGCCTACCTGCGTGGTCGTCAGTGCACCGACCTGAGCCGCCGTCAGCGCACCCACCTGCGCGGTCGACAGTGCGCCTACCTGCGTGGTCGTCAGCGCGGCGATCTGGCTTGTCCTCAACGCGGCGATGTCTCCCGTCGACAATGCACCCAGTTCGCTCGTACTCAACGCCGTTACGTCGGCGTTAGTCAGCGCGGCGACCTGGCCGGTCGACAACCCGGCCACCTGGGCCGTTGTCAGTGCGCCCACCTGCGTGGTCGTCAGTGCACCTACCTGCGTGGTCGTCAGCGCGCCCACCTGCTGCGTCGTCAGCGCGCCTACCTGTGTGGTCGTCAGTGCCGCGACCTGGGTCGTCTTCAGTGCCGCGATGTCGCCCGTCGACAGCGCGCCTACCTGGCTCGTGCTGAGCGAGGCCACCTGCGTGGTCGTCAGCGCGCCCACCTGCGTGGTCGTCAGCGCACCCACCTGCGCTGTCGACAGCGCACCCACCTGCGCCACCGTCAGTGCCGCGACCTGGGTCGTCTTCAGTGCCGCGATGTCGCCCGTCGACAAGGCACCCAGCTGCGTCGAGCTCAGCGCCGCTACTACTGGATTTGTCAAGGCAGACACCTGCCCCGTCGACAACACGCCTACCTGCGTCGTTGTCAATGCGCCTACTTGCGTGGTCGACAGTACAGCGACCTGGGCCGCCGTCAGCGCACCCACCTGCGCTGTCGACAGCGCACCCACCTGCGCCGACGTCAATGCCGCGACCTGGCTCGTCTTCAGCGCCGCGATGTCGCCCGTCGACAAGGCGCCCAGCTGCGTCGAACTCAGCGCAGCTACGTCGGTCGCCGTCAGCGCGGCGATCTGGCCGGTCGATAGTGCACCTACCTGCACCGATGTCAGCGCGCCTACCTGCGAAGCCGTCAGTGCTGCCATTTGCACGTAGGTCAACGCGGCGACCTGGCTGGTCGCCAGGCCTTGGATCTGCGCAGTTGACAACGCGCTCACTTGACTGGTCTTGAGCGCAGCAATATCTGCGCTCGAAAGAGCACCGAGCTGCGACGAGGACAAGATCGCCAGCGCGGCCGTACTAAGGCTAACGATGTCGGAGGTCGACATCACCGCGATTTGTGCGGTCGTCAACGCGGGGGCTTGGTTCGTAGACAACGCCGCGATGTCGGACGTCGAAAGCGCCCCGATTTGTGTGGTCGTCAGTGCGGAAATTTGCGCCGGCGACAATGCCGATATGATTGAAGTCATGAATCATCCCGTAGCTATGGTCTTTTCTGAGCGGCGTTCTTACCGCCCTCGTTGTCTTTGAACCTCGATCCTCGAATCGACGCCTAGTTCTGTCATGTTATCGGCGAGTGATTACCAAAACTTTAGGACGATTACCAAAACTTCCCGGAAGCCTATATCATTTCTCAAGCCGTTTGGCTCTGCTCGATGCGGGCCTCAAGGGCGAAGACACCGTTGTCGGGCGCCACGCAAATAGCGGATTTGCAACTCCACCCAGCGAAGCGGGATCGCCGTCCAAAGCTTCGATTTTGTGACGTGAAAACGGAAGAGTGCGAGAAAGGAAAAGGAGTGTCAGTTGCATCACGGCAACGATCGATCACACGCCTCGCACAGGTCGACAATATGATTCGGTTTGGCTTTACGCCGCCGCAGAGTCGTGCTGCATCCGCGCACGCTCTCCTTTTCCCATGCAATTGGGACGGGCATACTTCGGGGGCGACGGATATTCGCGCCTGCTCCTATGAGGGAACGGGCAGCCAGTCAGTCGAGCACGTCCGATGGAGGAGGCGTAATGAACAACATCGTCCTCGTGGGGTCGTCCGGCCATGCAAAAGTGGTCATTGACATTGTCGAACGGGAAGGAAAGTACAGCATTGCCGGGTTAATCGACGCGTTCCGGCAGATAGGTGAACAGACGTTAGACTATCGCATTCTCGGCACGGAAGCAGATCTTCCACGTCTTGTCGCCGAGCACGATATCAAGGGGGCGCTCATTGCGATCGGCGACAACCTGGCGCGGTCGAATATCGCGGCAAAGGTCGCAGAGTATTCCCCGCAACTGCCGTTCGTGAGCGCCATTCATCCTCGCGCAACGGTAGGCCGAGGCGCGACCGTTGACGCCGGCACTGTGTTAATGGCCGGAGCGGTGGTGAATCCTTGCTGCCGGGTCGGCCGGTTCTGTATTTTGAACACGAATTCGTCGCTGGATCACGACTCCATGATGGACGATTTTTCGAGTCTGGCGCCGGGGGCCGTGACGGGTGGGAATTGCCGGATCGGCCGATATGCCGCCATCAGCATCGGCGCGGTTCTTCGTCACGGAATAACGGTGGGCGAGCACAGTGTCGTTGGCGCAGGAGCTACAGTCCTGACGGACGTCGATCCTTACTCGGTCGCCTATGGCAGCCCTGCTAAAAAGGTGCGTGACAGGATGGCAGGAGAGCGCTATTTCTAAGTAGATTACCGCATGCAGGCTTCGAGTGGCGCGGAGATCCGCACTTCACCGGCCACGATATCCGCGATTCGCTCAATGTTTTCGTTCGACAAGGCCGGGTAAATCGGCAGACACAGTACTTTGAGTGCGGCGTCGGCAGCGACTGGCAGGTTGTCACGGTGCGCCGAAGGCAGCCCACGGTACATCGGGAAATCCGAAATCAGCGGGTAAAAATAGCGCCGCGCATGGATCTCGTTGTCGCGGAACTTCTGATAGAGCGCGTCGCGGCCAATCGGATAGTCGGCCTCCACCAGGATAGGGAAGTAGGCATGGTTCGACGTCTTCTCGCCGACACCCGGCAGGCAGCGGATGCCGGGCACGTCGCGCAGCAGTTCGCGGTACATTGCGTCGATTTCCTTGCGGCGGGCCAGCGCTGCGTCTATGTGCTGTAGCTGCAGCATTCCGAACGCCGCGTTAATCTCACTCATCTTGCCGTTGATCCCGGACGCGACGACGGTGACTTCATCGACAAAACCGAAGTTTTTAAGGTGATCAATCCGCTGCTTGGTTTTCGCGTCGGGACAAATGATCGCGCCTCCTTCAAAGGTGTTGAAGACCTTAGTCGCGTGGAAGCTGAGTACGGACAGATCGCCATGCTGCAGCACGCTGCCGGCCTCGGATTGCACGCCGAATGCGTGAGCCGCGTCGTAGATCACCCTCAGGTTATAGTTATCGGCAATCTTCTGAATGGCGTCGACATCGCACGGATGGCCATAGCAGTGAACCGGCATGATGGCCGTGGTCTGGGGCGTGATCGCTGCTTCGATTTTCGCGGGATCGAGATTGAGCGTGTCCGGGTCGACGTCCACAAAGACCGGTTTGATGCCGTTCCAGAGCAATGAATGGGCGGTCGCAACAAAGGAATACGGCGTGGTGATGACCTCGCCCGTGATGCGCAGCGCCTGCAGCGCAGTGACCAGAGCAAGCGTGCCGTTGGCGAACAGTGCGAGATGCTGCACACCCAGATATTCACACAACGCTTTTTCGAGCTGATGGTGAAACGGGCCGCCGTTGGTCAATACCTTGCTGTCCCAGATTTTTTCCAGATAGGGGATAAATTCGCGCAGCGGCGCGAGATGCGGCTGGGTGACGTAAATCCTTTCATCCGCTTGTGGCTGGACCACGCGGACAGTGGCGCTGGCACTCATGCTTGCCTCGATGTCTTGATATGCCTTTCAGGCGTCGTCCGTTGCAGCGACCGGCTGTGCTTGGCGGGTATCGGCCGGGTGGCCGGGAAGGGGCGCGTCGAAAGAAACGGGAGGCTCCCCTGCGCACCAGCGTTGCCACATCACCCGCAGTGCACCCGCCAGCCCGGCGGCGATAGTCGCCGGCTGGAACATGGCCGACTGCGCGCAACGCTCGCGCAAGCCTGTCCGGAGTTCCGCGAGTTCGGAGAGGTTGGACGCCCAGTACAAGCCTTTCTGAACGAAATCCTCCTTGTCCTGCGCGATGAAGGCGTCGAGTCCGACTTGGGCTAGCGACATGGGGCCGCCGCGGCTGGCTGCGGTCGAGCCAGGCAGCGTAATCGTGGGCAAACCCATCCACAACGCGTGAAGGGTGGTCGTACCGCCTGCATAGGGGAACGTATCCAGGCAGATGTCCACGTGATGGTGCTGCTGCATATACGCGGCCAGCGCGGCGCGGGGACGGAAATCGAGCCGTTCCCGCGCAATGCCCTCGGCGGCGAACCACTCGCCGAGTCCCCCGTCGCTGCCGTCTTCGGGCATGCCGCCGACCACCATTCGGGCATCAGGCAGCGCCCGCAGCAGTTTTGCCCACAGGGCAATCACGTCAGGATGAAGCTTGTTCAAACGGTTGAAGCTGCCGAAGGTCACATAGCCGTTACGGAGCGCCGGAAGCAGGTTGATCGGCGGCGACACGGCTGGTGGCTGGAAAGGCGCGACGGCGGGCAAACGGGCGATCTTCTCGGTGAACTGATCTTCGAATCCGGCGGGCACCAGGAATCGGTCCGCCAGGTAGTAGTCGACTGCCGCAAGGCCTGTGGTGCCGGGATAGCCAATCCAGCTTGCCTGAATGGGCGCGGGCTTGCGGGCAAACGTCAGCAGGCGGTTGCGCGCAGTATGCCCGGAAAGATCAATCAGAATATCGATGCCATCCGCGCGAATTTTTTCCGCCAATGCCGCGTCACTCATCCCCCATACCGATTGCCATGTCGAAACGTATCCGTGCAGACGTTGCGTGATCTGATCTTCACGCGTGAAGTTGTAATAGACGTGCAGCGACAAATGCTCGTTGCCCGCAAGGTGAGCGAGCACGGGTTCGACGAATGTCGAGACGGCATGATGGAACAGGTCGGCGGAGACGAGACCGATCCGCAACTGGCGCGCCGGATCGCGCGGGTTGGTGTGCCGAGGCCAGGCCGGGCGCAGCGGTGCTTCAAACTGTTGCGCGAAATGGCAATGCTGAGCGAACAGCGCCGCCGCGTCGATCTCGCGATTATGACTCAGGCAAAACAATATGTTGTGGTGTGCAAACGCATTGTCTGGCTGGATTTCCAACGCACGTCGAAAGCAGGCTTCCGCATCCAGGGTGCGCCCCTGATCGAGATGCACCGTGCCTAGCGTGTTGTGCGTCTCGCTGGCGTCGGGCCACAGTTCGATCGCGCGGCGGCAACTGGCTTCGGCTTCACCGAGCCGGCCTTGTGCGTGCAGGATCATACCGAGTACCCGGTGCGCTTCAACGTAAACCGGATTCAGTGCGAGAAGCCGCCTTGAAAGACCTTCGGCTTCGTCGAACGCTCCATTCATTCTCAGAATATCGGCGAGCACGCCTCCCGCCTGGATGTCATTGGCGTCGAGTTCGACTGCCTGTCTCAGCGGCTCGACGGCGTCGTCATGGCGCCCCAACGCGTGCATTGCGACGCCGAGTACCCGCCAGCCGATCGGGTGCGTAGGAAAGTGTTTCGTGAGCGATTGCGCTGCGGCGGCCGCCTCGGCAATGCGTCCACTGTTGAACAGCATCACGACTTCTTCCATCTGTCGTGGGCTTGGCGCGCTATTTTTGGCGCCGCGGGTCGCCGTCGTCCGTTGCTTCGAGGAAGTCGGCGTCGATCCGGATTGAGGTACGGCGCCGACATTGTCGGGCTCGGCATGCGCAACGTTGGAAGCGACACTGATAACGGGCGGCGATGCCGGCGCGTGCGCCTCGGTCTGAGCAAGCAGATGGACTAGCGCATCCACCGCCGATCCTCGCAGGCCGCGCTGCTGGGCTACCTCCAGCATCAGCCACCCGGCGCTTGTTTGCCCGGCTCGCCGCAACGCGTCGATATAGCTTGCCCAGTATTGCCCCTGATCCGGATTGCCCCCAACTGCCGCTTCCAGATGCGGTAAAGCGGCCTCGAATTGCCCCCTTTGTACCGCGACTAACCCAAGATTGTAGTTGGCGTCGCCATAGTGCGGGCGAGCCTCCAGAATGGTCCGATAGAGCATTTCCGCGCTATCGAGCGCGCCATTTTGATGCTCCGCGATCGCGGCCTGCATGACCATCTCCAAGTCCTGCTCAAACTGGAGCTCATCGGACGAAGCGGCGTCTACGGGCACTACTGGCGGAGGAGTCATGGGCGTCGAATCATGATTGGCGATCTGAGCAGAATTATGGGCGGCGTCAAGCGTGCCTGAACCGGTGAGATGAGCTGTAAAGCCGTGCCTGTTTGCAAGATCGGGGTTAACACGTGGGCGCTGTGGCGCAGCGCGTACGAGTAGGCTAGGCCGTCTTTGCGGCAGGTCACAGAAGGTGTATCAGCCGTGAGGGCGGCTGGTTCGGTGCGGAAAAAAGACCCGCAAGAGGCGGGCCTGAGGTGAGCGCGCCCTGACTTCAGCGCGTTGTTCTGGTTATCCGTTTCTGACGGGGCATCGTGCGGACCGCGTTGCATTCAGAATTGCGCGACCTGCTGATACTGGCCGGTCGCTTTTGCGCGAATCATTGCCGCGCGGTACTCGGCTTGCAATTCGACCTGGGTTGTTTGCGCATTGGCGAGAACGGTCGCATCGATCGCCTGAATCAGGCGGATCATTTCGAGCGCGGCCGGATCCTGATCCGCGCTCAGCGATACGAGCAGCGGCGAGCGTTCCTCGGTCAGGCGCGCGGCCTCGGGCCAGTCGGCCAGCGCCGCCGCGTCTTCGATCGCGTGCGTGAGCGACAGCAGGTGTTCAATCAGTGTGGTCTGGTTCACGTCTGGTCATTCCTCGTCGATCAGGCCTTGTTGGCGGACAGCGAACCCTGGCTGTTCGTGCCGCCGAACAACTGCGTCAGATACTGGGAGTTGTTGTTCATCGTCGCCATCAGGGTGTTCAAAGCGGTGAACTGAGCCTGATACTGGTTCGTCAATTGCATGGTGTAGTCGGCCAGCGTGGTCTGCTGGGTGGCAATGCTCTTCAGGTCGTTGTTGAGCGCGGTCGTGCGCGTATCGATGACGCCACCCGTCTGGACGAACGATGTGATGCGGTTGTTCAGCTGCGCCGCGATGCCGTTCGTGGAATTAAACAGTGATGCAACCGTCGTGGCGTTGTTCTGCAGGGCGCTGTTCAGCGTTGTCGTGTCCGTTTGCAGCGTGCCGTCCGCTTGCAGCGTGATGCCGATCGAGGCGAGGTTGGTGCTCGACGTTCCGGTGCCGACGCCGCCGCTGACGATCGTGCTGAGGGTGTTCTTGATCGTGTTCAACGTAGGGTCGCCCAGCAGCGGACCTTGCGCGCTCGACGACTGAGTGCTGTCAAACGAAGTCAGCGTGCCCATCGTCGTCACGAGCGTGTTGTAGAGGCTGACGAAGTTCGTGATCGTGGTCGCTTGCGAGGTGGTGTCCTGCGCCACGGTCAGCGTCTGGGTCTGCGCGGCGCCGACCGCCGCGGACGTCAGATTGAGCGTCACGCCGGCGATCGCGCCCGTGACCGTATTGCTCGAGCTGCTCGCGGCGACGCTACCAATAGTGAACTCCGCATCTTGGGCGGCCGTGCTTTGCGTCCAGGCGATGCTGCCGGAGGACGTGATGGTCGAGGCGGCGCTGCCCGTGCCGGCGGTCGATGTCACGCCGAGGCTTGAGAGTCCGTTGTTGTTATTCAGGTTGCTGACCGACACGCCGATTGTGTTCGCGGCGCCCGTCGTCGCCGAGTTCAATACAAGGTGTGCGCCGCCGGTGCCGGTAACGATTGTCGCCGTCACTCCTGGGTTACCGCTCGCGGAATTGATCGCGGCGGCAATGCCGCTGAGCGTGTTATTGGTCGAATTGACATCGACGCTCATCGACTTGCCGCCGACCGACACCGTCAGCGTGCCGGTGCCGAGCGTCTGCGTTGCGGCAAACGCGCCGGACGTCAGCGATTGCGCCGTCGCGATTTGTGTCACGTTAACCGAATAGGTGCCCGCCACCGCGCCTGTGCCGGCCGTTGCGGTGATTCCGGTGCCGCTTGCCGTCGCACTGAACTTGGAGAGCATCGTACCGTCCGACAACGACGTCAGACCGGCTTGCAACGCGGTCAGCGCCGCTTTCAGCGTGCCGATTGCCGACAGTTGCGTGTTGTCCGAGGTTTTCTGCGTGGTGAGGGCCGTGGACTGGCCGGCTGTCTTTGCGTTGACGAGCGCCGTCGCGAGCGACGACACATCCAGCGACGAATTACCGGTCGAGCCGCTGATGATGGACTGTGCGGCCTGCTGAAGCGCAGCGTTGGTGCTCGCGGTCGTACTCGCGGTAGACGAGGTGGCGGACGAGATCGTTGACATGCGGTTGCTCCGTGCGTCGGTGAATCTGTAGGGCTTGCGTCGCTTTCAAGTGCACTGCGGGAGGCAAGCCTCCCGTTGAATCGAAACTACCGCGTACGCACCGCGCATGGCGCGCAGTGCGTACGCGGTTACAGTGCGAAGCCCTTATTGCAGGAGCTTCAGGACTTGCTGCGGCAGCGAGTTTGCCTGCGCCAGAACCGAAATGCCAGCTTGTTGCAGCACTTGCGCCTTGCTCAGGTTGGCGGTTTCTTGGGCGAAGTTGGCGTCCTGGATTTGCGATTGTGCTTGCGACAGGTCGGTCGACTGAGCTTGCTGGCCGGTGGCGATTGCCGTGAAGCGGTTCTGCACAGCACCCAGTTGCGCCTGAATGTTGTTCACAGTGCTCAGCGCGTTGTCGATCGATTCGATCGCCTGGTTCGCGCTGGTGGCCGAGCTGACATTGACGTTCGCAACCGTGGAGAGCTGGTTGTTGTTGTCGACGTTGGCGAACTGGCTGGTCGGTGCCGTTGCGAAAGCGATCGTCGAGCCGGCCGGTGAGGTGCCGGCGGTGACGTTGAACAGGCCGGTCGCTGCACCCGACGCCAGCGTGGCGCCATTCTGGTCCGCGAACGTGAAGCCACCAGCGCCGTCGGATTTGATCGTCACCGACGTGATCGCGCCAGCCGTGCCCGGCGTAACGTCAAGACCCGTCGTGCCGCTGACGTTGATGCCCTGAATCGTGCCGAGCACGACCCCCGAAGCGGTCGGCGGGGTTGCCGCGTTGGCGGTCGAAATCGACGAGAGTTGCGTCGCTGGGTCGAGCGCGCTGGCCGCGACTGCGGACAGCGTCATTGCGCCACCTGCACCTGCCGCGGTCTGAAAGAGCGCGGTTGTTGCGGTCGACGAAATGGACTGATTGTTCTGGTCGGTGTACGCGAAGCCACCTTTGCCGTCGGCCAGAACGTTGATCTGCGTGATCGCTGGCGTTGCGCCGGCCGCGGTTGCCGCGCCGGCAGCTGTCAGGCTCAGGCCGGTGAACGTGCCGAGCACGTTGCCCGATTGCGCGAAGCCGCCGCCCAGCGACGCTGCCGACAGACTTTGCGTCAGGTTCAGGCTCATCGACTGGCCGACGTTTGCGCCGACCTGGAAGTTGACGACGCCGGCCGAGCCGTCGAGGATGCTCTTGCCGTTGTACGTCGTTTGTGACGCGATACGGTTCACTTCAGCGATTTGCTGCGAGACTTCCTGTTGCAGTGAAGCCTGGTTGGCCGACGTCAGCGAACCGCTCGATGCTTGCACCGCCAGTGTGCGGATACGTTGCAGGCTCGATGTGATCTGCGCGAGACCGCTCGATGCCGTTTGCACCATCGACACGCCGTCATTCGCGTTCGACACGCCCTGGTTCAGGCCGTTGATCTGCGTTTGCATGCCGGTCGCGATGGCCAGACCTGCTGCATCGTCAGCCGCGCTGTTGATGCGCTTGCCCGACGACAGGCGGGTGATAGCTTGCGACAGGGCGCTTTGCGAGCCGCTGAGGTTTTGCTGTGCAACCAGCGAGTTGATATTGCTATTGATTCCGAGCATGGAAAATCTCCTAAATAAGCCTGAGCCCAATACGCCACGTTGGCATCGGCGGAAGCACTCGTTCATTGCTGGCCGCCTCAGTGAAGGTTGACGGCCCTCCTAAAAAAAACTTGAGGGACTTTCTGTTGTCGCGATCCAATCGCCACTAGGGGCAAGGCGTGCGCGCCCCGCCCGACAAGGGTTTGCGGCGCGATTCACGGGTGCGCTGCAGGATTTGAAAAGGCGGCGTATTCTCTTTTTCTCTTGAGAATGAAGCCGGGAGAAATCATGCAAAGACGCCGCATTGGACGCTCGGAATTGCACGTGGCACCGCTTATGTTCGGCGGCAATGTATTCGGCTGGACCGCCGATGAAGCGACGTCGTTTTCAATTCTGGATGCCTTCGTCGACGCCGGACTGGACTTTATCGATACCGCCGACGTGTATTCCGCCTGGGCGCCCGGCAATCAGGGAGGCGAGTCCGAAACCATCCTCGGAAAGTGGTTCCGGCAGAGCGGCAAGCGCGACAGGATCGTGCTTGCGACCAAAGTGGCGAAGCATCCGCGGCGCAAGGGACTGTCGGCTGCGAACATTCAGGCGGCGGTCGAAGACTCGCTGCGCCGCTTGCAGACCGATTACATCGACGTCTATTTTTCCCACGAAGACGACACCGAAACGCCGCTTGCCGAGACGCTCGGTGCTTACCAGAGGCTGATCGAAGCGGGCAAGGTGCGGGTCATCGGCGCGTCTAACTACAGCGGTGCGCGCGTCGAGGAGGCGCTCGCCGTTTCCCGCCAGCACGGGCTGCCCGAGTATCAGTTGTTGCAGCCGGAATACAATCTATATGACCGGGCCGAATATGAGACCGACATTGAGCCGGTCGCGGTAGCCCATCAATTGAGCGTGGTCGTCTATTGGAGTCTTGCGAGCGGATTCCTCTCGGGAAAGTATCGTTCGCGGCAGGATCTGGCCAACAAGCCGCGGGGCAGCCGCGTCGAAAAGTATCTGAACGAACGCGGTTTGCAAATTCTCACGGCGCTCGACCGCGTCGCGGCGCGGCACGGCAGCACGCCGGCCAGCGTCGCGCTGGCATGGCTGATTGCGCGCCCGAGCGTGACGGCGCCGATTGCGAGCGCGACGTCTCTGCAGCAGCTGGAAAGTCTTGTCGCCGCGGTTCATCTGACGCTGACGAGCACCGACATCCGCGAACTGGACGATGCGAGCGCATGAACGGCCGGGATGGCCTGGCGTAATCCCTAAACCCCTGGTAGCATGGAGAGTTTCCTGATATCATCGGGAGTGAATTGAGATCTTTGCCTGTTTCGTCATCGGTTTTCCGTTGGTGAAAGGTTGGCGAAACGGCAGCAGGCGCGGCTTTGCAGTCGTCTGTCCGCGTTCCGCGGTGAGCTCCACACCTCTCTTTTCCGGCCTCCGTGGCCGCATTGCCTCTCGTTTCATTCGTGGTTTGGCCGGGTTCTACCCGCGTTTGCCTGTTACTGGCCATGAATCGAAACGACCGGAGGGCCGGCGCGTGAGCGGTCTCCGCCACGCAATCAACCCATATCAAGTGATTGAGTTAGGAATTACATGACGACGATTCTTCTGAAGGAAAACGAGCCGTTCGAAGTGGCGATTCGCCGCTTTCGTCGCGCAATCGAAAAGAACGGCCTGATCGCGGAACTGCGTGAGCGCCAATCGTACGAAAAGCCGACTACGGCACGTAAGCGCAAGAAGGCTGCTGCTGTGAAGCGCCTGCACAAGCGCCTGCGCAGCCAGATGCTGCCGAAGAAGCTGCACTAAGCAAGCTTCTCAGCACACGTCAAAACGGCGGTGTGAGCTTCGAAAGAAGCCACACCGCCGTTTTGCGTTGTGGTCGCATGTTTTGCGGTCTTTGATCGGGCGAGCGCGGCGCCGCACACAGGGCGTCGCCAAGCGACGCTCCCGGCGTGGTTACGCCGCGCTCTTCAGCTTGTGCACAGAGAGCCCGAATTGACGCGCGATCGAGTTCAGGCGCTCGTCCCACTCCCACGTGCCGAACACGTCGTGCACGTTTTGCAGGCAACTGAGCAGATCGACGGTGGCCTGATCGTACACGTTGATGCGCGAGCGCAGCAGCGCTTTCCTCAGCGCGGCCACACCCACGTCCATATAAGCAGGCGCCGCGACGCGCGTCTTGCCGATATAGCGCACGGGCACGCCTTCCATAGCCGTCATATAGTCGCGCCGCTTGATGAAGTTGCCGACAGGGCAGCCGCCACAATAGCCGCGATAGGCGCCGCCCCCCCGTGGCAGAAGCGCGGCGCGCCTCTGGCTGAAAAGGTGGCTCACGGCCTGGTCAAAAATGTCCTGATGCGTGAGAAAGGTAAGGGTTTTCATGGTTGGTCTCGCAATGCTGCGCGGTGGTTACTCGTTGTTGAGCGCCTGATACCAGTATCCAGCCTGCGTTCGTTGGCCAAGCGCCGACTAGCATGGCGAAAAGCCTTCAATTCCAGGCTTTGCCCGCGGCTTTTCTGCGTGACTCGGGCGGGCGCACGCGGGGTCCAAGCGGGGCTCGCAGCGGCAAACGCAGCGGCGCTCATAACCGTATAACGACCGGCATCCGCGAAAAGCGCAGCAGGGCTTTACCGGATAGCGGTTTCGACCGGTGCGCGAGGACCGTGCAGACTGAGAAACGTCTGCCTCTTGCGCGACCGAGACCGGTCACCGGATAACCCTCGCGGTCAACCCGCTTTGCGAACTCGTCCCTTCTTGCCGAGGGCGGCGCAGCGTGCGCGGCACATGCAGGTTACCTCGTGATCGTTCACCATGCCGACCGCCTGCATGAACGCATAACAGATGGTGGAGCCGACGAACTTACAGCCATAGCGCTTCAACGCTTTGCTGAGTGCATCGGAAATTTCCGTCGATGCCGGCGCCTGCTTGTACGATGCCCATTCGTTCTGAATCGGCGTGTTGTCGACGAAAGACCAGATGAAGTTGGCGAGCGATCCGTGTTCCGCCTGGATCTGCTGCACGGCGCGCGCATTGGTGATGGCGGCCTCGATCTTGCCGCGATGGCGCACGATGCCTTCGTCCGCCACGAGCGTCTCGACGTGCTGCGGAGTGAAGCGCGCGACCTTGTCGATATCGAAGTCGGCAAACGCGCGCCGGTAGCCCGCTCGCTTGTTAAGAATCGTCGACCACGACAGCCCCGCTTGCGCGCCTTCCAGCACGAGCATTTCGAAGAGATGCTGGTCCTCGCGGGACGGCACGCCCCATTCGGTGTCGTGGTAATGTGCGAGCGCTTCGCTCGATACCCAGTTGCATCGCTGTGTCATTTGGCGCTCCCCGTAGTCATGTCGCTCGCCAGCATAGCGGAACGCCTCGGCGCCGCAAGCTAGCCGTTCGGCTAATTGCCGGATCGAAATAGACCTGCCACGCTATGCACATTTCCCAGGAAACGCACCTTTGCCAATGAACGAAGACCTATTTCTGATCGGCGTCGACGGCGGCGGCACCGGCACGCGCATCGTGCTGGCCGACGCGCACGGGCGCGAGTTGGCGCAGGCGGCAAGTGGGCCGTCGGGTCTTGGGCTGGGCGTCGAACGTGCGTGGCAAGCGATCGCGGCGGGCTGTGCCGATGCGTTCGCACACGCGGGCGGCGCGCTCGACTGGTCACGCTGTGTGCTCGGTTGCGGTCTCGCGGGCGTGAACAATCGCGACTGGCTGGCGGCGTTTCTCGCGCAGGCGCCAGCTCTGGCCGGGCTCGCCGTCGAAAGCGATGCGTACACGACATTGCTCGGCGCGCACGGCGGCGCGTATGGCGTGATTGTCGCGCTCGGCACGGGCAGCGTCGCGGCGGCGGCCGAACGGGACGACGGCGAATACCGGACCGTCAGCGGCTATGGTTTTCCGTCGGGTGATGAAGCGAGTGGCGCCTGGCTCGGAGTGCGAGCCATTGTTCACGCACAGCACGCGCTCGACGGACGGGGCCCGAACGACGACCTCGCGCAGGCGCTTCTCGCGCACGTCGGCGCACACGATCGCGACGGGCTAGTCGTGTGGCTTTGCGAAGCGAATCAGACCGCGTATGCGAGCCTCGCGCGAATCGTGATTGCGCACCGTGCGCATCCATTCGCCGCGCGGCTGCTCGGCGAAGCGGGCCTTCAGATCGGCAAGATGATCGCGGCACTCGATCCATCGGCGGCATTGCCCATTGCATTGTGCGGCGGCCTCGGCGCGCCGTTGCGCGAGTATGTGCCGCAGATCTATCAGCCACGGCTGCGCGAACCGTTGTCGGACTCCGCGCACGGTGGCTTGCAACTGGCGCAGCGCGAAGCCGCGCGGCTTGTGGGCAACGCGTGAGCGAATGTCTGACCGGCGTCCGGAGCGTGCGCGGGCATCGCGGGTTCAACGCCGGGCGCAAAGCGCTCGGGCCCATCTCGTCATCGACGGTAAAATAGCGCCTTCCACGCTGCTCGCCTTCCCACTATGTATAAAGTCATCGCCACGGATCTGGACGGAACGCTGCTCAACGCCGACCATCAGGTCGACCCGTTCACGGTCGCCACCGTGCGCAAGCTGGAAAGTGACGGCGTGCAGTTCGTGATTGCAACGGGCCGCCATTTCTGCGACGTCGCGGGTATTCGCGACATTCTCGGCATCAAGCCGTACCTGATCACGTCGAACGGCGCGCGCATTCATGCGCCCGACAACACCGTGCTCCACGCCGACGACCTGCCGCCCGCCATCGTGCAACATCTCGTGCAGCCCCGAATTGTCGGCGAGCACGGCCGCGTGATCGTGAATCTGTTCGCCGACCAGGCGTGGCTGATCGACCGGGACGCGCCGGAGCTGCTGAAGTTTCATCAGGATTCCGGCTTCACCTATGAAGTCGCCGAACTGCTCACGCACGACGGCGTCGACATCGCCAAGGTTCTTTACATTGGCGATCCGGCGGATCTGGCGAAGGTGGCGGCGAATCTCGCACGCGAGTTCGGCCACGCGCTCTATGTGACGTATTCGCTGCCGGACTGCCTGGAGGTAATGACGTCGAACGTGTCGAAGGGACGCGCGTTGCAGATCGTGCTCGAGCGTGTGGGCGTGGACGCAGCGCATTGCGTGGCTTTCGGCGACAACATGAACGATATCGACCTGCTCGAAACGGCCGGCCATCCGTTCATGATGAACAACGCGAATCCCGATCTGATGACAAGGCTGCCAAATGTGCCGCGCATCGGCAACAATTTCGAAGCGGGCGTCGCGCATCACTTGCGCAAGCTCTTTTCACTCGACGACGAACTGACGGCCTGACAGCCGAAGTCTCGAATGCAACCGGCCCGCATCGCGCGTTTGCAGATGCGGGCCGGTTGACACCAAGCCGGGCTTTCTCCGGCTCTTTTAGCGGACGTGATGACTAGTCGCGCCATCCGCCACGGCGGTCGCCGCGATCGCTACGGTCGTCGTGGCCCCAACGGCGGTCGTTCCGATTCCAACCGTGCTCGTAGCGGTGGTCGCCGCGATAGTAGTCGCCGCGATCATAGCGACGGCCCCAGCCGCTATTGCCGTAGTACACCGGTTGCGGTGCTGCGTAGACCGGCGCGGGGCGGGTGTAGACCGGCGTGCCGAGCGACAGCCCGATGTTCAGATCCGTGTGCGCTTGCGCTACACCGCATGCGCCTGCTGCTAGACCTGCGGCAACCAGCAATTGAGTGACGATGCGTTTCATGTTGTTCTCCATGCAAGAGGCTTGCTGTGAAGCGACGGATGTTTGTCGCACAGGTCCAATCTACGCATTCCAGCTCGCGAGTACTGCGACCAGATGTTACGGACTGCAAGCATCGTCGAAGGGCTAGAAAGCACGCACTCCTGCCTGCCTTGCGTCGGATCGGTGCAGCTAGTTGAGGGGAAAGCCTGTCGCAGCGGGGCGTTGGGGCGGGCAAGCGGCGCGCGCATCGTATTGGCGGCAACCAATAGGAGCGTTAGCAGGTGTGGCGCGTAATCGCGGCTTACATCTGTATAACGGAATTAATCTGGTTCACTCGACGAATCCGCTGATGCGGCGCTCGGCGCATCGGCAGCGCTGGCTGACTTAAGTGTCAAACGGCCGCGAGGACCAGCAATATAGATGCTGCTTAAGCGGCTGCTCGATCTCCCGGGCACGCGGTCCTCATAAAAAACGGGCGCCGTAGCGCCCGCTCTGACCGCAGCCAACCGGTTTCGTCTAGTCCAGTGCCAGCTTCCGCGCGTCAGCGCTGCCGCTTTCCGCGACCAGTGGATATAGCACGCCGGCAATTACGGCGCCGATGATCGGCGCGATCCAGAAGAGCCACAACTGATCCACCGCAGCCCCGCCGACGAAAAGCGCTGGGCCGGTCGAGCGCGCCGGGTTGACCGAGGTGTTCGTGACCGGAATCGAGGCAAGGTGAATCAGCGTCAGGCACAAGCCGATCGCGATGGGCGCAAAACCGGCCGGCGCGCGTTTGTCTGTCGCTCCGAGGATGACGAACAGGAAGAAGCCGGTCATCACCGCCTCGCAGACAAATGCCGCGGCGAGCGAGTAGTGGCCCGGCGAGCGCTCGCCATAACCGTTGCTCGCGAAACCACTCGCGACGAGTTCGAAGCCGGGCTTGCCCGAGGCGATCAATGCAAGCACAGCCGCGCCAAGCACGGCGCCGACCACCTGCGCGACGATGTACGGGAGCAGGTCGCGAGCCGGGAAGCGGCCCGCCACCGTCAGGCCGACGCTGACCACCGGGTTCAGATGGCAGCCGGAAATGTGGCCGATCGCATACGCCATGGTCAGCACCGTCAGCCCGAAAGCGAGCGACACGCCGACGAAGCCGATGCCGAGGCCATGCACCGGACCGGCGAAGTTGGCGGCCAGGACAGCGCTGCCGCAGCCTCCGAGCACGAGCCAGAAGGTGCCGAACAACTCGGCAGCAAGGCGTTTTGACAACTGCATGATTGGTAATCCTAAAATAGTTGATGCTCTGAAAGCACGGAGTCTGAGCGCACGCTCCGATCGGGCGCGTGCCTTTGAGCGCCAATTCTAAGGAGAGAGTCGCCAATCGAGTGTCAAGAATTGTCAATGCCGGGCGGCATTGCCGATTATTCCGGGATAAAGCCGTTTTGCAATTCATCGATCTTAATAATTATCAGAAGATACCGTCCTAAATCAGTAATGTTATCCATTGCGAATTTTTATAATTACAGTTAGTCTGCGGAGCGAATGAGATCTAAAAGGGGAGAACCGGAATGTCTCAATATGCAGACCTCAAGGCGCAGATCGCCAAATTGCAGGCACAAGCAGAAGAAGCCCGCCGTACGGAAATCGACAATGTGATAGCCGACATCCGCCAAAAAATCGCCGAATACGGCCTTACTGCGCAGGACCTCGGTTTTGCAGTAGCCGCCAAGCGTGGACGCCCGCCCAAGAAGGCGCCACTTCCGGCTAAATATCAGGACCCGAAAACCGGTAGTACGTGGAGCGGACGCGGCAAACCGCCGAAGTGGATCGTCGGCAAGAACCGTGAACGCTTTTTGATTGGCGCAAGCTGAGTCGTTCGCGAGTGAACGAAAGCAAATTGTAGGATCGGCGCGAGTCCGACTTTACTCGGCTGTTCTAATCGGACATGGAAGCGCATCCACGTCGCCATTAAAAAAGCCGCCTTTGCGAGGCGGCTTTTCGGTAAATGAAGCGGGATAAGTCCGAGTTACCGTTTGCGCAAACGATTCACGTGGAAAAAATACCTGCATTCCGTGCGTCAATCGAAAAGCGCTTGGCGCATGTGAGCCCGGATTGCGACAGAGTACTGGCCCGTTTAAGGCACCGGCACCCTGGCTGCGCTGTCATCTACAGGCTCACCATGCTTCAGCCCACCGCGACCTGGCGAAGGATCGGCCGACGCGAAGCCTCGATCAGCGCCGCATACGCGTCCACGTAGTTGCGTGCCATCGTCTTCGAGCTGAAGCGGCGCTCGAACTGCGCGCGGATCTCGCTGCGCGACAACTCGTCCAGACGTTGAAGCGCGGCCACGGCGCCCTGCACGTCTTCTACGATGTAACCCGTCACGCCATGGTCGATCACTTCCGGCACCGAACCGCGGTTGAAAGCGATCACCGGCGTGCCGCACGCCATCGACTCGATCATGACGAGCCCGAACGGCTCCGACCAGTCGATCGGAAACAGCAGCGCCTTGGCGCCCGACAGGAACTCGGGCTTTTGCGCCTCGTTGATCTCGCCGACGAACTCCACATGCGCCTGCGACAACAGCGGCTCGATCTTGCGCTTGAAGTAGTCCTGGTCGGCCTTGTCCACCTTGGCGGCGATCTTCAGCGGCAAACCGCTTTGTGCAGCGATCTTGATGGCTGTATCGACGCGCTTTTCAGGACAGATCCGGCCGAGGAACGCGAGGTATTCCGGCTTCTTGTGCGCCTGCGGCGTGAGCAGCTGCTCGGGCAGCCCGTGGTAGATCGTGCTCAGCCAGTTTGCTTGGGGCAGCGGCAGGCGCTGGGAATCGGAAATCGAGACGACCGGCGCGCCTGAAAACGCGTCGAATACCGGCTGCAATTCGGGCAGATCGAGGCGGCCGTGCAGCGTGGTCACGAACGGCGTGTCCATCGTCGAAAAGAGCGGAAACGGCATGTAGTCGAGGTGGAAATGCAGCACGTCGAACTCGTGCGCGACCCGGCGCACCTTTTCCATCATCAGGATATGGGGGGCGAGCGCGTCGCGAACCGTCGGGTCGAGGCGCAGCGCACGTGGCCAGCACGCGTCGAGCTTCGCGGAAGTCGCCGAGTCGCCGCTGGCAAACAGCGTGACGTCGTGACCCTCGTCCACCAGTGCCTCGGTGAGGTAGGACACGACACGTTCGGTGCCGCCGTAAAGTTTCGGCGGGACTGCTTCATACAGCGGCGCAATTTGTGCGATTCGCATGCGTTTCTCCTGGTGAGTACGGCTTCGCACAGCGGCGCTCGAGTAGAGCGAGGAGCGAATGCCTGACGGACGGTTGGGCGCGGTATGCCGCCGCCCGGGGGTGCTCCGAAGCTGCATCGGGTTATCCCTTAGCTTCATTATCGGGATCGGCCGCGCCAATTCGAGTTAATTTTCAAACGCTTAACGTTGTTACAGCGCGAAACACGAGACGTTACACACGCTCAGGCGGCCGCCAGGCGCTCTGAAGCTGGTTCTGGCGGGAAATGGCGAACCCACGGGAAGCCGCCGCGCTCCCTTGTAGCAAGCACCGAGCCCGGCCTGCAGAGTTCAAGTTATTACACAGCGGTGAAAACGTCTTATAATTCGGCTCACCGTTAAACGGTGCAAGCTTGGCGCTCGCCAAACTCACCGGTTGGTTGATTTCCGCGAAGTTCAATATCCACGGCGCATAGCGACCCGAACCACCGCGTCAACTAATCCGCTTCAATCCGCCTCCGAGCGCAGCGCTGTAGGAAAAACTCCTACACGAATGACGGATTTATCCGTCAAACAAGCTGGGTGTCTGTCCGATTTCGTTTCGCTCCCCCTTTCGAGACAATGCTTGCAAGACTACAAACGAGCCGACCGGCGCGGTTTAACTGCGCGCGTTCAAGCAAACGTTTCCGTAACGGCCTGACCAGCCAGATACACCCCGGGGGAATCATGAGCGCGACAAGCGAAATGCTCAATGAGATCAGAGAAGTCAACCTTTCTTATCTCATGCTCGCGCAGCGCCTGCTTCGCGAAGACAAGCCCATGGGCATGTTCCGCATGGGAATTTCGGACCAGTTGGCCGATGTGCTCGCCAACCTCTCGTTGGCGCAGACCGTGAAGCTGGCGGCGTCCAATCAGGTGCTGTGCCGTTTCCGTTTCGACGATCACGCCGTGCTGTCCGCGCTCGCGGACAAGGGCAAATCAAGCGCCGTTGCGCAGGCGCACTCCGCGATCCTGATGGCAAGCCAGCCCGTCGAGCAACTCGGCTGATGGCAGTCCGCACGAGGCAAGCAGTCGGGACGGGAACGTAAGCGGATGGCCTATAAAAGCGTGGTGCTCGAAGTCAAGGAAATCACCTTGGCCATCGAACTGATCGAACTCGGCGCGCGTCTGCAACTGCTCGAGGCGGAAACCAGCCTGTCGCGCGACCGGCTCATCAAGCTGTACAAGGAACTGAAAGGGGTCTCGCCGCCCAAGGGCATGCTGCCGTTTTCCACCGACTGGTTCATGACGTGGCAGCCGAACTTTCACTCCTCGCTGTTCTACAACATCTACCGCTTCATGGCCGACCATGGCGGCTGCGCGACGATCCAGTCGATCGTGAAGAGCTACCGGCTTTATCTCGAGCACGTGCATTTGCACGACGACGAACCCGTGCTCAGCCTCACGCGCGCATGGACGCTCGTGCGCTTCTTCGATTCGGGGATGTTGCAGATCACGCCCTGCTGCCGCTGCGGCGGGCATTTCGTCGCACATGCTCACGACCCGAAACACGGGTTCGTCTGCGGACTGTGCCAGCCGCCTTCGCGCGCCGGTAAGACAAAGAAAGTTGCCGACGCCCGCGCCCGCGAGAGCCTCGCCGCGCTGGTCGCCTGATCGGCGAGCGGGCCGCCGGCGCGCGGCCCTCGTTCACCTCCCCGTCCAATGGGCCTTGCCGCCCGGCCGATTGTCGCGCCGAGCCTCGCGCATCGCGCGTGTGGCCGGCCGCGCCCGCCTCTGGTTTACACCGGCGCGGCCAGCCGCTTTTCCGTCAAAGTTTTCTGGTGCGTTGCCGTAAACCAGTTTAACGACGGTCACCGTCGCTTCTTTGTGAGGGCTCCGCAGTGCTGATTTTCGTGGGAACACTCGTGACGCTTTTGTCCGTCTTCGGCGGTTACGCGCTGGAAGGCGGCCATCTCGGCGCGCTGTTGCAGCCCGTTGAAGTGCTGATGATCGTCGGCGCTGGCATCGGCGCGTTCATCCTCGGGAACGGGATGAAGACGATCAAGGCGACGCTGCGCGTCATTCCGACCCTGTTCAAGGGCGCGAAGTACAACAAGGACGTCTACATGGAGCTGATGGCGCTCCTCTACGTCCTGCTCGCCAAGGCGCGCAAGGAAGGCACGCTGACGCTGGAAGCGGACATCGACGATCCGTCGAAGAGCCCGATCTTCACGCAGTACCCGAAGATTCTCGCTGACCATCACATCATCGAGTTTCTGACCGACTACCTGCGCCTGATGGTGGGCGGCAACATGAATGCGTTCGAAATCGAAAGCCTGATGGACGAGGAGATCGAGACGCATCACCAGGAAGGCGAAGCGCCCGCGCATGCGCTGAACAAGGTCGGCGACGCAATGCCGGCGTTCGGTATCGTGGCCGCGGTGATGGGCGTGGTGCACACCATGGCGTCCGCCGACAAACCGCCGGCGGTGCTCGGCGAAATGATCGCGCAGGCGCTGGTCGGTACGTTCCTCGGCATTCTGCTTTCGTACGGGCTGATCGGGCCGCTCGCGAGCGTCGCCGAACAGCGCGTGACCGAGTCGACCAAGATGTTCCAGTGCATCAAGGTGACGATTCTCGCCAGCCTGAACGGCTATGCGCCCGCAATCGCCGTCGAGTTCGGCCGCAAGGTGCTCTTCTCGACCGAGCGTCCGTCGTTCGCCGAACTCGAAGAGCACGTGCGCCGCGTGAAGGCCAAGTAAGGGCGCCGGGAACGAACCGATGAGCAACAACAAAGACCGCGCCATTGTCGTCAAGCGCGCCGCGCCGAAGAAGGCCGGCCACCACGGCGGCGCCTGGAAGCTCGCCTATGCGGACTTCATGACCGCGATGATGGCGTTCTTCCTGCTGATGTGGCTGCTGAGTTCGGCATCCACGGTGCAGCTGAAAGGCATCGCGGAGTACTTCAACCAGCCGTTGAAGATCACGCTGTGGGGCGGCGACCGCAGCGCGGAAGATTCGAGCATTCTGAAGGGCGGCGGCCGCGATATTTCGACCGATGCGCAAGGAGTGACGCGCTCAACGGACGGTTCGAACAATCGAGCCGAGCGCACTGTCTCGCATAGCAGCGAAGACTCGATGAAGCAGTTGCAGGGTGAGCTGGAGCGACGCGAGCAGGTCCGTCTGCACGATCTGCAAGTGAAGCTGATGGCCGCGATCGAAGCGAATCCGGTGCTGCGCCAGTTCAAGCAGCAGATACGAATCGATTCGACGCTGACCGGCTTGCGCATCGAAATCGTCGACTCACAGAAGCGGCCGATGTTCGCGACGGCGAGAGATCAGGTCGAGCCGTACATGCGCGACATTCTGCGCGAGATCGGCCACACGCTGAACGATGTGCCGAACCGCATCATCGTGCAAGGACACACCGACGCCGCGCAGTACGCGGGCGGCGAGAAGGGCTACAGCAACTGGGAACTGTCCGCGGACCGCGCGAATGCGTCGCGCCGCGAGCTGATCGCCGGGGGCATGGACGAAGCAAAGGTGATGCGCGTACTCGGCCTCGCGTCGACGCAGAACCTGAACAAGGCGGACGCAATGGATCCGGAAAACCGCCGCATCAGCATCATCGTTCTAAACAGGAAGTCAGAGGATGCGCTCAATCATGACGACTCCACTACGACGACCTTGTCGGACGACGCAGCCGGCTCGAAGCCGCTGCTGCAAAAACTGGCGCAGCCGATGACGGTCGCGCCCAAGGTGCCGGCAATAGCGCCGGCGGCTCAGTAACAGAAGGCGGTCGCCCGGCTGCTCCATGCGCCTCACTGGCGCGGACAGCGAGGCGACACATAGCGTAAGTGCAGCGAGGTTTTCATGATCAGGCATATCCTGGCAATCGACGATTCGGCATCGATGCGGCAGATTCTTTCCGCGACGCTGACGGCGGCCGGCTATGAGGTGACGCTCGCCGCGGACGGCGCGGAAGGGCTCGAAAACGCGCTCGCCGTGCGGTTCGACCTGGTGTTGACCGATCAGCACATGCCGGGCAAGACCGGCCTCGATCTGATCGCCGAACTGCGTGGCAATGCGGCCTACGCGGCGACGCCTATCCTCGTCCTGACGACGGAATCGGGCGAGTCGTTCAAAGCCGCGGCGCGCGAAGCGGGTGCGACCGGCTGGATCGAAAAGCCGCTCGACCCCGACATGCTCACGGAACTGGTGGCGGCGCTGGCCGAGCCGGATCAGGCGTAAGCATCAACCTCAGACAAGTTATAGAAGCTCTCGACGCTGCGGCACGGTAGCCCAAGCCTAGACAGGAACTCTCGCGGTGACCCAGGCATGACACTCGACATCACTCAGTTCTATCAGACGTTCTTCGACGAAGCGGACGAACTGCTCGCGCAGATGGAGCAGTTGCTGCTCAATCTGGACCTCGCGCAACCGGACCCCGAAGACCTCGCGGCAATTTTCCGCGCGGCACATTCGATCAAGGGCGGCGCGGCGACGTTCGGCTTCACCGCCTTGACCGAGACGACCCACATCCTCGAATCGCTGCTCGACCGTGCGCGCAACAACGAACTCGTTCTGCGCAAGGACATGATCGACACGTTCCTCGAAACCAAGGACGTGTTGTCGGGCCAGCTCGCCGACTACCGCGCGAGCGCAGAGCCCGACGCGGCGGTTGCGAAGGCGATCTGCGCGAAGCTCGAACAGTTGCACGCGGAAAGCCGCGGCGTGGCTGCGCCGGCTGCTGCAGCGCCGGTGCAAGTCGCGGTAGCGGCGCCGGTCGAGGAACTGGCAACAGTAGAAGAAGGCAGTCCGCCGGAGCACGTCGTCGAACAGGCGGTGCAGGCGGCGGGCGAATGGAATGACGGCGAACCGGCACAGACCGGGCAAGCCGAAGGAACCGGCGACGCGGACGACGCCGCCGGTCCACATCTGAAAATTACGCTACGGGGCGTTGATGAGAAGGACCAGGAACTCCTTGCCGAAGAGCTGGGTAACCTGGGCAATATCGTCGGGCGGGTCAAGAGTGGCGGCGATCTCACGCTGTGGCTTCAGACCGATGTTACGTCCGACGACATCATCGCCGTGTGCTGTTTCGTGATCGACGAAAGTCAGATCTCGATCGGCCGCGGAACCGCACCGGCGGACGGTGCTCAGCAAGGCGAACCTGGAACGCCCGACGCTGAGCCTTCGTCTCCGGCGCAAGCAGCACCGGCGGCTTCGGCCGCCACTAATACCGCAGCACCCGGGGCGCCTGCCGCGACGGTCGCGCAGCCTGCTCCGGCGCGCGCCGCCGAGCCCGCCAAGGCAGCTCCGGCTCCCGCAGCGGCTCAAGCGCCTGCGGCCAGCGCACCGGCAGCAGCTCCGGCGTCCGCTGGCGCGGCAGCCGGCGAGCAGGATCGCAAGGCCGCACGTCCGGCAGCGGCGGCAGGCGGCGCGGAAGGCAGCTCGATTCGCGTGGGCGTCGAAAAGGTCGATCAACTGATCAACCTGGTCGGCGAACTGGTGATCACGCAGGCGATGCTTGCGGAAACCACCAGCACGTTCGATCCGGCGCTGCACGATCGCCTGTTCAACGGCATGGCGCAGCTCGAGCGCAACGCGCGCGATCTGCAGGAAGCCGTCATGTCGATCCGCATGATGCCGATGGACTACGTGTTCAGCCGCTTCCCGCGTCTCGTGCGCGATCTCGCGGCGAAACTCGGCAAGGAAGTGGAACTCGTCACCTTCGGTCAGGCGACCGAACTCGACAAGAGCCTGATCGAGCGGATCATCGACCCGTTGACCCACCTCGTGCGCAACAGTCTCGACCACGGCATCGAAACCGTGGAAGCGCGGCGCGCGGCGGGCAAGGATTCGACTGGCCAGCTCGTGCTGTCGGCGGCGCATCACGGCGGCAACATCGTGATCGAAGTCAGCGACGACGGCGCCGGTCTGCGCCGCGACAAGATTCTCGCGAAGGCCGCGAAGCAGGGCATGCAGGTCAGCGAAACGATGACCGACGAGGAAGTCTGGAACCTGATCTTCCTGCCGGGCTTCTCGACGGCGGAGCAGGTCACGGACGTGTCGGGCCGCGGCGTCGGCATGGACGTGGTCAAGCGCAACATCCAGGCGATGGGCGGTCACGTGGAAATCACGTCGCACGCCGGCAAGGGCAGCACGACGCGCATCGTTCTGCCGCTCACGCTGGCGATTCTCGACGGCATGTCCGTCAAGGTCGGCGACGAGATCTTCATTCTGCCGCTGAACTTCGTGATGGAATCGCTGCAGCCGCAAGCCGAAGACATCTACACGGTCGCCAACGGCGAGCGCGTGGTGCGCGTGCGCGGTGAATATCTGCCGCTCGTCGCGTTGCACGAAGCGTTCAACGTCGACGGAGCGAAGCAGGAGCCGACCCAGGGCATCGTCACCATCATGCAAACCGAAGGGCGTCGCTTTGCGATGCTGATCGACGAGCTGGTGGGACAGCAGCAAGTGGTCGTGAAGAACCTCGAAACGAACTACCGCAAGGTGCGGGGCATTTCCGCGGCTACCATTCTTGGCGACGGCCGCGTAGCACTGATCGTGGACGTGGCGGCGCTGAACCGCGAGTCGCGCAAGGCGCATGGCGCAATGAGTCTCGCATGATGTCCGTCAAATTCGCTGTAACACTCACTCAACTTGATTTATCCCAACCGTTTGGGGGCTAACGTGGCAGAAGTTCAATCCATCAATTCGAGCGTCGCGAACGCGACGAATGGTCGCCGCGACGCGCAGCTGGCCGACGCCGGCGGTCAGGAATTCCTCGTCTTCACGCTCGGCGCCGAAGAGTACGGCATCGACATTCTCAAGGTGCAGGAAATCCGCGGCTACGACAACGTGACGCGCATCGCGAATGCACCCGAGTTCATCAAGGGCGTCATCAATCTGCGCGGCATCATCGTGCCGATCGTCGACATGCGCATCAAGTTCCATCTGGGCCGTGTCGAGTACGACCACCAGACCGTCGTGATCATCCTGAACGTCGCGCATCGCGTGGTCGGCATGGTGGTGGACGGCGTGTCCGACGTGTTGACGCTTGCCATCGACCAGATCATGCCGGCGCCGGAATTCGGCGCGACGCTGACGACCGAGTACCTCACGGGTCTCGGCACCGTCGACGGCCGCATGCTGATTCTGATGGACATCGAGAAGCTGATGACGAGCCGCGAAATGGCGCTCATTGAAACGCTCGGCGTCTAACGGCCGCGGCGTTCAGAAAAGCTTGGGACAGGGAGCATTGAGATGCTAAGCAGGTGGTCGATTCGCACATCGCTCACGCTAGTGGGGATCATTCTCGTCGCGCTGACCATGGTGGTCGGCGTGCTTGGGCTGACGGCGCTCGGCAGCGCAAGCAAGTCGCTCGACCGCATCGCGCGCGGCGATCTGGTTGCGATTCACGCGCTCGACGACGCTTCGGCATATCTGCTGCGCTCGCGTGTTTCGCTGGACCGCTTTACCGCGCTGACAGCCGCTGGCGACACTGAAACGGCGAAAAAGGTTCTGGACCGTGCAGTGGAACTGTACGGCTTCAGCAACAAGAACTGGCAGACCTACGTCGACGCGCCCAAGAACGGCGTCGACCAGGCGCAGATGGACGAACTGCTCGCGCGCCGCACCACGCTCGTGCGCGACGGCATGGAGCCGGAATTCGCCGCACTGCGCGCGAACGATCTGGCGGCTTACCACGCGATCGCCGATACGAAAATCAGCCCGATGTTCGTCGTCTACGACAATGCGGCGTCCGCGGTGGTCAAGAGCCTGCAGCAACAGGCGGTGGACCAGCAGGCAGCCGCGCAGTCGAACATTTCGCTGATGACGACGCTGATCGTCGCGTTTGCCGCACTCGCGCTGCTGCTCGTGATCGGCCTGCGTTTCGCGCTGCGCGGCCTCATCGTGCAGCCGCTTCAGGACGCAACCGAATGCTTCGAGCGGATCGCCGCGGGTGATCTGTCTGAAGCGATCGAGGTGAGAAGCCGCAACGAAATCGGCCGCCTCTTTGCCGGCATCAAACGGATGCAGGAAAGCATGGCGTCGATGGTGACCGCGGTTCGCAGCAGCACCGAATCGATCGACACCGGCGCGCGCGAAATCGCGATGGGCAACACCGATCTGTCGCAACGCACCGAGCAGCAAGCCGCCTCGTTGCAGGAAACCGCATCGAGCATGGAGCAACTCACGGGCACCGTGCGTCAGAACGCCGAGAACGCGCGTCAGGCGAGCCAGCTCGCTGTGAACGCGTCCGACATCGCGACGCGCGGCGGCAAGGTGGTGAGCCAGGTCGTCACGACGATGCAGGACATCGCGAGCAGTTCGAGCAAGGTGGTCGACATCATCGGCGTGATCGAAGGCATTGCGTTCCAGACCAACATTCTGGCGCTGAACGCGGCGGTGGAAGCGGCGCGTGCCGGCGAACAGGGCCGGGGCTTTGCGGTCGTGGCCGGCGAAGTGCGCAGCCTTGCCCAACGCAGCGCGAGCGCCGCAAAGGAAATCAAGGAACTGATCGGCGACTCGACCGACAAGGTGCAAAGCGGTTCGGCACTCGTCGGACGCGCCGGCACGACGATGGACGAGATCGTGCAGGCCGTGCGCCGCGTGACCGACATCATGGGTGAAATCAGCGCGGCGTCCGAGGAGCAATCGGGCGGCATCGAGCAGGTGAATCGCGCGGTCGTGCAGATGGACGAAGTGACGCAGCAGAACGCCGCGCTCGTCGAAGAAGCAGCGGCAGCGGCAGGGTCGCTCGAAGATCAGACGCGTCAGTTGCAAGCCGTGCTGAGCGGCTGGAAGGTCGCCAGCAGCCCGGCTCCCAGTTTCGCCGCGCCGGCCCAGCCGCAGGTGAAGGCGCGGGCGGCGGTGGGCAAGAGCAAGACAGTGGCGAAGAGCGCGCCGCGACCGGCGCATGGCGCGTCAGCGCAGCCGGCAGCAAGCGGAGCAGCAAGCGCAGCAGCAAGCGGAGCAGCAACCGCAAATGCAGCATCGGCAGGCAGTACCGCTTCCGCTTCAGGCAATCACGAAGCAGGCGCGGTGCGCGTCGAACCTGCGCTCAAGCCGAAGACGCCGCCCGCGGCATCCGCGCCCACAGCACGGCCGGCCGCTGCCAGCGTAGCCTCGGCGGGCTCGGACGCGGACTGGGAAACGTTTTAGAAAATGACGAAGAAACATGCAGTCATTCGGTATCTCGCTCCGCGTGGCGCGAATCATCGAAGCACGCTCATACAGCGTGTCGCGGGCCGACTGCATGGTGGCGGAACTTGCGGGCGGGCGCGACCCCGTGAAAATAATCCCTTGCTCGCCGGCAGCTCCGTCGCGCAAGCGTGATGGCTCGTATCGCAGGCAGGAACTTTCATGATGGCAACGCGCGCACAGCAACGCACCGACCGTGCAGAACCGGTCAGATCCGGCGAACAGGGACGTGATTTCGAATTCACTTCTGCGGACTTCACACGCATTCGCGAACTGATTCACCGCAGCGCCGGCATTTCGCTCTCCGATCACAAGCGCGACATGGCGTATAGCCGTCTCGCTCGGAGGCTGCGCGCCCGTGGTCTCGACTCGTTCAAGCAGTACCTCGATCTGCTCGAAGCGGAAAACGATCCCACCGAGTGGGAAGCATTCACCAATGCGCTCACGACGAACCTGACCGCGTTTTTCCGCGAAGCGCATCACTTTCCCATCCTGGCCGATTTCGTGCCGCGCCGCGCGCAGCCCGTTTCGGTGTGGTGCTCGGCGGCATCGACCGGTGAGGAGCCGTATTCGATCGCGATGACGCTGATCGAAGCGCTCGGCGAGACCGGCGCGCGCCAGGCCACGGTGCTCGCAACCGACATCGACACGCAAGTGCTTGCGAAAGCCGAAGCCGGTATGTACCAGTTCGACCAGGTGAAGCACCTTTCGCCGGAGCGGCTCAAGCGCTTTTTCCTGAAGGGCACCGGCGCGCATGCGGGCATGGTCAAGGTGCGTCCGCAAGTGCGCGCGATGGTGCGCTTCGAGCAGTTGAACCTCACCGACCGGGATTATCAGTTGCGCACGCAGTTCGACGCGATCTTCTGCCGCAACGTGATGATCTATTTCGACAAGCCGACGCAAGCGCAGGTGCTCGGCCGCTTCGAGCCGTTGATGAAGTCCGGCGGCCTGCTGTTCGCTGGCCACTCGGAAAACTTCACCTACGTCACGCAGGCTTTCAAGCTGCGCGGTCAGACTGTGTATGAACTGACGAGCGATGCAGCCGGCGCGCGCGCACCGACGCGCACGGCGTCGACGAGCGGGGTGACGGTATGAGCAGCGCCTTGCCTATCGCGACCAATCTTTACTACGACAACCACTTCGAACGCCCCGGCGTGAAGCTGTTGCCCAACGAGTTCTACACCACGCACGAGGACATGGTGCTCGTCACCGTGCTCGGTTCGTGCGTCGCGGCCTGCATTCAGGATCGCACGGCCGGCATCGGCGGCATGAATCACTTCATGTTGCCCGACGACGGCGCGGAAGTCGGCCAGCCTGCATCGGATTCGATGCGCTACGGCGCTTACGCGATGGAAGTGCTGATCAACGAACTCATCAAGGCCGGCGGCCGACGCGAGCGTTTCGAAGCGAAGGTGTTCGGCGGCGGCGCGGTGCTTGCGGGCATGACGACGATCAACATCGGCGATCGCAATTCGGAATTCGTGCGCCGCTATCTCGCGCTCGAAAAGATTCGCATCGTCGCCGAGGATTTGCAGGGCTCGCATCCGCGGAAGGTGGCATTCATGCCGCGCACGGGCCAGGTGATGGTGAAGAAGCTGCGTCTGCAGCAGGACCCGAGCGTGGCCGAGCGCGAACAGGCGCTCGTGCGGCAGACCGCCGAAGCGCGCGCCGAGCGGCTTGCCGCCGCGAGAAAGCGGGTCGAACTGTTTTCAGCGCCAGCCGCCACGAGGCCGAAGATAGAACTCTTTGCCTCGAACGGTGGCTCGGGCAGCACGGCAGCGAACGGCGCTGGCGCGTCAAGATCGCGTATCGAACTGTTCGGCTCGACCCCGCGCCCGACTAATTCAAATAACGCCAGAACCGCGGAGGAGGCGTGAGCGCTGTGCAAAAGATCAAAGTATTGTGCGTCGACGATTCGGCGCTGATCCGCAGCTTGATGACGGAAATCATCAATAGCCAGGCGGACATGACCGTGGTTGCAACCGCTCCCGACCCGCTGGTCGCGCGCGAGCTCATCAAGCAGCACAACCCCGACGTGTTGACGCTCGACGTCGAAATGCCGCGGATGGACGGTCTCGACTTCCTTGAGAAGCTGATGCGTTTGCGTCCGATGCCGGTCGTGATGGTCTCCTCGCTGACCGAGCGCGGCAATGAAATCACGCTGCGCGCGCTGGAACTCGGCGCGGTCGATTTCGTGACGAAGCCGAAGGTCGGCATTCGCGACGGCATGCTCGACTATTCGGAAAAGCTAGCCGACAAGATTCGCGCGGCGGCGCGCGCTCGCGTGCGCCAGGCCTCGCCGGTGCATCATGCGCCGGCTGCCGCCGGACATGCGCCCGTCGGCGCCGCGCCGCTGTTCAACAATCCGCTGCTGAGTACCGAGAAGCTGATCATCGTCGGCGCGTCGACGGGCGGCACGGAAGCCATCCGCGAAGTGCTCGTGCCGCTGCCGCCGGATGCACCCGCGGTGCTGATCGCACAGCATATGCCGCCGGGTTTCACAAAATCTTTTGCGCAACGCCTCAATGGTTTGTGCCGGATTACCGTTAAAGAGGCAGAGCACGGCGAACGTGTGTTGCCGGGACATGCGTATATCGCCCCGGGCCACGCTCATCTGCTGCTTGCCCGCAGCGGCGCGAACTACATCGCGCATCTGTCGGACGATCCGCCGGTGAACCGGCATCGTCCGTCGGTGGACGTGCTGTTCCGTTCCGCCGCGCAGCACGCGGGCAAGAATGCGGTCGGAGTGATCCTGACCGGAATGGGGCGCGATGGCGCCGCAGGTCTGCTGGATATGAAAAAGGCAGGGGCTTACACCCTTGCGCAGGACGAGGCGAGCTGCATCGTGTTCGGCATGCCGCGCGAAGCGATTGCGCTGGGCGCGGCCGACGAAATCGCGTCGCTGCCGGACATGTGCCGGCGCGTGATGGCGCGGCTTGCGTCGATGGGCGATCGCGTTCAGCGGGTATGATGCGCCGTTCGAATTGAGGCGGTCATACGCCGCACCGTGAATCAAGTAAAGGGAATCAAATGGATAAGGCAATGAAGTTTCTGGTTGTAGACGATTTTCCGACGATGCGCCGGATCGTTCGCAACCTCCTGAAAGAGCTGGGCTACGGCAACGTCGACGAAGCCGAAGACGGCCAGGCCGGTCTCGCCCGTTTGCGCGGCGGCACGTACGACTTCGTGATCTCCGACTGGAACATGCCGAACCTGGACGGTCTCGCGATGCTCAAGGAGATCCGCGCCGATGCAAACCTCAAGCACCTGCCGGTGCTGATGGTGACGGCCGAGTCGAAGAAGGAAAACATTATCGCGGCGGCTCAGGCCGGCGCGAGCGGTTATGTCGTAAAGCCGTTCACGGCCGCGACGCTGGACGAGAAGCTCAACAAGATTCTCGAAAAGATGGCCAAGACCGGGAGCTGATGTGAACCTGCCGACCAATGCACCAGGCGCCGAAGCGGTCAACGAGAGCGGCGACTTCGCGTCAGACCGCATTCTTGCCCGCATTGGACAACTGACACGTACGCTGCGTGATTCGATGCGCGAGCTTGGGCTCGACAAGCATGTCGAGCGCGCGGCCGAAGCCGTACCCGATGCACGCGACCGTCTGAAGTACATCGCGAACATGACCGAGCAGGCCGCCGAGCGCGTGCTGGGCTCGATCGATGTCGCGAAGCCGATCCAGGAGCAGTTGCAGAAAGACGCCGGCGAACTCGACGCGCGTTGGGAGCAATGGTATGCGGCGCCGATCGAACGCGCGGAAGTGCGCGCGCTCATGAACGATACGCGCGAATTCCTGCGCGGCGTGCCCGCAGCAACCACCGCGACCAACTCGCAGCTCATGGAGATCATGCTCGCGCAGGACTTCCAGGATCTGACCGGTCAGGTGATCAAGAAGATCACGGACGTCGTGTACCTGATCGAGCAGCAGTTGCTCGGCGTGCTCGTCGAGAACATCGCACTCGAGCGCCGTGAGCAGTTCGCGGCGCACGCCGCAGCGCTGGTCGCCGAAGTATCGCCGACCGGCAGCCCCGAGCATCTGCTGAACGGTCCGCAGATCAATCCGGAAGGCAAGACTGACGTCGTTCAGGACCAGTCTCAGGTCGACGATCTGCTCGCTAGCCTCGGTTTCTGAGCGGCCCGCGCCCTTGCGGCGCGAGGCCAGCCAGTATGAATAGCAAGGCGCGCTCCCGCGCGCGAATGCTGTCTATCGACACAAACCGCAGGCATACTACGAGGTCAAGCAGCGGCGCGGCCGAAGGTGAACGCGATCACCAGCGGCCTGCACGACGAGGTATTCCTCGACAATGCGGCCCCGTCCGTGCCGTATGATTTGCCTATTTGCAGCCGGTTGGCATGAGCATGCGCCGGCTAGCAGCCAGGGAGGAGTCTCGTTATGTGGAGTCGTGTACGTCGCGCCGGTGTGGTTACGGCGCTTGTTTTGCCCTGTTCGTTGTCCGCCGTGCAGTCCGCTCACGCGGCGCTCGGCGGCGCCCCAATGTCGCCTCCGGCAGACGCGTCGGTTTCGTCCCATAAGTTCCAGCCTGCCGACACCTCGGCGAACACCGTGATGCGCTCGGCATCCGGTGCGGCTTCTTCCGCTTCCGCTTCCGCGTCCTATACCGTTCGTGAAACCACGCTCGGCAACGGCACGGTGGTGCGCGAATATCTCGCCGCTGACGGCACCGTGTTCGGCATCGCGTGGAGCGGTCCGCAAATGCCCGATCTGAATGAAATGCTCGGCAGTTACTTTCCGCAATACGTCGCGGGTGTGAAGGCGGCGCGCGCGGCGCGCGGCGGCGCCCGTGGGCCGGTCGCGGTGGATCAGAGCACGCTCGTGGTGCAGTCCGGTGGTCACATGGGCGCGTTTAGCGGCCGTGCATGGCTGCCGCCCGCGCTGCCGGCCGGCGTCACCAGCTCAGACATCCAGTAACGGCGAGGACGAACGATGCGAACCATGCATATTGCAATGAAACTCAAGGACTGGATGCAGGTCGTGGCGACTGTTGCGCTGGTGTCGGCGCTTGCCGCGTGCGGCGGCGGCGGCGACAGCGGCGGGAGTTCCAGCTCCAGTGGGGGCTCGTCTGGCGGCCAGATCAACGGCTCGTTGCCGGCCAGCCCAACACAGCAGCCGATTGCCGCGACAGCCGCGAACACCGTGCCGATCACGGTCGCCCACGGCACCTCCGGTGTGATCAACATACCCACCATCAGCGTGACGCTGTGCGTGCCCGGCACTACGACCTGCCAGACCATCAACAACATTCAGGTCGACACGGGCTCGTTCGGGCTGCGCATCGTAGGCGGGGCGCTGAGCACGGCGATGCAGCGCGCATTGCCGGTCACCGCGACCGCGAGCGGCAATCAGCTTGCCGAATGCGCGACGTTCGCCGACGGCTACACGTGGGGCACCGTGCGTACCGCCACCGTCACCATCGGCGGCGAAACCACGACATCGGCGGTTCCAATTCAGGTGATTGGCGACAAGGACGCGAGCAGCGTGCCGTCGGCCGGTTGCGGCAGCGGCTCGGCGGAAAACACGGCGAGCGATCTCGGCGCGAACGGCATCATCGGCATCGGCACCGCGCTCTACGATTGCGGCACCACGTGCGCGAACGCGTCCACTGCGTCGACCTACAGCAATTACTTCGAATGTCCCAACGGCACATCGTGCACTCGTGCCACGGTTGCGCTGGCGAATCAGGTGGCCAATCCGGTCGCCAGATTCCCCGTCGACAACAACGGCGTGATCGTGCAAATGCCGCCCATATCGAATAGCGGCGCGGCGTCGGCCACCGGCACGCTGGTGTTCGGCATCGGCACGCAGTCGAACAATGCGCTCGGATCGGCACAGACCTTCACGACCGATAACTTCGGCGACCTGACCAACAGCGTGTTCAACGGCAACACGGTGACGGCGTTCCTGGATTCGGGCTCGAACGGCTATTTCTTCACTGATAGCTCGCTCACGCTGTGCGGCAGCAACTTCTCGGGCTTCTATTGCCCGTCCACCGCGCAAACCCGCTCCATCACGCTGGCCGGCCTGAACAGCGTGAAGGCGACGGCCAATATCGGCATCGTCAGTGCGTCGACGCTGTTCGGCAATGGCACCAATTACGCCTTCAACGATCTGGCGGGTCAGGTCGGCGGGCTCGCCGCATTCGACCTCGGTTTGCCGTTCTTCTACGGACGCCACGTGTATCACGGCTTCGACCTGCGGCCAATCGGCGGGACCCAGGCGCCTTACGTGGCTTACGCAAGCTAAGCTGCGGCAACGCAAAGCCTGAAGGCTGTCCACGACGCCCGCGCGACCCCGCGCGGGCGTTTCTTTTTTCGGCCACGCGCGGGTCCACGCCGCGCTTGCCCATCCCCCGAAAAGCCCCCGTTTCCCCTTCCTTATCCGTCGATCGGTGCTTGCGCCGAGCGGGAATAATCGCTCTCACTGGAAAGAGGCGCTGTGCCTCGGCCGACTGGAGAGCTTTGTGGCAGAGGAAAGCGACCTCGAAAAAACCGAATCAGCCACTCCCCGGCGCTTGCAGAAAGCGCGCGAGGAAGGGCAGATCGTGCGTTCGCGGGAGCTATCGACGTTCGCGCTGCTCGCGGCGGGCTTTTTCGGCGTGTGGGGCATGTCCGGCAGCATCGGCGAACATTTGCAGGGCATGCTGCGCTCGGCCTTCACCTTCGATCACGCCACCGCTTTCGAGACCCGCCGCATGTTGATCGGCGCAGGCGCGGCCAGCCGCGAAGGGCTCTACGCGTTACTGCCGATCCTCGCCATCACGGGCGCCGCGGCCTTGCTCGCGCCGATGGCGCTGGGCGGCTGGCAACTGTCGACGAAAGGGCTCGAGCCCAAGTTCGACCGTCTCAACCCGATCGCCGGCCTCGGCAAGATCTTTTCGATCAACGGACCGATCCAGCTCGTCATGTCGCTCGCGAAGACGCTGGTGGTGGGCGTGATCGGCGGCACTGCAATCTGGAACCGGCGCGAGGAAATTCTCGCGTTGGCCACGCAGCCGCTGCACCTCGCGCTTGCGAACACCGTGCATCTGATCGCCGTGTGCTGCGGCATGACGGTGGCCGGCATGTTCGTCGTGGCCGCGATGGATGTGCCGTATCAACTGTGGCAATTCCACAAGAAACTGCGCATGAGCAAGGAAGAAGTGAAGCGCGAGCACCGCGAAAGCGAAGGCGATCCGCACGTAAAAGGCCGGATTCGCCAGCAGCAGCGCGCGATTGCCCGCCGCCGCATGATGACGCAGGTGCCGAAGGCCGACGTCGTGGTCACCAACCCGACGCACTTCGCGGTCGCGCTGCAATACACGGACGGCGAGATGCGCGCACCGAAGGTGGTCGCCAAGGGCGTGAACCTGGTGGCCGCGCGAATTCGCGAACTCGCCGCCGAAAACAATGTACCGCTGCTGGAAGCGCCGCCGCTTGCGCGCGCGCTGTATCACAACGTCGAACTGAACCGCGAGATTCCCGGCCAGCTTTATGGCGCGGTCGCCGAAGTGCTCGCGTGGGTGTACCAGTTGCGGCGCTTCAAAACCGACGGCGGCGACCTGCCGGTCGCACCGACCGAGCTCGACGTGCCCGCGGAACTCGACAAGGGCGGTGTATCGGATGAAGAAGCCGATCAGGAAGCCGCCGACACGCTTAACCCCGCTAACGATAACGGAGCCTCCGCATGAACGCTCGCGCCGGTTTCCTCGCTCGACGGCCCGATGCCTTGAGCGGCACCAATTTACGCGCCCTGGCCGGCCCGGTGCTGATCTGCATGATCCTCGGCATGATGATTTTGCCGTTGCCGCCGTTCCTGCTGGATCTGCTGTTCACGTTCAATATCGCGCTTTCCGTGATGGTGCTGCTCGTCAGCATGTACACGATGAAGCCGCTCGACTTCGCCGCTTTCCCGAGCGTGCTGCTGTTCTCGACCTTGCTGCGGCTGTCGCTGAACGTTGCGTCGACGCGAGTCGTGCTGCTCGAAGGCCACACCGGTCCCGACGCGGCCGGCCAGGTGATCGAGTCGTTCGGCCACTTCCTCGTGGGCGGCAACTTCGCGGTCGGTATCGTCGTCTTCATTATTTTGATGGTCATCAACTTCATGGTGATCACGAAGGGCGCGGGGCGTATTGCGGAAGTGTCCGCACGCTTCACGCTCGACGCGATGCCCGGCAAGCAGATGGCGATCGACGCCGATCTGAACGCCGGTCTCATCAACGAAGAACAGGCGCGCAAGCGCCGCGCGGAAGTCTCGCAGGAAGCCGAGTTCTACGGTTCCATGGACGGCGCGAGCAAGTTCGTGCGCGGCGATGCGATTGCCGGCTTGCTGATCATGGTGATCAACATCTTCGGCGGGTTGATCGTCGGGATGGTTCAGCACGGCATGGACTTCGCGTCGGCGGGCAAGAACTACACGTTGCTGACCATCGGTGACGGCCTCGTCGCGCAGATTCCGTCGCTCGTCATTTCGACCGCTGCCGGTGTGATCGTGTCGCGCGTCGCGACGAACGAAGACATCGGCACACAGCTCACGGGGCAGCTTTTCACGAACCCGCGCGTGCTGGCGATCACGGGTTGCATTCTCGTGCTGATGGGCCTGATTCCGGGCATGCCGCACTTCGCGTTTCTGATTCTCGGCGGCGGTCTGATCCAGCTCGGCCGCACGATGAAGAAGCGCGCCGAGGAACGCAAGAACACGACCGCGCTCGTGGATGTCGCACCGGCAGCCGTCACGCCGATCGAAAACGCCGAAGCAAGCTGGGACGACGTGACGATGATCGACACGCTCGGCCTCGAAGTAGGCTACCGGCTGATTCCGCTCGTCGACAAGAATTCCGACGGCGAGTTGCTCAAGCGGATCAAGAGCATCCGCAAGAAGTTTGCGCAGGAAATCGGCTTTTTGCCGCCTGTCATCCACATTCGTGACAACCTCGAATTGCGTCCGAACGGCTATCGGATCGCGCTCAAGGGCGTGGAAGTGGGCGTCGGCGAGGCTTATCCGGGTCAATGGCTCGCGATCAATCCCGGCCAGGTTTCCGCTGCTCTGCCGGGCACGCCGACGCAGGATCCGGCATTCGGTCTGCCAGCCATCTGGATCGACACGAATCTGCGCGAACAGGCGCAGGTGTACGGCTACACGGTGGTCGATTCGAGCACGGTCGTCGCGACTCACCTGAATCACCTGGTGGTTACGCATGCGTCCGAATTGCTCGGCCGCCGCGAAGTGCAGGCGCTGCTCGAACGAATGCAGAAAGACACGCCGTCGCTCGTCGACGATCTGGTGCCGAAGTCGCTGCCGCTCACCACGCTGCAAAAGGTGCTGCAAAACCTGCTGGAAGAAGGCGTGCCGATCCGCGACATGCGCACGATTCTCGAAGCACTGTCGGAACACACGCCGAAGATCACCGACGCACACGATCTCACCGCCGCCGTGCGCCTCGCGCTCGGCCGCGCGATCACGCAGCAGTGGTTCCCAGGCACCGGCGACATGCAGGTAATGGGCCTCGACTCGAATCTCGAACGCGTGCTGTCGCAGGCGCTTTCGACCGGTTCCAACCCGGGCCTCGAGCCTGGCCTCGCGCATACGCTGATGAACGAAACGCAGAAGGCGATGAATCGCCAGCAGAACCTGGGGCTCGCACCGGTGCTGCTCGTGCAACACGCATTGCGGCCGATGCTCGCGCGCTTCCTGCGACGCAGCCTGCCGCAACTGAAGGTTCTGTCGTATGCGGAAGTGCCCGACACGCGCAACATCAAGGTCGTGAATCTGATCGGCGCGCAGGGTTAAAGCGCGTTCTATGAGCGTGACTGCGATCGGGCGAGCTGCGTTTGCTTCATGGCTCGTTTCTCGGCCAGATCCACGCCCGACATATTGACCGGCGCCCCAGGGCGCCGGTTTTCATTTCCGCGTCTGACTTTTCGTACCGCCACCGTATTGAAGCGTCCATGCTTCGCTCGCGGGAGAAGGAAGCGCCCGGCGGGCGCGCGCTCACTCGACAGGCGCGGTGGCCGCGAATCGCGGCATCCGTCCATCGTTCGAATTACCCACGTTTAACAGCCTTTATCCACCGATCGTCGGTCGTCGCGTTTCGCAATAATGATCTCAATGGGAAGCGGTGTGTTGCCGGTCCGTCAGTCCGTTTACCTCATCAGGGGTCCAGCTTGAACATTCGTAAATTTACCGGTGCTACCAGTCGCGACGCGCTGCGTCTCGTGCGCGAAGCGCTCGGTGCCGACGCGGTCGTGCTGTCCAATCGCACGATGGACGACGGCAGCGTCGAGATCGTCGCCCTGGCCGACAGCGACCTCGCGGCGATCACGCCGAAGGCTCCGCGCGCCGACGCCAGCGCAGCGCAATTCGCATCGACGAATGCAGCGGCTGCCCAGCCCGCGCTGAGTGCGCCGCGCGCAATGTCGTCCGCGCAGCCGATGCAGGCGAATCCGTACGCGAGCGGCATGCCGGACGTATTCTCGTCGGTGTTCGGCGCGAGCCCGGAAGCCGGTACCGAAACGACGGGCAGCTTTGCCGACTCAGCGCTAGCCGCCAGTCACGAAGCCCAGCCTGCTGCGAAGGTGGTTCCGAGCGCGGCCATGAATGCCGCGATGAATGCAGCCAAGGCGTCCGCCGGTCAAGCCGACTCGCGCAAGACCGCATTGCCGGGCGCGTCGGCGGCCACGGCCGCGAAGCACGCGTCGACGCCGCAATCGCAACAGATCAACGTCGGCCAGCCGAGCGCGCGAGCAGCCGCCGCCCGTTTGAACGAAGACATTCGCGCTGATCTGCTGAAGGCCGCAGGCGTGCCGTCCGGCTCGGCCGCGCCAGCTTCGGACATTCACGCGCCGCGCACGATGGCCGAATCGAATCCCTGGCTGATCGATCACGCTCGACGCATCGCCGCCGACCACGAGCCGCAAAGCGAATACAACGCGCGTCCCGGCGCGATGACGCCGGCCGCCGCGATGGCCAAGGGTCTTGGCGCCGCTGTCGAACCGGGCAACGCCGCCGCGTCGCAGGCGGACAACACACCTGATTGGGCTCGCGAAGCCGCCCAGGTCGCCGCACGCCGCGCCGCGCACAAGATTACACCGACGACGCTGCCCCCGACCGACGACTCGCGCACGCCTGCTGCTGTCGCTGAAGCGATCAAGGCGCGCATGGAACAGGTCGTCAAAGAAACCGTGATGAACGAGCTTTCTTCGATGCGCGGCATGATGGAAGAACAGTTCGCCGGCCTCATGTGGGGCGATCGTCAGCGCCGCAACCCGGCGCACGCGTCGCTCACCAAGCATCTCTTCGCCGCGGGCTTTTCCGCGCAGCTCGTGCAGATGATGGTCGCGAACCTGCCTGACGAAGTCGACAACATGGACGACGGCATGGACTGGGTTCGCTCGGTGCTCGCCTCGAATCTGCCGGTCATGGAAGACGAAGACACGTTGATGGAACGCGGCGGCGTCTTTGCGCTGATGGGTCCGACGGGCGTCGGCAAGACGACGACCACCGCCAAGCTCGCCGCGCGCTGCGTGATGCGTTTCGGCGCCAGCAAAGTGGCGCTGCTCACCACCGACAGCTACCGGATCGGCGGCCACGAACAACTGCGCATCTTCGGCAAGATTCTCGGCGTGTCGGTTCACGCCGTGAAAGACAGCGCCGACCTGCAACTCGCTCTCTCCGAATTGCGCAACAAGCACATCGTGCTGATCGACACGATCGGCATGAGCCAGCGCGATCGCCTCGTCTCCGAGCAGATCGCGATGCTGAGCCGCGCGGGTCAGCCCGTGCAGCGCCTGTTGCTGCTGAACGCAACGAGCCACGGCGACACGCTCAATGAAGTCGTGCAGGCCTATCAGCGCGGGCCGGATCAACAGCCGCTCGCCGGCTGCATTCTGACCAAGCTCGACGAGGCGACCAACCTGGGCGGCGTGCTCGATACGGTGATCCGCTACAAGCTGCCGGTGCACTACGTATCGACCGGTCAGAAAGTGCCGGAAAACCTGTACGTCGCGACCAAACGTTTTCTGATCAAGAGCGCGTTCTGCATTCCGCGCGATCACTCGCCATTCGTCCCGCATGACGACGATGTTCCGGCATTGCTGTCCGCGTTGTCCGCGCGCTCGACCGCCGAATTGCACGAGGTCCGCTTTGGATAAGCTCGTCTCCGATCAGGCAGAAGGACTGCGGCGCCTTCTCGCGCGGAGCGGCTCGCGCGTGATTGCGGTGACGGGCGGTTCGCTGGGCGCCGGCTGTACGGCGACAGTGATGAACCTTGCGGTGGCGCTCGCGCAGCAGGGCAAAGACGTACTCGTGATCGACGAGTGCCTTGGCGACAAGTCGGTGAGCGCGATGCTCGGCAGCGTGCGCGGCGCGGGCAACTTTGCCGCCGTTATGCGCGGCGAGATGACGCTCGACGAAGCCGCTTTGCGCCACGCGCTCGGCTTCTCGGTGCTCGGCGCCTCACGTGCGCATCGCGAAGGTTATGGCGCGGCGCAGTTCAGCGCGGTGCTGCATGGTTCGGCCGACATCGTGCTGATCGACGCGCAACTGGATCAGCAAGGACACCTCTCGGCGCTCGCGATGCAGGCCCATGACGTGATGGTCGTGACGCGCATGGCGGCTCAGGCGATCACCGACGCGTATGCGTGCATCAAGCGTCTGCACTATGTGCACGCCATCGCGCAGTTTCGCGTGCTGGTGAACCACGTACAGAGCGTGCAAGACGCTCGCACCGCTTTTGCAAACCTTGCCGGCGTGGCCGGGCGTTACCTCGCGGTGGCGCTGGAAGACGCCGGTTGTATTGCCGCGGATGCGCGGATGGCGCGAGCCGAGGAGTTGTCGCGTTGTGTCGTCGACGCATTTCCGTCGACACCGGCAGCGCGCGACTTCCGGCACCTCGCAGCCGAATTGCAGTACTGGCCGATGCGGCCAGCGATGTCGCCGCAAACGCCATGGATGGCGCCTGCGGCAGTTACAGCGGCGCAACACGCCGACCAACCGTCTGCGCAGCACGCCTGAGAGGCGGCACAAGGACAAGGGGAGCACGATGTATAACGCTCAGGGAAAAATTTCCCAAGCCGATGTTTTGACGAAGTACGCACCGCTGGTGCGTCGACTCGGCTTGCAGCTCGTTGCAAAAATGCCGGCCAGCGTGGATCTCGACGATCTGATTCAGGCGGGCATGATTGGCTTGCTGGATGCCGCGAGTCGCTACAAGGAAGATCAGGGCGCGCAGTTCGAAACCTACGCGAGCCAGCGGATTCGCGGCGCGATGCTGGACGAACTGCGTAGCAACGACTGGTTGCCGCGCAGCTTGCGGCGCACGTCGCGAGAAGTGGAGACGGCAGTGCACAAGGTGGAGCAGAATCTGGGCCGCTCGGCGAGCGAAACGGAGATTGCCGAACATCTGCAAATGCCGCTCGACGAGTTTCAGTCGATGCTGCAGGACCTGCACGGAAGCCAGTTGATCTACTACGAAGACTTCGACCGTTCCGCGGACGACGAGCCGTTTCTCGACCGCTACTGCGTCGATCACTCGGACCCGCTTTCGGCCTTGCTCGACGACAGCCTGCGCTCGGCGTTGGTCGAGGCGATCGATCGCTTGCCGGAACGCGAGAAGTTGCTGATGTCGCTCTACTACGAGCGCGGCATGAACCTGCGTGAAATCGGCGCGGTGATGGAAGTCAGCGAGTCGCGCGTGTGTCAGTTGCACAGCCAGGCGGTGGCGCGTTTGCGCACGCGCTTGCGCGAGATGGCGTGGGCCAATGCCGAGGCAACGTGAGCGGCTCGCCTCGTGAGCTAGCGCCCAGCGGGGCGAATGAGTTGTGAAGCGAGGGCGTTACCCGCGCCTTCTGTCATGCGTCCGCCATTTCATGCTCGGCTGCGAGCGCGAGAAAAGCGGAACGCGACATGCCACGCGCCTGCGCGTATTCGTCGATTTCATGCACCAAAGCTTCGGGCAACGAAATGTTGATGCGTACCGCCCTTTTCAGCGCGGGAATATTCCGGATTGTCACGAAACCCCACGTGAAACCCGCGTAGTCAGGATTACGCCGATGCTCGTCTAGCGTCAGCCTTTCGGGAATCGGCAAGCCTTCGTCGAGCAGCGTATCCAGATGCGCCTCGATCGCTTCTTTTGCATTCGCATAAGCTTCTTCCAGCGTATCTCCCGCCGAGTGACAGCCCGGAATATCCGGCACGATGACGCCGAACGCGTGCTGCGCGTCGCCCGCCTCGATTGCGATCGGGAAGATCAGATTTTTCATTTCAGCCCTGCCTGTTTCAAGATGCTGTTCAGCGTGCCGGCTGGTAGATCCCGCCTGGGATGGGGGATGGTCACGAGCCCGGCTTTGAATGCGTGCCGAAAATGATGATGGCTGCCCGATATGCGGACGAGCCGCCAGCCGTTCGCCTGAATCAGTTTGACGACTTCGGCACTGTTCATGTTGCACTCCTCGAATCATACACACGATTACACACCCTCGCTAGATGAAGTTGACTCCCGCTTTCGTCGCGACGCGTCAGCGCGCTCGCTGGGAGCGAAAAACTTCGTTGGGGAAAGCGGTGATTTGATCGTGCGCGACGGATTCCCGCCGCCTGGCCGAATGGCTAAAGCAGACGGGGAAAGAGAAGGACGCGAGTGCCGAGGAGACAGAAAACAAAAAGAGTTCGTCGAGACGACGAACCCTTCTGTTCACACGAGGCTGCTTGAGTTGGCTGCGTGGCTGCGGCGAACTAGCCGCGAGTCACGAAGTTGCGGGCGAGTGGGGCGTTAGTGTCAAACACATGCAATGCATGCGAGGCCCGCATCGCGACAATCGGCATTCGCAGAAGCGAACACGAAACGCTGTCGCTGAGCGCCAGCGTCAACCGGCGTCAGACCGCTGCACGCGCCGGAATGCGTCCGTCCGGGCCATAGAAGTTGGCCTTTTGCGGCAAGGCTACCTGCAACGCCGTCAGCGCCCGCTGGTTGTAATCCATGCGCACGCGAATCAGCTCGCCGTTGCTCGTGTTGAAGCGGCGCGCTCGCTCGGCCGCTTTTTGCAGCAGCGACCACTGCGCAGCGAGCCGCTCGTCGGTGCTGACCGCGAGTTCCATGCCGGCCCAACCGCCCGGAAAACCCATTTCGGCGAGCAGTTCGTCGCGGCGGGTTTCGAGCTGCGCGAGCTCGCCGATCAGCTCGGTTTTCTTGTCGATGACTGGCGGCAGCAGTTCGACCGGCGACAAGGCAGTCAATGCCTTGGTCTCCAGCGTCAAAACGGAGGCGAACGCCTCGACGGCGGAATACTCTTCGATGAGGGTGGCAAGCAGGGCGTCTTTCATCTCAACAACTCGCTGAAAACGACGGCTCGCGGACGACCGCGAGTCGGGTTTGTCGAACGCCGCCCGGCCATTCACCGTACTTCGATGCGTCGATTAATTGCCGGTCGACGGGGTTTTGCTTTGCAACAGTTCGCGTGCGGTGCTCAGCACGCCGTCGGCGATCTTGCCCGAGTCGATCTGCAGCGTGCCGTCCTTGATGGCCTGCTTGATCGACTCGACGTGCGCCGTATCGATGTCGGCCGAGCCAGATGCCGCGAGGCTGCGCAGGTGCTGCGACAGACCCGACAGGCTGACGCTGGCGTCGCCCGAACTGCTGGGAGTGGCTTGCGAGGCAGTGCTCGCGGTCTGCGCGCCGGTGTTGGCCGTCGCCGCGTCGCTTTGTTGCGAGCGGGACACGCCGTCTTTCAACGTCGGCAGATTCGAATTGGTTTTGGAATCGACTTTCACGATTGGCTTCCTGAACGATTTGATTCTGATAACGGCAACCGTCGATCAAAACTTTAGCGCAATCGCTGCTGCTTTTTCCTTGTCTGTCAATGCGATCCGGCCCTGAAACGGCGGACGCATCTGGACCGGCCGCCAGCTCGGAACGCTGGCGACTCATAGCTGGATCTCCACCGTCGCGCCGTCCTTGACGATGCCCGAGATAACCTGGCCGTTGGGGGTCTTCACGCGGACCTGTTGACCCGGCGACGCATTGTTCATCGCGCTGCCTTCCGACGAAATTGCGAATCCTTCGCCGGCTGCGACCACGCGCACCGTCTGTCCGATCGACACCGCCGACGCGCTCTTCAGCATATCGCGGCGCAGCGGCATGCCTGCGGCAACGCGTGTCAACGTGACAGAGCCGACCGCTTGTGACGGGTCCGTCACGATCGCCTGCGGCAAACCCGTCAGATCGCCCTCGCGCGCGACCAGATCGGCGGCTGTCAGCACTTCGCCAGGCGACATCGCGCGGCCGGCGAGGTAATAGGTGGCATGCAGCGAGATGCGGGCCTGCAGATAGATGGTCCAAGGACGCTGGCCCGCGCAACGCACGCCGACGGTCACGCGACCCCACAGGCGCGCGCCGCTCGGCATGAACGGCTCCAGCATCATGCAGGCCGCGAGACCGCGCGGAAACGCGGGTGCAACGGTGATGTCCACTTTGCCAGGCAATCCCGCCGACTGCTGCTGCAGGAACGCGAGCGCGGTCGTGCGGATCGCTTCCGCGTCTTGTTGGCCGGGCAGCGGCTCGGGCTGCGCCGGTGCTGCCGCACGCAGATTCTGCTGCGCGAGCGCGGGCGCGACGGGCCGTGTCGCGGACATGCGTGCAGTCGGCGCCGCGGCGGCGCCATTGGTCGAATTCGCGGGCGCGCTCGAACGGGCCTTGATGGGCTTGCCGTCCGCGCCGATCTGCGGCGGCTCGCCACGCGAAGCGAGCGTGTCGAACGAGTCGGTTGCTGATGCTCCCAACGCTTGCGACTGCGCGGCCGCTGCGCGACTCGTCACGCTGGTCGGCGCGTTCGCCGCCACCGGCTGAACGCCGGCGGACTGACGCACTCCGTTCGCTTGCGGCGCCGGTGTCACGACAACCGGAACGACACGGCGCGAGGCCGGCATCTCATTGAGGCGCGCGGCACCGTCGGCCGGATGGATGTTGCTGGGTGCGTCGGTTGCGCTTGTTGCGCTTGTTGCGTTTGTTGCGTTCGTCGCGGCAGAACCGGCACGGCCCGGCGCGGGAATGGTGACGACGCCGTTCGCGTCCGGCTTGAAACTCGTACGGATCATTTGCGGCGCGGCCGGCGCGTCGCCCGAGCCCGCGATGACGATCGAGCCGCTTGCATTGGCGGCGCGGCTGAAAGGATCGGCGTCACGCGTGGCCGAACCGCGCCCGAGCGATTGCGCGGTGGCGGCGGCGAGCGTCGCCGCCGAGCCGGCTCGTTTCGCGGGCGCTGCCTGCATATGCTCGGCAAGCTCGGTGAGTGCCGCCGGATTCTTTTCGTTTGGACCGGCAATCACGATGGGGCCGTCCGCCTCGCCGGCATGTGCGGCATTGGCGAACAGCATAGCGGCGGCAGGCGCGCATAGCGCGGCGGCGCCGACACCGGGCACACCCAGCGACGAACTCAGCACGAGCCGCGCGGCGACGCGCAGCGCGGCCGCACACAGGCGATGCGCCGCCGCGCGTTTCGCGCGGTGCGTCGGATCGGAAGTGTGCTGGTTCATTGCGGTTCTCCATCGAATGCATTTGGTACGCCTTGCATTCTATTGAGAGCCCCCTCTGCGCAAACGTTGAATAGAAGCCCCCTTTCCCGGTTATTCGTCCGATTGCTGCTTGCACTCGGCCCATAAGATGCACCTCATGCAAAAAGGTCTTCCCGCCTGATGCGGTCCTCACGCGAGGCGCACGGGAAGCCTCGGGACCGTTCTCCGGAGATTCTTATGCTGGACAAACTCGATGCCGAATTCGCCTTTGGACGTGAAGCGCTCGATGTGCGCGCTTATCGCCAGGAGCTCCTGTCGTCGAATATCGCCAATGCCGACACGCCCGGCTACAAGGCGCGCGACGTCGACTTCGCTTCGTCGCTCGCGGGCGCGCTGAAAAAGACCGGCGTGGCCGCGCACACGGCGTCGAACACCGCGACGCTTCCCATGGCGCAGCCGGCCGGCCTGACGAGCGGAATGTCGATGGCGTCGACCACGCCGGGCCACATGTCCGGCAAATCGACGCTGAGCCCGGCGGGCGGCGCGCCTGACGACTACGGCAACCTGCAATACCGCGTTCCGACGCAGCCCGCGCTCGACGGCAACACGGTCGACATCGACACCGAGCGCGTTCAGTTCGCGGACAACACGCTGCACTTCGAGTCGGGCATGACGATGCTGTCGAGCCAGATCAAGACGATGTTGTCGGCGATCCAGTCGGGCTCGTAACCGGGTAACGGTCTGCACGCAAAGAAACACGCAGTACGCAAGAACAATCGCTACGGGAACTAACTTGAAGCCGGATCGAACCGGCGGGAAAGGTCAGCAAACATGCCTTCTTTGATGAACATATTTGGTGTTGCAGGCTCCGCGATGTCCGCGCAGTCGCAACGGCTCAACGTGACGGCGTCGAACCTCGCCAACGCGGACAGCACCACCGGCCCGGACGGCCAGCCGTACAAGGCCAAGCAGGTCGTGTTCGGCGTTGCGCCGCTCGGCGGCGCGCGCTCGGGCTCCGGCCAGCAGGTTGGCGGCGTGCAGGTCACCGGCGTGGTCGACGACCCGACGCCGATGAAGACCGCCTACGACCCCGGCAACCCGGCGGCCAACGCTGACGGCTATGTGACGCTGCCCAACGTCGACCCGGTCCAGGAAATGGTGAACATGATTTCGGCGTCGCGCTCGTACCAGGCCAACGTCGAAACCCTGAACACCGCCAAGACCCTGATGCTGAAGACGCTCACGATCGGAACCTGAGGAGAGCCCCTTGACTACTGGCACCACCATCGGCAACAACGGCACGACCGTGTCGCAAACGCTGCTCGATACGATGAACGGCACGAACAGCACGTCGGGTTCGAGCAGTTCGACGAGTTCGAAGAGCGGCACCTCTGGCACCTCGGCGACCGATCTGCAGAACACCTTCCTGAGCCTGCTCGTAGCGCAGTTGAAGAACCAGGATCCGACCAATCCGATGGACAGCTCGCAGATGACCTCGCAGCTCGCCCAGATCAACACCGTGTCGGGCATCAGCCAGTTGAACACGACGTTGAGCTCGCTCGCGACGCAGATGTCGGCGGGCCAGCAGTCGCAAGCGGCGCTGCTGATCGGCTCGACCGTGCTCGCGCCGGGAAGCTCCGTGTCGGTCGCGAGCGGCAAGGCCGGCGCTTTCGGCGTGCAGCTTGCGAACTCGGTGAGCGACCTGCAGGTCGTCGTGAAGAACTCGGCGGGACAGATCGTCAACACGATCGACCTCGGCAAGCAGTCGGCGGGCACGATTCCGGTGGGCTGGACGCCGACCGACTCGGCCGGCAACGCGCTGCCCGACGGCACGTACACGATCAGCGCGGTCGGCACGATCAACGGCCAGCAGGCCACGGCCACCACGCTCGCAGGCGCAACGGTGCGAAGCGTCGTCATGCAGAACAACGGTACGCCGGGTCTCGTGCTGTCGAACGGCACGACTGTCGGGCTGACCAGCGTGGCCGCGATCCTCTAGTTCAGATTCAGTCAGTTACGACTTTCCAGATACGGAGACCGTTATGGGTTACCAACAAGGTTTGAGTGGTTTGTCCGCATCGTCGAGCGATCTCGACGTGATCGGCAACAACATTGCCAACGCGAATACGGTTGGCTTCAAGAGCGGCGCAGCGCAATTCGCCGACATGTACGCCAATTCCGTGGCGACCTCGGTGGGCAACCAGGTCGGTATCGGCACCAAGCTCTCGGAAGTGCAGCAGCAGTTCTCGCAAGGCACGATTACGAGCACCAACCAGGCGCTCGACATCGCGATCAACGGCAACGGCTTTTTCCAGCTGTCGAACAACGGCTCGATGGTGTACTCGCGCAACGGCGTGTTCCAGCTCGACAAGAACGGCTTCATCACGAATGCACAAGGCCTGCAACTGATGGGCTACGCCGCGAACAGCTCGGGCGTCGTCAACACCGCGCAGACCGTGCCGCTCACCGTGCCGACCGCTAACATCGCGCCGCAAGCGACTACCAAGATCACCGCGGGTTTGAACCTGAACGCGCAGGATCCGCTGATGCTCGGCACGCCGACCGTGACGCCGACGCTCGCCGGGGGCAGTACGCTGACCACGCCCGGCGCGACCATCACGAACACCGCCTCGGGCACGAACAACGACAGCTACACGGTCAACTTCACGAGCCCGACGACCTACACCGTCACCGACACCACGCTCGGCACGACGACGGCACCCCCCGCGACGTATACGGCGGGCACGGCGATCCCGCTCGGCAACGGCCAGACCATCACGTTCAACGGCACGCCGGCGACGGGCGACAGCGTCGCGATTGCGCCGACGCCTGTGGCGTTCAACCAGAACAGCTCGTCGACGTATAACTACTCGACCAGCACGACGGTCTATGACTCGCTCGGCGGTTCGCAGACGGTCAACATGTACTTCGCCAAAACGTCGGCCGGCACGTGGAACGTGTATGCCGGCACCTCGACGGGCGCGGCGAACCTGATCGGCCAGGCAAACTTCAACTCGTCGGGCACGCTGCTCAGCACGACCCAGCCGTCTGTCCCGGCGACCGTGCCGGCGACTTTCGTCGCCACCGCCACGCCGTTCGCCTACAACTTCTCGATTCCGACCACCGACGGTTCGTCGACGCCTCAGAACCTGACGCTCAACATTGCCGGCACGACGCAGTACGGCGGCAAGGACGGCGTGAACTCGCTGCAGCCCGACGGCTACGCCGCGGGCACGCTGACGAGCTTCACGATCGGCGCGGACGGCACGCTGACCGGCAACTATTCGAACCAGCAAACCGCGGCGCTCGGCCAGATCGTGCTGGCGAACTTCTCGAACCAGAACGGTCTTGTGAACCTCGGCAACAACGAGTTTCAGCAGACCTCGCAATCGGGCGTCGCGCAGATTTCCGCACCGGGCTCGACCAACCACGGGGTGCTGCAAGGCGGCGCGGTGGAAAACTCGAACGTCGATCTGACGAGCGAACTGGTGAACCTGATCACCGCGCAACGCAACTATCAAGCGAACGCGCAGACGATCAAGACCCAGCAGACCGTCGACCAGACCCTGATCAACCTGTAAGCGACCGGACCCACCCATTATGGATCGGCTGATCTACACCGCGATGTCGGGCAGCACGCAAGCGCTCGAACAGCAGGCAATCGTTGCCAACAATCTGGCGAACGCATCGACCACTGGTTTTCGCGCGCAGTTGGCGACTTTCCGCGCCGTGCCGATGTCGTTCGGCGACGGCAGTTCGATCAACGACAACACCACGCGCACTTTCGTGCTGTCGTCGACGCCGGGCGCGGACTACACGCCGGGCCCGATCCAGCAGACGGGAAATCCTCTCGACGTCGCCATCGAAGGTCCGGGCTGGCTGTCGGTGCAAACCACTGACGGCGGCGAGGCCTACACGCGTGCGGGCAATCTGCACATCGACCAGAACGGGCAGTTGGTGAACGCCACCAATCAGGTGGTGCTCGGCAACGGCGGGCCGGTCTCGGTGCCGCCGGGTGCGCAGATCACCATCGGCAGGGACGGCACCGTGTCGGCGCTCACGCCGGGCGATCCGCCGACCGCCGTGGTGACGGTCGATCAGCTGAAGCTGGTCAACCCCGATCCGCAAACCATGACGCGCGGCGACGACGGACTCTTTCGTACCGCCGACGGCAATCCCGCCGACGCCGATCCGGCCGTGACGGTCGCGCCTGCATCGCTCGAAGGGAGCAACGTGAATCCGGTCAGCGCGATGGTCTCGATGATCACGAACGCGCGCCAGTTCCAGATGCAGACCAAGCTGCTGGAAAGCGCCGACAAGAACGATCAGTCGGCTAACCAGTTGCTCAGCTTTAGCTAACGGGCCGCCGGCTCGTGCCGGCCCGCAACGATGTTGCATGGGACCAGAGTAAGTGCTTTGCATGGGACCGGAGTAGCGCGCTGAAGCGCGGACTTTGGGTTCATGGCTGAAGCGCGGACTCCGGTCGACATAGGAGAAGGAATATGAATCGCTCGCTTTATATCGCCGCCACCGGCATGAATGCGCAACAGGCGCAGATGGACGTGATCTCGAACAACCTCGCGAACGTCAGCACCAACGGCTTCAAGGGCTCACGTGCGGTATTCGAGGATCTGCTGTATCAGACCGTCCGCCAGCCTGGTGCGAACTCGACGCAGCAAACCGAATTGCCGTCGGGCATCCAGCTCGGCACCGGCGTGCAGCAGGTCGCCACCGAGCGTCTGTACACGCAGGGCAATCTGCAGCAGACCGGCAACTCGAAAGACGTCGCCATCAACGGCCAGGGCTTTTTCCAGGTGCAGATGCCCGACGGCACGACCGCCTATACGCGTGACGGCTCGTTTCAGACCAACGCGCAAGGCCAGCTCGTGACGTCGAGCGGCTACCAGGTGATCCCGGCCATCACGGTGCCGAACAACGCGACGTCGCTCACCATCGGCAGCGACGGCGTGGTGTCGATCACCGTCGCCGGCTCGACCAACAGCCAGCAGCTCGGCTCGATGCAGGTCGCGACCTTCATCAACCCGGCCGGTCTCGATGCGAAGGGCGAGAACCTGTTCGCGGAAACTGCGTCGTCGGGCGCGCCTAACGTTGCGCAGCCTGGCCTGAACGGCGCGGGCACGCTCAATCAAGGCTACGTCGAAGCATCGAACGTGAACGTGGTGCAGGAACTGGTGAACATGATCCAGACGCAACGTGCGTACGAAATCAACAGCAAGGCCGTGACGACGTCCGACCAGATGCTGCAGACGCTCAGCCAGATGCAGGTCTAACGCTGAAGTCACTGGAATTAACAGGCTGTAAATCAGGCGGTAATCAAGATGTCGCACTTCACTCGTAATCCGGTTCATTCGCGTACTGCCGTCGCGCTCGCGCAGCTCACGCTGCTCGTCGCGCTCGGCGGTTGCGGCCTCGTGCCGAAGCAGCCGATCACGCAGCAGCCAATGACGGCGCTGCCGCCGATGCCGCCGCAAGCACAGTCGCCAGGCTCGATCTACAACCCGGGTTACGCGGGCCGGCCGTTGTTCGAAGATCAGCGTCCGCGCAATGTGGGCGACATCCTGACCATCGTGATTCAGGAAAACGTCAACGCGACGAAGTCCTCGGGCGCCAATTCAAACCGCTCGGGCAGCACCAATCTGGCCGTGCCGACGGCGGGCTTCCTTGCCGGACTGTTCGGCAAGGCGAGTCTCAGCGCCAACGGCGCGAACGTGTTCAGCGGCACCGGCGGCGCCAACGCGTCGAACACATTCAACGGCACGATCACTGTGACGGTGACCGGCGTGCTGCCGAACGGCAACCTGATGGTAAGCGGCGAAAAGCAGATGCTCATCAATCAGGGCAACGAGTTCGTGCGCTTCTCGGGCGTGGTGAACCCGAACACGATCTCCAGTCTGAATGCCGTGTACTCCACGCAGGTGGCCGACGCAAAGATCGAGTATTCCGCGAAAGGCTATCTCGACGAGGCCGAAAACATGGGCTGGCTGCAACGCTTCTTCCTCAACGTGTCGCCGTGGTGATCATGCGTACTGTTTCATTCCGCTTCCTCGCGCGAGCCGGCCGGATCGGCCGGGCGTTGGCTTTCGTCGCGCTCGCCTGCGCGGCGCTGCCGGCGGCGACGCCTGCTCACGCCGAGCGCCTGAAGGACCTCGTGCAGATCCAGGGTGTGCGTGACAATCCGCTGATCGGCTACGGCCTCGTCGTCGGTCTCGACGGCACGGGCGACCAGACCACGCAGACCCCGTTCACCACGCAGACGCTCGCCAACATGCTGGCGAACCTCGGCATCTCGATCAACAACCAGGCGGCCGGTTCGAGCAACTCGCAATCGTCGCTGTCGAACGTCCAGTTGAAGAACGTTGCCGCGGTGATGGTGACGGCGGTGCTGCCTCCGTTCGCGCGCCCGGGTGAACAGATCGACGTGACGGTGTCGTCGCTCGGCAATGCGAAGAGCCTGCGAGGCGGCACGCTGCTGCTCACGCCGCTCAAGGGCGCCGACGGCCAGGTGTACGCACTCGGCCAGGGCAATCTCGCGGTTGGCGGCGCCGGCGCGAGCGCCAACGGCAGCAAGGTGCAGGTCAATACGCTCGCTGCCGGCCGTATCGCCGGCGGCGCGATTGTCGAACGCGCGGTGCCGACCTCGGTGTCGCAAGCCGGAACGATGCAACTCGACCTGAACGAAATGGACTACGACACGACGCAGCGCGTGGTGGCGGCAGTGAACAATGCATTCGGCGGCGGCACGGCCACGGCGCTCGACGGCCGCACGATTCAACTGCGCGCGCCGGCTGACCCGGAGCAGCAGGTCGCCTTCATGGCGCAATTGCAGAATCTCGACGTGAAACCGGCGCAGGCCGCAGCGAAGGTGATCCTGAACGCGCGCACCGGTTCGATCGTGATGAACCAGATGGTCACGCTGCAGAACTGCGCGGTCGCACACGGCAACCTGTCGGTCGTGATCAACACGCAGCCGGTGGTGAGCCAGCCGGGCGCGTTCTCGAACGGCCAGACGGTGGTGGCGCAACAGTCGCAGATTCAGATGAAGCAGGACAACGGCGCGCTGAAGCTCGTGACCGCCGGCGCGAATCTCGCCGACGTGGTGAAGGCGCTCAACGCATTGGGTGCGACGCCCGCGGATCTGATGTCGATCCTGCAGGCGATGAAAGCGGCGGGCTCTTTGCGCGCCGACCTGGAAATCATCTAAGGAACACAGCAGATGAATTCGGATACGACCAATTCCGCCGCGGCGGCAAACGATCTTAGCCAGCGCTTCGCGCTCGACGTGCAGGGTTTCGCGAAGCTGAGCGCGCAGGCGAAGGCGTCGCCGCAAGCCGGCATGAAGGTAGCCGCGCAGCAGTTCGACGCGGTCTTCACGCAGATGATGCTGAAGAGCATGCGCGATGCGACGCCGCAGGACGGCCCGTTCGACTCGCACGACAGCGCGACGTTTACGTCGATGATGGATCAGCAGTTGTCGCAGCAGATGTCGCAAAAGGGCATCGGTGTGGCCGATGCGATGCTCAAGCAGTTGATGCGCAACCAGGGCATGCAGGTGAGCGGCCCGAATGGAGCAGGCGGCGCGGGCGGTCTGGCCGGCATGGCCAACGCGCTCGGCGGCGGCAGCGGCGGCGACGAAGGCCAGACCGCGGCGCTCAACGCGCTTGCCAAGGCCTACGGTAATGCGCAAGCCAACGGCCAGCTCGCGATGGGCAAGGGCTACTCGGCCAATAGCGCGCTGACGCCGCCGTTGAAGGGTGACGGCAGCTCGCCGAAGGTGGATGCTTTCGTCGACAAGCTCGCGGCTCCGGCGCAGGCCGCCAGCGCGGCCACCGGCATTCCGGCGCGCTTCATCATCGGCCAGGCGGCGCTGGAATCGGGCTGGGGCAAAAGCGAGATCAAGAAGGCCGACGGCAGCACGAGCCACAACGTATTCGGCATCAAGGCGACCAAGGACTGGACCGGCAAGACGGTTTCCACGCTCACTACCGAGTACGTGAACGGCAAGCCGCAGCGCGTGGTCGAGAAGTTCCGCGCCTACGACTCGTATCAGGAAGCCATGACCGATTATGCGAGCATGCTGAAGGGCAATCCGCGTTACGCGCAGGTCATCAATTCCGCGCACGACGTGAAGGGCTTTGCGAACGGCATGCAGCGCGCCGGTTATGCAACCGATCCGCATTACGCGAAGAAGCTGATGTCCATTATGCAAAAGATGGGCTGAGCGGGCGTCAATGCGACCGGTCGACGGCGATTGGCCGCGACAGGCGGTTTTGCCGGACTCGGCGAACCAGGGACGTACAAGCAACAGACACGCGGCGAAGAGACAGCGGGCGATTTACAGACACGTTATCGGCGAGTTACCGGGGCTTTAACGTTTGCGAGAGATTATTCTAAATATATTATTAGTCGCCCCTAAATTTTGGCTCGATACTGCCGCTAATCCGTTAGACCCCATACCGGAAGCGTTTATGTCCGGTTGAATGTGCGTGCCGCGGCCGGGAATGAAAGACCGCGTGAAAGCCCCGTCAGGAGCTCTGGCACGTGCCCGCAAGAACATGCATACCGGCAAGCCCATGGAAACCAATCAGTCGAACGGCCAAACCGACACGCTTCAGCCGCACGTTCCGCTGGACGACAGTGCACACGATTTTGGCCGCCGCAATCCGCTCGAAATCGGCGTTCAATTGCGCAACCTCGTCAATCGGGGCGATTTCCTCACCGTTCAATATGCGGGCGGCCAGCTCGTCACGCGCCTGCTCGACGTCGACGTGCGCGGACGCACCTTCACGTTCGACTGGGGCGCGTTGTCCGATCAGAACCGCGGTCTGCTTGCGGCGTCGAGCTGTCAGTTCCACGCGGCGCCCGAGGGCGTGCGCATGGAGTTCGTCACCGGCACGCCGCGCGAAACGCGTTACGAGGGAATGCCGGCATTCGAAGCCGACTTTCCGCAGGTGCTCTTCTACGTGCAACGCCGTGAGTATTTCCGCGTCGACGCACCGATTCTCGATCCGTACGTGTGCAGCGGCCGTCTGCCGGAAGGCGATTCCTTCCGCTTCGAGGTGCACGACCTCTCACTGGGCGGCGTCGGCATGCGCACTTCCGACGAACGCGTCGCCGAGCTGCCCATGGGCACGCGTCTCGGCGATTGCGAATTGTCGCTCGGCGGACTGGGCCGCCTTTCGCTCGATCTGCAACTCGTGTCGCATCGCTCGCTCGCGCTGCCCAACGGCACGCAGCGTTATCAGCTCGGTTTCCGCTTTCTGACGCTGCCGGGCAACGCGGAGAACACGCTGCAGCGTCTCATCACGCAGCTCGAAATGAAACGCCGTTCGCTGGTTCGCTGACAGCGCGCGGACCATACATGACGCGCCGGCGAAGGCCCGGCGCATCGGCCTCGCAAACGTTGAAACAAACTCTCGCAAGCGTCGTGAATGGACTCAATTTTCCGCCGCGAAAGCCGTTAAACACTAAGTTCAAGTAACGCGGCGGCATGTGTGGTGTCGCCCTTCAGGATGACGCATGTCCAATCTCATCAATCTCGGCCTCAGTGGACTGAATGCAGCCCAGTGGGGACTCACGACGACCGGCCAGAACATCAGCAACGCGTCGACGCCCGGCTATACCATTGAAACGCCGGTCTTCGCGGAAACGGGTGGCCAGTACACTGGTTCCGGCTATTTGCCGCAGGGCGTCTCGACAGTCACGGTCACGCGCCAGTACAGCCAGTATCTGACGACCCAGCTGAATAACGCGCAGTCGTCCAGCAGCTCGCTCGCGACCTACAACACGCTGATCTCGCAACTGAACAATCTGATCGGCAGCCCGACTGCCGGCATTGCGAGCGCGGTCACGAGCTATTTCACGGGCATGCAGAACGTCGCGAACAGCGCTTCGAGCCTCTCCACGCGCCAGACGGCGATGAGCGGCGCGCAGACGCTCGCGAACCAGATCAACGCCGCCGGCCAGCAATATGACGCGTTGCGCCAAAGCGTCAATACGCAACTGACCAACACCGTTTCACAGATCAACGACTACACGAAGCAGATCGCACAGTTGAACGGCCAGATTTCCGCCGCGAGCACGCAAGGCCAGCCGCCGAACCAGTTGCTCGATCAGCGCGATCTCGCCGTGTCGAATCTGTCGCAACTGATCGGCGTGCAAGTGGTGAACAGCAACGGCAGCTATGGCGTCTTCATGAGCAACGGCCAGCCGCTCGTGTCGGGTGGCAACAGCTTCAATCTGGGCACCACGCCTTCGAAGGGCGATTCCAGCGAGCTGTCCGTGCAGTATCTCGGCCAGGCCGGCGCAAACCCTGCCGCCGCGCCGCAAGACCTTCCGGACAGCAAGATCGAGGGCGGCACGCTCGGCGGCCTCGTCGCGTTCCGCAGCCAGACGCTCGATCCGGCAGAAGCGCAACTCGGCGCGATTGCCGTGAGCTTCGCCTCGCAAGTCAACGCGCAGAATGCGCTCGGCATCACGCTCGCCGGGGTGCAGGGCGGCGCGCTGTTCTCGGTAGGCGGCCCGACCGTCTATGCGAATACGCAGAACACCGGCAATGCGTCGCTCAACGTGTCGTTCGCGAATTCCGCACAGCCGACCACTGGCGACTACACGCTCGCCTTCAACGGCACCACCTACACGTTGACCGACAATTCGACAGGTGGCGTGGTGGGATCGGCGACCAGTTTGAGCCAGCCGATCAACGGCCTGAACTTTTCGACCACGGGCACGATGAACGCCGGTGACTCGTTCACGGTCCAGCCGACCCGCGGCGCGTTGAACAGCTTTGCGACCGCGACGACGGACGCCTCGGCGATCGCGGCCGCAGCGCCGGTTCTCGGCGCGGCAGCGTCGACCAACACCGGCACCGGCGCCATCTCGAAGGGCACGGTCACGGCGGGCTACACGATGCCGAACTCGACGACCACGCTGACGTATGACGGCACGGGTCTCACCGGCTTCCCGGTCGGCTCGACGGTGACCGTCGCGGGTTCGCCGGCGACCACTTATCCGATCGCGAGCGCGACGACCGTCGTGCCGTATTCGTCGAGCAACGGTGCCAGCCTGACGATCAACAACCCGACCGCCGGCCAGATGAACAACGTGTCGGTGACGATCAGCGGCGCGCCCGCTGCCGGCGACAAGTTCACGATCGGTCCGAACACCGGCGCCAACAACGACGGCCGCAACGCGCTTGCACTGTCGAACCTGTCGACGACGAAATCGATGAACGGCGGCACGGTCACGCTGACGGGCGCCTACGCGAACTACGTCAACGACATCGGCAACCAGACGAATCAGATCCAGACTTCGAGCACGGCGCAGGCTTCGCTGGTGACCCAGATCACCACCGCGCAGCAGTCCGTCTCGGGCGTCAACATCAATGAAGAGGCAGCCAATCTGCTTCAGTATCAGCAGCTCTATCAGGCGAACAGCAAGGTCATTCAGACCGCGCAGACCCTGTTCCAGACGCTGCTCGGCATCTTCCAGTGAGGCGTTGAACATGCGCATCTCCAGCACGCAGTACTTCACCATGAACGTGGCGACGATGAGCGATCAGCAAGCTCAGTTGTCGCAGCTTTACGCGCAGATCTCGAGCGGCGTGAGCCTCGCGACGCCGTCGGACAATCCGCTCGGCGCGGCACAGGCCGTGCAGTTGAGTTCGACCGCGACGAGCCTCGCGCAGTACACGAGCAACCAGAACACGGCGCTTGCGTCGTTGCAGCTCGAAGACACGACGCTCGGCAGCGTCACCGACGTGCTGCAAAGTATCCACACGCTCGTGCTGCACGCCGGCGACGGTTCGCTCAACAATGGCGACCGCGGCTCCATCGCGACGCAACTGCAAAGCTTGCGCAGCCAGTTGATGACGCTCGCCAATGCGACGGATCCGCAGGGCAATTACATGTTCGCCGGCTATCAGAGCAGCGCGCAGCCGTACACCACGAGTTCGGCCGGTGTGGTCACGTATTCGGGCGATACCGGCACGCCTGCAGTGCAAATCACCGACTCGCACGTCGTGCAGACCGGCGACACCGGCATTTCGATCTTCGGCAGCGTCGCGCCTATCGGCACGAGCGCGGTGCCGGCGGCGACCGCGGGCAACACGGGTACGGGCGTCATCAGCACCGTGAGCCTGAACAACCCGACCGATCCGACGAACGCCGACAAATACGCGATCAACTTTACGTCGTCGACGACTTACACCGTGAGCCAGACCGATCCGGCGACCGGCGCGGTGACGACGAGCGGACCGCAGGCGTTCACGGCAGGCACGGCAATCACGCTCGGCGGCCAGTCTGTGACGATCAGCGGCGCGCCGAACGCTGGCGACAGCTTCTCGGTGACTCCCGCGACGCAAGGGAGCATGGACGTGTTCGCGAACCTGAGTCAGTTGATCAGCACGCTGCAATCGCCGATCTCGGGCGGCGCGTCGACCGCGAGCTACCAGAGCGCGCTCACGACGAGCATGACGCAGCTTGAGAACACGATGAACAATGTCACGACCGCGCAAGCGACAGTGGGCGGCCGCTCACAGGAGGTCAAGGCATTGCAGACGGTCACGCAGACCAATACGCTGCAAACGGCCAGCAACCTGTCGGATCTGACGCAGACAGACCTGATCAAGACGGTCGGCAAATACACGCTGGCGCAGAACGCGTTGCAAGCGGCACAACAGGCGTTCGTGAAGATTCAGAATATGTCGTTGTTCCAGTACTTGAACTGATGGGGAGTGGGTGGTCGGTACATGAACAAAGGGCGGAAAACCGGTTTAACCGGCTCCGCCCTTTCTCTTTTTTAATCTGTTTCGACGTCTGTTGCGGGAACGGTTGGCCTATCTAAACCCCAGCGCAACTCGTCCCATCTGATCGATGCCCACCGCGAACAGACGCGTGAAGAACGGAATCATGTTCGGGATCATCAGTTGCAAAAGCAGTATGCCGATCAGCATGGTCAGCGGAAAGCCGATCTGAAACACGCCGATTTGCGGCGCTGCGCGGTTCAGAATGCCGAGCGCCAGATTCGTGATCAGTAGCGCCGCGACCACCGGCAACGACAGCAAAAGTCCAGCAGAGAAAATCGTACTGCCGAAATTGGCGAGCGTGCGCCAACCCGGCGAGCCGAGAATATTCGCCGACACGGGCAGCGAATTGAAGGACGCGAGCAGCGCGCTGATCATCTGAAGATGGCCGTCGATCACGAGGAACACGAGCATCGCGATCGTGTACATGTAGGTTGACAGCACCTGGCTCGAACTGCTGGCCTGCGCGTCGAAGAACGTCGCGAAGCCCAGGCCCATGCCCAGGCCGACGAAATCGCCGGTCGCACTGATCGCCTGAAAGACGATCTGCATCGTCATGCCGAGCGCAATGCCGATCAGGAACTGGTTGACTATGATCCACACGCCCTCGGCGGAGAACACCGTGACTTGCGGCAGCGCGCCGAGGGTCGGGGCGACGATGATCGTGACGAAAGCGGACAGGCCGATTTTCACACGCAGCGGCAGCGCGCGGTTGCCGAGCGCGGGCGCCGTCGCCACCAGCGCGAGGATCCGCACGAACGGCCACAGAAACGCGGTGAGCCAGGCGTTCAGTTGCGCGTAGGTGACGGAAAACATGGCGGCGGGGCTCGATGCGCGAAGGAAAACGCGACGCTCAGTTGACGAGCGTCGGGATATTGGTCAGCGTCTGGCGCAGATAGTCGAGCATGGTCGTGAGCATCCACGGGCCTGCGATCACCATCGTGACCGCAATCGCGAGAAGCTTGGGGATGAACGACAGCGTGGATTCATTGATCTGCGTGGCGGCCTGGAACAGGCTCACCACCAGGCCGACCACGAGAGCGACCAGCAAAAGCGGAGCAGCGAGCAGCAGGCCGACATACATGGCCTGGTGCGCGAGCGTCATGACGGATTCTGAATTCATGGCGATTCAACCGGAAGCTTGAACAACGTGAAAGACCTGAACCAGGCGAGCGCGAGGCGCGCCTGGACAAACTTGAGCAACCTCACACGAAGCTTTGCGCGAGCGAGCCGAGCAGCAGTTGCCAGCCGTCGACGAGCACGAACAGCATCAGCTTGAACGGCAGCGAGATCGTTGCCGGCGACACCATCATCATGCCCATCGACATCAGCACGCTCGCCACCACCATGTCGATGATGAGAAACGGAATGAAAATCGTGAAGCCGATCTGGAAGCCAGTCTTCAGTTCACTGGTGACGAACGAGGGCACCAGCAGCGACAGCGGGACATCTTCCGGGCCTTGCATCGGCGCGGCGTGCGAGATGCGCGCGAACAGCGCGAGGTCGGTTTCGCGAGTCTGACGCAGCATGAACGTCTTGAACGGCGCGAGACCGCGGCTCACTGCCTGCTCCATCGGAACCGAGCCTTCGGAGAAGGGCTTGTAGCCGTCGGTGTAAGCCTTGTCGAGCACAGGCGACATCACGAACAGCGTGAGAAAGAGTGCGAGACCGACGAGCACCTGGTTAGGCGGCGTAGTGGTCGTGCCGAGCGCCTGGCGCAGCAGCGACAACACGATGATGATGCGCGTGAAGCTCGTCATCATCAGCACCATGGCCGGCAGGAACGACAGCATCGTGAGCAGCAGCATCGTCTGCACGCTCAACGAATACGTCGTGCCGCCGTTCGGGCCAGGGCTCGTATTGAAGGCCGGCAAGCCGGCGGCTTGCGCGAACGAGAGCGACGGCAGCGCAAGCAGCAGCGCGGGCAATGCAACCGACGCGACAGGTGCGGCGCGGCGCAATCCGCGAAGGATTGCCGAGGCGACGCGCGAGGTGCCGCCGGATTGCGCGCAATGCGCCGATTGAAGACTGAACTGCATTACCGAACCCCGTTGCCTTGCCCGTTGAAACGTTTGCTCACTTCGCCTTTCAAGGCGTCGCGAAAGCGCTGGCCGAAGTTGCCGGTCAACGTGGTGCCTGCTGCGCCGGGCGCGCCCGCTTGCGCATTGCCTGCGGTTTCGATGGCGACCGAGCCGGCCGGCATCGTATGAAGCAGACGCACATTGCCGGGCGCCGCGCCGAGTACCAGCCATGTATCGCCGATCTCGATCACCGCGACGCGCTCCTTGCCGCCGAGCGACGTGCCACCCACTGTCTTGACGAGACCGCTGCGGCTACCCGGCTGCAAGCCGAAGCGGCGTGCGAGCCACGCGCATCCGAATACGAGGCCGATCACGACAAGCAGGCCGACGATCGTTTGCAGCACCGCGCCGACGCCGAGCGCCGGAACGGCCGTGCCCGCGCCGACACCGGACGCGATCTTCGCAGCATTGTTGACCGCATTCATGTCGGCCGCATATGCGGCGAGCGGTGCGCATAGCGCGCTGAACAACGCCGTCGCCGCGAACACTGCCCGTACTGCACGGCTCGAAACATGGCGCGACGCAGGGAACACGGCGCGGCGGACTGCTGCTTTCATCGATTCAACTTCCGGATACGTTCTGACGGCGTGATGATGTCGGTCAGGCGGATACCGAACTTGTCGTTCACCACCACCACTTCACCCTGGGCGATCAGGCAGCCGTTGACGAGCACGTCCATCGGTTCGCCGGCCATGCCGTCGAGCTCCACGACCGAACCTTGCGCGAGTTGCAGCAGGTTGCGGATCGCGAGCTTGGTGCGGCCGAGTTCGACGGTCATCTGAACAGGAATGTCCAGAATCATTTCGATGTCGTTGCGCGTCGAGCTCGGCGCGACTTTGGACAGCGGCTGGAACACGCCGGCCGTGCTGGCGCTGATTTCGCTCGGGTTGTCGTTCTGCTCGGCGAGCGCGCTCGCCCAGTCGGCCAGCGCCGCTTCGTCTTCCGCGCTCGCCGCGTCGGCGGCCGCCTGCGCGGCGGCGGCGGTCAACTCGTCCGCGGGCTTTGCGTTCAGATCACTCATATCCACCTTCCTTCATCGTGTCGGCTGCGCTGATCATCTTCTGCACGCGCAACGCGTATTGACCATTAAAAATTCCGTAGCCGCATTCCATCACCGGCACGCCGTCGACTTTCGCCGTGATGTGCTCGGGAATGTTGATCGGCAGAACATCGCCTTTGCGCATGTTCAGGATTTGTTCGAACGTGATCGGCACCTGCGCGAGGTCGGCCGTCAGTTCGACTTCCGCCGCCTGCACCTGCTGCGACAGCACGCGGACCCAGCGGCGGTCGACTTCGAGCGCCTCGCCCTGGATCGGCGACGACAGGATGTCGCGGATCGGTTCGATCATCGAGTACGGCATGCAGATGTGCAGCGTGCCGCCCGTCGTGCCGAACTCGATCGAGAACTGCGTGACGATGACGATTTCGTTCGGCGTCGCCACGTTGGCGAACTGCGTGTGCATTTCCGAACGCATGTACTCGAACTGCAGCGGACGCACGCTTTTCCACGATGCCGCGTAATGTTCGAACGTCAGATTGAGCAGCTTCATGATGATGCGCTGCTCGGTCTGCGTGAAATCGCGACCTTCGACTCGGGTATGAAAACGCCCATCGCCGCCGAACAGGTTGTCGACCACGAAGAACACCAGGTTCGGGTCGAACACGAACAGCGACGTGCCGCGCAACGGCTTGACGTGGACCAGGTTCAGGTTGGTCGGGATCGGCAGGTTGCGGGTGAACTCGCTGTACTTCTGCACCTTCACCGGACCGACGGAGATTTCCGCCGAACGCCGCATGAAGTTGAAGATGCCGACGCGCAACAGGCGCGCAAAGCGGTCGTTGATGATTTCGAGGCCGGGCATCCGGCCGCGGACGATGCGTTCCTGCGTCGCGATGTTGTAGGGACGTACGCCTACACGCTCGCTCTGCTCGGCTTCAGAGTCGGACTCGCCGGTTACGCCCTTGAGGAGGGCATCGACCTCCTCCTGGGACATGAACTCTTCGTGGCCCATTCCTTATTCCTCGTGCATACCGTGACGGTTGATGATGGCAGTGCGGGATAGCGTCACAACGACGTCACTGCACGACGAATTCGGTGAACAACACGTCCTGGACATGGATCGGCGCGGCACCCTTGTCGGTCGGTTGCTCGATCAGCGTCCGCAGTTCGGCGGAAAGCGCGCGCTTGCCTTCGAGCGGAGCCAGTTCATCCGGATGATGGTTCGACAGCGCAAGCAGGATGCGGCTGCGGATTTCCGGCATGTGATCGGTGAGTTCCTGCGGCGTCTTCGCATCGGTGAGCTTGAGCGTGAGGCCGATGCGCAGGAAGTGCTGCTGGCCGTCGTCCGATTGCAGGTTGACGGTCATCGATTCGAGCGGGAAGAACGTGGGAGCGGGAGCCGGGGCCGGCGCAGCTGCGGAGGCGGCGGCCGGAGCGCGTTTGGACATGAAGAACCACACCCCTGCGCCGGCGGCGCCAGCGGCGACGATTGCGATGAGGGCGATCAGGATGATGCGCTTCAAGGGGCCCGGAGACGCGGGCGCGGCTTGCTGATTTGCGGGAGTGGTAGCCATGAGGTTTGCTTGCTTGCCGTTAGTGCTGGTGATAGTGATTGTTGTTGATTTGCCTGCGGCGCGATGGGTCGAACAGAAGGGTTAATGCGGGCTATCTCTAGTTTTTGGCCCGGCGGGGCGGTGCTTTTTGTTGATGGGTTTTGTGGATTGGTTTTCGTTCTTTTTTCTGGAAGCTTTGGTTTTGGCCTGGTTTCCGGGCTTCTTTTTTTGGCCTTTCCTTGAATTCGCGGCGGTCTATTGGCGTTGCCCCTGTGCGGGGCGGCACTTACATTCTTTGCATGCCGCAAAGAAAAGTAAGCAAAGAAAGCGGCTCACACCGCTAGCTCATAAGTGGGTCCCCTGGCTTCGAGAGGGTAGTGGTGCATCTGGAATCTGTGCTCTCGCGCACTCCGCGCCGGTGACAAGGCAGTCATTCTTCCGGCGACGCTGCGCGCGCCGTAGCGGTCGTTCTTTAGACAATCGGGGTTTCGCACCGACTGCTTTGGGGCCACTCTTGCGGGGCGCGGCGTTCGATGATTGTTGACGAAGCCGATCGCTCCCACCGTGCAGCCGCGAGCGGGTGGTTTCAGGTGGACCTTTCCGGCGAGCACGAAGTGCGAGGCGGGAGGTATGACTGCCTTGTCACTGAGGCGAAATGTGCGAGAGCACAGACTCCAGATGCACCACTGCCCCTGGGAGCCAGGGAGCCCACTTATGAGCTAGCGGTGTAAAGCCGCTTTCTTTGCTTACTTTCTTTGCGGCATGCAAAGAAAGTAAGTGCCGCCCCGCACAGGGGCAACGCCAATAGACCACCACGAATTCAAGGAAAGGCCAACACCCCGAATCAACCACCGCGAAATCAACAAAAGGCCAACACTGCGAATCAACCACCAACAAAGCCGCGAACGGCAAAAAGCAAAAAACCGTCAGGCAAACGTATCGACCAATCCAACACTACGCCGCACGGCAACATCCACCGCCACGCCGCCGCCAGCCGCACCGCCCATCCCGACTCCGCTACCCGCCGCAGAGCGGCTTCCAGACCCAGACCGTCCCGACTCGGCATTCTGCTGCTGCCCACCCTGGCGCCCAAACCCATCGCTCACGCTCGCGCTGCCGAGCCCGATGCCGTTCGCTTCCATCGCCTCGCGCAACTTCGGCAAAGCTGCCTCGACGGCTTCACGTACCTGCTGGTGCTGCGAAACAAACAACGCGTGGGCATGGTTATCGGCAACCTGCAGCACAACCTGGAGCGGCCCCAGATCCTTCGGGTTCAACGTCAGCTCGGCGCTCTGAGAATGAGCGTTCGACAGGAACACTACCTTCTGGCTCAGCGCTTCCTCCCAGTCGGTCGTGCCGACCTGCGGTCCCAACGCATTCGCCGCTGCAGCCGCGCCCGCATTGCCGGTCGTCTGCACGGCGGCCGTCGTGCTGGCTGCGCTCGCTGCAGCCTGGGTCGCGGCCAGCGCCGCGCTCGCCGCGTCGGCTGCGTTCTTGAACGCCGCCAGATCGTCCGCCTGTGCGCCTGCCGCGCCCGCCGATGCTAACGCGCCCGCCGCCGCTGCTGAAGCAGCCGCCGTCGGATCAGCCGCCGCCGCGGTCGTCGTCGTCGATGCGCCACGGGCGGCTGCCGAGCCCTTGCCGCCACCGGAAAGACCGGCTTCCAGCGTCTTGCTGTCTGTATCGTTCAACGACGCGTTCGCGCTCGCCAGTCCGTTCGCCGCCGCAGCCGCGGCAGCGCCGCTCGCCAGCGCCTGCGATGGCACCACGGCCTGGCCGTTCGCGAGCGCCGCCAGTGCCGCCTGCAATGCGTCCTGCAGCGACTTCGGATCGGTCGGCGCTTTCCTGCCGGGCGGGCCAACCGTGGTGGCGTCGGTGGCCGCGCCTGTCGCGGTCGCGTCGGCATCCGTCGTTGCGGGAATGTTCACGTTGGCCGCATCGGCGGCAGCGCTCGCATCGGCCTGGGCCTGGGCTTGCGCCTGAGCCGCTGCGGCTGCCGCCGCGGTGCTGGCGTCGCTGCTGCTTGCCGAGTTGGCGGAGTTGGCCGACTTCGGCGGCGTGGCCCCGGTCTTGTCGGTCGATGCCTGTTGCGGCTTGTCCGCCGGCGCAGACGCCGCTGCGTCTGTCGCGGTGCTGTCCTTGCTGTCGCTGCTCGCGTCGTCGGCGCTTTTAGTTGCGGAATCGTCCGGCGGCGGCGCGTCGTGCACGCTCGACGACGCCTGCGACGCATCCGCCGGCGATGGCGAGGGCGTCGGCGCGGATTGGTTCGCGCTCGCGTTGAAGTTCGCAGCCGCGCTTGCAGCCGCATTCGCAGCCACACTGTTCTGCAGGCTGATGCTTTGCTGCAAGGTTTGCGAGAACGGATTCGCGCTTGCGGCGGCGCGAGCCGCGGCGCTGTTCGAACCGTTGGTGGAGGTGCTGCCGGTAGAACCTGGCAGCGAGCCGATCTGTGAAAGAAGCGACATAAGTGTCCTGTCAATCCGACAAAGGGTGCGGTGTTCAGTCAGTCGAGGGCGGCGCGGGCGTCAGGCGCCTTCCGCGCGCATCCTCAGAATTCGTGCGGCGTGTTCGTCGGCGTCGCGCTGATCGCGCCGCGCCACGGTCTTGGCCTCGGCGGCTTCGCCGCGCGCCTGCAGCACTTCATACGAGCCGAGCTTTTGCTTCTGACGCTGCCAGTCGGGCTTGGCCGCCTCGACTCGCGCATTGGCCGTTACAAGCAGGTTGCGTTGCTGTTCGATGGCGGCGTCGAGCGTGTCGATGAACGCCTGAAAATTGCGCATGTTGCCGGCGGGCATGCCCGCCTGGGCGGTCGCCGTGAAACGCGCGTGGTATTCGTCGCGGTACTGCACGAGCGACTGGAGCTGCGCCTCCACTTCGTTGCGCTCGCGCTGAGCGCGTCCGAGACGTTGCGCGGCGGCGTTGACATCGTCTTGCGCCAGCCCAATCAACGTCTTGATCGGAAAGTGTTTCGCCATCGTCAGGCTCCTTGGGCAAACAGCGCGTCCAGCATCTCGACACTCGGTTCAAAGTTCGCGCACTCGCGGAAGCCTTGCTGCAGGAAGGCTTCCATCCGCGGGTACAGCGCGATTGCGCGGTCGAGCAACGCATCGCGTCCGCTCGAATAAGCACCCACGTTGATCAGATCGCGGTTGCGCTGATAGCGCGACAGCATCTGCTTGAACATACGCGTTTTGTCCAGATGGTTATCGTCGATCAGCGCGGTCATTGCCCGGCTAATCGACGCTTCGATGTCGATTGCCGGATAGTGGCCGGCTTCCGCGAGCGAGCGCGACAGCACGATGTGGCCGTCGAGAATCGCGCGCGCCGAGTCCGCAATCGGATCCTGCTGGTCGTCGCCTTCGGTCAGCACCGTGTAGAACGCGGTAATCGAGCCGCCGCCCGCGGGGCCGTTGCCGGTACGTTCGACGAGCGCCGGCAGCTTCGCGAACACAGAAGGCGGGTAGCCCTTGGTCGCGGGCGGCTCGCCGACGGCCAGCGCGATTTCGCGCTGTGCCATCGCGTAACGGGTCAACGAATCCATCAGCAGCAGCACGTGCTTGCCCTGATCGCGGAAATATTCGGCGAGCGACGTCGAGTACGACGCGGCCTGCATCCGCAAAAGCGGTGAGACGTCGGCCGGCGCGGCGATCACGACGGAGCGCGCGAGCCCTTCCTCGCCAAGAATCTGTTCGATGAATTCCTTCACTTCGCGGCCGCGTTCGCCGATCAGTCCGATCACGATCACTTCGGCGCTGGTATAGCGCGCCATCGTGCCGAGCAGCACCGATTTACCGACGCCCGAGCCTGCGAAAAGCCCCATGCGTTGGCCGCGTCCCACGGTCAAGAGCGCGTTGATCGCGCGCACGCCGACGTCGAGCACCTTGTGGATCGGCTCCCGGTTCAGCGGATTGATGACCGGCGCGGACAGCGGCGCATCGGCATGAGCGCCAAGCGGGCCGAGTCCGTCGAGCGGACGGCCGGACGCATCGAGCACGCGGCCGAGCAGTTCCCAGCCTACCGGCAGACGCTTCGCGCCCGCCATCGGATCGGCGATCGGCGCGCTTTCAAGCGGATAGACGCGCGCGCCTGGCAACAGGCCGATCACCTCGGTAGTCGGCATCAGAAACAGCTTGTCGCCGGAGAAGCCGACAACTTCCGCTTCAGCCATCGGCAGCGAACTGCCCGGCGGCAGTTCGATCATCACTTCGGCGCCTACCGAAAGGCGCAATCCGACCGCTTCGAGCACGAGACCGGCGGCGCGCGTCAGGCGTCCGCAGGCGCGCATTGGCTTCGCAATCGCGTTGCGCGCGCGCAGTGCGTCGAGCCGGCCGCGCCAGGCTTGCATATGCGGATTGCTGTCGAGCGCGGGGTCGTACGCAGCAGGAGTGGCGGCGCTTGCTGCCTTGGCGGCGGCCTGACTCGCCCCCATACCGGCGCCCGCAGCCGGTGCCGACTCGCGGCTCGCGGCCGCGCCCGTCACGGGATGAGCGTGACCCGCGTCAGCCGCAGTCGAGACTGCGTCCGCGAACGGCGTGTCCGCGAGCGCCTCGGCGCCGAACGACGCCAGCGCCAGCTCGCGTTCGAGCGGCGTCAGGTCGCTTGCGCGGATTTCCTCGAGCGTCGGCTTCACCATGTACTCACTTTGCCGAGTGCCGCGGCAACGCGTTCCCAGCGTGTATCGATGCCCGCGTCCACCTCGCCGCTGCCGGCCTGCGCGCGGCAGCCGCCACGCTCCACGGCCGGATCGGTGCGCACGGTCCAGCCACGCGTTTGCAATTCTTCCATCAGATACGCTTCGACCACCGGCAGATCGGCGGGACTCACGATCAACGCTGGCGCGCCGGTCAGCGCCGGTTCGGCGGCGAGCACCTCGCGGGCGGCGGCGATCAGCGCGGTCGGGTCGTGCTGCACGTGCTGGCGCACCACCTGTTGCGCGATGTCGAGCGCGAGCGCGACGAGCGTCTCCGAAATGGCGCCTTGCGCGCCGTCTAGCGCGGCCTTGAAGGTCTCGGCGAGCGCGGCGAGTCGCGCAGCTTCCTCGCGCGCTTCGCTTCTGCCCTGTTCAAAGCCTTGCGCGTGGCCCTGGTCGTAACCCGCCTGATAGCCGAGCGCCTGACCGGCCACGTGGCCGGATGCGATGCCCTGCTCGTGCGCGGCTTCGCGCAGGCGCTCGAGCTCGGCTTCGAAAGCCGCTTCGTCGATTTCGGAGGTGGGCGGCGCCGGCGGCACCGGATCGAACGAGGCCATCTCCCAGCGCTGGTAGGCCGAGAGGCTTTCCTTTGCCGTGGAGTTGCGATTAGACATATGCATCTTCCGCCTTGCCGCCAATCACGATCTGGCCGCTTTCTGCCAGGTTGCGCACGATCTGCAGGATGCGGCGCTGTTGCGTCTCGACTTCCGAGACGCGAACCGGGCCGCGCGCGTCGAGGTCTTCCGCGAGCAGCTCGGCTGCACGCTGCGACATGTTCGACAGGAACTTCTGACGCAGTGCCGGTGCCGCGCCCTTCAGCGAGATGATCAGCGCCTCGGATTCGACTTCCTTCAGCAGCAACTGGATCGCGCGGTCTTCCAGGTCGAGCAGGTTCTCGAACACGAACATCTGATCGACGATCTTTTGCGCAAGCTCCGCGTCGTACTGGCGGACGTTCTCGATGACGCCTTCCTCGTGGTTGCTCGACATGAAGTTGAGGATTTCGGCCGCCGTGCGAATGCCGCCCATCGGGCTGCGCTTCAGGTTGTCGCTACCCGACAGCAGGTGCGTGAGCACGTCGTCGAGTTCGCGCAGCGCGGCCGGCTGGATGCCGTCGAGCGTCGCGATTCGCAAGAGCACGTCGTTACGCAGACGCTCCGTGAAGCACGCGACGATCTCCGACGCCTGATCGCGGTCGAGGTGAACGAGAATCGTCGCGATGATCTGCGGGTGCTCGTTCTTGATCAGTTCCGCGACCGCCGGCGAGTCCATCCACTTCAGGCCCTCGATACCGCTGGTATCGCTGCCTTGCAAGATCCGGTCGATGATCGCGCCGGCCTTGTCGTCGCCGAGCGCCTTCGTCAGCACGGAACGGATGTACTCGTTCGAATCCAGCGACATGCCGGTGTGCTTTTCCGCCTCGCGCACGAACTCGTGCAGCACCACGTCGATCTCGTCGCGCGTCACGGCCTTCATGGCGGCCATTGCGACGCCGATCTTCTGAACTTCACGCGGTCCAAGGAACTTGAACACCTGCGCGGCTTCTTCCTCGCCGATCGACATCAGCAGAAGCGCGCTCTTCATTACGCCTTCAGCGCTCATCGGTCACCCAATTCTTGACGACTGTTGCAACGATCTTCGGATCCTGGCGCGCGATGCTGCGTGCGAACTCCAGATTCCGCTCATATTTGTGTTTCGCGTTTTCCAGCGCCAGCAGCTCGCTGTCGCCAGTATCTATTTCGACGATGCCGTTGGTGCGTTCCGCGCTCGGGATGCCGTCGAGCAGGATCGGCTCGTCCGGCGACGGCAGCGCCGCGGCGGCGACCGGTTCCGGCGGCGGGAAGGCGCGGCGCAGCGCCGGCTTCACCATCACGAAGTAGAGGAACAGGGCTACGGCGCCGATGCCGAGATACGTCGCGATCTGCTTGTACAGAGCCAGCATGTCATGCGTGCGCCACCACGGCAGGTCCGCGTTCGGGTCCAGGTCGGCGGTGAACGGGCTGTTGACCACGTTGACCGAGTCGCCGCGCTGCGCGTCGAAGCCCATCGCGTCCTTCACGAGCTGGTTGACCTGCGCGAGCTTGTCGGCGGTGACCGGCTGCATCGTCGCGTGACCCTTGCCGTCGACCACGCGCAGATAGTTGACCACCACCGCCACAGACAGACGCTTGATGCCGCCCATCGGCTGCTCGAGGTGACGCACGGTCTTGTCGAGCTCGTAGTTCGTGGTCATGTCCTTACGATCGCTGACGGGCGTCGTCGTCACGCCGCCGCTCGCGCCGTTGGGCGCATTGATCGGCGCGGAGGCGGGCTGCGGCGGCTGATTCGACAGCGCGCCCGGCACGCCCGAGGCGCCGCCTTGGGACATTTCGGTCGCGGTGCTCGACTGCTGGCTGCGGATCGCCGCCTGTTGCGGGTTCCCGTTCGGGCCGTAGTTTTCCGAAGTCTGTTCGGTGCGCGAGAAGTCGATGTCGGCGCTCACCTGCGAATGCGCATTGCCGGCGCCGAAGAGCGGCGCGAGAATCGCGTCGATGCGCTGCTGCGTGCTGCGTTCGATCTGCTGGCGATACTTTAGTTGCGACGCGTCGAGCCCGCCGCCGACCGACGGCTGCGTCAACAGGTTGCCGTCCTGATCGAGAATGGTCACGCCCTTGACCGGCATTTCCGGCACCGCGGAAGACACCATGTGCGTGATCGCCAGCACCTGGCCTTCGTCGAGCGCGCGGCCCGGATAGAGATTGACGAGCACCGACGCCGACGGCGCTTCCTTGTCGCGCACGAACACGGAAGGCTTCGGAATCGCCAGATGCACGCGGGCCGACTTGACCGACGAAACGGATTCGATCGTGCGTTCCAGCTCGCCTTCCAGCGCGCGCTGATAGTTGATCTGCTCGGCGAACTGGCTGATGCCGAACTTCTGGTTGTCCATCAGTTCGAAGCCGACCGAGCCGCTCTTCGGCAGGCCTTGCGATGCGAGGCGCAGCCGCATCTCATGCACCTGTTCGGCCGGCACGAGGATCGCACCGCCCGACTCGGAGAACTTGTACGGAATGTTGGCCTGCTGCAGCGCGGTGATGATCGCACCGCCGTCGCGGTCGGACAGATTGCTGTAGAGCACCTTGTAGTCCGGGGCGCGCGACCACAGGAACAGGCCTGCCACCACGGCCACAAGCAGCGCCACCGCGAAAATCAGCGGCGCGCGCGGGTTGCCGCGCATTTGCGCGAGGCCCGACAGGCGCTGGCCGAAATTGCCGCCGAGGCCGCCACCAAGGCCGCCCAGGTCTGCGTTACCGCCGGGCTGACCGGCGCCCGCCGCCGCGCCGGGCTGTGCGCCGGCGAGGCCCATGCGGGCGTCGGGGTTGATCAAAGAGTTGGCTGACGAATCCATGCGTCGGGTTTCTCCGGGAAGCCTTTTGCGTTCTGCCGCTCAACCGCACCGAGGCTCGGCGGGAGTATGGACAGATACTTTCACGACTGAAATTATCCGCACGGCAGGCGCGCGCGATTGCTTGAATAGAGCCGGGTTTGCCCCCTAGTTTCGGGGCTTTCCAGGAAAGCCCGCTGCTATGCTTTCGTCCAGATCGGTACGGTTTGGTCGTGCCGCTCGTCATTCCTGGAGAGAACATGACTTTGCCCGTGAACGCGCTTTCGTCGGCGCTGCAACAATTGCAGTCGATGGCGGCGCACGCCGCCGGCGGCAGCACCGCCGCGACCGGCGCTTCGGCCGCAGGCGAGTCCGGCGCGGCAACTACCGGCGGTTTTGCGTCGGCACTGAAGGCTTCGTTGGACAAGATCAGCGGCGATCAGACCAAGGCGGTCGGCGAATCGCAGGCGTTCGAGCTTGGCGCGTCGAATGTGTCGCTGAACGACGTGATGGTCGACATGCAGAAGGCGAACGTCGGCTTCCAGTTCGGCCTGCAGGTGCGCAACAAGCTGGTGTCCGCCTATAACGACATCATGCAGATGCAGGTCTGAACGAGGCGGCGGCCGCGGCGGCAAGAATGTTCCGCCCGCCCGGCTGCAACTGCCCGCGTGACACGCGCCGCGCGGCCCCGAGGGGCTTGCGCAGCCTGGCCCCTTAATCCTCCTTACACCGGCCTAAAGCTTTTTCGCTGCGTATCCGATAACCAGATACAGGCATGAATCGGGGTGCGCTTACGCATCGCGATGGGCTGCCACGACCAACCGTAGTTGCAATTGAGGAGGAGCGCCGATGTTTTCCCCAGGACACTCTGGAGCCAATGCGTATGCACGCGTGGGCGTCGAGACAGGGGTGATGGGCGCGAGTCCGCATCGTCTGATCGTGATGTTGTATCAGGGGGCCCGGCAGGCAATCGCGCAAGCGCGGATGCACTTGCTGCAGGCCAATGTGCCCGGTCGTGGAGAGGCGATCGGCAAGGCGATTCAGATCGTCGAAAGCGGGCTGCAACAGTCGCTCAACCTTGAGGTGGGCGGCGAGATTGCACAGCGGCTGAACGCGCTATATAGCTATATGTCGCGCCGGCTGCTCGAAGCCAACATAAAAGAGAGCGAGGCAATGCTGGTCGAAGTAGACGGCCTGCTGGCTACGCTCGAAGAGGCATGGATCGGGATTGCCCCGGAGATAGCGCGGATGGCTGCTCAGCCGGCCGCGGAAAGCATGAGATGACATCGAACGCAGAATACTTTGCCCGCTACGAGGCCATTGCAGCGTTGTCCTGCCGCATGTTGATGGCTGCCCGACGTGCCCTGTGGAACGACCTGGTCCACTTGCAGGATGAATACCGGCTGCTCGTCGACGCGTTGAAAGAGGCGGAGACGGGCGTCAGACTCGACGAGACGGAACGCCTGCGCAAGTACGCGCTGATCCGGCAAATCCTCGCCGACGACGCCGCGATCCGCGACTTGGCCAATCCGAGCCTCGCCAAACTGTCGGCGTTGTTCGGCGGCCGGCCGTCCCGGGTGCTCAAGGAGCTGTACGGGGCGCGCTGAGGGTGACCGCAAGGCGTCTGATTGTGTGAATTGAGCGCGTTGCCGCCAATGTGATCAAGGAATCGGCATGAACGGAATCGACACGGCCGTCGCATCGCTCCTCGCGACCCGCGTCGACAGCCTGCTCAACATTGCCCCCGGCAGCGCGGCCACCACCCAGACGGGCGCGGCCGACGTCGAGACCGCGCCGGCAACGCCGGCTCCGGTCGCTCCTTCTGCGCCGCAGCCTTCCGCGCAGACCGCGCTGTCCGCCGTCGCACTGACGCTCAACGCGATCGTCCGCTCCGGCGGCGAGGCGACGCCCGCGATCGTCGGGCAGTTGCCGATCTGGCCCGCCGCTCCCGCGCTCGACGTCGAGGTGGGCGCTTTGCCGCTCTTCGACACGCCTGCTCCGTCCAACATCGCGTCCAACGCCGCAGCTTCCGCGGCCACCGCCAGTGTCGCGGCGGCCCAGGTGCCGGTGGCGGCGCTCGCAGCCGCGCTCGCGCAGACGGTCGGCGACAGCGGCCTCTTCTACGAAGCGCACCTCGCGCAATGGCTGAGCGGCCAGCGCTCGCCGGAGACGCTCGCCAGCGAAGCGCAGAACAAGCTCGTCGCCGCCGCCGCGCAATTGCCGCTGAACTGGGCAGGCGACGCCGCCGACGCGTCGTCCGCCCAAGCTGCGGCGAGGCAAGGCATGGGCGCCACGCCGCACGGTTCAGCCGGCGCGGCCGATGCCAGCAGCGCGAATGCGGCGAATCCGAATGCCGCCAACACCGCCGGCCGCCCGATGCCGTCGATCGACACCGCGCAGGCCGCGCGGTTCGTCGCCGGTGAAGTGCTGGCCAGTTCCCTCTCCGACCTGAACGGCCAAACGCCCCATGCGGGCCTGCATAACGCGGCCTCCCCGGCGGCTGACGGCGGGTCGCAGCAGAATCCGCAGGCGGCCGCCGTGCATCCCGCGACGGTGCCGCTCGTGCGCCAGCAACTAGATCTGCTTGCGACCGGCCAGTTCCGCTGGACCGGCGAAGCATGGCCCGGTGCGAAGCTCGACTGGACCATCGAGCAGGAAGGCGACGAGTGGGACCGCAGCGGCGGCGGCACCGCAAGCGAGGACGATCAGCCGTGGCGCACGCGCCTTACGTTGTCGCTGCCGACGCTCGGCACCGTCGACGCCGAATTGACGTTGACCGGCATGCGCCTCGTCGCGCGTGTGCAGGCGAGTCCCGGCGGCGCGGCGCGTCTCGCGATGCAGGGCGAAAGTTTTCGCCAGCGGCTCGCGGCGGCGGGCATTCAGCTGAACGGCTTGACGATTCGCGAGATCGGCGGCGGTGCGCCCGCCACGGGTGCGGCGGCAGCGGGCGCCGCGGCAGCGGCTCAGGCAGCGGCGTCGGCGTATGCGCGATCGGCTTCGGCGGCGAGTCGGGCGGACGCCGCGGCGTCTGCGGCGTCGGGAGCCCCGGCAAGTGCCGCGGCCGGAAAAAGCCGTCGCGCACCGCACGCGGCCAACGCCGCGACCGCGCCGCTCGACAATTTCGACTGGGACATGTGATGAGCCGCAAACATCGCCGCAGCGCTGCTGCGCTCGTCTACGACTCACAAGGCGGCGACCCGGCGCCACGCGTGATCGCCAAGGGCTACGGCATGCTGGCGGAGATGATCGTGCAGCGCGCCAAGGAAGCCGGCCTCTATGTGCATGAAGCGCCCGAAATGGTCTCGCTGCTGATGCAAGTGGACCTCGACGCGCGCATTCCGCCGCAGCTCTATCAGGCGGTGGCGGAATTGCTGGCGTGGCTGCATCGGCTGGAAGGCGAGCCGGCGCAGGCAGCGCCTGGCGGCGCCCGCACTAGCGCCGACGATGTCACCGACGTTGTCGCGGTCGATATCGAGGGCGCAGCAGGCGCGCGCTAAACAGCCGTTGGATCAAGCCACGCAGCCGGCCCCGCTCAAAACCGCATCATCAGTTTCAGCAACGCGTCGACGCGCCGGCCATACGGCGGCGCAATCCATGCGCGCGCGTTCAGACGCGCCTGCGTCAGAACAGGCTTCATCTTCGAGAAAGTCACGAAGCCTTCGTAGCCGTGATACGCGCCCATTCCGCTTGCTCCGACGCCGCCGAACGGCAGGCTTTCGCACGCCAGATGCATCAGCGTTTCGTTGACCGCCATGCCGCCCGCAATGGTTTCGTGAGTGACCCGTTCGATGGTGGCTGCGTCGTCCGCATACAGGTAAAGCGCCAGCGGGCGTGGCCGGGCGTTGATCCACCCGATCGCTTCGTCGAGCGTGTCGTACGGCACGATAGGCAACAGCGGGCCGAAGATTTCCTCCTGCATCAGTTCGCAATGCTGCGGCGCGTTAGTGACGGCGATAAGCGGAAAGCGGCGGCTCGCGGCGTCCGGCGCGCTGTCGGTCAGCGGATGCAGTTGCGCGCCGGCGGCCTGTGCTTCGTCGGCCAGACGCTGGAGCCGCGCGAAGTGGCGCGGCGAAATGATCGACGTGTAATCGGGGTTGCGCGCGAAGCCGGGATACATCTTTGCCATCCGAGTGCGCGCCCGCTCGACGAACGCCTGTTCCTTGCCGCGCGGCACGAGCACGTAGTCCGGCGCGATGCAGGTTTGCCCCGCATTGAGCGTCTTACCGGCGACGAGGTTGTCCACGGCATTGTCGAACCGCGCATGCACGCCGATGATCGCCGGCGACTTGCCGCCGAGTTCCAGCGTAACCGGCGTCAAATGCTCGGCGGCGGCGCGCATCACTTCGTGGCCGACCTTCGTCGAGCCGGTGAAAAGCAGATGATCGAAGGGCTGCGCGCTGAATGCGGCGGCGAGCGCGGCGTCGCCGTTCACTACAGCAACGTGATCGCGGGCAAAAGTCTGGCCGATCAGTTGCTCGAACAACGCCGAGGTGCGCGGAGTCAACTCGGACATCTTGACGATCGCGCGATTGCCGGCGGTCAGCGCGCTGATGAGCGGCCCGGCGGCGAGCAGCACCGGATAATTCCACGGCACGATAATGCCGACCACGCCGAGCGGCTGCGGCACCACTTTCGCGCGGGCCGGCAACAACCATTTGTTGGTGCTGCGGCGCTGCGCCTTCATCCACCGTTTGCCGTGCCGCAGCGCGGCGTCGATTTCTTCCTTCACCAACAGAAATTCGGCGAGCAGCACTTCCTGCTTCGCGCGATTGCCGAAGTCGGCACTCATCGCATCGGCTAGCGCGTCGCGGTTGTCGAGCAGGACTTTGCGCAGCGCTTTCAGATGCGCCGCGCGCGTTTCCCATGACGGATACGGCGCGCGCAAATAAGCGTCACGCTGATCGCGAAGCAACGCCTCCAGCGCGGCGACCTCGGGCAGATCGTTCTTCATTGTTCACCATTCCCTGATGAAAGACGCGCGGTCGCGCCGCGCTTATTGGGGGTCGTTGCGGGCTGTTTGCCGTTGCTTGCCGCGCCTGGGGCCCGACAGGAAGTCCCCCGGAGAGTCCATCAGGCGTGCGGCTTCGAGATTCAACCCGGAAAGGCCCGCTCGACGATCGCCGCATGATCGAGCGTCGCGGGCAGCGTGCCGTAGACGCGGCCGCTTTCGCCGCAGCCGCTGGCGAGACGCGTGGCGATGAAAGCCTCGGCGACAGCGGCGGGCGCATGCTTGACGAGCAACGTGGCCTGCGCGATCAGCACGATCTGCTGTGCGATGCGCCGCGCGGAAGCTTCGCGATGCTCGGCGGGACAATTGAGCGTCACGGCGAGCTTGCCGAGCGCGGCGCTCAACGCCGGATGCGCGGCGGCATCCGCTTGCCACTGCGCGAGGAGTGCTTGCGCCGCTTCAGGCTCGCGCTCCATCGCGCGTAGCACGTCGAGACACATTACGTTGCCCGAGCCTTCCCAGATTGAGTTGACGGGCGCTTCCCGATAAAAGCGCGCCATCGGACCGGTTTCGACATAGCCGTTGCCGCCCCACACTTCCATTGCCTCGCCGGTGAATTCGAGCGTGCGCTTGCAGACCCAGTATTTTGCCGCGGGCGTCACGATGCGCCGCCATGCGCGCGCGGCGGATGCTTCCGCCGGGTTCGCAGCAGACGTTGTCGAATCCGCATCGGCGGATTGCTCGAACGCGTGGGCGAGCCGCATGAACAGCACGGTGGCCGCTTCTGATTCCAGGGCGAGGTCGGCGAGCACGTTGCGCATCAACGGTTGATCGACTAGGTTGCGGCCAAACGCGCTGCGATGGCGCGCGTGATGGATAGCCTGCACGAGCGCCGCGCGCATCAGCGCTGCGCTGGCGATCACGCAATCGAGCCGCGTGTAATTCGCCATTTCGATGATGGTCGGTACGCCGCGTCCTTCGTCGCCGATCATGATGCCGAACGCGTCGAGGAATTCGACTTCGCTGCTGGCGTTCGAGCGGTTGCCGAGCTTGTCCTTCAGACGCTGGATCTGCACTGCGTTCTTGCTGCCGTCCGGCGCGAAGCGCGGCACGAAGAAGCACGAGAGGCCAGCGTGATCGTGCGTGCGTGCGAGTACGAGATGTGCGTCGCATTGCGGTGCGGAGAAGAACCACTTGTGACCTACCAGTTCGTAGGCGCCGCCGCGGCCGCCGGCTGCGATCGCACGCGCCTGCGTCTGATTGCTACGCACGTCCGAGCCGCCTTGCTTTTCGGTCATGCCCATACCGATCATCGCGGAGATTTTTTGCGTGAGCGGCAGGTCGCGCGGATCGTGCTCACGTGCATAGAGTTTGTCGCGAAGCGTCTCGAACAATTGCGGTTCGCGCTGCAATACCGGAATGCTGGCGAACGTCATGGTCAACGGGCAAAGAGACCCTGATTCGATCTGCGCATGCAGAAAATATCCGGCGCAGCGCGCGGCCATCGCGCCCGGCTGCGGATCGGAAAACGGCAACGCGTGCAGCCCCTCGCGACGCAGCAGCGATAGCAACTCATGCCACGCGGGGTGAAACTCCAGCGCGTCGATGCGCTCGCCCCGCGGGCTGTGCGTGAAAAGCTCAGGCGTGTGGCGGTTGGCGAGTTCGGCGAGCGTGAGCGTCTCGGGCGTGGTGAGCGCCGCGCCGTGCCGCAACAATGCATCGCGATGCCATGCGGCGCCGTCGCGTTCGAGCGCGGCTGAGAGCGCGGCGTCGCTCGAAAACAGGTTGTAGTCCGCGAGCGGCGGCACCTGGTTGGTGACCTCGTGGGTCTGGCCGAAGCTATGGCGTTGCATCTGCTGTCTCCGTTCGCCGTGTGTTCGACGGCGGTTTGCCCGCGTGGTGGGGTCATCGCGCGGTCGGTGGCCTTTGCGTTCGCTTGTTCACGTTCCGCTTAGGCTCTTTGATCGCTCGTTGACGGCCCGTTCGTGGCCCGTTTTTGACCTCGCTCTTCGCGATTGGTCGCCGCCTTCGCGGACGGGTCTGCGGCCCCAATCGGCGCGACGCCGTTTAATCGCTCCACCTCTGCCGCGCAGGAAAAGCGCGACGTCCGCGGACGCTGTTTGAATGCCGCGCGCGGCCGTCCGGCGGGCCCGTGCGGGACTTTCATCATAGGGTCGCGGCGGCGCCAGTGTTTAGAGTAATCGCTCTGACGCGAAGCCGCCGCGGCCTCCGAACGCTCCCTACAATGCCGGTGAAACACACGTAGACAAGTGTGCACGAGACAGGGTCCGCGAGCAACGCGGGCTATCAGGAGGAGCGATGGAATACGACTACATCATCGTAGGCGCCGGCTCGGTGGGTGCGCCCTTGCGAGCCGTCTCGCGGACAACTGTCCCGACGCGACGATTGCCCTCATTGAAGCGGGGCCGCACACGAACCGCAACCCGTTGGTCAATATGCCGCTCGGCGTCGCGGCGGTCGTGCCGAACAGGCTCAAAACGAACTACGGCTATCTGACCACGCCGCAGCCGGGTCTCGCCGGCCGCCAAGGCTATCAGCCGCGCGGGCGCGGTTTCGGCGGATCGAGTGCGATCAACGCGATGATCTACACGCGCGGTCATCCGCTCGATTACGACGAATGGGCGGAACTGGGCTGCGACGGCTGGTCCTGGCGCGACGTGCTGCCGTATTTCCGCCGCGCCGAGGGCAACGAACGCGGCGCCGACGCGTGGCACGGCGACAGCGGTCCACTCACCGTGTCGGATCTGCGCTACCGCAATCCGTTTTCCAGGCGGTTCGTGCAGGCCGCGATGGAAGCCGGCTACAAGCCGAACGACGATTTCAACGGCCCGGACCAGGAAGGCATCGGCTTCTATCAGGTCACGCAGCGCGATGGGCGCCGTTGCAGCGTCGCGCGTGCGTATATCTACGACCGCGAGCGTTCCAATTTGCATACCATCGCGGACGCCACGGTGCTGCGCGTCGTCTTCGAGCAAAAGCGCGCCTGTGGCGTCGAAATCGTGCGCGGCGGGCATCGGGAGACGCTGAAAGCGCGCGCGGAAGTCGTCGTCGCGGCGGGCGCCTTCAACTCGCCGCAACTGCTCATGTGCTCCGGCGTCGGGCCGGCCGCGCATCTCCAGGCGCATGGCATCGAGGTGTTGCACGATGCGCCTGAAGTCGGGCAGAACCTGATCGATCACGTCGATTTCACGATCAACAAACGCGTGTCGTCGATCGAGCCGACGGGCTTTTCGGTGCGCGGCATCGCGCGAATGGTGCCGCAGTTCCTCACCTTCATCCGGCATGGACGCGGCATGTTGTCGAGCAATGTCGCGGAGGCGGGCGGTTTCCTGAAGAGCAAGCCGACGCTCGATCGGCCCGACCTGCAACTGCATTTCTGCGCGGCGCTGGTCGACGATCACAACCGTCATATGCATTGGGGGCACGGCTATTCGCTGCATGTATGCGTGCTGCGGCCGTTCAGCCGGGGCACCGTGACGCTCGCGAGCGCGGATGCGCGCACGGCGCCCGTGATCGATCCGCGTTTTTTCAGCGATTCACGCGATCTCGACCTGCTGGTGGAAGGCGTCCAGATGGCGCGGCGCATTCTCGATGCGCCGTCGCTCGCGCTGCATGGCGGTCGCGAGCTGTACACGCGCGCGGGCCAGACCGACGCGCAATTGCGCGAGACCATCGCGCGCCATGCGGACACGATTTATCACCCGGTCGCGACCTGCCGGATGGGCGGCGACGCGCGCTCCGTTCTGGATCCGCAATTGCGCGTGCGAGGCGTCACAGGACTGCGGATCGTCGATGCATCGGTGATGCCGACACTGATCGGCGGAAATACGAATGCGCCCACGGTAATGATCGGCGAACGCGCGGCCGAGTTGATCGCGGCAAGCCGTCGGAAGCCGCAGACGGCGACAGTGAAAGCGGCAACCGCGGCGCCTGCGGGCAACGCGGCATGAATCCATCTCCCCACACTCTGCGATCAAGCCGAACACCCGGCTTTTCGATGCCAAATAGGAGATAAGTCAGCCAAACGTCGTTTAAATCGTCATAAATTGTGCCTTTCCGTTTATGAGACTTCCCGCTGCCTATAATCGCCGCGAAAAAACGGGCGCGTCAGGTGGCGAGTCCGGAAACACAAGGAAGCGAAGGCATGAGCATCAATTTGATTCACGCGATTCAGTCGGCGTTGACGGACGAGGTGGTCGGGCAACTGGGAGCGCGCATCGGATTGCCGGCTGAGGCGGCGCGCTCGGTGATGAGCACGGCGGCACCCGCGCTGCTCGCGGGGCTGATGCAGAAGGCTGCGACGCTCGAGGGCGCGCGCTCGCTGTTCGCCACCGTCGTCTCGCCCGATGTGAACGCGAGAATCGCTGAACAGTTGCCGCATCTGACGGGGAGCACGGGCGGCGTCAGCGAACTGGAAGGCGCGGGGTGCGGTTTGCTCGAACGTTCGCTGGACCGCCGTGCCGAGTCGCTCAGCGACGAAGTCGCCGCGCAGACCGGCGTGCCGGCGCACGCCACGCATGCCATTACGGGTATCGTCGGTGCAACCATGCTGGGCGTGTTGAAACAGCACTTGCTCAAAAGCCAGGGCAACGTCGGTCAGTTGCCCGCGCTGTTGAGCCATCAGATGCCGCTCATCGCACCGCATCTGAACGATCGTCTGCTTGCCGCGCTCGGCCTGGGCAGCGTCGGCGCGTTCGCCGGCAGCGTGCTCGCTCAACTGAAGGCCGTGTCGGCGCATATCGAGCAGCCCACGCCAGCGGCAAAGCCCGCACCGGAGGTCACTGCCGCGGTCCAAGTCCCGGCGGACGCGGTGGTCGGCGAAAAACGCCGCTCGCATGCGTGGCTGTGGTGGCCGCTACTGGCGATCATCGCCGCCGCGATGGCGCTGGTCTATCTGTTCCCAAGCGGCTTCCCGCGCGGGCAATGGGGTGGCGGGGCGGCGGCGGGCGCAGACGCAGAACATCGTGGCGCCGCGCAGACGGCTTCGGCGCCGGTCGCGGCGTCGGGTGAACTTACTGCGGTGGCTGCGTCGAGCGATGCCGCGGCGTCCACTGCATCAGGTGCAGTCGCCGCGCTTGATGCCGCGAGTTCTGCGGCTGGGGCTTCTGCCTCGGCTGCGGGTTCGGCTTCCACGAGCGGCGTCAGTGCCGCCAGTGCCGCCAGCGCCACTAGCGCTACTAGCGCCGCACGTCAGCCGGGCGTGGCCGGCGCGGCGACGAAAGAGAGCCAGCTTGCTTTCACGGTCGGCGAAAGCGGTAAGCCGACGCTCACGGCGACGGTTGGCAGCGAAGCAGAAAAAACCGAGCTTGTGGATGAACTGACGAAGCGCCTCGGCCAGTACAACTACGCCGCAAATATTGCCGTCGATCCGGCAACGAAGCCCGCCGGCTGGCTCCCGCGTCTCGACGGCCTGGTGCCGCTGATGAGCGTGCCGGGCGCGGAACTCAGAGTGGACGGCACACATGTCGAACTGAGCGGCGCGGCCGCCAATGCAAAACTTGGCTGGCTGAACACGCTGAAATCGCTGTTCGGCGCTCCCTATGAAATCGGCACCTTCGACGCAGACAGCGCGGTCCAGCAGGCAACGGCGAACTTTCGCAGCGCGATCAAGGCGCTGCTAGCGCCCGGCGCTACCTGCGCCGCAGCCGATGTCGCCAAGGTGCTGAACCTGCAGGTGATCAATTTCACAAGCGCGAGCGCGCATGTGCCCACGTCGGCAGCGGAAGACTTGAACCAGTCCGCGCGCGTGCTCAACGCGTGTGCGCGCAACGGCCGGGCGGCGAAGCTCGAAGTGGCGGGATATTCGGATAACGTGGGCGGCGAGCAGGCCAATCTGCAACTGTCGAAACAGCGTGCCGAGGCGGTTCGTACGTACCTCGTCAAAACCGGCGCTCCTGTAGATTCGCTGAGTGCTCAGGGCTACGGCCAGGCGCGCCCGATCCAGACCAACGACACCGCCAGCGGACGCTTTGCCAACCGCCGCATCGAGTTCGTCACGCAGCAATGAGGCCGGCGCTGCTTGGGCGTAGGTAAAGAGACGCCGCCCGGGTCGCGCCGGGCGGCGCGTTGTCATTCGGAACGAGGTGTTTGAAGCGGCGCGGCAATGCCGGTCAGGCCGAGCATCAGATCGTCGCCGGCACGGCCGGGCAGCGTCTCGCGCGCCACGTCGAGCCAGGCGCGCGCGGCGTGCGACAGATAACCATTGCGGCGCCAGCCAATCGCCATTTCCCATGGAATCTCGGGCTCGGCGACCGGCCGGCACGTGAACTGCGCAGCATCCAGTCGCCGGCAATAGGGCGCAGGCAGCAGCGCAATGCCGACGCCGGCCAGCACGAGCGCCGCCATGAAATCCCAATGTCCGCTGCGCCCGACGATAGTCGGCGCGAATCCCGCGCTGCGGCACGCGCTGAGCACCACGTCGTTGAGCGCGAGACTTTCGCCGTAGAACACGAACGGCTCGTCGGCGAGCTGGGCGAGCGGCACTTCACCGAGGTCGTCCCACCGCGAGCCGGCGCGCGCGACGAGCCAGAGCAACTGGCGAGTGATCGGCAGCACGTCGATATTTTCGGGGTCCACCGGCTGGAGAACGCCCCCGAGTTCCAGTTCTCCGTTGATTAGCGCGGTCTCGATCGCGCGGGAGCCCTGCTCGAAAAGCTTCAGTTCGATTTTCGGGTAGCGCTGGCGGAACGTGGCGATAGCGGGTGTGAAAAGCGAACCGCCCATCGGCGGAATGCCGATGGTGAGTTCGCCGTGACCGAGCGTGCCGAGGTCGTTCAGCTCGGCTTGCAACTGCGCGTGCGCGGCAAGCACCTCCTGCCCGCGCTGATAGACGATGCGGCCGGCGTCGGTGAGCACCATCTGCCGGCCGTCGCGCAGCAACAGCGGCGAGCCGATCTCGTTTTCGAGCGACTTCACCATCTTGCTGATGGTCGGTTGGGTGACGAACATCTGCTCGGCGGCAACAGTGAAGCTCTGCTGACGAACGACTTCGACGAAATAGCGCAGCGCACGCAATTCCACTATCGGGCTCCGGATTCCGTATTGGAATGAATTCGCAGATTGTAAGTCATCGTATTTATGGCGGCGAGGATGGCGAAAGCGGCTTTCAGGCAGACGCATACGGCCGGCGATTTCGAGACGGGTCTTCCGACGCCCGCGCTACCATCGCCGGTTTTGCCCCGATCGCCACCCGCCAAAGCTTCCGCCCATGACGCCCGCTTCCCCGATTTCCGTCGTTATTCCCTGCTACAACGGCGCCTCGACGCTTGCCCGCGCTCTCGAAAGTTGCCGGCTGCAGCCGGAGGCGGCGCAGATTATCGTCGTGGACGACGCCTCGACCGATTCGTCCGCCGAGCTCGTCCTTCGGTACGCGCGGGCCGACTCGCGCGTCGCGCTGCTGCGCATGCCGTGCAACGGCGGCGCAGCGCAGGCGCGCAATTGGGGCGCGCTGCATGCGTCGCACGATCTGCTCGCCTTCCTCGATGCCGACGACGAATACCTGCCCGGCGCATTGGCTGCAGCAAGCACGTTCCTGGCGCAGAACCCGAAGCAGGTATCGGTGCGCCTCGACGTCGATTACGTTGGCTTTCCTGATGAAATCACCGGTCACCAGGACTTCGTCCAGCATGCGGCGACGCTAAGCAACACGGTGCCGAGCAGTCTAATCGTGCGTCGGGCGGCGTACGGGGCGCTCGGCGGCTTTCCGATGGACGACGCGTTTCGCCGTATCGGCGGCGAGGACGGCGCATTCTCCTGGGCGCTGCGCGAGCTGTTCGGCAATCCGCGGCTCGCGGACATGAAGCGCGTGCGCATGCACTACCACCCGGGCATTCACGCTGAGCGCTATTTCCGCATCGCGTTTGGCTGGCTGACGCCGGATCCCGCCGACGTCGCCGACGCTTTCCGCTTCTCCCGGCAGTTCCTCGAAAGAGCGCGAGCGGGCGTCGTCCAATTGCACGGCGCGCAGATGACTGCCGAAGCTGGCGCGCATGCGGCAGGCGGCATGGCCGCTATGTAAGCCACTCAACAGCCCACCCCCGAAAGCCCAGCCCAAACCGATCCTCGCGCCCCGAAGCCATCTCGATTTGCTACAATCGCCGTTCGTCTTCGAGGAGCGTTGCGACGGGTACCGCGAATCAGCATATTCGCCGGCCGCCCGCCAGGCTCGAAGGCTTCAATCGGAAGGACCGGATGCGCATGGCGCTTTCCGATCCACCGCATCGAACCGCGCTCACGTCAAATTTCTAGTCACTACTTAGAAAGGAGGGCGTGATGAACGCCGCAGTTATCGATTCCCAAGCTTCCCAAGACTACATCGTTGCCGACATGTCGCTTGCCGACTGGGGCCGCAAGGAACTCACCATTGCAGAGACGGAAATGCCCGGTCTCATGCAAACGCGTGACGAATACAAGGCGCAGCAGCCGCTGAAGGGCGCGCGCATCGCAGGTTCGTTGCACATGACTATCCAGACCGGCGTGCTGATCGAAACGCTGACCGCGCTCGGCGCGGACGTGCGCTGGGCATCGTGCAATATCTTCTCGACGCAGGATCACGCCGCCGCCGCGATCGCCAAGGCCGGCACACCGGTGTTCGCGTTCAAGGGCGAGTCGCTCGACGAATACTGGGAGTTCTCGCACCGCATTTTCGAATGGCCGAACGGCGAGTTCGCGAACATGATTCTCGACGACGGCGGCGACGCGACGTTGCTGCTGATCCTCGGCTCGAAGGCCGAGAAAGACCGCTCGGTGATCGCCAAGCCGACCAATGAGGAAGAAGTCGCGCTGTACAAGTCGATCGAGCGTCATCTGGACGCCGACCCGACGTGGTACTCCACGCGTCTCGCGCACATCCAGGGCGTGACGGAAGAAACCACGACCGGCGTGCATCGTTTGTATCAGATGGAAAAGGAAGGCCGCCTGCCGTTCCCGGCAATCAACGTCAACGACTCGGTCACCAAGTCGAAGTTCGACAACCTGTATGGCTGCCGCGAGTCGCTCGTTGACGGCATCAAGCGCGCGACCGACGTGATGATCGCGGGCAAGATCGCCGTGGTGGCCGGTTACGGCGACGTGGGCAAGGGCTGCGCGCAATCGCTGCGCGGTCTCGGCGCAACCGTGTGGGTCACCGAAATCGATCCGATCTGCGCACTGCAAGCGGCGATGGAAGGCTACCGCGTGGTGACGATGGAGTACGCGGCGGACAAAGCCGACATTTTCGTCACGGCAACGGGCAACTACCACGTGATCAACCACGATCACATGAAGGCGATGCGCCACAACGCGATTGTGTGCAACATCGGCCACTTCGATTCGGAAATCGACGTGGCGTCGACGCGTCAGTACCAGTGGGACAACATCAAGCCGCAAGTCGACCACATCATTTTCCCGGACGGCAAGCGCGTGATTCTGCTGGCTGAAGGCCGCCTCGTGAACCTGGGCTGCGCGACGGGCCACCCGTCGTTCGTGATGTCGAACTCGTTCACGAACCAGACGCTCGCCCAGATCGAACTGTTCACGCAAGGCGAGAAGTACGAGAACCGCGTGTACGTGCTGCCGAAGCATCTGGACGAGAAGGTCGCGCGTCTGCATCTGGCGCGCATCGGTGCGAACCTGACCGTGCTGTCGGACGCGCAGGCGGGCTACATCGGCGTCGACAAGAACGGTCCGTTCAAGCCGAACCACTACCGCTACTAAGTACGCGCGTTCCGGTACGCCCTTCGCGCGTAAGTGCGAGGGCAGCCTGAAAGCATGCATGATGGTGTGACGACGGGGCGGCGCTTAGGCGCCGCTTTGCTCGCCATGCCTGCCTTTTTCGTTCAACGGACATCCTGCCTGCAAGGAGCTTTACATGACCGTTCTGCTGACCTGGCTGATCAATGCACTGGCGCTGCTGATCATCACCTACCTCGTTCCGTCGATTCATATCCGCAGCTTCGGCACCGCGTTGATCGTCGCGGTAGTGCTCGGACTGATCAACACGGTCCTGCGTCCGGTGCTGATTCTGTTGACGCTGCCCGTCACGATTGTCACGCTCGGGCTCTTCATTCTGGTGGTCAATGCGCTGTGCTTCTGGCTGTGCGCGTCGCTGCTGAAGGGCTTCGAAGTGTCGGGTTTCTGGTCGGCGTTCTTCGGCTCGATTCTGTACAGCATCGTTTCATGGCTGCTGTCCGCGCTCATTTTCGGCAACCGCAGTCTCGGTTGACATACTGAACCATGAACCCGATCGAACTTTCATTCGAATTCTTCCCGCCGAAAACGCAGGAAGGCGTCGACAAACTGCGCGCAACGCGTGCGCAACTCGCTTTACTCAAGCCCAAGTTCGTGTCCGTCACGTTTGGCGCGGGCGGCTCGACGCAACAGGGCACGCTCGATACCGTCGTCGATATGGCGAAGGAAGGGCTGGAGGCGGCGCCGCATCTGTCGTGCATCGGCTCTTCCAAAGAGAGCTTGCGCGCGATCCTCAACGAGTACCGCGCGCATGGCATTCGCCATATCGTCGCGCTGCGTGGCGACCTGCCGTCCGGCATGGGCGAAGTCGGCGAGTTGCGTTATGCGTCGGAACTGGTGAGCTTTATACGCGCCGAATTCGGCGACTGGTTCTGGATCGAGGTGGCGGGCTACCCGGAATATCATCCGCAGTCGCGCTCGCCGCGTCACGATCTGGAAAACTTCGCCCGCAAGGTGAAGGCCGGCGCCAATTCCGCGATCACGCAGTACTTCTTCAACGCGGACGCGTATTTCCGTTTTGTCGACGACGCAAGGAAACTCGGCGTCGACGTGCCGATCGTGCCGGGCATCATGCCGATCACGAACTTCTCGCAACTGATGCGCTTCTCCGAGATGTGCGGGGCTGAAGTTCCGCGCTGGGTCGCACGCCGGCTGGAGAGTTTCGGCGACGACCGCGAGTCGATTCGCGCGTTCGGGCTCGACGTGGTGACCGACCTGTGCAAGCGTCTGACCGACGCGAAGGTGCCTGGTCTGCATTTCTATACGCTTAACGGCGCCGCGGCGACCACGGCGATCTGCGAGCGGTTGGGCGTTTGAACGGCTGACTCGTCGTTGTTGCTGGTTGTTTTGCCTGGGCCGTCGCGCGGATCGATGCGCGGCGGCTCTGGTAAGTTGTCTCTTTTCCAAAGCCTTCTCCAGATCTCCAATCAGGACAACTCGAAACGATTCCACAGGAATCGCTGCGATGTCCTACTCTGAAAGTCATTCGAAAGAGGTCTCGGAATATCCGCGCAGGCGCGCCGGGGGCGGCGTCGCGGATAATTTCCTCTGCTTGTGACACCGGGGAAAGCTCAGTAATATCGCGCTACGCTGGCGTCAGCCAGCCCCGAACCTGGAGGAAACATGAAGCAAAACAACCTGTTGCGCGCCGCGCGTGTTACGACGCTCGTCGCAGCTGCAGCGGCATCGCTGGTGGGTGCGAACAGCGCGCACGCCGAGATTCCGAACAAAACACTCGTTTACTGCTCAGAAGGCAGCCCTGCGGGTTTCGATCCGGCCCAATACACCACGGGCACCGATTTCACGGCCAATACGTTCACCGTCTATAACCGCCTCGTCGAGTTCGAGCGCGGCGGCACCAAGGTCGAGCCGGGCCTCGCCGAAAAGTGGGATGTCTCCGCGGACGGCAAGACGTACACGTTCCACCTGCGTCATGGCGTGAAGTTCCAGACCACGTCGTTCTTCAAGCCGACGCGCGAATTCAATGCGGATGACGTCATCTTCACGTTCGAGCGCATGCTCGACGCGAACCAGCCGTTCCACAAGGCCTACCCGGTGCAGTTCCCGTACTTCACCGACATGGGTCTGGACAAGCTGATCACGAAGGTCGAAAAGCTCGATCCGTACACGGTCAAGTTCACGCTGAAGGAAGTCAACGCGCCGTTCATCCAGAACCTGGCAATGGAATACGCGTCGGTCCTGTCTGCTGAATATGGCGATCAGTTGCTGAAGGCCGGCAAGGCCGCCGACATCAACCAGTTCCCGGTCGGCACGGGTCCGTTCATCTTCCGCAGCTATACGAAAGACGCGACCATCCGTTTCGACGGCAATCCGGATTACTGGAAGCCGAACGCGGTCAAGATCTCGAAGCTGATCTTCTCGATCACGCCGGACGCCGGCGTGCGCGTGCAGAAGTTGAAGCGCGACGAATGCCAGGTGATGAGCTATCCGCGCCCGGCCGATATCGCGCCGCTGAAGGCCGAATCGAATCTCGCGATGCCGTCGCAGCCTGGCTTCAACCTGGGCTACCTCGCGTACAACGTGACGCACAAGCCGGTCGACAAGGTCGAAGTGCGTCAGGCGCTCGACATGGCGATCAACAAGAAGGCGATCATCGACTCCGTGTACCAGGGCGCAGGCCAGGCCGCCACGAACCCGATGCCGCCGACCCAATGGTCCTATGACAAGAACCTGAAGGGCGCATCGTACGACGCGGAAAAAGCCAAGGCGCTGCTCGCGAAGGCCGGTTATGCGAACGGCTTCGAGATCACGCTGTGGGCGATGCCGGTGCAACGCGCATACAACCCGAACGCACGCCTGATGGCGGAAATGATCCAGGCCGACTGGGCCAAGATCGGCGTCAAGGCGAAGATCGTCACGTACGAATGGGGCGAGTACATCAAGCGCGCACACGCAGGCGAAGACGACACGATGCTGATCGGCTGGACAGGCGACAATGGCGATCCGGACAACTGGCTCGGCACGCTGCTCGGCTGCGACGCGGTGAACGGCAACAACTTCTCCAAGTGGTGCCACAAGCCTTTCGACGATCTGATCCAGAAGGGTCGTTCAACGTCCGACCAGGGCGCGCGCACGACGGCATATACGCAGGCGCAGCAGATCTTCGCGCAGCAACTGCCGTTCTCGCCGATCGCTCACTCGACGGTCTACCAGCCTGTCAGCAAGAAGGTGGTCGACATGCGTATCGAGCCGCTCGGCTACGCTCGCTTCGACGGCGTCAGCGTCAAATAAGGCGCCAGATATTGCGTCAGGCAAGTCGTAAAATTCGCGCAGTACGCTTTTCGCACGGTTAGAAAACTGGTCGAAATGGTCCGGCGACCGGGGTCACGAGCCCTCGTCGCCGGTTGCGTTTTTTCTTCATCAAGACCATGGGGACGAACCATGTTCCGCTTTGTTTTGCGCCGCATCGGCATGGTGATACCGACGTTCATCGGCATCACGATCCTTGCATTCGCGCTGATTCACCTGATACCGGGCGACCCCATCGAAGTGATGATGGGCGAGCGCGGCGTCGATCCGGCGATGCATGCCGCGGCTATGCACCGTCTAGGGCTCGACGAACCTCTGCCGATGCAGTACGTCCACTACATCGGCCGCGCGCTTCACGGCGATCTCGGCACTTCCATCATCACCAACACGAGCGTCATGGGTGAGTTTCTCGCCCGCTTCCCCGCCACCGTTGAACTGTCGATTTGCGCGATGCTGTTCGCGCTGATCGTCGGCCTGCCGGCGGGCGTGTTCGCGGCGCTCAGGCGCGGCACGGCGGTCGATCACGGCGTGATGGGTACAGCGCTGACCGGCTATTCGATGCCGATCTTCTGGTGGGGCTTGATCCTCATCATGGTGTTCTCGGTCAAGCTTGGCTGGACGCCGGTGTCGGGCCGCATCGCGGTCGAATACGACATTCCGCACGTGACCGGCTTCATGCTGTTCGACGCGATGATGTCCACCGACGAAGGCGCGTTCAAGTCCGCACTGAGCCATCTGATTCTTCCCGCCATCGTGCTCGGAACGATCCCGCTTGCGGTCGTCGCGCGCATGACTCGTTCGTCGATGCTCGAAGTGCTGCGAGAAGACTACATTCGCACCGCGCGCGCGAAGGGTTTGTCGCCGGGGCGAGTGATCGTCGTTCATGCATTGCGCAATGCGTTGATTCCGGTGGTGACGGTGATCGGTCTGCAGGTCGGTACGCTGCTTGCGGGCGCGGTGCTGACGGAGACACTCTTTTCGTGGCCGGGCATCGGCAAGTGGCTGATCGATGCAATTGGCCGTCGCGACTATCCAGTCGTGCAGGGCGGTATCCTGATGATCGCCACATTGGTGATCTTCGTGAACCTCGTCGTCGATCTGTTGTACGGCGTGTTGAATCCGCGCATTCGCCATACGAGGTAATTTCGGAAATGGCAGACATACAAAACACAGTCCCCACAGCAGTAACTCCGCCTGGCGGCCGCGCTATCGCCGCTCGCGAATTCTGGGCGAATTTCTCGCGCAATCGCGGTGCGGTTGGCGCCGGCATCGTCGTTTTGCTGCTGATCGTCGTGGCAATTTTCGCGCCGCTCATCGCGCCGCATAGCCCGATCGAACAGTACCGCGACTTCGTGAAGATTCCGCCTGCATGGCTCGAAGGCGGCAACTGGCGGTTCGTTCTCGGCACCGACGAAGCCGGCCGCGACATCCTCTCGCGTCTGATGTACGGCGCGCGACTGTCGTTCTGGATCGGCTTCGTGTCGGTGGTGCTCGCGCTGATTCCGGGCGTCGTGCTTGGCCTCATCGCGGCATTCTTCGAGAAGTGGGCCGATACGCCGATCATGCGCATCATGGACGTGCTGCTCGCGCTGCCGTCGCTGCTGCTCGCGGTGGCGGTGGTCGCGATCATCGGTCCGGGCCTCGTCAATACGATGCTGGCAATCGCGATCGTCGCGTTGCCGGGCTACGTGCGTTTGACGCGCGCTTCGGCGCAAGGCGAGTTGCAGAAGGAATACGTGACGGCTTCGCGAGTGGCCGGCGCCGGCACTTTGCGTCTGATGTTCTCGCAGGTGCTGCCCAACTGCACCGCGCCGCTCATCGTGCAGGCAACGCTCGGTTTCTCGTCGGCGATTCTGGATGCGGCGGCGCTCGGCTTCCTCGGCCTCGGCGTACAACCGCCGTCGGCGGAGTGGGGCGCAATGCTGGCCTCGGCGCGTGATTACATCGACAGCGCATGGTGGATCGTCACGATGCCTGGTTTGTCCATCCTGATCTCGGTGCTCGCCATCAATCTGCTCGGCGACGGGCTGCGCGACGCACTCGATCCCAAACTGAAACGGATGGCATAAATGGACAATCTACTGACCATCCGCAATCTGGCGGTGAACTTCAACGGACTACCCGCTGTCGACCGGATCAATCTCGACGTCGCGCCGGGCGAAGTGCTCGGCGTCGTCGGCGAATCGGGTTCGGGCAAGAGCGTGACGATGATGGCGTTGATGGGCCTGATCGACGCCCCCGGCAAGGTCACGGCGGACGAAATCAAGTTCAACGGCCGCGATCTGCTGAAGGCATCGGCGAAGGAACGCCGCAGGATCATCGGCAAAGATATCGCGATGGTGTTCCAGGACGCGCTCACGAGTCTGAATCCGAGCTACACGGTCGGCTATCAGATCAAGGAAGTGCTGAAGCTGCACGAAGGGCTGCGCGGCGCCGCGCTCGACAAGCGCGCGCTCGAACTGCTCGATCAGGTCGGCATTCCGGACGCGAAGAGCCGCATTGGCGCGTTTCCGCATCAGATGTCGGGCGGCATGAACCAGCGCGTGATGATCGCCATGGCCATTGCCTGCAACCCGAAACTGCTGATCGCCGACGAGCCGACCACCGCGCTCGACGTAACGATCCAGGCGCAGATCATGGAACTGCTGATGCGCCTGCAAAAGGAGCGCGGCATGGCGCTCGTGCTGATCTCGCACGACCTCGCGGTGGTGTCCGAGGTCGCGCAGCGCGTCGCGGTCATGTACGCTGGCGAAGTGATCGAAACGAACAAGGTGCCGGACATCTTCGCCGCGCCACATCATCCGTACACGGAAGCGTTGCTGGCCGCGATTCCCGAGCATAACGTGGGCGCCGTGCGTCTCGCTGCTTTGCCGGGCATGGTGCCGGGGCGCGACGATCGTCCGAAAGGGTGTCTGTTCGCGCCGCGCTGCAAGTACGTGGTCGACGATTGCATGAGGGCGCGGCCCGCGCTCGCGCCCATGCAAGGTCACGCCGAAGTGGCGCGCGTGCGCTGCATCAAACCCCTGAACCTGAGCGGCGACGCGAACGTTCACACCCATGGAGGCGCACGATGAACGCAGTACTCGAAACGCGGCGCCAGTCTGACCATGCGGGCGATCACGTGCTGGTCGCCGACAAGCTCGCGCGTTATTACACGGTCAAGCGCGGCATGTTCGCGACGGGCACGGTGAAGGCGCTCAACGGCGTATCGTTCGCGCTCGAGCGCGGCAAGACGCTCGCCGTGGTCGGCGAATCCGGCTGCGGCAAGTCGACACTCGCGCGCCAACTCACCATGATCGAAGCGCCCAGCGCGGGCCGTTTGCTGATCGACGGTGAAGACGTGGCCGGCGCGGATCACGCGAAAATCGCGGCGCTGCGGCGGCGCGTGCAGATGGTGTTTCAGAACCCGTTCGCGTCGCTCAACCCGCGCAAGACCGTCGAGCAGACGCTCGGCGAACCGCTCGCGATCAACTCCCAATTGAGCGCAACGGAACGCGCGGAACGCATCGCTCAAATGATGCGTACCGTCGGCCTGCGTCCGGAACATGCGAAGCGCTATCCGCATATGTTCTCAGGCGGTCAACGTCAGCGGGTGGCTATTGCCCGCGCGATGATTCTGGACCCGCAGATCGTTGTCGCCGACGAACCCGTGTCGGCGCTCGACGTGTCGATCCAGGCGCAGATTCTGAACCTGTTCATGGATCTGCAGCAGGAGTTCAAGACGAGCTATGTGTTCATCTCGCACAATCTGTCAGTGGTCGAGCATATCGCCGACGACGTGATGGTGATGTACTTCGGCGGCGTGGCCGAACTCGGCGACAAGAAACGGATTTTCTCGAAGCCGCGGCATCCGTACACGCGCGCGTTGATGTCGGCGACGCCGTCGATCTTCGAGGCAGATCGCACGATCAAGATCAAGCTGCAAGGTGAGATGCCTTCGCCGCTGAATCCGCCGTCGGGCTGCACGTTCCATCAGCGCTGCCCCTATGTGATCGACCGTTGCCGCAGCGAGGAGCCGAAGCTGCGTGAAGTGGATGGCCGTCAGGTGTCGTGTCACCGCGCCGAGGAGGTGGGGGACGTGGATGCCTGATGCGCTGGCGGCGCGTCGTCTTGCGCGCCGCTCGCGTGATGGCGGCCGCCGCGCTGCCTTCACGCGACGCTTGCGGGCGCGTGCCCTGACCGGTGCCGCGCTCGTCGGCGTTTGCTCCGTTGTGTATTTCTCCGCGGCACTGGTCGGCCTCGCGCATGCTGCCGGCGCCGCGGCCAATACACCTGCGGCTGGCGTCAATTCAACCGCGCAAGGTGCGCGTCCCGCATTACCGGTGCCGCACGCGCCGTCGCAGCCACGCGCCGCGCTGCCGGGCTTCAACCCGCCGCCCGCCACACCTGGTACGACTGCGAGCGGGCCGGTGCGCCTGCAACCGGCGCGCATGCCGTTCTACGTCGCGACTCGCGGTACGACCACCATCTACGTTCTGGGCACGCTGCATGTTGGCGATCCCGCCGATTACCCGCCCGCTCAGCCGTTTCGTCCGCCGATCATGGGCGCGTTGGCGGCTTCGCCGACCCTCGCGCTCGAACTCTCGCCGGACGAGCTACTGGTCTCGCAAGACGATGTCTCCAAGTACGGCGTATGCCGCCGCGACTGCCTGCCCGGCCTCTTGCCGGAGCCGCTGTGGCGCAAGCTCGCGTTCCGATTGCGCGGCAATCCCGCGGCGTTGGATGAAATCAAGAAGATGCGCCCGTGGCTCGCGTCGTTGCTGGTCGAAACCTACGACTCGCTCAGCGCCGGCTTGCAGACCGAGTACGGCACTGAAGCGCAGTTGCAGAACGTGTATCTGCGTACACGCGGCAAGATTATCGGCCTCGAAACCTTACCGCAGCAGATGCGCGCCTTCACCGGGCTCACGCTCGCCCAGCAACGCGAGATGCTCGCGCAGGATCTGATGCAGACGCCCGCGCAAAACGTCGAGGACGTGCGGACCTTGCACCGCCTGTGGCGTGTTGGCGATGCGGATGCAATCGCCGCCTGGGAGGCCGCGAAAACCGAAAAGCTGGCGCGCGACAAGCAGGTGTCCAACTCGATCGACGACAGGATCGTGTACGCGCGCAACCGGCGCTTCGTCTCGCGCATGCTGCTGATCGCCGCTCCGAACAAGCCGGTGTTCGTGGCGATCGGCGCATTGCATCTTGGCGGCCGCAAAGGCGTTCTGCAGCTTTTGCGACAGCATGGGTTTGTGGTGGAGGCGGGGTGAGGTATCGACGCAGCTGTGGCGAGTCTATCTACCGGCCCTCTAACTCGTTGACGATTTCCCCCACCACCCCCGCCCATTCCCCCAGCACCTTCTGCATTCCCGGATACCACGGCGAGTCGCTGCGTTCTTCGAGCCAGCGCCAGTCTGAATTGGCCGGCAGCAGCAGCCATACCGGCTTGCCGAGCGCGCCGGCCAGATGCGCGACGGCGGTGTCGACGGCGATCACCAGATCGAGGTTCATGATCAGCGCGGCGGTGTCTTCAAAGTCGTTCAACTCGCCGCTGAAGTCGTGCGCACGGAAGGCTTGTGGGGCGACGGCGAGTTGCGCGTGCGCGGGGCCTTTCTGCAACGGATACCAGTCGACATTGGCGACACGGGCGAGTGCGTGCAGGTCGGCAAGCGCCATTGACCGATAGCGGTCGTTGCCGAAGGTCGGACTGCCCGCCCACACGAGGCCCGCTCTACGGTTGGCGTGGCCGGTTTTCTTCAGTTTCTTGCGCCAGGCTTTGACCTTGGCGTCGTCCGCAAAAAGGTACGGCAGTTCGGCCGGGATGGTGGACAACTCGGTGCCGACGCATGAGGGCACGCTCATCATCGGCACCCAGAAGTCGTAGCTGGTTTCGGGTTTGCCGCTGAACACGCAATCTACGCCCGGCACGCGTTGGACAAGACTCCGCAACGGCTCGCGCACGCAGACGTCCACTGTCGCGCCACGTTCTTGCAGCAAGCGCGCATAACGCAGGAACTGGAAATGATCGCCGAAACCCTGCTCGCCGACGATCAGCAAACGACGCCCCTTGAGCGGCTCGCCGCGCCATTCGGTTACGCCCGGAACCGCGAGCGCTTCGTAATCGCTCTTACGCCAGCGCAGCGCAAACTCGGCCCAACCCTGCTTGAAATCGCCGCGCTTGAGCAGCAGCCACGCAAGGTTCTGATGGGCGTCGGCGTAATGCGGATCGCGGGTGAGCGCCTCGCGATAGAACGTCTCCTCTTCGTCGAGCCGTCCCTGCGCCCCGAGCGAGCCGCCCAGGCACACGAGGTTGGTCGGATTCGGCGCGATTGCAACCGCGCGACGGTAGTGCGACTCCGCGCCCGCATAGTCGCCACGCTTGCCGATCGCGCTACCCAGGTTGATGTGCGCCTCGGCGTAGTCGGGCCGCAGTGCGAGCGCGCGCTCGAAACTGGCGACCGCCGCCTCGTGCTCGCCCTGTGCGTTGTGCGCGTTGCCCGTGTTGAAGTGCGCTTCCGCTGAAGCCGGATCGACTCGCAAAGCATCGCGATAACACGCCAGCGCTTCCGCAAAACGGCCAAGCTTGCCGAGCGCGGTGCCGAGATTCAGATAGGCATCCACCAGTGCCGGGTTCGACGCGATCGCAAGCCGATACTGCCCGACCGCTTCGTTCAACGCGCCTTGCGCCTGCAAAGCGACGCCGAAGTTGTTGCGCGCGTCGGCGAAATCGGGTTGCAGTTGCAACGCCTGGTCGTAACAGATGGTGGCTTCGTCGAGATGGCCGAGCGCGGCGGCGGCAAGGCCCCGGTTGCTCCAGCAGGCGGCGTCGTGACGGTCGTATTTGAGCGCGTGGCTCATCAGCGCGGCGGCGTCCGCGTGTTGCCCGCGCTGATAATGCAGTACCCCGAAGTAATGCAAAGCCTGCGAATTCGTCGGCGCGAGCGTCAGGATTTCTCTGTAGATGGAGTCGGCGGTGTCGAGCCGGCCGGCCTGATGCGCGTCGAGCGCGGCCTTCACGAGCGAGGCAACGCTGGCTGACGGCGGCGCGGTAGGCGCGCCGGTGCGCTGGGATTGACGTTCCATGGAAACCTGCGGGAAAGGCTCCGGCGGCGCGCGCTGCACGCGCCGGCGCGTGTGGATGGGAGATCGCCCTGCATCTTATGGTCGGCATCATGGACCGACGATCGGACGCATCCTATTTCCCTTGCAGGCTTTTCATGTTTGAGGTGCTTCGCCGATGTGCCGCGGAAACGTCGCGCGACACATCGGAAATTGCTGCTTTTTACGGAACGCTTTTACATGAACATCAGGAAATTGAGCAGGAAGATGTTCACCACCAGCAAGGTCAGCGCGGTCGGTATCTGAACCTTGATCACCGCGTTCTTATCCGGCAGTTCCAGCAACGCCGCCGGCACCATGTTGAAGTTCGCGGCCATCGGCGTCATCAGCGTGCCGCAGTAGCCCGAGAACATGCCGATTGCCACCATTACGGCCGGGTTGCCATGGAACACGCCGACGAGAATCGGCACGCCGACGCCGCCCGTCATCACCGGAAACGCGGCGAAGCCGTTGCCCATGACCATCGTGAAGAGCGCCATGCCGATGCAGTACACGGCCACCGCGATAAACCGGTAGTCGAGACTGATATACGCCGTGGTCACGTGAGCGACGGCTTTGCCGACACCCGCGTCCGAGAACACGAGGCCGAGCATGCCGAGCATTTGCGGCAACACGGCGGCCCACGAGAGCGCGTCGACGAGGCGGCGCGTTTCCTTCATCGACTGCCCGACGGTGTCGCGCGTCAGCACGCAAGCAATCGCGAGCGCGATGACGCAGCCGATGCCGAAGCCGATCAACGTGACGTTGGCCTTCTCGATCAGCGGAACGCCGCCGAACACGAGATGGCTCGCCGACAATGTGATGATCACGGTGACCACGGGAATGGTCAGCGCAGGCACGAACAGCTTGTTGCCAAGGCGTGCGGCGCTCGCCTTGCGCGCTTCGAGCGACAGCACTCTCGGCTTGCCCGAGGTGACGCCGCCGAAGCCTGCGATCAGCGCCATCACGATCACGGCGACGCCGACCACTGCGAGCGGCAGTTTGTCGCCGATCAGAAAGATCAGCGCATAAAGAATCCAGAAGCCGCCGGCCGTCAGGCGGCGCGGATGTTCCTTATCGGTGACGATCATGCCGCCGACGATTAGCAGCACCACGCCCAACAGCCAGAAGAGATAGGTAATCGAGAGCGTCATGCTTTGTCTCCTGCGGCGGATTGCGTCGGCGATACGGCGGCATTGCCCGCGTTCGCGTTGCCGCGCAATTCGCGGTCGAGCTTGCGGTCAAGCAGATACAGGCGGAAGCCGTGAATGAGAAACGCGCAGATTGCAGTGGGGATGCCCCAGACCGCGACGTGAATCGGCTCGACGATAATGCCTGCCTCCTTGAGGAAGGTGGTCATCAGCACGATCGCACCGAACGCAACGAAAATGTCTTCGCCGAAGAACAGGCCCACGTTATCCGTTGCCGCCGAAAACGCCCGCAGCTTGAAGCGCACTGCGTCGCTGATCTTGCCGAAGCGGGTTTCGGTTGCACCTTCGGCCATCGGCGCGATGAGGGGGCGCACCATCTGCGGATGCCCGCCGAGCCCGGTCAGTCCAACTGCCGCAGTCAGCTCGCGCACGAGCAGGTAAACGATCAGGAGGCGCCCGGCCGTGGCGGCCTTGATGCCGCTGATCCACGTCTGCGCACGCTCGCGCAGGCCATGCCGTTCCAGCAGGCCGATCACCGCGAGCGGCAGAAGAATGATCAACGGAATGTTGCGCGTCTTGATGAAGCCAGTGCCGATCTCGGCGAGAATTTTCTCGACCGGAAAATGCGCGGCCAGACCCGTGATGATCGCGGCGACTGCCACGATCAGCATCGGATTGAACCGGAATAAAAAGCCAACGATGATGACGGCCACGCCGATGAGCGGCCATAGACTGACTGTTGTCTGCATCTGGATCTCCAAACAGGTTTCAACGTCGCCGCTTGTGACGGCTAACATGGGCCGGCGCGTGGCGATCCGCGCGCCGTCTTGTTTCCGCGGCTCTTGATGGCCGCGTTGCTACGCACTGCAACTGCTCATGCACCTGCATTCACTGCGATGAATCGACTGCGGATACTGCAAATACGGCACGCCTCGCATCTGGCGAACGCCCCGCATGTAGCGGGGCGTTCAGAGCATAACGACGATACGGCGGCGCGTGCTTCAGACGCTTGCTGCGCCGGCCGCGTGCACGTCGATACCGGCCTGTTCGAGCGCGCTGCGGATGCGCCGGGCGAACGCGAGTGCATGCGGCCCGTCGCCGTGCAGACAAATGGTCTGCGCGTTGAGCGGCACCCATTGACCGTCGACTGCGCGCACCCGCTGCTCGCGCACCATCGCAAGCGTGCGTTCGAGTACTTCGTCTTCATCTTCGAGGAGCGCGCCGGGTTCCTTGCGCGGCACGAGCGAGCCGTCGGCGCGATAGCCGCGATCGGCGAACACCTCTTCGATGGCGGTCAACCCCGCGTTGCGCGCGGCCGTCACGAGACCGCTGTTGGCAAGCGCGAAGACCGCGACCGACGGATCGAAGTCATGCACGGCCGAGACGATCGCGTCGGCGATCTTCGCGTCGCGCGCGGCCTGATTGTAAAGAGCGCCATGCGGTTTCACGTGCGCGATGCGCCCGCCCTCGGCCTGCGCGATCGCCGACAACGCGCCGAGTTGATAAAGCACGCCCGCGTAGATGTCGCCCGCCGGCAAGTCCATTTCCTTGCGGCCGAAATTTTCCGGATCGTTGAAGCTCGGATGCGCCCCGATCGACACGCCTTTTTGCACCGCCCAACGCACGCAGTCGCGCATTGCATTGGCGCCGCCCGCGTGCCAGCCGCACGCGATATTCGCGGAGCTGACGAGGTCGAGCAGCGCCTCGTCGGAGCCGCAGCCTTCGCCGAGGTCGGCGTTCAGATCGATTTCCATGATGTTCCTCTACTCTCAAGAAAACGCGGCGCCGCCCCAAGTTTTCTTGCCCCTCGATAGGCCGGGCGCGACGCGCCAGGTTTGGGGGCGGTCATTGTCACAACGCTGCGGCGGCCATCTGCCGTGCGCAACGTTCTTCATGCATTGCTATGGCGGCGTCGATTTGCCGCAAATAGGTGCGCTCTTCCAGTAAAGCGTGGCGTGCTTCGTAGGGTGTGGTCGGAATGAAGCGGACCGCCGCATTCAGCCGCACCTGGGCGAGCTTCCACAAGTCGGCCTGAATGACCGCGCCGATCTTCGGATACCCGCCGGTAGTCTGCGCGTCGCTCATCAGCACGATCGGCTGGCCGTTCGGCGGCACCTGAATCGTGCCCGGCAGCACCGCATGTGACAGCAGATCCGCTTTGACTTTGCGCTTGAGCTCCGTGCCCGCGAGCCGGTAGCCCATGCGGTTGCTGTTCGGCGTGACCAGCCACTCGTCGGACCAGAAAGACTCGTGAGCTTCTTCGGTGAAGCTCTCGTACTCGGGGCCGCGCAGCACGCGAATGGGGACCGCCCAAGGCACGCCTGTCGGATGACGGCCGCGCCGCAGCGGTTCGTCCACGAGCACGAACTTGCACCAGGCGGGCGCTTTGACGCCGAACTCCGGCGCCTCCGGCGAGAAGCCGACGTGCGCGCGCTGCTGCGGCGCGCCGACCGGCAGGCGGTCGCCATCGCGCAGCGCGCGGCCCCCGAGGCCGCCGAAGTGAGCGGCGAGGTCGGTGCTGCGCGAGCCGAGCATCGGCAATACGTCGATGCCGCCCGCTATGCACACGTAGCCGCGCATGCCGCGCTTCGCCGCGTTCAGCACCAGTTCCTGGCCGGCCTTCACGGGCAGGCTCCACCAGGAGTAGACCGGCTTGCCGTCGAGCGTCGCGCCGAATTCGGTGCCGGTAATGGCCACCCGCGTCGGGCGCAAAAAGCGCAGCACGGTGGGGCCGAAGGTGATTTCGAGACCTGCGGCGTCGGGCCGGTTGCCGACGAGCCGGTTGCCGACTTCCAGCGACAGGCGGTCGAGCGCCCCACCCATCGCGACGCCCAGATGCCGGTAGCCCTGACGGCCGAGGTCCTGAATCGTGGTCAAAAGACCTGCGCGAATCACGTCGATCATGCGTGTATCCCCGCAATCGTAAAGCGCACCCGGTCGCCCGGCTGCAACAAGGTGGGCGGCCGGCGCGTCGGGTCGAACAGCGGCAGTTCGGTCCGGCCGATCAGTTGCCAGCCGCCGGGCGACGTGGCCGGATAAATGCCGGTCTGCTCCCCGCCGATGCCGACCGAACCGGCCGGCACTTCGAGTCGCGGCGATGCGCGGCGCGGTGTGTGCAGCGCCTCATCCAGTCCGCCCATATAGGCGAAGCCCGGCTGAAAGCCGAGGAAAAACACCACGTACTCGCCACCCGAATGCCGCTCGATCACCTCGCGCACGCTTAAGCCCGTGTGGTTCGCCACGGCACCGAGGTCGGGACCGAACTCCCCGCCGTACTGAACCGGGACTTCGACTTCGCGGCCCGCCGCGGGCGCTGCGCTGACCGCTTGCCAGGCATCCTGCAGCCGGGCCGTTAGCGCGTCACGGTCGCCTTCGACGGGGTCGAACACGAGCGTCAGGTTGTTCATGCCCGGCACGACCTCGAGCACATGAGGCCAGTCTTGCGCCAACTCGGCAGCCGCCCACACGCGGCGCTGGCAGTCCAGCGTCGCGGGTGGGGGCGCCTCGCAGACAAGCGCGGCGTCGCCGAGCGGAAAAATTCTGGGTTGGCTCATGGCTTGAAGACCCGAAGAAGTCGAAGAGTTCTGCGTTGAACACCGTCGGAAACCATGGGGGCGGGTTACGCGACGTCTGAAGCGTACATTGTCAATAAAATATCAACAATTTATCAATAAGAGTTTTCGCCAGGCTCGCCGCCGTGAGCCGCTCGTCGTACACTCCCGACACTCTCCATCCCGTTTTCCTGAGAAATTCACATGTCGCGGCATCCCACCAAGATCGTCTCGTCGGAACATCTCGTGTCGGACACGAGCGCGGAACTGTCCGAGCTCGAGTACGCACTCATCATGGCCGGCAACGCATTCAACCGATGGATGGTGCGCTGCATGTCGGCCGCCGGGGATAAGGACATGACCGCCATCGAGGTTTCGCTGCTGCATCACGTGAGTCATCGCGAGCGCCGCAAAAAGCTGGCCGACATCTGCTTCGTGCTCAACATAGAAGACACGCACGTCGCGACCTATGCGTTGAAGAAGCTCGTAGCTAGAGGGTATGTAAAAAGCGAAAAGACCGGCAAGGAAGTGTTTTTTTCGGCGACGGAAGCGGGCCGCGCGCTGTGCCTGAAGTATCGGGAGGTGCGCGAGAGTTGTCTCATCTCGACGCTAAAGGAAAGCGGCCTCACCAACGAGCAGATCGGCGACGCGGCGCAACTCATGCGCAACGCGTCGGGAATGTACGACACGGCCGCGCGCGCGGCGGCGTCGTTATGAAAGTGAGGCGCTGAGGTGCGCACCCGCGCGCATGAGCTTCCTGGCAGCGCGCAAAGCGCGCAAGCCGCCTGAGCCGCGCCAGGCGGCGTCGCCCCAGTCGCTCGCCAGACGCACCTAGCCGACGGCCCGCGCGTGAAGCCCCGTCTCGGTCACGATCATGTCTAGCGGAATGTCATGCACCTCGCGCTCCAGCGCAGGGGTGCGGCATGCGTCATACGCCACACCCACCGTGATCGGCTTCTTCGCGCCCGGCCAGCCCGCGAGCGTGCGGTCGTAATAGCCGCCGCCGTAACCGAGCCGGTAGCCGTCGGCATCGAAACCGACGCAGGGTACGAGCAGTAGTTCGGGAATCACCATTCGCCCGGTAGTGGGCTCCGCGATCTTGTGATGACCGATCTTCATCGGCGTATCCGGCGACCATGCGTGGAACTCGAGCGGCAGCCCGCGTTCCTTGATGATCGGCATACTGGCTTTGCGTTGCGGACTGCCGGTGAGCCAGATGGAGATCGCTGCGCGCGCATCGAATTCGCCCGGCAGCGGCCAGTAGAACCCCACGCTTTGCGCGTCGAAATGCTTCAGGGCATCGAGAACGCGGCGCCCGAGCGCGGCATTGTTCGTCGGCTCGGAAGCCGCTTGTAGCCTTGCTTCCAATAGCATTCGACGCAGCGCCTTTTTCGATTCCGCGACAGGGTTGCATGCTATGCTTGGGTTCAATTCGCGCTCCAGAAACAACGATGTCAAAAAGTCTTTATCGAGTATATCGCGCGGCCGGCATGGCGTTAGCCGCAGCGGCGCTCGTCGCATGCAGCACGGCGTCAGCCGTCAAGCCTCTTCCCATTTCGCAGCTCACCAACGACGATCAGATTTTCGTCCAGTTGCGCGAGGCCGCCCGCAATAACGACGCGGCTCGTGCCGTGCAGTTGGCAAGCATGATCCCGAGCTATCCGGCGCCTTCGTATCTGGAGTACTTCCAGATCAAGCCACAACTCTTCGATTCGAGCGGCCATGCGCGCGTCGACGCGCCAGACGCGCCGGTGCTCGCGTTCCTGCAGAAGTACGACGGCCAGGCGATCGCCGACCGCATGCGCAACGACTACCTCACGGTGCTCGGCACGCGCCACGACTGGCGCAACTTCGACCAGCAATATGCGCGCTTCGTGCTGAACGACGACACGCAGGTCAAGTGCTATGCACTCGAATCGCGTGCGTCGCGCGGCGAGAATGTCGCGGACGCGGCGCGCGCACTGCTCGTCGATCCGAAATGGTACGGCGACGGCTGCGTCGATCTGATCACGGTGCTCGGCGTGAACAAGCAGTTCAGCACCGACGACATCTGGCAACAGATCCGTCTCGCGTACGAACAGAACTATCCGAATACCGGCAGCAAGCTGGTCGACGCGCTAGGCGACCAGGCGCCCGATCCGGTGCTGTTCGGCCAGGCTACCAGTACGCCGCCGTTGTTGCTCGCGCACGGTGTCAGTCCCGATGCGCAATCGCATCAACTTGCATTGCTCGCCATCACGCGCATGGCTCGCAACGATCCGGCCATGGCCGCGGCCACGTTCGCGTCTGTCGCGCCGTCGCTGAATTCGCCGGAGCGCGCCGTCGGCTGGGGCACCATTGCCTACCAGGCGGCCGCCAAACAGATGCCGAGTGCCACCGACTGGTACAGGTTATCGGCAAACGCGCCGCTCTCCAATCCCGCATATGAATGGCGCACACGCACCGCGCTGCTCGCGGGAGACTGGAACATGGTGCGCTGGTCGATCGAGCAGATGCCGGTGGCACTGCGAAATCAGCCGTCGTGGGTCTATTGGCATGCCCGCGCGCTCAAGCAGGCGGGCGACACGACCACGGCCAACCAGGAGTTCGAATCGATCTCGCAGGCTTTCAACTTCTATGGGCAACTGGCCGCTGAAGAACTCGGGCAGAAGATTTCGGTGCCGCCGAAAACCATGGTGACCGATTCCGAAGTCCAGCAGGCCGGCAACACGCCTGGTTTCGATCTGGCGCAGCGCTTCTACGCGCTGAACCTGCGGCTCGAAGGCAATCGCGAATGGAACTGGCCGCTGCGCACCATGAGCGACCGTCAGCTGCTTGCCACCGCCGAATACGCGCGCCGTATCCAGCTGTATGACCGCACCGTCAACACCGCCGACCGCACGAAAACCGAACACGATTTCTCGCTGCGTTACCTGTCGCCGTTCCGGGACATCGTCGAACGCGATGCGCAGTCGAGCGGCCTCGACGTGGAATGGGCGTACGGGCTGATTCGCCAGGAATCGCGCTTCATCATCAACGCGCGCTCTGAAGTCGGCGCGGGCGGTTTGATGCAACTGATGCCCGGCACCGCGCAACTCGTCGCGAAGCAGATCGGCCTCGGCCCGATTTCGCGCGAGCAGATGAACGACATCAACACCAACATCCTGCTGGGCACGAACTACCTGTCGATGATCTACAATCAGTTCGATGGTTCCGCCGTGCTGGCCACCGCGGGTTACAACGCAGGGCCGGGCCGTCCGCGCAACTGGCGGCAGACGTTGCAGCATCCGGTTGAAGGCGCGATCTTCGCCGAGGCGATTCCCTTCCAGGAAACGCGTGACTACGTGAAGAATGTGTTGTCCAACACGGTCTACTACGCGGCATTGTTCGAAGGCCGTCCGCAATCGCTGAAGGCGCGTCTGGGTTACATCGCACCGTAAGCGCCGTGCCGCCGCTGCCTCGGTGCGAGGTAGCGGTGCGCCACGCCAGCCGTTGCCGCGGCTTCCACCAGGGAGTCGAAAATGCGACATAAAGCCATTGCGATCATTGGTGGTTCCGGTTTTATCGGAAGCCATCTCGTCAACGCCCTCGTTGAAGTGGGCAAAGACGTGCGCATCGCCACACGGCGACGCTATAACGCGCGCCACCTCACGCTGCTTCCTATCGACGTGGTCGAGACCGATGTCTTCGATCCAGTCCAACTCGCGCGCTTCGTCGAGGGCACCGACTGTGTGATCAATCTCGTCGGCACGCTGCACGGCAAGCGCCGCACACCATACGGTCCCGAATTCGCGCGCGCTCACGTCGAACTGCCCACCAAAATTGCGGCGGCTTGCGAAGGCAAGGGCGTGCATCGGCTCATTCATTTGAGCGCGCTCGGCGCCGACTCGAACGGCCCGAGCATGTACGCGCGCTCGAAGGGCGACGGCGAGAAAGCCGTGCACGCGTCGAATCTTGCGTGGACGGTTTTCCGGCCATCCGTCGTGTTCGGTCCGGAAGACCAGTTTCTCAACAAGTTCGCTTTCCTGCAGCGCATTTTCCCGGTGATCCCGCTTGCAATGCCGGACGCGAAATTCCAGCCTGTCTATGTCGGCGACGTCGCGAAGGCGATCGTCAACGTGCTCGATCTGGACGCGGCCAGCGGCAAAACCTACGAGCTTGGCGGGCCAAGCGTCTATTCGCTCGAAGAGCTCGTCAAATATTGCGGCGATGTCATCGGCCGGCACGCGAGCATCATCCGTCTGCCGCAAATGCTGGCGCGCATGCAGGCAATGACATTTGAAATGGCGCCCGGTGAACCCGTCATCACGCGCGACAATCTCGATTCGATGAAAGTCGATAATGTGTTGAGCCGGCCGCTCGCACCCGAGCTTGGCCTCGAACCGGCCAGCATCGAAACTATCGCGCCTGTCTATCTGAGCGGGGCGTCGGCACGCTCGCGTTTCGATGCGTTTCGCGCGAGCGCGGGACGCTGAACCTTTTCACCTTCTTCCTCATACTCTTCCTCATACGAACCCGCATGAAGCTGCTTATTGGTGACAAGAACTATTCGTCGTGGTCGATGCGTCCGTGGCTGCTGTTCAAGCATTTCGGCATTGCATTCGACGAAGTCCTGATTCATCTGGACCAGCCCGGCACCAACGCTGCCGTGCTTGCTCATGCGCCGAACGGCCCCGGCAAGATCCCATGTCTGATCGACGATGCGGGCCTTGCCGTCTGGGATTCTCTGGCAATCGCCGAGACGCTGGCCGAGCGCTTCCCTCAGCATGCGCTGTGGCCGCGCGACCCGGCGGCGCGTGCCCATGCACGCAGCGTGAGCGCCGAGATGCATTCCGACTTCGGTGAATTGCGCTCGAACATGTGGATGAACATCCGCGCGTCGTTCCCCGGCAAGAACGGAAAGCCAGGCGTGCTGGCCGACATCGCGCGTATCGAGGCGATCTGGCGCAACTGTCTGGACACATATGGCGGTCCTTTCCTGTTCGGCGAGTTCACCATTGCGGACGCGATGTATGCGCCGGTGGCCATGCGCTTCAATACGTGGCAGCCGGCGCTGTCCGAGACGTCGTCGGGGTATGTGCGCCGGATCAAGGCCGTGCCCGCCGTAAAAGCCTGGATCGACGACGCGCTCAGCGAGACGCACGCCGTTGCATATCTAGACGAATGCCCATGAACATCTATGCAGTAGGCGGCGCGATTCGCGACGAACTGCTGGGCGTGCCGGTCCAGGATCGCGATTACGTGGTGGTCGGCGCAACACCCGAGCAGATGGTCGCGCAGGGCTACCGTCCGGTCGGCAAGGACTTCCCCGTGTTCCTGCATCCGCAGACGCACGAGGAGTACGCGCTCGCGCGCACCGAGCGGAAAACCGCGGCGGGCTATCACGGCTTCCAGTTCTTCTACGCGCCCGACGTGACGCTCGAAGAAGACCTTGCGCGCCGCGACCTGACAATCAACGCAATGGCTCGCGAGGTGCGTCCGGGAGGCGAACTGACCGGCCCGGTGATCGATCCGTTTGGCGGTCAGCGCGACTTGCAGGCAAAGCTCTTCCGCCACGTCAGCGACGCGTTTCTCGAAGATCCCGTGCGCATCTTGCGGATTGCACGCTTCGCCGCGCGTTTCCCCGATTTCACCGTCGCGCCCGAGACACTCGCGCTCATGCGCAAGATGGTGGCGGACGGCGAAGTGGACGCGCTCGTCGCCGAGCGCGTGTGGCAGGAGGTGTCGCGCGGTTTGATGGAGAAGAAGCCGTCGCGCATGTTCGAAGTACTGCGCGATTGCGGCGCATTGGCGCGGATTCTGCCGGAGATCGACGCGCTGTTCGGCGTGCCGCAGCGCGCCGACTATCACCCCGAGGTCGATACGGGCGTGCACGTGATGATGGTGCTCGACCACGCGGCGCAGCAGGGTTATGCGCTGCCCGTGCGGTTTGCCGCGCTGACGCATGACCTCGGCAAAGCCACCACGCCCGAAGATATTCTGCCGCGGCATATCGGCCACGAAGGACGCAGCGTGGATCTGCTCAAGCCCCTATGCGAGCGCTTGCGTGTCCCGAACGAATGTCGCGACCTCGCGGTGCTGGTGGCGCGCGAGCACGGCAACATTCATCGCGTGATGGAAATGGGCGCGGCTGCGCTCGTGAGGCTGCTCGAGCGCAGCGACGCGATACGCAAGCCTTCGCGTTTCGCGGAAGCACTGCAGGCTTGCGAGGCGGACGCGCGCGGCCGGCTCGGTTTCGAAGCGCGCGAGTATCCGCAGGCGGAGCGTTTGCGAGTCGCGCTCGTCGCAGCGCGGGGCGTGGACGCGGGCGCCGTCGCCAGGCGGCTCGCCGATGCGCCGGCCGGCATCAAGGACGCCGTGCATGAAGAACGCGTGCGGGCTGTGGCCGCGGCGCTCGAGTGAGCGAAGTGGGGCGGTAGCGCGCGGGCGGTGTTGCTGGAAGTGCTATCCGGGCTGTCGCTGTCGCTGTCGCTGCCGCGATCAACCGCGGCGGCTTTATAAAAGCCTAGCGATCAGCGACAGCAACATCGACAGCAACAAGGTCGACATAAACGGAAAGTGATATTCGCGTCCGAAGAGACGCACGCTGACGTCGCCGGGCATTCGTCCAATGCCCAGCTTTCGAAGCCATGGCCAGCAAGCCGACAGCACCGCGAGGGCAACGAAAGTAGTCAACAGCCAGCGGATCATCGCGAGTACCCCGGCATTACAGCGTGTGCGACCGGTCGCCGCTGGAAAACGCCTGCAGCGTGTCTTCCAGTCCGCGCGAGAACGCGATCACCTTGAACAGTTCGCCCATTTCGGCCTCCGACAACAGCTTTTGCACCGCGTTCGCCGCGGGCAGAAAGCGCGCTGTGTCGGCGGGATCGATTTCGGCTAACACGTCCGTAATGCCCGCGTTCAGCAGGAAGCGGGCTTGCGACGTGAACCCCAGCAGATCGGCGCCTGTTTCGACGCCCGCTTCGGCGATACCAGTGAATTCCACGTGCGCGGTAATGTCCTGCAAGCCCGGATAGACAAATGGATCGCCATGCGCGCGATGCCGGTAGTGGCACATCAGCGTGCCTTGCGCGCGCTGCGCATGATAGTACTCGTGACGCGGGAAACCGTAGTCGATGAAAAACGCCGCGCCGCGTGCGAGCATCGTGCAGACGGTACGCGTGAAGGCGCGTGCGGCGTCGTGCGTTTCGGCGAGGTAATCGCCGCCGGCCGTGTCGATCTCGGACAGCAATGCAACATCGGCGGATGCGGAAACCGGGCGGTCTTCGAATGCGAACCACCCGTCGCGCCATGCAACACCGCGTTCCTGCCAGGCGCCGTCGACGGAAGCGAAAAGCCGCACCGGCATCGCGTCCAACACTTCATTGCCGATCACCACGCCCTCGAAGCGCTCCGGCAATGCGTCGAGCCAGCGCACTTTGCCCGCGAGCGCGGGTGCGGCGGCTTCGATCGTTTCGCGCTGACGCTCGCGCAGTTCCCCCGACAGATCGACGATCGAATAGCTGTCGAATTCGGCGCCGAGCGCGGCGAGCGCGTTCAGCAGACCGGCCGCGAGTTTGCCGGTGCCGGCGCCGAACTCCATCACGTCGCGCGTGCCGCTTGCCTGCAGCGCTTCGGCGATGGGACGCGCCAGTGTTGCCGCGAACAGCGGCGATAGTTCGGGCGCCGTGACGAAGTCGCTACCGTCGTCGCCACGCAAGCCGAATTTGCGGGCGCCGCCGCTGTAGTAGCCGAGTCCGGGCGCGTACAGCGCGCGCTCCATATAGCGGTCGAACGGCAACCAGCCGCCGGCGTCTTCGAGCTCCGCTCGAATCAGCGCGACGAGCGCTTCGGACTGCGCGAGCGCGCTCTGGCCGGGAGCAGGTAAACTATCGGGTTGGTGAGCTTTCGGATTCATTCCCGCATTGTAAATGACCGCTTCTATGGACACCGCCGCCGCCCGCGCGCCTCAAACGCCGCGTGTCGTGCTGATTACCGGCGCAGCGCGCCGCATCGGACGCTCGCTCGCGCTCGGCTTTGCCGCGCGGGGCTGGGACGTGGCTGTCCATTACGGCGCGTCGCGCGGGGAAGCGGAAGAGGTGGTCGCCGAAATTGCGGGCATGGGCCGCCGGGCGGTGGCCTTGCATGCGGAACTGAGCGACGAGGCCCAGGTCGCGGCCCTGTTGCCGGCCTGCACCGCGGCGCTTGGACGGCCGGCGTGCATCGTCAACAATGCGTCGAGCTTCGAGGAAGACACGCCCCTCGACGTCGGCTACGAACTGCTGCTGAAGCTGACCGCGATCAACCTCGGCGCGCCGCTCGTGCTGGCCCGCATGTTGTTCGACGCGACGCCGCAAGCCGCGCTCGTCGACGAGACCCAGCGCAGCGTCGTGATCAACGTGTTGGACCAGAAGCTGTACAACATGAATCCGGATTACCTGTCGTATACGCTGTCGAAGGCGGCGTTGCAGACGGCCACGGTCGCGCTCGCGCAGGCGTTGGCGCCGAAAGTGCGCGTGGTGGGACTCGCGCCTGGTCTGACGATGCAATCAGCCGATCAGACGGCGGAGAATTTTGCGGCCGCTCACCGGGTGACGCCTTTGGGCCGTGCGTCGCGGCCGGAGGATATTGTTGCCGCCGCACTGTATCTCGCGGACGCAACCGGGGTCACAGGAACGACGCTGGTGGTCGACGGCGGGCAGCACCTCGTGCCGCTGCCGCGCGACGTGATGTTTTTAACGGGTTTTTAATGGTTTCTAGTGGGCGCCTGAAGTGCTCTTTGCGTGCCCCCACGCTCTTTTGGACTGGAACGAACATGTTTGCCGCTCTTTCGCATCCCCGGCTCGCCGATTGCCGCCGGCTCTTTCTGCGCAATTACGAAGTGCACATCAACATAGGCGTGCACGACTTCGAAAAGCGCGGCGAACAGCGCGTCGTGATCAACGTCGAACTGTTCGTGCCGCTCGCGCTGTCCACGCCGGTTGAGGACAAGCTGAACGAAGTGGTCGACTACGACTTCATGCGTTCGACCATTTCGCGCCGCGTCGAGCAAGGCCACATTCACTTGCAGGAAACGCTGTGCGACGACCTCGTCAAGACCATGCTCGAGCATCCGCAAGTGCGGGCCGCGCGCGTCTCGACCGAAAAGCCGGACGTTTATCCCGACTGCGACGCGGTGGGCGTCGAAGTTTTCCGCATCAAAGAGGATTGAGCCATGAATGCTCCGGAAATCATTGAGGACACCACGCCCGCGACCCGTCAGAAGTCGCCGCTCACGCGCCGCGAGCAGAAGGAAGCGTACGAGAACAACAAGCTCTTCAAGCGGCTCGCGCGCCAGGTGGGCGAGGCGATCGGCGATTTCAACATGATCGAGGACGGCGACAAGGTGATGGTCTGCCTGTCGGGCGGCAAGGACAGCTATGCGATGCTCGACGTGCTGATGCGGCTGCGCGAACGCGCGCCGATCAACTTCGACATCGTTGCGGTGAACCTCGACCAGAAGCAGCCCGGCTTTCCCGAGCATGTGTTGCCCGAGTATCTGAAGCAGCTCGACATACCGTTTCACATCGAAAATCAGGACACGTATAGCATCGTCAAGCGACTGGTGCCCGAGGGCAAGACCACCTGCTCGCTGTGTTCGCGGCTGCGGCGCGGCATTCTGTATCGTGTGGCGGGCGAGCTTGGCGCGACCAAGATCGCGCTCGGCCATCATCGCGACGACATTCTTCAAACGTTGCTGCTGAACATGTTCTACGGCGGCAAGCTGAAGGGCATGCCGCCCAAGCTGCAATCGGACGACGGCAAGAATATCGTGATCCGTCCGCTCGCCTACGTGAAGGAAACAGATCTGGAAAAGTACGCCGAGTTGCGTGAATTCCCGATCATTCCGTGCAATCTGTGCGGCAGCCAGCCGAATCTGAAACGCGCGGAAATGAAGGCGCTGATCCGTGATTGGGAAAAGCGCTTTCCGGGGCGCATCGAAAATATGTTCAACGCATTGTCGAATGTCGTGCCGTCGCACTTGATGGATCACAAGCTGTTTCCGTTCGCGGGCCTGCGCGCCACCGGCGAGGCCGATCCGCAAGGCGACATCGCGTTCGACGAAGAACCTTGCTCGACCGACGCCGATAATGGCGCACCGCTTGGCGCCGCGCGGCCGATCTCGATCGTCCAGTTCGACGATCTTTGATTCGAAGGCTCGCAAAAAAGGCGTCTGCGCGCGTCCTTTCGCTTGCAAAATGGCCGCTTTCGCGGTCATTTTGACAAGAGCGTGCGTGATAGAATCGTCGGCTCCGAACTCGTCTATATGCCGACGCCATGAACATCGTGATTTTGGCGGCAGGCACCGGTAAGCGCATGCGTTCCGCGCTTCCCAAGGTGCTCCATCCCCTGGCCGGCCGGCCGCTCCTCGCTCATGTCATCGAGACTGCACGCACACTGAAGCCCACGCGGCTCGTCGTGGTGATCGGTCACGGCGCCGAATTGGTCCGCGAAACCGTTGCCGCGCCCGACGTGCAGTTCGCCGTGCAAGAACAGCAACTCGGCACGGGCCACGCGGTGCAGCAGGCTTTGCCGCTTCTCGATCCGTCCGTGCCCACGCTCGTGCTCTACGGCGACGTGCCGCTCACGCGCGCAACCACGCTCCGGGCGCTGGTCGAGCGCGCGGGCCAGCATGGTTACGGCGTCCTGACGGTGACGCTTGCCGACCCGAGCGGCTACGGCCGCATCGTGCGCGATTCGCAGGGCAAGGTGTCCCGCATCGTCGAGCAGAAAGACGCAAACGCCGACCAGCTTCTGATTGCCGAGATCAACACAGGCATTATCGTTACACCCACCGAGCGTCTTTCGGGCTGGCTCGCCGCGCTGAGGAACGACAACGCGCAAGGCGAGTTCTATCTGACCGACGCGGTCGAAATGGCGATCGAAGCGGGCCTCGAAGTCGTCACCACGCAGCCTCAAGATGAATGGGAAACGCTCGGCGTGAACAGCAAGCAGCAGCTTGCCGAGCTGGAACGGATTCATCAGCGCAACGTGGCTGACGCGCTGCTCGTGTCCGGCGTGACGCTTGCCGATCCGGCGCGCGTGGACGTGCGCGGCACGCTGGAGTGCGGCCGCGATGTGTCGATCGACGTGAACTGCGTGTTCGAGGGCCGCGTAACGCTGGCTGATAACGTGACGATCGGGCCGAACTGCGTGATCCGCAATGCGACCATCGGCGCCGGTACGCGGGTCGATGCGTTCACGCATATCGAAGGCGCGGAAGTCGGCGCGAATGTCGTGCTCGGGCCTTATGCGCGGTTGCGCCCGGGCGCGTCGTTGCACGATGAATCGCATGTCGGCAATTTCGTGGAGGTAAAAAACGCGGTGCTCGGCCATGGCTCGAAAGCGAATCACCTCACGTATATCGGCGACTCGGATATCGGCGCGCGAGTGAACATCGGCGCGGGCACCATCACGTGCAATTACGACGGTGCCAACAAATTCCGCACGATCATCGAAGACGACGTATTCGTCGGTTCAGACACGCAACTGGTTGCGCCGGTGCGTGTGAAGCGGGGCGCGACGATCGCGGCGGGCACCACGGTCTGGAAGGACGTCGAAGCAGACGCGCTGGTCCTGAACGACAAGACGCAAACCAGCAAGACGGGCTACGTACGCCCGACTAAAAAGAAGAGTTGATGGAACGGCGCGGGGCGATGCGCCCCGCAAGCTTCCAGCACTGAACGAGGAACAGACCATGTGCGGCATTGTTGGCGCGGCAGCGCAACGTAATATCGTCCCCGTCCTGATCGAAGGACTGCGGCGCCTCGAATATCGCGGCTACGACTCATGCGGCGTGGCCGTGCTGGGCGAAGGCGGCCCGGCGCGCGCTCGCAGCGTGGCGCGCGTCGCCGATCTCGACGAGCAGGTACGCGACAGCCACCTGGGCGGCATCACAGGTATCGCCCATACGCGCTGGGCCACGCATGGCGCGCCGGTCACCGACAACGCTCACCCGATCTTTTCGAAAGATGCGCTCGCGTTGGTACACAACGGCATTATCGAAAACTACGAATCATTGCGTGAAATGCTGCGCGGCAAGGGTTACACGTTCGTCTCGCAGACCGACACAGAGGTTATCGCCCATCTGATTCATAGCCTGTATCGGGGCGATCTGTTTGCGGCTGTGCGCGAGGCGGTCGCGCAACTGCATGGCGCTTATGCGATCGCCGTGCTGCATAAGGACCAGCCGCATACCGTGGTGGGTGCGCGGCAGGGCTCGCCGCTCGTGGTGGGACTCGGCGACGGCGAGAACTTCCTTGCATCCGACGCGCTTGCGCTCGCGGGCAGCACGGAGCGCTTCATTTTTCTGGAAGAAGGCGATGTGTGCGAACTGACGCTCGAAGGCGTGCGTATTGCCGACCGCGAGGGCAACGAGGTGCGCCGCGAGGTGCGTCAGGTCGCGGCATACGGCGGCGCGGTGGAGCTTGGCCCGTACCGCCACTTCATGCAGAAGGAAATTTTCGAGCAGCCGCGCGCGATCTCCGACACGATCCCGCAATCGGATTCGTTCGATGCCTCGCTGTTCGGTGAGAATGCCGAGAGCGTGTTTGCGGACATCGACAATCTGCTGATCCTCGCGTGCGGCACGAGCTATTTCTCGGGACTCACCGCTAAATACTGGCTCGAGTCGATCGCAAAGATCCCGACGCAGGTAGAGATTGCGAGCGAGTATCGCTACCGCGAGTCGGTGCCTAATCCGAAGTCGCTCGTGGTCGTGATATCGCAGTCTGGCGAAACCGCGGACACGCTCGCGGCGCTCAAGCATGCGCAGGCGCTTGGGCATCGGCATACGCTCGCCGTGTGCAACGTCGGCACGAGCGCGATGGTGCGCCAAACGGAATTGGCGTTCCTCACGCATGCGGGCCGCGAGATCGGCGTTGCGTCGACAAAGGCGTTTACGACGCAACTGGTCGCGCTGTTCGTTCTGGCCGTCACGCTCGCGAAACAGCGCGGGCGCGTGAGCGCGGAGCAGGAAACCGAATACTTGCGGCAGCTTCGCCATTTGCCCGCCGCGTTGAACAGCGTGCTGGCGCTCGAGCCGCAGATCATCGCGTGGTCGGAAGAGTTTTCGCGCAAGGAACATGCGCTGTTCCTCGGCCGCGGCATGCACTATCCGATCGCGCTTGAAGGCGCGTTGAAGCTAAAGGAGATTTCCTACATTCACGCCGAGGCGTACCCGGCTGGCGAACTGAAGCACGGACCGCTTGCCCTCGTCACCGAGGCAATGCCCGTCGTGACCGTCGCACCAAACGACGCGTTGCTCGAGAAGCTCAAGTCGAACATCCAGGAAGTACGCGCGCGCGGCGGCCAGCTCTTTGTTTTCGCCGACGCGGATACGAAGATCGTCAACGACGAGGGCATCCATGTAATCCGGATGCCGGAGCACTACGGTCTGTTGTCGCCGATCCTGCACGTGGTGCCGCTGCAGTTGCTGGCGTATCACACGGCTTGCGCACGGGGTACGGACGTGGATAAGCCGCGGAATCTGGCGAAGTCGGTGACGGTGGAGTAAACGGGGTTTTGGTGGGGCTTTGTTGTTGTAGATTCAGATACTGCATCCAAGCAAAAGCGCCGGCTATGAGCCGGCGCTTTTTCGTTTGCACAACGTCGCCCTTGATTGCTACCTGCGAGACTCGTCGTCGCCCCATTGGGCTCATAGCTCCGGCCGGGCCAGGTCGGACAACGCGATGTGTTCGCCGTAGACCTGCGCGGCCGCGACCGCCTCCAGCTTCGTTGGATACGGGCCGAGTTCCGGTGCGCCATCGAACGGGAATAGCACACGGCCGTCGGTGGTTCGAACTACTTTCAATACGCCGTAGAAACGCCGGTAGCCCGCGAGCTTGGACGTCGCCGATATTTCGAAATCATCCTCCGATGCTGCGGGGACGCTGGGAATAAATGCGGTCTTGCTCATGCTGAGGACATCTCGTGTTCGATTAACCTGCGATTGTCGCGGACGGATGATCGCCGGCGACCGTCATTGTCTCAAATCCGCGGAAGTCAGGCTGTTTCGCGTTCCCCCCCCGTGCGGAGAGGAGCGCACAAGAGCGCGCATCTTCGCAACAACGGGTCGCCTTCAACGCGTAGACACGCAGCGCGACTTCGGCGGCGGGATTGCAGCGACGGCAAACCTCCCTTGTCCGCAGCATCTACGCTTGGAGTCCGCTTTTAACCAAACCGATGCCTATTTTTAAGGCAGGGTTATAATGCGCAAACTTTTTCCTCAGACCTATGCCATGAGTCGGTTACTTTGCCTGATACTGCTTTCGCTCGGCCTCGCCCAATCGGCGATGGCTGAGGAGAATGGTGACCGCATGTCCGCATATCTGACGCGGAAGTTCGGCCTCGCCAAGGAGAAGGCTGCAAAGATATCCGATGCAGTGCAATCCGCCGCATCGAAATATTCGCTGCCGCCGGCGCTGTTGCTGGCGATCATCTCGATCGAGTCACGCTTCAAGGAAAAGGCCAAGGGCGCCAATGGCGCGACGGGGCTGATGCAGGTCGTGCCAAGCGCTCATCGCGGACTTCTAAGAAACGTGAAGGATCTCACCGAGCCGACGGCAAATATCGAAGCCGGCTCCGCGATCCTGTACGGCTACATGCGCTCATCTAACGGCGATATGAACGCCGCGCTCAAGAGCTACGGCGGCTCGCAAGCGTACGCGCAGAAAGTCAGCATGCGTGCGGGCGATTTTGCCGGCGTCGCGACACCTCTAGACTCAGCCAAAAATCCGAGCGGCCGAACGGACTCCTGCGACGCCCGCTCCACGTCCGACGGTTGTGCGGCATCCAGCAACTGGTCCGATGCGTTCACTGTTCCGTCGCCCGTTGCTGGCGGCGCGGGCGCAAACGGCGCGGTAACGTCTGCGGCGCTTCCCACAGCGTCGAACTGAACGCCAACTCTTCTTTTCCCCAGGTTCGCCCTTTGCCGCAGCCGCGCTGTGCGGGGCGACGGTTGTCATCTCGCTAGATTCACGGTGAAAGACGGCGCAAGTGGCGCGTCGGCCGATTTGCTGCACGCTTTTTACGCACTGGCGACAACCGCTCTACAATGCGTTTCCTTTGCGATTTCTTTCGCATTCACGCAGCGTTTCTGATTGACCATGTTCATCTCGCTTTTAAAGACCACTGCGGCCTCGCTGTGCGGCCTGCTGATGCTCGCCGCTTGCAGCAGCGCGCCGACGCCCAAATTCCAGCAAGAGCTATTCGAAACCGGCGCGAGCCCATATGCGCGCAATTTCAACTCGAGCGTGACCGACACATGTGAGGCCGCGCGTCGAGCACTGTTGAGCCAGGGCTATCTGACGACGATGATCCGCAACGATACCGTCGACGGCACGAAGAACTTCCAGCCCACCGGCGATACCCACGTGGTCGTCGAATTTCATGTGGTATGCACGCCGGGCGAAGAGGCAAGCAGTAGCAGCATCGTCTATGTGAACGCCGTGCAGAACGGCTTCGCTTTGAAAAAGAGCGACACGTCGGCGAGTGTCGGATTGAGCGTGCTCGGTTCGCTGTCGCTGCCAATCCGCTCGAACAGCGACGCTATGGTGAAGATTTCCAGCGAGACGATTCCCTCTGGCAAGTTCTACGACCGTTTCTTTGGTCTCGTCGGCCACTATCTGCAGACCGTGGTACGCACTCAGCCTGTCGTCAATGACCGTATCGAGACGCACCTGCTGCCGGTGCCGGTCGAGGCAGCGGCGCCTCTGCCTGCGCCGGAAATGCCGGACCCGATCGGCAAAGCCGCTTCTGTGCAACCGGCCAGCGAAGCGGCCTCGGTACGTTGAGTTCTAGCGAAGGTGTCGGGGCTGCGACCAATCGATGCGCGCGCAGCCCGCAAACAGCGCGCAGCCCAGTTTTCCTATGTCTTTAACTTAAGACGTATACATATGTAGTAGTAGTTAACAAGGGTTAGTCCCGTCTGTGGATAACCTCTAATTCTTCCGTTAGATCAAAGTAATGCGGTCGCGATAACCGTGGGGGACCGCGCTGTAGAAAATCTACAAGCTCGGGATAACTTTCCCTGCTGGCGACGCCCCATCCGTTTTATCAAGATTTCGCGCACAGGCTGTTCCATGCGCTATCCCGACGTTATGCATAGGCCGCTGTGGATAAGTGGTGAACCGCCAGGCTATGCCAGGCTGCGCGCGGGGCTACCCCTCCTACCGCTGATGGCTCGCGAGCGTACAGATCGCACACACAGTCGCGCGCAAATTGAGGCAGACGGAACGAAGCTTGCGTGTCTCTTTCTGCAGCGCGACCGTTGCTATTTAGTCAAAACGGGTTGGTAAATGCCCGATCCGGGCATAGAGTTAAAGTGGTTTCTGAGGTTCTTGGTGCAGTGCGGGGGTGTCGGATGAAACGCAGAACAGCACGACAGTTGGTCCGTCTTCTATCGGATATCAGACATGCTGCCCATTGCAGCACGTTGCGGGCGGCGGCCACGAACCGGGAAATCGCGCTTGCATCGGCCGAGCGCGACCGGGGCCTGGGCGAAAGTCACGAACGCGACGAAGGCGACGAAAGCGCCGACACGACCCGTGAGGTCCGCGAGACCAAGCCTGCCCGGAGCGGATCATGAGAGCGGCGAGCGAACAATCGTTGCGTTTTCTCGTCGAGAAATGGCTGGCGCCGGCGCCTTCTGAGGCCTTGCACGTCACCGAATTCAGCCGTACGCGTGTCGGCGGCCGGCGCTACGTGCGCGTGGAGACATCGGCGCAATCCGGCTCGCGCGGACTCTTCTTCTTCCGTCACGACGACGGATGCTGGTGCGTATTCCCGCCCACCGGCGACGCCAGGCACATGTACGGACATCCGCGCGCCGCTTGACGGCGCTCAGCCGGACGCCTTCTCCATCGTGTTATTGCGCGTTCCGCTGCTCGAAAGGCGCCAGTCCATTTGACCGCAAGCCTAACCATCGCCTGATCCGACGCCCCCGCGCGCGATAGTCGCGCAAGACTGTGGCGGCTTCGGGCACAATTACGCGACGAGCCGCGCCAGTGGCGTAAGCAGCAAAGAGCCGACAGCAGGGCCTTCGCTCGCAGCCCGAATTCCAGGCAACCCGATGGACGACAAAGACTGGATCGCCGGCGCCGCGAAAGCGCTCGCGATCATCGAGGCATTCGACGAAGAGCACGCCCGCATGACGCCGACCGCGGTGGCCGGACGCGCGGGTCTTTCGCGCACGGCGGCGCGCCGCTATTTGCTGACGCTGCGCGAACTCGGCTACGTCGACACCGACGGCAAGCTCTTCTGGCTCGCGCCACGCGTGCTGCGGTTAGGGCAGTCCTATCTCGACTCTGCGCGCTTGCCGCGCACGGTGCAGCCGTTCCTCCAACGTATTACGGCGACGCTTCAGGAGACGGCGCTCGTCGCAATTCTCGACGAACACGACGTTGTCTACGTCGCCCGTAACGGTGTGAACCGGGCGATGGCGGTCGGCTTTGTGCTCGGCTCGCGCGCGCCGGCGCCGTTATCGTCGGCGGGATTGGTGTTGCTGGCGTTCCAGGCGCCGGAGAACATCGAACCATGGCTCGCGTCGTATCCGATCAAGGTGTTCACGCCGCACACATACTCCACCATCGAGCGGCTTCGCGAAGTGCTCGGCGAGATCCGGCGCAACGGTTATGTGGTCACCGACCAGCAACTGGAACTCGGTGTGCGCGGCGTCGCAGTGCCGCTGCGCGACCGGCATGGCACGGTCGTCGCGGCGATTAGCGTGAGCATGCCGATCGGTCAGGAGTCAGCGAACGCCGCGCTGCACCGCGTTCTGCCGACGCTGCTCGAAACCGCGAGTCTGCTACGCAACCTGGTGTAGCGAGACCTAGGTGATGTCCCTGGTATCGGGCGTTTGTGAGTGAAAGCGGCTCGAAAGCAAGCTGTCTCCCGGAAAATACATATCCCGTTTTGCGCATGACAAACCGCCTACGCCAGGTAATACTCTCCCGCGGGAAGCGGTATGGCGCCTGCAGCGCTGCCTGCTTCACCGCGCAGCTATTTCATTCACACTGACTCAGTCGTTGAGGTTTGGGGAACAACACATGAAAAAAGTTATCGTCTCGCTCGCAGCAGCATCGATCGCGCTGGTCTCGGTTCAAGCTTTCGCACAAGCATCGGACGCAGCCGCTCCGGCCGCTGCAGCTAGCGCACCGAAGAAGCATCACGTGAAGAAGCTGAAGACGCACGGCAAGCGCGCTCCGGTTGCTGCAGCAGCGTCGGCAGCCGGCACGAACGACAAGGGCACGCAGAACTAAGCAGGCGCCCCTTCGCCAGGCGAGCCGCTTCGCCTGCTGCACGCGCCGCGCGTTCGGCGCATGCCGTGCAGGTTCGATGCAGGCGTTGCAAGCAAAAAGGCCAGAGCTCCTGCTCTGGCCTTTTGTATTCCGGTCGCGTGCGTCACGGGTCTCAGCGATTCGCTGCGGTCTTCGTTGAGCGCACGCATGTCGCGCCGCGCATACGCCTTAGCGGTGTTTAGCCCGCGAGGCCGCGTTTGATCACTTCGTTCAGCAGTCCAGTCATGCCTTCAGGATGCGTCGCGGCGCGCTCTTTCAGCTCGGCAACCAGATCGCCGTTCAGCTTGCATGCGAACGCGACAAGACCTTGCGCCTGATCCAGTTTGCGCTGCTCCCGGCGATCCAGTTTCGGCTCCGCAGCCGAAGCCTTGCCGAAGCGTTCGGCGGTGGACTGCTTCATTGCATTGTTCAGCTTGAGTGCCTTGTTCTTTTCAAGGTCGGTCTTTTTCATCGCCATACGTCAGGCCTCTGCCAGATAAGTAATCCCGCATTGTACGCACCGCGCGTTGCGTCGCGCGAGCGAACGGCGTTGCGTGTCAAGGCGAGGCGGCGGACGCACCGGCATCACGCGCGTCGGAGTCGACCGGCGCTGCCGCCACGCTGTCCATCAGGGCGCGCATTCTTTGCCAGTGCGTGCCTTCCCAGAACACGCGGCGGCACACGTCGCAAGTGACAAACTGGTTATGCCGCTGCAGCACGCCGTCGGGCGCGCGGTCGCCGACTTCGTCACGTGCAATGCGCCGTAGCGGCGCGTTGCACATCAAACATAGACGGAACGGCTGTGCGCTGCCCGCCAGATCCAGCCGTTCGAACACTTCGCGTAATTGCTCGCGCGGCCGGAGCGTGCGGACGTAGCAGCCATGCGTGATCGAGCGGCGTTTCAGTAGCTCGCGGTCGCGGGTGAGAACGATGCGGTCTTCAGCGGCGGCGAGTGCTTCGATATCGGCGTCGGGATAGTGGTTGTCGTAGAGCGTATCGAATCCCGCCAGCCGCAGCAGCGGCGCAAGGCCGCCAAGATGTGCGTCGGCGATGAAGCGCACCACGCGCAGCGGACGTTCGCGCACGCGCAGCAGCGGCCGGATGTCGAGCGCTTCGAACTTCGGATAGACGGCGACGCGGTCGCCTTCGGTGACAGGATGATTGAAACCCACCGACTCGCCATTCACCAGGATCAGTTCTACTTCGGTGTGCGGCACGCCGAGCGCTTCGATTGCGTGTTTCGTAGTGGCGTCGCGCGCGCATGCGTAAGCGAACGCTCGCCGGCGCAGCGGCCGGGCGAGAAAATCGTTCAGCTCCTCGTAGAAGCGGAAAGTCGCGGTGACCATCGCAGCAGTATCGCACCGTGCGCCATTGCGCGCCGCAGTGGCATGCCCCGGGTGCGTCCCGCCGTTTGCGTCGTTTTCCTGCATATGTCCCACGGGTGTGCTTTACTTCCAGTTCTTTAGAAGACGGAGCTTCAGATGGACATCGGTTTTATCGGTCTCGGCGAGATGGGCGCAGCGATGGTTGCAAACATCCTGAAAGCAGGGCATCAGGTACGTGTATGGAACCGCTCGCCGGAACGTGCGCAGCCTCTCGCAGACGCAGGCGCGCGAATCGTCGCGACGCCCGCCGAAGCATTCGCAGGCGACGCCGTGTTTTCAATGCTCGCCGACGATGCCGCGTTGCGCGAGGTCGTGACGGCATCGCTGCTGGAGCATGCGCCGCGCGGCCTGATTCACGTGAACATGGCGACGATCTCGGTTGCGCTCGCCGAGGAACTCGCGACCGCGCATGCGTCGCGCGGAGTCAACTACGTTGCCGCACCGGTGCTGGGTCGGCCGGACGTGGCCACCGCCGGCAAGCTGACGATCGTGGCCGGAGGGCCTGCGGAGTCGATCGACCGCGTGCAGCCCGTTTTCGACGCAATCGGGCAAAAGACCTGGCGCATCGGTTCGCTGCCGCAACAGGCGAACGTCATCAAGCTTGCCGCGAACTTCATGCTCGGCGCGGCTGTTGAGACGCTGGGTGAAGCTGCCGCGCTGGTGTCGGGGCATGGCCTCGCCATCCAGGATTTTCTCGACGTCATCACGAGCGGGATTTTCCCCGGACCGGTGTACGCGGGCTACGGCAAGATGATCGCGGAACACAGCTACGAGCCTGCGCTCTTCAAGGCGCGTCTGGGGCTGAAAGATCTGCGGCTTGCACTTGCCGCAGCCGACGCAGTCACGACGCCGCTGCCGATCGCGAGCGTCGTTCGAGACAGCCTGCTGGAGGCGGTCGCGCATGGCGACGGCGAGAAAGACTTCGCGGTGCTGGGCCAGGTGGCGGCCCGCCGGGCCGGCCGTTGACGAATGCGGCGCGCGGGCGGTGGCGCTTCACGTGCATAATAGCTGCCCAACCTTTTCCCGGTGATGCCATGAGTTTGCATACCTGGTGGCTGTTTGCCGCCACTGTCTTTGTCGTGTGCGCCATTCCCGGCCCGAACATGCTGCTCGTCATGACGCACGGCGCGAGACACGGCCTGCGCCGTACGGGGGCTACCATGGCGGGCTGTCTGTCGGCGCTTGTGCTGATGCTGGCGGTGTCGGCGGCGGGGCTCGGCGTGTTTCTCGAAGCGTGGCCGGCTCTCTTCAACGCGCTGCGTCTGATCGGCGCGGCGTACCTGGTGTATCTGGGTATCAAGGCGTGGCGCGCGCCCGCTGACGAAACGGCCGCGACCGAGGCTGCGACTCCAGCCGATGAGCTGGCCGCAAAACCGGCTCGCTCGCCTTTCGCGCTGTTTCGCAACGGTTTTCTGGTAGCCAGCAGCAATCCGAAGGCGATTCTGTTCGCCGCAGCGCTGCTGCCGCAATTCATCGAGGCCTCGCTGCCCAAGCTGCCGCAGTTTGGCATTCTGGTGGCAACGTTCGCCGTTATCGAGGTCAGCTGGTATTTCGTCTACGCCGGATTCGGCACGCGCATCGGCAGCCGTCTGAAGAGCCGCAGTGTCGCGCGCATATTCAATCGCCTGACGGGCGGCGTTTTTGTCGGCTTTGGCGCGATGATGGCGTTAGTGCGGCATTGAAAGCGGCCTGCGGCCGAGCGTCCGCAAGCACATGTGGCAAAACCGCAACAAGAGGGGACAACCCTGATTTTGATGTTGCGTCGCACCAAACCATTTGCTATAGTTTGTCTTGTCTCCTCCATGTCTCCTCTGATATGGATTCAGCCCGCCAACTTAGGCGGGCTTTTTTTTGCCTCGAATGTCTTCTGTCCCCGCAAGCAAAAAAGCCGGCTTCTCCACACGGAGTCAGCCGGCTTGGGCGCGCGTCCCCCGGGTCAGAACTTATACGAGACCGCGAGGAAGGAGATGATCGGATCGGCCTTCAGCTCCGCTTTCGATACGCCCAGTTCCGTGCCGTCCGCCGCCTTGATGATTACCGACGACGTCGTCTTCAGCGGAATGTAAGTGACCGAGGCCACCAGGCCCCAATGTTCCGTGATGTTGTACGCGAGCCCCGCGTTGAACACCGGCGCCCACGAGGACGAAGCCTTCGCCGACACCTGTGTTTTGCCCGGCTTGCCCGCGCCCGCAGCGAGGATGGCGCCGAGGTTCTCCTGCGTCGATTGCACGAAGTTCGGGCTTAGCTGAATGTCCGAGAACCAGTTGTACGACACGCCGACGCCCACAAACGGCCTGAACTTGGCCGTCGGCGCATTGAAGTAGTACTGGAAGAGCAGCGCCGGGCTCCACTGGCGAACGCTCTTTACGATCGGATTCACCTGCGGATCGCCGATGTCCTGCTGCCCGAGCGCGCCGGCCGGCCCAGGCGGCTTGATCGTGCCGTGCCCGTAGATCTTGAACACCGGCGGCACGCCCGCCACCGTCGTCACGGCAATGTGGTCCGTCAGGTAATGGCTGAACACAAGACCGACCGTGTCGGCGTTATTCGTCGACAGACTCGTGCCTTGTGAGGTGAATGAACTCGGCAAGCTCAGCGGCGTGTTGATCGGCGTGGGCGCGACATGGGTGGTCAGCGGCGTGCTCGAATCCTGCGGCATGACGTGGAACCAGCCGAGCGCGGCGACGTTGTCGCCCGCATGTTGTGCGTGCGCACTGGCGGACAGACACGCGACGAGCATCGCAAGATAGATGTTTTTCATGTTGTTGCTCCTCCTTGGGCGATCGTCCGGCGCGAGGTGCGCGCGGTGAGCGTTGGCGGCAGCCGCGAGGCCGGCGCGCAGGATCGCCACCGCCCCCGGGGCCGCCGCGCTGCAAGAGCGGGCGGCGACCTGGGCGCGAAGGCCTCATTGCGTGCTGACGGCGCGGGGCGCGCCCGTTACTGAACGAAGGCGCCGATCGTGAAGTACGGCGAGGTCGCGTTGGTCAGATCCAGGTAGCCGAATACGCCGCCCGTGAAAATCATCTTTCCGGTCGCCGTATTGCCCGTGGATGCGCCGACATGCGTCGTCGTGACCACGCCCGGCACCGTCTGCGCGAAGTCGAGATTCAGCGCGGTGGCAAGCGAGGCCTGCGACGCGTTGAACGGGTCGAGCACCGTCGCCTGAGCGCCTTCGAGTGCGGTGGTGCGATAGTCGAACTGGCTATCCACGCCGATGTACTCGCCGTTCTGCGAGCTGACCGCTATCGGGCTTTGCGGCGAGAGAATCGAGATGCCCGATTCGTCGTCCGCGTACGGACCAAGCGCGCCGTTTTGCGGCACCGTGACAGAGGAGTTCGCCGCGCCGGTGCGCACGAGAATCGGCACCAACTGATTGCGCAGCTTGCCGACGATCATGTAGCCGCGAGCTTTCGGCGTGGTGGCGAGCGTGGGCTTTGCCTGTCCCTGGAAGTTATTGGTCTGGAACGCGCCGCTGCCGTCGGCTGCCGGCGTGAAGTTACTGCCCGGCTGCTGGCATTTGCCCGCGTTGACGCCCGAGTTGTCACACTCCGTCCACGTGCCGTCGGCGTTGATCGTGATCTTCGTATCCACGGCGACGGGCGCGAAATTTTGCGACGGCACCTGGTGGTAGCCAAGCTGGTTGTAGGTGCCGGCCACCTTCGCAAGGTCGGTTTCGATCGACGAAAACCCGATGAACGGGTAGTAGGGGAACTTGGTGTCCGGCACGGCGCCCACGCCGAGAATGCCGCCGAATGAGATTTCTGCACCGGGGATGGTGCCGCCCGCAACGCCCTCGCCGACGAAGATCCGTGCCGGCCGGTTCGGATCGAGGCTCGCGCCGTTCAGGCGGAACGCGCACTGGTTGAGCTTGTTGGTCGGCAGCAGCGTTTCCTGGGTCAGTGTGCCGCTCGCCACCTGGCCCGCACGCGTTGGGACGACGGTGCCCGTCGTCGCGGGAATCGGAGATTCGACGTAGGTCACCTGCCACGTCATCTTTGCGGTGTCGAGTTGAAGTTTGACCAGTTCGCCGTCACCGCCGCCGCCCGTGTACACCGTGCTGTAATCGAGCGACGCGGGACACAGTCGAACTTCTGTCATCGGTCCGTCGCCGCCGCCACCACCGCCGCATGCCGCCAGTAACGGTGCCGCAAGCGCGAGCACCAACAGGAATCTCCATTTCATACCGCCTCCAGAATTTTTTCGTTGTAGGTGGCCGGCTCCCAGTCCAGCCACCGCTTGCTCTTTTATGTCTCGTCATGCGAACTGCGTTTGCTTCACCCGCTACTTGCTGATTTGCGCTCCGATGCCGAAGTACGGCGTGCTGGGCGTGTCCGCGTTGGCCGACGTCGACGCGATGCCGTTGTTTTCCGCGCCTTGGATCTCGATTGCGTACAGACCGCCCGAAGCGATCGCGAGGCCGGTCTTGCCGTTGGTGTCCTGCACGCCGACGAGTCCGGGGCTCGCCAACCCGTAGCCGAGACCGAAGCCGCTTTCGGCCGCCGAGGTGCTCGGGTTGATGAACGTGCCGACCGCGCCCTGGACCAGCGTCGCCGTGTACTTGAAGTTCGAATCCGCGCCGACGTAACCGCCGTCGAAGCCGCCGGATGCGAGCGGTGTCGCCGCGGCGAGCATCGCGATACCGGACTCGTCGTCGACCTTGGCGTCGAGATGAAGCGGCGCCGTGCCCAGGTTGATGTAGCCGGTGCGCACGACGAGCGGCACGGGTGCGCCGTTCACCTGGCCTAGAATCATGTGCGCGGTCCCCGTCTTGCCGGTCGCGCCGACCACCGGAAGCCGGAACTGCTGCACGATCTGCGGCGCCTGCTGGCTGTCGAAGTAGCCGTTGCTGTTGAGCGTCAACGGGTTGCCGGTGGTCAGGCAGCCCCCGGCGTTGGGCGAGTAATTCGGGTTGGCCGTGTTGCTGCTCGTGCAGGTGCCGCTTGCGTCGAACGTTTCGACGGTGTTGGTCGCGACCGTCGAGTAGTTGCCCGACGGCGCCAAGTGGTACAGCAGGCCGTTGTAGGTGCCCGGCAGTTTCGTGATGTCGGTGGTCGTGCTCGCGAAGCCGAGGAACGGGTAAAAGTCGAAATGCCGGTTCGGCACCGCGCCGATGCCCGAGCCGATGAGCGGAATCGACAATCCGTCGAACTGGACCGTCGCGCCCGGAATGCCGCCGCCCGCCACGCCTTGGCCGACGAAGATCATCGGCGGATTGGGATTGTTGGCGAAGCCGGGCGTCGTGTAGGGCTGGCCGTCACCGGCCGCGGTGCCGGTGCCCGCACCGAGGATGAACGCGCAGCGCGTTTGCTCGGCGGTCGGCAGCGTGCCGGTGGGCGGGTGAATCACCGCGCCGGCGATCTGCGTGCCGGCGCGCGTGGGCGTGACCGTGCCGGTGCGCAGCGGAATCGGCGACTCGAGCCACTTCAGCGTGTAGGTCATCGCAGTGGCGTCGATATTGATCTGCACCACCTCACCGCTGCCGGCCCCGCCGAGGAACGTGCTTTTGAAGATGTCCCCAGTGGCCGGACAGAGCGCCGCCGCAATGCCGTTCGAAGCAGGCGGGCCTTGCACGCCGCAACTGGAACCTGAGCATTGCGGCGAGTTGATCGGGCCGGGATTATCGGATTTGCCGCCGCCGCAAGCGATAAGAAAAGGAGTCGTGGCAATGGCCATTGCCAGGCCTCGAATAATGGCGTCCGCCATGCTGTTGTCTCCCTTCATGTATTTGTGCGAGCTAATTTCGCTGCGGGATTAACGCCTGTCAATTGAATGAGCCGTCTAAAAAAGCCGATTCAAACAAAGGCATTTTGGCCATGCACGCGGTGGGTGGGCGCAAACGGCGCTTTTAAACAAAAACGTGAATTCGCCGCGAAAGGGCGACCCGTTGCTCGGCGGCACGCCCTTGCCAGGTAAGCCTCGGAGCAAAATGGCTCTATGATCTTCGAACGATCGTTCGACAAAAAATCCGGAGTTTCCCTATGCGGAAAAGTATGCTGATCGAGGGGCGGGCGGGGAAGAGTTACCTGAAAAAATGCACAGCGCGGGGTTTTGAAATTTTAATTGACGCGAGCTAATTGCGAATAACTGTAAATAATGTTTCTGCGGGTTGGTTTAAAACAAAAAAAGCCGGCCTTTAAAGACCGGCTTTCGCAAAGCTGACAAACATCAAATCGAAGCTGGCATTTTAACCTTGTTAGCGTTTCAAACCGCTTTCCTCTGGCGCGCCGATTGCCAGGTTCATGCACTGAATCGCCGCGCCGGAAGCGCCTTTGCCGAGGTTGTCGAGGCGGGCCACGGTCACGAAGCGCTCCGCCGTGCCAAACACGAACAGGTCCACGCGGTTCGTGTCGTTGTTCGCCTGTACGTCGAAGAAACCGCTGTCGAGGTTCGCTTCGGCGTCGAACGGCGCGACGCGCACGAACGCTTCACCCGCGTAGTACTCGGCGAGATGTGCCTGCACCTGTTGCGGCGTGGTCTTCTTCGCCAACTGGCGCGGCGAGAAGTAGGTGGTGACCGCGAGACCCTTGTAAAAGTCGCCGACGATCGGCGTGAATACCGGCGCCGACGTGAGCCCCGTGTGTGCCGCCATTTCCGGCAGATGCTTGTGCGTGAGGCCAAGCGCGTAAGGACGCGGGCTCTTGAGCTTCGCGTTACCGCCGGCTTCGTAGTCGGCAATCATTTTCTTGCCGCCGCCGCTGTAGCCGGTGATCGAATAAGCGTGCGCGTCGAACTCAGGCGCGACCACGCCCGCTTCGACGAGCGGGCGCATGGCCAGCACGAAAGCCGACGCGTGACAGCCGGGCACGGCGATACGTTTGGCCGTGCGCAGGCGCTCGCGCTGCGAACGGGCAAGTTCCGGCAGCCCGTAAGCCCAGTCTGCGGAGGTGCGGAACGCGGTGCTGGCATCGATCAGAACCGTGCGCTCGTTCTCGACGAGTGAAGCCGATTCGCGGGACGCAACGTCGGGCAGGCACAAAAACGTTACGTCCGACGCATTGATGAGACGGCGGCGCTCCTCGAGATCTTTGCGCTTCGCTTCGTCGATACGCAGAATCTCCACGTCGGCGCGCTGCGACAGGTATTCAAAAATCTTCAGGCCGGTCGTGCCTTCCTGTCCGTCGACAAAAACTTTCGTGCTCATCTCGATCTCACTGGCTTCTCTGGAAACGGCGCGCGAGGCCGCGCGAAAACGCCATTTTAAGACCTCATCGCCGTGCGCGTGCGCAGGCGCTGGAAAAGGGCGCAAAAACAGCAGAAAAACGACGATGCTCGCGCAAGGTGACAGCGGCGTGACCGAGGCGAGGCGGGGGCAGCCGGTGCCGTGCGACGGACCGGCTAATGCGGAGTTAATGCGGAGTATTAGCCAGCGGCGGATATCCAGCGAGCCGTCACCTGTGCCACGCGTGCGCCGAACAGGCGCGCCGTCTCGAGGTCACCTTCAGGCGGCGCCTCTTCCGGCGAAGCATCGGCCGGAGACTGCGTGAGCACGCCAGTAGAACCGCCGACGTAATTCAGGTCGTTGCGGGTCGCGGCCTTGGTGTTGGACGGCATCAGACCGGTGCCCACCCAGATCATGCCGTGCTGCATCGCGAGTGTGACGAAGTACTGGATGGTGAGGAACTTGTCGCCGTTCATCGTCGCCGAGTTGGTAAAGCCGGCCGCGATCTTGTCCTTCCAGGTTTGGCCGAACCACGGCTTCGAGCTCGCGTCGGCGAACCTCTTGAAGTCGGCGGACGGTCCGCCCATGTACGTCGGCGCGCCGAAGATGATCGCGTCCGCGGCGGCGAGTTCGGCCCACGCAGCTTCGTCGAGGTCGCCGACCGGCAGGAGCTTCGAGTCTGCGCCCGCCTCCTGCGTGCCGGCGAGCACCGACTCGGCGACTTTCTTCGTGTGGCCGTAGCCGCTGTGATAAACGATGACGATCTTCGACATGAGACGCTCCAAGCAAAGAAGAGGAATTGAACGACGCACGATGCCGATGCGTTGGCGACCCGATGCAGCGCCGGTGACACCAAGGTGTGCAGCCTAACAGCACATAAACGTGCGCGGATCACGGAACTTACGCGCGACGTCGGTTACGCATGCAAGCCATGCGCCAATCAGCGTCCCGAGCGGCGCGGACAGCTTCGACGCGTGTCGCGCTATCGACCGTAGTTGACCACCACCCTCGCGCTGCCGAGCGCGGCCGTGCCAATCTCGTGATCGAACATCAGCGCGGGGCGACCTTGCGCGAGGCGCAAGTCGGCGGTGTTCAATGCATACACCGTAATCACATAGCGGTGCGGTTTGCCGGGCGGAGGGCAGGGGCCGCCATAGCCGTCCGTGTCGAAGTCGTTGCGGGCTTCCACCGCTCCGAGTTTCCTGAGAAAGCCGGAAGCGCTCGCGTTCTCGGGCAGGCTCACGACAGTCGCCGGGATGCCCGCGACGGCCCAGTGCCACCAGCCGCGGCCAGGGGCATCGGGATCGGTCATGGTGATGGCAAAACCGCGTGTTCCGGGCGGCGCGTCACGCCAGGTCAATTGCGGTGAGCGGTTACCGCCCTTGCAGTCGCCCTGATCGAAAACTTGCGGAATAGCGAACGTGCCGCCGGCCCGGAAGCTGGCACTTGTTAGTGAGAACGCACCCTGGGCGAGAGCGCGTGGCTGCTGCGCAAGCCAGAGCGCGAGGCCCAGCGTGGCGCAGACAAAGAACGGCGTGCGACGAAACGGTGAAGCGTACGAAACAACCAGGCAACGCAAGCGCATGTGCCGGTTCTCCTGTGTCGACCAGAGTGGCGCCTTAAGTGTCGGTGAGATCGGAGCTTCAGCACCTACTCGACCTCATGCAAAGCGCTTACTCAGATCCTATGCAGCACAAGGTTGCTGCGAGGGCGCGAGGCGGTAGTCTCGCGCTGATTATTGTCCCTATTTTGTGCCCCAAGGTCGAATCAAGTCTAACATTAGCTCTACGATGCATCATTGTTGTGCCTAACCGGATTGCGGGCCTAAAAATGGGCTATAGTCGGAAGAATTTTCGCGTGCGCTGGCCCGTGTTCCTATTCGGTAGCGTTAAACATTAAGAATAAAAAGAATGTCTGAAGTTTTGGAGAGGGGTTTTCCTGTCGAGGTACGGGCAATGCAAGACGTAGTCAAGGTCGTCATCGCCGACGATCATCCAGTAATCCTATTCGGCGCAGAACAGGCTTTGCTCAAGTTTCCCGGAATGCAGGTGGTCGCGCGTGCGCGGCAGTCGACGGAACTGATCAAAGTGCTGCAAACGGTTGAGTGCGACGTGCTCGTGACCGACCTCGCAATGCCGGGCGGCCAGTTCGGCGACGGTTTGCCGTTGATCGGCTACCTGCGGCGCAACTTTGCCAAGGTTCCCATCGTCGTTCTGACGATGCTGGAGAACGCCGCGCTGCTGCAACGCTTGCGAGAGCTCGGCGTGACGTCGGTTGTGAACAAGTCGGACGACCTGAGCCACATCGGGCTCGCGGTGCAGCACGTGGCCCGCAGCCTCGAATACATGAGCCCGTCGGTCAAGGCGTCGCTCGACGCGTTGCGCATGAATGCCGGCGGCAAGAGCGACGAGGTGATGTTATCGAGGCGCGAGCTGGAAGTCGTGCGGCTCTTCGTGTCGGGAATGACCATCAAGGAAATCTCCGAGCAGCTGAATCGCAGCATCAAGACGATCAGCACACAGAAGAACACGGCGATGCGCAAGCTCGGCATTGACCGCGATTCCGAGTTGTTCCAGTACGCGCAAAGCAACGGCTTGTTGAATTTGTCGTCGCATTCGGTGGAAAATAACGGCGACCCGCCTTAACTGTTCGCAGCTATTTTTTGCCGCAAAAAGTTAAAAGGCCGCCTGTGCAAAACAGGCGGCCTTTTTATTCGTGCGGTATTTCGCAGTGACGCTTACTGGGGCGTCGACGTTGCGCCGCCGTGCGCTGCCGACCATTCAGCCGGCGCGTGCAGGAATTTTTCGACTTCGTCGAGCGTCTTCGTGTCGAAGTACTTGTTTTCCTTGGCGACGCGTAGCACGTCCCACCACGTAGCCAGCGCGTGCAGATCGACGTCGATGTCTTTCAGCACTGAGACGCTTTCTTTGAAGATGTTGTAGTGGAACAGCACGAAGCAGTGATTCACCGTCGCGCCCGCGGTGCGCAGCGCGTTGATGAAGTTGATCTTGCTGCGGCTGTCGGTAGTCAGGTCTTCGACGAGCAGTACACGCTGACCTTCGGTCAACAGACCTTCGATCTGCGCATTGCGGCCAAAGCCCTTCGGCTTCTTGCGCACATATTGCATCGGCACCATGAGGCGGTCGGACAGCCATGCCGCGAACGGAATGCCGGCGGTTTCGCCGCCCGCCACCGCGTCGATCTGCTCGTAACCCACGTCGCGCAGAATGGTGCTTTCCGCCATTTCCATCAGGCCGCGGCGAACACGCGGGTAGGAGATGAGCTTGCGGCAATCGATATAAACCGGGCTCGCCCAGCCGGACGTGAAAATGTACGGTTTCTCCGCGTTGAAGTGCACTGCCTGTACTTCGAGCAACATCTTGGCGGTGGTGTCGGAGATCGTCTGGCGATCGAAGCCTGTCATGGGCGGATCCTTGGGTATGAGCGGGAGAAGCGGGCGCTAAGCCCGGTGGCGCAGCAAGCGGGATATGCCGCGCCGTACTGGGCGGAATATGCAGCCGGCCAGTGGATGCCGGCCGGTTTTTGCTGCGCGCGTAGGCCGACATTTTACCCGAAACGGACCCTTCCGAGGAGGCTGTCGCGCGCGGCCGCCGTGAACTGCAGCAGCCGCTGCTGCCCTGGAAGCGCCCGGCAGGCGTTGGGCGGCAAGGCTTGGCGCGGCATTCGCCTGACGTCGCGGCATGCTCTCGCGCTTGACGAATTAGCTTTTTGGCTAGCTTGTGAGCGGCTTTGCCCGCGTTTACACTCACGCGAATTTCTCGGGCGCCGGCCGCCGCCGCCCTCCCGCCGAACTACGGATTGCTTCCCATGACGCCCGCTTCCTCCGCCGCCGACAGTCCCGCTACCGCCCGGAACGGTTACGCCGCCCGTGCGTTGATTGCATCGGTGCTCGGCTATGCGATGGACGGCTTCGATCTGCTGATCCTCGGTTTCATGCTGCCTGTGATCGCCGCGGACCTCCACCTCAGTTCTGCGCAGGCCGGCTCACTCGTCACGTGGACGTTGATCGGCGCGGTAGCTGGCGGTTTGATCTTCGGCGTGCTGAGCGACTATTTCGGCCGTGTGCGCATGCTCACGTGGACCATCCTGGTGTTCGCGGTTTTCACCGGTCTGTGTGCGCTCGCGCAGGGCTATACCGACCTGCTCGCGTACCGGACCATTGCGGGTATCGGGCTTGGCGGGGAGTTCGGCATCGGCATGACGCTCGTGGCCGAAGCTTGGCCGGCGTCGCAGCGCGCGCGAGTGTCGTCGTATGTGGGCCTCGGGTGGCAACTGGGCGTACTGGCGGCCGCGTTGCTGACGCCGCTTCTGTTGCCGCTCATCGGCTGGCGCGGCATGTTCGCGCTGGGGCTGCTGCCTGCCGTGGTGTCGTTCTTCGTGCGGCGGCGCGTCGAGGAGCCCGCGCTCTTCACCGAGCGCGTCGCGCGCGGTATGCGCAAGCTACCGCTGAAACTGCTGATAGCCGACGCACGCACGGCGCGCGCGAGCCTCGGTGTGGCGATACTGTGCTCGGTGCAGAACTTCGGCTACTACGGGCTGATGATCTGGCTGCCGAGCTACCTGTCGAAGACCTTTGGCTATTCGCTGACGAAATCGGGAGTCTGGACGGCGGCCACGGTCGTCGGCATGGCGTGCGGCATCTGGCTGTTCGGCATCGCCGCCGACCGTTTCGGCCGCAAGCCGGCGTTTCTGTTCTATCAGGTGGGCGCGGTCGTAATGGTTTTCGTCTACGCGCATCTCACTAGCCCAGCGGCGCTGTTGATCGGCGGCGCGGCGATGGGCGTGTTTGTCAACGGAATGATTGGCGGCTACGGCGCGTTGATCTCCGAGCTTTATCCCACCGATGCGCGCGCGACCGCGCAGAACGTGCTCTTCAATATCGGCCGGGCGGTGGGCGGCTTTGGGCCCGTGGCGGTGGGCGCGCTGGCCGCGCGCTATTCGTTTGGGGCCGCGCTGCTGGCGCTCGCGTCGATCTATCTGCTCGATGTGCTGGCAACGCTCTTCCTGATCCCGGAACGGCGCGGCGCCGAGCTTGAATGAGCCTGCTGCTGCGCCAACGCAAATGCGGCGCCGCAGCATAACTGGCGGGGCGTTTCGCCGATGGAGAGCAGCGTTAACCAGTCAGTGCATCGACTCCTGCGCGGTGTACACTAACCGACCCGCATAGCACTCCGCACCGTCCTGCCCTCCGCCGAGGTCCGACGCCGCGCCTAACCGGCGCACGCGAAAATCGCCTCGGTCGATTATCCATTCGATAGATCCAAGCGACGCCAACGTTGCGGTGTGCCGGCCCAAATTTCTTACGTCTCGCAGGCAAAAAATGGATGAACAACTGAAGCAAAGCGCCCTCGCATATCACCAGAACCCGAAGCCCGGCAAGATTTCGGTCACGCCGACCAAGCCGCTATCGAATCAGCTCGACTTGTCGCTCGCGTACTCGCCGGGCGTGGCCGCGGCCTGTATGGCGATCTACGACGAGCCGCTCGACGCGCAGAAGTACACCTCGCGCGGCAACCTGGTCGGTGTCATCACGAACGGCACGGCCGTGCTCGGTCTCGGCAACATCGGTCCGCTCGCCGCGAAGCCGGTGATGGAAGGCAAGGGCTGCCTCTTCAAGAAGTTCGCCGGCATTGACGTGTTCGACATCGAACTCGCCGAGTCCGATCCGGACAAGCTAGTGGAAGCCATCGCAATGCTCGAGCCGACGCTCGGCGGCATCAACCTGGAAGACATCAAGGCGCCCGAGTGCTTCTACATCGAGAAGAAGCTGCGCGAGCGCATGAAGATTCCGGTCTTCCACGACGATCAGCACGGCACGGCGATCATCGCGTCGGCGGCGATTCTGAACGGCCTGAAGGTGGTCGGCAAAAAGCTCGACCAAGTGAAACTGGTCTGCTCGGGTGCGGGCGCCGCGGCGATCGCGTGTCTGGATCTGCTGGTGAACCTCGGTTTGTCGAAGCAGAACATTCTCGTTGTCGACTCGAAGGGCGTGATCTGCGAAGGCCGTGGCAATCTTGATCCGTCGAAGGAACGATATGCGGCGAACACCGAGGCACGCACGCTGGCTGACGCGATCCGCGGCGCCGACGTGTTCCTCGGCTGCTCGAGCGCGGGCGTGCTTAAGCCGGAGATGGTCGCTGAAATGGGCACGCAGCCGCTGATTCTCGCGCTGGCCAATCCGGAGCCGGAAATCCGCCCGGAAGAGGCGAAGAAAGTGCGTCCGGACTGCATCATCGCGACGGGCCGGTCGGACTATCCGAACCAGGTCAACAACGTGCTGTGCTTCCCGTTCATTTTCCGCGGCGCGCTCGACGTGGGCGCGACCACGATCACGGAAGAAATGAAGCTCGCGTGCGTGCGCGCGATTGCCGAACTCGCCGAAGAAACCGATCAGGGCGATGAAGTCGCAAAGGCGTACGAAGGCCACTCGCTCGAATTCGGTCCCGAGTATCTGATTCCCAAGCCGTTCGATCCGCGTCTGATCATCAAGATCGCGCCGGCCGTCGCGCAAGCGGCAATGGATTCGGGCGTCGCGACCCGTCCGATTAAGGACATGGACGCATATCGCGAAGAACTCGGCACCACGGTTTATCGCACGGGCATGGTGATGCGTCCGGTGTTCGCGGCGGCCAAGTCGGAGCCGGCTCGCATCGTGTTCGCCGAGGGTGAGGACGAGCGCGTGCTGCGCGCCGCGCAATTCGTGCTGCTGGAAAAGATCGCCAAGCCGATCCTGGTCGGCCGTCCGTCGGTAATCGAGATGCGTCTGAAGAAGATCGGCTCGAAGCTCAAGTGCGGCGAAGACTTCGAGATCGTCGATCCGGAAGACGATCCGCGCTATCAGCAATGCTGGCAGGCGTACCACGAACTGGGCGCGCGCGAAGGCGTGACGCCGGACGTCGCGAAAGCCGCGATGCGCAAGTTCAATACGCTGATCGGCGCGATCCTCGTGCGCCTCGGCGAAGCCGACGGCATGATCTGCGGGATGATCGGCCAGTACCACACGCATCTGAAGTTCATCGAACAGGTGCTAGGCAAGGCGGATAACGTGCAGAACTTCGCCGCCATGAACCTGCTGATGCTGCCGGGCCGTAATCTGTTCATCTGCGATACGTATGTGAACGAAACGCCCACGGCCGAGCAACTCACCGACATGACCATGCTGGCGTCGCGCGAAATCGAGAAGTTCGGCATCACGCCGAAGGTCGCGCTGCTGTCGAACTCGAACTTCGGCAGCGCGCCGTCTTCGTCGTCGCAACGCATGGCCGCGGCTCGCAAGCTGATCGCGGAACGTGCGCCGACGCTCGAAATCGACGGCGAGATGCACGGCGACGCGGCGTTGTCGGAAATGGTCCGCAAGGCCGCGTTCCCCGGCACGACGCTCTCGGGCGAAGCCAACCTGCTGATCATGCCGAACGTGGAAGCGGCGAACATTGCGTACAACCTGCTGAAGATGGTCGGCGGCGAAGGCGTGACGGTCGGCCCGTTCCTGCTGGGCGCTGAAAAGCCGGTGCATGTGCTGACGCCGGCTGCAACCGTGCGTCGGATCATCAACATGACGGCGGTGGCTTCGGCAAACGCGCGCAAGTCAGTGAACAGCAAGTAAGCGAAGCGGCGCCCGTTGGGGCGCTCTCTTCTCGCGAGCGTGTGGGTGACTAGCGCCGCGAAAACAAAAACGCCACGGAAAGAGATTCCGTGGCGTTTTTTTATACGTGCAGCGCAACCGCGGCGGCCGCCGCGGTCAATGCGATGATCAAGCCGCGTGCTGCGTCGTTCCGGCTTGCGGCGAGCGCCAGCGCGTCAGCAACTCGTTCCACTTCACGCGCACACCCTTCAGGTTGTTTTCCTTGATGTGCCCGAAGCCGCGGATGCCGTCCGGCAGATTCGCGAGTTCCACAGCCAGTTCGCGGTTCTGCACGGTCAGCCCGCTGATCAATTCCCGCACCAATGCTTCGTATTCGCCGATCAGCGCGCGCTCGGTGCGGCGCTCCTCTGTCTTGCCGAACACGTCGAGCGCGGTGCCCCGCAGGAACTTGAACTTCGCCAGCACGTGCATTGCGCTGAACACCCAGGGGCCGTACTTCTTCTTGATCAGGTGGCCTTGGGCGTCCTTCCTGGAGAACATCGGCGGCGCGAGGTGAATATGCAGCTTCCAGTCACCTTCGAAGCCCGCTTTCAGTTTTTCGATGAACGAAGGATCGCTGTACAGGCGCGCGACCTCGTACTCGTCCTTGTAGGCCATCAGCTTGTGCAGATTCTTAGCGACTGTTTCGGTGAGAGGCAACTGGCCGTCGATCGAATCGAGCGCCGACTCGGCCACCCGCACCTGCGATACCAGCGCGCGGTAACGGTCGGCGTACGCGTCGTTTTGCCATGCCGCGAGGTAAGCCGCGCGTTTGTCGATCAGCGTATCGAGCGCCTTCGGCGTGTGCAGCGAAATAATCTTGCCGCTCGGCGTATCGGCCGTGGCCGCCTGGCCTTGCGATTGGGCGAACTTGCGCACGGCCACCGGATCGTGCGCCGCGCGACGGCCCCATTCAAATGCCGCGCGGTTTTTCTCGACCTGCACGTTGTTCAGCTCGATTGCGCGCATCAGCGACTGATAGGTCAACGGCACCCAGCCACGTTGCCATGCATAGCCGAGTACGAACGGATTCGTGTAGATCGCGTCGCCGAGCAAGGCCACTGCAAAGTGATTGGCGTCTACGGTATCGACGCATTCGTCGCCCGCGCCCGCGCGAACGTCGGCTTCAGTGCTGCTGCCCGGAAAGCGCCAGTTCGGGTTCTTGATGAGTTCGGCGGTCGGCGTGTGCGCGCTGTTCAGCACGACGCGCGTTCGGCCCGCTTGCATCCGCGATACGCATTCGTCGCTGGCGGTGACGATTGCATCGCAACCGATCACGAGACTCGCTTCGCCCATTGCAATTCGCGTGGCGTGGATGTCGGCGGGGTTGTTCGCGATCTGCACGTGGCTCATCACGGCGCCGCCTTTCTGCGCGAGGCCGGTGACGTCGAGCACCGTGACGCCCTTGTTCTCCAGATGCGCGGCCATGCCGAGAAGTGCGCCGATTGTCACGACGCCCGTGCCGCCCACGCCTGTCACGAGCACGCCGTACGGCCGCGCGATCGACGGGAGTTCGGGCTCCGGCACTGGCGGCATAGCGTCAGCGACAATGCCCGACGCCGCTTTCGGCTTACGCAACTGACCGCCTTCGACCGACACGAAGCTCGGACAAAAGCCGTTCACGCAGGAGAAGTCCTTGTTGCACGTGGACTGGTTGATCTGGCGCTTCGTGCCATATTCGGTGTCGAGCGGCTCGACCGACAGGCAGTTCGACTTCACCGAGCAGTCGCCGCAACCTTCGCACACCGCTTCGTTGATCACGACGCGGCGTGCCGGGTCCGGATACGCGCCGCGTTTCCTGCGCCGGCGTTTCTCGGTTGCGCAGGTCTGGTCGTAGATCAGAATCGTGGTGCCCGGAATCTCGCGCAGCTGGCGCTGCACTTCGTCGAGCTGGTCGCGATGGTGGATGTCGATGCCCGGCGCAAGGCCCACGTTCCCCGAGTACTTTTCGGGCTCGTCGGTCACGATCGCGATTTTCGTCGCGCCTTCGGCCGCCAGCTGATGCGTGATCTGCGGCACGGTCAGCACGCCGTCGACCGGTTGACCACCCGTCATCGCTACGGCGTCGTTGTAGAGCAGCTTGTAAGTGATGTTCGCTTTCGACGCGATCGCCGCGCGAATCGCCAGCAGGCCCGAGTGGAAATAGGTTCCGTCGCCGAGATTGGCGAACACGTGCTTGTCGTTCGTGAACGGCGCCTGGCCGATCCACGCGACGCCTTCGCCGCCCATCTGACTGAAGGTGCTCGTGCTGCGGTCCATCCAGACCGTCATGTAGTGGCAGCCGATGCCGGCCATTGCGCGCGAGCCTTCCGGCACATTGGTCGACGTGTTGTGCGGGCAGCCAGAGCAGAACCACGGCTTGCGCTCGACTTCGACACGCGGGCGCGCGAGCGCTTTTTCCTTCGCTTCGATCACGGCGATGCGCGCGGCAATCCGGGCGCGGACGTCGGAGGGCAGGTCGAACTTGTCGAGCCGCGTGGCGATCGCCTTGGCGATGATCGCCGGCGATAGCTCGTAATGCGCCGGCAGCAGCCAGTTGCCCATAGGCACTGACCATTCGCCGCCCGCGCCGTCTTTCTCGTCGAACTTGCCGAACACACGCGGACGCTGCGCGTCGGGCCAGTTGTAGAGCTCTTCCTTGATCGCGTATTCGAGAATCTGGCGCTTCTCCTCGACCACGAGGATTTCATCGAGGCCGCGAGCAAAGGCTTGCGCGCCTTGCGCTTCGAGCGGCCACACGCAACCGACTTTGTATAGGCGTATGCCGATGCGCGAGCACGTTTCGTCGTCGAGACCGAGGTCAGTCAGCGCTTGACGCACGTCCAGATAAGCCTTGCCGCCGGTCATGATGCCAAAGCGCGCATGCGGCGAATCAATTTCGACGCGGTCCAGTTTGTTTGCGCGCACGTAGGCGAGCGCCGCATACCACTTGTAGTCGAGCAGACGCGCTTCCTGCACGAGCGGCGGATCGGGCCAGCGGATGTTCAGACCGCCCTCGGGCACCGCGAAGTCGTCTGGCAGAACGATCTGCGTGCAGTGCGGATCTATGTCGACCGAAGCCGACGACTCGACGACGTCGGTCACGCACTTCATCGCAACCCACAGACCGGAGTAGCGGCTCATCGCCCAGCCATGCAGGCCGAAGTCCAGGTATTCCTGAACGTTCGACGGGAACAGCACCGGCAGGCCGCAGGCCTTGAAGATGTGTTCCGACTGATGCGCGAGCGTGGAAGATTTGGCCGCGTGATCGTCGCCGGCGAGCACCAGCACACCGCCGTGCCGCGACGATCCCGCCGAGTTGCCGTGCTTGAAGACGTCACCCGAGCGGTCGACGCCCGGGCCTTTGCCGTACCACATCGAAAAGACGCCGTCGTATTTGGCGCTGGGGTACAGATTGACCTGCTGCGAACCCCACACGGCGGTTGCCGCGAGGTCTTCGTTGACGCCGGGCTGGAACACGACCTGATGTGAGGCGAGATGCTGTTTCGCCTTCCACAAAGATTGGTCGAGCCCGCCGAGCGGCGATCCACGGTAGCCGGAGATGAAGCCGGCCGTATTGAGTCCGGCGGCGCGGTCGCGTTCCTGCTGCAGCATCGGCAGACGCACCAGCGCCTGGATGCCGCTCATATACGCGCGGCCGCGTTCGAGGGTGTATTTGTCGTCGAGCGTGACGGAAGATAGAGCGGCTTCGAGCGAGGCTCGCTGACCTGCGTCTAGCGGGGCATTCATTATGTGTACTCCTCCACCCAGTTTGGGATCGCCAAAACTTATGGGCCGCGGCATCTTGTGAATGCGTATGGCCGGGGTCGCCATATTGACGTGTTTTAAGTGATGGTAGCACTGGTAAAAACCCGCCGCACCATGCTGGAAACGTGCGATCTGATCACCGTGCCGCACCTCGTGCTATCGCGCCCGCTTGTGCAAACTTCGCCAGACGCTTGAGGCCATCGGTGTAACAAGCTGTAAAGGCTACAATTTCACGGAACCGCAGCGGACATGTCTGTCTAATAGCGCACCTGTGAGCAATGTCTGTATAACGCGCTGCATGTTGTGGCGCTTCAGGACAACAGGGCAGTTAGAAAAGGAGTACGCATGAACACTAGAAATATCCAGACCTTCCTGATGGTTTCGGCCGCATTTTTCGCAATCAGCGCGCCGGTTCGCTCGAATGCGGGCACGGGGGCGCCGTCAAGCGTGATTAGCCGTACGGCGCTCGTTGCGCCTGCGCGCATCGCCATCAATCGGACCGCGCGCGAGAGCACGTCTGACAAGGAAGACCAGAACTCCTGACGCGCTGCCAATGCGGCGTATCACTGGCTAACCCGCCGTCGCTCGAAGTCGAGCAGCGGCGCAAACGACAAGGGCGACGATCATACGATCCTCGCCCTTGTCGTTTTATCGGTGCTTATTCCGGGTTACGGCCGTCGGCGGCAGGAATTCACGCTTTGTCCTGCACCACGCCGCGGCGGATCTGATCCAGTTCGATGGATTCGAACAGCGCCTTGAAGTTGCCCTCCCCGAAACCCTGATTGCCCTTGCGCTGGATGATCTCGAAGAAGATCGGGCCGATCTGGTTCTCGGTGAAAATTTGCAGCAGCAGGTCGTCCGGCGCGCCGTCGATCAGGATTTTGCGCTTGCGCAGCTCGTCGAGCGGCTCACCGTGATTCGGCACGCGACGGTCGACCAGTTCGTAATACGTGTCGATCGTGTCGAGCAGCGAAATGTTCGCTGCCCGCAGACCGTCGACCGTGCGGTAAATGTCGCTGCTACCAAGCGCAATGTGCTGGATGCCTTCGCCGTGGTACGCGTCGAGGTATTCCTGGATCTGACCGGACGTTTCCGAACCTTCCTCGTTGATCGGAATGCGGATCTTGCCGCACGGCGACGTCATCGCTTTGGACTTCACGCCCGTCACCTTGCCTTCGATGTCGAAGTAACGCACTTCGCGGAAGTTGAACAGGCGTTCGTAGAACTCAGCCCATTCCTGCATGCGGCCACGGTGCACATTGTGCGTGAGGTGGTCGATGTACGTGAGGCCGTGACCAACGGGGTTGGGATTCGCGCCCGGAACCGGCTCGAAGTCGACGTCGTAAATATCGATATCGCCCACGCTGCCCGGCGCTGCGCCGTTCTTGCCGCGCCAACGGTCGACGAAATAGATCAGCGAATCGCCAATGCCTTTGATCGCGGGAATGTTCAGTTCCATGGGGCCGGTTTTGTTGTCGAAGCCCCACGCGCCTTTTTCGACCGCCTGCCGGTAGGCCTTCCCCGCGTCCTGGACGCGGAAAGCGATCGCGCAGATTGACGGGCCGTGCAAGCGCGCAAAGCGTTGCGCGAACGAATCCGGCTCACCGTTGACGATGAAGTTGACTTCGCCCTGCCGGTATAGCGTCACATCCTTATGACGATGCCGCGCAACCGCGGTAAAGCCCATCTGCTCGAAAAGCTTGCCCAGCGCCTTCGGATCGGGCGCGGTGTATTCGATGAACTCGAAGCCGTCTGTGCCGACGGGATTTTCCCAAGTTGCAACCTGCATTGTCTGTCTCCATGTCGAAGGGCGCGTTGCGCCGGAGTCGCGGTTACGATGATCGACCGCGACCGAATGACGCAAGTGTAAAGGCCGATCCGCGGCGAAAGCTTGCGAACTTAATCACGTCGAGCTAGGCTCGCGCTATTTTCTAGCTCGGTTTCGGAACGAAAGGCAGGAAATGGCCAATATAGAGATAGACGCAATCGACCGGCGTATCCTGGCGATTCTTCAGGAGAACGGCCGGCTGTCGAATCAGGAAATCGCCGAACGGATCAATCTCTCGCCGAGTCCCTGTTTGCGACGCATACGGCGGCTCGAAGAGAGCGGCGTGATCCGCGGCTACGTCGCGTTGCTGGATGCCCAGCGCCTGGGGCTCGATTTGCTCGCGTACGTCAATGTGCGGTTGGAAAAACGCGGCGGGCCGGCGCTGAGTCCGCGCGGCGACGCGACTCATGCCGACCTTTTCCGTGCCGCCGTTCAGGCTTGGCCGGAGGTCGTGGCATGTCACGCAATGACCGGCGAGATGGACTATCTGCTGCGCGTTCAAGTGGAAGACATGGCGCACTTTTCGCGCTTCGTGCAGGACCAGCTGTTGCATCACCCGTCGGTGATCGACGTGAAGACGAGCTTTTCGCTCGAAAAGATCAAGGAGACGACCGCGTTGCCGATCTTATGAGGCGCGCGAGCGAAGATCCACGCAGCAAACAGAAAGGGCAGCCATGAGGCTGCCCTTTCTGATGTTCGCTTGGTGCGGCCGGATGTTCAGGCTGCGGCGGCTGTCGGTATAAAGCTTTCGAACAGTTTTGAAGCACGGCGCGCTTGACGTTTGAGCGCGTAGTCAAACACAGCGGCCTGTTCCTGCAGCATCTCCGTAATGATGCTGGTTTGATCGGCCGGCGGCAGCGTCAGATAGGCGTCTGCTTCACCGTACGCGTACTCGATCTTCATGCCCGCTTTCTTCGCGATGTGCATCATGGTCGAATTGCGCGACAGGCAGTGCATGTACAGCATGGTGACATGAGTGTTGCGGCTGCGAATCGCAGCGCGCTCGAACAGCTTGGAACCGATACCTTGGCCGCGCACACTTTCGAGCACGGACACGCCGAACTCCGCCGTGCGCTTGTCGCCTTCGGCCGGCAGGTAGGCGAGGTGACCGACGCCGGTGAGCTGCAATTGATCGTCGAACACGCCGAATACGGTGTCGCGCGTGAAATCGATAGCGCGCACGTAATTTTCGATGACGTGGTCCGGCACGATTTGCCCGAAGCGCAGCAGGCGGTCGTCTTCGTCTAGCGCGAGAAAGTGGGCCAGCAGCCGTTCACGGTCGATCGCAGTGAGTTCACGAACCAGAGCAGGTGCACGACCGGCTGGCTGCGACGCGCGATCGTGCGCGACGATCGGCTGGGCGGCGCGGGGTGTAATCAGGTTCATGGTCAGGTTCTCCTTGTGATCGTGCGGCGTTGCTGCACCGCAAAAACGATTGTAACGGATATGCGAATTCATCACTAGGGAAAACCCGTATCAAATATGGAGGCGGTTGTCTAATCTCAGAGTGCCATGCTGGTAAGTAATTGAATTGATTTAGTAAAATAAAAAGAACGAGCGTTCAAGGCAAGTTGTCGCGCCCATGCAACTTGCACGAATACCCAGTCTGGATATTGCTGTCCCGCAATTACGCGGCCGCCGAGCCCAGCCCGTGGTCCACCATGGCTACAACCTGCTCGGCAAATTCCCGGTAGCCCATGCGCCCGCCTGGCTTGAGCCAGGTGAACGTCCAGTTGATCATGCCGAACACCATCATGGTTAGCGCGGTCTGGTTTTCGCGCGTGGTGCGCTCCGGATAAGCGCGCGCCAGTTGCCGCGCGAACGCGGCCACGACATCGCGCTGGCGGTTGAGGATGACCTCGCGCTGGGCGTCGACGAGATATTTCACGTCGTTCAGAAGCGCCACGTGCCGGCTATGCGAGGTTTCGTATTCGGAAAGGAAGGCGCGGATCAGTTCCGCGAACGTCTCGCGCTCGGTCAGGCCGCGGCGCTGGCTCGCGCCCTCGACCTCCGCAATGATCAACATCAGCCGTTTGGTGTAACGGTCGAGTAGATCGAACAGGATCGCTTCCTTGCTCGCGTAGTAGTGATACAGGCGCGCTTTCGAGGTGCCGCTCGCGGCGGCGAGATCTGACATCGACGTGCTCGGATAGCTCGTCTGCGCGAACTTCGCTGCCGCTAGTTCGAGAATCTGTTCGCGCTGGGTTTCGTGGTCGGGGGCTCGGGTACGGGCCATGGTGGTCTGTTTATTGGTGTGGGCAAGGTGCGAGCGCTGCGCACAATTCCAGCGTGCGCCATGCGGTGGCGTCGCCGCGCAGCCTGATGCGGCGGGTAGCGGCCAGTTCGCGGAAGCGCCAGAGCACAATGCTGTCGCTGACGAGGAACCACAACTCAGCGGTCATCACCTCGGCGGCCACGCGCGAGGCGGGCTGCCAGTCGGCCGTGACGTGCTCGAGTATCAGCGTGTCGAGATCGGCGAAGCTTCCGCTCGTGAACGTGTTGTCGCGCCAGCGCCGCGTTTCGCCGTTCGCATGTTTGGCTTCCTGCCATTCGAGTGCGAGCCGGCTGATGCGCAAGACCGAGATAGGTGCGGCGTCTGGCAAACGTGCCTGCAACACGGCCGGCGCGAACATGCCGACGGACGTCGCGCGGTCCCTGCGGCTATGCGCCCAGGCGCCGGTATCGGTGAGATCGCGAATCGACAGACGCACTTCGTTCAGACGCTGTGGATTGTTGCGCAGGTAATAGCACACCCGGCGAAGCATCAATTGATCGGATGCGCTTTCGCCATGCCAGACCACCAGATTCGCGTCGTCGCGCGCAATGGCTTCCAGCGCTGCAGCCTGCTCACGGAACTCGCGAAGGAAATCGCGCTTCGTGTCGGCGCTCACGCGGTCCCAGAATGCGGCGCGCACTTCGGGACCATCGTCGATGCCGCGCAGTGGGCCGACCGCCAGATCGTCGCGCAGTGCGTGCACGCGATCGTTGCGTTCCACTTCGCGCAACGCGGTGCGCAATGATTTTGCGGCGACATCGCCGTTGGTGAGATGGATCGAGCTCATTGGCCGTGAGTGGATTCTTGTTGGGCGATTGCCAAAAGGGGCCGCTCGCGAGACGGACTCAACGGTCCGATTGCGAGCGGCCCCTAGTGTAAGCGGATCGCGGAACGGCTCAAAGCTTCGCGGCATCGAGTCCTAAGCACGCTCAACGTTCGTCGTAGCTCACCACCACGCGGTCGCTGATCGGATGGCACTGACACGTCAGCACAAAACCGTCGCGGATTTCATGCTCTTCGAGCGTGTAGTTCTTTTCCATCTTCACTTCGCCTTCAACCACTTTGGCGCGGCAGGTGCAGCACACGCCGCCTTTGCATGCATACGGCAGCGCAAGGCCGGCGCGCAGACCGACGTCGAGCACGCTCACGCCCTGATACGGCAGACGCAGCTTGCGGCGCTTTCCATCGAGCACGATTTCGAGGTCCGCAGCGGGCGTATCTTCAGTGATTTCGACGGGCGGCACGCCCGCCTGGGGCAGCGGCGAGCCAAAGCGCTCCACGTGCACCTTTTCGGACGGCACGCCGGCGGCTTTCAACGCGGCCTCGGCGGCGTCCATCATCGGCGCCGGGCCGCAGATAAACGCTTCGTCGATGAAACCGGCCGGCACGAGGCTGTCGAGGAAGGCAGCGCACTTTTGCTGGTCCAGCACGCCATTGAACAGTTCGACATCCTGCAAGTCGTCCGACAGCACGTGATAGAGCACGAAGCGGTTCATGAAGCGGTTCTTCACGTCTTCGAGCTCTTCGGCGAACATGATCTGGTCGACGCTGCGGTTGCCGTAGATCAACGTGAAGGTGCTGCGCGGTTCAACCTCGAGCGTCGTCTTGATGATCGCGAGCACCGGCGTGATACCCGAGCCGCCCGCGAAGGCGACGTACTGCTGGCCGTGATCCACGTTCAGATGCGTGAAGAAGCGGCCGTCGGGCGTCATGACGTCGATCGTATGGCCCGGCTGCAGCGTGTCGAAAGCGAAGTTCGAGAAGCGCCCGCCGCGCACACGCTTGATGCCGATGCGCAGTTCGCCGTCGCGGTCGTAGTCGGTCACGCCCACGCAAATCGAATACGAGCGGCGCGTTTCCTCTCCGTGGATGTGCGTTTTCAGCGTGACGAACTGGCCCTGCGTGAAGCGATAGAGCTCGCGCAGTTCCACGGGAACTTCGAACGCGACCGAGACGGCGTCGGCGGTTTCTGGCCGCACTTCGCGGATACGGAGCGGATGAAATTGCGGAGTGGCCATATCAGTATGGTTTGAAATAGTCGAAGGGTTCGCGGCAGTCAATGCAGCGGTACAAGGCTTTGCAAGCGGTCGAGCCGAACTGCGCGAGTCGTTCTGTATGCGCCGAGCCGCACCTGGGGCAGGACGGCGCGGGTAGAGCGCGCGGCACGAAGCGCAGCACCTTTTCCTGCGGCACACCGGCAGAACCGGCCGCCGACCCGCAATTGCCCGTGGGCGGCGCAATGCCGTAAGCGCGCAGCTTTTCGCGGGCGTCGGCGGTCATCCAGTCGGTGGTCCACGCCGGCGCGAGGACGGTGGAGATCCGGTACGGTTTGAGTTCCGCGACGTCGAGCGCATGCGCGACGTCTTCCGCGATCTGCGACATTGCCGGGCAACCGGAATAGGTCGGCGTGATCACGACTTCGAGTGCGCCGTCCTCGGCGCGCCGGACGTCGCGCAATATGCCGAGTTCACGAATCGACACCACCGGAATCTCCGGATCGGGCACCGCTTCGAGCACTGCCCACGCACGTTCGAGCGTGGCGTCGGCTCTTTGCGTCGTAATCGAGGTCGTCATCGTCGAATGGCCCGTATTACCAGGTGGCGCCGGGATGCTGGCGCGCAAGGCTTTGCATTTCGGCCAGCACGAAGCCCATGTGCTCGGAATGCTCGCCGTGTTTACCAGTCGTGACGTGCTTGACCGCTTCGGGCAGCGTGAGCGTGGCTTGCTCGAGCGTCGCGCGAACGTCGTCGAGCCAGGCGGCTTCGAGATCTGCGGTCAGCGGTCCGATGCCTGAGGCAGCGATGGTCTCTTCGACCGGATCGGTGCTGAAGAACTCGCGCGTGTACGGCAGCAGGTAGTCCAGCGCAGCCTGCGCGCGTCGATGCGATTCCTCGGTGCCGTCGCCGAAGCGGATCAGCCATTCGCTCGCGTGATGCACGTGGTAGCTCGCTTCCTTGATCGACTTCGACGCGATCGCCGCAAGCTGCGCGTCCGCCGATTGCATGAGCGCCGTCCACAGATGCGCCATCAACGTGGAGTAAAGAAAGTTGCGGACGATCGTGACCGCATAGTCCTTCTCGGCTTGGGCGGTAGCGGACAGCGGACCGCAGTGCGGCAGTTCGGCCAGCGTGTAATTCGCGAATTCACGCTCGGCGCGAAAGTACGCGTAATCGTCTTCCGTGCGCGTCTTGCCGGTGAGTTGCTGCTCCAGCGAGGCCGCGTGCGTATAAAGCAGGCGCGCCTGGCCGACAAGATCAAGGCTCATGTTAGACAGCGCGATGTCTTCTTCGAGAATCGGGCCGTGGCCGCACCACTCGCTATTGCGCTGACCGAGTATCAGCGAGGTATCAGCGAGGCGCAGCACGTATTGCAGATGTTCAGGCGTGATGTTCATGGCCGCGCTTACATGTGGTTGACTTCGTCGGGAAGCGTGTAGAACGTCGGATGGCGATAGATCTTGTCGCCGGCCGGGTCGAACAGTTCGGGCTTGTCTTGCGGCGCGGACGCCGTAATTGCCGACGACGGCACGACCCAGATGCTCACGCCTTCCTGCCGGCGCGTGTAGACGTCGCGCGCCATGCGCAGCGCCATTTGCGCGTCGGCGGCGTGCAGGCTGCCGCAGTGTTTATGGTCGAGTCCCTGCTTGCTGCGCACGAAGACTTCCCAGATTGGCCATTCCTTGTTCATTTCTGATCTCCTGATTCTTTGCCGGGCGTGCCGCGCTTGTCAGGCGGCGTGCTGTTGTGCGCGCAGGCGCTGCTTTTCGGCGTGGGCGAGGGCGGCTTCGCGGACCCAGGCGCCGTCGTTATGAGCTTTGACGCGGGTGCTGAGACGCTCGCGATTGCACGGGCCGTCGCCGTTCACGACGCGCCAGAATTCTTCCCAGTCAATGTCGCCGTAGTCGTAATGGCCGCGAGCCTCGTTCCATTTGAGGTCCCGGTCGGGCAGCGTGACGCCGAGGACTTTTGCCTGATCGACGGTGGCGTCGACGAATTTCTGACGAAGGTCGTCGTTCGAAATACGCTTGATGCCCCATTTCGACGACTGATTGCTATGGATCGAGTCCTTGTCGCTCGGCCCGAACATCATCAGCACCGGCCACCACCAACGGTTCACCGCCTGCTGGACGAGCTCGCGCTGGGCTTCGGTGCCCGACATCATCGAAATCAACGCGTCGAAACCCTGGCGCTGGTGGAACGACTCTTCCTTGCAGATGCGGATCATCGCGCGGGCGTACGGCCCGTATGTGCAACGGCACAGCGGAATCTGGTTCATGATTGCCGCGCCGTCTACCAGCCAGCCGATCACGCCGACGTCGGCCCACGTGGGCGTCGGGTAATTGAAGATGCTCGAATACTTCGCTTTGCCGGAATGCAGCGCCGCAACCAACTGGTCGCGCGAGACGCCGAGGGTTTCCGCCGCGCTATATAGATAGAGACCGTGGCCCGCTTCGTCCTGCACTTTGGCGAGCAGAATCGCCTTGCGCTTGAGGCTCGGTGCGCGTGTGATCCAGTTGCCTTCCGGCAGCATGCCGACGATCTCCGAATGCGCATGCTGCGAAATCTGACGCACCAGAGTCTTGCGGTAAGCGTCGGGCATCCAGTCTTGCGGCTCGATCTTGCCGTCGGCGGCCATCACGGCGTCGAACTGCGTCTGCTCGGGCGACGTCGCGCCGGAGTCCAGCGGAGCTACGTTGCCGGGAATATCCAAGGATTGCGTGTACATGGGGACGCTCTTTGCCGGAGTTGTCTAGTGCAAACAGTATAAACCAACCGACCGGTCGGTTAATAAATATTTTTGAGACGGGCTGCGTATCTGTCGGTTGCCACGTAAGGGGAGCGGATTGACAGCTAAGTTGAGCGCGTTGCAATGCTGGGAAGGTCTGCGGAGAGGTCGGCGGTAGAGGGTCGATCTGAGACGATGGCGTGACCTGATTCTGTATAGCCGCAAGCTGATACCCGCGGAACGCGCTCTGATGGCTGCCGGCGGGACAACCAACAGGTCACGGCTTCCGGTCTGCAAGACGTACGGACCTCTAACGATGGCGGACCGGCTTGGTGCGCGTCCGCAAATCCTCAACTTCGTTGTCAAGTGGCCCGGAATTGCTCGCATTGGCTGACAAGCTCGCGTCGAGCGCTCATGGCAAAGCGAGCACTAAATCGTTGATTCTTATAGGAGTCAGCGCTCAGCTTAAATGACAACCGATCGTCGCAATAGCGACGGGCGCAATCGCCGAAAGCTGTTTCGTCGCCGCCGGGTCCCCGGCCCCACGCTTAACCTATAAAATTGCGAATTGGCCGCGATTCGCGGCCTTCCTGCATCCCTCGGTACTCATGTTACGTCTCAGCGAAATCAAACTCCCGCTTGATCATCCCGAGAGTGCTCTCGAAGCCGCCGTCCGCGCGCGCCTCGCGGAACTCGGCGTGCCTGACGACGGGCTCGTCCGATACACGGTGTTCCGGCGTGCTCACGATGCCCGCAAGCGCGCAGACATCAAGCTCACCTATATTGTCGACGTAGAGGTCGCGGACGAAGTGGCCGCGCTCAAGCGAATCGCCGACGTGCCGCACTGCGGGCTGACGCCCGACATGACGTACCGGTTCGTCGCGAAGGCGCCGGCGCAACTCGCGACGCCGCGTCCGGTGGTGATCGGCATGGGGCCCTGCGGACTGTTCGCAGGGCTGATCCTCGCGCAAATGGGCTTCCGGCCGATCATTCTCGAACGCGGCAAGGCCGTGCGCGAGCGCACCAAGGACACTTTCGGGCTGTGGCGCAAGTCGGTGCTGAACCCGGAATCGAACGTCCAGTTCGGTGAGGGCGGCGCTGGCACTTTTTCGGACGGCAAGCTCTACAGCCAGATCAAGGACCCGAAACACTACGGCCGCAAAGTGCTGGACGAGTTCGTGCGCGCCGGCGCGCCAGAAGACATCCTGTACCTGAGCCGGCCCCATATCGGCACGTTTCGCCTGGTCAGCATGGTCGAGAAGATGCGCGCGACCATTCATGAACTGGGCGGCGAAGTGCGTTTCGAAACACGCGTGGACGATATCGACATAGACCAGGGGAAAGTGCGAGGGCTGAAGCTGTCGACTGGCGAAACGCTGCGCTGCGATCACGTCGTACTGGCCGTTGGCCACAGCGCGCGCGACACGTTCGAGATGCTGCACGAACGCGGCGTCTATATAGAAGCAAAGCCGTTCTCACTGGGATTCCGGATCGAGCATCCTCAAGGTTTGATCGACCGTAGCCGGTTCGGCAAGTTTGCGGGCCACAAGCAGTTGGGCGCCGCGGACTATAAGGTGGTGCACCACTGCAGCAACGGGCGTGCGGTGTACAGCTTCTGCATGTGCCCGGGCGGTACCGTGGTCGCGGCGACGTCCGAGCCCGGGCGCGTGGTCACTAACGGCATGAGCCAGTACTCGCGCGCTGAGCGCAATGCGAACGCGGGGATCGTCGTGGGCATCACACCGGACGATTACCCCGGCGGGCCGCTTGCCGGGATTGCGTTTCAGCGTAAATGGGAAGAGCGGGCTTTCGAACTCGGCGGCGGCGACTACATGGCGCCGGGACAACTGGTCGGCGACTTCATTGCTGGGCGGCCGTCCACGTCGCTCGGTTCTGTGGTGCCGTCTTATAAGCCGGGCGTGCATCCCACGGATCTCAGCACGGCCCTGCCGGACTACGTGATCGAGGCAATTCGCGAAGCGCTGCCGCAAATGGACAAGAAGATCGCCGGTTTTGCGATGCATGACGCTGTGTTGACCGGGGTGGAGACGCGGACCTCGTCGCCGATCCGGGTGCGCCGCCGGGACGACTATCAGAGCATGAACGTCGAAGGTCTTTATCCGGCCGGAGAGGGCGCGGGTTACGCCGGCGGCATCTATTCGGCCGCGATCGACGGGATCGAAGTCGCCGAGGCGCTCGCTTTGAAGATGACCGGGGCGACAGCGGCCTCGTGAATGAGCTGGGCAGCAGCTGGCTGCGGCGCGCGCGCCGCGGGGTTGCCGTGGCGACACTGCTCGCCGCGTCGCCGGGTCCGATCGTGCACAATGCCCGTTTTGCTTCGAGCCAGACACTGGAATGACCATTCGCTCTTTAGCCGCCGCATGCGGCGCGGCGCTGCTTTGCCAATTCGCCGTTTCATCAACCGCCGCTGCCGCCGATGCCCCGGCGCATTGGGTCACCGCGTGGGCTACGGCGCTGCAGCCCATTCCACAGCGGTCCGACTTGCCGCCGTTGTACCGCGCACCGGAAGTGGCTGGACGCACTGTCCGTCAGATTGTTTATCCGACGCTGTCCGGAAGGTCGGCACGAATCCACCTCAGCAACGAATATGGCAAGACGCCACTGGTGATCGAGGATCTGCGCATCGCGCGGTCCGCGGGCGGCGCGGCGGCTTCAGCCAGCGGCGGCGCGCGGGTGACGTTCAATGGGAAGAGCGCCGTGAGCGTACAGCCGGGCCGCGAGTTGGACAGCGATCCGATCGCGATGGACATCAACGAGGGCGCCCCATACGCAATTAGCGCATTCATGGGCCCGGAACAGCGGATCGCGGCATGGCATCGCGTCGCGAACCAGCTCAGCTACGTTTCGGGGCCCGGCAACCATACGGCCGACTCGGGCGCAGAGGCGTTTCGCGGACGCTTCACTCAATATGTATGGACGACTGCGTTGTCGGTGGACGCGGCGCCCGAAGCGACGGCAATTGCGGCGATCGGCGATTCGATCACAGACGGCATGCGCTCCAGCATGAACCAGAATCGCCGATGGCCCGACGCCCTCGCCCGGCGGTTGGCCGCTTCGGGGAACCGGTCGACGGCGGTGGTCAATTTAGGGATCAGCGGCAACCGGCTGCTGAACGATTCCCCCTGCTATGGCGACGCGCTGATGACGCGTTTCGGACGCGACGTGCTCGAGCGGCCCGGCGTCAAGGCAGTCGTTGTGCTGATCGGCATCAACGATATCAATTTCGCGGCGATGCCGGCACGCAGCGGTCTTGATTGCGACTACCCCCATGCTTCGGTGACGGCGGCCGACCTGATCGCGGGCTATCAGCGGGTGATTGCAGCGGCGCGACACGCGGGCGTAAAGGTGTTCGGAGGAACGTTGACGCCCGCGTCGCTTCCGCCGCAGCGCGAAGATATTCGTTTTGCGGTTAACGAGTGGATTCGGTCGAGCCACGCTTTCGACGGCGTTGTTGATTTCGACGCCGCGCTGCGCGATCCGGCGCAACCGGATCGTCTTCAGGGCAAGTTCGATAGCGGCGATCACATCCATCCAGGCGATGCCGGTTACGCCGCCATGGCCGGAGCGGTGCCCGTCGAGGCGTTACTAAGTTCGGTGCGCAGATGAATCGCCAAAAAGTTATCGTCAAACCCTTGTCATGAGGCGGTGGGTGACCTATTATTCGCCTCCTCGTTTGCGAACGAGGGCCGCGGCGGAAACCAGCAGCGGTAACGTCAACGAGGTTTTAAGCGAAAGCGAAAAAATGTAGTTGACGAAACAGAAGAGAGTCTTCATAATCTCGTTTCTCTGCTGCTGATGCAGCGACGCAGAACGAAGCGGTGCCGGGTGGTGGTGGTAAGGGCAGCGCAGCGTGAAGCGTACCGATCTTTAAAAACTAACAGCCGATAAGTGTGGGCGCTTGATGCGCGACGCGAGTCCTGCCTTTGCGGAGTATTCTGCGGGGTGGGGCGTTAAAGCGAAAGTATCAAGTCTCACACAGTAATGAAAGGAAGGTTTGGCCGTTGAAAGATGGTTGAACACTTCGTCAGTACGTTGAGTGAGCGACCGGTTGGTAAAACAACCGAAAACAGTAACAGGTTTGAACTGAAGAGTTTGATCCTGGCTCAGATTGAACGCTGGCGGCATGCCTTACACATGCAAGTCGAACGGCAGCACGGGAGCAATCCTGGTGGCGAGTGGCGAACGGGTGAGTAATACATCGGAACGTGTCCTGTAGTGGGGGATAGCCCGGCGAAAGCCGGATTAATACCGCATACGCTCTGCGGAGGAAAGCGGGGGATCCTTCGGGACCTCGCGCTACAGGGGCGGCCGATGGCAGATTAGCTAGTTGGTGGGGTAAAGGCCTACCAAGGCGACGATCTGTAGCTGGTCTGAGAGGACGACCAGCCACACTGGGACTGAGACACGGCCCAGACTCCTACGGGAGGCAGCAGTGGGGAATTTTGGACAATGGGCGCAAGCCTGATCCAGCAATGCCGCGTGTGTGAAGAAGGCCTTCGGGTTGTAAAGCACTTTTGTCCGGAAAGAAAACTTCTGGGTTAATACCCTGGGAGGATGACGGTACCGGAAGAATAAGCACCGGCTAACTACGTGCCAGCAGCCGCGGTAATACGTAGGGTGCAAGCGTTAATCGGAATTACTGGGCGTAAAGCGTGCGCAGGCGGTTCGCTAAGACAGATGTGAAATCCCCGGGCTTAACCTGGGAACTGCATTTGTGACTGGCGGGCTAGAGTATGGCAGAGGGGGGTAGAATTCCACGTGTAGCAGTGAAATGCGTAGAGATGTGGAGGAATACCGATGGCGAAGGCAGCCCCCTGGGCCAATACTGACGCTCATGCACGAAAGCGTGGGGAGCAAACAGGATTAGATACCCTGGTAGTCCACGCCCTAAACGATGTCAACTAGTTGTCGGGTCTTCATTGACTTGGTAGCGTAGCTAACGCGTGAAGTTGACCGCCTGGGGAGTACGGTCGCAAGATTAAAACTCAAAGGAATTGACGGGGACCCGCACAAGCGGTGGATGATGTGGATTAATTCGATGCAACGCGAAAAACCTTACCTACCCTTGACATGTATGGAATCCTGCTGAGAGGTGGGAGTGCCCGAAAGGGAGCCATAACACAGGTGCTGCATGGCTGTCGTCAGCTCGTGTCGTGAGATGTTGGGTTAAGTCCCGCAACGAGCGCAACCCTTGTCCCTAGTTGCTACGCAAGAGCACTCCAGGGAGACTGCCGGTGACAAACCGGAGGAAGGTGGGGATGACGTCAAGTCCTCATGGCCCTTATGGGTAGGGCTTCACACGTCATACAATGGTCGGAACAGAGGGTCGCCAACCCGCGAGGGGGAGCCAATCCCAGAAAACCGATCGTAGTCCGGATCGCACTCTGCAACTCGAGTGCGTGAAGCTGGAATCGCTAGTAATCGCGGATCAGCATGCCGCGGTGAATACGTTCCCGGGTCTTGTACACACCGCCCGTCACACCATGGGAGTGGGTTTCACCAGAAGTAGGTAGCCTAACCTGCGAAGGAGGGCGCTTACCACGGTGGGATTCATGACTGGGGTGAAGTCGTAACAAGGTAGCCGTATCGGAAGGTGCGGCTGGATCACCTCCTTTCTCGAGCTAGACGCGTCAAGGTGTTGAGCGCTCACGCTTATCGGCTGTAGTAGTGAAGAAACGCAGACAGACTCAGGGGTCTGTAGCTCAGTCGGTTAGAGCACCGTCTTGATAAGGCGGGGGTCGATGGTTCGAATCCATCCAGACCCACCACTGTCTTGTCTGGTGAGCTGACCGTCTAAAAACCTCTGGGATATCTGTATGACTGGGGGATTAGCTCAGCTGGGAGAGCACCTGCTTTGCAAGCAGGGGGTCGTCGGTTCGATCCCGTCATCCTCCACCAATCCTCAATGCGTAGCGTTCTGTGTGAAAGACCCAGAGCGTTGTGCATTGGCGATTGAGCCAGTCAGAAAGATGCATGGTTATAGCAACCGTGCGATCGGCTGAACGTTCTTTAACAATCAGGAAGAAGTAGTAAAGAGATTCACGAAAGTGTACCTGGAGATGGGTACATGAGTAGGTGAATCAGGGTTGTGATTGTATCAATGTATTTTTTAAGTGATCGAAAGATTGCTTTGGAATACGGCGCAACACGAATACTCAACCTGTAACGGTTGTGCAAGCTGCCCGGCCTTCCCAGTGAAGGTTCCATCCCCTGCGGGGATCGGATGGGAGTAGGCGCTAAAGCGCCAACTCGCATCGGGAGAGACACACCCGTTATAGGGTCAAGCGAACAAGTGCATGTGGTGGATGCCTTGGCGATCACAGGCGATGAAGGACGCGGTAGCCTGCGAAAAGCTTCGGGGAGCTGGCAAACGAGCTTTGATCCGAAGATGTCCGAATGGGGAAACCCACCTCTTTTGAGGTATCCGTAGCTGAATACATAGGCTACGTGAAGCGAACGCGGTGAACTGAAACATCTAAGTAACCGCAGGAAAAGAAATCAACCGAGATTCCCAGAGTAGTGGCGAGCGAAATGGGACCAGCCTGTACTCTTTATTCTTGCTGTTAGTCGAAGGCTCTGGAAAGTGCCGCCATAGCAGGTGATAGCCCTGTAGACGAAAACAGCTGGAAAGAACTAGGTGTACGACAAGTAGGGCGGGACACGTGAAATCCTGTCTGAAGATGGGGGGACCATCCTCCAAGGCTAAATACTCGTGATCGACCGATAGTGAACCAGTACCGTGAGGGAAAGGCGAAAAGAACCCCGGGAGGGGAGTGAAACAGATCCTGAAACCGCATGCATACAAACAGTCGGAGCCTTCGCAAGGGGGTGACGGCGTACCTTTTGTATAATGGGTCAGCGACTTACATTCAGTGGCAAGCTTAACCGATTAGGGCAGGCGTAGCGAAAGCGAGTCCGAACAGGGCGTTCAGTCGCTGGGTGTAGACCCGAAACCAGGTGATCTATCCATGGCCAGGATGAAGGTGCGGTAACACGTACTGGAGGTCCGAACCCACTAACGTTGAAAAGTTAGGGGATGAGCTGTGGATAGGGGTGAAAGGCTAAACAAACCTGGAAATAGCTGGTTCTCTCCGAAAACTATTTAGGTAGTGCCTCGTGTATCACCTTCGGGGGTAGAGCACTGTCATGGTTGTGGGGTCCATTGCGGATTACTACGCCATAGCAAACTCCGAATACCGAAGAGTGCAATCACGGGAGACAGACATCGGGTGCTAACGTCCGGTGTCAAGAGGGAAACAACCCAGACCGCCAGCTAAGGTCCCCAAATATGGCTAAGTGGGAAACGAAGTGGGAAGGCTAAAACAGTCAGGAGGTTGGCTTAGAAGCAGCCATCCTTTAAAGAAAGCGTAATAGCTCACTGATCGAGTCGTCCTGCGCGGAAGATGTAACGGGGCTAAGCCATATACCGAAGCTGCGGATGCACATTTATGTGCATGGTAGGAGAGCGTTCCGTAAGCCTGCGAAGGTGCACTGGAAAGTGTGCTGGAGGTATCGGAAGTGCGAATGCTGACATGAGTAGCGATAAAGGGGGTGAAAGGCCCCCTCGCCGTAAGCCCAAGGTTTCCTACGCAACGTTCATCGGCGTAGGGTGAGTCGGCCCCTAAGGCGAGGCAGAAATGCGTAGCTGATGGGAAGCAGGTTAATATTCCTGCACCATTGTTAAATGCGATGGGGGGACGGATCGCGGAAGGTTGTCCGGGTGTTGGAAGTCCCGGTCCTTGCATTGGAGAAGGCGCTCAGGCAAATCCGGGCGCGGAATTCAAGGGTGCGAGGCCATTCACTTCGGTGAAGAAGCAATCGGAAGTGGTTCCAAGAAAAGCCTCTAAGCTTCAGTTTAACAGGACCGTACCGCAAACCGACACAGGTGGGCGAGATGAGTATTCTAAGGCGCTTGAGAGAACTCGGGAGAAGGAACTCGGCAAATTGGTACCGTAACTTCGGGATAAGGTACGCCCCTGTAGCTTGACGCCCCTGCGGGCGAAGGGTGAAGGGGTTGCAATAAACTGGTGGCTGCGACTGTTTAATAAAAACACAGCACTCTGCAAACACGAAAGTGGACGTATAGGGTGTGACGCCTGCCCGGTGCCGGAAGATTAAATGATGGGGTGCAAGCTCCTGATTGAAGTCCCGGTAAACGGCGGCCGTAACTATAACGGTCCTAAGGTAGCGAAATTCCTTGTCGGGTAAGTTCCGACCTGCACGAATGGCGTAACGATGGCCACACTGTCTCCTCCCGAGACTCAGCGAAGTTGAAGTGTTTGTGATGATGCAATCTCCCCGCGGCTAGACGGAAAGACCCCATGAACCTTTACTGTAGCTTTGCATTGGACTTTGAACCGGTCTGTGTAGGATAGGTGGGAGGCTGTGAAGCGTGAACGCCAGTTTGCGTGGAGCCATCCTTGAAATACCACCCTGATCTGTTTGAGGTTCTAACCTTGGTCCGTAATCCGGATCGGGGACAGTGCATGGTAGGCAGTTTGACTGGGGCGGTCTCCTCCCAAAGTGTAACGGAGGAGTACGAAGGTACGCTAGGTACGGTCGGAAATCGTGCTGATAGTGCAATGGCATAAGCGTGCTTAACTGCGAGACCGACAAGTCGAGCAGGTGCGAAAGCAGGTCATAGTGATCCGGTGGTTCTGTATGGAAGGGCCATCGCTCAACGGATAAAAGGTACTCTGGGGATAACAGGCTGATACCGCCCAAGAGTTCATATCGACGGCGGTGTTTGGCACCTCGATGTCGGCTCATCTCATCCTGGGGCTGTAGCCGGTCCCAAGGGTATGGCTGTTCGCCATTTAAAGAGGTACGTGAGCTGGGTTTAAAACGTCGTGAGACAGTTTGGTCCCTATCTGCCGTGGGCGCTGGATATTTGAAGGGGGCTGCTCCTAGTACGAGAGGACCGGAGTGGACGAACCTCTGGTGTACCGGTTGTCACGCCAGTGGCATCGCCGGGTAGCTATGTTCGGAAGAGATAACCGCTGAAAGCATCTAAGCGGGAAACTCGCCTTAAGATGAGATATCCCCGGGGCTTCGAGCCCCTTGAAGGGTCGTTCAAGACCAGGACGTTGATAGGTCAGGTGTGTAAGCGCAGTAATGTGCTCAGCTAACTGATACTAATTGCCCGTAAGGCTTGATCCTATAACAGGTGTGTCTCGACCCACGTTAGCGCTTGAGCGCTTACGCGGGTCCGATCCCCGAAGGGGATGCGCTGAACCTCCCCAGGAGGTCGCAGCACACACGGTTGGGATTCAGTGTTGTGCCTGAAACAACACAACCCGCCTCACCTGATGTTGACTCATCAGACACTACTTCTTCCCCGATTGGCTGTACTGCCCCACCGGCAGTACGGCAACCCGTCATGCCTGATGACCATAGCGAGTCGGTACCACCCCTTCCCATCCCGAACAGGACCGTGAAACGACTCCACGCCGATGATAGTGCGGATTGCCCGTGTGAAAGTAGGTAATCGTCAGGCTCCCCAGCAGCATCAGAAACCCCACCCCTAAAAAGGGTGGGGTTTCTGCGTTTACGGCAGCACTGCGATCGCTACCATATAAGTGAGAGCGTTTGGGTTTGGAGCAGTCAAGCAAGGCTTGACATTGAGCGGTTGTTCCCCCATAATCGTCAGTTCTCTGCGGAGGGGTGCCCGAGTGGCTAAAGGGGGCAGACTGTAAATCTGTTGGCTTACGCCTACGTTGGTTCGAATCCAACCTCCTCCACCAGAATGCAAGTTGCAGTAGTTGTTGGGAATCCATGATCCTTGCGGGTGTAGCTCAATGGTAGAGCAGAAGCCTTCCAAGCTTACGACGAGGGTTCGATTCCCTTCACCCGCTCCAGCATACAGAAGTAGCGCCCATGTGGCTCAGTGGTAGAGCACTCCCTTGGTAAGGGAGAGGTCGGCAGTTCGATCCTGCCCATGGGCACCAGAAGTACTCGGTGATTGTTTGCGCCCGGCGCAACGTACGGAAAAATCCTCTTAGGAGTCGAAAATGGCCAAGGGTAAGTTTGAGCGGACCAAGCCGCACGTGAACGTCGGCACGATCGGTCACGTTGACCACGGCAAGACCACGCTGACGGCAGCGATCACGACGGTTCTGACGCAGAAGTTCGGCGGCGAAGCGAAGGCATACGACCAGATCGACGCGGCGCCGGAAGAAAAGGCACGTGGTATCACGATCAACACGGCGCACGTCGAGTACGAAACGGCTAACCGCCACTACGCACACGTTGACTGCCCGGGCCACGCTGACTATGTGAAGAACATGATCACGGGCGCCGCGCAGATGGACGGCGCGATCCTGGTGTGCTCGGCCGCTGACGGCCCGATGCCGCAAACGCGTGAGCACATCCTGCTGGCGCGTCAGGTCGGTGTGCCGTACATCATCGTGTTCCTGAACAAGTGCGACATGGTGGACGACGCTGAGTTGCTGGAGCTGGTCGAGATGGAAGTGCGCGAGCTTCTGTCGAAGTACGACTTCCCGGGCGACGACACGCCGATCATCAAGGGTTCGGCCAAGCTGGCGCTCGAGGGCGACAAGGGCGAGCTGGGCGAAGTGGCGATCATGAATCTGGCCGACGCGCTGGACACGTACATCCCGACGCCGGAGCGCGCAGTGGACGGCGCGTTCCTGATGCCGGTGGAAGACGTGTTCTCGATCTCGGGTCGCGGCACGGTGGTGACGGGTCGCGTGGAGCGTGGCGTCGTGAAGGTGGGCGAGGAAATCGAAATCGTCGGTATCAAGCCGACGGTGAAGACGACGTGCACGGGCGTGGAAATGTTCCGCAAGCTGCTCGACCAGGGTCAGGCGGGCGACAACGTCGGTATCCTGCTGCGCGGCACGAAGCGCGAAGACGTGGAGCGTGGCCAGGTGCTGGCCAAGCCGGGTTCGATCAACCCGCACACGCACTTCACGGCTGAGGTGTACGTGCTGAGCAAGGACGAAGGCGGCCGTCACACGCCGTTCTTCAACAACTATCGTCCGCAGTTCTACTTCCGTACGACGGACGTGACGGGCTCGATCGAGTTGCCGAAGGACAAGGAAATGGTCATGCCGGGCGACAACGTGTCGATCACGGTGAAGCTGATCAACCCGATCGCGATGGAAGAAGGTCTGCGTTTCGCTATCCGCGAAGGCGGCCGTACCGTCGGCGCAGGTGTCGTTGCCAAGATTCTCGAGTAACGCCAGATAGTTCTCGTTAATCTGTAGTTTCGGGGTTGGCGGTGTCGTCAACCCCAAATGGTTTAGGGGTATAGCTCAACTGGCAGAGCGTCGGTCTCCAAAACCGAAGGTTGGGGGTTCGATTCCCTCTGCCCCTGCCAACTCTCGCGTCAACTGTGGCGCTTCGTTAAGGTGTTATGGCGAATCCTTCCGTCGAAACTGTAAATACATCCGGCGACAAGCTGATGCTCGTCGCGGGCGTATTGCTGGTCTTGGCCGGGTTCGTGGGGTTCTTCTGGCTTAATGGTCAGGAATGGTACGTCCGCGGAGCCGCCTTGGCTGTTGGTGCAGTCGCGGGTGTTGCAGTCGGTCTTCTCTCCGCGCCTGGCAAGGGTTTCATCGCTTTCGCCAAAGATTCGTACAAGGAAGTCCGCAAGGTCGTCTGGCCGACTCGCAAAGAGGCGACTCAAACGACGTTGGTAGTGTTCGGCTTCGTGTTCGTGATGGCGATCTTTCTATGGGTTAGTGATAAATCCATCGAATGGGCGATTTTCTCGGTGATTCTGGGTTGGAAATGATATGAGCGATACTCCGGCATCTCCGAGCGGCAAACGTTGGTACGTCGTGCACGCCTACTCCGGTATGGAGAAGAGCGTGCAACGTGCACTTCAGGAGCGCATTGAACGCGCTGGCATGCAAGACCAGTTCGGTCAGATCCTCGTCCCAACCGAAGAGGTTGTCGAGGTGAAAGGCGGTCACAAATCGGTGACTGAGCGTCGGTTCTTCCCCGGTTACGTGCTGGTTGAGATGGAAATGACGGATGAGACGTGGCACCTCGTGAAGAACACGGCGAAGGTCACGGGCTTTGTAGGTGGTGCGCGTAATCGGCCGAGTCCGATTTCTCCGCGCGAAGTCGAGAAGATCATGTCGCAGATGCAGGAAGGCGTGGAGAAGCCGCGTCCGAAAACCCTGTTTGAAGTAGGCGAGATGGTTCGCGTGAAGGACGGTCCTTTCACCGATTTCAACGGCAGCGTCGAAGAAGTGAACTACGAAAAGTCGCGTGTCCGTGTTTCCGTTACAATCTTCGGCCGCGCTACGCCGGTCGAGCTGGAATTCGGCCAAGTCGAGAAGTTGTAATCCAGATTCTACGCAGCGCGCCGGTCGGCGCGTTTCGTATTTCGCGCTTACGGCCCGCGCAATGGCCGTTGAGGAGCGCAAGTAGCCGGGTTTCCGGCGAACGCGCGCTACTACTCACTGAACGTTCGCTTGCAATGTGACGTTCCAAAGAGGTTTTCAACATGGCAAAGAAAATCATCGGCTTTATCAAGCTGCAGATTCCTGCAGGTAAAGCCAACCCGTCGCCGCCGGTCGGTCCGGCACTGGGTCAGCGCGGTCTGAACATCATGGAGTTCTGCAAGGCGTTTAACGCGCAGACTCAAGCACTGGAACCGGGTCTGCCGATTCCGGTCGTGATTACCGCGTTTGCTGACAAGAGCTTCACATTCGTCCTGAAGACGCCGCCGGCAACGGTTCTGATCAAGAAGGCAGCGAAGATCGACAAGGGTTCGAGCAAGCCGCACACCGACAAGGTCGGCAAGATCACCCGCGCTCAAGCTGAAGACATCGCCAAGACCAAGATGCCCGATCTGACGGCAGCTGATCTGGACGCAGCGGTTCGTACTATCGCTGGTAGCGCCCGCTCGATGGGCATCACCGTGGAGGGCGTGTAAATGGCTAAGCTTTCTAAGCGTCTGCAGGCTTTTGCAGCAAAGGTTGACCGTCAGAAGCTGTACCCGATCGACGACGCTCTGTCGCTGGTTAAGGAGTGCGCAAGCGCGAAGTTCGACGAATCGATCGACGTGGCAGTGCAGCTCGGCATCGACGCGAAGAAATCGGACCAGGTAGTTCGCGGTTCGGTCGTGCTCCCGGCAGGTACGGGCAAGTCGGTTCGCGTCGCCGTGTTCGCACAGGGCGAAAAGGCCGAACAGGCTCGCGCAGCCGGCGCTGAAGTCGTCGGTATGGAAGACCTGGCTGAACAGGTCAAGGCTGGCAAGCTGGACTTCGACATCGTGATCGCTTCGCCGGACACGATGCGTGTGGTCGGTACGCTCGGTCAGATCCTCGGCCCGCGCGGCCTGATGCCGAACCCGAAGGTTGGCACGGTCACGCCGGACGTCGCAACGGCGGTGAAGAATGCCAAGGCTGGTCAAGTGCAATTCCGTGTCGACAAGGCCGGTATCATTCACGCCACCATCGGTCGTGCTTCGTTCGAGCCGACGGCTCTGCGTAGCAATCTGAGCGCTCTCATCGACGCGCTGCAGAAGGCTAAGCCGGCGACGAGCAAGGGTGTTTACCTGCGTAAGGTTGCACTGTCGAGCACGATGGGTGTCGGCGTTCGCGTCGATCAGACGTCGCTCGCTGCACAGTAAGTAATTCATCGCCTCGATGAAAGTCGGGGCGTTTATGGGCTTTGGGCGGTTGCGAGATGACAGTAGTTGGCATCGCGCAACCGGTTGTCAAAGACCGTTGGCGGGTTCGCAGCAGGTAGGCGGACTCTTAATGCAAAGCCAACGCAGATGGCGAACCCGAAAAGGTTTTGCAGTGATGAAGCCGTTAGATGCTTGCAGCAGTGCGGGTGTCGAGCGGTCGAAATACTCCTGACTGGTCGGACGCCGTTATTGAACGCGGTACACAAGGCGCACGCCGCGTGTATCGAATCTGGAGGTTAACCGTGCCACTCAACAAAGAAAGCAAGCAGGCCGTCGTCGCTGAGGTTGCCGCGCAAGTCGCGAAAGCCCAGACCGTGGTTCTGGCTGAGTATCGTGGGATCACGGTTGGCGATCTGACCAAGCTGCGCGCGAAAGCGCGTGAGCAACAGGTTTACCTTCGCGTGTTGAAAAACACGCTGGCGCGTCGCGCTGTCGAAGGGACCCCGTTCGCTCCGCTGGCAGAGCAGATGACTGGCCCCCTGATCTACGGCATCTCGGAAGATGCAATTGCTGCTGCTAAGGTCGTCAATGACTTCAGCAAGAGCAATGACAAGTTGGTCATCAAGGCTGGCGCCTACGAAGGCAACGTGATGGACAAGGCGGGCGTGCAAGCGCTGGCCAACATCCCGAGCCGCGAGGAGCTGCTCTCCAAGCTGTTGTTCGTTATGCAAGCACCTGTTTCTGGCTTCGCGCGCGCTCTGGCCGCGCTGGCAGAAAAGAAACAAGGCGAAGAATCCGCTGCGTAATGCACTTCAGCCGAGCGTAATTGATCGCTAGCTGTATCCGAATTCAATTTAGGAGTATTTCAAATGGCAATCGCAAAAGAAGACATCCTCGAAGCCGTAGGCTCGATGTCGGTTCTGGAACTGAACGAGCTGGTTAAGGCGTTCGAAGAAAAGTTTGGCGTGTCGGCAGCTGCTGTTGCAGTGGCAGGCCCCGCAGGTGCAGGCGGCGGCGCTGCTGCAGCTGAAGAGCAAACCGAATTCACGGTCAACCTGGTGGAAGTTGGCGCGAACAAGGTTTCTGTCATTAAGGCAGTTCGTGAACTGACGGGTCTCGGCCTGAAGGAAGCGAAGGATCTGGTCGACGGTGCACCGAAGCCTGTGAAGGAAGCGGTACCGAAGGCTGCTGCTGAAGAAGCCAAGAAGAAGCTGGAAGAAGCCGGCGCGAAGGCTGAAATCAAGTAAGTTTCAGCGCGCTGTGCGAAGGCTGGCGGTTTTCCACCGCCGGCCTTTTTGTGCTTTGTGGGGGACGCGTCTTTGCATCGATGTTTGGCAATAATGCGACTCCCAGAAGCCAAAGAAAACCGCCTATCGGCAACATCGACCGGCGCTTCTCTTTGTCTTCTGAAGCGACTGCAGAAGGCAAGTTTGGTCGGGTAGCGGTTAAGGTTCCATATGCGACAGGCATCCGCTGCCGTCAGCCAGCGGTTGGTAGAGGCCAACCACCAAGCTTCTAGGCTCGTTCAAGCCATCGGACGGCCATCGGGTCTCAGTCGGTGAACACTCGGGTTGTCTCATCAAGGTATCCTGCCTCGACAACAATGCCCGCCGTGATTCGGAGATCGTATGCAATATTCCTTCACCGAGAAGAAGCGTATTCGCAAGAGTTTTGCGAAGCGCCCCATCGTTCACCAAGTACCTTTCCTGCTGGCTACCCAGCTTGAATCATTCAGCACGTTTCTGCAAGCAGACACGTCCTCCACGCAACGCAAGCCGGAAGGCCTGCAGGCCGCGTTCACATCCGTTTTCCCGATTGTTTCGCACAACGGGTTCGCACGTCTCGAGTTCGTCAGCTACATGCTGTCGCCGCCGGCATTCAACATCAAGGAATGTCAGCAGCGCGGTTTGACGTACTGTTCGGCACTGCGCGCTAAAGTGCGCCTGGTGCTGCTCGACAAGGAATCGCCGAGCAAGCCGGTCGTCAAGGAAGTGAAGGAACAGGAAGTGTACATGGGCGAAATTCCGCTCATGACGCCGACGGGTTCGTTCGTCATCAATGGCACGGAGCGTGTGATCGTATCGCAGCTGCACCGTTCGCCTGGCGTGTTCTTCGAACACGACAAGGGCAAGACGCACAGCTCGGGCAAGCTCCTGTTTTCGGCACGTATCATTCCCTACCGCGGTTCGTGGCTCGATTTCGAGTTCGACCCGAAGGACGTGCTGTACTTCCGCGTCGACCGTCGCCGCAAGATGCCGGTCACGATCCTGTTGAAGGCAATCGGCCTCACGCCGGAACAGATCCTCGCAAACTTCTTCGTGTTCGATAACTTCACGCTGATGCCGGAAGGCGCGCAAATGGAGTTCGTGCCGGAGCGTCTGCGTGGCGAAGTCGCGCGTTTCGACATCACGGACCGTGATGGCAACGTGATCGTCCAGAAGGACAAGCGGATCAACGCGAAGCACATTCGCGATCTGGACAACGCGAAGACCAAGTTCATCTCGGTCCCGGAAGACTATCTGCTTGGCCGCGTGCTGGCGAAAAACGTCGTCGACGGCGACACCGGTGAAGTCATCGCCAACGCGAACGACGAAATCACGGAAACCGTCCTCGAGAAGCTGCGCGAGTCGAAGATCAAAGACATCCAGACGCTCTACACGAACGATCTGGACCAGGGTCCGTACATCTCGTCGACGCTGCGTATCGACGAAACCGCGGACAAGATGGCCGCTCGCATCGCAATCTACCGCATGATGCGCCCGGGCGAACCGCCGACCGAAGAAGCGGTCGAGGCGCTGTTCAACCGCCTGTTCTATAGCGAAGACGCATACGACCTGTCCAAGGTGGGCCGTATGAAGTTCAATCGTCGCGTGGGCCGCGACGAGATCGTCGGACCGATGACGCTGCAAGACGACGACATCCTCGCCACGATCAAGATCCTGGTCGAACTGCGTAACGGCAAGGGCGAAGTCGACGACATCGACCACTTGGGCAATCGCCGTGTGCGTTGCGTCGGCGAACTGGCGGAAAACCAGTTCCGCGCCGGTCTCGTGCGTGTCGAACGTGCTGTGAAGGAACGCCTCGGCCAGGCCGAAAGCGAAAACCTGATGCCGCACGACCTGATCAACTCGAAGCCGATTTCGTCGGCGATTCGCGAGTTCTTCGGTTCGTCGCAGCTGTCGCAGTTCATGGACCAGACGAATCCGCTGTCGGAAATCACCCACAAGCGCCGTGTCTCGGCACTTGGCCCGGGCGGTTTGACGCGTGAGCGCGCAGGCTTTGAAGTCCGCGACGTCCACCCGACGCACTATGGTCGTGTCTGTCCGATCGAAACGCCTGAAGGTCCGAACATCGGCCTGATCAACTCGCTCGCTCTGTACGCGCACCTGAACGAATACGGCTTCCTCGAAACGCCGTATCGCAAGGTTGTGGACGGCAAGGTGACCGACCAGATCGATTACCTGTCGGCGATCGAAGAAGGCCGTTACGTGATCGCTCAGGCGAACGCGGCAGTGGCTGAAGACGGCACGCTGACCGACGAACTCGTGTCGTCGCGTGAAGCGGGCGAAACGCTGATGGTCACGCCGGACCGCATCCAGTACATGGACGTGGCGCCGTCGCAGATCGTGTCGGTGGCAGCATCGCTGATTCCGTTCCTCGAGCACGACGACGCGAACCGCGCGTTGATGGGCTCGAACATGCAGCGTCAGGCTGTGCCGTGTCTGCGTCCTGAAAAGGCCGTGGTGGGTACGGGTATCGAGCGCACGGTGGCGGTCGACTCGGGTACGACGGTTCAGGCGTTCCGCGGCGGTGTGGTCGATTACGTCGACGCCGGCCGTATGGTGATCCGCGTGAATGACGACGAAGCCGTTGCTGGCGACGTCGGCGTGGACATCTACAACCTGATCAAGTACACGCGTTCGAACCAGAACACGAACATCAACCAGCGCCCGATCGTGAAGGTCGGCGACATCGTGTCGCGTGGCGACGTGCTGGCTGACGGTGCATCGACCGATCTGGGTGAACTGGCTCTCGGCCAGAACATGCTGGTCGCGTTCATGCCGTGGAACGGCTACAACTTCGAAGACTCGATTCTGATCTCGGAGAAGGTGGTTGCCGACGACCGTTACACGTCGATCCACATCGAAGAACTGAACGTCGTGGCTCGCGACACGAAGCTCGGACCGGAAGAAATCACGCGCGACATCTCGAACCTGGCCGAAGTGCAACTCGGCCGTCTGGACGAGTCGGGCATCGTCTACATCGGCGCGGAAGTCGAAGCAGGCGACGTGCTGGTCGGTAAGGTCACGCCGAAGGGCGAAACCCAGCTGACGCCGGAAGAAAAGCTGCTGCGCGCGATCTTCGGTGAAAAGGCTTCGGACGTGAAGGACACGTCGCTGCGCGTGCCGTCGGGCATGAGCGGCACGGTGATCGACGTCCAGGTGTTCACGCGTGAAGGCATTCAGCGCGACAAGCGTGCGCAACAGATCATCGACGATGAGCTGAAGCGTTATCGCCTCGACCTGAACGACCAGCTGCGCATCGTGGAAGGCGACGCGTTCCAGCGTCTCGCACGTATGCTCGACGGCAAGGTCGCGAACGGCGGTCCGAAGAAGCTGGCAAAGGGCACGAAGATCGAACAGGCCTACCTGCAAGATCTGGATCATTACCACTGGTTCGACATCCGCCTCGCGGACGAAGAAGCAGCGGCACAGCTCGAAGCTATCAAGGACTCGATCGAACAGAAGCGTCACCAGTTCGATCTGGCGTTCGAAGAAAAGCGCAAGAAGCTCACGCAAGGCGACGAACTGCCGCCGGGCGTGCTGAAGATGGTCAAGGTGTATCTGGCAGTCAAGCGCCGCCTGCAGCCTGGCGACAAGATGGCCGGCCGTCACGGTAACAAGGGTGTCGTGTCGAAGATCGTGCCGATCGAAGACATGCCGTACATGGCCGACGGCCGTCCGGCTGACGTCGTTCTGAACCCGCTCGGCGTGCCGTCGCGGATGAACGTGGGTCAGGTTCTCGAAGTGCATCTGGGTTGGGCCGCGAAGGGTCTCGGCTGGCGTATCGGCGAAATGCTGCAGCGTCAGGCGAAGATCGCTGAACTGCGCGAATTCCTGACCAAGATCTACAACGAGTCGGGCCGTGCCGAAGAGCTGGACAGCTTCACCGACGAGGAAATCGTCGAACTGGCGAAGAACCTGCGCGAAGGCGTGCCGTTCGCAACGCCGGTGTTCGACGGTGCGACGGAAGAAGAAATGTCGCGCGCGCTGGATCTGGCATTCCCGGACGACATCGCGAAGAACCTCGGCATGACGCCGTCGAAGAATCAGGTTCGTCTATACGACGGCCGCACCGGCGAAATGTTCGAACGTACGGTGACTGTCGGCTACATGCACTACCTGAAACTGCACCACCTGGTCGACGACAAGATGCACGCGCGTTCCACGGGCCCGTACTCGCTCGTTACGCAGCAGCCGTTGGGCGGTAAGGCGCAGTTCGGTGGCCAGCGTTTCGGTGAAATGGAAGTGTGGGCGCTCGAAGCGTACGGCGCATCGTACGTGCTGCAGGAAATGCTGACGGTGAAGTCGGACGACGTGACCGGCCGGACCAAGGTGTACGAGAACCTGGTCAAGGGCGATCACGTGATCGATGCAGGCATGCCGGAATCCTTCAACGTGTTGGTGAAGGAAATCCGCTCGCTGGGTATCGACATCGACCTCGACCGCAACTAATCGGACTACTGGAGAGAAGCGATGAAAGCTTTGCTCGATCTATTCAAGCAAGTCCAACAACCTGAAGTTTTTGACGCGATCAAGATCGGTCTGGCCTCGCCGGACAAGATCCGTTCGTGGTCGTTCGGTGAAGTGAAGAAGCCGGAAACCATCAACTACCGGACGTTCAAGCCGGAACGCGATGGTTTGTTCTGCGCGAAGATTTTCGGACCAATCAAAGACTACGAATGCCTTTGCGGCAAGTACAAGCGCCTGAAGCACCGTGGCGTGATCTGCGAGAAGTGCGGCGTCGAAGTGACGCTGGCGAAGGTGCGTCGCGAACGGATGGGCCACATTGAACTGGCCTCGCCGGTTGCGCACATCTGGTTCCTGAAGTCGCTGCCGTCGCGTCTGGGCATGGTGCTCGACATGACGCTGCGCGACATCGAACGCGTGCTGTACTTCGAAGCATACGTGGTGATCGATCCCGGCATGACGCCGCTGAAAGCGCGGCAGATCATGACCGAAGAGGATTACTACAACAAGGTCGAAGAGTACGGTGACGAATTCCGTGCCGAAATGGGCGCGGAAGGCGTTCGCGAGCTGCTGCGCGCGATCAACATCGACGAACAGGTCGAAATGCTCCGTACCGAACTCAAGAACACGGGTTCGGAAGCGAAGATCAAGAAGTACGCGAAGCGCCTGAAGGTGCTCGAGGCTTTCCAGCGTTCGGGCATCAAGCCTGACTGGATGGTGCTCGAAGTGCTGCCGGTGCTCCCGCCGGAACTGCGTCCTCTGGTGCCGCTGGACGGCGGCCGCTTCGCGACGTCGGACCTTAACGACCTGTATCGCCGCGTGATCAACCGTAACAACCGGTTGAAGCGTCTGCTCGAACTGAAGGCGCCTGAAATCATCGTCCGCAACGAAAAGCGGATGCTGCAGGAAGCCGTCGATTCGCTGCTCGACAACGGTCGTCGCGGTAAGGCAATGACCGGCGCGAACAAGCGTCCGCTGAAGTCGCTCGCTGACATGATCAAGGGTAAGGGCGGTCGTTTCCGTCAGAACTTGCTCGGCAAGCGTGTTGACTATTCGGGCCGTTCGGTGATCGTGGTGGGCCCGACGCTCAAGCTGCATCAGTGCGGTCTGCCCAAGCTGATGGCGCTCGAACTGTTCAAGCCGTTCATCTTCAACAAGCTCGAAGTGATGGGTGTTGCTACCACCATTAAGGCTGCGAAGAAGGAAGTCGAGAATCAGACGCCGGTGGTGTGGGACATCCTTGAAGAGGTGATCCGCGAGCATCCGGTCATGCTGAACCGCGCGCCTACGCTGCACCGTCTTGGCATTCAGGCTTTCGAGCCGGTGCTGATCGAAGGTAAGGCAATCCAGCTGCACCCGCTCGTTTGCGCGGCGTTCAACGCCGACTTCGACGGTGACCAGATGGCTGTTCACGTTCCGCTGTCGCTCGAAGCGCAGATGGAAGCACGCACGCTGATGCTGGCGTCGAACAACGTCCTGTTCCCGGCTAACGGCGATCCGTCGATCGTGCCGTCGCAGGATATCGTGCTCGGTCTGTACTACGCGACCCGTGAAGCTGTGAACGCGAAGGGCGAAGGCCTGACGTTCACGGGCGTCTCGGAAGCGCTGCGTGCATACGAGAACAAGGAAGTCGAGCTCGCCTCGCGCGTCAACGTGCGGATCACCGAAATGGTCCACAACGAAGACAAGTCGGAAGGTGCGCCGGCGTTCGTGCCGAAGATCTCGCTGTACGCGACGACCGTCGGCCGTGCAATCCTGTCGGAAATTTTACCGCCGGGCCTGCCGTTCTCGGTGCTGAACAAGCCGCTGAAGAAGAAGGAAATCTCGCGTCTGATCAACACCGCATTCCGCAAGTGCGGTCTGCGTGAAACGGTGATTTTCGCCGACCAGTTGATGCAGTCGGGTTTCCGTCTCGCCACGCGCGCAGGTATCTCGATCTGCGTCGACGACATGCTCGTGCCGCCGCAGAAGGAAACCATCGTCGGCGACGCCGCGAAGAAGGTGAAGGAATACGACCGTCAGTACATGTCGGGTCTCGTCACGTCGCAAGAGCGCTACAACAACGTGGTCGACATCTGGTCGGCAACGTCGGAAGCGGTCGGCAAGGCGATGATGGAGCAGCTCTCGACGGAACCGGTGGTCGATCGCGACGGCAACGAAACGCGTCAGGAATCGTTCAACTCCATCTACATGATGGCGGACTCGGGTGCTCGTGGTTCCGCGGTTCAGATTCGTCAGCTGGCCGGTATGCGTGGCCTGATGGCGAAGCCGGACGGCTCGATCATCGAGACGCCGATTACGGCGAACTTCCGCGAAGGTCTGAACGTGTTGCAGTACTTCATCTCGACCCACGGTGCACGTAAGGGTCTGGCTGATACGGCACTGAAGACGGCAAACTCCGGTTACCTGACGCGACGTCTCGTCGACGTGACGCAGGATCTGGTGGTGGTCGAGGACGATTGCGGTACGTCCAACGGCGTTGCCATGAAGGCGTTGGTCGAAGGCGGTGAAGTCGTCGAAGCACTGCGTGATCGTATTCTCGGTCGCGTGGCGGTGGCTGACGTCGTCAATCCGGAATCGCAGGAAACGCTGTACGAAGCGGGCAGCCTGCTCGACGAAGATGCGGTCGAGGAAATCGAACGCCTCGGCATCGACGAGGTGCGCGTGCGTACGCCGCTGACTTGCGAAACGCGTTACGGTCTGTGCGCAGCCTGCTACGGCCGCGACCTGGGCCGTGGCTCGCTCGTGAACGTCGGTGAGGCAGTCGGTGTGATCGCCGCTCAGTCGATCGGTGAACCGGGCACGCAGCTGACCATGCGTACGTTCCACATCGGTGGTGCGGCGTCGCGTGCGGCAGTGGCTTCGTCGGTTGAAGCCAAGTCGAACGGTACGGTGCGTTTCACGTCGACGATGCGTTACGTCACCAACGCGAAGGGCGAGCAGATCGTCATCTCGCGTTCGGGCGAAGCAATGATCACCGACGACCACGGTCGCGAGCGCGAACGCCACAAGGTGCCGTACGGCGCGACGCTGTTGCAGCTGGACGGCGCGCAGATCAAGGCCGGCACGCAACTGGCGACGTGGGACCCGATGACGCGTCCGATCATCACCGAGTACGGTGGTACGGTGAAGTTCGAGAACGTCGAAGAAGGGGTGACCGTTGCGAAGCAGATCGACGACGTGACGGGTCTTTCGACTCTGGTCGTGATCGACGTGAAGCGTCGTGGTTCGCAAGCTTCGAAGACGGTGCGTCCGCAGGTCAAGCTGCTCGACGCGAACGGCGAGGAAGTGAAGATCCCGAACACCGAGCACTCGGTGCAGATCGGCTTCCAGGTCGGCGCTCTGATCACCGTGAAGGACGGTCAGCAAGTGCAGGTCGGTGAAGTGCTCGCACGTATCCCGACTGAATCGCAGAAGACGCGTGACATTACCGGCGGTCTGCCGCGTGTGGCGGAACTGTTCGAAGCACGTTCGCCGAAGGACGCAGGTATCCTGGCGGAAGTCACGGGTACGACGTCGTTCGGTAAGGACACGAAGGGCAAGCAGCGTCTCGTTATCACGGACCTCGAAGGCAATCAGCACGAGTTCCTGATCGCGAAGGAAAAGCAGGTTCTGGTTCACGATGGTCAGGTCGTCAACAAGGGCGAAATGATCGTGGACGGGCCGGCGGATCCGCACGACATCCTGCGTTTGCAGGGCGTCGAGGCGCTGTCGCGTTACATCGTGGACGAAGTGCAGGACGTGTACCGTCTGCAAGGCGTGAAGATCAACGACAAGCACATTGAAGTGATTGTTCGTCAGATGCTGCGTCGCGTGCAGATTACGGACAACGGCGATACGCGTTTCATCCCGGGCGAACAGGTCGAGCGGTCGGATATGCTCGACGAAAACGACCGTATGATCGCGGAAGACAAGCGTCCGGCAACGTACGAAAACGTGTTGCTCGGTATCACGAAGGCGTCGCTGTCGACCGATTCGTTCATCTCCGCGGCGTCGTTCCAGGAAACGACCCGCGTGCTGACCGAAGCGGCGATCATGGGCAAGCGCGACGACCTGCGTGGTCTGAAGGAAAACGTGATCGTCGGCCGTCTGATTCCGGCCGGTACGGGTCTCGCGTTCCACAAGGCACGCAAGAGCAAGGAACTGTCCGACCGCGAGCGTTTCGATCAGATCGCAGCGGAAGAGTCGTTCGAATTCGGTACGCCGGAAACCCCGGCCGCCGAACAACAGCACTCAGGCGAGTAAGTCCCGGCGGCGCAAGCCGCTTGGGGCTCTAGCCAGCGAAGCCGCTCAGTTTCGACTGAGCGGCTTTTTTTTGCGCCGCTTTGTTACGCGTTCTTGTCCATTCGTAGGCCAGATGGCTAACGTTCTTGCAAAGCGCGGGCGCAGCGCGAATGCGTTGGTAAAATTCGTGTCACCCGCTTTACGCTGCTTCTCTCAAATTCATGTCCCGTCCGCTCGAAATCCTCAACGAAGTTTTTGGTTACCCCGCGTTCAGAGGACAGCAAGGCGAAATTGTCGAACACGTCGCCGGCGGCGGCGACTGTCTCGTGTTGATGCCGACGGGCGGCGGCAAATCGCTGTGTTATCAGATCCCGTCGCTGGTGCGACGCGAGGGCGGCTTCGGCACAGGTATCGTCGTCTCGCCGTTGATCGCCCTGATGCAGGATCAAGTGGCCGCGCTCACGGAAGTCGGCGTGCGCGCCGCTTACCTGAACTCCACGCTTTCGAGCGCCGAAGCAATGGCCACCGAGCGCGCCTTGCGCGACGGCGACATAGATCTCCTCTATGTGGCGCCCGAACGTTTGATGACGCCGCGATTCCAGGAATTGCTGGAGCGTACTCGCATCGGACTTTTCGCGATCGACGAAGCGCATTGCGTGTCGCAATGGGGGCACGACTTCCGCCCTGAATATATTCAGCTCTCGGTACTGCACGAGCGCTTTCCGAATGTGCCGCGCATCGCGCTGACGGCCACCGCGGACGCCATCACGCGCGACGAGATTATTCACCGCCTTGCGCTCGACGACGCGCGCATTTTCGTCTCGAGTTTCGACCGGCCGAATATCCGTTATCGCATCGTCGAAAAGGACAACGCGCGCACGCAGTTGCTCGACTTTATTCGCGCCGAACACACGCGGGCGGATGGTACGACCGACGCTGGGGTGGTGTATTGCCTGTCCCGGCGCAAGGTCGAAGAGACGGCCGAATGGCTGAAGGAAAAGGGTATGCGCGCATTGCCGTATCACGCGGGCATGGAATTCGAGACGCGCCAGAAACATCAGGAGATGTTTCAACGCGAGGAAGGCATTGTGATGTGCGCGACCATCGCGTTCGGCATGGGCATCGACAAGCCGGACGTGCGTTTTGTCGCTCACCTCGATTTGCCGAAGAGCGTCGAAGGGTACTACCAGGAAACCGGTCGAGCCGGCCGCGACGGCATGCCGGCCAATGCATGGATGGCCTATGGTCTCGGCGACGTCGTCCAGCAGCGCAAGATGATCGACGAGTCTGACGCGGACGACGCGCACAAGCGCGTCCAGACCGGCAAGCTGGATGCGCTGCTCGGCCTGTGCGAAGCGGCGACGTGCCGGCGCGTGCGCCTTCTCGCGTATTTCGGCGAATCGAGCAAGCCTTGCGGTAATTGCGACAACTGCCTTGAGCCACCCGATACGTGGGACGCGACGCGCGAGTCGCAGATGGCGCTGTCGTGTGTGTTTCGCGCGCAGCGGGCGAGCGGTTTTCACTTCGGCGCAGGTCATCTCATAGACATTCTGCGCGGCAATCGCAGTGAGAAGATCCTGCAGCGCGGGCATGAAAAGCTGACCACATTCGGTATCGGCGCGGCGCTCGGCGAACCGGAGTGGCGCGCGGTGTTTCGTCAGCTGGTGGCGTTCGGCTATCTGACAGTCGATCACGAGGGGTTCGGCTCGCTGGTTCTCACCGAGGCTAGTAAGCCCGTTCTGAAAGGCGAGCAGAATGTCACGATGCGCCGCTATGTGAAGCCCACGCGTACCCGCCAGTCGTCCGGTCGAACCAGCGAACGAGCGGATCCGACGATCGGCATGGGTCCGCGGGAACGCGCGCGCTGGGATCGGTTACGCGCTTGGCGCACAGAAACCGCGAAGAGCGACGGTGTACCCGCCTATGTGATTTTCCACGACGCGACGCTCGCGGAGATTGCTCGCAACGGTCCCGATTCCATTGAGGATTTGCGCGGCATTCCGGGCATGGGCGCGCGCAAGCTCGATCGTTTCGGGGACGAACTGCTGGAAGTCGTTGCCGCTGATTAAGTCAAGCGCCGTCGCCAGCTAAGGTGCGCAGGTCTGCGAAACATTGCAACGTGTTGACTCCTTTAGCCTTTTCGGAATATTATGCTAGGTTCCGGTCTTTGGGATGCTCGCGCGCGGACTCCGTCCACGTACTTGCAATCGAAGCCGGAAGTTCGATGCGCAATCGTTTCTGCTTTGCCCGGAAACACATGCGTCGATTTTGTTCAATTTCAGGAATAGACAATGCCAACCATCAATCAACTGGTTCGCAAAGGCCGCGCGTCGGAAACGACGAAGAGCAAGAGCCCGGCCTTGCAGGACTGCCCCCAGCGTCGCGGCGTGTGCACCCGTGTGTACACCACGACGCCGAAAAAGCCGAACTCGGCACTGCGTAAGGTTGCGAAGGTGCGCCTCACGAACGGTTTCGAAGTCATTTCGTACATCGGTGGTGAAGGCCACAACCTGCAGGAACACTCGGTCGTGCTGATTCGCGGCGGCCGTGTGAAGGACTTGCCGGGTGTGCGTTACCACATGGTTCGCGGCTCGCTGGATACCCAGGGCGTCAAGGATCGTAAGCAGGCTCGCTCGAAGTACGGCGCGAAGCGTGCAAAAGCTGGCAAGTAATTGGCCGGTCAGGTAGTTCAGGTCGCCTGCAAGGGCGGTAATAGCGGTGGTGCCGGAATCGCCGGTGCTGTCGAGTAAGTGGTCACCCGACCGGGCTGGTAAGTCGTTAGAGATGAATCGGGTTAGTTGGTGGCCGCGGGGCTAAAACAGCTCCAACTGAAAAGTTAAAGGAAGAAACATGCCGCGTCGTCGCGAAGTCCCCAAGCGGGAAGTGTTGCCGGATCCGAAGTTCGGTAACGTTGATGTAGCTAAGTTCATGAACGTGCTGATGCTCTCCGGCAAGAAGTCGGTTGCCGAGCGCATTGTGTACGGCGCTTTCGAACAGATCCAGACCAAGGGTGGCAAGGACCCGCTGGAAGTGTTCACGGTAGCGCTCAACAACGTCAAGCCGGTGGTCGAAGTCAAGAGCCGCCGCGTTGGTGGTGCGAACTATCAGGTTCCGGTCGAAGTGCGCCCGTCGCGTCGTATGGCATTGGCGATGCGTTGGCTGCGTGAAGCCGCGAAGAAGCGCAGCGAGAAGTCGATGGCCCTGCGTCTGGCAGGTGAGCTTTCCGAAGCGGCCGAAGGCCGTGGCGGCGCAATGAAGAAGCGCGACGAAGTTCACCGGATGGCAGAAGCCAACAAGGCGTTCTCGCATTTCCGTTTCTAAGCTTCCCGAATCCGGGTTTAGCAGACAAAACGGAAAGAAATTCCGGGCGGGTGCGCTTACAAAGCGCCTCGCCCGTTTGTGTTACAGCGCGATGGGTATTTTCTCGCATCGCGTCATCCCAATAGAGGATCAAAGTGGCTCGCAAGACACCTATCGAGCGCTACCGTAACATCGGTATTAGCGCTCACATCGACGCCGGCAAAACGACGACGACCGAGCGCATCCTGTTTTACACGGGCGTGAACCACAAGATTGGTGAAGTTCACGACGGCGCTGCCACCATGGACTGGATGGAGCAGGAGCAGGAACGCGGCATCACGATTACGTCGGCTGCTACGACGGCGTTCTGGAAAGGCATGGCCGGCGACCGCGCTGAGCACCGCATCAACATCATCGACACCCCGGGCCACGTCGACTTCACGATTGAAGTTGAGCGCTCGATGCGCGTGCTCGACGGCGCGTGCATGGTGTACTGCGCTGTGGGCGGCGTGCAGCCCCAGTCGGAAACCGTGTGGCGTCAGGCTAACAAGTACAAGGTTCCCCGTCTCGCGTTCATCAACAAGATGGACCGTACCGGCGCGAACTTCTTCAAGGTCTACGACCAGCTGAAGCTGCGTCTGAAGGCAAACCCGGTTCCAGTCGTGGTGCCTATCGGCGCGGAAGAAAACTTCACGGGCGTCGTCGACCTGATGAAGATGAAGGCGATCATTTGGGACGACGCGTCCCAAGGCACCAAATTTTCGTACGAAGAAATTCCGGCTGAACTCGCCGACACGTGCAATGAATGGCGTGAAAAGATGGTCGAAGCTGCGGCTGAATCGAGCGAAGATCTGATGAACAAGTACCTCGAGTCGGGCGAACTGACGGAAGAGGAAATCATCAAGGGTCTGCGTGACCGTACGATCGCTTGTGAAATCCAGCCGATGTTGTGCGGCACCGCGTTCAAGAACAAGGGCGTGCAACGCATGCTGGACGCCGTGCTCGATTTCCTGCCGTCGCCGATCGACATCCCGCCGGTTACCGGCGAGCTGGAAAACGGTGAGCAAGGCGAGCGCCGCGCTGCTGACGACGAAAAGTTCTCGGCCCTGGCATTCAAGATCATGACCGACCCGTTCGTCGGCCAGCTGATTTTCTTTCGCGTGTACTCGGGCGTGGTGAATTCGGGCGACACCGTGCTGAACGCGACCAAAGACAAGAAGGAACGTCTGGGTCGTATTCTGCAGATGCACGCGAACCAGCGCGAAGAAATCAAGGAAGTTCGCGCGGGCGACATCGCAGCAGCAGTCGGCCTGAAGGACGCGACGACCGGCGACACCTTGTGCGATCCGCAAAACCCGATCGTGCTCGAGCGCATGATTTTCCCGGAGCCGGTGATTTCGCAGGCGGTTGAGCCGAAGACGAAGCCTGACCAGGAAAAAATGGGTCTGGCGCTGAACCGTCTGGCACAAGAAGATCCGTCGTTCCGCGTTCAAACGGACGAAGAATCGGGCCAAACCATTATTTCGGGCATGGGCGAACTCCACCTGGAAATTCTGGTTGACCGTATGAAGCGCGAATTCGGCGTGGAAGCGACCGTCGGCAAGCCGCAGGTTGCTTACCGTGAAACGATTCGTGGCAAGGCAGAAGACGTTGACGGCAAGTTCGTCAAGCAGTCGGGTGGTCGCGGCCAGTACGGCCACGCGGTCATCACGCTCGAGCCGAACGAGCAAGGCAAGGGTTACGAGTTCCTCGACGAGATCAAGGGCGGCGTGATTCCGCGCGAATACATTCCGGCGGTGGACAAGGGTATTCAGGAAACGCTGAAGGCAGGCGTGCTGGCAGGCTTCCCGGTTGTCGACGTCAAGGTTCACCTGACGTTCGGTTCGTACCACGACGTTGACTCGAACGAAAATGCGTTCCGCATGGCCGGCTCGATGGCGTTCAAGGAAGCAATGCGCAAGGCGCAACCGGTCATCCTCGAACCGATGATGGCTGTGGAAGTCGAAACGCCGGAAGACTACATGGGCAACGTGATGGGCGACCTGTCGGGCCGTCGCGGTATCGTCCAGGGTATGGACGATATGGTCGGCGGTGGCAAGATTGTTCGCGCCGAAGTGCCGCTGTCGGAAATGTTCGGCTACTCGACGTCGCTGCGTTCGCTGACCCAAGGTCGCGCAACGTATACGATGGAGTTCAAGCACTACTCCGAAGCACCGCGTAACGTGTCCGAAGCGATCATCAACGCGAAGTCGAAGTAATTGCGCGGCAAGTCATTCAACGATTAACTTTTTGAAAGAAGAGAAACATGGCTAAAGGTAAATTCGAACGGACCAAGCCGCACGTGAACGTCGGCACGATCGGTCACGTTGACCACGGCAAGACCACGCTGACGGCAGCGATCACGACGGTTCTGACGCAGAAGTTCGGCGGCGAAGCGAAGGCATACGACCAGATCGACGCGGCGCCGGAAGAAAAGGCACGTGGTATCACGATCAACACGGCGCACGTCGAGTACGAAACGGCTAACCGCCACTACGCACACGTTGACTGCCCGGGCCACGCTGACTATGTGAAGAACATGATCACGGGCGCCGCGCAGATGGACGGCGCGATCCTGGTGTGCTCGGCCGCTGACGGCCCGATGCCGCAAACGCGTGAGCACATCCTGCTGGCGCGTCAGGTCGGTGTGCCGTACATCATCGTGTTCCTGAACAAGTGCGACATGGTGGACGACGCTGAGTTGCTGGAGCTGGTCGAGATGGAAGTGCGCGAGCTTCTGTCGAAGTACGACTTCCCGGGCGACGACACGCCGATCATCAAGGGTTCGGCCAAGCTGGCGCTCGAGGGCGACAAGGGCGAGCTGGGCGAAGTGGCGATCATGAATCTGGCCGACGCGCTGGACACGTACATCCCGACGCCGGAGCGCGCAGTGGACGGCGCGTTCCTGATGCCGGTGGAAGACGTGTTCTCGATCTCGGGTCGCGGCACGGTGGTGACGGGTCGCGTGGAGCGTGGCGTCGTGAAGGTGGGCGAGGAAATCGAAATCGTCGGTATCAAGCCGACGGTGAAGACGACGTGCACGGGCGTGGAAATGTTCCGCAAGCTGCTCGACCAGGGTCAGGCGGGCGACAACGTCGGTATCCTGCTGCGCGGCACGAAGCGCGAAGACGTGGAGCGTGGCCAGGTGCTGGCCAAGCCGGGTTCGATCAACCCGCACACGCACTTCACGGCTGAGGTGTACGTGCTGAGCAAGGACGAAGGCGGCCGTCACACGCCGTTCTTCAACAACTATCGTCCGCAGTTCTACTTCCGTACGACGGACGTGACGGGCTCGATCGAGTTGCCGAAGGACAAGGAAATGGTCATGCCGGGCGACAACGTGTCGATCACGGTGAAGCTGATCAACCCGATCGCGATGGAAGAAGGTCTGCGTTTCGCTATCCGCGAAGGCGGCCGTACCGTCGGCGCAGGTGTCGTTGCCAAGATTCTCGAGTAAAATCGCGGATTGACTTTGAAGTACGTGGTGCCCGGAGCCGGGCGCCAGCTCTGAGTGGGCGCCCGGCTCTACGTTCTTTTGCTATCTGGCGGCGCAATACCGCCTCGCTCTTTTCCAAGGAATTGTCATGCAGAACCAGAAAATCCGCATTCGCCTGAAGGCTTTCGACTATCGCTTGATCGACCAATCGGCTGCTGAAATCGTCGACACGGCAAAGCGGACTGGCGCAATCGTTCGTGGTCCGGTGCCCCTGCCGACCCGCATTCAACGCTTCGACATCCTGCGTTCGCCGCACGTCAACAAGACGTCGCGTGATCAGCTCGAAATCCGCACGCACCAGCGCCTGATGGACATCGTCGATCCGACGGACAAGACCGTCGACGCACTGATGAAGCTGGACTTGCCGGCTGGCGTGGACGTCGAAATCAAGCTGCAATAAGGCCTCCAAGCGTTGCCCGGCGTAACAGGCAACGCTAAGTCATTGATTGCTTGCAGAAAACGAAAAGCCTCGCTATAATGCAAGGCTTTTCGCGCATTTGCGCAAAAAAGTCGGTGTGCTGCAGCATGGATTCATGCCCGAAACGGCACCGGCATTTTGTAAATTAGCCCCGACCAATCGCAGTCGGGAATGGAGAAAACGATGAGCCTTGGACTCGTAGGTCGCAAGGTTGGCATGACCCGTATCTTCACGGCAGAAGGGGATTCGATTCCCGTTACCGTGCTGGACGTGTCCGACAACCGCGTGACGCAGATCAAGACTGTTGAAACCGACGGCTACACGGCCGTGCAGGTTGCATTCGGTACGCGCCGTGCATCGCGTGTGACGAAGCCGTTGGCCGGTCATCTCGCCAAAGCCGGTGTTCAAGCCGGTGAAATCCTCAAAGAATTCCAGATCGACGCCGCTAAGGCTGCCGAGTTGTCCAACGGCACCGTGGTTGGTCCTGACCTGTTCGAAGTGGGCCAGAAGGTCGACGTGCAAGGCGTGTCGATCGGTAAGGGCTACGCCGGTACCATCAAGCGTTACAACTTCGCATCCGGCCGTGCATCGCACGGTAACTCGCGCTCGCACAACGTGCCGGGTTCGATCGGCATGGCGCAGGATCCGGGTCGTGTTTTCCCGGGTAAGCGCATGACCGGTCACATGGGTGACGACACGGTAACGGTGCAAAACCTCGAAATCGCTCGTATCGACGCTGACCGCAAGCTGTTGCTGGTCAAGGGCGCCGTTCCGGGTGCGAAGGGTGGCAAGGTATTCGTTACGCCGGCCGTGAAGACGCGTGCCGTGAAAGGAGCGAGATAATGGAACTTAAGCTCCTGAATGCCAATGGTCAGGAAGGTGCAGGCGTTAGCGCGTCGGACGTCGTGTTCGGCCGCGATTACAACGAAGCCCTGATTCACCAGGTGGTGGTTGCGTATCAAGCGAATGCCCGCAGCGGCAACCGCGCGCAGAAGGATCGTGAGCAAGTCAAGCACACGACCAAGAAGCCGTGGCGCCAGAAGGGTACGGGCCGCGCCCGTGCCGGTATGTCGTCGAGCCCGTTGTGGCGCGGCGGTGGCCGGATCTTCCCGAATTCGCCGGAAGAAAACTTTTCGCACAAGGTCAACAAGAAGATGCATCGCGCAGGTCTCTGCTCGATCTTCTCGCAGCTGGCCCGCGAAGGCCGTATCTCGGTTGTCGACGAGCTGACGCTCGAAGCGCCGAAGACCAAGCTGCTGGCCGAAAAATTCAAGGCGATGGGTCTCGACTCCGTGCTGGTGATTACCGACACGGTTGACGAAAACCTGTACCTCGCGTCGCGCAACCTCGCCCATGTGGCGGTTGTCGAGCCGCGTTACGCCGACCCGCTGTCGCTGATCTACTTCAAGAAGATCCTGATCACGAAGGCTGCGGTCGCCCAGATCGAGGAGTTGCTGTCATGAGCGAGATTCGCAAAAACGATCATCGTTTGATGCAGGTCCTGCTCGCGCCGGTGATCTCCGAAAAGGCGACGCTGGTGGCCGACAAGAACGAGCAAGTCGTGTTCGAAGTCGCGCCCGATGCCACGAAGCAGGAAGTGAAAGCTGCAGTCGAGCTGCTGTTCAAGGTGGAGGTCAATTCCGTCAACGTGCTGGTCTCGAAGGGCAAAGCCAAGCGCTTTGGCCGCTTCATGGGCAAGCGCAAAGACGTGAAGAAGGCGTATGTCTGCCTGAAGCCCGGCCAGGAAATCAACTTTGAAGCGGAGGCCAAGTAATCATGGCAATCGTTAAAGTTAAGCCGACTTCGCCGGGTCGCCGCGCGATGGTCAAGGTGGTCAACAAGGATCTGTACAAGGGCAAGCCGTTCGCACCGCTGCTCGACTCGCAATCCTCGACCGCCGGCCGCAACAACAACGGCCACATCACCACGCGTCACAAGGGTGGTGGTCACAAGCATCACTACCGTGTCGTCGATTTCCGTCGCAACAAGGACGGTATCCCAGCGAAGGTCGAACGTCTCGAATACGATCCGAACCGTAGCGCGAACATCGCGCTGGTTCTGTATGCAGACGGCGAGCGCCGTTACATCATCGCTCCGAAGGGTCTTACCGTCGGCCAGCAGCTGATGTCCGGTTCTGAAGCGCCGATCCGCGCAGGCAACACGCTGCCGATCCGCAACATTCCGGTCGGTACGACGATTCACTGCATCGAAATGCTGCCGGGCAAGGGTGCGCAAATGGCGCGTTCGGCTGGTACGTCGGCGATGTTGCTGGCTCGTGAAGGCATCTACGCACAGGTCCGCCTGCGCTCAGGTGAAATCCGCCGCGTTCACGTTGAGTGCCGCGCGACGATCGGTGAAGTTGGCAACGAAGAGCATAGCCTCCGTCAAATCGGTAAGGCTGGCGCAAACCGCTGGCGCGGTATCCGCCCGACGGTGCGCGGCGTTGCAATGAACCCGGTCGATCACCCGCACGGTGGTGGTGAAGGCAAGACGGCTGCAGGTCGCGATCCGGTGAGCCCGTGGGGCACGCCTGCTAAGGGTTATCGCACCCGCAGCAACAAGCGCACGACGAGCATGATCGTCCAGCGCCGTCACAAGCGTTAAGGAGTAGGCAATGGCACGTTCTGTAAAAAAAGGTCCGTTCTGCGACGCCCATTTGCTGAAGAAAGTTGAGGCGGCAGCAGCTTCGCGGGATAAGAAGCCGATCAAAACCTGGTCGCGTCGCTCGACGATCCTCCCGGATTTCATCGGTCTGACGATCGCCGTTCATAACGGCCGTCAACACGTTCCGGTGTACATCTCGGAAAACATGGTCGGCCACAAGCTTGGCGAGTTCGCACTGACCCGTACGTTCAAGGGTCACGCAGCCGACAAGAAGGCTAAGAAATAAGGGGCTCAAGATGGAAGTGAAAGCAATTCATCGCGGTGCCCGCATCTCGGCGCAGAAAACGCGCCTTGTGGCTGACCAGATCCGCGGTTTGCCGGTCGACAAGGCGCTGAACGTTCTGACGTTCTCGCCGAAGAAGGCTGCGGGAATCGTGAAAAAGGTCGTGCTGTCGGCGATCGCGAATGCGGAGCATAACGAAGGCGCCGATATCGATGAGCTCAAGATCACGAGCATCTACATCGACAAGGCTGCGTCGCTCAAGCGTTTTACTGCGCGCGCTAAAGGCCGCGGTAACCGCATCGAGAAGCAATCCTGTCACATCACTGTGACGGTCGGGAATTAAGGGGTCATACGATGGGACAGAAAATTCATCCGACTGGCTTCCGTTTGGCCGTCAGCCGCAATTGGGCGTCGCGTTGGTACGCGAACAACAACAATTTCGCGGCGATGTTGCAGGAAGACATCGGTGTTCGTGAATACCTGAAGAAGAAGCTGAAGAACGCTTCGGTTGGTCGCGTCGTTATCGAGCGTCCGGCGAAAAACGCGCGAATCACGATTTATAGCTCGCGTCCGGGTGTGGTCATCGGTAAGAAGGGCGAGGATATCGAACTGCTGAAGTCGGAACTGCAACGCCGCATGGGCGTTCCGGTCCACGTCAACATTGAAGAAATCCGCAAGCCGGAAACCGATGCGCAACTCATCGCCGACTCGATCACGCAACAGCTCGAGCGCCGGATCATGTTCCGCCGCGCGATGAAGCGTGCGATGCAAAACGCAATGCGTCTGGGTGCTCAAGGCATCAAGATCATGAGCGCTGGCCGTCTGAACGGTATCGAAATCGCCCGTACGGAATGGTATCGCGAAGGTCGCGTTCCGCTTCATACGCTGCGTGCAGATATCGACTACGCAACTTCGGAAGCGAAGACGACGTACGGCATCATCGGCGTGAAGGTGTGGGTCTACAAGGGCGATACACTCGGCCGCAACGACGCACCGGTGGTTGAAGAAGTCGCCGAAGAAAAGCGTCCGCGCCGCAACGCACGTCCGGGTGGCGATCGCCGTCCGCGTCGCGATGGTGAAGGTGGTGGCCCGGCAGGTGCACGCCGTGGCGCTCCTCGTCGTGCTGGCGGTGCCGGCGGCGACGGGAAGACTGGAGAATAACGATGCTGCAACCGAAACGCAGAAAGTATCGCAAAGAGCAGAAAGGTCGTAACACCGGTGTCGCTACCCGCGGTAACGCGGTGTCGTTCGGTGAGTTCGGCCTGAAGGCTATCGGTCGTGGTCGCCTGACCGCGCGCCAGATTGAAGCGGCACGTCGTGCAATGACGCGTCACATCAAGCGTGGTGGCCGCATCTGGATCCGCATCTTCCCGGACAAGCCGATCTCGCACAAGCCGGCTGAAGTACGTATGGGTAACGGTAAAGGTAACCCTGAGTACTACGTCGCAGAGATTCAACCGGGCAAGATGCTGTACGAAATGGACGGCGTAACCGAAGAGCTGGCACGCGAAGCGTTCCGTCTGGCTGCAGCTAAGCTGCCGCTCAAGACGACCTTCATCGTGCGTCAGCTCGGCGCCTAAGGAGCAAATGATGAAGGCTTCCGAACTTCACCAGAAAGACCAGGCCGCGCTCAACAAGGAGCTGTCGGACCTGCTGAAGGCGCAATTCGGCCTGCGCATGCAACTCGCGACCCAGCAGCTCACGAACACGAGCCAGCTGAAGAAGGTTCGTCGCGACATCGCACGTGTGCGGACCGTCCTGACTGAGAAGGCGAACCAGAAATGAACGATAGCGTAAAAACCTCGCTCAAGCGGACGCTGGTCGGCAAGGTCGTCAGCAACAAGATGGACAAGACGGTCACCGTGCTGGTTGAGCACCGCGTGAAGCACCCGATCTACGGCAAGTACGTTGTGCGCTCGAAGAAGTACCACGCGCACGACGACGCGAACACGTACAACGAGGGTGACCTCGTTGAAATTCACGAAACTCGTCCGATTTCGAAGACGAAGGCTTGGGTTGTGGCCCGCCTGGTCGAGGCTGCTCGCGTCATCTGACGCCGCTAAGTAGTAGAAGTTGTTGAAATCGCAGTAGATTTCGCTTGCAAGACCGAGATTATTTGTTATAATTTCGGTCTTCCCTCTTTATGGGAGCCCCGTCGCGGGCGAAGTTGGTGGGGGAAGCGGTTCAGGCGCCAGTCTGTCCCGAAGGATTCACCGGATTGCGATGGCGGGTTTCGTTTGCCGTCGCTGCTGTTCTAACCCAAGCAGCCGATTGGCTGACGGGACCAAGACTGACCGGGTACGCCATGGTGGTGTGACCGGATTAAGTTGGGAAAGATAAACCATGATCCAGACCGAAACTCGGCTTGAAGTGGCCGACAACACGGGTGCGCGTGAAGTCATGTGCATCAAGGTGCTCGGCGGCTCGAAGCGTCGTTATGCCAGCATTGGCGACATCATCAAGGTGACCGTCAAAGAAGCAACGCCGCGCGGGCGCGTGAAGAAAGGCGAAATTTATAACGCCGTGGTGGTTCGCACCGCCAAGGGCGTGCGCCGTCAGGACGGCTCGCTGATCAAGTTCGATGGCAACGCCGCAGTGTTGTTGAATGCCAAGCTCGAACCTATTGGCACCCGTATTTTCGGGCCTGTCACGCGCGAGTTGCGCAGCGAACGATTTATGAAGATCGTTTCGTTGGCACCTGAAGTGCTGTAAGGAGTCGCGATGAACAAGATTCGCAAAGGTGACGAAGTTATCGTCATCACCGGCAAAGATAAAGGCAAGCGCGGCGTCGTGCTGTCCGTTGGCGAAGGCAAGGTCATTGTCGAGGGTATCAACCTCGTCAAGAAACACGTCAAGCCGAACCCGATGAAGGGTACGACGGGTGGTGTGGAAGCCAAGACGATGCCGCTGCAAATTTCGAACGTCGCATTGGTCGACGCGAATGGCAAGGCGTCGCGTGTAGGCATCAAGGTCGAAGGAGACAAGAAAGTCCGTTTCCTTAAGACGACTGGTGCCGAGCTGAGCGCCTGACGCTGCGGAGTAAAAAAATGGCTCGTTTGCAAGAGTTTTACAAAGAAAAGGTTGTACCCGGCCTCATCGAAAAGTTGGGTTACAAGTCCGTGATGGAAGTGCCGCGCATCACCAAGATCACCCTGAACATGGGCCTTGGCGAAGCGGTTGCTGACAAGAAGATCATCGAAAACGCCGTTGGCGACCTAACGAAGATCGCAGGCCAGAAGCCGGTGATCACGAAGGCACGCAAGGCAATCGCTGGCTTCAAGATCCGTCAGGGCTACCCGATCGGTGCAATGGTCACGCTGCGTGGTCAAGCAATGTACGAATTTCTGGATCGTTTCGTGACGGTTGCGCTCCCCCGTGTGCGCGACTTCCGTGGCGTGTCAGGTCGTGCGTTCGACGGTCGCGGCAACTACAACATCGGTGTGAAAGAGCAGATCATTTTCCCCGAAATCGACTACGACAAGATCGACGCACTGCGTGGGCTGAACATCAGCATCACGACGACTGCGAAGACCGACGACGAAGCAAAGGCTCTGCTCGCCAGCTTCAAGTTCCCGTTCAGAAACTGAGGTTACCGTGGCTAAACTGGCACTGATCGAACGTGAAAAGAAGCGTGCTCGCCTCGCTGCTAAGTACGCGCCCAAGCGTGCAGAGTTGAAGGCGATCATTGGCGATATGAGCAAGTCGGACGAAGAGCATTACGCAGCACGTCTGGAACTGCAACAACTGCCGCGCAACTCTAACCCGACCCGTAAGCGCAATCGTTGCGCGATTACTGGTCGTCCGCGCGGTACGTTCCGTAAATTCGGGCTGGCGCGTAACAAGATTCGCGAAATCGCGTTCCGCGGCGAGATCCCTGGCCTGACCAAGGCGAGCTGGTAATAGGAGAAACGTAAATGAGCATGAGTGATCCTATCGCCGATATGCTGACTCGCATCCGCAACGCGCAGATGGTTGAGAAAGTCTCGGTGACTATGCCCTCGTCGAAAGTCAAGGTTGCGATCGCGCAGGTCCTTAAGGACGAAGGCTATATCGATGATTTCGCAGTGAAGTCCGAAGGTGCGAAGTCTGAATTGAATATCGTGTTGAAGTACTACGCTGGCCGTCCGGTGATTGAGCGCATTGAACGCGTCTCAAAGCCTGGTCTGCGTGTGTACCGCGGCCGTAACGACATCCCCGTGGTCATGAATGGCCTCGGCGTGGCAATCGTGTCGACGCCGAAGGGCGTGATGACGGACCGCAAGGCGCGTGCAACGGGCGTTGGCGGCGAAGTCATCTGCTACGTCGCTTAAGGCCGAAAGGAGAGAAACATGTCTCGAGTAGGTAAAAGCCCGATCGCGCTGCAAGGCGCAGAAGTGGCCCTGAGCGACGATCGCATTACCGTCAAGGGCCCGCTGGGTACCATTACGCAGGCGGCTAACCGCCTCGTGAAAGTGGTGAACGACAACGGCATTCTGAAGATCGAGCCGGTTGACGAAAGCCGCGAAGCGAATGCGATGTCGGGCACGATGCGCGCACTGGTGGCGAACATGGTGAACGGCGTGACGAAGGGTTTCGAGCGCAAGCTGACGCTGGTTGGCGTCGGTTACCGCGCACAGGCGCAAGGCGACAAGCTGAACCTGTCGCTGGGTTTCTCGCACCCCGTGGTGCACCAGATGCCGGAAGGCGTGAAGGCTGAAACCCCGTCGCAAACCGAAATCGTGATCAAGGGGATCGACAAGCAGAAAGTTGGCCAGGTCGCTGCAGAAGTGCGCGGCTATCGTCCGCCGGAGCCCTATAAGGGCAAGGGTGTGCGCTACGCCAACGAGGTCGTGATCCTCAAAGAAACGAAGAAGAAGTAAGGGTGCGCAATCATGGATAAGACTCAATCTCGCCTGCGCCGCGCTCGTCAGACGCGTATCAAGATCGCTGAGCTGCAGGTCGCGCGTCTCGCCGTGCATCGCACGAACACGCACATCTATGCGCAAGTGTTCTCGCCGTGCGGCACCAAGGTGCTCGCCAGCGCGTCGACGCTCGAGGCCGAAGTGCGTGCGCAACTGGCTGATCAAACGGGCAAGGGCGGCAATGTCGCTGCTGCTACGCTGATCGGTAAGCGCATCGCAGAAAAGGCTAAGGCTGCCGGCATCGAATCCGTCGCCTTCGACCGTTCGGGTTTCCGTTACCACGGCCGCGTGAAAGCGCTGGCTGATGCGGCGCGCGAAGCCGGACTCAAGTTCTAAGGGAAGAATTCGTCATGGCAAAGATGCAAGCGAAAGTTCAGGCTGACGAACGCGACGACGGCCTGCGCGAAAAGATGATTTCGGTCAACCGCGTGACCAAGGTTGTGAAGGGTGGCCGTATTCTCGGTTTCGCCGCACTGACCGTGGTCGGCGACGGTGATGGCCGCGTCGGTATGGGCAAGGGCAAGGCGAAGGAAGTGCCTGTCGCTGTTCAGAAGGCGATGGAACAAGCCCGCCGCAACATGTTCAAGGTGCCGCTGAAGAACGGTACTCTGCAACACGAAGTGCACGGCAAGCACGGCGCATCGATGGTCCTCCTCGCTCCGGCGAAGGACGGTACCGGTGTGATCGCTGGCGGTCCGATGCGCGCAGTGTTCGACGTGATGGGCGTGCAGAACGTTGTGGCCAAGAGCCACGGTTCGACGAACCCGTATAACCTCGTTCGTGCAACGCTCGACGGTCTGCGCAAGCAGTCCACGCCGGGTGACATCGCGGCGAAGCGCGGCAAGTCCGTCGAAGATATTCTGGGCTAAGGTGGACACCATGTCTGATAAAACTGTCAAGGTCCAGCTCGTCAAGAGCCTGATCGGCACCCGCGAAACGCACCGTGCAACGGTGCGTGGCCTCGGTCTGCGCCGACTCAACTCGGTTAGCGAGTTGCAGGACACGCCGGCCGTACGCGGCATGATCAACAAGGTTTCGTACCTCGTTAAGGTCATCAGCTAAGCGGCTGACCGGGACTCAAGGAGTTGATAATGGAATTGAATAACCTGAAGCCGGCTGAAGGCGCGAAGCACGCAAAGCGTCGCGTTGGTCGCGGCATCGGCTCCGGCCTCGGCAAGACCGCCGGCCGTGGTCACAAGGGTCAGAAGTCGCGTTCGGGCGGCTTTCACAAGGTTGGCTTCGAAGGCGGTCAAATGCCGTTGCAACGTCGCCTGCCGAAGCGTGGCTTCACCTCGCTGACGAAGGAATTCGTTGGTGAAGTGCGTCTCTCCGATCTGGAAAAGCTGCCGGTCGACGAAGTCGATCTGTTGGCTCTGAAGCAAGCCGGTCTGGTTGGCGAGCTGATCAAGAGCGCCAAGATCATCGCGACGGGCGAGCTCAAGCGCAAGATCGTTGTGAAGGGTCTGGGTGCGACGAAGGGTGCGCGCGCTGCTATTGAAGCAGCCGGCGGCTCCTTTGCCGAGTAACGCGCAAGTTATTTGCCGTCACTAGCATTTGCATCGGAGAAGGTACTTGGCTAACAGCCCGAGTCTCGCAAAACCCGGTCGCAGCGCGGCGAAGTTCGGTGATCTGCGTCGGCGGGCAGTGTTTCTGCTGCTGGCGCTGATTGTCTACCGTATCGGCGCGCACATTCCGGTGCCGGGTATCGACCCGGACCAACTGGCGAAGTTGTTCCAGAGCCAGTCGGGCGGCATCCTTGGCATGTTCAACATGTTCTCGGGTGGCGCACTTTCGCGGTTCACGATTTTCGCGCTCGGGATCATGCCGTATATCTCGGCGTCGATCATCATGCAGTTGCTGGCAATTGTTTCGCCGCAGCTGGAAGCGCTGAAAAAGGAAGGGCAGGCGGGGCAGCGGAAGATCACGCAGTACACGCGTATCTTCACGGTCTTGCTGGCGACGTTCCAGGCATTCGGCATCGCCGTGGCATTGGAAAATCAGCCGGCTCTGGTGATTGATCCGGGAATGGTGTTTCGGCTGACGACGGTCGTGACGCTGGTAACGGGCACGATGTTCCTGATGTGGCTTGGTGAGCAGATCACGGAGCGCGGACTCGGCAACGGTATCTCGATCATCATTTTCGGCGGTATTGCAGCGGGTTTCCCGAATGCAATCGGCGGTCTTTTCGAACTGGTGCGAACCGGCTCGATGAGCATCATCTCGGCGATTATCGTCGTCGCGCTGATTGCTGCTGTAACGTATCTGGTGGTGTTCATCGAACGCGGCCAGCGCAAGATCCTTGTGAATTACGCAAAGCGGCAAGTCGGTAACAAGATTTACGGCGGTCAATCCTCGCATTTGCCGTTGAAGTTGAACATGTCGGGCGTGATTCCGCCGATCTTTGCATCGTCGATCATTCTCTTCCCGGCAACCATCCTGAACTGGTTTAGTTCGGGGTCGCGTTCCGGCTGGTTCGCAGACACGCTGCACAATGTGGCCGAAGCCCTCAAGCCCGGCCAACCCGTGTACGTGTTGCTGTACGCGTTGGCGATCGTTTTCTTTTGCTTTTTCTACACCGCACTCGTGTTCAACAGCAGGGAAACGGCCGACAACCTGAAGAAGAGTGGCGCATTCGTTCCTGGCATCCGCCCGGGCGATCAAACGGCGCGATATATCGACCGCATCTTGACGCGTCTGACGCTGGCCGGTGCGATCTACATCGTGTTTGTTTGTCTGCTGCCCGAGTTCTTGGTGCTGCGCTGGAACGTGCCGTTTTATTTTGGTGGAACGTCGCTGCTGATCATTGTCGTCGTCACAATGGATTTCATGGCGCAGGTGCAGTCGTACGTTATGTCGCAACAGTATGAATCGCTGCTGAAGAAAGCTAATTTCAAAGGCGGCGGCGTCCCGATGCGTTGAAAGGACTTATGGCCAAAGACGATGTTATCCAGATGCAGGGTGAAGTCATCGAAAACCTGCCTAACGCTACCTTCAGGGTGAAGCTGGAAAACGGCCATGTCGTATTGGGACACATATCCGGCAAGATGCGGATGCACTACATCCGAATCCTGCCGGGCGACAAGGTGACGGTTGAATTGACGCCTTACGATCTGTCGCGTGCGCGGATCGTGTTCCGGGCGAAGTGATTTGAAAAAAGGGTAATATCATGAAAGTGATGGCATCGGTTAAGCGCATTTGCCGCAATTGCAAGATCATCAAGCGCAAAGGCGTTGTGCGCGTGATTTGCAGCTCTGATCCGCGCCACAAACAGCGTCAAGGCTGAACGCCGCGCTTTTTGCTGCGCTTTTTGTTTGAGGAAAAACAATGGCTCGTATCGCAGGGGTTAACATCCCGAATCACCAGCATACCGAAATCGGCCTGACGGCAATTTACGGTGTAGGCCGCACGCGCTCGCGCGACATTTGCGTCGCTGCTGGTGTGGCATTTTCGAAGAAGGTCAAAGACCTGAACGACGCAGACCTCGAAAAGCTGCGTGAAGAAGTCGGCAAGTTCATCGTTGAAGGCGATCTGCGCCGTGAAACGACGATGAACATTAAGCGCCTGATGGATCTCGGCTGCTACCGTGGCGTGCGGCATCGTAAGGGCTTGCCCCTGCGCGGCCAACGTACGCGTACGAATGCCCGTACGCGCAAGGGTCCGCGTCGTGCAGCGCAATCGCTGAAGAAGTAAGCGGAACTGACAGTTACAGGAAAACGTAATGGCTAAGGCTTCGAACAACTCCGCGGCGCAACGCGTTCGCAAGAAGGTCAAGAAGAACGTCGCCGAGGGCGTGGTTCACGTTCACGCGTCGTTCAACAACACCATCATCACGATCACCGATCGTCAAGGCAATGCACTTGCTTGGGCAACGTCGGGCGGTCAGGGCTTCAAGGGTTCGCGTAAATCGACCCCGTTTGCAGCCCAGGTGGCAGCCGAATCGGCTGGCCGCGTGGCGATGGAATACGGCGTGAAGAACCTCGAAGTGCGGATCAAGGGCCCCGGTCCTGGCCGTGAGTCGGCGGTGCGCGCGTTGCATGGTCTTGGCATCAAGATCACCGCGATCTCCGACGTAACTCCGGTCCCGCACAACGGCTGCCGTCCGCCGAAGCGTCGTCGTATCTAAGACGCTGTTTTCGCTAGCGCCTGTTGGCGCCGGGTCTAGTAACCGGCGGAACAGGCTGCTTGCGCTATTGAATTGACTAAGCCCACTGTTCGACCCAAAGGGTTCGGACTAGCGCGAGTGCCTGCATTCGCGTGATCAATCAACGAAGGAATCAACGTGGCACGTTATATCGGCCCTAAGGCCAAGCTGTCCCGCCGTGAAGGCACTGACCTGTTCCTGAAGAGCGCCCGTCGTTCGCTCGCTGACAAGTGCAAGCTTGACAGCAAGCCTGGCCAGCACGGCCGCACCTCGGGTGCACGTACGTCCGACTACGGCACGCAGTTGCGCGAAAAGCAAAAAGTGAAGCGCATTTACGGTGTCCTCGAGCGCCAATTCCGCCGTTACTTCGCTGAAGCAGACCGTCTGAAGGGCAACACGGGTGAAAACCTGCTGCAATTGCTCGAATCGCGTCTGGATAACGTCGTGTATCGCATGGGCTTCGGCTCCACGCGCGCTGAAGCGCGTCAGCTCGTGAGCCACAAGGCGATCACGGTGAACGGCGTCGTGTCGAACATTCCGTCGATGCAAGTGAAGGCAGGCGACGTCGTCGCAGTGCGCGAACAATCGAAGAAACAAGCGCGTATTCTCGAAGCGCTGTCGCTGGCTGAGCAGGGCGGCATGCCCAGCTGGGTCGCTGTCGATTCGAAGAAGTTCGAAGGCACGTTCAAGTCGAAGCCGGAACGCAGCGACATCGCTGGCGATATCAACGAAAGCCTGATCGTCGAATTGTATTCGCGGTAATCGGATTAACGGCCGGGGCACCCGATTGCGTTGCGCAAGGGGGAGTCTCGGCTGTTTATTTTCAGGTTGTTACCGGTCAGCCTTATCGGTGTAACGAGCCGAGGGTATTGAAAAGGAAAACCTATGCAAACCAGTTTGTTGAAACCCAAGATCATCGCAGTTGAATCGCTGGGCGAAAGCCACGCGAAAGTGGTCATGGAACCGTTTGAACGCGGTTACGGCCACACCTTGGGTAACGCGCTCCGGCGCGTGCTGTTGTCGTCGATGATCGGCTACGCGCCGACCGAAGTGACGATCGCAGGCGTCGTACATGAGTATTCGACGCTCGACGGTGTGCAAGAGGACGTGGTCAACCTGTTGCTGAACCTGAAGGGCGTGGTGTTCAAGCTGCATAACCGTGACGAAGTGACGGTTACGCTGCGCAAGGAAGGCGAAGGCGTTGTTACTGCTGGCGACATCGAACTCGCGCACGATTGCGAAGTCATCAACCCTGATCACGTGATCGCGCATCTGTCGAAGGGCGGTAAGCTCGACGTCCAGATCAAGGTCGAGAAGGGCCGCGGTTACGTGCCGGGCAATGTGCGTCGTTACGGCGAAGAGTCGGCCAAGATCATCGGCCGTATCGTGCTGGACGCGTCGTTCTCGCCGGTTCGCCGCGTGAGCTACGCCGTTGAAAGCGCTCGCGTCGAACAGCGTACCGACCTCGACAAGCTTGTGATGAACATCGAAACGAACGGTGTGATCTCGCCGGAAGAAGCGATCCGTCAATCGGCTCGCATTCTGGTTGATCAACTGTCGGTGTTCGCTGCACTGGAAGGCACCGAAGCAACGGCTGAAGCGCCGTCGCGCGCGCCGCAGATCGATCCGATCCTGCTGCGTCCGGTCGATGATCTCGAATTGACGGTTCGTTCCGCGAACTGCCTGAAGGCCGAGAACATCTACTACATCGGCGATCTGATCCAGCGCACGGAAAACGAGTTGCTCAAAACGCCGAACCTGGGCCGCAAGTCGCTGAACGAAATCAAGGAAGTCCTGGCGTCGCGTGGTTTGACGCTCGGCATGAAGCTCGAAAATTGGCCGCCCGCCGGGCTGGACAAGTAAGTCGGCGCTTCGTCTCGGGATAGAACCCGTCGCTGCACTGGCAAAGACGCGGATTTTCCTTTAAAATCCGTGTCTTGCCTTTTTCGCTACCGGCCCGTGCACTCGCTATTCGTAGTAGATCGAGCGCGATAGAAGAGCTGGACCAAAACTCTGAATCGAAGGAATCAACATGCGTCACCGTCATGGTCTGCGGAAACTGAACCGCACGAGCAGCCACCGTCTGGCAATGCTCCGTAATATGTCCAACTCGCTGATCGAGCACGAAGTCATCAAGACCACGCTGCCGAAGGCGAAAGAACTCCGTAAAGTTGTCGAGCCGCTGATCACGCTTGGCAAGAAGCCGTCGCTGGCAAATCGTCGTCTGGCATTCAACCGCCTGCGCGATCGTGACTCGGTCACGAAGCTGTTTGAAGTCCTCGGCCCGCGCTATGCTACCCGTCCGGGCGGCTACCTGCGCGTGCTGAAGTTCGGCTTCCGCGTCGGCGACAATGCACCGATGGCTCTGGTCGAATTGCTCGACCGTCCGGAAGTTGAAGAAGTTGAAGTGCAAGAAGCCGAGTAAGCTTCAAAGCACTAAAAAGCCAGGCATCAAGCTTGGCTACAGAATGCTGACGAACCCCACGTTTCTCGGAGCGTGGGGTTTTGTCTTTTGGGCGAGGCAAATGTTGCCGTGAAGCGGCGCTTCGCAAGAAAAGGCAATCGAAAAGGGCAATGGCGGGCCTGAGCACGCGTGACTAAGCGGCCGCAGCCGCGTATGAATGCCCCCAAGCTGCCACCAGCCCAGTTTCCGCTTCGGGGATCCAAGTGCAACGACGGCGCCAGTCAATCAGCGGTGACCAAATGCCGCATGTGCGGACCTGAGCTGCCTGCGGCACTTCAAGGCTAGGTGATACGATATTGGCACCCGAACCGTGCCTTGCTGGAGCTTTCTGTGAGCGTGAGTGTTACCTTGATTCTGACGACGGTGCCCGACACGGCCGTTGCCGACAAGCTCGCCGCAGACGCGCTCGCCGCCCGGCTGTGCGCCTGCGTAACGCAGCTCGGCGCCGTGCAATCGCACTACCACTGGCAGGGTCGCGTCGAAACGGCACAAGAAATCCAGTTGCTGTTCAAGACGAGCGCCGCGCGCGCACTTGAGCTTGAGCAGTACATACAGACGCATCATCCGTACGACACGCCGGAAGTTCTGTCGTGGCAAGGCATGGCCTCGGCCGCCTATGGTCAGTGGATCCTTGCAGAAACCCAACGCCCTCTACATGTTTAACTGTCTCGACGGACGCGCGCGCCATGCGCTTCGTGCCGCATTCCTTCTCCTTGCCAGCCTGATCTTCGGGCAGTTCTGCACCCTCGCCCGTGCGGCAGACGATTTCCTCGATCCGGCGGTAGCGTTCAAGTTCAGCGCGGCAGAAAAGCCGGGCGAAGTCGACGTCACGTACAAAATTGCTGACGGCTACTACATGTACCGCGAGCGTTTCGCGTTCGCGACTCGCAGTGGAAGCGCGACAATCGGCGAGCCGCAGTTGCCGGCGGGCCATATCAAATTCGACCAGACGTTCAACAAGAACGTCGAGACCTATCGCAACGAGCTGACGATCCGCATTCCGGTCAAGCAGGCGGCAGGAGGGTTCGATCTGGCCGTGACATCTCAAGGCTGTGCGGACGCCGGCATCTGCTATCCGCCGACGGAGCGCGTCTACCATGTAAGCGGCGCCGCGCTGCAACCGGCGGGCAGCGCAGCTGCGCAGCAATCTGGTCCGAGCGATACGCCGTGGTACGAGCGGGCCACCAACGCCGACTACGCGCAATCGTTGCTGCAGGGCGGCGGTTTCGTCACGATCATCGGACTTTACTTTGTCGCGGGCATGGTGCTGAGCCTGCTGCCGTGCTCATACCCGATGATTCCCATTCTTTCGGCAATCATCATCGGCGAGGGCGCACGGGTCACGCGCGCGAGGGGCTTGGCGCTATCTCTCGCCTATGTAATCGGCATGGCGCTCGTCTACACCGCGCTCGGAATCGCCGCCGCGCTTGTTGGGCAAAGTCTGGGCGCGTGGTTGCAAAACCCATGGGTATTGGGTGCGTTCGGCGTATTACTGACCGCTTTTGCGCTCACGCTGATCGCGGGTTTTGATATTGCATTGCCGCAGCGCTGGCAGGATGGCGTCTCACATGCGTCGGCGCGACGCTCGGGCGGCAAGTTTGCGGCCGTTGCTGCGATGGGCGCGCTGTCTGCGCTGGTCGTGGGTGCCTGCATGACCGCGCCCCTTTTCGCGGTACTCGCCTTCATCGCGCACACGGGGAATGCCGTGCTCGGTGGCGCCGCGCTGTTCTCCATGGGACTTGGGCTTGGGGTGCCGTTGCTTATCATCGGATTTGGCGCCGGAACCTTGCTGCCGCGCGCCGGCGCGTGGATGGACGGCGTCAAGGTGCTGTTCGGTGTCGTGCTGCTCGCAGCGGCGCTCTGGATCGTCTGGCCGGTGCTTGGAGCAACGGCAGCCATGCTCCTGAGCGCGCTCTGGCTCTTGATCGCCGCGGCATCGCTGGGCCTCTTTTCGGCGCCTTTGGCGCAAGCGTCGATATGGCGCCGGCTTGGCCGCGGTATCGGCGCCGCCTTGGCCGTTTGGGCGGCGGTGCTGCTTGTCGGACTTGCGGCGGGGTCGTCAGATCCATTGCGTCCGTTGGCGGTGCTGGCAACGCGCGGCGGCGCGCCGGTGCCGGATCGTGCGGCTGGCTCGCCCCAGAATGCGTCGCAGGGCGATCTGGCGTTTCAGCCGGTGCGCTCGTCCGTCGGACTGGACCAGGCCGTCAAAGCTGCCGCGCAGCCGGCCATGCTCGATTTTTATGCCGACTGGTGCGTCAGTTGCAAAGAGATGGAGAAGTTCACCTTCAGCGACCCGCGCGTCCAGGCGAAATTGAAGGAGATGAACCTGCTGCGCGCCGACGTGACGGCCAACAATACCGACGATCAGGCGCTGCTGAAGCGCTTCGGCCTTTTCGGCCCGCCGGGAATTATCTTCTTCGACCGCGGCGGCAAGGAGGTACTGCGCGTTGTCGGGTATGAGTCCGCCGACAAATTTCTGCGCACGCTCGAACGGGCGAGCCGACCTCAGGCGTGATTGCAATGACCGCATGAACGAGCGGACTCAAGCGCGAGTGCATAAAAAACGGAGGCGTGACCGAAAGTCCGCCTCCGTTTTACTTTCTGCGCCCTGCTGACCTCACACATGAATCCCGCGGCCCAGCCAGACGAACTCGTTGCCGCCAAGCGGGGCGCGAACTACTTCTGCGAGCGAAGAATCCGCGCTGCATCCAGCGCGAAATAGGTCAGAATGCCGTCCGCGCCCGCGCGCTTGAAGGCGAGCAGCGATTCCATCATCGCCTTGTCGTGATCCAGCCAGCCGTTCTGAGCCGCTGCCTTCAGCATCGCGTATTCGCCGCTGACCTGATAGACGTAGGTCGGGAACTGGAACTCGTCCTTCACGCGGCGCACGATATCCAGGTACGGCATGCCCGGCTTGACCATCACCATATCCGCGCCTTCGTTAATGTCCGCTTGCACCTCGCGCAAGGCCTCGTTGGAGTTGGCGGGGTCCATCTGGTACGTCATCTTGTTGCTCTTGCCGAGGTTCGTCGCGGAGCCGACGGCATCGCGGAACGGGCCGTAGAACGCGGACGCGAACTTGGCCGCATAAGCCATGATGCGTGTGTGGACGTGGTCCTCGCTTTCCAGCATTTCGCGGATGGCGCCGATCCGGCCGTCCATCATGTCCGAGGGCGCGACGATATCGACGCCGGCTTCAGCCTGCGCGCGTGCCTGTTCGATCAGGATATCGACGGTTTCATCGTTGATCACGTAGCCGTTTTCGTCGAGCACGCCGTCCTGGCCGTGGCTCGTGTACGGATCCAGCGCGACGTCGGTGAGCACGCCCAGATCGGGGAAGTGCTTTTTCAACTCGCGCACCGCCCGCGGGATCAAACCCGCGGCGTTGGTGGCTTCACGGCCATCGGGCGTTTTCAGCGACGGCTCGATCGCAGGAAACAACGACAGCACCGGCACGCCAAGCTCGACGCATTGTTCGGCGACCTTCATCAGCAAGTCGACCGAAACCCGCTCGACGCCAGGCATCGACGGCACGGCTTGCCGCACGTTGGTGCCTTCGACAACAAAGACGGGGTAAATCAGATCGTTGGTGGTGAGAATGTTCTCGCGCATCAGGCGGCGCGAGAAGTCGTCGCGGCGCATGCGGCGAGGACGGAAGTGCGGGTAGAAGCTCATGGAATTGAAGATCGTGGATGTCTTGACGTGGGGCAGTGACGCGAGTGGCGCTCGGGAGCCGGTGCCCACTCACGGAAACTTTTCAAGACAATGGTATATCATACTGATCGAGCAAGGCGCTTGGCGCTGACCTCCCCGCTTCTCCTCCCTGAGCGGGTGCCTGTCGTTTTTCGATTAGGCTGTTTGACCCGCCGTTAAAGCGGCGGGTTTTTTTATGGGCGGCAGAAAGAGCGCGTGCACGCTCCAGGAAAACGCGCCGCGCGGTTACTGCGCAGCGTCCGTTTCGCCCTTCATTTCGGGGATCAGCCAGCTTTCAATCAGTTCGTGCGCTTCGTCGATACCTACCCGCTTGAGCGCCGAGAAGAGTTGCGCCGTCAGTTCGCCCCGGTAACCCGCCGCACGATATTCGGCAAAACCCTTCTGTGTCGCCCGCAACGCATTTACGCTTTCCTGGCGCGTCAATTTGTCGCATTTGGTGAGCAGCGTGTGGATCGGCTTGCCGGTAGGAGCGAACCACTCGATCATTCGCCGATCCAGATCGGTCAGCGGCCGGCGCGAGTCCATCATGAGGATCATGCCGCGTAATTGCGAACGCGATTGCAGGTAGGTGGAAAGCAGCGCTTCCCAATGAGCCTTGGCTGCGCCAGGCACTTCCGCATAGCCGTAGCCAGGCAGATCGACGAGATGGGCCGTGGGCTCGTCCGCCTTGCCGACGGAGAAGTAATTGATGTGCTGGGTGCGCCCCGGCGTCTTACTCGCGAATGCAAGCCGCTTCTGATTGCACAGGATATTGATGGCTGTCGACTTGCCTGCATTCGAGCGCCCGGCAAAAGCAATCTCGGGCTGAGCGGTGGCCGGCAGATCACGAAGGTGATTGACGGTCGTGAAAAAGCGGGATTGGTGGAGCAGGAAGGACATGATCAGGCCGGATTTCGAGACGCCGGGGAACCCGGAGTGGGGACGGGTCAAGCCCGACTGGCGTCTTAGCGATTAGCGAGTTATTGTACAATACGATGGTTTACTGAAAACCTGAGGGGGCCAGCCCGCGTGCCTCGGCGGCTCCTGGCGGTCACTCGGGTCGCCGTCGTATTGTGCAAAACCTCTAAAATCCCACAAGACGAGACAGGGTGTGCGAATGAATCGACTGTGCAAGGCTCTGATGGTTTTTCATGTAGCAGCAGGTCTTTCAGGTTTGGCAATTCAGGCACGAGCAGCAGATCCGGCAAAGCCGGACGTCAATCGGGGGCAGGCAATCGCAGTGCAGGTTTGCGCGTCATGTCACGGCGCAGACGGCAACAGTGCCGGCGGCGCATACCCAAAGCTGGCGGGTCAGCATCCCGACTATCTCGTCAAGCAACTCAAGGATTTCAAGCCGCAGCCCGGCGCCAAGCAGCCCGCGCGCAACAATGCGATCATGACGGCTATGGCGGCCGCGCTGTCCGACCAGGATATGGTCAACGTCGCTGCTTATTTTGCGGCGCAGGCTCCGAAGGCCGGCTATGCGCACAACAAGGACACGGTGCCGCTCGGGCAGAAGATTTATCGAGGCGGCATTGCGGACAAGGGCGTGCCGGCCTGTGCGAGTTGCCACGGACCCACGGGTCAAGGCATTCCGTCGCAATATCCGCGCTTGTCGGGCCAATGGGCTGAATACACGGTGGCGCAGCTGAACGCGTTCACGCAGGGCCCCGGAGCGCGCAACAACAACGAGGCGATGCATGTTGTCGCATCGCGTCTGTCGGACAGCGAAATCAAAGCTGTGGCCGATTACATCGCGGGCCTGCACTAAGAGGTCCGCGCGCAACTGCAACCGGCCCGCCGAGGCCGGTAAAAAACAAGAAAAGGGTGGGGGCGTCGTGTCAACGGTCGCCCTTCACCCTTTTTTGCTGTTCAGTCGGAGTATGAATGAGCGTCACCACGTCGGGTTTGCAGTCGAAGTCGAGCAATCGCATCGTGCGCAGCGTCGTCGAAGTATTGAGTTCGATGCGTTTTGCCATTGCGCTGCTCGTGATTCTGTCGATCGCCAGCATTATCGGCACCGTCCTCACGCAGGACGATCCCTATCCCAACTACGTCAACCAGTTCGGCCCATTCTGGGCTGATATCTTCCGCGCGCTGAGCCTTTACACGGTTTACAGCTCGTGGTGGTTCATGCTGATCCTCGGCTTTCTGATGGTGTCGGTGTCGCTGTGCGTGATCCGCAACGCGCCCAAAATGATCGCCGACACGAAGAGCTGGAAAGACAAGGTCCGCGAAGCCAGCCTCCGCGCGTTCCATCACAAGGGCGAATTCGCGGTGCACGGCACGCGTGCGCAGACGGCGGCGCAGCTTGCCAAACTGTCCGCCAAGCTCGGCTACAAGTTCGTCACGCGCGAGTCCGACGGCGCCACGCTGATCGCGGCCAAGCGCGGCGCATTGACCAAGCTCGGCTACATCTCCGCGCACATTGCGATCGTGGTGATTTGCCTTGGCGGCCTGCTCGACAGCAATCTGCCGATCAAGCTGCAAATGTGGCTGTTCGACAAATCGCCGATCCGGGCGAACACCGTAATCAATGACATCCCGCCGGAACATCGTCTGTCGCAATCGAACCCGACATTCCGCGGTTACGCATGGGTGCCGGAGGGGCAGCACGTGTCCACTGCGATCCTCAACCAGCCGGACGGCTCGCTGATTCAGGACTTGCCGTTTTCGATCGAGTTGCAGAAGTTCATTGTCGATTACTACTCCACGGGCATGCCGAAGCTGTTCGCTAGCGACATCGTCGTGGTAGATCACAAGACTGGCGCGCGCGTGCCGGCTCGCATCGAAGTGAACAAGCCGTTTGAATACGACGGCGTGTCGATCTATCAATCGAGCTTCCAGGACGGCGGCTCGCAAATGCAGATGACGGCCTATCCGATGACGGGCGCAAGCGCGAAAACCGCGCCGTTCGGCGGCACGATCGGAGGCAATGCGCCGTTGAGTTCGGCCACGTCGCTCGCCGACGGGCAGACGGTCGAATTCACCGACTTCCGCGCGATCAACGTCGAGAACATCTCCAATGGCAGCGGCCAGACGGACGCCCGCGGCGTGGCCGCCCACCGCTCGCTAAAGGAAGCATTCGACGAGCGCCTCGGCTCGGGCGCAAAGACCTCAAAGCCGCTCGATCTGCATAACGTCGGTCCCTCGGTGCAGTACAAGGTGCGAGACAAGGACGGTCAGGCGCGCGAGTACAACAACTACATGCTGCCGGTGGCGGTTGCCGGGGAAAGATTCTTCCTCGCGGGCATGCGCCTGAATCCCGACGATCCGTTCCGCTATCTGCGCATTCCCGCCGACAGCGGTGGAACCGTCAAGGACTGGATGAACCTGCGCGCAACGCTCGAGAACCCGGGAATGCGCGCGCAAGCCGCTCACCGCTTCGCCCAGCGCTCGGTGCCCGAAGCGAACACGGAATTGCAGCAGCACCTGGAAGAAAGCGCGCTGCGCGTCCTGACCCTTTTTGCCGGCGCGGACAACACCGTCAAAATGCCGAACGGCCAGCCAGTCGGCGGCTTCCAGGCCATCGCCGGATTCATCGACCATTCGGTGCCGAAAGGCGAGCAGGAAAAGGCTGCAGGCCTCTTGCTGCGCATGCTCGAAGGCTCGATGTGGGACCTTTGGCAACTGTCGCGCCAGCAACTAGGCGAGCCAGAAGCGCAGGCCAACGCGGATTCAAGCCGCTTCGTACAAAGCTCGATCAATGCAATATCCGACAGCTTTCTGTATGGATCGCCGGTCTATTTGCAGCTTGACTCATTCAAGCAGGTGCAAGCCTCGGTATTTCAGCTGACGCGCGCACCCGGCAAAAAAGTCGTGTATCTTGGCAGCCTGCTCCTCGTGTTGGGCATCTTTTCGATGTTCTACGTCCGCGAACGGCGCCTCTGGTTCTGGCTCAAAGATACTGAGCACGGCACAAATGTCGTGATGGCCATGTCGAGCGCGCGCAAAACGCTCGACTTCGAAAAAGAATTTGTTCAGACGCGCGACGCAGTCGGCGCCGCGCTGGGCGCGAAGCTCACCGATGTATCGTCCGGCAACGCCGGCACGCCGTCCGCAAGCTCACAAGATTCGACCCGGTAATACCATGGACTTGACTCAGGTTTCCTCATCTTCTCCTTCATCCGCCCGGCCCTCCAAGGCGTCCGCGGACGAAGCGTTCAACGTTGCCCAATACGACGAGCGGCCGTTCCTGAAGCGGCTTGGCATCGTCGACTGGCTATTCGCTCTCGCCATGGTCGCGGGCGCCGGGTTCGCGCTGTCGCGCTATTACCCGTTCATGAATTACTACGACAAACTGGTGCTGGTGTGCGCGGTGCCGGTATTCGTCGTGCTCGGCTGGCGCTGGAAACCCGTGCGTCCGCTGATGGTGGGCATTGCGGCGCTGTCGCTGCTGGCCATTCAGATCTATCACGGCGATCTGGGCCGGGCCGACAACGCCTTCTTCCTGAAGTATTTCCTGTCGAGCCAGTCCGCGATTCTGTGGATGAGTGCGCTTTTTGTGTTCGCCACGGTTTTCTACTGGATCGGCCTGCTCTCGCGCTCGCCCACTGGCGCCGCGATCGGCTCGAAAATGACCTGGGCCGCCGTTCTGATGGGCTTCGTCGGTCTGATGGTGCGCTGGTACGAGTCGTATCTGATCGGCGCGGACGTCGGCCATATTCCCATTTCGAACCTGTACGAAGTGTTCGTGCTGTTCAGCCTGATCACCGCATTGTTCTATCTCTACTATGAACAGCACTACAACACGCGCGCGCTCGGTGCGTTCGTGCTGCTGGTGATCAGCGCCGCCGTCGGTTTCCTGATGTGGTATTCGGTCGCCCGCGACGCGCAGCAGATCCAGCCGCTCGTTCCGGCTTTGCAAAGCTGGTGGATGAAGATCCACGTGCCGGCGAACTTCATCGGCTACGGTAGCTTTGCGTTGTCGGCAATGGTCGCAGTCGCTTATCTGGCGAAGGAGCGCGGCATGTTGGCCGACCGCCTGCCGGCGCTCGAAGTGCTCGACGACGTCATGTACAAGTCGATCGCCGTCGGCTTCGCGTTCTTCACGATTGCGACGATTCTCGGCGCGCTGTGGGCGGCGGAAGCCTGGGGCGGCTACTGGAGCTGGGACCCCAAGGAGACGTGGGCGCTGATCGTCTGGCTGAACTACGCGGCCTGGCTGCATATGCGTCTGATGAAGGGCCTGCGCGGCGCGGTCGCCGCGTGGTGGGCGCTGACCGGCCTGCTCGTGACGACCTTTGCGTTCCTTGGCGTGAACATGTTCCTGTCGGGCTTGCATAGTTACGGCAAGCTGTAATATCCGCTGTTCCAAACCGACAAAGAACCGCCGCGTGTTTCGCACCGGCGGTTTTTTTTATGGCCGACGGAATATTTGCGCGCCGAATGTGTTCGTCATAAGAGTACGCATGGATGGCCCGACGAGCGATCATCACCACGGCCCCGTTAGATGTCTGAAGCGGCGGCCGGCAAGGAGCAGCATGATGTGGATCAAGCGAAGCGACAGGATTCAACTCATCGGCGACGATATCGCTCGTAGCGAAATCACGCCGCAGCACATTTTCGAGAACCGGCGGCGCGTGCTGCAGGCGGCAGGCGCGCTGGCGCTCGGCAGTTTGATCGGCGTGAACGGCGAGGCGCTGGCGGCTTACACCTCGACCGATCCGAAAGCGCAGAAACTGGCGGCCAAAACGAACGCGAAGTTCGTCGCGCTGGACAAGATCACGCCGTTCAAGGACATCACTTCGTACAACAACTACTACGAGTTCGGCACCGACAAGTCCGATCCGGCGCACAACGCTGGAACACTGCGCCCGCGGCCGTGGAAGGTAAGCGTCGAAGGCGAGATCAAGAACCCGAAGGTCTACGACATCGACGAACTGCTCAAGCTCGCGCCGCTCGAGGAGCGCGTGTATCGGCTGCGTTGCGTCGAAGGGTGGTCGATGGTGATTCCGTGGATCGGCGTGCCGCTCGCCGAGCTGATCAAGCGCGTGCAGCCGACGGGCAACGCGAAATACGTTCAGTTCATTACGTTGGCCGACCCCTCGCAGATGCCGGGACTTTCCACGCCGATACTCGATTGGCCATATTCGGAAGGCTTGCGCATGGATGAGGCGATGAATCCGCTCACGCTGCTCACCATGGGTGTGTACGGTCAGGTGCTGCCGAACCAGAACGGCGCGCCGGTTCGCGTGGTAGTGCCGTGGAAATACGGCTTCAAGAGCGCGAAGTCGCTGGTGAAAATCCGCTTTGTCGAAAAACAGCCGGCGACGAGCTGGAACACTTATGCGTCGAGCGAGTACGGTTTTTATTCGAACGTGAACCCGAATGTCGACCATCCGCGCTGGAGTCAGGCGACCGAGCGGCGCATCGGCGAAGACGGCTTTTTTACGCCCAAGCGCAAGACGTTGCTGTTCAACGGCTATGGCGATCAGGTGGCGTCTCTTTATCAGGGCATGGACCTGAAGAAGAATTTCTGAGCGACATGACGATGGCTTCCGATACCCAATCGGTCACTCGCACCGGGCGCAATGCGCCGCGAGACAATGCACGTCCTACGGCGCCGGCAAAACGTCCCGCCGCTGGCTCGAGTTGGGTCGTGCCCGCGAAAATTGCGGTGTTCATCGCGGCGTGGTATCCGCTTGCCCGGATCGTGCTGTTCGGCATGACCGACCGGCTCGGCGCGAACCCGATCGAGTTCATCACGCGCTCAACGGGCCTGTGGACGCTTGTGTTTCTCTGCATCACGCTGGCCGTGACGCCTCTGCGCCGGATCACGGGCATTGCGGCATTCGTGCGGTTTCGCCGCATGCTTGGCTTGTACGCATTCTTCTACGCGACGCTGCATTTCACGACATATCTCTGGTTCGACAAATGGTTCGACGTCGCGGAGATCGTCAAGGACATCGGCAAGCGGCCGTTCATTACTGTGGGCTTTGCTGCGTTCGTGCTGCTGATCGCATTGGCCGCAACGTCGCCGCGCGCAATGGTGCGTAAGCTCGGCCGCCGCTGGCAGACGTTGCACCGCGCGATCTATGCCATCGGCGCGCTGGCGATTCTGCATTTCTGGTGGATGAAAGCGGGCAAGCACGACCTGATCCTGCCGAAAATCTACGGCGCGATCATGCTGGCTCTGCTGGGTTGGCGTCTGATTGTCTGGCTACGCGAGCGCAGCAAGCTGAAGCCGCGCTAACTGCGCGCAAGCGTAAGCGCTAATGAAAAAGGCGATGCCGCAACGGCATCGCCTTTTTTATATGCAGCCGATTTGCGAGGCTGGTTACACCGGCAAAACCGTTTCGCCCGCAAACAACTGCTGGACTTCTTCTCGCGCGCGGACTACGTGCGCTTGTGTACCATCAACCATCACCTCCGCTGCACGCGGGCGGGTGTTGTAGTTCGAACTCATCACGAAGCCGTAGGCGCCGGCCGAGCGAATCGCGAGCAGGTCGCCCGGCTCGACGGAGAGCAGCCGTTCGCGCCCCAGCCAGTCGCCGCTTTCGCACACCGGTCCGACGACGTCGTACACATGCGCGGGCACGTCGCGCTCAACGACGGCGTCGATAGCGTGGTACGCCTCGTACATCGCCGGGCGGGCGAGTTCGGTCATGGCCGCGTCGACGATAGCGAAATTCTTCTCAGCGCCCGGCTTCAGGAATTCGACGCGCGTGAGCAGTACGCCGGCATTCCCAACTAGCGAGCGGCCCGGCTCGAAATACACTTCGCGATGGCCGTGACCCCGCGCCTCGATGCGATCGAGCACCGTGCGTACGAACTCGCCGATGTCCGGCGGCGTTTCGTCGTCGTAGGTGATGCCGAGGCCGCCGCCCACGTCGATATGACGAATCGCAATGCCGTCCTTCTCGATCTGTTCGACCAGTTCCAGAACCTTGTCCACTGCGTCCAGATAAGGCGCGACTTCTGTTATCTGCGAGCCGATATGGCAGTCGATCCCGACAACCTCAAGGTTCGCCATGGCTGCTGCCGCCTGATACGTGGCGCGCGCCTCTTCGAACGCGACGCCGAACTTGTTCGACTTCAGCCCCGTGGAGATGTACGGATGCGTCTTCGCATCGACGTCGGGATTCACGCGCAGCGAAACCGGCGCCTTCTTGCCCATTTCGGCGGCCACCGCGTTCAGGCGATCGAGCTCCGGAATGGATTCGACATTGAAGCACTTGACGCCCGCCGCGAGCGCCTCGCGCATTTCGTTCGAGTGTTTGCCGACGCCGGAAAACACAGTGTTTTCCGCTTTGCCACCGGCTGCCAGCACGCGAGCCAGTTCACCGCCCGAGACGATGTCGAAGCCCGCGCCGAGACGCGCGAACACGTTCAGCACCCCGAGATTGCTATTGGCCTTCACAGCCACGTGCACGCTCGCGCGACGGCCGGCGCACGCGCCCGCGTACGCGTTCCACGCGTCGGTGAGCGCGGCCCGAGAGTACACATAAAGCGGCGTGCCGAACTGTTCGGCGAGCGAAACGGCGGACACGCCTTCGACGTGAAGCACGCCGTTGACGTAGTCAAATGCAGGTCGAGTCATGCGGAAGTCTTATTGAACGGGAGTGGCGGCGGAAGCGGGCTGCGAGGCCGAAGCAGCAGAACCCGCACTTGAAGGAGACGCCGACAGTTCGTTTGCGGGCGCGAGCGAGAGCGGCGTGCCGGACGTGTCAGGAATGGAGTCTGCGTCGGACGCGGTTTCGGCGCCGGGTTGTACTTCGTCAGGAGACGGCGGCTGCGTGCGGTCGATAGGCTTGGCCGGCAAAGGCGGCACGGTGGGCAAATAGAGCGAGCCGCGTTGTCCACAGCCGGCAAGCGAGCCACCGAGTGCGCAACCTGCGAGAATGGCTAAACCCGCTACAATCGCGCGGCCGGGCGCCGCCGCGCGCATCCGAGATACGACTCGCATGACTGTCCCTGAATAAATAATCGATGGAGTTTAGCATGTCCGATAGTGATTACCTGACCCGTGCGGAGGCCGCGCTAGCCGCCATCGAACGCGCGCTGGACGACACCGAGGCCGACATCGAACTCGAGCGCAGCGGCAACGTGCTGACCCTCGAATTTGCGAATCGCTCGAAGATCATCGTGAATTTGCAACCGCCAATGAGCGAGATCTGGATTGCCGCGAAAGCGGGCGGTTTCCACTACCGTTTCGTAGACGGCGAGTGGCGCGACACGCGCGGCGGCAACGAATTTTTCGCGGCGCTGTCGGAGTACGCAACGCAGCAGGCCGGCGAGCCGGTGCATTTCAAAGCCTGAACCAACATCGAGCTGTTGAACGCAGATCAAACGAAAAAAGCCGCCGCGCAGTTCCAGCGCGGCGGCTTTTTTTTGCGGCACGCAGGTCGCTGCGTTAGTGCCCGCGGAACAGATTCATGATGTCTTGCTTCTCCTGCTCGCCGACCTGTCCCGGTGCGGCGGACGCAGCGCTTGATTCGTCGAGTGCCGCCTGACTGATGCCGACCGTCGCAACGAAACCGTGGCCCGGCGTGAACTCGTCGAAATACAGTTCTGAGCCAACTTCGGTCACTCCGTCGGGCATCGGCATCTTGTAATCCGGCACGCCTTTTAGCGCGCGCCCCATGTACTCGATCCAGACCGGCAACGCGAGGCCGCCGCCGGTTTCCTTGTCGCCCAGACTGCGCGGGTTGTCGTAGCCGATCCACGCGATTGCGGTGAGCGTGTGCTGATAACCGGCGAACCACGCGTCTCGCGAATCGTTCGTCGTGCCAGTCTTGCCGCCGAGGTCGGTGCGCTTGAGCGCGTTCGACTTGGCACCCGTGCCTCGCTGCGCGACGCTTTGCAACAGGCTGTTCATCACATAGGCGTTGCGCGGTTCGATCGCGTGCGGCGCGCTTTGCTCGGCGACGAGCGGTTGCGCATGCGCGACCACGACGCCGCGCGGATCGGTGACTTCCGCGATCAGATACGGGTTGATTCGATAGCCGCCGTTCGCGAATACCGAGAATGCACCCGCCATTTGCAGCGGTGTGACGAGACCCGCGCCGAGCGCCATGGGCAGATAAGCCGGATGACGGTCCGCATCGAACCCGAAACGCGTGATGTACTGCTGCGCGTACTTCGTACCAATATGGTTCAGGATGCGAATCGACACCAGGTTCTTCGACTTCTGCAACGCGGTGCGCATGGTCATCGGGCCGTCGAAGCCGCCGCCGTAGTTCTTCGGTTCCCACGCCTGGCCGCCTGTCTCCGCTGCGCTGAAAAATAGCGGCGCGTCGTTGATCACGGTTGCAGGCCCCAGTCCTTTTTCAAGCGACGCCGAATAAATGAACGGCTTGAAGCTCGAGCCCGGCTGACGCCATGCCTGCGTGACGTGGTTGAACTTGTTCTTGTTGAAATCGAAGCCACCGACGAGCGCGCGAATCGCACCGTCTTGCGGCACCACCGAAACAAACGCACCTTCGACTTGTGGCAATTGCGTGATTGCCCACTCACCGTCGTCGTTCTTGACGAGGCGAATGACCGCACCCGGCCGCACGCGCTGGTTCGGCTGCGCGCGCGCGCTCAATGCAAACTGTGCAAAGCGCAGTCCGTCGCCCTGAACCGTCGCCACATTGCCGTCGATGAACGTCGCCTGCACCTGCTTCGGGTTCGCCGCCGTCACGACCGCAGCAATGATTTCGCCGTTGTCTGGATGTTCGAGCAATGCGTCGTCGATGGCCTGCTCGCGGTCGTCCGCGTCGGACGGCAGGTTGATGAACGCTTCCGGGCCGCGATAGCCGTGGCGCCGCTCATAGTCCATCAAGCCTTTGCGCAATGCGCGATAGGCGACGTCCTGATCCGCGGAGTCGATCGTCGTGACCACATTGAGACCGCGCGTGTACGCTTCCTCGCGGTATTGCGCGTACATCATCTGGCGCACCATTTCCGCCACGTACTCGGCGTGGACGCTGAATTCCTTGCCCGCGCCCTTTACGACGAGCGCCTGACGGCTCGCTTCGTCGTACTGCTGCTGGTTGATGTAACGCAATTCGTACATGCGCTGAAGGATGTACTCCTGACGCACCTTCGCGCGCTTCGGATTCACCACCGGGTTATACGCGGACGGCGCTTTCGGCAAGCCAGCCAGCATTGCGGACTCCGCGAGCGTCAGATCCTTCATGTCCTTGCCGAAGTAAACCCGCGCCGCGCTCGCGAAACCGTACGCGCGCTGGCCCAGATAGATCTGATTCATGTAGACCTCGAGAATCTGATCTTTCGTGAGCTTCGACTCGATCTTGTAGGCGAGCAGCATCTCGTAAATCTTGCGCGTATAGGTCTTCTCGCTCGAAAGGAAGAAATTGCGCGCTACCTGCATCGTGATCGTGCTCGCGCCTTGCGTCGCATGGCCATTGGTCAGCGCGACAATGCCGGCGCGCGCGATGCCGGTCAGGTCGACGCCGCCATGGTCGTAAAAGCGCGCGTCTTCGATTGCGAGCACGGCTTTCTTCAGACTGTCGGGCACATCCTGAATGCGGACGATGTCGCGCCGTTCTTCGCCGAACTCGCCGATCAGCACATGGTCGGCGGTATAAATGCGCAGCGGCACTTTCGGCCGGTAGTCGGTGAGTGCGTCGAGCGAAGGCAAGTTGGGCGTGGCGACGACGAGCGCATAGCCGAGCACCAGCAGCACGCACGCAATGCCCGCGACGATCAACCCGAAAAAGCCCAGCAGGAGCTTGAGCCACAACGGGCGTTTGCGCTTCTGCGGCGCGGGCGGCGGAGACGTGGGAGACGTGGATTGCATATAGGCACCAAAAAACAGTCCCGCGATTATAGCCGCCCAGCTTTTCAGCTTTCGGCATGCTTACCGACAGTTCTTTACAAGTCTCTGCACCGCGTGAAATGACGCTTCACTGTAGCTGCTTTGAGGATAGTCGGGGCGGCCGGCCCGTAACGTTAGCCGTTTGGCTGAGTGTCGCTCAGGGGCGTGCTTACGCACAATTCTTCCTCGCTACTCGCGTTCGAATGGTTCGCCGCGTGAGTCTCAGGGAGGGCGGTATGACGTTAAGAAATTCATGGCTGGAAGCCGTGCAGTCAGGGGTGCAGCGTTTCGCTGCCGGTATCGACGTGGGTACGCAGAACCTGCGGCTCGTCGTGGTGAGTCAGCGTGCGCGCGCATGCGCTTCGTTGCAAATCGAATATGCGTGCACAGTGCCGCTTCCCGCCAATGCGATGGCCGGCACCGAGATCGCTGACCGCCAGTCAGTCGCTCGCGCGTTGCGTGACGCATTTGCCGATATGCCTCACTCGTGCGCGACACAGGCGTTGCGATGCGCGATGGCCGTGCCCGCGTCAGCGACGTTGACCGCCACCGTGCCGCTAGCGCGGCTCGCGGCGCAAAGCGGTTGCGCGGAAGACGGCGGGCACGAACTCGCCGAACTCGAGCCGGCGGTAATGAACGAAGTGGAACGCATTGCAGGACTCGAGCGCCATGCGCTGGCCGTCGACTGGTTCGTCGACGACAGGCCGTCGCCCGTTCGCTCCGTGACGATCGCGGCGACCGGGCGTCAGCATCTTGAAGCGCGGATCGAATGCGCGGCCGCCGCCGGCATCTCACTCACGGCGATCGACGGCGAACCGCATGCTGCGCTGCGGGCCATGCGCTATGCCGCGAGTCACGAACTCGATCCGCACGAACCGTATGTCGCGTTATGGATCGGCACGGACGGCGTGCATGCCTGGCGTCTCGTCGACGACACCATCACAGCCGAGATGCGTTACCCCGCGCCGGAGCATTCGGACCTCGCAGACGCGTTGCGCGACCTCGTGCATGGTCCGATGCTCGACTGCGCGCTCGTAAGCGGCGAGGTGGAACTGCTGGAGGGCGTTGGCTTCTCGATTGCGGATATCGCGGACATTCTGGGCTGCACTGTATTGCCGTTCGAGTGCGCGGCGCTGGGCGCAGTTGCACGTGAAGTGAACGATCCGCTTCTGCATGAAGCGGCGGGCGCTGTCGCGTTCGGACTTGCGTTGCGCGGGGTATTCGAATGAGCGCCGCCGTTTTCGATGCAGGGCGCTTTAACGCAGCGGCGCAACTACATGTCGAGCACGACATGCGTAGGCTGCACGCCGTCCGTCCGGTCAAGCCGTGGCTCGGCGGCTTCAACTTGCTGCCTCATCGACAACGCAAGGCGCGGTTTACCCGCCGGCGATGTCTGCTGACATGGGCTATTGCAGCGTTGGCCGGTTTCGCAGCGGTCTTCGCGCTAGCCGGATATCAGGCGATAGAAAAGGTACGGCTCGATGCGCAGCGTGCGTCGATTGAGCAATCGCTTGCGCAACTCGCCGCACCGCTGGCCGAGCATGCAAGTCTGCTACGGGCGCGCGACGAGCAACGCGACGAAGCCGCTCGCGCGAAGCGTTTGTCCGAGCCGCTCACTTATCTGCGCGACCTGCTCGACGCGCTGAGTTTCGAACCCGGCGACGGCGTGTTGTTGCAGCAGCTTCGCCAGCACGAGCGCGAGACGGAACTGGTGGCGACATCGCGAGCGCATATCGATTCGGCGCAGTGGCTTAAGCGTCTCGGTGCGATTCCCGGCGTTACCGGTGCGGAAATGAGCGAGTCGCATAGCTCGTCGCCGCGTGCGAATCCAAATACAAATCCAAGCGCAGGAGCGGCCGCCGCAATCGAGTTCGGCGCACGCCTGCGTTGGGAGGGCGCTGCAAATATGGCGGACAAAGGCGCTAGCGCCGCGGCATCGCAAAAAGCAAAGGCCGATCACATTGGAGGTTCGAAATGAGTACGACTTTTGCCGGGTTCGGCGGCGTACCACAGCCGCGCGTGTCGCTGTCGCATTTAATCAGACGTCTGCGCACGCCGCTTCACACGTGGAGCCCGCGTCGCCGCTGGGCGATTGCTTTGTTGATTGCGCTCGTCGTGTTCAGCCTTGGGGCGCATGGCTGGATCGTGGCCGATTTAGGGCGTGTGGCAGCGAGCCGCGCGGCACTGCAGGCGAGCGCGGAGCATCTGGCCGAGGCACGGCGTGCGCTTGCACAATTGCCGTTGCTGCGCCGTGAAGCCGCGGCGGCAGGCGCGGCCACCACGGCCATGGTCACCGTTTCGCGTGCGCCGAAGCAATGGACTTCGGCCGACGACGTGCGCGTGGTTTCAGAACTCGCCGCGCAAAACGGTGTGGTGTTGCTGGCCGTCGAGCCCGGCGCCGCGAGCGGTACGGGCGCTCGGAGCGAGCGTCCGCTGCGGCTTGCCGCGCGCACCGACTTCATTCACCTGATGTCGTTTATGCGCGGACTGACCGAGCTGCCGGTGCTGATGGTTCCCGTCGACGTCGTCATCAAGCGGGACGGGTCTGCGCTTTCGGTGAGCGCGGCACTGCGCATCTACAGCGGCTTACGCCCGGCGCCTGCCAGCCTGACGATGCAGGAGCTTGCCGACGCGAGCCTTGATTCGGATGACGAAGAAGATGTGGTGTTCTTCGATCCATTCTCGCCCGCGCAGATGCAAGCGACGATCGAGCTGCCCGGACAGACGCAACTTCGTCTTGTCGGATTGCTGCACGATCGCGCACGCGGTCTCGCATTGTTCGATACGCCCGAGGGCGCGACCACTGTCGCGTCCGGGCAGCAGATCGGCGACGAGCGCGTCACGCGCTTCGACATGTTCGGCATTACGCTCGCCAGAGGCGCTGCAACGCGGACGCTTGAGCTCGCGGAGGCTTCGTCATGAGCATAGCGGAGCTGTTGCGCGTCGACGGGCGGGGACCTGTCGGTGCTGCCGCGGTCTTGAGCGTTCGTGCCTGCGTTCGCGTCGGGCTGTCGGTGACGTTGTCTCTTGGCGCGGCGTTAAACACCGGCGAGGCAGAGGCCGCGATTCCATCGCTGCCTCCGTTGCCTGCCTACATGCCGCTCGACGATGCGGTCGCAGCGTCCGACTCGCCATACAATGCGCCGCCGCTGCCTCGCGGTGCAATCGCCGAAACGCAGAACCCGTTTCGCGAGGATTCCGCGGATGCCACCGCCGTCTCGCGCACGCCGACAGAGGCCGGGCAAAGCCGCACAGACGATGCAATGGACGACGCCGACGGCTCGGTGCCTCTTGGACGGCAATCGGCAACCGCCGCCAGGGAGGCGGGCGCGACCGCGTCGGCGCTCGAAGGCCCGCCAGTGCCGTTGCCTCCGCTCGCGCGCCTGAGCGGCGCACCGAAAACTGCCGCCGACGCGTCGCTTGCCGCCGACGACAAGCCGATCTCGCTGAACTTTCAGCGCGCCGAACTCGGCGCCGTGCTGAACGCGTTCGCACAGTTCACCGGTTTGAACATCGTCGCAAGCGAGAGGGTGCGCGGGGCCGTTTCGCTGCGCCTCGACAAGGTGCCGTGGCGCGTCGCGTTCGACACTCTGCTCGATGTCAACGGTCTTGCCATGGAGCGCCACGGCAACGTGGTATGGGTTGCGCCGATCGCGGATCTGGCCGCGCGCGAGCGGCAGCGCTTCGAGGCGCATGCGCGGACCGCCGATCTGGAGCCGCTCGCAAGCCGCACGTTCGAATTGCACTACGCGCGCGCCGAGGACGTGCGGCGCCTGCTGACAGGCTCGGGCAACCAGCGGGTGTTGTCCAAACGCGGCGCGGTGACCGCCGATCCGCGCACCAATATCTCCTCTTCGTAACGGATCTGGAGGGACGCCTCGCGCAGATTGCCGCGCTGCTTGATTCCGTCGACCGGCCTACGCGCCAGGTGCTGATCGAGGCGCGCATCGTCGAAGGTGAGTATGGTTTTTCTCGCAATCTCGGCGTGCGGCTCTCGATGGCCGGTACGAACGCCGACGGCACCACGCGAGGCTTGAGCGGCGGCAAGGACGGTCTCGTCTACGATCTGTCGGCACGTCCGATTGCGGGTTTCGACGCGGCGACGGCCGGGTTGACGCTGTTCGCGGCTGGCGCGACGCGGCTCCTGAACGTCGAGTTGAGTGCGTTGGAAGCCGAGGGTCGCGGGCAAATCGTCTCCAGTCCGCGCGTCGTCACCGCCGACCGGATGAAGGCTGTGGTCGAACAAGGCACCGAGTTGCCTTATCAGGCGAAGGTCGGGCAGGGAGTGTCAGGTGTGCAGTTTCGCCGCGCCACGCTGAAGCTCGAAGTCGAGCCGCAGATCATGCCGGACGGCCGCGTGGTGCTGGACCTGGATGTTGCCAAGGACAGCGTCGGCGAACAGACCGACGCCGGGCCTGCGATCAACACGAAGCACGTGCAGACGCGCGTCGAGGTGGAAGACGGTGGTACGGTGTCGATTGGTGGAATCTACGCGACCGACGGCCGGGACGATGTGACTCGGGTGCCGGTCCTGGGCAAAATACCGATTCTAGGCGCGCTGTTCCGACATCGGGCTCATCGCGACCAGCGCAGCGAACTGGCCGTTTTCATCACGCCGCGCGTCGTTCAGACGAATTAGGGGCACGCTGCCGCCGCTGGAACGCGGCGGCGCGCAGGCTCGACAAGGCAGCCGCTTTGCCAGTAAGCTGCGGCACGAACCATACCGGATTAGCCAGAGGACACCGTTGCAAGCGCGGGACGCACACGCCAATGTATTTTTTGTAGGGCTCATGGGGGCGGGAAAAACCACCGTGGGCCGGGCCATTGCGCGCCGTCTCGATCGCCCGTTCTTCGATTCGGATCACGAAATCGAAGCGCGCACGGGCGCGCGCATCCCTGTGATCTTCGAGCTGGAGGGCGAAGCGGGCTTTCGCGAGCGTGAGGCGAGCGTCATTTCGGAGCTCACCGGGCGCGACGAAATCGTGCTGGCGACCGGCGGCGGCGCGGTACTGCGGCCGGAAAACCGGCAGGCGCTGCAAAGCCGGGGCGTGGTGATCTATTTGCGCGCCAATCCGCACGATCTGTGGTTGCGAACCCGGCGCGACAAAAATCGCCCGCTTTTGCAGACCGAAGACCCCAAAGCGCGCCTCGAAGCGCTTTACGAAGTACGCGACCCGCTCTACCGCGAATGCGCACATTTCGTGATCGAAACCGGCCGGCCTTCGGTCAACGGACTCGTCAATATGGTTCTGATGCAGCTCGAGATGGCCGGCGTCGCCAAACATCCTGCGTCATAATGGGCCGTATGATTACCGTCAATGTCGAACTGGGCGAACGCGCCTACCCCATCCATATCGGTGCCGATCTGATCGGTCAGACCGCATTGTTCGCGCCGCACATCGCCGGCAACTCGGTCACCGTCGTCACGAATACCACGGTCGACCCGCTTTACGGCGACACGCTGCGCGCCTCGCTCGCGCCGCTCGGCAAGCAGGTGTCCACTGTCGTATTGCCGGACGGCGAGGCCCACAAGAACCTCGAAACGCTGAACCTCATCTTCGACGCGCTGCTCGGCTCGCGCGCCGACCGCAAGACCACGCTGATTGCGTTGGGCGGCGGCGTGATCGGCGACATGACGGGTTTCGCGGCTGCCTGCTACATGCGCGGCGTGCCGTTCATTCAGGTGCCGACCACGCTGCTCTCGCAGGTGGATTCGTCGGTGGGCGGCAAGACCGGCATCAATCATCCGCTTGGCAAGAACATGATCGGCGCGTTTTATCAGCCGCAGGCCGTGATCGCCGACATCGGCGCGTTGCGCACGCTGCCCCCGCGCGAACTGGCGGCGGGCGTGGCCGAGGTCATCAAGACGGGCGCTATCGCGGACGCCGGTTTTTTCCGCTGGATCGAGGCCAATGTCGAGGCTTTGAATCGCTGCGAGCCAGAAGCGCTCGCCGAAGCGGTCAAGCGCTCGTGCGAGATCAAGGCGTCAGTGGTCGCGCAGGACGAGCGCGAAGGCGGACTGCGCGCCATTCTCAATTTCGGCCATACGTTTGGCCACGCGATCGAAGCCGGACTCGGCTACGGCGAGTGGCTGCATGGCGAGGCGGTCGGCTGCGGAATGGTGATGGCAGCGGACCTGTCGGTGCGCCTCGGGTATCTGGACGAAGCGTCGCGCAAGCGGCTCGTCGACGTCATCGTCGCCGCGCATTTGCCGACCCGCGCGCCGGCGCTCGGCGAATCGCGCTATGTCGAACTGATGCAGGTCGACAAGAAAGCGGAAGCCGGCGCGATCAAATTCATTCTGCTGAAGCGTTTCGGTGAGACGCTCATCACCCAGGCGCCCGACGCCGAGGTGCACGCCACGCTGGCCGCCGCCGTCTGACAAGGCCGGCTTTAGCAGCGAGGCGCCGCGCACGGCGTCGACCGGCGCCGCCCATGTTTCGGAGAACCCGGTGACAGACAGGCGCAGCGACGATGTAAAGCAGGAACCCGCGGCACAGGCCGCAGCGCTCGGCGTCCCGACGCAGGAAGCGCTCGAAGCGCACCTCGCGCCGTATGCCGCGCATTCGGCGCACTCGCGCGGGCGCCGCTATCCGGAAGCACCGCCGAGCGCGCGCACCGAATTCCAGCGCGACCGCGACCGCATCGTTCATTCGACGGCGTTCCGCCGGCTCGAATACAAGACTCAGGTATTCGTGAATCACGAGGGCGACCTGTTTCGCACGCGTCTCACACACAGTCTCGAGGTCGCGCAGATTGCGCGTTCCGTGGCGCGCAACCTGCGGGTCAATGAAGACCTCGTCGAAGCCATTTCGCTTGCGCACGATCTCGGGCACACGCCTTTCGGGCATGCGGGCCAGGATGCGCTGAACGAATGCATGCGCGAGCACGGCGGCTTCGAGCACAATCTGCAAAGCCTCGCGGTGGTTGACGATCTCGAGGAGCACTACGGCGCGTACAACGGCCTGAATCTGTGTTTCGAAACGCGCGAGGGCATTCTCAAGCATTGCTCGCGCGAGAATGCACGGCGGCTGGGTGCTCTGGGAGAGCGTTTTCTCGAAGGACGTCAGCCGTCCATCGAAGCGCAGATCGCGAACGTGGCCGACGAGATTGCGTATAACAATCACGACGTCGATGACGGCTTGCGCTCCGGCTTACTCACCGTCGAGCAACTCGCCGAAGTCGAGCTCTGGCAAACACACTATGAAGCCGCGCGGTGCGACTTTCCGCGGATCGAGGGCCGCCGGCTGATCCACGAGACGGTGCGGCGCATCATCAACACGCTGATCGTCGATCTGATCGAGACCACGAAACTGAATCTGGTCCGTCACGCGCCGGATTCGCTCGATGCCGTGCGCGCCGCACCGGCGCTCGTCGCGCATAGCGAAGCAGTCGCGGCTCAGGCTGCGGCGCTCAAGCGTTTTCTGTTCAAGAACCTGTACCGCCATTACCGCGTGATGCGCATGGCCAACAAGGCGCGCCGCGTGGTTGTCGGTCTGTTCGACGCGTTCACCGAAGATCCGCGGCTGCTGCCGCCAAGTTACCAGTCCACCGACGCCGTGCAGCAACCACGGCTTATCGCGCATTACATCGCGGGCATGACGGATAGGTACGCGCTGAAGGAGTATCAGCGTCTGTTCGTGATCGACGATAACTGAGTGAACACGGGCCGTGGCAAGCTGGGGCCACGGGCAAGGAGCGTGGCCGGGCGAGCCCGGCACACGAGGCCCGGCGCACGAGGCACGGCGCACGAGGCACGGCGCACGAGGCACGGCGCACGAGGCACGGCGCACGAGGCACGGCACACGAGGCACGGCACACGAGGCACGGCACACGAGGCACGGCACACGAGGCACGGCACACGAGGCACGGCACACGAGGCACGGCAACCGGCTGGGGTAATGATCCCGACACGCACGCCAGTCAGCGCGTGCGCACTGGGCTGCGCAGCGTCAACACAACCAGACGGCAACGCCATGCAGCCCCGCCGCGCGCTTGAGCCAGCGCTCTTCTCCGCGCAAGCTCAAGCGCGATTCAGCGCAACGTTCAGCGCATGCGCGAGGCGAACAACGCCCCTGCGATCAACGCGACGCCGCCAACGATCGCGAGTGTCTGCCACGGATTTTCGTGCACATAGTCGTCCGCGTCGGAGAGCGCTACGTTCGCGCGTTCGCGTACGGCCTCCCGCGTGTCGTTCATGCGGGCGCGCGCATTGTCGAGCTGCTTGCGCAGTTTGCCGCGCAGCGCTACTGCATCGGCCTGGGTTCCTTCGGCGAGGGTGGATTCCAACTCGGACATTAGCGTGCGCAGTTCGCCTGCAATGTCTTCGGCCGCATCGCGGCTGTGGCGGGCAATACGCCGCGCGCGGCGGCTCGTGCTGGTCCAGGATTCGCCGAGGGCATCTCGCGTATTCGGAAGTGCTGTCATGGTCGCTCCGTCGATGAGGGTAAAAAAGGCCCACGTTCACGGTTACGCTTAAACCACATCGCAACGCAGGAAACACCAGCAGGACGCAACTTCGGTGCCAAACCCAAATGCCCGGCAGACGGAGCCGTCAAGCCAGATTAGTCAGCAGATATTGCACGAAGCACAACGCCTGCGGGTCAGTTTTACAAAGACGCCGACACTGCTGCGCACTGCATCGGTAAAGGCGGCGCGGTGCCTTCCTGCGCGCACAAAATAAAAAACGCCGCCATTGGATGAATGACGGCGTTGTTCAAGCCCGGCGAATTCGACTACCCTAAACCCACAGCACTGTTCCATCACGCGTGAGAAGCCGTGTTAGAAGCGGTAACCGATATTGACGTAGGTAACGATCGGGTTCAGCTTGATCTTGGTTTGCGATTGCACGTTGAGCGTACCGACCGGCGTCTGCGCCTGGGTGTTCAGTTTGGCCGTCGTGCTGAGCGGCAGGTACGACACGGACACGCCCGCGAACCAGTGTTGATTGAACGCGTAAGTGAAACCCGCATTAAACACCGGCTCCCACGAACTATCCGTAGTCACGCTGGTCGGACCATGCAGGACGTTCGACTGGAATGCTCCGTTGGTGATCTTCTCGTCGGTGAACCAGATACGGCTCACGCCGATACCGAGATACGGACGGAATGTGGCAGTGGGAGCGTTGAAGTAGTACTTGAACAGCAGAGTTGGGCTCCACTGTTTCGCCTGACCCAGCTTGCCGAATTGTTCCAGGCTGCCGGTGCCGTTCAGGTCGAACGTAGGCGGGTAGCCAATCACGAATTCGGCCGCGATGTGATCGGTGACGAAGTAGCCCGCGGTCACACCGATTGTGTCGGCTGAACCAAGTGAGGCTCCGGTATTGGCTTCTGTGATGTCGGTCGGGCTGCCGCCGATGCTTGTCACTCGCAGGGGCTGACTACTCGATTGAGGCGCAAGATGGAACCAGCCTGTTGAGACGAAAAAGCTACCGGCCGATTGCGCATGCGCTGCTGTTGTCATGCTGGCTAGCACTGCGATCCCCGTTACGGCCTGTTTTAATTTCATATGTGCTCCTCCAAAAAAGGCCCGCTCATTATGACCACAACGTTTGAAACTAACCATACGCGCCGGTTAGAGTTTTCTCCCTAAGCCGGGCGCGCTTCCTGGCCTGGCCGCGCCGCGTCGAACCTCCGGCGCATGCGGCTCCTCAGACCTTCGGGTATGTACCAACGCGACTATCGGATACTTCAGCATGGCACGGCTTGCACGTCTTTATGTTCCTGACCAGCCGCAGCACGTCATCCTCCGCGGACTCGATCAGCAGCCTGCGTTCGTCGACGACCAGGACTACGAGTTGTTCATCGACTGTATGAAAGCGGCTTCGCGCGATCATCACTTATCGATCCACGCTTACGCGTTGATGCCGGGCGCGGTCCAACTGCTCGTCACTCCAACGGAGGAGTCGAGCCTGCCGAAAGCGATGCAGGCAGTCGGGCGTCGCTATGTAGCGCACTTCAACCGCCGTTACGCGCGGCGCGGCACGTTGTGGGAAGGGCGCTATCGCGCCACGGTGATCGAGGGCGAGCGGTATTTTCTGCTGGCGAGCCGCGTCGTCGAAATGTGTCCGGTGCGCATGCAGATCGCGAGCGCGCCAGAAGACTACCGCTGGTCGAGCTACCGTCATCACATCGGTCTCACGCTCGACAGCCTGATCACCGACCATCCGCTCTACTGGTCACTTGGCAATACGCCGTTCGAGCGGCAGCGCGCGTACCGTGAACTGTGCGAGCAGCCGCTCGACGAACGCGAGGCAAGCCAGCTTCAGCAGGCCACGCTAAAAGGCTGGGTGCTCGGCAGCGACACATACCGTGAATGGGCGGCCCGCGCGGCGAACCGGCGCGTATCGCCGCTGCCCCGTGGTCGGCCTCGCAAGGTCCGGGAGACTCCGCAGGCGCAATAAGCTAGTTGAATCAATAGTTTGTCTTTTAAACGGCATCCCGACATGCCGTTTTATTTTGCCCTTCTTTGATGTGGAACCAATAAAAAATGGTCGCAATGCACCAAATTGATAATTGGGGATCGACCATAACGTTTTATTTGCTATTCCGTTGATTCGTCGCGTATATTCCGAATTCCGGCGTTTTTGATATGCGTACTTCGCAGCGTCAAAAAGCGTCTCGGCCGTCGCGGGTGTGCACGTGCGGCAATAGAAAAACGGTTTAACGGCCTGTCGGCCCCTCACAGACGGTGTCCCCATGAACGATCACCAGCAACCGGCTCATCCGGTTCCCGCCGCGCAAGGGTTGTACGACCCGCAAAACGAACATGACGCCTGCGGCGTCGGCTTCGTTGCCCACATCAAGGGCAAGAAGAGCCACGAGATCATCGAGCAGGGCCTGAAGATTCTCGAAAACCTCGATCACCGGGGCGCCGTCGGCGCAGATCCGTTGATGGGCGACGGTGCCGGCATCCTGATCCAGATTCCGGACGGTTTCTATCGCGAGGAAATGGCAAAGCAGGGCGTGACGTTGCCGCCGTCCGGCGAATACGGCGTCGGCATGGTGTTTCTGCCGAAGGAACACGCGTCGCGTCTCGCCTGCGAACAGGAACTGGAGCGCACGGTGAAGGCCGAAGGCCAGGTGGTGCTCGGCTGGCGTGACGTGCCGGTCGACCACACCATGCCGATTTCGCCGACTGTCAAGGCGAGCGAGCCGCTGATCCGCCAGATCTTCATCGGCCGCGGCAAGGACATCATGGTGACCGACGCGCTGGAGCGCAAGCTGTACGTGATCCGCAAGACCGCGAGCCACCGCATCCAGGCGCTCAAGCTCAAGCACGGCAAGGAATACTTCGTGCCGTCATGCTCGGCGCGCACCGTCGTCTATAAGGGCCTGCTGCTGGCAGGTCAGGTCGGCGTCTACTACCGCGACCTGCAGGACGAGCGCACCGTGTCGGCGCTCGCGCTCGTGCACCAGCGCTTCTCGACCAACACGTTCCCGGCTTGGGAACTCGCTCACCCGTACCGGATGATCGCCCACAACGGCGAAATCAACACGGTGAAGGGCAACGTCAACTGGCTGAACGCGCGTACCGGCGCAATCGCGTCGCACGTACTCGGCGACGACCTGCCGAAGCTGTGGCCGCTGATCTATCCGGGCCAGTCGGACACCGCCTCGTTCGACAACTGTCTCGAACTGCTGGTGATGGCCGGCTACCCGCTCGTCCACGCAATGATGATGATGATCCCGGAAGCCTGGGAGCAGCACACGCTGATGGACGACAACCGCCGCGCGTTCTACGAATATCACGCCGCGATGATGGAGCCGTGGGACGGCCCCGCCGCTATCGCGTTCACCGACGGCCGCCAGATCGGCGCGACGCTCGACCGTAACGGTCTGCGTCCGGCGCGCTACATCGTCACCGACGACGACCTCGTCATCATGGCGTCCGAAGCGGGCACGCTGCCTATTCCCGAGTCGAAGATCGTCAAGAAGTGGCGTCTGCAGCCGGGCAAGATGTTCCTGATCGACATGGAACACGGCCGCATCATCGACGACAAGGAACTGAAGGACAACCTCGCGAACGCCAAGCCGTACAAGAGCTGGATCGACGCCGTGCGCATCAAGCTCGACGAAATCGAGCCGAAGGCCGAAGACGTCGCGACGGAGCGCCGCGAAGCCGCTGCTTTGCTGGATCGCCAGCAGGCGTTCGGCTACACGCAGGAAGACCTCAAGTTCCTGATGGCGCCGATGGCGCAAGCCGGCGAAGAAGCGGTCGGCTCCATGGGCAACGACTCGCCGCTCGCGGTCATGTCCAACAAGAACAAGACGCTCTATCACTACTTCAAGCAGCTGTTCGCGCAGGTCACGAACCCGCCGATCGACCCGATCCGTGAAAACATGGTGATGTCGCTCGTGTCGTTCGTCGGTCCCAAGCCGAACCTGCTCGACACGAACAACATCAACCCGCCGATGCGTCTGGAAGTGTCGCAGCCGGTGCTCGATTTCAAGGACATCGCGAAGATCCGCGCGATCGATCAGTACACCGGCGGCAAGTTCAGCTCGTACGAACTGAACATCTGCTATCCGGTCGCGTGGGGCAAGGAAGGCATCGAGGCGCGTCTCGCGTCGCTGTGCGCGGAGGCCGTCGACGCCGTCAAGTCCGGCTACAACATGCTGATCGTGTCCGACCGCAAGACCGACCGCGACAACGTCGCGATCCCGGCGCTGCTCGCCACCGCCGCGATTCACACGCACCTCGTGCAGCAAGGACTGCGCACGAGCACGGGTCTCGTCGTGGAAACCGGCTCGGCGCGCGAAACGCATCACTTCGCGCTGCTCGCGGGCTACGGCGCGGAAGCCGTGCACCCGTACCTGGCAATGGAAACGCTCGGCCAGCTCGCAGCCGGCCTGAAGGGCGACCTGTCGCCGGAGAAGGCGGTCTACAACTTCACGAAGGCAGTCGGCAAGGGCCTGCAGAAGGTCATGTCGAAGATGGGCATTTCGACCTACATGTCGTACACCGGCGCGCAGATTTTCGAAGCCGTCGGCCTCGCTGAAGATCTCGTGCAGAAGTACTTCAAGGGCACCTCGTCGAAGGTCGGCGGCATTGGTCTCTTCGACGTCGCCGAAGAAGCGATTCGTCTGCATCGCGACGCGTTCGGTGACAACCCGATTCTCGCGAACATGCTCGACGCGGGCGGCGAGTACGCCTACCGCGTGCGCGGCGAAGAACACATGTGGACGCCGGATGCGATCGCCAAGCTGCAACACTCGGCGCGCAGCAACTCGTATCAGACGTACAAGGAATACGCGCATCTGATCAACGACCAGACGAAACGTCACATGACGTTCCGCGGCCTGTTCGAATTCAAGCTCGACCCGACCAGGGCAATTCCGCTCGACGAGGTGGAACCGGCAAAGGAAATCGTCAAGCGTTTTGCCACCGGTGCAATGTCGCTCGGCTCGATCAGCACGGAAGCGCACGCCACGCTGGCGGTCGCGATGAACCGCATCGGCGGCAAGTCGAACACCGGTGAAGGCGGCGAGGACGAGAACCGCTATCGCAACGAACTGCGCGGCATCCCGATCAAGAACGGCGACACGATGAAGTCCGTGATCGGCGACGAAGTGATCGTCGACATCCCGTTGAAGGATGGCGATTCTCTGCGCTCGAAGATCAAGCAGGTGGCGTCGGGCCGTTTCGGCGTGACGGCGGAATACCTCGCCTCGGCGGATCAGATCCAGATCAAGATGGCGCAGGGCGCGAAGCCGGGTGAAGGCGGCCAGTTGCCGGGCCACAAGGTATCCGAGTACATCGGCAAGCTGCGTTACTCGGTGCCGGGTGTCGGTCTCATTTCGCCGCCGCCGCACCACGACATTTACTCGATCGAAGATCTGGCGCAGCTCATTCACGACCTGAAAAACGCGAATCCGGCGGCTAGCGTGTCGGTGAAGCTGGTGTCGGAATCGGGTGTCGGCACGGTTGCAGCGGGCGTCGCCAAGGCGAAGGCCGACCACGTCGTGATTGCAGGCCACGACGGCGGCACCGGCGCGTCGCCGCTGTCGTCGCTCAAGCATGCCGGCACGCCGTGGGAACTCGGTCTCGCCGAAACGCAGCAGACGCTGGTTCTCAACCAGTTGCGCGGGCGTATCCGCGTGCAGGCCGACGGTCAGATGAAGACCGGCCGCGACGTCGTGATCGGCGCGCTGCTCGGCGCTGACGAGTTCGGCTTTGCGACGGCGCCGCTCGTCGTCGAAGGCTGCATCATGATGCGCAAGTGCCATCTGAACACCTGCCCGGTCGGCGTCGCGACGCAAGATCCGGTGCTGCGGGCCAAGTTCAATGGCCAGCCGGAACACGTCGTGAACTTCTTCTTCTTTGTTGCCGAAGAAGTGCGCGAAATCATGGCGCAACTGGGCATCCGCAAGTTCGACGACCTGATCGGTCACGCCGAACTGCTCGATACGAAGAAGGGCATCGAGCACTGGAAGGCGAAGGGTCTCGACTTTTCGCGTGTGTTCTATCTGCCGCAAGTGCCGGCTGAAGTCGCGCGCAAGCATGTGGAAGAGCAGGACCACGGTCTGGACCGCGCGCTCGACCACACGCTGATCGAAAAAGCGAAGGCGGCCATCGAGAAGGGCGAGCACGTCTCGTTCATCCAGCCGGTGCGCAACGTCAATCGTACGGTCGGCGCGATGCTGTCCGGCACGATCGCGAAGAAGTACGGCCATGACGGCTTGCCCGACGACACCATTCACATCCAGTTGAAGGGCACCGCGGGTCAGAGCTTCGGCGCGTTCCTCGCGAAGGGCATCACGCTGGATCTGGTCGGCGACGGCAACGACTACGTCGGCAAGGGCTTGTCGGGCGGGCGCATCATCATCCGTCCCACGAACGATTTCCGCGGCAAGTCGGAAGAGAACATCATCTGCGGCAACACGGTGATGTACGGCGCGATCGAAGGCGAAGCATTCTTCCGCGGCGTTGCCGGCGAGCGTTTCTGCGTGCGTAACTCGGGTGCGACGGCGGTTGTCGAGGGCACGGGCGACCACGGCTGCGAATACATGACGGGCGGCACGGTCATCGTGCTCGGCGAAACCGGCCGTAACTTCGCGGCCGGCATGTCGGGCGGCATCGCCTACGTGTACGACCCGGACAACACGTTCGCGGGCAAGTGCAACAAGTCGATGGTTGCGCTCGATCCGGTTCTGCAGCAGGCCGAACAGGAGCGCACGGTCGACAAGAGCCTGTGGCACGCCGGCACGACCGACGAAGCGCTGCTCAAGGGTCTCGTCGAACGTCACTTCCAGTTCACGGGCTCGCCGCGTGCAAAAGCGCTGCTCGAAAACTGGGACGCGTCGCGCCGTCAATTCGTGAAGGTGTTCCCGACCGAATACAAGCGCGCGCTGGGCGAAATGGCAGCGAAGAAGGCGAATAACGAAGTTCTCGCCGCCTGAGCGCAGACCGCTCGCCGACTGCTCTCGCACAGTAGACGTCACCTTTAGCCGTACCTGCCGCGCGCGACCGTTCAACGGCGCGCTGCGGCGGGTTCAGATCACCCCCTAGATACAGATAGAGAAGAGAACCACATGGGCAAGGCAACCGGTTTTCTCGAGTTCGAGCGCCGCCACGAGGCGTACGAAGCTCCGCTCACGCGTGTGAAGCACTACAAGGAGTTCGTCGCGGCACTCACCGACGACGAAGCGAAGATTCAAGGCGCACGTTGCATGGACTGCGGCATTCCGTTCTGCAACAACGGCTGCCCGGTGAACAACATCATTCCGGACTTCAACGACCTGGTGTTCCAACAGGACTGGAAGACGGCGATCGAGGTCTTGCACTCCACGAACAACTTCCCGGAGTTCACGGGCCGCATCTGCCCGGCGCCGTGCGAAGCGGCATGCACGCTCGGCATCAACGACGACCCGGTCGGCATCAAGTCGATCGAACACGCGATCATCGACAAGGCATGGGCCGAAGGCTGGGTCGCGCCGCAGCCGCCGAAGCACAAGACCGGCAAGAAGGTTGCCGTGGTCGGCTCCGGTCCTGCCGGTCTGGCGGTCGCTCAGCAACTCGCGCGCGCCGGTCACGATGTGACGGTGTTCGAGAAGAATGACCGCGTTGGCGGCCTGCTGCGTTACGGCATTCCCGACTTCAAGCTGGAGAAGTGGCTGATCGATCGCCGCATGCGCCAGATGGAAGCCGAAGGCGTGACGTTCCGCGCCAACGTGTTCGTCGGTAAGGCGGATTCGCTGCCGGCCTACATCGCCAACACCGCGAAGGAAACCATCACGCCGGACCGGTCGAAGGAAGACTTCGACGCGGTCGTGGTTGCGGGCGGTTCGGAAACGCCGCGCGATCTGCCGGTGCCGGGCCGTGAGCTGGAAGGCATCCATTACGCGATGGAATTCCTGCCGCAACAGAACAAGGTCAATGCCGGCGACAAAGTTCCGAACCAGTTGCTCGCCAAGGGCAAGCACGTCGTGGTGATCGGCGGCGGCGATACCGGTTCGGACTGCGTGGGCACGTCGAACCGTCACGGCGCTAAGAGCGTCACGCAGTTCGAACTGCTGCCGCAACCGCCGGAAGAAGAGAACAAGCCGCTCGTGTGGCCGTACTGGCCGATCAAGCTGCGCACGTCATCGTCGCATGAAGAAGGCTGCTCGCGCGATTGGGCTGTCGCCACCAAGCGCCTCGAAGGCAAGAACGGCAAGGTCGAGAAGTTGATCGCGGCGCGCGTCGAATGGAAGGACGGCAAGATGGTCGAAGTGCCGGGCTCCGAGTTCGAAATGAAGGCCGACCTCGTGCTGCTCGCCATGGGCTTCACGCAGCCGGCGTCGCCGGTGCTGGAAGCCTTCGGCGTCGACAAGGATGCGCGCGGCAACGTGCGGGCCACCACCGAAGGCGACAAGGCGTACTACACCTCGGTGGACAAGGTTTTCACTGCCGGCGATATGCGCCGCGGCCAGTCGCTCGTGGTGTGGGCGATTCGCGAAGGCCGTCAGTGCGCGCGTTCGGTCGACGCTTTCCTGATGGGCCATTCGGACCTGCCGCGCTAAGCGTCGCTGCCGGTTTGCCGCAACTGCTGTTCGTGATGCGCAAGCCGGTTAATGTTTGCAGGAAGAGGTGGAGACGACGACGTGCCCCGTTGAGTGGTGCATGAAGCTGTGCATCAAGCGGCACGTCAAGCGGTACATCAAGGCGGTAAAGCAGAGCCGGGCGCCCGAAAGGGCGACCCGGCTTTTTAACGTGCGTCTTGCGAGATCCGGCCTGCGACATCACTTGCCGTAACGTGCCAACGTCAGCCCGTCGAGATCGATTTGCGGCTTGCGCTGCGTGATCAGATCGGCAACGACACGTGCGGAGCCCATGGACATCGCCCAGCCTGTCGAGCCGTGGCCTAGATTGAGCCACAAATTGTCGATGCCCGAAGGTCCGAGCAATGGCGCGCCGTCGGGCGTCATTGGGCGGCGACCCACCCAGAAGTGCGCTGATGTCGGCGCGGCGGCGTGGGGGAACCAGTCATCCAGCACTTTCATCAGCGTTTGTAGCGCCTGCTCGCGCAGTGTGGTCTGCCGGTTGCCCAGCTCCGCGGTGCCGGCCACCCGCAGGTTGTTGCCGAAGCGCGTGATCGCTGTCTTTAGCGACTCGTCCATGAGCGCGGCCCGCGGGGCTTTCTCATGATCGATGACGGGCAGCGTCGCCGAATATCCCTTCACCGGATAGAGCGGCACCTTCACGCCGAGCGGTGCAAGCAGCGCCGCACTGTCGACACCCAGCGCCACCACGACGCTGTCGGCCTGCACGATCTCAGCGGCGCCGGTTGCGCCGCGCGGTTCTCCACCGGCTTCACTTTGCACACGCACACCGCGCACCGCACCGCCTTGCACGTCGAGCGATGTCACGCGTGTATCGAAGCGAAAGTGCACGCCGTGGCGCTCGCAGATAGCCCGCAACTCGCGCGTGAAGCGGGCGCAGTCGCCGGCTTCGTCGTCGGGAAGATGAATGCCCGACACGGGAGTCGCGCGGGCCCAGCGCAAGCCCGGCTCGATATCGACGCATTGCGCGGCGCTCACTTCCCGATACGCGATGCCCGCGTCGCGCAGCACAGCGAGCGCCGGCTGCGCGAGTTCGACGTCGTACTCGCTGCGAAAGAGTTGCAGATAGCCCTGGCTGCGCCCGTAGTCGAACGGATGACGGCTGCGGAATTCGTGCAGGCAGTCCCGGCTGTAATAGGCGATCCGCTGCATCCGCTGCTTGTTGACGCGAAAGCGTTCAAGGTCGCATTCGCGCAACCAGCGCGCGATCCAGCGCCATTGAGCCGGGTCGAAGGTCGGACGGAAGATCAGCGGCGACGCCGGCTTGAACAGATACTTGAGGATCTTGGCCGGCATGCCAGGCGCGGCCCACGGCGTCACGTAGCCGGGCGCGATCACGCCCGCGTTGCCGAAACTCGTGGCGAGCGCGACGTCCGGCTCCCGCTCGATCACCGTGACCTCGCAGCCTTGCTGGCGCAGGTAGAAAGCGGTGGCGACGCCGATCACGCCGCCTCCCAGAACAATCGTTTTCATATGCGTAGACGGGAAAGGTCAGCGGCAATGTCAGCGGCGCGCTCAGGCGGCAGGACTGGCCGTACCAAGCACCTTGCCCTTCGTTTCGGGCAGGCACAACGCGGCGACGATCACCAGCAGATAACCCGCGCCGGCGACGATGCCCATTGCCTTCACCAGAGACATGCCCTGCGAAAGCGTGCCGACGAGAATCGGAAAGAACGAGCCGAAGCCGCGCCCAAGGTTGTAGCAGAAGCCTTGCCCGGAGCCGCGAATCGCATTGGGATATAGCTCCGACAAATAGGCGCCCACACCCGCGAAAATCCCTTGCACGACTATGCCGAGCGGAAATCCGAGCGCAAGCATCATGCCGTCGGTGATCGGCAACATCGTGTAGACCATGCCGAGCACGAACGAGCCGATTGCGAACAGAATGAAGGACGCGCGCCGTCCAATCTTGTCGCACAAGATCGCGCCGACGATATAACCGGTAAACGAGCCGACGATCAGCACGATCAGATAGCCGCTCGTGTTGAACACGGACAAATGACGCACGGTCTTCAGATAGGTGGGCAGCCACGTGGTGATCGCGTAATAACCGCCGAGCATGCCGGTGCACAATACGCTGCCAAGCAGTGTGGTGCGCAAGTGCGGCCCCGAGAAAATCTGCAGGAAATGCGCAGTCTCAAAGCCGCTCTCACGCGCACGGCGCGTCTGCAGATAGATGTCGGGATCGCTGACGTTGCGACGAATGTAGATGATCCAGGCCGCGGGCAGCAGACCGATCCAGAAGCACGCGCGCCACGCATACTGTTCCGGCAGCAACGCGAAAAACGCCCAGTAGACGATGGCCGCCGCCGCCCAGCCGAACGACCAGCTGCTTTGCACGGTGCCCACGGCTTTCGCGCGATGCTGCGGCGAGCGGATCGTCTCTGCCATCATGATCGTCACGACCGACCATTCACCGCCGAAGCCGATTCCTTGCAGCGTGCGCGTGGCAAGCAGCTGCCAGAACGAATGCGTGAAGCCCGACAGAAACGTGAATAGCGCGAAGGTGGCAATCGTCCATTGAAGCACGCGGATGCGGCCGTACCGATCGGCCAGAATCCCGGCAAGCCAGCCGCCGAGCGCCGACGAGATCAGCGAACTCGTGGCGATCATGCCCGCTTCGCTTTTGGTCATGCCCCACGTCGCGATCAGCGTCGGAATGAGGAACGAGTAGATCATGAAATCGAACGCGTCGACCGCATAGCCGCCGAATCCGGCGTACAGGGTGCGGCGTTCCCGCTGCGTCAGTTCGGTGAACCATTGGAGAGAGGGCATGTTTGTTGTGTTCTCCAGGTTTTTTTGTGTGCCGGCGGCTCGTGGGAGGTCGTTCTATTCTACGGGGACGAGGCAAGATGCGGCCAGTTGTGGTCAAAATTGGCAGCAAGTATGGCAGCGAACATGGCGGCAAGCGGTAAGCAGCAGATAACAGACGAGATGCGTAAGAAACGGATCGGGCGATGGCATCCCGGACGGCATCCCGGCCAATGCATGCAGGACGGCGCAAGCTCGCGAAAGCCGTTGCTTACGAACTAATACGCCGTAACCAAAAGAATAATGAACACCGTTACACTGCGCGCGCAGCGCATCGGCTGCACATTGTTTGCTCACACTTGCGCCTGCTACATCTAATCGCCTAATGTCCGCCACCGCGAAAATCTGCCCGGAACCTCGCCGCCACTTTGCGCGCGCGGCCGCGCCCGCGCGCCAACTTGCCGCGTGCGGGTCGCGCCGGACGTTTCTGAAGCGTTCCGCAAGCGTGCTGCTGGTGTCCGGCATCAGCGGTTCGCTGCTCTCCGCGTGCGGCGGCGGCAACCTCGACAACAAGCAGGGCGAAACGCCGCGATTGGCCTCGGTCGACAATTTCCGTGATGTCGCGGGCGCAGCCGCAGGCTATCCGACCGTCGACGGGAAAACGATGCGCCGGGGCGTGTTCTTTCGCGCCAACGTGCTCGCGCTCAGCGTGGCTGACCAGACGGAGATCGAAAGACTCGGCATTGCCAGCGTCTTCGATTTGCGCACGCCAGGCGAGATCGGGCGGACGGCAGATAACTTGCCTCGTGCCACGGTATCGCAAACGTTGAACGTACTTGGCGTGCGGGACTTCATCACGCCCGCTTTCAATTCTGCGGGCGGGGCGGCGGCGTTCATGGAGTCCGAGGCTCGCGCCTATGTAACCGGCGGCGCGCAGCGGGCGAACTATGGCGCGCTGCTGCGCCAGCTGGCGGATGGCGCGGGCGCGCAGCTCTTCCATTCGAACGCCGGTAAGGACCGCGGGGGGTGGGTTGCCGCGTTGCTGCAGAGCATTGCTAACGTGCCGCTCGACGTCATCATGCAGGACTACCTGTTGAGCAACGTCTATCGCGCACAGGCGATCAGGTCGCAGAAAGAAACTTTGCGTGCGCAGGACGGCGATGCGCTCGCCGCGATCCAGGAGCCCTTGCTCGGCGTTCAGGATAGCTTTCTGCAGGCGGGCTTCGATCAGGTGCAGGCAAGCTACGGCACGATGACGCGCTATCTGACCGAAGGCCTTGGCGTGTCGGAGTCGGCTATCGAGAGTTTGCGCAGCCGGCTTGTCGTCTGACGGCGCAGGGAAAGGTCCTTCGTCAGAGCCGGCGAAAATCGCGCATAAAACCCGCGCGTGAAACCGCGTGCAAAAAAAATCCGCCCCGAATAAGCGGGCGGACTGAGAAGGGCGGCATCGAGGTTGCCGGGGCCAACTATACGGCCGCGGGCCACGCGATAGACGATCCGGTACGGTGACGTAAGCGCATCGGTGGCGGCGCTCGTTCACGGCATCAGCCAGTGCCTTATGTGGACGCCGCCGCCGCCGGCAATTCGATACACACCTCCAGACCGCCTTGCGCGTGATTGCGTACATGGCAACGTCCGCCGCGATCGTGCGCAAGCCGCGCGACGATCGCGAGGCCGAGGCCGCAATGGCCTTCGCCGCCACGCGCGGCGTCGAGCCGCACGAACGGTTTCATCGCCGCGGCAATGCGCTCGTCGGGAATGCCCGCGCCATGGTCGCGCACTCTGATGATCCAATGTCCGTCGCTGCGCTCGGTGGCGATGTCGACGGGCGGCGCGCCGTGTTCCAAAGCGTTGTCGACGAGGTTCGTCACGAGCCGGTCAAGCAGCGTGCGCGGCAGCGTGAACGACGGGCCAGCGCGCAGATCGAGCGCGAAGAGCGGCGTCTCGGCAGTGGTGGAAGTGCTGTCCATGTTGTCGCCGCTGTCCGTATGTTCGGCGACGCTGTCGCTGGCGGAAAACTGTTCGCGCAGGAACTCGTCGACCTCTACTGCAGGCCCCGCGTCTGCGGATTGGCCGGCGAATTCGAGAAACTGCTGGACGATGTTCGTTAGCGAGTCCACATCGCGTATCAAGCCCGCACGTTCGCTTTCCTCTACCAGCACGCTCGCGCGCAACTTCAGGCGCGTGAGCGGCGCTTTCAGGTCGTGCGCGACACCGGCGAGCATGACGGCCTGATCGTCGCCGGCTTCGTTCAGGCGCCGCATCATGTCGTTGAACGAGCCGATCAGATCGCGCAGTTCGCGCGGACCTTGCACTGTGACGGGTTGGGGCCGCACGCCCGAACCGAACTCACGCGCGGCATCGGCGACGCGCGACAGCGGTCGCTGCATCTGCCAGACCGCGAAGAGCGACAGGATCAGCGCGGCGGCCAGCATCGAAACGGATTCGATCAGGAAGCGCCGCGGCGGCGGAAGGTCGACCGGCAGCACCACCCAGTTCGACTTGCCGGGAAACAGCACCCAAAGTTGCGGCGGACGCAGGTCGTCGACGGCGATCTTCGTGCCGGGCGGGAGATCGTCACGCAGGCGCCGCGCCAGGTCGGCGACGAGACGTTCCGCCGGTTCGTGCAGATGGATGCTCGGCGGCATGTTCCAGGTCGGAACGAGATGCACGCGCATGGCGGGCGCGAGGGCGGCGCCCTTGATCGGCTCACCGTTGATCGCCTGCAGCACCAGCACGATGCCGCGCGCAAAGCCGTCGATTTCATGACGCGGCGGCTGCATCACCACGAGAACGAACCAGCCGGCCTGAATCGCGAATAGCACCGCCGTCGAAAGCAACGCCATTCTGCCGAACAGCGTGTTCAGCGGGTTTCTCATGCGTTCGAGGCGGCCTCGTCGGAGAACGGTGTGCCGTCCGCATCGGGCACGAACACATAACCCTTGCCGCGCACTGTTTGCACGTAGCACGGATTAGACGGGTCGTCCTCGATCACGCGGCGCAGCCGCCAGATCGGCACGTCGAGACTGCGGTCGCGGAATGCGAGATTGTCGCGATGCACGAGGTCGTGAATCAGCACGCGCGACAACACCTTATACGGATTGTTCACGAAGATCTTCAGGAGCGCGAACTCACTGTCGCGCAACGGGAGCTTCGAGTCCGCACGCGACAGCGAGCGCGTGGCGAAGTCCAGTTCGAACGGGCCGAACTTGTATGGTTTGCGCGCTTCCGGCGCGCTCGTGGTCGACGGGCCGCGGCGGCGCAGAACCGTGTGGATGCGCGCGAGCAGTTCGCGCGGATCGAACGGCTTGGTCAGATAGTCGTCTGCTCCGAGCGAGAGCCCGACTATGCGGTCGGCCACCGTCCCGCGCGCCGTGACGAAGATCACCGGAATGTCGTCACCGGCGGCGCGCAGCGCGGTGAGCGCGCGTAGGCCGTCGGTGTTCGGCATCATGATGTCGAGCACGACGACCGATGGCCGTTCGCGCTCGAGCCGGCGCTGGAGATGGGTGCCGTCATGCAGCACCGACGCGTCGAAGCCGTTCGACTGCAAGAACTTGCAAAGCAGATCGCGTACGACCGGATCGTCGTCGACGATAAGGACCTGTGGATTCATGGCGAAATTCTAGACTGACGCGCGCAACGCGCGGCCGACTGTTTTCTTACCAATGCTTACCCGGCGCTGCGCGGATTCGGCGCGTTGGCGCGCAACTCCCGTCACCCAAGGCGCACATCATATTTCACCCCTGCCATATTTGGCAACGCGGTTGGCAACGCGGTGGCTATGCGGCCACCGACGTCTCGCGCGTTGCGTCGAAGGCATTCTCATGCCGCGGGCCGCTTTCCGGAAACAATTTGCGCGCAACAGGAAGTAGTGGAAATCGCTCGAAACCGGTCGTAAGAACCGCCGAAAAGCGCGTCTTTCTTCGTGTATCGCGACGGCCCCGGCGGCGGGATGATTCGTCCTGCAATACGTTGCGCCGCACGCCGGAAGAGCCCAACGGCTCTGTCCGGGAAACACGGCGCAAGACCGATATCCCGCCAAACCACGCGAGGCTCATCATGACCGTTCCAAGCAACCTCACTTCCACCCGCTTCTCTGCAGTCGCGCCCACTCAAGCCACGGAAAAGCCCGCGTCTACGGGCAGTTCCACAAGTGCCGCCGGCACTGCACAAGCCAAGGGCTCCGCAACGCAGCCGCAGCCCTCGATGCCCGCGGGCCTTGTGGGCCACCACGTCAACACGACGGCCTGACCTGCCGAGGCCCGCGTGTCGACTCCGAGACTCCTTGAGCGTTTCATCCGCGCCGCTGCGTGGCTCGCGCTTGGCGCGGCGCTGCTGCCGCTCGGCGGCTGCGCCGTTGCCGCGCTGCCCTGCCGGCTCACTTCAGCCACGCTGAAAATTATCCCGGTCGTCGGCCATGCGGCGGCCAGCCCGTTCGACATGTGTTCATCCGCGATCGACTGAATCATGACTCCCCAACGGATTGCCTGCGCGTTGGCGCTCGTTTGCAGCACGTTTTCACTGACCGTGCCGGCGCAACCGGCGGCGCGCGAAGCGAGCGCGTCGGCTCCCGCATCGAAGGACGCTTTGGCCGACGCGCGGCGGCGTGCGCAGGACACGCCGTTCGCTTTCCGCGGCATTGCGCTTGGCATCACGCTCGACGAATTCCGCGCGGGCTCGAAGGTGCGTGCGACGCCGATCGGCAGTGTGCCCGTCTGCGAGACGGATGTGCAGGCGGGCGTGCTCGGCATGCGGCTGAAGTCGCACGAGAGTTTGACAGTCGCGTGCCGCTGGGCACATCGCGACGACAACGGTTGGGCGTTGTCGCAAGCGGTGGTCGACGGCGCGCCGGCGGCCGAGCACGTGCTGCGCTTCGCGCGTATCGCGGGACGAAGCGAAGGTCGAAGCGAAGGTCGAAGCGAAGGTCGGAGCGAAGAACAGCGCGAAGAACAAAGCGCGCTGCGTCTCTACGAAATCTCCTTCGTGATCGACGAAGTCACCGCCGAGGACTTGCGCGAGGCGCTCGCGGAGCGCTACGGGCCGCCGCGTCACGCGACGCAGAACGTGTCGGCGCCCGGCGCGCTGCCGGTCTACGTATGGGAAAACGCGGTCAGTTCGATCACGTTGTGTTTTTTGCCGGGCACTCGCAACGGCACGCTGACTTACCTGCTCAAGGGTTCGGACGCGTGGGTCAAGTCGGTCGTGCGACAGTGGCAGGCAAGCGATGCGGAAGCCGGTTGATGCGCCATGCGGCCTTTACAGCCAATGCACTCGAAGATGAGGCCGATCAGGCCAGGGAGTCAAACAATGCCTACGCTTCGTTTTTCCGTCGCAATGTGCGCGGTGTTGGGTCTATCGGCTTGTGCCGGCGGACAGAAGTCGATCGTCGAAACGCCGATGGCGCCGCCGCTCGTGTCCGCGCCGCTGAATGTCAACACGCAGGGCGCCATCTACCAGGCCGGGACGCTGATGGTGCTGTACGAGACGCCGCGCGCGCAGCACATTGGCGACGTGCTCACGATCCGACTGTCGGAGTCATATAGCGGCAACAATAGCTCGACGGCAGCGGCGAGCCGCGCAAGCAGCATCACTGCTGATGCCGCCGATCATTCGAGCGGAGCCGCCGCCCGGCTCGCAAGGCTCTTCAACGTCGGCTCAGCAAGCACCGAGTTCAAAGGGCAAGGCAGCCTCACCGACGCGAGCGGCATGACCGGCACGCTCGCCGTCACGGTGATCGGCACTATGCCCACCGGCAACCTGGTGGTGTCGGGTGAAAAGATCATTTCGATGAGCGGTAACCGCGACCGCCTGCGTCTGTCGGGCGTCATCAATCCTAAGGATATCGAAGCAGGTAACTACGTGGCTTCGAGCAAGGTCGCGAATGCACGCATCGAACAGGCGGGCGTGGGGATGATCTCCGATGCGACGACCATGGGCTGGCTGCAACGAATGTTTCTCAGCGTTCTGACTTTTTGACGTGGACACGGCGCAATGCGGCGCGCCGTGTTTGCGCCGCCTCTCTATTGTGTCTGCGCCGTGTCCGAGTCGAGCCGCGGGTTGCCGCGGCGCTTGTCACCCTCTTGCCCGCCTACTGTGAAAGAGCAGTTGGGCCGCGCTCAGCCGCGCCGATTTCTCCGTCCGGGACGAACACGTAGCCGCGCCCCCACACCGTTTGCACATAGCGCGGCTCTGACGGATCGACCTCGATTAGACGGCGCAAGCGCCAGATCGACACATCGAGACTGCGATTGCGATGCGCCTCGCTATTGCCGTGCAATTTTTCGAGCAACTGCGCGCGCGTGAGCACTGTCATCGCGTGCGTGACGAACACTTTGAGCATCGCGAATTCGCTCGAACGCAGCGTGATGCGCTCGCCGTCGAGGCGCAGTTCGCGCGCCGGGAAGTTGACTTCGAAGCGGCCAAAGCGATACGGCGCACGCTGTTCGGGTGCGCTCGGCGCAATCGAGCCGCGACGCCGCAACACCGTGCGAATGCGCGCGACCAGTTCACTTGGTTCAAATGGCTTGCCGAGGTAATCGTCGGCGCCGAGTTCGAGACCGATCACGCGGTCGATCGGATCCGCGCGCGCAGTGAGAAGGATCACGGGAATATCGTCGCCCGCGACGCGCAACGCGCGCAGCGCGCTGATGCCGTCGAGCTCCGGCATCATGATGTCGAGCACGATCAGCGCCGGGCGCTCGTCCTGAAGCTTGCGCTGTAGCGCCATGCCGTGCTCGAGCGTGGCGACCTTGAAGCCGCGCCCCTCCAGATACTGGCTGACGAGCTCACGTACGACGGGGTCGTCGTCGACGACCAGAATGGATTGGTTCATTCAGATCATCTTAGTGAGCGGCGCGGGCGCAGCAAAGCGGCTGATGCTTTCCAAACCTTTCCTGCGTAAGGAGAGAAATGAGAGAGAGCCATGAGCGCGGTTCAATTGACTTGCGAGGTCTGAATCGTTTGCAGGGTCTGGCGGCTGAAGTCGGTCTGATCGACGACCATCTTGTCGATGAGTCCATTGAGCTTGGTCGACGCCGAAGAGAACCGGTCGGTGTTCAGGCCGCCCGTCTGATAGCGGGCGGTGACGAGGATGCGGCCGTTCTGTACGAGCGTCAGGTCGATGATCGACAGGTACTGGATCGACTCGTCGCTGAACGAACGGCGGCCGTAGTCGATCGCGGCGTTGTAGACGAGGCGCGCCTCGCAGCCGGCGGGCGAAGTGCCGGGATTGTAGACGTCCGAACGAATGCCGCGCCGATCCAGCGCGAGTTGCAGCGCCGGCACGAAGTCGCCCACCGACACCGTCTGATTCACTTCAATGCAAACATGGCGCACATCGGCGGGACGGCCGTTCACGAAGGTTGGCGACGAATAGTGGGCGGCAATCGCGTAGCCGGCCTGGATCACGGAGCCGGTGGCGTCGGCTGCCTGGATCAGCGTCCACGCGCAGCCGTTCAGTCCCACTGTCAGCGTGGTACAGGCGACGAGCCGTGCGCTCGGCCGCCGCAACCTGACCCAGGCCGCGCGAGGGGCTTGCGTGAACGCGTTAGCGCGTGTGCGGGGCAGGAAGGTCATGAAGCAGAACCAGGTGACGATGAGGACAAGCAACAGAGATCAACCGTATGCGCGGGACGCAGGAAGACGCGCATCGCCCCGACGCTTAGCGCGTGACGCGCAGGCGCAACTCGTTTTGCCCTTGCACGCTCGCCGTCACGTTGACGCGGCGCTCGGCGGTCGTGACGACAAAGTGCTGGCGTGTCGGCGTATTGACGTCGTGCACGACGTTCGGAAAGCAGGCGGCGATGTCCGCGCCGATTTCTTCGAGCGGATCGTTGACCACTCCGTCGGCCTGCCAATGCGCGCGCCAGTGGCAATCGTATGCGTGCGCGTTGGAGCGGCAATCTTCGGCACTTGCGACGCCCGGCAGTTGTGCGGCCGGTTGCGTATGCAACTGCTTGAAGTCGGACGCCTCGACGATGTGCTTGAGCGCGGGGCACACGTCAGCCGGCTCGTTCGGCGGAGTGGTTTGTGCTGCTTGCGCGGCGCTCGCGAGCAGCAAGGCTGTGCCGAGAGCAAGCGCGAGGCGGTGACTGAACTGAGGAGAGCGGCGATCGAGTGACATGAGCGAAGAGTCCGTTAGCAGTGAATGGCTGCGGGCCGCGGGGAGGGCTCGCACGACTATCGTCGCTGTAGTGGGCTCTTTTCAAAGGGCGGAAAAGCTCGCCCGCTTCGCAAATGCTTTCGAACTGTTCTCGCGTGTTTCCGGATGTTGCCGTTGTGCGGCCCGCGTGTCGCCCGCTTCTTTGCTTACGGCCGTTGTTCCGGCGCGTTGCTCGCGTCCCTCGTTCGACTCGGTGGTTCAGCCCAAGGTCAATCCGCCGTCGACGTGAATCACCTGGCCGGTGATGTGACGCGCTTCGTCGGAAAGCAGAAATGCAATCAGCGCTGCGACGTCGGCCGGTTCGGCGATGTGGCCAAGCGGCGTCGACTCGGCCGCGTGCGTCCACACTGCGGCGTTATCGGCGCTCGGCCCGCGATCCTTGCGCGTATAGCCGGGCGCGACGCAATTGACGGTCACGCCATGCGGCGCGAGTTCGGCGGCCGCGGTTTTCGCGAGCGATTCCAGCGCCGCCTTGGCGGCCGCTGTGGCGGCAAACGGCGCGTCGGCGCGATACCGATGTACGACGAACGAACTGAGCGCGACCACGCGTCCGCGCCTCGACGTTTCCAGTGCCGGCGTGGCGCGTTTCACAAGCGCTGCAAACGCGGCGGGCATCGCGCCGAACGCCGCGCTCAACGTGTCGGGATCGAGTGTCTGCAGGGTTTGGCGGTGCGCGTGACCCGCGTTGGCGACCAGTTGATCGAGCGCGCCAAAGGTTGCGAGCGTTTGATGCACCACATGTTCGGCCGCGCCTCGCTCGGCAAGGTCGCCGAAGACGGTGGCGCAGGCCGCGCCATTCGCGCTGCAATCGGCGGCGACCTGAGCGAGACGCTGACGCGATTCGTGATCGGCTCCGCGTGCGTGCAGCATCAGCGCAATGCGTGGGGTGCCGGTCAAGGGCGCGGCGGTCGACGCGGCGCCTGTCCCCGGGGCGGCCATCTGGAAGGCGGCCGTCCGCGGGGCAGAGAGCCGCCGGGCCAGCGCCGCCCCGATTCCCGACCCCGCGCCGGTGATCAGTATGACGCGCTCGAAAGCCGCGCTGCTGCCGCTCGCCGCGTCGTTGTCGGAAATCATGCGGCGACCGCTTCGCTGGCGCGCTCGACTTCGAGCGTCTCGTCATGGAACGCAGCAAGCGATTCGCGGTGCGCGACGCTGACAATCGCCGCCTTCGGCAGGCGCTCGGTGAAGAGGCGATAGAGCCGCGCTTCGTTTTCGGCGTCGAGCGCGCTCGTCGCTTCGTCGAGGAACAAGTAGTCCGGCTTGTGCAACAGCACGCGTGCGGCGGCGAGACGCTGTTGCTCGCCCGGCGACAACATGCGCGTCCAGTGCCCCGATTCCTGCAAACGGTCCGCGTAGTGCGACAGATGGCAGGTGACGAGCGCCTCGCGGCATTCGTCGTCGGTATAAGTGTCGGCTGCCGACGGATAGGTGAGCGCTGCCTTCAGCGTGCCGATCGGCATGTAGCTGACCTGCGGGATGAACATCATGCGCGCGTTGACCGGCGCGTCTATCGAGCCGTCGCCGAATGGCCAGAGGCCGGCGAGCGCGCGCATCAGCGTGCTCTTGCCCGAGCCGGATGCGCCGCGCACGAGCCACCGTGAGCCGGGTTCGATCGCGATATCGCGGATGCGCGACAGCGGACTGCCGTTGGGAAGCGCGAGCTTGAGGCCGTCGGTGGTGAGCGAGTCGGCATCGACGAAATGGAGGTTGATGCCGCCGTGCGCGGTGGCGGGCGACACCGATTCCTTCAGACGCGGCGCATGCACGACCCGCTTGAATTCGCGCAACCGGTTCACGGTCGCGCGCCACTCGACGAGCGTCGAGTAACTGTTGATGAACCACGAGAACGAATCGCTGACGGTGCCGAACGCGCTCGAAATCTGCATCAGCACGCCGAACGTGAAGGCGCCCGCGAAGTAGCGCGGCGCGGCCACGACGAGCGGGAAAATGATCGCGATCTGGCCGTAGAAGCTCAGCACGAAGGTCAACCGCTTCGTGTACTTCATGACCTGCCACCAGTTGTCGCGAATCCGGCCGAACAGCGAATGCGCGTTTTTCTTCTCCGTGTCCATGCCGTTGTAGAAGGCGATCTGCTCCGCGTTTTCACGCAGACGGATCAGGCCGAAACGGAAATCCGCCTCGACTTTCTGCGCCTGATAGTTGATCGGCACGAGCGGGTGGCCGACTTTCTGGATCACGAGCGATCCGACCACCGCGTAAAGCGCGGCCGCCCACACCATATAGCCGGGGATGTGCAGCGGGACGCCGCCGAGCGTGATGGTCAGCGCGCCGGCGAGCGACCACAGGATCGTGATGAACGACACCAGAGTGACGACAGTGGACAGCAGGTCGAGCGTGAGCGACAGCGTGGTGGTGGCGAACGACTGGAGGTCGTCGCTGATCCGCTGGTCGGGGTTGTCGGCGAGGCGGTCGCGCTCGATCCGGTAGAACGCGCTGTCGTGCAGCCACTCGTTCAGATAGCGCGTGGTGAGCCACTGACGCCAGCGGAATCCGAGCATCTGCCGCATATAACGGCCATAGACCGCGAGAATGATGTAGCCGAACGCCAGCCCCGAAAACACCATCAGCAGATGCGGGAAGTCCCGCACATTCTTGGTTTGCAGCGCGTTGTAGAAGTCCGCGCTCCAGCGGTTGAGCCGGACGTTGATCCACACGACCAGCAGATTCATCACGATGATCGCGAGGAGCAACGCCCACGCCGTCTTGCGTTCTTCCGACACCCAGTAGGGCTTGATCAGGCTCCATGCGGAGACTTTCTCGTCGGGCGGCAGCGCGGGGCTGACGGATGTATTCGTTGTCATGAGCGTCCTGAGGAGTGCTGTTCCATTCGGGCTGACCCACGCAGGCCGGCCCATTGCGGGTATTTGTGTCTGTGCGGGTCGCGACATCCGGCGAGCCCCGCCGGTACGATCGCCGATTCTGGCGCGAAGCCCTTAAGCGAAAATTAATGATCGGCGCAAGTCTTCCCGACGATCACGCTGCGGGTGTCGTGCATGCGTTGCCGCAACTTCGCGCCGCCGGGCCCGGCGTACTGCCGCATTCGCCGCGCCATCTCTGCTGGCATTGTGCCAGAGCGCCGCGCCGCCGATATCGGTGACGCCAAACGCGGTGCCGGATCAAGGGCGTGCGATATCGCGCGCCGCTCGTTTGCGAGCGCCGCGCCTTTTATGGTCTAATGACCTTCGACGAAACAGGGGTGCTTCGCACTTGAGCGGCGTGATTTTCACGCTGCGGCAGCGAGGCTGAGAGAGACCCTTTGCACCCGATCCGGGTAATACCGGCGCGGGAAGTTTCCGGAAGCAGCCAGTCTTCCATTCCCCGCCGGGCGGCGTTCTTCATTGGAGCACGCTATTGCCTGGCCGGCCTTGCCCGCCGGTTTCGTCCTGGGTACGCGCTTCTTTTTGGCCGTACGGAAAGGACTCGATGACCGCCTATTCTTCAGTTATGTTTCTTGCCCCTTGTCGCGTCGCCGGTGGCGTGCACTGCCTCGCCATTGCCCGTTGCATCGAATTGGAGCGCGCACGATGAGCCGCGCCGCACAACCCGATTTCGCGGTGCTCGGCGGCGGCCTGTGCGGGCGTCTCGTCGCGTGGCGGCTTGCTGGGCAAGGGCATCGCGTTGCGCTATATGAGCGCGGCGACGCAGCCGGCTCGCAAGCCGCGGCGTGGGTCGCCGCAGCGATGCTCGCGCCGCTTGCCGAAGCGGCGAGTGCCGAACTTTTGATCACGCGACTGGGCGCGGCCTCGCTCGATACCTGGCCGCAAGTGCTGGCTGAACTGCCCGAACCGGTGTTCTTTCAGCGCAATGGCACGCTCGTCGTCTGGCATCACGCGGATCGCACCGAGGCGCCGTTGTTCGAAAGACGTGTGCGCTCGAACGCGCCGGCCGAATTGCTGGAGGGCGGCTTCGTCACGCTGTCCGGCGCCCAGCTCGGCGCGGCCGAGCCGGCGCTGGCGGGACGCTTCAGTCAGGGGTGGCTCCTGCCGCGCGAAGGCCAGCTCGACAACCGCCAGGTGCTTCGCGCGCTTGCGGCGGGGCTTGCTCAACGCGGCGTTCAGACCCACTGGAATACGCCCGTCAGCGACGGCGCGCTGCCGCCCGCACGCGTCACCGTCGACTGCCGCGGACTCGGCGCCAAACCCGTGCTGCCGACGCTGCGCGGCATTCGCGGTGAGGTCGCACGCGTGCATGCGCCAGGCATCAACTTGGCGCGCCCGGTGCGGCTGCTGCATCCGCGCTATCCGCTCTATATCGCGCCGAAGCAGGACGACCTCTACGTGATCGGCGCGACCGAGGTGGAAGGCGAGGACATGTCGCCCGTCAGCGTGCGTTCCGCGCTGGAGCTTCTGAGCGCTGCGTTTTCCGTGCATCCGGGCTTTGGCGAGGCACGCATTCTCGAGCTGAATTCGCAGTGCCGCCCGACCTTGCCCGATCATCGGCCGGCGTTGCTGTGGGACGGCGCGCAGACACTGCGGGTGAACGGCCTTTACCGGCACGGCTACATGATCGTGCCCGAAGTCGCCGACGAAGCCATGCGCTTCGCGACGGCGCTGCTGGACGGGCGCATCGGCAACGCCGACGCGTTCGCGGACTGGCAGCGCGGCGCGCGCTGGAGCGAGCTTTTCCAGCACGATTGTGCGCGGGAGCCGGCATGAGCGCCGAACCGTGCTGCAGTGCCGTTAGCACGCTTGTGCTTTAGCCATCGACTGAACCGTATTTGAACATCATGGACATTCACATCAACCAGAAGCCGCTGTCGCTGCCCGAAGGCGCGACTGTCGCCGATGCGCTCGCCGCTTACGGCGCGCGGCCGCCGTTCGCCGTCGCGCTGAACGGCGATTTCGTCGCGCGCGCGCAGCACGCGGCGCGCGCGCTGCAACCGGGCGACAAGCTCGATGTCGTGCAACCCGTGGCCGGCGGCTAAAGCCGCCACGCATTGCAGGAGACCAGGACCATGCAAATGACTACCCCACAGGCCGCCGACGCGCTCACGCTGTACGGCCAACCCTTCGCGAGCCGCGTGCTGCTTGGCACGTCGCGTTACCCGTCTCTGCAATCGCTGTCGGATTCCATTGACGCCGCCCGACCCGGCATGGTGACGGTCGCGCTGCGCCGGCAGATGAACGAAGGCGGCGCCGAAGCCGGCTTCTTCGATCTGCTCAAGCGCCATGGCGTGCCGCTGCTGCCCAATACGGCAGGGTGCCTGACCGTCGGCGAGGCCGTGGCGACCGCGCACATGGCACGCGAAATTTTCGAAACCGAGTGGATCAAGCTCGAACTGATCGGCGACGACTACACATTGCAACCCGATCCGGTCGGTCTGATCGAAGCGGCCGCGAAGCTCGTCAAAGACGGCTTCAAGGTGCTGCCGTATTGCACCGAAGACCTGGTGATCGGCCGCCGTCTGCTGGATGCCGGTTGCGAAGCGCTGATGCCTTGGGGCGCGCCGATCGGCACCGGCAAGGGCGTCATCAATCCGTACGGCTTGCGCGTGCTGCGCGAGCGGCTGCCGGACGTGCCGCTCATCGTCGACGCCGGACTTGGCGTGCCGTCGCATGCGGCGCAGGTGATGGAATGGGGCTTCGACGGGGTGCTGCTGAACACGGCCGTGTCGCAGGCCACGCATCCGGACGCGATGGCGCGCGCTTTCGCGCTGGGCGTCGAAGCGGGGCGCCAGGCGTTTCTCGCGGGACCGATGGCCGAGCGCGAGAGCGCGCACGCGAGCACGCCGGTGGTCGGCATGCCGTTCTGGCATCAGGACGGGAGCGCCGCATGACGCAAACATTGGCTTTGAAAGACCGCGACCTGTTCTGGCCGCCCGCCGACGAACTCACTGAGGCGACCGAGCGCATCCGCGCGCGCCTCGGCGACTGGCCGCCTACTCACGCGCCCTGGCGTATCTGTTTGACCGCGCCGGACGAACCGAACGGCGGCGACCTGATAGTGCTCGCCGACGCTGGCCGGCACGGCGAGCAGATGGCGCACTGGCTGGTAAGGGGCGCGGCGGTGGTCGAAGCCGCCGAGAACAAGGCCACGCTGCACTTGGGCGGCGAAAAATATCGCCTTGAAGGGCATCTCGCGGAAGACTGGATTCCCGCGCTGGCCGCATTTCTCGATTGCGGTTTCGATCCGCACGACGCGCTCGTGCTGGCGCTCGCGTGGCGCGACGGCGACGAAACCCGGAGCAATGCCGACGGTGACGCTTTCCCCTGCGATCTGGCGACTTTCCCGCGTCTTGCCGGTTTGCCGCAGGCGCCAGCGCAGGCCTTTCCGCGCTGCCCGGAGCGGCTTGGTCTCTATCCGGTTCTGCCGAGCGCGGAGTGGGTCGAACGGGTGGTGGGCTTCGGCGTGAAAACGGTGCAGTTGCGCCGGAAGTCCGCCCATCCCGCCGACGAGCTTCAGCGCGAAATCGCCCGCTGCGTGGCTGCGGGGCGCCAGCACGACGCGCAGGTTTTCATCAACGACCACTGGCAGTCCGCGCTCGATGCGGGCGCTTACGGCGTGCATCTAGGCCAGGAAGACGTGCATACGGCGGATCTGTCGGCGATCGCCGCGGCCGGCGTGCGGCTCGGACTCTCAACGCACGGGTTCTACGAAATTCTGAAGGCGTTGCATTTTCGCCCTAGTTACATCGCATTGGGCGCGGTGTTTCCGACCACGACCAAGGTGATGCCTACCGCGCCGCAGGGCCTCAAGCGCCTCGCGCGCTATGTCCGTCTGCTGGACGGCGTCGTGCCGCTGGTCGCAATCGGCGGCATCGATCTGCAGGTGCTGCCTCAAGTGCTGGCAACCGGTGTAGGGTGCGCTGCAGTCGTGCGCGCCGTGACAGAAGCAGCCGATCCCGCTGCCGCGGTTTCCGCACTGCAGCAAGGGTTTACGCGATAATCCGGATGATTCGTTAAGGCACAGGGCCCCTCACGGCAACTTTTGCATGATGGCCCTATAATTCGGCCTTCCGTGTAAAAGGACTGTCAGTCAGTGTCTTCCCCCTCCGAGACCTTACTCGAGCTGCGCAATGTCGACTTCGGTTATGGCGACCGGCTCGTCCTGTCGAACCTGAGCCTGCGCTTCAAGCGCGGTCAGGTCGTCGCGGTCATGGGCGGCTCGGGCTGCGGCAAGACCACGGTGCTACGGCTGATCGGCGGTCTGGTGCGCGCCCAGCGCGGCGAGATCCTGTTCGACGGCGAGAACGTCGGCGCACAGACGCGCGAAGGCCTGTACGCGCTGCGCCGCAAGATGGGCATGTTGTTCCAGTTCGGCGCGCTGTTTACAGACATGTCGGTGTTCGAGAACGTCGCGTTCGCGCTGCGCGAGCATACCGAGCTTCCCGAGGAACTCATCCGCGACCTCGTGCTGATGAAGCTCAACGCCGTCGGCCTGCGTGGCGCGCGCGACCTGCTGCCGTCGGAAATTTCGGGCGGCATGGCACGGCGGGTGGCGCTCGCGCGCGCCATCGCCCTCGACCCCGAACTGATGATGTACGACGAGCCGTTCGCCGGTCTCGATCCGATTTCGCTCGGCATCACCGCGAACCTCATCCGGGCGCTCAATCAGGCGCTCGGCGCGACGTCTATTCTGGTGACGCACGACGTGCCGGAATCGTTCGCCATCGCCGATTACGTTTATTTCCTGGCCAACGGCGGCGTCCATGCCGAGGGCACGCCCGCGCAACTGCGTGCGTCCAATGATCCGACGGTGCGGCAATTCATCGACGGCGCGCCAGACGGCCCGTTCAAATTTCACTATCCGAGCAAGACGCCGCTGGCGGCGGATTTCGGCGTCGGCGGAGGTCAGTCATGATCGGTTCACTGATCAGCTCGCTCGGCCGCTCGGTGCTCGACGGGCTCGGCACGGCCGGCTATGCAACACGCTTTTTCATGCGCCTGGTGCTCGAGTTTTTCCCGTTGCTGCGCCGCCCGCGTCTTGTCACGAAGCAGATCCACTTCGTAGGTAATTATTCGCTGGTGATCATCGCGGTGTCGGGCTTGTTCGTCGGCTTCGTGCTCGGTCTGCAGGGTTACTACACGTTGAATCGCTACGGCTCCGAGCAGGCGCTTGGGCTGCTGGTCGCGCTTTCGCTCGTGCGCGAACTCGGGCCTGTAGTCACGGCGCTGCTGTTCGCCGGTCGCGCGGGCACCTCGCTCACCGCAGAAATCGGCCTGATGAAGGCCGGCGAGCAATTGACCGCGATGGAAATGATGGCGGTCGACCCGGTCAAGGTCGTGGTCGCGCCCCGACTGTGGGCCGGCATTATCGCCATGCCGATTCTCGCCGCGATTTTCAGCGCGGTAGGCATTGCGGGCGGCTACGTGGTCGGCGTGCTGCTGATCGGTGTGGACGCCGGCGCGTTCTGGTCGCAAATGCAAGGCGGCGTGGACGTCTGGCGCGACGTGGGCGCGGGTGTCGTCAAGAGCGTGGTGTTCGGTCTCGCGGTCACGTTCGTGGCGCTCTTTCAGGGCTATGAAGCCAAGCCGACGCCGGAAGGCGTGTCGCGCGCCACGACGAAGACCGTGGTGTACGCGTCGCTTGCGGTGCTTGGCCTCGATTTTCTGCTGACCGCGCTGATGTTCAGCTAAGACTGCGCTGCATGTTTTCCGCTGCGGCGCGTCAGTGGCGCGCGCGGCGGAGTAACGGCGGCGCGGCAGATTCACTTTGGGATGACGATGAAAAAGACTGCTCTCGACTTCTGGGTCGGCCTGTTCGTGGTGCTGGGTTTTGTGGCGTTGCTGTTTCTCGCGCTCAAGGCCGGCAACATGAGCTCGCTGTCGTTCCAGGCAACCTACCCGGTCAAGCTCAAATTCGACAATATCGGCGGATTGAAGGCGCGCGCGCCCGTGAAGAGCGCGGGCGTGACGGTTGGCCGCGTCGGCTCGATTGGTTTCGACAGCAACGCCTATCAGGCGGTCGTTACCATCGACCTCGACAAGCAATACCAGTTTCCAAAAGACACGTCCGCAAAGATCCTGACCTCGGGCCTTCTCGGCGAGCAATACATTGGGCTGGAGCCGGGCGGCGACTCCGAGATGCTTAAAGCTGGCGACACGATCTCGATGACGCAATCGGCAATCGTGCTGGAAAACCTGATCGGGCAGTTCCTCTATAGCAAAGCGGCTGATTCGGGGGCGTCCAAGCCGGGCGCGGGATCCGCGGCACCTGCTCCGGCGCCAGCGGCGGCTTTACCCGCTTCCGGCTCGGCCGGTCAATAAGGAGAACAATAATGCAGACCTCACACGCTGGGAGCGCAAGCGCCTTCCGGGTGGCCAAACTGGCCGTCGCCGCCGCGCTGCTCGCCGGTTGTACCACGGTGCAGACGCCGACCAAGGGCGATCCGCTCGAAGGCTTGAATCGCACGATCTTCACGGTCAACGACAAGCTCGACCAGTACGCGCTGAAGCCGGTCGCCAAGGGTTACGTGTTCATCACGCCGCAGCCGATTCGCGACAGCGTGACGAACTTCTTCTCGAACATCGGCGACGTCTACATCGCGGCCAACAACCTGCTGCAGCTGAAGATCACCGACGGCGTGCAGGACATCATGCGGATCGTGATCAACACGGTCTTCGGTGTCGGCGGTCTGTTCGACGTGGCGACGCTCGCCAAGCTGCCCAAGCACGACAACGACCTCGGCCTGACTCTCGGCCACTATGGCGTGCCGGCAGGTCCGTACCTGGTGCTGCCGCTGTTCGGGCCGAGCACGGTGCGCGACGCGGTGGGTTCCATCGGCAATTACTATGTGAACCCGCTCAGTTATATCGATCCGGCGGGTTTGAGCTGGGCGCTGTATGGCCTGAACATCGTCAATACGCGCGCGAATCTGCTTAACGCGAGCGACGTGCTGGAAGGCGCCGCGCTCGACAAATATTCGTTCGTGCGTAACGCATATTTGCAGCGGCGTCAGTATCTGCTGTCGGACGGCAAGCAGTCGCAGGCGTTGCCGAACTATGGCGACGAAGCGCCGCTGCCGAAATACGAAGACGTCGACGGCACGGCCGCCGGTGCGCCGGCAGGCGCGGTGACGGGAGCGGCGGGCGCTGCTGGAACGAGCGGTGCTGCCGCAAAGGCGTCGGCCGCGTCGGGTGCGAGCGCCGCGACGCCGCCGCAAGCCGCTTCGGGAACCGGAACGGCTAACAACGCCGCCGCGCCCGAGTCCGCTTCGGGCAGTTCGGAAACGCCGCCGCTCGATCTGAACGGCGGCCCGGAAACTACGCAGATCCCGGCGGGCCAGCTTGTGCCGCCCACGCGGTTCAACATTCCGTCATTCAAATTGCGCTGACAGCGTGGCCGTAACAGATCGATACGACTCTCGCAGTTTGCGCATGGATTGCCGCTGAACTCGCGTGTTAATGTCGGTTCAAACGGTTGCACTATTTTTTACGCAAGGCTCGATATGAAAAAATTTTTCCTGATTCCGTTGTTTGCTGCGCTGTTCTCGTTCACAAGTGTTGGTGCATCGGCGCAAACCGTCGACAGTAGCGCGCCGGACGTGCTGATCAAAACGGTCACCCAGCAGGTGATCGACGCGGTGCGGGCCGACAAGTCGATCCAGCAGGGCGACATCTCGCACATCACTCAGCTCGTCAACCAGAAGATCCTGCCGTACACGGATTTCCGCCGCACCACGCAGCTGGCGATGGGCCGCAACTGGCGCACGGCGACGCCTGAGCAGCAGAACCAGGTCGTCGAGCAGTTCAAGATGCTGCTGATCCGCACGTATTCGGGCGCGCTTGCTCAGGTGCGCGACCAGCAGATCCAGTACAAGCCGTTCCGCATGAACCCTGACGACACCGACACGGTGGTTCGCTCCGTCGTGATGAACAACGGCTCGCCGATCCAGCTCGACTATCGTCTCTACAAGACGCCGCAAGGCTGGCGTGTTTATGACATCAACGTGCTCGGCGCGTGGCTGATCCAGGCGTATCAGCAGCAGTTCAACGAGCAGATCCAGCAGAAGGGCGTGGACGGGCTGATCCAGTTCCTCACGCAGCGCAACCAGCAGCTCGCTGCGGGCAAGCAGTCGTGAGCGAAGTGCTGAGCCCCGTCGTCAATCGCTTCGCGAGCGGCGCGACGCTGACCCATGCGAGCGCGAATGCCGCGCTTGCGGCGGGTCTCGAGCGGATCGCCGCTGGCGCGGGCGCCGTCGATTGCGCGCCGCTTACGCAGTTCGATTCGTCGGCGCTCGCCGTGCTCCTCGCATGGCAGCGAGCCGCTCAGGCTCGCGGCGCCGCCTTCCAGATCCTCAATCTGCCGGCTGGCCTTGCCAGTCTTGCGCAAGCCTACGGCGTCGATACGCTGTTGTCGGCGCGACATTGACGCTCGCCTGACGCGTTCATCGCGCCGCTCGGCACTCCCCGCTACTGAGATAGGGCCTCTGCTTTTGCCCTATAATCAAGCGTTTTTTGGGGCGCGGTTCGGACCGCCTAACCGGCCCCAATTCCGTTTATTTCCCGCATTCGTGCGCCCGCCCAGGGCTCCTTTAAGCGCCGCGCCGCACGCGGCGCACTGTCATGTCAGCCATAGAAATTCGTAACGTCAAAAAGCGCTACAAAGACTTGCAGGCGCTCAAGGGCGTCAGCCTCTCAGTGGAAGAAGGCGAGTTCTTCGGGCTCCTGGGTCCGAACGGCGCGGGCAAGACAACGCTCATCAGCATTCTCGCGGGCCTCGCGCGCGCGGACGAGGGCAACATCGCGGTGCGCGGCCACGACGTCGTCGGCGACTTCCGCGCGGCTCGCCGAGCGCTCGGCGTGGTGCCGCAGGAACTTGTGTTCGATCCGTTCTTCACCGTGCGCGAAACGTTGCGTATCCAGTCCGGCTATTACGGGCTGCGCAACAACGACGCGTGGATCGACGAAATCATGGCCAATCTCGATCTCACCGACAAGGCCGACGCCAACATGCGCGCACTGTCGGGCGGCATGAAGCGCCGCGTGCTGGTTGCGCAGGCACTGGTGCACCGCCCGCCGGTAATCGTGCTCGACGAACCGACCGCCGGCGTCGACGTCGAATTGCGCCAGACGCTGTGGAAATTCATCTCGCGCCTGAATCGCGAAGGTCACACCATCGTGCTGACCACGCACTATCTCGAAGAGGCCGAATCGCTGTGCGACCGCATCGCGATGCTGCGTCGCGGCGAAGTGGTGGCGCTCGATCGCACGAGCATCCTGCTGCAACGCTTCGCCGGCATGCAGTTGTTCGTGCGCTTCGCGCAAGGCGTGTTGCCGGCCGAACTGCGGCCGCTCGAAGCCGAGGGCGGCGCGGGCAACGGCAATGGCCGTCAGCACTTGCTGCGTCTCACGAGCTATGACGAGGTCGAGAAAATTCTCGCGCAATGCCGTGCGGCGGGGTGCACATTCGAAGAAATCGAGGTCCGCAAAGCCGACCTCGAAGACGTTTTCGTTCAGGTGATGAACGGTCCCGAAGTGATCGAGGGGCTCGCATGAGCGGCTATAGCGGTTTCGGCACGCTGTTCTACAAGGAAATCCTGCGCTTCTGGAAGGTGTCGTTCCAGACGGTGTTGGCGCCCGTCATCACCGCGCTGCTGTATCTGACGATTTTCGGCCACGCTTTGCGCGACCATGTACAGGTTTATCCGGGCGTCGAATACACGAGCTTCCTGATTCCCGGACTCGTGATGATGAGCGTGCTGCAGAACGCGTTTGCGAACAGTTCGTCGTCGCTGATCCAGTCGAAAATCACCGGTAATCTGGTGTTCGTGCTGTTGCCGCCGCTGTCGCATCACGAGATGTTCGGTGCCTATGTTCTCGCGGCGGTCGCGCGTGGACTCGCGGTCGGCTTCGGCGTGTTCATCGTGACGATCTGGTTCGTGCCGATCAGCTTCACGGCGCCGCTCTACATCATTCTGTTCGCCATTTTCGGCGCCGCGATTCTCGGCACGCTCGGTCTGATCGCGGGCATCTGGGCCGAGAAGTTCGACCAGCTCGCCGCGTTCCAGAACTTTCTGATCATGCCGCTCACGTTTCTCTCGGGCGTGTTCTACTCCACACATACGCTGCCGCCGGTATGGCGCGAAGTGTCGCGGCTCAATCCTTTTTTCTACATGATCGACGGCTTTCGCTACGGTTTCTTCGGGATGTCGGATATCAATCCGCTCGTGAGCCTCGCGATCGTCGCCGGTTTCTTCGTGGTGCTGGCCGTGGTGGCGATGCGCATGCTCGCGTCCGGCTACAAACTGCGGCACTGACAGGAGCTTTTCTCATGTTGCCGACTCCCGAACAGGTCAAGCAATACATCGCCGCTGGACTCGCTTGCCAGCATCTCGAAGTCGAGGGCGACGGTCAGCATTTCTTTGCGACCATCGTTTCCCCGAGCTTCGAAGGCAAGCGGCTGATCCAGCGTCATCAACTCGTGTACGCGGCGCTCGGCGACCGCATGCGCGAAGAAATCCACGCGCTCAGCATGAAAACGCTGACGCCCGCCGAATGGCAGAACGCGTAATCTGGAAATTTAGTGCGAATTACTCAGGAAGGGCGCGACGCCGGCAGCGGCGCGTCGAACACAATCAAAGCAGTCCCGGCTGAAGTCCGGGTCGATCAGGAACAGACAGGCATGGACAAACTCGTCATTGAAGGTGGCTACCCGCTGTCGGGTGAGGTCGTTGTCTCGGGCGCGAAGAACGCGGCGTTGCCGATCCTGTGCGCGAGTCTGCTGAGCGCGGAGCCGGTGGAACTGGATAACGTGCCCGATTTGCAGGACGTGCGCACGATGCTCAAGCTGCTCGGCCAGATGGGCGTGCGCATCGAAAGCGGCAATGGACGCGTGTCGCTCGACGCATCGAAGGTCGACAACCTCGTCGCGCCGTATGAGATGGTGAAGACCATGCGCGCGTCGATCCTCGTGCTCGGCCCGCTGGTCGCGCGTTTCGGCCACGCGCGCGTGTCGCTGCCCGGCGGTTGCGCGATCGGCGCGCGCCCGGTGGATCAGCACATCAAGGGCCTGCAGGCGATGGGCGCGGAGATCACCATCGAGCACGGCTTCATCGAAGCGCGCGCCGAGCGTCTGAAGGGCGTACGCATCATCACCGACATGATCACGGTGACCGGAACCGAAAACCTGCTGATGGCAGCGGTGCTCGCGGAAGGCGAGACGATCATCGAAAACGCGGCGCGCGAACCCGAAGTCGGCGACCTTGCGCATCTGCTCGTGCAGATGGGCGCGAAGATCGAGGGCATCGGCACTGACCGCCTCGTCATTCAGGGCGTGGACAAGCTGCATGGCGCGAAGCACGCCGTGATTCCGGACCGGATCGAAGCCGGCACGTTCCTGTGCGCGGTGGCCGCGGCGGGCGGCGACGTCACTTTGCGCCACGTGCGTCCGCAGATTCTGGAAGCGGTGACCGACAAATTGCGCGAAGCGGGCGTGACAATCGAAGAAGGCGACGACTGGATGCGCGTGCGCATGGACAAGCGTCCGAATGCGGTGTCGTTTCGCACGTCCGAGTACCCGGCGTTTCCGACCGACATGCAGGCGCAGTTCATGGCGCTGAATACGGTGGCGGACGGCAAGGCGCAGGTTGTCGAAACGATCTTCGAAAATCGCTTCATGCACGTGCAGGAATTGAACCGCCTCGGCGCTAACATCACCACGGACGGCAAGACCGCGCTCGTGACCGGCGTCGACAAGCTCTCCGGCGCCAAGGTGATGGCAACCGACCTGCGCGCGTCGGCCAGTCTCGTCATCGCTGCTTTGCGCGCGGAAGGCGAGACGCTGATCGACCGCATTTATCACCTGGACCGCGGCTATGACCGCATGGAAGCCAAGCTCAACGCGATCGGCGCAAAGGTGCGCCGCATCGCCGGGAGCCAGGCATGAGTTCGATGCCGCAAACGTCGAGCTCGCCGGCGGCCAGCGCGCCGCTTACGCTTGCTTTGTCGAAGGGGCGTATCTTTGAGGAAACGCTGCCGCTACTGGCCGCAGCCGGCATCGAAGTAGCCGAAGACCCGGAGACTTCGCGCAAGCTGATTTTGCCGACCACCGACGCCAATCTGCGCGTGATCATCGTGCGCGCGACGGACGTGCCGACCTATGTGGAATACGGCGCGGCCGACTTCGGCGTGGCGGGCAAAGACGTGTTGCTCGAACACGGCGGCAGCGGGCTGTATCAGCCGGTGGATCTGGATATCGCGCGCTGCCGCATGTCGGTCGCGGTCGCGGCGGGTTTCGATTATGCGAACGCGGTGCGCCAGGGCGCCCGCTTGCGCGTGGCAACCAAGTACGTCGAGACCGCACGTGAGCATTTTGCCGCCAAGGGTGTTCACGTCGACCTGATCAAGTTGTACGGTTCCATGGAACTGGCGCCGCTCGTCGGTCTCGCGGACGCGATCGTCGATCTGGTCAGTTCGGGCAACACGTTGCGCGCTAACAATCTCGTGGAGGTGGAGGAGATCATGCAGATTTCGTCGCGCCTCGTTGTGAACCAGGCGGCGCTAAAGCTCAAGCGCGCCGCATTGCGGCCGATTCTCGACGCGTTCGAACGCGCGACGAAAGCCGGCCTTGCCGCGGCCTGACAGTTGGATCGAGCCAGTGTGACCAGGCTCTAAAGCGCGCCTTACCGAAACGGATACCCGTATGTCTATCAAGATTCGCAAACTCGATTCCACCGCTCGCGACTTCCAGAAGTCGCTGCATGCGGTGCTCGCGTTCGAGGCGAGCGAAGACGAAGCAATCGAGCGCTCGGTCGCGCAGATTCTCAGCGACGTCAAGGCGCGCGGCGACGCGGCGGTGCTCGAATACACGAACCGCTTCGACCGTCTGAGCGCGAACAGCGTTGCCGCGTTAGAGCTGCCGATGTCTGAGCTCGATGCGGCGCTCGAAGGTCTCGAGCCGAAGCGCCGCGCGGCGCTCGAAGCCGCGGCGGCGCGCGTGCGCGGTTACCACGAGAAGCAGAAGATCGAGTGCGGCAGCCATAGCTGGCAATACACGGAAGCCGACGGCACCGTGCTCGGCCAGAAGGTCACGCCGCTCGATCGCGCGGGTATCTACGTGCCGGGCGGCAAGGCAGCGTATCCGTCGTCGGTGCTGATGAATGCGATTCCGGCGCGCGTGGCCGGCGTGCGCGAAATCGTCATGGTGGTGCCCACGCCGGACGGCGTGAAGAACCCGCTCGTGCTGGCGGCGGCCTTGCTCGGCGGCGTGGATCGAGTGTTCACGATTGGCGGCGCGCAGGCCGTCGGCGCGCTTGCGTACGGCACGCAAACCGTGCCCGCAGTCGACAAGATTTGCGGTCCCGGCAATGCGTATGTGGCGTCGGCCAAGCGACGCGTGTTCGGCACCGTCGGCATCGACATGATCGCGGGGCCGTCGGAAATCCTCGTGCTGTGCGACGGTACGACCGACCCGCGTTGGGTCGCGATGGACCTGTTCTCGCAAGCCGAGCACGACGAGCTCGCGCAGTCCATCCTGCTGTGCCCGGACGACGCGTTCATCGGCCGCGTGAACGACGCGATCAACGAACTCTTGCCCACCATGCCGCGCCGGGACGTCATCCAGGCGTCGCTGGAAGGGCGCGGCGCGCTCATCAAGGTGCGCGATATGGCGGAAGCCTGCGCGATCGCCAACGACATCGCGCCGGAACACCTCGAAATCTCGGCGCTGGAGCCGCATCAGTGGGGGCAGTTGATTCGCCATGCGGGCGCAATTTTCCTCGGCCGCTATACGAGCGAGAGTCTCGGCGACTACTGCGCGGGGCCGAACCACGTTCTGCCCACGTCTCGCACCGCACGGTTCTCGTCGCCGTTGGGCGTCTACGATTTCTTCAAGCGCTCGAGCGTGATCGAAGTGAGCGCGGAAGGCGCGCAGACGCTCGGCGAGATCGCCGCCGAGCTCGCTTACGGCGAGGGCTTGCAGGCGCACGCGCGCAGCGCCGAGTACCGGATGCGGCATAGCGGCTGAGCGCGGCTGGAGCGGCAAGGCGGCTACGCGGCCAACCAGCTGACCAGCCGGGCGGCCCAGGCAGCTCATGTGCCCGGCGCCGCGAACCGCCGCAAGAAGGGACCGGCATCAAGCCGATGTATTGATGCCACACGGTCCGCCGCTTACCGGGCAACTCCCGTTTGACGAATTCGTATCCAATAACGACAACGCAGACCAACCCGACGCGGCGAGCCGCTGCGAAACAAGGCGCGTCCGATGCGTTCCATGCGCCCGATGCATGCGGCGCGCGCGGCCGGCCAACTGACCTATGACGACACCTCAAGACATCATCCGCCGCGACGTGCTCGCGATGACGAGCTATCCCGTTCCGGACGCGACCGGCTACATCAAGCTCGACGCAATGGAAAACCCGTTTCGGCTGCCGCCGGTGCTGGCCGCGCATCTGGGCGAGCATCTGGCGGGTGTCGCGCTGAACCGTTATCCGGCGCCGCGCCCAGAAGCGCTGATAGAGAAAATCAAACGCGTAATGGGCGTGCCGGCCGGCTGCGACGTGCTGCTCGGCAATGGCTCCGACGAGATCATCAGTATGGTGTCGATCGCGTGCGCGAAGCCGGGCGCCAAGGTGCTGGCGCCGGTGCCGGGCTTCGTCATGTATCAGATGTCGGCGAAGCTGGCGAACCTCGAGTTCGTCGGTGTGCCGCTGAAGGCCGATTTCACGCTCGACACGCAAGCCATGCTCACGGCAATCGCCGAACACGAGCCGGCGGTCGTCTATCTCGCATACCCGAACAACCCCACGGGCACGTTATTCGACGACGCCGACATGGAGCGCATTATCGCCGCGGCGACGAAAAGTCTCGTGGTGATCGACGAAGCGTATCAGCCGTTCGCGCAGCGAAGCTGGCTGCCGCGCGCCGACGCGTTCGACAACGTCGTCGTGATGCGCACGGTGTCGAAGCTCGGTCTGGCCGGCATCCGTCTCGGTTATCTGGTGGGTAAGCCCGCCTGGCTGACCGAACTGGACAAGGTGCGCCCGCCCTACAACACCAACGTATTGACCCAGGCGGCGGCGGACTTCCTGCTGGATCACGTCGACGTGCTGGACTCGCAAGCCGCGCAATTGCGTGACGAGCGCACGAAACTCGCGCAGGCTGTGGCCGAATTGCCGGGTGCCGAAGTGTTCCCGAGCGCCGGCAACTTTCTGCTGGTGCGCGTGCCCGACGCTTCGGTTCTGTTCGAAACCCTGCTCGCCGCGCGGGTTTTGATCAAAAACGTGAGTAAAATGCATGCACTGCTCGCCAATTGCGTGCGTTTGACAGTCGGTTCTCCCGAAGAAAACGCCCAATTGCTCGCCGCACTGAAACTCGTGCTGCACTGAGTCGTGCTGCACTGAGCGAACTGCGACAAGCAGCGGCTCGCCGCTCCCATCCCACACTACTATCGCTTCACAGCTAGATTCGAGGAATTACCATGCGCCTTGCGGAAGTCGTTCGCAATACCAGCGAAACGCAGATCCGTGTCAAGATCAATCTGGACGGCACCGGTCAGCAAAAGCTGGCCACCGGCGTGCCGTTTCTGGACCACATGCTCGACCAGATCGCGCGGCATGGCCTGTTCGATCTCGACATCGAAGCGCATGGCGACCTGCATATCGACGACCACCATACTGTCGAAGACACCGGCATCACGCTCGGTCAGGCTGTGGCAAAAGCAATCGGCGACCGCAAGGGCATTCGCCGCTATGGCCACTCGTACGTGCCGCTCGACGAAGCGCTTTCGCGTGTCGTAATCGACTTTTCCGGCCGTCCGGGACTCGAATTTCACGTGCCGTTCACGCGCGCGCGCATCGGCACGTTCGACGTCGATCTGTCGATCGAATTTTTCCGCGGCTTCGTCAACCACGCGGGCGTCACGCTGCATATCGACAACCTGCGCGGCCTGAACGCTCACCATCAAATGGAAACGGTGTTCAAGGCTTTCGGCCGTGCGCTGCGCATGGCTGTGGAGCAGGACGAACGCGCGGCGGGACAGATTCCGTCGACCAAGGGCAGCCTTTAAGCGACGCATTTACCAGGATCGGGATCGCGCAGTGCGCGCGCCCGGTGTTCAATGGATATTCTGAAGTCGTTTATCTCGCTGCTTGCGCTGATCAATCCGATCGGCGCGATTCCATTTTTCATGAGCCTGACGGCGAATCAGAGCGACGTCGAGCGGCGCAGGACCATTCGGATCGCGGCGATTTCGGTGTTCTGCGTGATTGCGATAACCACGATGCTCGGGCAGCAGATCATCAGCTTCTTCGGCATTTCGGTCGGTTCGCTCGAAGTGGGCGGCGGGATCATCATGCTGCTGATGGCGATCAACATGCTGAACGCGCAGATCGGCAATAGCCGTTCGACGCCCGAAGAACGCCACGAGGCGGAGCAGAAGGACAACATCGCGGTCGTGCCGCTGGCGATTCCGCTGTTGACCGGCCCGGGCGCGATCAGCACCACGATCATTTATGCAGCCGGCTCGCCGCACTGGTACGACCGGATCAGCCTGATCGTGATCGGCGCGGTGCTGGCGGCGATCTGCTTTTTTTCGCTGCGTCTTGCCGAACCGATTGCCCGCTGGGTTGGTCGCACGGGTATCAACATCGGCACGCGGCTCATGGGTTTGATGTTATCGGCGCTGGCGGTGGAATTCATCGTCGATGGATTGAAGGCTTTGCTGCCTAACTTGAAATGAAAACTTCGATAGCGATTGTGGATTACGGAATGGGCAACCTGCGCTCGGTGGCGCAGGCATTGCGCAAAGCCGCGCCGGAAGCGGACGTGGCGATCGTCGACCAGCCCGAAGCGATTCGCGCGGCCGACCGCGTGGTGTTGCCGGGCCAGGGTGCGATGCCCGATTGCATGCGCAGTCTCGCGGAGTCCGGCTTGCAGGAAGCAGTCGTCGAAGCGTCGCGCGTGAAGCCGCTGATGGGCGTCTGCGTCGGCGAACAGATGCTGTTCGACTGGAGCGCGGAGGGCAATACGCCGGGACTCGGACTGTTGCCGGGCAAGGTGCTGCGTTTCGATCTGGAAGGCCGGGTGCAGGACGACGGCTCGCGCTTCAAGGTGCCGCAAATGGGCTGGAACCGCGTGCGTCAGGCGCAGCCGCATCCGCTGTGGGACGGCGTGGCGGACAACGCGTTCTTCTACTTCGTGCACAGCTACTACGTGGTGCCGGAGAATGCCGCGCATACGTCCGGCGAAACCGTGTACGGTGTGCCCTTTACCTCGGCGGTGGCGCGGGATAACATCTTCGCGACCCAATTCCACCCGGAAAAGAGCGCCGACGCAGGGCTGCGCGTGTATCGCAACTTCGTGCACTGGAACCCGTGAGCGCCTTTTTCTGTTCCGTTGCCGTGCGTCGTTCCGCCACGAGCGGGACGTTTGCCGCGCGCCACAGCTTTTGCACCGCGATTTCGCGCGGTCCTGCCGGTACGCAAGGCCGCCGAAAGAGTTGTACTAAACTAGCGAGACGGCGTTCTCGCGGGCTGACCTGCCAGCCGCTGCCGCCGACCTTCAACCCCTTCCCACACAACACCCGATTGCTATGCTGCTGATCCCCGCCATCGACCTGAAAGACGGTCAGTGTGTACGCCTCAAACAGGGCGATATGGACCAGGCGACGATATTCTCCGAGGAACCGGCGGCTATGGCCCGACATTGGGTCGAGCGCGGCGCGCGCCGTCTGCACCTCGTCGACCTGAATGGCGCGTTCGCCGGCAAGCCGAGGAACGAAGAGGCGATTCGCGCGATCATCGAGGAAGTGGGCGGCGAGATTCCCGTGCAGCTCGGCGGCGGCATCCGCGACCTGAACACGATCGAGCGCTATCTGGACGACGGTCTGGAGTACGTGATCATCGGCACGGCGGCGGTGAAGAATCCAGGCTTCTTGCAGGACGCGTGCACGGCGTTCGGCGGCCATATCATCGTCGGTCTGGATGCCAAAGACGGCAAGGTCGCGACCGACGGCTGGAGCAAGCTCACGGGCCACGAAGTCGCCGATCTCGCGCGCAAGTTCGAAGATTACGGCTGTGAGTCGATCATTTACACGGACATTGGCCGCGACGGCATGCTGCAAGGCATCAACATCGAGGCCACCGTGCGTCTTGCGCGCGCGGTGAAGATTCCGGTGATCGCGAGCGGCGGGCTGTCCAACCTGACCGACATCGAATCGCTGTGCGAAGTCGAGGACGAAGGCATCGAAGGCGTGATCTGCGGCCGGGCAATTTACTCGGGCGACCTCGACTTTGCGGCTGCGCAAACACTGGCGGACCGGCTGCGCGAATCGGACGACGCTTAAACCCCGGCGCCAGTTTCGTCGCGGTGCGACTGGTGGGCTTGATGCGATCGCGCTCTGATCGCTTCTGGCACTCGAGCGCACATGCGGCGTGTGCCGGCGGCGCGCTCCCGTAGCGGTTCCCGTTTCGGTTGCGCAAACACTTCCGGCGTGGCGCGGCCTCCCGCGTCGGACCATGCCGCTCGCTTCACGTCGAAATGAGCGGCCTCATCAGCGGTATTGGCAGAATTGCAAGATCATGGCTCTAGCTAAACGCATCATCCCCTGTCTCGACGTCACCGCTGGCCGCGTGGTCAAGGGCGTCAACTTCGTCGAATTGCGCGACGCGGGCGACCCGGTCGAAATCGCGCGTCGGTACGACGATCAGGGCGCGGACGAACTCACTTTCCTCGATATCACCGCTACCTCGGATCAGCGTGATCTGATCCTGCCGATCATCGAAGCGGTTGCCTCGCAGGTCTTTATTCCGCTGACGGTCGGCGGCGGCGTGCGCGCCGTCGAAGACGTGCGGCGTCTGCTGAACGCGGGCGCGGACAAGATCAGCATGAACTCGTCGGCGGTCGCGAATCCGCAGCTCGTGAAAGACGCCACCGACAAGTACGGCTCGCAGTGCATTGTCGTCGCGATCGACGCCAAGCGCGTTTCCGCGGACGGCGAGACGCCGCGCTGGGAAGTCTTCACGCACGGCGGACGCAAGGCCACCGGCCTCGAAGCGGTCGAATGGGCGCGCAAGATGGCCGAACTCGGCGCGGGCGAAATCCTGCTGACCAGCATGGACCGCGACGGCACAAAGAGCGGCTTCGACCTCGCGCTCACGCGCGCGGTGTCCGACGCGGTGCCGATTCCGGTGATCGCCTCGGGCGGCGTCGGCAACCTGCAGCATCTCGCCGACGGCATCAGGAGCGGCCACGCAGACGCCGTGCTTGCCGCGAGCATCTTCCACTATGGCGAGCACACGGTGGGCGAGGCCAAGCGCTTCATGGCCGAGCAAGGCATTTCAGTGAGGTTGTGACGTGGTGAATCCAACGGCAGTCAATTGGCTCGACAAGGTCAAATGGGACGCGAACGGCCTCGTGCCGGTTATCGCGCAGGAAGCGTCGACGAACGACGTGCTGATGTTCGCGTGGATGAACCGCGAGGCACTGGCGAAGACCATCGAACTGGGCCGCGCGGTGTACTTCTCGCGCTCGCGCCAGCGCCTGTGGTTCAAAGGGGAAGAATCCGGCCATGTGCAGCATGTGCATGAAGTGCGGCTCGATTGCGACGAAGACGTCGTGCTGCTAAAGGTGGAGCAGGTGTCCGGCATTGCGTGCCACACCGGCCGCCACTCGTGCTTTTTCCAGAAATTCGAAGGCACAGCGGAAGATGGCGACTGGGTCGCCGTCGATCCCGTGCTGAAAGACCCCGAACACATCTACAAATGACGCAGACCACGCAAGCCACGCCGTCCACCACCGACACGCTGATGCGCCTTGCGGCGATCATCGACAGCCGCAAGGGCGGCGACCCCGACGTGTCGTACGTCTCGCGCCTGTTCCACAAAGGCGACGACGCGGTGCTCAAGAAGATCGGCGAAGAGGCCACCGAAGTCGTGCTGGCCGCCAAGGACACGCGCCACGGCGGCGAGACGAAGGCGCTCGTTGGCGAGGTCGCGGACTTGTGGTTTCACTGCCTCGTGATGCTCTCGCACTACGATCTGAGCCCAGCCGACGTGCTCGCCGAACTCGAGCGTCGCGAAGGTATGTCCGGCATCGAAGAAAAGGCGCTGCGCAAGAGCCGCGAACGCGAGCAGAACGGTGACTGACGCGCGTTTTTTCGTCGGTGTTTGCCCGCACTGCCTTGAAGTGACGAGCGCCGGAGCCCACATTGCACTGAACGCATCGCAAACGCATCCTCTGGAGGACGCAAGCATGGAACAGTCGCACGAGAGTTATCCGCGGCCCGCGTATCGCCACGCAATCGAGCCGGAGCGGGAACGCAGCCTGCGCACCCTGACGCATGTGCTGTACGCGCTGTATGCGGTCCACTGGCTGACGGGCGGGCTGACGATCATCGTCGCGATCATCATCAATTACGTGAAGCGGAGCGACGCGGCAGGCACGCCTTATGAAGCGCACTTCGAGTGGCAGATCCGCACGTTCTGGATCGGCCTGCTGGGTTACGCGATAGGCGGGCTGCTGCTGTTCGTGGTGATCGGTATTCCGGTGCTGTGGGCCGTGAGCATCTGGATGTTGTACCGTATTATCAAAGGGTGGCTGTATCTGTACGATAACAAGCCGCTCGCGAATCCGCGTTCGTGGTTCTGAATTCGTCCGATGTTAAGGACAGCGGCGGAACCGCGCCGCGCCGCGTCCAGTCACGCTTTACGCTCTAGCCTTACCGCGTCAGGAATACGATGAGTCACGATCCGAACTGCCTCTTTTGCAAGATCGCCGCCGGCGAGATTCCGTCGACCAAAGTGCACGAAGACGACGAGTTCGTCGCCTTCCGCGACATTCGTCCGGCGGCCGAGACCCATGTGCTGGTCATCCCGCGCAAGCACATTGCCACTCTTACTGACTGCACAGAGAGCGATGCGCCGCTGCTTGGTAGAATGCTCGTTTTGACGGCGCGTCTTGCCGACCAGTTGGGCGTGGCGTACACAGGTGGCGAAACGGGCTTCCGCACGGTCATCAATACGGGGCCGGGCGGTGGGCAAGAGGTTTATCACCTGCACGCGCACATTCTGGCGGGGCCGCGTCCGTGGCAGCGCATGGGCTGACTGCGCAGATCGGGCGAGCGGCCAATGGGGTCGGCGTTGTTTTTGCTGCGTTGTAATTTCGGCGACGCGATTGCATGGCCACAATATGGCCTGTGTCGTGGAGTCGGCGGCGAGGGCGGCAGTGCCGCTGTAACGTAGAAGAAGCGCATGCGCTTCGATTCACGCCGCAAGGCAGACGATTTTTGCCGCATCACGTGCGGCGTCGGGGTTAAGGAGAGTAGTCATGGGTTCGTTGAGTATTTGGCATTGGTTGATCGTGTTGCTGATCGTGGCGCTCGTGTTCGGCACGAAGAAACTGCGCAATATCGGCGGCGACCTGGGTGGCGCTGTAAAGGGCTTCAAGGAAGGCATGAAGGAAGGTGAAACGCCGGCCGACGCGCAGCAGCGCGAACTGCCGCGCAACGGCGCCGTCGATGTGGAAGCAAAGGAAAAGGCCCCGCGTTCGGGCGATTACCGCTAAGCCGCGGGCCAACCGCGTTACTGACGGACATTTCCCTCCATGCTGGACCTCGGTCTAACCAAGATGGCGCTGATTGGCGTCGTCGCGCTAGTCGTGCTCGGCCCTGAGCGTTTGCCGCGCGTCGCCCGCACGGCCGGCGCGCTGTTTGGCCGCGCTCAGCGGTATATCAACGACGTCAAGTCTGAAGTCACGCGCGAAATCGAACTCGACGAATTGCGTCGCATGAAAACCGAGTTCGAAACGGCGGCCACCAATGTCCAGACCTCCGTTCAGGAGAACCTGCGCAAGCATGAGGCCGAACTGAACGACGCGTGGAACAGCGGCACGTCGGTGTCGCCTAGCATTGCCGGCGGTGCGGTCGAAGACGCCGTCAATACTTCGTGGCAAGGCAGCACGCCAGCCGGGGCGCCCAAGCGCAAGAACTGGCGCGTCAAGCAAACCGCAATGCCAGCCTGGTACAAGCGCGCAACCACGCGCCGCACGCGCGTGCAGTCGGGCGCGGCGCGCGTCGCGCGGCATACGCCTGCCAGCATGCGTCGTCCGACGCGGTTTTTCTGATGACCAGAACGACAATCTCTAACCGAGGGCCGGTGTGAGCGACCCCCAGAAAAGTCAGGACGAAGGCGCTGAAGAGACCTTCATTTCTCACCTCGTTGAATTGCGCGACCGCATCATCCGCGCGGGCCTTGCCGTCATCGTGGTGTTCGTTGGGTTAGTGTATTGGGCGCCGGACATCTTCCGGCTGCTGGCGCGCCCGCTGATGCAGAACCTGCCGAAAGACGGCAAGATGATCGTCACCGACGTTACCGGCTCCTTTTTCGTGCCGATGAAAGTGACCATGCTGGTGGCTTTCGTGATCGCGCTGCCCATCGTGCTTTATCAGATCTGGGCGTTCGTCGCGCCGGGTCTTTATCAGCATGAAAAGAAACTGGTCGGGCCGTTGGTCGGCAGCAGCTATACGCTGTTTCTGTGCGGCATGGCGTTCGCGTACTTCGTGGTGTTCCCGACTATCTTTCGCGTAATGGCGCATTACAACGCGCCGTTGGGCGCGGAGATGACGACCGATATCGACAATTACCTGAGCTTTGTGCTCACCATGTTCATTGCGTTCGGCGTGACGTTCGAAGTACCCATCGTCGTCGTGCTGCTGGTGCGCATGAACGTAGTGACGCTGAAGAAGCTCAAGGAGATCCGGCCGTATGTGATCGTCGGCGCGTTCGTGATTTCGGCGGTGGTCACGCCGCCAGACGTGTTCTCGCAGCTTATTCTCGCCATTCCGCTGATCGTGCTGTACGAGGCGGGGATCATCGCCGCGCGGTTGATCGTCGGCAAACAGCCGGCAGTTGTCGAAGACGCGACTCCGCCGGCTTGATGTGAGCGGGCTGCGGTGTTTGCGTGGCTCTTCAGCTCGGTGGCAAGGGGGCGGTGATTCCGCGGCAATCCCACGTCAGTGATTACGCCGCGCGGCCAAACAAAAGGGCAGTCCGTCATGGACTGCCCTTTTTGCCTTCTGCGTTCTGCCTCAAGCCAGCATGGACTTACCACCGGCCAGACCGTTAACCGCCGTCGTCGTCCTGTTGATCGCTGTCCTCGACCGGTTGTTTCGGCGGGGGCGGGCGCTTGCCGATGGTCACGTCGAGATCGAGCTCGCGGTTCTTGCGCACCAGATGCACTTTCGCGGCCGTGCCCGGCTTGATCTGCGCGATCACATTCAGCAGGCGGGTAGTGTCGGTGATTTCCTGGCCGTTCACGCTCATTAGAATGTCGCCCGGCTTGATACCGGCGCGGTCGGCCGGACCGTTCTTCAGCACGCCCGCAACGATCGCCCCCGACTTCTGCTCGAGCCCGAACGACTCGGCAATCTCCGGTGTCACATCTTGCGGCTCGACGCCGATCCAGCCGCGCGTGACCGAACCCGTGGTGATGATGCTCTCCAGCACACTGCGCGCCGTCGACACCGGAATCGCGAAGCCAATGCCGAGCGAACCGCCAGAGCGTGAATAAATGGCGGTGTTGATGCCGAGCAGATTGCCGTTCACGTCGACCAGTGCGCCGCCCGAATTGCCGGGATTGATCGCCGCGTCGGTCTGAATGAAGTTTTCGAACGTATTGATGCCGAGATGGTTGCGACCGAGCGCGCTGACAATGCCCATAGTGACCGTCTGCCCGACGCCGAACGGATTGCCGATCGCGAGCACGACGTCGCCCACGCGGGTCTGTTCCATGCGGCCCAAGGTGATGGTGGGCAGGTTGGTCATATTGACCTTCAGCACGGCCAGATCCGTTTCCGGATCGATACCGATCACCTTGGCGTTCGTGGTGCGGCCGTCGGCCAACGCGATTTCGATCTGATCGGCGCCGTCGACCACGTGCTGGTTCGTTAGAATGTAACCTTCCGAACTCACTATCACGCCGGAGCCGAGGTTCGCGGCCGGTTGCTCGCGCTGCTTGCGATTGTTCTTGTCGCCGAAGAAGTAGCGGAACAGCGGGTCTTTCGCGCGCGGATCTGGCGGCAGTGAGCCATCTTTGCTGGAAAACACATTGACGACCGCAGGCATGGCCTTTTGAGCGGCGTCTGCATAAGACGCCGTTGCGGGCCCACTACCGATGCCAGGCGCCACCTCCCGCAAGGCGACGATCGGTTCGGCAAGTTGCTTGCCGAATTGCCCTTGACGCTGGAGCCACTGCGGTTTGAGGGTCGCGATGATGAACATCAGCGCCAACAGCACAGTCACCGCTTGGGCAAAGAACAGCCAAAAGCGTCTAAGCATCTGAAGACTAGAGGTTTATATGGATCGGATCGAACTTGAATTGTACTTGAACAATCTCCTTGAAACCGCGCGCTTCAAGGACTATTGCCCCAATGGTCTGCAAGTCGAAGGGCGTCGCAAGATCAACAAGCTCGCAACGGGCGTGACCGCGTCGGTGGCGTTTCTGGAAGCCGCGCTGGACTGGGGCGCGGACGCCGTGCTGGTCCATCACGGCTACTTCTGGCGCAACGAGGCGCCGCAGATCACCGGCCGCAAATATGCGCGCCTGAAGCTGCTGCTCGCGAACGACCTGAACATGTTCGCTTACCACTTGCCGCTCGACGACCATCCCGAATTTGGCAACAACGCGCAGATCGGCGCGAAGATGGGCTGGATCAGCGACGCTCGCTTCGGCGAGAACGACCTCGGCTGGCTCGCCACTTTTGCGATGCCGATCACGCTCGCGCACTTCACCGCCGAGATCGAGCAGACGCTCGGCCGCACGCCGCTCGTGTTCGGCGACCCGGATCGCAGCCTGCGCCGCGTCGCATGGTGCACGGGCGCTGCGCAAGGCATGTTCGACGCGGCGATCAACGCCGGCGCCGACGTTTATTTGACCGGCGAGGTGTCGGAGTCGGTCATGCACACGTCGGCGGAAAGCGGCGTCGCGTTTCTGGCGGCGGGGCATCATGCAACGGAGCGCCTAGGCGTGCAGGCGGTGGGCAAGCACCTGTCCGAGCAGTTCGATATCGAGCACCTCTTTATCGATATCCCTAATCCGGTTTGATTTGTTGAATTATCAAAATACGCATTAGCTGAGCAAAAGTGAGCAAAAGGCACGAATAACGGAGGGGACACTTATAAGGATGTGGGAAAAAGTTTGCGATCCGTACGGAGAAACCCTGAGCTATCAAAGGCTTCGCACGGTTTTTGGCAATCGGCCCTTGTAAATGGCGACTCCATTCGAGCAAACTAGCGGCGGTAGAAGCGACGTGAAGGAAAAATCCAACTCAGAAGTGGGGCGTGTGATGCGAGACAAGGAAGATGAACGCGTCGACGGCAGCCGCCGTACCTGGCTGATAGCGACGACCGTAGCAGGTGGCATAGGAGGCGTTGCCACTGTCGTACCCTTTGTTAGTTCGTTTGCACCATCCGAAAAGGCCAAGGCAGCAGGTGCCCCGGTCGAAGTGGACATCAGCAATCTGAAGCCCGGCGACATGATGACCGTTGCATGGCGCGGCAAGCCGGTCTGGATCATCAACCGCACCGACAAGATGCTCGCCGACGTCCAGAAAGCCGATAACGAAGTAGCCGATCCCCACAGCAAGAACGTCTTTTCGATGCCGTTGCCGGAGTACTGCAACAACGAATTCCGCGCACGCACCGACCGCAAGAACATATTTGTCGCCGTTGCCGTGTGCACCCATCTGGGCTGCACGCCGACGCCGCGCTTCATGGAGGGCGCGCAGCCCAATCTTCCAGACGACTGGCCAGGCGGCTTTCTGTGCCCGTGCCACGGTTCGACCTATGACATGGCCGGCCGCGTCTTCAAGAACAAACCTGCGCCGCAGAACCTCGACATCCCGCCTTACATGTTCACGGGAGCCAACGGGCTCGTGATCGGCAAGGACGAGAAAGGAGAAGCGTAATGGCGATCGAACATGAAGTACAAACGACCGGGCTGGTCGGTTGGATCGACCGGCGCTTCCCCTTAACGTCCACCTGGAAAAAGCACGTCTCCGAATACTACGCACCGAAGAACTTCAACTTCTGGTACTTCTTCGGTTCGCTCGCGCTGCTGGTGCTGGTCAATCAGATCGTCACCGGCATCTTCCTCACGATGAACTACAAGCCCGACGCGACGCTCGCGTTTGCGTCGGTCGAGTACATCATGCGCGAAGTGCCGTGGGGGTGGCTCATCCGCTATATGCACTCCACGGGCGCGTCGATGTTCTTCGTCGTCGTGTATCTGCATATGTTCCGCGGCCTCATGTACGGCTCATACCGCAAGCCGCGCGAACTCGTATGGATTTTTGGCTGCGCGATTTTCCTGTGCCTGATGGCCGAAGCGTTCTTCGGCTACCTGCTCCCGTGGGGCCAGATGTCGTTCTGGGGCGCGCAGGTTATCGTGAACCTGTTCTCGGCGATTCCGTTCATCGGGCCCGACCTGTCGTTGTGGATTCGGGGCGACTACGTGGTGTCGGACGTCACGCTGAACCGCTTCTTCGCGTTCCACGTGATCGCGATTCCGCTCGTGCTGCTTGGGCTCGTCGTCGCTCACCTGGTCGCGCTGCATGAGGTCGGTTCCAACAACCCGGACGGCATCGAGATCAAGGCGAAGAAAGATCCGGACGGCATTCCGCTCGACGGCATCCCGTTTCACCCGTACTACTCGGTGCACGATTTCTTCGGCGTGTCGGTGTTCCTGATGATTTTCGCAGCGATTATTTTCTTCGCGCCGGAAATGGGCGGGTACTTCCTCGAGGCGAACAACTTCGTCCCGGCGAATCCTCTGCAAACACCGCAGGAAATCGCGCCGGTGTGGTACTTCACAGCCTTTTACGCGATGCTGCGCGCCACCACCGATCCGTTCAAGATCGTGCTGATGGTCGTGATCGCGCTGCTCGGCCTGCTCGCGCTGGTGCGCGCGCGCGGCAAGTGGAAACTGGGTTTGCCGGTGCTCGCGGTGCTCGTGATTCTGGCAATGGCCTTCACCGAATCGAAGTTCTGGGGCGTGGTGGTGATGGGCGGCGCGGTGATTTCGCTCTTTTTCCTGCCGTGGCTGGACCGCTCGCCGGTCAAGTCGATCCGCTACCGGCCGTTCTTCCACAAGGTGTTTTACGGGATCTTCGTGCTCGCTTTCCTGACGTTGGGCTTCCTCGGCACTAAACCGCCGTCGGCGGCCGCCACGTTGATTGCGCAGGTGTGCGCGCTGATCTACTTCGCGTTTTTCCTCGGCATGCCGTTCTGGACGAGGCTTGGCACGTTCAAGCAGCCGCCCGAGCGGGTGCGGTTCAAGTCCCACTAATGGCGAGCGAGGAGAACACGAAGATGAAGAAACTGCTTTCGACGTGCGCGCTGATCGGCGCGACACTGCTCGCGGTGCTGAGCGGCCCGGCCTATGCGGACGAGAATGTACATCTCGACCGCGCGCCGGATAACGCGGACAATTTCGCTTCTTTGCAGCACGGCGCGCAATTGTTTGTAAACTACTGCCTGAATTGCCACAGCGCGAATCTGGTGCGCTACAACCGGCTGACCGATCTCGGCATCGCGCCGACCGAAATTCAGTCGAACCTGCTGTTCACCACCGACAAGGTCGGCAACACGATGACCGTGGCAATGCGCCCGGACGACGCGAAGGCGTGGTTCGGCGCAAGTCCGCCGGACTTGTCGGTGGAAGCTCGGGCGCGCGGCAAGGACTGGCTTTACACGTATCTGCGCAGCTTTTATCGCGACAATACGCGGCCGACCGGCTGGAATAATCTGGTGTATGAAAACGTGAGCATGCCTCACGTGTTGTGGCAGCTTCAGGGGCAACGTACGGCGAAGTTCGGTGACGAAGTCGACGAAAAAACGGGCGAAACGGTGCACAAATTTGTGGGTTTCCAGCAGGTCACTCCGGGGACGATGTCGCCGGTAGATTATGATTCTGCTGTGGCCGACCTTGTGTCGTATCTGTCCTGGATGTCCGAGCCGACTCAGAAAACCCGCAAACAGCTTGGCGTGTGGGTGCTGATGTTCCTCGGTATTCTGAGCTTTTTCGCCTGGCGACTGAACGCCGCGTACTGGAAACATATCAAATAATCACGCCGCTACACGGCGTGGGGCCGGCGCCAGGAAAAACCTGTTGAACGGTTTTTCCGCGCGCTGGCCCTTCAGCTTTTTGAGGAAACGTAAATCATGATGGTTCTGTATTCCGGCACAACTTGCCCGTTCTCCCAGCGTTGCCGGCTGGTGTTGTTCGAAAAGGGCATGGACTTCGAGATCCGCGACGTCGACCTGTTTAACAAGCCGGAAGACATCGCCGTGATGAATCCGTATGGTCAGGTGCCGATTCTCGTCGAACGGGACCTGATTCTGTACGAATCGAACATCATCAACGAGTACATCGACGAGCGCTTTCCGCATCCGCAACTGATGCCGGCCGATCCGGTTCAGCGCGCGCGCGCGCGTCTGTTCCTGCTGAACTTCGAGAAGGAACTGTTCGTCCACGTCGGCACGCTCGAGAACGAAAAGGGCAAGGCCGCGGAGAAGAACCACGAGAAAGCTCGCCTCGCGATCCGCGACCGCCTGACGCAACTCGCGCCGATCTTCCTGAAGAACAAGTACATGCTCGGCGAAGAGTTCTCGATGCTCGACGTCGCGATCGCGCCGCTCCTGTGGCGCTTGGATCACTACGGCATCGAACTGTCGAAGAACGCGGCACCGCTGATGAAGTACGCCGAGCGCATTTTCAGCCGTCCGGCTTATATCGAGGCGCTGACGCCTTCGGAAAAGGTGATGCGTCGTTGAGTTTGGCTGTGGGTTGCGGGCTCCGCGCGGCTCGACGCGCGCGGCTCCGCGCCCGGTAAGAGGACTGCTGATGCAAGAGATTTCCACCAAGCCGTATCTGCTGCGGGCGCTGTACGAATGGTGCACGGATAACGGCTATACGCCGCACATCGCAGTGCGCGTCGACAATCAGACGCGCGTGCCGCGGCAATTCGTGCGCGACAACGAGATTGTGTTGAACATCAGCTTCGAGGCCACGAGCCAGTTGCAGATGGGCAACGAGTGGGTCGAATTCAGCGCGCGTTTCTCCGGAAAGTCGCACAAGATCGAGGTGCCGGTCGCCAACATCCTAGCGATCTATGCGCGCGAAAACGGGCAGGGCATGGCATTTCCGGTTGAGTCGACGGGCGGTGAAGCGCAGGATTCGGGCGCCGACGCCGAAACAGTCGAGCCGGCCGCCACGCCGGTTGCGCCCAGCGCGCCGCGCGCGGTCGAAAATCCGTCCGCAGCCGATAGCGCCGCCAAAGCGGACCACGCGCCGGAGGGCGACCAGCCCGACGACGACGGTTCAAAAGGTGGCGGTAGGGCTCGCCTCAAGATCGTAAAATGAAGTAGAATCACGGCCTCATGCCGGCTTAGCTCATCAGGTAGAGCGCTTGACTTGTAATCATGAGGTGGCGGGTTCGAGTCCTGCAGCCGGCACCAGTAGTACGAAGCGGGGTTTCTGTTCAGTCAGGAACCCCGTTTTTTATTGGGCGGATATTTGGGCGGATATTGCGAGGGTGTCGGCCGCACTAGCCGTCCCACACCGCTTCGCGCCGTTCGGTGAGCGCCTTCGAGGCTCAAATTCACCTTATCTCTTTCACCTTGTCCCTCGTGGACTAAAATGTCTACTTCTCATTGTGAACGGCGCGGCGAATACGATGGCGCGCGGCAAGGCGGCAGAAGGTACTATTCGGGCGTCGGCCGGCACTGCTGTCCGCTCATGCACGCCGCCGCGCGCACACCGGCGCATAGCGCCGCCACACCAAGCCACGTCTTACCGCGTCGCTCCCGCAATACGACCCACCTCATCATGACCAGCCCTGCAAGCATCACCTGGCCCGAAGCCGACGGCCCCCGCACCGCGCGTTGGCGCTCCGAAGCGGCGGTGCCGCCGCCCAAACGCGTGATCGTCGCGGATGACCGGACGACCGCCGACTCCGCCTACCGGCTTGCGTGCGAAGGCACCGCGCTTCTGTGGAACGGCGACTTCCAGAACGCCCGGCAACTGTTGCAGGCGGTGACGCGACGTCTGGAACGCAAGCCGCGCAAGCAGGGCGCAACGCCGCTCGAGGCGTTCAACCTGCACCGGCAGACGCAGTCACAACGTGCGCGCACGCTCGGCATGATCCTGATTCCGCTCGACGCCGCGTACGTGATTCCGCTGCGCCGCGCGCCCGATGTGCAACAGGCGTGCATCGAAACCTATGGACCGCCGACCAATGAGGCGTCGGTCGTGTCGCTGCGCGAACTGCTCGGACTGATCGGCGCGCATGAGTGGCGCAAAAAGGGCGTCGAGATTCCCGCGCTCGGCGATCGCATTCATCCCTATTACGGCGTGTTTTCGCCGGTGCGCGGTGAATACGTCGATCTCGTCGCGCGCACCGCGCTGCCTTCGTTGAATAAGGCGTTCGATATCGGCACCGGTACGGGCGTGCTGTCGGCGTTGCTGGCAAAGCGCGGTGTGAAGAAGATTGTCGCCACGGATCAGGACCCGCGAGCGCTTGCTTGCGCGCGGGAGAACATTGCGCGTCTCGGGTACGAACAACAGGTCGAGGTCGTGCAAGCGGACCTGTTCCCTGAAGGACGCGCGCCGCTGGTGGTTTGCAATCCGCCGTGGTTGCCGGCGCGGCCCGCATCGCCGATCGAATATGCGGTCTACGATCCGGAAAGCCGAATGCTGCTCGGCTTTCTCAACGGACTGACGGCGCATTTGTCGCCGGGCGGCGAAGGCTGGCTCATTCTGTCGGACTTCGCGGAGCATCTGGGTTTGCGCTCGCGCGACTGGCTGCTTGCAGCGATCGACGAGGCCGGGTTGACTGTGATCGGGCGCGAGGATATTCGTCCGAGGCATCCCAAATCCACCGACGAGACGGATCCGTTGCACGCAGCGCGAGTGGCGGAAGCTACGTCGCTCTGGCGGCTGAAGGCGCGCGCTTGAAGCCGGTGTGAACCTTGGCGCGGGGCCCGCTTTACGCGAACGCGCCGCGCGGCCCCACAAACGCTGCGGCGCCGCGCCCGGCGACAAGACCGCTCGCAAAGCACGCAGTCAGCAGATAACCGCCTGTCGGCGCTTCCCAATCGAGCATTTCGCCCGCGCAAAAAACACCGGGCAAGTGCTCGATCATCAAATGCTCGTCCAGCGCCTCGAACGGAATGCCGCCCGCGCTGCTGATCGCTTCTGCAATCGGCCGGGCGCGCAAGAGTTTCACCGGGAGCGCCTTCATGGCGTGCGCGAGACGCGTGGCATCGGCGAAAACGTCCTTCGGCAGCATCTCGTGCAGTAACGCCAGTTTTACACCGGTAATCCCAACTCTTCCCTGCAGATGGCTCGATATCGATCGCGAGCCGCGCGGCCTCGTGACTTCCGGTATCACTCGCTCCAAAGGCAAGCCGGGCGCCAGATCCAGCGTGATCGTGAGTTCGCCGTCAGCCAGGATTCGCTCGCGAATCGCGGCCGAAAGTGCATAGATCAGACTCCCTTCGAGGCCCGTTTCCGTCAAAAGTATTTCACCTTGTCGATTGTGGACTTTTTGGTCTACATCGGTGAGTGCAATGGCGATGGACTTCACCGGCTGACCGGCGAAACGCTCGCGCAGGTAAGGACTCCAGTCCACGTCGAAGCCGCAGTTCGCGGGTCGCAGTGGGCGGACGGGCACGTCGCGGGCCGTGATCAACGGCACCCAGGCCGCGTCCGATCCAAGGCGAGGCCAACTTGCGCCACCGAGTGCCAACACGACGGCGTCGTAGGTTACGGCCTGCTCGCCGTCCGGCGTGGCGAACAAAAGGGTATGCGGCTGGCGGGCCGGCGCGGGCGCGTCAGCGGCGGTCGCCTCTCCAATCTGCCAGCCCATCCATTTGTGCCGCATGTGGAAGCGCACACCCGTTTCCCTCAGTCGATGCAGCCAGGCCCGGAGCATCGGCGCTGCTTTCATGTCGGTGGGAAAAACGCGTCCCGAGCTGCCGACGAACGTCTCGACCCCAAGCTCTCGCAACCAGGCGCGCAACGCGTCCGGTCCGAACGTCTCCAGCAGCGGTGCAATCCATTCGCGGCGCGCGCCGTAGCGATCGAGAAACGGCTCGAGCGACTCCGAATGCGTGATGTTCATGCCGCCTTTGCCGGCCATCAGGAATTTGCGGCCAACCGAAGGCATCGCGTCGTGGACGTCGACCTGTACGCCTTGCAGGGAAAGCACCTCGGCGGCCATCAGGCCAGCGGGTCCGCCGCCGATGACGGCGACGCGGGCGGAATCGAACGAAGATGACATGCGGGCCTGCAGATGAGCTAAAGAGGCGGCGCGCCGCCAGCACTGATGCGTGGACGGCGCGAAGGGTGTGAAAAACGGCTACAGCGGCGCTGTGAGGACGCTGGAACGCGGAGGTGCAACAGAGCGCCGAACACGCTGAAGGCGCAGGAGCGCGCAGGAAGGTGCCCGGTGCGACAGAACGCGGCGGATGCACCCAAACGCCCAAGTGCCCAAGTGCCCAAGTGCCCAAGTGCCCAAGTGCCCAAGTGCCCAAGTGCCCAAGTGCCCAAACGCCCAAACGCCCAAACGCCCAAACGCCCAACACGAAAAGAGCGCCCAACATGAAAAACTGCCCAAGCCCTCACACCCCACGAAGCCCGCTATTCTCACACCGCATCCAGCACGGAGCAAACGCGCCCGCCGCTAACCGGGCGTCAGAACGCTACATTCAGGCGCGCTAGCTGCCAAGCTTGTCCGCTCCATCGCTTCGTTAGTCAGCATCGCCAACTATAATTTTTGAACACCTTCCATTGGGCGCATTCGCGTCATTCCCGCGTCAATACGAGCGACCGCGCTGTCCAGACGCCGCATGCCGTGGCATCGGGATCGGTGCGCTTCGGTGTGCGCCTTGTGCCAGCGTGGATGTTCACACATATCGATCAAGGAGATTGCCATGACCCGCAAATACATCGACTGCCGCGAGTTCCCGAGCGAAACGAATTGCACGGTTGCGATCTCGGCCGATAACGAAGACGAGCTGCTCAACGCAGCCGTGCAACATGCCGTCAGCGTGCACAAACACGACGATTCGCCTGAACTGCGCCAGCAATTGAGGACGCTCTTTCATGAAGGCACGCCGCCGGTGGAAGCGCCGCGCGCCTGATTCGAGCGTTTTGGAAAAGGAGCCGCCGCGGTGACTCGCGGAGGAAGCGAGCGGCGGGTGGCCGCTCGCGCGAGTCGCGGCGTGGTTCGATATGTGCGCGATTCCTCGCCGCACCTCAGCTCGGATAAGCCTCGTCCACCTTGAGACCCGCAAGCTTGAAGATGACCCGCAGCGTTTGCGGTTTGATATCGCGTCGTGAAGCCAGCGTGGTCATCACGAAGTCGAGCACTTTCGCGTACTTGAGCAGCGTCAAACACGTTTCCATGTCGACACTCCCGTCCCGCATCACTTCCGCGAGGCGAAGCATTTCGGTGGAGATGTCGCGGGCCATCTCCAGTTCGAGTTGCTGCTTTTCGGACCAGGCGGGCATGGCGGTGAGCTTCGCCATCATCTCCTGGAACTTCTGTTCGACATTTCCGTTGGGTACCGTATCCATTGCTGCCTCTTCTATTATCCGGGCGCACGTTCAATTGAAATCGCGGCGCGCTGCCGGTGACGTAACGTTCGGCTCGTATCACTGAGCCGCCTTCCCCACTTGCATCCGGGTCGTGTGTCCGTTACCACGACCGACAGCTTATTGTTATAGGTACCACGGCTTCCGCTTTTGGGACTCGTTCGACGCTAAACGGTTCTGCGCCGCACGAGAAAACGTCCCGCGTCGTGCCTTAGCGAGCAGGAATTGTTCCAGGATTGCGGCACTTCCTGCAATTTTTCGCGGCTCTTCGGTGAGCGGGCCGCGGTTTGGGTAAACTGGCAGCAACTTCTTCCTTTTTCCGTCACCTGACGCACGTTCGCGTTGCAATCGACGACGGTCCCCCACGATGTCCAGCAAAACCCACGAAATTCGCCCGAACCAGTCCATCGAATTGCTCAAGGAGCTTCACATCCTGACGCGCGACGGCAAGATGAACCAGGACAGCCGCCGCAAGCTCAAGCAGGTCTACCATCTGTTCCAGTTCATCGAGCCGCTCCTCAAGGACCTGAAGGACCAGCAGGGGGCGGTCACCCTCGTCGATCACGGCGCGGGCAAGTCATATCTAGGTTTTATCCTGTATGACCTGTTCTTCAAGGAGTTTCAGGATGCCGCAGGTGGGGCGTCGCACATTTACGGCATCGAAACGCGCGAGGAGCTCGTCACGAGGTCGGAGGAACTGGCGGCACGCCTCGGCTTCAAGGGCATGTCGTTCGTGAATTTGTCGGTAGCGGAATCTATTACGTCCGAGCGCTTGCCGGCCCGGATCGATATCGTTACCGCGCTGCACGCCTGCAATACGGCAACGGACGACGCGATTCGCTTCGCTCTCGAAAAGAGCGCAAAGTACATCGTGGTCGTGCCGTGCTGTCAGGCGGAGGTGGCGGGCGTTTTACGTCAAAACAAAAGCAAATCGCTCGCCAGTGCGTTGACGGAAATCTGGCGGCATCCATTGCATACCCGGGAATTCGGCAGCCAGATTACCAATGTGCTGCGCTGCCTCCAGTTGGAGGCGCACGGTTATCAGGTCAGCGTAACCGAACTCGTGGGCTGGGAACATTCGATGAAAAACGAGCTGATCATCGCGCAATTCAAGGACTTGCCGCGGCGGCGCCCGGCCGAGCGGCTCAACGAGGTCATGCAAACGCTCGGTATCGAGGAACTGAAGGAGAGATTTTTCGTTTCCGCGTGAATCAGGTTTTCATTAATTGATTCCAGCCGACGAGTCCTATCCGCCGAAGCGTTTCCTGATTTCGTTCGTAAATTGCTTCGGCATCGGGAAATGCCTGAACCGCGCGTTCAATACTGTCTTCTCTGAGTAAATGAAAAATCGGATAAGGCGCGCGATTGGTGTAATTCTCGATATCGTCCGGATCAGTGCCTTCAAACTGATAAAAAGGATGGAAGCTGGCAATCTGGATCATGCCCGTCAGGCGAAGCTGCTTGAGCATTCTTTCTGCGAAGAACAGTGCGTCGTTATACTGCAGAAAATCTTCTAGCGCCTGAGGCAGGATTAATAGCGTGGTGTCCACGGCGGCGGGATCTGCGGTGGCGAGGTGGTTGAGCTCGGTTTCAAGATCGGCTAGTACGCCTTCCAGATCCGTCGCATTGCTGACCGTGTAGCGGATTTGTCCCTTTACATGGACGGCCTTGGCGAAGGGACACAGATTGAGCCCGATCACGGCTTCCGTCAGCCAGTGACGGGTGTCGGCAACGACAGCGTCGTGCGATTCGGAGGGCAACGGCATGGCAGGCTGCGAAATGGGCAAAGAGCCATTTTAACGGCGCGTGCGGCAGACAGTGCGCAAGTGCCTCAAGCAAAGCCGCAAAAAGAAACGGCAGAACGAAACGGCAGAACGAAGCCGCAAAAGAAGCCAAAACCCAAGCCAAACCCAACCCGCTATCGGCTAACGCCCCCGTTTCCCCCACACGCCGCGGCGATCAGCTGCGCGGCGGCTTTCGGCGCGGCGAGCACGGGGCTCGATCCCGCGCGATAGGTCTGGCTGGCCGCATACACGCCCTCGATCAGCAAAGCCAGCGCGCCGGCGAGCATCTCGGGATCGTCGGCGCCCGCGGCGCTCGCCAACTCCGTCAGGCGCGCCAGCAACCGCTCCTTGTTTCGGAACACGAATAGCCGAGCAGGATGCGCAGTATCGGGGAACTCCACCGCGACGTTCACAAACGGACAGCCGCGATAGCCTTCCAACGACGCCCGCGCGGCGAGATCGTCGAAATATTGCTGAAGCTGCTTTGCCGGCTCTCCGGAGTGTCTCGCGAAGCTCTTCTCGACGTAGCCGAAGAACTGAGCATCTTTGCGCTCCAGATAAGCCATGACCAGATCGTCTTTCGACGAGAACTGGCGGTACAGGCTCATCTTGTTGACGCCGGCGCGCTCGACGACCGCATCCACGCCGACCGCCCGCACGCCCTCACGGTAGAACAGTTCATCCGCCGCGCGCAGCAGATGCTGCTGTGCCTCCGGCCCGCTTGTGTGGCCACCGCGCGCCCGCCGCGAGGGGGACGAAGCAGGGGAATTAGCCGACGTCGAACTCCCCGCCGCAGAGCCTCGCTTGGAGGTTTCGCTTTCAGACATGGTGCCCCCGAATTCAATTGACGCCTTGACATGTTACCGACCGGTAACTAATATCGCAACACCAATTGTGACTGATCTGTCACAAATCCTTTACTGAAACCGTAATAATGCGAACGGCGCGGCGAGTTGAACCACGCCGATAGGAGAGCCGATGAACTGGGCAGCGAGACTGATAGGCAGGCGTTTCCACTACGGCTGGTTGACCGTGGCCGTGGTGTTTCTGGTGCTTTTGGCGGCGGCGGGCACGCGCGCTACGCCGAGCGTGATGATGGTGCCGCTCGAGCATCAATTCGGCTGGAGCCGCGGCACCATTTCGCTGGCAATCTCCGTAAACATCGCCCTATACGGACTGATGGGGCCGTTTGCGGCGGCGGCGATGCAGCGTTTCGGCGTGCGCCCCACGCTGCTCATCGCGCTCGGCACCATGGCGGCGGGCGTCGCCTTGTCGTCGCTGATGACGCACCCTTGGCAGATGATCCTGATCTGGGGCGTGATGGTTGGCGGTTCGACGGGCGTGGCGGCGCTGTCGCTGTCGGCGACCGTCGTGACGCGCTGGTTCACCACGCATCGCGGGCTCGTCATGGGGATTCTGACCGCAAGTTCCGCGACTGGCCAACTCGTGTTCCTGCCGATGCTTGCGGCCATCGTCGAGCACTACGGCTGGCGCCAGGTGGTCTGGGTCGTCGCAGCGGCTGCGGGGATCGTGCTGCCGCTGGTTGCGTTCCTGCTGCCCGAGCGGCCGTCGGATGTAGCGTTGCGCCCTTACGGCGAACCGCACGACGCGCCGGTGACCGCGACGGCGACAAAACAGAATCCGCTGGCGATCGCCTTCGGCACGCTAGCCATGGCGAGCAAAACACGCGATTTCTGGCTGCTCTTCTTCAGCTTTTTCATTTGCGGGGCGAGCACGAACGGCTATGTCGGCACCCACCTGATCGCGATGTGCGGCGATTACGGCATGTCGGAAGTGCAGGGCGCGTCGCTGCTCGCCGCGATGGGTATCTTCGATCTGTTCGGCACGACGCTCTCCGGCTGGCTGTCCGACCGCTTCAACAGCCGCGTGCTGCTGTTCTGGTACTACGGGCTGCGCGGCTTGTCGCTGATGTATCTGCCGCATGCCTTCGGCATCGACTTTTTCGGTTTGCCGCTCTTTGCCGTGTTCTACGGACTCGACTGGATTGCGACCGTCCCGCCGACCGTGCGTCTCGCGACGGACGTCTACGGCAAGGAGGCGGCTCCCGTGGTGTTTGGCTGGGTGGTCGCCGGGCATCAACTCGGCGCTGCGTTCGCGGCACTCGGCGCGGGCATGCTGCGCGCGAGCCTCGGCACCTACACCGTGGCGTCGATGATTTCCGGCGGTCTGTGCCTCGTGGCCGCCTTCATCGTGTTGCGGATCAATCGGCCCGCCAGGGCGCCGCAGCCGCAGGCGGTCTAGAGCGCCACACGGAACGACGCTGGGCCGCGCGGCGGCGCGCCCGCGTCTTTCCACGCTACGGAAAATCTATCCGCTCGCTTCATGCAGCGCGCGCGCCGAACCCCGGTTATGCTATGTGACCCTCGGGCAGCCGCCCGCGATCATGAATTTCTACCGAGAGAAGCGCATGACCCACAAACCCGCCCCTTCCGCAGTTGCCATTCACGAGCTGATTGCCGGCCGCTGGAGCCCGCGCGCCTATTCGAGCGAGCCGGTGAGCCGCGAGAACCTGCACGCTGTGCTGGAAGCGGCACGCTGGGCGCCTTCGTCGTATAACGCTCAACCGTGGCGCTTTCTTGTGTTCGACCGCAGCGTCGATGAAGTCGCGTTCAAGCAGGCGTTCGCCACCCTCGTGCCGTTCAACCAGGCGTGGAACGCGCCCGCACCCGTGTTGATCGCCGTTACTACGCTTACACGCACCAGCAAGGGCGAGGTGAACCGCTGTGCTCAATACGACGCAGGCGCGGCCGCCATGGCGCTCGTATTGCAGGCGCACGCGCTCGGCCTTGCCGCGCATCAGATGAGCGGCTTCGACCCGAACGCGTTCCGCAAGGCTTTGGACCTGCCGAACGACGTCGAACCGATCGCCTTCATTTCGCTGGGCCATTTCGGCGATGTCGAGAAGCTCGATCCGGTTTTGCGCGAACGCGAAAAGTCGGTGCGGCAGCGTCTGCCGATTGCGGAAATCGCCTACGGCGGCGGCTGGAAGAAGGCGTTCTGAGCGGGGCTCCGAGCTTCAATTGTTTTACAGGAACGCGCGGCGCAGACCGCGCGTTTTGTCGTGAGCGTGTCTACGGCGCGTCGTCGGTTACGCTCGAAAGCGGCGCCGCCACGTGTTCGAGAGATTTGCGCTCCGCGTCCACGCCCCACACCGCCGCGATTACGGCCGCCGCGAGCATCAGCGCCGACCCGACCAGGTAGCCCGAGAACACTTCGCTGCGTTGATGCGTGTCGATCAGCCGTCCGAAGAACGCCGGCCCGGCAATGCCGCCGAGCGCCGTGCCGAACGCATAGAACACGGCGATTGCGAGCGCGCGGATTTCCAGCGGAAACGATTCGCTGACCGTCAGATAGGCCGAACTTGCCGCGGCGGACGCGAAAAAGAAAATCACCATCCACGCGATCGTCTGCGTGACGACCGTTAGCATGTGCTGCTCGAACAGGTAGCCGCTGACTGTCAGCAGAATCGCCGAGATAGCGTAGGTCGACGCGATCATCTTGCGCCGGCCGATTACGTCGAACAGCCGGCCAAGAAGCAACGGTCCGAGAAAATTGCCGAGCGCGAACGGCAGCAAGTACCAGCCTATGTGGTCGCCCGGCACGCCGTAAAAGTCCGTCAGCACCAGCGCATAGGTGAAAAAGATTGCATTGTAGAAGAACGCCTGCGCGGTCATCAGCGACAGGCCGACCAGCGCTCGCCGCCGGTGCACATTGAACAACGTGTGAAACACCTCGCGCAGCGGCGTGTGTCCGCGCGCGCGCAGACGCAGACGCGCGAGGCCATGCGTGGAGAGCGTGTGGCCCTCGCTGCGAAAGCGCGTTTCGATTCCGTCGACGATCGCGTGCGCGTCCCGCACGTTGCCGTGTGTGAGCAGCCAGCGTGGGCTTTCGGGGACCCATATACGCATTGGCAGCACGATCAGCGCGAGCGCCGCGCCGATGAAAAAGCACGCACGCCAGCCCCAGTCGCCCGGCACTACATGAGGATCGAGCAGAATAAGCGAGCCCGCCGCGCCGAGCCCCGCGCCGATCCAGAAGGTGCCGTTGATCGCCAGATCGACCCAGCCGCGCACGCGAGGCGGCGTGAATTCCTGAATCGTCGAATTGATCGCGGTGTATTCGCCGCCAATGCCCGCGCCCGTCAAAAAACGGAACAGCAGGAAGCTGGCGAGATTCCACGAAACCGCAGTCGCGGCGGTCGCGGCAAGATACAACGCGAGCGTGATGAAAAACAGCTTGCGACGGCCCAGCCGGTCCGTGAGCCAGCCGAACCCGAGCGCACCGAGTACGGCGCCGGCGATGTAAGCGCTGCCGGCGAGACCCACGTCCGCGTTGGTGAAACGCAGCGCCGGGCTCGCCTTGAGCGCGCTCGCGACCGCCCCGGCAAGCGTCACTTCGAGTCCGTCGAGCAGCCATGTCACGCCTAGCGCGAGGACGATCAGCGTATGAAAGCGCCCCCAAGGCAGCCGGTCGAGCCGCGACGGCAGATCCGTTTCGATGGTCCCTGCAGATTTGCGCTCGACATCAGCGAGAGGCGGCGCGCTCATTGCTTAGGGTCTCCATAGTGGCGATATTTAGTGGCTACACTTGCCGGTAAGTTGAGGGGTGAGCTAGCAGCTTAGTGTGGCATCCGAGTTTGGCATCTGAGTTCGGCGCCTGACTTCGACACCTGAGTTCGGCACCCAGACAGCAGGAGTCAGCAATTCGTATTCCGCCAACTGGGGCTTGCGGTTCTATTGGCAAGTTGATGCTGATCCGGCTTTCGTGATACAAAGCCGCTCCCCCTTCCTGTCCGCGCCAGCCGTTAGCGGCGATTCCTGCCATGAACTATTGCGCGATTGACTTCGGTACTTCCAACTCGGCCGTAGCCGTTCCCGACGGCACGGCGCTCAGGCTCGCGCCGGTCGAAGGCGCCTATACGACGCTGCCCACGTCGGTTTTCTTCAATACCGACGAAGACACCCGCGAATTCGGGCGTGCGGCGCTTGCGGCGTACATCGACGGTTTCGACGGCCGGCTGATGCGCTCCATGAAAAGCATCCTGGGCTCGCCGCTTGCCGACAACTCGACGGATCTCGGCGACGGCTCCGCCATCAAGTACACAGATGTGATCGCGATTTTCCTCGACCATCTGAAGCGCTCTGCGGAAAAAAGCGCCGGGGCGCCGATTGACCGCGCGGTGCTGGGCCGCCCGGTTTTCTTCGTCGACGACGATCCGCGCGCGGATCAGATGGCGCAGAAGCAGCTAGAAACGGCGGCGCGCGCGGTCGGTTTGCGGGACATTCACTTCCAGTTTGAGCCGATCGCCGCCGCATTCGACTACGAATCGCGTCTCACGCGAGAAGGGCTGGTGCTGGTGGCCGACATCGGCGGCGGTACATCGGACTTTTCGCTTGTGCGCGTCGGCCCCGACCGAATGAAGCGTGTGGAGCGCAAGGACGATGTGCTCGCTCACCACGGCGTGCACGTCGCGGGCACGGACTTCGACCGCCGCGTCGAATTGACGACGATTCTGCGCGAACTCGGCTACCAGACGCTCGATCCGGAAGGCCGCGAGATTCCGAACCGCGTCTATTTCGATCTCGCGACCTGGCATCTGATCAACACCGTTTATGCGCCGAAGCGCGTCAGCGAACTGGGGCTCATGCGGCACCTGTTCACCGAGGTCAAGCACCATGACCGTCTGATGCGCGTGGTGGAGCGGCGCCTTGGGCACGCGCTCGCGGCCCATGCGGAAGAAGCGAAGATCGGCGTCGCGGCGGGCGGCGAAACCGTGATCGACCTGGACGAAGTGGAAGACGATCTGCGTCTCGCATTCGACGAGGCGCAGCTTATCGAAGCGGGTCAGGACGAAACGCGCCGCATCGTAGCGGCCGCGCGCGATACGGTGCAGGCCGCCGGTGTTTCCATTCGCGACGTGAGCGCGATTTACTTCACGGGCGGCTCGACCGGGCTCGCGTTTCTATCCGGCGCATTGGCGCAGGCATTTCCGGATGCAGAAGCAGTATTCGGCGATCGTCTTGCGAGTGTCGCAACTGGACTTGGTATTCACGCGCAACGCGTGTTCGCATAACCGCGAATCACTGCTCGCATACTGCGAAGATAATCACCGTTTGCAAAGCCGACCGATATAAAAAAACCCCGCCAAGGCGGGGTTTTTCGCGTCCAGAAGGAAGCAGCGTAGCGCTTACACCGGCTTGATGTTAGCAGCTTGCTTGCCCTTCGGGCCCGTCTTCACTTCAAACGTAACCTTTTGGTTCTCTTGCAGCGTCTTGAAGCCTTCCGTGCGGATTTCCGAGAAATGCGCGAACAGATCTTCGCCGCCGCCGTCAGGCGTGATAAAGCCGAAGCCCTTTGCGTCATTGAACCACTTGACGGTACCGGTTTCCATATTACTTGTTCCTAAAGATGGTAAATAAGGCCGAAGCCCAATGGGTGCATGAAAATCAAGGAAGGGGGTAATGGGACCAACCGGAGTACCGTTGATGGGCGAACTACGAAAGACCAATTCACTCGCCGCTTGAAATCCTGCCCGAACGTTATACGGCGATTTCGAGAGAAGGTCAACACTCCGCCGACAACTTTACAAAAATTCGGGATAGCGCGATGAAAAGTTGCTTACAAAGCTTGCTGGACGGGTGTCTTTTTTGCTAGGGAGAACCCTTAGATTCACTGCAGGCGCCGGGTGCAACCGTTAAACTACGCGCCCGCGCCGGTTGCACCCGTTGGACAACCGTCGCGCATACATGCGTGTCACCCGTTTTCAGCGCCACGAGCGCCGGTCATGGGGTGCCGACATGGTTCTGAAACAGGAGAAGACGTGAAAAGTTCTATACAACGGAACATCGGGCCGTTCGCACTCATGCTGACCGGCCTGGGTTCGATCATCGGCTCCGGCTGGCTGTTCGGCGCCTGGAAGGCCGCGAAAATCGCGGGCCCGGCGTCGATCTGCGCATGGATTATCGGCGCTGTCGTGATTCTCGCTATCGCACTGACCTACGCCGAACTCGGCGCCATGTTCCCGGAGTCCGGCGGCATGGTGCGTTACGCGCGGTATTCGCACGGCGCGCTGGTCGGTTTCATTAGCGCGTGGGCCAACTGGATCGCGATCGTTTCGGTGATTCCGATTGAAGCCGAGGCATCCATTCAATACATGAGCACGTGGCCGTACGACTGGGCGCACGCGCTATTCGTCGACGGCTCATTAACTACGAACGGGCTGCTGCTCTCGGCGGCCCTCGTGATCATCTACTTCCTGCTGAACTACTGGGGCGTGAAACTCTTCGCGCGTGCCAACTCGGCGATCACGATCTTCAAGTTCCTGATTCCCGGCGCGACGATTCTCGGCCTGATGCTGACCGGCTTTCATAAGGAAAACTTTGGTGAAGCAAGCACGTTCGCGCCGTACGGCTGGTCGTCTGTGCTGACCGCGGTCGCAACGAGCGGCATCGTGTTCGCGTTCAACGGTTTCCAGAGCCCGATCAACCTCGCCGGTGAAGCGCGCAATCCGGCGAAGAGCGTGCCGTTCGCGGTGATCGGCTCGATTCTGCTCGCGCTGGTGATCTATGTGCTGCTGCAGATCGCGTATATCGGCGCGGTGAGCCCTGGCGACGTAATGAAGGGCTGGAGCCATTTCGACTTCGCTTCGCCGTTCGCGGAACTGGCGATCGCGCTGAATCTGAACTGGCTGGCCATTCTGCTGTACGTCGACGCGTTCGTCAGCCCGAGCGGCACCGGCACGACCTACATGGCGACCACCACGCGCATGATCTACGCGATGGAGCGCAACAACACCATGCCGAAGATTTTCGGCAACGTGCATCCGTTCTACGGCGTGCCGCGGCCGGCTATGTGGTTCAACCTGCTGGTCTCGTTCATCTTCCTGTTTTTCTTCCGCGGCTGGAGTTCGCTCGCGGCGGTGATTTCCGTTGCGACCGTGATTTCGTACCTGACCGGCCCGATCAGCCTGATGGCGCTGCGCCGCGCGGCGACCGACCTCGAGCGCCCGTTGCATATTCCGGGCATGCAGGTGATCGCACCGTTCGCGTTCGTGTGCGCGTCGCTGATTCTGTACTGGGCCAAATGGCCGCTGACCGGCGAGATCATCCTGTTGATGGTCGTCGCGCTGCCCGTGTACTTCTACTTCCAGGCAAAGTCTGGCTTCGCCGGCTGGGGCCGCGATCTGAAGGCGGCATGGTGGCTGGTCGCGTATCTGCCGGTGATGGCGATTCTGTCGCTGATCGGCAGCAAGGAGTTCGGCGGCCACGGCATCCTGCCGTACGGCTGGGATATGCTGGTCGTGATTGCGTTCTCGCTCGTGTTCTATTACTGGGGCGTGAACAGCGGCTACCGCTCGGAGTACCTGGAAGAGCGTCAGACGCACGACGAAGTTCTCGAGGGAATAGGCGCGCATTAAGACGCTGCCCGGACCGTGCAAGGTCCGGCGTGACAAAAAAACCCGCCCGAGTTCTGCTCAGGCGGGTTTTTCGTTTTGCAGCGGTCTTGTCTTGCGACGCGGGCGACCGTGTCGCCGCTCAGGCCGTCCCAAACACGTAATTCGTCATCGCAAGCGAACGCTGGTACGTGCCGAGCGATTGAACCGTCAGCGAATAATCGTCGTCGGCCGCACCGAGCGCGGCGAATACCGGCAGGAGGTGCTCGTCGGTCGGATGCATCAGCACGGCGTGCGGCGCCTGACGGCGGTAGTCGAGCAACGCGTCGATGTCATGCGCAGCGAGCTTCGCTTCAAACCAGTCGGTGAACTCGGCGACGCGCGGGTCGGCATCTTCGGGGCGCGCGGAGAAATCAGCGGCGCGCAGATTGTGCGTGATCTGCCCGGAGCCGATCACCATCACGCCTTGGTCCCTCAGCGATCGCAACGCGCGGCCGACGCGAAAATGATGTTCGGCGTCGAGTTGCGGCTGGATTGACAGCTGTGCGACGGGCACATCGGCGTCGGGGAACATCAGCAGCATCGGCACCCATGCGCCGTGGTCGAGCCCGTGTGGCTGCGCGTCGGCGTGAATGCCGTTATCGCCGAGCAAAACGGCCGCACGTCGCGCCAGATCGGGCGCGCCCGGCGCCGGGTACTGAATTTCGTACAGCTGGCGCGGAAACCCGTAAAAGTCGTGGATGGTTTCCGGTTCTGTCGATGTGCTCGCAACCGGCTGCGTCGTGCCCCAGTGGGCTGACAACATCAACACGGCCTCAGGACGCGCCAATTGCGAGCTCAGCACGCCAAATTCAGCGGACGGCAGCGAGGGGTCGATCCGCAACGTCGGCGCGCCGTGGGAAAGGAAAAGCGACGGTAAGCGGTTCATGGCAGCGGCGCGCCGCGAGGCGCGCCCGGAAGTTCGGTTACTGTCAATATAGAGCCGCACCGCGGTTTGATAAACGGCTCAAACGGGATTTGATTGTCTTCCAGCCATTGGCAATCATCGACAGCGAGCGCTGCGGGCTGTCATTCCGGCAAGCGCGTCTTGAGAACCGTGAAAACCTGCCTGCCGCCTGTCCGTACGCGAAGCTCGCCGGGGATTTACTCGTCAGCGCCGCGCAGTCCCGCCCACGCAGGCGACAAGGCGGGCCCGAGCGCGAACAGATCGAGCACGCGGGCGATCGTGTGATCGACCATCTCGTCGATGGTGACGGGCTGGTTGTAAAAAGCAGGCAAGGGCGGAAAAATCACGCCGCCCATTTCGGTGACCGCCGTCATATTGCGCAAATGCGCGAGATTGAACGGCGTTTCGCGCACGAGCAGCACGAGCCGGCGGCGCTCCTTGAGGGTGACGTCGGCGGCACGGGTGATCAGATCGTCGGAGAGGCCGTGCGCGACGCTCGCGAGCGTTTTCATCGAGCACGGCGCGACGACCATGCCGTCCGTCGCGAAAGAGCCGGACGCGATGCTCGCGCCGACGTCGCGCACCGAGTGGACTACATCGGCGAGCGGATGGACGTCTTGCTTGCCCAGCTTGAGTTCGTGCTGAATGTTGAGCCACCCGGCGCTGGAAATCAGCAGATGGCTTTCAACACCGCCCAGCTTGCGAAGCGTCTGCAGCAGGCGGACGCCGTAAATCGCGCCCGTCGCGCCGGTGATCGCGACAATCAGCCGGCGGGGCGCCGCAGCGCGTGTTTCCATGGCTCGCGGCGCCTTCTCAGAGCAGCTTCGACGTAGACGTTCAGGCTGCGGCAAACAGTTGCTGCAATTCGCCCGATTCGTACATTTCCATCATGATGTCCGAGCCGCCGACGAATTCGCCCTTCACGTAAAGCTGCGGAATGGTCGGCCAGTTCGAGAATTGCTTGATGCCCTGACGGACTTCATCGTCTTCGAGCACGTTGACCGTCTTGAATTCGTTGACGTTGCATGCCTTCAGAATCTGGATCGCGCGGCCCGAAAAGCCGCACATCGGGAACTGGGCGCTGCCCTTCATGAAGAGCACGACGTTGTTTTCGTCGACGATTTGCTTGATGCGTTGTTGCGTATCCATGACTGACCTTGCGGTTCCGGTATGTGTAGGGAATAGGCTGAAATGATAGCGGATTTCGCTTGCGCCAGCCGACGGCCAGTTTGTCCATTCGCTCGTCGCGGCTATTGCAACGGCTCTGGCGGGTGAGGCCAGGCTTGGTCAGTCAGCGAGCCGCCCGCCGCTGATCCGCTCGATGCCTGCAAGATCGCGCTCCGATTGGACCTGCGTGAAACCTTGCGCGACCAGAAGCGCGCGCACAGCTTCAGCCTGATCGTAGCCGTGCTCCATCCACAGTACGCCGTTCGCGGCGAGACGACGAGGCGCGCCAGCGACGATCGCACGGATCGCGCCGAGGCCGTCGGCTTCGTCGGTGAGCGCGCCGCGCGGTTCATAGCGCAGATCGCCCTGCGACAGATGCGGGTCGCCGCTCGCGATATACGGCGGATTGCTGACTATCACGTCAAACCGAAGTGACGCGTCGAGCGAGTCGTACCAGTCGCTTTGTGCGAACGTCACGGCGCCGCCTGGCCGTTTCCGATCGAGCAGGCGAGCGGCGTTGCGCGCGGCGACGGCGAGTGCCTCCGCCGAACGGTCGAGCGCGCTGACTTGTGCGTCGGGACGCATCGACGCGATCGCCACCGCAATCGCGCCCGTGCCGGTGCCGAGATCGAGCACGCGCGGGCGTGCGAGGTTTTCCATCGCGATGAGTGCCGTTTCGACCAGCAATTCGGTTTCGGGACGGGGAATCAGCACATGCGGCGTGACCTCTAATTCAAGCCCGAAAAATTCGCGGATGCCGACTAGCTGCGCCACCGGCTCGCCCGCTACGCGACGCGCTTGCAATGCGAGATAGCACTGAACAGATGCGCTATCAAGCGCTTCGTCGGCGCGCGTGATCAATTGCGTTTGCCGCCAGCCGAGCACATGCGTGAGCAGAACCCTCGCTTCCAGCGGCGGAAGCGGCGAGGCGCGCAACAGCGCGGCGGGCGTGGCCGCACTGTCGCGATCGGCTGGCGCTTTCGACGTCATGGGTGCTTAGTCCGCGTCGCCGAGCGAGGCGAGCAGCTCGGCCTGATGCTCGCTGACGAGTGCACCGATCAGTTCGTCGAGGTCACCGTCCATGATCGCGTCGAGGCGATACAGCGTCAGATTGATCCGGTGGTCTGTCAGACGTCCTTGCGGGAAGTTGTAGGTGCGAATCCGCTCGGAGCGATCGCCGGAGCCGATCAGACTCTTCCGCGTGGCGGCTTCTTTTGCCTGCTGCTCGTGCGACTGCTTGTCCTTGATGCGGGCCGCCAGCACTTTCAGTGCGCGGTCTTTGTTCTTGTGCTGTGAACGGTCGTCCTGACATTCGACGACGATTCCCGTCGGCAAATGCGTAACGCGCACGGCCGAATCCGTCTTGTTGATGTGCTGACCGCCGGCGCCGGACGCGCGGAACGTGTCGATGCGCAGATCCGCCGGATTGATTTCGACCTCGCCGATTTCGTCCGCCTCGGGCATCACGGCCACCGTACACGCGGACGTGTGAATGCGGCCCTGCGTTTCCGTTGCCGGCACGCGCTGCACGCGGTGGCCGCCGGACTCGAACTTGAGCTTCGAATAGGCGGCTTCGCCAGCGATTCGCACGATCACTTCTTTATAACCGCCCAAGTCCGATTCGCTTGCCGACATCATCTCGACCTGCCAGCGATTACGCTCGGCATAACGCAGATACATACGCAAAAGATCGCCGGCGAAAAGCGCGGACTCGTCGCCGCCCGTCCCCGCGCGAATTTCGAGGAAGATGTTGCGGTCGTCGTTCGGGTCTTTCGGCAGCAGCATTTTCTGCAATTCGCCGCCGAGTTGTTCCATCCGCTCGCGGGCCGCGCGAATTTCCTCTTCCGCGAACTCGCGCATGGAAGCATCCGACAGCAGTTCCTGCGCGGTGGCAGCGTCGTGCATGGCCTGGCGCCAGAGCGCGTATTGCTCGACGACAGGCCCGAGCTCGGCGTGTTCGCGCGTGAGCTTGCGATACTGGTCGAGGTTCGCTGTGATGTCCTCTCGGCTCAACAGGTCGTTAAGTTCGGCCAGCCGGGTAGTCAGCTGGTCGAGCTTGCGTTGCATGCTCGTTTTCATCAGGCGGGTATCGGAGCGGGCTCCGGCAGGGACGACAACTAGGAAGTGGGCGGATGCCCGGGGCAGAAGCACGTCGCGGGCCACTTGCGAGCGGCGCGGACAGGCGGCGTGCGCGCCGCTAACGCTCGGTGGAACCGGAGTGTTTGTAGAATCCGCTCATCAATTCGATGAGCGTGTCGCGGTTTTCGCCGCTCGCGCGGTTCAGCGCGTGGGTCGGACCGTGGATCAGCTTGTTGGTGAGCGCTTGCGACAGCGCCTCCAGCACCGCGGCGGGATCGTCACCACGCGCGAGCATTTTCTGCGCGCGTTCGACTTCGGCGCGGCGCAGCACGTCGGCTTGCGTATGCATATGACGGATCACCGGCACGATGCTGCGCGCCTCGAGCCACTGCATGAAATTCTGCACGCGCGTTTCGATGATCGCTTCGGCCTGCGCAACCGCGGCCTGCCGCGACGCATTGCCTTCGCGGACAATTGCACCGAGGTCGTCGACGGTATACAGGAACACGTCTTCCAGCTTGCCGACTTCCGGTTCGATGTCGCGCGGAACCGCCAGATCGACCATGAAAATGGGCCGATGGCGGCGAGCTTTCACCGCGCGCTCGACTGCGCCGAGACCGATGATCGGCAACGTGGAAGCCGTGCACGACACGATGATGTCGAACTCGTGCATGCGAGTCGGCAGGTCGGACAACGGAATGGCGCGGCCGTTGAAGCGCTCGGCGAGCCGCGTGCCGCGCTCAGCCGTGCGGTTGGCGACCACGAGTTCGCGCGGTTGCTGCGCGGCAAAGTGCGTGGCACACAACTCGATCATTTCGCCGGCGCCGATAAACAGCACGCGCTGGTTCGACACCTTGTCGAAGATGCGCTGCGCCAGCCGGACCGCGGCCGCGGCCATGGAAACGGACTGCGCGCCGATTTCGGTCGTGCTGCGCACTTCCTTCGCCACGGCGAACGTGCGCTGAAACAACTGGTTCAGATAGGTGCCGAGCGCTCCGGCTTCAGATGCCGTGCGAACGGCGTCCTTCATTTGTCCGACGATTTGCGTCTCACCCAGCACCATTGAATCCAGGCCCGAAGCGACCCGAAACGCGTGGCGCACGGCTTCGGATTGCGGCAGCGCGTAGACGTGCGGCGCAAGTTCCTCGATGGGCAGGTTGTGGTAACGGGACAGCCACTGGATCGCGGCTTCGCGCACGGCCTGATCGTCGGTCGCGCAATAGAGTTCGGTGCGATTGCAGGTGGACAGAATTGCCGCTTCAGGCGCAGTGCGGGCTGTGGCTCCGTGCCAGACGCTTTTGAAAGTGTCCAATGCAGGCTTGATCTGTTCGAGCGGAAACGCCACGCGTTCGCGCAAGGCGACAGGCGCAGTGTGGTGATTGATTCCGATCGTTAGGAGCTGCATTCTGGGGAGCTATGGTTTAGCTCGATATTATAGCGTTTTCACGATTCTTACATTGTGACGCGCGGTCAGCCGGACGCGACAACCGCTTCCGGCGGGAATGCGTCCAGTTGATAACCGTAGCCGTAGAGCGGCGTCAGCGAATAGCCGAGTTCCGGGCGCAGTTCCAGCTTCGACCGCACGCGCGACGCATGCGTGTCTACGGTGCGCGACTTTACGTCGCGGCGGCGCGCCCACACGGTTTCGAGGATGTGCGCGCGCGACACGGGCCGCGACAGGTTGGAGAACAGCAGCAGCGCGAAGCGGAATTCCTTCGGCGTCAGCGTGACCGTGCGGTGACGGAACGTCACGACGAAGTTCGCGGTATCGAACTCATAGCCGCGAATCACGTCGTGCCGGCGATTGGGCGGCCGGCGCAGTCCCGCGCGCCGCAGCAGCGCGTCTACTCGCGCGAGCGTCTCGGGCCCACGGACCGGTTTGGTCACGCAGTCGTCGGCGCCCGCGTGGAGCACGGCGACGATCTGGCTTTCGCGCGGCTCCGTCATCAACACGATAACCGGCAGGCTCGGCAGGATCGCGCGGGCGTGCGCGATTACGTCTTCGGCGGAATGATCGCCGGCCCAGTTTTCGGTGATCAGCAGATCGAAGAACTGATCTGCGGCCTGTTCGAGGAAGGGGGCGCTGGTAGTGAAGTGCTGACAGACGTGGCCGCCGGCGAAAACAAGCCGTGTGACCAGTTTGGCATGACTCGTGTCCGGCTCGATAAGGGCAATTCGCATGGGCGCGTTGAGCTCGACGACGGCCAGGAACCAGGCTTTTCCGTAAGGCCTACAGCTTGCCTAACGTCACCCCGACCCCTAAACTCAACCGCTGTGCGGAAAGCGCCGTGCTGATTTTTTCAAGAAAGAGACAAAAATGCTAGCTGTCGTCGAGCCTCGCGCCCATGAGACAAATCCGAAACTGCGCGAGACCGGCCGCTAATGGGCTGGCCCGGAATCGTAGTGCTGGGAGCAGCAATCGGTTTCGCGGGGTGGTGGTTGCATCCGCTGCGCCGCTTGAACCGCTCGAGCCGCGCCCGCTTGTGGGTGGCGGTACTTGCCGGGATAGTGGGCGCGAGCGTCGCGCGCATGGCCGGCAATGTGATTGGCCTTTTCCATGATGGTGAGACGCTCGAATGGCCTGTTTGCACGGCCGTCGCCATGATCGCCGTCGCCGTGACGGTCGGATTGCTTTCCCGTCGATGAATATTTGCAGGTGACTTCCATGAATGCCCGACTTCCCCATACCTCTCCCATCCCCGAACGGCTCGCCACCTTGCGCAGCGCGATGGCGCGCGAAGGCGTCGCTGCTTACCTGGTGCCGTCGGCGGATCCGCATTTGTCCGAATATCTGCCTGGGCGTTGGCAGGGGCGGGAATGGCTTTCCGGGTTCACCGGCTCGGCGGGCACGCTCGTCGTCACTGCAGACTTCGCCGGCGTCTGGACGGACAGCCGCTATTGGGAGCAGGCCAACGCGCAACTGGCCGGCACCGGCGTTCAGCTCATGAAAATGACGGGCGGTCAGCAAACCGCGCCGCATTTCGAATGGCTCGCGCAGAACGTTGCGCCCGGCGGCGCGGTCGGTGTGGACGGCGCCGTGCTAGGCGTGGCGGCGGCGCGGGCCCTGACCCAGGCGCTCACGGCGCGCGGCGTGAAGCTGCGCACCGACGTCGATCTGTTCGACGCGATCTGGCCGCAGCGTCCGTCGCTGCCGGCTGCAGCCGTGTTCGAGCACGCGGCGCCGCATGCAAGCGTCGCGCGTTCGGAAAAGCTTGCGCAGGTCCGCCGGGCGATGGCGGGGATGGGCGCGCAATGGCACTTCATTTCCACGCTCGACGACCTCGCGTGGCTGCTGAATCTGCGGGGCGCCGACGTCAGCTATAACCCGGTCTTCGTGGCGCACGCGCTGATTGGCGAAAACCGAGCGTCGCTTTTCATTGCCGACGGCAAGGTGCCGCAGGCGCTCGCCGAGGCACTTGCACGCGACGGCGTCAGCGTCGAGCCGTATGCGAAAGCCGCCGAGGCTCTCGCTGCGCTGCCCGGCGGCAGCACGCTGCTAATCGACCCGCGCCGTATTACATATGGCTCGCTGCAATCGGTGCCGTCGACGGTAAAAGTAGTCGAGGCAGTCAACCCGTCCACGTTCTTCAAGTCGCGCAAGACCGAGGCAGAGGCCAGGCACGTACGCGAGACCATGGAGCTGGACGGCGCCGCGCTCGCGGAATTCTTCGCGTGGTTCGAAGGCGCACTGGGCCGTGAGACGATCACCGAGCTCACTATCGACGAACGTCTGACCGCGGCGCGCGCGCGTCGTCCCGGTTTCGTGTCGCTTAGCTTTGCGACCATTGCCGGCTTCAACGCGAACGGTGCGATGCCGCACTATCGCGCCACCAACGAATCACATGCGGTGATCGAAGGCAACGGCCTGTTGCTGATCGACTCCGGCGCGCAGTATCTGAGCGGCACGACCGACATCACGCGCGTCGTGCCGATCGGCACCGTCAGCGACGAACAGCGGCGCGATTTCACGATCGTGCTCAAAGGCACCATGGCGTTGTCGCGCGCCAGGTTTCCGCGCGGCATCCGTTCGCCGATGCTCGACGCGATCGCTCGCGCGCCGATCTGGGAAGCAGGCGCCGATTACGGTCACGGCACCGGTCATGGCGTCGGCTATTTCCTGAACGTGCACGAAGGCCCGCAAGTGATCTCGCACTACGCGCCTGCCGAATCGTGGACGGCGATGGAAGAAGGCATGATCACTTCGGTCGAACCGGGCATCTATCGGCCGGGCAAGTGGGGTGTGCGCATCGAGAACCTGGTGCTGAACGTGCCCGCCGGCCAGACGGAATTCGGCGACTTCCTCAAGTTCGAGACGCTGACGCTTTGCCCGATCGACACGCGTTGTCTCGACCTGTCGCTGCTGCGCGACGACGAGCGCGCGTGGCTGAACGACTATCACGAGACGGTGCGCGCGCGTCTGTCGCCGCATGTTTCCGGTGACGCGAAGGCATGGCTCGAGCTGCGCACGCAGCCGGTGTGAGCGCCGCAACCGCAACCGCAACCGCATAGCTACGGAGAGCGCATGGCCATCAAGGCAGTCGTGTTCGATTTCGGCGGCGTGCTGATCGACTGGAGTCCCGAATATCTTTACCGGCAACTGATTCCGGACGAAGCCGAGCGACGCTGGTTCCTGACACACGTCTGCTCGATGGATTGGGTGATTCGTCAGGACGGCGGCCAGCCGATCGTCGAGGCGACGGAAGAACTCGTCGCCCGGTTTCCCGATCATGAAGCGCTGATCCGCGCGTTCTATGAGCGCTGGCACGAGATGGTGGCCGGCGTGCTGGAAGACGGCGTGGCGATCATGGAAAAGCTCGAAGCCGCGGAGGTCCCGCTTTTCGGTCTGACGAACTGGTCGGCTGAGACCTTTCCGTATGCGTGGGAGCACTACCCGGTGCTGCGGCGCTTTCGAGACATTGTCGTCTCCGGTCGCGTGGGGCTGGTGAAACCCGATCCGGCGATTTTTACGGCAATGCGCGAGCGGATTGACGCGCAACTGCCCGGCGTCGAGCCGGGCGAATTAGTGTTTATCGACGACAACCCGAAGAACGCCGCAGCCGCCACCGCACTCGGCTGGCATGGCGTGCATCACACTAACGCCCCACAAACAGAAGCGAAACTGCGCGAACTGGGTTTGCCGGTCTGACGAGGCAGGTGCCGCTGGCGCAAGGCAGTACGCGATTTGCGTTAGCGGTTTTTTGCCGCCGCGAGTCGCGCGGGCGTCGGCCTCAGTCTCAGCTTCGGCCCTCACCAGTAACGCGCTTCTTGTTGCGCGAAGTCTACTGCCCGAGCAAATTCTTCAAAGCATTACCCAATCCCTTCACGGTTTCTCCCGCGCCTTTCGCCACGCCTTCCACACTGACGCCCAGCGCTTTCGCGAAGCCTGCGGCGATGCGAGTCGTCAAGCCTTCCTGCACTGAGAATTTCGGATCGCGTAAGTTACCGTCCAGCACGAAGTGCAGCGTGATGTCGCCGTTGCGGGCCTTGAGTGCGGCGACGGCGGCTTTCGTCGGAATCGACATGAACGTGTCGAGCGGACTGCCGGTGTCCGCGAGTTGCAGCTGGTGTACCGTGATCGTGCCCGGCGCATGCAACTGATAGTTGCGCACCGACGACTCGATGCTCAGGTCCACTGTGCCGCCCGTCACCCGCGCCTCTGCCCCGGCTTTCTTCACGAGATAAGGATCGAGCATCACGACGTCGACGCCGCGCAGTGTGCTTGTCGTTTGCGAGTCCTTGCTGGCGATCTTGATCCATCCGCCGAATGTGACCGTGCCCGTGTGCGACGGCCCTTTGATCGAGCCGCGGACACTGACGTTGGTCGGCTCGGTGAGGGCCGGCAGATGAACGTTGTCGACCGTCGCATTTGCGTTGCTCACCGTCACCTTGTAGGCGGGCGGACCGACGGTCATGTCGTAGAAATGGAAGCGGCCCTGCTCCAGGCTGATGTGATCGACCTGTTTTTCGCGCGGCGTGGAGTGCGCGGCGGCACCGCTCGCCTCGTCGTTGGCGCTGTTGACCGACTGTCGCAAATTCGGCAGCAGACGGATCGTGCCGGTTTGAGTGCGCAGCACCGCCACATCGAAACCGCGCACGACGACACTGCGAACATGCATGCGCCGCGCAAGCAGGTCGCGGATGTCCGGCGTGAGAATGATTTCGTCGGCTCTCAATGGATCGCCGGCCGGCCAGCCCGGCGGCGCCTTCAACAGTACGTTGGTGAGATGGACCGAGGTCAGGCCGACGTCGATGCTTTGCGCGCTGCCCAGTGGACCGAGCGCCGCCATCACGCGCTCTTTCACTTCACGCTGCGCGTATTGCAGCGCGCCGAGCGCAATGACGACGAGCACGACGAGCACGCTGCCCACGGCAACGATCCAGCGTTGGCCCTTCGACATTGCCATGCTTGCCTCCTCGTCGCCGTGTGCGCGGCGTGGCTGTGACGGATGCGCGCGTCGTGACGCGTTGCGCGAAACGACACTTAGCACGCCACGGGAAGCAATGGCTGTGCCCCGTCGCCAGGCCGCCGACGTGTCGCGTTTGTGGCCGCTATAGGGTCGAAATTGCTGCCAAGCGAATCGGAGTACTGCCGACGCGGGCCGCCTGAAGCAACCCACCCGTCTCCCGACGAGCAGGCCGCAGCTACTTTTTACGCGGCGAGTCCTAGCGCGTAATCGGCTTGTAACGCAGACGCTTCGGACGCGCGGCTTCTTCGCCAAGGCGCGCACGCTTGTCCGCTTCGTATTCCTGGTAATTGCCGTCGAAGAACGTGACTTGCGAATCGCCTTCGAACGCGAGAATGTGCGTGGCGATGCGGTCGAGGAACCAGCGATCGTGCGAGATCACCATCACTGAGCCGGCGAATTCCAGCAATGCGTCTTCGAGCGCGCGCAGCGTTTCCACGTCGAGGTCGTTCGACGGTTCGTCAAGCAGAAGCACGTTACCGCCCGCGATCAGCGTCTTCGCGAGATGCAAACGGCCGCGCTCGCCGCCCGACAGATTGCCGACGATCTTTTGCTGATCCCCGCCCTTGAAGTTGAAGCGGCCGATGTACGCACGCGACGGCGTTTCATACTTGCCGACCGTCAGCACATCCGCACCGCCGGAGATTTCTTCGAACACTGTCTTCGAAGGGTCCAGCGCGTCGCGGCTTTGATCGACGTAAGCGAGATTCACGGTCGGGCCCTTCACGATCTCGCCCGAATCGGGTTCTTCGCGGCCGGTCAGCATGCGGAACAGCGTGGACTTACCCGCGCCGTTCGGACCGATGATGCCCACGATCGCGCCCGCCGGAATCTTGAAGCTGACGTTATCGAGCAGCAAACGGTCGCCATACGACTTGGTGACGTTCTTGAATTCGATCACTTCATTGCCGAGGCGGTCGCCGACCGGAATGAAGATCTCCTGCGTTTCGTTACGCTTCTGGTAGTCCTGGCTGTTCAGTTCCTCGAAGCGAGCGATACGCGCCTTCGACTTCGCCTGACGGCCCTTCGGATTCTGGCGCACCCACTCCAGTTCCTTCTTGATCGCTTTCTGACGCGCCGATTCCGACGACTCTTCCTGCTTCAGGCGTTCTTCTTTCTGATCGAGCCAGCTGCTGTAGTTGCCCTTCCACGGAATGCCGTGGCCGCGGTCGAGTTCGAGAATCCACTCGGCCGCGTTGTCCAGGAAGTAGCGATCGTGTGTGACCGCGACGACGGTGCCGGGAAAGCGCGTGAGGAACTGTTCGAGCCAGTCGACCGATTCGGCGTCGAGGTGGTTGGTCGGCTCGTCCAGCAGCAGCATGTCCGGCTTTTCGAGCAGCAGCTTGCACAGTGCGACGCGGCGCTTTTCACCGCCCGACAGATGTTCGATCTTCGCGTCCCACGCCGGCAGGCGCAGCGCGTCGGCGGCGATTTCGATCTGCTGTTCGGCGCTGCCGCCGTCGGTTGTCGCGAGAATCGCTTCGTACTTTGCCTGCTCGGCGGCGAGCGCGTCGAAGTCGGCGTCGGGCTCCGCGTAGGCCGCGTAGATTTCGTCGAGTTTCTTCTGCGCGTTGAACACGTCGCCCAGACCTTCCTCAACGGTTTCGCGCACCGTCTTGTTCGGGTCGAGCTGAGGTTCCTGCGGCAGATAGCCGATGTTCAGGTTCGGCATTGGCGTGGCTTCGCCTTCGATGTCCTTGTCCACACCGGCCATGATGCGGATCAGCGTCGACTTGCCCGAGCCGTTCAGGCCGAGCAGGCCGATCTTCGCGCCGGGAAAAAAGGACAGCGAGATGTCTTTCAGGATTTGACGCTTGGGCGGCACGATCTTGCCGACCCGATTCATGGTGAAGACGTATTGGGCCATTTGCTTGCGAGACGTTGGCGACGCCGGCCGCGAGGGGGCGGGCAGTCGTGGGTGGATAGGTAACCGGTGCCACGGCGGTGTTACGGCGATGTCATGACCGGGCGGAGTGCCCGCCGCCGGCCGGCGCGGTGTCGAGCGCGGTGTCCAGCGCGGTGTCCTGCTCACCGACGCCGCGCGCGGGCCGTGTGCAGATGGCATTGTACTTCGGCATGAGCGCGCGGCGGCAGCGGGGCTCGCGCGGTGGCGAATTCCTGCGGGGCTCCGCGCGATTCACAGCCAGCTGGCTACGCCGCCGTGTCTAGAGCACGTGCCGCTGTGATGCCGGCTGAAACTGTAGCTGCCGTCGCGGCAGCGCGCCGTCGCGCCTTCAGGCGCCTTGCCCGACAGCGACCGCGCAGGCGCATGGACCGTGTTGCCGTCGCGATTGGTGTAGGTGTTGTGATTGCTGAGATCGGCTTCGTTGGGCGTCGTACCCGGCGCCACATAAGCAAAAGCCGGCGGCATGCCGACCAACAGCGCGGCCAGAACAGCGACGCTGCCGCGAGCGGTTTTCAAGCCAATGCGTTGCATGATTTTTATGGATTGTTGTTGTGGCCGCGCGTGTCAGTTGACCCGCCGCCCGCTGGCCGGATCGAAGAAATGCAGATGCGGGGCGGGCAGCGCGACCTGCAGCGCTTCGCCGGCGGCCGGCCGGTGCGCGTGCGGCAATCGCACCGTCACGTCGTGCTTGCCCCAGCGTCCGTGCGCGAGATTGTCCGCGCCGAGCAACTCGCATGAATCGACGGTGAGCGTTGCATGCGGCGCATCGGCCTGACCCGGGCTCATGTGCTCGGGTCGAATGCCGAGCGTCCACTCGCGTCCGTTGGCGACTTCGCGGCCAATCGACGCGGCGCCGGCGAGCGGCAGTTGCGGACCGTTGCCCGCCACGTCGAAAGTGGAACCGTCGTCGGACACGCGGCCTTCCAGCAGATTCATGCCGGGCGAACCGATGAAGCCGGCGACGAACACCGTTGCGGGCCGCTCGTAGACTTCGGTTGGGGCGCCGATCTGCTCCGCGTGACCCTTGTTCATCACGATCACACGTTGCGCCAGCGTCATTGCTTCGATCTGATCGTGCGTCACGTACAGGCTTGTGGTCGCGAGCCGCGCGTGCAGACGCTGGATTTCGAGCCGCATTTGCACGCGCAGACGCGCATCGAGATTGGATAGCGGTTCGTCGAACAGAAACACGGCGGGTTCGCGCACGATCGCGCGGCCCATAGCCACACGCTGACGCTGTCCGCCCGACAGCTCGCGCGGCTTGCGTTGCAGCAGCGGTTCGAGTTCGAGAATCTGCGCGGCGGCGTTCACGCGCTGCGCGATCTGCGCCCGGTCGACGCCCGCGATCTTCAACGCGTAGCCCATGTTCTCCGCCACGCTCATGTGCGGATAGAGCGCGTAGTTCTGAAACACCATCGCGATGTTGCGGTCTTTCGGCTCCAGCTCGTTGACGACTTTGCCGGCGATCGAGATGCTTCCTTCGGAAATGCGCTCGAGCCCCGCAACCATCCGCAGCAATGTGGATTTGCCGCAACCCGATGGCCCGACCATCACGACGAACTCGCCGTCGTTCACGTCGACGTCGATGCCGTGCAACACGAACTGTTTGCCGTCGTAGGTTTTTTTAACGCCTTGCAGTGTCAGTGCAGCCATGCGGTTTTAGCCCTTCGTTTGCGTGTCGTTTATCTGTTGCCTGTTCGGCGCAAGTGCGTTGATGCGTTGATGCGTTGATGCGCCCGGCGCGCGCGGTCATTTTTCCGCATCCACGAGTCCGCGCACGAACCAGCGTTGCATGGTCAGCACGACCGCGAGCGGCGGCAGCATGGCGAGCAGCGTCGCCGTCATCACCAGATGCCATTCCGTTGCGGTGTCGCCGGACGCGATCATGCTCTTGATGCCGACCACGGCGGTCGTCAGCGACTGCTGGCTCGTAATCAGAATCGGCCACAAATATTGATTCCAGCCATAAATAAACGTGATCACGAAAAGCGCCGCCATGTTGGTCTTGGACAGCGGCAGCACGACGTCCCAGAAGAAGCGCATGGCGCCCGCGCCGTCGATGCGCGCGGCTTCCATCAACTCATCGGGCAAGGTCATGAAGAACTGGCGGAATAAAAACGTGGCAGTGGCCGAGGCGATCAGCGGCAACGTCAAACCGCTATACGTATTGCTGAGGTGCATCGACGAGACGACTTGCACGGTCGGAAAAATGCGTACTTCGACCGGCAGCATCAACGTGATGAAGATCAGCCAGAACGACAGATTGCGAAACGGAAAGCGGAAAAACACGATCGCGAAAGCGGAGATCATCGACACGGCGATCTTGCCGATAGCAATGGCAAGCGCCATGACGAGGCTGTTGAACAGCATGCGGCCGAACGGCGCCGCCGCGTTCCCGCTGCCGTGCGCCCAGACCGTCGCGACGTTTCCGAAGAGATGCGAACTGGGCACGAGCGAGAGCGGCACGGTGAACACTTCGTGTTCGCTCATGGTCGCCGCGCAGAACGCGACGTACACCGGAAACACCACCAACGCGACGCCGAGTATCAGCACCGCGTGGCAGAAGAGGTCGAAACCGCGGCGGTTTTCAATCATGAGTATTGAACCCTGCGTTCGATAAAGCGGAATTGCACGACCGTCAACGCGACGACGATCACCATCAGGATCACCGACTGCGCGCCGGAACTGCCGATGTCGAGTCCCTGGAAGCCTTCCGCGAAAATCTTGTAGATGAGCGTGCGGGTCGATTGAGCGGGACCGCCGCCGGTCGCGGCGTCGATCACCGGGAACGTGTCGAAGAATGCGTAGGTGATGTTGATGACCAGCAGGAAGAAGCTGGTCGGCGACAACAGCGGCAGCGCGATGCCGAAGAAGCGCCGCACGGGACCGGCGCCGTCGATGGCCGCGGCTTCGATCAACGAGCGCGGAATCGCCTGCAAGCCTGCATAGAAGAAGAGGAAGTTATAGCTGACCTGCTTCCAGACCGATGCGAGCACGACGAGAGACATCGCCTGTCCCGCATTGAGCGCGTGATTCCAGACGATGCCGTACTTTGCGAGTGCAAATGTGACGAGGCCGATACTTGGGTTGAACAGAAACGACCACAACACGGCTGCGATTGCCGGCGCGACCGCATACGGCCAGATCAGCAGCGTCTGATAAGCCTTCGCGCCGCGCGTGACGCGGTCGGCGCAGACGGCCAGCAGCAGTGAGATGACGAGGCCGGACACGGTGACGAGCGCACAGAAAATCAGCGTCGTGTTGAACGATGACAGGTAGAGCGGATCGGCGAAAAGTTGCCGGAAGTTGGCGAGCCCGACAAATTCGCTCGACGTGCCGAACGCGTCCTGGCTTTGCGTGGATTGCCACAGCGCTTCGCCTGCGGGCCACAGGAAGAACAGCGCCGTGATCGCCAGTTGCGGCGCGACGAGCAGGTAGGGCAGCAGACTGGTGCCGAAGCGGGAGCGCTTTTCCATCGAAGATTCCCAAGGTGTGCTGCAAGCGGGTTTCGACGCGACTGCGCCGAAACCCTGCCGACTGGCTTTATGCTTTTTTTGCGCCGGGTCGCGGTTGTTCGCCCTTATTGCCGCATGGGCCGCATGGGCTGCGCTGGCCGCTACTGCGCTTAACTGCCGGCTTTTTCGAAGCGCCGCAGCAACTCGTCGCCACGCGAAACCGCTGAGTCGAGCGCCTGTTGCGGCGTTTTCTTCTCAGCCCACACCTGTTCGAGTTCTTCGTCGATGATCGTGCGGATCTGCGGCATGTTGCCCAGACGCAAGCCCTTCGTGTACGGCAGCGGCGGCTTGTTGAGCATCTGCTTGATGGCGGTGTCGCTGCCTGGGTTCTTCTCGTAGAAGCCTTGTTGCTGCGTCAACTGATAAGCGGCGGTCGTGACCGGCAGATAGCCCGTGTCCTGATGCCACTTTGCGGCGACCGGCGGCGACGACAGATACGACAGGAATTTCGCCACACCCTTGTAGACAGCCGGGTCTTTGCCCGCCAACACCCACAAGCTCGCACCGCCGATAATCGCGTTCTGCGGCGCGCCCTTCACGTTCGCGTCGTAAGGCATCATGCCGGTGCCGAAGTTGAACTTCGCGTACTTCTTGATCGTGGCAAGCGAGCCCGACGAGTTGGTGATGATCCCGCAATCGCCGCTGTAGAACTTCGAGACCGGTTCGTCCTTGCGGCCAACGTAGGTGAACGTGCCTTCCTTTTGCATGTTCTGCAGGAACTGGATGTGCTCGACCTGCAACGGCTTGTTGAATTCGAGTTGCGCGTCGGCGCCGTCAAAACCATTGTTCTTCGACGCAAACGGCGCGCCATGCCACGCGCTGTAATTCTCCAACTGGATCCAGCTTTGCCACCCCGACGAATAGCCGCACGCCATGCCAGAGGCTTTGAGCTTCTGCGCGTCGACCTGCAATTCGGCCCATGTCTTCGGCGGCTGGTTCGGATCGAGGCCGGCTTTCTTGAACGCATCCTTGTTGTAGTAGAGAACCGGCGTCGAGCTGTTGAACGGCATCGAGAGCAACTGGCCGCTTTTGGCGTCGCTGTAATAGCTGGCGATGGTCGGCACGAACGCTTTTCCGTCTAGCGGCACGCCGGCTTGCTTGAACACTTCCGATACGGGAATGACAGCCTTCTTCGCCTGCATCATGGTCGCGGTGCCGACTTCGTAGACTTGCAGCACGGCCGGCGCGTTGCCGCTGCGGTATGCGGCGATGCCGGCGGCAAGCGTCTGGTCGTAGGTGCCCTTGAACACCGGCACGATCTTGTAATCCGATTGCGACGCATTGAATGCGTTGGCGATGTCGTTCAGACGTTCGCCCAGTGCGGCTTCCATTGCGTGCCAGAACTGGATTTCCGTGGCGGCTTGGGCCGTCTGGCTGGTGCCCATGATGCCGGCGCTCAGCACGGCGGCAACGGAAAGCGAACGGAACAGCGGCTTCAAACTCATCGATTAGTCTCCTGTGTCGATGGGAGTTGGCGCTTTAGCGCCTACTCCCATCCCATGCAAAGCGGTCGATGGGAGTTGGCGCTTTAGCGCCTACTCCCATCCCATGCAAAGCGGTCGATGGGAGTTGGCGCTTCAACGCTTACTCCGATCCCGTGAAAGATGGTACGGAAGGGGCGCAATTGCGAATCGCGCGATTCTATTTGTGTTCGATGACAGTCCGGCGTCGCTTTCACTGTGGCGCCGGATGCCGCAATTTAACATCGCATGTCATGAAATTGAAACACTTGCGGATGAATCCGACACTCGACGGCTTGAGGTGAGCCCGAGGCGACAGCTGGACCCGCAAGCGAATGCAGGCGCGCTCTGGACGGACTGCAGAGCGTTGCCAGACACTTCCGCGGCCCGCAAAAAGCACAAAGCCCGCGCGAAGCGGGCTTTGTGACATGCATGTCAGGCGGGAGCCACGCGCGGCGGCAGGGCCAGCTATCGGCTGGCAGACGCTCGCGGGCGAGCGCCGGACTTTACACGTTGAACAGGAAATTCATCACGTCACCGTCGTGCACGACATATTCCTTGCCTTCGGCGCGCATTTTGCCGGCTTCTTTCGCGCCTTGTTCGCCCTTATAGGCGATGTAGTCGTTGAAAGAAATGGTCTGCGCGCGAATGAAGCCGCGCTCGAAGTCCGTGTGGATCGCGCCCGCAGCTTGCGGCGCCGTGTCGCCGACATGAATGGTCCATGCGCGCACTTCCTTCACGCCAGCCGTGAAGTAGGTTTGCAAGCCGAGCAGCTTGAAGCCGGCGCGAATCACGCGATTCAGGCCCGGCTCTTCCATGCCCATGTCGGCGAGGAACACTTCCATGTCCGCTTCTTCGAGGTCGGCGATTTCCGCTTCGATTGCCGCGCAGACGGCGACCACCGGCGCGTTTTCCGACGCCGCGAACTTCGCAACCGCGTCCAGATGCGGATTATTCGTGAAGCCGTCTTCCTTCACATTCGCGACGTACATGGTGGGCTTCGCCGTGATCAGGCAGAACGGCTTGAGCGTTGCCTTTTCTTCGTCCGACAGATCGAGCGCGCGGACCGGTTTGGCCTGATCCAGTTGAGCACGCACCTTTTCCAGCACGGCGGCGTTCTTGATGGCTTCCTTGTCGTTGCCCGACTTGGCGGCCTTCGAATAACGCGCGAGCGCCTTTTCGACCGTTGCGAGGTCGGCGAGCGCCAGTTCGGTGTTGATGACTTCGATATCCGACAGCGGATCGATCTTGTTGGCGACGTGAATCACGTTCTCGTCTTCGAAGCAGCGGACAACGTGCGTGATCGCATCGGTTTCGCGGATGTTCGCGAGAAACTGGTTGCCGAGGCCTTCGCCCTTGCTCGCGCCCGCCACCAGACCGGCGATGTCCACGAATTCGACGACCGCAGGCAGAATGCGCTCGGGCTTGACGATTTCGGCGAGCGCCTTCAGGCGCGCGTCCGGCACTTCGACGATGCCGACGTTCGGCTCGATCGTGCAGAACGGATAGTTCTCGGCAGCGATGCCCGCCTTGGTCAGCGCGTTGAACAGAGTGGACTTGCCGACGTTAGGCAAGCCGACGATGCCGCATTTGAGGCTCATGGAAATCCTTCAGTGATTCAGTAAATTGCGTGATGCGCTCGACGCTGTGTGCAGGATTCGGGAAGCCTTCGCGTTTGGCGGCAAAGGGAAACGCAGCGGAGCGGGACGCGACACCAGAGCGGGCGTTGCCTCGACGATTCTGGGCGAGTTTGGTCACGGAAAACGTAATTGTAACCCGTTCCAATCGGCTTCTTGACGTGGCTTCAGAAAGCTGCGCGCCCGGTCCGTCCCCCGCAACCCCGCAGCTATAATGCGCGGATGAACGCACACCATCAGACTTTCGATGCCGCCGTGATCGGCGGTGGGCTGGTCGGCAAGACCGCGGCGCTTGCGCTCACGCAAGGCGGACTGCGCATTGCGCTGCTCGCGCAGCCCTGCGCGCCGCTGCCCGCCGGCGCTTCGTTCGACTCGCGGGTGTATGCGTTGTCGTCGAGTTCGCAGGCGTTGCTCGAGCGCTTGCGCGTCTGGCAGGCACTCGACCTGGCGCGGCTCGGTCCCGTCTACGACATGCGCGTCTTTGGCGACGCCCACGCCGAGCTGCATTTCTCCGCGTTTCAGGCTTCGGTGCCGCAACTGGCGTGGATCGTCGAGTCGTCGGTGATCGAGCGCGCGCTCGATGCGGCGCTGCGCTTCCAGCCGAACCTCACGTGGATCGACAGCCGCGCCCAGGCGCTCGATTTCACCGCCGACAGCGCGAGCGTCGGTCTCGCGAACGGCAGCGTGCTCGCGGCGGATCTGCTGGTCGGCGCGGACGGCGCGCATTCGTGGGTGCGCGCTCAGATCGGCTCGAAGATGAACCGGCGCGACTACCGGCAGACCGGCGTCGTCGCGAACTTCAAGGCCGAGAAACCGCACGGCGAGACTGCTTATCAATGGTTCAAGGACGGCGAGATCATCGCGCTGCTGCCTATGCCTGACGGTCATGTGTCGCTCGTGTGGTCGGCGCGCACGGAGCACGCCGAGCGACTGATCGCGCTCGATCCGGCCCAGCTCGCAGCAGGAGTGGAGCGCGTCACGGGCCGCCAGCTTGGCGGCCTCGACTGCGTGACGCCGGCACAAGGCTTTCCGCTCGCGCTGCAAACCGTGGACCGTCTGGTGGCGCCGCGCGTCGCGCTGGTCGGCGACGCCGCGCATCTGATCCACCCGCTCGCGGGGCAGGGCATGAACCTCGGTTTGCGCGACGTCGCCGCGCTTGCCGATACGGTCGCGGCCAAGGAGTCGTTCCGCGATCTCGGCGACATGGTGCTGCTGCGGCGCTACGAACGCGCGCGCCGCGAAGACATTCGTGCACTGATGATCGCCACCGACGGCCTGCAAAAACTGTTTTCCGTACCCGGTCCGTTGGCCAGGATCGTGCGCAATAGCGGCATGGCTTTCGTCGGCGCACAGCCGTTCATCAAGCGCTGGCTCGTGTCGGCCGCGCTCGGCTGAAAGGCGGACTGCAATCCCGCTTCAACCCGGCGCGGCATGCCGCGTCGGTGAGACAGGTATCATGAACGCACAGATGCCGCTGCCTCCCCAGGCAAAGGAAGGGCAACGGCATGAACGCCCAACGCGCGCAACGCGCGATTGAACCAGGAATTCAGCATGAAAAAAACCTTCCGCATGGCGGCCGCCATGCTCGCGATTGCCGCCGTCACCATCGGCTGCTCCGCGCAAGCCGACCAGGCCACCGACAAACTCAAGGCCACGCTGCAAACGCGACTCGCGGACGTGACGATCAAGAGCGTGACGAAGTCGCCGATTGCCGGCCTGTATGAAGTGAACCTAGGCAGCCAGATTGTCTACAGCGACGCCAGCGGCGACTACGTGCTGCTCGGCGACATGGTCGACACGAAGACGCGCAAGAATCTGACCGAAGCGCGCCTGTCGGAAACCAACCGCATCGACTTCGCGAGTCTGCCGTTCGCCAACGCGGTGAAGGTGGTGAAGGGCAACGGCTCGCGCAAGATCGCGGTGTTCTCCGACCCGAACTGCCCGTACTGCAAGCAGCTCGAAACCACGCTGAAGTCGATCGACAACGTGACGGTTTACACGTTCCTGTACCCGGTTCTGTCGCCGGATTCGACCGCCAAGTCGAAGTCGATCTGGTGCTCGACCGATCGCGCGAAGGCGTGGGAGTCGTGGATGCAAGACCATCAGGCGCCCACGGCCGCCGGGACTTGCGACACTGCCGCGATCGACAAAAATCTCGCGCTCGGGCATGCGATGAACGTGGAAGGCACGCCTACCGTATTCCTCGCCGACGGCCGCCGCCTGCCGGGCGCGGTGCCGGCCGACCGGCTCGACAAGGAAATGGCAGCGGTGCACTGACACACGCGGCACATACCAACAGAAGGAGGCGCACATGGCGCCTCCTTTCGCATCAAGCCCTCAACATTCCGCCAAAACCATCCAATCGCCGCCGATGAAGCCGATCCGCTACACCATCGTTCCCAAGCAACCCGCCGCCCACCTGTTCGAAGTCACCGTAACCGTCGCCGATCCCGATCCGGCCGGCCAGCGTTTCATGCTGCCGGTATGGATTCCGGGCAGCTACATGGTGCGTGAGTTCGGGCGCAACATCGTCACGCTGCGCGCCTTCAACGATGCGGGCCGTAAGGTGCGTGTCGAGAAAACCGACAAGCACACGTGGCAGGCCGCGCCGGTGAAAGGCGCGCTGACGCTGCGCTACGAGGTCTATGCCTGGGATCTGTCGGTGCGCGCGGCGCATCTGGACGACACCACGGGTTTTTTCAACGGCACCAGCGTGTTTCTGTCACCGCTCGGTCACGAGGAAGCGCAGTGCGTGGTCGATATCCAGAAACCGGAGGGCGCGGCGTATCGCAACTGGCGCGTCGCGACGGCGCTGCCGGAAGCGCGCGGCACGAAGCGTTACGGCTTCGGGGAATATCGCGCGCAGAACTACGATGAACTGATCGATCATCCGGTCACGCTCGGCAAATTCGAATTGGCGACGTTCAACGCGCACGGTGTGCCGCACGACGTCGTGATCGCGGGGCGCGTGATCGGGCTGGACATGGCGCGGCTGAGCGCCGACCTGAAGCGCATTTGCGAAGCGCAAATCGCGCTCTTCGAGCCGAAGTCGAAGAAAGCGCCTGTGGATCGCTACGTGTTCATGACGCAAGCCGTCACCGACGGTTATGGCGGGCTCGAACACCGCGCGTCGACGGCGCTGATCTGCAATCGCGGCGATCTGCCCGTACAAGGCCGCGACGCGCTCACGGAAGGCTATCGGACGTACCTCGGCCTGTGCAGCCACGAATACTTTCACACGTGGAACGTGAAGCGGATCAAGCCCGCCGTCTTTGCGCCGTATGACCTTTCCGTCGAGACCTACACGTCGCTGCTATGGCTGTTCGAAGGCTTCACCTCTTACTACGACGACCTGATTCTCGTGCGCAGCGGCCTGATTTCAGTCGACGATTATCTGGGCATGCTCGGCAAGGTGATCGGCGGCGTGCAGCGCGGCAGCGGGCGTCTGAAGCAGAGCGTCGCGGAAAGCTCGTTCGACGCGTGGATCAAATACTACCGGCAGGACGAGAACGCGCCGAATGCAATCGTCAGCTATTACACGAAGGGCTCGCTCGTTGCGCTCGCGTTCGATCTGGCGATCCGCGCGCAGACGAACAATAGGAAGTCGCTCGACGACGTGATGCGTCTGCTGTGGCAGCGCTTCGGCCGCGATTTTTACCGCGGCAAGCCGGTGGGCGTCGACGAAAGCGAGGTCGAAGCGCTGTTTGCCGAAGCGACCGGCGTGCATCTGGGCGAGCTGTTTGCGCAAGCGGTGCATGGCACGCGAGACTTGCCGCTCGAAACACTGCTGGAACCGTTCGGCGTCACGCTCGCGACGGAAGCCGACAAGAGCGGCAAACCGTCGCTCGGCGCGCGGGTGCGCGGCGGCGCCGAGTGCACGCTGGCGGCTGTGCATGAAGGTAGCGCCGCGCAGAAAGCGGGGCTTTCGGCCGGCGACGTGCTGATCGCGCTCGACGGCCTGCGCGTGACGGGCTCGAATCTCGACACATTACTAGGGCGTTATCAGGCGGGAGCCAAAGTGGAAGTTCACGCATTCCGCCGCGACGAGCTGCGCACTGCGCAGCTCAAGCTGGAGGGGCCCGAAGTGTCGCGCTACAAGCTCACCGTCAGCGACCAGCGATCCGCCCCACGCAAGGCGCGCGAGCGCTGGCTGACAAGCTGATCGTAATCTGCACCGACGTCATTGACGTCGCCGGGCGGCTGATTGTTCTACCATTGCAACAATCCGTCGCTGCCGGATGGCTTTTTCCCGGATCGGTAAAAAAACACAATGGCTCCACTCGCGCAACACAGCGCGCCCCCCACTGGAGTCAACCATGACCACGATCCTGCAAATCAACTCGGCAGCCCGCTCGCAAGGCGCGAACTCGACGCTGCTCCTCAACGAGCTGACCGAAAAGCTGCAACAGTCGAATCCGGGCGCGCAAGTCGTCGTCCGTAACCTGCAAGCCGAACCGCTGCCGCACCTGGACGACGCCATCCTGGGCGCGTTCTTCACGCCGGCTGACCAGCGTACCGCCGAGCAAGCCGCGATCGCCGCGCGCAGCGAAGCGCTGATCGCGGAACTGCAAGCCGCTGACATCGTCGTGATCGGCGCGCCGATGTACAACTTCGGCATCTCGTCGCAACTGAAGACTTACTTTGACTTCATCGCCCGCGCCGGCATCACGTTCAGCTACACCGCTAACGGTCCCGAAGGCCTCGTGACGGGCAAGAAGGTCTACGTCGTATCCGCTCGCGGCGGCAAGTATGCGGGCACGCCGAACGACAGCCAGACGCCGTATCTGAAGAGCTTCCTTGGTTTCCTCGGCATGACGGATGTCAACTTTATCTACGCCGAAGGTTTGAATATGGGCCCGGACGCAGCGGGCGCGGCGCTGGCTGCGGCGCGCGAAGCGATCGCGGCTGCTTGAGATCCGCGGTTGACGTTTGCTGCTTGGGCTCGCAGCTCAGGTTCGCACGTTAAGCTGATCGCGCCGCTTCCCGTGGCGCGTATTCGCTCCGATTGCCGCGCCAAAGGCTGGCTGCGGTAACCGTCGAGCGGACAAGCATCGCAAGCGTTGAAAACTGAAACGCCACGGAGTTAGATTCCGTGGCGTTTTTGTTTTTTGCCGCTGTTGCCCGCTGTTTCTGCTCCGGTTTGCAGACAGACATGCCGTTAAGCCAGCATTTGCGCTTCGTCGGGCAGGCGCCAGTCGATCGGTTTGCGGCCATGCTCGACGAGATACTCGTTAGCCTTCGCGAAATGTCCGCAGCCGAGAAAGCCGCGATGCGCCGACAACGGCGAAGGATGAGGCGCCTCCAGCACGTAATGTGACTTGCCGCCCAGTAGCGCGCGCTTCGCCTGCGCATGTGCGCCCCACAGCATGAACACCAGACCGTCGTGACGCATCGCGAGTTCGTGAATCAGCGCGTCTGTGCATTTTTCCCAGCCGCGCTTCGCGTGGCTGGCGGCTGAGTCGCGCTCCACGGTCAGCACCGTGTTCAGCAGCAGCACGCCTTGCTTCGCCCACGTGTCGAGGCAGCCATGACGGGGCGGCTCGTGGCCGAGACTTGCCGCGATTTCCTTGAAGATGTTGCGCAGCGACGGCGGCGTGCGCACATTCGGGGCGACCGAAAATGCGAGCCCGTGAGCTTGCGGCGTGCCGCGGTCTTCGCCGTGATACGGGTCCTGGCCGAGAATCACGACCTTCACTTCATCGGGGCTCGTAAGCCGCAGCGCGCGGAACACGTCGGCGGGATAAACGGTTTTGCCGGCCGCACGCTCACCGTCGACAAAACGGCAGAGCGGCGCGTACGCGTCGCTTTCAACGAAGGGATTCAGATGCGCTCGCCATTCGGCCGGCAGCGCGGCGAACTGCGCTTCGAGCGTGAGCGGCGTGCCGGGTGCTTGCTGGGATTGCGGCTGCGTCTCGGCAGAGATAGAACCGGCCGGGGCCACGGCGTCGCCGAATAACGATGCCTGCGATGGCGCTGAGCGAGGGCGGGATGCAGTAGTCATGGCGCAGAAGTGTCGCAGCAAACGCGGTATGACTCAAGCCGCGGCGGCGCGCACCGTATGCCGTGAGAACGCGCGGCGATGACGCGACCCACGCTCAGCCCGCCCGCAATTGATACCCGCGCTGTGCCTTGCTGATGTTCTCGGGCGCGAGGCCGGCGATCTGCTTGCCGAGTTCGTTCGAGAGCGCGTGCAGCGCGGCTTCGTCGCCGGACTTCAGTTCGAGTTCGATTTCCGAAACAGGCGCGCGGCGCAACTCGCCGTTCACTTCCGCCAGCACGTTGCCCTGGTCGATTGCGGCTTCGACTTCCGAGCCGTCGACGCTCACTTGCCACAGCGTGCGCGTGAAGTCCGTGCGAAACAGTTCGATTAGTTGCGGCGCTGCTTCGCGTAATGCTTGCGCGGCGGTCGGCTCGTCGCATTCGCGCAGCAACGCGTCAATTTCGAGCGCCTCGCCCGCGACGGGCATTTCCCATTCGTGACGGCTGTGCAAACCGTTTGCCGCACTGCCTACCGTCTTGAACGTTTGCAGCCAGCCGTCGGGTGTATGGCGCAGGCGGAGCGCACTTTTTGAAGCTGCCAATGTGAGTTGCGGTGTGTCGAAGTAGATATTCGACAGCTTGATCGCGCGGCCCTCGTTGCCGGTGCGCGCGACGAACCACTGCCCGGCCGCTTTCACTTGCGCGGCCGGCAGCAGCAACTTGATCTCGCGTTCCATGGCCATGTTGTGCTCCGCTGTGTGTGCGCTAGATGCGCTGCGGCGCCTTCACGCCGCGCCTGTAAAGAACATGCGAGCAAGCTCCACGCCCGGTTCGTCCGCGCGCATGAATGCCTCGCCGACGAGGAACGTGTTCACGTCCATCGCGCGCAGCCTTTCGACATCGGCGCGCGACAGAATGCCCGATTCCGTTACCACGATCCGGTCGTCGGGAATCGCTTCGAGCATGCCGATGGTGGTTTCGATCGAGGTCTCGAAAGTGCGCAGATTGCGATTGTTGACGCCGATCAGCGGCGTTTTCAGCGTGAGCGCCTGCATCAGCTCGTCGCTGTCATGCACTTCGAGGAGCACCGCGAGGCCGAGCGAATGCGCGAGCGCTTCGAGGTCCTGCATCTGCGACGTTTCAAGCGCGGCGGCGATCAACAGAATCGCGTCGGCGCCCATCGCGCGTGCTTCGACGATCTGATACGGATCGACGATGAAGTCTTTGCGCAGCACCGGCAACTGGCACGCGGCGCGCGCCTGTTCCAGATACGCGACGCTACCCTGAAAGAACTGCACGTCGGTCAATACGGACAGACAGGCCGCGCCGTGCGTTTCATACGAACGCGCGATTTGCGCGGGGACGAAATTCTCGCGCAGAACGCCTTTGGACGGACTCGCTTTCTTCACCTCTGCAATCACCGCCGCAAGTCCGGCCTCATGCTTTGCACGCAAAGCGCCGACGAAATCGCGAATATCGCGCGAGGACGCTTCGAGGCGCAGCTCTTCGAGCGGCGCGCTTTGTTCGGCGGCGCGGACTTCTTCGCGTTTGACCGCGATGATACGGTCGAGGATGTCGCTCATAAGAATCTCGCTACGTTGGTTGCTACCTGATTAGTGCTTGAATTGCTGCGTGAAGCGGATCAGTTCGTCGACTTTTGCGCGAGCCTTGCCGCTGGCGATGGCTTCGCGTGCAAGCTCGATGCCGTTAGCAATCGACGACGCCACGTTCGCCGAATACAGCGCCGTGCCCGCGTTCAACGTGACGATCTCGCGCGCGACGCCCGGTTTGTTGTCGAGCGCTTCGAGCAGCATTGCTTTCGATTCCGTGGCGTCCGCCACTTTCAGCGTTCGATTCGACACCATCTGCATGCCGAAGTCTTCGGGATGAATCTCGTACTCGCGCACTTCGCCGTCACGCAACTCGCCGACTTGCGTGGCCGCCCCGAGCGACACTTCGTCCATGCCGTCCATACCGTACACCACGAGCACATGCTTTGCGCCCAGACGCTGCATCACGCGGACCTGAATGCCGACCAGGTCCGCATGGAACACGCCCATCAGCTGATTCGGCGCGCCGGCCGGATTCGTGAGCGGACCCAGAATGTTGAAGATGGTCCGCACGCCGAGTTCACGGCGCACCGGCGCTATGTTTTTCATCGCCGGATGATGGTTCGGCGCGAACATGAAACCCATGCTGGTTTCGGCAATCGAGGCCGCGACTTGTTCCGGCTGCAGGTCGATATTCACGCCGAGCGCTTCGAGCACGTCCGCGCTGCCCGACTTGCTCGATACGCCGCGATTGCCGTGCTTCGCGACTTTCGCGCCGGCTGCGGCAGACACGAACATTGTCGCCGTGGAGATGTTAAAGGTATGCGAACCGTCGCCGCCGGTGCCGACGATATCGACGAAGTTCGAGTTGTCCTGCACCTCCACGTGCCGGGCAAATTCACGCATCACCGTGGCGGCGGCGGTGATTTCGCCGATGGTCTCTTTTTTGACGCGCAAGCCTGTAATGATCGCGGCCGCCATGACCGGCGAAAGTTCGCCGCGCATGATGAGCCGCATCAGATGCAGCATTTCGTCGTGGAAAATCTCGCGGTGCTCGATGGTCCGTTGCAGCGCTTCTTGCGGCGTGATTGTCATGATGTCGTCTCGCTTCATCAGGCGGTGCGTTTTGCCGGCTTCGCTTTCGACTGCTTCACGAAGTTTTCGAGGAGCGCGTGGCCGTGTTCGGAAAGAATCGATTCCGGATGGAACTGCACGCCTTCGACGGCCAGTTCCTTATGACGCACGCCCATGATTTCGCCGTCTTCGGTCCATGCCGACACCTCGAGACAGTCGGGCAGCGATTCACGTTCTATCGCAAGCGAGTGGTAGCGCGTCACGACGAAATGCTTCGGCAGATCCGCGAACACGCCTTTGCAATCGGTCTCGATCGTGCTGACCTTGCCGTGCATGATGGTTTGCGCGCGCACGACGCGGCCGCCGAACGCTTCGCCGATCGCCTGATGGCCGAGGCACACACCGAGAATCGGCGTCTTGCCGGAGAACTCGCGCAGCACGTCGAGCGTAATGCCGGCGTGTTGCGGATTGCTCGGGCCGGGCGACAGGCAAATGCGCTCGGGGTTGAGCTTCGCGATTTCGTCGAGCGTGATTTCGTCGTTCCGATAGGTGCGCACGTCTTCGCCGAGTTCGCCGAAGTACTGCACCAGGTTGTAAGTGAACGAATCGTAGTTGTCGATCATGAGCAGCATGGTGTGTCTCCGGTCAGAAGTCGCTATCGAGGCCGTCTTGAACCTGCTCGGCCGCGCGCAACACGGCGCGCGCCTTGTTCTCGGTCTCTTGCCATTCGGATTCCGGCACCGAATCCGCGACGACACCCGCTGCCGCCTGCACATACAGATTGCCGTTCGCGATCACGCCGGTGCGAATCGTGATCGCCAGATCCATTTCGCCGGTGAACGACAGATAGCCGACTGCGCCGCCGTAGAGGCCGCGCTTCACGGGTTCGAGCTCGTCGATCAATTCCATTGCGCGGACTTTCGGCGCACCCGACAGCGTGCCGGCCGGGAAGGTGGCGCGGAGCACGTCGAAATTGGTCGTGCCGGGCTTCAGCTTGCCTTCAACCGAACTCACGATGTGCTGCACGTGCGAGTACTTTTCGATCACCATCTTGTCGGTTACGACCACCGAGCCGATCTGCGCGATGCGGCCTACGTCGTTGCGCGCGAGGTCGATCAGCATGACGTGCTCGGCGATTTCCTTCGGATCGTTCAGCAGTTCGGTGGCGAGCTCGGCGTCGCGTTCGGGCGTGTTGCCGCGCGGACGCGTGCCGGCGAGCGGACGAATCGTGACGATACGATCTTCGCCGCGCTTTTCCTGGCGCACGAGAATTTCCGGCGACGCACCCACCACATGGAAGTCGCCGAAATTGTAGTAGTACATGTACGGCGACGGATTTAGCGAACGCAGCGCGCGATACAGCGACAGCGGGTTGTCGCGATACGGCTTGGTCAGACGTTGGCCGACCTGCACCTGCATCAGTTCGCCGGCGGCGATGTATTCCTTCGCCTTGCGCACGGCGGCCAGGTAGTCGTCTTTCGCAAACTCGCGGTACGTCTCGGTGCGCACACTCGCCGAGGTGACCGGCGGCTCGACCGTTGCGCGCAAACGCTGACGCAGTTCGCGCAGACGCTGCTTCGCCTTCGTGTACGCCTCGGGCTGCGTCGGGTCGGCGTAGATCACGAGGTACAGCTTGCCCGCGAGGTTATCGATCACCGCGACTTCTTCGGTCAGCAGCAACTGGATGTCCGGCAGATTCAAATCGTCTTTCGGCGCGGTATGCGCGAGCTTTTTCTCGATGTAGCGCACCGCGTCGTAGCCGAAATAACCGGCGAGGCCGCCGGCGAAACGGGGCAAGCCGGGCCGCTGCGCGACCCTGAAACGGCCCTGGAATTGCTGGATGAACTCTAGCGGATCGCCCTCGTGCGTTTCGACAACCTTGCCGTCGCGCACCACTTCCGACACGCCGTTACGGGTGCGCAGCAGCGTGCGCGCCGGCAGACCGATAAACGAATAGCGGCCAAAGCGCTCGCCACCCACTACCGACTCCAGCAGGAACGAGTTCGCGCCGTTGCGCTCGGGCTGCGCGAGCTTCAGATAAAGCGAGAGCGGCGTTTCGAGGTCGGCGAGCGCTTCGGCGATCAGCGGAATACGGTTGAAGCCCTCGTTGGCGAGGGACTGAAATTCGAGTTCGGTCATGTTCCGATCCTGTACGTAGGTCCGGCGGCAGCGTGCGTCGGACAAAGCGGGGCATTGCGCGGCCGGTCAGGCGTTCGTGCGTTTTTTCGATGATGAACCGACCGGCGCGATTTTCCCATCGCCGCGAGCACGGCGTTCCAGCCACAGACGTACCTTATGGGTACACGCAGGCGGAACCAGCCGATGCAGGGAAACTAAACGATGGAAAAACGCGTGAGCGCAGTGAAGTAAAAAACGGTTGCCGAAGACGAGCTTCAGCGTACCTCAGGCGAGGTTAGCGCGACCAGCGACGCCAGGGCCAGGCTCCCCGGTCGATGCTAATCAGACTCCGTTTTTTATTCAGAAACATGAGGATGAAGGACTTTTCAAGTCGTGGATTGGTGCGCTGCGATCGCCTTGGCGGCGTCCAGCAGCGAGGCAACTATACCATCGGATTTTATTGTTTGTATAGCTTGCCCATGGTTGTAGCCATAGGGCACGGTGAGCGTCGCCATGCCTGCCGCGCGGCCCGCCAGCGCGTCGTTTTCCGAATCGCCGATGGCAACCGTGGCGCGCGGCTCCACCCCAAGTTGCGCCGCGGCCGTGAGCATGGGCAGTGGGTCCGGCTTCTTCTTGGGCAGACTGTCGCCGCCGAGTACAACGCTGAAATACTGTGCGAGCCCATATTGCTGCAGCAGTTCGAGCGCGAAGCGATGCGGCTTGTTGGTCACGCACGCGAGCTTCAGACCCGCGTCGCGCATCGCGACGAGGCCGGCTTCCACATCTGGATAAACGCGTGTGTGCAGGCCGTTGATCTTCGCGTACTCGGCCTGATAAATGGCGAGCGCTTCGTCGAAACGGTCTTGCGCGTGCTCCGCTTCGAAGCGCGGCGCCAGCACGCTGCGGATCAGATGCTCGGAGCCTTTGCCGACGTAGCCCACCACTTCTTCACGCGAGGTTTCGACTGCGTCGAGTTGCGCGAGCATGCCGTTCAGGCCGGCGGTGAAGTCGTCGGCGGTGTCGATCATCGTGCCGTCCAGGTCGATGATCGCGGCTTGCAGGCGCGGGCCGTTGAAAGTCGGGGCGGGGAACGGAGCAGTCATGTGGCGCGGGTGTCAGTGCTGAATGTTGGCGAGCGCGGCGCGCATCTTGTCGATTACGACCTTGTGATCCGGCTGGCCGAAGATCGCCGAACCAGCCACGAAGGTATCCGCGCCTGCGGCCGCAATTTCGGCGATGTTGTCCACTTTCACGCCGCCATCTACTTCGAGATGAATCTCGCGGCCGGTGCGCTCCTTGTAGGCGTTGATACGCTTGCGCGCTTCGCGCAGCTTGTTCAGCGCTTCGGGAATGAACGACTGGCCGCCGAATCCCGGGTTCACCGACATGATCAGCACGAGGTCGAGCTTGTCCATCACGTGATCGAGATAATTCAGCGAAGTGGCGGGGTTGAACACGAGGCCTGCCTTGCAGCCGTGATCGCGAATCAGCGACAGCGTGCGGTCGATGTGGTCCGAGCCTTCCGGGTGGAAGCTGATCAGATTCGCGCCCGCCTTCGCGAAGTCCGGCACGATGCGGTCGACGGGGCGTACCATCAGATGCACGTCGATGGGCACGTCCACATGCGGACGGATGGCCTCGCACACGAGCGGTCCGATGGTCAGGTTCGGCACGTAGTGGTTGTCCATCACGTCGAAATGAATCCAGTCGGCGCCGGCGGCGACGACGTTGCGCACTTCTTCGCCGAGGCGGGCGAAGTCGGCGGACAGAATGCTGGGGGCGATTCGGAATTGCGTCATGGCGGCGGGCGGATGCAAGCGGGAAATCGTCATTTTACCGTTTTGTGCTGCGCACGCGCGAAGCGGCGGCGGGTGCCTGAACGATGCGCAGCGCAGCCTCGGGTTTGAGCCGCGAGGATGACAAAAGGCCTTAAGCGTCCTTGGCCAAAGGATATGTCCGGTTGCGGGCGTGTCGCGCATGACGCAGAATGCCAAACCATGGCGCTGCGTCGCCAATGGCCGCTTAAGCCATTGGCTCTCGGGCTTTCCAGCGATTTTGTCGCCCCGTGTCACCAGATTGGAATCAGGATGAGCCAGTACGAATTCAGCGTGGCGTCGCAGGTGCAATTCCTGCCCGAAGAGTCGGACCCGGAGCGTCGCCAGTATGCGTTCGCCTATACGCTGACCATCCGCAACACCGGTCAGGTGCCCGCGCAATTGATCGCGCGGCATTGGGTGATCACGGATAGCGACAAGACCGTGCAGGAAGTGAAGGGTCTGGGCGTGGTTGGGCACCAGCCGTTGCTCAAACCCGGCGAGCAGTTCGAATATACGAGTTGGGCGGTCATTGCCACGCCGGTCGGCACGATGCGCGGGGAATATTTCTGCGTGGCCGAGGACGGTGAGCGTTTTGACGCGCCCGTGCCGGAGTTCATTCTGCGCATGCCGCGCACATTGCATTGAACCGTGAGCGCGGTCCGCGGTTTTAACGGTTCTATGCGCGCCGTGGAATGCGTGAATCGGCGCCGCTTCAGTGCGGTTGTGGCGGCTTCGGTGTTTCCTTGCTGCCGGCGCGCGCCGCTTTCTTTTTACCAGACGACGTCCACACGACGATGAACACGAGCAGGAACAGCGCGAGAAGCGATTCCAGCGCGAAGATGAGCATTGGGTATTCGTCGAACAGATCAGACATGGCGGTTTCCATCAAGAACGAACATTGTAGGCGTTTTGTCCGCGGGACCGGAGCCTGGCTCAGCGCGCTTTCAGTTGCGGCGATACTGGCCGCTTGCGGTGGCGGCGGCGCGGTTCGGCCTGTGGTTTCGCCGCCCACGGGCGCGGCGATCATCCCTGGCCAGATCGCCGCGACCCGGCTCACGGCGGTGGCCTGGCAGCAGGTCCCCGGCTGGCAGGACGATTCGCTGATCGGCGCAACAGCCGCTTTGCGGCAGAACTGCGTGAGGCTTGCGCGTCAAACGAACTGGGCGCGGGCATGCGCGGCGGCGGCGCAACTCGACGATCTCGACGCCACGAGCGCCCGCGCATTCTTTGAAGCGTATTTCACGCCTTTTCAGCTAGCGAATAACGACGGCACACTCGACGGACTCGTTACCGGTTACTACGAGCCGTTGCTGCGCGGCTCGCGCACGCGCCACGGCGTGTATCAAACGGCGCTGTATCGCTGGCCTTCCAGCTATCGCCCTGGCGCGGCGATGCCGCCGCGGGCGCAACTCGAACGCATGGGCGTGCTCAACGGCAACGAACTCGTGTGGGTGGACGACCCGATCGAAGCGTTCTTCCTGCAAGTGCAGGGCTCCGGGCGCATCGTGATGGAAGACGGCAGTGTGATGCGCCTCGGCTTTGGCGGCACCAACAACCAGCCGTATAAATCCATCGGACGGTGGCTGCTGGATCGCGGCGAACTCACACCCGCGCAGGCCACCATGCAAGGCATCAAGGCATGGGCGCGCGCGAACCCGAATCGCGTGGATGCGCTGCTCGATACGAACCCGCGCTTCGTGTTTTTCCGCGAGATGCCGTCAGGAGAGAACGTGCCGAAAGGCGGCGCCGATGGTCCTATCGGCGCGTTGGGTGTGCCGCTGACGCCGGAGCGCTCGATTGCCGTCGATCCGACTTCGATTCCTCTCGGTACACCGGTGTTTTTGCAGACCACGCGCCCGCTGACGAACTCGCCGATGAACCGTCTCGTGTTTGCGCAGGACACCGGCTCCGCGATCAAGGGCGGAGTGCGCGCAGACTACTTCTGGGGTCTCGGCGACGACGCCGGCGATCTCGCTGGCAAGATGAAGCAGGGCGGCCGGATGTGGTTGTTGCTGCCGAATTCTTGACCTGGGCGACGGGGCGCGGGGCGTGGCGGAGGTGGCGGTCGTGCGGCGGCCCGGCTGACCGCCGCTTTTACCGCCGCGTAGCTTCGCAGTGTCCCCCGGCCTCGGCTCAAAGCCCCGACTTGCGCTTGTCGACTACTCGGCGCGCCTTGCCCACCGACCGTTCAATCCCGTTCACCGCAAGCACATTCACCACGGCGCTGACGCCGATCAGCGCTTTGATGTCATAGGCCAGCGCCTGCTTAGCCGTGTTCAGCACGGACGTATCCGGCGCCGTTTCCGGGCAAGGCTCCACGTTCAGTGTCAAAACGTCGAGCGGGCCTTCCCGGGTTAGTACGATCTGATAGTGAGGCGCGAGGGCGTGTTGCTTCAGCAGCAGTTCCTCGATCTGCGTGGGAAACACGTTGACCCCGCGCACGATCATCATGTCGTCTGAGCGGCCGGTGATCTTTTCCATGCGACGCATGGTGCGCGCGCTGCCCGGCAAGAGACGCGTGAGGTCGCGCGTCCGGTAACGGATGATCGGCAACGCTTCCTTCGTCAGCGACGTGAACACCAGTTCGCCCAGTTCGCCGTCCGGAAGCACCTCGCCGGTTTCGGGATCGATGATTTCCGGGTAGAAATGATCTTCCCAGATGGTCGGGCCGTCTTTCGTCTCGACGCATTCCGACGCCACGCCGGGGCCCATCACTTCCGACAAGCCGTAGATGTCGACAGCGTCGATGCCCATGCGTTTTTCGATTGCGTGACGCATGTCGTTCGTCCATGGCTCCGCGCCGAAGATGCCGATGCGCAGCGAACAATTGGCCGGGTCGACGCCCTGGCGTTCGAGTTCGTCGGCGATCGAGAGCATGTAGCTCGGCGTCACCATGATGATGTCGGGCCGGAAGTCCTGGATCAGTTGCACCTGTTTTTCCGTCTGCCCGCCGCCGAACGGGATGACGGTAAGGCCCGCGCGCTCCGCGCCGTAGTGGGCGCCGAGGCCGCCCGTGAACAGACCGTAACCGTAGCTCACATGAACCTTGTCGCCGGGTTTGGCGCCGGCGGCGCGAATTGAACGCGCGACCAGATTTGCCCATGTGTCGATGTCGCGAGCGGTGTAGCCCACCACGGTGGGCTTGCCGGTCGTGCCCGACGAAGCATGAATGCGCGAGATTCGGTCTTGCGGCACGGCGAACATTCCGAACGGATAGCTGTCACGCAAATCTTTTTTCGTCGTGAACGGGAAGCGGGCGAGGTCCGCAAGCGTGGTCAGTTCGCTCGGGTGAATGCCGGCTTCGTCGAACTTGTGACGATAGACCGGCGAGTTTTCGTACGCGTGGTTCAGCGACCATTTGAGCCGTTCAAGTTGAAGCGCGCATAGCTCGTCGCGGCTGGCGGTCTCGATCGGATCGAGCGGAAGGGCGGTGGTCATCGAATGTCTCCTTGCTGCTTCAATGCTTGGGTCTGATATGCGTTGTGCTCACGCGCGAAGCTCGGTGCGGCGGCGCGGCGTTCGCCGGCTGCCCCTCTGCGGCGGCTCGGTTACCGGTGTCGCCGCTCAAAGGTGCCGCGGACTCGCCAGTCTCGCGGGGAGCGCCAGGCGTGCGTCTCTTTGTCTGTCGTGTCGACGCTCCAGCGCCTTACTCCCGTGACGTCGCCGCCGTGCCGGACGCTATCGGCGGGATCACACTACCTTTGATTTGCGCCGATTTGCCGCGAAACATCGCGACTGTATCGCCCGCGCGATTGGTTACGCGAATATCGTAAATTCCCGTGCGCCCGTTCAATGTCTGCTCGACCGCCTCTGCGGTGAGCACGTCGCCACCATGCACGGGGCGCAGAAACTCGATTGAGCAGCCGGACGCGACGGTGTTCAGGTTGTACGAGTTGCAGGCAAACGCAAAGGTCGAATCAGCGAGGGTAAATATCAGGCCGCCATGGCAGATTTGATGACCATTCAGGAAGTCGTCGCGTACGGCCATGCGCAAACGCGAGTAGCCGGCGCGCACTTCCATGATTTCGAGACCGAGCGCGCGGCTGCACGCATCGTTTTCGTACATCGCGGCGGCGGTTGCACGGGCGAGTTCGTCGGGCGTCATTTCGGCGGGATACAAAGGTTGCGTCGACATATCAGCGGCCCTCGAAACGCGGTGCGCGTTTTTCGACGAAGGCTTGTACGCCCTCTGCGTAGTCGTGCGAGGATCCTAGTTCACGTTGCAGATCGCGTTCGAGATCGAGTTGCCGATCGAGCGTTTGGGTTGCGCCCGCGCGCATGGCCTGCTTGATTGCGGCGATGGCGCGCGTGGGTTGCTTCGCGAGTTGCGCCGCCAGTTTGGCGGCGGTTCCCGCGAGTTCCTGATCGTCGACCACTTGCCAGATGAGTCCCCAGCTTTCGGCTTTTTCCGCGCTGAGTTTGTCGCCGGTAATGGCGAGTCCTAATGCGCGTGCCATGCCGACCCGCTGCGGCAAGAACCACGTGCCGCCCGAATCCGGCACGAGGCCGATCTTCACGAAAGCCTGGATAAAGCTGGCCGAACGGGCCGCGAGCACGATGTCACAAGCGAGCGCGAGGTTTGCGCCGGCGCCCGCGGCCGTCCCGTTGACTGCCGCTATTACGGGCAACGGCAATGCTTGCAGACGGCGGATCAACGGGTTGAAATGCAAGTCGATCAATTCGCCCAGATCGGTCATCGCGCCGGGCGCAAAGTCCAGGTCGGCGAGGTCTTGTCCTGCGCAGAATCCGCGCCCCGAGCCGGTCAGAACAAGAGCGCGGGCACCGGACGTTTCAGCCTCGCTGAGCGCCGCGTTCAACTCCTGATGCATCGCGCGCGTGAAGCTGTTCAGCTTGTCCGGGCGGTTCAACGTGATGGTTGCTACGCGGCTCGATGCGTCGATGTCGAGGCCGATCGCTTCATATGACATTGGGTGTCTCCTCAAAGTCTCTTTTTGCCGTACTGCAGCGCTTATGTCAGAGGTTAGAGCCGTTCGATTACGATCGCGATGCCTTGGCCGACGCCGATGCACATCGTGCAAAGCGCAAATCGGCCGTTGCTGCGTTCCAGCTGGTACAGCGCGGTCGTGACAAGGCGTGCGCCCGATGCGCCGAGCGGATGGCCGAGCGCAATTGCTCCGCCGTTGGGATTGACGCGCGGGTCGTCGTCGCGCAGACCGAGCGTGCGCAGAACCGCGAGGCCTTGCGACGCGAACGCCTCGTTCAGCTCGATCACGTCCAATTGATCGAGCGTCATACCGAGTTGCTTGAGCAGCTTTTGCGTGGCCGGTGCCGGCCCAATGCCCATGATGCGCGGTTCCACGCCCGCCGTTGCCATGCCCACCACACGTGCGCGGCGGCGCAGGCCATATTGGTCGGCAGCTTGTTGATTCGCGATGAGGAGTGCGCAAGCGCCGTCATTCACTCCCGACGCATTGCCTGCGGTCACACTGCCGTCCGGACGGACGACGCCCTTGAGCCTGGCGAGGCTTTCGAGCGAAGTTTCACGCGGATGTTCGTCGAGCGTCACACGAATCGCATCGCCCTTTTTCTGCGCGATTTCAACGCCGACGATCTCCTGCGCCAGCGTACCGTCGTGTTGCGCGCGGGCCGCCTTTTGCTGGCTGGCCAACGCGAACGCGTCCTGATCGGCCCGGCTGATCCCAAACTGCGCAGCCACGTTCTCGGCGGTCTCAGGCATTGAATCGACGCCGTACTGGCGTTTCATTAGCGGATTGACGAAACGCCAGCCAATCGTCGTATCGTAGATTTCCGCTTGCCGCGCGAAAGCGCTCGCCGCCTTGCCCATGACGAACGGCGCGCGAGTCATGCTTTCGACACCGCCGGCGACCATCAGTCGCGCTTCACCTGCCTTGATGGCGCGCGCGGCTGTTCCGACGGCGTCCATACCAGAGCCGCACAGCCGGTTGATCGTCGCGCCGGGCGCGTCTGCAGGCAGCCCCGCGAGCAGCGCCGACATGCGAGCGACATTGCGATTGTCTTCGCCGGCCTGATTGGCGCAGCCGTAGATCACGTCGTCCACGGTATGCCAGTCCACGCCGGGATTACGCTCGATCAATGCCTTGATCGGCACGGCGCCGAGGTCGTCGGCCCGGACGTCTTTCAGGGCGCCGCCATAGCGGCCGATGGGAGTGCGAATCGCGTCGCAGATAAAGGCGTCGTTCATATGGTTCCTGCTGGGAGGACCGGCGGGCGGGCCGATCCGATGTCTCATGTTAGTTGGCGCGCACGGCGTGGTCCATTCGGCCAAACGGCATAGGACGAGAGCCGTGCTTCTGTCTTATGACGTTCAGCCAGCTACCGCCGGCTCGGCTTTCGGTTCAACATGAAGGCGGCTCTGAATTACACGGAAGCGATTGGCGACGAAGGCCGCATCGGCGAGCGCCGCGTTCGCAGCCGGATTTGCACCGGTCCCATGAAAGTCAGAGAAGGCTGCTGACTGGTTGACGAACACACCGCCCGTCAAATTGATTGATAGCGCGACGCCGCCGCGGATCGACGCCTCGTGCGCCTGATCGAGCACGGCTTCGTCGGTGCTGTAAACGGACAGGGTGAGTGCGCCGTGCTCGGCTGCGATGGTGCCGGCGAGATCGAGAGAGTGAGCGGTCGAGTCGGTGGCGATAACGAACGATATCGGGCCGAACCATTCCTTGGTGAACTGCTCACCGTCGGTTGCGGCGTCGAGCTGCAGCACGAGCGGAGTGCGCACGCGGGCACCGGCGAAAGCCGGGTGCTCGAGCGCCTGGCTTTCGGCCAGTACGCGGCCGAGCCTGGCGGCTTCGTCAATGCGCTGGGCGACGCCTTCGTTCTGAATGGCGCCCAGCAGTTCCACGGCACGGGCCGGGTCGGCAACGAGTTTCTGCACGGCGCCGGCAATGGCCTGCGCGACTTCGTCGAACGTGAGCGTGCCGTCCGCAGTCCGGATGCCGCCGCGCGGCACGTAGATGTTCTGCGGCGCGGTACACATCTGGCCTGAGTAGAGCGCGAGTGAGAAGGCGATGTTGCGAGCGACGGCTTTGATGTCGTCGACCGAATCGATCACGATCTGATTCACGCCGGCTTTCTCGGTGTAGACCTGCGCCTGATGCGCATTGCGTTCGAGCCACGTGCCGTTTTGCGTGCTGCCGGTGAAATCGATCAGTTTGATCTCCGGGCGCACGGCGAGGCTCTGGACGATCGCGCCGTCATTCGGTTCAGTGGCTAGTAGCGTGACGACGTTTGGATCGAAACCGGCTTCGCGTAGAACGTCCCGCGCAATTCGCACGGTCACGGCGAGCGGCAGAATCGCGCCGGGATGTGGTTTGACGATCACGGCGTTGCCAGTTGCGAGGTCGGCGAACAGGCCCGGATAGCCGTTCCACGTCGGGAAGGTGCAACAGCCGAGGACGAGGGCGGTGCCTCGCGGTACGATCGTGTAGCGCTTGTGCATGGCGAGCGGCGGGTTCTTGCCTTGCGGTTTTTCCCAGTGGGCGTCGGCGGGGATGCGGCGCAATTGGTCCCACGCGTACACGACGGCTTCGAGCGCCCGGTCCTGCGCGTGCGGGCCCCCGGCCTGAAAGGCCATCATGAAGGCCTGGCCGGTTGTGTGCATCACGCTATAGCCGATCTCGAAACTGGCTCGATTCAACCGCGCGAGAATTTCGAGCGATACGCCGATCCAGGCTTGGGGGCCTGCGGCGCGCCAGTCGCGTTGCGCATCCGCAGCGGCCGCCAGCAGTGCGTCGGGATCCGATTTAGGGTATCGAATGCCGAGCGGAAATCCGAACGGTGATACTTCGGTGCCAACGGTTTCTCCGGTGGACGGCTGGTCTAACTCGAAGGTGGCGTTCAGATGCGCTTTGAACGCCGCTTCACCGGCCGCGTTGGCTGTTTCCCCGTACACTTTCGGACTGGGCATTTCAACGAAAGGGCTCCAGTAACCGCGCGTCTCGACCGCGGCGAGCGCCTTTTGCAGCGTGTCTTCGTGCTTGGTGAATAACGGATGTGTCATGGCAGAGGGCTTGGCTGTACGTTGGGGAAAAGCCTGTCGAATAATTGACCGACCGGTTGGTTGGTGAATGTTAGCATTATTAGGATGGCGGCGCGAAGCGTTTTCGCGTCCGATTAACCACTAGGAGGCGGCATGGCTTACGAGAACATTCTGGTCGAAACACGGGGGCGGGTTGGCCTCGTCACGTTGAATCGTCCGAAGGCATTGAACGCTTTGAACGATGCTTTGATGGACGAACTTGGCGCGGCGCTGCGCGAATTCGACGCGGACGACGCGATCGGCGCGATCGTGTTGACGGGCAGCGAAAAGGCGTTCGCGGCGGGCGCCGACATTGGGATGATGTCGACCTACACCTATATGGACGTGTACAAAGGCGACTACATCACGCGCAACTGGGAGACGGTTCGCTCCATTCGTAAGCCGATCATTGCAGCGGTGGCGGGGTTTGCACTTGGCGGCGGCTGCGAACTGGCGATGATGTGCGACATGATCTTCGCCGCAGACACGGCGAAGTTCGGCCAGCCGGAAATCAAGCTCGGCATCATGCCGGGTGCCGGTGGCACGCAGCGCCTGCCGCGCGCAGTCTCCAAGGCCAAGGCAATGGACCTCTGCCTGACGGCGCGTTTCATGGACGCCGCTGAAGCAGAGCGCGCCGGATTGGTGTCGCGCGTTATTCCCGCTGCGTCTCTGATAGACGAATCGATCGCCGCCGCCGCGACGATCGCGGAGTTTCCGCTGCCGGCAGTCATGATGGTGAAGGAGTCGGTCAATCGGGCATACGAAACGACGCTTGCAGAAGGCGTGCATTTCGAGCGTCGCCTCTTCCATTCGCTCTTTGCCACGGAAGATCAAAAGGAGGGAATGGCGGCGTTCGTGGAAAAGCGCAAACCGGCTTTTAAGCACCGTTAATATGCTTGTCAAAATAACGCTTGCAAGGCCCGGGTCGGCTCGCTAGAATCTCGCTCTTTCGTGCTCCGGACGCCGGGGCACGGGAAGCGGGAGAGCCAGCAGTGGCAAGGCTTCCAGCGGTCGCAGCAGGTTCAGTCAGTAACAAAAACCTGTTGACGGCGCAGCCGGAGTTCTTCATAATCTCGTTTCTCTGCTGCTGATGCAGCGACGCAGAACGAAGCGGTGCCGGGTGGTGGTGGTAAGGGCAGCGCAGCGTGAAGCGTACCGATCTTTAAAAACTAACAGCCGATAAGTGTGGGCGCTTGATGCGCGACGCGAGTCCTGCCTTTGCGGAGTATTGCGTGGGGTGGGGCGTTAAAGCGAAAGTATCAAGTCTCACACAGTAATGAAAGGAAGGTTTGGCCGTTGAAAGATGGTTGAACACTTCGTCAGTACGTTGAGTGAGCGACCGGGTTCGAAAGAGCCCGAAAACAGTAACAGGTTTGAACTGAAGAGTTTGATCCTGGCTCAGATTGAACGCTGGCGGCATGCCTTACACATGCAAGTCGAACGGCAGCACGGGAGCAATCCTGGTGGCGAGTGGCGAACGGGTGAGTAATACATCGGAACGTGTCCTGTAGTGGGGGATAGCCCGGCGAAAGCCGGATTAATACCGCATACGCTCTGCGGAGGAAAGCGGGGGATCCTTCGGGACCTCGCGCTACAGGGGCGGCCGATGGCAGATTAGCTAGTTGGTGGGGTAAAGGCCTACCAAGGCGACGATCTGTAGCTGGTCTGAGAGGACGACCAGCCACACTGGGACTGAGACACGGCCCAGACTCCTACGGGAGGCAGCAGTGGGGAATTTTGGACAATGGGCGCAAGCCTGATCCAGCAATGCCGCGTGTGTGAAGAAGGCCTTCGGGTTGTAAAGCACTTTTGTCCGGAAAGAAAACTTCTGGGTTAATACCCTGGGAGGATGACGGTACCGGAAGAATAAGCACCGGCTAACTACGTGCCAGCAGCCGCGGTAATACGTAGGGTGCAAGCGTTAATCGGAATTACTGGGCGTAAAGCGTGCGCAGGCGGTTCGCTAAGACAGATGTGAAATCCCCGGGCTTAACCTGGGAACTGCATTTGTGACTGGCGGGCTAGAGTATGGCAGAGGGGGGTAGAATTCCACGTGTAGCAGTGAAATGCGTAGAGATGTGGAGGAATACCGATGGCGAAGGCAGCCCCCTGGGCCAATACTGACGCTCATGCACGAAAGCGTGGGGAGCAAACAGGATTAGATACCCTGGTAGTCCACGCCCTAAACGATGTCAACTAGTTGTCGGGTCTTCATTGACTTGGTAACGTAGCTAACGCGTGAAGTTGACCGCCTGGGGAGTACGGTCGCAAGATTAAAACTCAAAGGAATTGACGGGGACCCGCACAAGCGGTGGATGATGTGGATTAATTCGATGCAACGCGAAAAACCTTACCTACCCTTGACATGTATGGAATCCTGCTGAGAGGTGGGAGTGCCCGAAAGGGAGCCATAACACAGGTGCTGCATGGCTGTCGTCAGCTCGTGTCGTGAGATGTTGGGTTAAGTCCCGCAACGAGCGCAACCCTTGTCCCTAGTTGCTACGCAAGAGCACTCCAGGGAGACTGCCGGTGACAAACCGGAGGAAGGTGGGGATGACGTCAAGTCCTCATGGCCCTTATGGGTAGGGCTTCACACGTCATACAATGGTCGGAACAGAGGGTCGCCAACCCGCGAGGGGGAGCCAATCCCAGAAAACCGATCGTAGTCCGGATCGCACTCTGCAACTCGAGTGCGTGAAGCTGGAATCGCTAGTAATCGCGGATCAGCATGCCGCGGTGAATACGTTCCCGGGTCTTGTACACACCGCCCGTCACACCATGGGAGTGGGTTTCACCAGAAGTAGGTAGCCTAACCTGCGAAGGAGGGCGCTTACCACGGTGGGATTCATGACTGGGGTGAAGTCGTAACAAGGTAGCCGTATCGGAAGGTGCGGCTGGATCACCTCCTTTCTCGAGCTAGACGCGTCAAGGTGTTGAGCGCTCACGCTTATCGGCTGTAGTAGTGAAGAAACGCAGACAGACTCAGGGGTCTGTAGCTCAGTCGGTTAGAGCACCGTCTTGATAAGGCGGGGGTCGATGGTTCGAATCCATCCAGACCCACCACTGTCTTGTCTGGTGAGCTGACCGTCTAAAAACCTCTGGGATATCTGTATGACTGGGGGATTAGCTCAGCTGGGAGAGCACCTGCTTTGCAAGCAGGGGGTCGTCGGTTCGATCCCGTCATCCTCCACCAATCCTCAATGCGTAGCGTTCTGTGTGAAAGACCCAGAGCGTTGTGCATTGGCGATTGAGCCAGTCAGAAAGATGCATGGTTATAGCAACCGTGCGATCGGCTGAACGTTCTTTAACAATCAGGAAGAAGTAGTAAAGAGATTCACGAAAGTGTACCTGGAGATGGGTACATGAGTAGGTGAATCAGGGTTGTGATTGTATCAATGTATTTTTTAAGTGATCGAAAGATTGCTTTGGAATACGGCGCAACACGAATACTCAACCTGTAACGGTTGTGCAAGCTGCCCGGCCTTCCCAGTGAAGGTTCCATCCCCTGCGGGGATCGGATGGGAGTAGGCGCTAAAGCGCCAACTCGCATCGGGAGAGACACACCCGTTATAGGGTCAAGCGAACAAGTGCATGTGGTGGATGCCTTGGCGATCACAGGCGATGAAGGACGCGGTAGCCTGCGAAAAGCTTCGGGGAGCTGGCAAACGAGCTTTGATCCGAAGATGTCCGAATGGGGAAACCCACCTCTTTTGAGGTATCCGTAGCTGAATACATAGGCTACGTGAAGCGAACGCGGTGAACTGAAACATCTAAGTAACCGCAGGAAAAGAAATCAACCGAGATTCCCAGAGTAGTGGCGAGCGAAATGGGACCAGCCTGTACTCTTTATTCTTGCTGTTAGTCGAAGGCTCTGGAAAGTGCCGCCATAGCAGGTGATAGCCCTGTAGACGAAAACAGCTGGAAAGAACTAGGTGTACGACAAGTAGGGCGGGACACGTGAAATCCTGTCTGAAGATGGGGGGACCATCCTCCAAGGCTAAATACTCGTGATCGACCGATAGTGAACCAGTACCGTGAGGGAAAGGCGAAAAGAACCCCGGGAGGGGAGTGAAACAGATCCTGAAACCGCATGCATACAAACAGTCGGAGCCTTCGCAAGGGGGTGACGGCGTACCTTTTGTATAATGGGTCAGCGACTTACATTCAGTGGCAAGCTTAACCGATTAGGGCAGGCGTAGCGAAAGCGAGTCCGAACAGGGCGTTCAGTCGCTGGGTGTAGACCCGAAACCAGGTGATCTATCCATGGCCAGGATGAAGGTGCGGTAACACGTACTGGAGGTCCGAACCCACTAACGTTGAAAAGTTAGGGGATGAGCTGTGGATAGGGGTGAAAGGCTAAACAAACCTGGAAATAGCTGGTTCTCTCCGAAAACTATTTAGGTAGTGCCTCGTGTATCACCTTCGGGGGTAGAGCACTGTCATGGTTGTGGGGTCCATTGCGGATTACTACGCCATAGCAAACTCCGAATACCGAAGAGTGCAATCACGGGAGACAGACATCGGGTGCTAACGTCCGGTGTCAAGAGGGAAACAACCCAGACCGCCAGCTAAGGTCCCCAAATATGGCTAAGTGGGAAACGAAGTGGGAAGGCTAAAACAGTCAGGAGGTTGGCTTAGAAGCAGCCATCCTTTAAAGAAAGCGTAATAGCTCACTGATCGAGTCGTCCTGCGCGGAAGATGTAACGGGGCTAAGCCATATACCGAAGCTGCGGATGCACATTTATGTGCATGGTAGGAGAGCGTTCCGTAAGCCTGCGAAGGTGCACTGGAAAGTGTGCTGGAGGTATCGGAAGTGCGAATGCTGACATGAGTAGCGATAAAGGGGGTGAAAGGCCCCCTCGCCGTAAGCCCAAGGTTTCCTACGCAACGTTCATCGGCGTAGGGTGAGTCGGCCCCTAAGGCGAGGCAGAAATGCGTAGCTGATGGGAAGCAGGTTAATATTCCTGCACCATTGTTAAATGCGATGGGGGGACGGATCGCGGAAGGTTGTCCGGGTGTTGGAAGTCCCGGTCCTTGCATTGGAGAAGGCGCTCAGGCAAATCCGGGCGCGGAATTCAAGGGTGCGAGGCCATTCACTTCGGTGAAGAAGCAATCGGAAGTGGTTCCAAGAAAAGCCTCTAAGCTTCAGTTTAACAGGACCGTACCGCAAACCGACACAGGTGGGCGAGATGAGTATTCTAAGGCGCTTGAGAGAACTCGGGAGAAGGAACTCGGCAAATTGGTACCGTAACTTCGGGATAAGGTACGCCCCTGTAGCTTGACGCCCCTGCGGGCGAAGGGTGAAGGGGTTGCAATAAACTGGTGGCTGCGACTGTTTAATAAAAACACAGCACTCTGCAAACACGAAAGTGGACGTATAGGGTGTGACGCCTGCCCGGTGCCGGAAGATTAAATGATGGGGTGCAAGCTCCTGATTGAAGTCCCGGTAAACGGCGGCCGTAACTATAACGGTCCTAAGGTAGCGAAATTCCTTGTCGGGTAAGTTCCGACCTGCACGAATGGCGTAACGATGGCCACACTGTCTCCTCCCGAGACTCAGCGAAGTTGAAGTGTTTGTGATGATGCAATCTCCCCGCGGCTAGACGGAAAGACCCCATGAACCTTTACTGTAGCTTTGCATTGGACTTTGAACCGGTCTGTGTAGGATAGGTGGGAGGCTGTGAAGCGTGAACGCCAGTTTGCGTGGAGCCATCCTTGAAATACCACCCTGATCTGTTTGAGGTTCTAACCTTGGTCCGTAATCCGGATCGGGGACAGTGCATGGTAGGCAGTTTGACTGGGGCGGTCTCCTCCCAAAGTGTAACGGAGGAGTACGAAGGTACGCTAGGTACGGTCGGAAATCGTGCTGATAGTGCAATGGCATAAGCGTGCTTAACTGCGAGACCGACAAGTCGAGCAGGTGCGAAAGCAGGTCATAGTGATCCGGTGGTTCTGTATGGAAGGGCCATCGCTCAACGGATAAAAGGTACTCTGGGGATAACAGGCTGATACCGCCCAAGAGTTCATATCGACGGCGGTGTTTGGCACCTCGATGTCGGCTCATCTCATCCTGGGGCTGTAGCCGGTCCCAAGGGTATGGCTGTTCGCCATTTAAAGAGGTACGTGAGCTGGGTTTAAAACGTCGTGAGACAGTTTGGTCCCTATCTGCCGTGGGCGCTGGATATTTGAAGGGGGCTGCTCCTAGTACGAGAGGACCGGAGTGGACGAACCTCTGGTGTACCGGTTGTCACGCCAGTGGCATCGCCGGGTAGCTATGTTCGGAAGAGATAACCGCTGAAAGCATCTAAGCGGGAAACTCGCCTTAAGATGAGATATCCCCGGGGCTTCGAGCCCCTTGAAGGGTCGTTCAAGACCAGGACGTTGATAGGTCAGGTGTGTAAGCGCAGTAATGTGCTCAGCTAACTGATACTAATTGCCCGTAAGGCTTGATCCTATAACAGGTGTGTCTCGACCCACGTTAGCGCCTTGAGCGCTTACGCGGGTCCGATCCCGAAGGGGATGCGCTGAACCTCCCCAGGAGGTCGCAGCACACACGGTTGGGATTCAGTGTTGTGCCTGAAACAACACAACCCGCCTCACCTGAGGTTGACTCATCAGACACTACTTCTTCCCCGATTGGCTGTACTGCCCCACCGGCAGTACGGCAACCCGTCATGCCTGATGACCATAGCGAGTCGGTACCACCCCTTCCCATCCCGAACAGGACCGTGAAACGACTCCACGCCGATGATAGTGCGGATTGCCCGTGTGAAAGTAGGTAATCGTCAGGCTCCCCAGCAGCATCAGAAACCCCACCCCGACACAGGGTGGGGTTTCTGCGTTTACGCGCCGACAAAACCCCGGCACACCGGCGACAGGAACAGCCTGGGTTCAGCCCGGGTCCCGCCCGGGTCCAGGCCCAGGCCGAATCGCCCGTCACTACCTGCCGGTCCGCAGCGCATTCACGTACCCCGTCAGCTCCAGATAAGCTCGCCCGAGACCAGCGCCATCGCGGCTCATCCGCGCAGCACCTTCCCGATACACCGCGCCGGTAGACTGCCGCGAGTCCAGTTCCTGGTCGTCCATCAGCGGATGGAACTGCCATGTGAGCGCAGGGTGTCAGTTGAACTTCATTTCTCTGTCGTACTTTTCCCCGACAGAAAGCGCTGCGCAAGTCGCACCCAGTACGTTGAACCGATGGGGAGCAATTCATCGTTGAAGTCGTAACTTGCGTTATGCAGCATGCACGGGCCCGCACCGTGGCCCGCATCTCGGTGGCCGCCGTCGCCGTTGCCGAGAAACGCGTAACACCCTGGCTTCGCCAGCAACATGAAGGAAAAGTCCTCGGCACCCATCGTGGCTTCTACAGAGTCATCGACGTTCTCTGCCCCGACGATCTCCTTCATAACCGCCGCCGCGAACCAGGCTTCTTCACAGCTGTTGATCGTGGGTGGGTAGTTCCGGTGAAAGTGCACCTCGACCGAGCAATCGTAAGCTTCTGCCGTGCTTTCAGCGATTTTGCGCATACGCGCTTCGATCAGGTCGAGCGTTTCCGTCGTAAAGGTGCGCACTGTGCCCGCGAGCCACGCATCGTTAGGAACGACGTTGACCGCATCGCCGGCGTGAATTTGTGTGATTGAGAGTACGGCTGTATCGAGCGGCTTCTTGTTTCGCGTGACGATGCTCTGCAATCCGTTAGCGATCTGCACGGCGGTAAAGACCGGGTCACGGCCATTGTGCGGTAACGCTGCATGCGAGCCGACGCCTTTGATCTCAATACGAAACTCGTTGCTGGAGGCCATAATAGGGCCCTCAGTCACGCCAAACTTGCCGGCAGGCATACCCGGCCAGTTGTGAATGCCGAACACCGCATCAACCGGAAATTTCTCGAATAACCCGTCGTCGATCATCGCTTGGGCACCGGCGCCGCCTTCTTCGGCTGGCTGGAAGATAAAGACGATGGTGCCGTCGAAATCGCCGTGCTTCGCAAGATGTCGCGCCGCGCCGAGAAGCATCGCTGTATGGCCGTCGTGGCCGCATGCGTGCATTTTCCCGTCGTTTTTCGATCTATGTTCGAAGCTATTCAGTTCCTGGATCGGTAGCGCGTCCATGTCGGCGCGCAGACCGACAGAGCGCGTACTGTTTCCGCGTCTGAGAACGCCAACTACGCCTGTCTGGCCCAATCCACGGTGAGTTTCTATGCCCCAGGAATCAAGCGTTTTGGCGACGAGATCAGCTGTCGCAGTTTCTTCGTAACGCAGTCCGGGATGAGCGTGGATCGTACGTCGAAGATTCTGAATTTCTCCGTGAGCAGCTTGAATTTCGGGGATCAGTTTCATAATAGAGTGCCGATGCGCTTTCGCTTTTGACTTGCAAGGAATCGCTCGGGCGAGTTGCGCCCGGACGCAGTGCTAACGATTCTACGCCGAAGGCTTTTTGGCGGCAGCATGCAGGCAAGCGCCGACGGACGTAATAAAATCCGGCGTTACGCTGTGTTTTCCGTCCCCTGAATGGTTACTCAATGAACGCTCCGACTGAATTCGCTCGCGCAGTCTGTCCACACGACTGCCCCGACACCTGCGCGATGCGTGTAACAGTCGAGGCCGGCCGCGCGGTCAAAGTGGTCGGCGACCCGGACCATCCGCCAACACAAGGCACGCTGTGTACCAAAGTCAGTCGGTATGCAGAGCGAGTTCACCATCCACACCGTCTGACAACGCCAATGAAGCGCGTTGGCCGCAAGGGCGAAGGGCGTTTCCAACCGATCAGCTGGAACGAGGCGTTTGAGCTGGGCGCGAAGCACCTGTCGGAAATAGCGCGGCGTGCGCCGGAGGCCATCCTGCCATACAGCTACGCCGGCACGATGGGCTTGGTCCAAGGCGACAGCATCGCTCAACGTTTCTTTCACAAGCTCGGCGCATCGCAACTGGATCGGACGATCTGCGCAGCGGCCGGTGCCGCAGGCCTGAAATATACGTATGGGGCGGGCATCGGCATGCTCACGGAGTTCTTCGAGGAAAGCGAAGTCATCCTGATCTGGGGCTCGAATCCGATTGCGTCGAACCTGCACTTCTGGACACGTGCGCAGCAGGCCAAGCGCCAAGGCGCGCGGCTCATCGCGATCGACCCGTATCGGTCGCTGACTGCCGAGAAGTGCCATCAACATATTGCCCTGAGGCCCGGTACCGACGGCGCGCTCGCGCTCGGCATGATGAACGTGCTGATCTCCGAAGATCTGCTCGATCACGCTTACATTGCGGCGCACACACTCGGCTTTGCCGAGCTGAAAGCGCGGGCGCTCAGTTATCCGCCGTCGCGCGTCGCCCAGATTTGTGGCATCGACGAGCAGGTTATCGTCGACTTGGCGCGACTTTACGGCAGTACGAAGAAGGCAGCGATCCGCCTGAACTATGGTCTGCAGCGAGTGCGCGGCGGCGGTAATGCCGTGCGCGCCATCGCGTGCCTGCCGTCGCTGACGGGCGCATGGCGCGAGCGGGCAGGCGGCGCCTTGTTGTCGTCGTCCGGGTGGGCGCCGGTCGATTCGCATGCACTGCAGCGTCCCGACCTGATGCCCGGCTGGCCGACCAAGCCGAGCCGCGTAATCAATATGAACGCAATCGGCGACGCATTGCTGCATCCGGGCGACGCCGCATTCGGACCAAAGGTCGAGGCGATCGTCGTCTATAACTCGAATCCCGTTGCCGTCGCGCCTGATTCGGAGCGCGTCGCAGCAGGGTTCGCGCGCGAAGACCTGTTCACGATCGTGCTCGAGCACTTTCAGACCGACACCGCGGACTATGCGGATTTGCTCCTGCCGGCCACAACGCAACTGGAGCATCTCGACGTGCACAAGTCGTATGGCCACACGCACGTCATGGTGAACTTGCCGGCAATTCCTCCGGTGGGCGACGCGCGTCCCAACACTGAAATCTTTCGCGGCCTCGCACGTCACATGCGGCTTGACGAGCCGTCGCTGTTCGAAAGCGACGAAACCGTTGCGCGCAGCGCCTTGCGTTGGCAAGACAAGACGCTGGAAGGCGTCGATTGGGAATCGCTCAAACGGGTCGGCTGGGCAAAGCTGAACCTTCCCGATGCGCCCTTTGCTGAGGGCGGCTTTCGCACGCCCTCGGGCAAGTGCGAGTTCTACAGCGAACGGCTCGCGCAGCAGGGGCTGGATCCGCTTCCGGATTACCTGCCGCCCTATGAATCGACGGAGTCCGCGCCCGAACTCGCCGCTCGCTACCCGCTTGCGATGATCTCGCCACCCGCGCGCAACTTCCTGAATAGCACGTTCGTCAACGTTGAAAGCCTACGGTCTACCGAAGGCGAGCCGCACCTCGACATCCATCCTTCAGACGCCGGATCGCGGAATATCGTCGACGGTGACCAGGTGCGCATTTTCAACGACCGCGGCTCGATGCAGGCGCGCGCCCGCGTCACCGACCGGGCGCGTCAAGGCCTCGTGGTCGGCCTGTCGATCTGGTGGAAGAAACTGGCGCCCGACGGCCGCAACGCAAACCAGGTCACGAGCCAGGCGCTGACCGATCTTGGTGGGTCCGCAACTTTCTACGACTGCCTCGTCCAGGTCGAGCGCGTCTGAGGAAGTTATCCGCACCCCGCCAAGCCTCGTCACGAAGGCCTCAGAAGGTTCGAGGCAGCAGTCTAACCACGCCGTCATTCGCCAATACCGCAGGGGTGCCCATGCTACGATGCGTTTTTAGCACGACCATTCGAAAATAAAGAAGGAGACGCTGCATGGATAAAATCTGGCTGAAATCTTACCCGCCCGGCGTTCCCGCAGAGATCGATCCAACCCGATATTCGTCTGTTGCCGAACTACTCGAAGAGGCGTTCCGCGAGCACCGCGACAAGCCCGCGTTTGTCTGCATGGGAAAAGAGATCAGCTACGGCGAACTGGACGCGCTTTCGCGCAAGCTGGCCGCATGGTTTCAGTCGAAGGGTCTTGCGCGCGGCGCTCGCGTCGCGATCATGATGCCCAACGTGCTGCAGTATCCGGTGGCGATCGCAGCGATCTTGCGCGCGGGTTACGTGGTCGTGAACGTCAACCCGCTCTACACGCCGCGTGAGCTCGAGCATCAGTTGAGGGACAGCGGAGCGGAAGCAATCATCCTGCTCGAGAACTTCGCCGTGACGTTGCAGGCAGTTGTGCGCAATACCGCAGTGAAGCATATCGTGGTCGCGGCAATGGGTGATTTGATGGGCGTCAAAGGCGCGGTTGCGAACTTCGTCGTGCGCCAGGTGAAGAAGATGGTACCGGCCTGGAGTTTGCCCGGCCACGTCAAATTCAACGCCGCAATCGCGGACGGCGAACGCCAGACTTTCAAACCGGTTGAGCAAGGCCCTGACGACGTCGCGTTCCTGCAGTACACCGGCGGCACCACGGGCGTGGCCAAGGGCGCGACCCTGCTGCACCGCAATCTGATTGCCAACGTGCTGCAATCGGAAATCTGGCTCGATCCGGTTCGCGTGAATCGCACGGACATCGAGCAGTTCATCACCGTTGTCGCGCTGCCGCTTTATCACGTCTTCGCGCTGACAGTGTGTGGGCTGCTGACAATTCGCACGGGTGGCTTGGGCGTTCTGATCCCGAACCCACGTGATATCCCCGGGATGATCAAAGCTCTGCAAGGCTATGCGATCACGACGATTCCCGCGGTCAACACACTGTACAACGCGCTGCTGAACAGCCCCGACTTCCACAAACTCGACTTTTCCAAACTGATCGCGGCCAACGGTGGCGGAATGGCGGTTCAGGAAGCTGTCGCCAAACGGTGGTTCGAGAACACGCATACGCCAATCATCGAAGGCTATGGCTTGTCCGAGACGTCGCCGTGCGTTACTTGCAACCCGGTTACGGTCACGGAATATAGCGGCACTATCGGTTTGCCGTTGCCGTCGACCGAAGTGTCGATTCGGGACGACGAGGGCAACGAGGTCCCGCTCGGGCAGCCCGGCGAGATTTGCATTCGCGGCCCGCAGGTCATGGCCGGCTATTGGAACCGGCCGGACGAAACGGCCAAGGTCATGACGTCGGACGGCTTCTTCAAATCGGGCGATGTTGGCTTCATGAACGAGCAGGGCTTTGTGAAGATCGTCGACCGCAAGAAGGACATGATTCTGGTTTCCGGCTTCAATGTTTATCCGAACGAGATCGAGGACGTAGTGGCGAGGCTCCCCGGCGTATTCGAGGTGGCTGCGGTCGGCGTGCCCGACCAGCATTCAGGTGAGGCGGTTAAGTTGTTTGTCGTCAGGAAAGATGACGCGCTCACCGACGCGGATATTTTCGCCTACTGCAAACAGCAGCTAACCGGCTACAAGCGGCCGAAAATCGTCGAATTCCGCACCGAGCTACCCAAGAGCAATGTGGGCAAGATCTTGCGTCGTGAGCTACGCGACGGGCGTGCATGAACGGAAGGCGCGTCGAATGCGCGCACGTCCGAGGCTCGTAGCGGGTTCTGGCTAGCAAAAATAAAAGGCCCGGCCGACGAAAAGTCTGCCGGGCCTTTTATTTGCACCGTCACAAGCGCAAAGCCGCCGAGCCTCGTGACCCGCCGGACACATAAAAAAAGGCGCCCGAAGGCGCCTTTGAGGAAAACTGCGTATTTACGTCTTATTAGAACTTGTGGCGGATGCCGACGCGAGCCGCGAGTTGGTTCTGGTTCTGCGAGCCCGACAGGCCGTTGATGGCAGCATTTGCGCGAGTCACACCGCCGGTAGCCGTCAGCGTGTCGCCCAAAGCGTGCTGATACACGCCGATCACGTAGACGTCGGTACGCTTGGACAGGAAGTAGTCCACGCCCAGCGAGCCTTGGTGGTATTGAGCGCGCGATGCGCCTGCGATGTCCGCGCCGCGCGTGTAGTCGTATGCCGCGCCGATCAGCAACGCCGGGGTCAACTGGTACTTGAAGTTGATTTCCGCGTTGTTGAACGTAACCGACTGACCCTTGAACGGCGAGGCAAACGAAGCACCCAGGTTCGCAAAGCGGATGTTCGAGTACGTCAAGCCGAGCGTTGCTGCGCCGAACGTGTATGCGCCGCCTGCACCGATAACCTGGTACGTGTTAGCCGACGTGTAGCCAGCGTAGACCGGCGACGCGGTCGCTGCGAACGCTGCCGCAGTCGTCGTCGTGCCGCCGTTGTTGAACAGGCCGCCCGAAGCTGCCGGCGTACGTGCGTTCAGGTAACCGACGCCGAGAACCAGCGGACCGTTGTTGTAGCCAGCGCCCAACGACCAGATCTGGTTCGACGTGACGTTGCCAGCAATGCCGCCGAAGCTGTACGTGCCGCCGAACTTCAGGCCGCCGTAATCCGCGCTCGTGTACTTGACCGTGTTGTTCGTACGGTATGCGTTGTTGAAGTTGTCGATGTCACCCGGGTGAGCAGCGATGTAGCCGCCCCACTGGTCGCCCGCTTCCAGCGGACCAACGTAGTCGACGACGGAGTCGTACTGACGACCCAGCGTGACCGTGCCGAACTGGCTCGACAGACCGACGTAAGCTTGACGACCGAACATCAGGCCGCCTTGACCCAGCCTGCCGTTGTTCACGTCAAAGCCGTTTTCCAACACGAAGATCGCCTTCAGACCGCCGCCCAGATCTTCCGGGCCACGCAGGCCGAAACGCGAGCCTTGCATAACCCCGCTGGACAGGTTGTACAGGTGCTTGCCACCTGCATTGGTGTTGATATTGAAGCCTTCGTCAATGATACCGTACAGGGTCACGCTGCTCTGAGCATGTGCGACGCCTGCGAATGCGCCCAGTGCTGCGAGAGCGAGAAGCGACTTTTTCATCGAATGATCTCCAAGGATTACGAATCTTTTGTACAAGGCGAATATTTATGTAGCGTTGAGGCCTTGCTTGTCCAACTTCGCGAGAAGTTGCACGTAATGTAACAAAACGGCTACATGGCACAAAGAAAAAGGAGGGCGTCTGGAAGGCTCCTGTTTCGTTTACGCAACATGATCTAAAATCGAAATCTTGATGTCTCCGAAGGCTGAACCGAAGCTCACCGGAGGCTGCGTTTTCCTCCGCAAAGCCTTGCTGCACGGGCAGCGTAAAGCGGGGGGCCAGTTGTCGAATCAGGGAGTGCCGAATGTTTCTGGACGAGTTGATTACTGAATTTGATCGGGGTTTACGCTCAATGACTGGCGTCTCGCGCATGAGCCGTCCTTTGCCGGTCCCGCAAGAATCGGCTGCCTACGCTGAGGTGCCCGAACTGTCGCCGGCCGAGCGCGCTCACTCCGCAGGTCTTATGCGCGTGAATCACGTAGGCGAAGTCTGCGCACAGGCGCTCTACCAGGCGCAAAAACTCGCGACGCGGTCGCCATCGTTGCGGACCGTGTTCGATCGGGCCGCCGTCGAAGAAGAAGATCATCTCGCATGGACGGCCAAGCGTCTCGAGGCTCTGGACTCGCGCCCGAGTCTGCTGAACCCGCTTTGGTATGCGGGCGCGCTCGCTATCGGCCTTGCAGCCGGACGCCTGGGTGACCGCGTGAGTCTCGGCTTCATGGCGGAGACGGAGCGCCAGGTCGAACAGCATCTGGATAGCCACATGGACCATTTGCCTGCCGCCGACCGCGAGTCGCGCGCCATTGTCGACCAGATGCGGGTCGACGAAGCCGAGCACGGCAAGGCCGCGATGGACGCTGGCGGCATCGAACTGCCATTCCCGGCGCGCGCGTTGATGCGCGCGATGTCGAAAGTGATGACTCGTACCGCCTACTACATATAAGAGACCGCAGACGTCGGTTTGTCTGCTGCAATTGCTTCGAACTGCCGTAAGTGGGACGACGCCCAAGGTGTTGTCCCCGTTCAGCCCCGACTCCCCGCCGAACGCCTTCCAGCCGCCTGCCGTGATCGCTTAAGATCCGAGCCTTTCGCTCGCACTTTTCACGTATCACCTTCACAAGCCGCAGTAGCTCATTCATTTATAACGGTTTTCCGTTTTATGTCTGACATGAACGAGTCGCGCTAAGTCCTTGTTCTAACAAACAAATTTCGCCGAAAAACCGTCTCTCTCCCTTGACCCCCGTTTAGCGTTCCTCTAAAGTGGGAGACAGTGTGAGAAAGTGTATTTTTGTGTGATCTGACACGCGGTTTCGGGTAGATTTTTACGAATCGGGCAGCCGGCGCCACAGCGCCGGTCAAGAGGGAGAGCCAAGTGTTCCAAGGGGCGTCGGCGCTGACTCTCGATGCGAAAGGACGGATGTCAATTCCGTCCCGCTATCGAGATGCGCTGCAAACACAGGCAGAGGGCCGGGTGACGATCACCAAGCACCCGGACGGCTGCCTGTTGCTCTTTCCGCGTCCGGAATGGGAAATCTTCCGCGACAAAGTGGACAAGCTGCCCATGAACGCGGCCTGGTGGAAGCGCATTTTTCTCGGCAATGCAATGGACGTGGACATGGACGGCGCGGGCCGCGTGCTCGTGTCGCCGGAATTGCGCGCGGCCGGCACGCTGGAAAAAGAAGTGACGCTGCTCGGCATGGGCCGCCACTTCGAATTGTGGGACGCACAGATTTACGCCGCGAAGGAACAGGCGGCGATCGCCGAGGGCATGCCCGAAGCCTTAAAGAATTTCACGTTCTGATCGCGGCTTACATATATGGCACCTGCGATGAGAAACGAATTGCAGCATCGCACGGTGCTGCTGGAGGAAGCGGTCAACGCGCTGGTCACCCGCGCGGATGGCGTTTATGTGGACGGCACATTTGGGCGCGGCGGTCATAGCCGGCTGGTGTTGGAGAAGCTGAGTGAGTCGGGGCAACTGATCGCTTTCGACAAAGACCCGCTCGCGATCGCCACGGCGCAGCAAATCGCTGATCCGCGCTTTGGCATCGTGCACGAGAGTTTTGCTTCACTGCGCGCCGCGATTGCGGAGCGCGGGATTGAACGGGTGTCGGGTGTTTTGCTGGATCTGGGCGTGTCGTCGCCGCAAGTCGACGACCCGGAGCGGGGTTTCAGTTTCCGCGCCGACGGCCCGCTCGACATGCGGATGGACCCGACGCGCGGCGAGTCTGCCGCTGAATGGCTGGCGCGGGCCACGGTGCAGGAACTGACGGAGGTGATACGAGATTATGGGGAAGAACGGTTTGCTTTTCAGATTGCAAAGGCGCTTGTTGCTCGCCGGGCAGAGTCCGACCGTCTTGGGCCTCTCGTCAGCACGGGCGAGCTTGCCCAAATCGTGGCTAACGTCGTCAAAACCCGTGAGAAGGGCAAGGATCCGGCAACCCGCACCTTTCAGGCTATACGGATTCACATCAATCAAGAGCTTGCGGAGCTGCAAGTCGTTTTAGAAGCAGCGTTAGCGCTGCTGGAGCAAGGGGGACGGCTGGTGGTCATCAGCTTTCATTCGCTCGAGGACCGGATCGTCAAGCGATTCATGCAGGCGCACGCAAGTACGCCTACGGTCGATCGTCGCCTGCCGATTCGTGCCGTCGACCTGCCGAGTCCCCCGCTCAAAATCATCGGCCGTGTGTTTGCTAGCGACGCTGAAGTCGCCGGGAACCCGCGCGCCCGTTCTGCCGTGATGCGCGTGGCGGAGCGAATCGCACCATGAATCGTCTCAACATCTTCCTGCTGATGATCGTGATGGGCTGTGCCCTGTCTGTCGTCAACGCAACCAATCAGCAGCGCCAGATCTTCATCCAGTTGCAGCGCGCGCAATCGCAGGAGCGCCAACTGCAGCAGGACTATTCGCAGCTTCAATATCAGCAGAGCGCGCTGTCGAAAACCTCGCGCATCGAGCAGATCGCCACCACGTCGCTAAAAATGCAATCGGTCACGACCGGCCGCACGCAATATCTGACGCTCGATCCAGGCGCGGCGAAGGCTGAAGACGCGCCGATTCCGACTTCCGGTCCGGCGTCCGCGCCGGCAACGAGCCGCAGCGGAGGCGTGCGATGAAAAAATCGTCGGCTCGCAAGAGCGTCGCCTTCTCGGCGAACCCGATCCTGTCCGTGCGCTTGCCTATGTGGCGCTCGAAGCTTGTCGTGTTCCTGCTTTTCATGGCGTTCGTCGCACTGACCGCGCGCGCCTTCTGGATTCAGGGCCCGGGCAACGCGTTCTATCAGAAGCAGGGCGAAATCCGTTATCAGCGTCGGCTCGAACTTCCCGCCACGCGCGGCAAGATCCTCGACCGCAACGGTCTCGTGCTGGCCACGAGCCTGCCGGTGCGCGCCATCTGGGCGATCCCGGAATCGGTACCGGACGATCTCGGCGCCGAGAAGCTGGGCGCGCTCGGCAAACTGCTCGGCATGACCGACAAGGAATTGCGCAGGAAGCTCTCGGAAGACAAGAACTTCGTGTACGTCAAACGTCAGGTGCCGGTCGACATCGCCGAGAAGGTGAAGGCGCTCGACATCCCCGGCATTTACGCGCGCGACGAGTACAAGCGTTTCTATCCGGAAGGCGAGATCACCGCTCACCTGATCGGCTTCACCAACGTCGAGGACGAAGGCCAGGAAGGCGTCGAGCTCGGCGATCAGAAGCTGCTCGCGGGCATGTCGGGCAGCCGCCGCGTGATCAAGGACCGCATGGGCCACATCATCGAGGACGTGGACGAGCAGGTCGTGCCGCACAACGGCCAGGACGTGGATCTGTCGATCGACAGCAAGATCCAGTACATCGCGTACACGAACCTGAAAGCGGCGGTCGAGAAGTTCAAGGCGAAGGCCGGCGCGGCCATGGTGATCGACGTGCGGACCGGCGAAGTGCTCGCGCTCGTCAATTACCCCACATACAACCCGAACGACCGTTCGCACATGACCGGCGACCAGTTGCGCAACCGCATCCTGACCGACACGTTCGAACCCGGCTCGATCATGAAGCCGTTTACGGTGTCGCTCGCGCTCGATCTGCACCGCGTCACGCCGACTACACTGGTTGATACAGGCGGCGGCCGCTTCGTGCTTGACGGTGCGCCGATTACCGACGACAGCGCGTTCGGTGTCCTGACCGTCGGCGGCGTGATCCAGAAGTCGAGCAACATCGGCGCGACGAAGATCGCGATGCAGCTCAAGCCCGAAGAGATGTGGAATATGTACACGAGCATCGGTCTCGGCCAGGCGCCGAAGGTCGGGTTCCCCGGCGCGGCGGCGGGACGTCTGCGTCCGTGGAAAAGCTGGCGCCGCATCGAGCAGGCGACCATGTCGTACGGCTATGGCCTGTCGGTGTCGCTGTTCCAGTTGGGTCGCGCGTATTCGGCAATCGCGCACGACGGTCAGATCATGCCGGTGTCGATTTTCCGCACGCCTGGCGATCAGCCGGCAACGGGTCCGCAAATCTTCTCGCCGACCACCGCCCGCGAAGTGCGCGCGATGCTCGAAACGGTCGTCTCGCCGGGCGGCACGTCGCCGGATGCGGCTGTGCCTGGTTACCGCGTCGGCGGCAAGAGCGGTACGGCGTATAAACACGGCCCGCATGGTTACGACCACTCGAAGTATCGCGCGTCGTTCGTTGGCATGGCACCTATGCCGAACCCGCGCATCGTCGTCGCGGTGTCGGTCGACGAGCCGACTGCGGGCAGCCACTTCGGTGGTCAGGTGTCCGGGCCGGTGTTCTCGGGCATCGTCGGCGATACGTTGCGCTCGCTGAACGTGCCGCCGCAAATGCCCGTCAAGCAGATGGTGGTGTCCGACGATTCCGCATCTGCCGCGCCTTCTGCAACGCCCGCGCCGTCCGCTGCGAAAAAGATCGCGACCAGCGCCGGCGCAAAGAAGATGACGATTTCCGCGAACGCGAAGAGCCATCCGGGAGTCGTTCGATGAGCGCGCTGCGCAACAATCATCCGGCGCATCGGGAGATCGCCGAAGCGTTGAACTGGCTGCGCGCACGCGTGCAGCCAGGCGCGCATCTGCATGCCGACACGCGTTCGCTCGCAGCCGGCGACGCGTTCTTTGCGTACGCAGTGGATGGCGCGGACAACCGTCCGTTCATCGACAGTGCAATTGAACGCGGTGCTGCCGCCGTGCTCGTTCAGGCCGAAGGGTTCAACGGCGCGATCGATGCATCTACAACGCTTGCCGTGCCGGCGTTGAACGACCTCGCAGGTTCAATCGCGAGTGCCTGGTACAACGATCCGAGCGACAACATGCTGACGGTCGGCGTAACGGGCACGAACGGCAAGACTTCGTGCAGTCAGTGGATTTCGGCGGCGCTCACCGCGCTCGGCACACGTTGCGCGATCATCGGCACGCTTGGCACCGGGTTGCCGGGGCAACTCGTGCACACCGGCTTCACGACACCCGACGCGCCGCAATTGCAGCGCAGTCTTGCGCAATTGCGCGACGCCGGCGCACGCGCAGTGGCAATGGAAGTGTCGTCGCATGCGCTGCACCAGGGGCGCGTGAACGGCACGGCGTTCGACATTGCCGTGTTCACGAATCTCACGCAAGACCATCTGGACTATCACCGCACGTTCGAAGCGTATGAAGCGGCGAAAGCGCGTCTTTTCGCATGGCCTGAATTGCGCGCGGCGGTGATCAATCGCGACGACGCGGCCGGCCGCCGTCTGCTTGCCAGCACTCGAGGTCACGCGCGCACCATCGCTTATGGCCTCGACTCCGCGCCGCACGACGCGTCGCAAACTGCACTGCAAAGCGCGCCGCAAGCCGACGCGTGGTTGCTCGCGTCGAACGTGCGCGCCACCGCAACCGGCACCGCGTTCCATCTGTGCACGTCCGAGTGGGGCAAGGCCGACGTCGAAGTACAAACGCTCGGCGCGTTCAACGTGAGCAATCTGCTCGGCGTGCTCGGCGCATTGCTTGCCGCCGACGTGACGTTCGACGCGGCGCTCGCCCAACTCGCGAAGCTCGAATCGGTGAATGGCCGCATGGAACGCCTCGGCGGCCGTTTGCAGAACGACGAACCGCTCGTCGTGATCGACTACGCGCACACGCCGGACGCGCTTGAAAAAACGCTGGAAGCGCTGCGGCCGATGGCGACCGCACGCGGCGGCGAACTGATTTGCATGTTCGGCTGCGGCGGCGACCGCGACGCGACCAAGCGTCCGCTGATGGGCGCAATCGCCGAGAAGATCGCGGACGGCGTCGTGGTCACGAGCGACAACCCGCGCAGCGAAGATCCGCAATCGATCATCGAGCAGATCGCAGCGGGAATGAAAGACGCGTCGAAAGCGCGCCGCATCGAAGACCGCGCGAGCGCGATCCTTCAGGCGATCCGCAGCGCCGCGCGTGAAGACGTCATCGTCCTGGCCGGAAAGGGGCACGAAGCGACACAGGAAATCATGGGCAAGAAGCGCGCTTTCTCCGATCAGGATCACGCTCGTCTCGCGCTCGCCGCGCGGGCGACGCAGGCACGCGGAGGTGGCGAATGAGCGGGCAAGGAAATGAGATGTTCTCGCTGCGTGAAGCCGCCGCGCTGATTCCCGGCGCCACCGTAGTCGGCGACGACAGCGTCACGTTTGAACGCGTGTCGACCGATAGCCGCAGTGCGGGTCCAGGCGATCTGTTCGTCGCGATCAAGGGCGAGCGTTTTGACGCGCACGACTTTCTCGGCGACGTTGCAGCGCGCAACGTGAGCGCGGCGCTCGTTTCGCGTACGCCGCAAGACTGGAACGTGCCGGCGCTGCGCGTGACCGATACGCGCGTGGGGTTGGGCGCACTGGCTCGCGGCTGGCGTCGCAAGTTCAGCATGCCGCTCGTTGCCGTGACCGGCAGCAATGGCAAGACCACGGTCAAGGAAATGATCGCGTCGATTTTCGCCGCCGCCGTTGGGGCCGATGCGCGGCTCGCGACTGCCGGCAATTTCAACAACGATATCGGTTTGCCGCTCACGCTGTTTCGTCTGAATGCCGCGCATCGGTTGGCCGTGGTCGAACTCGGCATGAATCATCCTGGCGAAACGTCGCTGCTCGGGAAGATCGCCGAGCCGACGGTTGCGGTCGTGAACAACGCGCAGCGCGAGCACCAGGAGTTCATGGCGACCGTCGAAGCGGTGGCGCTCGAACATGCGAGCGTGATCCATGCGCTGAACCCGGACGGCGTCGCCGTCTTCCCCGCGGACGACGCTTACGCAAGTATCTGGCGCGTGGCCGCCACCGGCAATCGAATCGTCGACTTCGCGCTGAACAGCGAGGAACGCACGACCGAAGCCGCCGTCACCGGCAAGTTCGACGGCAAGCTGCTCAGCATCGACACACCGCAAGGCCATGTCGAAATCACGCTGCAAGTGCTCGGCAATCACAACGCGCACAACGCATTGGCCGCGACATCGGCCGCCCTCGCCGCGGGCGTGTCGCTCGATGCGATCAAGCGCGGCCTCGAATCGTTCGGCGCGGTGAAAGGCCGCTTGCAGGTCAAGCATGCCGCGCTCGGCACGCTTGCCGGCGCAACGGTAATCGACGACACGTACAACGCGAATCCCGACTCCATGCGCGCCGCGATCGACGTGCTCGCGTCGCACGCTTCGCCGCGCGTGCTGGTCATGGGCGACATGGGCGAGGTCGGCGACAACGGTCCCGAGTTTCACCGCGAGATCGGCGCATACGCGAAGGAACGCGGTATCGACGCGCTGTACGCAATGGGCGACGCCTCGCGCGACGCGTGCACCGCGTATGGCGCCAGCGCGCATCACGTTGCCGATGTCGGCACGCTGGTCGCGCAATTGCAGCAGGCCGGCTTCGGCGCCGCTGCAACGCTTCTCGTGAAAGGCTCGCGCTTCATGCAGATGGAGCGCGTGGTGGACGCCGTTACGAGTCCACAACCCAACGCAGCGGGCAGTACGCCCGCCGCACACTGAAATAGAAGGACCGAAGCATGCTACTGGCGCTGGCGCAATGGCTGCAGAATGACGCAAGCTTCTTGCGCGTGTTCAGTTATCTCACTTTCCGCGCGGTGATGGCGACCATCACCGCGCTGCTGATCGGGCTCGTCTGCGGCCCGGCGGTGATTCGCAAGCTGACCGCCATGAAGGTCGGTCAGGCTGTTCGTAAAGACGGTCCGCAAACGCACCTTGTGAAATCCGGCACGCCGACCATGGGCGGTGTGCTGATTCTGCTCGGCATCGCCGTGGCCACGCTGTTGTGGGCGGATTTGACCAATCGCTTCATCTGGATCGTGATTCTGGTGACGTTCGGCTTCGGCGTGATCGGTTGGGTCGACGACTACCGCAAGGTCGTCTACAAGGACCCGCGCGGCATGTCGTCGCGCGAGAAGTATTTCTGGCAGTCGGTGATCGGTCTGTTCGCCGCGGTCTACCTCGCCTTCAGTGTGTCGGAGGCGAGCAATGTGCGTGTGTTCGACCTGTTCATGGCGTGGGTGCGCAGCGGCCTGTCGATGGGCTTGCCCGCGCGTGCCGACCTGATGCTGCCGTTCGTCAAGTCGATCAGCTATCCGCTCGGCGTGTGGGGCTTCATCGTGCTGACGTATCTGGTGATCGTCGGCGCGAGCAATGCGGTCAATCTCACTGATGGGCTCGACGGCCTCGTGATCATGCCGGTCGTGCTGGTCGGCGCGTCGCTCGGCGTGTTCGCCTACGTGATGGGCAGCTCGGTCTACTCGAAATACCTGTTGTTCCCGCATATCGCCGGCGCGGGCGAATTGCTGATTTTCTGTTCGGCAATGGGCGGCGCGGGGCTCGCGTTCCTCTGGTTCAACACACATCCGGCGCAAATGTTCATGGGCGATGTCGGCGCGCTCGCGCTCGGCGGCGCGCTCGGCACCGTCGCGGTCATCGTGCGTCAGGAAATCGTGCTGTTCATCATGGGCGGCATTTTCGTCGCGGAAACGCTCTCCGTGATGTTGCAGGTTGCGTGGTTCAAATTCACCAAGCGCCGTTTCGGCGAAGGGCGGCGTCTCTTCAAGATGGCGCCGCTGCATCACCACTTCGAATTGTCGGGTTGGAAGGAGACGCAAGTGGTCGTGCGCTTCTGGATCATCACGTTGATGTTATGTCTGTTCGGATTGTCCACGCTCAAGTTGCGTTAAGCAGGTATTAGGGGAAGCAGGCGATGTTCGGCGAGAAGTTTCGGGATCGGCAAAAGCCGATGGTGCTCGTGCTGGGACTGGGTGAATCCGGTCTCGCGATGGCGCGCTGGTGCGCGCGGCACGGCTGTCGGCTGCGTGTGGCCGATACGCGCGAAGTACCGCCGAATCTGTCCGCACTGGAAGCGCATGGCGTCGACGCTGCGTTTGTCGGCGGCCCGTTTTCTACCGTGTTGCTCGAAGGCGTCGAAATCGTTGCGATCAGCCCGGGTTTGTCACCGCTCGCCGCCGACCTGCTGCCGCTGATCACCGCGGCCCGCGAGCAGGGCATCCCCGTGTGGGGCGAACTCGAACTGTTCTCGCAAGCGCTGAAAACGCTCGGCGAGAGCGGCTACGCGCCGAAAGTCATTGCGATCACCGGCACCAACGGCAAGACGACGACTACCAGCCTCACGGGCCTGCTTTGCGAACGTGCGGGCAAGAAGGTCGCGGTGGCGGGCAACATCAGCCCCGCGTTGCTCGACAAACTGAGCGAAGCGATCGACAACACAGCGCTGCCCGACGTGTGGGTGCTCGAACTGTCGAGCTTCCAGCTCGAAACCGCGCATACGTTCGAGCCGGACGCCGCGGCGATTCTCAACATCACGCAGGATCATCTCGACTGGCATGGCGGCCTCGACGCATACGCCGCCGCGAAGGGCCGGATCTTCGGTACACAAACGGTGCGCGTGCTTAATCGCGATGACGCGCGCGTGATGGCGCTCGCGCCTTCAGAGGCTAGCGACGCGGCAGTCGTGACCTTCGGCGTAACCGAACCCAAGAGCGACGGCGACTACGGTCTGCTGCGCGATAACGGCATGATCTGGCTCGTCGAAGCACACGATCTCGACGTGAGCGACGAACCCGCGCCGAAGCGTCGTCGCAAGAACGAAGCGGTCACGCCGCCGAACATCGCGCTGAAGCGCCTGATGCCAGCGGACGCCTTGCGCATTCGCGGCCTGCACAACGCGGCCAACGCGCTTGCCGCCTATGCGCTCGCACGCGCAATCGGCCTGCCCGGCGCGCGGCTTTTGCATGGCTTGCGCGAGTATCACGGCGAGCCGCATCGCGTGGAGCTGATTGCGTCGATCGACGGCATTGATTACGTCGACGACAGCAAGGGCACAAACGTCGGCGCGACGGTTGCCGCACTCGACGGTCTTGCGCAGCGCGTCGTGCTGATTGCTGGCGGCGACGGCAAGGGCCAGGACTTCGAGCCGCTTGCCGCGCCGGTCATGCGCTGGTGCCGCGCGGTGATGCTGATTGGCCGTGACGCGCCGCGGATTCGCGCGGCGCTCGAGGAAACCGGCATCTCGATGACCGACCACGCCACGCTCGAAGAAGCGACGCGTGCGGCGACCGCGCTTGCGCAACCGGGCGATGCCATCCTGTTGTCACCGGCTTGCGCGAGCTTCGACATGTTCAAGGGCTATGCGCATCGTGCGGCGGTGTTTCGCAGCACGGTAGAAGAGATCGCGGCCGAACGGGGGACGATGATATGAGCTGGTCGGAACGATTCGGTTCACGCGCCTCGGCCACTGGCGACTCGGCGGGCGCCACGCGCGTTGCCGGCCGCACGGGCGGCAGCGGTCTCGCGAGCGCCGTCAACGGCGTGCGGCCGTTGCGCTCGCGCATGCTCGACTACGATCATTCGCTGCTGTGGGTGGTCGTCGCGCTGCTCGGGCTTGGCGTGGTAATGGTCTATTCGGCGTCGATCGCGATGCCCGACTCGCCCAAGTACGCGTCGTACCGCGACTATGCGTTCCTCGTGCGTCAGATCATTTTCGTGGTCATGGGTGCGGTCGTCGGCGTCGTGGCGTTCCGCGTTCCGATTTCGACGTGGGACAAATACGCGCCCAAGCTCTTCCTGATTTCGCTCGTCGCTCTGGTGATCGTGCTGATTCCGCACGTCGGCAAGGGCGTGAACGGCGCGCGCCGCTGGATTCCGCTCGGCATCACGAACATGCAGCCGTCCGAAATCATGAAGCTCGCGGTGACGATCTACGCGGCGAACTACACCGTACGCAAGCAGGAATACATGCACAGCTTCGCCAAAGGCTTTCTGCCGATGGCGATGGCGGTTGGTTTCGTCGGCGCGTTGCTGCTGCTCGAGCCGGACATGGGCGCGTTCATGGTGATCGCGGCGATTGCGATGGGCCTGCTGTTTCTCGGCGGCGTGAACGGCAAGCTGTTCGGTGGGCTTGTCGCAACGGCGGTCGGCACGTTCAGTTTGCTGGTGTGGGCATCGCCTTGGCGGCGCGAGCGGATCTTTGCGTACCTCGATCCGTGGGACGACCGTTACGCGCAGGGCAAAGCTTATCAATTGACGCACTCGCTGATCGCGTTCGGCCGCGGTGAATGGTTCGGCGTAGGTCTCGGCGGCAGCGTCGAAAAGCTCAACTATCTGCCGGAAGCGCATACCGACTTCATCCTCGCGGTGATCGGCGAGGAACTCGGCTTTATCGGCGTGCTCGTCGTGATCCTGATGTTCTATTGGATCGTGCGCCGCGCGTTCGAGATCGGCCGTCAGGCGCTCGCGCTCGACCGCACGTTCGCGGGTCTGGTCGCGAAGGGCGTCGGCATCTGGTTCGGCGCGCAGACGTTTATCAACATGGGCGTGAACCTCGGCTTGCTGCCGACCAAAGGCCTGACGTTGCCGCTCGTCAGCTATGGCGGTTCCGGCATCTTGCTGAACTGCGTCGCCGTCGCGGTGTTGATGCGGGTCGACTATGAAAACCGTGTGTTGATGCGTGGGGGGAAGGTATGACCCTCACGCAGCAACGCACGCTGATGGTGATGGCCGGCGGCACCGGGGGACACGTGTTCCCCGGGCTCGCGGTCGCGCATCTGATGCAGGCGTGGGGCTGGAAGGTCGTATGGCTTGGCAACCCTGCCGGCATGGAAGCCACGCTCGTGCCGAAGCACGGCATTCCGATGGAATACGTGCGCTTTGGCGGACTGCGCGGCAAGGGCGTGAAGACCAAGCTGATGTTGCCGCTGAACCTGCTGCGCGCATGCACGCAGAGCCTCGGCGTGCTGCGTCGTGTGAAGCCGGATGTCGTGCTCGGCATGGGCGGTTACATCACGTTTCCGGCGGGATTGATGACTGCATTGAGCGGCCGCCCTCTCGTGCTGCATGAACAGAATTCGATCGCGGGCCTCGCGAACAAGGTCCTCGCGAAGCTCGCCAGGCGCGTGCTGGTTGCGTTTCCGAATGCGTTGCCGCATGGCGAATGGACCGGTAATCCGATTCGTGCGGAACTTGCGCGCGCGATTGCGCCCAAAGCACGCTATGCAGAACGCAACGGTCCGCTGAATGTGCTGGTGGTCGGTGGCAGTCTTGGCGCAGCGGCGCTCAACGAAGTTGTGCCGCGCGCGGTCGCGCTGCTTGGTGCGAACGAACGGCCGCGCATCGTGCATCAGGCTGGCGCCAAGCATATCGACGCGCTGCGCGAGAACTACGCGGCAGCCGGCTTGCAAACGGGCGCGGACGTGCAACTCGTGCCGTTCATCGACGACATGACGAGCGCCTATGCGAAAGCCGATCTCGTGATTTGCCGCTCGGGCGCAATGACGGTGTCCGAGATTTCAGCAGTAGGCGTGGCCGCGTTGTTCGTGCCGTTCCCGTATGCGGTGGACGATCATCAAACCACTAATGCAGCGTTTCTCGCCGATAACGGCGCGGCGCTGGTCGTGCAGCAACGCGATCTGTCGGCGGAAAAACTCGCCGACTGGTTGCGCAGCCAGACGCGGGAAAGTCTCGCGGTGATGGCGGAGCGTTCGCGCTCGCTCGCGAAACCCGACGCCACGGAACAGGTCGCGCAGATTTGCGCGACTGTGGCGGGTTCGATTTCGGGCGCGAGCCCAGAAGGAAAGCAATGAAACACATCGTCAAACATATTCACTTTGTCGGCATCGGCGGTGTCGGCATGAGCGGCATCGCGGAGGTGCTGGTCAACCTCGGCTATCAGGTAAGCGGCTCGGATCTGTCGAGCAATGCCGTTACCGATCGGCTCGCCGCGCTCGGCGCGCGCATTGCGATCGGTCATGCTGCGGAGAACATAGAAGGTGCTAACGCTGTGGTCGTCTCGACCGCGGTACGCAGCGACAACCCCGAAGTGCTGGCGGCGCGTCATCGCCGTATTCCGATCGTGCCGCGCGCGGTGATGCTCGCAGAACTGATGCGCCTGAAACAGGGTATTGCGATTGCCGGCACGCACGGCAAGACCACGACCACGTCGCTGGTGGCAAGCGTGCTCGCCGCGGGCGGGCTCGATCCGACCTTCGTGATTGGCGGCAGGCTGATCAGCGCGGGCGCGAATGCGCGGCTCGGCACGGGCGACTTCATCGTCGCCGAAGCGGACGAGTCGGACGCGTCGTTCCTGAATCTGTTTCCAGTGATCGAAGTCATTACGAACATCGACGCCGATCACATGGACACCTACGGGCACGACTTCGCGCGGCTCAAGCAGGCGTTCATCGAATTCACGCACCGTTTGCCGTTTTACGGCATCGCGGTGCTGTGCGTCGACGATCCGAACGTGAAGGAGATTCTGCCGTTCGTGTCGAAGCCGATCATCCGCTACGGCTTCGCGCCCGATGCGCAGGTGCGCGCGGTCAACGTGCAAGCGCGCGACGGCAAGATGCATTTCACGGCGATGCGCGAAGACGCGCCGCCGATGGACATCGTGTTGAACCTGCCGGGCGAGCACAACGTGCAGAACGCGTTGGCCGCCATCGCCATTGCGACTGAGCTCGAAGTGAAAGATGCCGACATTCAGCGGGCGCTGGCGGATTTCAACGGCGTGGGCCGGCGTTTTCAGCGCTACGGCGAAGTCCCCGTCGTCGGGGAAGGCAACGCGTCGGGCGCTTACACGCTGGTCGACGACTACGGTCATCATCCGGTCGAAATGGCGGCAACGGTCGCGGCGGCGCGCGGTGCGTTCCCCGGGCGGCGTCTGGTGCTCGCGTTCCAGCCGCACCGCTTCACGCGCACTCGCGACTGTTTCGAGGATTTCGTAAAGGTGCTGTCGACGGTGGACGCGCTCGTGCTGACCGAAGTCTATTCGGCGGGCGAAGCGCCTATCGTCGCGGCGGATGGCCGTGCGCTCGCTCGCGCGTTGCGCGTGGCGGGCAAGGTGGAGCCCGTGTTCGTCGATACGGTGGACGAAGTGCCGGACGCGCTCGCAGCACTGGTGCGCGACGGCGATGTAGTGATCACGATGGGCGCGGGTTCGATCGGCAGTGTGCCGGGTCGCCTCGCTCTCGAAACGAAGGTGTGAGATGAGCAGTATCCAGTCAGATCAACTCGCTAAACGATTCGGCAAAGTGGCCGTGCTGCTCGGTGGAAATTCCGCTGAGCGCGAGGTGTCGCTCAATTCCGGGCGCCTCGTGCTGCAAGGTCTGCGCGACGCCGGCGTCGACGCCCATGCGTTCGATCCGGCCGAGCGTCCGCTTGCCGCGTTGAAGGAAGAAGGTTTCGTGCGCGCGTTCAATGCGCTGCACGGCGGTTATGGCGAAAACGGCCAGATTCAGGGCGCGCTCGATTTTTACGGCATCAAGTACACGGGCAGCGGCGTGCTGGGTTCGGCGCTCGGGCTCGATAAATTCCGCACCAAGCTCGTGTGGCAGCAACTCGGTATTCCGACGCCGCCGTTCGAAGCCGTGCTGCGCGGCGACGACTACGAAGCGCGCGCAAAAGATATCGTCGCGAAGCTCGGTTTGCCGCTTTTCGTGAAGCCGGCAAGCGAAGGGTCGAGCGTCGCGGTCATCAAGGTGAAGAGCGCCGACGCACTGCCGGCGGCGCTCGTCGAAGCGGTGAAGTACGACAGGATTGTGGTGGTCGAGAAGAGCATCGAAGGCGGCGGCGAATACACCGCGTGCATCGCGGGCGACCTGGATTTGCCGGTGATCCGCATCGTGCCGGCCGGTGAGTTCTACGACTATCACGCGAAGTACATCGCGAACGACACGCAGTATCTGATTCCGTGCGGTCTGACGCCCGACGAAGAAGCGCGTTTGAAAGTGCTGGCGCGCCGTGCGTTCGACGTTCTCGGCTGCACCGATTGGGGCCGCGCCGACTTCATGCTGGACGCCGACGGCAATCCGTATTTCCTGGAAGTGAACACGGCGCCGGGCATGACCGACCACTCGCTGCCGCCGAAAGCGGCGCGCGCGGTGGGCATCAGCTATCAGGAACTGGTTGTCGGCGTATTGGCGCTGACGCTCAAGGATTAACGCGCAGCACTAACCGAAGCACTAACCGGGGCAACCCGAAAGCAACACCATGTGGAACAACGTTCGCCAGCTCAATTTCGCCGCCAACGCATTGCATGCGTTGCTGGTGCTCGTGCTGCTGGCGGCGGGCGGTTACTGGCTGATCCAGCGCCCGAATTTTGCGCTGCGCGAAATACAGATCGACGGCGATACCGAGCACATCAATTCGCCGACGGTGCGCGCAGGTGTGGTTGGGCGGCTGAAGGGCAACTTCTTCACGGTCGATCTCGACGTCGCGCGCCAGGCGTTCGAGCAGATGCCGTGGGTGCGTCACGCGAGCGTGCGGCGAGTCTGGCCGAATGCGCTCGCTGTCACGCTCGAAGAGTACAAACCGCTTGGCACGTGGGGCAGCGATCAACTGGTGAGCGTCGACGGCGATCTGTTCACCGCGAACCAGGGCGAGCTGGAGCAGGACCTGCCTGCGTTCGACGGCCCGGACGGTACGGCGAAAGAAGTGGTCGCGCGTTATCACGACTTTCAGAAGTGGTTTGCGCCGCTTGGCGCCACGCCCGAAGAAGTGACGCTGTCGCCGCGTTACGCGTGGGCAGTCAAGCTATCGAACGGCATGCAGGTGGAGTTGGGGCGCGAGCGCAATCAGGACACGCTGCTCGATCGGAGCAAGCGCCTAACCGCGGCCTGGAACGCGGTGACGCAACGTTGGGGAAAGGATATCGAGTATGCGGACTTGCGCTATCCGAACGGTTTCGCGATTCGTGCCGCTGGCATGCGCTTTATCAGCGAACCCGACAAGGGCAAGAAGTAAACGGACATCACACGCAATGAGCACGCTATGAGTAAAGACTATAAAGATCTGCTGGTCGCCCTCGACATCGGGACGTCGAAGGTGGTGGCCATCGTCGCCGAGCTAAAGGGCGAAGGTCACTACGAGGTGATCGGCCTCGGCCAGAGCGAATCGAAGGGGCTCAAAAAAGGCGTGGTGGTGAATATCGAAGCCACCGTGCAGTCCATTCAGCGCGCGCTTGAAGAAGCCGAGCTGATGGCCGACTGCAAGATCACGAACGTCTTCACCGGAATTGCCGGCAGCCATATCCGCAGCTTCAATTCGAGCGGCATGGTGGCGATCAAGGAGAAGGAAGTCACGCAGGCCGATGTGGCGCGCGTGATCGAAACGGCGAAGGCGATCAACATTCCGACCGATCAGCAGGTGCTGCATATCCTCACGCAGGAATTCATCATCGACGGTCAGGAAGATGTGCGCGAGCCGATCGGCATGAGCGGCATTCGCCTCGAAGTGAAGGTGCATATCGTCACCGGCGCGGTGAGCGCGGCGCAGAACATCGTGAAGTGCGTGCGCCGCTGCGGGCTCGAAGTGAACGATCTGATTCTGCAGCCGCTCGCGTCGTCGCTCGCGGTGCTGACGGAAGACGAAAAGGAACTGGGCGTGGTGCTGGTCGACATCGGCGGCGGCACGACGGACATTGCGATTTTCAGCGAAGGCGCGATCCGTCATACGGCGGTGATTCCAATCGCGGGCGACCAGATCACGAGCGACATCGCCATGGCCTTGCGCACGCCGACGCCCGACGCGGAAGACATCAAGGTGGACTACGGCATCGCCAAACAGGCGCTGGCCGATCCGGACGAAATGATCGAAGTGCCGGGTCTCGGCGAGCGCGGCCCGCGCACGCTGTCCCGCCAGGCGCTGGCGGCGGTCGTCGAGCCGCGTGTCGAAGAACTGTTTTCGCTCGTGCAGCAGGTGGTGCGCGAGTCGGGTTACGAGGAACTGCTGAGCTCCGGCGTGGTGCTGACCGGCGGCGCGTCGATGATGCTCGGCATGGTCGAACTGGGCGAGGACATCTTCCTGAAGCCGGTGCGTATCGGCGTGCCGGAATACGCGGGCGGTCTCGCCGACGTGGTGCGCAATCCGCGCTATTCGACGGCGATGGGCCTGCTCGTCGAAGGACGTTCGCAACGCATGCGCGGCCGCAAGGTCGCGGTGCAGTCCGGTTCCATGGGACAGGTGTTCACGCGCATGAAGGACTGGTTCCTCGGCAACTTTTAACGAATCTGTTTTACCGAGCAAGTTTCAACGGGTTTTCGACAGCTTGAGAAATACGCGCTGGTGCCGGCGGCCGGCGCGCGACAGGAGGTTGCCCGATCTCTTGCCGAATAACGGCCGAGTGGCTGAATTTTTTATCTTGACGGAGGCAACATGGAATTCCAGATGCTGGAAACCGAAACGAACGGCACCATCATCAAGGTGGTCGGAGTAGGTGGCGCTGGCGGCAATGCCGTTCAGCACATGATCAACAAGGGCGTGCAAGGCGTCGACTTCATCGTGATGAACACGGACGCACAGGCTTTGTCGCGTTCGCGCGCCACCGCGGTGATCCAGTTGGGCAACACGGGTTTGGGCGCCGGCGCGAAGCCGGAAATGGGCCACGCCGCAGCGCAGGAAGCACGTGAGCGCATCGCCGACGCATTGCGCGGCGCGCACATGGTCTTCATCACGGCCGGCATGGGCGGCGGCACGGGCACGGGCGCAGCACCCGTGGTCGCGCAGATCGCGAAGGAAATGGGGATCTTGACTGTTGGCGTGGTCAGCAAGCCGTTCGAATTCGAAGGCGGCAAGCGCATGCGTGTGGCAGAAGCCGGTTCGCAGCAACTAGAGGATCACGTCGACTCGCTGATCGTCGTCCTGAACGACAAGCTGTTCGAGGTGATGGGCGATGACGCCGAGATGGACAAGTGCTTCCAGTGCGCAGACGACGTTCTGAACAACGCAGTTGCCGGCATCGCGGAAATCATCAACGTCGACGGTCTGGTGAACGTCGACTTCGAAGACGTGAAGACGGTGATGGGCGAGCAGGGCAAGGCAATGATGGGCACGGCGACGGTTGCCGGCGTCGATCGCGCGCGTCTCGCAGCCGAGCAGGCCGTTGCGAGCCCGCTGCTGGAAGGCGTGGATCTGTCGGGCGCGCGCGGCGTGCTGGTGAACATCACGTCGAGCCGTTCGCTGCGTCTGTCGGAAACGCGCGAAGTGATGAACACCATCAAGAGCTATGCTGCAGAAGACGCTACCGTGATCTTCGGCGCAGTGTACGACGATGCAATGGGCGACGCGCTCCGCGTGACGGTCGTGGCAACGGGTCTCGGCCGTGCGGCGAAGAAGCAGCAATCGGCACCCATGACGCTGCTGCGCACCGGCACCGACAATCAGCCGATCAGCACGCAACACGCTGCCTACGCAACGCCGTCGCACGCGAGCACCGCCGACTACGGCGCGCTGGACACGCCGGCTGTGTGGCGCACGTCGCGCGACACCGCGGCTTCGCACGTGCAGGCGCTGCAGGAAAAGGGCGTCGACACGTACGACATTCCGGCGTTCCTGCGTAAGCAGGCGGACTGAGCGCACGGGCAGGCTTTCGCTGCCTCGCCTTTTGATAGGCGTTGGCGGACGAATGCACGAGCGTGGCGGGTGAACGGCAAACAAGCCGCGTATCGTCGGATTCGCGGCAAGGACAAGTGCCCTCTTCGGAAAACGAAGCGGTTTGGGAAACTGTCGCCGATTCACTGCGACACGATGACGTGCGGGAGACGCTTCGCATCGATGCAAAGGACTGAGCATGATTCAAGCTGGTGACAAGCTGCCCGACGCAACGCTCTTCGAGTATGTCGAAGACGAGCGCGCGGGCTGCACGATCGGGCCTAATAGCTTCGACGTGCGCGAGCAGACGGCGGGCAAGCGCGTGGTGATCTTCGGATTGCCTGGCGCGTTCACGCCGACCTGTTCTGCCAAACATGTACCGGGTTATGTCGAACACGCCGAGCAGTTGCGCGCGCAGGGCGTCGACGAAATCTGGTGTGTGTCCGTGAACGACGCGTTCGTGATGGGCGCGTGGGGACGCGATCTGCACGCCTCGGGCAAGGTGCGCATGATGGCGGATGGCAGTGCGGCTTTCACACGAGCGCTCGGTCTCGAGCAGGATTTGTCGGCGCGCGGCATGGGGATCCGTTCCCAGCGCTACGCGATGGTTGTCGACGACGGCGTGGTCAAGACGTTGAACGTCGAGGCTGCCGGCAAATTCGAAGTGAGCGATGCAAGGAGTATCCTCGTTACGTTGAGCTAGTTATGGCGGCGTCATCACCGTTGGCGCGGCACGCGGCGAACCGCGTTGTACCGCGGCAACAGTGTACGCGACGCTTTGTGACAGGCCGTTACGCGGGCCGACAACCGGAAACGCCTCCGTTCCGGACGTCGGCCCGTCACGCTTTCCCTCACGGGCGCCCAATGGATAATTCGGGTAACGCAGCGAAACAGATTGATACGTTCCGTGCGAAGACGCTCCTTAGGGTTATGGAGTATAATTCGTGCTATGGAACAAAAAGTCCCGATTGGGATTTTCAATCGAATAAAAGATCACCATGTTGAAGCAGCGCACCATCAAATCAATCGTCAAGACGGTCGGCATCGGTTTGCACTCCGGCCGTAAAGTCGACCTGACGCTTCGCCCGGCAGCGCCGGACACGGGCATTGTGTTTTCGCGCGTGGATTTGCCCACGCCGGTCGACATTCCCGCGTCGGCAATGGCGATTGGCGATACACGTCTCGCTTCCGTGTTGCAGAAGGACGGCGCGCGCGTCTCGACCATCGAGCATTTGATGTCCGCTTGCGCCGGTCTCGGCATCGACAACCTCTATGTCGACGTTACCGCTGAAGAGATTCCGATCATGGACGGTAGCGCCGGCTCGTTCGTGTTTCTGATTCAATCGGCGGGAATCGAAGAGCAGAACGCCGCGAAGAAATTCATCAAGGTCACCAAACCGGTCGAGATTCGCGACGGCGATAAATTCGCTCGGCTGGATCCGTATTTCGGTTTCAAGCTCAAATTCACGATTGATTTCCGTCACCCGGCTGTCGATAAAACCGGCCAGGCGCTCGAAGTCGATTTCGCCAATACGTCGTACGTGCGCGAAATCGCTCGCGCGCGCACGTTTGGTTTCGCGCATGAAGTGGAAATGATGCGTGAGTTGGGACTCGCACGCGGCGGCAGCATGGACAACGCAATCGTGCTCGACGAGTACCGCATTCTGAACAACGACGGTCTGCGTTACGACGACGAGTTCGTCAAACACAAGATGCTCGACGCGATTGGCGACCTGTATGTGGTCGGCCATCCGTTGCTGGCTTCGTACAACGCTTACAAGTCGGGCCACGGCCTGAACAACGCACTTCTGCGCGAGTTGCTCGCGCATGAAGATTCGTACGAGATCGTCACGTTCGACGACACGCGCAAGGCGCCGCGCGGCTTTGCTTATGAGACGCAGACGGCTTTTGCGTAAAGAATTAACATCACGTCTTCGGTGAAATTTCCGAAGCGAACGCGCGAAAAAAAGCGGCTCAAACGAGCCGCTTTTTCTTTTGTTCAGCGATTTCTCCGATGCCGCGCCGCCATTTTCGCCAACGCTTCCTGCAACGGCGAGGGCGCGAGTGATTCGCTCAGCGCGTGTAGCGCGTCGGCACCGGCAGGCGTCATGCGCGCCTGCTTGACCGGCGGCGGCTCCTTCGCGGCTTGCGGCCGCACCCGGATGCGCAACGCATTGACGGGCCAGCCGCGCTGCTGCAGGTCAGACAGCAGCCGGGGCTCGAGATGCCGCAGCCGCGCGGCCAGCGCGTTGTGGGCGGCGAAAAGCGCCAGCACGCCTTCCTTGATAAAGCTCGGTTCCACGCTCGTGGCCAGATAATCGGGCAGCAGCTCCCGCAGGTCTTTCTCCAAGGCGGCAATCTGCTCGACGCCCGCCCGCAGAGCGGCAAACGCGTCGGTGCGATTGAGCACTTCGGCTACCGGCTGGGGTCGGCGCACGTTGAACTGCTTTGGCGGCGGCCTTGAAAACGAGGGGAAACGGCTCATGTTTGACAGTGGCGGCGCGTTCGCACCCAATGCGCGAACACGCCCCGATTGTACCGCGCGGGATGCACGCAGACCCGCCCGTATGTACGCCGTCGAAGCTCGGCGCGGCGGGCTTCGCTGCCTTGCCGGCGTCGCGCTGGAGACATCAGCGTGGGCGGGGGCGCGTGCTAAAATGCCCGATTCGGTGCGACACGCACGCTCGTGTCCGACTGCTCCACGTTACGGAGCATCGACTAGAGGGTTATTGAGGCAACTCACCATGCCCTCCGCAGGCGGCCCCCTTGTGGGCCGCACTTTAGGAAGCAGATGCAACCCTATGGGGAAGCATCCTTGTAGTGAAATTGGAAACCGGAGCAATCAGCCGGGAACCTTGTTGCATGGGCCTGATTACCGTCAGGTCCCGCCCGGTCAGCGGCTTCACCTCCGCCGACAGGGCGGGGTGATGTTTGCAATTCCCGAGCCGTCAGGCAAGGGTTTCGCTAAACGATACGAGCGAAAGCTCGGTGTGTCATTGTTCGACCTCGTTTGTTGGAAGACGAGGGTAGTGAACCTGCTGTACGACCAGCAGTAGCCTAGGAAGACATGCGTCACTGGCAACGGTGGGGTGTGAAGCTCTTCTGACAATGTAGCCCCCGGACGTTTCGGGCAGATTGGTTCCGCGAGGAGGCGGTCTGGATACTCCTAGCAGCAAGGGGGTGAGGCGCTAGGCTGGCTGATAGGGTTAACGGAAGTGAACTGCTGATAAACCTCGTTAGCATTGTGTGCCAAAGCTGCTGATAGGCACTGACCAAAGGTATGCGGTTGGATAGCCCGCTCGAATCTCGGGTTACGTCGTTCGTGATACCGCCGGGGAATAGGCAGAACCTAAGTCAGTCGTGTGACATGCCGGGAACGTGGTAAGCCTGTATGGTTGCCAGCGCAGTAAGGCTGGCAGGCGAACCGCAAGGGACGCTGTTGATTGTGCAGGTATGGGAGGACGGAAAAAGCGAAAGCCGGGCTGTAATGGTTCGGATAGGGGTTGGAACATTACCCCACGCGAAAGCGGGCCGACTTCCGTCTGGTCTACCGTCGCAAGACGGCTGACTACCCTCTGTAACTTGGTCAGATGCAGGTGCATGCGCCTGCACTGAGTTTTGTTGTTCCCCAGCGGGGTGTATCTACCCCGCTGGGGGAGATGCGCCTTCTGTCTGGGGACTTTTCCAGGTAGGAGAGCAGCATGAAAGTATCTGGTCGAAAGACCGGATCTGCGCTTTCCCACGCGCCGGACAACTGGTATGCCATAGATTGGCGACGGGTTGAGCGGAACGTGAGAGGGATGCAGATTCGAATTGCGAAGGCGACGCGGGAAGGCGATTGGCGAAGGGTGAAAGCCCTGCAACGGATGCTGACCCGCACGTTGTCTGCGAAGCTGTATGCGGTACGACGTGTTACGCAAAACCAGGGTGCGCGAACGGCTGGAGTCGATCGCGAGCTATGGGATTCGCCTGACAGCCGGTGGGAAGCCATCGGCAGGTTGAAGCGGCGCGGATACAAGCCTCTGCCATTACGGAGAGTCTTTATCCCCAAGGCCAATGGGAAGGAACGCCCTCTGGGCATTCCGACCATGCGGGACAGGGCGATGCAAGCTCTGCATCTGCTGGCCTTGGAGCCAGTATCGGAGTCGACGAGTGACCTGAATTCCTACGGGTTCAGGCTAAATCGTTCGACAGCTGATGCGATGGCCCAAATCCGCGTTTGTATGTCCCAAGAGGCTTCTGCCAAATGGGTCCTCGAAGCGGATATCAAGGGATGCTTTGACCACATCAGTCATGACTGGTTGGAAAACAATGTCCTGATGGACAGCGTAGTCCTCCGGAAATGGTTGAAGGCTGGCCTGATTTATAAGGGGCAGCTACAGGCGACTGAGGCCGGTACGCCGCAGGGAGGCATCATCTCCCCGACGTTGGCGAACGTAACGCTGAATGGGCTGGAACGAGAACTGGAAGTGCACCTCGGTGCAAAACTAGGGATCATGAAAGCTCGAAGACTCAAAGTGAATGTGGTGCGGTACGCGGACGACTTTGTAATCACCGGCGACTCGCGTGAGTTGCTGGAGTGCGAGGTCCGACCTTGGGTAGAAGCATTCCTTGCGGTTCGGGGACTGCAGTTATCGGAGGAGAAGACGCGGATCACTCACATTGACGACGGCTTCGATTTCCTTGGGTGGAATTTCCGGAAGTACTCGGGAAACATGCTCATCAAACCGAGCAAGAAGAACGCGAAAGCGTTCTACAGCAAGGTGGCGGAAACGATCAGCAGCAACAAGACGGTGAAGCAGGAGGAGATGATCCGACTGCTAAATCCAATGTTGCGCGGATGGGCGCAGTATCACCATCCGGTTACGGCCAAAGAGGCGTACACCCGCATGGAGCATCTGGTGTTCCGGAGGCTCTGGTGGTGGTCCAAGCGGCGACATCCGCAAAAGAGCAGCAGTTGGGTGCGACGGAAGTACTTCCACTCAATCGACGCTCGCAAGTGGGTGTTTGCGGTCCGGACGGTTCGAGACGATGGCAGTTGGGGCCTGATGGAGTTGTACCAACTCAGCGGTACGGCGATCAGGAGACACAAGAAGATCCAAGGAGAATTTAATCCCTTTGATCCGAAGTGGGAGCAATATGGCGAGCAACTGCGGCAGACGCGTCTGTGGGATTCGATGCGCTACCGGAAACAGTGGGCAAAGCTGTACATGTCGCAGAGCGGGTTGTGTGCGCACTGCGGCTGTGCCTTGACGGACGAAACAGGCTGGCACGACCATCATCTGGAATATCGGATGCATGGCGGGTCAGACAAGTTGTCCAACCGGGTCTTGCTTCACCCGCACTGTCACCAGCAGGTACACGTTGGTAAACTTGTAGTAACTAAGCCGGTTCTGTCGTAGACAGAACTTTGTTTGTAGATTTGAGCCGTATGCGGGGAAACTCGCACGTACGGTTCTCGGGGGGCCCGATCTTCGTAAGAAGGTCGGGCTACCCGACAATTCACTCTTGGACTAAGCCGCCGAGGCCATTCCGACCCCGGAGAGCGCGTGCTTGAACCGCACGCCGCGACCCAGCCGAAGCCGCGACGCAGACACCGATCCGATGACCACCGGTTTTCTACAGAAGATTTTTGGCAGCCGCAACCAGCGGCTAGTCAAGCAATATCAAAAGACCGTCGCGGCGATCAATGCGCTCGAGCCGCAGATCGAGCAATTGACGGACGATCAACTGCGCGCGAAAACGGACGAGTTCCGCCAACGCGTCGCGAGCGGCGAGTCGCTGGATAAACTGCTGCCGGAAGCGTTTGCGGTCTGCCGCGAGGCGAGCAAGCGGGTGCTGAAAATGCGCCACTTCGACGTGCAGCTGATCGGCGGCATGGTCCTGCACTACGGCAAGATCGGCGAAATGCGCACCGGCGAAGGCAAGACGCTCGTCGCCACGCTGCCGGTGTATCTGAACGCGCTGTCCGGCCGCGGCGTTCACGTCGTCACGGTGAACGACTACCTCGCCCAGCGCGACGCCGAGTGGATGGCGCGCCTCTACAACTTCCTCGGTATGTCCGTCGGCATCAATCTGTCGCAGATGGACCACGAGATGAAGCAGCAGGCGTACGCCGCCGACATCACGTACGGTACGAACAACGAGTTCGGCTTCGACTACCTGCGCGACAACATGGTGTACGAGCCCGAAGCGCGCGTGCAGCGCGCGCTGAACTTCGCCGTGGTCGACGAGGTGGACTCGATCCTGATCGACGAAGCGCGTACCCCGCTGATCATCTCCGGTCAGGCGGAAGATCACACCGAACTTTATGTGCGCATGAACGCGCTGCCGCCGCTGCTCGAGCGTCAGATCGGCGAAGAGAAGGCCGACGGCACCGGCGTGGAAAAGCCGGGCGACTACACGCTCGACGAAAAAGGCCGTCAGGTGTTCCTGACCGAATCGGGTCACGAGAAAGCCGAACGCCTGCTCGCCGAGTGGGGCCTGATCGGCGAGGGCGAAAGCCTGTACGCGCCGCAGAACATCACGCTGATGCACCACGTGTACGCCGCATTGCGCGCACACACGCTGTTCTACAAAGACCAGCACTACGTGGTGCAGAACGGCGAGGTGATCATTGTCGACGAATTCACCGGCCGTCTGATGGCCGGCCGCCGCTGGTCCGACGGCTTGCACCAGGCTGTCGAGGCGAAAGAGCATGTGAAGATTCAGAGCGAGAACCAGACGCTCGCTTCGATCACGTTCCAGAACTACTTCCGCATGTACGCGAAGCTGTCCGGCATGACCGGCACGGCCGACACCGAAGCGTACGAATTCAACGAGATCTACGGTCTCGAAACGGTCGTGATCCCGACCAACCGTCCGCCCAAGCGGATCGACAAGCAGGATCAGATCTACAAGACCGCTAAGGAACGCTACGACGCGGTGATCCGCGACATCCGCGATTGTTACGAACGCAGTCAGCCGGTGCTGGTCGGCACCACGTCGATTGAAAATTCGGAACTGCTCTCGCATCTGCTGAAGCAGGCCGGTTTGCCGCACGAAGTGCTGAACGCAAAGCAGCATGCGCGTGAAGCGGAGATCGTCGCGGAAGCTGGTCGTCCGAAGCGCATTACGATCGCCACGAACATGGCCGGTCGCGGCACTGACATCGTGCTCGGCGGCAATGCGGAAAAACAGGCGTCCTTCATTGAACTCGACGAGACGATTCCCGACGACGAAAAGCAGCGCCGCATCCAGAAGCTGCATGACGAATGGCAGGCATTGCACGATCAGGTGAAGGCCGCGGGCGGTCTGCACATCATCGGCACGGAGCGCCACGAATCGCGGCGAATCGACAACCAGTTGCGCGGCCGTGCGGGCCGTCAGGGCGATCCTGGTTCGTCGCGCTTTTATCTGTCGCTGGAAGATCCGCTGCTGCGCATTTTCGCGGGCGACCGCGTGCGCGCGATCATGGACCGCCTGAAGATGCCGGAAGGCGAGGCGATCGAAGCGGGCATCGTCTCGCGTTCCATCGAATCGGCGCAGCGCAAGGTCGAGGCGCGCAACTTCGACATTCGCAAGCAACTGCTCGAATACGACGACGTCTCGAACGATCAGCGCAAGGTGATCTACCAGCAGCGCAACGAACTGCTCGAAGCGAACGACATTACCGAAACGATCGGTGCGATGCGTCATGGCGTGATCGCCGAGATCGTTCATCAGTTCGTGCCGGCGGGCAGCATTGAAGAACAGTGGGACGTGCCGGAACTCGAAGAAGTGCTGCGCAACGAATGGCAGCTCGACCTCGCGATCCAGGAAATGATCAACGAGTCGAACTCGATCACGTCCGACGAGATTCTGGAAGCAGTGCAAGCCGCCGCAGACGAAGCGTACGAGGCCAAGGTCGAACTGGTCGGCCGCGAGTCGTTTAGCGCATTCGAACGTTCCATCATGCTGCAAACGCTGGACCGCAGCTGGCGCGAACATCTCGCCGCGCTGGATCACTTGCGTCAGGGCATCCATCTGCGTGGCTATGCGCAGAAGAACCCCAAGCAGGAATACAAGCGCGAGGCGTTCGAACTGTTCGCCGCCATGCTCGACGCGGTGAAGCTCGAAGTCACGCGCGTGGTGATGAACGTGCAGATCCAGTCGCCCGAGCAGTTGGAGCAGGCGGCCGAACAGATGGAAGAGCAGGGCGGCCACCTCGAGAACGTCGAGTTCCGTCACGCCGAATTCGCCGAAGCCTCGGCCGCGGCGCCTGCCGCAGCGGAGGCCGCAACCGCTGCGATGATCGGCGACGCGATGAGCCACGGCTCCTCGCCGCAAACAGCGTCGCATGTCGGCGCGGACAACGTGCCTAAGGTCGGCCGCAATGATCCGTGCCCGTGCGGCAGCGGCAAGAAGTACAAGCAGTGTCACGGCAAGATCGCATAATGCCTTGGGCGGCGCGCTTACGAGCGCGCCGCGTCGCTTGGCGCCGTCTTTCTTGCACCGTGTTGTGTTGCTGATTTCGCGGTGGTCCGGCATCTGGCCGAGCTACCAGTTCCGTTTCCCTCAATGCCGGCGCTCGCCGGCATTTTCTTCGACAGGTCGCGACCATGGCTGTCAATTTCCCCTCGATCGATCCCGCTCAACTGCATCCCGTCGCCGGCGTCACGCTCGGTTGGGCGGAAGCGAACATTCGCAAGCCGAACCGCAAGGACGTGCTCGTCATTTCCGTCGATGAAGGCGCAACGGTAGGCGGCGTCTTCACGCAGAACCGCTTTTGCGCGGCACCGGTCACGGTGTGTCGCGAGAATCTGGAGCGAGTGCGCGCCGGCGGCAAGCCGATTCGTGCGCTCGTGATCAACACCGGAAACGCGAACGCGGGCACCGGCGAACCGGGCCTCGTGGCAGCGCGTGAAACCTGCGCGGAACTCGCGCGCCTGGCCGACATTGCGCCGGAGCAGGTGCTGCCGTTTTCGACGGGCGTGATTCTGGAACCGTTGCCGGTCGATCGTCTTAAGGCGGGTTTGCCGGCCGCGCTCGCGAACCGCAAGGAAGCCAACTGGTACGACGCCGCGCAGGCGATCATGACCACCGACACGCTGCCGAAGGCGACCTCGCGCCAGGTCACGATCGAGGGCCACACGGTCACGCTGACCGGCATCAGCAAGGGCGCCGGCATGATCAAGCCGAACATGGCGACCATGCTCGGTTTCCTCGCGTTCGACGCGGCGCTCGCTCAGCCGGTGCTCGACGCGCTGGTCAAACACGTTGCAGACCGTTCGTTCAACTGCATCACGATCGACGGCGATACGTCGACGAACGATTCGTTCATCCTGATCGCGTCGGGCAAATCGAGCCTGCCTGCGATCACGTCCACCGACTCGCCCGCTTACGCAGCGTTGCGCGACGCGGTGACCGAAGTCGCGCAGACGCTCGCGCAGCTGATCGTGCGCGACGGCGAAGGCGCGACCAAATTCATGACGGTGCAGGTAGAAGGCGGTTTGAGCGCCGGTGAATGCCGGCAGATCGCGTATGCGATCGGCCATTCGCCGCTCGTGAAGACGGCCTTTTATGCATCGGACCCGAACCTCGGCCGCATTCTCGCGGCTATCGGCTATGCCGGCATCGACGATCTCGACGTCGGCAAGATCGATCTGTATCTGGACGACGTGCTGGTCGCGACTGCCGGCGGCCGCAATCCGGCCTACCGTGAAGAAGACGGCCAGCGCGTCATGAAAAAGAGCGAGATCGGCATTCGCGTCGTGCTCGGCCGCGGCAATGCGCAAGCCACGATCTGGACTTGCGATCTGTCGCACGACTACGTGAGCATCAACGCCGACTACCGCTCCTAATCAGGTTCATCATGCGGCCTCTGGCTGCTCACTCATTGTTATGGACAAACTCGAACAGTTTCTGACACGGGCCGAAGCCGTGCTCGTGCGCCTGGAAGCGATGCTTCCGCCCGCCGCGCCTGATATCGACTGGGCGGCGGCGGTCGCTTTCCGCTGGCGCAAACGCCAGGGGCGCGGCTACCTTCAGCCAGTGCCGGCCATCTCCGACATCACGCTCGGCGATCTGCAAAACATCGATCGTCAGAAAGCGCTGATCGAGCAGAACACGCGTCAATTTGTCCACAAGCTGCCGGCCAATAACGTGTTGTTGACGGGCGCGCGCGGTACCGGCAAGTCGTCGCTGATCAAGGCGTGCCTGAACGCGTATGCGAAAGACGGCTTGCGCCTGATCGAAGTGGACAAAGACGACCTGCACGATCTCGGCGACATCGTCGATCTGATCGCGAAGCGGCCGGAGCGCTTCGTGGTGTTTTGCGACGACCTCTCGTTCGAAGACGGCGAGTCGGGCTACAAGGCGCTAAAAGTTGCGCTCGACGGCTCGATTGCCGCGCAATCTGACAACGTGCTCATTTACGCGACGTCGAACCGCCGCCATTTGCTACCGGAGTACATGAGCGACAACGAGACCTACAAGCACACGTCAGATGGTGAGATTCATCCCGGCGAGCTTGTCGAAGAAAAGATCTCGCTGTCAGAGCGTTTCGGGCTGTGGGTCAGCTTTTATCCGTTCAAGCAGGACGACTACCTGTCGATCATCGGCCACTGGCTGCGGCATTTCGGCTGCAACGACGCTGAAGTCGAAGCCGCACGCGGCGACGCATTGGTGTGGGCGCTCGAGCGTGGTTCGCGCTCGGGGCGTGTCGCGTGGCAGTTTGCGCGCGACTGGTCCGGCCGGAAATCCGAGGCATGAGCGACGCGCAAACGAACTCGGCCGGTCGTCCGGTGACGGAAGTCGCGGTCGGCGTGCTCGTTCAACCGGACGGGCGCTATCTGCTCGCGCAGCGTCCGGCGGGCAAGCCGTACGAGGGCTACTGGGAGTTTCCGGGCGGCAAGCTGGAAAGGGGCGAATCGGTCGAGGCGGCGCTTGCTCGCGAGCTACACGAAGAGCTGGGCATCGAAGTTGAAGCGTGCCACCTTTGGCATACGCTCGAACACGATTATCCGCATGCTTATGTGCGGCTCTTTTTCTGCAAGGTGACGCAGTGGAAGGGCGAGCCGCACGGCCGCGAAGGCCAGGCGTTCGTGTGGCAAGCGCTGCCGGCCGACGTTGCGCCGCTTCTGCCGGCGACTATTCCCGTGCTGGAATGGCTCGCGGCAGAGAAACGCTGACAGGTAGAAGCACGCAATGCTGGCGTTGCTTGATCGATGAGCAGTTTTGCAGCGACGGGCGCGTGCGGCCTTTGTGGGAACGCACGGCCCACGTCCCCGCATGCTCAATGCGGGTTGTAGTCGCCGCCGGGCGACTCGTCTGACGGCGCTTCCTGATCGGTCCCGCCGATTTTGTATTTCTCAGCGGCCCAGGCGCCAAGATCGATCTGTTTGCAGCGGTCCGAGCAGAACGGGCGGAAGCGGTTTTCAGCTGTCCAGCGGACGTCCTTTCCGCAAGTGGGGCATTTGACGACGGTTGGCATACGGTCAGGCGGTCAGTACAAATGGAACAAGTATCGAATATAGGGGCATTTGTCGCCGCTTTAAAGGCGCGGCGAGCGAGCCGACCGCTTTATTCGAGTCCGTGCAGCGCAAGCGAGGCGCTTGCTTACAGGCTGCAAAGCGTGAGCTGGAAGGGCACGTCCACATCGACGGCACGTGGACGCAGATCGCCGTCCTGCACTGTAAAGCGCACCCAGAGCATGTATTTGTTGGCGCTCGCCTCGGGAATCACGCGCAATTCCGGAGCCACGCGCACTTGCATCAATTGATACGAGCGGCCCGACAGCATTTGCTGATAACTGCCCGCCATGGCCATGACCTTCGACGCCTGACCCGACTCTCGTGCGAGCCTTAGCACGATCGTGGCCGCGTCGCGCAGAGGCAGCAGTGGCGTGACCCACTTGGCAATGTCCTGACGCCGCTGATCCGGATGCAGTTGCTGCCACGCGTAATACGACGGCAGGTCGAATTTGCACGTGCCGCCCGGGATGATCGCCCGGCTGCGGATGCTGGCGAGCCATTCGTTCTCCGCGAGGTGCTGGCCCGTCTTGCCCTGCATCTGCGAAAGCCCCGCCAACGTCTGCTCGATTTCGCCGAGCACCGCTTCGAGCGCGCTCTGCTCGATTCCCGGATTGCCGCGAAACGGCGCGAGCGTTTGCCGCTGCCGTTCGAGTTCCTTCATCAGATCGGACTTGAGATCCGCGCGACCCGCTACCTCTGAGATTTCGAACAGCGTGGTCAGTGCGACATGATGTTCCCTGGCGTCATCTTGCGTCAGAAAGAACGTGAAGCGCTCGAACAGATCTTCGAGGCGCAATAGCGTCCGGATTCGCTCGTTGAAGGGGTACTCGTAAAGGATCAAGCGGGCTCGCCTCGGGCGTGGTCGGTGACGGGAATGCAGGACATTCTAATGCCGCGGGACTACCCTAGCAATCGCGCGCTTTTCGCGCGGGTTTCTGCACATTTTTCGGCGCGTTTCTCGCGATTTTCCGCTGCTTCGGCATACAGCCAATGCCAAAGTTCAACGTTTCACGCCAATAGGTCACACGGGCTTCACACGCGCAAGAGCCAGGTACGCCCGATGCTGCGCGTCGACCTGCGCGGCGAGCGCAGCAAGCGGCGCGTCGTCGTTCACGATCACGTCATCTGCGGCAGCGAGCCGCGCTTCGCGCGTGGCCTGGCGCGCAATGATCGCGAGCACCTGTTCGCGGCTGAAGCCATTGCGGTTCATGACGCGCGAGATTTGCGTCTTCACGCTGCAATCCACGACGAGTACGCGATTCACGCGGTTTTTCCAGCTGCCCGACTCGACCAGCAACGGGACCACAACGATCACATAAGGCCCTGTGGCCTCGCGCTGCTCGCGTTCCGTTTCTGCGCGAATCAGCGGATGCGTGATGTTCTCGAGCCGCTTGCGCGCCGCGTCGTCGCTGAAGACGAGCGCGCGCATGCGTGCGCGGTCGAGTGAGCCGTCCGCGGCGACGAACGCACTGCCGAACTCGGCGGCGATCTGCGGCATCGCGATGCCGTGCGGCGCGGTGATGCGATGCGCGATCAGATCCGTGTCGACGAGCGGCACGCCATGCGCCGCGAACAGATCGGCAACAGTCGATTTGCCGCTGCCAATGCCGCCTGTGAGTCCCACAACGAACATGCTTCAGCCTCCGAGAGCCAGGTAAAGCGGTGTGCCGAAAAACAATGTGAGAACGCCGCCCGCTGCAAGAAACGGCCCGAACGGCAGCGGCTCTTCGAACCGCATGCGGCCGCGCCACGTTGCCGCGAGACCGACGACCGCGCCCGCCACGGCGGCAACCAGCACGATCTGAGGGAGCGCCGCCCAGCCAAGCCACGCGCCGAGCGCGGCGAGCAGTTTGAAGTCGCCGTAACCCATGCCGTCGATACCTCGCACGAGCCGGAACAGCCAATGCACCGCCCACAGCACCAGATAGCCGAAGATAGCGCCAAGCACGGCATCGTGAAGACTTGCGAACACGCCGTAAAAGTTGACGATGATGCCTGCCCAAAGCAGGGGCAACGTCATCGAGTCCGGCAGCAGATGCGTGTCGATGTCGATGGCGCTCATCGCGAGCAGGGCGGCGCACAGTCCGAACGCGGCAAGCGCGGCGAGCGTCGGACCGAACAGCGCGAGAGCGCCGGCTGCGAGGGCCGCGCTGGCGAGTTCGAGCAGCGGATACCGCGGGCTGACGCGAGCCCCGCATGCGGAACAGCGACCGCGCAGCAGCACATAGCTGAGCACCGGCAGGTTCTCCCAGGCGTGCAGAACATGCCCGCAGTGAGGACAGGCGCTGCGTGGCACCCACAGGTTGTAGCGCGCCGGCAGGCCGTCCTGTTCGAGAGGTTCGTTACTGGCCTCGCTCACTTCCAGGCGCCATGCGCGTTCGAGCATGATCGGCACCCTATGCACGACGACGTTCAGGAAGCTGCCGATCACGAGCCCGAATACGATCGCAAAAGCGAACTGCAAGGCGGCCGGCAGGCTGCTGAATGCCTGACCGAGACCGGCTGCGAAATGACCTGGCAACAGGTTCGAAAGCGAGCCCGAAAGCAGGTTGGAGGAGGTTTCTGGCACGAGTGAATGAGCTGCCTGCATGGACGAAACGGTGGATTCGGCTGCGATGCTACACCACGTTGCCGAGTTGAATAATGGGAAGATACATCGCGATGACAAGCCCGCCGACCAGCGCCCCCAGCACAACAATGACGAGCGGTTCGCACAGGCTAGACAGCGTGCCGATCTTTTCGTCTACCTGACGATCGGCCAGCGACGCCACGTCGAGAAGCATGGTGTCGAGTGCTCCGGACTCCTCGGCAACGGCGACCGGCTGCACGACCTCTTGCGGGAAGCAGCTTGCCGAGCGCATGGCTGCGGCAAGCCGTTCACCGCGCCGCAGCCGCGCCGCGATGTCCACAGTTGCGCGGTCGAAAAAGGCGTTGCCCGTGGCGTGAGTCAGCGAATCGAATGCGTCGGCGAGCGGCGTGCCGGCCGACAGCAACGTGCCGAGCGCGCGGCTCCAGCGTGCGGCGCAAAGCGTGGCCAGCAGTGAACCGGCGACCGGCATTTTCAGCGATAAACGCGCGAAGCGGATGCGCGCCGTTTCGGAACGTCGCAGCAGAAATGTCGCCGCGAAATACGCCGCGACGATGACCGCGATGGCGGGCACACTCCATTGCGCGGCGCCCGACGACAGCGCTAATACAAACTGCGTTGGCGCGGGCAAACGCGCGCCAAAACCGTCGAAGATCTGTTTGAAAGTCGGCACCACCCAGACGAGCAAAGCGGCGGTAATCGCCAGGGCCAGCAGCAGAATTACGACAGGATAAGTCAACGCCGCGCGCACTTTCGCCCGTTGCGCGGCGGCGCGCTCCCGGTCGTCCGCGATTCGCGCGAGAACCGCGGACAGTGCGCCAGCGGCCTCGCCCACTTCGACGAGTTGACAATACAGGGCGTTGAACTGTAACGGATGCCGCTGCAAGGCAGCCGATAATCGCAGGCCTGCCGTGATGTCGCGCGCCAATGCGCCGACGATCCGCGGCATGCCCGGACGACGCGAGCTTTGCGCCTGGCCCAGTAGGTCCAGAGCGGGGGCGAGCGGCAAGCCGGCGCGCAGCAGGCTTGCGAGCTGGCGCGTGAACAGCGTGACGTCGGCGGCATTTGCTTTTGGGCGCGGCGCCGGCCCTTGGGCTTTCAGGTCGACCACGAACAGGTTGTCGCGTTTGAGCAGAGCGCGAGCGGTGCTCGCATCCGGCGCAATGAGCGCGCCCGTTCTATGGCTGCCGTCGGCATCGACACCATGCCACCTGAAGCGCGTGTCGGTTGACGCAGGGCGATGTGCCGCGGGAGTACTCATGCGACCTCGGTGGCGGCGAGTGCTTCGGCGAGGCTCGTTGTGCCGTCGCGCACGAGAGCCAACGCGGCGTCGCGCAGGGTGCCGACGTGTTCGCTGCGCGCCTGCCGGGCGAGTTCGTGCGTTCCTGCTCGCCCGACGATCAGCTCACGCATGGCATCGGATACCGGCATGACCTGGTGGACGCCGACGCGGCCCCGATAGCCGATGCCGTGGCAAGCCACACAACCCTTGGCAGCGTAGGGCTGCCAGCCATTGAGCCGTTGTTCGGCGAAGCCCGCCGAACGAAGCGCCGCGGCAGAGTGCGGCGCGGGCGCCCGGCAGGCTGTGCACAGGCGGCGCACCAGTCGCTGCGCCGTCACCATGCGCAGGGCGGCCGCGAGGTTGTACGGCGCCACGCCGATGTCGATGAGACGCGCGACAGCGGCTGGCGCGTCGTTCGTGTGCAACGTCGACAGCACCAGGTGGCCGGTTTGCGCGGCCTTGACGGCGACGTCGGCGGTTTCCTCGTCGCGTATTTCGCCGACCATGACGACGTCCGGATCCTGGCGCAGAAAGGCGCGCAACGCGACAGCGAAAGTGAGCCCGGCCTTCTCACGCACGCTGACCTGATTGATGCCGGCCAGCTGGATTTCCGCCGGATCTTCGACGGAACACAGATTGCGCGCCTCGCTATTGAGCAGGTTCAGGATGCAGTACAACGACAGCGTCTTGCCGCTCCCTGTTGGCCCCGTGACGAGCACCAGACCATGCGGCGCGCGAATTGCGGCATCGACGGCATCGCGTTGCCGAGCATCCAGCCCGAGCGAGGCGAGCGAAAGATCGGTCGGCAGCGCGTCGAGCCTGCGCAACACGAGCTTTTCCCCGAACAGCGTGGGCAGCGAGTTGACGCGGTAGTCCTCGAGCCGTCCTGGCGACGTGGCGATCCGCAGCCGGCCGTCCTGCGGGACACGCCGCTCGGCGATGTCCATGCGCGCCAGAACCTTCACGCGCGTGATAAAGGCGTCCCGCAGATGGGCGGGCGGCGTCGCCATTTCATGCAACACGCCGTCGATGCGCAAGCGCACCCGCCAGCCGTTTTCCGCTGGTTCGATGTGCAGATCCGATGCGTTGCGGCGTGTCGCTTCCCGCAGCGTGTCGGTCAGAAGACGCACGGCGGGGGCGTTGTCGGAATCGTGGGGCATTGCGGCAGCGCCGCCGGTGTCGCCGGTGAGCCCGTTTGGCTTATTGCGAGAGGCGCTTTCGCTGCCTGCCGGTAGCGGCCGCAGCAAGGCCGCGGGTTGAAAAGAAGCTTGCATGAAGAGCCGGCGATGAGCCGCCTGTAGAACACGACGGCTTCATCTTCGGGCAAGGCGGCTCGTGCCGCCACTCGGCCATTCGGCTAATGGCGCACGGCGGGGGCTTATGCGATGCTGGCGTGCGGCGCTCGGCCTCAACCGGCATGAACCTAACCCAGCAGCGCCTTGCCAGCCTTCGCGCGCGCCGGCGGCTTGAACAGCTTGACGGTGCGGATCGCCTGGTCGTCGCTGCGCATCACTTCGAGCTTCACGTCGCCGATTTGCACGCAGACATCGCCATCGGGAATGTCTTCGAGAATTTCGAGGATCAGCCCGTTGAGCGTTTTTGGGCCGTCGGTGGGCAGCGCGAGTTGCAGCCAGCGGTTCAGCTCACGCAGCGGCATGCTGCCCGCCACGATGCATTCGCCGAGTTCGTTCCAGCCGCCGCGTGAATTGGCGCCGCGCGGGATCGACGTGGTGAATTCGCCGATCAGTTCCTCGATGATGTCTTCCGGCGTGACGAGCCCTTGCAACTCGCCGTATTCGTTGACGACGAGCGCGATGCGATGGCGGCTCTCCTGGAAGTACTGCAATTGCTGGAACACCGGCGTGCCGGTCGGCACGAAGTACGGCTCGGCGAGCAGTTCGCGCAGCGTCTCGCGCTCCAGTTCCTGGTTGTGCAGGGCGGCGAGTGTCTTGCGAACGTGCAGCACGCCGAGCACCCGGTCGATATCGCCTTGATAGACGATCAGCTTGTTGTGATAGCAGGTTTCGAGCTGATGCAGGATCTGCTCGAACGGAGCGTCGAAGTCAAGCGCCTCGATGCGGCGGCGCGGGATCATCACGTCGTCGACGGAAATGTTTTCGAGGTCGAACAGGTTCAGCAGAATGCTGCGGTGCTTGGTCGGCATGAAGCTGCCGGACTCGAGCACGATGGCGCGCAGTTCTTCAGTGGAGAGGCGCTGATCGCGCGCGCCTTGTGTGTTGATATGCAGCACCCGCAAGATGCCGGTGGCGAACAGATTGACGAACCAGACGAGCGGCCTCGCGACGCGCATCATCGGCGCGATCAGCAGGCTGGCTGGCAGCGCGATCTTCTCGGGGAACGTTGCACCGACGATCTTCGGCGTGATCTCGGCAAAAACGATGATCAGGAACGCGACGATGCCGGTCGCGATGGACAGCACAACGTTGTTGCGACCGAACGTGTGCAGCGCGATCGAAGTGGTCAGCACCGGAATGATGGTGTTGAACAGATTGTTGCCGATCAGCACGACGCTCAGCAGTTGATCGGTGTGCGCCAACAGACCCTGAGTGGTCTTCGCGCCGAGCGCGTTCTTGCTGGCAAGGTGCTTCAGGCGATGGCGGTTGAGTGCCATCATCGCCGTTTCGGAAATGGAAAAGAAGCTCGAGCAGATTAGCAGCAGAAAGACGGCGCCAATCTGCGCCCATAAGGGAAGTTGTTCCACGCGTCGTGAAGGATAGAAGAGGGGAAAAGGATGGAGAGAATATAGCAGAGGGGGCGGCGCAACCCGCCAGCAGGGATGTTGCCATCAGGAGGCTTGTAGCTCGAGCCGCGTGCATGCGCCGCAAGCCCGGCGGCAAAATCCGGCCGCAAAACAAAATCCGGCCCGCAAAAACAAAAAACCGCCGAGCACGCTGGGCGGTTTTTCGAGCCTTGAACTAACAAGGAAAATCTGGTCGGGGTGAGAGGATTCGAACCTCCGGCCTCTACGTCCCGAACGTAGCGCTCTACCAGGCTAAGCTACACCCCGATGTGTACTGCGGACTCGATTCAGACGAAACCGACGTTTGAGTCTTATTTAAGACTGTCTCGCCGTCGAGTAAGAACATAATTCTAGCAGGCTTTCTTTGTAAATGGAATCGGGAAACGAACAAATTGCGGCTGCTGCGGCCTGAGCTTCCTGCTTCGCACATTCGAGCGTGTGATCCAGCGCGCCGGAACGTGTGATCGCCTCAAAGATTGTGTCGAAACGGTCGGTGCCGCCTTGCTCGATGGCCTCGCGAGCGAGAGCCGACTGCTCGGGCGTACCGCGCTCTATCAAGTAGATCAGCGGCAGCGTGGGCTTGCCCTCACGCAAATCGTCGCCGGCGTTTTTTCCCATCGACTCCGCCGTGCCCGTGTAATCGAGCCAGTCGTCCATGATCTGGAAAGCCGTACCGATGCGCCGGCCGAATTCCGCCGCCGCTGCTTCGGTTCTGGCATCCGCGCCGGCCAGCACCGCGCCGAGCTGAGCCGCGGCCTCGAAGAGCTTGGCCGTCTTGTAGCGGATCACCTGCATGTAGCGGGCTTGGTCTACGTCGGCGTCGTGCATGTTCAGCAGTTGCAGCACTTCACCTTCGGAGATGATGTTGGTGGCTTCCGACAGGATTTCCATGACGCGCATCTTGCCCACGCCCACCATCATCTGGAACGAGCGCGAATAGAGAAAGTCGCCGACCAGCACGCTCGCCGCATTGCCGAACAGCGCGTTGGCGGTCTGGCGACCGCGCCGCAAATCGGATTCGTCGACCACGTCGTCGTGCAGCAGCGTTGCCGTGTGGATAAATTCGACGACCGCCGCCAGTTCATGCCGGTGCCCCGTGGTTTCCCCGAGCGCGCCGGCCACCAGGAGCAGCAGCGCCGGCCGCAGGCGTTTGCCGCCGGCACTGATGATGTACTCGGAAATCTGGTTGATCAGCATCACCTCGGACGCAAGACGGTGCCGGATGACGCGATTCACCTGCTGCATGTCTTCGGCGATCGGAGCGAGCAGGCTGGCGGCGTTGGAGGAGGTGGTGGCAGTCGACGACATGATGGCTGAATTGGGTAGTGCCGCGAATTATAAGGCGAATCGCGGTTGTTCCGGGTCGCGGAACGCCGCGCGGCGCGCTCGTGGACGCCGCCAGGCGCTGGGCTGCGCGTCACCCGGACGGAACGCCAGGCCGCTCTCAATGAGTTTTGACCGAGCAGCTAACTCTATGTATAATCACGGGTTTCCGCGCGCGGTGCGTGGGAAAAATGAACACAGAGTGAGGTTCTCAATGTACGCGGTCATAAAAACCGGTGGCAAGCAGTATAAAGTTGCCGTCGGCGAAAAACTTAAAGTAGAACAGATACCGGCAGACATTGACGCTGAAATCACGCTCGACCAGGTTCTCGCAGTGGGCGAAGGCGAATCGATTAAGTTCGGTACGCCGCTGGTCAGTGGGGCTTCCGTCAAGGCTACCGTCGTGTCGCAAGGTCGTCACGCTAAAGTGACTATCTTCAAGATGCGTCGCCGGAAGCACTACCAGAAGCATGGCGGCCACCGCCAGAACTATACCGAACTGCGCATCGACGCTATCAACGCGTAAGCGCACCGGTTAAGGAGCAAATCAAATGGCACACAAAAAGGCAGGCGGATCATCCCGCAACGGCCGCGACTCTGAATCGAAGCGTCTCGGCGTGAAGGTTTACGGCGGTCAGGCTATCAACGCTGGCGGCATCATCGTTCGCCAACGCGGCACGCGTATGCACCCGGGCGAAAACGTTGGTATCGGCAAGGATCACACCTTGTTCGCGCTGACGGACGGCCACGTCAATTTCTCGACGAAAGGCGCAGCGAAGAAGCACATGGTCAACGTCGTCCCGGCAGCAGTCTGAGTTCACTCAGGCACGGGCTTCAGGACCGGAAAAGGCCCCGCGAAGTTAGCGGGGCTTTTTTTATTGCGGCAAGTGCCGTCGGCGCTGTAATTGCGGCGCTGCGCCTATGCCGTTTGGTCGATTGATCATCGCGCGGCGGGCGCGGCAAAATAGCAGCATCCAGTAGTATTTAGCAGCACCATCTGGCAGTACACCACGGGACGGAGTTACGCATGAAGTTCATTGACGAAGCGAGGATTGAAGTCATCGCCGGCGACGGAGGGGATGGCAGCGCGTCGATGCGCCGCGAGAAGTTCGTTCCGTTCGGCGGCCCGGATGGCGGCGACGGCGGCCGGGGCGGCAGCGTGATTGCGGTAGCAGACCGCAACATCAACACGCTGATCGACTACCGCTACGCGAAAAAACATATGGCGCGAAACGGCGAAAACGGCCGCGGCGCAGACTGCTACGGCAAGGGCGGCGACGACATCACGCTGCGCATGCCGGTTGGCACGACCATTACCGACATGGAAACCGGCGAACTGATCGCCGATCTGACCGAGCACAACCAGAGCGTGCAAATCGCGCAGGGCGGTGCGGGCGGTCTCGGCAATCTGCACTTCAAATCCAGCACCAACCGCGCGCCTCGCCAGAAAACCGACGGCAAGCCGGGCGAGCGCCGCATGGTGCGCCTCGAGTTGAAGGTACTGGCCGACGTCGGGCTGCTCGGCATGCCGAACGCGGGCAAGTCCACGTTCATCTCTTCCGTGTCGAACGCGAAGCCGAAAATCGCAGACTATCCGTTCACCACACTTGCGCCGAATCTCGGCGTGGTCCGTGTCGGACCGAGCCGCAGCTTCGTGATCGCCGACATCCCCGGTCTGATCGAGGGTGCCGCGGAAGGCGCGGGGCTCGGCCACCAGTTCCTGCGGCACTTGCAGCGCACGGGCTTGCTGCTGCACATCGTCGACCTGGCGCCATTCGACGAAGCGGTCGATCCAGTCGCGGAAGCCAAGGCGATCGTGAACGAACTGCGCAAGTACGACGAGCTGTTGTATCAGAAGCCGCGCTGGCTCGTGCTCAACAAGCTCGACATGGTCCCCGAGGACGAACGTGAAGCGCGCGTTTCGGCGTTTGTCGAGGGCTTTGGCTGGGACGGACCGGTCTTCGAAATCTCGGCTCTGACCGGTCAAGGTTGCGAGAATCTCTGCTATGCGGTGTTCGACTACATCGCGGCCCATTCGGAAGCGCAGCGCGCCGCCGAAGCCGAAGACCTCGCCGCCGACGTCCGCTTTCGCGACAAGCCGGAAGCACCTGCCGCCGCTGGCGAATCCAGCGTCGATCCGCAGGACTAAACAACTCGGGCGCCGGGCCTTTGCGGGTTGGCGGCGCGCGTCAGGCGTCATCTTGGGAGGCTGCGCACAATGCGTTCCGTCATCGCAGATTCACGGCGATTGGTAGTGAAAGTCGGCTCGAGCCTCGTCACGAATGACGGGCGCGGCCTCGATCATGCTGCGATCGGCCGCTGGGCTGCGCAGATTGCCGCACTGCGCGTGCAGGGCAAGGAAGTGGTGCTGGTGAGCTCGGGCGCCATCGCCGAAGGAATGCAGCGGCTTGGTTGGACCAGGCGCCCGCGCGAAATCGACGAATTGCAGGCGGCCGCGGCCGTCGGACAAATGGGCCTCGCGCAGGTCTACGAAAGCCGCTTTGCCGAGCATTCGATCCAGACCGCGCAGATCCTGCTGACTCACGCAGACCTGGCCGACCGCGAGCGCTATCTGAACGCGCGTTCCACGTTGCTGACGCTGCTGCGGCTCGGCGTGGTGCCAATCATCAACGAGAACGACACGGTCGTCACCGACGAAATCAAGTTCGGCGATAACGACACGCTGGGCGCACTGGTCGCGAATCTCATCGAGGGCGACGCGCTCATCATACTCACTGATCAGCAAGGGCTTTTTACCGCCGATCCCCGGAAGAACCCGAACGCCACGCTCGTTCAGCAGGCAGACGCCGGCGCGCCAGACCTCGAAGCCATGGCCGGCGGCGCCGGTTCGAGCCTCGGCCGCGGCGGCATGCTCACCAAGATTCTCGCTGCCAAGCGCGCCGCTCATAGCGGCGCGAACACGGTGATCGCGAGCGGGCGCGAAGCGGACGTGCTGTCGCGGCTCGCTTCTGGAGAGGCGGTCGGCACGCAGTTGATCGCACGCACCGCGCGCATGGCGGCGCGCAAGCAATGGATGGCCGATCACTTGCAGGTGCGCGGCCATGTCGTGATCGACGACGGAGCCGTGGAAAAGCTGACGGCAGGCGGCAAGAGCTTGCTGCCCATCGGTATTGTCGGCGTGCAGGGCGCCTTTGCTCGCGGCGAGGTGATCGCGTGCCTCAATGCTGCCGGCCGGGAAGTGGCGCGCGGCCTCACCAACTACAGCAGTGCAGAGACAAAGCTGATCCAGCGGCGTCCGAGCGGCGAGATCGAATCGGTGCTGGGCTACATGCTGGAGCCCGAACTGATTCATCGCGACAACCTGGTGCTGGTTTGAGTGGCCGACCGGCTCACGCGCAACATGTAAAAAAGCCGTTCCAGCGAATGCGGGAACGGCTTTTTTTCTGGGTGCGTCGGCGAAGCGTCAGTGAACCAACGAAGTCGCCGTGCGCTTATAGCGGATGTTATCCACAATCGTTTTTGCGCTCCCCGTAGGGATCTTGTTCGCGCACAAATAATCCTGATACAGCACCGCGTGATACGCGTTCAGCGCGCCATTCTCGATACGCGTGAAATCGTTCGCGACTGTCTTGTCCCAACCGTCGTGATCCGCGTTCAGACCGGCATACAGGCGCCACTCATAGGTGTCGCAGCGGATGCCTTCGTAGTTCACGTTGCGGGCGCCACTCGGGCTCGTCACGACCACGGTATAGCGCACGACGCCGTCTGAGCCGACAGTCAGCGAGTTCTGGTCGATCGCGAAATGCAGCGGCGTATTGCCGGACACCTCGAAAGGCAGCAGGTTCGAGTCCTGCGGCAGCGGCGGCAAGGTCTCGACCTTGTTTTCGACCCAATTTGTCGGCCGGTCCAGCAGATAGGCAAAGGCGCTGTCGTCCTTGTTGGTGGATTTGCCGGCGCTCGAACAACCAGCCAGCAGGGCGCCGGTGGCGACGCACGCCACGACGAGAGCAAGTGCTTTCAATATGGTTTCCTCGAAAAAGCGGGCGCGGCTTGAGAAGCCGCGCCCGCATAGGCGACATAGGCGACATAGGCGACATAGGCGACATAGGCGACATAGGCGACATAGGCGACATAGGCGACATAGGCGACATAGGCGACATAGGCGACATAGGCGACATAGGCGACGTAGACGACGTAGACGACGTAGACGGCCGCGCAGAATGGTCAGTTGCGCACGCCTTGATGACGGAACATCGAACCCGCAGCCTCGCGAGCCGAGTCTTCGTCGAGTTCCGATACGGTGCCGGCCTCGTTCCCCGAGCCGGCAGTTTCGCCGCAATCGGCCACGCTTGTCGTGTGAACCGAAGTTTCGATTCTGACGGACGTTACCGTGGTCACCGTCATTACCGTGGAATCCGGCGGACTTTCCATTGACGACGCTATCCGGGGATAACGCGGCCCATGGTGCCCGCCAGGTTTTTCCGCACGCGGCGCAGTGCGGCGCATGAAACGGGATAGCTCCGTCAGCGCCAACTGATATACATCCCGCTTGAACTCGATCACACAGTCGAGCGGTACCCAATACTCGTTCCAGCGCCAGGCGTCGAACTCCGGGTGGTCGGTGGCGCGCAAGCAGATGTCGCAGTCGCGCCCCACCATTCGGAGCAAGAACCAGATTTGTTTCTGGCCGCGGTAATGACCGCGTACCTCGCGCTTGATGAACTTGTCAGGCACCTCGTAACGCAACCAGTCGCGTGTGCGACCGATCACCTTGACGTGCTCCGGAAGCAGACCGGTTTCTTCGTGTAACTCCCGATACATCGCTTGCACGGGGGTCTCTCCGTACTTGATGCCCCCCTGCGGAAACTGCCAGGAATGTTCACGGAGCCGTTTGCCCCAAAACACCTCGTTGTGCGCGTTCAAGAGGATGATGCCGACGTTCGGGCGAAAGCCTTCACGATCCAGCATACAACCACCTTCGAATCCTTTAAAATTGCTTTGATTATAAACAGATAACGGACCCGACGCACCGATTCGCACCAGATTGGAACGATTCGCCGCAAAAGGCCTGCTTTGCGGTAGCCTGTCCGTCTTCCCGTGCCTCATCCCTTGTGCAAAAGACTTTGCGCGGCGGCTTTGGCGCCCGGCGGCGGCCCTTGCGCCGGAATGGCGCAACCGGGCGGGCCCGGCGACGCAGCCGTATCGATTTCCCCGTTTTTACCCTTTCGGGCGGTCCCTCCGGAGCCGCCGCTTTTGGAAAATCTGAATGAAAGCTTCCCGTTTCTTTATCGGCACCCTGAAAGAAGCTCCGGCCGACGCCGAGATCGTCAGCCACAAGCTCATGGTGCGTGCCGGCATGATCCGCCGTGTCGCCGGCGGCATCTATAACTATCTGCCGATCGGCTTGCGCTCGATCCGTAAGGTAGAAGCGATCGTGCGCGACGAAATGAACCGGGCAGGCGCGATCGAGTTGCTGATGCCGGCCGTGCAGCCGGCCGAGCTGTGGCAGGAGTCGGGCCGCTGGGAAAAATACGGCCCTGAACTTCTTCGCTTCAAAGACCGCAAGCAATCCGACTTCGTGATCGGACCGACCCACGAAGAAGTGGTGACTGACATCGCGCGTGGGCAGATCAAGAGCTACCGTCAGTTGCCGGTCAACTTCTATCAGATCCAGACGAAGTTCCGCGACGAAATCCGTCCGCGTTTCGGCGTGATGCGCGGCCGCGAGTTCATCATGAAAGACGCGTACTCGTTCGACAAGGACGCGGCAGGTCTGCGCGAGTCGTATCGCAAGATGTACGACGCGTACGTGCGCATCTTCACGCGCCTCGGCCTCGATTTCCGCGCGGTCGCGGCGGACAACGGTTCGATCGGCGGCAGCGGCTCGCATGAATTCCACGTGATCGCCGAAACGGGTGAGGACGCAATCGCCTACTGCCCGACCTCCGACTTCGCCGCGAACGTCGAAGCGGCCGAAGCTTTGCCGCTCCACGCACAGCGCGCGGCTCCCGCCGAGCAGATGAAAAAGACGCCGACGCCGGGCAAGGCAAAGTGCGAGGCCGTCGCCGAACTGCTGAACATTCCGCTGGAGCGCACCATCAAGTCGATCGTGCTCGCTACCGAAAACGAAGGCGCCGAACCGACCATCTGGCTGCTGATGCTGCGCGGCGATCACGACCTGAACGAGATCAAGGCAAGCAAGCTGCCGGGCCTCGCCGATTTCCGCATGGCGACCGAGGCGGAGATCATCGAAACCTTCGGCACGCCGCCGGGCTATCTCGGTCCGCTCAACACGAAGAAGCCGGTGAAAGTCGTCGCGGACCGCACCGTCGCGAACATGAGCGACTTCGTTGTGGGATCGAACGAGGTGGACTACCACACCACGGGCGTGAACTGGGGCCGCGATCTGCCGGAACCGGTTGTTGCCGATATTCGCAACGTGAAGAAGGGCGACCCGTCGCCGGACGGCAACGGCGTGATCGAGATTTGCCGCGGCATCGAAGTCGGCCATGTGTTTCAGCTCGGCACCAAATATTCCGAAGCGATGAACGCAACCTGCCTCGACGAAAACGGCAAGCCGCAGCCTATGGAAATGGGCTGCTACGGCATCGGCGTCACGCGTATCCTGGGCGCCGCGATCGAACAGAATTTCGACGACAAGGGCATCATCTGGCCGGAATCGATCGCGCCGTTCGAAGTCGTGCTGTGCCCGATGGGCTATGACCGCAGCGAAGCCGTGCGCGAGCAGGCTGACAAGCTGTACGCAGCGCTGGTCGAAGCTGGCATCGACGTGATTCTCGACGATCGTGGCGAGCGCCCCGGTGTGATGTTCGCCGACTGGGAACTGATCGGCGTGCCGCATCGTCTCGTGATCGGCGACCGTGGCCTGAAGGAAGGCAAGCTCGAATATCAGGGCCGCCGCGACGCCGAGGCGACCTTGCTGCCGGTAGATGAAGCCGCGCAAACGGTGATCGCGAAGGTTCGCGCGGCGCTGGCGCGCTAAGCGGGGCGGACGGTGGAGTACACCTTCCTGTCCGCGACCGTGCTGCTGATCCTGATCACTGACCCGCTCGGCAACATTCCACTCTTCATTAGTTGTCTGCGCGGTGTGTCGCCGAAGCGGCGCACCGCAGTGATTCTGCGAGAGGTCGCGATCGCGTTTGCGATCCTGCTGGTGTTCATGGTGGTCGGCGACGCATTTTTGCGCATGATGAGCCTCACCGACCAGTCGTTGCGCATCGGCGGCGGCATTGTGTTGTTTCTGATTGCGCTGCGCATGGTGTTCCCGCATCCGGACGGCCCTTTCGGCGGCGACGTGCGCGGCGGCGAGCCGTTGATCGTGCCGCTTGCCATCCCGGCGCTGGCAGGGCCGTCGGCGCTGGCAACCGTGATGCTGCTGACGTCGCAGGCGCCTGGCAAGATGTTCGAGTGGATCGGCGCGCTGACCGTCACCATGATCGTCTGCGCAGTCGTGCTGATGCTGGCCGAGCGGATCCAGGCGTGGCTCGGCGAGCGAACCATGATGGCATTCGAGCGGCTAATGGGACTCGTGCTGGTGGCGATCTCAGTGGAGATGATGCTTGGCGGTATCCGCGCGTTTGTGCATCAACTCTGAGTGACGCGCGCTGTCGATCGGAGCGGCAATCAGCGACGCCGGGCAGATCTCCGAGCCGAACTCAGCTGAGTGAAACCCGCAAGCAATGTTTGACGCAACAAAAAGCGGCCCAGCGGGCCGCTTTTTTCATCTCGTCATTTTCGCGCCGCGCAAGACAACGCGGCGACCGATCATGCAAGTCAAGCGCCTTCAGTCAATGCGCGAATAGTCGGCAGGTTGCGCCAGTAGCCTTTGGCGTCCATGCCGCAGCCGAAAACATAGCGGTCCGGCACTTCGAAGCCGCAGTAATCGGGGCGCAGCGGCTTGGCTTTCGGGATGATCTTTTCGCACAGCACGGCGCTCAGGAAGCGCTTTGCGCCCATCGCGAGAATGCGGTTGCGGATCGCGGCCATCGTCTCGCCTTCGTCGAGAATGTCGTCGAGCACCAGCACCACGCGATCCTTCACCGACTCAGCCGGCGCCACGCGCCATTGCATCTCGTTGCCGCCCTTGGTGGTGTTGCGATAGCGCGTGAGGTGGATGTAGTCGAACTCGAGCGGGAAATCGAGGTGCGGCAACAGCATGCCTGTGAAGACCGCGGCGCCGCCCATCACCGACAGCACGAGCGGAAAGTCCTCGCTCATTTCGTTGCGGATGGCGGTAGCCATGCCGCTGATCGACGCGTTGACCTCGTCGGCCGAAACGATTTCTTCGGAGTGGCTAAAAATGTGGAGAGCTTCTTCGCGGTTCATGACGTCTGACGGGCGGTAACTGTATACATAGTGTGAGTGAGAACGCCCCGAAGGAAGTTCCCATGGTGACGGTGGCCGCCGGTCGGGTCAGCAACCCGCGCGCCGCCGTCTTGCTAAAGCTTAGCGCATGCCGGGCATCATGCCCTTCATGCCGCGCATCATCTTTTGCAGATTGCCGCCCTTCAACTTCTTCATCATGGTGCGCATCTGATCGTACTGGTTCAGCATGCGGTTGACTTCCTGCACCTGCACGCCCGCTCCCGCGGCGATGCGGCGCTTGCGCGTGGCCTTGATGAGATCCGGCTTGGCGCGCTCGAGCGGCGTCATGGAATTGATGATGCCTTCCATGCGGCGCATCTGCTTTTCGGCCTGGCTCATGTCGGCGCCGGCAGCAGCCTGCTGGAATTGCGCGGGCAGCTTGTCCATCAGCGACGAGAGACCGCCCATGCCCTTCATTTGCGTAAGTTGCGCGCGGAAATCGTTGAGGTCGAAGTCACCGCCTTTCTTGACCTTATCGGCGAGCTTCTGCGCGGCCTGGACATCCACGCCGCGTTGCGCTTCCTCGACGAGAGCGAGAATGTCGCCCATGCCGAGAATCCGGTTCGCCATACGATCCGGGTAGAAGACTTCGAGGCCGTCGAGCTTTTCCGCGACACCGACGAACTTGATCGGCTTGCCCGTGACGTGACGCACCGAGAGCGCCGCGCCGCCGCGCGAGTCGCCGTCCAGCTTGGTGAGCACCACGCCGGTGAGCGGCAGCGCGTCGCTAAATGCTTTCGCGGTGTTGACCGCGTCCTGGCCGAGCATTGCGTCGACGACGAAGAGCGTTTCCGCCGGCTTCAAGGTGGTGTGCAGCGCGGTGATTTCCCGCATCATCGCTTCGTCGATACCCAGACGGCCGGCCGTGTCGACCAGCAGCACGTCGTGATAGTGACGCTTGGCCCAGTCGACCGCGGCGCGCGCGATGTCGACCGGCTTCTGATCGGGTTCCGACGGGAAGAAGTCCGCGCCGACCTGCTCGGTGACGGTCTTCAACTGCGCGATAGCAGCGGGGCGATAGACGTCGCACGAAACAGTCAGAACCTTTTTCTTGTACTTCTCGCGCAGCAGCTTGGCGAGCTTGCCGACCGTGGTCGTTTTACCCGCGCCTTGCAGACCCGCCATCAGAATGACGGCCGGCGGCGTGACAGCGAGATTCAGCTCGGCGGCCTTGCCTTCGTAGTCGCCGCCAATCACCGCGGTCAGCTCGCGCTGCACCACGCCGACGAGCGCCTGACCCGGCGACAGGCTGCTGATGACTTCCTCGCCGAGCGCCTTCTCTTTCACCTTCGCGATGAACTCGCGCACGACGGGCAGCGCCACGTCCGCCTCGAGCAGCGCCAGACGAACCTCGCGCAGCATTTCCTGGGTGTTCGCCTCGGTGAGCCGGGCTTCGCCGCGCAGCGTCTTGACGACGCGCGCCATCCGTTGAGTCAGATTGTCGAGCATGGGGAGCGATGAACAGTGCGGCCCCGGCCGGGCGCGAAGTGGAAGACGTCGCGGAGCAGGGGCCTAGTGTAAACTTCGAATATGGATATTGTACTGTATGCCCTCACTGCGCTCCTGTACGGCGGACTCGCCGTGGCCGGCTGGCGCTCGCATCGGCACGCCGGGTCGCGCCCCATGCTGGAAAGCGTTCCGCCGATGCCGGCCGCCGCAACCACTGGCGCGAACACACAGACACAGTCCGGATTCGCCGGGTCGGCAGCTTCGGGCATGAGTTCGTCGGGCCGCGCGTTGCTGTTCGTCGCGCTGCTCGCGCACGGCGTGCTGCTGCATACCACGATCTTCCCGCAGAACGCGATGGTGTTCGGCTTCGCGTTTGCGCTGTCCGCAATGTTCTGGCTCGGCGCCGGCATCTACTGGATAGAAAGCTTTTTCTTTCCGCTCGACGGACTGCGTCTGCTGGTGCTGCCGCTCGCCTGCATCGCCTCGTTATTGCCGCTCGCGTTCAACGGCGTGCGTGTGCTGCCGTATTCGGCCGCACCCATGTTCAAACTGCACTTCCTGATCGCCAACATCGCCTATGGTCTGTTCGCGATCGCCGCGCTGCACGCCATTCTGATGCTGCTCGTCGAGCGGCGTCTTCATGCAATGCGCGGCGGAATCGCGCAGCGGAATGTGGCTGCGGCGGGCAACGGCTGGCTGTCCAGCTGGCTCGACACGCTGCCGCCGTTGCTCACACTCGAGAAGCTGCTGTTCCGCCTGATCGGCGCCGGTTTCGTGCTGCTCACGCTGACGCTCGTGTCGGGCATTCTGTTCAGCGAGCAACTGGTCGACCGCGCGCTGCGGCTCGATCACAAGACCGTGTTCGCGATCCTGTCGTGGGTAATGTTCGGCGCGCTTCTGACGGCGCGCAAGGTGTCCGGCTGGCGCGGCCGTGCTGCATTGCGTTGGGTGCTGGCGTCGTTCGTCGCGTTGCTGCTGGCGTACGTCGGCAGCCGTTTTGTTTTCGAGGTGCTGTTGCACCGTGCTGTAGTGTGAGCGTGCCCCATGCGACAAATCTTTTTGCTCATCATGTTGTTCTTCGTCGGCCAGTGGCTCGTGAAGGCGCTGCGCCGTCATGACGCGCACACGGCACAACGTACCGGCGCCGGCGGCGCGCGAGGCACATCGGGCGCCGCCAGCAATGGCAATCGCAATGGTGCCGCGCGTCCTGCAGAGCCGCCTCAACTCGCCGAGCCCATGATCCGTTGCGTCGAGTGCGGCGTGCATGCGCCGAAGAGCGACTCGGTGGTCGTCGCCGGGCAGCCGTTCTGCAGCGCCGCGCACGCGCAGCGACACGGCGCGCGACCCACGGGCCGCGACGCTCGATGAGCGTCGGGTTCGCCGTCGACGCAGACGGTTGGGTTGCAAAAGCGCGCAAGCTGCCATCGCCGAATTTCGAAGCACGGCCGCAAGGCGCGGTGCCGACTCTGATCGTTGTCCACAACATCAGCCTGCCGCCCAACCAGTTTGGCGGCACGGCGATTGCCGAACTGTTTCTCAATACGCTCGATTGCGACGCTCATCCTTATTACGACGCGCATCTGCGCGGCGTGCGCGTGTCCGCGCATTTCGTGATTCATCGCGACGGCGCGCTCGAGCAGTTCGTGTCGTGCAATGAGCGCGCATGGCACGCGGGCCCATCGAACTTTTTCGGCCGTGAGCGCTGCAATGACTTCTCGATCGGCATCGAACTGGAAGGCAGTGACACCACTGCTTTCGAGGCGGCGCAATACCGCACGCTCGGCTCGCTCGTAAGCGCGCTGACGGCTCGCTATCCGATCGAAGCGCTTGCCGGACACGCCGACATAGCGCCCGGCCGCAAGACAGATCCAGGACCACATTTCGAGTGGCCGCGTCTGCAACGCGACACGTTGCTGGCGGATCGGTATTTCCCCTATCTCAAGTTTTCCAGAACGCCGTAACGGCACTTTGCGCGACGTCGCGCGAGCGCCGCTGAGCGAGGCTCTGCCTGCTTCTGCGGGCGGAGTGCTTCGCGCCGCGCGGTCCAAAAGTCAAGCCTTCAAGAGCAAATAAAAGCGTTTGACCTGTCTCGAATCTCCACTATACTTGGTGCCACAAATTCAGTTACGCACTAGATATTGTGTGTCCTGTGTATAACTGTGTGAATAACCGAGTGTATAACTGAGTGCACAAGTCGCGGCGCCCCGCTCTCCGAGCACGGCGCCGCAAGCATTCCAGGCAGCGAAAAATAATTCCTGCAGCGCAGCCGGACCTGACCAGCCGGCGGCAACCATAAGCATCAGGAAAGGGGCTGAGAGTGATCGCGACATATACGACGAAGACCGTTTTCAATTCGAATCAGGCTTCATCGCAGTCGCATCCCGCCAGCCGCCCAGGCCGGTCTTTTTCCTGCACCTCCTCGCTTGCGCACGCGGCGGCGCAGCGTTCGTTTTAATCCGCGGCACTCGCCGCAACATTTCCAGGACCAGGAGCTTTGCACATGCAAACCACCGACAACGTGACGACCCGGTATGAGGGATCACCGACTGGCCAGGCCTTCGGCCAGGCACAAGGCACTCAAGCGCTCGCGCCGCAAGCGACGTACGCCGACTACAAGGTGATCCGTCGTAATGGCAGCGTGGTGTCGTTCGAGCCGTCGAAGATCGCCATCGCCGTGACGAAGGCATTCCTCGCCGTCAACGGTGGTCAAGGCGCGGCGTCGGCGCGTGTGCGTGAACTGGTCGAGCAACTGACGCAGAACGTGGTGCGCGCGCTGCTGCGCAGCCGTCCGAACGGCGGCACGTTCCATATCGAAGACATTCAGGATCAGGTCGAACTCGCGCTGATGCGCGGCGGCGAGCACAACGTCGCACGTGCCTACGTGCTGTATCGCGAGAAGCGCACGCAGGCGCGCGCTCATGACGATCACGCTGCCGCCGGCACGCCGGGCCTCACGGTCACGGACAACGGCGTCACGCGTCCGCTCGACCTCGCTGCACTGCGCGGCATTATCGAGTCCGCTTGCGCGAACCTGGGTGACGCGGTGAGCGCGGAGCCGATCGTCGCGGAAACGGTGAAGAATCTGTACGACGGCGTGCCGATGAGCCAGGTCTACGACTCGGCGATTCTGGCTGCCCGTACGATGATCGAAAAAGACCCGGCCTACAGTCAGGTCACCGCTCGCATCCTGCTGCACACCATCCGCCGCGAGATTCTCGAAGAAGAAGTCACGCAAGCCGAAATGGGCGAGCGTTATGCCGAGTACTTTCCGCAGTTCATCAAGCGCGGCGTGCAAGCCGAACTGCTCGACGACAAGCTGCTGCAGTTCGACCTGAAGCGCCTGGGTGCCGCGCTCGACAACAACCGCGACCTGCAATTCGGCTACCTCGGTCTGCAGACGCTGTATGACCGTTACTTCCTGCACCACGACGGCGTGCGTATCGAAATGCCCCAGGCATTCTTTATGCGTGTCGCAATGGGCCTGTCGCTGAACGAGATCGACCGCGAAGCGCGCGCGATCGAGTTTTACAACGTGCTGTCGAGCTTCGACTTCATGTCGTCCACGCCCACGCTGTTCAACTCGGGCACGCGCCGCTCGCAACTGTCGTCGTGCTATCTCACCACGGTCGACGACGACCTGGACGGCATCTACGAAGCACTGAAGGAAAACGCGCTGCTCTCGAAGTTTGCCGGCGGTCTCGGCAACGACTGGACGCGTGTGCGTGCGCTCGGCTCGCACATCAAGGGCACCAATGGCAAGTCGCAAGGCGTGGTGCCGTTCCTGAAGGTCGTCAACGACACGGCGGTCGCCGTGAACCAGGGCGGCAAGCGCAAGGGCGCAGTGTGCGCGTACCTGGAAACGTGGCACCTCGACATTGAAGAATTCCTCGAGCTGCGCAAGAACACCGGCGACGACCGTCGTCGCACGCACGACATGAACACGGCGAACTGGATTCCCGACCTGTTCATGAAGCGCGTGATGGAAGGCGGCGACTGGACGCTGTTCTCGCCGTCGACCTGCCCGGACCTGCACGACAAGTTCGGCGCCGAGTTCGAAGCGGCTTACACGGCTTACGAAGACAAGGTCGCGCGCGGCGAGATCAAGCTGTTCAAGAAGGTGCCCGCGGCGCAACTGTGGCGCAAGATGCTCGGCATGCTGTTCGAAACCGGCCACCCGTGGATCACGTTCAAGGATCCGTGCAATGTGCGTTCGCCGCAACAGCACGTCGGCGTCGTCCACTCGTCGAACCTGTGCACGGAAATCACGCTGAACACGAGCGACTCCGAGATCGCGGTCTGCAACCTGGGCTCCGTGAACCTTGTCGCGCATCTGAAGGAACAGGCCGACGGCACGCTCGTGCTCGACCACGACAAGCTCAAGCGCACGGTCAGCGTCGCAATGCGCATGCTCGACAACGTGATCGACATCAACTATTACGCAGTCGCCAAGGCGCGCAACTCGAACCTGAAGCACCGTCCGGTCGGCATGGGCATCATGGGCTTCCAGGACTGCCTGCATCTGCTGCGCACGCCGTACGCGTCGGAAGAAGCGGTCAAGTTCGCCGACACGTCGATGGAAGCGGTTTGCTATTACGCTTACTACGCGTCGACCGAACTGGCGCAAGAACGCGGCCGTTACTCCAGCTACCGCGGCTCGCTGTGGGATCGCGGCATCCTTCCGCAAGACTCTGTCAAGCTGCTGGCCGACGCGCGCGGCGGCTATGTCGAAGTCGATTCGAGCGAGTCGATGGACTGGACGGAACTGCGTGAGCGCATCGCCACTTACGGCATGCGCAACTCGAACTGCATCGCGATCGCGCCGACGGCGACGATCTCGAACATCATCGGCGTGTCGGCTTGCATCGAGCCGACGTTCCAGAACCTGTATGTGAAGTCGAACCTGTCGGGCGAGTTCACGGTGGTCAACGACTACCTGGTGCGCGACCTGAAGGCGCGCGGCCTGTGGGACGAGGTGATGGTCGCCGACCTGAAGTACTTCGACGGCACGCTCTCGCGCATCGACCGTATTCCGGCAGACCTGCGCGCGATCTACGCGACCGCGTTCGAAGTCGATCCGAAGTGGCTCGTCGAAGCGGCGTCGCGCCGTCAGAAGTGGATCGACCAGGCGCAGTCGCTGAACATCTACATGGGCGGCGCATCAGGTAAGAAGCTCGACGAGATCTACAAGCTCGCATGGGTGCGCGGTCTGAAGACCACGTACTACCTCCGCACGATGGCGGCAACGCACGTCGAGAAGTCGACGGTCGCTCACGGCGCGCTCAATGCAGTGAGCTCGGGCGGCGGTGAAGGCACGGGTGGTGTCGGCGGCGGCGCGGCGGGCGGCTTCGGCGCGAGCGGCGGTGCACTCGGCAATGCAGGCGGCCTTCAGGCAGCAGCGGCAGCGCCGGCGGTCGCAGTGGAAGCCGCGCCCGAAGCGGACGGTCCCGTATGCATGATGCGTCCGGGCGACCCTGGCTTCGACGAATGCGAGGCTTGCCAGTAAGCGTCGAGCAGCAAGCGGGTTCGTTGCTTGCTGACGGGTTCCAGGTAAAGACCCTCATGCAGCGATCAACGAACCTGATAGAGATGAAGCATATAAACCGACGAGCGGCGCGGCAAGCAGGATAGACGAAGTAAGCAAGGCCGCACCGCTCATCGACAGCAACGAAGCGAAGCACCGAAGCGACAAGCCCGACGAAGCCACGAAGCAACGACGCAACGAATCAACGAATCAACGAAGCAACCAAGCAACGAAGCAACGAGTCGGCACTTCACGAAGCGCGCGAGACAACCCCCGAGTGCAAGACCCGGCGCTTCATCAACGCTTCGACCGATGGAGCGAACAACGCAGTCGGCCACATGCATCGCTCGACATTGCATTGAACTTCATCTCGCTAGCGCGGACGAACCGGCAACGCGCAGAGAAGTGCAAGACACAGCAAACGCACTCCGCAATACAGATAGATAGAGCAGCGAAACGACGCTTCAACACGTTGCTCTTCGAGCTCGCGAAGCACCTCGACGACACACATTCAACTCGCTTCATACGAGGCAACGTACACAGTCTGTTGAACAAAGTGTTGTATGAACGTAGCAACGCGAATCGAAAACAGGATTTTTCGCGAGCGGACTCTTTTATCGCTCGTGAAAAGATGGTACAAACCGTTCTAAATTGATGGTGACATTTATGCTCAACTGGGATGACGAGATCACTGCCGTAACTCCCTCGAGCGCTACGCAACAGAACGTGTTGCGCAACGCTGCGGGACCGGCTGTCGGTTCGCAAGTCGGAACGCGTTCCGCTCCTCATGCTCCCTCGGCTCAAGACATCTTCGCGAACGACATCGCTGTCGCTCCCGCTGCTACCGTTGCTCATGCTGCTGGAACCGCTGCCGTTTCGGAAGCGCGAGTGAATGTCGCCGACAAGCGCATCATCAACGGCCAGACTGACGTGAATCAGTTGGTGCCGTTCAAGTACAAGTGGGCTTGGGAAAAGTATCTGGCTGGTTGCGCCAACCACTGGATGCCGCAAGAAGTGAACATGTCGCGCGACATCGCCCTTTGGAAAGACCCGAACGGGCTGACCGAAGACGAGCGCCGCATCGTCAAGCGCAACCTGGGGTTCTTCGTCACGGCCGACTCCCTCGCCGCCAACAACATCGTGCTGGGCACCTACCGCCACATCACGGCTCCCGAATGCCGCCAGTTCCTGCTGCGCCAGGCGTTCGAAGAAGCGATCCACACACACGCCTACCAGTACATCGTCGAATCGCTGGGCCTCGACGAGGGCGAAATCTTCAACGCGTATCACGAGGTCTCCTCGATCCGCGCGAAAGACGAATTCCTCATTCCGTACATCAACGTGCTGACCGATCCGGGTTTCCAGACCGGCACGCTCGAGACTGACCAGACGCTGCTGCGCTCCCTGATCGTGTTCGCCTGCGTGATGGAAGGCTTGTTCTTCTACGTCGGCTTCACGCAAATCCTGGCGCTCGGCCGTCAGAACAAGATGACCGGCGCCGCGGAACAGTACCAGTACATCCTGCGCGACGAGTCGATGCACTGCAACTTCGGCATCGACCTCATCAACCAGATCAAACTTGAAAACCCGCAACTCTGGACGGCTGAGTTCCGCGCGGAAATCCGCGAGATCTTCCAGCAAGCGGTCGAACTTGAATATCGTTACGCAGAAGACACGATGCCGCGCGGGGTGCTCGGCCTCAATGCGTCGATGTTCAAGAGCTATCTGCGCTTCATCTGCAACCGCCGTTGCCAGCAGATCGGTCTCGATCCGCTGTACCCGAACGAGGAAAACCCGTTCCCGTGGATGAGCGAGATGATCGACCTGAAGAAGGAGCGCAACTTCTTCGAGACGCGTGTGATCGAATATCAGACTGGCGGCGCGCTGACCTGGGAGTGATCCGGGTCGTGCCGTAGATGCATTCATCGATGGGGATGCCGTGAGCCTCGGCCGCGGCAATTATGTTTAGGAGCTGAACCGCCTGATGCAAAGCGTGCCCGGTGCGCCGCGTGCCTTCGCGGCCCACAAACATGACAGGCACTTTGCGAACCCTTCAGTGGGATGGGCAAACTTCCCCCCGGAAAAAGTCGCCGGCGTTATCGCCGGTGGCTCGATCAAGCAATTGCCGGTGTTGAAACCCAACACCGATGACATTTGGCGCGCGGTGCCTTCGGGCACGGCGCGCCTTACCGCATTCATTAGCGTAAGCGCGCGGCATCTGCGTACGCCGATGAATAGCCCGCTTCGTAGCGCGCGCCCTGAGAAGCGTCCGCGGGAAGCGGGTTTTGACGAAGGGTGTAGTTTGAACTGACTCTCATCTGAAAACCTGAAGGAGAAAATGATGGCAACTGCAAAGAAAGCCGCCGCTAAGAAGCCTGCAGCAAAGAAGGTCGCAGCAAAGAAGGCAGCTCCGGCGAAGAAGGCAGCACCGGCAAAGAAAGTAGCAGCGAAGAAGGCAGCGCCGGCCAAGAAGGTCGCGGCAAAGAAAGCAGCACCGGCTAAGAAGGTAGCAGCGAAGAAAGCTGCACCGGCTAAGAAGGTTGCAGCCAAGAAAGCCGCACCGGCCAAGAAGGTAGCAGCGAAGAAGGCAGCGCCGGCGAAGAAGGCCGCAGCGAAGAAGGCAGCACCGGCCAAGAAGGCTGCTGCGAAGAAGGCTGCACCGGCTAAGAAGGCCGCAGCCAAGAAGGCCGCGCCTGCGAAGAAGGCTGCTGCGAAGAAAGCCGCGCCTGCTAAAAAGGCTGCGGCCAAGAAGGCTGCGCCTGCGAAAAAGGCTGCTGCTAAAAAGGCTGCGCCTGCCAAGAAGGCTGCTCCTGCGAAGAAGGCCGCTGCTCCTGCGAAGAAGGCTGCGCCTGCGAAGAAGGCTGTCGCCAAGAAGGCTGCGCCTGCACCCGCTGCGACTTCTGTTTCGAGCGCACCGGCGGCGACGGTGAAGACCGCGCTGAACCCGGCAGCGGCATGGCCGTTCCCGACGGGCAGCCGTCCGTAAGCAGGTCAGTAAGCAGCAGAAGTGCTTCGACGCATCGCTCGATGCGTCCAATGATCGAGTGGCGCTTAACGTAGCTTCGCGAGCGCTACTCGGTCAGGGTCCCGTTGCCGGTTTTCGGCGACGGGATTTTTTTCGTCCGCGCAAAACGTGAGCGTCGACGCGCGGATGCAGTCACGCACGCACGAGCTGCGCGCAGGCGAAAAAAAACGCATGCACAGGGGAGGGCATGCGTGTGAGGTCGACGCGGCCGCGTCATGCCTGGCCGTTCGAGAGGGGAACCTTAGTGCGTGACGCGCGTAACGCCGCCGCTGGAAAGAAGCCGAACACGGTCGCCGGCGCGGAAGATCTCGCCGGTTGAGCTTTGCGTAATTGCGCGGATGTCGCCGTTGTCGAGCCGCACGGTAACCTCCAGACCGTCGCGCACGGCCACGCTGTTCTCGACCGTGTTGCCGGCCACCGCACCCGCCAGACCGCCAATAATTCCGGTGATGATCGAGCCGGTGCCGCCGCCGATCCTGCTGCCCGCCACTGCACCGAGAGCGCCGCCGCCGATTGCGCCAATGCCGCTCGGCTGACCGTTGTTCGAACTGATCTTGACTGCGCGCACACTGTCGACCGTGCCCATGCGGACCGTTTCTTCGCGCTGTGCCTGCGACGCCGTGTAAACGTCGGCAGAGCTGCTGTTGTATGCGCACCCCGACATGCCCAGCGAACCGGCGATCAAGGTGGCCACTATCAGGCGACTCGTTATTCTCATTCCCTAACTCCAATAGCTTCGGTATTACGGCAGGTCGTACCCGAACGCCTGCTTGAACCGTTCGTTGATCTGCGCCCGGGTGGGCGCATAGTTTTGCGGACCCTGATGCTCGATCTTCAGCGCGCCCATCAGGCTCGCGAGACGGCCGGTGGTCGCCCAGCCGAGCTTGTTCTCGATGCCGTACAGCAAGCCGCCGCGAAACGCGTCGCCGCATCCTGTCGGGTCGAGCACCTGCTGTGCCTTGACGGCCGGAATCTCTTCGACCCCGCCCGCGTGATGAATCTGCGCACCGTGTTCGCCGAGCGTGACGATGAGCGCTTCCACCTTGCCGGCGATCTCTTCGAGCGACCAGCCTGTCTTGTTGCTCACGAGTTTGGCTTCGTAATCGTTGACAGCTACGTAAGTCGCAAGTTCAATCATGCGCCGCAGTGCAGCACCCTCGAAGAGCGGCAAACCTTGACCTGGATCGAAGATGAACGGCACGCCCGCCGCTGCCAGGTGTTCCGAATGCTGGACCATGCCGTCGTAGCCGTCGGGCGCGACGATGCCGAGTGTGATGCCTCTCGCTTCGTCCGCGCGGTTCAGGTGCGACTGCATCATCGCGCCCGGATGGAACGCGGTGATCTGATTGTTCTCCAGATCGGTGGTGATCATGGCCTGCGCCGAATAGGTGCCCGGCACGACCAGCACATTTTCCGTCGACAGCCCGAGTTGAGCGAACCGGTCCATGTACAGCTGAGCGTCGACCGCGCCGAGCGTGCCCATGATGCGCGCGTCGCCGCCAAGCAGGTTCAGCGAATACGCGATGTTGCCCGCGCAGCCGCCGAACTCGCGGCGCATCGTCGGCACGAGAAAACTCACGTTCAGGATGTGGACCTGCTCCGGCAGGATGTGCTCCCGGAAGCGGCCTTCGAAGGTCATGATGTTGTCGTAGGCGAGCGAGCCGCAAATCAGCGTAGCCAAGGCGAGCGTCCTGTAAAAAAGAATGAAGAAATAGGTAGTGACGATGTGACAGCGCCGCGCGTGAAGCGCGGCGCCGGAGTCTTCGTGCGCTGAGGTTTTACTTCAGCGCGGCAAGTGCTGCGTCGTAGTTCGGTTCGTTCTTGATTTCGTCGACCAGTTCCGCATGAACCACCTTGTCGTTCTCGTCGATCACGACAACCGCGCGCGCCGTGAGACCCGCGAGCGGACCGCTCGTCACGTCGACGCCGTACGCCTGCGCAAATTCATGGCCGCGGAAGGTCGAGGCCGTCACGACGTTCTCGATGCCTTCCGTCGTGCAAAAGCGCGACGCGGCGAACGGCAGGTCGCCCGACACGACGATCACAGCCGTGTTGCTCAGCTTCGCAGCGGCTTCGTTGAACTTGCGGGTCGAGGTGGCGCACGTCGGCGTGTCGAGGCTCGGGACAATGTTCAACACCTTGCGCTTGCCGGCGAAATCGGCGAGCGACAGCGGCTTCAGATCCTTGCCGACCAGCGAGAAAGCGGGAGCGCTCTGGCCCACCGACGGGAAGGTGCCGGCTACATCGATCGGGTTACCACCCAGCGTGACTTGACTCATGTTGTTGTGCTCCGAAAGTTCGTCTGTGATGACGGTGAACGCGCCCGCTCGACGCGAGGCGCGCAGGGATGCGTTACGGATAGAAGATCTGTACGCGGAAATTGGAGGCGACCGCGTTGCCGGTATCGAGGTGCACGATCATGGTTTGCGTCATGTGCGGCGGCAGACCCGCTGCGATCGGCGTACCTGGAGCAACGTAGTCTTGCGGAAACAGCACGCGGCGCAACGCCACGTTGTTCTGATCGTCCAGAAGTGTGAGTTCGATCGCCGGATAGGCTAGCGCGACGTTGAAGCGGTTGCGCAGCGGCATTCGCAGTTCGAGCTTGTGCGGCCCGTCGATTTGCCGCAAATCAGACGGCTCCACCTGCAAGCCGTCGATATCGTGCGGCGCCGTGAGCTGACAGCCGAGGTGCGCGCACACCTTCGCGTACAGCGTCTGGGTGCCCGGCAGATAGACGAGTACGGTTTCGCGCTGCCACCACGCGAGTTGCGCAAGCAATGCGATGACGAGCAAGACCGCCGCCACCGATCCGCCGACGATCCATGCAAGGCGCCGCGGTTCGGCGGCACGCGGTTCTCGCACTACCGGAAACGGGTCCATGTCGTCGCCGATCGGCGGCTGCACCGAGAACGGCTCACCGCTCGGCGTGGCAGCCGCGCGAGTCGGCCCGCGCAGATCGGGATCGGCCGGATCGCCCGGATCGGCGGAATATGGATGCGGGTGAGTTGCGCCGAGGCCGGCCGCGCCTACGCCGGTCGTTCCGAAATGCGGTTCGTTGTCCGAGAATCCATGGAACGAAGCCGACTCGTTGAGCACCGGTTCGTCGATCGGAAAGTCGGAGGGGCGTTCTGTCTTGTGCCACACGTGCGGCGCTTCTTCGGCGGGCGGCTCGGCTTCATAGGCGAAGGGTTCGAGCGGCGCGTCCGCGAGCAGCGGCTCGTGGTCGGCCGGAGTCGCCGCGCTGGGTGCGCTGGGTGCGCCGGGAGGCGACGTGGGCTCCGTCGCGGCATGGCCGGGTGCGCTAGAGGTGCTTGCGCCGGTGTAGCCGGGCTGAGCCGAGACGCTCTGTGCGTTGTGGCGGAAGCGTTCCTCGAAGAGCGGCGTGGGCCGCGGCGCCCAGGGATCCCACGCGGCGGGGCTGAAGTCTGCGCCGCTCGGGCGCACGCCGGACAGTGCCTCTATAGCCGCGGCTGCGGAGACCTGTCTGGCGGTGGAGAAGTCGCCGCCCTCGCTTATGTCGAAGAGGCTGCTGGATGCGTCGAACACTTCGTGGCATTGCCCGCAACGCACGAGGCCGCGGCGCAGCGCCAACTGCGTCGGTTGCAGGCGGAAGACGGTTTCACAGAAGGGACAGCGCGTCGCCAGAAGCATATTGAGCCGGTTAGCCGAGTGGCCGTTGGTTGGACAATACGCCTTATTCTAATGGCTTTCGCGGCGTGTTCCCGTTAGACATACCCAGCCTTCGTGTTCGCGCCATACGCCGATGTCGATCCATCGCGCGTACACCTGCGCGACTTCGTCAGCCTGGCGCGCCAGAATGCCCGACAGTGCGATGCGGCCGCCCGGCTTGACCTTCGACGAGAGCATCGAGGCCATCAGCTTGAGTGGATTGGACAGGATATTGGCAACGACGAGCTCGAATTCGCCGGTGGGGCATTCGTTGGGTAGACCGTAGGTGACTTCGGCGCGGTTGCGCTCGCTATTGTGACGCGCCGACTCGACCGCTTGCGGATCGATGTCGATGCCGTACACAGGATCGGCGCCGCATTTTTTTGCGAGAATCGCGAGAATGCCGGAGCCGCAACCGTAGTCGAGCACGGATTGCCCAGGCCTCACCGATTGCTCGAGCCACTCCATGCACAGACGCGTGGTGGGATGGCTGCCGGTGCCGAAGGCGAGGCCCGGATCCAGTTCGAGCACCAGCGCATTGGGGTCTGGCGCGTCGTGCCACGAAGGCACGACCCAGATGCGCTCGCCGATCGGAATCGGATCGAACTGCGATTGCGTGAGCCGCACCCAGTCCTGTTCTTCGACTTCACGCACGGTGAACGACGGCGTCACAGCGAGGCCGACCTCGTTCGCCGCGGCGGCGAGCAGCACCGCCGGTTCGTGTTCCGCTGCGAGCAGCGCGATCACGCGTGAACGCTGCCAAGCCGTGCGGTCGGGCGTGAGACCGGGCTCGCCGAAAAGCGGCTGCTCGTCGGGCGTATCGGCGTCCGCATCTTCGACCGATACGGACAGCGCGCCCAACTCGAGCAGCGCGTCGGAAAACTCCTCCGCGTGCTCGCGTGCCAATTCGGCGACCAGTTCCCGGTAACTCATGACTTACGCTTCTTCCGGCGCGGCCTGCAGTTTCGCGGCCAACCGGTTTTCGAGGTAGTGAATGCTCGTGCCGCCTTCGACGAACTTTGCGTCCAGCATCAGCTCGCGATGCAACGGGATGTTCGTCTGGATTCCTTCAACGACCATTTCCGACAGAGCGATGCGCATCCGCTTGATTGCCTGCTCGCGCGTAGCGCCGTAAGCGATCAGCTTACCGATCATCGAATCATAGTTCGGCGGCACGAAATAGCCATTGTAGGCATGCGAATCGACGCGGATGCCAGGACCGCCCGGCATGTGCCACGACGTGAGGCGTCCCGGCGACGGAATGAACTTGAACGGATCTTCAGCATTGATCCGGCATTCGATCGCATGGCCCTTGAACACGATGTCGCGCTGACGGAACGCGAGCTTTTCGCCGGCCGCAATGCGGATCTGTTCCTGCACGATGTCGACGCCCGTGATCAGTTCGGTCACCGGGTGCTCGACCTGCACGCGCGTGTTCATTTCAATGAAGTAGAACTCACCGTTTTCGTACAGGAACTCGAACGTACCGGCGCCAAGATAGCCCATCTTCTTGCACGCATCCGCGCAACGGTCGCCAATGCGGTCGATCAGACGGCGCGCAATGCCGGGCGCCGGCGCTTCCTCGATCACTTTCTGGTGACGGCGCTGCATCGAGCAATCGCGCTCGCCGAGCCAGACCGCGTTCTTGAACGAATCGGACAGCACCTGAATTTCGATGTGCCGCGGGTTCTCCAGGAATTTCTCCATGTAGACCTGCGGGTTGCCGAACGCACGGCCGGCTTCTTCGCGCGTCATGTTGACCGCGTTGACGAGCGCCGCTTCGGTGTGGACGACGCGCATGCCGCGGCCACCGCCGCCGCCGGCGGCCTTGATGATGACCGGATAGCCGACTTGCCGCGCAATTTTCACGATCTCTTTCGGATCTTCCGGCAATGCGCCTTCAGAACCCGGCACGCAAGGCACGCCGGTCTTGATCATGGTCTGCTTGGCAGTCACCTTGTCGCCCATCATCCGGATGGTTTCCGGACGCGGACCGATGAAGGTGAAGCCGGATTGCTCGACACGTTCGGCGAAGTCGGCGTTTTCCGAGAGGAAGCCGTAACCGGGGTGGATCGCCTCGGCGTCCGTCACTTCCGCGGCGCTGATCAGCGCCGGCATATTCAGGTAGCTCAGATTGGAAGGCGCCGGGCCGATGCAGACGGCTTCGTCGGCAAGCTTGACGTACTTGGCTTCCTTGTCGGCTTCGGAATAGACGACGACCGTCTTGACGCCCAGTTCGCGGCAGGCGCGCTGGATGCGAAGCGCGATCTCGCCACGATTGGCAATGAGGATTTTTTCAAACATAGCGGGTTTTTCGACTCATCAATGGGCGCCGGGTTGCTGAGAACACCGGCTGCCTCAGAGGATCGGGCGCGCGCCGTGTGCGACGGGCGCGCGGGCGGCATGCGCACAGCGAGGCGCAATGCGCGCCGCGTTAGCCGACCACGAACAGCGGTTGGCCGTATTCGACCGCCTGGCCGTTTTCGACGAGAATTTCTTTCACGACGCCGGACTTGTCCGACTCGATTTCGTTGAGCAGCTTCATCGCTTCGATGATGCAGATCGTCTGCCCTTCCTTGACCGTGTCACCGACCTGAACGAACGGATCGGCGCCCGGCGAAGGCGCGCGGTAGAACGTGCCGACCATCGGCGAGGTCACGACATGGCCTTGCGGCGCGGCGGCTGGCGGCGTGGCCGGCGCACCTGCTGCCGTCACGGCGGGCACTTCGCCGCCTGCCATCGGGGCCGGCTGCGAGTACTGCGGCGCGTACGAAGCGGAGGGTTGCACGTAAACCGGCGGCGCATTCTTGACGATGCGAACCTTGCCCTCGCCCTCGGTCACTTCGAGTTCCGAGATGCCGGACTCCGACACGAGGTCGATCAGAGTTTTCAGTTTGCGTAGATCCATCAGGAAGCCCCTTTTCAATGCGTGGAGTGCCGGCGCGCGCGCGGCCGGCGCAAATTAGACGTGTTTGGAATTTCAGCCTCGCGACGAACCGGCGGCCAGCCGGTCGAGCGCGAATTCGAGCGCGTACAGATAACCCTTCCAGCCGAGGCCGCAGATCACGCCCTCAGCCTGGTCGGAAAAATACGAGTGATGCCGGAACGGTTCACGACGATGCACGTTCGAGAGATGAATCTCGACGAACGGAATGCCGACGCCCGCGAGAGCGTCCCGGATAGCGACACTCGTGTGCGTGTACGCGGCCGGATTGATCAGGATGAAATCGGTTTTTTCTGTCCGGGCGGATTGGATGCGATCAACCAGAGCGCCTTCATGGTTGCTCTGGAACGACGCGAGTTCTACGCCGGCGTCGGCGGCGCGGTCGGCTAGCGCCTGGTCAATCTGCGGCAGGGTCACTCGGCCATAAACCTCGGGTTCCCGCGTGCCGAGAAGGTTGAGGTTGGGGCCGTGCAGTACCAGCAGTCGCGTCATGGTCGCTTCTTTTTCCGTGGAATTGGGCGCACTTTAGCGCTGATTAGAGAAACTTGTCTAGTTTCCTGCACGGACGAGGCGTTCGAGAGCGCTTTGTGGCTAGGCGCCGGTCGCTCAATTTCTCGCAATTGCGTCCGATTTGCGTCCAATTTTGCGCCTTTCGTCGCAAAACCACCGTCAAAAGATTGCGAAATTTACAGCGCGTCGAGGGTTTGTTTCAGGGCGATGGGATCGATCTGTCCTAATTTTGTCGAGCGGATATTGCCTTTGGCGTCAATCACCACGGTGAACGGCAGGCCGCCCGCCGTATTCCCAAATGAGCGCGCGAGGTCAGCGCCGCCGAAGCCCGTCACGTAGATGGGGTAGGCGACCTTCACTTTTTGCAGGAAGGCCTGCACGTTTTTCTCCGAATCGACGCCAAGTCCTACGAACTGGATGCCTTTCTTCGCGTAGTCGCGTTGCAGCTGCGACAGCGCCGGCATTTCCTCGACACACGGCCCGCACCATGAAGCCCAAAAATTGACGACAATTGGGCGTCCTTTCAGCACAGATAGGGAGCCCGGCTTGCCATCTGCGGTAGTGACCGGCGCCGCCCAAAGTTGGGCAACAGCGCTTTCCTTCGATGCCGAACCGGCGGCGTGGGCGGTCGCAGTCAAACCGTCGTCGCCATTCAGCCAGTGGTTGGCGAGCACGCCGCTTCCGGCCGCGACGCCGGCGACGAGCGCCCCCAGCAGAATCCTTCTGGTGTTCATCATGCGTGTCTAGTTGGTTGAGGGCGCTACGCCGCTTGCGGCGAGCAGCGACTGGACGGTCTGGAGGTTCGCGCGCGCCGTGCGCCCCCGGGCGTCGGCTTTGACCGCGCCGCGCAGGTCGTCCGCCTCGTACAGTGCGACGTGAACGCCCACCGGGTCCGAGTCGCGCCCTTCGCTCGCCGGCCGCCACAGGAAGCTCAGCGTCTCCACGTAACCGCGGCCCGCGAAGTGGCGCGTTTCCGAGACGTCGTATTGGATGTTCGCGTTGAGGAAGTCGATGGCGACTTCCTTCGGGTTGTCGCAGAACACCTGAAGATGAATATCCGAATGCTCGCCGGCCGTGCCGCCGAGCACTGCGCCCGTCAGATACGGGTTAAAAGGTGCGAGCCGTTCCATCCATTCGACGGCGATGCCGCGCAGGCGCCGCAAAAGCGCCGGCTGGCTGTCGCCCTGGAAGAGCGACTGATACTCGCGGATTTCTTCTTCGATCTGATCGTTATCAGGCAGCCATTCGCCGGCAACCCGGCTTTCCCCAATGACTTGCCGGGCCGCTTTGCGCTTGGCCGTCGCATAGTCGAGACCGTCTTCGGCGATCAGGCGCGCAGCCGCAATGGCGATTTCCTCGCGCACGCGCTGCGGATCAAAATGTGATTTTCGAACCATCCGTCAATCATACTAGAGATTCATGACAGCCCTTTCCGGCGGCTCGGGCCGGCTGCCGGCCGCAGAGGAAGCGGGCGAGTGCGCTTAGGCGTTCGGGAGGCGTCGGTTACAATGGCGTCCTTTGCGGACGGCTCTTTTGGCCGTTCGCCGCTCTTTCATCCCTCTCAGGAAAACGCCGGGCCGCCCCACAAGTTTTCTTGCCCCTTCGGGGGCCTGGCACGAAGCGCCAGGTAAGGGTCTTTCCAGGAAAAAACGCCCGCGCGGCACGACAGGCTTATGCATATCCACATCCTCGGTATCTGCGGCACGTTCATGGGCGGTCTCGCGGTCCTCGCGCGCGGCGCGGGCCACACGGTGACGGGCTGCGACGCCGGCGTCTATCCGCCAATGAGCACGCAGCTCGAGGCGCAGGGCATCGGGCTGATCGAGGGCTACGACGCGGACCAGTTGAATGGTCTGAACGCGGATCTGTTCGTGATCGGCAACGTGGTTTCGCGCGGTAACCCGCTGATGGAAGCGATTCTCGACCGTGGCCTGCCGTATGTGTCCGGCCCGCAGTGGCTCGGCGAACACGTGCTGAACGGCAAATGGGTGCTCGCAGTGGCCGGCACGCACGGCAAGACGACCACCAGTTCCATGCTTACATGGCTGCTCGAAGATGCGGGTCTCAATCCGGGTTTTCTGATCGGCGGTGTGCCGCTGAATTTCGGCGTGTCCGCGCGGCTCACCGATTCCAGCTTCTTCGTGATCGAAGCGGACGAGTACGACACGGCCTTCTTCGACAAGCGTTCCAAGTTCGTTCATTACCGGCCCAAGACCGCGGTTCTGAACAACCTTGAATTCGATCACGCGGACATCTTCCCCGATCTGGCGGCTATCGAGACGCAGTTCCATCATCTGATCCGCACGGTGCCGCGCATTGGCCGTGTCGTGACGAACGGCCGCGAAGACCCGCTCGAACGCGTGCTGACGCGCGGCTGCTGGAGCGAAGTCGAGCGCTTTGGTGTGCAAGGTGGCTGGGAAACCCTGCCCGCCGAAGACGGCGTGCCCGTCGACGAACGCTTTGCGGTGTATCACAACGCCGAGCGCGTCGGCGTGGTCGAGTGGCAGGTGCAGGGTGAGCACAACCGCATGAACGCGCTCGCCGCGATTGCCGCTGCGCGCCATGTCGGCGTGCCGCCGGCGCAGGCCGCAAAGTCGCTGTCGAGCTTTCGCAACGTGAAGCGGCGCATGGAAGTGCGCGGCAGCGTAGACGGCGTGACGGTGTACGACGACTTCGCTCATCACCCGACCGCGATCGACACCACGGTGGCGGGCCTGCGGGCGCGTGTCGGCCGCGACAATACCCGGATTCTCGCCGTGCTGGAGCCGCGCTCGAACACGATGAAGCTCGGCGTGATGAAGGCGCAACTTCCGGCAAGCCTCGCAGACGCCGATCTCGTGTTCGGCTACGGCGCACCGAGCGGCCGTGACGCGCTAGGCTGGAACCTTGGCGAAGCGCTGGCGCCGCTCGGCGGCAAGGCGCAAGCCTTCGACAATCTCGACGCGCTCGTCAAAGCCGTAGTTCACGCGGCGCGCCCGGGCGATCAGATCCTGGTGATGAGCAACGGCGGCTTCGGCGGCGTGCATCAGAAGTTGCTCGACGCCCTGTCCGCGAGAGGCGCTTCGTGATTCTTTATCTGCACGGTTTTCGTTCTTCGCCAAATTCGTTCAAGGCGCGCGTGCTCGCGACGCGGCTCGTGGAGCTCGGCCGCAGCGACGAATGGTGCTGCCCGATGCTGCCCGTCTCGCCGTTCGAGACGGTCGCGCTCGCCGAGGCGCTCGTGGCCGCGGCCGGCACGAAGCGCGTGACGGTGATAGGCAGTTCGCTTGGCGGCTACTTCGCCACTTATCTGGCGGAAAAGCACGGCTGGCCGGCTGTGCTGTTAAATCCGGCGGTCGTGCCGCAGCGCGACCTGAGCGCATATCTCGGCGAGCAGCCGTTGTGGCACGGCGGCGGCAGCATCGTCGTCGAACCGCATCATCTTGACGAACTGCGCGCGCTAAGTGTGACGTCCACCACGCGCCCCGAACGTTATTATTTGCTGGCGGCGACGGGCGACGAAGTGCTCGACTACCGTGAAATGCTCGCGCACTATCCCGGCGCGCGCACTACGCTGATCGAAGGAAGCGACCACGCGATCAGCGAGTTCGCCGACTATGTCGACGATGTACTGGCGTTTTGCGATGCAGAAGACGTCGAGCCCCCGGCGCCACGCGAGGCTGCTTGACGGGCGGTCGGGCGTGGGAGGCGGGGCTTGAAACTGGGCCCTGAGGGCGGCTTGTGAGCGGGCTTGGAAAGCGCGCCGGGAAACCGGGAGAAGCGGGCTTCCAACCCGCCTTGGACCGGGAAGAACCGGGAAGGACCGGACCGGACCTGAAAGCCGGCCACGAAATGGCACCGCCTGGGCAGCAAGAGCGCAGCCGACTATCTGATTCATGCCGCTAGCGCGCGTCTCGCGCGCAGCGGATCCATTATCACGAACACGTTGCCGTGCCGTGCACGCCGGCGGATGCAAGTCAGACGAGAGTATTGAGTGAACGTTTTCTTCGAGGAATCGGGCAGTTTCAAGGCAGGCAGCGTGCTGTCGCGCCAGGGCGATGCGTTTCAGGTCGAGTTGCCGGGCGGCCGGCGCGCGAAGGTGCGCGCGAAGGACGTGCTGATCGAATTCGAAAAGCCGGGCGCGGCCGAACTGATGCAGCAGGCCGACGCCGTTGCGCAGGAGATCGACCTGGACTTCCTGTGGGAATGCGCGCCCGACGACGAGTTTCCGTTCGCCACCCTCGGCGCGGAATATTTCGGCGAGCGCTTCGGCCCGGTCGAGCGCGCGGCGCTGGTGCTGCGCATGCATGGTGCGCCGGTGTATTTCCGCCGTAAGGGCCGCGGCATGTATCAACGCGCGCCGCAGGAGCAGCTGAAAATGGCGCTCGCGGGCCTGGAGCGCAAGCGTCAGCAGGCGCTCGTGCAGCAAGGCTACGAAGAGGAACTGAAGGCCGGCCGCTTGCCTGAAGCGTTCACCGGCAAGACGGCACTCGCGCTGCTCACCAAGCCCGACAAGAACACGATCGAATACAAGGCGCTCGAAGCCGCCGCGGCTGCGCGAGGCATTTCGCAAGCGCGTCTCATGCTCGAATGCGGCGCCATTCCGTCGGCGCGCGCTTTGCACGAGGCCAGGTTCCTCTCGGAATTTTTCCCGCACGGCACCGGCTTTCCGCCTGTCACGCCCGGCAGCGTGCCCGAGGATCTGCCCGAAGCCAACGTGCAAGCGTTCTCCATCGACGACATTACGACCACTGAGATCGACGACGCGTTTTCCGTCGAATATCTTGCGGACGGCCGCGTGCGGATCGGCGTGCACATCGCGGCGCCGGCGCTCGGCATTCAACGTGGCGACGAGGTTGACGCCATCGCGCGCACGCGTTTGTCGACCGTCTACATGCCGGGCGACAAGATCACGATGCTGCCCGATAGCGTCGTCGACGCGTTCACGCTCGCCGAAGGCGGCTTGCGTCCGGCGCTTTCACTGTATGTGATCGTCAATCGAGAGACGCAGGAGATCGTCGCGAGCGAAACGCGCGCGGAGCGCGTGTTCGTGAAGAACAATCTGCGGCACAACACACTCGACGAACTGGTCACCGAAGAGGCGCTCGCCGCGGGGACGGGCGACTATCCGCACAAGGAAGATATCGCCGTTTTGTGGCCGTTCGCGCAGGCGCTGTTCGAAAAGCGTCAGGCTGCGCGCGCGGGTTACGGTCTGCGCCGCGAGGTGCAACGCAATACCGACTTCAACTTTTACGTCGAGGGCGAGCACATCACGATCACGCCGCGCCGGCGCGGTTCGCCTCTCGACACGATCGTCGCCGAACTGGCGATCCTGGCCAATTCGTCATGGGGCGCGTTTCTGCACGACCACGGCGTGCCGGGCATCTATCGCACGCAGCGGGCGTTCGGCGCACCCACCGGCCCGAAGCGCACGCGCATGCAGACGAACGCCGCGCCGCACGAAGGGCTCGGTGTCACGCAATATGCGTGGAGCACATCGCCGCTGCGCCGTTACGTCGACCTGGTGAATCAGTGGCAGTTGCTGGCCTGCGTACAGCACGGCGTGACAGCGAAACTGGCCGCCCCGTTCAAGCCTAAAGATGCCGATCTATTCGCCGTCGTGCAAGGTTTCGACGACACGTACAGCGCGTACGCCGATCATCAGCGTCGCATGGAATATTTCTGGTGTCTGCGCTGGCTGAAGCAGGAGAACCGCAAGCAGGTGGTGGCGTCCGTCGTGAAGGGCGATCTCGTGCGGCTGGAAGAGATTCCGTTGTTGCTGCACGTGCCGGGGCTCGGCGTGCATGCGCGCGGCACGCGTCTTCAGATGGAGGTGATGTCGATCGACGAACTGACCGTCGAGGCGTCCGTGCGTCTTCTGCATGTGCTCGACGCGCCGACCGTCACGAGCGGCGCCGAAGCTGACGAGGCCGATGAGGCAGACGAAGCGGAAGAGGGCGAAGAGGAAATCGTCGAAGCGTCCGATGAAAGCGCCGAAAGCGAAGCCGAGGCGCAAGCGGAAGCCGATGTCGACGGCGCGGCAGGCGGCGCAACCTCGACGGACAGCGCGGATAACGACAATGGCGCAAGCGATGCCGCCGCTGAGCAGCGCATCACGGAACCGGGGCGATGAGCGGAGCGGAAATGAAAGACCGTTATGCGGTGATCGGAAATCCGGTCGGCCATAGCAAATCGCCGTTTATTCACAGCCGCTTTGCTGCGCAAACGGGCGAGCCGGTCGAGTACGGCGCGTTGCTCGCGCCGGTGGACGCTTTCGTGCCGCACGTGCGCGCCTTTGTCGAAGCGGGCGGGCGCGGGCTGAACGTGACCGTGCCGTTCAAGCTCGACGCGCACGCATTCGCCGACAGCCTGTCGCCGCGCGCGGCTGCTGCTGGCGCGGTGAATACCTTGCGCGTCGATCCCAATGGCGTCTATGGCGACAATACCGACGGCTTCGGGCTCGTGCGCGACATCGAGGTGAATCTCGGCGTGTCGTTGAACGGGGCGCGAATTCTGTTGCTCGGCGCGGGCGGCGCCGCGCGCGGCGTGGTGCTGCCCATGCTGGAGCGCGCGCCGCATACGCTCACCATCGTCAACCGGACGGCCGCGAAGGCCGAGGCGCTGGTCGATCAGTTTGCGCAAGCCGCGAGCGGCGTTGCATGCCGTCTGAGCGGCGGCAACGCGCGAGCGATAGAGCAGGGCGCATACGACGTGATCGTGAATGCAACCGCAGGCAGTCTGGAGGCGTCATTGCCGGAGTGCGACGACGGCGCGTTCGGCAGCGGCACGCTTGCTTACGACATGATGTACGGCGCGCATCCGACGGTGTTCATGGAGCACGCGCAGAAGCTCGGAGCACGCGGCGCCGACGGCCTCGGCATGCTGGTCGAGCAGGCGGCTGAATCCTTTTACGTGTGGCGCGGAGTGCGGCCCGACGGCGCGCCTGTGCTGGCCGAATTGCGCGCGTTGCTGACGGCGCCGTCGCACGCTTGAACCGGCGTTCATCAGACGCCCCGCGAACCCGAGGACCGACACCACGATGACAGCCACGCGACGCACGAGCCGGCCAGGTCCGGCGCGATGGATCGTTTATCTTGTCGCCGTGCTCGTCTTTGCGTGGCTCACGACGCAGGTCTTTTACTTTGCGCAGATTGCAGTGTGGAACTATGTCAATCCGCGCTCGACGGCTTACATGCGATCCGACGCGTGGCGCTTGTCGAAGGAGAAACCCGGCCTTTCGATGCAGCACACGTGGGTGCCGTACGACCAGATTTCGCGCAACCTGAAGCGGGCGATCATTGCGTCGGAAGATGCGAACTTCGTCAACAACAACGGCTACGAAACCGACGCGATCCTGCAGGCGTGGGAGCGCAACAAGGCGAAGGGCAAAATCGTTCGCGGGGGCTCGACGATCACGCAGCAACTTGCGCGCAATCTCTTCCTGTCGCGTGAAAAGAGTTATATCCGCAAGGGGCAGGAGCTGATCATCACGTGGATGCTGGAGACCTTGATGGACAAGGAGCGCATCTTCGAGATCTATCTGAACTCAGTTGAGTGGGCCAATGGCGTTTATGGCGCCGAGGCGGCGGCGCGTTACTACTACAAGACGCCGGCGAGCGGGCTGACCGCTGCGCAATCGGCGCGGCTCGCGGTCATGCTGCAGCAGCCGAAGTATTACGACGAGCATCGTGGGTCGGCGTATCTCGCGCAGAGGTCGCGGGTGATTGCCCGGAGGATGGGGGCGGCTGAATTGCCCGAGTAGGTTGGTTTGTCTTCGGTTTGTTTGTCTTTGGTTTTTTGACCCCCTTGGCCTTTCCTTGAATTCGCGGTGGTCTATAAGCGTTGCCCCTGTGCGGGGCGGCACTTACTTTCTTTGCATGCCGCAAAGAAAGTAAGCAAAGAAAGCGGCTTCACACCGCTAGCTCATAAGTGGGTCCCCTGGCTTGGAAGGGGCAGTGGTGCATCTGGAATCTGCGCTCCCGCACACTCCACGTTCGTGACAAGGCAGTCATTCTTCCGGCGACGCTTCGCGCGCCGTGGCGGTCGTTCTTTAAACCGCTCGCCGTTCGCTCTTCCTTTCCGCGTTCCTGATCTATCGGTCTGTCTTATGTTTCCGTATGACGCTGCCTGCGCTCGGCGAGGGCGCGGCATGTCTCGAACTTTTGCCTTGCATCATATGAGCCACAGACGAATGGCTTCGTCTTCCGGTGGTGCTGACGTGCTTCGTAGGTGCGCGGCGTTATCGCGGTACCGTGGGTCCCCCGCCATTCGCCGTCTCAGTGCAAAGCGCGATCTAAGCGAGGCGGAGCTGCGCCCAAATTCCAGCGCCAACTATCACGACAAACACAAAGCAGCATCGCCGAGGCGAAGCCGACGGCCCCCGCCGCGCGAATCGCGAGCCGCGTTGGAAGCAGACCTTTCCGGCGAGCACGAAGTGCGAGGCGGCAGGTATGACTGCCTTGTCACCGGCGCGGAGTGTGCGGGAGCACAGATTCCAGATGCACCACTGCCCCTTCCAAGCCAGGGGACCGACTTATGCGCTAGCGGTGTGAGCCGCTTTCTTTGCTTACTTTCTTTGCGGCCGCAAAGAAAGTGAGTGCCGCCCCGCACAGGGGCAACGCCAATAGACCACCGTGAAATCAAGGAAAGGCCAAAGGTCCCCATGCCCAAACCAAAGCCCAAACCAAAGCCCAAACCAAAGCCCAAACCAAAGCCCACGGCAACCCAAATCCCATTATCTGACCACACAAATCACATATTGGAGCTTTCTCAAAAACCCCCCTACAATCCACTCCAACAGCAGAACCCCAAAAAAACTGCGACAGCGAAAAGAACCGGAGACAAGCCAGACCATGCCTACGACAGCCCTCAGGCAGCACCCCCGCGCCCCCGACGCCGCGTACCTCCAAGGCCCGCTCTCCGGCCCCGCGCTGTAAGCGCAGAAACCACCGAAAAGCGAATCGCCATGAACAAAGCGATGCCGAATCACCCCGAAAGCGCAGCCGAAGCCGAACTGGCGCCACGTGCCGACCATGATGCGTCTAGCGCCACGCCGCGCACAGCGCCCGCCGCCAAAGCGCCGCGCGCCACGCCTCAGCCTGCCGTGGTCAATGGAATCGCGTTGCCCAGCACGCTGCTCGACATCACGCCGCAACAAGCCGGCACGCAGACACTTCTGCGCGGTCTCGCGATTCTCGAAGCGGCCGCCGCCGGCGTGCGCGATCTGCGCACCTTCGGCGCCGCGCTCGGCACGACGCGCAGCACCACGCATCGGCTGGTGAGCAGCCTCGTGCAGGCGCGCTACCTGCGCCAGGTGCAAGGCGGTTATCTGCTCGGCCCCAAGCTGATCGAACTGGGCACCATCGCGCTCGAACAGATGCCGCTCACCGCGGTCGCTCGTCCGCATCTCGAATCGCTCGCGGAACAGACGCTCGACACGATTCACCTCGGCGTGCGCGATGGCGACGACGTCCTCTACATCGACAAGATTCCCGGCACGCGCGGACTCGAAATGCGCTCACGCGTCGGTCACCGGATGCCGCTTGCGTCGACCGGTATCGGCAAGGCCATGATGCTCGACCTCACGCCGGAGCTCTGGCAGTCGCTTTTCGACGCATCGCGGCGCGCGCTCGCCAGCGTCAGCTTCAAGCCGGACAACCGTCCGGACGCGCAGACCTTCATGCAGCGCATGACGAACTACGCCGCCGGCGGTTACACGTTCGACCTCGAGGAAAACGAAGCGTCGATTCGCTGCGTCGCGGCCCCGGTGCGCGATGCGTCGGGCGCGATTGTCGCGGCGCTGTCGGTGGCGAGCACGATTCCGTATATGTCGCTCGAACGCATGGACGAACTGATCCCGGTCGTGCAGCGCGAAGCGCGCGCGATTTCCGAAGAACTCGGCTGGCGTGCCCCGCAACCCACAACCCGCAGGATCAAGCGATGAAACACGCGGGTTCTCCCACACCGTCGGACGCGAAAGTCGCGGTCGGCGCCGCCAAAGCCAGTGCGCAAGCGAACGCCGAGGCCAACAGCCAGGCGGTGCTGATCGCGCTCGACTGGGGCACCACGTCGCTGCGCGCGTATCTGTACGACGCGTCCGGCAAGGTGCTGGCGACGCGGGCATCGACGGCCGGCATCATGAACCTGCCGCGCAGCGCCGAGCAGGGCGGCTTCGACGCCGCGTTCGAGGACGCCTGCGGCGCGTGGCTCGACGCCGCGCCCGGCACACCCGTCATCGCTGCGGGTATGGTGGGCAGCGCGCAAGGCTGGCTAGAAGCGCCCTATGTCGATGCGCCCGCGAATGCGGATGCGCTCGCAGCGGGCATCGTCCGCGTGACGGCGGCTTGCGGCGCGACGCTGCATATCATCCCCGGCGTGCTGCAACGCGGTGAGCTGCCCAACGTGATGCGCGGCGAAGAAACGCAGATCTTCGGCGCACTAAGCGAGGATTCCAGCGACGCGGACAGCAGCAAGCGCGCGCTGATCGGCCTTCCCGGCACGCACGCGAAGTGGGCGGTGGTGCAGGCCGGACGTATCGAACGTTTTCATACGTTCATGACCGGCGAAGTATTCGGCGCATTGCGCGAACACACGATTCTCGGCCGCACGATGGTCACGCCCGACCGTCCGGATTCCGAGGCGTTTCTGCGCGGCGTGAACATCGCGCGCGACAAGGGACAGGCAGGTGTGCTCGCGACGGTCTTCAGTTCGCGCACGCTCGGTCTCACGGGACAGCTTTCGCGCGAGCAGCAGCCGGACTATCTATCGGGTCTGCTGATCGGACATGAACTGGCAGGCCTCGAAACCGTGCTGAAGCAGCAGCAAAGCTCGCTCGCGGGACAGAGCCTGCGCCTGATCGGCAACGAAGCGTTGTGCGAGCGCTATCGGGTCGCGCTCGCACAGTTCGGCTGCACGCAGGCCGAGCTCGTCAAGCATGCGACCGAGCGCGGCTTGTGGCGCGTCGCTTCGCAGGCAGGGCTCGTCAACCCGGCCGCCCACGCGGCGCAGGCCGGTTAGCCGCGCGTGCCGCCATCCACGAAACAAGGAACCGACATGCAACCTCACATCAATCTGCCCGCTCCGTACATGCCGCACGCGGGTTTGATCGCGGCGTTCGAGGCATGTCCGCTGATCGCGATCATGCGCGGCGTGACGCCCGCCGATGCGGCCGAGCACGGCCAGGCGCTGTACGAAGCCGGCTTTCGCATTGTCGAAGTGCCGCTGAATTCGCCGCAGCCGTTCGACAGCATTGCGGCAATCCGCAAGGCGCTGCCCGCCGATGCGATCGTCGGTGCGGGCACGGTGTTGCATCCGAATTTCGTCAAGGACGTGAAGTCGGCCGGCGGTGAACTGATCGTGATGCCGCACAGCGATCCGGACGTGGTCGTCGCCGCCAAAGCGCAAGGCATGGCCTGCGCGCCCGGCGTCGCGACGCCGACCGAAGCGTTCATCGCGCTGAAAAACGGCGCCGACGTTTTGAAGATGTTCCCGGCCGAACAACTCGGCTGCCAGGTGGTGAAGGCTTGGCGCGCGGTGATCGCGGCGCAGGTGCCGCTCGTGCCGGTCGGCGGCATCGCACCTGACAATATGGGACCGTTTCTGAGCGCCGGCGCGAACGGCTTCGGTCTCGGCTCCGCGCTTTATAAGCCGGGCCAGAGCGCGGCGGTGACCGCTTCGCACGCGAAGGCCTTTATCAACGGATTGCGGGTTGCGCGCGCGGGTGTAAAGAAATGACACGGTTGGCTGGCAAAGTCGCATTAGTCACCGGCGGGGGGCGCGGCATCGGCGCGGCGATCGCCCTTGCGTTTGCGCGCGAAGGCGCAGCGGTTGCGCTCGCCGAACTCGACATCGATACGGCGCGGCAGACGGCGCAGCAGATCAGCTCGGAGACCGGTGCGCGCGTGTTGGCGGTGCATACCGACGTCACACAATCGGCTTCGGTCCAGCACGCGGTGAGCGAAGCGGAAAAAGCGCTCGGATCGCTCGACGTGCTGGTGAACAACGCGGGCATCAACGTGTTTTGCGACCCGCTGACCATGACCGACGACGACTGGCGCCGCTGCTTCGCGGTTGATCTCGACGGCGTCTGGAACGGCTGCCGCGCGGTGCTGCCGGGGATGGTCGAACGCGGCGCGGGCAGCATCCTGAACATCGCATCGACGCATGCGTTCAAGATCATTCCGGGCTGCTTTCCGTACCCGGTCGCGAAGCACGGCGTGATTGGCCTCACCCGCGCGCTCGGCATCGAGTACGCGCCGCGCAACGTGCGCGTCAACGCAATCGCGCCGGGCTACATCGAAACTCAGTTGACGCATGACTGGTGGAACGAACAGCCGGACCCCGCCGCCGCACGGCAGGCGACGATCGATTTGCAGCCGATGAAACGCATCGGCCGCCCGGAAGAAGTGGCGATGACGGCGGTGTTTCTCGCATCGGATGAAGCGCCGTTTATCAACGCCACGTGTATCACCGTCGACGGCGGCCGCTCCGTGCTCTATCACGACTGAGCCGGCGACCGGGGCAGCAACCGGCCAGAAAAGCAGAAAAGAAGTGCGGTACAAAGCGAACCAGAAAAACGTAGCACCGTTTCACCGGACGACGCGCTGGCCGCGTGTGTCACAACCGGTACAAGAAGACGCGGCCGATACCTTCTCGTTATCAATTAGTCAGGAGACACGCAACATGAAACGTAGAATTTTCCTCACGCTGGCAGCAGCGGCGGCGGGTGTGGTCTTCAACGCACCGGTCGCGCAAGCCGCCGATCCGGTCAAGATCGGTTTCCTCGTCAAGCAGCCGGAGGAACCGTGGTTCCAGGACGAGTGGAAGTTCGCCGAAATTGCCGCCAAGGAAAAGGGCTTCACGCTGGTGAAGATCGGCGCGCCGTCGGGCGAAAAAGTGATGAGCGCGATCGACAACCTGTCGGCGCAAAAGGCGCAAGGCTTCGTGATCTGCACGCCTGACGTCAAGCTCGGACCGGGCATCGTCGCCAAGGCGAAAGCCGACGGCCTGAAGATGATGACGGTGGACGACCGTCTGGTCGACGGCGCGGGCAAGCCGATCGGGTCGGTGCCGCACATGGGCATCTCGGCGTACAACATCGGCAAACAGGTCGGCGACGGTCTGGCCGCCGAAATCAAGAAGCGCGGCTGGGACATGAAGGACGTGGGCGCGATCGACGTGACCTACGAACAACTGCCGACCGCGCATGACCGCACGAGCGGCGCAACCGACGCGCTGATCGCCGCCGGCTTCCCGAAAGCGAACGTGATTGCCGCGCCGCAAGCGAAGACCGACACGGAAAACGCGTTCAACGCCGCCAACATCGCGCTGACGAAGAACCCGCAGTTCAAGCACTGGGTCGCGTACGCGCTGAACGACGAAGGCGTGCTTGGCGCAGTGCGCGCAGCGGAAGGCCGCGGCTTCAAGGCCGACAACATGATCGGCATCGGCATCGGCGGTTCGGATTCGGCGTTGAACGAGTTCAAGAAGCCGAACCCGACGGGCTTCTTCGGCACGGTCATCATCAGCCCGAAGCGTCACGGCGAGGAAACCGCGACGCTGATGTACGACTGGATCACGCAAGGCAAGGCGCCGCCCCCGCTCACGTTGACGACCGGCATGCTGGCCACGCGTGAGAACGTCGGCGAAGTGCGCGAGAAGATGGGGCTTGCTTCGAAGTAACGCGCGGTGCAATGAAGGAATTGCCGGCGCGTCGCAAACGGCGCGCCGGCAACCGAAATAGAACATGAGCAGTAGCACATAGGCCATGCATTTCCGGTGTCGAACTACGACGCCAGGCGAGGCGCGGTCGAGATGAAACAGCGAGGAGGCGAAGTGTCAGCGACGCTACGTTTTGACAATATCGGCAAAGTCTTTCCAGGCGTGCGCGCGCTCGACGGTGTGTCCTTCGACGTCAACGTCGGCCAGGTGCACGGCCTGATGGGCGAAAACGGCGCAGGGAAATCGACCCTGCTGAAGATACTCGGCGGTGAATATCAGCCCGACTCGGGCCGCGTGATGATCGACGGAAAAGAAGTGCGCTTCACGAGCGCGGCTTCGTCGATTGCGGCAGGTATCGCGGTGATTCACCAGGAACTGCAATACGTGCCCGATCTGACCGTCGCGGAGAATCTGCTGCTCGGCCAGTTGCCGAATTCGTTCGGTTGGGTCAACAAAGGCGATGCAAAGCGCTTCGTGCGCGAGCGTCTCGAAGCAATGGGCGTCGCGCTCGATCCGAACGCGAAGCTGCGCAAGCTCTCCATCGCGCAACGGCAGATGGTGGAAATCTGCAAGGCATTGCTGCGCAACGCCCGTGTGATCGCGCTCGATGAACCGACCAGTTCGCTGTCGCATCGCGAAACGGAAGTCCTGTTCAAGCTGGTACGCGATCTGCGCGCCGACAACCGCGCGATGATCTACATCTCGCATCGGATGGACGAAATTTACGAACTCTGCGACGCGTGCACGATTTTCCGTGACGGTCGCAAGATCGCTTCGCATCCGACGCTCGAAGGCGTGTCGCGCGACACCATCGTCAGCGAAATGGTCGGGCGTGAGATCTCAGACATCTACAACTATTCGGAGCGGCCCCTCGGCGAAGTGCGCTTCGCGGCGAAGGCGATCGAAGGCCATGCGCTCTCGCAGCCGGCCAGCTTCGAAGTGCGGCGCGGCGAAATTGTCGGCTTCTTCGGCCTCGTGGGCGCGGGCCGCAGCGAACTGATGCATCTGGTGTACGGCACGGAGCATAAGAAGGGCGGCGAACTGGTGCTCGACGGCAAGGCGATCAGAGTGAAAAGCGCCGGCGAAGCGATTCGCCACGGCATCGTGCTATGCCCGGAAGACCGCAAGGAAGAAGGCATTGTCGCGATGGCGACGGTGTCGGAGAACATCAACATCAGTTGCCGCCGTCACTATCTGCGTGCGGGCATTTTCCTCGATCGCAAGAAGGAAGCGGAAACCGCGGACCGCTTCATCAAGCTGCTGAAGATCAAGACGCCGAGCCGCCGCCAGAAGATCCGCTTTCTGTCGGGCGGCAATCAGCAGAAGGCGATTCTGTCGCGCTGGCTCGCCGAACCCGATCTGAAAGTCGTGATTCTCGACGAACCGACTCGCGGCATCGACGTGGGCGCGAAGCACGAAATCTATAACGTGATTTACCAGCTTGCCGAACGCGGCTGCGCAATCGTGATGATCTCGTCGGAACTGCCCGAAGTGCTGGGTGTGTCCGACCGCATCGTCGTGATGCGCCAGGGCCGCATTGCCGGCGAACTGTCGCGCAAGGATGCAACGGAACAAGCGGTGTTGAGCCTCGCGTTGCCGCAAAGCTCGACCGCACTGCCCGCAACCGGAACTGCCGCTCAACAGGCGGCCTGAACATCATTGGACGAAAGTCCGGCAACCCGTGGGGAACGGGAGGAGTCTTCATCATGCAAGCTAGAGAAAACCTCGCGCAACAGGCCGCCAAGAGCGCTGCCGAAGCGCTGATTCCGCAGACGAGCGACAAGGCGAAGTGGTGGCAGCAGATCACCGAGTACAGCCTGATCCTGATCTTCGTGGTGATGTTCGTGACGATGTCGCTGACCGTCGACCACTTCTTCTCGATCGAGAACATGCTCGGCCTCGCGCTGTCCATTTCGCAGATCGGCATGGTCGCGTGCACGATGATGTTCTGTCTCGCGTCGCGCGATTTCGACTTGTCGATTGGATCGACCGTCGCGTTTGCCGGCGTGTTGTGCGCGATGGTGCTCAACGCGACCGACAATACGTTTATCGCGATCGTTGCCGCAGTGGCGGCAGGTGCGGTGATCGGCTTCGTCAACGGCGCGGTGATCGCGTATTTGCGCATCAACGCACTGATCACCACGCTCGCAACGATGGAAATCGTGCGCGGCCTCGGCTTTATCGTGTCGCACGGTCAGGCGGTGGGTGTGTCGTCGGATACGTTCATTGCGCTCGGCGGCTTGAGCTTCTTCGGCGTGTCGCTGCCGATCTGGGTTACGCTGCTGTGCTTCATCGTGTTCGGCGTGATGCTCAATCAGACCGTGTACGGCCGCAATACGCTCGCCATCGGCGGCAATCCGGAAGCGTCGCGTCTCGCGGGTATCAACGTCGAACGCACGCGCGTGTACATCTTCCTGATTCAGGGCGCCGTCACCGCGCTCGCAGGTGTGATCCTGGCGTCGCGGATTACGTCGGGGCAGCCGAATGCCGCGCAAGGCTTCGAACTGAACGTGATCTCGGCGTGCGTGCTCGGCGGCGTGTCGCTTCTCGGCGGCCGTGCGACGATCTCCGGCGTCGTGATTGGCGTGCTGATCATGGGCACCGTCGAGAACGTGATGAACCTGATGAACATCGACGCGTTCTATCAGTACCTCGTGCGTGGCGCGATCCTGCTCGCGGCCGTGCTGCTCGACCAGTTGAAGAACCGCGGTTCGCGCGACTAATCCCGGCTTAATCATCTCGCTCTAAAAGGAATCGAACGATGTCCTCTCCGGCCAATGCAAACGAGCGCCTCGCGAACAACGCATTCGCGCGCTACCCGAGTCTTGTCGACCGCACGGTGCTGATTACGGGAGGCGCGACCGGTATCGGCGCATCGTTTGTCGAGCATTTCGCGGCGCAGGGCGCGCGCGTTGCGTTCTTCGATATCGACGCAACCGCGGGCGAAGCGCTCGCGGACGAACTCGGCGACTCGAAGCACAAGCCGCTGTTCCTGCCCTGCGATCTGACCGACGTCGACGCGCTGCAAAAAGCGATCGCCGATGTGAAAGGCGCGCTCGGGCCAATCCAGGCGCTCGTGAACAATGCAGCGAACGACAAGCGTCACACGATCGGCGAAGTCACGCGCGAGTCTTTCGACGCGGGCATCGCGGTGAACATCCGTCATCAGTTCTTTGCCGCACAGGCGGTGATGGAAGACATGAAAGCCGCGAATAGCGGCTCGATCATCAATCTCGGCTCGATTAGCTGGATGTTGAAAAACGGCGGTTATCCGGTGTACGTGATGTCGAAATCGGCGGTGCAGGGTTTGACGCGCGGTCTCGCACGCGACCTGGGGCACTTCAACATTCGCGTGAACACGCTGGTGCCGGGCTGGGTGATGACGGAAAAGCAGAAGCGTCTGTGGCTCGACGACGCGGGCCGCCGTGCGATCAAGGAAGGGCAGTGCATCGACGCGGAACTCATGCCGGCCGACCTCGCGCGCATGGCGCTTTTCCTCGCCGCCGACGACAGCAGAATGATCACCGCGCAGGACATCGTCGTGGACGGAGGCTGGGCATGACGGCGAGCGCGCGCCCACACGCCGGTGCGCAGCCTGTGAAAACCGCGGCGCTGCTGCTCGACACCAAGTGCACGTTGGGCGAAGGCGCGACATGGTGCGCGAGAACCGGCCGCTTCTACTGGACGGATATCGAAGGCGCGCGTTTGTGGCGCTACGACCCGAGCGACGGCCGCAGCACTTTCTGGCCGATGCCCGAGCGTCTAGCAACGTTCGCGCTGTGTGCCGATCCGCATTACCTGTTGCTTGGCCTTGCCTCCCACCTGGCCTTCTTCGACATTGCGACGGGAGAGACGCGGCGCATCGTCGATGTGGAAGCGGGTATGAATACTCGCGTGAACGACGGCCGCTGCGACCGTCAGGGGCGTTTCGTGTTCGGCACGAAAGACGAAGGCTCGCCGTTGCAGGCGATCGGCGGGTTCTACCGGCTCAATCATGATCTGTCGCTGGAGCGCCTGCCGCTGCCCGCGCCGGCCATTTCCAACAGCATCGCGTTCAGTCCCGACGGCGCGACGATGTATTACTGCGACTCGCCCACACGGGAGATTCGCGCGTGCGACTATCGTGCGGACGGCGGCATTGCCAACGACCGGCTGTTCGTGCGCCTTACCGACGCTACCGGCGAGCCTGACGGCTCGACCGTCGATGACGACGGCGGCTTGTGGAACGCGCAATGGGGTGGCAGACGCGTCGTGCGTTATGGCGCCGACGGTGTCGAAACGGAGCGCGTGGAAGTGCCCACGGCGCAGCCAAGTTGCGTCGCGCTCGGCGGCGCGCAACTGGGCACGCTGTACATCACGAGTGCGCGCGTCGGTCTCGACGCAGCGGCGCTTGCCGGCGATTCGCGGGCGGGCGGCGTGTTCATCGCGACGCCTGCGCGGCGCGGTTTGCCTGAGCCGGTATTCCAGGGCGCGCCAGCGTAGCGCAGAATGACGCTGCTTCGCGGTCGATGCAGTAACCGGAAGGAAGAGCGGGGCGGCGGGTGACGAGCCGCGCTTGACAGAAACCAGCAACACCCCAGCAACACCCCGGCAGCACCCCAGCAATCCGCACAAATCGGCAGCAAGCAGTTCGGACCAGAGGCGACCTGTTCAAGAAAATCGCCCGACAACACCCGTCAGCCACGACGGCAACGTCCCAGCCTCTCGAAGGAGCAGATATGACTGTTGCGAATCCTGTTTCCGCCTCGTCCCAAACTTCCCGAGGCGCTCAGAGCCGGCGCTCGCGACTCGCGGCGGCGGCCAATCCGGTGTTGCCGGGGCCTAGCACCTCGGCGGTAGCAGTCGGCGAGACCTCGGCCGGCGACGTCGCGTGCATCACGCTCGCCAATGCGCATTTGCGTCTCGACGTCGCGCCCACGCTGGGTGGCGGAATCACGCGCTTCGACTGGCGCGACGACGGCGCGCTCACGCCGATTTTCCGTCGCTGCCGCCATGTCGCCGCCGACACGCAACCGAACGAACTCGCCTGTTATCCGCTGCTGCCGTATTCGAACCGTATCGGCGGCGGGCATTTCAATTTCGCTGGGCGGCGCGTCGACGTGGCATGCAATCGCGCCGACGAGCCGTTTCCGATTCACGGCGACGGCTGGCAGTCGGCGTGGCACGTCGTCGATTCAGACCGGGAGAATGTGCGGCTGACGCTCGATCGCCGTGACGGCAAGCCCTACGCGTTTCGCGCGGCGCAGACCTACAAGCTGGACGGCCCGTCGCTCGTCATCACGCTCGAAATCGAGAACGCGGGCCGCGAGGCTTTGCCTTTTGGACTCGGCGTGCATCCGTTTTTCGTACGCGACGCCGACACGGAGCTGTCGGCTGCGGCAGGCGGTCTATGGCTCGCCGGCGATGACTGGCTGCCTGTCCGTCACGTGCAGGCGCCGCCCGCGTGGCAGTTCGGCGTCGCATATCCGTTGCCGGAAACGATCGTCAATCATGCATTCACTGGCTGGAGCGGGCAGGCGGCCGTGGTGTGGCCCAAGCGCCGGCTGTCGCTGAACATCGCCGCCGACACCGACTACTACGTGCTATACACGCCTCCTGGCAAGGATTTCTTTTGCTTCGAGCCCGTCGATCATCCGATCAACGCGATGAATCTCGCCGGCGGCGCATGCGAAAACGGCATGACGCTGCTTGGGCGTGGAGAGCAACTCGTGCGGACGTTCCGCTTCACCGTTGAACGTACCGGTTTGCGTTCGATGCCGGGCGCGCGAGGATCGCGGCGTCGGCAATAGTGCGCGGTCCTCAGTGGCTTGGGGGGCAGGGTCACCCACGGTGACTCGCGGCGCGTCGAAGGACTTGCGCTGGTCCGGCTGATCCAGAGCGACCCGCGCCGTCCGTTCACGCCGGACAGGTAAAATACGCGCCTCTTCCGATTACCGGCTCGCCGCGAGACCCACCATGTCCAACTTCATCCAGACACTCAACGACGCCTGGCAGCGCACCAACTCGCTGCTGTGCGTCGGCCTCGATCCGGAGCCCAGCAAGTTTCCGGGCGCGCTCGCCGGCCGCGCCGACGCGATCTTCGACTTCTGCCGCGAGATCGTCGACGCGACTGCACCGTACGCGTCGTCGTTCAAGCCGCAAATCGCCTACTTCGCGGCGCATCGCGCGGAAGACCAGCTCGAGCAGCTGATCGCGCACATTCATGCACATCATCCTGGCTTGCCGGTCATTCTCGACGCAAAGCGCGGCGACATCGGCAGCACTGCGGAGCAATACGCGCGCGAGGCGTTCGAGCGCTACCAGGCGGACGCCGTGACCGTGAATCCGTACATGGGCTTCGATTCGATCGAGCCGTATTTGCAGCACGAAGGCAAAGGCGTGATCGTTCTGTGCCGCACATCGAATGCGGGCGGCTCCGACCTGCAATTCCTGGAAACGGGAGGCCGTCCGCTGTATCAGGTCGTCGCGCAACTGGCGGCGGAAAAGTGGAATGCGAGCGGCCAGTTGGCTCTGGTGGTCGGCGCGACTTTCCCGAAGGAAATCGAAGTGGTGCGCGGGATTGTCGGCGATATGCCGCTGCTGATTCCGGGCATCGGCGCGCAGGGCGGCGACGTGCAGGCGACCGTCAGCGCAGGCCGCACCGCGAACGGCACGGGCATGCTTATCAACTCGTCGCGCGCGATCATCTATGCAGGCAAGGGCGAGGATTTCGCTCAGGCTGCAGCGAAGGCCGCAATGGAAACGCGCGACCGGATCAACGCATTCCGTTGAATCGCGTATTGAGTTGGTGGAGGGGCCGGCTCAGTCGGTGGCTGGCCCGAGCCGCTCGATGTGCGCGGCATGTCGCGGGTATTGCGCTTTCAGCGCGTCCACATCCGCAAGCTCGAATTCACTGAACTCGAAACCGGGCGCGACCGTGCAGCCCGCGAGCGCGAACGTCGCCGGATCCGCACATTCGGCGGCGAACCACGAACCGGCCGGCACCACGGCCTGGAACACCGTACCGGAATGAGTCAACGCGTTGCCGAGCCGATGCGTAACAAGCGCGCCGGACTCCTCTAGTACATGAACATTCAGCGGTTCGCCTGCATAGAAATGCCAGAGCTCGTCGGACTTGATGCGGTGCCACGCCGAATGCGCGCCGTCGCACAACAGGTAGTAGATCGCCGTGGATGCCGAACGCGTTTCGGCTGAGCCGCCCGCGCGGCTCACGCGCTCCGCCGACCGGTAAGTCTCGCTAAAAAATCCACCTTCCGGATGCGGCTTCAAGTCGAAGCGGCGGATCAACTCGTCTTTGGCTGCGTGCGAATCAGGCATCGGGTTCCCGCCTCCAACGAAAGTCAGTGTTCGCGCTCGTCGAGCAGCGCGAGCACGCCGCGCAGCGCGTGCGCTGCGGCCTGCACGCGGATCTGTTCGCGGTCGCCCTTGAAAATCTTCGTTTCAACCGATGTATGCAGCCGGTTGCTCCAGCCGAACGACACCATGCCGACCGGTTTGGTCTCCGTGCCGCCGCCAGGGCCCGCGACGCCCGTGATCGACAGCGAAACTTGCGCGCGGCTGTTGCGCAGCGCGCCTTCCGCCATAGCGCGTGCCACCTGCTCGCTGACCGCGCCGTGCTTTTCGATCATGTCCGCGGGCACGCCGATCATTTCGCTCTTCGCCTGGTTCGAATAGGTGACGAAGCCCCGCTCGAACCAGCCGCTGCTGCCGGAGATGTCGGTGATCGCGGTCGCGACCATGCCGCCCGTGCACGATTCGGCGGTGACGAGCATCAGGCGCTCGTCGCGCAGGCGGTTGCTCACGCGGATCGCGAGCTGGTGAACGACGGAATCGGTAGGCATGGCGTCAATCCGGAACGGGGCGCGGCGGTTAAACGGACATGCGCCAGAGCGCAATCACGAGCAAGGTGAAAAACGCGGCAACGAGGTCGTCGAACATGATGCCAAAACCGCCTTTCAGCCGGCGATCGAAATAGCTGATGGGCGGCGGCTTCACCATGTCGAAAAAGCGGAACACGATGAACGCCCAGAACTGGCCCGTGAGCGTGACCGGCGTGACCATCAGCAGCACGAGCCAGAAGGCGACGATTTCGTCCCACACGACGGGCGATGGATCGTCGGTGCCGAGCTTCTTCGCGGTAAAGCCGCAAATCGCGATGCCGCCCACAAAGCCGACGCCGATCAGCACACCCCACTCGATCACGGTCAGATAGCGGCTGAAAACGGCGAATGAGGCCCACGCGAACAGCGTGCCGATCGTGCCGGGCGCGATCGGCGACAAGCCGCTGCCGAAACCGAGCGACAGAATGTGCAGCGGGTGCGACAGCATGAAGCGCGCGGTCGCGCGGCGCGGCTGAGGGCGCTGCGGCTTGGGCGGCTGGCTGCCGACGAGATTGTCGGCGGGCCTGAGCGGGCGATCAGTCTGCATGAAAGTGGTCGAAGCCTTGCAACGTCAGAGTGAGCGGCGCGCCGGCGGCATCGCGCCAGTCGATCGCCGGGCGGTCGGCCGCCGTTTGGAGAGCGCTTATTGTACCGATGCGCGTGACGGGCACGCCCGCCTCGTGGCCGGCGGCTTGAACGGCGTCGCGCGCGGCCGGCGGCGCGGTGAAGCACAACTCGTAGTCGTCGCCGCCCGCGAGCGTGCAGCGCCGCTGCGTATCGAGCGGCAGATTGCGCAGTGCGGCCGAACGCGGCACCGCGTCGGCGTCGACGGTGGCCCGCATATTCGAGCGATCGAGAATGTGCTTCAGGTCGCCGGCGAGCCCATCCGATATATCCAGCGCCGCATGGGCGACGCCGCGCAGCGCCAATCCGAGCGCGACGCGCGGCTCCGGGCGTTCGAGCGCGCGGCGAAACTCCGTGGCGTCGCCGGCATCAGCAGTCCACTCGCCGCGCTGGATGCCGAGGCTTGCGCGCGCGTCGCCGAGCGTGCCCGACACCCAGATGTCGTCCCCCGCGCGTGCGGCGTCGCGGCGCAGCGCGGCTTGCGGCGGCACGCTGCCGAACACGGTGATGCACAGGTTCAGCGGACCGCCGGTCGTATCGCCGCCGATCAGCGCGCAGCCATGCCGTTCGGCGAGCGCGAAAAGCCCTTCGCTAAATGCGGTGAGCCACGTTTCATCGGCCTTGGGCAAGGAGAACGCGAGCGTGAACGCCTGCGGTTGCGCGCCCATCGCGGCGAGATCCGACAGATTGACGGCGAGGGCCTTGTGACCGAGCGCCTCGGGATCGACATCCGCGAAGAAGTGGCGGCCTTCCACCAGCATGTCTGTGGAAATCGCCAGCATTTCGCCCGCGCGCGGCGCGAGCAGCGCGCAGTCGTCGCCGATGCCGAGCGAACCGCTCGGGGCCGCCGACGCCTGGCCCGCCGCGCGGCGCGCAAAGAAACGTTCGATCAGCGAAAACTCAGAGAGCATTGTGAGGAAAAGTGAAGGGACGACCGCCTTTCGCTACGTTTCAGTCTCGGCAGTTGTACCCGTATTGAAGGAATCGGGCCGGCAATTGGGGCTACAATGCCGTCGAACATCTATTCTAATCCGCACTTCCAAGCCCGCCTTATGTCGACTCCCGTCAATAGCAAACTCCGCGAAGCCGCTCTCGATTACCACGAATTCCCGACCCCCGGGAAGATCGCGATCGCCCCCACCAAGCAGATGATCAACCAGCGCGACCTCGCGCTGGCGTACTCGCCGGGTGTCGCGTTCGCGTGTGAAGAGATCGTCGAGAACCCGCTGAATGCCGCGCGCTTCACGGCGCGCAGCAACCTGGTCGGCGTCGTGACGAACGGCACGGCGGTGCTCGGCCTCGGCAATATCGGCCCGCTCGCATCCAAGCCGGTCATGGAAGGCAAGGCGGTGCTGTTCAAGAAGTTCGCCGGCATCGACGTGTTCGATATCGAGTTGAACGAGTCGGACCCGCACAAGCTCGTCGACGTGATCGCGGCGCTCGAGCCGACTTTCGGCGGCATCAATCTCGAAGACATCAAGGCGCCGGACTGCTTCATCGTCGAGCGCGAATGTCGCAAGCGCATGAAGATTCCGGTCTTCCATGACGACCAGCACGGCACGGCGATCGTCGTCGCGGCGGCGATCACGAACGGTTTGAAGGTTGTCGGCAAGGACATCAAGGACGTCAAGCTGGTTTCCTCCGGCGCGGGCGCGGCGGCGCTGGCCTGTCTGGATCTGCTCGTCGATATCGGGCTGCCGCTCGAAAACATCACCGTCACCGATCTGGCCGGCGTGGTCTACAAGGGCCGCGTCGAACTGATGGACCCGGACAAGGAACGCTTCGCGCGTGAAACCGAGGCCCGCACGCTCGCGGAGGCGATTGGCGGCGCGGACGTTTTCCTGGGTCTGTCGGCGGGCGGTGTGCTCAAGCAGGAGATGGTCAAGCAGATGGCGGAACGGCCGCTGATTCTGGCGCTCGCTAACCCGACGCCGGAAATCCTGCCGGAACTGGCGCTGGAAGTGCGTCCGGACGCCGTGCTGTGCACGGGCCGCACCGACTACCCGAACCAGGTGAACAACGTGCTGGTGTTCCCGTTCCTGTTCCGCGGCGCGCTGGACGCCGGGGCGACCACGGTCACACGGGAAATGGAAATAGCGGCGGTCAATGCGCTTGCTGAACTGGCGCGCCAGGAGCAGAGCGATATCGTCGCGACGGCTTACGGCATTCAGGACCTCTCGTTCGGTCCGGAATATCTGATTCCCAAACCGTTCGACCCGCGTCTGATCGTCAAGGTCGCGCCCGCAGTGGCGAAGGCCGCGATGGATTCGGGCGTCGCCGAGCGTCCGATCGAGGACATGGACGCGTACGAACAGCATCTGCAGCAGTTCGTGTATCACAGCGGCACGACGATGAAGCCCATCTTCCAGCTGGCGCGCGGCGTCGAGCCGGAGAAAAAGCGCATTGTGTTCGCGGAAGGCGAAGAAGAGCGCGTGTTGCGCGCCATGCAGATCATCGTCGACGAAAAGCTGGCCAAGCCGATCCTGATTGGCCGTCCGGCGGTGATCGAGCAGCGCATTGCGCGCTACGGTCTGCGTCTCGTCGCGGGTCAGGACTACACGGTCGTCAATACGGACCACGACGAGCGCTATCGCGACTTCTGGCAGGAATATTACAAGATGATGTCCCGCAAGGGCATCACGCAGCAGATGGCCAAGCTCGAAATGCGCCGCCGCACCACGCTGATCGGCGCGATGCTGGTCAAGAAGGGCGAGGCGGACGGCATGATCTGCGGCACGATCAGCACGACGCACCGTCACCTGCACTTCATCGATCAGGTCATCGGCAAGCGCGAAGGTTGCGCCGTCTATGCCGCGATGAACGCGCTGGTACTGCCGAATCGCCAGATTTTCCTGGTCGATACGCACGTGAACGTGGACCCGACGCCGGAGCAGCTGGCCGAGATCACGATCATGGCCGCCGAGGAAGTGCGCCGTTTCGGTATCGAGCCGAAGGTCGCGCTGGTGTCGCACTCGAACTTCGGTTCGAGCAATGCGCCGACCGCGCAGAAAATGCGCGATACGCTTGCCATCCTGCGCGAACGCGCGCCGGAGTTGCAGGTTGACGGCGAGATGCACGGCGACGTCGCGCTCGACGCCAATCTGCGCCGCGAAGTGCTGCCCGACTCGACGCTGGAAGGCGATGCAAACCTGCTGGTGCTGCCGAACATCGACGCTGCCAACATCTCGTACAACCTGCTGAAGACGGCGGCGGGCAACAACATCGCCATCGGCCCGATGCTGCTGGGCGCGGCGCAGCCCGTGCACGTACTGACGGCTTCCGCGACGGTTCGACGCATCGTCAACATGACAGCGCTGCTGGTAGCGGATGTGATCGCGGCCCGCTGACCGCTCATCCGCGCTGACCGGCGCCGGCTCCCGCCGGCGCAGTTCGCGGAAAAACGTGCCGGCGGCTCCTGCCGGCCTCGTCCAACGAAAAAAGAGGCGTGCCCGCAACGGGCACGCCTTAGGGCGAACTGGGGATAGCCGCCCCAAAACGGCAAACAACAGACTTCCGTTGCAAGAACTCAGCGCCCGGCATTCCGCGCGGAAAAACCGGCGTCACTGCGTCTTTTGCTTGGTTGAGCTAATGTTAGCGTGCCCTGGATAAATTTTGTGTCAAAAGTCGTCAAAGCGCTGCTGGTGGGGCTTTCGCGCCGAATCGGGCCGTTTTGCGGCTCCGGCGAACGTTGATTCCGGGGACCATTAGCGATACCCTTACGACTTTCATGGTCGTTAAACTCGTGATCTAACAGCCGGGAAACTTGGTAAATGGCACGCAGATGGCAGCGCATCAAGGGCGTGCTGACCGGTGCTGTTGCGCTGTGCGTTTTCTGCGGCCCCGTGCCTCACGCCTTCGCGCGCAATTACACGGCACCCACCGGCACGAATGCACAGGGCCAAGGCACCATTGCGGCGGCGCAGTTGCCCCGTGAGGCGGTCAATACATTGAACTTGATTGCCGCGGGCGGGCCTTACCCGTATGAAAAGGACGGCGTCGTGTTCGGCAACCGCGAACGGTTGCTGCTGCCCAACCGGCGCGGCTTTTACCACGAATACACCGTTCCCACGCCTCGTTCACGTAATCGCGGGGCGCGTCGCATCGTCTGCGGAGGTCCGCTGAAGCGAACCGACAATTGTTACTACTCGGACGACCACTGCACCAGTTTTAATCGTATTGTTGAATGACATCGGGATGAACGGCATGAGCGACAACGTCTACGCGCACGACACCGGAGTCGCGACGGATCTTTTCGCGGCCGGCGACGGCAATCTGTTCCAGCGCGTCATGAAGATGCGCGCCGGCGAGCAGGGCCGTGAGAACCGGAGCGAAGCTGACAGTGTGGTTTCATCGAACGAGGAGCCCATGAGTCTTTTCAAGACCGTACGACCGAACATCGTACAGTCGATCCGCGCGTTCCGCGTTCAGGATCTCGCCGACGAGGCGAATCGACTCGGACAGCACTTTCTCTACGCGTACTGCGCGAATGCGCAGTCCAAGCAGGAGGTTCTGGAAACCATCGCAACATCGTTCCTGTTTCCGAAGCATTTCGGCAAGAATTATGACGCGCTCTACGATTGCCTGACCGACCTGGTCCACAAGGCCGGCGCCCAGCCTGGCTTCGTGATCGTGCTCGAGCAATTGCCCGTCGCGCAGAAATTCGACAAGGAAGGGCGAGAGACGCTGCTCGACGTGTTCCGCGAAGCGGCCGAATTCTGGGCCGAGCGCAAGGTTGCGTTCCGCGTCTTTTATTCGTTCGCCTGAATGCTTTGAGCAGGGCTTCCTGGCTCGGCTAAAGTCGGAATCGAAAAGGCCCGCCAACTGGCGGGCCTTTGTTTTGGCGGATCTGGATTGGGCCTGCTGCCAGTGCTGCCAGTGCCGTTCCTAGCGCTCGTGCCACCGCCACCGCCACCGCCACCGCCACCGCCACCGCTGCCGCGGCAGGCACACGCCCAATCAGTCCCTTACCAGCCGCCCCACCCAGCCGCGAGTGCGGACAGAACAGCCATGCCGGCGGTTTCCGTGCGCAGCACGCGCGGTCCGAGCCCGACCGCCTGAAATCCGTGGTCCGTCGCGGCGGCTTCTTCCGCGGCGGAAAAGCCGCCTTCGGGGCCGACCAGCACGGTGACGGGGCCCTTCGGCGGTGTCGCCGGCAGCGCCGAAAAATGGATGCTCGCGCGTGGTGACAACAGGATGCGCAGTTCGTCTTCGGCGGGAATGCGCGGCATTGCGGCGAGCCAGGTGGCGATTTCACGTACCGGCGTGACTGTCGGCAGACGATTGCGTCCGCACTGCTCACACGACGCCCGCACGATGCCCTCCCAGTGCGCATGCCGCCGAAGCGCGCGATCACCGTTCAGACGCACGACGCTGCGCGTGGTGGTCAATGGCACGAAGCTCGACGCGCCGAGTTCGACGGCTTTTTCGATCAGCCAGTCCATCTTGTCGCCGCTTGCGATGCCCTGCGCGAGAGTGAGCCGATACGGCGGCTCGACTTCGATGTCGCGGAATTCGCCGACCTTCACGGTGACCGTGCGGCGTTCGATCGCGACGAGTTCGGCGCTGTATTCACCGCCCTCGCCGTTGAAAAGCACAATGGAGTCACCGGTCTGCAAGCGCAGCACGAGGACGTGCCGTACGACGTCATCGGGAAGTTGCATGATGTCGTCGGGCGAAAGAGGCGTACCGACGAAGAAGCGAGGCATCAGAAAAATACTCATTAGTTCACGAAAGGTGACGTGCGAGCGCCCAACGGTAGCCGTCCAGATCCTCGACCTGGGCGAAGCGGTCGCCCCAGAACTGGTCCTGCGGCTCGCTCAACGATTTGGCGCCGGCGGCAAGCGCCCGGGCGTAAACCGTGTCGACATCGTCGACGTAGACGTAAAACGATTGCGGCGCGATCGCGCCCGCGCTTCGGGGTGTTTTCGCGGCGGAGCCGAACGCGCCTTCGGGCGCGAACATCACGATCAACTGACCTTGATAGGTCATCTCGACATGCATGACGACGCCGTCGTCCTGCACGCTGTCCCGCAATTCGAAACCGAACGCAGCGGTGTAGAAGGCTGTAGCGGCTCGCGCGTCCCGTACCGTCAGATACGGGGTCAACCAGGGCACACCGGCTGGGCGGGAGGCGGTCATGGGGTTCTCCAGATCTAGGGTTATTGGGCGCATGCCGGGCGCCCGCAACGGGTTGCGTATCGGCGAGGAGATAGCGCGCTCCGGCGAAGGCGTGCATTTTGCCCGTGCGTCAGCTTGACGGCTTTAAGAATTGACCTAGTTTATCTTGCACCGACGGTGATGCCGTCAAGAGTCCGGCATGCACGGCAGGGCTGTAGTGCTTTCGTGCGTCGATCCGACGCGCGAGGAGGCGCTCCGCCACAATATCAGCCGTTAGGGCGGCAGGATCGAGCGTGTCGCTGGCGGTCGCCATCATCCACAACGAGCCGTATAGCGGGACGAACGTGTTCATGGTGCGCACGACCGCGAACACGCCGCGCAGATCGCCAAGCAGGCCGGCAATGCTCTCGGCGTGGAAGTAGGGCGACCCAAGATGGACGGACAACACGGCGTTCGCGCTCATCACCCGCTTGAGCTGACGGTAGAAGGTGGTCGTGTACAGGCCGGCCGCCGGCGAGTCGGGGGGCGTCAAATCGAATACGATCAGATCGAACTGCGCGGACCGTGCCTGGGCGGCCGCGGCCACGTAATGCGCGGCATCGCCGATCACGAGTTCGACGCGCGGATCGTCGAATGCGCCGCCGTGTACTTCGGGCATGTGCTCGCGTGTCAGGCGAATCACCTGTTCGTCGAGCTCGGCGACCACGATCCTTTCGATGCCCGGATGCGCGAGCAGTTGCCGGGCGGCGCCGCCGTCGCCTCCACCTAGCACCAGAGCCGCTTTCGGTGCCGGATGCGCCAGCGCCGCCGGATGCACCATGCACTCGTGATAGATGAACTCGTCGCCGGTGGACGTCATCGGACGGCCGTCCAGCGTGAAGATCCGGCCGAGCTGGCGTGTGTCCCACACTTCGATGCGCTGATACGGCGAATCGACGCGTGCGATCAGCGACGCGTTCGGAAATCCGTAGACAGCGTCGGGACTCGGGTGGAACAGCAAAGTAGCGCTCAAGATGGTTTGCCCAGTGTGAATGGGTTGGTTTCCGCTGCCAGATTGTAAAGGGCGGCGCGCGGCACGATCTCGCGCGGCCCCGGCTGTGCGGGACGAATCCGCGGCTCTCTGGGGGCACCGGGCCGCGGCCGCCGTGCGGCTTTGCGCACAGGGAGCGAGGCAACGTTCTGTTAGAATGGCACGCTTTCAGCCTTGTCCGTTTGCTCTGCCCGTTTCGCGTCTTCCGGCGCCGCACCGTGCGCCGAAGCGGACTGGCCGCCGAGCTTCCGGGCCTCAAGCGCGCACCGCTTTTTGACTCTGTCTCCGGACTCGACATGACGACCCCGTCTCCCGCACCCACTTCCTTGATGGCCAACGCAATTCGCGCGCTGTCCATGGACGCCGTTCAACAAGCGAATTCCGGGCACCCCGGCATGCCAATGGGCATGGCCGAAATCGGCGTGGCCTTGTGGTCGCGCCATCTGCGCCACAATCCGAAGAACCCGCAATGGGCGGACCGCGACCGTTTCGTTCTGTCGAACGGTCACGGTTCGATGCTGCTGTACTCGCTGCTGCACCTGACCGGCTACGACCTGCCGATCAGCGAACTGAAGAACTTCCGCCAGATGCATTCCAGGACGCCGGGCCACCCGGAATACGGCATTACGCCGGGCGTCGAAACGACCACCGGCCCGCTTGGCCAGGGTCTGGCGAACGCGGTCGGCATGGCGCTCGCGGAGTCGCTGCTCGCCACCGAATTCAATAAGCCCGACGCGAAGATCGTCGACCACCACACGTATGTATTCGTCGGCGACGGCTGCCTGATGGAAGGCATTTCGCATGAAGCCTGCTCGCTCGCGGGCGTGCTGAAGCTGAACAAGCTGATCGCGTTCTACGACGACAACGGCATCTCCATCGACGGCGAAGTGGTGCACTGGTTCCACGACGACACGCCGAAGCGCTTTGAAGCGTACGGCTGGAACGTGATTCCGAACGTGGTCGGCCACGATGTCGACGCAGTCGACGCCGCGATCAAAAAGGCCAGGCAATCGGACAAGCCCACGCTGATCTGCTGCAAGACCGTGATTGGTGAAGGCGCGCCGACCAAGGCGGGCAGCCACGACTCGCACGGCGCCCCGCTCGGCGACAAGGAAATTGCGGCCACGCGTGAGGCCATCGGCTGGAAGTGGGAGCCGTTTGTGATTCCGCAGGAAGTGTACGCAGCGTGGGACGCGAAGGAAGCGGGCGCGCGTTCCGAATCCGACTGGGACAAGGCGTTTGCGGCTTACGCGGCGAAATATCCGCAAGAAGCGGCTGAATTCAAGCGTCGTTCGGGCAAGCAACTGCCGGCCGACTGGAAGGAAAAGGCGAAGGCGATCATCGCCGGCGCGAACGAGCGTGCCGAAACGGTTGCGACGCGCAAGGCATCGCAGCAGGCCATCGAGGCATTGTCGGCAGTGCTGCCGGAACTGCTCGGCGGCTCGGCCGACCTGACCGGTTCGAACCTGACCAACTGGAAGGCCGCGAAGCCGGTCCGCGTGAACGGCGAAGGCCGCGCGGCGGGCAACTACGTGAACTACGGCGTGCGCGAATTCGGCATGAGCGCCGCGATCAACGGCGTTGCGCTGCACGGCGGCTTCAAGGCTTTCGGCGGCACGTTCCTGACGTTCTCCGACTACAGTCGCAACGCGCTGCGCGTTGCCGCGCTGATGAAGGCGCCGTCCATTTTCGTGTTCACGCACGACTCGATCGGTCTCGGCGAAGACGGCCCGACTCACCAGTCGGTCGAACACGTAGCAAGCTTGCGGCTGATTCCGCATCTGCAAGTGTGGCGTCCCGCGGATACCGTCGAAACGGCGGTGGCGTGGACTCACGCGGTCGAACATCATGGCCCGTCGTGCCTGATTTTCAGCCGTCAGAACCTGCAGTTCTCGGAGCGCACGGACGCGCAGATCGCCAACATCGAGAAGGGCGGTTACGTGCTGCGCGACTGGAACGATGAGATCGTTGCGCGCAAAATCATCCTCATGGCCACCGGTTCGGAAGTCGAACTGGCGCTGAAGGCGGTCGAGCCGCTGGCGCGTGAGGGCATCGCGGCGCGCGTCGTCTCCATGCCGTCCACCACGGTGTTCGACAAGCAGGATGCCGAGTACCGTGAACGCGTGCTGCCGCAAGGCGTGCGCCGTGTCGCGATCGAAGCGGGTGTGACGGATTTCTGGCGCAAGTACGTAGGTCTGGAAGGCGGCGTGGTCGGCATCGACACGTTCGGCGAATCGGCCCCGGCTGGCGTGCTGTTCAAGCATTTCGGCTTCACCGTCGAGCACGTGGTAGAGACGGCAAAAGCCGCACTCGGCTGATCTGAAGCAAAGCGTTGCCGCACGTGTGACGCACGAGCATGAACGCGCGGCAACGCAGCCGGTCAGACGAACATCGACGTATTTTTTTAGTCATCAGGAGATAGATCATGACGATTCGCGTTGCAATCAACGGCTACGGCCGGATCGGCCGCAACACGCTGCGCGCCTTCTATGAAAACGGCAAGAAGCACGATATCGAAATCGTCGCCATCAACGATCTCGGCGATGCGAAGACCAATGCTCACCTCACGCAATACGACACCGCGCACGGCAAGTTCCCGGGCGAAGTGTCGGTGGACGGCGACTACCTGGTTGTCAACGGCGACAAGATCCGCGTGCTGGCCAACCGCAACCCGGCTGAACTGCCGTGGGGCGAGCTGAACGTCGACGTCGTGATGGAATGCACGGGCTTTTTCACGACCAAGGAAAAGGCAAGCGCGCACATCAAGGGCGGCGCGAAGAAGGTCATCATTTCGGCGCCGGGCGGTAAGGACGTCGACGCAACGATCGTCTACGGCGTGAACCACAACGTGCTGAAGGCATCGGACACGGTGATCTCGAACGCATCGTGCACGACGAACTGCCTCGCGCCGCTCGTCAAGCCGCTGAACGACAAGATCGGCCTCGTGAACGGCCTGATGACGACGATTCACGCGTACACGAACGACCAGGTTCTGACGGACGTGTATCACGAAGACCTGCGCCGCGCGCGCTCGGCCACGCACAGCCAGATCCCGACCAAGACGGGCGCTGCGTCGGCTGTCGGCCTGGTGCTGCCGGAACTGAACGGCAAGCTGGACGGCTATGCGATTCGCGTCCCGACCATCAACGTGTCGGTGGTCGATCTGTCGTTCATCGCCGCACGCGACACGACGGTCGAGGAAGTCAACGCGATCATGAAGGAAGCGTCGCAAGGCGCGCTGAAGGGCATCCTCGGCTACAACGACGCGCCGCTCGTCTCGATCGACTTCAACCACAACCCGGCATCGTCGACGTTCGACGCAACGCTGACGAAGGTGTCGGGCCGCCTCGTGAAGGTGTCGAGCTGGTATGACAACGAGTGGGGCTTCTCGAACCGCATGCTGGACACGGCCGTGGCGCTCGCCAACGCGAAGTAAGCCGCTACACGCTTTTCCGGCCGCCGCCGCCGTCGTTGCAACGCCGGCGGTTCGGTTTGGTTCGGTGCGGTTCGGCAAGCAAGCCGCTCCTCGGAGCGGCTTTTTTACGCCTGCGGAGCGGCGAAATAGACGCCGACGCGCCGCGGCGTCTCAGATAGAGGTTCTGCCGCCTCTGTCAGCCGCAGCAAAGTCTCGCGATGCTCGGCGTACGCGGACAGCAGGAACTCGCGCCGTGAAGGCAGCACGCGTTGCATGAGGGCGTTTCCCCCAAATGCGCCCGACGAAAAAACGGCCCGGCCGATTTAATCGGGCCGGGCCATTTTTTCTGCTCATTGCTAACCGTTCGACCGCGCCCCCCGACACGGCCGGCACCGCGTCAATGCTTGCGATGCGGGCAGTTTTCCTTGGTGCAGGCACCGTACAGCGCCAGTGCGTGTTCCTGCAGCTTGAAGCCGCGTTCCTTCGCGATGGACTGCTGACGACTCTCGATTTCCGAGTCGAAGAATTCTTCGACGAGCCCGCAATCGAGGCATACCAGGTGGTCGTGATGCGAGCCTTCGTTCAGTTCGAATACCGCCTTGCCCGATTCGAAATTGCTGCGCGACAGCAGGCCGGCCTGCTCGAATTGCGTCAGGACACGATAGACGGTGGCAAGACCGATATCGAGTTCCTCGTGCAGGAGGTTACGGTACACATCTTCGGCCGTCAGGTGACGCACCGGGCTGTGCTGAAAAATCTCGAGGATTTTGAGGCGCGGAAGGGTCGCCTTGAGCCCGATGTTCTTGAGATCGGTTGGATTGGTCATGACAAGGGATCCCTAGAGTACAATGCTGGGCTCTCATAGTAATGTGTTTTTGCCGTTCTGGTCATCTTCAATGGAATGAAACTCGCGCGGCTCGTCAGCGGGCCCGCACGGTGAGTGAAATGATTTCAAAATCTCAACTGATCTACCGGGGGAGCCGCATGCGGGGTACCTTGACCGCTGTTGCGGCTGTCGCGATTCTTGCAGGATGTTCCACGTACGACAGCCTCACGCAGCGAGTTGCTCAAAGCATCACGCCGTACCGGATTACCGTTGTGCAAGGCAACTTTGTTTCGAAAGAAGCCGCCGCGCAAATGCAGGTCGGTCTGTCGCGCGCACAGGTGCGTCAGTTGCTGGGCACGCCGCTCCTCGCCGACATGTTCCACGCAGATCGCTGGGACTACGTGTTCTATTTCAAGCGCGGCTCGACTAACGTCGTGCAGCAGCGCGACTTCGTGGTCAACTTCGCGGGCGATCGCGTCGCCAGCTGGAGCGGCGGTGAAGACCTGCCGTCCAACCTCGAATTGCTCGCCGAGATCGACGGTGACAAGCGCGGTAAGAAGGCCGCCGCGGCGAACGTAGCGAGCAGCACGGGCGCGGCAAGCGCGCCGGTAGCCACGGCGCCGGTCACGGTCGACACCGCGCGTTCGCCGTCCGTCGAAGGCGCAGCCGCAGCGGCCGCGCCGTCCACCGACGCGAACGCTGAAGCCGCCCAAGCCGCGAATCGTGCGACGAATGCGGTGCAAGCGCCGTCGCGCAATACGCCGTCGTCGGTGCGCTCAACGGCTCCGACCGCGAACGCCGGCGGCATACCGCCGCAAGGCCCGACGTCCGGTGGTCAGCCGCAGTTCCAGTTCCACCGTCCGCCGCCGCCGCAATCGCCGTCGTCGCAAGACAATCCGGTCGGGCCGACGGGCTCGCAAAGCGGCGGCCCGACGCCGAACGCGCCGCTTGGCGCGTCGTCCACTTCGGGAACGAGCCAGTAATAACGCTGTCCTTGTTTTAAGACGGCCGCTGCGGAATCGCCCGCCGTGAAGTGCCACTGCAAAGTCGCTTCGGGCTTCGCGCGGTGCCGTCCGATTCTCTGCTGTTCCAGTCGCGCGCGGTGCGAGGGCGTGCTGCCCGCCGCCGCTTTTGCCCGCCTCTGCAGGGCTGTGTCTTTCGAATCCTCGTAGCCATGAAAATTGCGATTGCTGGCGCATCGGGCCGTATGGGCCGCATGCTCATCGAAACCGTTCTTAACGATTCCGACGCCACGCTGTCGGGCGCGCTCGACCGTGCGGGTTCGCCGCAACTCGGTCAGGACGCCGGCGCCTTTCTCGGCAAACAGACCGGCGTGATGCTGACCGACGACATCGAACGTGTGTTCGCCGAATCGGACTACCTGATCGACTTCACGCGCCCTGAAGGCACACTGGTGCACCTGGAAGCCGCGCAGCGTCACAACGTGAAAATGGTGATCGGGACGACCGGCTTCGACAACGAGCAGAAGGCGCAACTGCGCGCCGCGGCCGACAACATCGCGATCATGTTCGCGTCGAATATGAGCGTGGGCGTGAACGTCACGCTCAAGCTGCTCGAGTACGCCGCGAAGCATTTCGCGACCGGCTACGACATCGAGATCATCGAGGCGCATCACCGTCACAAGGTCGATGCGCCGTCGGGCACCGCGCTTACGATGGGCGAAGTGATCGCCAATGCTCTGGGGCGCAATCTCGACGACTGCGCGGTCTACAGCCGCGAAGGCGTGACCGGCGAACGCGATCCGTCCACGATCGGCTTTTCGGCGATTCGCGGCGGCGATATCGTCGGCGACCATACAGTGCTGTTCGCGGGCATCGGCGAGCGCATCGAAATCACGCACAAATCGGCGAGCCGCCTGTCGTACGCACAGGGCGCGCTGCGTGCCGTGCGTTTCCTCGAAGGCCATCAGACCGGCTTCTTCGACATGCAAGACGTGCTCGGCCTGCGCTAAACGCGACGCGCAAGGCTTAGTTACCCGCGCGAACTCACTTTTCCCCGGCGAAATCAGATGGCAGGCGGCAGCGGCATCATCCATTACCTGCAAACGAGCGACGCGATCACGCATGGCGTCGCCTATGTGCTGCTGGCGATGTCGATTGCGAGCTGGTGCTTTCTGATCGTCAAGACCTGGGTGCTGGTGCGGGCCAAACGTCAGGCGACTCGCGCTGTCGCGCGCTTCTGGCAGGCGCCGACACTGGCCGAAGGCGTCGCCGCATTGAAGCGCGCCGACCGCGAGCGCGTTTTCGCGCCGCTGGCAGAAGCGGCGCTCCATGCAGCCGAAGTCGACATTCCCGGCGCACTGCTTGCGCGCGTCGAGCGCGGCGAGCGTGTGGTCCGGGCGCTGCGTCAGGCCCTCAATGCGTCGCAGCGGCGGCTCGAATTCGGCCAGGTGCTGCTGGCTTCGGTGGGCAGCACGGCGCCTTTCGTTGGCCTGCTCGGCACCGTTTGGGGCATTTATCACGCGCTCGGCAGCATTGCGGCGAGCGGTCAGGCGCAAATCGAGAACGTCGCAGGCCCGGTCGGCGAGGCGCTCATCATGACGGCCTTCGGTCTCGTGGTCGCGATTCCCGCAGTGCTCGCCTACAACGTGCTGGGGCGCCTCGTGCGGCAGCTGTCGGAGGAACTCGACGGTTTCGCGCACGACCTGCATGCATACGTGTGCGCGCCCGTGGGCCAGCCGCAAGCGTCGGTGCGCGGTCCGCAGGCCACGACTCACTAAGGGCAACAAGGGCACTACGGGCAATAAGCGCACTAGGGGCACTAAGCGCGCGTCACGACGTAAGGAGGCGACATGGCATTCGGCGGACTCGAAAAAAAGCAGACGGCCGCGCCGATGGCCGATATCAACATGACGCCGCTGATCGACGTGATGCTCGTGCTGCTGGTGATTTTTATCATTACCGCGCCTTTATTCACGCACGCGATTCGTCTCGACCTGCCGAAGGTCGCGTCTGCGCCGGCGCGCGAAACGCCGCAAACCATTTCTCTTTCAATCGATGCCGCAGGCAAGCTCTACTGGGACGGCAGCGTCATCACGCTGGAGCAGATGCGCGGGCGCTTTGCGCAAGCCGGCAAGCAGGCCGACCAGCCGGAAATCCTTCTGCACGCCGAGCGCAATACGCGCTACGAGGTGATCGCGCAGGTCATGGGCGCCGCGCAGCAGGCCGGTCTCGAGCGAATCGGCTTTGTGACCGAGCCGCCGCCACCGGGCGCGCAGCAGTAGGCGAGCAGGCGCTCGCCACGCGGCGCAGCCGTCCGCGAACGGTATAATCAGCCCTTTCCCCGCAGTAAGGGAAACGACGCCATTTCATCCAGCAAAAGCACCAAGCGGCCGGTGCGGAAGCACCGAACCCAGCGATCCCATCACACCATGCACGAAAAATACGTTCCCTCCGACGTCGAATCCGCCGCGCAAGGGCAATGGCGCGCCATCGACGCGTACAAGACATCGGAAACCACCGACAAGCCCAAGTTCTACTGCGTCTCGATGCTGCCGTATCCGTCGGGCAAGCTGCACATGGGGCACGTGCGCAACTACACGATCAACGACGTGATGTACCGCTATCTGCGGATGAACGGCTACAACGCGCTGATGCCGATGGGTTGGGACGCGTTCGGCATGCCGGCGGAAAACGCCGCGATGGCCAACAACGTGCCGCCGGCAAAGTGGACCTACGACAACATCGCTTACATGAAGAAGCAGATGCAGTCGATGGGCCTCGCAATCGACTGGTCGCGCGAAGTCGCCACCTGCAGCCCGGACTACTACAAGTGGAACCAGTGGCTCTTCCTGAAGATGCTGGAAAAGGGCATCGCGTACAAGAAAACCGGCACCGTCAACTGGGACCCGGTCGATCAAACGGTGCTCGCGAACGAGCAGGTGATCGACGGGCGCGGCTGGCGCTCGGGCGCGCTCGTCGAAAAGCGCGAAATCCCGATGTACTACATGCGCATCACGCAGTACGCAGACGAGTTGCTGAACGATCTGGAAGGCCTCGGCTGGCCCGAGCGCGTGAAGATCATGCAGCAGAACTGGATCGGCAAGAGCTTCGGTGTGAACTTCGGTTTCCCGTATGAAATCGACGGCGAACAGAAGCTGTTGCGTGTGTTCACCACGCGCGCCGACACGATCATGGGCGTGACCTTCTGCGCGGTCGCGGCCGAGCATCCGCTCGCCACGCGTCTCGCGCGAGACAAGCCGGAACTGCAGGCTTTCATCGACGAATGCAAGCGCGGCGGTGTGGCCGAAGCCGACGTCGCGACGATGGAAAAGAAGGGCATGGCCACCGGCTTTTTCGTCAAGCATCCGCTCACGCAGGAACAGGTCGAAGTGTGGATCGGCAACTACGTGCTGATGACTTATGGCGAAGGCGCGGTGATGGGTGTGCCGGCGCACGACGAGCGCGATTTCGCGTTCGCAAAGAAATACGGTCTGCCGATCAAGCAGGTCGTGGCGGTCGAAGGCAAGGAATTTTCCACGCAGGCCTGGGCAGATTGGTACGGCGAGAAGAGCGGCACGCTCGTCAACAGCGGCAAGTACGACGGCCTGAACTACGAACAGGCAGTTGACGCGATCGCCGCCGACCTGAAGGCGCTGGGCTTGGGCGACAAGCAGATCACGTGGCGTCTGCGTGACTGGGGCGTGTCGCGCCAGCGTTACTGGGGGACGCCGATTCCGATCATCCACTGCCCGAAGTGCGGGGACGTGCCGGTGCCGGAAAAAGACCTGCCTGTCGTGCTGCCCGAGGACCTCGTGCCGGACGGCACGGGCAACCCGCTCGCGAAGTCCGAAGCGTTCGTGAACTGTACCTGCCCGACCTGTGGCAGCGCGGCCAAACGCGAGACGGACACGATGGACACGTTCGTCGATTCGTCGTGGTACTTCTACCGCTACGCATCCCCGGGCGCAAAGACCATGGTCGACGAGCGCACCGACTACTGGGCGCCGATGGACCAGTACATCGGCGGCATCGAGCACGCGATTCTGCACCTGTTGTACTCGCGCTTCTGGGCGAAAGTGATGCGCGACCTCGGTCTCGTCAAGTTCGGTGAGCCGGCGAAAAACCTGCTCACGCAGGGCATGGTGCTCAATGAAACCTACTATCGCGAAGACGCTACGGGCAAGAAGACCTGGTACAACCCGGCCGACGTCACGGTTTCGTTCGACGACAAGGGCCGTCCGGTCGGTGCCGTGCTGAACTCGGACGGCCAGCCGGTCGTGCTGGGCGGCGTCGAGAAGATGTCCAAGTCGAAGAACAACGGCGTCGATCCGCAATCGCTGATCGACCAGCACGGCGCGGACACCGCGCGTCTGTTCGTCATGTTCGCCGCTCCGCCCGAGCAGCAACTGGAGTGGTCGGGCTCGGGCGTGGAAGGCGCGAGCCGCTTCCTGCGTCGCGTGTGGAGCTTCGGTCACGCGAACGAAGCCGCGCTGCGCGCGGGCGGCCAGTTCGACGCCGCGCAACTCGCCGACGCCGACAAACTGCTGCGCCGCGAAATCTACAGCGTGCTCAAGCAGGCCGACTTCGACTACCAGCGTTTGCAGTACAACACGGTCGTGTCGGCCGCGATGAAAATGCTCAACGCGCTCGACAGCGCAAAGGGCGCGCAGCCGGCCGTGCTGCGCGAAACTTATGGCGTGATGCTGCGCGTACTGTACCCGGTCGTGCCGCACCTCACGTTCCAGTTGTGGCAGGAACTCGGTTACGCCGACGAGTTCGGTTCGCTGCTCGACGCGCCGTGGCCGAAGGTCGACGAGAAGGCGCTCGAGCAATCGGAGATCGAGCTCGTGCTGCAGGTAAATGGCAAGGTGCGCGGCGCGCTGACGGTGGCGAAAGACGCGTCGCGCGAATCGATCGAGCAGTTGGCGGCCGCGCACGAAATGGTCGCGAAGTTCAGCGAAGGCAAGGCGCCCAGGAAGATTGTCGTGGTGCCGGGCCGCCTCGTGAACGTGGTCGTTTGACGATCCAGCAGCATCTGTCAACGGGCATGGCGCCGTCGCGTGCGGCGGCGCGTGCCTCTCGCCGGGAACCCACTGCGAACCAGGAGCCAATGTGACTCGCAGATCGTTTTTTTTGACGCTCGCTTGCAGCGTATTGATGTTGTCCGCGTGCGGCTTCCAGTTGCGCGGCCAGCAGGACTATGCATTCAAGCGCCTGTTCGTCGCCGGCGGATCGCAATCGGCGAACGCGCGGCTCGCACGCATGGTGCAAGGTGGCAGCGACACGGTGGTGGTGAACTCGGTGACCAGCGCGGACGCTACCTTGCAGATTACCGAAGGCCGCGGCTACAGCACGCTGACGCTGAACTCACTGGGCGTCGTCGAAGAGTATCAATTGAATCTCTCCATGAACTACTCGCTGATCGGCAAGGACGGCACGGTACTGATTCCGCCGAGCGTGATCGCGCTGAACCGCGCGATGACCTATAGCGACAAGTACTCGCAAGCGAAAGCCGCCGAGTCGGACATCCTCTTCGCCGATATGGAAAACGACGCAATCGACCAGCTCACGCGCCGTCTTTCGAGCGTGCGTTCGCTGCATCCCGCGCCGGGCGAGCAAGTGCCGGCCGTCGCGCCGCGCGCGCCTTTGCCGCCGCCCCCGCTGTGAGCGTCGGCTTCGACGGGATTTGAGGTAGACATAGCCATGCAACTGCGACTTGACGCGCTCGAAGCGCATCTCGCCAAGGGACTCGCCGGACTGTACGTCGTGTACGGCGACGAGCACCTGCTCGCGCAGGAAGCGTGCGACCGGATTCGCGGGGCGGCCCGCGCGGCGGGCTTCACGGATCGCTCGGTGTTCACCGTTGAGCGCGGTTTCGACTGGAGTTCGCTGCTGGGCGCGAGTCAGTCGATGTCGCTGTTCGGCGACCGTCAACTGGTCGAATTGCGCATTCCGTCGGGCAAGCCAGGCAAGGAAGGCGCGGACGCGCTCAAGACGCTTGCCGCTTCCGTCAGCGGCGACGTGCTCACCATGATCACGCTGCCGCGGCTCGACGCGGCCACGCAAAAATCCGCGTGGTTCACAGCGCTCGCCGACGCGGGCGTCGCGCTGAAAATCGATCCGGTCGAGCGCGCGCAGTTGCCGAACTGGGTGGGCCAGCGGCTCGCGGCGCAAGGTCAACGGGTTGCGGCCGGAGAAGAAGGGCGGCGCGCGCTCGCATTCATTGCCGAGCGTGTCGAGGGCAACCTGCTCGCGGCGCATCAGGAAATCCAGAAGCTGGGCTTGCTGTATCCGGCCGGCTCGTTGAGCTTCGAGCAGATTCACGACGCGGTGCTCAACGTCGCGCGTTACGACGTGTTCAAGCTGAACGAGGCGATGCTCGCGGGCGATGTAGGCCGTCTGTCGCGCATGCTCGACGGGTTGCGCGGCGAAGGCGAGGCCACGGTGCTCGTGTTGTGGGCGGTCGTCGAAGAATTGCGTACGCTGTTGCGTATCAAGCGCGGCGTCGCGGCCGGCAAGCCGCTCGCCGTGCTCGTGCGCGAGAACCGTGTGTGGGGGCCACGCGAGCGGTTGATCGGGCCGGCGTTGTCGCGTGTCACCGAGGCGGCGCTGGAGAAGTCCCTGGCGCTCGCGGCGCGGCTCGACAGACAGGTAAAGGGGCTGTCGGGCGGCACGCCGGGCAATCACCGCAACGATCCGCCGCCTGACCCGTGGGATGGGCTGTTCGAACTGGCGATGTCGGTGGCTTCACCGAAAACGCCGGCGGCTCCTGCGCCACGACCTCGGGCCGGAGCGGCTGCCGGGGCGCGAAGGCCAGCGTGATCCGGTAAGCCAGCCTGGCTGACGGTCTGGTAGGCATGGGGCCAACGCGGAACCATAGGCGCCAGCGCTCAGGTGAATCAGCAAGCCGCGCTGATCGCGAGTTCGCCTGAAAGCCTGCCTGGCTGAGCGGGTCAAGCATCGGCCGGATCGGCGCGATATATAGCGCTCTCCGCGGTGGCAAGCAGAGCGCCGGGGCCCGACTTACAATCTTTGAATCTTTCGCTAATCAGCCTGTCCGCCGCACGCCGACGTGCGCGGCATCACGAGAATCACCATGGATATCGACAAGTACATGACCGACCTCGGCCGCCGTGCCCGCCAGGCCTCACGCGCGATGGCGCGGGCATCGACGGCCGCGAAGAACGCCGCGCTCGCGGCGGTGGCCGAAGGCATCGAGCGCGACGCCGCGTTGCTCAAGGAAGCCAATGCGCGCGACCTCGCGCGCGCTCGCGAGAAAGGTCACGACGCGGCTTTCATCGACCGGCTGACCTTGTCGGATAAAGCGCTCAAAACGATGGTCGAAGGCTTGCGCCAGGTCGCGGCGCTTGCCGACCCGATCGGCGAGATCAGCAACCTGAAGTACCGGCCAAGCGGCATTCAGGTCGGGCAGATGCGCGTGCCGCTTGGCGTGATCGGCATCATCTACGAATCGCGTCCCAACGTGACGATCGACGCCGCCGCGCTCTGCCTGAAGTCGGGCAACGCCACGATCCTGCGCGGCGGTTCCGAAGCGCTGGAATGCAACACGGCGCTCGCGAAGCTGATCGGTGAAGGCCTCGAAGCCGCCGGTTTGCCGCAGGACGCCGTGCAGGTTGTCGCGACCTCGGACCGCGCAGCTGTCGGCAAACTGATCACCATGACCGAATATGTCGACGTTATCGTGCCGCGCGGCGGCAAGAGCTTGATCGAGCGGCTGATGAACGAAGCGCGCGTGCCGATGATCAAGCACCTCGACGGCATCTGCCACGTGTACGTGGACGATCGCGCGGATCTGACGAAGGCGCTGACCGTGTGCGATAACGCCAAAACGCACCGCTACGGCACATGCAACACGATGGAGACGCTGCTGGTCGCGCGCGGCATTGCAGCGGAAGTGTTGCCGCCGCTTGGCAAGCTGTATCGCGAAAAGGAAGTCGAATTGCGCGTGGACGCGGCGGCGCGTGCGGTGCTGGCCGACGCGGGTGTGGGACCGCTCGTCGATGCAACGGAAGAAGACTGGCGCACCGAATACCTCGCGCCGGTGCTCGCGATCAAGGTGGTCGACGATCTCGACGCGGCGATCGAGCACATCAACACGTACAGCTCGCAACATACTGACGCGATCGTCACGGAAGATCATGACCGCGCCATGCGCTTTTTGCGCGAGGTGGATTCGGCAAGCGTGATGGTGAATGCGTCAACCCGTTTCGCCGATGGCTTCGAGTTCGGTCTCGGCGCAGAAATCGGCATATCCAACGACAAGCTTCATGCGCGCGGCCCGGTTGGACTGGAAGGGTTGACGTCGCTGAAATACGTCGTGCTCGGCCATGGCGAAGGGCGCCAATAAGCGCGAATCCGATGGAATACGTGGCCGTGCAACGCGGCCGCGTACGACTGCCTGTGTTGGCCTTCCTGTTTCTTCGCGTCTTTTGTTGCTGCGGCGACCGGTCACTTTGCGTCGCGGTGCATGATCGCCATGATTGCCGCCGCTCGTCACAATACGCGTTTTACAAGACGCGCTTTATAACAATCAACCCGCACCGCAAGGACTTTCCGATGCTCTGGATCAAGACGTTTCATATCGTTCTGGTCGCTTCCTGGTTTGCCGGCCTGTTCTATTTGCCGCGCATCTTCGTCAACCTGGCGATGGAAACCGAGCCGGCCGCAGTCAAGCGTCTCCTGCTCATGGCGCGCAAGCTGTTCCGCTTCATGTCGTTCATCGCGGTGCCGGCGCTGATTTGCGGGCTGTGGCTTTGGCTCGTCGTGGGAATCGGGCAAGGGCAGGGGTGGATTCACGCGAAGGTCGGCGTCGTCGTGCTGCTGGTAATTTATCACGCTTACTGTGGCGTGCTGCTGCGAACGTTCGAGCGCGGAGAAAACCGCCGCACGCACAAGTGGTATCGGATGTTCAACGAACTTCCCGTGCTCGGGATGCTGGCTGCCGTGGCGTTGGTGGTGATCAAGCCGTTTTGATGTTTTGATACACGTGAAGCGTTCGGATGACTAATCATTCGGGCGCTTTGCAACGTGACGCGGCGCCGCGTTTCGTGTGACGACCACGTAGTTGCTTCACTTTCAAAGACGCGGCATTCCCCGCCGCGCAGATGCAAGTGTGAGTGCCACGGAGCTTGAACGCTTCCAGTGCATTCGCTGACTTTGCAGAGCTCTCAAATTTCCAGTCGCTTCCGTGTCACGCCGATTCGAGGCGACGCGCGCCGGTGCTTTGTCGACTAAGACTATTCTGAATTTTCATGCGGCAAATTGGCCGCGCTTGTCCGTGCGCGGCAGTTCTCGCCGCTGACATCGGCGGACTCGCTCAGCACCTTCTTTACTGCGCTGCACGCATCGCGCAAGCACGTCACGGCGTTTTCCTTTTCTTCGACTGTGGGGCAACTCATACGGCGAGCCCATTTGCCAGCCTTCGGCGCGCCGTATCGCCTCCGAGTTCGTCCGCAGAAGCGCCTTATTCCTAAGGCGTTTTTAGTCCTTGTCTGATTCTGTCCGTTGGACGCATCTCATATTCTCAATCTCGAACATTAGCAAAGCACGACGGCCGTAGCCCCGCTTCGCTCAATGTGCGAGCCGCAGTGGGCGGTTGTCGTGTATCCAACTTAATTATGAGTCTTTCATGAACAGGAATCGGTTTCGCCGGGTATTTAGCAAACGTCTCGGCATGCTCGTCGCTGTTGCGGAGAATGTGGCGAGTCAAGGAAAGCAGGCTGGCGAGAGCGCCGGCGTAGGTCCTTCGGGCCGCGAACTGGGCGTCGTTTCCGCGATGACCGCCGTGGCAGTGGCGCTCGTTGCATTGCAGCCGTCGGTGGGCCGCGCGCAGTCGCTGCCGACCAACGGCCAGGTGATGGCCGGTCAGGCAAGCATCTCGCAAACCAACCCGAACACGATGACCATCAATCAGGGCACGCAACGTGCCGTGATCGACTGGAACTCGTTCAACGTCGGCTCGGGCAACACGGTCCAGTTCAATCAGCCGAACGCACAGGCGCAGGCGCTGAACCGCGTGGTTGGCGGCGTGCCGTCGAACATTCAGGGCTCGCTGCTCGCCAATGGTCAGGTGCTGATTCAGAACGCGAACGGCGTGCTGTTCAGCAAGGGCTCGGTGGTGAACGTCGGCTCGCTGCTCGCGACCACGAAGTCGGTCGATTCGAACGCATTCATGGCGGGCGGTCCGCTGTCGCTGAAATCGACGGGCACGAACGCAAGCGTCGTCAACGACGGCGCGATCAACGCGCAGGGCTACGTGGTCATGATGGGCGACCAGGTGCGCAACAGCGGCACGATCACGACGGCGCAGGGCGGCCAGGTGGCGCTCGCGGCGGGCGACAGCGCGATGGTCGCGCTGCCGAACGGCCAGGGCATCCAGCTGACGCTGACAAACGCGTCGGCGAATGCGTTGGTGGAAAACAGCGGCAACATCAAGGCAGAAAACGGCTCGGTGCTGCTGACGGCGCGCGGCAGCAACACGCTGCTGAACACCGTGGTGAACCTCTCGGGCGTGGTGCGCGCGGGCACGGTCGTGGCCGATGCAGGCGATACGGGCGACGTGGCGGTGACGGGCAAGATCGATGCATCGAACGCAACGGGCGCGGGCGGCACGGTGGTGCTGTCGGGCGACCGCGTGGGCGTGTTCGGCAATGCATCGATCGATGCAAGCGGCGCGACGCAGGGCGGCAAGGTCATCATCGGCGGCGACAGCTTGCACAAGCTGGACGGTACACAAGCGCAAGGCATGCTGCAGGACGGCGTGCAGTTCGCGAACTTCACGCAGGTCGATGCAGGTGCAACGGTCAACGCCGGTTCGGCGCATGGTAACGGCGGCTTCGTCGAAACGTAGGGTCATAGCCTCGACGTGCAGGGTCAGGTGAGCGCAGCGGCGCCGGAAGGCAAGGCGGGTGAATGGCTGATCGATCCGACCGACGTGACCATCAGCACGGGCGCGGACAGCAACTACAGCGGCAGCGTGACGAGCGGCTTCAGCGGCGGCTCGAACAGCACCGCGACGGTGAAGAACACGACGATCAGCAACGCGCTGAACGCAGGCACGGATGTGACCATCACGACGGCGAGCGCGGGCACGGCGGTGGGCAAAATCGTGCAGCAGTCGGGTGCGGATATTGTCAAGAGCGCGGGTGGGGACGCCAACCTCACGCTGCTGGCCAACGGCAGCATCCAGCTTAACGGCAACGTTACGACCACCAGCAACAAGTTGAACCTGAACCTGGCCGCCGACAGGAGCGGCAATCACAATGGTTCGGTTACGGTGCAGGGCGCGAATACAGATCTGGGCGGCGGCACGCTCTCGATCTCCGGCAACGCGGTGAACGGCAATGGTCTTGCGGGTGCGGCCGCGGTCTATCTGGCCGGCAATGTGACTAATGTCGGCGGCGGTTCAATCACTGGCTCCGCAAACACCGGTGACGGCGTGACGTTCGCGAAAAGCTTCACCGCGACTGGCAGCGACAAGCTGACAGTGACCGGCACGTCTAACACGGGCACGGGCGTAAGCATGAAGCCTGGTGCGACCCTCACGAAGACGGGCAGCGGTTTGATGAGCATTACGGGCTCCTCGACTGGTGGTTACGGCGTCTCGATTGGGGCGCCCGGAGTTTCCACAAACTCCAATGTATCCGTTACGGATAACGGTACGCTGGAAATCACCGGCGTGAGCAACACGGGCCTCGGCGTGTACGTGTCTGGCAGTGCGGTCGCCGACAAGTCGTCGACGCTCAACATCTCCGGTACTTCCCAAACAGGGCCTGGGGTTGGCGTCGATTCCACCGCAATCTTAAGCGGCTATAACTTCGGTGCCAAGGTCAAGTCTTCGGACAACGCCACCATCAACATCCAGGCGTCTTCGAACACTGGCGCTGGTTTCGTCGACTGGGACGGTGCGCTTCTCGCGTCGCAAAATTCGACGATCAACCTCAACACCAGATCCAATAAGAGCTGGGGAGCGCAAGGTTACTGGCAGTCGACGGCCACGGACACCGCCCACATCAATATGAACGGGGAGGGAACGTCTGGTCTCTGGTACCAGGGGGCGGCAACGGCATCGGGCAATGGCACCATCAATATGACCGGTACGGGCACTGCGGGCCACGGCGTGATCATGCCGAACACCACGACGACGGACAACGGCACGATCAACGTGGTCGGAACCGGGACGCAGGACGGCGTATGGGAACGCTACGGCGCGAACGTCTCGGGCAATTCAGCGGTCAACGTCATGGGCACCTCGGACAGCGGCCCCGGAGTGAACATTACTGCGCCCAACGCAGTCTCGGGCGGTGGCACGCTGACGATCAGCGGCGACTCCAACACGGGCGCCGGGGTCTCGGATTTGTCCAGTCTGAACGTGTCGGGCAACGGCGCGGCGATCATCTCCGGTAACTCGAACAGCGGCGATGCTACCGTTATCAACGGTAGCGTGAACGTCGCGGAGAACGGCACTGTCAACATCTCGGGGCAGTCGGCGAACGGTTCGGGTGTGATCGTCAATCCGAATGGCTCGATCAACATCACTGGTAACGGCGCGGCTGACATCAGCGGCAACTCGACGAACGGCAACGGTGCGGTCATCGGCGGCAATGTGAGCGTGACGGACAACGGCACGCTGAATGTGTCGGGTGGCTCGACCAACGGTTCGGGCTTTATTGTCGATCCGAATGGTTCGATCAACATCTCGGGCAACGGCGCAGCTGACATCTCGGGCAATTCGACGAACGGCAACGGTGCGGTCATCGACGGCAACGTGAACGTGACGGAAAACGGCACGCTCAACGTGTCGGGTGGCTCGACCAACGGTTCGGGCGTTATTGTCGATCCGAATGGTTCGATCAACATCTCGGGCAACGGCGCAGCTGACATTAGCGGCAATTCGACGAACGGCAACGGCGCGGTCATCGACGGCAGCGTGAACGTGACTGACAACGGCACGCTGAATGTGTCGGGTGACTCGACGAATGGTTCGGGCGTGGTGGTCGATCCGAATGGCTCGATCAACATCTCCGGCAACGGCGCGGCTGACATCAGCGGCAACTCGACGAACGGCAGCGGTGCGGTCATCGACGGCAGCCTGAACGTGACGGACAACGGCACGCTGAATGTGTCGGGTGACTCGACGAATGGTTCGGGCGTGGTGATCGATCCGAATGGTTCGATCAACATCTCGGGCAACGGCGCGGCTGACATTAGCGGCAATTCGACGAACGGCAACGGCGCGGTCATCGACGGCAGCGTGAACGTGACTGACAACGGCACGCTGAATGTGTCGGGTGACTCGACGAATGGTTCGGGCGTGGTGGTCGATCCGAATGGCTCGATCAACATCTCCGGCAACGGCGCGGCTGACATCAGCGGCAACTCGACGAACGGCAGCGGTGCGGTCATCGACGGCAGCCTGAACGTGACGGACAACGGCACGCTGAATGTGTCGGGTGACTCGACGAATGGTTCGGGCGTGGTGGTCGATCCGAATGGCTCGATCAACATCTCGGGTAACGGCGCGGCCGATATCTCGGGCAACGGCGCGGACGCAGGTGTGGTCATCAACGGTTCGGTGAACACGACGGACAACGGCACGACGAACATCAGCGGCAACGCGTCGAACGGTACGGGCGTGATCGTTGATCCGAACGGTTCGATCGACACGTCGGGCAACGGCTCGACCAACATCTCCGGCAACGGCACGGATGCTGGCGTGGACATCAACGGTTCGGTTGATACGTCGGGTAACGGTTCGACCAACATCAGCGGTGATGCATCGAACGGCACGGGTGTGATCGTCGATCCGAACGGCTCGATCAACACGACCGACAACGGCACGATCAACATCTCCGGCAACGGCACGGATGCGGGCGTCGACATCAACGGTTCGGTTGACACCTCGGGTAACGGTTCGACCACCATCAGCGGCAACTCGACTGATGGCACGGGCGTGATCGTCGATCCGAACGGTTCGATCAACACCTCGGGTAACGGCTCGACGAACATCTCGGGTGATTCGACCAACGGTACGGGCACGGACATCAACGGTTCGATCAACACGACGGATAACGGCACGATCAACATCAGCGGCAACTCGACTGATGGCACGGGCGTGATCGTCGATCCGAACGGTTCGATCAACACCTCGGGTAACGGCTCGACGAACATCTCGGGTGATTCGACCAACGGTACGGGCACGGACATCAACGGTTCGGTGAACACGACGGACAACGGCACGATCAACATCAGCGGTGATGCGACGAACGGCACGGGCGTGATCGTCGATCCGAACGGTTCGATCAACACCTCGGGCAATGGCGCGACCAGCATCTCGGGCAACGGCACGGATGCGGGCGTGGACATCAACGGTTCGGTGAACACGACGGACAACGGCACGATCAACATCAGCGGTGATGCATCGAACGGCACGGGTGTGATCGTCGATCCGAATGGTTCGATCAACACCTCGGGTAACGGCTCGACGAACATCTCGGGTGATTCGACCAACGGTACGGGCACGGACATCAACGGTTCGATCAACACGACGGACAACGGCACGATCAACATCAGCGGTGATGCATCGAACGGCACGGGTGTGATCGTCGATCCGAATGGTTCCATCAACACCTCGGGCAATGGCGCGACCAGCATCTCCGGCAACGGCACGGATGCGGGCGTCGACATCAACGGTTCGATCAACACGACGGACAACGGCACGATCAACATCAGCGGCAACTCGACTGATGGCACGGGTGTAGTCGTGGATCCGAACGGTTCAATCAACACCTCGGGTAACGGCTCGACGAACATCTCGGGTGATTCGACCAACGGTACGGGCACGGACATCAACGGTTCGATCAACACGACGGACAACGGCACGATCAACATCAGCGGCAACTCGACTGATGGCACGGGCGTGATCGTCGATCCGAACGGTTCAATCAACACCTCGGGCAACGGCTCGACGAACATCTCGGGTGATTCGACCAGCGGTACGGGCACGGACATCAACGGTTCGGTGAACACGACGGATAACGGCACGATCAACATCAGCGGCAACTCGACTGATGGCACGGGTGTAGTCGTGGATCCGAACGGTTCGATCAACACCTCGGGTAACGGCTCGACGAACATCTCGGGTGATTCGACCAACGGTACGGGCACGGACATCAACGGTTCGGTGAACACGACGGATAACGGCACGATCAACATCAGCGGCAACTCGACTGATGGCACGGGCGTGATCGTCGATCCGAACGGTTCGATCAACACCTCGGGCAACGGCTCGACGAACATCTCGGGTGATTCGACCAACGGTACGGGCACGGACATCAACGGTTCGGTGAACACGACGGATAACGGCACGATCAACATCAGCGGCAACTCGACTGATGGCACGGGCGTGATCGTCGATCCGAACGGTTCGATCAACACCTCGGGCAACGGCTCGACGAACATCTCGGGTGATTCGACCAACGGTACGGGCACGGACATCAACGGTTCGATCAACACGACGGATAACGGCACGATCAACATCAGCGGCAACTCGACTGATGGCACGGGCGTGATCGTCGATCCGAACGGTTCGATCAACACCTCGGGTAACGGCTCGACGAACATCTCGGGTGATTCGACCAACGGTACGGGCACGGACATCAACGGTTCGATCAACACGACGGACAACGGCACGATCAACATCAGCGGCAACTCGACTGATGGCACGGGCGTGATCGTCGATCCGAACGGTTCGATCAACACCTCGGGTAACGGCTCGACGAACATCTCGGGTGATTCGACCAACGGTACGGGCACGGACATCAACGGTTCGATCAACACGACGGATAACGGCACGATCAACATCAGCGGCAACTCGACTGATGGCACGGGCGTGATCGTCGATCCGAACGGTTCGATCAACACCTCGGGCAATGGCGCGACCAGCATCTCGGGCAACGGCACGGATGCGGGCGTGGACATCAACGGTTCGGTGAACACGACGGACAACGGCACGATCAACATCAGCGGTGATGCATCGAACGGCACGGGTGTGATCGTCGATCCGAACGGTTCGATCAACACCTCGGGTAACGGCTCGACGAACATCTCGGGTGATTCGACCAACGGTACGGGCACGGACATCAACGGTTCGATCAACACGACGGACAACGGCACGATCAACATCAGCGGCAACTCGACTGATGGCACGGGCGTGATTGTCGATCCGAACGGCTCGATCAACACCTCGGGTAACGGCTCGACGAACATCTCGGGTGATTCGACCAACGGTACGGGCACGGACATCAACGGTTCGATCAACACGACGGATAACGGCACGATCAACATCAGCGGCAACTCGACTGATGGCACGGGTGTAGTCGTGGATCCGAACGGTTCGATCAACACCTCGGGCAACGGCTCGACGAACATCTCGGGTGATTCGACCAACGGTACGGGCACGGACATCAATGGTTCGATCAACACGACGGACAACGGCACGATCAACATCAGCGGCAACTCGACTGATGGCACGGGTGTAGTCGTGGATCCGAACGGTTCGATCAACACCTCGGGCAATGGCGCGACCAGCATCTCGGGCAACGGCACGGATGCGGGCGTGGACATCAACGGTTCGGTGAACACGACGGACAACGGCACGATCAACATCAGCGGTGATGCATCGAACGGCACGGGTGTGATCGTCGATCCGAACGGTTCGATCAACACCTCGGGTAACGGCTCGACGAACATCTCGGGTGATTCGACCAACGGTACGGGCACGGACATCAACGGTTCGATCAACACGACGGACAACGGCACGATCAACATCAGCGGCAACTCGACTGATGGCACGGGCGTGATTGTCGATCCGAACGGCTCGATCAACACCTCGGGTAACGGCTCGACGAACATCTCGGGTGATTCGACCAACGGTACGGGCACGGACATCAACGGTTCGATCAACACGACGGATAACGGCACGATCAACATCAGCGGCAACTCGACTGATGGCACGGGTGTAGTCGTGGATCCGAACGGTTCGATCAACACCTCGGGCAACGGCTCGACGAACATCTCGGGTGATTCGACCAACGGTACGGGCACGGACATCAACGGTTCGGTGAACACGACGGATAACGGCACGATCAACATCAGCGGCAACTCGACTGATGGCACGGGTGTAGTCGTGGATCCGAACGGTTCGATCAACACCTCGGGCAACGGCTCGACGAACATCTCGGGTGATTCGACCAACGGTACGGGTACGGACATCAACGGTTCGGTGAACACGACGGATAACGGCACGATCAACATCAGCGGCAACTCGACTGATGGCACGGGCGTGATCGTCGATCCGAACGGTTCGATCAACACCTCGGGTAACGGCGCGACGAACATCTCGGGTGATTCGACCAACGGTACGGGTACGGACATCAACGGTTCGGTGAACACGACGGACAACGGCACGATCAACATCAGCGGCAACTCGACTGATGGCACGGGCGTGATCGTGGATCCGAACGGTTCGATCAATATCTCGGGCAACGGCTCCGGCGAGATCTCCGGCAACTCGACGAACGGCAACGGCACCATCATCGACGGCGATGTGAACGTGACCGACAACGGCACGATCGTGATCATCGACAACGGCACGGTGTTGACGCCGGGTGACAACGGCGGCAGCAACGGCGGTGATAACGGCGGTGACAACGGCGGCAGCAACGGCGGTAGCAGCAACGGCGGTAGCGGCAACGGCGGCAACACGCCTCCTGTTGACAACGGTGGTACGCCGTCAGTCAGCGGATCGAGCGGCGGAAGTGGTGGTATCGCTGCAGGTGCAATCGGTGCAATCGGAATTGGCGGCGCAGCGGCCTACTTCATGAGCGACATGCTGTCTGCGCACTGGTACCTGGAAACAGAGCAGGCGTTGACGCTCGAATCCGGCGACCCGGTGTTCTGGGCGGATGCCGAACTGGAGCACGTCACTGTCGACATGACGACGAACTCCGCCGATGTGCAGCTGTTCACGCACGCTGGCGAACTCGACCGTCGTCTGGCGTATCGCGACGGCGCAGAAGGCGTGAAGCACTTCACATACGAAGATCCGCAGCAGAAGACGAAGGCGGACCTGTCCGTGAACATGCAGACGCATGAGTACTTCTACACAGAAAGCGGCGTGAAGGACGGCAAGGCCTACGTGGTCAAGTCGCACGGCTGGCTGAAGATGGGCCTCGCGCCCACGGGCAGCCCGGCACGCGCCACGGTCAAAAGCGCAGCCTGACGCTTTGAACCGCACCTTGCGCCTGCTGCATGACGGGCGTGAGGTGCGAAGAGAACACCGATTGCCGGTCGTCCCTTACGGGACGATTAACCATAAAGTGTCTACTTGCTAAATCAAAGGGCGGTGCCATGCGCACCGCCCTTTTCTATTTCACTTTCCAGAAATCGGCGTTCACTAATAACTAACGCGGTTGGCCGAATATCGACCCGGTGGCCTATAAAAATGTCATTGGCGAAGCCGGTAATTAAGAATATTCCTATTTACGTTGTTGTTGGTTCTTCAGAATTTTCCATATCCAACAAAGAGTCTATGCAACACCCTCGCCCAAATCCGAAAAACATTTTTGCGATGCTCAGAGTTTTTTTGGAATAGTCCTATTCGCTTCGAAGTGCTCGACTCTTAATCTCTTATTCATGGGGCGACGCTGTTTCGGCTGAAAATCCGCAAATTGTGACGCCATGGTATTTAATCTGAGTGCAAGGTTAATTCGATGTTGTCGCGCAAAAGCAAAGTAAATCGGCAGATCACACGGGCAATGTGGGTTCTGCCGTTGTTGACGGCAGGCGTCGTTCATGCAGAGCCTGTTTCCACTGTCAGTGCAAGTCTGCCAGCCGTTCAGGCAGCGGTCGCTTTCAAGGTGATTCCCGCGGGCAGCCGCGAGGAGGCAGCAATGACAAAGGTGTTGCGCGAAAAGGCGGCAATGCTCGGCTCTACTCCCGCGAACCTGGGCGATGTGAATCTCTGGTCGGACCGTCTTACGGATGCGCTGCGCCAAGGCGGCTTTCCCGTCGCGCAGGTGTTGATGACCGACGACGACTGGCGCGCCGCCCAACGAGGCGCCCAGCCGACGTTCACCGTGTATCCCGGACGAATCCGGAAAATCGTGGTTCAAAACAAATCCCGCGTCGACGATGTGCGTTTGCAGCGACTCATTTCACGCGCATTGTGCAACGGCGATTCGGTCAACGGCATCTGCGTGCTGAGCACGCCGCACCTTGAACGCTCCACACAACTGTTGCAGGACGTGCCAGGCGTCGCGATCGAAAAAGCTCCGCAGATTGCTCCGGGCTCGGGCGTAGGCGACATAGACGTCGTCTTCAGCATCGCGCAAAAAGGTAAGCCGATGCAGGCCGACCTCATCATGGACAACCAGGGTATCGAGTCCACCGGCAGCTATCGCTTTGGCGTCACCGCATCGGGCAACAACTATTTCGGCGCTGGCGAGAGCTACGCCTTCACGCTGATGGCCACCGACAAGAAGATGTGGACAGGCTCGCTGACTGGCAGCGTGCCGATCTTCGACGACGGTCTTCGTCTGACGGGCGGCATCACGCGCCAGCAGTACTCGATCAACGCGGGAACGCCGGTCGCAGGCGTCGCCACCACTGCTCAGGCGGGCGTGCTGTATCCGTTCATGCGTGGTCTCGACGCGAACGTCTGGGGCGCTGCGTCCGTTCTGCACAGCCTGGCCGAGACCACCTACAAGGACTACGGGTTCGCCTCGCACAGCACGCTCGATTCTGTACGTCTCTCGGTGCAAGCCGACAACGGCGATCGTCCGCAACAACTGCGCACGAACATTCTGAGCGGACAGGCAGCCTTGACGCTCGGTCATCAGCGCAACGACGAGCCCGCGCTCGACGCCGGTCCGCAACGCGCAGGCAACTACGCGAAGCTCACCGGTTCCGGTTTCGGCACCTACGCACTGACGCGCAGCGGCAATCTTTTTCTGACGGGTCGGGTCAATTCGCAGTTCGCGAGCCGCAACCTGGACTCGAGCGAAAAGCTCACGGCCGGCGGTCCAGATGCAGTCCGCGCTTATCGGACAGACGAAGTTTCGTTCGATGACGGCGTGGTCATCAACGCGGGTCTGTATCAGCGCTTCCCGGTGGCCACGGGGCATCAGCTTCAGTTCGGCATCTTTTCCGACTTCGCTGTCGGTCGCGTGAATCACTCGCCTTGGGCTAACTGGGAAAAGAGCTATGTCGGCGTGCCGGGTGTCACCAACACCCGCACCCTGGCCGGCTACGGCGCGAGCGTCGACTGGTTGACACCGATTGGCGCAACCGTCTCGGCTTCCGTATCCAAACCCTATGGTTTTTCATCGGCTTCCTGGGTCGAGCCCGGCAAGAAGCCTCTGCAGTACTGGCTGTCTGTTACCTGGAAACACTAACGGTCGATGGCGCCTGTCGCACCGATCACCTCATCGCAAGCAATACGTTATTACTCCCCGGAGAGTGTCATGAAATTCAGCATCAACAAATTCGAATATCTTTGCTATCGCCGCGAACACGAAAAGGCGAGCCGTGAACTGCTGCAACTTCTCAGCAAGATCGACCAGCACTACGGCGTGCTGATGGACGTCGACGTATGGGCGCAGTCGAACGAAGCGCAGGACATCATGGACGATCACCTGCTCGCGCGCCTCACTTCCGCGATCACGAGTCTTGTGACCGATCCGAAGTTCACTTTCTCCGACACGGGTATCGTTCGCACGGTGTTGTTCCAGCGTTGGCTTGCAGCGATGTTTGCCGCCAGCCCCTTCCGCAACGCCGATCATATTCTTCGTTCGCTTGGCGTCGACGAGCACGCGCGCAACGCCATCGAGCTGCGCAACAGCGATGTCCGCAAGTTCCAGCTGTTCTATCTGCCGGAATCGGAAGTCCGTCTCGACTGGGACGCGCTGTGGAAGCTCGACAAAACGATGGCGGCATCGCTTGCAATGACCATCATGTCCTCGCGCTTTCTCGGCACCCCGTCTGCGCATCAAAAGCGCGAGTTGCTGCTGCGCTGGTTGCCTGAGCGACTCGAACAGATCGACAGCATCGATTCCCTGCCGATGGGCGTTCTTCACGACGTCTACATGCATTGCAGCTACGCGGACATAGCCGCGAAGCACGACATCAAGAAGCCGATCAACGCACTGATTCGCCGCAAGCTCGGGTCGCTTGGAATTACAGACGTCACGCGCCCGGCGGCTCGTGTCGAAGGTGAGAAGCCGGTGCTGCTGGTCGTGCTCGAATGGTTCTCGAAGAACCACTCCATCTACCGCACGCACTCGCAGACGCTGGTCGCGATGCGCGACAAGTTCCACCTGGTCGGCATGGGCTACGACGGCCGTGTCGACGACGCCGGCAAGGCGGTGTTTCACGAGTTCATTCCCCTGCAGGGCGCGAACGTGTGGGAAGCCGCGCGTCAGGTGCGTGACACGAGCGAAGCGCGCAACGCGCAGCAGATGTACATGCCGAGCGTCGGCATGTTCCCGATCACGATGGTTCTCGCGTGCCTGCGCGTCGCGCCTTTGCAATTGATGGCTTTGGGTCATCCGGCCACGACCCACGGCCACGCGATGGATTACGTCGTGGTGGAAGAAGACTATGTGGGCGACGAAGCCTGCTTCAGCGAAAAGCTGTTGAAGCTGCCCTCGGACGGCATGCCGTATCGCGCGCCGGCCGCCATGCTGGAATTGGAACCGCCGGCCGAGAAGGAGCCGTCAAATGTCGTGAAAATTGCAGTGGCCGGCACGACGATCAAGCTCAACCCTGGTTTCCTGCACACGTGTGCAGCGATCGCCCGCGAAGCAAGCGTGCCGGTCGAGTTCCACTTCCTGGTGGGTCAGGCAACGGGTCTCGTGTTTCCGCAAGTGCGCAACCTGATCCGTCGATTGCTTGGGAACAACGCCGTCGTTCACAAGCATCAGGGCTACGCCGGTTATATGAAGGTGATCGCCGGTTGCGACATGTTCCTGAACCCGTTCCCGTTCGGCAACACGAACGGAATCGTCGACACGGTGTGGGCGGGACTCGTGGGAGTCTGCAAGACAGGCCGTGAAGTGCATGAACATATCGATGAGGGCATGTTCCGCCGCCTCGGTTTCCCCGAGTGGACGATCACAAAGACCAACGACGAATACAAAGCCTCTGCGCTGCGCCTGATCGAAAACGCGCAGGAGCGCCGCGAGTTGGGCGCGGCGGTGGCGGGTCCCAAGGCCATCGAAAAGCTGATTTTCCACGGCCGCCCGGAAATCCTCGGCGAGCGTATGCAAGCGTTGTGGCTCGACGAGCTGCACGAAGCGCAGTGAGACGAACATGAACGAAACCAGTAAATCGGCGATGCGTCGCGCACGCGACCCGTCGTTCCAGCAGCACTACTTCGCGGGCAAAGGCATCGATATCGGCGCCGGCGACGATCCGCTGAACGCGCATGCACACGCATTTCCACGCGTAACGGAGATCGTGTCATGGGACAAGCCGCAAGGCGACGCGCTTCGCATGGCAGGCGCGCCGGATGCATCGTTCGACTTCGTGCATTCGAGCCATTGCCTCGAACACCTGGCCAATCCGTTTCAGGGCCTCGCGAGATGGCTCGAACTGCTGAAGCCCGGCGGCTATGCGGTCCTGACCGTTCCCGACGAAGATCTGTACGAGAAGGGCAAGTGGCCGAGCCCGTTCAATCGCGAGCACAAGGTCAGCTTCACGATCTGCAAGCCGGAGAAAACGCTGCCCGGATCGGTGAATGTACTGGATCTGGTGCGGGCATTCGCGCCGGTTGCGTCGTGCGAGCGCGTAAGTTTAGTACGTGACAATTATGACGAGCGGCGTGCGAATGTCGATCAGACAGCGCGTGGCCTCGCCGAATGTGCGATCGAAATCGTGCTGCGCAAGCGCGCAGTACCGAGCGCCCGCGAAATGATGAGCGTTGCGTCAAAGGCACGTGATGCGCAGGAAAGCCTGCGCGCCTGGCGACTCGCCGTGAAAACGTATCCCTACCGCTTCGAGGTCTACCACGGTGCGATGCTCGCCTGGTTGCGCTGGGATCTCATCGAAGATATCGACGGATTGTGGGCTCAATGCATCGAATGTCTGCCGGACCAGCATCTGCCGCGGCTCTATCACGCGCTGCACACCATCGCGCGAGGCAAGATACAGGAAGGCTTCCGCACACGCGAATCGTGGATGAGCAAGTTTGGATGGCAGCGCCGCACGACAGTGCAACCGCCGTCGACGATTCCTGCCTGGTCAGGCGAGCGGCTCGACGGGAAGTCGATCGTCATATGGAGCGAGTTCGGTCTCGGCGACGAAATCTTCTTCTTGCGATTCGCGCGCACTCTGCGTGAGCGATGTGGCGCCGCGCGTGTGTCGGTGGTATGTCAGGCGCCGCTCGTCACGTTGTTCGAGCGCTCGGGAGAGGCCGACACGGTGTTTAGCGTCGCGCAAGCCGCGGAGTTGCCGCCGCACGACTACTGGGTGTTTCCGCATGCGATTCCGGCTCACGTCGCGTTGGACCTCGAAGCGTTGCCAAAGTCGGTGCCATATCTGCACGCGCCGGGCGCAACTGAGTTCGCGGCGTTGACCGAAAGTGAGGGCAAGCTGAAAGTGGGCGTGGTGTTCAAAGGGGCGCCGACCCATGAGAACGACAAGCAGCGGTCGTTGCCGTCGCTTTCTGTGCTGGACGATCTTTTCAAGGTGGATGACGCGGAATTCTTCAGTCTGCAGAAGGGCGCGGGCGCTGATGAAGCTGCGGAGTACGCGAAGCGCCTGCCGAACTTCCACGATGTCGGCGCTTCGCTGCGCACCATGGACGAGACCGCCAACGCGATCGCCGCGCTCGACGTCGTGCTGACCGTGGATACGTCGGTCGCGCATGTGGCGGCTGCAATGGGCAAGCAGGTGTGGTTGATGCTACCGTTCTTCGGCGACTGGCGCTGGCACTACACGCGCAATGACAGTCCGTGGTATCCGACGATGCGCCTGTTCCGCAGGCTTCCCGGCGGCGACTGGTCGGAGGTGGTCGCGCGCATTCGCGGCCGCTTGCTGATGGCGCTGAACTCCGACGGCGCAGAGTTGTGATTACCTTGGTGTCCTTCGAGCGACACGAAGCAAAACGGGCTCCTTCGGGAGCCCGTTTTGCATTCAGGGATATCCGCAAACAGCCAAAACAGATTGTTCCCCTGCGCAACTCTTCATCCGTCTGTCCCAATCCTTCTGCGCGCAATCAGTTCCTTCGCATCGGCCAGCTTCTCCGCAAGCGCCGGCCCGCGTTTGAGCGCCACCCCCACAGCGAGAATGTCGCCGATCGCAAGGTGCGAAGTGCGCGAGGTCATTGGCGAAAAGATATCCGTGTCTTCGTCGATGTTGGCGAAAAGTCCTACCGACGCGATTCGCGCGAGCGGTGAATTGCCATGGGTCACCGCGATCACTTTCGCGCCGCCTGCTACGGCCGACCTCGCAGCATCGACGATATCGCGCGTGCGCCCCGTGTTCGATATCGCGACCACGACGTCGCCTTCGCCGAGCATCGCTGCCGACATCAGGAACGTATGCGGGTCGGAATACGCAACGCTCGGCATGCCTAGCCGGAAGAACTTGTGCTGCATGTCGAGCGCCGTGATACCCGAGCCGCCGGCGCCGTAGAACTCGATCCGCTTGGCTTGCGCGAGTACGTCGATCGCCGCCGCCACGCTATCCGACGACAGATTGTTGCGCACCTGGATCAGCGCGCCGATTGTCCGGTCGAACACCTTGGCGGCGACGCCCGGCGCGGGTTCGTCCGCACGCACGTCCCGATAAACGGCAGGCACTTCAGTCGCAATGCCCTGCGCCAGCCGGATCTTGAACTCACGGAATCCCGAAAAGCCGAGCGCATGACAAAAACGCGCGATGGTCGGCTGGCTGACGCCCGCACGCGCGGCGACTTCGGTCATCGAAAGATCGAGCACCTCGCGCGGGGCCTCGATCACGTAATCGGCCAGCTTGCGCTCGGACGGGCGCAGCTGCTCGCGCATCTCTTCAACCTGGGACAGCATCATCGGAAAACTCGCACTATGCTGAAGAATGCGTGGACTATAGCTGATTGGTGAGTATGTACAAAAACTACATGTGCGCCGTAGGTATTATCCCTAGGTCTTGGCTGGATCTTCGCGGATAAGCCGCCAGCAAGGCATTGCGCGACATTGGCGATGCCGCATTGCAACAGGGATTCAGATTGCGATCGTGTAGTTTTTCTACTAACATTGCCGTCGTTGGTTGATTCGACTCCCCGCGATACCTACCCTGAATCATGTCCGCGCGCCTGCCGCCAGCGACGAAGGAGCTCCGATGGTTTCCCCGCATTCGCAATTGTTAAAGGTCACGCAGCGCGTGATCGAACGCAGCAAGCCGACTCGCGAGGCGTATCTCGCGCGCATTCATGAGGCGCAGGGCAAGTTCCCGGCGCGCGGCGCGCTTTCCTGCGCCAATCTGGCTCACGGTTTCGCGGGCCTCGAAGGCAACGACAAGCTCGTCATCAAGCAGATTCGCGAGCCGAACATCGGCATTGTGTCTTCGTATAACGAGATGCTGTCGGCTCACGCGCCGTACAAAAACTACCCGGACATCATCAAGCAGGCCGCTCGCGAAAACGGCGGCGTCGCGCAATTCGCGGGCGGCGTGCCGGCCATGTGCGACGGCGTCACGCAGGGCAACGCGGGCATGGAACTGTCGCTGTTCTCGCGCGAAGTCATCGCGATGAGCACGGCGGTCGCGCTCACGCACAACATGTTCGACGCCGCGCTGTGCCTTGGCATCTGCGACAAGATCGTGCCGGGCCTGTTGATCGGCGCGCTGCAGTTCGGCCATCTGCCGACCATCTTCGTGCCGGCCGGCCCAATGACGAGCGGTCTTTCGAACGACGACAAAGCCAAGACGCGCCAGCGGTTCGCAACCGGCCAGTGCGGCCGCGACGCGCTGCTCGAAGCGGAAGCCGCCGCCTATCACGGCCACGGCACGTGCACGTTCTACGGCACCGCGAACAGCAACCAGATGCTGATGGAAATCATGGGCCTGCATTTGCCGGGCTCGGCTTTCGTGCATCCGCATACGCCGTTGCGCGACGCGTTGACCGCGCAGGCCGCGCGCCGCGTGCTCGATCTGACAGTCGAGCGCGGTAACTACATGCCGATTGGTCACGTGATCGACGAAAAGGCGATCGTCAACGGTATCGTCGCATTGCTCGCGACGGGCGGCTCGACCAATCACACGCTGCACCTCGTCGCCATCGCGCGCGCGGCGGGCATCGTGATCGACTGGGACGACTTCGACACGCTATCGCAAGCGGTGCCGCTGCTCGCGAAGATCTATCCGAACGGCAAGGCCGACGTGAATCATTTCCACGCCGCCGGCGGCGTCGCGTTCCTCGTGCGCAATCTGCTCGAAGGCGGATTGCTGCATGAAGACGTCAACACGGTGGCCGGTAAGGGCCTTAATCACTACACCGAAGAACCGAAGCTCCTCGACGGCAAGCTGCAGTGGGTGCCCGGCGTACAAGCAAGCGAAGACACCTCGGTGTTGCGCGGCATCAAAGAGCCTTTCCAGGCGGATGGCGGCCTGCGTCTGATGCAGGGCAAGCTCGGACGCGGCGTGATCAAGATCTCGGCGGTCGCGCAGCAGCATCGCAAGGTGAAGGCGCCGGCCATCGTGTTCGACTCGCAGGAAGCCGTGCAGGAAGCGTTCGATAACGGCGAGCTGAAGCGCGATTTCATTGCCGTGGTGCGTTTTCAGGGCGCGCGGGCAAACGGCATGCCGGAACTGCATCGTTTGACGCCGCTGCTCGGTGTGTTGCAGGATCAAGGTTTCCATGTCGCACTAGTCACGGACGGGCGCATGTCGGGAGCGTCGGGTAAGGTGCCCGCGGTGATTCATCTCTCGCCGGAAGCGCTGTTGCAAGGCCCGATCGGCAAGGTCCGCACCGGCGACATGCTGGTCATCGACGCGGAAGCCGGTGTGCTCGACATCGAGATCGACGCGGCCGAGTGGGCTGCGCGTCCGAACGCCGTGCCGCTGCATCAGGCGGAGAACGAAGTCGGTTTTGGCCGCGAGCTGTTCGGTGTATTTCGCGCAGCGGCAGCGCCGGCGGAGCAGGGCGCGTCGGTGTTCGGGCCGATGGTTGGCGAGCGTGCGGCGTCGCACGGCGAGCACACGGCGCCTGCCGCCAGGCACGTCGGTGAGCCGGGGGTAACTGTTGCGAGCACCACGCAGGCGGGGTAAGCGGCCTCAGCCGGGTGGGTCGACTGGCCGAGCCAATGGGCAAGACAGGCACGAACCGGACCGAGTAGGGTAATCGACTAACGCGACTAACCAGGCAACTGACGAACACGACTGACCAACACGACTGGCTAAGCCGATTGAACAACCCGACTGGCTAAACCGACTAAGCTGGCAATCAAGCCACTCACCTGAGCCAGCCAATCCAGCCAGCCAAGCACGCCAACCGGCAGCTGGCAGAAACAAGGAGTTTGACAATGACGTCGAAAACAGTAAGCGAAATCGTGCGCCTCGGTCCGGTGATTCCGGTGCTTGCGTTCGACTCCGCCGAGCAGGGCGAACACGTGTCGCGCGCGTTGCATGCGGGCGGCGTTAAGGTGCTGGAAATTACGCTGCGCACGGCTGCCGGATTGGAAGCGATCGAGCGTGCGAGCCACCTTGCCGATGACATCGTGGTCGGCGTCGGCACGATCACCCGTCCCGAGCACTGCGCTCAGGCGAAGAAAGCGGGCGCGCAGTTCGGCGTATCGCCGGGCCTCACGAAGGACATGCACAAGGCTGCGCAGGACGCCGGACTGCCGCTTCTGCCAGGCGTTATGACGCCGAGCGACATCATCACCGCGCTGGAACTCGGTTATGAGATCGTGAAATTTTTCCCGGCTCAGCAAGCGGGCGGTGTCCCCATGCTGCAAGCTTTTCATGGCCCATTCCCGACGCTGAAATTCTGCCCGACGGGCGGCATCACCGCGGAAACCGCCACGCACTTCCTGTCGCTGCCGAACGTGGTGTGCGTCGGCGGATCATGGCTCACGCCGAAATCCGCATTGGCCGCGCAGAACTGGGACGAAGTCACGCGTCTCGCTCGCGCCGCGAGCCAATTGGCCGCGCCCGCTCACTAGTTCCGATCCGCCGCATTTGGCCCGGTCAGCGAGCCAGAAGTTAAAAGCCTCGTCGATACAGCCTGTCCGGCTGTCGCGGCGAGGCTTCGTTGCAAATATGCTCGCTAGTTTCGCGGGCATTTCAAGACAACAAACAGTAAAATTCAGCGTCCGCGCGGTTCGCACACTACTGATGCGCGCCGGTCGCCATGAGACGAGTGGCTGCTGTCTTCCGCACCCACAATCAATAACGCAAAAGGAGGAGCTTCATGGAAGCTGTTCACGGCAGCACGCTGCTGGTATTCGGGGTAATCGCCATCGCCTTGCTGATCTTGTTGATCACGCGCTACAAGGTCTATCCGTTCCTCGTTCTGATCATCGTGTCGCTGCTGCTCGGGCTCGCGTCCGGCATGCCGATGGCGACCATCGTCAAATCGTTCGAAACGGGCAACGGCAACACGCTTGGTCACATCGCGGTGGTGGTGGGGCTCGGCACGATGCTCGGCAAGATGATGGCCGAATCCGGCGGCGCCGAACGCATCGCCACGACGCTCATCAACTGGTTCGGCGAGAAGAATATTCACTGGGCGATGATGGTCGTCGCGATCATCGTCGGTCTGCCGGTGTTCTTCGAAGTCGGCTTCGTGCTGCTGATTCCGATTGCCTTCAACGTCGCGAAGCGCACCAATAAATCGCTGCTGCTGGTCGGCCTGCCGATGGTCGCAGGTCTGTCCGTCGTGCACGGGCTGATTCCGCCGCATCCGGCCGCAATGCTCGCGGTGCAGCAGTATCACGCCGATATCGGCAAGACGATCGCCTATGGCCTGATTATCGGCGTGCCGACGGCTATCGTCGCCGGTCCGCTGTTTGCGCTGCTGATCAGCCGCTACGTCAAGCTGCCGCAAGAAAACGCACTGGCCGCGCAATTCCTCGGTCACGACGACGTCGCGCAGAACGGTGCAGCAAACGGTGCAACGAGCACAGCGCCGAAGCGCGAACTGCCGAGCTTCGGCATCACGCTCTTCACGGTTCTGCTGCCGGTGATTCTGATGCTGGTGGGTAGTTGGGCCGACCTGGTGTTCACGCCGAAGACCTTGCCGAACGATCTGCTGCATTTCGTCGGCAACTCGGACGTCGCTCTGCTGATCGCGGTGCTGGTCAGCTTCTGGACCTTCGGTGCGAGCCGTGGCTTCAATCGCGACCAGATTCAGAAATTCTGCGGCGAATGTCTCGCGCCGATCGCGGGCATCACGCTGATCGTCGGCGCGGGCGGCGGTTTTGGGCGCGTGCTGATGGATAGCGGCATTTCGAAGGAAATCGTTGCCGCGGCCACCGCAGCGCACTTGTCGCCGTTGCTGTTCGGCTGGCTGGTCGCGGCGCTGATCCGTCTTGCCACGGGTTCCGCGACGGTCGCAATGACCACTGCCTGCGGCATCGTCGCGCCTATCGCCGCGGCAAGCGGCGTGCAAGTGAAGCCGGAATTGCTCGTGCTGGCAACGGGCTCGGGCTCGCTGATTTTCTCGCACGTGAACGACGGCGGTTTCTGGCTGATCAAGGAATACTTCGGTATGACGGTGGGGCAGACCTTCAAGACATGGTCGCTCCTCGAGACCATCATTTCGCTGATGGGTTTGGGCTTGACCTTCGCGCTAGCGGCGGTCCTGTAAGGAGTTTTTGATGATTCTGATCGCAATGGGCGTGTCGGGCGCCGGCAAGACGAGAATTGGCGAGATGCTGGCGGAGCGCCTGCACTGCGCGTTCACCGACGGCGACGCGTTTCATAGCGCCGCCAACAAGGAGAAGATGCACCACGGCATTCCGCTCACCGACGAAGACCGGTGGCCGTGGCTCAAAACTATCCGCGCCGCGATCGAAGAAAAGCAGAAGGCGGGCGAGACGGCAGTGTTCACGTGTTCGTCGCTGAAACGCTCGTATCGCGACATTCTGCGCGACGGCGACAAGGACGTGTGCTTCGTCTATCTGAAGGGCTCGCGCGAGGTGTTGGAAGAACGTCTGACCACGCGTACCGGTCACTTCTTCGATCCGTCGCTGCTGCAGAGCCAGCTCGACACGCTCGAAGAACCGGGCGCAGACGAGGCGGTGACGGTGAGCATCGAACTGTCGCCGGAGCAGATCGTCGACGAGGTGTTGAAGCAGGTCGAAAAACGGTAAGCTCCGACGCGGAGTTTGCCGTTCAGATGCAAAAAAGCCGCTCCTAGGAGCGGCTTTTCTTTTGCCTTGGAGAACGACGAAGGCTGTTAGCCGATGCGCTTCGCCAGTTCGACCGCCTTGCCGATGTACGAACCCGGCGTCATGGCGAGCAGGCGGTCTTTCGCGTCTTGCGGAATAGCCAGGCCGCCCACGAACGTTTGCAACGCCTCACGCGTGATGCCCTTACCGCGCGTCAATTCCTTCAACTGCTCATACGGATTCTCAATGCCGTAGCGGCGCATCACGGTTTGTACCGGCTCGGCCAGCACTTCCCAGCAATTGTCGAGGTCTTCGTTCAGACGCTGGGCGTTCACTTCGAGCTTGTCCAGACCGCGGATCAGCGAGTCGTACGCGAGCAGCGAATAACCGAACGCGACACCCATATTGCGCAGCACCGTGGAGTCGGTCAGGTCGCGCTGCCAGCGCGAAACCGGCAGTTTGTCGGCGAGATGTCGCAGCGTCGCGTTCGCGAGACCCAGATTGCCTTCGGAATTTTCGAAGTCGATCGGATTGACCTTGTGGGGCATCGTTGACGAACCGATCTCGCCGGCTTTCGTGCGTTGCTTGAAGTAGCCGACCGAAATGTAGCCCCACACGTCGCGGTCGAGATCCATCAGGATCGTATTTGCGCGCGCGACCGCGTCGAACAACTCGGCCATGTAGTCGTGCGGCTCGATCTGGATCGTGTACGGATTGAATGCGAGTTTCAGGCGCTGTTCAACCACTTCACGCGAGAACGCTTCCCAGTCGAACTCCGGATACGCCGACAAATGCGCGTTGAAGTTGCCGACCGCACCGTTCATCTTGCCGAGTAGCTCGACCTTCGCGATACGGTCGATCGCGCGTTCGAGGCGCGCGGCTACGTTCGCCATCTCCTTGCCAAGCGTGGTCGGGCTGGCCGGCTGGCCGTGCGTGCGCGACAGCATGGGCTGCTCCGCGTGCGCGTGTGCGAGTGCAACGAGCTTCTGATGCACCGTGCGCAGCGCCGGCAAGATGACGTGTTCGCGGGCGCCCGCGAGCATCAGGCCGTGCGACGTGTTGTTGATGTCTTCCGACGTGCACGCGAAGTGGATGAACTCGCTCGCGCGCTCCAGTTCTTCCTGACCCTTGACCGATTCCTTCAACCAGTACTCGACCGCTTTCACGTCGTGATTCGTCACGCGCTCGATTTCCTTGATGCGCGCGGCGTCGTGCGCGGTGAAGCGCTCGGCCAGTTGCAACAGGAATTGCTCCGAGGCCTCGGAAAAGCGCGGCACTTCGGCGAAACCCGCGCGCGAGAGGGCGATCAGCCAATGGATTTCAACCGTCACGCGGTTGCGCATGAACGCGGCTTCCGAGAGCCAGTCGCGCAGGGCTTCGGTTTTCGACGCATAGCGACCGTCGAGCGGAGAGAGCGCATTCAGCGCGAACAGGGTGTCGGGGCGGGTGTCGGACATGATGGCGGCTGGCTCTAGGCGTTGAGCGCTCACTGAACTCGCGGTGAGCGGATCGGAACGGAGGGAACCGCGAATTTTACCACCAGAGCGGCATGCGCCCGGAATACGCAGGCCGCCGGATTGCGCCGGCTTCCGTATTCATCCCGCCGCGACGGCGACGCTCAAGCCGGCGAGCCTTCGTAGCAAGGAAATAGCGTAGGCAGGATGAACGAAGGCATCGAGTGGCGAGAGAAACAGCGCGACGTCGAGCCCGGATGCACGATATGCAAACAACTCGCCTGCGGATCGTCCGCGGCAATGACTTTGCGGCCGGCCTCGACCACGGGCCGGATAAAACTCTCGTCGTCGCACAGATCGATATCGCCGAAGGCGGACACGGCGGCCAGCGCTCTTTCATACACGTAAGAGAAACCATAGAACAGCACGAAGTCCGCGCCTATCTGCATCTTTTCGTGGAACTCCACATGGCTGACCGACTGGCCGCTCAGTTCGTAGTGCAGGCCGACTTTCGCGTTGAGGTCCATGTAGCCGAAGAATTGCGTGTGCGGGGCGTACATGAAAAAGCCCGACAGCTTGATCAGATCGGCGTGGTTCTCACGCATCGTCGTGACCATGTGGGCGAGGTAATGCGGCGCATAGTGGTCGTCATCGTCGAAATGGGCGATCACCGTACCGCGCGCCTCGCCGATCAAAAAATTACGCTTTGCGCCGATCGACATCCGCGCCGGCGAATGAAAATAGCGGATGCGTGCGTCTTGCGACGCCAACGCCAGCAGGTAGGCGCTCGGCTCGGCACTGTCATCGAGAATCAGCCATTCCCAATCGACTCGCTGGCGCAACACGCAGCGCGTGATGGCCGGCAGCAGGTGTTCGCGATTGGCAGTCGGCGTAATGATCGAAACGAGTGGCGGCATGGGCGGGCCGCGTTGCGCGGCAAGGTTAGCAGAGCGTTGATCGATGCGTGCCGGTCGTGGCCGCGGTGACGGCGAAGCGGAAGGAGGGTTGACCGCCCGCGTCTCGCGCCGACGCAAGATAGCGATGCGCGGCTCGCGGGCCTATCGGCGGAATCCGATTTTTTGACGAAGCTGCGACAAAGCCGTCGCGGCCGAACGCCGGTGCGCGACGCGACACCCACTAGAATGCTGACTTCTTCTTTCTCGCCCGCAGCAGGCTTCGCATGGAACTGAAATGGCTCGAAGACTTCGTTTCGCTCGCGGAAACGCGCAGTTTCAGCCGCTCGGCTGAGTTGCGTCATGTCACGCAGCCGGCGTTCTCGAGGCGCATTCAGGCGCTCGAGGCGTGGCTCGGCACCGAGTTGATCGACCGCTCGGTTTATCCGACGCGGCTCACGGCGGCGGGCCAGGTCTTCAACGAGCAGGCGCTCGCGATGCTCTCGCAGTTCCACGAAGCCCGGGCGCTCCTGCGCGGCCACACGGCGACGCCGCAAGCAACCATCGAGTTCGCCGTGCCGCACACGCTGTCGCTCACGTACTTTCCGCGCTGGCTTCAACGCATCGAGGCGCAGATGGGCCCGATCCATACGCGGCTGCGCGCGCTCAACGTCCACGACGCGGCGCTGTCGCTGGTTGAGGGCGGCTGCGATCTGATGATGGGTTATCACCATCCCAGTCATCCGGTCGCGCTCGATCCCGGTCGCTACGACATGCTGACGCTCGGCAACGAGCCGATCAGCCCATTCTCCGCGCCGGGGCGCGCAGGCCGGCCGCGTCATACGTTGCCGGGCACAGCCGAAGCGCCCACGCCATACCTGTCGTACACGCCGAATGCGTATCTCGGACGCATGACCGAGGTGATTCTCGCGAACGCGCACGAGCGCCTCTATCTCGACCGGCTCTACGAAACCGACATGGCGGAAGGCCTCAAGGCGATGGCGCTGGCCGGCCACGGCATCGCCTTCCTGCCGCACAGCGCGGTGGAAGACGCGGTCGCGGACGGCAAGCTGATCCGGCTCGACCGCGGTACGCGCGGCACGCCCGAGGGGCAACTCACACTGACTATGGAAATTCGCCTGTATCGCGACAAGCTGGCTGCGAAGAGCGACGACGCCCGGCAAATCCTCGTGCGGCAGTTGTGGGACGTGGTGTCGGAAGAGCTGGCGCAGGGCAGCGTCTGAAAGAACCTGCGCGCCAACGACGCAAAATTGCTGCTTTCCACAGGTTATGCAAAAAAAACATAATCGGATAAGGAAACGGCATTGGATTTCAAAACGGCGTTTTTCGACAATGCTGCTATTCGAACAACGCCGGAGCGTTCATGTCTTCCCAGCAACAAGTCGCACAATCCGCCTCAACGTTGCAGTCCGTCCCCTCCTACCTGAATAGCGAAGACCTCGGCCCGTGGGGCAACTACCTGCGCCAGGTCGACCGCGTCGCGCCGTACCTCGGCTCGTTGTCCCGCTGGCTCGAAACCCTGAAGCGCCCGAAGCGCATCCTGATCGTCGACGTGCCTATCGAACTCGATAACGGCACCGTCGCGCACTTCGAGGGCTACCGCGTGCAGCACAACGTGTCGCGCGGTCCGGGCAAGGGCGGTGTGCGTTATCACCAGGACGTGACGCTGTCGGAAGTGATGGCGCTGTCCGCGTGGATGTCGGTGAAGAATGCTGCGGTGAACGTTCCTTACGGCGGCGCCAAGGGCGGCATCCGTGTCGACCCGCGCACCTTGTCGCGTGGCGAACTCGAGCGCATGACGCGTCGCTATACCAGCGAAATCGGCATCATCATCGGACCGAATACCGACATTCCCGCGCCGGACGTGAACACGAACGAGCAGATCATGGCGTGGATGATGGACACGTATTCGATGAACCAGGGCAAAACGGCAACGGGCGTCGTGACCGGCAAGCCCATTACGCTCGGCGGCTCGCTCGGCCGCCGCGAAGCGACGGGCCGCGGCGTGTTCGTGGTCGGTTGCGAGGCGGCGCGGCGCATCGGCTTCGACATCGAAGGCGCGCGCATTGCCGTGCAAGGTTTCGGTAACGTCGGCGGGATCGCCGCGCGTCTGTTCCAGGAAGCAGGTGCGAAGGTGGTCGCGGTGCAGGATCACACTGGATCGCTCTACAAGTCGAGCGGTATCGACGCGGTTGCGTTGCTCGATCACGTGGCGAAGACGGGCGGCGTCGGTGGTTTCCCTGAGGCAGATCCGGTGACGAACGAAGAATTCTGGACCGTCGAATCCGACATCCTGATTCCGGCCGCGCTGGAAAACCAGATTACCGAAAAGAACGCCGGCAAGATCAAGACGAAGATCGTCGTGGAAGGCGCAAACGGCCCGACCACTACGGCGGCCGACGACATCCTGCACGATCGCGGCATCCTCGTCATTCCGGACGTGGTGGCCAACGCGGGTGGCGTTACGGTGTCTTACTTCGAGTGGGTGCAGGACTTTTCGAGCTTCTTCTGGACCGAGGACGAGATCAACCAGCGGCTCGAACGCGTAATGCGCGAAGCATTCGCCGCGGTGTGGCAGGTGTCGAGCGAGCAGAACGTGTCGGTGAGAACGGCGGCGTTTATCGTCGCGTGTAAGCGGATTTTGCAAGCGCGCGAAATGCGCGGCCTGTATCCCTGATCGCTGCTTGTCACTGCAGGAAACGGCGGGTCTGCTACCTTACCGATCCGTCGCGCATTTCACGTGAATGCGCATGCTTGAACGCGCTCCAAAAGAGCGCGTGTTTTACCCGGCGGGCGGCATCGTTACGATGCCGCCCGCCTTTGCATATGCCGGAACCTCGGCCGACTGCGCGAGGCGGCCGCGAGGCAATAGCGGCGTGCGCGCAACAACAATGGTTTATAGCCATACTTTCAGAATAATTACTTTGCTAAACTGGCGCCGGTTCTTGCCAAGGAGATCAAACATGAAGGTTAAAAAAGCTGCGCTGCTGCTCGCGACTCTCGGACTGTTTACGGTTGGCGCGCACGCGCAAGACGCCGGTACGCTGAAGAAAATCAAGGACACGGGCGTCATTTCGCTGGGTCATCGCGAATCGTCGATTCCGTTTTCGTACTACGACGACAAGCAGAACGTCATCGGCTATTCGCAGGAATTCGCGCTGAAGGTGGTTGAGGCAGTCAAGCAGAAGCTGAACATGCCGAACCTGAAGGTGAAACTGACGCCGGTCACGTCGCAAAACCGTATTCCGCTGGTGCAGAACGGCACCGTCGACATGGAATGCGGCTCCACCACGAATAATGCAGAGCGCCAGCAACAGGTGGCGTTCTCGAACACGATCTTTGTGATCGGCACGCGTCTGATGACCAAGAAAGATTCGGGCATTAAAGACTGGGCCGACCTGAAGGGCAAGACGGTCGTCACGACCGCCGGCACCACCTCCGAGCGCCTGCTTCGCAAGATGAACCAGGACAAGAGCATGGGCATGAACATCATCAGCGCGAAGGACCACGGGGAGTCGTTCCTGACGCTGTCCACCGGCCGCGCCGCTGCATTCATGATGGACGACGCGCTGCTCGCCGGCGAGCGCGCGAAGTCGAACACGCCCACCGATTTCGTGATCGTCGGCGCGCCGCAGTCGCATGAAGCTTACGGCTGCATGCTGCGCAAGAACGATCCGGAGTTCAAGAAGGTTGTCGACGACGCAATCGCGAAGGTCGAAACTTCGGGCGAAGCCGATCAGATCTACAAGAAGTGGTTCGAAACGCCGATTCCGCCGAAGGGCCTGAACCTGAACTTCCCGGAAAGCGACGACATCAAGGCGCTCTTCAAGAGCCCGAATGACAAGGCGATCGACTAAACCTTAGCTGTTTTTTTGAAACGCTGAACGAAACGGAAGGGGCCACGCGCTTCTTCCGTTTCTTTTTGCTGGAGTCTTGGTCATGTCATATCACTGGAACTGGGGCATTCTGCTGAGTCCGGTCTCCACCGGCGAGCCGACCACCTATCTGGGCTGGCTGCTGTCGGGCTTTTGGGTGACGATTACCGTGTCGCTGTCGGCATGGGTGATCGCGTTGATCGTCGGTTCGTTGTTCGGCGTGCTGCGCACGGTGCCGAACAAATGGGCGTCGGGCATCGGCACGCTCTACGTCGCGATTTTTCGCAACATTCCGCTGATCGTGCAATTCTTCATCTGGTATCTGGTGATACCGGAGTTGCTGCCGGTCTCGATGGGCACCTGGTTCAAGCAACTGCCGCCTAGCGCGCAGTTCTTTTCGTCGTCGATCATCTGTCTCGGGCTCTTTACCGCCGCGCGCGTGTGCGAGCAGGTACGCTCGGGCATCAACGCATTGCCGCGCGGCCAGCGCGCCGCGGGTCTCGCAATGGGCTTCACGCAATGGCAGACGTATCGCTATGTGCTGCTGCCTGTCGCGTATCGGATCATCGTGCCGCCGCTTACGTCGGAGTTCCTGAATATCTTCAAGAACTCGGCGGTGGCGTCGACCATCGGTTTGCTGGATCTGTCCGCTCAGGCACGCCAACTCGTCGACTACACGTCGCAGACGTATGAGTCGTTTATCGCGGTCACGCTGGCCTACGTGCTGATCAATCTGGTCGTGATGCAACTGATGCGCTGGGTCGAAGCCAAGACCCGGTTGCCTGGCTATATCGGAGGCAAGTGATGCACCATTTCGACTGGAGCGGTATTCCGGGCGCACTGCCTACGTTGTGGACCGGCGCGATAGTCACGTTCAAGATCACGCTGATCGCGATCGTGATCGGCATTGTCTGGGGCACGGTTCTCGCCATGTTGCGGCTTTCGTCGTTCAAGCCTTTCGAGTGGTTCGCGAAGGGCTACGTGACGATTTTCCGCTCGATCCCGCTGGTGATGGTCCTGCTGTGGTTCTTCCTGATCGTGCCGCAGGTGCTGCAGAACGTGCTCGGCCTGTCGCCGGATATCGACATTCGCCTCGCGTCCGCGATGGTCGCTTTCTCGCTGTTCGAGGCGGCGTACTATTCCGAGATCATCCGCGCCGGTATTCAGTCCGTGCCGCGCGGGCAGGTCAACGCGTCGTTCGCGCTCGGCATGAACTACGCGCAGTCCATGCGTCTCGTGGTGCTGCCGCAGGCATTCCGCGCAATGGTGCCGCTGCTGCTCACGCAGGGCATCGTGCTGTTTCAGGATACGTCGCTCGTCTACGTGATCAGCCTCGCCGACTTCTTCCGCACCGCCACGAATATTGGCGATCGTGACGGCACGAATGTCGAAATGGTACTGTTCGCGGGCGCGTGTTATTTCGTGATCTGCGTGATCGCGTCGACCCTCGTCAAAGGTCTTCAGAAAAAGGTCGCAAGATGATCTCTATCAAGAATGTTTCGAAGTGGTACGGCCAGTTTCAAGTGCTGACGGACTGCACGACGGAAGTCAAAAAGGGTGAAGTGGTCGTGGTGTGCGGACCGTCGGGTTCGGGCAAGTCGACGCTGATCAAGACCGTCAATGGTCTCGAGCCGTTTCAGAAGGGCGAGATCGTCATCAACGGCCAATCGCTGACTGACAAGAAAACCAACCTGTCGAAGCTGCGTTCGAAGGTCGGCATGGTGTTCCAGCACTTCGAGCTGTTCCCGCATCTGTCGATCGTGCAAAACCTCACGCTCGCGCAAATCAAGGTGCTCGGCCGCTCGAAGGACGAGGCGTCGGCGAAGGGGCTGAAGCTGCTCGATCGCGTCGGTCTGCGCGCACATGCGGACAAATTCCCGGGGCAGTTGTCGGGCGGTCAGCAGCAGCGCGTGGCGATTGCGCGCGCGTTGTCGATGGACCCGATCGCAATGCTGTTCGACGAACCCACGTCGGCGCTCGACCCGGAAATGATCAACGAAGTGCTCGACGTGATGGTCGAACTCGCGCAGGAAGGCATGACCATGATGTGTGTGACGCACGAAATGGGCTTTGCGAAGAAGGTCGCGCATCGCGTGATTTTCATGGACAAGGGCTTGATCGTGGAAGACGACCGCAAGGACGACTTCTTCGCCAATCCGAAGTCCGATCGCGCGAAAGATTTTCTCGCGAAGATTCTGCACTGAGGTTGCGAGTGCGGCGGCGTTTCGCACGCGATCTGCCCGCCAGTGCTGCAACGAAAAGCCGCTCGAAAGAGCGGCTTTTTTTATTGCTGGTGTGGTGCTATCCGGCGTTTTTCACGACTCGAACGCCGCCGCATCATCTGCCGCTTCGAGATCCACTTCCAACGCCGCCGCGGCGGGCGTGTTGGACACCGAGGCCGCGATCGTGCTCGCCGAAGCGGACGCATCCAGAGCCGGATTGCGCAGCTTTTCCAGCACCGAAGCCGGCACAGGCACATTGACGCGGCCAATTACGTCGCCGTGCTGGAACATCATCAGGTCGCCGGGTTCGAACGCGGTCCACACTTCGTTGTCGGTCAACGGCTGCGTCGCGATCACCGCGACACGGTCTTCCGGTGTGGTGTACTTGGCGAAGTCGATCGAGACGTCGGCATCGACGAGATGCGCGGTGGAAAAAGGCCAGCGCCGCACGATGTAGTGCAGATGCGTGGAGCAATGCGCGAACAGCGCCTGGCCATTCGACATCAGAAAATTGAACACGCCGAACTGCGTAATCTCGCGCGTGAGTGTTTCGAGCGCGGCGAAGAGTTCATTGAGCGGCGGTTGTTGCGCGCCGGGAAACGCCTTGCGCAAACCTTCGAGCAACGCGCAAAAAGCGAGCTCGCTGTCGGTCGTGCCGACTGGCTGATAGACGCCCGTAAGTACCGGCGAATAGTCTTTCAGATCGCCGTTGTGCGCGAAGATCCAGTGGCGCCCCCACAGTTCGCGCATGAACGGGTGGCAGTTTTCGAGCAGGATGTGCCCTTGCGTCGCCTTGCGAATATGCGCGATGGTGTTCTTCGACTTGATCGGATAGCGCTTGACCATTTCGGCGATCGGCGAGGTGGCCGACGATTGATGGTCGATGAACAGGCGACATGCTTTGTCTTCGAAGAAGGCGATGCCCCAGCCGTCGGCGTGGTGATCGGTGACGCCGCCGCGCGCCGCAAAGCCGGTGAACGAGAACGTGACGTCCGTCGGCGCGGCGCAGTTCATTCCGAGAAGTTGGCACATGTTGCGGGTAAGCCTGTGAACGGGGCGAGCCGTTACAATGATGATTTTCCAAGCATATCACCGAGCCAGAAACGCCAAATAGCAAAATTGACGTGTGTTCAGGCCGCAACACGGCGGTTTGACCTCATAGCTGGCGCATTGCTCGCATTTTCAGCCGCCTCCTGTTCCGCTCTCGCTCTCCTCTCGCCATGACCGATTCCAACGCTTCTTCTGATTCCCGCGACTCGATCACGCTCGCACGCCCGGACGATTGGCATTTGCACGTCCGCGACGGCGCAATGCTTGCCGCCGTGTTGCCGGACACAGCCCGCCAGTTCGCCCGCGCGATCATCATGCCGAACCTGAAGCCGCCGGTCACGACCACGGCCATGGCGCAGGCGTACCGCGAGCGCATCATGGCCGCCATCCCGGCCGGCGCAAAATTCGAGCCGCTGATGACGCTGTATCTGACGGACAACACGCCGCCAGACGAAATCCGCCGCGCGCGCGACAGCGGTTTCGTGCACGGCGTGAAGCTTTACCCGGCTGGCGCCACGACCAACTCGGACGCGGGCGTGACCGACATCATGAAGTGCGCGAAAACGCTCGAAGTGATGCAGGAGACCGGCATGCCGCTCCTCGTGCATGGCGAAGTGACGGACGCGTCGATCGATCTGTTCGACCGCGAAAAGGTGTTCATCGATCGGGTGATGACGCCGTTGCGCCGCGACTTCCCCGCGCTGAAAGTGGTGTTCGAGCACATCACCACTAAAGACGCGGTCGACTACATCCGCGAAGCCGGCGTTGCGCCGAACCTGCTTGGCGCGACGATTACCGCGCACCATCTGCTCTACAACCGCAACGCGATTTTCCAGGGCGGCATTCGCCCGCACTATTATTGTCTGCCGGTGCTCAAGCGCGAGACGCATCGCATCGCGCTGGTCGAAGCGGCGATCTCGGGCAATCCACGTTTTTTCCTTGGTACCGACAGCGCGCCGCATCCGAAGGGTTTGAAGGAACACGCTTGCGGCTGCGCCGGTTGCTACACGGCGCTGCACGCGCTGGAGCTCTACACCGAAGCCTTCGACAAATCGGACGCGCTCGACAAGCTCGAAGGCTTCGCGAGTTTCTTCGGTGCGGATTTTTATGGTCTGCCGCGCAATCAGGAAAAGGTCACGCTGCGTCGGGAAGAGTGGACGTTGCCTGCGGAACTGCCGGTCGGCGATACGCCCGTTGTGCCGCTGCGCGGCGGTGAGTCGATCGGTTGGCGGCTGATTTGAGGCTTTGCCAGATGCAGAGTGACGCGGGCGCGGGGGTGAACGACGGCGAAGGCGCTGGGGCAGGTGTGGGCGCAGAAGCGGCGCCGGGCGCGGGCGCGGCGGCGCTTGCGTCTAGTGCGGCGAACGCTACGTGTGGACTGGGCGCAGGAAGTGGGTCGAATGTTGCAAGTGGTGGAAGTGCTGTGACTGCTGTGAGTGCTGTGAGCGCTGCCGGTGCGGCTGGTGCTGAGAGTACTGTCAGTGCTGCTGCTGCGGCAAGCCTAGCGAGCTCATCAAGTGCGGCGACTGGCATCCCGGCAAACGCACCGGCAAACGCATCGGCAAACGCACCGGCAAACGCACCGGCAAACGCACCGGCAAACGCACCGGCAAACGCACCGGCAATTGCATCGGCAACTGAACCCACAACCGCACCCGCCCCCGACGCGTACCAAAACCTTGCACGGTCAGGCTTCGCCGCTATCGACTGGTCTAAGCCCTGGTTCGCGCACTTCGCCGGACGCGGCCAGCGCTGGCAGCGGGCCGCACTCGCGAGTCACGCCGCCTTGCTCGCTGAGATGAATGCCGACGCCGCCGACACGCGTCAGACCACAGGCCGCGGCCAACGCCTCGCGTTCATCGCGCAGGACGAACTCCCGCCGGGCGCCGCCTACGAGGCGCACATCGCGTCGACCGGCCGCGTGCCGACACGCCACAACTTGCACGACTTCTTCAACGCGTCGATGTGGTTCGCCTTCCCGCGCGTCAAGGCCGCGCTCAATGCCCGGCAGTCGGCGGCGATCGACCTGCTGGGCGTCGGGCCGACGCGCGGCGGCGTGCGAGATACGCTCACTCTCTTCGACGAAAACGCACTTCTGTTTGCGTGCAGCGATCCAGCGTTGAGCGCCGCGCTGCGCGGCTTCGACTGGCAGACGTTGCTGCTCCAGCGGCGCGACGCATGGGGCTCGAGTTGCGAGGTGCGCTGCTTCGGCCATGCGCTGCTGGAAAAACTCATCACGCCGTTCAAGGGCTGCACGGGGCATGCATGGATCGTCGACGTACCGTCAGCGTACTTCGAATGGGACGCCGCGGCCCGCGACGCGTGGCTGGACGACGCCGTCAGCGCTGCGTTGCTGACCACCGACGCGCTGACGAGCCGGCTGTTCGCGCCGCTTCCGGTGCTCGGAATTCCGGGCTGGTGGCCCGACAACGAGACACCGGCCTTCTACGACGACAAGTCCGTATTCCGCTCCGGCCGGCGCGCAGATGTTAAAATCGGCGCCAGCAAAGCAGGCTAGGCAGTCGCGGCCTCAGCGGCTTCGGCCAAAGAGGGCGAGGAAAGTCCGGACTCCACAGGGCAGGGTGATGGCTAACGGCCATCCGTGGCAACACGCGGAACAGGGCAACAGAAAGCAAACCGCCGATGGCCCGGCGCAAGTCGGGATCAGGTAAGGGTGAAACGGTGCGGTAAGAGCGCACCGCGGCTGCTGCAAGGCAGACCGGCACGGTAACCTCCACCCGGAGCAATTCCAAGTAGGCAGGCGCGCATCTTCGAGATGCAGGACGGGGCCCCCGTCTCGTCTGCGGGTAGGAAGCTTGAGCGTGTCAGTAATGACTCGCCTAGAGGAATGGCTGCCACGCGCGTCGCGTCTTCGGGCGTTGCGCGTGCACAGAATCCGGCTTATCGGCCTGCTTTGCCACCTCACAAAAAAATGCCGGCGTCTTTTCAGAATGCCGGCATTTTTCTTTTCTGCGTGCGGGGCTTCGGTCAGGACCGCCCGCGCGGCTTGTGCTTTCGCCGTGACACTGCGCTCAGTTCGCCACAATATCGAACGAGTGCGTGAGTTCGGCCGTCTTCGCGATCATGATCGACGCCGAGCAATATTTGTCGTGCGACAGGTTGATCGCGCGTTCCACGGTGGCCGGGTTCAGATTCTTGCCGGTCACGGTGAAGTGGAAATGGATCTTCGTGAACACTTTCGGATCTTCGCTGGCGCGCTCGGCCTTTAGCGTCACCGAGCAGCCCGCAATCTCCTGGCGGCTTTTCTTCAGGATCATCACGACGTCGTAGGCGGTGCAACCGCCCGTGCCGAGCAGAACCATTTCCATCGGACGGGGCGCGAGATTGCGGCCGCCGCCCTCAGGCGCGCCGTCCATCGCGACCAGGTGGCCGCTGCCCGTCTCAGCAGCAAACGCCATCCCGTCTTGCCCCATCCAGCTCACTTTGCATTCCATGCTGTGCTCCACCGCGCTTCGCTATATCGAGACGGCATTGTAGCCCGGCGATTCAGTGTCCGCCCGAGGCGACTTGCGACTCAAAATATGCGCAATGACGTCTCACGTGCTGCAGCGCGGCATGTTGCGACTGGTGAGGGAGTTTTCCGACCGTTTAGGGGTTTTGCTCTAGGCGCGGCAGGGTTGTGTCACACAAACGCGTATGCCTCGCTGGGGGCTCCTCGGGCGGACGCTCCTCTCCCTGTTTCAATCCACATTATGAAATTTAATTTCACATTGCAAATGTTCTTGCGTTGCACAAGCTTGCTTCATATGATTGCGACATCGGTTGCGGCAGTTCGCAACCTCCGCTGTCTCCTCCACCTCCTCCTTTGGTGGATTAAACCCGAACCACTTGTTCGGGTTTTTTTTCGCCCGCCTTCTGACCTGCGCGGAAAGCCCACGAAGGCGCGTTTGGCATCAAGTCCGCACGTTTTGACTTGACGCCGCAAATTCCTTTATAATTCAGGGCTTTTCCGCATTCGCGCCCGCGGAGGAAGAACAGGGAGAGCCTGCACGCGCCTCGATGCGCACACTACAAGCAGGAAAAAACACATTGGGCGCAGCAATTTTTTTGGATCGATCATGAAGACGTTTTCCGCAAAAGCCCATGAGGTGACGCGCGAATGGTACGTGATTGACGCGACGGATAAGGTTCTCGGGCGTGTCGCCAGCGAAGTGGCACACCGTCTTCGCGGCAAGCACAAGCCTGAATTCACTCCGCACGTCGACACCGGTGATTTCATCATCGTTATCAACGCCGGCAAGCTGAAGGTCACGGGCAACAAGGCTACTGACAAGAAGTACTATCGCCACTCGGGCTACCCGGGCGGTATCTATGAAACGACGTTCGGCAAGATGCAGGAACGCTTCCCGGGCCGTGCGCTCGAAAAAGCGGTCAAGGGCATGCTGCCGAAGGGCCCGCTCGGCTACGCGATGATCAAGAAGCTGAAGGTCTACGCTGAAGCAACGCATCCGCATTCGGCGCAACAGCCGAAAGCGCTCGAGATCTAAGGGGAGCCCACATGATCGGTAACTGGAATTACGGCACGGGCCGCCGCAAGAGCGCCGTCGCACGCGTGTTCATCAAGGCAGGCAAGGGCGAGATCATTGTGAACGGCAAGCCTATCGCCGATTACTTCTCGCGCGAAACGTCGCTTATGATCGTTCGTCAACCGCTGGAACTCACGAACCACGGCGTCACGTTCGACATCAAGGTCAACGTCAACGGTGGCGGTGAAACGGGTCAAGCCGGCGCGGTTCGCCACGGCATCACCCGCGCGCTGATGGACTACGACGCAACGCTGAAGCCGGAACTGTCGAAGGCTGGCTTCGTTACGCGTGACGCTCGTGAAGTCGAACGTAAGAAGGTCGGCTTCCACAAGGCACGTCGCAGGAAGCAATTCTCGAAGCGTTAATCGCTTCGGGTGCGAACCGGCTCCAGGGTCGGAACGCAGCAAAAGCCGCCAACGCTGTCGCGAAGGCGGCTTTTTTTATGGTCAGTGGCCCGATTGGAAACAACGGCTTGGGCGCCGCGCCGCCCGCTTCGGCCGATGCAGGCAGACTGTGCGCGCAACGGCAGCGTCGATTCGGACGACTGTAAGAACCCATTGATTTTGTGGGCTTCGGCACGATATTGAGATCAGCCCTACAATAGCGGTTAGAAGCTTTTTGGAGAGTTCGAATGAACGCAGTCACCGACACACCCGTGACCGAGATGCCCGCCCCCTTCGTTTTTACCGACGCAGCGGCTGACAAGGTCAAGCAACTGATCGAAGAAGAAGGCAATGCGGACCTCAAACTGCGCGTTTTCGTGCAGGGCGGCGGCTGTTCCGGCTTTCAGTACGGCTTTACGTTCGACGAAGCCGTCAACGAAGACGACACCGTCATGAACAAGAGCGGCGTGCAATTGCTGATCGACTCGATGAGCTATCAGTACCTGGTCGGCGCTGAGATCGACTACAAGGACGACATCAACGGCGCGCAGTTCGTGATCAAGAACCCGAACGCGACCACTACCTGCGGTTGCGGTTCGTCGTTCTCGGTCTGATAGCGGGCAGACAAAACGTTGTAAAGCAACGGGGCCTCGCGCCCCGTTTTTTATCGCCTGTGCACGCCGACGGGGCGCCCGCCCGCGCAACCTGTGCAAGCGCCCTCGCTCAATGACGAAAGCGTCAACGCGGGTAAATCGCTCCCAGCACACGTTCCGCGCTCGCGCCGGTAACAGCCGGCAAACTCCCCGGCAGACGCGCCACGCAGCGCATCGCGAGCCACGCAAAGGCCAGCGGCTCGACCTGACTCGGCGGCACGCCTAGGGCGTCGGTCGTCATCACGGGCACGCCGCTTACGCCGCTGTCTTCCAGTGCCTGCTGCAGCGCCTTCATGATCTCCGGATTGCGTGCGCCGCCGCCGCACACGTAGACCGCTCGTGCGTCCGGCGCGTGCCGCTCGATCTCGCGCGCGACCGTCACGGCGGTTAGCGCGACCAGCGTCGCCTGCACGTCCGCCGGCGCGAGTCCGCCAAACGGGCGCAGTTTCGCATCCAGCCACTCGGCATTGAACAGGTCGCGTCCGGTGCTTTTAGGCGGCTGTTGTGCGAAAAACGGTTCGTCGAGCAGCGCGTTCAGCAGAGACCGGTCCACCTGGCCGCTTGCCGCGAACTGACCGTTTTCGTCGAACGGCTTGCCAAGATGGCGCTGCGCCCACTCGTCGAGAAGCGCGTTCGCCGGCCCGCAGTCGAAGCCACGCACGCTGCCGGTCGCATTCAGAATCGTGATGTTGCTGATGCCGCCAAGATTGCACACGACCCGCGTCTCGTCTTTCGCGCCGAACACGGTCGCGTGAAACGCCGGCACGAGCGGCGCGCCCTGGCCGGCTGCCGCGACATCCCTACTGCGGAAATCGGCGACCACGTCGATGTGCATCATCTCGGCGAGCAGCGCGGGGTTGTTGATCTGCCGCGTATAGCCTTTCTCCGGCCTGTGCCGCACCGTCTGCCCATGCACGCCGATCGCGCGCACTTCGGCGGCGGAAACGTGGCAGCCGCGCAGCAGCTCGTGACAGCACACCGTATAGCGCGTGGCGAGCGCGTTGGCAGCCAGTGCTTCTCGTTCGATCTCGTTTTCGCCCGGCTGCTGCAGCGCGAACAACGCGTCGCGCAAGCCCGCCGCAAAACCGACAAACGCCTCGGCCAGCACCACGGGCGGCTTCCCTTGGTCGAAGCGGACAGCCACGCCGTCCACGCCGTCCATGCTCGTGCCGGACATCAATCCAAAGTAGACGCCGTCTGCGGGGTCTTGCGCCACGTTGCTGCTCCTGGTAATGGTTCGTTGCTTGTTCATTGCCGCTTCTCTGCCGCTTCTTTGCGAAGGTTTTAGCAGATTATCGATGCAAGCGCGCTCGAATATGAAGCGCGTCGCCACCGGAGCGGCGTCCTGCGGTGTGCGGATCCCACCGGCGCGGCGCGCTCTTGGCCCTGTCGGTGGGCGCGGCGGCGTGCATCTATGGGACAATCTACTTTTTTCCGCGACTTCCCGTTTCCAGCATGAGCACCGAGTCCACCAAGCCTAACGCCGCCCCCGCCTTTCCGATCACCGACGAAGTCCGTCACGCGCTCGCCGTCACGAAGCGAGGCGTCGACGAATTGCTGATCGAAGAAGAATTCGCGCAAAAACTCGCGAAGAGCGCGGCGACCGGCACGCCGCTGCGTATCAAGCTCGGACTCGATCCGACCGCGCCGGACATCCATATCGGCCACACGGTCGTGCTGAACAAGATGCGTCAGTTGCAGGATCTCGGTCACACGGTCATTTTCCTGATCGGCGATTTCACGTCGCTCATCGGCGACCCGTCGGGCCGCAATGCCACGCGCCCGCCGCTCACGCGCGAGCAGATCGAATCGAACGCGAAGACCTATTTCGAGCAGGCCGCGCTGGTGCTCGACCGCGAGAAGACCGAGATCCGCTACAACAGCGAGTGGTCGATGCCGCTCGGCGCCGACGGCATGATCAAGCTCGCGTCGCGCTACACGGTTGCGCGAATTCTCGAGCGCGAAGATTTCACCAAGCGCTTCCAGAGCGGCGTGCCGATTTCCATCCACGAATTCCTGTATCCGCTGATGCAGGGTTACGACTCGGTCGCGCTGAATGCCGATCTGGAACTCGGCGGCACCGATCAGAAGTTCAACCTGCTGGTCGGTCGCGAACTGCAGAAGCAGTACGGCCAGGAGCAGCAGTGCATCCTGACGATGCCGCTGCTCGAAGGTCTCGACGGTGTTGAGAAGATGTCGAAGTCGAAGAACAACTACATCGGCATCAGCGAAAAGCCGACAGAGATGTTCGGCAAGCTGATGAGCATTTCCGACGTGCTGATGTGGCGTTACTTCGAGCTGCTGTCGTTCCGTCCGATGGACGAAATCGCAGGCTTTAAAAAAGAGATCGAAGCCGGCCGCAATCCGCGCGATTTCAAGGTCATGCTGGGCCAGGAAATCGTCGCGCGCTTTCACTCGCAGGCCGATGCCGAGCGTGCGCTCGAAGACTTCAACCACCGTGCGAAGGGCGGCGTGCCGGACGATATCCCGGCGGTCACGCTGGCCGGCGCACCGCTAGCCATCGGCCAATTGCTCAAGCAGGCCAACCTCGTGCCGTCGACGAGCGAAGCGTTGCGCAACATCGAGCAGGGCGGTGTGAAGATCGACGGCGCGACCGTCTCGGACAAGGGCCTGAAGGTCGAGTCGGGCGAGTACGTGGTGCAGGTCGGCAAGCGCCGCTTTGCGCGCGTCACGCTCACTGCCTGACTGTGCACGCGATGAACCGAACTTCGCAGCCGGAGCCGGCCCGATGATCGCGTTGATTCAGCGAGTGCGGCGCGCCGAAGTGCGCGTGGCCGACCGCGTGACGGGCGCGATCGACGCGGGCCTGCTCGCGCTCGTGTGCGCGGAGCGCGGCGACACCGAAGCGGCCGCCGACCGGCTGCTCGCCAAAGTGCTCGGCTACCGCGTGTTCAGCGACGCCGCTGGCAAGATGAACCTCTCCGTGCAGAACCTGGACGGCGCAGGGCGCGCAGGAGGTCTGCTGCTCGTTTCGCAGTTCACGTTGGCCGCGGATACCAACAGCGGCTTGCGTCCGAGCTTCACGCCGGCAGCGCCGCCAGACGAGGGCAAGCGCCTGTTCGACTACTTCGTTTCGGCGGCGCGCGCAAAGCATCCTATCGTCGAGACCGGCGAATTTGGCGCGGACATGCAGGTGTCGCTCGTCAACGACGGGCCGGTCACGTTCTGGCTGCAGACCAACGCCTGAGTTTCGCGCAGTTCTTGCGACAATAGCGGTTCGGCACAACCGGCCAACAGCGCCCAACTGGATCCCATGACCACGCAGATTCTGTTTATCCGGCACGGCGAGACCGACTGGAACCGCATCAAACGCATTCAAGGGCACATCGACATTCCGCTGGGGTCGGTAGGACTTGCCCAGGCGCAAAGCCTCGCACGCCGTATCGTCGATCAAGTGAAGCACGGCGCGCGGCTCGATGCGATTTATTCGAGCGACCTGCAGCGCGCGCGGCAAACCGCGCAACCCGTCGCGGACGCGCTCGGCTTACCAGTTCATCTGCGCGAAGGTTTGCGCGAGCGCTCATACGGCGCGTTCCAGGGCCACGACAGCGACGAAATCGCCACGCGCTTCCCAGACGAATACGCACACTGGCAAACCCGCGACCCCGGCTTCACGCCGCCCGGAGGCGAGTCGCAGCGCGCGTTCTACCACCGCGTGTTGCACGCGATCGAACCGCTCGTCGCCGCGCATCCGGGTGGGCGAATCGCCTGTGTCGCGCATGGTGGCGTGCTCGATTGTGTGCGTCGCTTTGCATGCGGTTTACCGCTCGATGCACCGCGCGACTACGCGCTGCTGAACACTAGCGTGAATGTGGTGGACTTCGACAACGGCCGCGCGACGGTGGTGTCGTGGGGCGACGTCTCGCATCTCGACGCACCTAGCGCGGACGATAGCTTCAAGAGGGTTCCGGAACCGGGGCGTTGATCACTCGCGCCGCGTCACTTGAAGTTATCCCACGTGAGCTCACGTCACGCCGTTGAGCGAAGTCCGTCTTGCGCGCCGCAGTAACCCGCCGACGCGCGCGTTTGGACACGCCGTTCACCCCGTTCATCTGATCACCGGTGACTGATGCGACGACGCGCACTAAGCCAAACCGCTCAACCGGCCCACGAATAGCCGTTTGCGCTTTGAGATCCGGCTCAGGTCGCAGCCGAGTCCCACAGCCCAGGCAACGTGGTGGACGCGTCCGGCGCCGCGAGCCCGAAGTGCCGGTAAGTCAGCAGCGTGGCCACACGGCCGCGCGGCGTGCGTTGCAGGAAGCCTTGCTGGATCAGATACGGCTCGAGCACGTCTTCGATAGTGTCGCGTTCTTCGCCGATGGCCGCCGCAAGGTTGTCGACGCCGACCGGCCCGCCGTCGAACTTATGCAGAATCGCTTCCAGCAGCTTGCGGTCCATCAGGTCGAAGCCGACCGCGTCGACGTCGAGCATTCTGAGCGCCGCATCGGCGACTTGCGCGGTGATGTTGCCGTCGGCTTTAACTTCGGCGAAATCGCGCACGCGGCGCAGCAGCCGGTTGGCGATACGCGGTGTGCCGCGCGCGCGTTTGGCGATTTCGAACGCGCCGTCAGGATGAATCTGCGCATTCAGGAGCGAAGCCGAACGCGTCACGATGCGCGCGAGTTCCTCGGCGTTATAAAACTCCAACCGTGCAACGATGCCGAAGCGATCGCGCAGCGGATTGGTCAGCATGCCCGCGCGGGTGGTCGCACCGACCAGCGTGAACGGCTGCAAGTCCAGCTTGACGCTGCGCGCGGCCGGCCCTTCGCCGATCATGATGTCGATCTGATAATCCTCCAACGCGGGATACAAAATTTCTTCGACGACCGGCGAAAGCCGGTGAATTTCGTCGATGAACAACACGTCGTTGGCTTCGAGATTGGTCAGCAGCGCGGCCAGGTCGCCGGCGCGCTCCAGCACCGGCCCCGAGGTTTGTCGCAGATTCACGCCCATCTCCCGCGCGATGATGTGCGCGAGCGTGGTTTTGCCCAAGCCCGGCGGCCCAAACAGCAACACGTGGTCGAGCGATTCGGAGCGGCGCCTGGCGGCCTCAATGAAGATTTCAAGCTGGCCGCGCACTTTTTCCTGCCCGACATATTCTTCGAGCTGGCGCGGTCGCAACGCTCGTTCGAACGCTTCCTCGTTCGGCGAGACGGGCGTGGCCGCGATGATGCGCTCGGCGGCGAGTTTGTCGGTTTCGATCATGTGGTCATTGTACCGCGCGAGGGCGGTCGGGAAACCCGGCCGAATGGCCAAGGCGCCTCGACCTGACAGACGGCTTCACATCACGCGGGCATCTTTCCCTGAGCCCGGCGAGGCAGCCGCCGAGGGCCTCGGCTTCAAGCCTTGGACAACGCCTTGAGCGCGAGTTTGATGCCTTCTGAGACGCCGGTGCCGGCGGGCACGTTCTTGATTGCGGCCAACGCTTCTTTCTCCGAGTAGCCCAATGCGAGCAGCGCGTTGAGAATGTCGGACGCGTGATCCGATGCGGACGCCGCGCCGGCCATCGCGCCCAGGTCCGCGCCGAGCTTGCCTTTCAGTTCGAGCAGCAGCCGCTCCGCCGTCTTCTTGCCGATGCCCGGCACGCGCGTGAGGCGCGCGGCGTCCTGCAGCGTGACGGTCTGCGAAAGCTCGTGCACGCTCATGCCGGACAGCACGGCCAGCGCCATGCGCGCGCCGATGCCCGAGATCTTGAGCAACTCGCGGAAAGTGGAGCGTTCCTCGGTGGTGCCGAAGCCGTAGAGCAGATGCGCGTCTTCTCGCACGATCATTTGCGTGAGCAGCACCACGCGTTCGCCGGTGGACGGCAAGTTGTAGAACGTGCTCATCGGCACATCGACTTCGTAACCGACGCCGTTGCAGTCGACGAGCAGATGCGGCGGGTTTTTTTCCAGCAGAACGCCGGCAATGCGACCGATCATGGCGAGTTCAAATTCGAGAGAAAGGGCGAGTGTAGCGCAGGGCGTGTATGCCGCTTGAGGCCAGTCATCGCATCAGGCGAAAAAAGCGGCGGCAGACGGGCGGGGGGGACGGCACGGAAAGATCAGCCAACCAGACGTCCGCGTCTCACGCGTAATCCTTTCTTCGCGAGCGAAGGCGCGATGCCGCCGAGCGTGCTCAATGTCGTGCCGCCGTGCGCATGACATATGGCCATGCCGAGCGCGTCGGCGGCGTCGGTGCTCGGCACGCCCGAAAGATTGAGCAGGCGCACGACCATCTGCTGCATCTGCTCCTTGGTCGCGCGGCCATAACCGACTACGGCCTGCTTCAACTGCAGGGCAGTGTATTCGGCGACCGGCACGCCGCCCGCCACGAGTCCGCAGATGGCCGCGCCGCGCGCCTGGCCAAGCAGCAACGTGGATTGCGGATTGACGTTGACGAACACTTTTTCGATTGCCGATTGATCCGGCGAGTGCTGGCGAATCAGCGTCGAGATGCCCTCAAAGATAGTGCCGAGCCGCGACGGCAAATCGGCGTCCGCGGTCTTGATGATGCCGCTGGCGACATAGCTGAGTGTGTGACCGCTTTGATCGATCACGCCGAAGCCGGTCACGCGCAAGCCGGGGTCGATGCCGAGAATTCTCATGAAGTGCCGCAGATGCGGTTAAAACCAGGTGCCTGCGATACTACAACACACGCGCCGCGCGGCGGTCGGCATATGGCGAGGCAGGCGGAACAAAAACTGCTGCTTTCGACGCAGGGAGGCGATCGCACATGCAGCGCTATGGGAACAGGAGCGGGAAATCCGGCGTCGTGGCTTACGAAATCGGCGATAACTTCGTCGCCGCTCGCTTCGCGACGGGCGCGACCTACTGGTATTCGAAAAAGAGCGTCGGCGCGAAACATGTGATCGAACTCAAGCGCCTCGCGAAGCAAGGCGAGGGCCTTGGCACCTACATCAGCCAGCACCCGGAAGTGAGAGACGGCTACGAGCGCAAGGACCCCCCGGACTGACGACTAGGCTCGGCGTCGCGCGGTGTCCAAAAACAGAACGGCCCGGCGGAGAACTCCACCGGGCCGTTCTATCGGCTCCTATTGCGGATGTTGCAACAACACGCCGCTCGTCAGGCCGAATCAATGACGGAAATGACGCACGCCGGTCAACACCATCGCGATGTTGTGTTCGTCAGCGGCGCTAACCACTTCGTCGTCGCGCATCGAGCCGCCCGGTTGAATCACGCAGGTCGCGCCCGCTGCCACGACCACGTCGAGGCCATCGCGGAACGGAAAGAATGCGTCCGACGCGACCGCCGAGCCAGTCAGCTTCAAACCGGCGTTCTGCGCCTTGATGCTCGCGATGCGCGCCGAGTCCACACGGCTCATCTGCCCTGCGCCGACGCCGAGCGTCATGCCGTTGCCGCAGAACACGATCGCGTTCGACTTCACGTACTTCGCCACGCGCCATGCGAACAGCAGGTCGTCCATTTCCTTCGGCGTCGGATGACGCTTCGTGACCACGCGCAATTCGCGCGGCTGCACGTTCTTCGAGTCGAGTGATTGAACCAGCAGGCCGCCGCCCACGCGCTTCAGATCGAACGCGTTATGGCCTTCGCCCAGTGCGATTTCAAGCAAGCGCACATTCTGCTTTGCCGCGAAAACCTGGCGCGCTTCGGCACTGAACGACGGCGCGATCAGCACTTCGACGAACTGCTTGGCCACCGCTTGCGCCGCCGCTTCATCAACTTCGCGATTGAACGCGATGATGCCGCCGAACGCCGACGTCGGATCGGTCTGGAACGCCTTCGAATATGCTTCGTTCGCGTCCGCGCCGACCGCCACGCCGCACGGATTCGCGTGCTTGACGATCACGCAGGCCGGCACGTCGAAGGTCTTCACGCATTCCCACGCCGCGTCGGAATCGGCGATGTTGTTGTACGAGAGTTCCTTGCCTTGCAACTGATTGTAGTTCGCGAGCGCGCCGGCCGGAACCGACAGGTCGCGATAGAACGCGGCGCTCTGATGCGGGTTTTCGCCGTAGCGCAAATCCTGCACCTTGTCGAAGGCGAGGTTGAAGGTCGCCGGATAAGCGTTGCGCGACGCGTGCTGCAGTTCGTCGGTGAGGCTCGTCAGATAGTTCGTGATCGCGCCGTCGTACTGCGCGGTGTGTGCGAACACCTTGGTCGCGAGACGGAAGTTCGTTTTGTACGACACCGCATTGCTGTTCGCGCGCATTTCCTCGAGTACGACCGCGTAATCAGCCGGATCGACCACCACGGTCACGTCGCGATGATTCTTCGCGGCGGAGCGCAGCATGGTCGGGCCGCCAATGTCGATATTCTCGATCGCGTCTTCCAGCGAGCACTCTTCTTTCGACACCGTCTGCACGAACGGGTACAGGTTCACGACCAGCAGGTCGATGGTCGGAATGTCGTGCTTCTCAAGCGCCGCCATGTGTTCCGGCAGGTCGCGGCGCGCGAGAATGCCGCCGTGCACCTTCGGATGCAGCGTCTTCACGCGCCCGTCCAGCATTTCTGGGAAGCCCGTGTAGTCGGCGACTTCGGTGACGGAGAGGCCCGCGTCCGCGAGCAGTTTCGCGGTGCCGCCGGTCGACAGGATCTTGACGCCGAGGTCCGACAGCGACTTGGCGAAGTCGAGGATGCCGGACTTGTCGGAAACGGAGATGAGCGCTTGCTTGATCATGATGAAGACGAAAAGCCGAAGGGAAACGTGGCAGGGCGCGAGAAAACTACTTGGAGCTACAACAAACCGTGCTGTTGCAGCTTCTTGCGCAGCGTATTGCGGTTGATGCCGAGATACTCGGCGGCCAGCGACTGATTGCCGCCGGCCTGCTCGAGCACCACTTCGAGCAGGGGTTTTTCAACGCACGAGATCACCATGTCATACACGTCGTGCGGATTCGAGCCGTCGAGATCCTGGAAGTACACGCCCAGGCTGTCGCGGACAGATTGTTCGATATTGTTCTTGCTCATGCTGCCAGTCGGTCTGTGTGATCCTCGCCCTTGTTGTCGGGCCCGGAGTTGCCAACGGTTTCGTCGACGTAGACGAGGCGGTCGGAGATCGCCTTCTGTGCGTCGAAAAACTCGTTGACGGCGAGGAGTTGTTCGCGCGAGGTGTCCAGCGTATTCATGCGATGCCGGAACACGTTGGCGCCGGAAAGGCCGCGAGTGTACCAGCCGATGTGCTTGCGCGCAGTGCGAACGCCGGTAAATTCCCCGTAGAACTCGTAGTGATCTTCCAGGTGCTCGTTCATGACCTGCTGGATTTCGTCGATGCGCGGCGGCGGCAGCAACTCGCCCGTCTGCAGGAAATGCTCGATCTCGCGAAACAGCCACGGGCGACCCTGCGCGGCGCGGCCGATCATGATGGCGTCGGCGCCCGTCACGGCGAGCACGTGGCGTGCTTTTTCCGGCGACGTTATGTCGCCGTTGGCCACCACCGGAATGCGCACCGCCGCCTTTACCGCGGCGATCGTCTCGTATTCGGCGTCGCCGTGGTACAGGTCGGCGCGCGTGCGGCCGTGCACGGTCAGCATCGAGATGCCGGCGTCTTGCGCGAGGCGAGCGACGTTCAGCGCATTCCTGTTCTCGCGATTCCAGCCGGTGCGGATTTTCAGCGTGACCGGCACAGCGTCGGGACCGACGCCCACCGCGCCCACCACCGCCTCGACAATGCGCTGCACGAGCGGTTCGTTCTGCAACAGGGCCGAACCCGCCGCCACGTTGCACACCTTTTTGGCCGGACAGCCCATATTGATGTCGATGATCTGCGCGCCGTTCGCCACGTTGTAGCGGGCCGCTTCGGCCATCATGGCGGGATCGGCGCCGGCAATCTGCACGGCGATCGGCTCCACTTCGCCCGCGTGATTCGCGCGGCGCATGGTCTTCTCGCTTTTCCACAATTGCGCGTTCGACGCGACCATTTCGGACACCGCATAGCCCGCGCCCAGCCGCTTGCACAACTGCCGGAACGGACGGTCGGTCACGCCGGCCATGGGCGCGACGAACAGGTTATTACGCAGATTGTGCGAGCCGAGAGTGGGCATGACGTGGACGCGCGCGCGGCCGATTGCACAGTGTTGTCAATCTGAGCGTTCGCGAAATGCGAGGAAAACCGCTATTTTAGCGTTAACAGATAACCCGCACCGGACCGGCGCACGCCGTAACCCATTAAATCTTCTATGAAAGTGGTCGGCGTCATAGAGTTCCGGCTGCTCGCTGAACGCGGTTCGGGCCGCGAAAACGGGGCGAAAGCGGAGCCGACACGAGCCGCGCATAAACCGGCACACGAGCCGCGCGCCTTTCGCTCAGCGGCGCTGCCCGAACATCATCTGACGCGCGAGCGCGGTTTTCATCGGCGGCACGAATTCAAGCGCGGTCAGCGCGAGGCCGCGCATGATCGCGAGCGGCGCGAAGTCGACGGTGAAAAGGCGCGCGAGCGTGTCGGTCGCACCGATCGTCATGCGCCGGTCGAGCGCGCGGCGCTGTGCGAACGTCGCGAGCGCGAGCGGCGTGGGGCCTTCCGCCGACAACGCGTCGGCGAGCGCATGCGCGTCGCGCAAGCCGAGATTGAGCCCTTGTCCCGCGACCGGATGCAGCGTTTGCGCCGCATTGCCAATTGCGACGGCGCGACCCTTCACGAGCGTATCGACGGCGTTCAGCCCGAGCGGGAACGACGCGCGCCCCTTGATGTGCGTGAAGCGTCCCATGCGGCCGCCAAACGCGCTGCCGAGTTCGTGCAGGAAATCGTCGTCGGAGAGTTGCGCGCGGCGCGCGGCTTCGTCCGGCGAGCAGCACCACACGAGCGCGTAGTCCGCGCCGCGCACGCCGCCCATCGGCAGCAACGCGATCGGGCCTTCCGGCGTGAAGCGTTCCCACGCGACATGCGGCTGCGGCGCCGACACGGTCACCGTGCCGACCAGCGCTGTTTGCCCGTAGTCGCGCGTGCCCTGTTTGTCCGAGCGTTTGCCGGCGTGCTCGCCCGCGTCGTTCGGAGCCGATGTGCGCGTGTGCGTTTCGGGGTCGCGCCCGTCGTTCGCTTCTGCGTCGTTCTCTGTGCTTGCACCGATGGCCGCGGCTGCACGCCTCGTTGCGCCGCTGCGTCCGCCGTTGTGTCCGCCTTTTTGATCGCCGAACAGGCCACCTTCCGCATTCACCAGAATCCGTGTGCGCAAGCGGCGCGTGATGCCGGCGGTTTCGATCGGCAGCGTGACGCCGTCGTTTTCCTGAACGGGCGCGGCGGCGGAGGTCGAGCGGAACCAGTGCACCGGCGTCGCGTGCACCGCTTCGGCGAGGCCATGCACGATCGAGCCGTAGCGCAGCACGTAGCCGAGCGCCGGCAGGCCGTGCTCGCCGTGGTCGATCAGCGTGCGGCCGAAATGACCGCGCTGCGATACGTGGATGCGTTGGATCGCGGTGGCGTCGGCGGGCCAGCGCAGCGGCTCCAGAATCATGCGGCTGCCGTGCGAAACGGCGATCGCGCGCGGGTCGGCAATCGAGTCTTCGGGCTCGCGTGCGTCGACGAGGCCGACTTTGAGCGCGCGCGTCGCGCTGCGGCGGGCCAGCCAACCGGCAAGCGCGAGCCCCACCGGCCCGGCGCCCACGATCGTCACGTCGAAGTCGAATGTCTGATCGAGTGCGGCGGGCCTCAGGATCACCGTGGACGGGGAGACATCGTTCATTGCGGGTTACTTCCTTGTTTCATGAGCCGCGGGCGTCGCGCATCAACGCTTCGATCTCGTCGGCGGCGACCGGCACGTCGCGCGTCATCAGTTCACAGCCCGTGGGCGTGACGATCGCGTCGTCCTCGACGCGGATGCCGATGTTCCAGTAGCGCTCGGGCACGCCTTCGGCCGGGCGGATATACAAGCCGGGCTCGATGGTCAGCGTCATCGAAGCCTGCAACGTGCGCCAGGGCAGCGCGCCGGCTTCGTCGCGCGGCCCGCCGCGCTCGCGGTAGTCGCCCACATCGTGCACGTCCATGCCGAGCCAGTGGCCGGTGCGGTGCATATAGAACGGCGCGTAGGCGCGCTCGGCGATCACGTCGTCGACAGAAGCGAACTTGTTGCGCTCGACGATACCCGTGTCCAGCAAGCCTTGGGACAGCACGCGCACGGCGGCCTGATGCGGATCGTCGAAGCTGGCGCCGACGCGCGTGGCGTCGACGGCCGCCTGCTGCGCGGCCAGCACGATGTCGTACAGCTCGCGCTGCGCCGGCGTGAAGCGGCCGCTCGCCGGGAACGTGCGGGTGATGTCGGATGCGTAGCCGTCCAGTTCGCAGGCCGCGTCGATCAGGATGAGCTCGCCATCCTGCGCAATCGCGTTGCCGGCCGGATAGTGCAGCACGCACGCATTGGCGCCGGCCGCGACGATCGACGTATAGGCGGGCGCCTGCGCGCCGAATTTGCGGAACGTGTAGAGCAGTTCCGCTTCGAGTTCGTACTCGCGCACGCCGGGGCGGCACGCGGCCATCGCCCGGCGGTGCGCCTGCGCGGAGATTTGCCCGGCGCGGCGCATGATCGTCAGTTCGTGGTCGTCCTTGATGAGCCGCATGTCGTCGAGCAGCCGCACGAGATCGCGTGCCGCCATGGGCGCCGCGACGCCGCTGCGGCCTTGAGCGCGCACGGCCTCGAGCCAGCCGCGCACCTGGCCGTCCAGTTTCTCCGATGCGCCCAGCGCGTAGTGCAGCGACGGCTTGTCCGCGAGCAGCCTCGGCAGGTGCACGTCGATTTCGCCGACCGGAAAGGCGGCGTCGAATCCGAACGCCACGCGCGCGCCGTCGGGCCCGAAACGGAAGCCTTCCCACGTTTCACGCTCGATGTTTTTCTCGCGGCAGAACAGGATGGACGCGGGCTCGCCAGGTGCGGCGCTTGCGTCGAGCACGAGCAGCGCCTCGGGCTCGGTGAAGCCGGTCAAATAATAGAAGTAGCTGTCGTGCCGGTACGGATAATCCGCGTCCCGGTTGCGCAGCGCTTCGGGCGCAGTCGGCACGATGGCGACGCCGCCGCCCGCTGCGCGCAGCGCGGCGAGTACGCGCTCGCGGCGCGTGCGGTAGACGTCGATGGCGATGGTGGGTTCGGTCGGCTGGTTCATCGTGCGATTGTAGCGCCCAATGCATAGAGTCATTTTGTGCCGATGCCGGCGCCCAACGACCGGCGCGTTGGCCGTTCGGCCGGCTAGACGGCGCTCGTGCGGCGCGGCAATGTTGCAATCCATCCACAGCGAACGTGCATGCGGCTCGCAGAGAGCGCACGGGCCGCTCGCGCATGGCGCCAAGCACTTATACTTTCGCCGGATTCAGAAAAAGGCAGATGGCAATGATGAAACTCATCGGTTCGCTCGCCAGCCCGTTCGTGCGCAAAGCGCGCATCGTGCTGGCCGACAAGAAGATCGACTACGAGCTGGTGCCCGAGAACGTCTGGGCGCCGGATACCCGCATCCACACCTTCAATCCGCTCGGCAAGGTCCCGTGTCTCGTCATGGAAGACGGCGAAGCGGTGTTCGACTCGCGCGTGATCTGCGAGTACGTGGACACGCTGTCGCCGGTCGGCAAGCTGATTCCGCAATCGGGGCGCGAGCGCATCGAGGTGCGTTGCTGGGAAGCGCTCGCCGACGGCCTGCTGGACGCGGCCGTGCTGATCCGCCTTGAAAGCACGCAGCGCACGCCGGAGCAGCGGGTCGACGCGTGGGTGGCGCGGCAGCAGCGCAAGATCGACGAAGCGCTCGTCGCCATGTCTCAAGGCCTGGGCAGCAAGCCGTGGTGCGCGGGCAATCACTACACGCTCGCCGATATCGCCGTGGGTTGCGCGTTGGGCTATCTGGACTTCCGCATGCCGGAACTGAACTGGCGCGAGTCGCATCCGAATCTCGACAAGCATTTTCAGAAACTTTCGCTGCGCCAGTCGTTTATTGATACCGTGCCGGTCAACTGATTGAACCGATAAAGCATATTTGCACACGATTACAGCAAGTTTGCAAAATTGCGTTAATCGGTCTTTCAAAGTCATGAATTAATGCTTTCGTTTGTGGTAAAAAAGCGCCTCCCGTCAGGCGCTTTTTTTTCGTCTGCCGCGTGGGGCAATGGTTGTGCGGTCATATATTCGGCATGTTTTAGCGTCGAAAGCGGCCATTGCGAATGGGCGACGCCTTATGCGCGTCGTCAAAACGAATAACACCACAAAGAGACTTTCATGATGAAACCGTATCGTTTTGTTATTGCCGCTACCGTCTGCTCGCTGTTTGCCGCGTGCTCGAATGTCAGCAGCCTCGATCCGTCGGCGCTGATTCAATCCGGCCAGTTGGCCACGCAAGCGGCCACGCTTTCGGATGCCGACGTGCGCACGTTGACCGACAAATCGTGCGCGCAACTCGACAGCGAAAACACGATCGCACCCGCTAACAGCAAATACCAGAAGCGTTTAAACAAGATTGCCGCGCAATTGGGCGACAACATCAACGGCACGCCGGTGAATTACAAGGTGTACATGACGAAGGACGTCAACGCGTGGGCGATGGCTAACGGTTGCGTTCGCGTCTACAGCGGTTTGATGGACATGATGAACGACAACGAGGTACGCGGCGTGGTCGGCCATGAAATGGGCCACGTGGCGCTCGGCCATACGAAGAAGGCAATGCAGGTTGCGTATGCGACGTCAGCGGCGCGTTCGGTTGCTTCTTCGGCGGGTGGCGTTGCGGGCGCGCTGTCCGGCTCGCAATTGGGCGATTTCTCGGAAAAGCTGATTAACGCGCAATTCTCGCAAACGCAGGAAAGCGCAGCCGACGATTATTCGTTCGACTTGCAGAAAAAGAAAAATCTCGATCCGTCGGGTCTTGTCACGGCGTTCAACAAAATCGCGCAAATAGACGGCGAAAAATCGAGTATGTTGAGCTCCCACCCGGCGTCGCCTGCACGCGCGCAGCATATTCAGCAGCGCATTGCGTCGAATCAGTAACGCTTGCGTGGTTCAACAGTAACGCTCGCGTGGTTCAACAATAGCGCTTGCGTGGTTCATCAATAACGCTAGCGTGGTTCGATAAGCGCGCGCTTGCGGCCATGCCGCAGCGCGCGTTTTTATTGCTTATGCTTCACCGTTTCCGGATTTGCCGTTTCTCCCACGGATACGGCCCGGCCCGAATGCAAAGCCGAATGCGAGTAGTAGTAACGAAACGGCGAGCACCGTGTTATTGCCGCTCGTCACATACGGCGTACGGCCGGCCGTGCCTTGCACGGTCAAGTCGAGAGAACCGATCGTGTAGGGCGTGAGCCGTCCGAGCACCTTGCCGTCGGCGTCGATCGCAGCCGTCATGCCGGTGTTGGTCGCACGCAGCATCGGGCGGCCGGTTTCGAGCGAGCGCATGCGTGCTATCTGCAAGTGCTGGTCGAGCGCGATGGTGTCGCCGAACCACGCGAGATTGGTCGAGTTGATCAGCACGCCTGCCGGCGTATCGCTTTCGCGGATGGTTCGCGCAATCTCTTCGCCGAAAATGTCTTCGTAGCAGATGTCGACTGCGACCGGCTGGTTGTGCACGACGAACGGCTTTTGCACCGGACCGCCGCGCGCGAAGTCGCCGAGCGGAATGCTCATCAGGTTGACGAACCAGCGAAAGCCCCACGGCACGAACTCGCCAAACGGTACCAGGTGATGCTTGTCGTAGCGGTAGATGTCGCGTGTACCGGGCGTCACGCCGAACAGGCTGTTCGTGTAGTCGACCACGCGGCCTTCGGGCGTAACGGAGCCGCCGATTGCGCCAAACAGGATCGCGCTGCCAGTCGAGTCCGAGAAGCTGCGCACCGCCGAGGCGAACGGCGCCGGCAACTGCTGCGCCAGCACGGGAATGGCCGTCTCCGGCGTGACGATCAGGTCGGCGGGCTTCGAGGTGATCATCTGCTGATACTGGTCGATGGCGGCGCGCATGCCCGCTTCCTCGAACTTCATTTCCTGTTTGACGTCGCCCTGCAAGAGGCGCACGGTCAACGGCGCGTTGGCGGGAACCGTCCATTTGGCGAGCGGCAGCAACAGGCCCGCCGCGATCAGCGCCAGTGCGATGCCAGCCGGCGCGGCGATCCGCGCGCTGCCGCCGCGGGTATTTTGTCCGCTGGACGAAGCTTCGCGAGGCTCACGCGAACGGCGCAGCAGAGCAAGCAGCGCCTGCACGATCAACGCCGCTGCGAGCGCGAGCACCCAACCGACGCCGTACACGCCCGCGAGTGGCGCGAATCCGGCGAACGGGCCGTCGACTTGCGCATAGCCGCTAGCGAGCCACGGAAATCCGGTGAACACCGTGCCACGCAACCATTCGCCGATGGCCCATGCGCTGGCGAAGGCCAGCGCCCCATGCCATGTCGGCGAGAACGGCGTATCGGTGCTCGATGAGCCATTGCGGGCGTGACCGGCGCAGAACGACCAGACGCCCGCTGCCAAAGCGGGATACAGCGCGAGGTAAAGCGAAAACAGCACGAGCGCCGTGCCGGCAAGCGGCGCGGGCATGCCGCCGAAAAAATGCATGCTGACGTACAACCACCAGACGCCGCTCACGAAATTGCCGAAGCCGAAAGCGCCGCCTGTCAGCGCGGCGCTTTTCCAGCCGGTGGTGCGCGTCAGCCAGCCGAAGAAAAACACGAAGATGACGAGTTCTAGCCAGCCGCCGTGCGGCGTGGGCGCGAACGACAGCGTATTGGCCGCGCCTGCCGCCAGCGCGACGAGGTAATGCCAGCGAGGTAGCGTGCGCACCCGCGTGGGATTCGCGGCAGAAGCGCTCATGCCATGACGGGAGCGGGAAGTAATCGGGTCGGCCATTGTTGCGCGGTCGGCGTGAGAAGTTGCGAATGAAAAAGGTAGCGTGCGGAGCAGGGCGGCGCGTGCAGCGGCAGGCTGGACGTCAGAGCAGCCGGGCCGCTCAGGTCTGCACGTGCTGCGCTTCACGCTCGCGCTGACCGGCGAGCGGATCGCGCCGCACGAGCAGCATGTGAACCTGGCGGGCGTCGCCGCGCAGAATCTCGAAAATGAGGTCGTCGATGCGAACCTTCTCGCCGCGATGCGGCACGCGCCCGAAGTGATGCGTGACGAGTCCGCCGATCGTATCGACTTCTTCGTCCGGGTAGTGTGTGCCGAACGCTTCGTTGAACTGTTCGATCTCCGTCAGCGCCCGCACACGGAAGCGTCCGTCCGGCGAGGCGATGATGTTGCCGCTTTCCTCGTCGAAATCGTATTCGTCTTCAATATCGCCGACGATCTGTTCCAGCACGTCCTCGATGGTGATGAGACCGGCCACGCCGCCGTATTCGTCGACCACCACCGCGAGGTGATTGCGATTCACCCGGAAATCGTGCAGCAGCACGTTCAGGCGCTTTGATTCGGGGATAAAGACGGCGGGGCGCAACATGCCGCGCACATCGAACTCTTCTTCCGCGTAGTAGCGCAGCAGGTCTTTCGCCAGCAGCACGCCGATGATGTTGTCGCGATTGCCTTCATAGACCGGATAGCGCGAATGCGCTTTTTCCAGCACGTAAGGGATGAATTCGGCGGGATTGTCCGCGATGTTGATCGCGTCCATTTGCGCGCGCGGCACCATGATGTCGCGTGCGCTGAGTTCGGTGACCTGGAACACACCTTCGATCATCGACAGCGAGTCGGCGTCGATCAGGTTGCGCTCGTGCGCGTCCTGCAGAATTTCAAGAAGTTCGGCGCGCGAGTCGGGCTCGGGCGAGATGAAATCGGTAAGACGCTCGAGAAGTGAGCGTTTTTCCTGCGGTTTGTCGGTGTGGCGTCGACTGGGATACGTGTCGTTCATGGTAGTGCGCCCGGCAAGACTGGGCGCGCTGTTGCAGAGCATTAAGGATACACCAGGCACATGGCAGGACCGTGTCCCGCCGCACCTGGCGATGAATGAAACCGGGCTGACACCGGTGCGCCGCAAGGCGCGGTCCATGGGTCAATCCTAACTGATTACAGGGTGAAAAGCGTTTCGGAGCAAAAATCGGCGCGGCGCTTATTTACCCGCTTGCGGCTGCTTGCGTAGTTCATCGCCGGCAGAACCGGGCGCGTCACTGCCGGCCTGGCAGCGCTGGAGTAGCGCTTCCAGCGCCCGGTCCGGCATGCCGCTTTCGCGCAGCGCGTGAACCGTGCGGCTGACATACTCGAGTGTCGTGCCGTAGCGGCCGCGCGCGCAGCCGAACACCGTTTTGACAATCTCGTCGTCAAGCTTGCCGGTGTAACTCGGCACATCCCGGCGCATCACGAACGCGAGTGCGTCCACGCGCCGGCCGTCGGCGAGCACGCACGGCAGCCACGCTGGCCGGTACGAACCCATCGCCATTTCGCGGCGCCAGAGCGCTTCCAGATGCGGCATGGCGCCTTGCGCCGCCAGACGAAACGCAATGCCCGTGCAGGAGCCGCCGCGATCGAGCGCGAGCACGAGGCCCGGCTGTTCCGGCGTGCCCCGATTCACGCGCGACCAGAGATACAAGCCCCGGTGATAACCGTGCACCTTCGAGCGCGTGGCTTCGACGGTGGGCAAGCCGGGGTTCCAGATCAGCGAGCCATAGCCGAAAAGCCATAAATCGCTCTGTCGGTCCCAGTCGCGCAGCGTGCAATCGAGCGACGCGCGCAACTCCTCGTCCGTCAGCAGCCGCGACTCGCCGAGCGCGGGCGGATAGTCCGGGCAGGGCGTTCGGGCGTCGGCGTCAGAGGAAAATGAGCTCACGGTTCGGTCCGGGCGACGGTTAGCGATAAGGGTCAGGGAAGCCGAGCTTGCCGAGAATTTCGGTTTCGATCGCTTCCATTTCCTCGGCTTCTTCCTCGACTTCGTGGTCGTAGCCTTGGGCGTGGAGCGTGCCGTGCACGAGCAGATGCGCGTAGTGCGCGAGGAGCGGCTTGCCCTGCTCGGCGGCTTCTTTCTCGACGACGGGGCAGCACAAGATCAGGTCGCCCGTCACCGGATCGTCTTCCGATTCCGCGTACGCGAAAGTCAGCACATTGGTCGAATAGTCCTTGCCGCGATACGTGCGGTTCAGCGTCCGGCCTTCGTCCGCGTCGACGAAACGCACGGTCAGCTCGCCGTCCGCGAAAAGCGCGGCCTTGATCCAGCTGGCCACCGTGGCGCGAGGCAGCAGCGCCTTGTGTTCAGGCCACGTCCTGGCCGCGGGGAATTGCAGGTTCAGCGTCAGTTTCGGGGCGCGGCTCATGCTGGTTTGAAGTGATGCGTGAGGCGAGGCGCAAGAAGATGCGCGAAGCGATGTGCGAGTCGATCCGCAAAGCGATGCGCGAGTCGATCTCCAAAGCGATACGCGAGTCGATCGGCCGAACGCCGTGCACAGCGCTCAGCGCACTGCAGCGCGAAGCGCCGCGCAAAACGTTGCGCGACGCGGGGCGCGGAACGCAGCCGGCCCATAGGCCGCGCATTCAACGTGTTACGGGTTGCGTCGAGCCGCATTAGCGCGAATCCGCCGGGCTGGCAGTCTTCTGCGAATGCGCGTCGTATGCCTCGACAATTCGCGCGACGAGCGGATGCCGCACCACGTCCGCACTGGTGAAGCGGGTGAGCGCGATGCCGCGCACGTCGGACAGAACCTGCTGCGCTTCGATGAGCCCGCTCTTGTGCCCACGCGGCAAGTCGACCTGAGTCGTGTCGCCGGTCACCACGGCTTTCGAGCCGAAGCCGATCCGCGTGAGAAACATCTTCATCTGCTCGGGCGTGGTGTTCTGCGCCTCGTCCAGAATGATGAACGCGTGATTCAGCGTGCGGCCGCGCATGTACGCGAGCGGCGCGATTTCGATCATTTGCCGCTCGAACATCTTCGCGGTTTTGTCGAAGCCGAGCAGATCGTAGAGCGCGTCGTACAGCGGGCGCAGATACGGATCGACCTTCTGCGCGAGATCGCCCGGCAGGAAGCCGAGACGCTCGCCCGCTTCGACGGCCGGGCGCGTCAGAACGATGCGCTTGACCTGATCGCGCTCGAGCGCGTCAACCGCGCAGGCGACAGCGAGATAGGTCTTGCCCGTGCCGGCCGGACCGACGCCGAACGTAACGTCGTGGGAGACGATCTGCTTCAGATACTCGCGCTGTGCCGGCGTGCGGCCGCGCAGATCGGCGCGCCGCGTGTACAGTTTCGGGCCGAGCTCTTCGAGGTCGTCTTCGTCGCTGTCGGCGGGTTGGTCGAACGGATGGTCGGGATTGCCGGGAAAGCCCGGCTCGCCCGCTTCGTCGCCATTGCCGTTGCCGTTAGTGCGATGCCGCGCCGGGTGTCGGACTTCGACGAGCGCGAGTTGAATGTCGTCGACCGACAGCGGCTCGCGCGCGTTGTTGTAGAAGTTTTCGAGGGCGGTAAGCGCAAGCTTGGCGCCGCGCCCGCGAATCGTAATGCGATGTCCGCGGCGTTGCAGCGTCACGTCGAGCGCCTGCTCGATTTGCCGCAGGTTTTCGTCGAGCGGTCCGCAGAGGTTGGCGAGCCGCGCGTTGTCGTCGCGCGGAGCAGTGAATTCCAGATGCGGCTGAGTGGTTTTCAAGGCGGTGATTCGATCCTGTCGGTTTCAGTACTCGGGTGTGTCGTGCAGTGCGTCTCGCGGCGGGGCCGCGCCGCTGGGTCGGTTGTCAGTCGGTCAATGCGCGATGGCGCTGGCGCCGTCCGCTGCATGGTCGTGCACCAGCACGAGCTCCCCACGCAGTGAATGTGGGTACGCTTTGACGATTTTCACGTCGACCATCTGACCGGTCAGCCGCGCATGCGAAGCCAACGGCGCCGGAAAATTCACTACGCGGTTATTCTCCGTGCGGCCCGCGAGTTCGTTCGGATCCTTACGCGCCGGGCGTTCGACCAGAATGCGCTCCACCTTGCCGACCATCGAATCGCTGATGCGCTGCACGTTCTCTTCGATCGTGGCTTGCAGATGTTGCAGACGCCGGAGCTTCACTTCGCGCGGCGTGTCGTCATGCAGATTCGCAGCCGGCGTGCCAGGGCGCGGACTGTAGATGAACGAGAAGCTCGTGTCGTACTTCATCTCGTGTACGAGCGCCATCATCTTGTCGAAATCTTCTTCCGTCTCGCCGGGGAAGCCGACGATCATGTCCGTGGAAAGCGACAGATCCGGGCGGATAGCGCGCAACTTACGGATCACAGATTTGTATTCGAGCACGGTGTAGCCGCGTTTCATGGCCATCAGAATGCGGTCGGAGCCATGCTGCACCGGCAGATGCAGGTGACTCACGAGCTTGGGCACCTTCGCGTAAGTGTCGATCAGGCGCTGCGTGAATTCTTTTGGATGCGACGTGGTATAGCGAATCCGTTCGATTCCCGGAAGATCGGCGACGTATTCGATCAGCGTCGCAAAGTCGGCGATCTCCGACGAACCCAGCGTGAGCGCGCCACGATAGGCGTTCACGTTCTGGCCGAGCAGCGTGACTTCGCGCACGCCCTGGTCGGCGAGGCCCGCAATTTCGGTGAGCACGTCGTCGAGTGGGCGCGATACTTCTTCACCGCGCGTGTAGGGCACGACGCAATAGCTGCAGTACTTGCTGCAGCCTTCCATGATCGACACGAACGCGCTCGGACCGTCGACGCGTGCCGGCGGCAAATGGTCGAACTTTTCGATTTCCGGGAAAGTGATGTCGACCTGCGCGCGGCCGCTTTCACGGCGCTTGTCGATCATTTGCGGCAGACGGTGCAGCGTTTGCGGCCCGAACACCAGATCGACGTACGGCGCGCGAGCTACGATCGACGCGCCTTCCTGGCTCGCCACGCAGCCGCCCACGCCGATGATCAGGTTCGGGTTCGCTTCTTTCAGTTCGCGCACGCGGCCGAGGTCAGAGAACACTTTCTCCTGAGCTTTCTCGCGTACCGAGCAGGTGTTGAACAGAATGACGTCCGCGTCTTCCGGCGTGTCCGTCTTGATGAGCCCTTCAGCCGCGCCCAGTACGTCGACCATCTTGTCGGAGTCGTACTCGTTCATCTGGCAGCCAAAGGTCTTTACATAAACTTTCTTGGTCATCGAATTTCGCCGGTCGCAGTGGTTAATCTGGGGGCGTCGTATTAGGGGTCAAGGAGATGCGAAAACGTGCGCGAGGTCTCGGAACGGCCGGCACTTCAGCGGATTTGCGCGGGGCAAGACCGCCGTTCTGGTCATGTCTAGCCGCTCACTGCGCACGCTCGCAGCGTAACGCAACATTATAGCCCTTCGCCGAATACGGTTTGTCCGCCCGTTCCGGCGCGCGGCCCATCCGGCGGCAAGCCCAGCAGGCTTTCCAGTTCGTCGGACACCTGCGCGAAGCGCTCGCTGAGAAAATCGAGCAACACGCGCACGCGCGGTGCCATGAAACGGTTGCGGTGGTAGAGCGCGTGCAGCGGCGCGTGCGGATAGCGCCACTCGGGCAGCAGAATTTTTAGGCCGTCGGCGCGCAGATCCGCTTGCACGTCCCACATCGACTTGATCGCGATGCCGTAACCGCGCAGCGCCCATTCGCGGGCTACGGCGCCGTCGTTGGTCTCGCGCGCGGTTTCGAACGGCACCGTGTACTGCTGCACTTCGTCGCCGCGCGTGAAGCGCCATTCGTTCACCGGACCGGAGCCGGTGCTGAGCACGATGCAATCGAAATTGGCGAGATCGAACGGGTCTTTCGGCTCGCCCTTGCGTGCAATGTATTCCGGCGATGCGCACAGCACGCGCCGGTTGGGTGCCAGCTTGCGCGCCACCAGCGAACTGTCCTGCGGCACGCCGAAGCGGATCGCGAGATCGATGTCCTCCTGCACCAGGTTCGACAGCGAGTCCGATAGCGTCAGGGCGAACGTCACTTCCGGGTAGAGCGCGTTGAACTCGTCGAGCCAGTGCATCAGCAGATTGCGGCCGAAGTCCGACGTCGCCGAGACGCGCACCTTGCCGCGCACCACCCCTTGCCCCGCTTGCAGCGCGGCTTTTGCGTCGTCTAGCGACTGCAGCGCCTGGCGGCAGCAGTTCAAATAGAGGCGCCCTTCGTCGGTGAGTCGCAACTGGCGGGTGGTGCGCTCGAACAGCCGCGCTTTCAGGCCGGCTTCGAGTTTCGCGAGGCGCGCGCTTGCAGCCGCCGGTGTGAGCCCCATTTTGCGGCCAGCCGCGGACAGGCTGCCGTGCTGGGCGGCTTCTACAAAGAGGCGAATGTCGCCGAGATTATCCATTGCTTTCTTCAAATGGCATTTGAAAATGCTTCAAATGCTACGCCAATTATCAAATTGGCGCGTCGCGGCCACAATGCACATCTTGAAAACCCATGCGGCGCAGTTAGCCGGCCCAACCATGCAGCTGGATCACGCGACCATCGTCACAGCCGATCTCGATACAGCACGGCGTTTCTTCGTCGATGTAGTCGGCTTGACGCAAGGCGCGCGTCCGCCGTTTTCCGTCGGCGGTTATTGGCTGTATGCCAACGGGCGCCCGGTGATCCATCTGGTCGAGGCCACGGTGCCCGGCACCTCGGTCAGAGCCGCGCCGCGCATCGATCACATTGCGTTCCGTCTGGAAAGCGCCGCCGAATGGCAGGCGCTGCTCGCGCGCCTGCGGGCAACCGGCGTCGCCTATCAAACGGCGCAAGTGCCGCCGATGGGCCCGCAAGAAGCCGCCATGCAGATCTTCGTGGCGCTCGCGCCGGGCGTCGTCGTCGAGTTCGTGACGGCGCTGCATCACGCTCAACCGTAAAACCTGGAGAACAACAATGCCGATTCCATTACTCGCGCTCGCGATCAGCGCCTTCGCTATCGGGACGACCGAGTTCGTCATCATGGGCTTGCTGCCCGAGGTCGCGCGCGATCTCGCGGTGTCGATTCCGTCGGCGGGATTGCTGGTGAGCGGGTATGCGCTCGGCGTGGCGGTCGGCGCGCCGCTGCTCGCCGTCGTCACGAGCCGGATGCCGCGCAAGCTCGCGCTGCAGTTGCTGATGGGCGTTTTCATCGTCGGCAATACGTTGTGTGCGATTGCGTCCGATTATTCCGTGCTGATGATCGCGCGCGTGGTGACGTCGTTCGCGCACGGGTCGTTTTTCGGCATTGGCGCAGTGGTGGCCGCGTCGCTCGTGCCGAACGAGAAGCGCGCGAGCGCAATTGCGTTGATGTTCACCGGCCTTACGCTTGCCAACGTGCTCGGCGTGCCGTTCGGCACTTTCGTGGGCCAGGAGTTCGGCTGGCGCGCGGCCTTCTGGATTGTCAGCGGGTTCGGCGTGCTGTCGCTCGCGGGCGTGACAGCGCTCGTGCCCAATCGCCACGATTCGGGTCCTGCCAGTCTCGGTCATGAAGTGCGCGTGCTGAAGGACCCGCAAGTGTGGACCGCGCTGGCGATGACGGTGCTCGGCTTCGGCGGCGTATTCGTCGTGTTCACGTATATCGCGCCGATTCTGGAGCAGGTGAGCGGCTTCTCGCCGCGCGCCGTCACGCTGATTCTCGTGCTGTTCGGCGTGGGACTTACGATCGGCAACACGGTCGGCGGCAAGCTCGCGGACCGTGCGCTGATGCCCTCGTTGATGGGCATTCTCGCGGCGCTGGCGGTGGTGATGGCGATTTTCGCGCGCACCAGTCATTCGCAGGTGGCCGCGGCAATCACGGTGTTCGTGTGGGGCATTGCCGCCTTTGCGACCGTGCCGCCGTTGCAGATGCGCGTGGTCGAGAAGGCGGCCAAGGCGCCGAATCTCGCGTCGACCCTGAACATCGGCGCGTTCAACGTCGGCAATGCGGGCGGCGCGTGGCTCGGAGGTCTCGTGATCGATCACGGCCATTCGCTCGATACGTTGCCTTGGGTTGCGGCGGCAGTGAGCGTTGCGGCACTGTTGCTGACGTGGTTCGCATCGCGCATGGATCGGACGGCGCCGCGGTCGGTCATTCAACGCGATGTGGAAGTGCGCGAGCGGGCCTAAGTGCTCCGGGTGTGCAAGCGCCGTTGCCGTGAGGTTAATCGGCGGCCCTAACGAAAGTCGAAGCCGCGCGCATATGAAAAATCCGCACAAGCTTTGCGAGAAACGTCCTCCGCAATGCTGATAACAGTGTGAAGATAACTTCGTTGGGCACGGCGGGCCGCGATGCTATCTTGCTTCCACTAACCGCTTGCCCGCCGTCCGGCGGCGCTTCTGGAGGCAATCATGCATTCCCCGCTTGCTCTGGTTCGCGATCCCGCGGCTGATACCGATGCGCCGCCGCGTGCCGCTGAACCTTTCGATGCACTCGAACATCTCGTCGGCGTAAATCTCGCGCGCTTACGCGCCGAGCGCCAGTTGTCGCTCGATGCTCTGGCCCGCGCGTCAGGCGTGTCGCGCGCAATGCTCGCGCAGATCGAGTCGGCGCGCAGCGTGCCGTCGATCAAGGTGCTCTGCAAAGTGGCGGCCGCGTTGAAAGTGTCGGTCGCGGCTTTCCTGCGACGTCACGCGACCAACGGCTTCGAGCACTTGCCGGCGGAGCGCTCGTCGCGCGTCGTCAGTTCCAACGGACGCTATTCGGTTCGTCCGCTCTATCCCGACAACGAACCGACCGCTGCGGAATTTCACGAGTTGCGCATCGCGCCGTTGCACACGGAAGCCGGCACGCGTCGCGCGCCGGGCACGACGGTGAACCTCGTGGTCAGTGAGGGCACGCTCGAGGTGAGCGTGCACGATCAACGTCAGTTGCTTGCAACAGGCGACGCGATCGTGTTCGACGCCGATCAGCCGCATAGCCTGCGCAATCCCGGCGACACCGAAGCGCGCGCGTTTCGCGTGACGTTGAAGGCGGAGACGCCGCCGCGCTGGGACGTACCCGCGCAGCCTGACACGGCGCGCGAAGCCGCGCCGGTTTGATCGAACGCGCCGGGGTGGAGTCGGCTCGCCTGTCAGCATGTCGAAGTTTGAGACGTGGGTGAGCATGACGCACGACCGCGAATCCCGTTGCGCAGTAGGGTTGCGCTGCAACTCGCGCGCGACTGTTGTATGCTTGGCCCGCCGGTTCTCCGGCAATCAGTGCGTCTTCAGGGCGGGGTGAAATTCCCCACCGGCGGTATGCCGGCAACGCGAAAGCGTGAGCCGGCGAGCCCGCGAGCGCCCGCAGTTGTCCGGCTTTCAGCAAAATCGGGAAGCCGCCGCGGGGTCAGCAGATCTGGTGAGAAGCCAGAGCCGACGGTCACAGTCCGGATGGAAGAAGATGTGCAGATAGTCATGTTCGTCTCCGTGGCGCTGCTCGCAGGTTCGGGCGGTGCATGAATGCCGCCTCGACTATGCAGAGGCGCTTCGCGGCGCGTCTTTGTCTGTTTGCAATGCCCTGAAACGTTTTTCGCCCCACTTTTGCGATGAGCGTTTCAACTATGTCCTTTGCTACTTTTCCTGCTCCGTCGACGATTGCGGACGATGCATCCGCCGATCTCCCGCTGCTCGGCACCGAACCCGTTCCGCCGCGTATCGCCGCCGCGCTGCAAGCAATGCGCGATGGCCGCGCCGTCGTGCTGCAAGACGACGATGACCGCGAGAACGAGGCCGATCTGATCGTATCCGCCGAGCGTCTTTCCGTCGAAACGATGGCACTGCTGATTCGCGAATGCAGCGGCATCGTCTGTTTGTGCCTGCCCGACGAGAAGATCCGCGCGCTCGAACTTCCGCCGATGGCCACCAACAACGAAAGCCGTCATGGCACGGCGTTCACGGTTTCGATCGAAGCACGCGAAGGCGTGACGACCGGCGTGTCCGCACTCGACCGCGTAACGACCATTCGCGCCGCAATTGCCGATACGGCGAAGCCCGGCGACATCGTGAGCCCCGGACACGTGTTTCCGTTGCGCGCAATGCCGGGCGGCGTGCTTGCGCGGCGCGGCCATACGGAGGGCACGGTGGATCTCGCGATTCTCGCGGGCCTGAAGCCGGCCGGCGTACTGTGCGAATTGATGAACGCCGACGGCACGATGACGCGCGGCGCGGACGTCGAACGCTTCGCCGCGCAACACAATTTGCCGATGCTGACGATCGCCGAGCTGGCCGAGTTCCGTCGCGCGTTGGCCGAGGCGCGTGAATGCGTCGAGCAGGAAGCGTGAACCTAGGGGTGTAATTCGGCGCTGCGCGCGCCGGATCAACGCGCTGTTCGACGTCGCTCTATGACGGGCTTTTTCTGGTCTGTTGCAGTGCGTTGCTTGAATGCGTCTTCAACGCAGCACGTTGGGCTCGAAGCACGAGGTCGATGCGCATACAGGCGGCCTGTATGTGTCAGCGCTGCTTTTGGGCAGACGGCTACGACTGCACGTCGCCGAATTCTCCCCGCACGCCCGCTTCGAGCAACGCGGGCAATTCGTCCATGTGTTTCATGATGCGCGTCATGCCCATGTTGCGCAGCGCGTCCGCGTAGCCATCGGGAATATGGCTCGCGCCGACGAAAGCGATCGTCTTCATGCCCGCCGCTCGCGCCGCGTTCAGACCCGCTACGCTGTCTTCCACGACGATGCATCGCGATGGCTCGACGCCGAGCGTCTGCGCGGCAAACAGGTAGACATCGGGAAAAGGTTTGGGACGTGCGACCTGTTCGGCGCTGAAAATGCGCTCGCCGAAAATCTGCTGCAGTCCGGCGCGCTGCACCGACGCAGTCACGCGCGCCATGCGGCTGTTGGACACGACCGCGGCCGGCAGCGTCACGCGTTGCAGCGCAGTTCGCACACCGTTGATCGGACTAAGCGATGCGGCGAGCGCGAGTTCGACATTGTGCTCGATCGTGTTCAGGAAAGCGGGCGGCAGAGCGATGTCGAACGCTTTCTCGATGCCTTCGAGAAAGCGCGACGTTTGCTGGCCAAAGGCCGTCTTGACGATGGGTTCGAAGTCAAGGCCGGGGAAAGTCGCGGATAGCGTCTCGAACATGACGCGGTCAGCAATGACTTCGCTGTCGACGAGCACGCCGTCGCAGTCGCAAATGAGATGGTCGATCATGCCTGAAGGGACGGAAAGCGAGTGCGCGTGGGCCGGTGAATGGCCAGCCCATGCGCGCCGTGTGAAAGCGCCATGATACGTGCTTTGACGCGGCCCGCGTCGCGGTGCCGCTGCTTTCCACCGATGCCACCGCCCTCGATTCTCGCGCGCGTCAGCTGTTCGACACCTCGCGGCGAGATCAGCGCGTATGCAGATACAGATAGAGAGCCGCCGCCACGGCGCCGCCGACGAGCGGCCCGCACACCGGAATCCATGCATAGCGCCAGTCGCTGTCGCGCTTGCCGGGAATCGGCAGCAGCGCATGCATCAGACGCGGCGACAGATCGCGAGCGGGACTCATCGCGTAACCCGTCGGGCCACCGAGCGAGATGCCGATGCCGAGCACGAGCAGGCCGACCGGCAGCGCGTCGAGCGCGCCGAGACCGACTTGCGGCGAGGCTAGATACAGCACGCCGAGAATCAGCACGAAGGTCGCGATCATCTCGGTCAGCAGGTTGTGAGGCACGCTACGAATCGCGGGCGCGGTGCAGAACACGCCAAGCTTGACGTCGGCGTCGCCTTCTTTCGCGAAGTGCTGGCGATACGCGACCCACACGAGCAGCGCGCCAGCCATCCCGCCGAGCATTTGCGCCGCGATATAACCGGGGACCTTGGCCCACGCGAACTTGCCCGCGAGCGCAAGACTGACCGTCACGACCGGATTCAGGTGCGCGCCGCTGTACGACGCAGTGACGTAGACCGCGATGAAAACGGCCATTGCCCAGCCCATCACGATCACGATCAGATCCGCGCCCTTGCCTTTGGTGCGCGCGAGCAGCACGTTGGCGACAGCACCGTCGCCGAGCAGCACGACGAGCGCCGTGCCGATGAATTCCGCAATGTATGGAGACATTGTTGGGTATCCGAAATATTGTTGTTAGGGAAGCCGCGAGACGGGCGGCCTCGTTGCGTTTCGTGGCCTACTGCTTGCCGCCTCGTCGTTGGCTTTTGTTGTTTCGTCGCGCTTTCATCGCGCTGCGGTCGCGGCCGCGTTAGCCTGGTTGGACTTGCCTCATGCCGAACGCTCAGCTGCGAACAACGCGAAGGCCGCTCTCAAGGCGTGTCGGCCCATGCTTTGGCGGCGCGAATCGCGCGCTTCCAGCCGTCGAGACATTCCTCGACGTTCGCTTGTTCGAGCGCTGGTGTGAAGCGGCGATCCAGCTTCCACTGGCTTTGCAGTTCATCCACATCTTTCCAGTAGCCGACCGCGAGGCCCGCCAGATACGCGGCGCCCAACGCAGTGGTTTCCGACACTTTGGGGCGGACCGCGTCCACACCGAGGATGTCGGCCTGGAACTGCATCAGCAGGTTGTTCGCGCAAGCGCCGCCATCCACACGCAATTCACCGATTCGAATGCCGGAGTCGGCCTCCATCGCCTTCAGAACGTCGAGCGACTGATACGCGATCGAATCGAGCGCGGCGCGAGCGATATGCGCGGACGTCGTGCCGCGCGTCACGCCGAACAGCGTGCCGCGGGCGCGCGCATTCCAGTGCGGCGCGCCGAGCCCGGCGAACGCGGGCACCAGATAGACGCCGTCGCAATGCGGCACGCCGCGCGCCAATGTTTCGATCTCAGCCGCGTTCTTGATGATGCCCAGACCGTCGCGCAGCCATTGCACGACCGCGCCGCCAATGAAGATGCTGCCTTCGAGCGCGTAGTTGATCTGATCGCCGATCTGCCACGCAATCGTGGTGACGAGGTTGTTCTTCGATTCAATCGGCTTGTCGCCGGTGTTCATCACCAGGAAGCAGCCGGTGCCGTAGGTGTTCTTCACCATGCCCGATTCGGTGCACATCTGGCCGAAGAGCGCGGCGTGCTGGTCGCCGGCGATGCCCGCGAGCGGAATTTTCGAGGCGAATACGGTGGTCTTGGTGGGCCCGTACACTTCGGACGAAGGACGCGCTTCAGGCAGCATGCTGCGCGGAATGTCGAGCGCGTCGAGCAGTTCGTCGTCCCACTTCAGCGTGTGGATGTTGAACAGCATGGTGCGCGACGCGTTGGTCACGTCGGTGACATGCATGCCACCCTTGGTGAAATTCCACACGAGCCAACTATCGACGGTGCCGAACGCGAGGCGGCCTTGCTTCGCCTTTTCGCGTGCGCCTTCCACGTTGTCGAGAATCCAGCGAATTTTGGTCGCCGAGAAATACGAGTCGATCGGCAGGCCGGTTTTCGCGCGAACCTTGGCTTCGAGGCCTTGCTCCTTGAGCTGGTCGCAGAAGTCGGCGGTGCGGCGGTCCTGCCAGACGATCGCGTTGTAGATCGGATGGCCGGTCTCGCGGTCCCAGACAATGGTGGTTTCGCGCTGATTGGTGATGCCGATTGCGGCGATCGACGTGCCGTTCATGCCGGCGCGCGTCACGGCTTCGGCAGCGACACCCGCCTGCGTCGACCAGATTTCCTGCGGGTTGTGCTCGACCCAGCCCGGACGCGGATAGATCTGCTCAAACTCCTTTTGTGCCGTCGACACGACATTGCCGAGGCGGTCGAACAGCATCGCGCGCGAACTGGTGGTGCCCTGGTCAAGCGCGAGGATGTACTGATCCTGCATTGTCTCTTCTCCATGCGTTTTATGAATCGCCGTAACAGCTTGCCGGCGACGGGAACGGCTTGTCGTTCCAAGCGGCTGCGACCGCGCGGGTTGGTACAGCCGGCTCGATGCAGCCGAGGGGTGAAACGGTTTTTTTATGCTGCGAGCGCGCGCACTTCTACCAGGTTACGCGCTCTGTCGCTCGGGTTGGCGAGCGAACCACGCGTCGATGTCGCGTGTGATCGAGTCGAGCGTGCCCGGCTCGACGTGCAGGCCGAGCTTCGAGCGGCGCCATAGCACGTCGTGCGCGCTGCGTGCCCATTCGGTATCGCGCAGATACGTCAGCTCGGCCTCGTAGAGACCCGGCGCGAACGCGTGGCCGAGATCGGCGAGCGAGCGCGCGCCGGCGATCACGTTCTTCACTCGCGTGCCGTAAGCACGGGCGAGGCGGTGCGCGAGGTCCGCCGGCAACCACGCGTGCTGCTGCTTCAGTCCAGCGAGAAAGCGCTCGAAGTTTGCCTGCGGGATATCGCCGCCGGGCAACGGCGCGCCGGCCGTCCACGAAGGCGCGTCGCTGCCGAGAGCGTGCGCGAGCTTGTCGACGGCTTCTTCGGCGAGCTTGCGAAAGGTCGTGATCTTGCCGCCGAACACGGACAGCAGCGGCGCTTCGCCCGCCGGCGTGTCCAGTTCGAGCGAGTAGTCGCGCGTCACGGCCGACGGATTGTCCGCGCCTTCTTCCTCAAGCAGCGGCCGCACGCCCGAATAGGTCCAGCGCACGTCGGCCGGGGAGATCTTCTGCTTGAAGTAGCGATTGATCGAGTCGCACAGGTACTGCGTCTCGTCGGCGCTGATGGCGACCTGCGCGGGGTCGCCGCGATATTCGAGGTCGGTTGTGCCGATCAGCGTGTAGTCGTGCTCGTACGGAATCGCGAAGATGATCCGCTTGTCCGGATTCTGGAAGATGTACGCGTGGTCGTGTTCGAACAGACGCCGCGTGACGATGTGACTGCCCTTGACGAGCCGCACGCTGTGCGACGCCGGACGGCCGAGCGCGCCTTGCAGCAGTTCGCCGACCCACGGGCCTGCGGCGTTCGCGATCGACGCGGCTCGCACGTCGACGGTCGTGCCGTCCGCGCGCTCGAGCTGCGCGCGCCATTCGCCGCCTGCACGCACGGCGCTCAGCAGCCTGGTGCGCGTGAGAATCTTCGCGCCGTGCTCGGCGGCGTCGAGCGCGTTCAACACGACGAGGCGAGCGTCGTTGACCCAGCCGTCCGAGTACACGAAGCCGCGCTTGATCGATTCGACGAGCGGCGCGCCGGCCGGATGGTCGCGCATCACGATGCCGCGCGAACCGGGCAGCAGTTCGCGACGGGCGAGGTGATCGTAAAGGAACAGACCGGCCCGAATCAGCCAGGCCGGACGCAGATCGGGCATGTGCGGCATCACGAAGCGCAGCGGCCACATGATGTGCGGCGCAGCGCGCAGTAACGTCTCACGCTCCTGCAACGCCTTGCGAACCAGTCCGAACTCGCGGTACTCGAGGTAGCGCAAGCCGCCGTGGATCAGTTTGGTACTTGCCGAGGACGTATGCGCTGCCAGGTCGTCCTGCTCGCACAGCAGCACGGACAGGCCTCGGCCCGCCGCGTCGCGTGCGATGCCCGCGCCGTTGATCCCGCCGCCCACGACGAGCAAATCGTATCTCGTGCCTTGCGTCACCTGCTGCGTCTCCTGACTCGTACGAAATTTTCTGAAATCCTATCGAACCGATAGTGTTCGTTTTCGAACTTTAATGAACAAATTCGAAAAAGTAAAGTTCGCATGTCCCGAGCGCACCTCTATCGAACGGCCAACGTAGTGGCGCAACGCGCGGCCACGGACGATACTCTTGGCAGTAGCCATTTCAAGGTGATTTCATGCGTGTACTTTTCATCGTGGGCGCGGCAGCGCTTCTCGCAGGGTGCGTCGCTTCGCCGAGCTTGAGCGGAACGATGGGCGCGCCGTCGTTCGTCTCGTTGCAGCAGATGTGCAGCGCCCAGCCGGTCGACTACGGCAACGACGCTCAGGGCGTGTATGCGACGTTGTTCGACGCGTATGTGGCGAACCGGCGCGGGCGGTTGTCGAAGGAAGATTACTGCGCGTTTCAGATGGAAATCGCGCAGCGCTACACGAGCCAGGGGGCGAGTACCGACCCGCAGATTCGCAATCAGTGGGTCGCGTTCTTCACGGAGCAGCGCGCGCGAGCAATAAGCTGGCGCGCCGCAGTCGATCCGACGTTGCGCAGCGGTTGATGTTTGTCGTTAGGTGGCGGCGGCTCGGCGGCTCGGCGGTTAACCGGTCATCGGTGACGCGGCCGTAATGAAAGCGGGCGCCGCTGCGGGCGCCCACGTCGACACAGACACAATGGACCGAACCGGCTCGAGGGTCGGCCGTGCGCATGCGGCTGAGCTAGCAGCCGCGCCGGCCGTGAACCGGCAATGAGCCCGACGATGCGCGGGTTGTTATCAGGAAAGGCGTTTGATTGCTCGGAGTGCGCTATCGCCGGATTCCGTTACACGCCATTGTTCATTGCCCGAGGCGAGCCGCTCCAGTTGCACGAGCTGACGTTCGAGGAGGGCGTCAAGTTCTTCTCGCTCCATGTCTACCTGATTGGGAGCGTCCTTGACGAGCAACAACGTGGCGAATTCGTGCGGACTCAGCATCGTTTCTCTCCATGTCAAGCAAACGCGGACAGCCTCGTCGGCGACTGGCATGAATGGCAAGAGCCATTGCCAGGTGGTCCGCAAAAAGATGGGGCGGGAGGTACGGCTACGACAGGTTTACTTAGCACCGGCGGCACGCGGGCACGCAATGAACGCCGGGGAACTGGAGTGTAGTCAAGCAAACGTTAAACACCAAACCGGCCCCCGTAAATTTTCCCTTTGACAATCGCTCCTCACAGAGGCGGTTATTCGCTGCGGCCAGATCCTTGATTTCACTTGAAGTTTCGCGTGCGCTGCAACATGGCCGCGACCGCCTGATCAACCGGCCACGTACACCTGGCAATTGGCGGCGGTGAGCGTCTCGGCCATGTCAGGCGGCGGGGCCGCATCAGTGAAGAGCGCGTCGATCTGGTCGAGATGTCCCTGACGAACCAGCGCAGGGCGGCCGAACTTCGAACTGTCGGCGGCGAGAAAAACGGTGCGCGCATGCTGAATGATGGCTTCGGCCACGCGCACTTCGCGGGTGTCGAAATCGCGCAGGGTGCCGTCGGTTTCGATGCTCGAAGTCCCGATGATCGCGAAGTCCACCTTGAACTGGCGGATGAAGTCGATCGCCAGTTCGCCCACGATGCCTTTGTCCCACGGCCGCACGATGCCGCCCGTCACCAGCACCTCGCAGTCGGGATAGCCGCTCATCATGCTGGCGACGTTCAGATTGTTGGTGATCACGCGCAGCCCGCGATGCCGGTTGAGCGCGCGCGCGACTTCCTCGGTGGTGGTCCCGAGATTGATGAAGAGCGACGCCTGGTCGGGAATGTGAGTGGCCACTAGCGCCGCAATGCGCCGTTTTTCGTCATGGAACATGCGCTGGCGTGCCGTGTACGAGACGTTCTCGGAACTGGTCGGCAGGCTCGCGCCGCCGTGATAGCGGCGCAGCAGGTTCATGTCGGCGAGCCAGTTGACGTCGCGGCGGATCGTCTGCGGCGTCACGTCGAAGTGCGCCGCGAGGTCGTCCACGGTCACGAAGCCGTCGCGTTGCACCCACTCCAGCAGTTCCTGTTGCCGGGCATTGAGAGTGAGGCGGGGGTCTCGGGTCATGAGTCTCGGTGATGGGTTGTTATCGGTGCCTGCCGCGGCCCGGCATGGGCGGGACGCGTATGCGAGTGTGCGTGTATTGTAAGACCATCGCGCGGGTGGTCTGCCAACTCGTGCGACATGCACAAGCCTGCGCGCGCCGAACATTCGGGGCATTCAGCGCAGCGGCGCATTTATCCATCCGATAAATGAATTTGCGTTTTGCGGCGGCTCGCGCTGCAATCGAAGATTTTCCGTTCCATCCGCGTTTCATCTTTCCTATCGTGTCCGGCGGCTTGCGTCGCCTGACCGTGCTTTCGAGAGCGTTCGACATGACTGGCTTCAACTGGCAAAACCCTTACCCGACGCCGCGCTTGCCTGTGTTCGCGCGCAACATCGTTTCGACGTCGCACCCGCTCCCCGCCCAAGCGGGGCTGCGCATGCTGTGGAAAGGCGGCAACGCGGTCGACGCGGCAATCGCCGCCGCAGCCGCGATCACGGTCGTCGAGCCGGTCTCGTGCGGTCTTGGCGGCGACGCGTTCGCGCTCGTCTGGGACGGCCGCAAGCTGCACGGCCTGAATGCGTCGGGCGTGGCGCTGGCGGCCTGGAGCGTCGACTACTTCAAACGCAAATACGGCGAGGAAGACGGCCTCGCGATTCAGCCCAAGCGCGGCTGGGATGCGGTGACCGTTCCCGGCGTTATCGCGGGCTGGGAAGCGCTGCACGAGAAGTTCGGCTCGCTGCCGTTCGCGGATCTGATGGAGCCCGCCATCGAGATTGCCGAGCGCGGTCACGCGGTGGCCAGCATCGTTGCCCACAAGTGGGCAGCGGCGGTCCCGGAGTTGAAGGACCAGCCGGGGTTTGCGTCGACCTTCATGCCCCGCGGACGCGCCCCGGAGGTGAGCGAACTCGTGCGCTTTCCCGGCCACGGCAAGACGCTGCGCAAGCTCGCCGAACAGGGCCCGCGCGCGTACTACGAAGGGGAGATTGCCGAGCGAATCGCGGCGTTTTCGCGTGAATGCGGCGGCGCGCTGACCGTCGACGATTTGCGCAACTATCGCGCGGATTGGGTCGAGCCGATCGGCAAGGACTATCGTGGGTACACCGTGCACGAGATTCCGCCGAACGGGCAGGGCATCGCGGCGCTGATCGCGCTCGGCATCCTCGAACAGTTCGATGTGAAGGAGTTGACGGTCGACAACGTGGAGTCGCAGCACCTGCAGATCGAGGCGATGAAACTCGCGTTCGCGGACGTCTATCGCTACGTTGCCGATCCGGGCTCTATGGAAGTCACACCCGAGCAGATGCTCGACGACGCGTACCTTGCGTCGCGCGCGAAGCTGATCGATCACAGGCGCGCCACGCAGTTCGACTTTGGCATGCCGAAGGCCGGCGGCACCATCTATATGTCGGTGGCGGACGAGCGCGGCATGATGGTCAGTTTTATTCAGTTGAACTACATGGGCTTCGGATCGGGGATCGTGGTGCCCGACACCGGCATCTCGATGCAGAATCGCGGCTCCGGCTTCTCGATGGATCCGAAGTCGCCCAATGTGGTGGAAGGCGGTAAGCGGCCGTTCCACACGATCATCCCCGCATTCCTCACGCAGCAGGTGGACGGGCAGCAGGAAGCGGTCATGAGCTTCGGCGTGATGGGCGGCGACATGCAGCCGCAGGGGCATTTGCAATCTGTCGTGCGTATGCTCGACTACGGTCAGCAGCCGCAGGCCGCATGCGACGCACCGCGCTGGAAGGTCAACCGCGACTTCACGATCGACATTGAATCGACGCTCGACGCAAAGACGGCAGAAGGGTTGCAGAAGCTCGGCCACAAGATCAAATCCGTCGACGATCCTTACATGGATTTCGGTTCCGGCCAGTACATCTGGAAGCTCGATCGCAATGTCCGGAGCGCGGTTGTGTAGCCGCCAGCGACAGCCGCCGCGACGGTTTGGCAGCCGGTTTCTGACGGCCGCCAGCGCCTTCTTGAACGCGGCTCGAAAGGTGGCTCGAAGTATCCGCGCGCCGTAACTTTCGAGCCGCGGTGTGTCGCGTTTTGCGAAAAAAAGCCGGCTCGCTGAGCTGGCTTTTTTGTGCGCCGTGCAATCGTGCTTGCCTCACCGAAACTTTCGTCTATCGTGAAATTGGAACCTTGGCCAATCGGTACGGTCTGTGCGGGGTTGTCTGCAGACTTGCGAAACAGCGGCTAAGATGCAAACACAAGGGGTTAACTCTAATTCACGGCGCTGTATCCGACACGGCGAACCGCAACGCGAGGTAGCGCGATAGGAGCGGTTCCAAGCATGCTCCACGAGTCGATACAGCTTTCGGAGCAAGACACGATGCACACAGAGCTGAACCACGTCATGCCCTGGCGGATCGAGGACATAGACCTCACGCGCATTGATCGCCAGAAAGCGGTCGCGAACGAAGACCTGTTATTGCTGCTGTGTGCCGCTTCATTTATTGAAAGCGGCACCGATCTTTACACCAGTAATCTAAGCAAGTTTTTCGACGGCGATCCGGAAGTTTCCGCGTGGCTCAACAACGAGTGGGAGCCAGAGGAAATGCAACACGGCCGCGCGCTAAAAACGTATATCGCGTACGTGTGGCCAGAATTCGATTGGGACACCGCGTTCCGTAATTTCATGGACGAATATTCGCTGACCTGTTCCGTGGAAGATTTTGAAAAGACTCGTGCGCTTGAAATGGTGGCGCGGTGCGTCGTCGAAACGGGTACGGCCACCTTGTATCGCGCGATTGGCGAGTGTTCGGACGAACCGGTGCTCAAGGAGATTACCGACAACATTCGTATCGACGAGGTCCGCCATTACAAGCACTTTTTCAAGTACTTCAAGAAGTACAACAAGATCGAGGGCAATGGCCGGCTCGCGGTTCTGGGCGCGTTAATGCGTCGCGTAATCGAGATCAAGAACGAAGACTCGGAGATCGCGTTGCGTCACGTGTTCGCAATCCGTTATCCGGAGCGCGTGCGCGACCAGGCCTATAACCGCGAGCGGGCCGCGCGCATTAATGCACTCGTGCGGCGTAATCTGTCGGCCGACATGTGCGTGAAGATGCTGCTCAAGCCGCTCGACTTGCCGGCGAAGATTCAGCCCGGCGTGCATTACCCGCTCGCCAAAATTACGCAGCATGTGTTCTTCCGTTAAGCGGTATTGCGAACATCGGCAATTCGCCGGCGTAAAAGATGGCCCGTATGCGGGCCATTTGTTTTTCAGGGCATCATTGAGCCTTGCCCTCCAACCGGACACTTGCGATGAGCGATTCCTCCTTGCCCCAGCGCCCGCTCGAGCAGACTGCATTCGACAAATGGCCCGACGCGGTTCGCGCGCTATTCGACGGCTCGTCGCTCGCGAGCAAGACGGGTTTCACGGCCTCGCTGCTGACCGTCGACGCGAATCAGCATATCCGCACGTCGCTGCTCGGCGCAGGGGAGTTGTACGCGCCCGATTCGCGCACGCTTTGTATCGCGCTATGGCCGCAAGCCCGGGCGGCGCGCGCGATCGCGCAGAGCGGGCGCGCTGCGTTGACTTTCGTCTTGGAAGGGGCGTTTTATCAGGTGCAGTTGCTCGCCGCGCCGCTGCCGCCCGCCGATGGCGACGACAGCGGTCTCGTCTACGTGAACTGCTCGATTGATTCGGCGGAAACGCAAAGAGTGCGCTATGCGCGCCTGACAAGCGGCATTACGTTTGAACTGGAAGGAGAGGCAGAAAAGATTCTCGACCGATGGGAGCGGCAGATCGAGTACTTGAAACGGGCCGCGGCGTTGGGGGCTTGAGGTAAGGCCCCCGCGCCATTGCTGCGGCTGTGTTCGCTGGATGGTGGAGAGGAGGGTCTTGCGGCTTTCGCGCTGTATGGCGGGCTCGCGGCGGCGCGTAATGGCGAGGCTTGGCGGCCTCTAGTCTGGCCCTCGCGCTGAGAGGCGGGACTCAACGGTCAGGCTTGAGGGTGGCACTCAGCGGCCAGCCTGAGAGTGGTCAGCCTCCGAACCGCCGACCGCAGCCGCCAAGCTCAGCCGCCAAGCTCAACCGCCAAGCTCAACCGCCAAGCTCAACCGCCAAGCTCAACCGCCAAGCTCAACCGCCAAGCTCAACCGCCAAGCTCAACCGCCAAGCTCAACCGCCAAGCTCAACCGCCAAGCTCAACCGCCAAGCTCAACCGCCAACCTCAACCGCCAACCTCAACCGCCAACCTCAACCGCCAACCTCAACCGCGAACCTCAACCTCCCGAGGCCTCAACGGCCACGCTGACCGCTGCGCGCCGGATTGCCCCCGCGCGGCGAGTCGTTGCGTGATTTTGCGCCGCCGAGCAATGCACCCGGATTGCCACTCTGCGGTTTGCGCGGCGCGTGCTGTGCGGCGCTACCTTCATGAGCAATAGCGCGCGGGCGGTCGTCCTGACGCTGACCGTCGCGGCGCGGCTGTCCGCCGTTGCCGGCCGGCTTCGCGGCTTGCGGCTTCGGCTGCTGCTGGCCGTTCGGCGGACGTTGCCCCGAGCGTTGCGCCGGTTTTGCCGCGCCGCCGTTGCCACCCTTCGGTGCCCCTTGACCTTGACGCGGCGAACGACCGCCGCCGCCACCGCCCTGGCCGCGGCGCAAAATCGGTTCCGGCTTCGCGGTCGGGTCCGGTTCAAAACCGGCGATCACTTCCTGCGGCACCGGACGCTTGATCAGCTTCTCAATGTCCTTCAGCAGTTGCAGTTCGTCGACGCACACCAGTGAAATTGCCTCGCCCGTCGCACCCGCGCGACCGGTGCGGCCGATCCGGTGCACGTAGTCTTCCGGCACGTTAGGCAGATCGAAATTGACGACGTGCGGCAACTGATCGATGTCGATGCCGCGCGCGGCGATGTCCGTGGCGACCAGCACCTGCAGCGTGCCATCCTTGAACTCGGCGAGCGCACGCGTACGAGCCGACTGGCTCTTGTTGCCGTGAATCGCCAGAGCGCTGATGCCGTCTTTGGTCAGCTGTTCGGCGAGGCGATTGGCGCCGTGCTTGGTGCGCGTGAACACCAGCACCTGAAACCAGTTGTGCTGCTTGATCAGATGCGTTAGCAACTCGCGCTTCTTGTCGCGATCCACCGGGTGAATTTTTTGCGCAACCGTTTCCGCCGTCGTATTGCGGCGCGCGACTTCGATCAGCGCCGGCGAGTCGAGCAGATTGTCGGCGAGTGTTTTGATCTCGTCGGAGAAAGTTGCCGAGAAGAGCAGGTTCTGACGCTTCGGCGGCAGCTTGGCCAGCACGCGCTTGATGTCGTGAATGAAGCCCATGTCGAGCATCCGGTCCGCTTCGTCGAGCACGAGAATCTCGAGATGCGACAGGTCGATGGTCTTCTGCTGCATATGGTCGAGCAATCGGCCAGGCGTTGCGACGACGATGTCCACGCCGCTCCTGAGCGCGCCGATCTGCGGATTGATGCCGACGCCGCCAAACATGACCGTCGATTTCAGCTTCAGATACTTGCCGTAGGCGCGCACGCTTTCTTCGACCTGCGCGGCGAGTTCACGCGTAGGCGTGAGAATCAGCGCGCGGACCGCGCGCTTGCCCGACGCGGAGGCGTGCGGGGGCATGGAATTGAGACGCTGCAGGATCGGCAGCGTGAAGCCGGCCGTCTTGCCGGTGCCGGTTTGCGCGCCGGCCAGCAGATCGCCGCCGTTCAGCACAGCGGGGATCGCTTGCGTCTGGATGGGGGTCGGAGTGGTGTAGCCGAGTTCGTGTACAGCGCGGACCAGGGGTTCGGACAAGCCGAGGGAATCAAAAGACATAGAAACTCTTTGCAATGCAGTTTCGCGAACGGCACATGTGGGCCCCCAGCGGGCACAAATGCGGCATGAACACGCCGCATGGCGTGATCGAGATCAAGGCCGAAGCCCAGTTCCGTTCGCAGAGAAATCGGCGGCACGCTCGGATGCGTGCCGAATGCTTCAACGCGCTATGCAGACACGTTGACTGGCCTTAAGTTGCATTTCGCCGCCGTGGACGTTACGCGACATAGCGCGCAACGCTGACGAATTGACACAGACTGCCCGCCAGTACGAACAGGTGCCAGATACCATGTCCGTGCCGGATGCGCTCGTCGTTGATGAAGAAGTAGATGCCGGCGCTGTAGATGACCCCGCCGGCCACGAGCCAGGCAGTGCCCGCAGCCGGTAATGCTTGAACCAGCGGGCGGACGGCAACGAGCGCGAGCCATCCCATCAGGACATACAGCACCATCGAAACGCTGCGGGTGCGTCGCCCGAGCGTCAGTTCCTGCACGATGCCGAGAGCGGCAAGCCCCCAGCTTACGCCGAACAGCGACCAACCCCACGGCCCGCGCAACGTGACAAGTGTGAACGGAGTGTAGCTTCCGGCGATCAGCAGATAGATCGCCGAATGGTCGCATTTCTGCAGCACTGCCTTGATACGGGGGCTGCGCACGCTATGGTAAAGCGTCGAGATAGCATACAGCACGAACAGCATCGCACCGTACACGCTGAAACTCACCACCTTGTACGCGTCGCCCTCTACCGTGCCCATCGTCACGAGCATAGCCAGTCCCGCCACCGACAGCACGGCGCCGACGAGGTGGGTAATGCTGTTGAAACGCTCACCGACCTGCACGGTCTTTCCTCCTGCACGGTTTCATCGAGGCATTTGTTGCCGTAGCCTCATGATACCGGTCCTCAAAAAACGAAGGGCGCGGCCGCGAATTTCGCAGGCCGCGCCCCCGGTGCACCGAACGCTGCTTAGTCGAGCGGCGCCGAACGCAGATCCGACACTTGCTGCGGCGACACGGCCGTGCCGTGGTTGCCCCACGACATACGAATGTACGTGACGACAGCTGCCACTTCCTGATTCGACAGCGACTGCGCGAACGGCGGCATGCCGTACGGATGCGGGTTCGCGTCCGTGCTCGGAGGATAACCGCCGTTCAGCACCATGCGGATCGGGTTGACCGCCGACGGCATCTGGATCGACTGGTTGTTCGCGAGCGGCGGGAAGGCCGGCGGCTGGCCGAGGCCGTTCTCCGCGTGGCACTTCGCGCAATTGTCAGCGTAGATCTTCTGACCTTGCTTCAACAGTTCGCCGCCGAACTTTTCCGACGTTTCCAGTTGGAGCGGCTCTGGTGCTTCGCTCTTCTGCGGAATCGTCTTCAGGTACGTGGCCATTGCGTTGATGTCCGCATCGCTCATGTACTGCAGGCTGTTGTGAACCACTTCGGCCATCGGGCCGAACACCGCGCCGCGGTTCGACACACCTGTTTTTAGCAGATCGGCGATGTCTTTCGTTTCCCAGTCGCCGAGGCCCGCTTCCTTGTTCGAGGTGAGCGACGGTGCGTACCAGTTCTGCAGCGGGATCAGGCCGCCGGCAAAAGCCGCCGAATTGACCGGGCCGCCCATTGCGTTGATCGACGTGTGGCACATGCCGCAATGTCCGAGGCCTTCGATCAGGTACGCGCCGCGATTCCATTCGACCGATTTGGTCGGATCCGCTTTGTACTCGCCTTCACGGAAGAACAGCGTGCGCCAGCCGATCAGCATGTTGCGCTGGTTGAACGGGAACTTCAGTTCGTGCGGACGGCTCGCCACGTTGACGGGCGCGACCGAGCGCAGATACGCATAGATCGCGTCGGAGTCGGCGCGTGTGACCTTCGTGTAGCTCGTGAACGGGAAGCCCGGATAGAGCAGGCTGCCGTCTTTCGAGCGACCGGTGTGCATGGCGCGGTAGAAGTCGTCCTGTGTCCACTTGCCGATACCGTACTGGTCGTCAGGCGTGATGTTCGGCGTGAACATCGTGCCGAACGGCGTGGCCATGGGCAGGCCGCCGGCGAACTGCTTGCCGCCGCGGACCGTGTGGCAGGCGATACAGTCGCCAGCGCGGGCGAGGTACTCGCCCTTCTTCACGAGCGCAGCCTGGTCGGCGGGCGTGGCCGCCACGGCCGAGCCGTTATGCAGATTGTCGCCGCCCGACCACAGGACGGGAACGAGTGCAGCAGCCGCGACAACGACAACTGCCGAGAGGGCGAACAAAGACTTGCGTTTCATTTGAGTGTCTCTCCCGGTGCCTTATTGCGGTTCGCTGCCGCAGGCAAGCGGAGTCTTCATCGAGCGGGCCGGAGCCGGCACGGGGTTTTGTGGAGCCTGTTGCGTGGAAAGCCAGGCAGCGACCGCGTTCACGTCTTCGTCTGTGAGACGCGTGGCGATGGTGTGCATGCAATCAGGTGCGATTGCGTGGCGCGTGCCCGAACGCCATGCGCCGAGCTGCGCGCTGATGTAGTCGGAGTGCAGACCGACGAGACCCGGGATGGCCGGCTCCATGCCGGTCAGGCCCTTGCCGTGGCAAGCCGCGCAAGCCGGAATCTGCTTCGACGCGTCGCCGTTCAGCACGATCTGCTGGCCGCGAGCGAGCGTGGTCGACGACACAGTCGGCTTGGCCGGCTGCGGATACGGCGGACGTTGCTTCGAGAAGTACGTGGCGATCTGATGCAGATAGTCGTCGGAAAGATACGTGACGAGGTAATTCATGGGCGGATACTTGCGGCGCCCTTCGCGGAAATTCTGCAACTGGTTGTACAGATAGTCGGCCGGCTTGCCCGCAAGGCGCGGGAAGTAGTCGTTGTCAGTACCTTGACCGTGCGTGCCGTGGCAGGCCGTGCAACCTTGCACGCGCGCTTCCATAGTATCGGGGGCCTTCGGTTGAGTCTGCGCTTTCGCAGCGCTATAGACACCCGCGGAGCCGATCAGCAGAAGGGCAAGCAACGGGCGGAAAATGCGTCTTGAAGACACGCGTAACTCCATCAAAATCGGGGACCTGACCGAACTTCGAGCGGCTCGGTGTGAAGGGCAGCCGGCGCTGCGGCGACGCAGCATTCTATCATCGAAGGGTGATGATGACTATTTGCCACATTCGACGAGCTTGCGGCTGTCACCGGCGTGCGACAGTTTGACGCGTATCGCCGCGCGGAACTCCCGCGTCTTTTCAGACCTTGGTGCGCGGTCCGAGGTTGCAATCGCTGTACCCGGCAAACTTTTGCCCGCGCGATGTTGAACCGACCCGCGTGCGGACCATCGAAGCGTACACTTCCGGGCGCCGGACCGCGGGCGAGATCTGTTCGCGCAGGGATCCGGTTCAACCGGTCCGGCAGGCGCCCGCCGTTTTCCCGTTCATCCGCTATCGGCCTTACATGAAGCTAATCAATCTTTCCAGTCCAGCGTGGGTTTCGTCCGTGCTCGGCGCCGCGGCGCTCGTCCTGACGTCCACGGCATTCGCGCATGCGCATCTCGTTTCCAGCGTGCCCGCAGCCAACGCCGAAGTCGCCGCACCCACCGAGGTCACCCTCCACTTCACCGAGCCGCTCGAGCCGGCCTTCAGCAAAATCGCGCTGGACGACGCGAACGGCAAGGCAGTTGCGCCCGGTGCGTCGCAAGTCGACAAGCAGGACGCGCGCGTCATGCATCTGCCGCTGCCGCAGTTGGGCGCGGGCCGCTACGCGGTGCACTGGACCGCCGTGGCCACCGACGGTCATCGCACGCAGGGCGACTTTGCGTTCATCGTCAAATGAGCATCGACGCATTGTGGATCGGGCAGGTCGCCATGGCCGCGCTCATGAACGTCGCGTTTGCGTTTGCTGTCGGTTCGGCGTTGCTCGGCGCGTGGCTCGCGAACGATGCCAAGGCGAAGATCGCGCCCGGGCGTCCCGCCTGGTTGCGCGCGCAACGTTCAATGTTGACTGCGAGCGTCGTACTGGTGCTCGCGGACCTCGGCTGGCTGTTGTATCAGGCGGCGTCGATGAGTGGCGTTGCGCTTCCGGCCGCGTTTGCCTTCATACCGACGGTGCTCACCCAAACACATGTCGGCTACGGCTGGAGCGTTGCGTTCGCGGGCGCACTGGTGTTGCTCGGCACGGCAATGACGGGTCATAGCGGCATGTTGCGCAACGCGCTGCTGTGGCTCGCGGTGATTGCGATCGCCGCAGGCAAGGCGTCGCTCGGGCATGCGGTGGACGCTGGCCCCGCATCCGCGGCCATCGCAATGCAAACGCTTCATGTGCTCGTGACCAGCGTGTGGGGCGGCCTCGCGATCACGGCCGGGTTGGTCGTATTGCCGGCGCTCGGCACGTCGACCGCGCGCGGCATATTGATCCGTACAGCGACGCAGGTGTCGAACGTGTCGGCGGTCGCGGTGGGCTTCGTGCTGCTCTCCGGCATCTTCAACGCGGTGCGCGGCTCGGGCGGCTCATTCGAGGCGATCGGGTCGAGCACATGGGGCCACGTGTTGATACTCAAGCTTTCGCTCGTCGCGCTCGCGCTCGTGCTCGGCGGCCTAAACCGCTTCCTTGCGCTTCCGCGTCTGCGCCGCACTGCATCGACGATGGACGCCCATACGTTCGCCAACGTGCTTTATCTGGAAGCGCTTGCCATGATCGGCGTATTCGTCGCTGCCGCCGCGCTGTCGCATAGCGTGCCGGCGTTCGCGATGGTGAGCTGAGTTCGATACTCGAGATGGCCGGCGCCCCGGCGCGGGCCGTATTGTGAGTAGGCGTCGCGGCGCGCGCGGAAAAATGCGCTGCGCGGTTTCAACGTGCGGCGCGATAACCACGTTCGCCATGCGTTGGCCGGCGAACCCGCTACTGCCCGGTATGTGAGAGCTGGGCTTTTGACCTTTGCGGTTCGAGCGTCTCCTCGGGAAACATCTCCTGCGTCAATTCACCGGCGTCGTTGAACCATTGGCAGATCAGCCAGTTGCCCGATGCGAACAGCACTGGGCCGCTCCACGTGACGGTCATTGCGCACCCGCCAGATTTGAGCTTGAGCACGTCGCCCACGCCGTATGTCGGCCTGGAGGCTCTGAAGGGTCGAGCAACTCGAACGAAGAACGGCATGTCGAGCATTCGACCGATCGACCAATTCATTCGAGACCCAGCCGATGACCGAGAATTGGCGCAAAAAATAGCGCGATTGCACAGCCAGCCACTTTGCCTTCGAATTCGGCGGCTGCTGCATGGGCGCCGTAGACATGCATGAGAAGATCGAAAAGCTGCGGGATGCAATACACGACGGCGGCGACGACAAACCATTTCTCGATCGCCGCGATGCGCCAACCGCGTTCATACGCAACGGCCGCGCCTATCACGCGAAGCACGCCGAACAGCACGAGCGCGCCGACGGCTGCCTGCTCGCGCAGCAGATAATCCGGAATGAATTCGCCCATGAGACTCCCTGATGCATTCGTTGTTCGGACGCATTTCAGCAAGGAGCCGGCCATGTATCTGTCTGATGCCGAACAAAGGGAAAGCAAGCGTTCAGGAAGGCGTGAGCGGGCGCGCTGTATTCCGTAACGACGCTCAAAAAAGGACGCCGCCCGCAGGCGGCGTCAGTCAACGAGCGAGTGATGCGATTACCACTCGGCGACGCTGCCGTCCGCGTGACGCCATACCGGATTGCGCCAGCGATGACCGACCTTCGCCATCTCGCGCACTTTCTCCTCGTTCACTTCGATTCCGAGGCCCGGGCCTTGCGGAATCGACACGAAGCCGTCTTCATATTTGAAGACTTCCGGGTTCCTGATGTAGTCGAGCAGGTCGTTGCCCTGGTTGTAGTGAATACCGAGGCTCTGTTCCTGGATGAACGCGTTGTAGCTCACTGCGTCGATCTGCAGACAGGTGGCCAGTGCAATCGGGCCGAGCGGGCAGTGCAGCGCGAGCGCGACGTCGTAGGCTTCGGCCATCGACGCGATCTTGCGGCACTCGGTGATCCCGCCCGCGTGCGACGCGTCCGGCTGAATGATGTCGACGTAGCCGCCGGACAGAATGTGCTTGAAGTCCCAGCGCGAATAGAGACGCTCGCCCAGTGCAATCGGCGTGTTCGTCTGATTGACGATGTCACGCAACGCTTCTGCATTCTCCGAAAGCACCGGCTCTTCGATGAAGAGCAGCTTGTACGGGTCGAGTTCTTTCGCCAGCACCTTGGCCATGGGCTTATGCACGCGGCCATGAAAGTCCACGCCGATGCCGATGTTCGGCCCGACCGCCTCGCGCACCGCCGCGACGTTGTTGATGACGCCTTGCACCTTGTCGAAGGTGTCGATGATCTGCAGTTCTTCCGAGCCGTTCATCTTGATGGCCTTGAAGCCGCGTTCCACCACAGCGCGCGCGTTGTTCGCGACGTCGCTCGGACGGTCTCCGCCGATCCACGAATACACCTTGATCCGGTCACGCACCTGGCCGCCGAGCAACGCGTGCACCGGCACGCCGTGATGCTTGCCCTTGATGTCCCATAGCGCCTGGTCGACGCCGGCAATCGCGCTCATCGTGATCGGACCGCCGCGATAGAACCCTGCGCGATACATGACCTGCCAGTGGTCTTCGATCAGAAGCGGGTCTTTGCCGATCAGATAGTCCGACAACTCTTCGACCGCTGCAGCGACCGTATGCGCGCGGCCCTCGACTACCGGCTCGCCCCAGCCGACGATGCCTTCGTCGGTCTCGATCTTCAGGAAGCACCAGCGCGGTGGGACGATGAAAGTTTCGAGCTTGGTGATTTTCATATTGTGCGTCTCCGATCGCATGCCAAATATTCGAGGATTCTCATGCTACAACAAAAGGCCGCTACAGTACTATTAATAGTACTATTCGCCACATGTTGAGCGGCGACGCCGCAAGGAGGAAGCTATTCAGCACGATCTGCATGGGCGCGTCGCCCACAGGCTGGCTACTGCGATTCTGCGCGGTGATTACGCGCCTGATTCGATCCTGCCGCGTGAAGCGGAGTTAATGGACGCGTTCGGCGTGAGCCGCACGGTGTTGCGCGAGGCGCTGCGCACGCTGACGTCGAAAGGGTTGATCGAATCGCGCCCGCGCGTGGGCACGCGGGTGCGGCCAAGACACGCGTGGAATCTGCTCGATGTCGACGTGCTCGACTGGTATTCGCGCGTTGCCGAGCCGATGCAGTTCGCACTGAAGCTGCAGGAAATGCGGGAGATGATCGAGCCATATGCTGCGGGTCTCGCGGCCGCTTCACATTCCGACGATACATTCGGCGCACTTGCGGCCGCTCACGCCGCGATGGCCGGTGCGCGCAACGTCGACGAATGGGTGCGGGCCGATCTGCAATTTCACCTGAGCGTGCTGATCGCGTGCAGCAACGAATTGCTGATACCGCTCGGCACGCTGATCGAGCGCACGCTCGAGGCACAGCTTCGGCTGAATGCGAAACGCGCGGACGTCTTCAACGCTTCGCTCGCCGAACATACGGCGGTATTCGAGGCGATTCGCGACCGCGACGCGGACGCGGCGCGCGACGCGATGGCGCGCCTGCTCAGCGTGACGCGCGCTCGCATCCAGGCGTGACCAGTTCATTGCCGCATGGGTCGTCGACATCGGCTGGAACGCCGGGTTCAACGGCGTCACAGTGGCTGCGAGATCTGCATGTGAACGATGCAAACTGGCGCAGCCGGCTTCGGTGGCTTTTTATTTCGCTTCGGAGCCAGTAGCCGTGCCCGACGGCGGCGCAAGTTCATAGCAGCCCGGGGCGTTCTTGCCCGCTTCCTTGCCGGCTTCCGGCCCTTGTGGATCGATGCATTTGAAAGCGCTCTGATCGCGCTGGACAAAGATGGTGTCGGTAGGGCCGCCGACGCCGCGAGGCGAATTGACGACGGCGACGATCTTGTAGCCGTTTTGCAGGAGTGTCGACAACGTGGTCTGGCTTGCGCGCCACTGATTGTCAGTCGGCGTTTGCGCCAGAACGGCAGTGGCGGAAGCGGCGCCGAGAAGCGCGATCGATGCGGCGGCAACGGCGCGCGCGGCGGTGCGGAACGTCATCAAGAAACCTCCTTGAAGTTGCGGGTGTCGCTGTCGGCACGGTATGCGGACAGCCAGAAACAAAAAAGCCGCTGAACCTTACGGATCAGCGGCTTTTTCTTGCAACTGGTGGCGAATCAGGGACTCGAACCCCGGACCTGCGGATTATGATTCCGTCGCTCTAACCAACTGAGCTAATTCGCCGAAAGAAGCGAGATTATGAGGATAGTGCCGAGGGCTGTCAACCCCCGGCACTCAACTTTTTCAGTTGCCGCCTGTGCGAGGCGCCTCAATCCTTGGCGTAGATGTCCGAGTCTTTGGTTTCGCGGACGAACAGCATGCCGATCACGAAGGTAATGAGCGCAATCACGATCGGATACCACAAGCCCGAGTAGATATTGCCCTTCGCCGCGACGATCGCGAACGCCGTGGCCGGCAGGAAGCCGCCGAACCAGCCGTTGCCGATGTGATACGGCAGCGACATCGACGTATAGCGGATTCGCGTGGGGAACATCTCGACCAGCATCGCCGCGATCGGTCCGTAGACCATCGTCACGTAGATGACGAGGATCGTCAGGATCACCACGCTCATCGGCCAGTTGATCTGCGAAGAATCGGCCTTCGGCGGATAGCCGGCGGACTTGAGCGTCGTCGAGAGCGACTTGTCGAACGCCTTACCCTGATCTTTGGCGTCGGCGGCTTTGCCGTCATAGGTGGAGACCACCGTATCGCCGACCTTGATCTGCGCGAGCGTGCCCGCCGGCGCCGCGACGTTCTCGTAGTTCAAGCCGGACTTCGAAAGCGCGCTCTTCGCGATGTCGCACGAACTCGTGAACTTCGACGTGCCGACCGGATTGAACTGGAACGAGCATTCGTCCGGGTTCGCGATCACGACGATCGGCGCCTTCGCCGTGGCCGTTTCAAGCGCCGGGTTGACGTAGTGCGTCAGCGCCTTGAAGAGCGGGAAGTACGTGAGTGCGGCGATCAACAGGCCGGCCATGATGATCGGCTTGCGGCCGATGCGGTCCGACAGCGAGCCGAAGAACAGGAAGAAGGGCGTGCCGATCAGAAGCGCAATGGCGATCATGATGTTGGCCGTCGCGCCGTCCACCTTCAGCGTCTGCGTCAGGAAGAACAGCGTGTAGAACTGGCCCGTGTACCAGACCACCGCCTGGCCGGCGGTTAGGCCGATCAGCGCGAGAATCACGACCTTCAGGTTCTTCCACTGGCCGAACGCCTCCGAAAGCGGCGCCTTGGACGTCTTGCCTTCGGCCTTGATGCGCTCGAACACCGGCGATTCGTGCAGTTGCAGGCGAATCCACACCGAGACACCCAGCAGGAGGATCGACGCAATGAACGGAATTCGCCAGCCCCAGGCGCCGAACGCGTCTTCGCCCATTGCCGTGCGCACGCCGAGAATGACCAGCAGCGAGAGGAACAGGCCGAGCGTGGCCGTCGTCTGGATCCACGCGGTGTAGAAGCCGCGACGTCCCGGCGGCGCGTGTTCGGCCACATAGGTCGCAGCGCCGCCATATTCGCCGCCGAGCGCGAGGCCCTGCAACATGCGCATCGCGATGAAAATCACCGGCGAGGCAATGCCGATTGCCGCATAGCCGGGCAGGAAGCCGACGAGGAAGGTCGACAGACCCATGATCACGATCGTGACGAGGAACGTGTACTTGCGGCCGACCATGTCGCCGAGCCGCCCGAACACCACCGCGCCGAACGGCCGCACCGCGAAGCCCGCGGCGAAACTGAGCAGCGTGAAGATGAAGCCCGCAGTCGGATTGACGCCCGAGAAAAAGCTCTTGCTGATAAAGGCCGCGAGCGAACCGGCCAGATAGAAGTCGTACCACTCGAAAACCGTACCTAGCGACGACGCGAAGATCACCCGCTTCTCATCGCGCGTCATGGGCACGGGCGAAATGTGTCCGCCTACGGTAGCCATATGTCGTCTCCAATATTGATACACACGCGGTGCGCCGGCCCGCGGCGTTCCCGTGCAACCGATTATTCGAGTGAAAACTTACGGCCTTCTGACATGAACGGCTGCAGCCCCAGCTTTCGACGTGACGGTGGATCGTTGAGAAGATCCGCCAATTCGCGCTGAACGCCGCGTAGCGTGGCACGCAGCGCCGTCTATCTCGCGATCTGGTGCTCGTTGCCGTCAGTTCGCCTTAGGGTAAGTCCTGCCCCGCTCCAGCACATGCAAACTGACACGCACGAGCGTTCCCGCGAGCCGCGGCGAGTTCTGATAGACGTTGTCGCCGATAGTCAGTTCGCCGCCGTGCATCGTCGCAATCTCGCGGACGATCGCAAGCCCGAGGCCGCTGCCATCGCCCTCGCGGCCGAGAATCCGGTAGAACCGCTCGATCACTCGCGAACGTTCGGCCGCGGGAATGCCGAGACCTGTGTCTTCCACTTCCAGATGCACGAGCCGCGCGGCTTTCTCGTGCCTCACTCTGACCGTGATGCGGCCGCCCGCCGGCGTATAGCGAATGGCGTTGTCGATCAGATTCGACAACATTTCGCGCAGCATGACCGGATTGCCTTCCACTTCGATGGGCTGGTCCGGCGCTTCGTAGCCCAGGTCCATCTGCTTGGCAAACGCGGCCTGCACCCAGTCGCGCACGGCGTTGCGCGCGACTTCCGTCACTTCCACCGGCGTAAAAATCTGCCCGGACATGCGGTTTTCCGCGCGCGCGAGCGCCAGCAACTGCGTGACGAGGCGGGCCGCGTGTTCTGAACTCGTCGCAATCTGCTCAAGCGAGCGGTGCACTTCGGCGGACGCGTCCTGCCGCAGCGCCAGCTCCGCCTGGGTTCGCAGGCCGGCGAGCGGCGTTTTCATCTGATGCGCGGCGTCGGCGATAAAGCGCTTTTGCAATTCCATGTTCTGTTCGAGGCGCGTCAGCAGATCGTTGAACGACGTCACGAGCGGCTCGATTTCCGGCGGCGCGCGACGCGCCTCCAGCGGCGACAGGTCGTCGGGGCGCCGCGCGCGGATATGCGCCTGCAATGCGTGCAGCGGCGCGAGACCGCGTGACAGGCCGAACCACACGAGCAGGATGGCGAGCGGCAGGATCACGAACTGCGGCAGGATCACGCCTTTGATGATGTCGTTGGCAAGCTGACTGCGTTTGTCGAGCGTCTCGGCGACCTGCACGAGCACGGGCTCCGCGCCGGGCGTCTGCGGAAACTCGACCGTCGTATAAGCCACGCGGATGTCGTTGCCGCGCAGCATGTCGTCGCGAAATGCGACGAGGCCCGGTTGCGGCCGGTCGTCTTCGTGCGGCAGCGGCATGTCGCGCTCGCCCGCCACCAGTTCGCCCCGCGTGCCGAGCACCTGATAGAAAACACTGTCCACGTTGTCCGTGCGCAGAAAGTCGCGCGTGGAATCGGGCAGCGTCAGTTCAGCCACGCCGTTGACCGGATGGATCTGGCGCGCGAGCACATAGGCGTCGGTTTCGAGCGCGCGGTCGAACGGTCCGTTCGCGATCGACTTGGCGACCAGATAAGTCACCGCGAGGCTCATTGGCCACAGCAGCAAGAGCGGCGCGAGCATCCAGTCGAGAATTTCGCCGAACAGCGAGCGCGGGCGGGTTTCGGCGACGGCTTCCGCTTCGTCGGGCGGGGCGAACGGATTGGCGTAGCGCTCGTCGCGCGCCTCGTCGAGATCCGCGGCGCGGGCCGTCGCGCGATCAGCGCGTGCGGACATGGGCGTGCTCTATTTGTAGTGGTGGCTCGCCGGCATCCCGCCTGACTGCGGCGACGAAGGCGAAGAAGGCGGCTCGGGTTCGGGCTCGGCGGGCGTGGACGCGGCGGCATTCGTATTGGGGCTTGCCGGCGCGACCGCCTTCTCGAGACAGTAACCGAGCCCGCGCACGGTAATGATGCGCACGCCGCTCGGCTCGATCTTCTTGCGCAGCCGGTGCACGTAGACCTCGATCGCGTTGTTGCTGACTTCCTCGCCCCATTCGCACAGATGATCGACCAGTTGCTCCTTCGAAACCAGCCGGCCGATCCGCTGCAGCAGTACTTCGAGCAGTCCGAGTTCACGCGCCGAGAGTTCGATCACCTGCTCGTTGATATAGGCGATCCGGCCCACCTGATCGAACGACAGCGAACCGTGCCGCACGACCGTCGGGCCGCCGCCCGCGCCGCGCCGCGTCAGCGCGCGCACACGCGCTTCGAGTTCGTTGAGCGCGAACGGCTTGGCCATGTAGTCGTCGGCGCCGAGGTCGAGGCCTTTGACGCGTTCGTCGACGCTGTCCGCGGCGGTCAGGATCAGTACGGGCAGATTGGAATTGCGGGCGCGCAGGCGGCGTAGCACCTCGAGCCCGGACATGCGCGGCAGGCCGAGATCGAGAATCAGCAGGTCGAAACTTTGCATGGACAGCGCGGTATCGGCCTCGACGCCGCTCTTCACGTGATCGACGGCATAGGCCGATTGGCGGAGTGATCGAACCAGACCGTCCGCGAGTATGCTGTCGTCTTCGGCAATCAGAATTCGCATGGTGCGCCAGCTCAAGGCTTGGCCGGCACCTCGGGTGTCCCCGCGGCGCACAGCGGTCTCCGAAAATTATTGTGGGTGGTTTGGGCAGCGCGACGGTAAAAATGCGCGTTCGCATGAGAATCCCGCTTGCCAAAACTACTGTTTTTTTATACAGTGTCTGGGTTTCGTGTGCTGTCCTTCAAAAGGTGGGCCGCACATCTGCCTCAGACGCCGTTCATCATAGCAAAGGACGATTCATGGAAGAAAGCAAGAAAGGCTCGGCTGGACTGACTGCTGAAAAGAGCAAGGCACTCGCTGCCGCCCTCGCGCAGATCGAAAAGCAGTTCGGCAAAGGGTCGGTCATGCGGCTCGGCGCAGGTGAGGTAGTCGAAGACATCCAGGTCGTTTCAACGGGATCGCTCGGCCTCGACATCGCACTTGGCGTCGGCGGTTTGCCGCGTGGCCGCGTGGTCGAAATCTACGGTCCGGAGTCGTCGGGTAAAACCACGTTGACGCTGCAAGTCATTGCTGAAATGCAAAAGCTCGGCGGCACGGCAGCGTTTATCGACGCGGAGCACGCGCTGGACATCCAGTACGCGGGCAAGCTCGGCGTGAACGTGAACGATCTGCTGGTCTCGCAACCGGACACGGGTGAACAGGCGCTGGAAATTGCCGACGCACTGGTGCGTTCGGGCTCGATCGACATGATCGTGATCGACTCCGTCGCGGCGCTCGTGCCGAAGGCTGAAATCGAAGGCGAAATGGGCGATTCGCTGCCGGGTCTGCAAGCGCGTCTGATGTCGCAGGCGCTGCGCAAACTCACCGGCACGATCAAGCGCACGAACTGCCTCGTGATCTTCATCAACCAGATCCGAATGAAGATCGGCGTGATGTTCGGCAATCCGGAAACCACTACGGGCGGTAACGCGCTGAAGTTCTACGCGTCGGTGCGTCTGGATATTCGCCGCATCGGTTCGATCAAGAAGAACGACGAAGTGATCGGCAACGAAACGCGCGTGAAGGTGGTCAAGAACAAGGTGTCCCCACCGTTCCGCGAGGCGATTTTCGACATCCTGTACGGCGAGGGTATTTCGCGTCAGGGCGAAGTCATCGACTTGGGCGTGCAAGCCAAGATCGTCGACAAGGCCGGTGCGTGGTACAGCTATAACGGTGAGCGTATCGGCCAGGGTAAGGACAACGCGCGCGAATTCCTGCGCGAAAATCCGGACATCGCTCGTGAAATCGAAAACCGTATCCGCGAATCGCTGGGCGTGAATGCAATGGCCGAAGCGGTGACCGGCGCAGGCGCGGAAGTCGCGGGCGAAGAAGAGTAACCATTACGTGATACGCAAGGGCCGGCCACTGTCCGATACCGGACGCAACGCGGGCGGCCCGCGTAATGACGAGAACGATTCGTTCGATCCGTCCGAATCGTTCGACGCACATGATCGCGCTGCGGGCCGTGGCCCACGGCGTAGTCAGTTTCAAAGCTCGCCTGCTAGCCGGAATTCCTCGAATTCCTCGGATCTCTCGGACCCGTTCGACACTGCGGGAACCACCACGGCCACCGAGCCTACCTATAGCCGCTCACGCGACTCACGCCGAGCATCCGGCGAGGCGAAGCCCGGGCAAAACGAAGCAAAAAAATCCCAACGTCCCGCACGTTCGCTTAAAGGTCGCGCGCTCGGCTATCTGTCGCGTCGCGAATATAGCCGCAGCGAACTCGCACGTAAGCTGAAGCCGTTCGTCGAAGAGAACGATTCGCTCGATACGCTGCTTGATACGCTGGAAGCCGAGAACTGGCTGTCCGATTCACGCTTCACCGAAAGTCTGATTCATCGCCGGTCGTCGCGGCTCGGCGCGAGCCGGATCGTCGGCGAATTAAAGCAGCATTCTGTCGATCAAACGCTCGTCGAAGAGGCGAGCGCGCAATTGCGCGAAACCGAACTCGCGCGCGCCCAGGCGGTGTGGCGCAAGAAATTCGGTGAGCTTCCGCAAACACCGGCCGAGCGCGCAAAGCAGGCGCGTTTTCTCGCATCGCGCGGTTTTTCGGGCGCCACGATCGGCAAAATCCTCAAAGGCATCGACGAAGAATGGAGCGGTGAATAGGCGCAAAGAGGGGCGTCGTCCGCGACCGCGCGCAAAGCGTCGTCGATCGCGAAACCGGCTCTGGGCGGCCTGCAGGCCGTCCGGCCGCAATCGGGGCTGTCTCAAATACCCAGTATGCTAAAATTCACGCGTTTTCCAATTCGGCCTTTCCTTTCCGCATGCCGCTTTCCTCGCCAGTGCCCCGTCAATTGCGCCATCGCCGCGCAATCAGAGCGGAAGCTTTTGAGCGAGCCGATGGCCTGTGGGATGTGGAAGCGTGCTTGACCGACGAAAAGCCACGCGATGTGGTGCTTGCGTCGGGCGTCCGGCCCAATGGTCAACCGATCCATGAACTCTGGCTTCGCATCACTATCGATCGCAAGCTCAATGTCGTCGACGCCGAGGCGTCGTCCGACTGGGTGCCCTATCCTGGGCTATGCCAAGCCAGCAATCCTGCCTACCGTGCCCTCATCGGGCTCAATCTCCTCCACAATTTCCGTCGCGATGCTGCCCGTTTGCTGGCCGGCACGGCCGGTTGCACGCATCTCACCGAGTTGTGCGCGATCCTGCCGACCGCTGCTATCCAGGCGTTCGCCGGTGACGTGTGGGATACCGGTGACAAGGCGGCAGGCGCGAGCGCCAGTTCAGAAAACGAGTCGGCTGACGGTACCGCCGAAGCTTTAAACGACAAACCGCCATTCCAGTTGGGACGCTGCCAGGCGCTGCGTTTCGACGGGGAGGCAGTGCAGAAGTTTTACCCGCGCTGGTATGGCTATGCGCCACGCCCAGCTGACCGCCCGGCATCGCCAGACAACGGGGCGGCCCGCCAAGAAGGCAGGGGCAATGCGCCCGGCATGTTGGACGGTAGCGGAAACGAAGTTCAATCCAACTCTCAGACTGAAGGGAATCACGCATGAAGATTCACGAGTACCAGGGTAAGGAAATCCTGCGGAAATTCGGCGTCGCGGTACCGCGCGGCAAGCCGGTCTTCTCGGTGGATGATGCGGTCAAGGCCGCGGAAGAGCTCGGCGGCCCGGTATGGGTCGTGAAGGCTCAGATCCACGCGGGTGGCCGTGGCAAGGGTGGCGGCGTGAAGGTTGCCAAGTCGCTGGAACAGGTTCGCGAATACTCGAACCAGATCCTCGGCATGCAACTCGTCACGCACCAGACTGGTCCGGAAGGCCAGAAGGTGAATCGCCTGTTGATCGAAGAAGGCGCGGACATCAAGAAGGAGCTGTATGTCGGCCTCGTGATCGATCGTGTTTCGCAGAAGATCGTCGTGATGGCATCGAGCGAAGGCGGCATGGACGTCGAGGAAGTCGCGGAAAAGACGCCCGAGCTGATCCACAAGGTTGCGGTCGATCCGTCGACGGGCCTTAAGGACGCCGAAGCTGACGACCTCGCGAAGAAAATCGGCGTGCCCGACGCGTCGATCCCGCAAGCGCGCGCGATCCTGCAAGGCCTCTACAAGGCATTCTGGGAAACCGACGCATCGCTCGCCGAAATCAACCCGCTGATCCTGACGGGCGACGGCAAGGTCATCGCGCTCGACGCCAAGTTCAACTTCGATTCGAACGCACTGTTCCGTCATCCGGAAATCGTGGCGTATCGCGATCTGGACGAAGAAGATCCGGCTGAAGTAGAAGCGTCGAAGTTCGATCTGGCATACATCTCGCTCGACGGCAACATCGGCTGTCTGGTGAACGGCGCGGGCCTCGCAATGGCAACGATGGACACCATCAAGCTGTTCGGCGGCGAACCGGCGAACTTCCTCGACGTGGGCGGTGGCGCCACGACCGAGAAGGTCACGGAAGCGTTCAAGATCATGCTGAAGAACCCGAACCTGACCGCGATTCTGGTCAACATCTTCGGCGGCATCATGCGCTGCGACGTGATTGCGGAAGGCGTGATCGCGGCGTCGAAGGCCGTGTCGCTGAAGGTGCCGCTCGTGGTCCGCATGAAGGGCACGAACGAAGACCTGGGCAAGAAGATGCTCGCTGAATCCGGTCTGCCGATCATCGCGGCTGACAGCATGGAAGAAGCGGCTCAGAAGGTCGTCGCGGCCGCTTCGGGCAAGGCGTAAGCCTAGCCCACAGCGCGTTTACCAGGATTAACCAGGATTACGAATGGCGTCGCGCGAGCGACGCTGGCGGCGAACGTGCCGTCCAGTGGCGCTCCCGCGCGACGCCAAACGAACAGAGGTCAATACATGTCGATTCTGATTAACAAAGACACCAAGGTCATCACGCAGGGCATCACCGGCAAAACCGGTCAGTTCCACACGCGTGCTTGCCGTGAATACGCAAACGGCCGCGAAGCGTACGTTGCTGGCGTGAACCCGAAGCGTGCCGGCGAAGACTTCGAAGGCATTCCTATCTACGCGAGCGTCGCTGAAGCCAAGGCTGAAACGGGCGCGACCGTGTCGGTGATTTACGTGCCGCCGGCTGGCGCTGCTGCCGCAATCTGGGAAGCAGTCGAAGCCGACCTGGATCTCGCGATCTGCATCACGGAAGGCATTCCCGTGCGCGACATGATCGAGATCAAGGACCGCATGCGTCGCGAAAACCGCAAGACGCTGCTGCTCGGGCCGAACTGCCCGGGCACGATCACGCCGGACGAGCTGAAGATCGGCATCATGCCGGGTCACATCCACCGCAAGGGCCGCATCGGCGTCGTGTCGCGTTCGGGCACGCTGACGTATGAAGCAGTCGGCCAGTTGACGGCGATCGGCCTCGGCCAGTCGTCGGCAGTCGGTATCGGCGGCGACCCGATCAACGGTCTGAAGCACATCGACGTGATGAAGATGTTCAACGACGATCCGGAAACGGACGCCGTCATCATGATCGGCGAAATCGGCGGTCCGGACGAAGCGAACGCGGCCGAGTGGATCAAGGGCAACATGAAGAAGCCGGTTGTCGGCTTTATCGCCGGTGTGACGGCGCCTCCGGGCAAGCGCATGGGCCACGCCGGCGCACTGATCTCGGGCGGTGCCGATACGGCCGAAGCGAAGCTGGAAATCATGGACGCATGCGGCATCAAGGTCACGAAGAACCCGTCGGAAATGGCGCGTCTTCTGAAGGCCATGCTGTAAATCGAAACTGGCGCCCAGTTGGAGCGCCTTTTTTGATACGCTTACGAGATCCTTTCGTTAGCGTGCGGTTTCAAAGCGGGGGAGTTCAATACTCCTCCGCTTTTTTATTGGCCGCGCATTCCGTTCCCTTCTATTCTTTCGCTCATGTTCGAGTTCCTCGCCACGCTCCATTGGGGCGCAGTCATTCAGATCATCGTCATCGACATCCTGCTGGGTGGCGACAACGCCGTCGTGATCGCGCTTGCCTGCCGCAACCTGCCGCCGGCCCAGCGCACGAAGGGTGTGCTGTGGGGAACTGCGGGCGCCATCGTGCTTCGTGTCGTATTGATTGCGTTCGCGGTCGCGCTGCTCGACGTGCCGCTGCTGAAGTTCGCGGGCGGGCTGTTGCTGTTGTGGATCGGCGTTCGCCTGATGGCGCCGGCGCACGACGCGCATGAGAACGTCAAGCCCGCCGACAAGCTGATCTCGGCAATCAAGACGATCATCGTCGCGGATGCCGTCATGAGTCTCGACAACGTGATCGCCATCGCGGGCGCGGCCGAGGCCGCCGATCCGCAGCATCGTCTCGCGCTTGTGATCTTCGGGTTGGTGGTGAGCATTCCGTTGATCGTGTGGGGCAGCCAGTTGGTGCTGAAACTGCTGGACCGTTTCCCGATCGTGATTACGCTCGGCGCCGCGTTGCTCGGCTGGATCGCGGGCGGGCTCATCATCAACGATCCGGCCGGCGACCGTTGGCCGGTCCTCGATACGCCGGTCGCCGAATATGGGATGAGCATCGCCGGTGCGCTGTTCGTCGTGATCCTGGGCTATCTGATCAAGCGCCGCAATGCGAATCGCGCGGCGGCGTGAACTGGGCGCGATCGGTGCGTTATAAGCGGTGTGCAAGCGGCCACGGGTGTGGCCAACGAGACGTCACCCACGCGTCGCTATGGGCGCAGGCCACCGACACGCCACGGAGCACGCCCCTTGAGGAAGCCCCGACACGCCTCCGGCAAGCCTCCGACACGCCTCCGACACGCCCCGACAATCTGGCCACACGCCGCCCGCACGCCACAGCAGGAAAAACCCAGCGCGGCTCAACATTAGCCATTCGGCCGACTGTGTGACACGAGCGCCGCTCGCTACGATGGAAGCGCCTGTTCCCGATCCGTGGGGCAGGCGTTTTTCGTTTCTGGAGCCTGCCGATGATCGTCACCTTGCCTTATTCCCCGTATTCTCAGTCCGCGCTGGCCGCGCAGTCGCGGCTCGCGCGAGCACGCTGGTCGTCGACATTCGCGCGAGCGTGCCGCCGCCTCGGCCTTGGCTTCACGCTGATCGAACTGATGATCGTGCTCGCGATTGTCGGCGTGATCGCCGCCTACGCGATTCCCGCGTATCAGGACTATCTGGCACGCAGCCGCGTGGGCGAGGGCTTGTCGCTCGCGGCGTCGGCGAGACTTGCGGTGTCTGAAAACGCGGCGAGCGGTAACGCGTTTAGCGGCGGTTATGCGTCGCCGCCCGCGACGCGCAACGTCGAGTCCGTCCATGTCGACGACGACACGGGACAGATCACCGTCGCCTTCACGACACGTGTTGCGCCGGCTGGCTCCAACACGATCACGCTCGTACCGTCGGTGCCCGACAACGTCGATGCACCCACCGCACGCGTCGCGTTGACGAAGGGTTCGGTGCAGGCAGGCGCTCTCGCGTGGGAATGCTTCGCTGGCGGCAAAACGGCGTCCTCTTTGCCGGCCCCGGGCGCGGGACCGAGTCCCGTCAACGCGCCTACGTTGTCGTCGAACCTTGCACCGCCCGAGTGCCGCGCGTAATGCAACGGACGAACGCATGGCTAGCGGTTCGAGCGTAAATCGCTGATTTTCGGGATATTTCAGCGGGGCCGGCGCACAGCACAAGGATTTTTTTGTATAGTGCGCCGGTTGCTGACGCCCACCGCTTACTCGATGCCCACCCCATTCGCGCGCTACCTTTCTCTCGTTCTGTTGGCTCTCGCGTTGGTGCTGCCTTATGCAGTCGTCAACCATACCTATCCGATCCCGACGTTCTACGCGGAGTTCACCGCGCTCGCGCTGTACCTGTTGGTGGGCGCAGGCGTCGTCTTTCTGATCGCGAGTTCGCGGCCGCGTATCGGCTTTGCGTCTCCTGTCGTAGCACTCGTGCCGTTGCTGTTCGGCTTGCTGCTGGTTGCTCAGTCGGTGGTGTTGCCGGTCTCTCAGCCGTCGATGAACTGGCTCGGCGGCGGCTTCCTGCTGGCCGCTTTCATGGCGACGCATGCGGGCTACGGCTTCGTACGCGCGAAGCTCAATGAGACGGCGCTCCGCTGGGCCGCCTCCGCGCTGGTTGTCGGCGGTCTGTATGCGGTGTTCTGCCAGGTCATTCAGCTTTTTCATCTCGAGGCGCGAGTGTCACCGCTGGTCGTCGCGTACAACGTGACCGTCGAGCGCCGGCCGTTCGGCAACATGGCGCAGGCGAACCACCTCGCCACTTATATCGCGTTCGCGATGGCGGGCGCTCTGTTTCTCGTCCAGACGCGCCGGATCGCCGTCGCCATCTGGGCATTGGTGTCGACCCTGTTCGCGGTCGGACTCGCGCTGACTGTCTCGCGCGGACCATGGCTGCAAATGGGGGTGATCGTGGTAGCGGGTTTCTGGATGGCGTTTGCGCAGACTCGCGCCGAGCCGCAAATGCGCCGCAGTCATCGTCAGTGGCTTATTCCCATCGCGCTAGGGGTGATGTTCTTTGTCGTCAACGCGCTGATTCGTTGGGCCAACGTGCGGTATCACCTGGAGCTCGGGCAGTCCGCGGCCGATCGCTTCAAGGACGCCGGCCAGATCGCGCCGCGGCTCGCGCTTTGGAAATACGGCTGGACGATGTTCCGGACGCATCCGCTGATGGGCGTCGGTTGGGGCGAGTTTCCGAGTTATCAGTATCAGTTCGCGAAGACGCTCGGCGGCGTCGAGATCGCCAACAATTCACATGACATTTTTATCGATCTGCTCGCGAAGACGGGCTTGATCGGCCTCGCGATCGTGCTGTTCGGTCTCATTACGTGGCTGGTGCGCGTGGTGCGCGCACCGCAGAGCGCCGCGCGTGTTTTCGGCATTGCGCTGATTGGCGTGCTCGTCATGCATGCGCTCGTGGAATATCCGCAGCAGTACATGTTCTTCCTGCTGCCTGCCATGTTCGTGTTCGGTCTACTGGAGACTCGCCCGCTGCGTCTCGTGCCCGCGCGTTTGTCGTTCGGCGCGTTTGCGGTGGTCGTGTTCGGCGGCATTGCTGCGCTGTATCCGGTTTTTCGCGATTACGCGCGCGCCGAGGTGCTGTACTACGGCGCGCGTCCGGCCGAACAATATCGCGCCGATCCGTCGTTCCTTTTCCAGGCATGGGGCGAATACGGTATGGCCACGCTGTTGCCGATGAATCCGATGGACCTGCAACACAAGCTCGCGATGCACCGCCAGGCGATGGCACTGTTGCCCGGCGAAACCGTGCTGCGTCGTTATGCGGTGCTGCAGGCGTTGAGCGGCGATACGGCCGCGGCATTCGACACCGTTGAACGACTGAAAATTTTTGCCCAGGAGTTGAAGGACTGGCCGTCGCAATTGAGTTACCTGTACCAGCTCTGCGATGAGCAGAAGACGCTCGCCGGCTTCAAGGCGGAACTGGTCAAGCGTTATGGCATGCCGCCGGGCGACGTCGCACCGGACGACGACAGCGACGAGGATTGATGAGCCGCGTTGTCGTTTGAAGATGTGTCGAAGAGGGGGCGACGCGAGTGGGCACTCAGCCCGCCACCCAGTCCCCCGACTTCCCGCCGTGCTTCTCGAGCACCTTCACATCGGTGATCGTCATGCCACGATCCACCGCCTTGCACATGTCGTACACCGTCAGCAGCCCGACCTGCACGGCGGTTAGCGCCTCCATCTCGACTCCGGTTCTGCCAAGCGTCTCGACCTGCACGGTGCAATGCACGCCGGGCAGCGTGTCGTCGAGTTCGAAATCCACTTTGACGCGCGTGAGCGCGAGCGGATGACACAGCGGAATCAGATCGGCGGTGCGCTTCGAGCCCTGAATCGCGGCAATGCGCGCGACGCCGATCACGTCGCCCTTTTTGGCGTTGCCGTCGCGGATCAATGCGAACGTCTCCGGCAGCATGCGGATCGAACCGCGCGCGATGGCAATGCGCTTCGTCTCCTGCTTGCCGCCGACGTCCACCATATGCGCGTCGCCGGCAGCGTCGAAATGAGTGAGTTCAGGCATGGTTGGCTCCTTCAGAGGGCGCCTATCATAGCAGTGCGGCGGGGACGTCCGGCTCGCATGAACGAGCCGGATCCGCGCAACGACTGATTACAATTGCGCCGTGCCCGCTTATGTTAGACCGCTTGTCCCCGCGCGGCGGGCGTCGCTTTCCGAATCCGTCATACGAACTCGCAATGCGTCCGAACCGGTTCCTTGCTGCGTTGCTGTGCGTCGCTCTTGCGGCGCCGCCCGAGGCGTTCGCGCAAGCGCGGGCCGCGACCGGCGTCGCGCCCGTCGTTACGCAGTCCGCTGAGCCGCCGCTCGTCAGCGGGCCGGTGGAGTCGTACCCCGATCCAATGGTGCCGCCTGAGATCGCCCAAGGCGTGTTCGGCGTGTACGGCGGCGCGGAAAGCCGCTTTTCCGGCAACTCTGGCGTGAACCGCGGCGCCAGCAATTCGGCCGGTGGCGGAAGCAACGACGGCTGGCGCGCGCCGATTGCCGCGCAGCAATTACCCGACCTCGGCAGCGGCGGCTCGGGCTCGCTCACGCCGCAAGCCGAACGCAAGCTCGGCGAACGCGTCATGCGCGAATTGCGCCGGGACCCGGACTACCTGGACGACTGGCTGGTGCGCGACTACCTCAACTCAGTCGCCGCGAAGCTCGCCGCGGCGGCCAACGCGCTCTATATCGGCGGCTATCGCCCGGACTTCGATCTGTTCGCGGTGCGCGACGCGCAGATCAACGCGTTCTCGCTGCCAGGCGGTTTCATCGGCGTGAACACGGGGCTGATCGTCGCCACGCAAACCGAGTCCGAACTCGCGTCCGTGCTCGGTCACGAGATGGGGCACGTCCTGCAGCGCCATATTTCGCGGATGATCACCGCCAGCGAGCGCAGCACCTACGCCGCGCTCGCCAGCATGCTGTTCGGCGTTCTCGCGGGCGTGCTCGCGCATAGCGGCGACCTGGGCAGCGCGATCGCGTTCGGCGGCCAGGCTTATGCCGTCGACAACCAGTTGCGTTTCTCACGATCCGCCGAGCACGAGGCGGACCGCGTCGGTTTTCTCCTGCTCGCCGGCGCCGGCTACGATCCCTATTCGATGATTACGTTTTTCGGCCGGCTCGACCGTGCGGCGATGAGTGACACCGGCATACCGGCGTACGCGCGCACCCATCCGCTGACCGGCGAGCGGATCGCCGACATGGAGGACCGCGCGCGCCGCGCGCCGTACCGGCAGCCGCATCAGGCCGCCGAATACGGTTTCGTGCGCGCGCGAGCGCGTCTGTTGCAGGACCGTTCCCGCAGCGAGTACGCGGACGAGATCTCGCGGATGCGCTCGGAGATCGAAGATCGCACCGCGCTGAACGTTGCTGCAAACTGGTACGGCATTGCGTTTGGCCAGATGCTGCTCGAACGTTATGACGACGCGGCGGCGTCGCTGGCGTCGTCGCGCGCGGCGTTTGCCGCAGTTGCACAGGCGGCCAGCGACGCGGCGCGCACTTCGCCCAGTCTCGACGTGCTGACCGCCGACATCGCGCGACGCGCCGGTCATGACGACGAGGCCGTCCGTCTCGCCGACCTCGCGCAAAAGCGCTGGCCGCAGTCCAATGCCGCTATCGACATGCACATCCGCACGCTGCTGACCTTGCGACGCTTCACCGAAGCCCAGGCGCTAGCGCAAAAAGAGACGCAGGCGCAGCCCGATCAGCCCGCGTGGTGGTTGTATCTCGCGCAGGCAAGCGCGGGCAGTGGCGACGCACTCACGCGCCGCCGGGCGCTGGCCGAGAAGTTCGCGCTCGAAGGCGCGTGGCCGTCGGCGATCCGGCAACTGAAGGACGCGCGCGATATGAAGACGATTGGCTATTACGACCTCGCCACCGTCGACGCGAGACTGCATGAGATGGAGAAGCGCTACAAGGAAGAGCGGCTCGACGAGAAGGGCTAGGCGCGCGCTTTAGCGAGGGCAGGGCTAGACGTGCATGGTGCGGAGGCGCGACGGTCGATCGAATGGGCAAGCACGAGCCGCACGAGCCGCACGAGTTGCCGGGTCTATTGCCGAAGACTTCTGCCTCAAGCGTTCGCCGACGGACTTTGCACAAATCCGAAGCGCGACGCGATGTCCGCCCGACGCACGGGCTGCAGCGGCAACGTCACGCCGTCTTTCCAGCGAAATTCGCCGTTCATTGCATCGTCGGCGAGCGCTGCGTGATCCGCGAAAAGTTCGAGATCGTGGTCGTGCAACACGGCGACTCGCGGCGGCGCGGCGGTGTCGGCGAACAGAATGCCGCCCTCGTCATCGGCGAATACGGCCGCCGGCTCGAAGTCGTTGCCTGCGTGGTCTTTCAGCGCCAGCGTGCCGTCGGCCTCGACTAACAAGCGCACGACCCAGGGCGTATAGCCGAGCTCGACATACACGCGCTGCGGTCCGTTCTGAAAGAACCATTGCCCGCGTTCGTCGCACTCGTAATTGCGGTTGATGAAGCCCAGCAACGCCTCGTGGCGGATCGGCATGCCCGGCGAGCCGCTCGCCTGCGCGGCCTCGTCGCGCATACGCCAGTTGCCCCGCCGGTCGAGCATCAGCCAGCCGGTGCAGCTCGGTACGTTCGGCCACTTGGCCAAAGCCTGCTTGACGATGTCATCCATGATCGACGTGCTGGTCCAGGTAGCCGAGCACGCGCCGCGACAGCCAGTCGATGCGGCCCGGAAACGGTCCGGTCATGAAGCCTGCGTGTCCGCCGTGCCGCGGCTGGTCCAGTTCCACCGCCGCCGACACCTCATGCCGCGACGGCAACGCCTCGGCCGGCAGGAACGGATCGTTGCGCGCGTTCAGCACGAGCGTGGGCACCTGAATGTGCGGCAGCAACGGTCGCGTGGTCGCCGCGCTCCAGTAATGGTCAGTATTGCGAAAGCCATGCAGCGGCGCGGTGACCACGTTGTCGAACTCGTACATCGTGCGGCTCGCGAGCATCGCGTCGCGGTCGAAAAGGCCCGGAAACTGCACCAGCTTCTGCCCGGCTTTCTGCTTGAGCGTCTTCAGGAAGTTGCGCGTATAGACGAGGCCGAAACCTTGCGACAACGCTCGACCGCCAGCGTGCACGTCGATGGGCGTCGAAATCGCGGCCGCGGCGGAGACGATCGACGCCGCGTCCTCGCGCTGCTCACCGAGCCAGCGCAGCAGCACATTGCCGCCGAGCGACACGCCCGCCGCGGCGATCGGCCCGCGATGCACAGCACGCAGGCGCCGCAGGACCCAATCGACTTCGTTGCTATCGGCAAGATGATAAAAGCGCGGCAAGCGATTCAGCGCGCCGCTGCAGCTACGGAAATGCGGCACTACGCCGTGCCAGCCGTACTCGCGTGCGGCCGCCATCAACGTGGACGCATAGTGCGATGCCGAACTGCCTTCCAGACCGTGGAACAGAACGAGCAACGGTGCGTCAGCGGCCGGCGTTGCGGCTGCTGTGTCCGTTGCAAGCGCCGGGCGTGGCTCGCTGCCGTGCACGACCCAGTCGACGTCGATGAAATCGCCGTCAGGCGTATCCCAGCGCTCACGGCGAAACGCCACCGCCGGACGCCGGGCGAACAGCGACGGCACGATGGTCTGCACATGTTTGTTCGGCAACCAGAGCGGCGCGCGGTAGAGCAGGTCGATAGCCGCCTCCACGGCAGCTTCGGCGCGCGTCGCGCCCAAAGACGTGGATTCGTCCTGGGTCGTTTTCCATGGGGACTTGCTGCGGGGCGTGCTCATGCCGGCTGTGGAGCGAGAGTGCGGCGGTGCCGACCGCGCGTCAGTGAAGCGACCCTTGGCCATGTCGCATCTTGGTGGCGAACTGGCTGGCTGCTTCGTTCGGCATAGGGCTCGCGTGAATGTGCGCGATGCGCCACTCGCCGCGTTCGTGAACCATAACGTAGGTGGCGAAGACCATTGCAGGCAAGGCTTTCGGATCGACCGGACGATGCGCTTCCGCGATCGCGTACACGACGGTGCCGAGGCTGTCGTACACGCGGATATCGAGCGGCTCGATGGAGACCGGCGCGGCTTCCAACTGGATCTGCAAGCCGGCCCGAATGCTGTCGAGCCCATGCAGATGCGAGCCGTCGGCACAGATGCAGCTCACGAACTCTTCGTCGATCCACAGGCCCATCAGGCTGTCGATATTGACCTCGGCGACGGCCTGGTAATAGGCGTTGAGGGTATCGGCGGCGGCTTCGAAGATGTGGGCAAAACGTGGCATGGCTCGTCAGTCTCTTGTGCGCGGCGCGCGGTTGCGGGGCAGCGGTCAGCGGGACAGTCCGGCGCACCGGACAATCGCCCCGGGCGCCAGCATGCCCGCGCCGCAAGGCGTGAACATGACGCGACGCGCTCAGGGGCGTGCGGTGTTGCGTGCGAGTGTCGGCCGGCTCAGCGATGCGCGAGCAACATGCCGCGCAGATCGCCGAAAACCTGCTCGGCGCTCAACTGCTTCAGACAGTTCAGATGGCCAAGCGGACACTCGCGCTGAAAACAGGGGCTGCATTCGAGATGAAGCCATTGTACCTTCGCAAGCTCCGACAAGGGCGGCGTGTGGCGCGGATCCGTTGAACCGTAGACGGCCACGAGCGGCCGGCGCAGCGCGGCGGCGACGTGCATCAACCCGGAATCGTTCGTGACGACCGCGTTGGCTCGCGAGATCAGCGCGCATGCTTCGCCGAGCGCCGTCTGTCCGCACAGATTGCGCACGTTGGGCGCTTTCTCGGCGATGGCCTGCGCCAGCGGCGCGTCTTTCGGCGAGCCGAGCGCGACGATCTGCGTGTACGGGAACGACTGGCCGACCATTTGCGCGAGCGCCGCGAAATGCTCGGGTGGCCAGCGCTTGGCCGGACCGTATTCGGCGCCGGGACAGAACACGAGCAGCGGCACTCGCGTGTCGAGGTTAAAGCGCGCCGACACGCGCGACGCCTCGTTCAGGTCGGCGTCGAGCCGCGGCATTGGCAGATCGTCGGGGATTTTGGCGCCGGGCGCGTAGGCGAGGGCGGCGTAATGGCCGACCATCGGCGGACGCTCGTCTTTGCGCGGATTCGCGTGACGCACGTTCAGCAGGCCGAAACGGCTTTCGCCGGTATAGCCGATCCGCAACCGGATGCCCGCCATCCACGGAATCAGCGCCGACTTGAACGAGTTCGGCAACACGTACGCCGCGTCGTAGCCGACGTCACGCAAGTCGCTCGCGAGTTGCCAGCGGCGCAGCATCTGCAGCTTGCCGTGCGCGAGGTCGGTCGCGTAGACGTCATGGATTTCCGGCATGCGTTCGAGCACGGGCGCGACCCACGAGGGCGCGACCGCGTCGATGGCGATGCGAGGATGCAGTTTCACGAGGCGCGCAAACAGCGGCTGCGCCATCAATGCGTCACCGATCCAGTTCGGTGCGATAACCAACGCGCGACGCATCAGAGTGGTTGTCCGGTGTCGAAACGAAGCGCTGCGCGCGATGCGCGTGGCGCTTCGGATAGGTAAAAGTAGAAGGGGAAGCCGTCAGCCAGACGACGCGATGCCGCCATAGCTGTCATGCCGCGTGGCTGCTTTGCTGCTGCGCACCTGTCTGCTCGCGTTGCCTCGAACTGGCTGGCGACTGATTGAGCAACGCATTGAGCAACGCAGCGAGGCAAGGCATGCGAGGCTAAATCTTGCGAAACCGCGCGTTGCAAACTCACGCGATCAGCCGGACAGGCAATGGCAGCAATGCCGCAGGCGAGCGTGTCAGAGCGCGAGCTTCAGTGGCCCTTGATGACTTCGCCGTCGCGCAGCTTGTAACGCGTGCTGCAATAGGGGCAGCGCGCTTCGCCGTGCGTGACGTCGATAAAGACGCGCGGATGCGCGCTCCAGCGCGGCATGGCCGGATTCGGGCAGTACGCCGGGAGGTCTTTTGCCGTCAGTTCGACTAGCGGCATTTCCTTGATATCGCTCATGAGACTTTCTCGTTGTATGCAGGGTGCGTGCGGCGCGCGTTAGATATTGGTCAGCCAGTGCGCGTACTTCTCGCTCTTGCCGTTGACGATATCGAAGAAGCCCGACTGCAGCTTCTCCGTGATCGGGCCGCGCGCGCCCGCGCCGATCGTGCGGTTGTCCAGTTCACGGATCGGCGTGACTTCCGCGGCGGTGCCGGTGAAGAACGCTTCGTCGCAGGTATAAACCTCGTCGCGGGTAATGCGCTTTTCGATGACCGGAATGCCCATGTCGCGCGCGAGCGTGATGACCGTGTCGCGCGTGATGCCGTCGAGGCACGACGACAGGTCCGGCGTGTACAGCTTGCCGTTGTTCACGAGGAAAAAGTTTTCGCCGGAGCCTTCCGACACGTAACCGTCGACGTCGAGCAGCAGTGCTTCGTCGTAGCCGTCGGCAATGGCTTCCTGGTTGGCGAGGATAGAGTTCACGTACCAGCCCGACGCCTTCGCGCGGACCATCGACACATTCACATGATGCCGTGTGAACGACGAAGTCTTTACGCGGATGCCCTTGGCAATGCCGTCTTCACCGAGGTAAGCGCCCCACGGCCACGCCGCGATCGCCACGTGGATGGTGTTGCCCTTGGCGGAGACGCCGAGCTTCTCCGAGCCGACCCAGATGATCGGGCGCAAATAGCACGACTCGAGCTTGTTCTCGCGGACCACCTCGCGCTGCGCGGCGGCGAGCGTTTCGTGGTCGAACGGCACGTCCATCTGGAAAATCTTGGCCGAGTTCAGAAGACGCTTGGTGTGTTCCTGCAAACGGAAAATCGCGGTGCCGCCGTCTGCCGTCTTGTAGGCGCGCACGCCTTCGAAAACGCCCATGCCGTAATGCAGCGTGTGGGTCAGCACGTGGATCTTGGCATCGCGCCAGTCGATCAGCTTGCCATCCATCCAGATCTTGCCGTCGCGGTCGGCCATTGACATACGATTCTCCAGCAGGTGCGTGTTTATCTGAGCCCCCAGGCCCGTCGCCTCGCGTCAGGCCCCCGAGGGGGCGGGGAAGCCGGTACGTGCCGGCGCCTTCCGGTGGGGTGCAGCGAAGAGCGTCATTTTAGCGTCTTTTGCACACGAAACGGGCATTCGGACGCACTTCGGGCGCTATAATTCGGCACACGCATAATTCACATCCGGATGCGCCAGCGGGTGCTTGACGACCTGGCGCCGATTTCCCTCATCCGCGGCCACCTGCGCCGGCGCTTTTTTGCCTCATGCTCGCTCGTCTGTCAGATACCGATCGCCGTGCCTTCCGTGAAGGCGCGCGCGCCTATTCGCCCACGCTCATGGCAATCTGCTCGTGGGGTCTCGTCACCGGCGTTGCGATGAGCAAGTCCGTGCTCACGCTGCCGCAGGCGCTCGCCATGTCGCTGCTGTGCTACGCCGGTTCGTCGCAGCTGGCGGTGCTGCCGCTCCTCGCCGCCAAGCTGCCGATCTGGACCGTGCTGCTCACGGCCGCCATGGTCAATACGCGTTTCGTGATCTTCAGCGTCGGTCTCGCGCCGCACTTTTCCTATCTGCCGATGTGGCGGCGCATCCTGCTTGGCTACTTCAACGGCGACGTGATCTATCTGCTGTTCCTAAAGAAGAACTTCCCGACCGGCTACGTGCCCGGCAAGGAGGCGTACTTCTGGGGCATGGCGGTGAGCAGCTGGCTGTCGTGGCAGGTCGCGTCGGTCGCGGGCATCCTGCTCGCAAGCCTGATTCCCGACAACTGGGGGCTCGCGCTCGCCGGCACGCTTGCGCTGCTGCCAATCATGGTGGCGGCAATCGCGACGCGCTCCACGCTGGTGGCGGTCAGCATCGCGGGCGTCGTCTCGCTCCTCGCATTCGATCTTCCGTACCGACTCGCGCTGCCGCTCGCGGTGATCGCGGCGATCATCGCGGGCAGTGCTGCCGATCTGATGGTCGAACGCGCCGACTTGCGGCGTATTCGCAGCGGCGCGGGAGATTCGCGATGACATCCATGGAAATCTGGCTGGCTATTCTCGGCATGACCTTCGTCACTGCGGTGACACGCGCGATGTTTCTAATCGGCGGCGAGCGCACGGTTTTGCCCGCGCGCGTTCAGCGCATGCTGCGCTATGCGCCTGCCGCAGCGCTCGCGGCGGTGGTACTGCCCGACGTGCTGGCAACGCCCGAAGGCCTGTCGTTTGCGCCGTCCAACCACGAGTTCTATGCGACGCTTGCCGGCCTCGGGTGGTTTTTGTGGCGCCGCACCATGCTCGCCACGATCGTCGTCGGAATGATCGTGTTCACGATGTTGCGGCTATTCATGTGAGTTCCGTGCGGCCGATGCTGCGCTGCGGCATGCGGCGCACCGCGTTCAAATACGGGACATTGCCCGTTCGCGGGTCAGAAGGCAGTTCGGATCAGTTAAAATGTCCCTTTCCGGGATGACCGCGCCGATGCCTGGCGCCTGTGCCGCGGCCTTGCCGCCGGGGCTCGACCTTGTGGAGCCGCCGTGCCGACGCGCTGGAGTTCACTGCGCCCAAGGCCCTGCGCGACGTCCGCCACCGCCTTCTCATCAACTCGCACACAAACGCCCATGAACAAGGTATTGCGTCTCTCCGATCTGATCGCCGAAGGCAAGCTATCCGGCAAACGAGTGTTCATCCGCGCCGATCTGAACGTGCCGCAGGACGATCAAGGCAACATCACCGAAGACACCCGCATCCGCGCCTCTGTGCCGGCCGTCAAGGCAGCGCTCGACGCGGGCGCGGCCGTGATGGTCACGTCGCACCTGGGACGTCCGACCGAAGGCGACTTCAAGCCGGAAGATTCTCTCGCGCCGGTCGCAAAGCGTTTCGCCGAACTGCTTGGCCGCGACGTGCCGCTCGTCGCGAACTGGGTGGAGAACGGCGTGAACGTCGCGCCGGGCCAGGTTGTGCTATTAGAGAACTGCCGCGTCAACAAGGGCGAAAAGAAAGATTCCGACGAGCTCGCGCAGAAAATGGCGAAGCTTTGCGACATCTATGTGAACGACGCGTTCGGCACCGCGCACCGCGCTGAAGCAACCACGCACGGCATCGCGAAATATGCGCCGGTGGCTTGTGCCGGCCCGCTGCTCGCCGCCGAACTGGAAGCGCTCGGCAAGGCGCTGGGCGCGCCGAAGCGACCGCTGGTTGCGATCGTCGCGGGCTCGAAGGTGTCGACCAAACTGACCATTCTGAAGTCGCTGGCCGAGAAGGTCGATCAGCTGATCGTGGGCGGCGGCATCGCCAACACGTTCATGCTGGCGGCCGGTCTGAAGATCGGCAAGTCGCTGGCGGAGGCGGATCTGGTGAACGAAGCCAAGGCGATTATCGACGCGGCGAAAGCACGCGGCGCATCGGTGCCGATCCCGACCGACGTGGTCACGGCCAAAGAGTTTTCGCCGACCGCCAAGGCGGAAATCAAGGCCGTCGCCGATGTCGAAGACGACGACCTGATCCTCGACATCGGGCCGGAAACGTCGAAGGCGCTCGCCGCGCAACTGGAAAAAGCCGGCACCATCGTGTGGAACGGCCCGGTAGGCGTGTTCGAATTCGACCAGTTCGGCAATGGCACCAGGACGCTGGCCGACGCGATCGCGAGATCGTCCGCGTTCTCGATTGCGGGAGGCGGCGATACGCTTGCCGCGATCGCCAAGTACGGCATCCACGACAAGGTCAGCTATATCTCGACGGGCGGCGGCGCCTTCCTCGAGTTCCTCGAAGGCAAGAAGTTGCCCGCCGTTGAAGTTCTCGAATCGCGGGCCTAACGTGGCGACGCGCTCCCCAACGGCGAAGTTTGCGAAACCGAACGGTCAGCGCGGCAAGCCGCGCGACACCGCGGCAGCAGCGGCTGGGGAGCGCACAGCGCGCTCCGACGCCGCAACGGCGGGTCCGGAGTCGGCGCTTGCCGACACGGTTGCAGCTGCAGCTGCGGTTGCGGCTGTCGGCGAAGCCGCACAGGCTATCAGTCATCCAGAAGAATCCGGGCCGTCTCAGGCGCCCGCGGCGTCGACCACTGCGGGCGACACCGCTCGATTGGCCAGCGCACAAGCTGCCGAATCGGCCGTTCCGCCAGCGGAACTCCCCGATGCGCAAGTCGCGCCCGCTCCCTCACCGGCGCCTCGCGTGCCGGTCTCGAACACTGCTTCACCCTATAAAGCGACGCTGGTTTCAACCGGCGCGCAGCCCCTGGCAGCATCTTTCGGTGCGCAGCCTCCGCATCCGACTCGCAGCGCTCTTTCCAGCGATCCCATCCAGACGAGGAGACTCATGCATCGCGCCACCAAGATTGTCGCTACCATCGGACCGGCTTCCAGCACGCCGGAGATCCTGCTGCAAATGATTCAGGCAGGCGCCGACGTTGTGCGGCTCAACTTCTCGCACGGCACGGCCGACGACCACCGCCAGCGCGCCGAATTCGTGCGCGAGGCGGCTCGCCAGGCGGGCCGCGAGGTCGCCATCATGGCTGACCTGCAAGGCCCGAAGATCCGGGTCGGCAAATTCGAAAACGGCAAGGTTTCGCTCGTCGCGGGTGAGCCGTTCATCCTCGACGCCGACTGCGAGCTCGGCAACCAGGAGCGCGCCGGTCTCGATTACAAGGACTTGCCGCGCGACCTGAAGCCGGGCGACGTGCTGCTGCTCAACGACGGCCTGATCGTGCTGAACGTTCAGCGCGTGATCGGCAACGAGATTCACACGATCGTGAAGATCGGCGGCGACCTGTCCAACAACAAGGGCATCAACCGCCAGGGCGGCGGTCTGTCGGCGCCCGCGCTGACCGCGAAAGACATGGAAGACATCCGCACGGCCATGTCGCTCGGCGTCGATTTTGTCGCGGTGTCGTTCCCGAAGAACGCGACCGACATGGAAATGGCTCGCCAGCTGGCCAACATCGCCGGCGCGCCGTACGGCATCAAGCCGAAGATGATTGCCAAGATCGAGCGCGCCGAAGCCATTCCGGCGCTGCAAGGCATTCTGGACGCATCGGACGGCATCATGGTTGCCCGCGGCGATCTGGCCGTGGAAGTGGGGAATGCCGCAGTCCCCGCGCTGCAAAAGCGCATGATTCGTATGGCGCGCGAGTCGAACAAGTTCGTGATCACCGCGACGCAGATGATGGAGTCGATGATCTACGCGCCGGTGCCGACCCGCGCCGAAGTCTCGGACGTCGCGAATGCGGTCCTGGACGGTACGGACGCGGTGATGCTGTCGGCGGAATCGGCGGCGGGCAAGTATCCGGTGCAGACCATCGAGACAATGGCCGCGATCTGCGTCGAAGCCGAGAAGTCCGAGCAGTCGGAACTGGACCGGGATTTTCTGGATCGCACGTTCACGCGCATCGACCAGTCGATTGCCATGGGCGCGCTCTTCACTGCGTTTCACCTGGGCGCGAAGGCGATCGTTGCGTTGACCGAATCGGGTTCGACCGCGCTGTGGATGTCGCGTCATTGGACGCACGTGCCGATCTTCGCACTCACGCCGCGGGTCGGCAGCGAGCGGGCAATGGCGCTGTACCGCAACGTGACGTCGCTTCATCTGGACACCAACACCGACCGCGACACCGCGTTGCAACAGGCGTTGGAGACGGTGGTCAGCAAGGGCTACGCGTCGCGCGGCGACATGGTCGTGCTGACTGTCGGCGAGCCGATGGGGCAGGCCGGCGGCACGAATACGCTGAAGATCGTGCGGGTCGGCGAGCCGTATTGACCGCATGCTCGGCGGACCAGGGTAGGTGCGTTGCACGCACTCCGGTCGACCGCTTTGCATGGGACCGGAGTAGCGCGCTGAAGCGCGAACTCCGGTCGACCGCTTTGCATGGGACCGGAGTAACGCGCTAAAGCGCGACTCCAGGTCGACCGCCGTGCATGGGACCGGAGTAACGCGCTAAAGCGCGACTCCGGTCGACACATTTTGCTTGATCGGTACAGGCTGGATCGAACGAAGCAGGTTGTCAGCCCCGAGAGAGGCGGCGCACCGGCTCAGATTGCGCGAGTGGCCTCGGGAACGCCCCACGCTTTAGCAACGGTGCGAACGGGTATGCAGCTTGCTTCGCGACAAGATTGCCCACAAGATGCCGGCGGCACAGGAATTCGTTTCAATCTAAGGAGTTACAGCATGCCTCTCGTATCAATGCGTCAACTGCTGGACCATGCCGCTGAAAACGGCTACGGCCTTCCGGCATTCAACGTGAACAACCTGGAGCAGGTGCAGGCGATCATGGCGGCGGCCGACAAGGTCAATGCGCCGGTCATCATGCAGGCTTCCGCCGGCGCGCGTAAGTACGCGGGCGAAGCGTTCCTGCGCCATCTGATTGAAGCAGCGGTCGAGTCCTATCCGCACATTCCCGTCGTGATGCACCAGGACCACGGCCAGTCGCCGGCGGTCTGCATGGCGGCGATCCGCAGCGGCTTTACCAGCGTGATGATGGACGGCTCGCTCGAAGCCGACGGCAAGACGGTCGCTTCATACGAGTACAACGTCGACGTGTCGCGCAAGGTGGTGGAAGCCGCGCACTCGATCGGCGTGACGGTCGAAGCGGAACTGGGCGTGCTCGGCTCGCTGGAAACCATGAAGGGCGACAAGGAAGACGGTCACGGCGCGGAAGGCACGATGACCCGCGAGCAACTGCTGACCGATCCGGAACAGGCCGCCGACTTCGTCAAGCTGACGCAGTGCGATGCGCTCGCAATCGCAATCGGCACCTCGCACGGTGCATACAAATTCAGCAAGAAGCCGACGGGCGACATTCTGTCGATCCAGCGCATCAAGGAAATTCACCAGCGCATTCCGAACACGCACCTGGTGATGCACGGTTCATCGTCGGTGCCGCAGGAACTGCTCGCGGAAATCCGCGAATTCGGCGGCGACATGAAGGAAACCTACGGCGTGCCGGTCGAGGAAATCCAGGAAGGCATCAAGCACGGCGTGCGCAAGGTCAACATCGACACCGACCTGCGTCTCGCGATCACCGGCGCGATCCGCCGCTATATGGCGACCAATCCGGGCAAGTTCGATCCGCGCGATTATCTGAAGCCGGCGCGTGAAGCTGCGATGAAGATCTGTATCGAGCGCTACACGCAATTCGGCTGCGAAGGCCAGGCCGGCAAGATCAAGCCGGTTTCGCTTGATAAAATCGCGGAGAAGTACAAGTCGGGCGAGCTTGCGCAGGTCGTCCGCTAAGCGGTATTTGCGTCAACGCATGGCTCTACGCCTGGCCGTCTGGCCAGGTTGTCGTTAGATCGCCGTTCCCGCATTTTCCGGGGAACGGCGTTTCCCTTTTGTTCCGGTCACACTTTTTTGCCTCACTTTTAGCGAACCACGACGATGTCTACCCTCTACGAATCCACGCTCCGCTCGCTGCCGCTGCTCGGCCGCGGAAAAGTCCGCGACAATTATGCAGTGGGCAACGACCAGTTGCTGATCGTTACGACCGACCGTCTGTCGGCGTTCGACGTCATCATGGGCGAGCCGATTCCGAATAAGGGGCGCGTGCTCAACGAAATGGCGAACTTCTGGTTCGAGAAGCTCAAGCACGTGGTGCCGAATCACCTGACCGGCGTGGCGCCTGAATCGGTGGTGGCGGCGGACGAAGTCGAGCAGGTCAAGGGCCGCGCGGTCGTCGTGAAGCGCCTCGAGCCGATCCTCGTTGAAGCCGTGGTGCGCGGCTATCTGGCCGGCAGCGGCTGGAAAGACTACCAGGCCACGGGTTCTGTGTGCGGCGTCGAATTGCCGGCTGGTCTGCAAAACGCGCAAAAGCTGCCTGAGCCGATCTTCACGCCGGCCGCCAAGGCGGAGATGGGCCATCACGACGAAAACATCACGTATAACGACATGGAGCGCCGCATCGGCACCGAACTGTCGGCCACGATCCGCGACATTTCAATCAGGCTGTACAAGGAAGCTGCGGATTACGCAGCCACGCGCGGCATCATCATCGCCGACACGAAGTTCGAGTTCGGTCTGGACAACCACGGCAAGCTGTACCTGATGGACGAGGCGCTCACCGCCGATTCGTCGCGCTTCTGGCCGGCCGACCAGTATCAGGTGGGCACCAATCCGCCGTCGTTCGACAAGCAGTTCGTGCGCGACTGGCTAGAAACGCAGGACTGGGCGAAAGAGCCGCCCGCGCCGAAGCTGCCGGACGACGTAATCCAGAAGACGGGCGAGAAATACCAGGAAGCGCTCGAACGTCTGACCGGGCAGAAGCTCGCCTGATCAGATCCGCGCCGTTCGAGAAAAGGAAGCCGCAAGATGAGTGAAGCACAGACCGCCCACACGCATGGCGCGCCGATTGTCGGCGTGCTGATGGGCTCCAGTTCCGACTGGGAAGTAATGAAGAACGCCGTCGCGATTCTGCAGGAATTCGGCGTGCCTTACGAGGCAAAGGTCGTCTCCGCGCACCGCATGCCGGACGAAATGTTCGCCTATGCTGAAAGCGCGCGCGAGCGCGGTATCCGCGCGATCATCGCGGGCGCGGGCGGCGCGGCGCATCTGCCGGGCATGCTGGCGGCCAAGACCACGGTGCCGGTGCTCGGCGTGCCGGTGGCGAGCAAGTATCTGAAGGGCGTCGACTCGTTGCATTCGATCGTGCAGATGCCGAAAGGCGTGCCCGTCGCGACATTTGCGATCGGCGAAGCGGGCGCGGCGAATGCGGCGCTGTTCGCGGTTTCGATTCTGAGCGGCACGAGCGCTGAATATGCGGGGAAGCTCGCGGCGTTCCGCGTGCGCCAGAACGAAGCGGCCCACGCGATGGTGTTGCCGGCGCTGTAAGCGCGGGCGGAAATGGGCCGATGTCCTGCGAAAACGGACTCCGTAACGGCTCGATTGATACAGGAAGTCCTCTGTCTGACCCACCGGCCGGACGCTTGCCATTGCAGGAGTTGCAGGACTGCGGGCACGCCCGGTCGCGACCGACCACTAAGATGAACCCAGACAACACACCGGTTTCACCGATTTTGCCCGGCGCATGGCTCGGCATGGTTGGTGGCGGCCAGCTCGGCCGCATGTTCTGCTTTGCCGCTCAGGCAATGGGCTATCGCGTCGCCGTGCTCGATCCAGATGAAAGCAGCCCGGCGGGCTCGGTCGCCGACCGCCATCTGCGCGCGGCCTACGACGATGAAGCGTCGCTGACGGAACTCGCGCGGCTGTGCGCGGCGGTATCGACCGAATTCGAGAACGTGCCGGCCGCGAGCCTCGACTTCCTCGCGAAGACAACGTTCGTGAGTCCGGCTGGCCGATGCGTCGCCGTGGCCCAGGATCGCATCGCCGAGAAGCGCTTCATCGCGTCGTCGGGCGTGACGGTCGCACCGCACGTGGTGATCGAATCGTCGGACGGGCTCGCCGCGCTTGACGATGCGAAGCTCGAAGCCGTGCTGCCCGGCATCCTCAAAACGGCTCGCATGGGTTACGACGGCAAGGGCCAGATTCGCGTGCGCAATGCCGACGAAGTGCGCGAGGCGTATGCGTCGCTCGCCGGCGTGCCGTGCGTGCTGGAAAAGCGCTTGCCGCTGAAGTTCGAAGTTTCCGCGCTGATCGCGCGCGCGGCGAGCGGCGCGTCGGTCGTGTACCCGCTCGCGCAGAACACGCATCGCGACGGCGTGCTGTCGCACACCATCGTTCCGGCGCCGGACGCCAGCCCCACGCTCGTCGAGCAGGCGCAACAAGCCGCGCTGCAAATCGCCGACAAGCTCGGCTATGTCGGCGTGCTGTGTGTCGAATTTTTCATTCTCGAAGACGGCTCGCTGGTGGCCAATGAAATGGCGCCGCGTCCGCACAACTCCGGGCACTACACCGTCGACGCCTGCGCGACCAGCCAGTTCGAACAGCAGGTGCGCGCAATGACCGGCATGCCGCTTGGCGACACTCGTCAGCATTCGCCGGCAGTCATGCTGAACATTCTTGGCGACGTCTGGTTCCCGGACGGCCCGAAGGGCGCGTCGGTCACGCCGCCATGGCACGAGGTCGCGGCGATGCCGGCGGCTCGTTTGCATCTGTACGGCAAGGAAGAAGCGCGTTGCGGCCGCAAGATGGGCCATGTGAATTTCACGGCTGCGACGCTCGAAGAAGCGCGCACGGCGGGGCGCGACTGCGCGCGGCTGCTGCACATCGCCACGAGCTGACACGCGAGCCATGCCCGATCAACAGCAACCCGCCCAACCCGGTGAAGCCGCCGCAAGCGCGCTGCCCGTGAGCGCCGCGCAGATCGAGCACGCAGCGGCGCTGCTCGACGCTGGCGGCCTCGTCGCGTTTCCCACCGAGACGGTCTACGGGCTCGGCGGCGACGCCGAGAATCCAGACGCGGTGGCTCGCATTTATGCGGCGAAGGGCCGGCCGGCGAATCATCCGGTGATCGTGCATCTGGCTCCGCAGGGCGATCCGCACTACTGGGTCGAGCATTTGCCGCAGGAGGCGCAGCGTTTGATCGACGCGTTCTGGCCTGGGCCGCTCACGCTCATCCTGAAGCGCGCCGCGCGCATACCTTCGGCGGTCAGCGGCGGGCAGGATTCGGTCGGACTGCGCTGTCCTTCGCATCCCGTGGCGCAAGCGTTGCTGGAGGCGTTCAGCGCGCTGCGCAATGGACATGGCGGCGTCGCGGCGCCCTCGGCGAATCGCTTTGGGCACGTGAGTCCGACCACCGCACAACATGTTCGCGAGGAGTTCGGCAGCGCGATTCATGTGCTCGACGGCGGCGCGTCCGACGTCGGCATCGAATCGACAATCGTCGATTTGTCGCGCGGCTTTCCCGCCTTGCTGAGACCGGGCCGCGTCACGCCGCAAGATATCGCCGACGTGCTCGGTGAAGCGCCGCGCCTTCCCGACGGCTCGGATGCGACCGCGCCGCGAGCGTCCGGCACGTTGAAGGCCCACTACGCGCCTCGCACGCCGTTGGCGCTGTTGCCGTTCACCGCGCTGGAACCGGTGCTGGCCGCTCGCGAGCCGGGGGAGCGTGTTGCGCTGGTCGCGCGTGCTTCGCGCGCGGGGCATTGGGCCGACGCCGAAGGCGTGCATTTCATTGCGGCCCCGGAAGATCCGCATGTGTATGCACGCGAACTGTACGGATTGCTGCGGGCGCTCGATCGTGCCAACGTCACGCGCATATTGATCGAGAAGTTGCCGGATACGATCGAATGGATCGCCGTGAACGACCGCCTGGGCCGCGCGGCAGCGGCGTTCGAAGCGCAAAGCCACGCCTGAGCTCCCGCTGCTCGCGCCATGCTTGGAAGTGCCGGGCAAGCGCCCAATAAAAAACGCCTGGCTGCATCGACACACTCACACAGTCGATAAGCCAGGCGTTTCGCAATCCATCTTTTACAGCTAAAGACAGCGTCACGCGCGGTCTCTCGAACTCCGCTTATTTACCGAGCCCGGTAGCCGCGATCTGCTGCTGGACATACTGCGCGAACAACGCGTGCATGTGCGTGCTCGGGTGGACCGTGTCCGCGAACATATAGGTCTGGTCGGCACCGGCCACCGTGTAGGTTTGCGGCGAGCAGAACAGCGACGAGCCGAACTGGCTGCCGTACTGCTCCGGAGTCAGTCCGTTCGTCGCGGCCGGATTGGCCCGGGCGTACGCCGTTGCGTTGGCCTGCATAGCGCTCAGATTGCACGCTGTGTCTGTATTGGACACCGTGAAGCCGAGTGCCTTGTAGTTCGGCAACTGCTGATCCTGCCACGCGAACGCATCGACCACGATCACTTTGCCCGTGCCCACGAGGCCGAGGGCCGTGAGGTTCTGAACGAAGAGATAGTTATACGCGGCGGAGATTCCCGACAGCAGCGCGGCGGAACCCGGTGTCTTCGCGTTGGATGCGACGCCGAGCGGTGTATTGCCGATGTCGGGCACAGTCGACACCACCACGTGCGTCGCACCCGCGCCGACAATGGTCTTGACCTGCGCGGCCAGCTGGGCGGCGGCCTGAGCAACCTGCGGGTTAGGCAGCTGTTGCAGATAGCCGACGATAAACGCAACCTGGCCTGCCTGCGTGTTCGGCAGCTTGCCCGCCTGGACCAGCAACGGGTATTGCGTCTGTAGCGCGGTGCCGAGCGCGGTCAGGTTAGCGGTGTTTTCCGCGAACTGGAAGATGTCGTTCGCGCCGCCGTTCACGAGCACGAGCTGATTCGGGTTGAAGCTCGTATGGGCGCCCAGGTAGTTCGCGACCTGAGTCACGATGGGCACCGTCGTGGCCGCCATGTTGTTAGGCGCCCAACTTTTGCCTTGAGGGTTGACGACGTCCGAGCCGCCCTGCGCATAACCGAAGCCGCCCGTCGCGACCAGCGGCTGGCCGAAGCCGCCGAGGTATGCCGGCTTCAAGGTGTCGCCGTAATACTCGGCCACCTTCTGCGTCCACACTTCGCCCGGATTGGTCGTGAAGCGGCCGCCGCCGAAGCTCCCCTGAATCACCGGCGAATAGGTGCCGGCGTCCGACAGGCTGTCGCCGAACGAAACGACTTGCAATTTGACGCCGCCCGCGGGCGTGCTGCTGGCGTTGTTGTTATTGTCGCCGCCACCGCCGCAAGCGGCGAGCAGCGCAAACGCCGCGCTCGCGACGGCCGTTTGCGAGACGCGCAACCAATGCTGGTTCCTCGATGCTGTGTGCTTCATGTTGACTACATCTCCTCGTATGTTTGGCCCTTGCGCCATGTATTGCAGGCCGCGTCCACCGCGTCGGCGGCGTGACGACAGCTTACAGAATCTTCTACGGTCTGCGTCGTGCGGAAAACGCGGCAATATCGTTGTTCTCGTTGATGGTTGCGTGCGCAAGCGTGGCCGTTGAGCCGGCCCTGAGACGCGCGTGATAATCGGCCGCCCACGCGGGCGGTGCGAACAGCGCACGCAGCTTGTAGCGCGCGCCGTGCACGCTCGCGGAGTCGCGCGCCATCGACGCCCATTCGTGGAACGTCACCTTCAGCGGGGTATACGTATCGAGTGGCTCGACGATGCCGTACACGGAAGGCTCGCGCGGGTCCTCGTCGACGTAGCTGCCGAACAGCCGGTCCCAGACCACGAGCACGCCAGCGTAGTTGCGGTCGATATAGCGGTCGTTGCGCGCGTGATGCACGCGATGAATCGACGGCGTGTTGAATGCGTACTCGAGCCAGCCGAGCTTGCTGCCCGCTCTGTTGCCGAATTTACCGATCGCCTGCGTGTGCACGAAAAACTGGAAGCCCAGGTTGATCAGCACAATAGCGACGATCTGCTTCGGCGGAAAACCGAGTACGGCGAGCGGAACCCAGAAGAGCCACATGCCGGCCACCGGATACATCAGGCTCTGGCGGAAGGCGGTGGAAAAATTCATCCGCTCCGACGAGTGGTGCACGACATGCGCGGCCCACAGCCATCGCACGCGATGGCTGCAACGGTGAAACACGTAGTAGAGCAGATCCTGCGCGACGAACAGCTCGGCAAACGAAAGCCAGCCCGCGCGCCACGTGTAGACGCGGTAGTGATCGTAAAAGACCGCATAGACGGGGATGATCGCGAGCCAGGCGAGCTTGTCGGCGGCTTGCTGCATGAGCGCGAGCGCTGCATTGCACAGCGTGTCCCGCCAGCTATAGAGCCGCGCGCCGGGGCGCGTTCGCCGCAGGTGCCACGCCTCCCAGCCGATACATGCGAGAAAGACTGGCGCCATGGCGAGCAGCAGCAATTCGGCGTCGAATTGCATGGTGTCTTCCTCCGTGGTCCCTTGTCGCCGCGTGACATGCCGCGGTGTTTTGTCGTGTCGCTGTGCGAGCGTGCAGTGAGTCTCGAACACTGCTCGACAGCGTACACGCTTAAGGTCTCACCGCGCGCCGCCTTCGCTAGAAGGAATCCTCAATGCGCGTCGCGCTTGCGCGGGTTTTTCCTAGGCTTGCCGTGCGGTGCCGCGCTTGCCGATTCGGCGGCAGGCGCCGAGATTCTGCTGAAGCCCGAGTTCGGTCCTTGATACACCCATTCGAGGAGCGCGTCGTGCGCGGCGCGCGCGGCTTCGGAGTGCGGATCGTTGATGAAGCTCACCACCACGTAGCTGTTGCCGTCCGCCGATGCCACGTAGCCCGCGATTGCCCGCACGTCGCGCAAGGTGCCGGTCTTGATCTGTGCGTTGCCGCCTGCGCCCTGGTTGGTCAGGCGGTTGCGCATGGTGCCGTCGACACCGGCGATCGGCAGAGACTGCACGAACACCTGGGCGACAGGGCTCGCGTTGGCGCGTTGCAGCAGGTCGGCGAGCGAGAGTGCGGTGATGTGCTCGTCGCGCGAGAGGCCCGAGCCATTGTCGAGCGTCAGATATTCCATGTCGATGCTGTCACGCCGCAGGAACGCCTCGATCGCGCGGGCCGACTTGGCGGGCGTCGCAGGCCCTTTTTCTTCGGCTGCTCCGATCGACAGGAACAGGTTGCGCGCCATCGTGTTGTTGCTGAACTTATTGATGTCGCGAACGATGTCCGACAGCACCGGCCCCTGATGCGTGGCCACCAGTTTTGCGCCGACGGGCACAGCGCCTTCACGCGTCGCGCCGCTGAAGGTGCCGCCCGTCTGCTGCCACAAAGCAAGGAAGCCGCCCGCGAAGAAGGCCGAGTGATCGAGCACCGCGACGTTGACGGTGCGCGGGCCGCAGCGCACCGAATAGTCGCCGGCGAACGATGCGACGAGCGTGCCGTTAGGCGTCGGCGTGACGGTGGGCGATACGGATGCCGCTTCGCCGCGGCATGGGCCGTTGACCGCGCGCATCTGATTGTCGATCTGCAACTGTGCGAGCGCGGGCAGTACGTCGATCGTGACCGTGCCGTCCGATGAAGGCGTCAGCGTGAAGGATAGCGATTTGAATGCGTACAGCAGCGGATCGGGCCCGACGTTATACGGTGCGCTCGCGTCGTCGTCGAACGGCGGCAGATCGCGCGTCGACGGATCGAAGTAGCGCTTGTCGAGCACCAGCGCGCCGTCTATGCCGCGAATCCCCGCCTTGTGTATCTTCTGCACGAGGTCGATGAGTTCTTCGGGCACCAGCTTCGGGTCGCCCGTACCTTGAATGTACAGATTGCCGTGCAGCACGCCGTTGGCGTCGACTGTGCCGTCGACGTACGCGTTGGTGCGCCAGCGGTAGTCGGGGCCGAGAATCGACAGACCGGAGTAGGTGGTGACGAGCTTCATCGTCGAGGCGGGCATCATCGGCTTGCCCGCATTCAGCGCGACGATCGGCGTGCGATCGCCGACTTTTTCGATGACCACGCTGATCGACGACAACGGCACGTGCGCGCGCTGCAAGCCGATCATGACCGATTGCGGCAACACGGTGCTGACGTTGATGCTCGGATGTGTCGTCTTGACGCGCGCCTGCGCGGCAAGCGGCAGCGACGCGCCGCCGGCTAACGCGGCACAGACGAGCAGCCACGCGCTCGCGCGCGGCGCGACGGCAACAGAGCAGGCGGACAAGGATGGGATGAAAGGGGACGTTAAGCGCGAGCGCAGCGCCGCATGATGAAGATGGCGTGCGGCAAAAGACAGGAAAGCGTGCGTCATGGACGGGCGAGAAAGCAAAATGTCAGGGCGTGCGGCACGCGGCGATTCAAAGTGGTGGAGATGCGGCGCACGGAGTGTTCGCAGCGCGCCGGCGGAGTTCGCCATGGCGCATGCGGCGTCGGGCATTCGTGCTGGCGCGCATTGCTCGCCTACCACGTGGGCCAAGCCTTAAAACCGCCGCGCGACGGAAAGCGCCCATTGTAGTGACATGCCGTCGGCCTGCGGTGAAAAAAGCGCCACACCGCCGCGCATGCGGAGGGCGGGCGCTAGAATGCGGCATCATCGAATGTTGAGGAAACGTGACCATGCGCATCTTGCTAGTCGAAGACGACCGGATGATCGCCGAGGGCGTGCGCAAGGCGCTGCGCGGTGAAGGCTTCGCGGTCGACTGGGTGGAAGACGGCGAAGCGGCGCTCAGCGCGGCGGGCAGCCAGCCCTACGACCTCGTGCTGCTCGACCTGGGGCTGCCCAAGCGCGACGGCCTCGACGTGTTGCGCACGCTGCGAGCGCGCGGCCAGGCTTTGCCGGTGCTGATCGTCACGGCGCGGGACGCTGTAGCCGACCGCGTGAAGGGTCTCGACGCCGGCGCGGACGATTACCTCGTCAAGCCGTTCGATCTGGACGAACTCGGCGCGCGCATGCGGGCGCTCATCCGTCGTCAATCGGGCCGTAGCGATTCGACGATCCGCCACGGCAATCTGACGCTCGATCCCGCGTCGCATCAGGTCACGCTCGACGGCGCGCCGGTGGCATTGTCGGCGCGAGAGTTTGCGCTGCTCGAAGCGCTGCTCGCCCGGCCCGGAGCCGTGCTCTCGAAGAGTCAGCTGGAAGAAAAAATGTACGGCTGGGGCGAGGAGATCGGCAGCAATACCGTCGAGGTCTACATTCATGCGCTGCGCAAGAAACTCGGCGCGGACCTGATCCGCAACGTGCGCGGCCTTGGCTACATGATCGCCAAGGAAGCCTGAGCCGATGCGTTCGATCCGCCGTCAATTGCTGGTGTGGCTGCTCGCGCTCGTGCTACTCGGCGTCGGCGTAGCTGGCTGGCTGATTTACCGCCAGGCGCTTGCCGAAGCGAATGAACTGTTCGACTACCAGTTGGAGCAGATCGCCGCGGCCCTGCCGTCCGAACCGTTTTCACAAGTGCTCGGCTCGCGCGATACCGGCGACGAAGGCATCGTGCTGCAAATCTGGAATCGCAACGGCGTGCTGATGTACTACTCGCGTCCGCGCGCGCCGCTCGCGCCGCGCGCCGAACTGGGGTTTACGACCGAACACACGGATCGCGGCGACTGGCGCGTGTATGGGGCGATCGTCGGCGATAACGTCGTGCAGTTGGCGCAACCGCTGTCGGTGCGCAACCGCCTCGCCGCCGACGTCGCATTGCGCACGTTGTGGCCGTTGATCGTGCTGCTGCCGGCGCTCGGGCTCGCGGTGTGGGTGATCATCGGACGCGGGTTGCGCCCGCTGCGGCGCGTGACGAGCGCACTCGACACGCGTCATCCGGAGGCGCTCGATCCGTTGCCCGATCAGCGCCTGCCGCTCGAAGTGCAGCCGCTCGTGCGCGCGTTGAACGGGCTGTTGCAGCGGCTCGCCACCGCGCTCGACATCCAGAAGGCGTTCGTCGCGGACGCCGCGCACGAACTGCGCACGCCGCTTGCCGCAGTGCAGATTCAATCGCAACTGGTGGCGCGCGCAAAAGACGACGCGGCGCGCAGCGAAGCGCTCGCCGATCTGCAAGCGGGTGTGACGCGCGCGACGCGCCTTGCCGAGCAACTGCTCGCGCTCGCGCGCTCGGAGCCGGACGGCCTCGCCGCCACCGATGCCGTCGACTTGCGCTCGTTGTTGCAGGACTGCGTGGTGACCTATGCGCCGCTTGCTGAAAATCGCGGCGTGGACCTCGGCATCGAGGCGAGCGAAGCGGCTACTGTGATCGGCGATCCTGAGTCGCTGCGCGTCATGTTCAACAATCTCGTCGATAACGCGACCAAGTACACGCCGCGAGGCGGGCGCGTCGACGTGAGTCTGCATGTCGAACACGGTCATCCGGTGGTGCGTATCGCCGACAGCGGACCCGGCATCGAGCCTGCCGAACGCGAGCGTGTATTCGACCGTTTCTATCGCTCGGGCGCCGGCGAAAATCGCGTGCGTACCGATGTGGCCGGCAGCGGACTCGGCCTTGCGATCGTCCGGCGAATCGCCACTCAACATCACGCTACGGTGTCGCTCGACGAATCGCCGGCCGGTGGGCTAGACGTCACCGTGCGCTTCTGAAGCAATGCTTTCAATTTGCTTGGTGCAGAAAACCCCTGAAAAGAAGGCCAAAACGCAATCTGTCGCTGCTTAAGACTCTTTTAAGCGATGCCCCGTACGCTCCCTGACATCCAAGTTTCTTTCTCCAGTCAGGAGTACACGATGAACGCGAAAACCTTGTCTCGCAGCGCTGTTGCAGCGGCTGTCGCCGTGGCGCTTTCCGCCGGCTATGTGGCGGGCCATCGCGACGTACCCGCGCCTCAGGTGATTTCACCGGCGCAAGCGGCGATGATGCCCGCCGAAGCCGCCGCGAAAACCGGCATTCCCGATTTCTCCGGTCTCGTCGAAACGTACGGACCGGCGGTGGTCAACATCAGCGCAAAGCACGTCGTGAAGCGCACGGCATTGCGCGGTAATGGAGGCAATGGCGGCGTGAGCGGCGGCAATCAGTTGCCGATCGATCCGAGCGATCCGTTCTACCAGTTCTACAAGCACTTTTTTGGCGGCATGCCCGGCATGCAGGGCGGCGACGGCGGCGATGCGCCCGACGAGCCGAGCGCGAGTCTCGGCTCCGGGTTTATCGTCAGCAGCGACGGCTATATCCTGACCAACGCGCATGTGGTGGACGGCGCAAACGTCGTCACCGTGAAGCTGACCGACAAGCGCGAGTTCAGAGCCAAGGTGATCGGTGCCGACAAACAGTCGGACGTCGCCGTCCTGAAGATCGACGCAAGCAGTCTGCCGACAGTGAAGATCGGCGATCCGCGTCAGAGCAAGGTCGGTCAGTGGGTGGTCGCGATCGGCTCGCCGTACGGTTTCGACAATACGGTGACCTCGGGCATCATCAGCGCGAAATCGCGTTCGCTGCCGAACGAAAACTACACGCCGTTCATTCAGACCGACGTGCCGGTGAATCCCGGCAACTCCGGCGGGCCGCTGTTCAATCTGCAAGGCGAGGTGATCGGCATCAACTCCATGATCTACTCGCAGACTGGCGGCTTCCAGGGGCTTTCGTTCGCAATCCCGATCAATGAAGCGATCAAGGTCAAGGACGACATCGTGAAGACGGGTCACGTGAGCCGGGGGCGCCTGGGCGTCGCGGTGCAAAGCATGAATCAGACGCTGGCAAATTCGTTCGGCATGCAGAAGCCGCAAGGCGCGCTCGTCAGCTCCGTCGATCCGGACGGTCCTGCCGCGAAGGCGGGTTTGCAGCCGGGAGACGTGATTCTGTCGGTGAACGGCGAGCCGGTGGGCGATTCGTCGGCGCTGCCTTCACAGGTGGCAGGGCTCGCGCCCGGCAGCACGGCCACAGTGCAGGTGTGGCGCGACAAGGGCACGAAGGATCTGAAGGTGACGATCGGCTCGTTGTCGGACACGAAGCTGGCCTCGGACAAGGCCGACCAGCCCGCGCAGTTGCAAGGCCGTCTCGGCGTGGCCGTGCGTCCGCTGACGCCGCAAGAAAAGAGCAGTGCTTCGATCTCGCACGGTCTTCTCGTGCAGCAGTCGGGCGGCGCGGCGGAAAGCGCGGGCATCCAGCCGGGCGACGTGATTCTCGCGGTCAACGGCCGGCCGGTGACGAGCGTCGATCAGTTGAAGCAGATGATCTCCGGCGCGGGCAATAGCATCGCGTTGCTGATCCAGCGGGACAATGCGCAGATTTTCGTGCCGGTCGATCTGGGTTGATCCACGCGCAGCATCGAGTAACGCTTGCCGGTCTGTTTGCACTTACTGCAGACAGACCGGCATTTTTCTTTCTATGACGGAAGCCGCAAGCAGGGGGCTTTGCGGCGTGTGACGTGCGAAGCGGGCGGTTTGCCGGATCGGCGAGCGGCCGCGTGGCACGCCAGTTGCATCCAGGTTGAACCCGGTCCCATCGACGGGTACCGGATAAGGACGTCAATAAGGAGCAAACCGATGAAGAACCAACGCACTCAGCAAAAGATCGTAGCCGCCGCGGCCAGCGTGGCGCTCACTCTCGGTCTGGCGGGCGGCGCGTACGCGCAGCAGGCGAGCGAAGTAACCGGCGGTACCACCGCGGACGAGACGAGCGCAGGCAACGCCAACGGCGGAGGTCTGCCGCAAATCCAGCAACAAGGCGACGTGTCGTTCGTCTCGGGCGGCGTCGGTCTGGACGAGTCCAAGGCGCTGCAGCAGGCGCAAAGCCAGTGGCCGCTGTCGCTGCGCTTTACCGGACCGGGCTCGGACTATCTGGCCGACGTCCACGTGCGAATCGTCGATGCCCATAACGGCGAGGTGTTGAGCACCGCGTCGCGCGGACCGTACATGCTCGTGAAACTGCGCCCGGGTCGCTACACGGTGCACGCGACATACAAGGACCGCGACCAGTCGAAGGCATTGACGGTGCCCGCGAAGGGCACGGCGAAAGCTGCGTTCTACTGGAACACCCAGTAAACCCGAGGCTTCGCGGGCATGCAGAACGGAGGCCGCGCAATCGCGAGGACTTTGACCGATAATGAAGCCACGGGCCTGTCCCGTGGCTTTGCTGTATGCACGACCGCACACTTTCACGGAGCCGAGACATGAGCGATGCCTTGACACCTCACGCAAGCCCGGACAAACCCTCCGGCGGGCACGCCATTGCGATAACGGGCAATCATCACCGGGTGCGGGTGATTCACGGCGGCGTGACGATGGCCGACACGCACGCGGCGCTCACGCTCGCCGAAACCGGTCTGCCCGACGTGTTCTATTTCCCGCGTGAGGACGTGAACATGGCGCGGCTCGAACGCTCCACGCACACGTCGCACTGTCCGTTCAAGGGCGACGCGTCGTACTACCATCTGCGCACCGAAGACGGCTTGATCGAAAACGCCGTATGGACTTACGAGACGCCGTTCGAACAGGCAGCCCCGATCCAGGGATATCTCGCGTTTTACTCATCGCGCGTCGACCGCATCGATCAGACGTCCTGATCCGCTGTCGCGTGTTTGTCGGAGGCTGGGATGGAACTGAACGACGCGTTACGGATTCCACTTGCGCCGTCCGATGTCTGGGACGCGTTGCAAGATCTCGCGCTGCTGCGCGCCAGCCTCGATAACTGCGAGTCGTTCACGCGTCTTTCGCACGGCGAATACGCGCTGGCTATGACGGTGCCGCTCGGGCCGCTGCGCGCGCGTTACGAAGCACGCGCGCACGTCGCCGGCCAGGATTCCGGCCCGGCCGATGCGGAGCGCCGCACGATCAATTTCAAGGCGCGCGCCGAAGGTATCGGCTCGCTGCGCGGGCAAATCGAAGTGCGCCTGCGCGCGGAAGAGGGCGCGCTCGGCGCCAGGGAGCGCGGCACACGGATCGACTACACGATCTGGGCGACGTCGTCCGGGCCGCTCGCTGAACTGCCCACGCGTCAGCTCGAAAACGCGCTCCATCATCTCGCCGACGATTTTTTCACCGAATTCAGCGCGGTCGTGCGTGCGAAGCATGGGCAGGGGCCGAACCGCGCGCGCGGTTCGGCGGCGCGTCGCCAGCATGTATTTTTGCGGCCCATCACGCTTGGCGGCGTCTCGCGACGCACTCGCACCGAACATGGCAACGCGCTCGCCGGGCGGGCGGCCAGCGTGTCGCATGGCGTCTCTCACCCCGAGCCGACTCCGCATGCCATGCCGAACTGGGCGTGGGCGGCGATGATTTTTCTCGTCGCGCTTCTGCTGTATGTAGCGCGCTGGATCAGCGAGCGCTGACGGCGTCCCTTGTTCGCGGCTTGACTAGCGCGTGAGCGGCATGCACGCGCGGAACGGTCGCGCAGCGTGCGGGGTCGAGTGTCGTGCGGGCGCGACTACGAATTCGCGGTGGCCGACTACGAAAGCGCGTCGCTTTGTACCAGGCGTCGCTTCGCGGCGTCGATGCCATGCTTCGCCTTCAACGTGTTACCCGGCGTCTTGATCGTCTTTAGCGTGTCACGCCGCGTTTGCTTCGCGTATAGCGTGCGTGTCACGCGGCACCTGCATGGCCGCTGTGTCTTCAGGCGCCGCGAAACTCTCTTCGCCATGCCGAGGGCGACGTCCGAAAGGCTTCCGCGAAGTGTTGACGCAATGACGCCGCCGACCCGAAGCCGGCGATGCCCGCAATCGCTTCCACCGACTCATCCGAGCTCTCCAGCAACTGCTGCGCGCGCGTGAGCCGTTGTGCGAGCAGCCACGCGCCGACGGTAGTGCCGGTGGCGAGCCTGAAGCGCCGCGTGAAGGTGCGCCGGCTCATTAGCGCGCGGGCCGCGAGGCTGTCGAGCGTATGCGGCGCGTCGAGGTTGCCGCACACCCAGTCGAGCAGACCCGAGAGCCGGTCTTCGCGGACGTTCGGCGGCACCGGCTGCTGGATGTATTGCGCCTGGCCGCCTTGCCGGTGCGGCGATACGACGAGCCGCCGCGCGACGAAGTTCGCCACCTCGGCGCCGCACATCTTGCGCAGCACATGTAGGCAGCAATCCAGGCCGGCAGCCGTGCCCGCCGATGTCAGCACGTTGCCGTCGTCGACATAAAGCACGTCGCGATCGAGCCGGACACGCGGATAACGGTGCGCGAAGTCGTCGGCCCATGCCCAATGCGTGGAGGCCGGGCGGTCGTCGAGAATGCCCGCGGCAGCCAGCACGAACGCGCCGAGGCACAGGCCGACGAGTTGCGCGCCGCGTGCGTGCGCCGCGCGTAGTGCATCGAGCAAAGCGGCCGGCGGCGACTCGGCGGGATCGCGCCAGCTCGGCACGATGATCGTGTCGGCTTCGGCGAGCGCTTCGAGGCCGTGAGTCACCGCAATCGAGAATCCTGCGGTCGTCGTCAGCGGGCCGGTTTCGGCTGCGCAGACGCGGAAGTCGAAGCCGGGGACGCCACCGCCGCTGCGGTCCTCGCCGAACACCACGCATGGCACAGAAAGATGAAACGGGCTGATGCGGTCGAACGCGATCACTGCGACGATATGCGTCCGTTGTCCGCCGGGCTTTGTGGCGGGCTTTGCGGCGGCGGGGGTAGAAACGGCAGAAGCGGCAGAAGCGGCAGAAGCGGCAGAAGCGGCAGATGTAGCCATGAGTCAGGCACCTCGTAAGAGCGACGACGACGACGACGACGACGACGACGATGGCCCGATTCTAGCGAATATTGTCAATCGGGCCGCTGTCGCCAGAACGGGCGTTGGCGAACAATGCGTCATCGCGGCGGCCTCGCTTGCCTGAAGCTACCGGGGCTGTGGCGCGCGACCTCATCAACTTTTCACAGGAGTCTTGCCATGACCACACCACGCCGTGCGCTGATCGTCATCGACGTGCAGAACGAATACGTAAGCGGCAATCTGCCGATCGAGTATCCGGACGTCCAAAGCTCGCTAGCCAACATAGGACGCGCGATCGACGCCGCGCGCGCCGCCGGCGTGCCGGTGGTGATCGTGCAGAACTTCGCGCCCGCCACTTCGCCGCTGTTCGCCCGCGGCAGCGCGGGAGCCGAACTGCACCCGGTGGTCGCTTCCCGCGGGCGCGATCACTATCTGGAGAAGTCGCTGCCGAGCGCCTTCACCGGCACAGACCTCGCCGACTGGCTGGCAGCACGGCAAATCGACACGGTGACGGTAGTGGGTTACATGACGCACAACTGCGATGCATCGACGATCAATCACGCGGTCCACGCGGGCCTCGCCGTCGAATTCCTGCACGATGCAACCGGCTCGGTGCCCTATGAAAACAGCGCAGGCTTTGCAAGCGCGGAAGATATTCATCGCGTGTTCAGTGTGGTGCTGCAATCACGCTTTGCGGCTGTGGCAAGCACCGACGAATGGCTTGCCGCCGTGAGTAACGGTGCGCCGCTGGAGCGCGGCAACATTTATGCATCGAATCAGAAGGCGCGCAGCCGGAATCGCTGATACGGGCATGAGCGACGCGGCTGAAAGGTCGCGAGTTGAAGGTCGCGAGTTGAGTGTCGCGACTCAAAGGCCGTGACTTAAAGGTCGTGACTCAAAGGTCGTGACTCAAAGGTCGTGACAATGCCGGTCCAACGCTGGTCCAACACCGCAGCAAGCGCCGCGAGAGCAGGCGCGGCTGATTGCGCCAAATGGTGCGTCGGGAGCGTTGCCGGCAACGACGGCGCCGCCAGCAATCCCAGCAATCCCATCAATCCCATCAATCCCATCAATCCCAGCAGCGCTAGCAAACGCCAGCGCCGACAGCCACCGCCCAATCAGCCGCGAACGACCCAAGCAGGCCGCCTCGCGCCCGCCCGGCCCGCCATCCGCTGCTTCACGTTGTCTTACGCAACGCCGGACTCAGACGCAGTGCATCGAAAATGCCTTCGACCATCCGCTCGCCGAGCGCGGTGAAATCCGTGGCATCCGGAAGAAACAGCATATCGCGCAGCGACCCGCCGACAAACGCATGCACCATGGCCGCAGCGAGCTTCGTATCGAGGTCTGCCGGCAATTGCCCTTTCGAGATCGCGTTGCGCAAGCCGCCTTCGATCTTGATCAGCGCCTCGCGCATATTGGTCTGGTAGCGGACCATCACCGGCCCCATCTCTTCGACCAGCTCGCACTTCAGAAACAGAATGTCGAACACACGACGGCGGCGCTGATCGGTCGCGGTATCGCGCACGCAGACAATGCAGATTTCCATCAGCCGCCCAAGCGGATCGGGCTCGTTCGGGTCCAGCGACGCGGCCTTGAGTTCGTCCAGCGGCAGCAGCACGCGGTCGAACATTTCGGTGAACAGGTCGCTCTTGTGCGCGAAGTGCCAATAAATGGCGCCGCGCGTGACGCCGGCCGCCTGTGCGATGTCGGCGAGCGACGTGCGCGACACACCCTTTTCGAAGAAGACCCGCTCGGCTGCGTCGAGGATGCTATTGCGCGTCTCCAGCGCTTCTTCTTTGGTTCTTCTAACCATATTTGTCTAACTCGCCCTGATTGCGGGTTTTCCCGAGCCTTTTTTAAATACGCTCGATGACAATCCGTTTGCCCTGAACTGTTTCGCGAAGCTTTCTTCCGGATCCCCGCCCCGTAAGAGAAGTAACGCACTTTTACATCCATTCGTGAATGTATATATAATAGCACCCCACGATCGGATAGCCCAAGCTGTGACGACCGGTTAATATCCGTCACTGTTGTCTTCAGAACGCTTTCGCGCCGTGATTCAACGGGCGGCGCGGTGCGGCATTTCCCGGTATGGCGCATTTGGTTCTGGTTGCCTGGCAGCTTGTCGGCATCCATGGCTTTCGGTCGAGCGTCGCAAGACGCATGTGTGCGCCGTCGTCCCCGGGGTAGGGATGCGCGCACTTTTTCATTCTCAGTCATAGACAGAGGTCGCTCCATGCGCGTCGAACGGGTTCCATTCCGCTTAATCAGTGCCGCGACGGCTGCCATATTGCTGGCAGCATGCGGACCAAAACAATCTGCCCCGCCGCAACAGACGCCCGAAGTCGGCGTCGTCACAGTCCAGCCGACTACCGTACCTGTCGTCACTGAATTGCCGGGCCGCACCAGTGCTTTCCTCGTCGCGCAAGTGCGCGCGCGGGTGGACGGTATCGTGCTGCGCCGCGAGTTCACCGAAGGCGGCCAGGTCAAGGCAGGCCAGCGCCTGTACAAGATCGATCCGGCGCCGTACATCGCCACGCTGAACAACGCGAAGGCAACGCTCGCCAAGGCGCAGGCCAACCTCGCGTCCACCACGGCGCAGGCAAGCCGCTTCAAGGTGCTGGTCGCCGCCAATGCGGTCAGCAAGCAGGACTACGACAACGCGGTCGCCTCGGAAGGCCAGGCCGCCGCCGACGTCGCCGCGGGCAAGGCAGCGGTCGAGACAGCGCAGATCAACTTGGGCTATACCGACGTGACCTCGCCCGTGACGGGCCAGATCGGCGTGTCGCAAGTCACGCCGGGCGCTTATGTGCAGGCGAGCGCCGCGACGCTGCTCGCCACCGTGCAGCAACTCGATCCGGTCTACGTCGATCTGACGCAATCGAGCCTCGAAGGTCTGAAGCTGCGCCGCCAGATGCAGGAAGGGCGTCTCAAGACGAACGGTCCTGACGCCGCGAAGGTCTCGCTCATTCTCGAAGACGGCCGGACGTATTCCGAAAAGGGCAAGCTGCAGTTCACCGACGTGACGGTCGACCAGGGCACCGGCTCTGTCACGGTCCGCGCGATCTTCCAGAACAAGGACAAGGTGCTGCTGCCGGGCATGTTCGTGCGCGCGAGGATCGAGGAAGGCGTGAACGATAACGCACTCGTCGTGCCGCAAGTCGGCATCACGCACGACCAGAAGGGTCAGCCTACCGCGCTCGTCGTCGGCGACGACAACAAGGTCGTGTTGCGTCAGCTCGTCACCTCGGGCACGTACGGTCCGAACTGGGTGGTCGAGAGCGGTCTGAAACCCGGCGACCGCGTGATCGTGCAGGGCACCGACAAGGCAAAACCGGGCATGCAGGTCAAGACCGTTGCCGCGCAACTTCCCGCTACCCCCGCCTCCGGCGCAGCCGCTCAAGGTGCGTCGGCCGCCAGCGGCAGCGCGCAGACGGGTCAACCTGCCTCCGCTGCATCGGGCGCGTAATAACAGGGAGCCCGCCACATGGCAAAGTTCTTCATTGATCGCCCGATTTTTGCATGGGTGATCGCCATCATTTTGATGCTCGCGGGTATCGCGTCGGTGTTCACATTGCCGATCGCGCAATATCCGACCATCGCGCCGCCGGCTGTGCAGATCAGCGCAACGTATCCGGGCGCTTCGGCGAAGACGGTGGAAAACACCGTCACGCAGGTGATCGAGCAGCAGATGAGTGGTCTCGACCACTTGCTGTACCTGTCGTCCACGTCGGACGACTCGGGTACGGCAACCATCACGCTGACTTTCGCGGCCGGCACCAATCCTGACATCGCGCAGGTGCAGGTGCAGAACAAGCTGCAGCTCGCCACTCCGTTGCTGCCGCAAGCTGTGCAGCAGCTGGGTACGAAGGTCACGAAGTCAAGCAGCAGTTTCCTGCTGGTCATGGCGTTCGTGTCCGAAGACGGCAGCATGAGCAAGTACGACCTCGCGAACTACGTGGCGTCGAACATTCAGGACCCGGTCAGCCGTATCGACGGCGTGGGCACGGTCACGCTGTTCGGCTCACAGTATGCAATGCGAATCTGGCTCGACGCGAACAAGCTGACCAACTTCGGCTTGACGCCGGTGGATGTGCAGTCCGCGCTGCAGGCGCAGAACGTACAGGTCGCGGGCGGTTCGCTCGGCGGCACGCCGTCGGTGCCGGGGCAGGTGTTGCAGGCGACCATCACGGAAGCGACGCTGCTCAATACGCCTGAGCAGTTCGGCAACGTGCTGCTGAAGGTCAATCCCGACGGCTCGCAGGTCCGTATCAAGGACGTCGCACGCGTCGAGCTCGGTGGCGAAAACTACAACTTCGACACCAAGTACAACGGTCAGCCGACCGCGGGCTTCGGTATCCAGCTCGCCACGGGCGCGAATGCGCTCGCCACCGCCAAGGCGGTGCGCGCGAAGATCGACGAGTTGTCGAAGTACTTCCCGCACGGTCTCGTCGTCAAGTATCCGTACGACACCACGCCGTTCGTGCGTCTGTCGATCGAGGAAGTGGTCAAGACGCTGCTCGAAGGTATCGTGCTGGTGTTCCTGGTCATGTACCTGTTCCTGCAGAACCTGCGCGCCACGCTGATCCCAACCATCGCAGTGCCGGTGGTGCTGTTGGGCACGTTCGCGGTCATGAGCATTGTCGGCTTCTCGATCAACACGTTGTCCATGTTCGGGCTCGTGCTGGCAATCGGCCTGCTGGTGGACGACGCGATCGTGGTGGTGGAAAACGTCGAGCGGGTGATGGCGGAGGAGGGCTTATCCCCTCGCGAAGCCACGCGCAAGGCGATGGACCAGATTACCGGCGCGCTGGTCGGCGTGGCGCTCGTGCTGTCGGCGGTGTTCGTGCCGGTGGCGTTCTCGGGCGGTTCGGTCGGCGCTATCTACCGGCAATTCTCGCTGACCATCGTGGCCGCCATGGTGCTGTCGGTGCTGGTTGCGTTGATTCTGACGCCGGCCTTGTGCGCGACGATTCTCAAGCCGATTCCGCAAGGTCATCACGAAGAGAAGAAGGGCTTCTTCGGCTGGTTCAACCGGAACTTCAACAAGAGCCGCGACAAGTATCACTCGGGCGTGCACCACGTGATCAAGCGCTCGGGTCGCTGGCTCATCATCTACATGGTGGTGATCTTCGCGGTCGGTCTGCTGTTCGTGAAACTGCCGAAGTCGTTCCTGCCGGACGAAGACCAGGGCACGATGTTCGTGCTGGTGCAAACGCCTTCGGGCTCCACGCAGGAAACCACCGCTCGCGCGCTGAAAGACGTGTCGGACTATCTGCTCAACGGCGAAAAGGCGATTGTCGAATCCACCTTCACGGTGAACGGCTTCAGCTTCGCGGGCCGCGGTCAGAACGCCGGTCTCGTGTTCGTGCGGATGAAGGACTACGCGCAGCGTCAGCACGCTGATGAAAAGGTGCAGGCGCTGGTGGGCCGCCTCTTTATGCACTTCGGCAGCTACAAGGGCGCGCTCGTGTATCCGGTGAATCCGCCGTCCATTCCGGAACTCGGCACGGCTGCGGGCTTCGACTTCGAGCTGCAGGACCGCGCGGGTGTCGGCCACGAAAAGCTGATGCAAGCGCGCAACATGTTGCTCGGCATGGCCGCGCAAGATCCGACGCTGGCTCAGGTGCGTCCGAACGGCCTGAACGATACGCCGCAGTTCAAGGTGAACATCGATCATGAAAAGGCCTCTGCGCTCGGCGTATCGCTGTCCGCAATCGACCAGACGTTTTCGATCGCGTGGGCGTCGCAATACGTGAACAACTTCCTGGATACGGACGGCCGGATCAAGAAGGTGTACATGCAGGGCGACGCACCGTTCCGCATGACGCCGGAAGACCTGAACGCCTGGTACGTGCGCAACACAGCGGGCGGTATGGTGCCTTTCTCTGCGTTCGCAAGCGGCCAGTGGACCTACGGTTCGCCGAAGCTCGAGCGTTACAACGGTATTTCCGCGGTGGAAATCCAGGGCGCGGCGGCGCCGGGCAAGTCGACCGGTCAGGCGATGACGGCAATGGAAGCGCTCGTGGCGAAACTGCCCGCGGGTGTCGGCTACGAATGGACGGGCCTGTCGTTGCAGGAACGCCAGTCCGGTTCGCAGGCGCCGATCCTGTACGGCATCTCGATCCTCGTCGTGTTCCTGTGTCTCGCGGCGCTGTATGAAAGCTGGTCGATCCCGTTCTCCGTGATCATGGTGGTGCCGCTCGGCGTGATCGGCGCATTGCTGGCCGCCACGCTGCGCGGGCTCGAGAACGACGTGTTCTTCCAGGTCGGTCTTCTGACAACAGTGGGGCTGTCGGCGAAAAACGCAATTCTGATCGTCGAATTCGCGCGCGAGCTGCAGCTGAGCGAGGGCATGGGTCCGGTCGAGGCCGCACTGGAAGCGGCACGTCTGCGGCTGCGTCCGATTCTGATGACATCGCTCGCGTTCATTCTCGGCGTGATGCCGCTCGCGATCAGTAACGGCGCGGGCTCGGCCAGCCAGCACGCAATCGGTACGGGCGTGATCGGCGGTATGTTGACGGCGACCTTCCTCGCGATTTTCATGATCCCGATGTTCTTCGTCGTGATCCGCGCGAAGTTCGGCGGCGAGAAGGAAGACCCGGACGCGGCGCTCGCACACTACAACCAGCACCATCCGCATGATCCGCAAGGCGGCGGGGCCGCTGGCGGGTCCGACAGCAACGGCTCGGGCAAGGACGGACATTGAGATGCAAAAACACTCTTTGATTGCAGTGGCGGTCGCGTTCCTCGCCGCCGGTTGCACGATGGCGCCGAAGTACGAACGCCCCGCCGCGCCGGTGACGAGCACGTTCCCGACCGGCGGTGTGTACGCCACGCAGCCGGGCGCGACGCAGCCTGGCGGGGCCGGCGCGCGCAGCGCGAACGGCCTGGCCGCGGCCGACATCGGCTGGCGCGATTTCTTTATCGATCCGCGCATGCAGCAGCTCATCGAGATCGCGCTGAAGAACAACCGTGATCTGCGCGTGTCGGTGCTGAACATGCAGGCGTCGCAGGCGCAGTTCCGGATCGTTCGCGCGGGTCTGTTCCCGACGCTCGACGCCGCGGCATCGCAAAGCAAACAGCGGACGCCGAAAGATCTGTCGGTGTTCGGCAATACGATTTCGAACTCGTATTCGGTCGGCCTGAACGCTTCGTGGGAAATCGACTTCTTCGGGCGTATTCAAAGCCTGAAGGACCAGGCGTTGGCTCAGTACCTGGCCACGGCTCAGGCGCGCAAGGCGGCTGAAATCGCGCTGGTCTCGCAAGTGGCGAATCAGTACCTGACGGTACTGGAGCTCGACGACCTGCTGAAGGTCACGCAAGGTACGCTGAAGACCGCGCAGGAGTCGTATCGCATCACGAAGCTGCAGTTCGACAACGGCACGGGCTCCGAACTCGATCTGCGCCAGGCGCAGACCGTGGTCGAGCAGGCAGAGGCGAACCTGCATGCGCAGGAGCGTCTGCGGGCCCAGGCGGAGAACGCGCTGGTGCTGCTGGTCGGCGAGCCGCTGCCCGCCGGCCTGGCGCCGGGCCTCACGTTGGACGACCAGAATCTGCTCACGGATATTCCGGCGGGTCTGCCATCCGATCTGCTGACGCGTCGTCCCGATATCATGGAGGCCGAAGAGAATCTGCTTGCGGCCAACGCGAATATCGGCGCCGCGCGCGCGGCCTTCTTCCCGAAGGTTTCGCTCACGGGCAGCTTCGGCACGCTGAGCCCGACGCTCGGCGGCTTGTTCAAGCCGGGTTCGGCAGCGTGGAGTTTCGCGCCGTCGATCACGCTGCCGATTTTCGAAGGCGGTCAGAACCTGGCCAACCTCGATCTCGCCAACATCCAGAAGAACGTCCAGATCGCCACGTACGAAAAGGCGATCCAGACGGCGTTTCGCGAGGTGGCGGACGCGCTGGCCGCGCGCGGCACGTACGATCAGCAGATCCTGGCGCTCGAGCGCAACACGTTTGCGGAACAGCGCCGGCTGGATCTGTCGAATCTGCGTTATACGAGCGGTGTCGACAATTACCTCTTGGTGCTGACCGCGCAGACAGCTTTGTATGCGGCGCAGCAGTCGTTGATTACCGCGCGCATGGAGCGTCTGCAGAACCTGGTGACGTTGTACCAGGCGCTCGGCGGCGGCTGGATCGAGCATAGCGGCGATCAGCCGCGTCCGGCCGACGCGCCCGTCGACTATGGTGCGGCGCGCGCGCCGGCAGCGGCTTCGGCTGCGACCGCCGGCTGAGGGTTACAGCGGTTCAACGGGTAAGCGACCGGTGACAAAAAACGCCACGGCATGCCGTGGCGTTTTCTTTTGCAGCGGTCGAGCGGATCGAGCGGAGCCCCGCCGCCTGGCGAGATGTTGCACCTAAAACCCAACGCTTTACCGATTCAGTGTCCCAGCCGTCTCTCTCAATGCAGATCCGCCGCGCGCAGCATTTCGTCGCGCGGTTGTTCCTTGCCGCCACGTCCATCGAAATCGTGGCCGGCCTTGCGGATTTCGCACTGCGCCTTCTTCTCGCTTTTGACGCCGTTGAAAATCAGATTCAGCACGACCGCGGACACTGAAGCCAGCAAGATTCCACTGTGCAGCAGCGGTGACAACGCGGGCGGCAGTCTGGAGAAGAAGTGCGGCGACACGACCGGCACGAGCCCCAGGCCGATACTGACCGCGACGATGAACAGGTTGTGGTGATTCTTCACGAAGTCGACCTTCGACAGTACCTTGATGCCATTGGCCGCGACCATGCCGAACATCACGATGCCGGCACCGCCGAGCACGAACGCCGGCACCGACGCGACCACTTGCGCCATCTTCGGAAACAGGCCGAGCAACACGAGGATCACCCCGCCCATCGCGCAGACAAAGCGGCTCTTCACGCCCGTGACGCCGATCAGGCCGACGTTCTGCGAGAACGACGTATGCGGAAAGGAGTTGAAGATGCCGCCGATCAGCGTGCCGAGTCCGTCCACGCGCAGTCCGCGCACCAGCGCTTTCTGATCGACCGGACGATCGACCATATCGCCGACCGCGAGGAACATGCCCGTCGATTCGATGAAGGTGACGAACATCACGGTGACCATGGTCGCAATCGACAACGGATCGAAGTGCGGCAGGCCGAAGTGGAACGGCATGACGAAGCCGACCCAAGGCGCGTGCGTGACGCCGTCCATGTCGACGCGGCCGAGCGCCAACGCGATCACGAAGCCCGCGACAATGCCGAGCAATACAGAAATATTCGCGATGAAGCCCTTGGCAAACTTGTTGATGAGCAGAATCAGCATCAGCACGAGCAGCGACAGGCCGAGGTAGACGGGGTTGCCGTAGTCGGGATTGCCCACGCCGCCAGCGGCCCAGTTGATGCCGACGCCCATCAGTGACAGACCGATCACCGAAATCACCACGCCGATCACCACCGGCGGGAAGAAGCGCAGCAGCTTGCCGACAGCCGGCGCAAGCAGGATGCCGATCACGCCCGCGGCAATCGTCGAGCCGAAGATGTCGAGAATGCCGAGCGACGGATTCGTGCCGATCGCGACCATCGGACCGACTGCGGCGAACGTGCAGCCCATGATGACCGGCAGGCGGATGCCGAAAATCCACAAGCCGAGCGTCTGGATCAACGTGGCGATGCCGCAGGAGAACAGGTCGGCGCTGATCAGAAACGCGATCTGGTCTTTCGGCAATTTCAGCGCCGCGCCGAGGATCAGCGGGACCGCGACAGCGCCCGCATACATCACCAAAACGTGCTGGATGCCGAGGGTGAGCAACTGGCCCGCAGGCAGCCGCTCGTCGCACGGGTGAACCGTGTTCGATTGCATAACGTCTCTCTCCACAATCTGGTTTTGGGATGGACTCCAAGGTATCGGGGACGAAAAAGCGCAACAAGACCGCTGGGGCCTATTCCGGCATTCCCGGTGACGATATGCGCAAGCCCGTTTTGAAAACCGGAATCCGGGCGAGCGGCGGGTTCCTGGGCGGTCAGCCCCTTGCAGCGGCGATGCGCGCGCGGTCGCGCCGCGTGCCCGAGCCGCAGCGATATATGTGAGAATCGATCAGGTGTATCCGGGCGGGCACATAGTCGTGTTTTCGTGCAACTCGCCGCCGGCCGGGGTTAACCCGCGATTCGGCGGCTTTGCGCACGCGGCATCGCCTGGTTTGCACACATCGCGCGGCTAGCAAAAGTCGCCGCTCGCGGCACGGTCCGCGTGCTCTCACTTACCCCTTAACTGACGACGCTCCATTACTCATGAGCTTTCTCGGCATCGACCTCGGCACCGGCTCCCTCAAAGTTGCAATCGTCGATGAAGACGGCCATGAGCAGGCCGCCGCGAGCGTCGCTTATGCCCTTGAGACGCCGCACGCCGGCTGGGCAGAGACGTCGGTGCAGACGTGGTGGCGCGCGCTGTGCGAAGCGGCTGCACGCTTGCCCGAGAGCTTGCGTCGCGGGGTCAAGGCGATCGGCTTGTCTGGGCAAATGCACGGCGTCGTGCTGATCGACGAAGCCGGCAATGCGGTGCGGCCTGCAATGCTGTGGCCCGACACGCGCGCGCGGACTTTGCTCGACGCGTGGCCCGAGCCGCAGCCGAATCCGGTGGCGCCCGGCATGGCCGGTCCATTGCTGCGCTGGATCGTGTTGCATGAACCGGAGTCCGCGCGCCGCGCGCGCTGGGCATTGCAGCCGAAAGACTGGCTGCGCGTCGCGCTTGGCGGCGCGGTCGCAACCGATCCGTCGGACGCCTGCGCGACCGCGCTCGCCGATCCTGATGGCGCGTGGGACGCGGCGCTGGTCGAACGGCTCGGCATTCCGCACGAGTGGTTCCCGCCGTTGGGGCCGTCTTATGCAGCTGCCGGTGTGTTGTCACAGAACGCGGCGCAGGCCTTGGGTCTGCGTGCGGGTATCGTGCTCGCGACCGGCGCCGCGGACACACCATGCGCTGCGCTCGGCAGCGGCATTGCACGCGACGGCGACGCGCTTCTGACGACGGGCACCGGTGGCCAGATCGTCGTGCTCGCCGAGCACGAGCCACAGGCGGTTAAAGGCTTGCATCGTTATCGCGCGGCGAGCGATCACTGGTATCGGATGGCGGCTATGCAGAACGTGGGCATTGCACTCGAGCGCGCGCGCGGATGGCTATGCTACGAATGGAGCGACGCCTATGCCGAAGCGTTCGGCGATCACGCCAACCACGGCTCCGACATCGACGCCAACGCCAACACCGCCACAGCGACAGCGCCGCTCACCTTTCTCCCCTACCTCACAGGCGAGCGCACACCGTGGCTCAATCCCACGGCGCGCGGCGGCTGGCTCGGCCTTGCTCTCGATCACACGCGCGGCGCGATGATGCGCGCCGCGTTCGAAGGCGTTGCCTTTTCGCTGCGCGCGGGGCTCGACGCGATCCGCGCGAGCGGCGCAACAGTGACGTCATTGAAACTGGCGGGAGGCGGTTCCGTCGATGCACGCTGGCGCCAGTTGCTCGCCGATGCGCTGAACGCCGAACTGCACGCGGTCGATTCTCCGAATGCCGCCCCGCGCGGCGCGGCCATTCTGGGTGGCATTGCGAGCGGTCACTGGCATGTGCACGATCTCGCTGCGCTCGCGCCCGGTGCGACACACGTGGCGAGCCCGCGAGGCGATCACGCGCTCGCCGAACGCTACGCACGTTTTCTGGATTTGTATGGTCGCGTCGAAACATGGTTCGACGCACGCACCGGCGCTTGATGAAGAGAGCGGTAATGTCACCTGCCGACAACGCCGCGACGCACTTTGCAATACCATGACGCTTTTCATGCGTTAGCCTGTAGCTCGCGCGGCGCAGGCATCGACCGCAGCATGATCCCCGTATATTCGCGCGTCGCCATGTTGCAGGCGGCGACGCGCGTCGCATTCACAGACTCACAGGAGCATTCACGATGAAGACCAAAGCAGCAATCGCATGGAAAGCCGGCGCACCGTTGACGATCGAAGAAGTCGATCTCGAAGGACCGCGCGCCGGCGAAGTCCTGATCGAAGTGAAAGCGACGGGCATCTGCCACACCGATTACTACACGCTCTCGGGCGCCGATCCCGAAGGCATTTTCCCGGCGATTCTCGGCCACGAAGGCGCGGGCGTAATCGTCGATACGGGTCCGGGCGTCGGCACGCTGAAGAAGGGCGATCACGTCATTCCTCTTTACACGCCGGAATGCCGTCAGTGCAAATTCTGTCTGTCGCGCAAGACCAACCTGTGTCAGGCGATCCGCTCGACGCAAGGCAAGGGTTTGATGCCCGATGCCACGTCGCGGTTCTCGCTGGACGGCAAGCCTTTGTTTCATTACATGGGCACGTCTACCTTTTCGAACTACATCGTCGTGCCGGAAATCGCGGTCGCCAAAGTGCGTGAAGACGCGCCGTTCGACAAGATCTGCTACATCGGCTGCGGCGTGACGACGGGCGTCGGCGCGGTTGTGTATTCGGCGAAAGTGGAAGCGGGCGCGAACGTGGTCGTATTCGGGCTCGGCGGCATCGGTCTGAACGTGATTCAAGGCGCGAAGATGGTCGGCGCGGACAAGATCATTGGTGTGGACATCAATCCGGGCCGCGTGGAACTCGCGAAAAAATTCGGCATGACGCACTTCATCAACCCGACCGAAGTCGAGAATGTGGTCGATCACATCGTGCAGCTTACCGACGGCGGCGCCGACTATTCGTTCGAATGCATCGGCAATACGAAGGTGATGCGCCAGGCGCTCGAATGCACGCATAAGGGTTGGGGCCAGTCGTTCATCATCGGCGTGGCGGCGGCGGGCGAAGAGATCAGCACGCGTCCGTTCCAGCTCGTGACGGGCCGCGAGTGGAAGGGCTCCGCATTCGGCGGCGCGCGTGGCCGCACCGACGTGCCGAAAATCGTCGACTGGTACATGGAAGGCAAGATCAACATCGACGATCTCATCACGCACCGTCTGCCACTCGAGCGCATCAACGAGGGCTTCGATCTGATGAAGAAGGGCGAGTCGATCCGCTCGGTCGTACTGTATTAACGCGGCTCACTGAAAGCCACTCAATGACAGCGATCAACAAGGAGCAAGACGATGCTTGAGCTACTGTCGTCGCACGCCTGTCATGGCGGCGAGCAGCGCTTTTACCGGCACGAGTCGCAGACCATCGGCCTGCCAATGCGCTTCTCGGTGTATCTGCCGCCGCAGGCCCTGCAGCCTGATGCGAAGGTGCCCGCGCTGTTTTATCTCGCGGGGCTCACCTGTACCGAAGAGACGTTCGCGATCAAGGCCGGCGCACAGCGCTTCGCCGCGCAACATGGCGTTGTGCTCGTCGCGCCCGATACGAGCCCGCGGGGCGCGGGCGTGCCGAACGAGAGTGCCTCGTGGGACTTCGGCGTGGGCGCGGGCTTTTACGTCGATGCAACGCAGGAGCCCTGGGCGGGGCACTACCGGATGTACTCGTACGTGCGCGACGAGCTGCGCGAAACGGTGCTGAACGAACTGCCCGTCGACGGCGCGCGGCTCGGGATCTTCGGGCATTCAATGGGCGGCCACGGCGCGTTGATGCTCGCGCTGCGCAACCCGGACATCTATCGCTCGGTGTCGGCCTTCGCGCCGATCGCGGCGCCCACGCGTGCCCCTTGGGGCGAGAAAGCGTTCAGCGGCTATCTCGGCGAGAACCGCGAGACGTGGAAGGAATACGACGCAAGCGAACTCGTGGGGCGCGCATCGCGCAAGTTCGCGGAGGGGATTCTGGTCGATCAGGGACTCGCCGACCAGTTCCTCGCCGAGCAGTTGTACCCGGACGTGTTCGAAGCCGCATGCCGTGAGGCGGGCCAACCGCTGACGTTGCGCCGCCATGCCGGCTACGACCACAGCTATTACTTCATCTCGACCTTCATTCAGGATCACATCGCGCATCACGCGAAGGTCTTGCTCGGCTGAAATCTTTTGTACCGATGGCGGCGCCGTTGCGGGCCGCCATTGCATCGAGCGCCTGTCAGATTAGCGGCGCTTCAGCAGACTTCCGCCATACACCACCGCCGACAGCGCGGTGATCCAGAAGCTCGTCGGCCAATCGGTATAGAACGCGAGCGTCACGCCCAGCCACGCCTGCAGCAACGCGAATACGGCGGCGAGCACGAGGCCGGCGGAAAGCCGCGTCGTCATGTTTTGCGCGGCGGCGGCCGGGCCGACCATCAACGTGAAGACCAGCAGCACGCCGACGATCTGCGTGCAGGCGGCCACGGCGAGCGCGGCAATCGCGAGAAACAGCACCGACACGAGACGCAACGACACGCCCTTCGCTTCGGCCAGTTCGGGCTGCAACGAAGCGAACAGCAACGGCCGCATGATCGCCGCGAGCGCCAGCAGGCTGACCACGCCCAAGCCCGCCAGCACAGCGAGCGTCGACTCATTTACGCCGAGCACGTTGCCGAACAGCAGCGCTGTGACCTGCGTCGCGTAGGCCGTGAAGAAGTGCAGAAACAGCAGGCCGAAGCCGAGCGATAGCGACAGGATCACGCCGATCGCCACGTCGCGTCCGGCAAGGCGCTCGCCGAGCGCGCCCATGCCGACGCCGGCCGCGAGCGTGAAGCCGACCATGCCCCAGATCGGCGAAATGCCGATCAGCACGGCGCCGGTCGCGCCGGTGAAGCCGACATGCGAAAGCGCGTGGCCGGCGAAGGTCTGTCCGCGCATCACGAGAAAATAGCCGACCACGCCCGCGAGCACCGCGACGATTCCCGACGCCGCGAACGCGTTCACCATGAAGTCATATTCAAACATCGTGCTTATGTCCGTCGCGTGAGTCGTGCTGGTGTGAACGGTCGTGCGCGGGTCCGTGCGAATGACCATGGGAATGCGAGTGACCGCCGTTCCCGTCATGTTCATGTTCGTGATCGTGCTTTTCTACTTCGACGCCGCCCGACATCACGAAGATGCGGCCGTTCACGCGCATCACGTCGATGGGCGAACCGTAGAGGCGCGACAGCACGGGCCGCGTGATGACCTCGTCGACGGTGCCGAGCGCGGCCACGCCGCTGCCGAGATACAGCACGCGATCGAGCGAGTTGAGCAGCGGATTCAGTTCGTGCGCCGAGAACAGCACGGCAATGCCGAGTTCCTGCTGCACGCGCCGCACGAGTTCGACCACGCTCTTCTGATGATGCGGGTCGAGGCTGATGAGCGGTTCGTCGAGCAGCAGCAGTTTCGGCGCGCCCAGCAGACATTGCGCGAGCAGCAGGCGCTGCCGCTCGCCGCCCGAGAGTTCGGATAACGGCCGCTCGGCGAGCTTGCGGCCGTCGACCAGTTCGAGCACGCGCTCGACGTCCGCTCGCGTTCTGGCGTCTGCGTGAGGTAGGCCCCAACGGTGGCCGTCGGCCGCCATCGCCACGAAATCGTGGCCACGCACTCGCCGTCCGGCGAGCGCGCTGCGCGTTTGCGGCATATAACCGATCGACGCGTTGCCGCGCTCCACCGGCTGCCCCAGTACGCGGATCGAACCGCTTGCCGCCGGCACGAGGCCGAGCACCGCGCGCATCAGCGTGGTCTTGCCCGCGCCGTTCGGCCCGAGCACGCCGATGAATTCACCCTGATTCACGACGAAGCCGGCATCGCGCAAGATCGTGCGGTCGCCGAGTTCGAGCGTGACGTGATCGAGTTCGAGCACGGGCTCACGGCTCGCCGCGAGCGTCGCTGCGCTCGCTGACAGAGTGGCTGGCGTGCTGCGGCCAGTAACATTCATTGGGTTTTTCCTTTGACGCCGGCCGCGTCGCCTTTGGCGAGCGCCGCGCCGAGCGCGTCGAGCTGCGAGAGCATCCACGTCTGATAAGTGTTGCCGGCTGGCTCGGTCTCGGTGACGCTCATGGTCGGCACCTTCGATTCCTGCGCGAGTTTCAACATGCGTTTGGTCAGAGCCTCGGTTGCCTGGCTGTTATAGATCAGCACGCGCACGCGTTTTTCACGCAGATCGCGTTCGAATGCGGCGATGTCGGACGCGCTCGCTTCGGTGTCGTTCATGGCGGCCAGTTGAAAGCGCATATTGCGCATGCTTAGTCCGATCGCGTCCGACATATAGCCGAACACCGGCTCGGTTGCCGTGACCGGCGTGCCCGCGTAATGCGCATGCAGTTCGGCAACCTTCGCCTCCACCGGTTTCAGCGAATCGAGAAACTTCGCGAGGTTCGCATCGTAGGCCGACTTGTGCGCCGGGTCGGCCGCGACGAGCGCCTCGTTCACCGCGCGCGCCACCTTGGGCATGGTCGACGGGTCGTACCAGAGATGCGGGTTGTCGCCGCTGTTCTTGCCGCTCAGCTCAGCCGCGACGATCGTCGTGCGCTTCGCGCCCTTCGAAGCCGCCAGCAGTTTCACCATCCACGGATCGTAGTCGGCACCGTTGTAGACCACAATGCTCGCGTGCTGCAACGCGCGCGCCGTCTTCGGGCTGGCTTCGAACAGATGCGGGTCCTGATCCGGATTGCTGAGAATGCTGGTCACGTCGACGCGCTCGCCGCCGAGTTGCTGCACCACGTCGCCATAAAAGTTTTCCGCGGCGACCACGGGGATTTTCGCATCTGCGGCAAATGCTGCATGGCTTAACGCGAACGCGGCTGTAACTGCGGCGACATATCTGGACAACAACCTCGTGCTCGTCTTCTTCATTATGTGTCCTGCTGCGTGAGGGTTGAATGAATTGCAAACGTGAAGCGATGGCTCATGTGGGCGCGACGGCGCGCGACGCGCGTGCGCACAACGCGCAAAGACCGCTCAATTCGACGACCTGACGGTGTACCTCGAAGCCATGTGCCGGCGCGCTATGCGACAACTGTTCGGCGAAGCCGTCGCCCGGAATCTCGACGGTCGCCCCGCAGCGGTCGCACATCAGAAACTGGCTGCAGTGCGGCACGCCGACCTCGCAGCAGGCGACAAACGCGTTTTTCGATTCGATGCGATGCACGAAGCCATGCTCGAGCAGAAAGTCGAGCGCGCGGTAGACGGTGGTGGGCGGCACGCGGCCGCGTTCGGGTTCGAGCGCGGCCAGCAACTCATAGGCGCCGACAGGGCGTTCGCTCGCGACAATCGCCGCATACACCTGACGCCGCAGCGGCGTTAGCGACAGGCCGTGCAACGCGGCATGCGCTTCGGCATGCGCAAGCCGCACAGCGTGATGTTCTGCAGTCGATGTGGCCATCAGCGTGGATCTCCTACGGTGACGTCATGCGGATGTAAGGGCGGCTCGTGGAGCGAGGTCGAAATGATATAACGTATCTCGATTTTTTGTCAGCTGCCGTGTGCAAGAGCGCTGCAAGAGGCTGGCGCACTTGTTCCGCGCTGCACCATCGAAATCTGAGAGAGCGCCTTGACATGACCGGGTGCGTATCCGATCATTCGATCACAAACAGAGCAATTGATCGCGCAATGAGCGTTCGCTCACTGCGGCTCCAAAAAGCGAAACGAATCGGAGACAAAGCGTGTCGGCACGATTGCAAGACAAGGTGGCCATCCTGACAGGCGCGGCAAGCGGAATCGGTGAAGCCGTGGCGCGGCGCTATCTGGACGAAGGCGCGCAATGCGTGCTGGTGGACGTGAAGCCGGCTGACAGTTTCGGCGACACGCTGCGCGCCGCATACGGCGAGCGCGTGCTCACGGTCACTGCGGATGTCACGCGACGCGAGGATATCGAGCGCATCGTGGCGAGCACGCTGGAGCGTTTCGGCCACGTGGATATCCTGTTCAACAATGCGGCGCTGTTCGATATGCGCCCGATCCTCGACGAATCCTGGGACGTGTTCGACCGCCTCTTCGCGGTCAACGTGAAGGGCATGTTCTTCCTCATGCAAGCCGTCGCACGGCAGATGGTCGAGCAAGGCCGCGGCGGCAAGATCATCAATATGTCGTCGCAAGCAGGGCGGCGCGGAGAAGCGCTCGTGTCGCATTACTGCGCGACGAAGGCGGCCGTTCTCAGCTACACGCAATCTGCCGCATTGGCGCTCGCGCCGCACAAGATCAACGTGAACGGCATCGCGCCGGGTGTCGTCGATACGCCGATGTGGAAGGAAGTGGACGCGCTTTTCGCCCGTTATGAGAACCGGCCGCTCGGCGAGAAAAAGCGCCTTGTCGGTGAAGCGGTGCCGCTTGGGCGCATGGGCGTGCCCGACGATCTGACCGGCGCTGCGCTGTTCCTCGCATCCGCGGATGCAGACTACATCACTGCGCAAACACTGAACGTGGACGGCGGCAACTGGATGAGTTGAGCGGCAGAACCCGCATTATCCAGCGTCATTTTCGTAGAACAAACGCAGCATCACATAACGCACGAGAAAGGAGACAACAGACATGAAACCAGCCCTCAAATCCGCGCTCAAGGCGGTCAGCGCAGGCGCCGCTGCATGCTTCGCGCTGAGTGCGTCGGCGGCCACGGTGACGATCGCGACGCTGAACAATCCGGACATGATCGAGCTGAAGAAGCTGTCGCCCGAATTCGAAAAGGCGAATCCGGACATCAAGCTGAACTGGGTGATTCTCGAAGAAAACGTGCTGCGTCAGCGCGCCACGACCGACATCACGACCGGCAGCGGCCAGTTCGACGTGATGACGATCGGCGCATATGAAACGCCGCAGTGGGGCAAGCGCGGCTGGCTCACGCCGCTCACGAACCTGCCCGCCGATTACGATCTGAACGACGTCGTGAAGACGGCCCGCGACGGCCTCTCCGCCGGCGGCCAGTTGTACGCGCTGCCGTTTTACGTCGAAAGCTCGATGACGTATTACCGCAAGGACCTGTTCGCGGCGAAGGGCCTGAAAATGCCCGATCAGCCGACTTACGAGCAGATCGCGCAGTTTGCCGACAAGCTCACCGACAAAGCCAACGGCATGTACGGCATCTGCTTGCGCGGCAAGGCGGGCTGGGGCGAAAACATGGCGTATGGCACGACCGTGGTGAACACGTTCGGTGGCCGCTGGTTCGACGAAAAGTGGCACGCGCAACTCACTTCGCCGGAATGGAAGAAGGCGATCACGTTCTATGTCGATCTGTTGAAGAAGAACGGCCCGCCGGGAGCGAGCTCGAACGGCTTCAACGAAAACCTGACGCTGATGTCCTCGGGCAAGTGCGCAATGTGGATCGACGCGACGGTGGCAGCGGGCATGCTGTACAACAAGCAGCAGTCGCAGATCGCGGACAAGGTCGGTTTTGCCGCGGCGCCGGTGGCCGTTACGCCGAAGGGTTCGCACTGGCTGTGGGCCTGGGCGCTCGCGATTCCGAAGTCCTCCAAACAGGCTGACGCGGCGAAGAAGTTCATTACGTGGGCCACGTCGAAGCAGTACATAGAACTCGTCGCGAAGGATGAAGGCTGGGCATCGGTGCCGCCTGGAACGCGCCAATCGACGTACGCGCGCCCCGAGTACAAGCAGGCCGCGCCGTTCGGCGACTTCGTGCTGAAGGCGATCGAAACGGCCGATCCTGATCATCCGACGGCGAAGCCCGTGCCGTACACCGGTGTGCAATTCGTTGGGATACCTGAATTCCAGTCGTTCGGCACCGTTGTCGGTCAAAGCATCTCCGGCGCGATTGCCGGTCAGATGACGGTCGACCAGGCGCTGGCAGCAGGCCAGGCGACCGCGGATCGCGCAGTGAAGCAGGCCGGATATCAGAAGTAACGAAGAGTGAATCGGAAAGCGCGCCACTGGAGTTACGTGACGCGTGCCGGCTGACGCCCGTCAGCCGGCTCACGCAGCACAGCGGGCCGTCACGGCCGCGCATACGCCGCAACGCCGCCTCGTCTTCATAGCGATATGGCGATTCATGCGGTTCGTGCCGCCCGCGCATTACCGAACAGGTGGTCAATCATGCGTCCTCTGCGCCTGCCTCTCATGCATGCCCATCCTCAGACAGAAAAAGAACGCGAAGTCCGTAAAGCCAATTCCGCGCGCTGGCTCGTGTCGCCGTCGGTCGCGGTGCTGCTGCTGTGGATGACGATTCCGCTCGCGATGACGATCTGGTTTTCGTTCTCGCGCTACAACCTGTTGAATCCGGACCTGAAGGGTTTCGCCGGTTTCGACAACTATCAGTTCCTCGCCAGCGATCCGTCGTTCGGCCCGTCGATCGGCCATACGTTGCAACTGATCGTGTCGGTGCTGGTGATCACGGTGGTCGGCGGCGTGCTGATGGCGATCCTGTTCGATCGCAAGTTCTACGGCCAGGGCGTCGCGCGGCTGCTAGCCATCGCGCCGTTCTTCGTGATGCCGACGGTGAGCGCGCTGATCTGGAAGAACATGATTCTGCATCCGGTCTACGGCCTCGTCGCGAGCGGCATGCGCGCAATCGGCCTGCAACCGATCGACTGGTTTGCCGAGTATCCGTTGACTGCGGTCATCATGATCGTCGCGTGGCAATGGCTGCCGTTCGCGTTTCTGATTCTGTTCACTGCGATCCAGTCGCTCGATCAGGAGCAGAAGGAAGCGGCGCGGATCGACGGCGCGGGACCATTCGCGATGTTCTTCTACATCACGCTGCCGCACCTGAAACGCGCGATTGCCGTGGTGGTGATGATGGAGACGATTTTCCTGCTGTCCATCTTCGCTGAAATCTATACGACGACCGGCGGCGGTCCGGGCACCGCGACCACCAACCTGTCGTACCTGATCTATTCGCTCGGCCTGCAACAGTTCGACGTCGGTCTCGCCTCGGCGGGCGGCATTCTCGCCGTCGTTCTGGCCAATATCGTGTCGTTCTTCCTCGTGCGGATGCTCGCGAAGAACCTCAAAGGGGAGTACGAAAAATGAGCCAGGTTGCCTCTACTCCGGCGTCGACCACGGCGCCTATGACCGTGCCGGCGAAGTCGCCGTTCACCGCGATCCGCCGCGGCATTCCCGGCGTGATCGCCTGGCTTGTCGCGCTGCTACTGTTCTTCCCGATCTTCTGGATGACGATCACCGCATTCAAGACGGAACAGCAGGCGTACTCGTCTTCGCTATTTTTCACACCGACGTTCGACAGCTTTCGCGAGGTATTCGCGCGCAGCAATTACTTTTCGTTCGCGTGGAATTCGATCCTGATCTCGGTCGGCGTGACGGTGCTGTGCCTGATCCTCGCCGTGCCCGCCGCATATGCGATGGCGTTTTTCCCGACGCGCCGCACGCAAAAAGTGCTGCTGTGGATGCTGTCGACAAAGATGATGCCGTCGGTCGGCGTGCTCGTGCCGATCTATCTGCTGTGGAAAAACAGCGGCTTGCTCGATACGGTGTCCGGTCTCGTGATCGTCTACACGCTGATCAATCTGCCGATTGCGGTGTGGATGTCGTTCACGTACTTCGCCGAAATTCCGCGGGATATTCTCGAAGCGGGACGTATAGACGGCGCGGCGACCTGGCAGGAAATCGTCTACCTGCTGATGCCGATGGCGCTGCCGGGGCTCGCTTCCACCGCACTGCTGCTCGTGATTCTTTCGTGGAACGAAGCATTCTGGAGCATCAACCTGTCGAGTTCCAACGCGGCGCCGCTCACAGTTTTCATTGCGTCTTACTCGAGCCCTGAGGGCCTCTTCTGGGCCAAGCTGTCCGCCGCTTCGCTGCTGGCGGTGGCGCCGATCCTGATCGTCGGCTGGCTCTCGCAGAAGCAACTCGTGCGCGGCCTCACGTTCGGGGCGGTCAAATGACGGCAGGCACCAGTGCAGGGAATTTCGCGCTGATCTGCGATTGCGACGGTGTATTGATCGACAGCGAAGCGGTGGCTACGCGCGTGCTCGTACATGAGCTCGAAGCGCGCTGGCCGGGCGCCGATATCGAGCCGGTCGTGCTGCCGCTCCTTGGGCTGCGCATCGAAAGAGTGCTGGAGGGCACGGCGATGCAACTCGGCAAAAGCCTCGGCCTCGACGACATCGATGCGATTCGCCGGTCTGTGGAAGCGGCGGCGATGCAGGCGCCGGCAGTGCAGGGCATCGAGCAGGCGCTGGCGCAGGTGCCGCTCGTCAAGGGCTGCGCGAGCAACAGTTTTCGGCCTTACGTGGAGACCGTGCTTGCGCGTACCGGCCTCGTGAGGTTTTTCGGCGACCGTCTTTTTTGCGCCGATAGCGTGGCCAATCCGAAGCCCGCGCCCGACGTCTATCTGTCGGCGGCGAAGGGTTTGCGGCTCGCGCCTTCGGCCTGCCTCGTGGTCGAGGACAGCGTGACCGGCGTCACGGCGGCGAGCGCGGCGGGGATGACGGTGCTGGGCTTCATCGGCGGCGGTCATGCGAGCGACGCGCAGATCGACAAACTGCATGCGGCCGGGGCGCGCCATGTGTTCGACGACATGCATCAGTTGCCGGAACTGGTCGCGCAGTGGACGTTGAGCGCGACCGCCGCGGCGCCGTAAGCGCGGGCGACCAAATGCACGACGAACGTGCGACCGACACAGCAGCAACGCGCACGCAACGCAAACGCGAAAGCAACGCAAACGCATAAGCAACGTGTGGCAATAGACAAGCAACGCACAGCATTACACGGAGACACATCATGGCAAGCGTAACTCTGCGCAATATCCGGAAGGCCTACGACGACACCGAAGTGATGCGCGACATCAACCTCGACATCGCGGACGGCGAATTCGTCGTGTTCGTGGGTCCGAGCGGTTGCGGTAAATCGACGCTGATGCGAATGATCGCCGGCCTCGAAGATATCAGCGGCGGCGACCTCACTATCGACGGCACGCGCATGAACGACGTGCCGCCCGCGAAGCGCGGCATTGCGATGGTGTTCCAGTCGTACGCGCTGTATCCGCACATGACGCTGTACGACAACATGGCGTTCGGCCTGAAACTCGCCGGCACGAAGAAGCCGGAAATCGACGCGGCCGTGCGCAACGCAGCGAAGATCCTGCATATCGATCATCTATTGGACCGTAAGCCCAAGCAGCTATCGGGTGGTCAGCGCCAACGCGTCGCGATCGGCCGCGCGATCACCCGCAAGCCGAAAGTGTTTCTGTTCGACGAGCCGCTGTCGAATCTCGACGCCGCGTTGCGCGTGAAAATGCGGCTGGAATTTGCGCGCCTGCATGACGAACTGAAGACCACGATGATCTACGTGACGCACGATCAGGTCGAAGCTATGACGCTCGCCGACAAGATCGTCGTGCTGTCTGCGGGCAATCTCGAACAGGTCGGCAGTCCGACCATGTTGTATCACGCGCCGGCCAATCGTTTTGTCGCCGGCTTCATCGGCTCGCCGAAAATGAACTTCATGGAAGGCGTCGTGCAATCGGTCACGCACGACGGCGTGACGGTGCGCTACGAAACCGGCGAGACACAGCGTGTCGCGGTGGAACCGGGCGCGGTCAAGCAGGGCGACAAAGTGACCGTGGGCATCCGCCCCGAGCACTTGCATGTCGGTATGACGGACGACGGCGTATCGGCCCGCACGATGGCCGTCGAATCGCTCGGCGACGCGGCGTATCTGTATGCGGAGTCGAGCGTCGCGCCTGACGGTTTGATCGCACGCATTCCGCCGCTTGAACGTCACGCGAAGGGCGAGACGCAAAAGCTCGGCGCGACGCCCGAGCATTGTCATCTGTTCGATAGCGAAGGCAAGGCGTTCCAGCGCAAGATCGTCGAAGTATTGGCGGCTTGACGATGGCAGGAAGGCGCGAGCGCCGCCTTCCTGCTTTTTGTTTCAATGGTCAATGGCACGGTGGCGTGCGGCGTGCGGCGTGCGGCGTGTGAGTCCGCGCTGAGTGCACGCCACACTCAAACACGCCGGGAGCCCTTCAAGCCTCGAGAGCCGCCCGCGCGCACAGTTCGTCGGTAACGAGCCCCGACAGCCAGCCGCCCTTGAGCACCGCGATCAGTGCTTCGCGCTTACGCTTGCCGCCCGCAAAACCAATGGTCGGCCGCTGCGGCGGCGAATCGATTTCAATGCTGGTCACGCGCCGGCCGGTCGGCGATTCGACACGGGCACCGGCTGCGTCGATGGGGAGTCCCAGCATTTCGGCCACTGCGCCGTTCTGCATCAGTTCTTTCACTTCCGCCGACGTAATGAAGCCGTCCTCGTGCAGCGGGCATTTCGGCCCGATATTGCCGATGCCGACGAACGCGACGTCCGCCTGCGCCGATAGCGATTCGACGATCCGATACAGCCGGTGATTGCACCACTGCGCGCGTTCGGCCTCGGTATCGGCGATCAACGGCGCGGGCAGCAGAAAGTGCTTGCCTCCGGTCTTCTCCGAAATGTGCAGCGCGACGTCATAGCGGTTCGAGGAGCCGTCCTGAGCGATGGCCCCGACCATCGATACCAGCCGGTGCTGCGGACGGTCTAGCTGCGCGATCTGATCGACCGCGGCTTTTAGCGTCCGGCCGCTGCTCACCGCGACGACCATTGGCTTTTCTTCGGTGAGGTAACGTTCCATCACCTGCGCGCCCGCGACCGCGAGCTTGCGGTCGACTTCATCGGGCGTGTCGCTGTCGATCGGCACTACCTCGCACATGGCGAGACCATAGCGTTTCGACAGCTGATCGGCGAGCGACAAACAGTCCGCCAACTGGTGATCCACACGTACGCGGATCAGATTTTTTTCCACCGCGAACGCGACGAGCCGTTGCGCGACCGGGCGCGACACCTGCAGCTTCTCGGCGATCTCGTTCTGGGTATTGCCCGCGACGTAGTAGAGCCACGCGGCGCGGGTAGCAAGATCTAGTTTTTCTGTGGACTTGGGCACGGTGACGATTCGCTTGAAGGGCGCCGATGATGGCAGCCGGCGCTCGCCTTCACACGCCGCCAGCTGCGGATTGCGCTGTTGCTATGCGTTCAGGCGAGCCGCTCGCGCGCGGGGTCGAATAGCGGCCGCACATGACGGTACAGCGCACGATACGCGTCTAGCCGTGTCCGCAATTCAGCGTGACGGCGCGGGTTCGGCGTGAACTCCTTTTCGATCGGCGGTTTGCTGAGTACGGTCGCCGGATCGCCGCCCGCCGCGAGCCAGCCGAGACGCGCCGCGCCGAGCGCCGCACCGGTCTCGCCGCCGCCGTGCTTGCGCGTCGCGGTGTCGAGCGCGTCGGCGAGCAACTGTGCCCAGTAATCGCTGCGTGCGCCGCCGCCGAGCAGCGACAGCGCCTTCGCTTCGGTGCCGGCTGCGCGCAGCGCGTCGAGGCCGTCGGTCAGTGCGAGCGTCACGCCTTCGAGCACCGCATAGCCGAGCAGCGCACGATCCGTTGCGTGATTCATGCCGAAGAACACGCCCTGCGCATACGGGTCGTTGTGCGGCGTGCGCTCGCCGGAGAGGTATGGCAAGAAGAGCGGCGCGGTGTTGAGCGCGTCTGTGGGCAGTGCTTCTATTTCAGCGAGCAGCGTGGGTTCGTCGGTCGAGGTGAGCTTGCAGACCCAACGCAAACAGCTTGCCGCCGACAAGACCACGCTCATCTGATGCCAGCGGTCTGGAATCGCGTGGCAGAACGCGTGCACAGCGGAAGCAGGATTCGGCCGGAAGCTGTCGCCTACGACGCACAATACGCCGGACGTGCCGAGCGACACGAAACCGTCGCCCGGCTGCGTCGCGCCGATGCCGATTGCGCTCGTTGCGTTGTCGCCGCCGCCGGCCGCGACGATCACGCCGTCGACCAGACCGTATTCGCGCGCGAGTTCCGGCAGCAACGTGCCGGACGGCGCGCTGCCTTCGGCAAGGCTCGGCATCTGCGCGCGAGTCATGTTGCAGGCCGCAAGCAGCGAATCGGACCAGTCGCGTTTTGCGACGTCGAGCCAGAGCGTGCCGGCTGCATCCGACGGATCGGAAACCTTGCCGCCCGTCAGTTGCAGACGCAAGTAGTCTTTCGGCAGGAGCACACACGCGGTACGCGCAAAGATGTCGGGTTCGTGACGCGCGACCCACAGCAGTTTCGGCGCGGTGAAGCCCGGCATGGCGAGATTGCCTGCGACGCTATGCAGGTCTGGCGCGCGCTCCGTGAGCTCGGCGCATTCCTTGTCGCTGCGCATGTCGTTCCAGAGAATCGCGGGTCGCAGCACGCGGTCCTCGGCATCCAGCAGCACGGCGCCGTGCATCTGCCCCGAGAGGCCGATGCCGCGAATCTGCGCGAACTCGTCCGGGTGTTTCGCGCGCAATGCGGCGAGCGCACTCCGCGTGCCGGCCCACCAGTCTTCAGGATTCTGTTCCGCCCAGCGCTGATGCGGACGCGAAACCGTGAACGGAGACCCCGCTGTGCCGATCACGCGTCCGTTGGAGGCGAGCAGCAGGACTTTCACTTCGGACGTGCCGAGGTCGATGCCGAGATACATGGGCGGAAAGCCTTCGTCGTTAGAGATGCGCTACTTTAGCCGCACACGGCGCGCGGTGCCATGCGCATTAAGCCTGGCACCGCGCGTGAATCGAACGTGGATGTACGGTGCTTCTTACGCGTGCGCACGTTGGGCGAGCCACACGTCGACACGCGCCAATGCCCCGGCCAAAGCGGATTCCAGCTCCGGCGTCTGCGCCATGCTGCCCCACAGCAGGCGGTCTGCCGCGAATGCCTGCAAAGGATCGGGCGCGGCGAAGAAGCCGCGCGCGACGCGCTCGTCCATCACGCCGTCCTGATACGCGTAGGGCAGCGTGCCTGCCTGCCAGCGCTCCAGAAAGCGGAAGAACAGAGCCGGCAGCATCGCGGTGGCTGCCGGCGTGACGCCGCGCTCGAAACATTCGGCGAGCGTCGGCGCGATGAAGCCAGGCAGTTTCGAAAAGCCGTCGGCGGCGACGCGCTGGTTCGTGTCCTGGATATAAGGATTCCCGAAGCGTTCCAGCACGACATCGCGATAACGCTCCAGATCGAGCGGACTCGGCGACAGGCATGGGATCACGTCTTCGGTCACGTAGTCGAACGCGAACTTGCGAATGTCTGCGTCTTGTGTGCCTTCGTGGATGTAGTTCAGCCCCACCAGCGTCCCCGCCCACGCAATGCAGCTATGCGTCGCGTTGAGTATGCGGATCTTCGCTTCTTCGTAGGGCAGCACCGAGTCGACCAGTTCGGCACCGACTTTCTCCCATGCGGGACGGCCCGCTATGAAGCGCTCTTCGATCACCCATTGAATGAACGCTTCGCCCATTACCGGGCAGGCGTCGTCCACGCCCGTCGCGGCCTTCACGCGTTCGCTCACGTCAGGTGTCGGACGCGGCGTGATGCGGTCGACCATCGAGCTTGGACACGCGGTATTGTCGTCGAACCATTGCGCCAGATCGTCCGCGCCGCGTAGTTCGAGAAACGCGCTCATGCCCGCATGAAAGCGCTCGCCGTTGCGCCGCAGGTTGTCGCAGGTTTGCAGCGTGACCGGACCCGCGCCGTTTTTCATGCGCGCGTGGAGAATCGCCGCGAGCGCGCCGTAGATGGTGGTATGTCCGCCTTTGAGGTCGGTCGAGAGATCGGCGTTGGCCGTGTCGAGCTGGTCATGTTCGTCGAGGTAGTAGCCGCCTTCGGTCACCGTGAACGAGATGATCTTGCAGGCCGGATCGGCTCCGGCTTCGATCAGCGCGTCGAGGCTTTCGGTCCACGGCACGACGCGCTCGATCGAGCGGATCGTCTCGTACGCACGTTCGCCCTGAGGCGTGACGGTTTCGAGCGTATAGACGCCGTCTTGCGCGGCCAGCGCTTCGAGCACCGCGTTCATGTCGCTGCGGATATTGCCGACGGTGAGCGACCAGTGCGGTTCGCCCGGCAGCTTCGCTTCGTTCAATCTGTGGAGATACCACGCCTGATGCGCGCGATGAAACGATCCCGCGCCGATATGCAGGATCACGTGTGCGGCCGCGCCGCTATCTTGCCCGCTGCTCATTGTGCGTCTCCATGTATCTCGCTCGCGCGGCTCGTTGCGCGCGTCTTTTCTTCGGTTAGAGCATTTGCTCTGTATGTGAGCGAATGATCGTACCCGGCGAAATGAAAGTCAAGGCGACTGCACAGGGTTTTCGTGGCGCAGCGCGGCGCCGCGTGGTTGCGTGACCCGTTGAATGACCGGGCGACGCGCTTCGTCGCAGGTTTTTGCATTGCATCATTCTTGACGCTGAACCCGTCATGACTTACCCGAGTGCAAAAAAGTATCGGTCCGCAGTCTCATTTTGAGTGGTGGCTTGCGCGTTTGGAGGCTACTTTTCGCTGTACAAGATGAAGACGAGCGGCATCCTCGTGAGCCGCATCATGGAGGCAGACAGTGCAACCCGATCTGGAGATCGTGGCCGTACGCCGCGACGAGTCGTTCAAAGTGTGGTCGCACGGCTATCCGTATCGCACGGTACGCTGGCACTTTCACCCGGAGTACGAGATTCATCTGATCGTGGCGACCACGGGCAAGATGTTCGTCGGCGATCACATCAGCAGCTTCGCGCCGGGCAACCTCGTGTTGATGGGCCCGAACTTGCCGCACAACTGGGTTAGCGACGTGCCCGAAGGCGAGAGCATTGCGCAGCGCAATCTCGTCGTGCAGTTCGGCCAGGAGTTCGTGTCGAGCTGCCTTGAAAGCTTCCCCGAGTGGCGTCAGGTCGAGGCGCTGCTTGCCGACTCGCGCCGCGGTGTGTCGTTCGGCGCCCGCACGAGCGCCGCGATCCAGCCGCTCTTCCTCGAATTGCTGGCGGCGCGCGGACTGCGCCGTCTCGTGCTCTTCATGTCGATGCTCGGAATCCTGATGACCGCCCAAGATCGCGAGACGCTCGCGAGTCCCGCGTATCAGGCCGACTCAACCGGCTGCGCAGCGACGCGCATCAATCATGTGCTCTCGTATATCGGCAAGAACCTCGCAAACGAGTTGCGCGAATCGGGTCTCGCACAACTGGCCGGTCAGAGCGTGAGTGCTTTTTCGCGTTATTTCCGCCGGCATACGGGCTTGCCGTTCGTGCAATACGTGAACCGCATGCGCATCAATCTCGCATGTCAGTTGCTCACCGATAGCGAGCTCAGCGTCACCGACATCTGCTTCAAGGCGGGCTTTAGCAACCTGTCGAATTTCAACCGGCAGTTTCTCGCGGTGAAAGGCATGGCGCCTTCGAGGTTCCGCCGCTATCAGCAAATGAACGACGCGAGCCGCGATGCATCGGTAGAAGCCGCGGCGCGCGGTGCGGGCATCGACGATGCGCCCGCCATCGTGCTCGCGCCGGGTCTGCCGCGTCCTGCCGCCTCTGCTTATCCGCCAACGTAACGCCGCCTATGTAGTTCATACCGCCGAGCTTGTCAGCCAGGCGTTCTGCTTCACCCGTGTTTCAACACGTATCGCGCTGTCCGACGGCAGCGTGACGGACGTGTTCACTTCAAGAACGGAGACAACCATGACGCAAACCACCATCAAACACGCATCGTTGAATACTTTCGCGCGGCGCGGCGCGGCGCGGCGCGGCGCGTTGTTCGCGGGCCTCGCATTGAGCCTGTCGGTCATCGCGGCGCCCGCCGCGCAGGCCGCGCCGCTAAAGATCGGCATGACGTTTCAGGAGCTGAATAATCCGTACTTCGTGACCATGCAGAAGGCGCTCAACGACGCGGCCGCGTCGACCGGCGCAACGGTGATCATTACCGACGCGCATCACGACGTGAGCAAACAGGTGAGCGACGTCGAAGACATGCTGCAGAAGAAAATCGACATCCTGCTCGTGAATCCGACCGATTCGACCGGCATTCAATCGGCGGTGACGTCGGCGAAGAAAGCGGGCGTCGTGGTCGTCGCGGTGGATGCGAACGCGAATGGTCCCGTCGACTCGTTCGTCGGCTCGAAGAACTTCGACGCCGGACAGATGGCCTGCGAGTATCTGTCGAAGTCGATTGGCGGCAGCGGCGAACTGGCGATTCTCGACGGCATTCCGGTCGTGCCGATTCTCGAGCGCGTGCGCGGCTGCAAGGCCGCGCTTGCGAAGTCGCCGGGCGCAAAGCTCGTGGATACGCAGAACGGCAAGCAGGAACGCGCGACGGCGCTCTCGGTGACCGAGAACATGATCCAGGCGCATCCCAATCTGAAGGGCGTGTTCAGCGTGAACGACGGTGGATCGATGGGCGCGCTTTCGGCGATCGAGTCATCGGGTAAGGACATCAAGCTGACGAGCGTGGACGGCGCGCCTGAAGCGATTGCCGCGATCCAGAAGCCGAATTCGAAATTCGTCGAGACCTCCGCGCAATTTCCTGCTGACCAGGTGCGCATAGCACTCGGCATCGCGTACGCGAAGAAGTGGGGCGCCAATGTGCCAAAAGCGATTCCCGTCGACGTGAAGATGATCGACAAGAGCAACGCCAAGGGTTTTAGCTGGTAAGCCGAATGCCCGCTGCCGCGCTTCTATTGGTGATGCGCGCGGCGGCGGGCAGTGATGGAGCACCCGATGGACACGATACTCAAGCTCGACAACATCACCAAGAGCTTTCCCGGCGTGAAGGCGTTGCAAGGCATTCACCTCGAGATAGCACGCGGCGAGATTCATGCGCTGCTGGGCGAAAACGGCGCGGGCAAATCGACGCTGATGAAAATCTTGTGCGGCATCTATCAGCCGGACGAAGGCACGATCACGATCGAAGGCGAGCCGCGCCACTTCGCGAACTATCACGATGCGGTGGCCGCGGGCGTCGGCATCGTATTCCAGGAATTCAGTCTGATTCCGTATTTGAACGCCGTGGAGAACATGTTCCTGGGCCGCGAAATGAAGAACGGCCTGGGTCTGCTCAACCGCGGCAGGATGCGGCGCGCGGCTGCGGAGATTTTCGGGCGGCTTGGCGTTTCGATTGACCTGTCGGTGCCTATTCGCGAGCTCTCGGTCGCGCAGCAGCAATTCGTCGAAATCGGCAAGGCCTTGTCGCTCGAAGCGCGCATTCTGATTCTCGACGAACCGACTGCGACGCTCACGCCTGCCGAAGCGGAGCATCTGTTTGCGATCATGCGCGACCTGAAAAAGCAGGGCGTCGCGATGATTTTTATCTCCCATCACCTCGAAGAAATTTTCGAAGTGTGCGACCGCATCACGGTGCTGCGCGACGGCCAGTATGTGCATGACGGAAGTTGCGCAGTCCGACGTAGGCCGCCTCGTCGAGATGATGGTGGGGCGCCGCATTGAAAGCAGCTTTCCGCCGAAGCCGCCGTTGCGGCCCGACGCGAAAATCGTGCTGGACGTGCAGAAGCTGCAACTGCTGAAAGACAGCCCGATGCTGCAATTCACGCTGCGCGAAGGCGAGATTCTCGGCTTCGCCGGACTGGTCGGTTCGGGCCGTACCGAAACCGCGCTCGCCGTGATCGGCGCCGATCCGGCCTACGTGAAGGAGGTTCGCATCAACGGCGATGCTGCGAAGCTGTCCGATCCGGCCGATGCGTTGCGTGCGGGCGTGGGCATTCTTCCAGAAAGCCGCAAGACGGAGGCGCTGATCACGGACTTCTCGATCAAGCAGAACATCTCGATCAACAACCTCGGCAAGTATCGCTCGCTGCGATTCTTCATCGATCAGCGCAGCGAAGCGCGCGCGACCGCCGACATCATGAAACGCGTGGGTGTGAAGGCGCCGACGATGCACACCGAAGTCGCCACGCTGTCGGGCGGCAACCAGCAGAAAGTGGTGATTGCGCGTTGGCTGAACCATCACACCAACATCCTGATCTTCGACGAACCGACGCGCGGCATCGACGTCGGCGCGAAGTCGGAGATCTATTTGCTGATGCGCGAACTTACTGCGCGCGGCTATTCGATCATCATGATTTCGTCCGAACTACTGGAGATCGTGGGCATGTGCGACCGCGTCGCCGTGTTCCGCCAAGGCCGCATCGAAGCGCTGCTCGAAGGCGACCGAATCGACTCTAACGCCGTGATGACCTATGCAACCGCCGGCACTCGTGGAGCCCAGCATGAACACGCCTAATCCTTCTTCATCGCCGAAAACATCGACCGTGAGTAGCGATACGCCCGGCGCGCCGGTCCGCTTTACATGGGCCGCGTTGAAGCGCTCCACGCTGTTCTATCCGTTCATCGGACTACTCGTTGTCTGCATCGTGATGGTGTTCGCGAGCGACAGCTTCCTCTCCGGCGCGAACATCGAGAACGTGCTGCGTCAGGTGTCGATCAACGCGATCATCGCGGTCGGCATGACGTGCGTGATTCTGACTGGCGGCATTGATCTGTCGGTGGGCTCCGTGATGGCTCTGGCAGGCACGCTGGCCGCCGGTTTGATGGTGGCCGGCATGAATGCGCTTGCTGCGTTGGCGGTGGGCGTCGCCGTCGGCCTCGGCTTCGGCGCGGCCAATGGGTTTTTCGTCGCGTTCGCCGGCATGCCGCCGATCATCGTCACGGTCGCAACCATGGGCATCGCACGCGGTCTTGCCCTGATCTACACAGGCGGTTATCCGATCGACGGTTTGCCCGACTGGGTCAGCTTTTTCGGCAGCGGCAAGATTCTCGGCATTCAGGCACCCGTGGTGATCATGGCGGTGATCTACGTCATCGCGTGCGTGTTGCTGGAGCGCATGCCGTTTGGCCGCTACGTGTATGCGATCGGCGGCAATGAACAGGCGACGCGTCTATCCGGCGTGCGCGTAGCGCGCGTGAAATTGATCGTCTACACGATCGCAGGTTTGACGTCCTCGTTCGCCGCCATCGTATTGACAGCACGTTTGATGAGCGGCCAGCCGAATGCGGGCGTGGGTTTCGAACTCGACGCCATTGCCGCCGTGGTAATGGGCGGTACTTCGACTTCAGGCGGACGCGGCTCGATCATCGGCACGCTGATCGGTGCGCTGCTGCTCGGCGTGTTGAACAACGGGCTGAACATGGTCGGCGTGAATCCGTATGTGCAGAACGTGATCAAGGGCGGAATCATTCTGCTCGCGATTTACATTAGCCGTGACCGTAGAAAGTAAGGCTCAATTCCCCATCTGATCTCCACTTCAGGCAGGATTTGCAATGACGAATCAATCCACATCATCCGACCAGCAGAACATGACCGCGATTGTTTGCCACGCACCGAAGGACTATCGCGTGGAACAGGTAGCGAAACCGCGCGCAGGAGCGCACGAACTGGTGATCCGTATCGCGGCGTGCGGCATCTGCGCGAGCGACTGCAAATGCCATTCGGGCGCGAAGATGTTCTGGGGCGGTCCAAGCCCGTGGGTCAAGGCGCCAGTGATTCCGGGTCACGAATTTTTCGGCTTCGTGCAGGAACTCGGTGAAGGCGCGGCCGAGCATTTCGGCGTCAAGGTCGGCGACCGTGTGATTGCGGAGCAGATCGTGCCCTGCGCGAAGTGCCGCTATTGCAAGTCGGGCCAGTACTGGATGTGCGAAGTACACAACATTTTTGGCTTCCAGCGCGAAGTCGCGGACGGCGGCATGGCCGAGTACATGCGTATTCCGCCGACTGCGATCGTCCACAAGATTCCCGACGGCATTTCACTCGAAGACGCCGCGATCATCGAACCGCTCGCGTGCGCGATTCACACGGTCAATCGCGGGGATTTGCAACTGGACGACGTCGTCGTGATTGCCGGCGCGGGGCCGCTCGGATTGATGATGACGCAAGTCGCGCATCTGAAGACGCCGAAGAAGCTCGTGGTGATCGATCTCGTGGAAGAGCGCCTCGCGCTTGCGCGCGAGTACGGCGCGGACGTGACGATCAATCCGAAAAATGACGACGCGCTCGCGATCATCCATTCGCTTACCGACGGCTATGGCTGCGACGTATATATTGAAACGACCGGTGCACCGGTCGGCGTGAATCAGGGCATGGATCTGATTCGCAAGCTCGGGCGCTTGGTCGAGTTCTCGGTGTTCGGCGCGGATACCACGCTCGATTGGTCGGTGATCGGCGATCGCAAGGAACTCGACGTGCGCGGCGCGCATCTCGGGCCGTATTGCTATCCGATTGCGATCGATCTGCTCGCGCGCGGGCTCGTCACGTCGAAAGGGATTGTCACGCACGGCTTTTCGCTGGAAGAATGGGATGAGGCGATCAAGATCGCCAATTCGCTCGATTCGATCAAGGTACTCATGAAGCCGCGCGCCTGAGCTTACGCCTGGGTGGAAACCGGAGCGGCATATAAACGGAGACTGTATGGATCACGTCATCGGCGTGGATATCGGCACGCAGAGCACGAAGGCGCTGCTCGTGGATCAACATGGCGCCATCGTCGCGCACCATGCGTCGAGCTATCAGCCGGATACGCCCAGGCCGCTATGGGCGGAACAGTGGCCCGCCGTGTGGTTCAAGGCGGTCACGGAATGCATTGCCGCGTGCGTTGGCAAGGCGAAAGAGGCGGGCGTCGCGGCGAATTCCATCAAGGCCGTGTGCGTGAGCAGTCTGTATGGCGGCTCGGGCATTCCAGTAGATAGCGATATGCGCCCGCTCTATCCCTGCCTGATATGGATGGACCGGCGTGCGACCGATCAGGTCGAGTGGGTGCGCAACAACATCGACCTCGATCGGCTTTACACGATCACCGGCAACGGCGTAGACAGCTACTACGGCTACACGAAGATGTTGTGGCTGCGCGATCACGAGCCGGACGTATGGGCGCAAACGCGTTATTTCCTCCCGCCGAATGCGTATGTGATCTACATGCTGACCGGCGAGATTGCGGTCGACCACAGTTCCGCGGGCAATATCGGCGGCATCTACGACATTGCGAAGCGCGACTGGTCGGACGAGGCGCTCGACATGCTGGGCATTCCCGCAACCATGATGCCGGAGCGCCTCGTCGAATCGTCGGAGGTAGTGGGCGGCCTGCTGTCGCAGTGGACCGAACAGTTGGGGCTCGCGGCAGGCACGGCGATTGTCGCGGGCGGTGTGGACGCAGCCGTCGCAACGTTCGCGGCCGGCGTGAGCCGCGCGGGGCAGCATGTGGCGATGATCGGCACGAGCATGTGCTGGGGATACATCAATCAGACGGTGGACGCCTGTCATGGATTGATCAGCATGCCTCACGTTTTTAACGGCCAGCGCGACATTTATGTATTCGGCGGTGCGATTACCGCGGGGGCGTCCGTGGCCTGGTATCGCGATCAGTTCTGCCATGCGGAAATCGAAGCCGCGCGCGCGACGCCTCATGGCGATCCGCATCGGCTGCTAGAAGACAACGCAGCGAAGGTGCCGGCTGGGTCGGATGGCGTGATGTTTCTGCCGTATCTGATGGGCGAACGCAGTCCGGTCTGGGACGCGAAGGCGAGCGGCGCATTCGTTGGCCTGAGTCTGTTTCACACGCGGGCGCATCTTTATCGCGCGGTACTCGAGGGCGTGTCGTTTGCGTTGAAGCACAACATAGAGGCGGGCCGCAAAGGCGCGCAGTCGCTGGAGGACAAGCTGGTCGTGGTTGGCGGCGCGGCGCATTCTGACTTGTGGATGCAGATCATCGCCGACATCACCGGCTATCCGGTCTACACCATCGAGCAGGAAGTGGAGGCGGCGATGGGCGCCGCATTGCTCGCGGCGCTGGGCGTCGGACTCATTTCTCAGGAAGCGGCACAGGGAGGATGGGTCACGCTGATCGAGCGGGCGCAGCCGGACGCCGCGCGAATGGCGCTCTACGAACAGCGTTTCGGCATATACACCGATCTCTATCCGGCGTTGAAGCCGGTCATGCATCGTTTGCAAACATCATGAATGCTACTTTCGATTTTTCTGGCCGCTCGATACTGGTGACGGGCGCTTCGAGCGGAATCGGCCGGGCGACGGTCGAGATGTTGTGTGCTTGCGGTGGGAATGTCGTGGCGGCGGCGCGCAATGTCAACGAGCTTGCGCGCCTCGCCGAAGAGACCGGCTGCGAGCCGTTGATGCTCGACGTAAGCGATGAAGCTGCAATCGACGATGCGTTTGCGTCGCTCGGTCCTTTCGACGGCCTCGTGAATTGCGCGGGAATCGCGTTGCTCGAGCGAGCAGTGGATACCACGGCCGCGAGTTTCGATCGCGTGATGGCAGTGAATACGCGCGGCGCGGTGCTGGTTGCGAAGCACGTGGCGCGGGGGATGATCGAGGGGAAGCGGGCTGGGAGCATCGTCAACGTGTCGAGTCAGGCGGCGCTTGTGGCGCTCGACGACCACCTGAGTTATTCGGCCTCAAAAGCGGCGCTCGATGCAGTGACGCGGGGTTTGTGTATCGAATTGGGGCCGTTCGGGATTCGGGCTAACAGCGTTAATCCCACTGTCACGTTGACACCTATGGCCGTGCAGGCCTGGAGCGATCCAGTGAAGCGGGAGCCTGCTCTTAAGGCTATTCCTCTTGGGAGATTCGCTGAGCCCGTCGAAGTGGCTTCGGTTGTAGCGTTTTTGTTGAGTGATGCGGCTTCGATGGTGAGTGGGGTTGCGTTGGCTGTTGATGGGGGGTTTACCGCGAGGTGATTTTTTTGGGCTTGTGGTTTTGACACGGCGAACCCATCGGCTTGGCCTCGGCGTGCGGTCGAAAGATCGCGGGTGATAAGGAAGTTGCTATGAGAGCCGTCAGGTCGACCCGCGCGGCGGCCGATACGCATGCGAATAAGACTGGTCTGAAAAGTAGAGGCGAATGCTCGACGCATATTGCCGTACCTCCGAAATGCGATGCTCGGGAGCCTTGATACGGATGGCTGCTCGGACATCTCACTCGTCGCCAGTTGAAAATCGCACATACAAATTCGCAGTATCTGATGCAGCCGGACAATTGCCTGTCAGAGGGAAATGGCTTGTCTGATGCATCATGTGTTTGAAATGTTTACTCCCCCACTGCGAACGGTTACGTATGCATTCCAACTGCCTGGCTGGAAAGCGTGGCTGCGAAGATTGGGAAAGCCTGGTGGTCGCAAACACTGACCTAGATGGCGATAACATCGCCGCTATCTATACGCCCTATCAACCTTGAAGTCCTGCAGTGCTGACGCTCGTTTAGCGCTCCTGCAGCGGCCAGGAGCGCCGCGTCTTGCACCGGCAGAGCGATTTTCGAAATGTTCAACTTTCCCGACAGTACCTCGGCATCGGTAGACCGGAATGATCTGCTAGCGCGCGCAGATGCCGGCTTTTCCGCGATGCGGATCCAAGAGGCGGCGAGTGGCTACCGTCAGCTGCTCAGACTGAATCCGCACGACGTGCACGCGCTGCACCGCATGGGTTTGGTGTGCGTGCACGCGAATGAAATTGTTGAGGCCGACAACTATTTGACGCGCGCTGTGGACGTCGATCCCGCGCGAGCCGATCTGTGTGAACATGCAGGCCTGATTGCCGCGATGAAGGGTGAGTACACACGCGCGGAGGCTCTTTATCATCGCGCGTTGCAGCTTGCTGGAAGTACTGTGACACTGCATCGCAATCTCGGCGATTGCCTGCGACTGCTTGGGCGCCTGATAGAGGCGAGAGCGCACTATCGGGCGGCTCTGTCGATCGAGCCGGACCTCCATCATTCGGTGCGAGCTATCGCGCGCATAAGCACCGAGCTTGAGGAAACGGATGATGCCGCCGACTATTGGTCGCTGGCATGGTCGCTCGACTCGTCATCGCTGCAGGACGGGCTGGATCTGATCGTGGCATTGGGGAAAGCCAAACGGACGGCATTTGTGAACCAGGTAGTTGCGCAGATCGAAGAGCGTGAAGCGACCAATGCGCAGGCGTTGCAGGAACTGTGTCTTGCGCTATACAAGATCGACCATTTTGCCGACATGCTAAATGTCGCCCGGCGTGGGCTCGCGCTCGATTCGCAACGCGTCACGCTCCATCACTTTGCGGCACATGCACTGAGCGTGCGAGGCAACGTTGCAGATGCATTGGTTCACAGTAGGCAAGCGGTAGGGCTTGCGCCTGATGATCCGGTATTGCAGTGTCAGCTTGCATGTCTCGAGTTGAGTGAAGGTGACTTCAGGAACGGCTGGATGCGTCGCAATGTGATTTATTCAACGCCGCTAGCGCACGCAACCCTCGTTTTTCCGGACTTTCCGTTGTGGGGTGGCGAAGCGGTTGCGGGGTGCCTATTCCTGCTCGTGGGCGAGCAGGGGCGCGGCGACGAAATCCAGTTCCTCCGCTTTGCCGAATGGCTCCATCAGCAGGGTGCAATCGTCGACGTGATGGTTAGCGAGCCAATCGCCGGAATCGCAGCCAGCATGAGTTCCGTGCGCTCGGTTTATACGTACACCCCGCCCGGTCCGTACGACTACTGGAGCCATATGCTGAGGATGCCGGAGCATATGAAGCTTGACTTGCCTATGCTCCCCATCGCCATCCCATACATTTCGGCACCGCCCCGCCATAGTGATCATTGGCGCGAAATAGTCGATGCAATGTCGCCGCCAGCCCCTCCTGATGACAACGTGCGAATTGCCATCGTGTGGGCGGGCGGTCCGCACACTGCTCTGAATCGATTTCGGTCTATTGGTATCGAGACTTTAAAACCGCTGTTGGCGCTTCCTCGGACCACATGGTTCTCGCTGCAAAAAGGCGAGCATGAGCGAGATAGCGAAGCCTTCGCGAACGAGTTTAAGGTGCACACGCTCGGCCCAATCATTGAAGACTTCACCGATACGCTTGCGATCCTTGAGACTCTCGACCTGGTCATTACCGTCGATACGGCCGTCGCTCATCTTGCCGGGGCGGCCAATGTGCCTGTGTGGGTGCTCTTGCCCGCGTATGCAGAGTTTCGCTGGCTGACGGGGCGAAGCGACAGCCCTTGGTATCCGTCAATGAGGCTGTTCCGGCAGCAGGAGCTTGGGCAATGGGCACCGGTAGTCGCTGAAGTCCTGGAAGCTCTGGGGGCCGCGCTGAACCGCTACTCGAAGCAGCGTAATCGAGTAGTTCGGGAACTCTTTTGGCCACGCGTCGAGGTGAGCGAGCGCCACATATAAATCTGAATTTTCCGAATGCCTTTTCCTCCCAAACCAGGAGAAATGCAGGGCCGGTCTGATAGCCGGGCGAAGCTGACGTACTCATACTCCGGAATCTGGAATCCAGTAACGGACGGCTATAGCGATGAGAGACGCACACCGCAGGAACCCGGAAGACCAGGCGCAGGGGAGCCCGCATGGCCGAACATTTTTGTCGCATTGCGCATCCGTGCTCCGCCGATTACTGCACTGATGAGGTCCGCTCGATGCATGGATGCGCCGCTCGGTCCGCGCATGTGCACCGGTGACGGAACCTGGGGCGTGCATCTTTTGATCCGACCGTGACACACGTGGCGCTTTCTTCAGAGAACGTTGAGCGTCTGTGGGCCGAACCTTGGCGCTACGAGCTGCTCCTGCTGTACGCAACCGGCGACGACCCTGGCTCAGTGCAGCAGGAGACCTCCATGCGCTCGATACAGCGCGGCCTGAATGGCCGGCCACTGCATCAACTCATTCTGGACGAAGGAGACGCATGCTGAAGTTTTCGACCCAACGCACTATCACGGCCAGCGGTGCGGCCTTGCCGAGGTCGCCGTCGGGCGAGCCCGCACTGGTGCTCCTATCGATCCGCGGCGAGGAAGCCCTGTCGGAAATCTACACGTACGCGCTGGACATGGTGACGCCGGACGACCTCGACATGCTGGCCGACGACGCGGCGAACCTCGACCTGCGCGACATGATCGGCAACGAACTGACGGTGAGCATCCAGCTTGAGGGGATCAGCCGGTCGTCGGGCCCCGTGTGGGCAAGGAATATCGGCAGCGGCACGCGAGAGATCAGCGGCATCGTCACGAGCGCGCGCTTTGTCGGGCAGCAGGACCGGCTCAGCCACTACCAGCTCACCTTGCAACCGTGGATCTTTCTGGCGGACCAGCGCTCGGACTACCGGATTTTCCAGCGCAAGAACGTGAGAGACATCATCCGCGAGGTGTTGCAGGCCTACCGGTACACCTGTGCGTGGCGCACCAGCCGGATCTACCCGCCACTCGACTACCAGGTCCAGTATGGCGAAACGGACTTCGCCTTCATCCAGAGGCTGATGCAGGAAAACGGCATCTACTGGTTCTTCGAACATTCGCAAACCCACCACACGATGGTGTTCGTGGACCATGTGGGCGCGCACAGACCGGTGGACAGCGAGGCGTATCACACGCTCGCGTACTACCCGCCGGGACACAAGATCGACGCCGAGTATATCGACGCGTTCGATATCGCGCAGACGCTGCAGTCAGGCGTGTGGACAACCAGCGACTATGACTTCAGGCAGCCGGAGGCGAATCTCGCGGTTCGCAAGGTCCAGCCGCAGGAGACGGTGGACAACGATCTGACGCGCTACGAGTGGCCGGGCGACTACACGGACCCGGCCGAGGGCGCGAAGCTCGCGCAGATCCGCATCGAGGAAATTTTTGCGCGCGGCGAGCGGGCAGAGGGCCGTGGCAGCGTGCGCAATGTCGTGTGCGGGACGAGTTCCATCTGGAGAACCATCCGTACCGCAAGGCGAATCGGGAATACATGGTGATCCGCGCGAAGCTCGACGCCGAGGAGACGGCGCAATCCTCCGGTTCGGGCGTCTACCGGTTCCGCACTGAGTTCACCGTGCAGCCGGCGACCAATGTGTTCCGCCCGGCGCGCACGGTCCCGAAGCCGCGTACGACCGGCCCGCAACCCGCCGTGGTGACGGGCTTCGACAGGAACGTCGTGTCCACCGAACCGTATGGTCGCGTGACGCTTAAATTCCGCTGGGACAGGTCACCGAACCGGGACGCTAACTCATCGTGCTGGGTGCGGGTGATGTCGCCATGGGCGGGTAACGGGCACGGGAGCATCAGCGTCCCGCGTGTGGGCACGGAAGTGATCGTGGATTTCATCAACGGTGACCCGGACCGGCCGTTCGTCATCGGGCAGGCCTATAACGCTAACAACATGCCGCCGTGGCCGTTGCAGGGTAACCACATTCTTTCGGGCATGCGTAGCCGCAGCCTGAAAGGGGGCGGCTCGAACCAGTTCGTCGCGGACGACACGCCGGGCGAATTGCAGGCGCAGGTGACGAGCGACCAGGCGAATTCCCGGCTGGTGGTGGGCTACAACACACGCATTGTGCCCGGCGAGGGACGCAAGCAGGCGCGCGGCGAGGGTGTCGAGATCGCCACCGACGCGCACGGCGTGATCCGGGCAAACAAAGGCCTGCTGATCACCACGGAAACGCGCAACGGTGCGCAGGCCCCCGCGAAGGACATGGGCGAGACGGTGCAGCGGCTCACGCAGGCGCGCGAGCAGCATGAAAGCCTGGCTGGACTGGCGCAGCAGAACCAGGCGCAGGACCCGGACAAAGATCAGAGCGATGTCACGAAGGTCATCAAGGCGCAGAACGATGAAATCAGGGGGCGAGCGGCAACAACGAAGGCCACTTCCCCGAACTGGCCAGGCCGCATCTGGTTCTCGCCAGCCCTGCCGGTATCGAGACCACCTCGGCACGATCCACACATGTTGCGAGCGGTGAACATATTGGGTTGACCAGTGGCGAGCATGTGAGTGTGTCAGCTGGCGGACGGCTGCTCGCAAGCATCAGGAACGGGATCAGGCTGTTCTGCGTCAAGGCGGGCATGAACCTGACTGCCGCCGGCGGGGACATTGATCTGAAGGCGCTGAAAGACAGCGTCAACATTCTGGCGAAACTGAACATCACACACACCGCCAACCGGATCACGATCACCGCGAAGGACGAGGTGGTGATCAACGGTGGCGGTAGTTATACCCGGTGGCAGGCGGGCGGTATTGAGACTGGAACCAACGGTAGCTGGGTGGTGCATTCAGCAAGCAGGAGTTTGTCCGGTCCAAAAAATCTGCCCGTTGCAATCCCAATGCTACCGAAGGATGTATGCATTGAATGCCTGCTCAAGCGTGCGGCAAGTCGCTCTGCACTGGTCAACAAGGGAACTTGACAATGAGCATCAACAATCTTGAGACGCAGGTGCTCGCGCTCCCGGTCGAACCGCCGCTGCACTTTTACTTGATAGTGGACTCGGCGCAGGACTCGCGACACCCTTTGGCAATACAGCAGGCCGAGCCCGGAACACGCAGTCAATGCCTGCTCACCCTTGCGCAAGGGCCGGATCTGGAAGCCGCTGCGCCGCATCTGATGACGTTTCCGCAGTTTGAACGGGACGCGGCAAGCTGGCAGTGGATATCCAGCTATGGACCTGTGTTGCCCGCTGCGGTGAGTATTATTGCCAGCCCTCTACCATTCGATCCGCTTTACGCGCATCTGCATTCGTCCACCGAAGTCGTATTGCCGGATGGCGAAGAAATGATATTTGCATTCTGGGACCCCGCTGTTCTTGCGACGCTGGTCGGACAACTGGACGACCCCACGTTGCATGTGCCCGGGCCGGTGCTAACCGTGCAGCAGCGCGAAAAATTCCTGACCGGTATCTCCGCATGGTGGTACTGGGATCGCAACGGCAAGTTGCATCAGATTGCGCCCGCCCTAAACCCTGGTGCCGCAAGCACGGTAATGCTTCCTCTAAGGCTCACACAAACGCAGGTGGATATGCTGGTGGAAGCCAGTGTGCCGGATCATCTTCTGGGCTACATCAACACCACCAAGCCCGAGTTGCTGGCGGATATACCTGAGACAGAGCGATACGCCCGTGTGAAAAAGCATCTGCTTGAGGCACGCATGCTGCGCCTGGTGGGTATGAGGGACATCATTAACTATGTCTGCGCTGCGCTGATTTACGGTAATCAGGTGTATGAGAACAGCGTGATCGTCGGCTTGCTGGGAGGTGTTCGAGAGAGTCAGATGAGTCTGGCAGAAGCGCTGGAGAAGTTTCCGTGAACGTGATACCTCGCTCTAAAAAGCTCCGCTCATCGATATTAATTGTGAACCTGGATGCCGGAACTGATGCCGTTTAATCCAACCCGTCGAACGTTGACCCGATGTCTTGCGCTCGGCCTTGCTTATCCCTTGGTGGCGTGCAGTGATGAAAACCGCAAAGCGAGACTGTTTATGAAAGATGACATTGTGCTGTCCGTAGTGCTGTACAGCTATCTGGATCGCCCGATATTCGATGTCATGCTCAATGGCTCCGGGATCGGCGGCGCTAACTCCTATGGGGGCAACGGGATGATTACCGGAATCCGCGTGCCGTTCGGAAAGCAGGCTTTAACGTGGCGCCTGGACGGACCGCCAGGAATGGCTCGTAACGGAGAAACGGTGGCGATGAAGAATCCCATCAATCTCGCCGCAGAGCAGATTCCCGCAGACGCCCATTACCTGGCGGTGAACATCTATCCGGATAATACGGTCGAGTTTGTTTTTGACAAGTACATACCTGATAGGACGCCTCGGGGGGATCAGATCATAGACAAGAGTGAACGGCATGGCGAATGAACGGTTGCAATCCACTGTTTTTGGTAAGGGTGATATTTCGGATAACAAAACAGTCGTGAAGCGGGAATGTTCCGATGTCGTCGATATAAGTTTGTTTTTCATGGCACAGGAAATAACAAGGACGCTGATGAACGGCGCGGGTACTGGCTCCAATAGCACGACTACCGACGTGTGGACGAGATGTTCACCTCAACTCGAGCCTGGGTAGGCGGCGTGGTGAGGTGCTTCGTACGTTGCCGCATGCGATTTCCGTGACCGTAATACCTTGCTCCAAAAACCTCGACTGACGAATTCAACCCTGAACCTGGAATGCCGAGCTGATGCTTTTTAATCCAACCCGTCGCACGTTGACCCGATGTCTTGCACTCGGCCTTGCTTATCCTCTGGTTGCGTGCAGTGATGAAAACCACAAAGTGAGACTGTTTATGAAAGATGACATTGTGCTGTCCGTTGTGCTGTACAGCTACCTGGATCGCCCGATCTTCGATGTCATGCTCAATGGCGTTGGGATCGGCGGCGCCAACTCCTATGGAACGAACGGCATGATTACGGGCATCCGCGTGCCGTTTGGTAAGCAGCGTTTGACCTGGCGTCTTGGCGGGCCGCGCGGAATGGTTCGCAATGGAGAAACGGTGGCGATGAAAAATTCCATCAATCTCGCCGTAGAGGAGGTTCCTGCAGACGCCCGCTACCTGGCGGTGAACATCTATCCGGATGACACAGCCGAATTCGTTTTTGACGAGTCCATACCCGATCCGACGCCTCGTGGAAAGATCATCGACGAGAGGAGAAAGCATGGCAAATGAACAGTTGCAGTCGGCTGTTTCCGGCAACCGTGATATTCCGAATAGTCCGCCCAGTCCGAAGCAGGACTGTTCCGATGTGGTCGCTATCAGTTTGTTTTCTGATGGCACAGGCAATAACCAGGACGCTGATGAACCGGCGCGGGTACTGGCTCCAACAGCACGGGGGACGAGATGTTGACCGCAACTCAAGCCAAGGTAGGTGGTGACGTGGGCGGCGCAGGCGGAGCCTGCTGGTCTAGTGCGGAAAGCGCGGCGTGGTGAGGTGTTACGCACGTTGCCGCATGCGATTTCCGTGAGCTTAATGGCTTGCTCCAAATACCTCCACTCACGAATTCAACCCTGAACCTGGAATGCAGAACTGATGCTTTTTAATCCAACCCGTCGCACGTTGACCCGATGTCTTGCGCTCGGCCTTGCTTATCCCTTGGTAGCGTGCAGTGATGAAAACCGCAAAGCGAGACTGTTTATGAAAGACGACATTGTGCTGTCCGTTGTGCTGTACAGCTACCTGGATCGACCGATATTCGATGTCATGCTCAATGGCGTTGGGATCGGCGGCGCCAACTCCCATGGGGGCAACGGGATGATTACCGGCATCCGCGTGCCGTTCGGAAAGCAGGCTTTAACGTGGCGCGATGCAGGGTCGGGGGAAACGTTCGCTATCAGGAATGCCATCACTCTCACCGAGGAGCAGATCGGCACAGACGCTCACTATCTGGCGGTGAACATATATCCGGACAATACAGCCGAGTTCATTTTTGACAGGTACATACCGGATAGGACGCCCCGGGGAAATCAGATCATAGATGAGAGCGAACCGCATGGCGAATGAGCGGTTGCAATCCCCTTTTTTCGACAAGGGTGATGTTTCGGATAACAAAACAGTCTAGAGGCGGGAATGTTCCGATGTCGCCGATGTGAGTTTGTTTTTTCATGGCACAGGCAATAACCAGGACGCTGATGAACCGGCGTGGGTACTGGCGTCAATGGCACGGCTACCGGTGTATGGACGAGCTGTTGACCGCAACTCAAACCAAGGTAGGCGGGGAAGGACGGCGGCGCTTGCGGAACGGGCTGGCCCAATGCGAAAAGCGCAGGGTAGAAAGCGTGCCGCGCACGCTGCCGCGTGAATTTCCCTGACCGTCATAACTTGCGCCAAAGAACCTCCACTGATCGAATTTAATTGTAAATGGGGAATGCCGAGCTGATGCTTTTTAATCCGACCCGTCGCACGTTGACCCGATGTCTCGCACTCGGCCTTGCTTATCCTCTGGTTGCGTGCAGTGATGAAAACCACAAAGTGAGACTGTTTATGAAAAATGACATTGTGCTGTCCGTTGTGCTGTACAGCTACCTGGATTACGCGATCTTCGATGTCATGCTCAATGGCGTTGGGATCGGCGGCGCCAACTCCCATGGAACCAACGGCATGATTACCGGCATCCGCGTGCCGTCCGGAGCGCAGGCTTTAACGTGGCGCGATGCCGGGTCGGGGAAAACGTTCTCCATCAGAAATACCATCACTCTCACCGAGGACCAGATTCCTGCAGACGCCCGTTACCTAGCGGTGAACATCTATCCGGATAACACAGCCGAATTCGTTTTTGACGAGTCCATACCCGATCCGACGCCTCGTGGAAAGATCGTCGATGAGAGAAGACGGCATGGCAAATGAACAGTTGCAGTCCGCTGTGTCCGGCAACCGTGACATTCCGAATAGACCGCCCAGTGCGAAGCAGGACTGTTCCGACGTGGTCAATATCAGTTCGTTTTTGATGGCACAGGCAATAACCAGGACGCTGATGAACCGGCGCGGGTACTGGCTCCAACAGCACGGCTACCGACGTGTGGACGAGATGTTGACCGCAAGTCAAGCCAAGGTAGACGGCGTGGTGAGGTGTTCCGCACGTTGTCGCGTGCAATTTCCGTGAACTTAATGGCCTACTCCAAAAAACTCCACTCACGAATTCAACTCTGAACCTGGAATGCAGAACGGATGCTTTTTAATGCAACCCGTCGAACGTTGACCCGATGTCTAGCGCTCGGTCTTTTTTATCCTTTGATCGCATGTGGTGATAAGCAACGCAAAGCGAGGCCGCTTATGAGAACACACATTGTTATGGATGTTGTCGTTTTTAAATATACCGACAGACCAATCTTTGACGTTCTGTTAGACAACGCTTTTGGCGGTGGCGCTGCTGCATACGATGGCGGTAGAGCAATAGCAACCGGCGTCTCCATTCCTCTGGGGCCTCAAACGTTGACTTGGCGTGACGCGGGGACGGGTAATACCGTCGAAATGAAAAATACCCTGAATCTCACAGACAAGGACGTCTCCGATAATGCGCAGTACTTAGCCATTCATATCTACCCGGACGATACGGTCGAGGTGACCTTCGATGAATACTTACCGACAGCAACAAAGCGGGGGAAATTCATTATGGAAAATGCAGAAAAAAATGGCCAATGAACGTTTGCAGTCTGTCCTTTCCGGCAATCTTGACGTACCGAACAGCACGCCAGCTCCGAAGCAGGACTGGTGCGCCGGATCATATCCTTGGCTACATCAACGCCACCCCGCCCGAGCTACTCGCTGCCATACCTGAGACAGCGCGATACACCTGTGTGGAAAAACATCTGCTGGAGGCACGCGGGGTGTGCCTGCTGGGTATGAGAGACATTATTGACTAGATCTGCGCTGCGCTGACTTACGGTGATCAGGTGTATGAGAACCACGTGATCGTAGGCTTGCTGGAAGGTGCTCGAGAGAGTCAGGTCAGCCTGGCAGAAGCGTTGAAGCAATTTCCGTGAACGTAAACCTTGCACCGAAGAAACTCCACTCACGAATTAACCCTGAACCTGGAATGCAGAACTGATGCTTTTTAATCCAACCCGTCGCGCGTTGACCCGATTTCTTGCGCTCGGCCTTGCTTACCCCTTGGTTGCGTGCAGTGAGGAAAACCACAAAGCGGGACTGTTTATGAAAAATGACATTGTGCTGTCCGTTGTGCTGTACAGCTACCTGGATCGCCCGATATTCGATGTCATGCTCAATGGCTCCGGGATCGGCGGAGCCAACTCCCATGGAACCAACGGCATGATTACCGGCATCCGCGTGCCGTTCGGAAAGCAGGCTTTAACGTGGCGCTTAGACGGACCGCTAGGAATGGCCGGTAACGGAGAAACGGTGGCGATGAAAAATTCCATCAATCTCGCCGTAGAGGAGGTTCCTGCAGACGCCCGCTACCTGGCGGTGAACATCTATCCGGATGACACAGCCGAATTCGTTTTTGACGAGTCCATACCCGATCCGACGCCTCGTGGAAAGATCATCGACGAGAGGAGAAAGCATGGCAAATGAACAGTTGCAGTCGGCTGTTTCCGGCAACCGTGATATTCCGAATAGTCCGCCCAGTCCGAAGCAGGACTGTTCTGACGTGGTCAACATCAGTTTGTTTTTTGATGGCACAGGCAATAACAAGGACGCTGATGAGGCTTCGAAGAAGTGGGCCAATCCCGCCAAAATGTGGCAGGCAGCGTTTCTAATCGCAGAAAAAGGAGGACCGGATTACCCCATCTACATATCAGGAGTAGGTACGGCTTTCAATGGCACGGCGACCGACTGGTTGGACGAGGCGTGGACAACAACTCAGGACAAGGTAGGCGGTGGGTTCGGTGGCGCAGGCGGAACCCGCCGGACCGAGTTTGGAAAGAACAACGTTAACGACAAACTGCGAATGGTCTTGCTCGACAATGCAAAGAAGCTGAACGCGACGACGAAAGCCTATGCCGAGAAAAGCAAGGGCGAAAGCCTGGGTGAACTGAGCAAAGCGCTTGCCGCACATCGTCTGATCAAGATGATCAATCTGTCTGTCTTCGGTTTTTCTCGTGGAGCGGCGCTGGCGCGCGCCTTCGCGAATGATTTTTTAAAGGACTGCAAAACCGACAAGCAGGGGCAGCTGACCTATCAGGGCTTTCCGGTTCGGACTCATTTCATGGGCCTGTTTGACACCGTGGCGTCCTTCGGCGGGCCCGCGGTCAATATGGATTCGTTTTTTACGGAAAAAAATCTGAAGGTCCCCGGTGCGGTCGAGCGGTGTGTTCATTATGTCGCGGCTCATGAAATGCGCTTTTCTTTCCCCGTCGATCTGATCCGCCAGCACGGGAAGCTTATGCCAAACTGGAGCGAGACCGTCTATCCCGGTGTGCATTCCGACGTCGGTGGCGGATATGAACCGGTTGACCAAGGGCTCTCCAATAACTACGCCCGCATACCATTACGTGACATGATGAGCGAGGCGTTGAAGGCCGGTGTTCATTTGCCGGCATACGGTGACGTGGAAAGCATCAATGCGCCCATTTTTGACGAACGTTTCGCCGTCACCCCCGACGCGGAAACGGCGTTCGCACGTTACATGCGCGCAGTACCAACACGCGGCTCCATTGAGGATGTGGTCAACGCACATATGAAGGCGCTGTATTCGGCGTACGGAACGATGTCCCGGCGAGGCATCAGGACACCCGACAATAATTCTGATATCGGCCACAGACTTCTCGGCCATGCGAGCATGGCGCAGGAAGCAAAGGCACTGCGCAGCCGTCGGGCGGAAGGAGGGCTGACTTTGGAGCAGAACAATCCTCTTCAGGTCATTGGATCAGTCTACGGCCAACTAGTGCAGCCCGAGGCGTGGCGTCTTCAGGCTTGGGAGGCCACAGCGGCCGACGACGTGCTGGGCCTCATCAGCAAGTATGTGCATGATTCGAAGGCGGGCTTCCTGTGCGGAGTTGAACCCTTCAGCTATTTCGGGCCGCGCGGTATGACCGAGTGCAGCCACAATGTTCTGGCTGAAGGCTTGCAGTGGCTCGACGCCAACGCGAACGCCGCCAGGGAGGCGGTCATCAAGGTCTACAACGCCGCCGGACATATCGTGGTGGAAACCTGGCAGGCGGGCGAGATGATAGCGACGAAGACGTACAAGGTCGGGGAAACATTTGTAGTGGACACCGTGGCCGCAGGTCAGAAATATGCTGTCGAGGTTTATCAGACCAGCAGGAACGTGGTGATCACAAAAATCGACGAAGGTCAGCGGGTCGTCATTGATTCAGTCGATATGGTGCAGAAGGAAGCGTCCTCGGCTTTGGACGCATTGAAACAGAAAGCAGCAAGCGTGACCCAACAGGTGCGGCAGGGTGCCCGTTCAGCCGCCAATGAAACCGGCAGGGCTATCGACAATGGCATGCAAACTGTCGAAGGCGGCTGGCAATCGACGAAAGCCGCTCTCCACCTGTGACGCTTAAAAACAGACAGGTGGCGCGGTATTCACACCGCGCATTGCCGATTGGACTCGCGTGATTCAGCCATCGACAGCGCATTCGAAAATAGAACTAGAGTGAGAACGGATCGTCCGATTTGTTTGGAAGGCGACTCAGTGGACCACGGTGGCAAAATCGTCAGGGGTGCCGGATGTGGGCGTACCTGTCGTAGTGCGTCAATGCAAGACTGCATGCGGCAACGTAGTTCGGTGTATTCCGCGCGCGCATTCCGTGTCGATGACGGCGTTCTCGCTCGGCACAAAGTGGACGCTGAATCTCGCGCATTCTTCTTCGGCATGGTCTGCCGACCATTGGCAATGTCGTTGCCGTATCGCTTGCGAGCTGCGAGGGGCTTTAAACGCCAAAGCCCCCCACGCAACAACTACAACATAGTCCTAACATGCCAAAGCTCAGGAAACAGCACCACATCGAGCATCTTGCGCAGATAAGGTGCCCCACTAGTCCCACCCGTGCCCTGCTTGAACCCAATGATCCGCTCGACAGTAGTCACATGCCTGAACCGCCACTGCCGGAAAGCATCCTCGAGATCGACGAGTTCTTCGGCCATCTCATACAACTCCCAGTGCTGCGAAGGATTGCGATAAACCTCCAGCCAGGCCGCTTCGACGGAAGCATCATGAACCGTCGGCTGCGTCCAGTCGCGCGTGAGCCGCGAAGGCGAGATCGCGAATCCGCGACGCGCCAGCAGCTTCACTACTTCGTCGTAGAAAGAGGGGGACTCCAGAGAAGCTTTCACCTCGGCAAGCACGTCCGCACGGTGCGCATGCGGCTTTAACATTTGCTCGTTCTTGTTGCCGAGCAGAAACTCGATCTGCCGATACTGATAAGACTGAAACCCCGACGAGCTGCCCAGATAAGGACGCATCGACGTGTATTCGGAAGGCGTCATCGTCGCGAGCACGCTCCAGGCTTGCACCAGTTGCTCCATGATCCGCGAGACGCGCGCAAGCATCTTGAACGCCGGCGGCAACTCATCGCGATGCACAGCGCCCAGCGCGGCGCGCAACTCGTAGAGCGCGAGCTTCATCCACAATTCGCTGGTCTGATGCTGAATGATGAACAACATCTCGTTGTGATCGGGCGACAAAGGATGTTGCGCATCCAACACCGTGCCGAGCGACAGGTAATCGCCGTAACTCATCGACTCAGAGAAGTCGAGTTGGGCATCGTGCCAGCCATCGGCTGAAGGGGCGTTTGTAGCCGACCCTTCAGCGGACGCAGCGCGCCCTTGACCGAACGGGCATCCTTGAGCAGGGTTTTCTTCGGGCAAGCCCGGCGTTTGCATGTGATCGTTCATCGGGCGCTCCTCAGGTCACCGCGCCGCGTGCGGCGAATTCGGGTGCCCGCCAGGTCTCGCGCACGAGCACCTCGCGCAGCGTTTCGACGGCATCCCATACATCGACAAAGCGCGTGTACAGCGGCGTGAAGCCGAAGCGCAATACATGCGGTTCGCGATAGTCGCCGATCACGCCGCGCGCAATCAACGCCTGCATGACCTCATAACCATGCGGATGTTCGAAGCTCGCATGCGAGCCGCGCTGTGCATGCGCGCGCGGCGTGACGAGCTTCAACGGAAATTCGCTGCAACGTGTCTCGACTAGTTCGATGAACAGATCAGTCAACGCGAGCGACTTGCGGCGAATCGCCTGCATGTCGGTCTGCAGGAAAACGTCGAGTCCGCATTCGACGAGCGCCATCGAGACCATCGGCTGCGTGCCGCACAGAAAGCGGCCAATGCCGTCGTCGGGCTGATAAGCGGGGTCCATCTTGAATGGCGCGCGATGACCCCACCAGCCGGAAAGCGGTTGCGCAAAATCGTTCTGATGGCGCTGGGGCACCCAGACAAACGCTGGCGAACCCGGGCCGCCGTTCAGATACTTGTACGTGCAACCCACCGCATAGTCGGCACCCACGCCGTTCAGATCGACCGGCACAGCGCCGGCCGAATGCGCGAGATCCCACAGCGCCAGCGCGCCCTTGTCGTGAATCAGTTTGGTCAGCGCGGCCATGTCGTGCATGTAGCCGGTGCGGTAGTTGACGTGCGTGATCATGGCGATCGCGGTGTCGTCGCCGATTGCCTCGGGCAACTCGGACGGATCGTCGACGAGTCGCAGTTCATAGCCGCGGTCGAGCTGCTCGATCAAACCCTGCGCGATGTACAGATCCGTCGGAAAGTTAGAACGTTCGGAGACGATCACGCGTCGCTTCGGGTCGCGTGCGTTCGCGAGACGCAGCGCGGCGGAGAGCAGCTTGAACAGATTGATCGAGATCGTATCGGTGACGACAGCTTCGTTTTCAGCGGCGCCGATCAACGGCGCGAGCTTGTTGCCGAGGCGGCGCGGCAACGCAAACCAGCCCGCGGCGTTCCAGCTGCGGATCAAGCCCTCGCCCCATTCGGCAGCGATCACGGTTTGTGCGCGTTGTGGAGCTGCCGCCGGCGGCACGCCGAGCGAATTGCCGTCGAGGTAAATCGTGGTCGGCGACAGCGCGAACTGGTCGCGTAATGTCGCGAGCGGGTCGGCGCTATCGAGCGCCAATGCTTCTTCGCGGTGTTTCATGGTGGTCTCGTTCAGTCGCATGATGCGGATTCGAAAAATCAGTGCGCGTCTGGCAGCGCGCGGAGCACTGCGCGCACGGGGCTTGCGTCGAGCGTGGTCAGCTTCAGCGGCAGCGCGATCAGCTCGTAGTCGCCTGGGGCGACATCGTCGAGCACGATGCCTTCGAGAATAGCCATGCCGTGCGCGCGAACGCGGTGATGCGCGTCCATCGTTTTCGATTCCTGTGGATCGAGCGAAGGCGTGTCGATGCCGATCAGCCTCACCCCGTTCGCCGCCAGCAGATCGATCGTTTCAGGCGCGACGGCGCAGAAGCCGCTGTCCCACGCCGCTGTCGGCGCATCTCTGTAAGTTCGTAGTAAGACTCGCGGCGGCAAGTCGCCCTGCAAACCATCCAGGTGTTGTGGCATCACAACAGGCGATGCGCCGATGCAATGGATCACACGGCACCGTCCGAGGTAGATATCGAGCGGCACATGTCCGATCGCGGCGCCTTCTGCGTCGTAGTGCAAGGGCGCGTCGGTGTGAGCGCCGGTATGCGGCGAGAGGGTCAGCCGTGCCACGTTCACGGGCGACCCGGCCTCGATGCGCCAGACGCGCTCAATGCCGACGGGTGTGTCGCCAGGCCAGACCGGCGTCGCCGTATCGACGGCGGGGGTAATGTCCCAAAGTGTCTGCATGTCTCCATCTGCGGGTAATGTCCATAGGGAATGATAGGTGTCTGACCGCGAAATGTGATTGCGAAAAAATCTCCTTCTGAGCCGTGTCTTGGAACATAATTTGAGACAAATGGGAAAGGGAGACCGAATATGAACGCGATCTCGCTCGACGCCACCGATTGCCGTATCTTGGCGGTGCTCCAGCAAGAAGGACGAATCAGCAATCTCGATCTCGCGGAGCGCATCTCGCTGTCGCCGTCGGCGTGTCTGCGGCGCTTGCGTCTACTGGAAGAGCAGGGTGTCATCGAGCACTACCGCGCGTGTCTGAACCGCGAGGTATTGGGATTCGAACTCGAAGCATTCGTGCAGGTGTCGATGCGCAACGACCAGCAGAACTGGCACGAGCGCTTTGCCGAGGCGCTGCGCGATTGGCCGGAAGTGGTCGGCGCCTTTGTCGTGACGGGCGAGACGCATTACCTGCTGCGGGTTCTTGCGCACAACCTCAAGCACTATTCGGATTTCGTCCTGGAGCGTCTCTACAAGGCGCCCGGCGTGATGGATATTCGCTCGAATATCGTGCTGCAGACTTTGAAGGAAGATTCGGGCGTGCCGGTGTCACTGGTCACCCGGACTGGCGGGCACGGCGCGCCGCACAACGATCGCTGAGGCGCTACCTCTCGTTGGAGCCATTGCCGGCGCCAAGCACGCTTACAGTGGTTTGAGCCCGTGAAACTTGCCGTTCTGAAACACGAGCGGCGCAATCTCCGCTGCATTCTCATGCACGCCGCAGCGCTCCACTTCGCCGACGAAAATCACGTGGTCGCCTTCTTCGTAACGGCTGCGGTTATGGCATTCGAACCAGGCTAGCGCGCCATCGAGTACCGGCATCCCCGTGTCGCCCGCCGCGTGCGATACGCCTTCGAACCGATCGCCCTTGACCGTGGCAAAGCGCTTGCACAGATCGAGTTGCGACGAGGCCAGCACATTGACGACGTAGTGGCTGTTCGTGCGGAACACGGGCATGGACGCCGAGCGTGTTGCCAGGCTCCACAGCACGAGCGGCGGGTTGAGTGAAACCGAATTGAACGAACTGGCGGTGATGCCGATCAACTGCCCCGACGCCGCACGCGTTGTGATCACGGTGACGCCGGTAGCAAACTGGCTGAGCGCCTGCCTGAAGGCGGCCTGGTCGAAATTGGGCGGGCTGGCTTGCTTCATTGCGCGCAGGCCGTGGATGCACGTCGGCGTGAAGCCGGGCTCAAGCGCTTGCCCGCACGGCGGGAAACAGATAATTCGAAAGTCATAGTGAAAATCGTCGATTTGCCCCAATTTTAACTGCAATCGCGATGCACCGGCCGGGACACAGAACGGCGCATCGCAAAACCCGCTAAGCTGAACGCTGCGCCGGTGACATGAGCGCTGTGGCGAAGCGGAAGCGGCATAGGCCGATCACGAGCTTGAAGGAGCGAGCAGCATGAGTCAGACAGGCGAAGTCGCCACCTTGGGTGGCGGGTGTTTCTGGTGCCTCGAAGCCGTTTATCTGGGCGTTGAGGGAGTGAACTCCGTGGAGTCGGGCTATGCGGGCGGCGAGACGCAGCGTCCGACGTATGAGCAGGTGTGCGACGGCGCGACGGGCCACGCCGAAGTCGTGAAGGTGGACTTCGATCCGGCAAAGATCAGCTATCGCGAGATTCTGGATATTTTTTTCGCGATCCACGATCCGACGCAGCTGAACCGGCAAGGTAACGACGTCGGCACGCAATACCGCTCAGTGATTTTCACGCAGTCCGACGCGCAGCGCGAAACGGCTTTGCAGGCAATCCGCGAGATTGGCGAGCAGGGTATCTACGACGGCCAGATCGTCACGCAGGTATTGCCGCTCGACGGCAACTACTGGCCGGCCGAGGCCTATCATCAGAACTATTTTGCGCAGCATCCGAATCAGGGCTACTGCTCGTTCGTGGTCGCGCCGAAGGTCGCGAAGTTTCGCCAGAAGTTCGCTCACCGCATCAAGGCGAGCTGACGGGGAGGGCGCCGACATCTTCGTGCTCGTGTGCAAGCCGCGCATAGGCTTCGACGATCTCGCGCGCCAGTTCCACACAACTGAGCGGCGCTGAGCCTTCAGCCTTGTTGTTGACCGCGATCACCACCGGTTGGCCGGCAAACGCATAGCGCGCGGCCAGTTCGGCGAGCGACGCGCGCGTGGCCGGGTCGCGGTCGACGAGCTGATCGAACGGCTCATACTTCGCCTTCGCCTGCTCGTACTTGAAGCCGCCATGCAGGCTCCAGCGAACGATCAGCGGCCCGGCCGGTTCGCCATCCATCAGCGCGAGCGCCGCAGCCTGCCGCAGAGGGTCGGGCATCCGCGCATGGATGCCCACGCAGTAGCGCACGCCCGCCGCTTTGAGCGTACGAATGAAGCGCGGCGTGAGCAGACTGGCGTCGCGGATTTCGATCGCATAGCAGGTGTCTTCCGGCAGCTTCGGCAACGCCATCAGAAAGCCGGCCAGCCGTTCTATGAACGCGGCAGGCTGCGCGAGCATCTGGTCGGGCAGCGGCGAAAGCTGGAACACCAGCGCGCCGGCCTTTACGCCGAGGCCTTCCAGACACGGCGTGACGAAGTCGTCGATCGCCATTTGCGCGTTGAGGAAGCACGGGTTCAGCGACACCGGCTCGCCGCGTTCAGCGCGTACGGTTGCGTCGGTGATCGTCATCGGCGCTTTCACGATGAAGCGGAAATGCTCGGGCACCTGCTGCGCGTAGCGCAGATATTCGGTGACCGTGAGCGCCTGATAGAACGACCGGTCGATGCTGACTGTCTTCAGCAGCGGATGCGCGCCATAGGCGGTAAGGCCGTCGCGCGAGAGCTTGCTGTTGCTGTACTCATCGCCGTACACAATGCCGTTCCAGCCGGGAAACGACCATGTCGATGTGCCGAGGTGCACCTGCGGCGGCAGTTGCGCGGCGAGCGCGAGTACATCAGGCGAGGGCGGGGCGGCGAGGATTTCCCGCGTGCGGCGCTTTTTTGGGGCATCGGCTGGCGGCGGGGCTGCTGCGGCGGATGTCGGCGCTTCGTCCTGCTGCCCGTCCTGCTGCCACAGCGACGCGGCGGCGGCTTTCTCGCGTGCACCGCGCCGGCTCGCGGGCTTCGACACGCGGGCGGAGTTGGCGGCCGGCGACTGAGAGGCGGCCTCCTGCGCGTGCGGCAATGGATCGCCGGCCACAGTGCGCGAGGGCTTCTCCCGCGCTTCGGTTTCCGCCGATGCAACCGCCGGTTCCACCGGCATCCCGAACAGATCGAACTGCACCGCTTCGCTTTGCGCATCCGCCTGGAGTGGCGCTTCCGGCTCGCCCAGCGCCTGTTCCACTTCGCTTGTCCCGCTCTGGCCCATCGAGATTCGACCTGCTGTTCAGTTGTTTGCGCCGCGGCGGCACGCTCGTGCAAGATGCCGCGGCGCTCACGTCACAGCGGCTTCTCGTACATGTAGCGGCGCGACCACGGCAGGGTTCTCGCGCTGCGGCCGGCCTTGCGGCATACGACCTGATAGATGGAGACGTCGTCGTTTTCGAATGCATACGCGCAGCCGGCCAGATAGACACGCCAGATGCGGAATTTTTCGTCGTCGACGAGCTTGCGGGCTTCTTCCGCATGCGCCTCGAAGTTTTCCGCCCAGAGGTCGAGCGTGTGCGCATAGTGACGGCGCAGGCTTTCGACGTCAACCGCTTCGAGCCCGCCGCGCTGCATCGATTCGAGCGCGAGGCTGATGTGCGGCAGCTCGCCGTCGGGAAACACATAACGGTCGATGAACTCGCCGCCGCCAAGCGCGGTTTCGCCGCTATCCGAATCGCTCGACGTGATGCCGTGATTCATCGCGACGCCGTCGTCGGCGAGCAGGTCATGCATCTTCCTGAAGTAACCCGGCAGGTTCTTGCGGCCCACGTGCTCGAACATGCCCACGCTCGTGATGCGGTCGAACTGCCCGTCGACATCGCGGTAATCCTGCAGACGAATCTCGATCTGATTCTCGAGGCCCGCGGCTTTCACACGCGCCGTGGCGAGATCGAACTGGTTCTGCGACAGCGTCACGCCCACGCATTGCGCACCGAATTTCTGCGCCGCGCGCAGCACCAGCGCGCCCCAGCCGCAGCCGATGTCGAGCAGGCGCTGCCCCGGCTGCAACTGGATCTTGGTGAGGATGTGGTCGATTTTCTTGATCTGCGCGGTGGCCAGATCTTCGTCGCCGTTCTCGAAGTACGCGCACGAGTACACCATGTTCTCGTCGAGCCACAGCTTGTAGAACTCGTTCGAGACGTCGTAGTGATACTGGATCGCCTTTCGGTCCGACGCTTTCGAATGCTGGAAATAGCGCCGCATGCGAGCGAGCTTGCTCGCACTGGTGACGGTATTGCGCGCGAGCTGATAGCTCACGTTGATGATGTCCGAGAGCTTGCCCTCGATGTCGATCTTGCCTTTGACGTACGCCTCGCCCAGATTGTCGAGACTCGGTTCGAGCAGATAAGGCAGCGCCGTCGCGCTTTTCACATGCAACGTGACCTGAGGCGCGGCGAACCGCCCGAAGTCGTGTTGCTGACCGTCCCACAGCACCAGACGTGCTGGTAAGTCAGCCTTGGTCTTTACTTCTTCCACCCACTGCGCCAGCTTTTTCTCCCAGAACATGCGATCTCTCCGTGTCCGTTGAATTAAAGCGAAGCTTGTGTGGATCGCAACTCAGTGCGGCGCGACTCCCATGCCGCGAGATGCGATCCGTGCGCCGCGCGCTGCTGCATTGGCCGCACGCTGACGCCATTGTTTGTGTCATTCAAGGCGACAGACGGGAGATCTGCCAGTCGCTGTTCTCGTTGGAACGCGTGTAAAGCAGGCGGTCATGCAGACGCGACGGCCGACCCTGCCAGAATTCTATTGCTTCGGGCACCAAACGATAGCCGCCCCAATGCGGCGGACGCGGAGGTTCATCGCCATATTGCAGGCGCATTTCGCGCTCGCGTGTTTCGAGCTGCGAACGGCTTTCAATCACCTGACTCTGGTTCGATGCCCATGCGCCGATACGCGAACCGACCGGACGCGACACGAAATACGCGTCGCTTTCCTCCGCGCTCGTTTTGACGACGCGCCCCTCGATGCGCACCTGGCGTTCGAGCTCGATCCAGTAGAACAGCAGGCTCGCGTAAGGATTGGTGGCTAGCTCCCGGCCCTTGCGGCTCTCGTAGTTGGTGAAGAACACGAAGCCCCGTTCGTCGACGCCCTTGATCAACACGATGCGCGCCGAAGGGCGGCCGCGCGAGTCGACGGTGGCGAGCGTCATCGTATTCGGTTCGGGCAACTTTGCGTCGACGGCCTGTTGAAACCAGACGTCGAATTGCCGGAACGGGTTGCGGTCTACGTCGCCGACGTCCAGAGAACCCAGCGAATAGTTTTTTCGAAGTTCGGCGAGTGAGGTCATGTTTTTATGCGAACGCTACAGTCAGGGCAGTATAGCTAAGGCGTTAATTTTTTGCGCGCGACCAGATCAAGCGCAACGCGGCCCAGGCACGCATGGTCGGCTAATGCCCCGGAGCGCGACAGGGTGATTGCGGCGGCGATGCTCACGCAAGCGTTCAGGCAAAATACGGCTGGCGAGCTAAAAGCGCTTCCGTTTCCTGCCTGTTCAATGAGTCCATCATGTCGACCACCGCGCAATCCGATCTTACTACCAGCCTCGACGGGAGTGAAACCGCCGACCGTGCGCGGCGCTTCGGCGGCATTGCGCGTCTGTACGGCGCGCCGGCGCTTGCCGCTTTCGAAAGCGCGCATGTCGCGGTGATCGGTATCGGCGGAGTCGGGTCGTGGGTGGCCGAAGCGTTGGCGCGCAGCGCTGTCGGCACATTGACGCTAATCGATCTCGACAACGTTGCCGAGAGCAACACGAACCGGCAGATTCACGCGCTCGACGGCAACTACGGAAAACCGAAAGTCGAAGCAATGGCCGAGCGCATCGCGGCAATCAATCCGTTCTGCGACGTGCGCCTCGTGGAAGACTTCGTCGAGCCCGACAATTTCGCGGCGACGCTCGGCGGCGGCTTCGACTATGTGATCGACGCTATTGACAGCGTGCGCACCAAAACCGCGCTGATCGCGTGGTGCGTCGAGCGCAAGCAGCCGTTGATCACGATTGGCGGCGCGGGCGGTCAACTGGATCCGACGCGCATTCGCATCGACGATCTTGCATTGACGATTCAGGATCCGTTGCTGTCCAAGGTGCGTGGGCAGTTGAGGAAGCAGCATGGTTTTCCACGCGGGCCGAAAGCGAAATTCAAGGTGAGCGCGGTGTATTCGGACGAGCCGCTGATCTACCCAGAGGCGGCGGTCTGCGATATCGATGCGGAAGCTGAGCACGTCACCACGTCGCCGGGTCATACGGGACCGATCGGCCTGAACTGTGCGGGCTTTGGTTCGAGCGTTTGCGTGACGGCGAGCTTCGGTTTCGCCGCGGCCGCGCACGTGCTGCGGGCTTTGGCGAAACAGGCGGGGTGATGCGCGCTTTTTAGCGCGACGGGTTTGCCCGGGAGAGCGGCGTGCGGAAAAGCGGCGTGAGACCAGCGGCGTGAGACCCAGCGGCACGCGACAAGCGTCGCGCGGAAAAGCGGCAAGCGCCGTGCGGCACGAGCCGAGATGCAGCCCGACGCCGCACCGAGGCCGGCGTGCTTCAGACTCGCTTCAGTACAGCGCCGCGCTCAGCTTGCGCCGCCATTGCGACACCAGCTCCGGCTGATGCGCGGCGAGATCGAATACCGACAGCATGGTCTTACGGCCAATGTCGTCGCGGAACGTGCGGTCGCGCTGCACGATGCCCAGCAGATGTTCTAGCGCGCCCGCGTATTTGCGGCGTGCGATCAGCGCGCTTGCCAGATCGAAACGCGCCTCCAGATCGTCCGGATGACTTGCGACGCGCGCTTCCAGCGCATCGGTGGGCGGCAGGTCGGCGGCGGCATCCACGGCGTCGAGCCGCGTCTTGATCGCGTTGAAGCGCGCGTCGATGCCTTGGGTGGTTTTGGGCGACAGCAGATCGACTTCGTTGCGCGCCTCGTCGATGCGGTTGTCGTCGAGCAGCATCTCGATGCGATCCATGCGTGCTTCGTCGAAGCCCGGGTCGTAGGCGAGCGCGGCTTGCAGCGCATCGTAAGCGTCTTCGCGGCGGCCTTCTGCAAGCGCGGCCTGCGCTTCGAGACGCGCGGCATCCGCGCCTTGCGGCACGAGTCGTTCGATGAATTCGCGCAGCTGGCCTTCAGGCAGCACGCCGACGAACTGGTCCACCGGCTGGCCGTCGGCGAACGCCATGACGTGCGGGATGCTGCGCACCTGGAAGTGCGCGGCGAGTTCCTGATTCTCGTCTACGTTCACCTTGACGAGCTTCCATTTGCCGGCGGCTTCGGCTTCGAGCTTTTCCAGCATGGGGCCGAGCGTCTTGCAGGGGCCGCACCACGGCGCCCAGAAATCGACCAGCACGGGGGCCAGTGTCGACGCCGTGATGACGTCCTGTTCGAATGTGGCCAGAGTGGTGTCCATTGCGTCCTCGTCGATAAAACGGTTTGTATGCCAGATGCGGCCGAACGGCGTGGATTCAATGTTCAATGCGCGCCGCGACGTAGCCAGGATTGGCCGTCATTTCTTTTGCGGCAGCGGAATCCATTCGGTTTCGCCCGGCACTTTGCCCATCTCCTGATTTGTCCACGCGAGTTTCGCGGCTTCGATCTTCTCGCGCGAACTCGCGACGAAATTCCATTCGATAAAGCGTTCGCCGTCGAGTTTCTCGCCGCCCAGCACCATCACGCGCGCGCCGTGCGTGCTCGCGAGGGTGACCGTCTCGTCGAGCGCGAGCACTGCCATCTGGCCGACTTCGAGCGGCGTGCCGTCGATTTCCAGATCGCCCTCGACGAGGTACACGCCGCGTTCCTCATGCTCGGGCTCCAGCGCGAAAGCGCTGCCCGGCGCAAACTCGCCGGCGACATACAGCGTGCCCGAAAACGTCGTGACGGGCGAAATTTCGCCGAAGGCCGTGCCGGCGATCACGCGCAGCGTGACGCCGTTGCGCTCGACCACGGGCAGCGTGTCGGCGGCGTGATGCGCGAACGACGGCTCCACCTCTTCGTCTTCGAGCGGCAGCGCGACCCACGTCTGAATGCCGTGGATGGTCTGGCCGTTCGCGCGGTCGTCGGCGGGCGTGCGCTCGGAATGGACGATGCCGCGCCCGGCCGTCATCCAGTTGACGTCGCCAGGGACGATTTTCTGCTCGGAGCCGAGACTGTCGCGATGCATGATCGCGCCTTCGAACAGGAAGGTCACCGTGGCAAGGCCGATATGCGGATGCGGACGAACGTCGAGGCCGACGCCCGGTTCCAGGGTCGCCGGTCCCATGTGGTCGAAAAATATGAACGGTCCGATCAGCCGCGCAGCCATTGCAGGCAGCACGCGCCGCACAGTCAGACTGCCGACATCGCGCAGATGCGGTTTGAGAACTGCTTTGATCGAAGAGGACATGGGCGGGCTCGGCTGAATGAGGAGAAAGAAAATTCGCAATGGACGATTCTACTGCGGAGGGCGCAACGGCGACGTTTCACACCACAGTGCTGCTGCGAAAGTCCGTAGCGCGAACAATCACATGACGCGCCGCCCTCCGCTAAACTGGCAGGTTCAATAATCAATTGGAGACTGGGATGTCGCCCAGAGACCTGCTGCTCGCACTGATCGTGGTGATCGCATGGGGCGTGAACTTCGTTGTGATCAAGGTGGGCTTGCATGGCGTGCCGCCCATGCTGCTCGGCGCGCTGCGCTTCACGCTCGCCGCGTTTCCGGCGGTGTTATTCGTCAAGCGCCCGCAATTGCCGTGGCGCTGGCTGCTGGCCTACGGCATGACGATCTCGTTAGGGCAGTTTGCCTTCCTGTTCTCCGCCATGTACGTCGGCATGCCTGCGGGGCTCGCGTCGCTCGTATTGCAGGCGCAGGCTTTTTTCACGCTGATCTTTGCGGCGTTTTTTCTGCATGAACGCTTCCGCTTGCCGAACGTCGCCGGTTTGCTGATTGCGGCCGCCGGGCTCGCCGTGATAGGCATGCAAGGCGGCCACACCATGACGCTTGCCGGTTTCGTCCTCACGCTGTGCGCCGCGTGTTCGTGGGCACTCGGCAACATCGTCACGAAGAAAGTCGGCAAGGTCGATCTCGTTGGGCTCGTGGTGTGGGGCAGCCTGATTCCGCCGCTGCCGTTCTTTGCGCTGTCGTATGCGTTGGAGGGTCCGCAGCGGATTGCGGCGGCGCTTTCAGGTATCAGCGCCATGTCGATTTTCGCGATCGTTTATCTCGCGTTTATCGCCACGCTCATCGGCTACGGTTTGTGGAGCCGTCTGCTGTCGCGCTATCCGGCGAGCCAGGTCGCACCGTTTTCGCTGCTCGTGCCGATCGTCGGCCTGGCGTCTGCATCTCTCTTTCTCGATGAGCGGCTCTCCGGCGCGCAGATCGCCGGCGCGGTACTCGTGATGGCGGGTCTCGCGGTCAATGTGTTCGGTGGGTGGGTCGTTCAGCGCCTGTCGCCGGCGCGTTAAATCGCGCTACTGAACGAAAAGGGAATGAAAACGGCCGCATCGCTGCGGCCGTTTTCATTGCATCGCCGTATGAAGAGGCGCTACACGCGCATCACGTCATGCGGTTCTTCGCGAGAGGCGGGTTCGCCGCGAAGTAACGCTTGATGCCCGTCATGATCGCGTCGGCCATCTTGTCGCGGTACGCGTCGTCGTTCAGGCGGCGTTCTTCGTCCGGGTTGCTGATGAACGCGGTTTCCACGAGGATCGACGGAATGTCCGGCGCCTTCAGCACCGCGAACCCCGCCTGTTCGACCGAACCCTTGTGCAGCTTGTTGATTCCGCCGATCTCCTTCAGCACGAAGTTGCCGTAGCGCATCGAGTCGCGAATCTGCGCGGTGGTGGACATGTCGAACAGCGCGCGGTTGACGGTCGCGTCGGCGGACTTGATGTTGATGCCGCCAATCTCATCCGACGAGTTCTCCTTGTTCGCCATCCAGCGCGCGGCCGCACTCGACGCGCCATGGTCCGACAGCGCGAACACCGAGGAGCCCCGCGCCTCCGGCGTGGTGAACGCGTCCGCGTGGATCGACACGAACAGGTCTGCGCCAACGCGCCGCGCCTTTTGCACACGCACGTTCAACGGCACGAAGAAGTCGGCGTCGCGAGTCATCATGGACCGCATGTTCGGCTGCGCGTCGATCTTCGCACGCAGCTTCTTGGCGATGTCGAGCGCGACGTGCTTTTCATAAGTGCCCGAGCCGCCGATCGCGCCCGGATCTTCGCCGCCATGCCCCGGGTCGATCGCGACCGTGAGAAGGCGGACCGTGTTGCTCTTACCCGACTTCGGCGTGGTGAACGCGTAGGTGTCGTCGCTGGCGTCGTCGTCCTTGCCCAGGCTGTTAGCGCTATTGCCACCGTTACTACCGGTGCCTTTATTACGCGCGATTGCGGTAGGCGGCGACGCGGGAGCGCCCGGTGTCGCCGGCTTCGCGATGATCGGCGGCATCGGCGTGGGTGCGCCGTGCACGGGCGGATGCGGCACGCTCGGCGCGGACCCGCTGCCGCCGTTTTGCGCATAACGCTGGAAGAACGCTTCGCTGTTGTCGGCGACCGGCGGGGTCGTGCCCGGGCCGCTCAATGTGGCCGGCGGCGCGCTGTTTTCTTCGTTCAGCGTTTGCTGCTTGCGCTCGCTCTGCGCGAGCAGTTCCATCAGCGGATCGGGTGCGACGGCGGGATACAGGTCGAACACGAGCCGGTACTTGTACGCGCCGACAGGTGGCAGTGCGAACACCTGCGGCTTCACCGAGCCCTTCAGGTCGAACACCATACGCACGACGTGCGGCTGGAACTGGCCGACGCGCACCGACTGAATCTGCGGATCGTTCGGCGTGATCTTCGAGACGAGGTCCTTCAGCGCCTGGTCGAGATCGAGGCCGCTGAGATCGACCACGAGCCGGTCCGGACCCTGGAGCAACTGCTGCGCGTTTTGCAGCGGCTGATCGGATTCGATCGTCACGCGCGTGTAGTCGCGCGCGGGCCATACGCGCACGCCGAGCACCGAGCTGGCTAGCGCGAGACGCGGTGCGACGAGACCAAGCACAAGCGTGGATGCACCCGCGCACAGAATCTGCCGGCGCCGCCAGTTATGCGTTGCGGTGGCCGCCGATTCGATCGAGCGGAACGGTTTGATCAACATCTTTGAAGACATGCCTTTCCTGTTTCGCTGTATGCCCGTGCGACGAGTACGCGGCCGTCGCCCTCGCTGTCCAGGTCGAGCGAGAAGACCAGATCCGGCACGCCGAGAAGACGCCCCGCGCGCTGTGGCCATTCGACGAGGCAGACCGCGCCGCTGTCGAAATACTCGCGAAAGCCGGCGTCGGCCCATTCGGCCGGATCGGTGAATCTGTACAGATCGAAGTGATACAGCGCGAGTTCCCCGGCGGGCCGCTCGAGCACGTACGGCTCGACGAGCGTATACGTGGGACTGCGTACGCGGCCCGTGTGACCGAGGCCGCGCAACGTGGCGCGCACCAGTGTGGTTTTGCCGGCGCCGAGATCGCCGACCAGTTGTACTTGTAGTCCGTGGAATGCCTGAGCGCCCTGGCCGCTGGCCTGGCCTTGTGTTGCGACGGCGACGCTTTCGATCGCCCGCGCGAAGCGCTCGCCGAATGCGAGCGTGGCGGCTTCGTCCGCGAACGTGAAGGCGCGTTCGAGCAGAACTTCGGCGGGCGGCGCGATCGCGCGATCGGGATGGTCAGGCATTCTCGTAAAATGGCGTGATGAACCGAAGTCCGGAGTCTCCCGTGTCCCCTGCGCCCAATGCGCCAACGTCTTGCGACGAAGCGCGCGCCGAGCGTCAATTCGATGAAGCGGCGCTGCATGCGCTCGCGCGAAACATCAAGACGTGGGGCCGTGAACTGGGTTTCGGGGCGATCGGCATTAGCGATACCGATCTCTCCGCTGCCGAAGCGCCGCTTGCAGCCTGGCTGGAAGCGGGTTGCCACGGCGAGATGGATTATATGGCGAAACACGGCATGAAACGCGCGCGGCCTGCCGAGCTTGTGGCCGGCACGCTACGCGTGATTACCGCTCGCATCGCCTATTTGCCCGCCCATGCAATGAGCGGAAAGCCGGACGAAAGCGAGCCGCGGAAAGGGCCGCTCAGCGAGGACTGGCGGGCCGTCGAGCATGCGCGGCTAGCCGATCCGTCGGCGGCGGTGGTGTCGATTTATGCGCGAGGCCGCGACTATCACAAGGTGATGCGTAACCGTCTGCAACATCTGTCAGAGAAAATTCAGGCGGAGATCGGCGCGTTCGGTTATCGCGTGTTCACCGACTCCGCGCCGGTGCTCGAAGTGGAGCTTGCGCAAAAGGCCGGCATCGGCTGGCGCGGCAAACATACGCTGCTGCTGCAACGCGATGCGGGTTCGCTGTTCTTCCTCGGCGAAATTTATGTCGACGTGCCTTTGCCGACCGACGCCGAGACGTCGCCCGAGATCGCGCCTGAAACGCCGGGCTCGCATTGCGGCAGTTGCGCGCGCTGCATCGGCGCATGTCCGACAGGCGCGATCGTCGCGCCTTACAAGGTGGATGCCCGCTTGTGCATCTCGTATCTGACGATCGAGCTGAAGGGCAGCATTCCCGTCGACATGCGTCCGCTGATCGGCAACCGCGTTTATGGCTGCGACGATTGTCAGCTCGTGTGTCCGTGGAACAAGTTTGCGCAGGCTGCGCCGGTCGCCGATTTCGACGTGCGGCACGGGCTCGACCGCGCGTCGCTGGTGGAACTGTTCGGCTGGAGCGCGGACGAATTCGATACGCGCATGCAGGGCAGTGCGATCCGCCGTATCGGCTACGAAAGCTGGCTCCGCAATCTTGCCGTGGGCATGGGCAACGCGTTGCGCGCCCCGCGCGACACCTTGAGTGCGGACGCTCGCGGGGCGATTGTAGAGGCGCTCACGCGCCGCGCCGGCGACTCTTCTGACGTGGTGCGCGAGCATGTGCAATGGGCGCTCGAAGCGGCGTAAAAAGCGGCGTAAAGTATCGCCAATCCGCGAGTCTGTTGCACGTCTCGAATCGTCACGTCGCGCGAGTAAGGAGTAAGGAGGCGCCATGTTCAACGCAGTGATCGACGCGCCGTTCGGCAAGGTCGGCATTCGCCTCGAAGGCGAGGCCGTGCGCGAGATCGTCTATTTACCCGAGTCGATGCAGAACGTCGCGCCTGATACGCCGTTGGCGCGACAGGCGGTCGAGCAGATCGAGCGGTATTTCGGCGAGGCGTCGGCGACATTCGAACTGCCGCTCGCGCCGGTGGGCACCGCTTTCCAGCGGCGCGTGTGGCAGGCAATCTGCGAGATTCCGCCGGGTACCGTGCTCACCTACGGGCAACTCGCCCGGCAGCTTGGCAGCGTGCCGCGCGCGGTCGGGCAGGCGTGCGGCGCCAATTACTTTCCCATTGTCATTCCGTGTCATCGCGTGGTGAGTTCGAGCGGCATCGGCGGATTCGCTCATCACGCCGAAGACGGTTTCTTTCGCAACGTCAAGCTCTGGCTGCTGACGCATGAAGGCCTTCCCTACGCATGAGCGATACCCTGGTTGAAGACGCGAGCGCGCAATCGCCTCCGCCGTCGCCGCTATCGTCGCCTTTGTTCGCGACGAGTTCCGCGTCGATCGACGCATTCTGCGACGCGCTCTGGCTCGAACACGGTCTGTCGCGCAACACGCTCGACGCGTACCGCCGCGACCTGCGTCTCTTCAGCGAATGGCTTGCACAAACGCGCAACGCATCGCTCGACACCGCCAGCGAGGCCGATCTGAACGCGTACAGCGCCGCACGTCAGAAGGACAAATCGACATCGGCGAATCGGCGCCTTTCGGTGTTTCGCCGCTACTACGGGTGGGCCGTGCGCGAGCATCGCGCGAAAGTCGATCCGACGTTGCGCATCCGGTCGGCGAAGCAGCCGCCGCGTTTTCCATCGACGCTCAGCGAAGCGCAAGTCGAGGCGTTGCTCGGCGCGCCCGACATCGAGACTGCCTTGGGTCTGCGCGATCGCACGATGCTCGAACTCATGTACGCGAGCGGCTTGCGTGTCACCGAACTCGTCACGCTGAAGACGGTGGAAGTCGGTCTGAACGAAGGCGTGGTGCGAGTGATGGGTAAAGGCTCGAAAGAGCGGCTGATTCCTTTCGGCGAAGAGGCGCACGGCTGGATCGAGCGCTACCTTCGCGATGCGCGTCCGGCGCTGCTTGGCGCGCGCGCGACAGACGCGCTGTTTGTCACGAACCGTGCTGAGGGCATGACGCGCCAGCAGTTCTGGAACATCATCAAGCGACATGCGGCGGTGGCCGGCGTCCATGCGCCGTTGTCGCCGCACACGTTGCGGCATGCGTTTGCAACGCATTTGCTCAATCACGGCGCGGACCTGCGCGTGGTGCAATTGCTGCTTGGCCACACCGATATTTCGACCACGCAAATCTACACGCACGTGGCGCGCGAGCGGCTGAAGTCGCTGCATGCGCAGCATCATCCGCGTGGGTGACGAAGGTTCAAGCGCTGGCCGCAGCCGCTGGCGTTTTCCGGCTTCAGAGGAATTCGCGCAGCCGGTGCTTGAGAATCTTGCCCGTGGATGCAGCCGGTAACGCGGCAAGTACCTTCACTTCGGCGGGCCGCTTATACGGCGCGAGGCGCTCGGCGCACCACGCGACCAGTTCGGCCGGCGTCACGCTTGCATTGGCCGCCAGTTCGACGAACGCGATCACTTCTTCATTGCCCTCGACCGGGCGTCCGATTACCGCCGACTGAACGACCTGCGCGTGCGCGTTGAGCACATGCTCGACCTCGGCGGGATACACGTTGAAGCCAGAGCGAATGATCAAATCCTTGCTGCGCCCGACGATATGCAGCGCGCCGTCGGCGTCCTGCCGCGCCAGGTCGCCGGTTTTCAGCCAGCCGTCCTGTGTCACGGCGGCGCGGGTTTGCTGCGGGTTGCGATAGTAGCCGAGCATCACGTTCGGGCCGCGCACCCATAGCTCGCCGGTTTCGCCGACCGCGACATCCGCACCGTCGAGGCCGACGAAACGCACTTCGACGCCCGGAATGACCTCGCCCACCGAACAGTCGCGGCGCGGCGCGTCGAGCATGGTCTGTGAAACCGTGGGACTGCTCTCCGTCATGCCATAGCCGTTATGCAGCGGCAGACCGTACACGCTTTCGACGTGCGCTTTCAGCGCGGCGTCGAGCGGCGAGCCTCCCGAATAGACGAAGCGCAAGTGCGGTGCGTGCCACGGATTGGCGTGCGTCTGCAAATGTTCGAGCAATTTCGCATGCATGGCCGGCACGCCCTGGAAAATCGACACGCGTTCGTCGGCAAGCGCGCGCCGCACGGCTTCCGGCGCGAAGCGCGGCGCGAGGCGCAAGGTCGCGCCGGCGTACAGGCTGCCGAGACACACGGACGCAAAGCCGTAGACATGCGAGATCGGCAGCACGGCGTAGACGACATCGTCAGGACGGACCTGGCGCAAACGGCTCGATACCGCGGCGATGAACAGCAGATTGCGATGCGACAGCATCACGCCCTTGGGCGCGCCGGTGGTGCCGGTGGTGTAGATGAGCGCCGCGCATTGGCGGTCGTTCGCGGCTTCGACCGGTTCGGCTTGCGCGGACGAGTCCACCGTGTAGGACCACGCGCCGATGCCCGGCGCGACCTCTGGCGCTCTGCTCGCCCGATGACGTTGCGCATGCTGACCGGCATCGACTGAGCTTTCCACCACGTAGGCCGTTACGCGCGGCTGCGCGTGCGCGCGAATTGCGTCGAACTCGGACGCCGACAGGCGCGCATTCGACACGAGCGCCCAGGCGTCGAGCCGCGCGGTCGCGAACAGCAGCACGATTTGCGCGATGCTGTTTTCCGCCACGATCATGACCCGGTCGCCGCCACGCACGCCCCAATCGCGGAGCAATGCAGCGGTGGCCTCGACGGCCTGGACCAGTTGGGCGTTGGTGAGACGGCGCGCGTCTTCGATCAACGCAACATGCTGCGGATCGCGCCCGGCCGCCAGCGCGGGAATATCGGAGATGCGCGCGGGCAGGGCGCCCAGCAGCGCGGGAACGTCTAGCGTGGAGCGTAAAGGCGAAGCGGTACTCAAGTGCGTCTCCTGAATGCGATTGCATGCCCGGCGTGCATCGCGCCGGAAGGTTTTCGAACGATCGTGCCACAATGCATCGAGCCGCACAATTGACCATTCGGCAAATAGCCGTTGTGCAAACTCGCCATTACAATGCGCCGATGAGCAAATCCAGACACGTTTCCGAGACGCCTGCCACGCAGTTCCTGCGCCGTCATGGCGTCGTTTTCGGCGAGCATCCGTACGATTATGTGGAGCACGGCGGCACAGGTGAATCGGCGCGCCAGTTGGGCGTGGACGAACATCATGTGGTGAAGACGCTCGTCATGGAAGATGAGCATGCCAAGCCACTCATCGTCCTCATGCATGGCGACCGTACTGTCAGTACCAAGAACCTCGCGCGGCAGATTGGCGCGAAGCGCGTCGAGCCTTGCAAGCCCGAGGTGGCGAACCGTCATTCCGGCTATCTGATCGGCGGCACGTCGCCGTTCGGCACACGCAAGCAGATGCCGGTGTACGTGGAGTCGAGCATCCTCGAAATGGACAGAATCTGGCTGAACGGCGGCCGGCGCGGCTTCCTCGTCAGTATCGAGCCGAAAGTGCTCACCGACCTGCTGGCAGCGAGGCCGGTGCAGTGCGCGAGCGTCGATTGACGTTTGCCTGAATGTTTCCGGCAAGCGCGCGTTCGGTAGAATGTGCGCCGCTCGGTCCGCCGCTGTGGTCCGCCGCATTGCGTCGCGTTCTGTTGCGATTTTCGTTTTCCGAGCGGTTGAGGTATTCAGTTGCAGACCGCCGATCCTTATAAGAGTCACAGATGCAAAACCTGATCGTTGCTGTCGTTGCCTACCTGATCGGTTCGGTGTCGTTCGCCGTGATCGTGAGCGCCGCGATGGGGCTGGACGACCCGCGCTCCTACGGCTCGGGCAACCCCGGCGCGACCAATGTGTTGCGTAGCGGCAGCAAGAAGGCCGCGATCCTGACGTTGATCGGCGACGCCTTCAAAGGCTGGCTGCCGGTGTGGTTCGTCGTGCATTTCGGCGCGCGCTATGGGCTCGACGATACGTCGGTGGCGATTGCGTGCGTCGCCGTGTTTCTGGGCCACCTGTATCCGGTGTTCTTCCGCTTCAAGGGCGGCAAGGGCGTGGCAACGGCGGCCGGCGTGCTGCTCGCGATCAACCCGATCCTCGGCGTGGCGACTCTGCTGACGTGGCTGATCGTGGCGTTCTTCACGCGCTACTCGTCGCTCGCCGCGTTGGCTGCGGCGGTGTTCGCGCCGATCTTCGACGGCTTCCTGTTCGGGCCGCACGTCATCGCGCTCGCCATTGTCGTGATGAGCTCGCTGCTTGTGTGGCGTCATCGCGGCAACATCGCCAAGCTGATGCGCGGCGAGGAAAGCCGCATCGGCGACAAGAAAAAGGCGGCTGCGAGCGCGAGCGCTGGGGCGGGCGAGGATCGGTGAGCGGCTGGGTGGCTGGGGTTGCTTTGGTTGCTTTGGCCGAAGTGGTGTAGCTGTAGCTGTAGCTGTAGCCCCTGTCGCTGCTCAAGCTGCTGTTGCTGTTGCTCTGGCCTTGGCTCTGGCCCTGGCCTTGGCGGCATCTTGCAGCTGCGTTTGGTGGCTGCGTTTGGTGGCTGCGTTCGGCCGCCGCGGCTGCGTGCTGCGGCCCGCCATGCCTTGCAACTGTTGCATCCGAGTTCGCCGCCGCAGCGCTCGCCATGCCTTGCGCGCTGCGTCGCTCAAACAAACGCTCAGTCGCGGAAGTTGTTGAAATCGAGCGGCGTGTCGGTCACGTCCTTGCGCAGCATCGCAATCACGCTTTGCAGATCGTCGCGCTTTGTTCCGGTGATGCGAACCGCGTCGCCTTGGATGCTCGCCTGAACCTTGATCTTGCTGTCTTTCACGAGTCGCACGATTTTCTTCGAGAGATCGCCGGACACGCCTTTCTTGATCTTGATGACCTGCTTCACCTTGTCGCCGCCGATCTTCTCGATCTTGCCGTAGTCGAGAAAGCGTACGTCCACGTTGCGCTTGGCCATTTTCGACAGCAGCACGTCTTTCACCTGGCCGAGCTTGAAGTCATCGTCCGCGTAGGCGGTGATTTCGTTTTCCTTGTGTTCGACGCGCGCGTCGGACCCTTTGAAGTCGAAGCGGGTTGAGATTTCCTTGTTGGACTGCTCGATCGCGTTCTTGACTTCGATCATGTTCGCTTCGCAGACGACGTCAAACGATGGCATTGCATTCTCCCAATAGTGCGGCGGTGCGTGACGCAGCCGGTCGGCTCGCCACGGGGCACTCGCTATAATCACGGACCGATGTCATTTTACCGACGCCGCCCCCATTTGCCTAAGGCCGCCGTGCGGCCGCAGCCCGAAGCCGTTTTCGCCTCGTCGCCTCATAGTTCATATCCAATGTCTCAAACCGATTCCGCCGAATTCGTCGCCGGCTATCCGCTGAAGGCGCACAACACGTTCGGCTTCGATGTCCGCGCGCAGTGGGCGTGCCGCATCGAGCGCGAAGCGCAATTGCTCGCAGCGGTGCGCGATCCGCGCGCGGCCGGCTTGCCGCGTCTCGTGCTGGGCGGCGGCAGCAATGTCGTGCTGGCAGGCGACTTCGCCGGACTCGTGCTGCTGGTGGCCATGCGCGGGCGCCGGATCGTGCGCGAGGACGCCGACGCCGTGTATATCGAAGCGGCCGCCGGCGAACCGTGGCACGACTTCGTTGCCTGGACTCTCGCGCAGGGGCTGCCCGGCCTCGAGAATCTTGCGCTGATTCCGGGGACGGTGGGCGCGGCGCCGATTCAAAACATCGGCGCGTACGGCCTCGAAATGTGCGAGCGCTTCGCGTCGCTGCGGGCCGTCGAGCTTGCGTCGGGTAAGACGGTCGAGTTCGATGCGCAGGCTTGCGCGTTCGGCTACCGCGACAGCTTTTTCAAGCGCGAAGGGCGCGATCGTTTCGTGATCACGTCGGTCGTTTTCCGTTTGCCGAAGGCGTGGCAACCGCGCGCGGGTTATGCGGATCTGGCGCGCGAACTCGCCGCGAACGGCTATGCCGCAAATGGCAAGCAGCCGGACGCGCAGGCGATCTTCGACGCCGTCGTTGCGGTGCGGCGCGCGAAGTTGCCGGACCCGCTCGAACTGGGTAATGCGGGGAGCTTCTTCAAGAATCCGGTGATCGACGCCTCGCAGTTCGAGGCGCTGAAAAGCAAGGAGCCGGACGTGGTCTCCTACGCGCAGCCGGACGGGCGCGTAAAACTCGCGGCGGGCTGGCTGATCGACCGGTGCGGGTGGAAGGGCCGTGCGCTGGGCGCCGCCGGCGTTCACGAGCGCCAGGCGCTGGTGCTGGTCAATCGTGGCGGTGCGAGCGGGGCTGACGTGCTGGCGCTTGCACGAGCAATTCAACACGATGTGCGGGTGAGATTTGGCGTTGAACTGGAAGCCGAGCCCGTGTGCGTGTGATTGTGAGCGGCGCTTCAGCGCAGGTTGGCCGGTCGCCGATAGTCAGTGACCGTCGCAAGCGGGTCTGACAAGCCGCTGACCGTCTGACGGTGAGGAAAAAAATAAAGGCGCCGGGGCTTTTGGCCCCGTCGCCTTTTACTAAGTGTGCGTTCTGGCTTCAGCCGCGCTTTCGGCGCATCACGCCTCTGTCGCGGCTTGGGCGTCGCCGTCCGCTACCGTGAGCCGCGCTGACTGGACGCCTCGGCGCTCAACTCCACACTGGCGCGAAGTTGGCCTACGCCGGAGCTAGCCGCTGAGCCGCTGAGCCGCTGAGCCGCTCAGCCGCGCTGACGGCGGGCGTTCTCCGCGATTCGCATACGCAAAGCGTTCAGCTTGATGAAGCCGCCGGCGTCGGCCTGGTTGTAGGCGCCGCCGTCGTCGTCGAACGTTGCGATGGTCTTGTCGAACAACGTTTCCTTCGAATCGCGAGCGACCACCGACACGCTGCCCTTGTACAGTTTCACGCGCACCCAGCCGTTGACCTTCTCCTGCGTGTGGTCGATCAGCACCTGAATCGCGCGGCGCTCCGGGCTCCACCAGTAGCCGTTATAAATCAGCGACGCGTAGCGAGCCATCAGGTCGTCTTTCAGGTGCGCGACTTCGCGGTCGAGCGTGATCGACTCGATGCCGCGGTGAGCCTTCAACATGATCGTGCCGCCCGGCGTTTCATAGCAGCCGCGCGACTTCATGCCTACATAGCGGTTTTCCACCAGGTCCAGACGGCCGATGCCGTGCTTCCCGCCAAGACGGTTCAACTCGGTGAGCATTTCAGCGGCCGACAGCCGCTTGCCGTTGATCGCGACCGGATCGCCGTGTTCGTACTCAATGTCGAGGTATTCAGCCTGATCCGGCGCCTGTTCCGGCGACACGGTCCAACGCCACATGTCGGCTTCGGCTTCCGCTTTCGGGTCTTCCAGATGACGGCCTTCGAACGAGATGTGCAGCAGATTCGCGTCCATTGAATACGGTGCGCCGCCTTGCTTGTGCTTCATTTCGATCGGAATGCCGGCTTTTTCCGCGTACGCGAGCAGCTTTTCGCGCGACAGCAGATCCCATTCACGCCATGGTGCGATCACCTTGATGCCAGGTTCCAGCGCGTAGTAGCCGAGTTCGAAGCGAACCTGGTCGTTGCCCTTGCCGGTTGCGCCGTGCGACACCGCCTGCGCGCTGGTGGCGCGGGCGATTTCGATCTGACGCTTCGCGATCAGCGGACGCGCGATCGACGTGCCCAGCAGGTATTCGCCTTCATAGATTGTGTTCGCACGGAACATCGGGAACACGTAGTCGCGCACGAATTCTTCGCGCAGGTCTTCGATGAAGATATTTTCCTGCTTGATGCCGAGTTGCAGTGCCTTCTTGCGCGCCGGTTCCAGCTCTTCGCCCTGGCCGATGTCGGCCGTGAACGTGACGACTTCGGCGTCGTAGTTGTCCTGCAACCACTTCAGGATGACGGAGGTGTCGAGGCCGCCCGAATAGGCGAGCACGACTTTCTTGATATCGCTCATGGTGAACTCGTAGCTGGAAAAAGCGGGAAAACAAGGCGCGCCGGCGATTCCGGAGCGCGGAAAAACAACTATTTTGACACTAAACGGCTGCGTGGCCGCATTTTTGGGTTTCTGCGACGACGTGGCGGCGCATTCGCGCGCCCATTTGCGGCCCGGTTTGGGGCTCGACCTACGGCGGTGCATTTGGGATTTCGTGCGAGGCGTCGGCGCCGATGCCTTGCCTCGCAATCAACGCCCCGTCGCGCGTCACGCAGTTGCTGCGGAGCGATGGGCTCAGTGATTGAGCTTGCCCAGCAGCAGATATTCCATCAACGCCTTCTGCACGTGCAGACGGTTTTCGGCCTCGTCCCACACGACGCTTTGCGGGCCGTCGATCACTTCCGCGCTCACCTCTTCGCCGCGATGGGCGGGCAAGCAGTGCATGAAGAGCGCATCGGCATTGGCGCGCGCCATCATCTCCGCGTCGACGCACCAGTCGGCAAAGGCCTTCTTGCGCGCTTCGTTTTCCGCTTCGAAGCCCATGCTGGTCCACACGTCGGTGGTGACGAGATCGGCCCCCGCGCAAGCTTCGTTCGGGTCGTCGAATTCCTCGTAGAACGGCGCGCTTTCCGCGGCGACCAACGCGCGGTCGAGCTTGTAGCCGGGCGGCGTGGACAGGCGCAGCTTGAAGCCGAGAATCTGCGCGGCTTCAATCCACGTGTAGAGCATATTGTTGGCATCGCCAACCCACGCAACCGTTTTTCCGCGAATCGGACCGCGATGCTCGAAGTACGTGAAAATGTCGGCGAGTACCTGGCACGGGTGAAATTCGTTTGTGAGTCCGTTGATCACCGGCACGCGCGAATTTTCGGCAAAACGCTGAATAATGTCCTGCCCGAACGTGCGAATCATGATGATGTCGACCATGCGCGAGATCACCTGCGCTGCGTCTTCGATGGGCTCACCGCGACCCAATTGCGTGTCGCGCGTGCTCATGAAGACGGCGTGGCCGCCCAACTGGAAAATGCCGGCTTCGAACGACAGGCGCGTGCGTGTTGAATTCTTTTCGAAAATCATCGCCAGCGTGCGGTCGTGCAGCGGATGGTAAGTCTCGTAGTTCTTGAACTTGCGCTTCAGAATTCGCGCGCGCTCCAGCACGTACTCGTAGTCGTCTAGCGAGAAATCCTTGAACTGCAGATAGTGGCGAATTTTCTTGGCGGTCATGAAACAAATACGGCGGTCTCACCCGGCAGGATTGCCGGACGGCGCCGCCGTCGTTATGTGGTAACTCAATGCAGCATAAAGGATTTCGCCTCATTTGACGAGTCGGCGAAGACGTCGGGAAAGCGGTTTGAAAGCCTCGTTGCGCTGTCGGAACAAGCTTGTGTGCAGTGCGGAAAAAGACCCGCTGCGCTATAATCTGCGGGTTATTCCAAGGCCCAGCAGGCCGGTGCTTCGCTTCGGCGGGGGCACGGCTCGTATGGCTCGCGCGGTTCGGAAGGGCAGTTCGCGGTGCGCCGTCTCCAGTGCGTCACAGCGGCTCAGCCGGCCTTTCATGGTCTCCGGCGGCGCGGCTCTCTGGAGCGGCTCACACGCGAGGCTCAGGGTTTCGTTATCCGTTTTATCGCTTGCTGTCGCCGTCGTCCGCTGGGCAGTCACACAGGTATTCCTACATGGCCGAAGCAGCTCCAACCGAATATTTCATTCAGGGCATCACGTCGACGGGAAAAAAATTCCGGCCGAGCGACTGGTCGGAGCGGCTCGCGGGTGTGATGTCATGCTTCGGGCCGGGTGCTCGGAAAGGCCCGAACGCCTACATGCAGTACTCGGTGTACGTCCGGCCAACCATGATTGGCGACCTCAAGTGCGTGATTCTCGATTCGCGCTTGCGGGACATCGAGCCCATGGCGTTCGACTTCGTCATGAACTTCGCGAAAGACAACGACCTCGTGGTGACCGAAGCGTGCGAACTCGAACTTGAGCATGCTCCGCCGCCGCAAACCAAGCGACACTTCATTTAAGGCGGGCCGCATAGGCTCCCCATAAGGCAAACAACCCGCGATCAGCGGGTTTTTTTATGCCGGCGTGACGGCGATTGGCGAGCCGCCCTCTAGTCTTCGCAGCAAACAAAAAAGCCCGCCAAAGCGGGCTTTCATGCGCAGCGGAAACAGGAGGTAGCCCGCCGAAGCGGGCTGACCGGAATTACTGTGCTGCGGACGCCTGCAGACCCTTGATGGCTGCGGCGAGGCGGCTCTTATGGCGAGCTGCCTTGTTCTTGTGAACGATTTTCTTGTCGGCGATGATGTCGATGGTCTTCGACGATGCCTGGAAGATTTCAGCGGCCTTAGCCTTGTCGCCGGCGTCGATTGCCTTGCGCACTGCCTTGATAGCCGTGCGGAACTTCGAGCGCAGTGCCGAGTTGTGCGAGTTTGCCTTGGCGGCCTGGCGGGCGCGCTTGCGTGCTTGTGCGGAGTTAGCCATGACGGTTCCTTATCCTGTTCCTGTTTCCAGTACCTGACCTTCAAGTGGTGAGGCGCTGCTTTTAGATCGAACTCTTGGAAGCGATTGCCCAAGAGCGCAAAAGTGTCGAAAAACGATCGAACTACGCGAAGGCGGGCCCGTGTTTGCGGCGCCATGTTCCGGCGTATTGCAGACCTGCGGCAGACAACCTGGTGCCAGCCTCAGCCCTATCCGGAAGCCGTCCGAGAACTGAGCGAGCTTCGAAACCGGCGATTATAGCAACAAAATCATGGACGTGGCAACGGAAATGCACCGCCTCTCTGCCGCGCCAAGGCCGACGGGCACCTCGTGACCCGAAAGCCCCAACGCTGTCCACATACCCACGTCATTTGCGGCCGCCCGTGCGCGACGCAACAAAAAGTGCGGCAATTCGCTGCCGCGCCGCGAACGTCTGCCAGGTAAATCGGTCCGAATCGCTTCCGGCTCGTCGTCCGCATCTGCGGCACCCTTATAATAAGCGCCCCATGAATCTATTCCGAGCCCTGCTGACGGTCAGCGGCTTCACGCTGCTGTCGCGCGTGACCGGACTGGCCCGCGAAACGCTGATCGCCCGCGCGTTCGGCGCCAGTCAATACACCGACGCGTTTTACGTCGCCTTCCGTATTCCAAATCTGCTGCGCCGCATTTCCGCCGAAGGCGCATTCTCGCAGGCCTTCGTTCCGATCCTCGCTGAGTTCAAGAACCAGCAGGGGCACGACGCCACCAAGGCGCTCGTCGACGCGACTTCGACGGTGCTCGCCTGGGCGCTCGCGGTGCTGTCGCTGATCGGCGTTCTGGGCGCATCGGGCGTGGTGTTCGTGGTTGCCTCGGGTCTCGCCCACGAAGGCCAGGCCTACGCGCTCGCGGTCACGATGACCCGCATCATGTTCCCGTACATCATCTTCATTTCGCTCACGTCTCTCGCGTCGAGCGTCCTGAACACGTACAAGAACTTTTCGCTGCCCGCGTTCGCGCCGGTTTTGCTCAACGTCGCGTTCATCGTCGCCGCTGTGTTCGTCGCGCCGCGAATGCACACGCCGGTCTATGCGCTCGCGTGGGCCGTAATCGCGGGCGGTCTGTTGCAGTTCCTCGTGCAGCTGCCCGGTCTGAAGAAGATCGACATGGTGCCGCGCATCGGCCTGAATCCGGTTCGCGCGCTCGCGCATCGCGGCGTGAAGCGCGTGCTTTCGAAGATGGTGCCGGCGATGTTCGCCGTGTCCGTCGCGCAAATCAGCCTCATCATTAACACGAACATCGCGTCGCGCATCGGCCCGGGCGCCGTGTCGTGGATCAATTACGCCGACCGGCTGATGGAATTCCCGACCGCGCTGCTCGGCGTGGCGCTCGGGACGATCCTGCTGCCGAGTCTTTCGAAGGCGCATGTCGACGCCGACCCTCACGAATATTCGTCGCTGCTCGACTGGGGACTGCGCGTCACGTTCCTGCTGGCCGCGCCGAGCGCCGTCGCGCTCTTCTTCTTCGCCGAGCCGTTGACGGCCACGCTCTTTCACTACGGCAAGTTCGACGGCAACTCGGTCGTCATGGTGGGGCGTGCGCTCGCCGCTTACGGCGTTGGCCTGATCGGTCTGATTCTGATCAAGATTCTCGCGCCGGGCTTTTACGCGAAGCAGGACATCAAGACGCCGGTGAAAATCGGCATCGGCGTGCTGGTCCTCACGCAGTTGAGCAACTATGTGTTCGTGCCGATCTTCGCGCATGCAGGGCTCACGCTGAGCGTCGGGCTCGGGGCTTGCGGCAATGCGCTCCTGTTGTTTCTCGGATTGCGCAAGCGCGGTATCTATATGCCGTCGAGCGGGTGGCTCAAGTTTTTCGTGCAGTTGCTCGGCGCGTGCCTTGTGCTCGCCGGCCTGATGCATTGGCTCGCCCAGAGCTTCGATTGGATCGGCATGCATGACCGGCCGGTCGACCGTATTGCGCTGCTGGGCGCCTGCCTCGTGCTGTTTGCAGCGCTATATTTCGGTATGCTTTGGCTGATGGGCTTCAAATACGCGTATTTCAAAAGGCGAGTGAAGTGATTACGATGACGCGGGTTCTCGACTATTTCAGCACGCTCGTCGCCGAAGACGAAAGCTTGCCGCTGACAGAGGCGGCGCTCTCGCTCGCGCAGGATGCTTACCCCGACCTCGATTTGCAAGGCACGCTGGCCGAGATCGACGAACTGGTGGTGCGCCTGCAGCGGCGCATGCCGGACGACGCCGACATCCGTCAGAAGGTCGGCGTTCTGAATCGGTTTTTCTTCCGCGAACTCGGATTCGCTAGCAATCTGAACGACTATTACGACCCGGACAACAGCCATCTGAACGCGGTGCTCAAGCGTCGCCGAGGCATTCCGATTTCGCTCGCCGTTTTGTATCTGGAGATGGCGGAGCAGGTTGGCATTCCGGCACGCGGCGTGTCGTTTCCCGGACACTTCCTGTTGCGCGTAACCACGCCTGACGGCGACGTGATGCTCGATCCGACCAGCGGACATTCGCTGTCGGAGTCGGAAATGGTCGACATGCTGGAGCCGTATGTCGCTTCAGCCGGCGAATCGGTGAGCAGGGCGCTGCGCATGCTGCTGCAGCCGGCCACGCGGCGCGAAATCATCGCGCGTATGTTGCGCAATCTGAAGTCCACGTATCTGCAGACGGAACGCTGGCAGCGCCTGCTTGCCGTCCAGCAGCGCCTCGCGATACTCCTGCCCGACAGTATCGAAGAGATCCGCGACCGCGGCTTCGCGTATGCGCGCCTCGACTATCTGCGCCCGGCGCTCGAAGACCTCGAGCGTTATCTGGGCGAGCGCCCGGACGCCGAAGACGCGACGGTCGTCGAGTCGCAGTTGCAGGAACTGCGTCAGCGCACTCAACATAACGATCGCGACTAGCGGATAGCAGCGAGCAAATAGCGAACGGCGCTCGCGAGCGCTTCAAAAAGAGAACGCCTGCATATGCTTCATGTGCAGGCGTTTTTCGTTGTTGCCGCCGGAATTTGCGACGCTGCGTACGCCGCCGCGAAGCGACGTCCGGCGCAGACGGTTACTACTTCGGCTGCATCCGAATGGCGCCGTCAAGACGGATCACTTCGCCATTGAGCATCGGATTATCGAAAATCTGCTTGGCGAGCATTGCGTATTCCGCCGGCTTTCCGAGGCGCGGCGGGAACGGCACCATTGCACCGAGCGCGTCCTGCACCTCTTGCGGCATGCCGAGCAGCATCGGCGTTTCGAAGATGCCCGGCGCGATCGTCATGACGCGGATCGCATTGCGCGACAGGTCGCGTGCGATAGGCAATGTCATGCCGACCACGCCGCCCTTCGACGCCGCGTAAGCCGCCTGACCGATCTGACCGTCGTATGCGGCGACCGAGGCCGTATTGATGATCACGCCGCGCTCGCCGTTCGCGTTCGGCTCGTTCTTCGACATGGCCGTAGCCGCGAGCCGGATCATGTTGAACGTGCCGATCAGGTTGATCGAGATCGTGCGCATGAACGAGTCGAGCGGATGCGGGCCATCTTTGCCGACCGTTTTGACAGCGGGCGCAACGCCCGCGCAATTGACGAGGCCGCGCAGCGTGCCGAGCTTCGTTGCGGCCGCAACCGCTTGCGTCGCGTCGTCTTCGCGGCTCACGTCGCATTTGACGAAGATGCCGCCGAGTTCTTTGGCAAGCGCCTCGCCGGCATCCTGGTTGAGGTCTGCCAGCACGACCTTGCCGCCGTTCTCCGCGAGAAGGCGCGCGGTGGCGGCTCCAAGACCGGATGCGCCGCCGGTGATCAGGAATACGTTGTCACGAATCTCCATGTTTCCTCCTTTGCTTGATACGGTAAGTAAGTCAGATCGAATCGGCTTTCGATTATTGATAATCCCACAACGCCATGGCCGAAGATCGAATAAAAACGTCCGTGCCGAAACGCAATAAAAAACCCGCCGGAACAGGGCGGGCTTTCTTTGCCAGCGAATACTACGAGGCCGATTACTTCAACGCGTCGAACACGCGGTCGCGAATTTCCTCGACCGTGCCCAGGCCCGATATGCGACGGTATTGCGGCGCTTGCAGCGGCGTCGTTGGGTCGCCGTTTTTCGCCCAGCCGTTGTAATAGTCGATCAACGGCTTGGTCTGCGCTTCATACACTTGCAAACGCTTCTTGACCGTTTCTTCCTTGTCGTCCTCGCGCTGGATCAGCGGCTCGCCGGTTACGTCGTCGATTCCTTCGACCTTTGGCGGGTTGAACTTGACGTGATACGTACGGCCCGATGCTGCGTGCGAGCGGCGGCCGCTCATACGCGCGATGATCTCGTCGAACGGCACGTCGATTTCCAGCACGTAGTCGATCGCGACGCCTGCCTGCTTCATCGCCTCAGCTTGCGGAATGGTGCGCGGAAAGCCGTCGAACAGATAGCCGTTCGCGCAGTCCGGCTGTTGGAGACGCTCTTTCACCAGGTTGATGATCAGTTCGTCTGTGACGAGTTCGCCTGCGTCCATGAAGCGCTTTGCTTCCAGGCCGAGCGGGGTGCCGGCCTTGACGGCCGCGCGCAGCATGTCACCGGTGGAAATTTGCGGAATGCCGAATTTTTCCTTGATGAAGTTTGCCTGAGTGCCTTTACCCGCGCCGGGCGCACCCAAAAGGATCAAACGCATGTGTATCTCCAGATCTATGTGAATTCTTTGGGGCGCTGCAGCCATCCCACGAGGGGCGAGGGACCCGCGTCGGCTACCGTCTGGTCTCGCGCTGCACGTCGACGACGGCGCTGCAAGAAACACACACGGCGCGACCGGGCAAACCCAGGCTCTCGTGAATAACGGGAGGCGCGCACAAGCGTCCGATTATGCCATGGGTTTTTGCGCTCAAGACCCGAATAAAGCCCGCACGCGCGCCAGATCCGCGGGCGTGTCTACGCCCGGAAGCGGCACCTCGGGCGTGATCAGGACCGCGATACGCTCGCCGTGCCACATTGCACGCAATTGCTCGAGCGCTTCGACCTGTTCGATAGGAGAGATCGCGAGATCGGGATACGTGCGCAGGAACTTGGCGCGATACGCATACAGCCCGATGTGCCGATGAACCACCGCCGGCGCGGGCGGCACGGGCATCGACGCGACGTCGGGCCAGTGCGGCTGATAAGCGTCGCGCGCCCATGGAATCGGCGCGCGCGAGAAGTAGAGCGCCACGCCGCGCGCATCGAGCACGACCTTGACCACGTTAGGATTGAAAATCTCCGCAGGGTCGACGATCGGATGCGCGGCAGTGGCGATCGCGCAGTCGTTTCTTGCCGCGAGGTGCGACGCGACGCCGCACACGAGAGCCGGATCGATCAGCGGTTCATCGCCTTGCACATTGACGACGATCGTCTCGTCGCTCCAGCCAAATTGCGACGCGACCTCGGCAAGGCGGTCCGTGCCCGACGGATGGTCGGCGCGCGTCAACACGGCTTCGAACCCATGCTCGCGGGCCGCGTCGAGCACGGACTGCGCGTCCGACGCGATCAACACCTGCTGCGCGCCCGACTCGCGTGCGCGCTCGGCGACCCGCACCACCATCGGCTTTCCACCGATATCGGCGAGGGGCTTGTTGGGCAATCGGCTCGACGCCAGACGCGCGGGCACGACGGCAATGAACGGGGGCGTGGCGGGGTTCGTGTGATTCATCGGAGAGATGCGCGGGAGGGTGAGGAGGACGGGAGCAGGGAGGCAGTGGGAGTGAGCCAGCAATCGGGAGACATCGGGGCCGGCAACCTGGCTAACGAAGAAGATGAACGCCAGGACCAACGCAAGGGCAGGGCCAATAACGCGTAGCCACCATCGCCGGCGGCAGATCAACAACGCAACCGGCACAGAAGCCAGCGCACCAGGCATCCACGCTTACGAAGCGGTTGCCGCCGACGCGCTGCCTGGCGGTACCCGAATGCGGTTTGCGTGATACGCCCGTCGCCAGCCTGACCTGCGTTAGGCGACCGAACCCGGATTCAGGTCGACCGGCGTGCCTTCGACAGTCTGCCGCGCCTCGTCGACCAGCATGACCGGAATGCCGTCGCGGATCGGATACGCGAGCTTGTCGGCGTTGCAGATCAGTTCCTGCGCGGCACGGTCGTAGCTGAGCGGGCCCTTGCAGATGGGGCAGACGAGAATTTCAAGCAGGCGAGCGTCCACGGACTTTCTCCACAACTAATGCAATGAGGCGATGATCGAGCGCGGCTTCCACCGGAACAACCCAGATGCGCGCGTCGCGCCAGGACCCTAATTTTACCGCATCCTTTTCGGTTATCAGGATGGCATCGGCGTCAGCCTCGGTAAAAGGATTGCGCTCGAAAGCATAGTGATCCGGCAGCGCGCGAGTCTCGGGCGCGAGGCCCGCGGCGCGCAGCGTGGCGAAAAAACGTTCGGGCGCACCGATGCCCGCGGCGGCCAGCACCCGCTCGCCGCTGAACTGCGCGAGCGGACGGCGCAGCGCGGGATTCTCGAGATGCCACGCGTCGGCGGGTGCAAGTTGCAATGCGAATGTGTTCGGCCACGCAGGCAGCGTTTTTGCGTACGGGTCGTTGATCAGCGTGGCGTCGCGATGACGGGAGAGCGGCTCACGCAGCGGACCTGCCGGCAGAAGAAAACCGTTGCCGCCGAGCCGGTGATCGAAAACGACCAGTTCGGCGTCGCGTGCGAGCCGGTAGTGCTGAAGGCCGTCGTCGCTGACAATCACGTCGACGTCCCGGTGCGCCGCGCACAGTGCCTGCGCAGCCGCGACGCGGTTCGGGCACACCCAGACCGGCGCGCCAGTGCGGCGGGAGATCAGCAGCGGTTCGTCGCCGCCGACACTTGCCGCCGATGCGGGCGTCACCGGCGTCGGCGTCTTCACGCGCGCGCCGTAACCGCGCGACACGACGCCAGGATTGAAGCCGGCGCCGCGCAACGCTTCGACCAGCGCGATCACGGTCGGCGTCTTGCCCGTGCCGCCGATGGTCACGTTGCCTACCACCACCACAGGCACGCCCACGCGCACCGACTTCAACCAGCCGAGCGAGAATGCGGCGCGGCGCATCGCGGCGACTGCGCCGAACACGCAGGCAAGAGGCGTCAGCGACCATGCGAGCGGTCCGCGGTGTTGCCACTCGCGGGCAACGCGCGTTTCCAGACGATCGAGAATTCCGCTCATCGGCAAACCGGGTAAGCGAGCGGTGCACCGCTCGCGAGTCGGTACACGTGCAGCGGCGTGAAGGCGCCAGGGGCAATACGCGGGACAGACATGAACGCGATTCTCCGGACGATCGAAGTGTGGAGCACGAAAAGGCGCAAGCGGGCCGAAACCATACTCAGGCGCCGCGCGGCTTTGCTGTGCTGTCGAACCCGCCACTCTAGCGCGCACGCGTCCTGGCCCGCAAGTCGCGGGCATTGCGTCTATGCCCGGGTTTCGTTTCGCCAGCCGTTTGCGGCTTGTGGATAACTTTGTGGAGAACTGGCCCGCCGACGGGCCGCGAGGGCCGTTGCAAGCGCTTCGCATCGGCAATCATTCTCATTGCCCATCAGTAAAATTCATATAAATCAACGGGATGGTTCGGTTTTCCGTAGCGCTGCGGCCCCGTTGACCGCATCGGCCCTGATAAGTCCCGACATGTGGACACTTTTGACAATTTGCGCGGCCCGCTGGACGCCGATGGCCGCTCGGTCTATCGTCTGTCCGGCCAGTCCTACAGGTCCCTCGCATGAATTCCGATAGTCCTTTTAATTCGCCGACGATGCCCGGCGGCGAAGTCGTCGTTCCGGTTTCCGCTTTAAACCGAGCGATCGGCAGCATGCTCGAACGCTCGTTTCCGCTCGTGTGGGTCGCGGGAGAAGTGTCGAACTTCACGCGCGCCGCGAGCGGTCATTGGTACTTTTCTATCAAGGATGCGCAGGCGCAAATGCGCTGCGTGATGTTCCGCGGCCGCGCGCAGTACGCGGAGTTCACGCCAAAGGAGGGCGACCGTATCGAGGTGCGAGCGCTCGTCACGATGTACGAGCCGCGAGGCGAGTTGCAGCTCAACGTGGAAGCGGTGCGGCGGACCGGTCAGGGGCGTCTTTACGAAGCATTTCTGCGGCTCAAGGCGCAACTGGAGGCCGAGGGACTCTTTGCCGCGGAACGCAAGCGCGCGCTGCCGTCGCATCCGCGAGCAATCGGCATTGTCACCTCGTTGCAGGCGGCGGCGCTGCGTGATGTCCTTACAACGCTGTTGCGCCGCGCGCCGCACATTCCGGTGATCGTCTACCCGGCGCCAGTGCAAGGTGTGGGCGCGAGCGCGAAGCTGGCGGCGATGGTCGATGCGGCCAGCGCGCGGCGCGAAGTGGACGTGTTGATCGTATGCCGTGGCGGCGGTTCGATTGAAGATCTGTGGGCCTTCAACGAAGAAGTGCTGGCCCGCGCGATTGCAGAGAGCGCGATTCCGGTGGTGAGCGGCGTCGGTCACGAGACCGATTTCACGATTGCTGATTTCGCCGCCGATATGCGGGCGCCGACACCCACAGGTGCTGCCGAACTGGTAAGCCCGCAACGCGTGCTGTTGTTGCGCGAACTCGATCATCGGCACGCCGCGCTCGCTCGCGGCTTCGGCCGGATGATGGAGCGGCGCGCCCAGCAACTCGACTGGCTCGCGCGCCGGCTCGTGTCGCCGGCCGAGCGTCTTGCGCGGCAACGCATGCACCTGCAGCAGTTGAGCGCGCGGCTCTCGTCGGCCGGTGCGCGGCCAGTGCGTGACGCTCGAGCGCGTTTTTCGCTGCTGCACATGCGTTGGCAGCGCTGGCGTCCCGACCTCGCCGCGCATCAGGCGAAACTCGACAATCTCACGCAACGGCTCGACGCCGCGTTGTTGCGCCAACATGAGCGTCAGGTCGCCCGTATCGCGACGCTGGCGGCACGGCTCGAAGTGCTGAGTCCGCAGCGCACGCTGGAGCGTGGCTATGCGGCGGTGCTCGATGCGCAATCCGGTCGCGCGGTGCGTGCGCCGTCGTCGTTGAAACCTGGCCGCCGCCTGACCGTGCATCTCGCGGAAGGCGCGGCTGATGTCGCGCTCGCCGATGTGCAACAGCGTCTTGCGGACGGTTTCTGACATTGCGCTGACATGGTGCGGCGCGCGTACTTTTGACTGTTCTGTGCAGCGCGTTCAGGTCGAACGCGAGCAGTAATTACGCGGTGTTGCGGGCAATTCGCCGATGCCGGACATAAAGGCCGTTTGTTTGCGGGGTTATTCCAAGTCGCCTACAATCGAGTGCTCTGAAGCGTTATCCGCAGACTCCCCACAACAGATACAGACTGAAGGAAAGCACCATGGAACATACGCTCCCGCCGCTGCCGTTCGCGAAAAACGCACTCGCTCCGCACATGTCGGAAGAGACGCTCGAGTTTCACTATGGCAAGCACCACCAGACCTATGTGACCAACCTGAATAATCTGATCAAGGGCACGGAGTTCGAGAACCTGTCGCTCGAAGAAATCGTGAAGAAGTCGTCGGGTGGCGTGTTCAATAACTCGGCTCAAGTGTGGAATCACACGTTCTTCTGGAACAGCCTGTCGCCGCAAGGTGGCGGCGCTCCGACCGGCGCGCTGGCCGACGCGATCAACGCCAAGTGGGGCTCGTTCGACAAATTCAAGGAAGAGTTCGCGAAGACCGCTATCGGCACGTTCGGCTCCGGCTGGGCATGGCTCGTCAAGAAGGCGGACGGTTCGCTCGACCTCGTGTCGACGAGCAACGCAGCTACGCCGCTGACCACGGACGCTAAAGCGCTGATCACGATCGACGTGTGGGAACACGCGTACTACATCGACTACCGCAACGCACGTCCGAAGTTTGTTGAAGCTTACTGGAACATCGTCAACTGGGAATTCGCGTCGAAGAACTTCGCGTGAGTCGACAGTGAGTGTTCGGTCGTAATAAAGCCGTGACAGAAACAGTAAAGTTGTGACAACAGGCGGACTCGGCAACAATATAGCTGTGACAAGTCTTCCGGCAGATGGCCCCAGTTTGCGAAAACTGGGGCCATCTGCGTTTGGGGCGCCAGAACTGACGTAGCTTCTAAGTTGATGCGCCGGGAAGCGTTCGCAGTGAAAGCTCGTGCCCGCGAATCTGGGCCATTGCCGAGGTTTGCCCCACTGCGTTTCGGGACTCGATGGATATCCACAAACCAAAGGGCAATTGATACGTCGATGAAACTTGATGCTGCCGGGAAACAGAATACGCTGGCTACCGCGTAGTTCGCTGGCCTCGAATGTGGGGGGACTGAACTGCCCGGAAAGCATGTTTTTTATGGTGCGTAGGATCACGATCAGCCGCTTCCCGTCATGTCTGGGGCGACTAGGCGTGGCGGTGCCCCGGCCGCCCGCGGATAACGATCGGGTCGGGATAAGATCGCGACCGTCGCTTGTCGGACCCACTCCCGTCATTCGCACCCGCCCCCTAGACGACAGCTTCCAGGATACCTGCGGTCATCGGTGCCAGTGTGCCGGCCGGCGCGTGCTCGTCTATCTCGGTTTCATTGGCCCGGTGGGAGAACCGCGCCGAGTTGTATCATCAGTCCGAGCATGTCCATGATGATGCGGGTTTCCTTAATCCTGCCGTCCTGAATGCGGTCGATGACCATGCCCCACACCCTTACCAACTGCCCCGTAGCAGGCACGCTGAGGAACTCTCCCCGGTGAGTGCCTGTCCACACGAAGCGGGTCAGCACGCGGTCACCCTCGGTGAGCTGTTCCTCGATGTGCCAGTGCATGTCCGGGAACGCGGCCCGCATCCCTCGCAGGACATCCTTGAGACCTTGGAGACCGGGACCTTGGCCGGGGAAGGGGACGTGCTCGACCATGTCATCCCAGACAAGCCGGTCGGCGGCATCGATCCGCCCCTGGTTCAGGACCTCCTCAACAAACTCGCGAACAACACCGCTGATCTCGTGCATAGAATGATGGCCTCCTGCCTGTCGGTGGAATAAATGGACCGAGCCTAGCCGGTCCCGGGTGGGCCGCAGTGTTGATGTTTCTGCATACGGCAGACACCCGACGAATCCAATTTTAGTGGGCTCGAATTGAAGCCGCGCGGGGTAGCACGTCGAACGGCGCAAGCGGCCAGTTCTCGGACGCGGGTAGCCGTCAGCTATCCGGGCAGGAGCCGACGTTCAACCGGCTGGTCCATAGATTGGCCGAACGGCCATCAACGGTCTTTGGCAGTGGATTGGTGAATGTCTTTTAACGCGCGACGAGCCGCCATCCTGCAAACCGACAAGGACCGATGATTTGCACCACCCGCCGCAACACCCGTTCACCTGGCGCCAGACCATGCAAGTCATGTCGGCGACATCCTCCAGCGCTCGACCGGTATGCCGGTGCATCAGGTAACCGCCACAATGCCGGTCGAAAAGAATCACATCTACGTGATTGCCCCGGGAAAGCAACTGGAAATGTCCGACGGCTGCCTGCACGCCATTGAACGCGAGTGGTCGGGTCGCCCCTAGCTGCCGATCGATCATTTTTTCAGAACGCTCGCCGACGCGCATGAGCGGCGGGCGATTGGTATCGTACTGTCCGCTCCGCCGCCCGCGAGTATCGGGCACGCGTCGTCGGAGTCGTGCTAAGCGGCGATCTGGATGATGGATCTGCTGGACTTGCCGCAATTCGAGCGCGCGGCGGATACGGGAGTCGTGCAGGACCCCGACGATTGTGAGGCACCTTCAATGCCCAAAAGCGCGCTTGCCGCGGCAGGCGCTGATGCAGTCGCAAGGGTGCAAGATCTTCCTCAGGTCCTGCGCGCGGCAGTCAGAGGCGCAAAGCGGCGCGAGGGGGCGAGTCAGATGACAACCCGGCCAGACCTTGATCAAGAAGCACAGATTGGAGAAAGCGGGCTCGTTTCCCCAAAAGGAGCTTGATGAGATCGGTGAGCGCTCGGCGCTTACCTGCCCGAGTTGCAATGGCGCGCTCTGGCGAATGTATGATGAACACCCGCTGCGTTACCGCTGCCACACCGGACATGCTTTCTCTAGCCTCTCGCTTGAGGACGCGGGTACGCAGAGCCCGGAAGACGCCATCTGGGGTGCCATCCGCGCAGTACATGAGCGGATGATCTTTGCACGTGAGCGTCAGCAGTGGGCGCAGCGCGCGGGTCAGGAGCAGGACGTCGCGATCGAACAGGCTCGCATCGATGAAAACCAGAAACTGGCTGACCTGTTGCGCAAGGCAGTGGGCGCCGCCATTCACGGTAGTGCAGCGGAGCGCACGGAAGTTCAGCAATAGCCGTGTGGTTGCATAACGTCGCGGCGTTGTATGTCCAGCGTTTCACCTGGCCTGGGTTTGGGCAGACATGGTACTTCGGGTCGTCGTTGTTCCGGTCTGCCTCCGAGCAAAGCAGCCATCGCGCCTGTAAATCCATTCAAACGCCCACTGCTGTGCGACCTCGACCGCTTCTTCCTCCGTATCGAACCAGGAAAGATTACGCTCGATGTACATTTCACCGTCCATGTCATCGTCGTCGATTGATGCGCGCACCAGGCGCACACGAGCAAAGAATTTCCCAAAGGAAAAGTCCGGGGTGGGGGCGCTACCGTCTTATCAACTGGAAGCCGTCTGCCGCCCCATCATGCACGACTGATGGTCCGACAGCCGGAGCGACAAGTGGGGCATGAGTGTGCCCACCGGCATACATTCGGTGCCGAATGCGTTAGCCACTCAAGGAAACATCTCAGCCCTTCTCCGCCATTTGAGTAGCGGTCGGCTAATGCTCTGAAAGTGAATTTTCGTGTGCTACAGCTCTGCTAGAGCAACGGTGGCAATTCATGTTTGCCGAACTTGGCGCTTGTCATTTCACCCCCTAGCGCAATCGCCGTCGCCCGAATAAATTCCGGAAAGCGACTTCGAATGGCGCCATCCGGGCCCTGAGCAGATAGGGGGACTCCGGTCGAGACCTCGGGGATTTTCGTACCCGAATCGCCGGCTGGGGACGATCGTGCCGGTTAGCGAAGCGCAGTAACGACCCGCAACACTTGGCGTCAATTCACACCCCTCGAATCGCATTGGAAATCGAAAAAACGTTCTCGCCTGAATATACAAAGTCACGTTGCATGTCGACATGCCACTTCAAGAAGTTCCGACTGTTCGATTTCCGTGGAATCATCCAGTCGTGCAGTTCAATGATCACCAGCGGAAATCTGTTTATGTCCTCGGAGGGGCGCGAAAAGAGGTCCTCCTCTGCACCCTCGATGTCAATCTTCAGGATGAATGGCGTTCCGCTCGATTTCGCCATCACCTGTTCCAACGTCATCGCTTCGACGGGGTACGAGTGATCGGTGGGCTGCTCAGCCGTACGATATGCCCAGGCGCCCCCCCCGGGATCGTCCAGATAAAGCGTACCACTGGTCGATGCAATGGCGGCATTCAGCGGGACTACAGATGCGAACGGAATCGAGTTGCTCTTGAGAAGTTCGAAGTTCGATACGTCCGGTTCGATAGCTAGAATCTTCGCCTTCGGATACGTGAGCGCAAACCAGACCGCGCTAGCCCCGATGTTGGCTCCTGCGTCGACGATCATCGGATCCGAACAGGCCTGATAAAAGTCGACTATCTCTTGCGCCCGGAGAAGATGGTCCGTTGCATAGTCGCGTCGAAAAAAGATCTGTCTGCACACCGCCCGGTCCGGTACTGACGGTCGGAAATCGAAGCGCTGCCCGCCGGGAAGCTTCAATCCATGCAGACCGTAACGAGGGGTTCCCCAAGCATCGAGAGACCGATCTTTGGGCTGCAGCAATCGTACGAGCCCCGGCGGCAATATTTCCTTCAGGGTGGACTTCACAAGGTCGTGCATTTCGAATCTCCGCGTGGTTTTTGCCGAGGAGGCATGATTGCCTCGGACGTTCCACTAAAAAAATTCAGAAAACTGTCCGAAGGAGTGAGGTCACCTCTCAGGAGTTGCATTTGGTGTCCTGTCTGCATGATGCGGCGACCGTGTCTGAAAAATGAGACGCCTTTCTAAGCTGCTTGCCGTCATACTATAGCTGCCTGTCTGCCGGGACTTCGACGGCTACCTTGCGGCTATCATGCAATCGACGTAGTGTGCGTCTGTCGTCGTCAAGTCGCTCAGTTCATAGTCCATATGTTCTAGCGCGGCGCTTGTGCCGAAATATGAGTCGCGAAAATCGTTTCTGGAAGAACTGCATAACGCAGGTGAGAACTGCCGGGTGACCGACTACGTGTCTAAGGGCGGCCACGAAACGCTTCTCACGGATCGCCTCAGTGACATCGACCCACTGAAGCGACGCCTTAAGAGATCGATCCCGGCGCGCACACGCGGTGGCTAAGCTGCCGGAAAGTGTATGCGATGCGCGGAAGCATGTATTTGCGTCGAGCATGCCTCGTAGCGCCTGCCGATCCGCTGACCTGTCAGTCGAAAGTGAACCGCTGCGGCGCCGATAGCGGTACCCCATAGGCGGATAGACGCTTATTCTTGCATCGTACTTGACCAATAAGCGCAAGAGCATATCGAAGTCCTCGCCGGATCGAAGTCGCTCTTCATACCTGAGCTGGGTCATAAGTCCAGCACTTATCATAGGCTTGAGATACGCCAGGCGTGGCGCTCTGACCAGCGAAACTGCATCGAAACTTCTGAAGCCTTCGAGGCCCAGCAACGAATGTCCAGTTAGCAAGCCGTTCTCGTCCATGATGAGTAAATCGTCCGCTACGAACCCTTGATCGGAAGTCTCTGCGAGCTGCATTAGCGACTCCAGGCGTCCCTCTGCGAGGACGTCATCACTGTCCAGAAACGTGATCCAGCGTCCTCGTGCGCATTCCAAAGCACGATTACGCGCAGTCGACGGCCCCGCGTTGATGCGCGCGGTCAGAAGCCTGATACGGAAGTCGTCACGGGCGAAGGCGCGGACAATTTCCACGCTAGCGTCAGTCGACGCGTCGTCCGCGACGATCAGTTCCCAGTCTTCGAGGCTCTGTCTCTGAACCGAGCGGATGGCTTCGCCAATCCAGCGTTCGCCGTTGAAGTTCGCCATGACGACAGTGACAGACGCAGCCGGCGCATCGGTTACCGGTGTGACAGCTTTGTCTGCATGCGTGCGATCCGTGAAGGATGGCCCCCGGGCAGGGCCTTGGGCCGCCATGTATTCGGTGCTAGACGCGCCGACGGTCGACTGTAACTGATGACGAGGCATTTCAACACCGCTGGAAGTTGGTCATGCTGATTAAGCGTCTAAGGAGGAAGTTTGTGTTCAACTCTTCGTTATGCATAAAGCTTGCATGATGGGTTTTAGTGGGTTCCTAGCGGGCACTGCACCGGGCCAGTGGATTACAGATTTAACGAACCGCGTAGTCTGCGATAGGGGAGTAGGGAAACAGACACAAGCTGGACAGCGCGAGCGTCCCCACTTTTTTTCATGCTCCAGAAAGGGTTCGCCACAATCGCATGGAGATACCGGTGTGAGTCTCTTAGCATCCAACGCCAACGGGTCGTCAACGGAGCATGGTAGACACTGGAGTAGAAGTAAGCTCTTTCGTATGCGAAGTCGTGAAATTGTGCCGGCAACTGCATTCCCATGCGACACGTTAGCTCCCGAAGGGTTATCCAGCGGGACGGAAATGCCTTGGGAGCCTTCTCCTGCTGATCAGAGTTAGCAAACAATGCGTCTGTCCCGGAACTGGCATTTACGCGATATCCGCCGAGCGACACCGGGATACTTGATACTGGTCCAACTAGAGCAGCCCCATAGATTGCGTAGAAATCTGCGCCATATCGGTCCTTGATCGTTTCCGGAACAGGAAAGCTCCTTTTAAGAGCACTAACGCTGTAGGCGTTTCCGGACGCTGGCGGTGACGGATAAAGCCATCCATCGAGCAGAAGCTCCCGACAATCACCGTCGATTCGAGAATGCGGTACATGAGCACCCATGCGCTTGCTCGCCTGATCGATCACGTCTAGCTGAAACTGCACTTTTGCGAGATTTCCGCTCTCGAAGCGCTGCATCACTTCTGTCACTGCGCCCTGATTAAGCAGGTCATTAGCATCGAGAAACAGCACGTAATCCGTTCTGGCCAGGTGCAACCCAAGATTGTAGGCTGACACTTGCCCGCCATTGTTTTTGAAGACGGGGCGAACGCGAGCGCCATAGCGTTCGATAATTGCGCGAGACCCGTCTGTTGATCCGTCGTCGATCACCATGACGTCAGTGCCGATATAGTCCTGCGCAAGCGCGAAATCGATTGCCTCTTCCAGGAACTGCGCATAGTTATGGTTGCATATGATGACTGTCATGTCCTTCATGATGTGTTACTCGCGAGGATAAGAAGCCATCTGATGGCTGGAACAGCTTATATGAAGCGTCGGCGGATCAGCGTGCTGGCAATGTTTTTCGGAGCGAGCAAGGTGGCAATGCTCCAGCCGGCGATAAGGCAGCGGAAGGCTGGGCGCTCGAAGCTTGCGCGGAAAGGGATAAAAAGGGCGTCGCGCAGCGCCCTGATTCTGCTGTCACCGGGCAGGGGATGCTGTCTCGGTGTGAGCCGCAAAGAAGCAACGCGCAACTGCAACAAGTGAGGCGCACAGAAAAGTGTGCTGAGCGGCGGTGCCGGTCTGCCAATCATTGCGCACGCCTTGCATGCGGCGCTGTGACGCTTGAGTGCACGCGCGATCTCTCGCCCGAAGTTGCTTGTGCTCGCGCTCATGGCGCTATCATTGGCGCCATGCATGCGATAAAGAACTAACGGCGCAGCGATTGTTTCTACGTCACCGAGGTAGGGGGCCATGGCGATGCACGTTGAATCCGTGAATGAATCGTAACTCGCATCCAATGGAAAAATCTGTTCGAGAAAACTGCGTGCGTAGGCATTCCCTGAGCCGGGCGGCGTCGGATACTCGGACGTTTCATAAGCCCAGTGACGGATCGCTTCCGACGATAATCCAGGTGGGATCTTCGGGATGACATTTCGAATCTTGGGTATCGCATTGTTTATGGGACGGCCCTTCGCGTCGACGCGCTCCATTAATACCTGTACCTTGCTGAGGCCGGGTCGCCATACGGAGGCAATGGCGCGCAACGCACCCGGCATCAGCACGTCATCAGCATCGAGGAAAATAACGACGTCGCCAACACTTCTCTCGAAGCCCACGTTGTTGGCATCCCGCTGTCCCCCATTTTTTTCGAAGATGGCCTTGATTCTTTCGCCATACGAATGAATGACATCGGCGGAGTGGTCTGTCGAGCCGTCATCCACAACGATAATCTCTCGCTGATCCCAGTCTTGCGCCAAGGCACTTTCAATAGCTTGTCGAAGAAAATGCCCGTAGTTGTAGTTGGCGATGACGATTGAGAAAATCAGGTCCTCTCTAGCCATAGATGCGCTCCGTCCAGCGTTCATCGACTGCCTCCGGCCTAGCTAATGAATTGAGCGCCTTGGACGTGCAGGACATGCTGCGCCGATCAGAAGCAGTAAGTGACTAATTATCTGCTCGCAAAGTTGGTCGGCTTAGGGCGCTGTGTCGGGCCGTTTGTGAAGGCCTAGTTGCCACTATTTAAGTTCAACGGTTCAAAGGTACGAGATAGCGGCCTAAAATCGGGCGATAAAGGCGCAAAAGGTTGAGATGTGAGTTATTCAGCAGATGATAGGACTGCTTGATAATAGGAAAAGCGGAATTCGAGCTGCGAACCTGAATGTCTCGCGACTTGCTTTTCGGAAGCAGGACAACCGTATTGCTAACCGTCTGATCGCAACGTACCGACGCCGGACAGCCAATCGTCCGATCTTATTGGCCGTGGTTTGACACTCCTGAGGGCGGGTCGGTAGTTCGCGTCTCAGTTTGATCCGGCGACGACGATTGCCAATGTGGCAGCTATCAGTTCGAGGTAATCGATGAAGGTTGCTTTTTACAAAGGGACACGTCCCGGGTTGGCCGGGACTTGAACCGCTTGCGCCTCGATGGTCGTTTTTCCGCCGATCTATATTTAATGAGGGACGTTAACACATATATAGGGGTGGCAGATGCGTGAGTCAGTCTGTCCAATTTGGTCGCCTGGCTTCCTCAAATGACAATGAAGTTGCGGGAATCGGGTCCGATCGCGGTTATCGTGCTTTGGTAGAGTTTTCTTCGTTGTCTTGGTCGATAACTTTCTGTAGTACAGAGGTGCAAGATGGCGCAAACCATGACGATTCCGTTCGACAGTCAGGAACTAGGGCAGGATACAACTCGACAATGGAAGAAAGTGTCGGCACGTTGCAGGCGGGCCGCGTCGGCGAGGATGGCCGTTTCTGCAACGAGAAAATAATGCCGGTAGAACAAGCGGAGATAGCGCAAAGGTGAGCAGCGGTGAGCCTCTGTCGGCGCAAGTAGGGCTCGATCGGCGCGGCTGGGCGGCCTTGTTGACGGGGCTCAGTCTGCTGTCCCTGGCGATTACCGGTTTCACGATCGACAATAACAACATCTTCCATTTGCCAATCCTGGAGGGTTTGTGGCGCGAACCTCAATTCGCGCACGATGCCTTCATTCAGTCGCTACGTTATTATTCTTCCGGTTTCTGGCTGATGCAGGTGGGGATCGCTGACGACAGCAATGTGCTCAAATTCTTCCTGCCGTGGCTGTTTGTTTCTCGACTGCTCTTTTTCGCTGGCATCGGCTCCTGGATTGCGGTCCTAGGGCTGAAGGGGCGGACGCAGACGCTGATTTTCATGCTGCTGAGCGCGGTCATCGGCTTGCTGCGCGGCGTCTCTTTCGCTGGATATGGCGGAATCGCGGTTAGTTTTTTCAGCCACTCGGAACTGGGCAACGGCTTAGGCATGATCGCGCTCTCGCTAGTGTGGCGCCGCCGCTATGGTTGGGCGTTGGCCTCAGCGGGGCTAGTGTTTTTCCTCAACATCTTCATGGCCGTGTGGCTTGCGCCGCTGATGGTGACGATGGTCTTGCTGCAATGGCGAGAACACGGGCTGTCCCTCGGCCGCCTGGTGCGGAGAAGTTGGCCCGGCTTGCTAGCCTGTGTCGTGCTGGCCCTGCCGGTGTTGGCCGATCTCGCGCACAACCCCGAATTGGGAAGAAGGCCGGATTACGATTATCGGGTGTTTCTGCTTGAGCACTGGCCCGATCACTTTTTGGCGATGCACTTGGCGGTCAGACAATATGTCGGCTTTGTGATCGTTATCGCCACGGCCATCGTCTCCGCATTGCAGTTGCCGCGCGAGCAGGCGCGGGTGATATGTACGCTGACGGGTGTGATGCTGGCAATTTGGGCAATCGGCGCGCTGCTGCCCCTACTTACTCCCTCGCCCACCCTGTTCAACCTTCACTTGCTGCGCTCGACGACGTATTTGCAAATACTGGCCGGACTTGCGCTCGCCGCCCTCATCACGCGGTGGCTGACCTCAGTGAATGAGGCCGATCGCTTGTTATGGGCGCCTATCTTGGTGTTTTCGGTGGTGGTCACCGTCGGCGCCGCGGCGCTGTTTCCGGTGCTAGTGGTGCGGAAGGCCTGGCGTCCCGGCGCGCGGCTCGCCAGCCCGATCGTGGCCGCACTGCTTCTAACGCTGAGTAGCGCGGGAACTGTGGCCCGGATCGTTCAGCAATATCGCTGGGATTCATACGCCGCCGCACAACGCGCGGACTGGCTGGCCCTGGCTGGCTGGGCCAAAGGCAACACGCCTCCTGATACGGTCTTCCTTTTGCCGGTGATGCCGCTTTACAATCGCAGCCCCCTGCCGGCAGCACCTGCACGCATGGCGGATCTGCTGGTCGGCAGCGAGGTGTTTCCCACGATGTCTCACCGCCAAGTATGGGTAACCGGCAAATATGGCGCGGCAGCGCTATGGCTGCCCAGCTACTACCCTATTTGGCATGAGCGGATGGTGGGCAGTCTCCTTGCCGCAAGCCTGCCTGAACGCGTGGCCTACGCCCGCAGTAATGCCATCGGCATGGTGGTGGATGATTGTGGCGTCACGGGCAGCTATGTGCCGGTCTACCGGTCGGGCAAACTCTGCGTCTTTGCGTCAGATGATCCGCAACAGTGAATGAGCGATGGCAGACGGAGATGCCGGACATAGATAGCGGCAGTGACCGCCGCTTTATCCGACGTTTCCTGGCCCGCGCGCGCCTTCGGTTGAGAATCAAGGCCTAGAAGAGGAGCGACAAGCCGGAGACGATGTTCTCGCTGGCGTGCCTTGTCGTTAGTGAGTGGTTTCCGGCACGCGGTTCGTAAGGAACGAACAGGCGAGGCGGGCGATCTTGCCCATCGTCGAAAGCAGCTCAGCTCACATCTAGGAAGACGTCATGCGCCCTGGCGAGTTCTCCACGGCCGGCCACCGGGTCGCCTGTCAGGGCTATGACGCTGGGTTCGAGATCTCCCGATCCGTCAACTTGTGCGTACCTTCGAGACATAAACGAACAAGGTTGATGATCTCGTGTACTCCGGTCTCAATCGGCGCTTTCTTGTGCTGGCCGGAAACTGAGCCTAAAGCGTAAGCAGAAAGAAAAGCCCTCCACGTGAGGGCTTTTGCTTTTGTCGCGTCGGGTCATATTCATGGTCCGCATGCTTACACAAGTTTGTCACCTTTCGTAACCGCGCGAACAGGTAACGCGCGCTGCTCAAGCCGCCTGCGCGGCTTTGTGTGTCAGCGCAAAACATACGGTAACTATCCCGTAAACATAGCGCGCGCGAATTGGTCTAACGTGTGTTCTCCCATCCCCTGCTACACGCGCCATCATGATTTCAAGTCTAAAACCAGTGCGCGCCGCGCTGCCTCTCGGGGCCGTTGCGCTCGCGCTGCTGGGCGGCTGCGCCGTCGTGCCGCCGAGCGGTCCCTCGGTGGTGGCCATGCCGCGCAGCGGCGAGCCGCTCAGTCAGTTCCAGCAGGACGATTACACGTGCCGTGACTATGCGTTCCATTCGTCCGATGCATCCGGCGCCTCGCAGAGCGCGACCACGAGCAGTGTTAACAGTGCAGCGATCGGCACGTTTGGCGGCGCGGCCGTCGGCGCGCTTCTGGGCGCGGCGGCGGGCAACCCCGGCGCGGGCGCGGCCATCGGCGCGGGCAGCGGTTTGCTGATCGGCGGCGCTGCCGGCGCGAATGGCGCGCAGTACTCGGCGAACAGCCTCCAGGCACGGTATGACGCCGCGTACGCGCAGTGCATGACGTCGAAAGGCAACACCATCTCGCAGCCGCAAGTGCCGGTGTACGCGCCGCAGCCCGTGTATGCGCCGCAGCCGGTCTATGTCGCTCCGCCGCCGCGTTATTACGGGCCGCCGCCGGTCATGTACTCGCCTTATCCGTACTACTGACTGTACGTCATGCATACGCGCGCATGAGCCACGTCCGGCACACGCGCAGATGGATGAGTGGCGCGACCTAGTCCTATTCCGCGTCGCTGCTTCCCGCCGTCTTGCGCGGCCGGCGGTTGCGTGATGACGTCGTCTTTCGCGCGGCTCGCTTCTTTGGTGCAGGCGTTTCCTCCACGTCCGCTGACGATTCTGCGTCTGGCGGCGCGGTCTCCGCGGCGTTATCCGATGTTTGTGCTGCCGTCTTTCTGGCTTTCTTCGCGGCTGGCTTGCGCGGTTGGCGCTGCCTACGACGTTGAGGCTGCGTGTCGTCTGCCTGCTCTGCCTCGGCGCTCGCGGCTGCGTCAGCTTCACTAGTAGTGTTGTCCGGTTGCGCGGCGGGTGCCTGACGCAACTCTGACGAGGAATCCGTGCTTGCCTGCGCAGGCGCCTGCTCCAATCCAGTGTCCGGATCGCTTTGACCGGTCGCGCCGTAGTCGTCTTGTGGATCAGCGGTCTTTGCCGATTCTTGCAGGCTTTCTTGTGCGACTTCGCGCGCGACTTGCTGACTCGCGCCTCCTTTCCGGTTGCCACGGCCCCGACGACGCTGATCGTGCTTACCGCCTGTCTCGGCTGTCACCGTTTCAACCGTCTGCGGCTCAACAAACTGTTCGGCCACCTCTGCGGTATAGACACGTTCGCTCGCATGTTCGGCCACCTGCTCGCCCGCACTTTCTCCGAGCACGTTTGAGACCGTGCTCCGGTACACATAGGCGCCTGACTTCTCGTCGCGGCCGAATTCCAGCAGTCCGCGTGCGTGCGCCTCCTCCAGCAGATTACCGAACGCGCGAAAGCCATAATATGTCTCGTTGAAATCAGGCTTGCGACGCTTGATCGCATTTTTCAACACTGACGCCCAGATTTTTCCGCTGTCGCCGCGCTCGGAAGCGAGCGCGTCGAACGTTTGCACCGCAATCTCGACGGCTTTAGTGCGACGCTTTTCGAGGTCTTCCTTGCTGCGGCTTTTATCTTCTTCCTGCGATGGCTTGCCGGTCGGCTGAGCCGCCTTTTGCGGCCGCGACGACTCCCGCTTCGCAACCGTCCGTTGACTTTCCCTGACGAGGTCGTCGTAAAAAAAGAACTCGTCACAGTTTGCGATTAGCAGGTCCGACGTGGATTGCTGCACGCCGACGCCGATCACCTGTTTCGCGTTTTCACGAAGTTTCGAGACCAACGGTGAAAAATCCGAGTCGCCGCTGATGATCACAAACGTATTGACGTGTGACTTGGTGTAGCAGAGGTCGAGCGCGTCGACGACCAGCCGGATATCCGCCGAGTTCTTGCCCGATTGGCGCACGTGCGGAATTTCGATCAATTCGAAGTTGGCCTCGTGCATTGCGCCTTTGAAACTTTTATAGCGATCCCAGTCGCAATACGCTTTCTTTACGACAATGCTGCCCTTGAGCAGCAGACGTTCGAGCACCAGCTTGATATCGAACTTGTCGTACTTTGCATCGCGCACGCCCAGCGCGACATTTTCAAAGTCGCAGAAGAGCGCCATGCTGACGGTTTCATTGGATGACGCCATGTATATCTCCATTGAAGCGCTCGTCGATGTCGACGAATCGCGACCATGATAGCGATTCCAGCGAAGCTGATCAGCTTTTGTCGAGACAACAGTCCAACGGGCCCCCTACAGGTCATGGCGTCTGTCTGGCACGACCGGAGACAGGCCTAGCGCCGCACGCGTTTCCAATACCTCGTCCACGAGGCCATAGGTTTTTGCCGCGAGGGCAGACATGAAATTGTCGCGGTCTGTGTCGCGCGCGATTTCCTCGATGCTTCGCCCTGTCCGTTCGGCCATCATCGCATTTAGGCGTTCGCGCAGATAGAGTACTTCCTTCGCCTGAATGTCGATGTCTGCCGCCGTGCCCTGGCTACCGCCCGAGGGCTGGTGAATCATGATGCGCGCGTTGGGCAATGCGTACCGCTTGCCGCGTTGGCCGGCGCACAACAGGAACGTGCCCATGCTTGCAGCAAAGCCGGTGCATAACGTCGAGACTTCGGGCTTGATGAACTGCATGGTGTCGTAAATTGCGAGGCCGTCGTAAACCGAGCCGCCCGGCGAATTGATGTAAAACGAAATATCCTTATCGGGGTTCTCGGATTCCAGAAACAGCAATTGCGCCACGATGAGACTGGCCGACTGCTCATTGACGGGCCCGACTAGAAACACGATGCGCTCGCGCAACAAACGGGAATAAATGTCGTAGGCGCGCTCTCCGCGACCGGACTGCTCTATGACGGTTGGCACGAGGCCGAGACCTGTGACGGGTGGATAACTGGGATGCATTTTTGCCTCGCGGAAGTGGGTTGCTGTCCCTATGACGATCCCGCCGTCGGCCGCGTGACGTAAATATTTTTTTGGCGCGCCTGTCACGCAACGGATCGCCCAACCGTCAAGCTGCAATGGATGCCTTTTGCGGCGTGCCGCTGGAGAATCCTGCATATCAGCGCACGCGCTTTTCATCACGCACGATCTGGAGGTCAAGGCATGACAGAACACGAAATCGACAAGGCATCCAGCTTCGGTGCGGTGCGCGCCCGCCTCATCGCGTTGGCGTACCGCATGCTAGGCAGCCGCGCGGAGGCGGAAGACATTGTGCAGGACGTCTGGCTGAAGTGGCATCTTGCCGATACGCGTGAGGTGCAGACGCCGGCCGCCTGGCTCACCACACTGACCACGCGCACGGCGATCGACCGTCTGCGAAATGTGCAGCGCGAGCGGGAATCGCAGGCCACCGGCTGGTTGCCGGAGCCCTGGCTCGACGAAGTCGCGCCATCGGCCGAAGAACTCGCCTTGCGCGCCGCGGAAATGTCGTATGGCGTGATGCTATTGCTGGAGCGTCTCAAACCCGACGAGCGTGCGGCGTTCGTGCTGCACGAAGCGTTTGACTGTGACTATGCCGAGATCGGCAAGATCCTGCAGCGTACGCCAGCAAGTTGCAGGCAGATTGTCCATCGAGCGAGAGTTCGTTTGCAGCGCGCGGGCGCGCCGTTGCAAAGGCCGGATGCGCAGGCGCACGCGCGGATCGTCGAACGTTTGCGCAGCGCGCTGGAGGCGCAAGACCGGGCAAGCTTGCTCGACCTGTTTAGCGACACGCCGGAAGTCGTTAGCGACGAGCCGGTGTTCGGGCCGCTGAATGTGGTGGCACGTTCGCCCGCACCTTCAGTCGCGCGTGTCGATGCGGAAGCGGTAACAAACCCGCCGGGACTACCGGCACAGGCGCTCGCCCAAGCACCTGCCTGCAAGCAAGAATCTACGCTCGGCTCCACGTTCGGCGATTGGATCGAGAAGGTCACGTCGCTGGCAGGGCAGGCGAGTCATGTCGAACTGGTGTCGGTGGGCGGAGCGCCGTCCATCGCTTTCCTTATCGAAGGCGAGGTCGTCGCGTTGATCGACGTCTCTACGGAAGGTTCGCACAACGGCCGGACAAGCGGCGAGAGGCATGGTCAGATGCACGGGCAGATGCACGGCCCGGTCTGCAGCGCGACCAGCGGCGCTCAGAAGATCGTGTCGTTGCGCGCGGTAACGAGCGCGGCGCGGCTGCAGGCCGCCAACCGCGTTTTAGGCCGCGCGGTGGTCACTGAGTTGCTGGCGCGAATTACGCGGAACCCGGTGCAGTCAATTGCGATGGGCCGCGACTTCCCAGTTGATGTCTACGCATAGCACTTGTGTACCCCTCGGCGTATGCGCGGCGATAGAGGCAGTCACACACAAATGCGCTTCGTTGATCGAAAGATAGGGAGGTGTTAGATGCACCTGGCCCGGCACACGCATCGCCTGAATGAAATACGGCCGGCGCTCCCAGCTTGCGCCCTCGGAATGCAACAGCGGGCGAAAGCGTTTGGCGCGTTGCGAGGCGCGCCCCGGAGGCAGCACGTTGTCGCCGATCTGCCGTCCCGAGCCGTCGAGAATGAAGCAGCGTGCCGTTTCGCCGAGCTTCAGCAGCGGAGCGGTCGCCTCAGCAGCAGGCCGCCCCGCAACAAGCTCTGCGGCTGCCGTTTGGAGCGCAGTCACGTACGGCGCGAGCCGCGTAGCCTGCGCGCGCTCACGCGCTGCAACGCGTTCGCGCAACGCTGCCGAGAGCGAGTCCATCAAACCAGCAGCGGTTTGCGGCTTGACCGCCTCGACGCTCGGACCCGCAAAGAAGGCGCCCTGCACGAAGTCGACGTTGCATTCGAGGGCGATCAGCGCATCGCGTTCGGTACTGAGGCCACCCATCAGCACTAATTGGCCGGACTCATGCAGCAGCGAGACGAGGCCGGGCAGCACGCGTTCAATGTGCGAATGTTCGCTGGCCTGGGCGAGAATGCAGCGATCGAGCGTGACAATGTCGGGGCGCAGGTTCCAGACTCGGTCAATGTTCGAATGCTTGGCGCCAAAGCCATCGAGCGCAATCAGAAAGCCTGACTTGCGGAGTGCGTCGACGATCTCCGCAAAACGGGTTGTTTCGCCGCCCGCCTGTTCGGACACTTCCAGGACCACGCGTTGTGGCGGCAAGCCCAACGCCTTGAGGCCGGCCAGGAGTGCGTCGCCATAACTGGTGTCCATCAGTGCGGCCGGGTGAAGGCTCAGAAAGAGCCATTCATCGTGACTGTCGAACGCGTTGAAGTTGCCGAGGTGGAGCGATTCCGCCAGCCGACCCAGTTCTAGCAGGTCGCCGCGGCGCGCGGCTTGGGTGAAGACCTCGTGCGAGGGTACTTGCAACGCATGCTCGTCGTGGGCGCGCAGCGATGCGTGATAACCTATTGCGCGCCGGTGCGACACCGAAAAAACCGGCTGGAACACGCTGAAGACGGTGTAGCCGCCGTATAGAACGGTGCGCCGGGAGCCTTCGTCGCCGGCCATCGGGCGGGGAGGCTGGAAACCGGGAGGATCGAGTTCGATCATGCTCATCATGTCAGTCGTGTGAGGGGCGGCGCGATTGCATGCTCGATGCAGATGTGCATGCGGGATACGTAAGTTTACAGGATAGAAGAGCAAGATTTATGCGCATGCAGAGATGCTGCGTGCGCGCGCCGTTGCCACGAGGGATCGTAAACATTGTGCGCCAACCCGGGCGCTCTCGCGGTAGTTCGCACTTTGCTGGTGCGGGCGGCGCCCCGCGGCAGAGCCCACGTTGGCGGCGACGATCTTTCAGGAAAAGCCCGTAGGAGCGCGTGAAGTGGTAGCAGGTGCTGGAACTCCCGTCGAAGACTGACAGCTAACGTCTTCCACTGGCACCAACGGTCGACCCCCGCCGCCAACCAACGCGCAAACCAACGCGCAAACCAACGCGCAAACCAACGCGCAAACCAACGCGCAAACCAACGCGGCGCCCCCAACCAACGCAACCCGCCGCAAGCGAACTAGGAAGATTCAGGTGCGCTCAGAAGGATCGGTCTTTTTGGCGGGCGTCCGGATATCCGGCGACAACTGCGCGAAGATCCACGCCGAACCTGCGGTGATGATGCCAACGCACAGGAAAGTCGCATGAAAGGCGGGCAGCGAGTTTGCGGCTGTCACACGCGGCAACAGGCCCGTGAATGTGGCGAGCAGGGCGCCGGCCACTGTCACGCCGAGGCTCATCGACAGCATCTGGACAAGGGAGAACAAACTGTTGCCGCTGCTTGCGCCGCCGGTGCCGAGGTCCTTGAGCGTCAAGGTGTTCATCGCGGTGAATTGCATCGAGTTGACTGCGCCGAACAATGCCAGTTGCACGAGCCTCAACCATAACGGCTGGCCCGCGCTGGTGAGGGAGAAACTCGCCATCATCAAGCCGACAAGAATCGTGTTGGTCATCAATACGCGGCGATAGCTGTACTTGACGATCAGCTTTGTCACGAGGCGCTTGGACGCCATGCCCGCAGCCGCGACGGGCAGCATCATCATGCCGGCTTCGAATGCGCTATAGCCGAGACTCACCTGCAATAGCAACGGAATCAGATACGGCATCGCGCCGCTGCCGATCCGCGCGAATAGATTGCCAAGCAGTCCGACGCTGAAGGTGTGGATCTTGAACAGATCGAGCGGAAAAATAGGCGATGGCTCGCGCACCGCGTGCAAACCGTAGGCGACAAAACACGCCAGGCTTAGGATCAGCAGCACAAGCACGGTCGCGTGTTGAATGCCGAATTCCGTACGGCCGTCGAGCGCGGACGAAATCGCCACCATGCCGACGACGAGAAGAAGATAGCCTTTGACGTCGAACTTGCCGACCTGTTCGTTACGGCTATCCGGCATGAATATGAATGTGGCGATGCATCCGGCGACGCCCACGGGCACGTTGATCAGAAAGATCCAGTGCCACGATGCGATTTTCACGAGCCAGCCGCCAAGCGTCGGACCGATCAACGGACCGATCAGTCCGGGTATGGCAACGAATGACAGCGCCGGCAGGTAGCGTTCCGCGGGAAACGTCCGCAATACTGCGAGCCGCCCGACCGGCAACAGCATTGCGCCGCCCACGCCTTGCACGATACGGAACACCACCAGCTGGTTCAGGGTATGAGCGTTCGCGCACAGCAACGAGCCGACCGCGAAGACCAGGATCGCGCTGAACAACACGCGCCGCGTACCGAGTTTGTCGGCGAGCCAGCCGGACACGGGGATCATCACGGCCATCGTCAGCGAATAAGCGATTACGACCGACTGCATGCGCAGCGGGAGTTCGCCGAGGCTCGTTGCCATCGCGGGGAGGGCTGTGTTGACGATCGTCGAATCGAGCGTCTGCATGAAAAAGCCGGTCGCGACGAGCCATAGCATCACCGTGAGCGAGCGGGCGGAAGGAGCGCTGGGTGCGACGGTTGCCGAGGCGGGCGGACTTGGCGGCGTGGACATGAAGTGGCGGCTAGGCGCAAGGACGGCAGGGACCCGCTATTCTAGGGAAAAGCAGCCGGCGACGCAGGAAGGCCAAAGCCGCAAGCCGCGCGAGGCAGACAGGTCGTGAGGAGCTGATGCGCGCGGCGGGGGTAGATGCAACGCGGTGAAGCCGCGAAGTCAGGCGCGGACAGAACGGGGTCAACCACGCCAACCACGCCAACCACGCCAACCACGCGAACCACGCCAACCATGCGAACCACGCCCACCAACCCAAGCCTCCAACTCCCACCCCCGCGACCACTAACCGCGACCACCCACCCCCGCGACCACTAACCGCGACCACCCACCCCCGCGACCACTAACCGCGACCACCCACCCCCGCGACCACCCACCCCGGCACCACCACCCCTACCCCCGCAACCCCGCCGCCGCGCGAAAAAACGCTTGCGCCCTCGGCTCGTTCCCCAACGCGGCGTGAATCCGGATCCACGGGCTCTGCTCCATTCCCGGCCGGAAGTAGCTGCCCGGCGCAACGGTCACGCCCAGGGGCGCACCGCACTCCACCAGCCGCTCAGCGTTGTCCACATGCGGCACGCGAACCCACAGAAATTTCCCTCCGACCGGCTTTTCGAACACCTCCCAGCCGGCATCTTCGAGCGTTTGTATCGTCGAGCCCAAAGCATCGCGCATGCGGCGGCGCAGTCGCTCGAGATATTTGCGGTATGCGCCGCGCTCGAGCAGCGACGCTGTCACCGTCTCCGCAAAGAGCGACCCGCCGATGCTCGTCAGCATCTTGATATCGACTAGATCCTTGATGATCGCGTGGCTCGCCACCACACAGCCAATCCGCAACGACGACGACAGCGTCTTCGACAGTCCGCCGATATAAATCACGTGTTCCAACTGATCGAGGGTTGCGAGGCGGTCCGTGATATCGGTTTGAAAGTCGGCGTAAATGTCGTCTTCGATAATCGTGAAGTTGTGCTCGCGCGCGAGTTGCAGCAGCCGGAACGCCACCGGCGGGGCAACGGTCGTTCCGGTCGGATTGTGGAACACGGTGTTGATGAAGAACAGCTTCGGCCTATGCAGCTTCAACTGCGCCTGCATGACGTCGAGGTCCGGGCCGCTCCGCGTGCGTGGAATGCCGATCAGCCGGACGCCGTGCAACTTCAGCAGGCCATACAGGTTGTAGTACCCTGGATCCTCGACGAAGATCGTGTCGCCCGCCTTCAGCATGTAACGCATCAGCAGATCGAACGCCTGGCTTGCGCCGTTCGTAATCAGAATCTGCGAAGTGTCCGCGCGGATCCCCAGTTGTGCGATTCGTGCCTGCAAATGTTCGCGCAAGCTCAGGTTGCCGAGCGGCGTCGCGTAGTCGACCATGCTCGCGGGATCGGTGCGCAGCACGTGCCGTATCGCCTGGGCGATGCCGTCGGTGTCCCGCCACGCCTCGGGAATGAAGCCGCTGCCAAGCTTCAGCGTTTCGCCGGGATGGTTGAACTGCTGGAGGAGGTGGTCGGACTCGTCCTCGGCGCGGCGCGGGTCCGACGTGCCGTCGCACTGCGCGCCGCCCGGCGGCCGGTCGGCCACGTAGAAGCCCGAGCCGTGGCGCGAGTCGACGTAACCAAGCCACACCAGCCGGTCATAAGCCTCGATCGCCGGAAAGCGGCTCACGCCGTAGTCGGCTGCGAACTGACGGATCGACGGCAATTTCGAGCCGGGATGCGCGGTGCGCGAGCGGATCCACGCGGTCACGCCCGCGACGATCTGCTCGGTCAGCGGCACACCATTGTCCCGGTCGAGCTGAATTTCGAGTCGCATACGGTTTCCTCCCCTAACGCGTTGTGCGGGCCAACAGAGCCGTCGCGCGTCAACTGTTCGGTTTTTCAGCTGCACAGTTCCGATGAAAGTGTTCGGAACTGTGCATGGGTATTCGATCATCGCACGTCAATAATCGATACAACAGAGAAGCCCTTTGAAGGAGAACGGCAATGCGTGAAGTGCGGATTTTCGAACTTGAACATGATGAGCCTGCCGCGGCCTGGCATGTCGCGCGCCCGTCCACCTTCAAAGTGATCTCGGGTGAGATCTGGCTGACGGTCGAAGGCGACAGCGAGGACTACTGGCTCGCCACGGGTGAATCTATCGAACTCCCGCGCCGGGCAGTGGCGTGGGTCAGCGCGGGGCGTGACGGTGCGCGTTTCGCGCTTGCAAGCGGATCGGAACGCGGAACCATGAAGCCGATGCTCGGCGTGCCGGCACCGAACTGGCTGCCGCGCTGGCTTGGCGCGGCGTGACAAGAGTGCCGGCGGGAGTGCCGGCGCGAGGGGCGCTTGCCCGCCGGCTCACGCCTCGAGCTCCCCAACATAGCGCGCCCGCGGCCGGATCAGCCTGCCGTCGCGCGCCTGTTCCATTGCGTGCGCGATCCATCCGACCACTCGCCCCACTGCGAAGAGCGTGAAGGCGGCGCTCGCCGGCAAGCCGAGCACACGCTCGATGGCCGCAAGCGCGAAGTCGACGGTCGGCTCCGCGCCGGTCGTATCGCGCACCGCTCGCGCCAGCGCCAGCACCTGAGGGAGCGGCGAGCGGGCCGGCGCACAGTCTTGCAGCAACTCCAGCAGGAGCCGGGCGCGCGGGTCGCCTTCCGGATAAAGCGGATGCCCGAAGCCCGACAGCACCGGCCCTTGCATGCCGTGCTCGTGACGCGACAAACGGGTAGCAAGGTAACGATCGAGGTCGGCGGCGCGCGAAGCTTCGTCCAATAGTGCGGCAATGCGCACGGTTTCTCCGCCGTGACGCGGGCCCGCAAGCGCGGCCAGACCGCCCGCGACCGCGCCGAACAGATGAGTGCCCGTCGACGTGATGCAGCGAACCGTGAACGTCGACGCGTTCAGTTCGTGATCCGCGCACGCAACAAGCGCAGCGCGCAGCAGCCCCGCTTGCTGGCGGCTGCGCACCTGCCAGGCCGATGCCAGTTGCCGATGCAGCGGCGCATTCGACGGCGCCGCCGAGATCATGGCGGCGGCCAGCAGCCGCATCACGGCGCAGGCGCTGTCCAGCTGCGCATCGCGACCGAGCGCCCACACCCGCGGCATTTGCGCGGCGGCCGCAGGCAGCAGCACCAGCGCGCGATCGAGCGGCGTACTGTCGCCCCACAGCTTCAGCCACGCGGCCCATTGAGCAGCGGCGATCGGAACGGCCGGCGCGTCAGCAATGCGCGCCGCGCTGCACTCCCATAGCAACGCGGCGACGTCTTCGAGCGATTGGGTGCGCGCGAGCGCCGTCGCATCGTGCCCGCGATACAGCAGGCGGCCCTGCGCGACCAGCGTGATCGACGATTCGAGCACCGGCACGCCCCAGTCCAACACTTTCTGCGCGACTTTGCCCGCGCGTTTGCCGTCTTCCTTGCGCCGCGCGAGCCGCCGCACTTCGCGCGCGTCGTAGCGGCGATGCTTGCCTTGTGTGTGCGGCGACGAGTTCAGCAACCCGCGGCTCACATACGCATAAAGCGTGGCGAGGCTGATGCCGAGTTCGGCGGCGGCTTCGCGGGCGGTCAACGAGTCGGACAAAGGCATTGGAATGCGCGGCAAAGTAGAGATTAACCAAAGAAATCAATATATGTTGATTATCATAATCAAGATTGATTAACACAAGGCGCAATTCTAGACTCGATCGCATCCCCGTTACTCGAATGTGAACGACATGACGCCTGAACTCGCGCTCCACCACATCTGGACCCTTGCGAACTGCGAGCCAGCCGCGCTCCGTTCCGTGCATTTCACCGGCTCGGAGCCGGGCTTGCCGTCGGTGTTTCGGGTCGGCGCGCTGGCGTCCGCGACCATCGCGGCGACGGGGTTGGCGGCGGCTGAGTACCATAGGTTGCGCACAAGGCACGGGCAGCGCGTAACGGTGGACATGCGGCGCGCGCTGGCTTCTTTCCGCAGCGAACGTTACCTGCGCGTCGACGACGGGCCGCCGCCCGCGCTGCGCGATCCGGTGACGGGTTTCTACGAGACGGGAGACGGCCGCTGGATCCAGTTGCATACGAATTTCGCGCATCACCTGAACGGTGTGTTGAAGGTGCTCGGTTGCCAGAACGAACGCGTCGCGGTCGCGGCGGCCATTCGCGGCTGGGAGGGCGCCACGCTCGATCAGACTCTCGCCGATGCGGGCCTTTGCGCCGCGCTGATCCGCACGCCCGGCGAGTGGGCCGCGCTCGACCAGGCAAAAGCAATCGCGGATGTGCCGCTCTTTGAAATAGAGCGGATCGGCGATGCGCCGCCGGCACTGCCCAAGCCCCAGCCGCCGTTCGAGTCGCCATCGCGCAATATTGGAAACCGGCCGCTGTCCGGCGTGCGGGTGCTAGACCTGTCGCGCATCATCGCGGGACCGGTGGCCGGGCGAGCGCTCGCGCAGCATGGCGCTCAGGTGCTGATGATCAACGGGCCGCATCTGCCGAACATTGCGCCGCTCGTCATCGACAACGGGCGCGGCAAACGCTCGGCTGTGGTCGATCTTCGCGACGCGGCAGGACGCGGGACTCTGCGCGGTCTGACGCGCGACGCCGACGTCTTTCTGCAGGCGTATCGGCCTGGAGCGCTCGCCGGGCGCGGATTCAGTCCCGAGGACGTGGCGCGCTTGAGGCCCGGCATCGTCTATGTATCGGTATGCGCGTATGGATACGAAGGACCATGGGCCTCACGGCGCGGTTTCGATAGTCTCGTGCAGTCCGCGAGCGGCATTGCGATGACCGAGCAGCGCGCGGCCGGATCGCCCGAGCCGAGACATCTGCCGTGTCAGGCGCTCGATCACGCGACTGGCTATCTCGCCGCTTTCGGTGCCATGGCTGCCTTGGCCCGACGCGCCACCGAAGGCGGAAGCTGGCACGTCAAAGTTTCGCTCGCACAGACAGGCCGGTGGCTGCAATCGTTCGGCGAGATTGCCGACGGGTGGCAAGCACCCGATGTTTCGCTCGATGACGTGCGCGATTGCCTTGTCACAGGCGATTCGGAATTCGGTCGCGTACAGGCCGTGCAACCGGCCGAACAACTGGAAGAGACGCCGGCTTTTCTTGCGCTGCCGCCATCGCGCATCGGCGCGCATGACGCGAAGTGGCTTTAACGGAACCACTTCGCTGCATCGGACCGGCCCTGACAGGTCCGCCTATTTGCGCAGCTCCGCGACGAAATCGTAGTAATCGTTGCGGCAGTATGTATCGGTCAATTCGATAGCGCGCTGGTCGGCCGTGTAGCCGACGCGCGTAATCAGCAGCAGCGCTTCGTTCGGCGCGATGCTCATTTGCTGCGCGATTTCTTCGCTCGCATTCACCGCGCGGAAATGCTGCAGCGCGCGGACGATCGTCAGTCCGCGGTTCTCCAGATAGGTGTACAACGAATCGCCAATTGCCTGCGGATCGGGAATCACCGCAGCGGGGAACGTCGAATTTTCGACAGCCATCACGATGCCGTCAGCGAGACGCAAGCGCCGCAGACGCGTCACGGCCGCAGCCGGCGAAAGCCCGAGTTGGATCACTTCTTCGCGATTGGCCGGCTGAATCTCGCGCGACAGCCACTTCGAACTCGGCGTAAAGCCTCGCCGCCGCAACATTTCGCTGAAGCTCGACAGACGCGACAGCGGATCTTCATAGCGTGGTGTGATGAAACTGCCGGCGCCTTGCGTGCGTCGAATCAATCCCTGTTCGACGAGTAGCGCGATAGCCTTGCGTGAAGTGATTCGCGAGACGCCGAGCGCCTCGGAAAGCACGCGCTCCGACGGCAGTGCCTCGCCGGCGTTCCAGCGGTTCTCGTGAATGGCCGTGCCAAGCTTGCGGGCAAGTTGCAGATAAAGCGGTGTGTCGTTTTCCGGGTCCGGGCGCAGGTCGCGCCAGCGGTCTTCCGAGGCAGAGGTCATGGGGCTTACGCTAGAAGGGCGAGGAGCAATTCTAAGACATTGGCGCGCTACGTTATAGCGGGCTTTTGCCTGATGGCCTGCCGGATGGTCTTGCAGCGGCTAAACTCGTCGATACGCTTTCTTGCAGCGCCGCCGTGCATTGGTTTTGCGCCGGCGCGTGGTCACACATTTGGCCACAGTCCACAGTCAGTCAATTCAGGAGTCAGCATGACGACCGATATCGCAAGCGTGAGCCTGCCCGACGGCGAGCGCATCCCCAAACTCGGGCAAGGCACGTGGGAAATGGGCGAGCAGCCGGTGCGCCGCGCGGCCGAGATCGACGCGATTCGCTCAGGCGTCGAGCTTGGCATGACGCTGATCGATACCGCGGAAATGTATGGCGACGGCGCGACCGAATCGCTGCTGGGCGAAGCGCTCGCGGGGCTGCGCGATCGGGTGTTCCTCGTCAGCAAGGTGTATCCGCATAATGCGAGCCGGCGCGGTGTGATCGCTGCTTGCGAGCAGAGCCTCAAACGTCTGAAGACCGATCGGCTCGATCTCTATCTGCTGCATTGGCGCGGTTCGATACCGCTCGAAGAAACGGTCGCCGGCTTTGAAGCACTACGCGACGCGGGGAAGATCCGCCACTGGGGCGTGAGCAACTTCGATACCGAGGACATGGAAGAACTCATTGCCACGCCCGGCGGCGCGGCGTGCGCGACGAACCAGATTCTCTACAACGTCGCGCGGCGCGGGCCCGAGTTCGACCTCCTGCCGTGGCTCGCCGAACGCAATATGCCGGCAATGGCCTACAGTCCCGTCGATCACGCGCGTCTGCCGAAGCGCTCGCCGCTCGACGACATAGCCGGCGCGCGCGGCGTCTCCGTGTTTCAGGTGGCGCTCGCGTGGGTGCTTCAGCAGCCGGGCGTGTGCGCCATTCCGAAGACGGGCCGCGTCGAGCACGTGCGCGACAACCACCGTGCGCTGCAATTGCGGCTCGACGCTCAGGAACTCGCGGCCATCGACAGCTATTTCAAGCCGCCGCGCGGCAAGCGCCCGCTCGAAATGCTCTGAGCCCGGCGCGCGCCGCACAGGTATCGCGCGACAGTGAGCGCCCGGCGCCGTTCTGGGCATTCCTGGCGCGCCGCGTACCACGGACGCGAAGTCGCAACAAGAAATCGTCACGCCATGCGCGGCGGCGCGGCTCGGGCGCCGCTCAGGTGCCGCACGTCGTTAATTGCAACTGTGGTGCATGTGTACAGAGCCCAGCACCGCGACTTCGGCGGGCGTGTGCTTGAGCGATTCTTCGTTGACCTGGCCCGCGTCCCCGACGAACTCGTCGACGATCGAAGAAACCGCTGTATTGCGCAGACACAGTGACACGCGCTGTGTTTCGTTGGCCGGCAACGACGCGCGCTGGCCGAGGAACAGCACGCCGTACTGATAACCGTGGATGATGCCGCGGATCGCGCCGACGCATTGACCGTGCGCGACGTTGTCGTTCTTCTGCTTGCAGGTTTGCGCGAGCGAGTATGCGGAGAAGCTGGGGTCCACAGGCGGCGCGGCTTGCGACAACGTGGGCGACAACGGCTGGGCCGTCGGTGCGGGGCTTTGCGCGCCGGTTTGCGCATGGGCGAGCGAGGCGAAGCTCAGAGCAGCGGCCGCCGCGAGGCCGACGACCGTGCGTGCCGCGGAGTAGCGGACGTTTTGTTGCATGTTGTGGTGCCCTCATATCGAACGTTGAATCTGATATGAGGCAATTGCCGCGCTTTGGTTCCGGGCGTACGCGTCGCGCTGGCTTGCGGCTGTTGTCGCGCGTGCCCGCATGCATGCGATAAAGCGGAAGCCGCATTAGCGCACTCGCCGCGGTGCGTTACTTAGAAGCAGACGCAGAAAGCCGCAATGCGTGAGCTTCAACAGTGGGCAACAGCCGGGCCGCAAGCAACGTTTGTGAGGTGGCGCTAAGAGTCGCGCCTGGCACCGTTGGCGGGACTCGCGGGATTGTCACGAGCAACGTCGCTCGCTTGATCGCGCGACGCGGTTTGCAATGCACGCAGTTCCTCGGCGGGAATGTGGCAACGGATCAGATGCTTGCGGCCCATGCCGTTCGCGGCCTCGCGGGCTGAACCGGCTGAACCGGCTGAATCGGCTGAATCGGCCGCATCGGCAAACGGCGGGTCTTGCTGTTCGCAGATCGCGCCGAGCTTGCGTGGACAACGCGTATGAAACACGCAGCCGGACGGCGGCGACGCGGCGCTCGGCAGGTCGCCCGACAGGCGGATGCGGGCCCCGCTCGCGTGGCCTTCGAGTGTCGGCACGGAAGACAGCAGCGCTTCCGTATAAGGATGCTGTGGTCCGCCGAATACTGCCGCAGCCGGTCCGATCTCCAGCAGTCTGCCGAGATAGAGCACGGCGATGCGATCGGACAAATACCGTACGACATGCAGATCGTGCGAGATGAACACGTAGCTGACGCCACGCTCGTGCTGCAGATCGGCAAGCAGATTAAGGATCGCCGCCTGCACGGAGACGTCGAGCGCGGAAGTCGGTTCGTCGCACACCACCACGCGCGGCTCGCCGGCAAACGCGCGGGCAATTGCCACGCGCTGCTTGAGTCCGCCGGAAAGCTGGCGCGTGCGCGAGCCGAGATAGCGCTCCGGCAAACGCACGGCGGCCGTCAACGTCGCAAGCCGCTCGTCGATGGCGGCACCGCGCAATGCGGCGAGGCGTGACAACGCGCGGCCGATCAGCCGCTTCACGGAATGCGCGCGGTTAAGCGCCGAGTCCGGGTTCTGAAACACGATCTGCAACGACTTGACCTGCTCGTCGTTGCGCCGTGTGACGCGTGCGGCGAGCGGCGCGCCGTCCAGTTCGAGCACGCTGCCCGCGTCCGGCGTCAGAAGGCCGAGCATCAGTTTCGCGAGCGTCGTCTTGCCGCTGCCCGATTCGCCGACGAGCCCCAAGGTTTCGCCGGCCGCGAGATCGAGCGAAACCTTGTCGACCGCGCGCAGCGCTGTGCTGGACACATGGAAAGTCTTCGATAGATTCTCGGCGCGCAAGACGAGCTCTCGCGGGTTTTCGTCTGCAGCCGCAAGGCTATGCTCGGGCAACGCTTGCGCGAGCGCGCGCGGCAACTCGACGGCGCGCTCGTGATAGTGACAGCGCGACATCTGATCGCCATGCGCCGCGCTCACGCGGTACGGCGGCGGCGCTTCGCGGCGGCAACGGTCGTCGGCGAGACGGCAGCGCTCCGCATAAATGCAGCCTTGCGTCACCGAGCCCGGCGAGGGCAGCCCGCCCGCAATGGTATCGAGCCGCTCGGTATCCTTGCTGCGGCCCGTGGTGGGCAGACAGCGCAACAGCCCCACGGTGTACGGATGACGCGGCCGCGTGAAAACGTCTTGCGTCGCGCCTTCCTCGACGAGCTTGCCCGCGTAAAGCACGCCGACGCGCTCGCACATTCGCCCGATCACCGCGAGGTTGTGACTGATGAACAGCACGGCGGTGCCGAGTTCCGCGCGCAGTTGCGCGACCAGGTCGAGCACTTCCGCTTCTACGGTGGCGTCGAGCCCGGTGGTCGGCTCATCGAGAATCAGCAGCGCCGGGTTCGACGCGAGCGCCATCGCGATCACCACGCGCTGCTGCATGCCGCCCGACAATTGATGAGGATAGCTGTCCATCACCCGTTCCGGCGATGCAATGCGCACGCGCTGCAGCATCTCAAGCGAGCGTTGCAATGCTTCACCGGTCGCGACGCCGGCGGCTTCGAAAGCTTCGGACACTTGCCGCGCGATGGTCAACGACGGATTCAGCGCGCGCCCCGGGTCCTGATAGACCATTGAAATGGTGTTGGCGCGCATCGTGCGCAAAGCGTCGGCGTCGAGCTTGTTGACATCGGCGCCGGCGATGACGATCTTGCCCGCCTTCACCTTGCCGTTGCGCGGCAGATAGCGCAGCGCCGCCATCGCGACCGTAGACTTGCCGCAGCCCGATTCGCCGACGAGCCCGTATGCTTCGCCGCGCCATACACGAAACGATACGTCCTGCAACACTTCGCGATCGCGACCGCGCATCCGGTATGTGACCGTCAAGCCGACGACGGTCAGCGCATCCGTGCGGTCGCTCTTCGACACGTCGAAGGCGGGGAACGAGGAGGGCGGAGGTCCGTTCATCGGTCGAGCACGCCTTGTACGCCGTCGGCGATGAGATTCACACCTACGACCAGCGTGGCAATTGCGCCGGCCGCGAATACGACGGTCCACCACGCGCCGCCCGCCATAAGCGTGTACGACTCGGAAAGCGCGAGGCCCCAGTCGGCCGAGGGCGGCTGAATGCCGAAGCCAAGAAACGACAGTGTGGCTACCGCGAAGATCGCATAACCGAGCCGCACCGTCGCCTCGACGATGATCGGCGGCAGCACGTTCGGCAGAATTTCCGCGAACATGATGTAGGGCGCGCGTTCGCCCCGCAGTTGCGCGGCGGCAACGTAGTCGAGATGCCGCTCGGCGAACACGGCGGCGCGCACGGTGCGCGCGGTAATCGGCGTGAACGTGATGCCGATCACGAGTATCACGGTGAAGTTCGACGCGCCCACCGCAGCAAGCGCGAGCAGCGCGACGATCACGAGCGGCAGCGCGAGTACCGCGTCGATCGCGCGGCCCATTACGTTATCGACCCAACCGTCGAAGTAACCGACGACGAGACCTAGCGCCGTACCCGCTACCGTGCCGAGTAGTGTGGCGAGCGGCGCAATCGTGAGAATGTCGCGCGCGCCGACGATCACGCGTGAGAACACATCGCGGCCCAATTGATCGGTGCCGAACCAGTGCGCGCGGTCGGGCGGCGTCAGCGAATTGAGCGGGTCGGACGCATACGGATCGACAGGCACGAACCATTGCCCGGCTATCGCGCACACGATCCACCACACGACGATGAGCAGGCCCACCACGAATGTCGGCGAGCGCAGCAGCACACGCAACTGATCGAAGCGCGGCTCGCTGGCGGCGCGCGGCGCGGCCGGCGGAACAATGGTGCTCATTCGGCGCTCCTTACGCGAAGGCGCGGATTGAGCAGCACGTGCAACGCATCCGCAACGAGATTGGCAACGGTGTACACCACGCCGATGGTCAGTACGCCTGCCTCCAGCATCGGAAAGTCCTTCGCCTTGGCGGCGTTGTAGATCAGCGAGCCGATTCCCTGATAGTGGAACAGCGTCTCGACCACCACGAGCCCGCCAATCATGTAACCGAGTTGGGTTGCGGCCACGGTGATGGTCGGCAGCAGCGCGTTGCGCAACACGTGCCGCCAGATCACGGTGTGACGCGGCAAGCCCTTGAGGATCGCGGTGCGCGTGTAGTCGGCGTCGAGCGCTTCGACGGTGCCGGCGCGCGCCATCCGCGCGATGTAGCCGAAGAACACGAGCACGAGTGGCAGCACCGGCAGGATCAGATGACGCAGTTGTTCGAGCGCGCCGGCGTCGGGCGGATACGAAGCTTCGATAGGCAGCCAGCGCAGCCACACGCCGAACACGAGAATCAGCACGATCGACGACACGAATTCCGGCACGACGGTCGCCGACAAACCCGCAATGCTGATCGTGCGATCCAGCCAGCGTCCCGCATGCATCGCGGACCACACGCCACCCGCAATCCCCAGCGGCACCACGACGATGAACGCGAGCAGGCCGAGCTTCGCGGAATGCGCAAGTGCGTCGGCGATAAACGGTCGCACCGGCTCGCGATAAGCGTACGAAAGCCCCATGTCGCCGCGCACGAAATGCGAAATCCACTCGACGTATTGCGTCATTAGCGGACGGTCGGCGCCGAGTTGATGATTGAGCGCCGCAACCGCACGCGCGTCGGCGAGCGGCCCCAGCACCGCGCGACCGATATCGCCGGGCAACAATTGTCCGCCCGCGAACACGATCACGGACAACAGCCATAGCGTGATCAGCGACAGCCCGACGCGCGTTGCAAGAAAACGCACGACGCGCCCGGCGTTGCCGTTCGGGGCCGAGGCGGGAGGACTCACTGTGGTCGACATCGTGAACGCTTGCCGAAGAATTGCGCGCCGATGTGAGACGCTTACGCGCTCAACACCGCGCGGTCGAAATAGAGCTGCGCGAGCGCGGTGAAGCGCACGCCGTTCAGGCCCTTGCGCATTGCGATCAGCTGATCGTAGAAGAACGGAATGATGATCGGCGTCTCGTCGAGCAGCAGCGTCTGGATCTGGCCGGAGATTTTCTTCTGCGATGCGAGGTCGATGGCCGCGACGAATTGCGCAACCAGTTGATCGTATTGCGGGTTCTTGAAGTGCGCGGCATTCCACGTGCCGCTGCTCGTGAGCGGCGCATTGAGAAACACGTTCGGCACGCCGCGATGACCGTAGTCTGTGATGCCCAGCGGCGAGTCGAGCCAGTCGGATTTGCCCGGTGTGCCCGCGCCGTAATACAGCGACTGGCTCTCCACCTTCAGATTGATCCGCACGCCGATCGCCTTCGCCGCGTTCTGCACGACGACCGCGAGATCTGGAATCTCCATGTACTTTTCGGTGGTCAGCGTCACGTCGAAACCGTTGGGCACGCCCGCTTGCGCGAGCAGTTGCTTCGCTTTCGCCACGTCGATTTTGCGCTGCGCGACACCAGCATCGGACGACGGAAACACCGGCGCAAAGGGACTGTCGTTGCCGAGTTGCGCGCGCCCCTTGAAGAGGCCGCGCACCAGCACTTCGCGATCGATCGATAGCGCGAGCGCCTGACGCACGCGTTTGTCCTTGAAGAGCGGGTTGTCGTTGCGCATGTGAATCTGCCGATGCGCGCTCGACTTCACGCCGATTGCCTTGTAGTCGGGATTGTTCAGAATGGCCGCGCCGCCTTGCACGGTGAAGGTGCCCATCACGTCGGCCTGACGGCCTTGCAATGCGAGCAGTTGCGCTTGCTGGTCCGCGTAGAAGGAAAACTGTACGCGTTGCGGTAACGCTTTTTCGCCCCAGTAATCGGGGTTGCGCACGAACGATGCGCCGACCTTCGGCTGATACTTCTCGAACCTGAACGGACCGGTACCGATGAAGCTCTTTTCATAACCGCCCGCGTAGTTCGCGGGCAAGATCACGGCGTTGTAATTGTCCGAGGAAACGTAGTACGGGAAATTGCCGTTCGGCGCGTCGAGATGGAACGCGACGGTGTGCTCGTCAACCACCTTCGCACCGCCTTTGGACAGCACGCCCTTCAATACCGAGAGCGCCGCCGAGCCGCTCGCAGGGTCGGCGAGACGGTCGAATGTCGCGACCACGTCTTTCGCTGTGAAGGGTTGGCCGTCGTGGAATTTGACGTTCTCGCGCAGCTTGAACGTCCACACGTCGCCGTTGTCGTTAGGCTTCCAGGACAGTGCGAGGGCCGGCTTCAGCATGAGCTTTTCGCCGTCGTCGTCGATCAGGAATTCGCCGGTCTGGTTCAGCAGCGCGAGGCTCGCGGCATCGGTCACGGTGAGCGGGTCGACGGCGCCCGCAGGCGTCAGATGCGCGACGCGAATCGTCTGGTTCGAAGGAGCACCTGCGCCCGCCTGACCTTGTGCCCGCGCTCCCGGTGCATTCAGCACGCCGCCGCCAACGAGCGACAAACCGATCACACTCGCATGGCGCAGCAGATCGCGGCGAGTGATGCGGCCGGCGAGAAATTCGTCGATTGCATGATTGCCGTACGCGTCGGCGGTGCTGCGCGCGAGGTCGAGAGCGGGGAATCGGTCAGCGGGAGTCTTCATCGATGGAATGTCCAGTCCGTTCGGTTGCCGGTTCTGAGAAGCCGCGCCGGATGCGCGACAGGCAGACTGCCAGGCGGCACGATTGCGGCGATGCTTGTGGCGATATGAGGCGGCTTCAGTTTAAGCGATTGCTCGCGGATTGGAGCGCTTGCTGCGGCGTCGTGTTGGCGATCCGTGGATAAAAGGGCCGGTGTGTGTCGGCATCACAACGGTCGGCGCGACATTGCTGTGGCACGTTCGGCGCCTCGCGCGCGACGCGCTGCCGCTCGCGGCGCTACAGCGGACGAACCGGCGTGGCAGCTATGGAAAGCTTACCGCCCGCGGCTCACGCGCGCGTCGACGTGGACGCATTTACCGCGCCGCGATGGCAGGGCGCTTCCAGCGATGAAACAGCACCGAGCCGATCCAGCACGCCATGAACGCAGCGACGATGCCGTAGCCGAGCACGCCGAACTGCTCATTGGCGTTCGTCACCGCGTCCCATATCCCGCCGTTCAGACCGAGCTTGTCCGACAGCAGTCCCAACGCCTCCACGCCGCCGATCACGATCGCGACGACAGCCGACACGAACGTAATGCTCGCGTTGTAGTAGAGCTTGCGTTTGGGGTCGTCCATGGCCCAGCCGTATGCGTGGACCATCAGCACGTTATCCGTCGAATCGACGAGCGTCATGCCAGCGGTGAAAAGCGCTGGAAACACCAGGATCGAATACAACGGCAGGCCCTTGCCGGCTTCGGACGCAGCAATCGCAAGCAAGCCGATCTCGGTCGCTGTGTCGAAGCCGAGCCCGAACAGTACGCCGACCGGGTACATATGCCAGCTTTTTGTCACAAGCCGGAACAGCGGCCGCAATGCGCGGGACAAGAGACCTCCCGGACCTGCTGCGTGGTCAGTGTCCAACGCGGCAGCAGCCAGTTCGCCGTCACGTTGGACATGACGATAACGCCGCCACACGTCGCGCAGAATGACGAGGTTCACGGCCGCGAGCACGAGCAGGAAGGTTGCGGAAACGAGCGTGCCGATCGTGCCGCCCACGGCCTTGAAGGTCTCGAAGCGGCCGTGCAGCGAATGCGCGGTCCACGCGATGCCGAGCGTCGCCAGAATCACGATGCTCGAATGTCCGAGCGAGAACGACAGGCCCACGCCGAGCGGCCGCTTGCCGGTCTGCATCAGTTTGCGCGTGACGGCGTCGATAGCGGCAATGTGGTCCGCGTCGACTGCATGGCGCAGACCGAAACCGTATGCGAGCAACGCCGTGCCGAGCAGCAGCGGATAGTGGCGAAACGCGATCAGCGCCCATGCCCATGCGCCCAGATTGGCCGCGATCAGAACCGCGTACAGCGTGAGAAGGCGAGGGCGCAGCGAAGCAGTCGGCGTCATGAGTCGCGTGAAATTGGTTAGTGATCGTGCGGATGTTTGTGAATCGGATCGACCCAATACACCGCTTCGGGTTGTTCGACGGCGTCGATATTCAGATTGACCACCACCGCTTCGTTGTCGCTGCGCACGAGCACGCATTCGAGCGGGTCGTCGGTGCTCGCATTGATTTCCTGATGCGGCACATACGGCGGCACGAAGATGAAGTCGCCAGGACCGGCTTCGGCGGTGAACTCCAGGTGCTCGCCCCAGCGCATCCGCGCCTGGCCGCGCACCACGTAGATCACGCTTTCGAGCGCGCCGTGATGATGAGCGCCGGTCTTCGCATTCGGATGGATCGTCACCGTGCCGGCCCAGATTTTCTGCGCGCCGACGCGTGCAGCATTGATCGCGGCCGCGCGATTCATGCCTGGCGTCTGCGCGGTGTTGGTGTCGAGCTGATCGCCTCGAATCACCTTCACGCCGTGCTCGCGCCAATCGACAGGTGCGGACTCCTGCTTGTCGTGCTCGTCGTTGTAATGCGGATGTTCGTGATCCTGGCTCATCGCATGTCTCCTCGTGGGCTTGCGTTTGACATTCGTCGTGGCAATGGTCGCGGCGCCGTTCGGCATTTTTACACGTTAAAAAACGTGCGTGGGGCGAGCGACCGCCTGCGTCGTTCATGGACGAAAAAAAGCCCGTCCATGAAGGACGGGCTTTGACCGGTCAGCCTGAGTGGCCTTGCTGCGGCACGCAGGCTTTTTTCATCGGCGCGAGCGCCTACTTGTGCTTTGCGTTGATCACGGCTTCGGCGACGTTGTTCGGCGTTTCAGCATAGTGCTTGAACTCCATCGTGTAGGTCGCGCGGCCTTGCGTGGCCGAGCGCAGCGACGTGGAGTAGCCGAACATTTCCGCGAGCGGCACTTCGGCGCGCACGAGCTTGCCGCCGCCGCCCGCAATGTCTTCCATGCCCTGCACGAGGCCGCGGCGGCTCGACAGATCGCCCATCACGTTGCCCATGAAGTCTTCGGGCGTTTCCACCTCGACGGCCATCATCGGCTCGAGCAGCACGGGCTTCGCCTTGCGCATTGCTTCCTTGAAGGCCATCGAACCGGCCATGCGGAACGCGTTCTCGTTCGAGTCGACGTCGTGGTACGAGCCGAAGGTCAGCGTCACCTTCACGTCGACCACCGGATAGCCCGCGAGCACACCGGCTTTCAGCGTTTCCTGGATGCCCTTGTCGACGGCAGGAATGTATTCGCGCGGAATCACGCCGCCCTTGATCGCGTCGACGAACTCGTAGCCCTTGCCCTGCGGCGCCGGCTCGAGCGTGAGCACCGCGTGGCCGTACTGACCGCGGCCACCCGATTGCTTGACGAACTTGCCCTCGACGTCTTCGACCTTGTTGCGCACCGTTTCGCGATAGGCGACCTGCGGCTTACCGACGGTCGCTTCCACGCCGAACTCGCGCTTCATCCGGTCGACGAGAATTTCCAGGTGCAGCTCGCCCATGCCGGAGATGATCGTCTGGCCGGATTCTTCGTCCGTTTGCACGCGGAACGACGGGTCTTCCTGCGCGAGACGATTGAGCGCGATGCCCATCTTTTCCTGGTCGACCTTGGTCTTCGGCTCCACGGCCTGCGAGATCACCGGCTCGGGGAAGATCATCTTTTCGAGGATGATCACGTGGTTCGGATCGCACAGCGTGTCGCCGGTAGTCGCTTCTTTCAGGCCGACTGCCGCGGCGATGTCGCCCGCGTAGACCTCCTTGATTTCCTTGCGCTCGTTCGCATGCATCTGCAGGATCCGGCCGAGGCGCTCCTTCTTTTCCTTGATCGCGTTGTAGACCGTGTCGCCCGAATTCACGACGCCCGAGTACACGCGGAAGAAAATCAGCTGGCCGACGAACGGGTCCGTCATGATCTTGAAGGCGAGCGCGGAGAACGGATCGGTGTCGTTCGGGTGACGCTCGATCTCCTTGTCGTGTTCGTCGTGACCGGTAATTGCCGGCACGTCGACGGGCGACGGCAGATAGTCGATCACCGCGTCGAGCATTGCCTGCACGCCCTTGTTCTTGAACGCGCTGCCGCACAGCATCGGCACGATTTCATTGGCGATGCAGCGCGCGCGAATGCCGTGCTTGATTTCCTCTTCGGTCAGCGCTTCGCCGCCCAGGTATTTGTCGAGCAGTTCTTCGTTCGCCTCGGCGGCGGCCTCGATCATCTTGTCGTGCCATTCCTTCGCGGTGTCAGCGAGCTCCGCCGGGATGTCACGGTATTCGAACTTGATGCCCTGGTTCTCTTCGTCCCAGAAAATCGCCTTCATCTTGACCAGATCGACCACGCCCTGGAAGTGTTCTTCCGCGCCGATTGGAATCTGGATCGGCACCGCGACGCCCTTCAGGCGCTCGCCGATCTGCCGCTGCACGCGGAAAAAGTCTGCACCGACGCGGTCCATCTTGTTGACGAACGCGATGCGCGGCACCTTGTACTTGTTCGCCTGACGCCAGACGGTTTCAGATTGCGGCTGCACGCCGCCTACCGAGTCGTAGACCATGCAGGCGCCGTCGAGCACGCGCATGGAGCGCTCGACTTCGATCGTGAAGTCGACGTGCCCCGGCGTGTCGATGATGTTGATCCGATGCTCGGGATAGTTGCCGGCCATGCCTTTCCAGAAGGCAGTGGTGGCCGCCGACGTAATCGTGATGCCGCGCTCCTGCTCCTGTTCCATCCAGTCCATCGTCGCCGCACCGTCGTGAACCTCACCGATCTTGTGGGTCACGCCGGTGTAGAACAGGATGCGTTCGGTGGTGGTGGTTTTGCCGGCATCGATGTGAGCGCTGATGCCGATATTCCGGTAGCGCTCGATGGGAGTCTTGCGGGGCACGTGAACCTCCTTGGAATAGCGCGCCTGAAACGGTTGGCGGGCGGCAGTCTGTGCCGCCCTGACCGCGGGATGCTGCGTTGCTAAGAATACTAGGATAGCGCGTCGGCCCGTCTTTTGCAGGAATCTTGCCAGGCGAGGGCTGGCCCGGCGGGGCGGGGGGCGGCGGTGCTGTGATGCAGGAATGACTGGCAACGCGCGGCGAGAATGACGAAAGCCGGTGCCTCTGAGAAGGCAACGGCTTTGCGGTGATCGATCTGACGAAGCGGCTGGCTTTTCAGGAGCGCTGCCGCTGCGAAATGAGGCGGTGTGTGCGGCGGAGCACTGCGCGATCTACCCACGAACCGCCGCGCAAAGTCGTGCGCGAATTACTGCGCAGCCGGCAGCCCCTGAATCTTCATTCCGGGCTTGATACCTTTTGACGTGAACCAGCCCTTGCTCATCTCGAGCGCGTAGACACCGTTGTTCTTCGGGCAGTGGTTGTTGGTCGTTTCCGCCTGCATTTCGTCGATGTCGGTCACGGTGCCGTCCGCCCGGATGAACGCAATCGACAACGGGATCAGCGTGTTCTTCATCCAGAAGCAATGCACGGCGTTCTCGTTGAACACGAACAACATGCCTTCGTTCGGCGCCAGCTTCGTGCGATACATCAGACCTTGCTCGCGATCCGCGTCGTTCGCGGCGACGGCCGCGTCGATCACGAACATGCCGGCGGTGAGCTTCGCGCGCGGAAATTCGCCAGGCTGTTTCGCGCCGGCCGGCATTTGCTGCGCATGAGCGGGGGCCGCATTGAGAGCGACGAACGACACCGCCGCGAACGGCAGGATTGCGGCAACGGCGAAACGCGCCATCAACGAGCGCATGGGAAATCGCACGGCATGACTCCTTGCTGAAATTAACCGGGGAATGTTACGCGAGCGCGTCAAAAACAAAAAGGCAGATCGCCTTGCGGTGATCTGCCTTTCAACGCCGTAAGAACGGCAATGAAGCTAGTTTTTGACTGCGTCTTTACAACAAACTTACTCCGAAGCGCCCGAAGCTGCAGCAGCTGCTGCTGCCTTCTTGTGCGACTTCTTGTGAGCGTGCTTCGTGGTCTTCTTTGCCGACGAAGCAGCAGCTGCCGGAGCTGCCGAAGCTGCTGCCGGTGCCGAAGCTTGTGCGAATGCTGCCGTTGCGAAGAGGCCAGCGACCAGAGCGGCGATCAGTTTGTTCATTTTGAAAATCCTCAGCATTAGTTAATTAACCAAATGACCCGGTTATGTTTGAGTCATGTCGGTAAACGTGCCATCCACCTTTCGGTTGACAGGTGCATCGAACAAATTTTCGACGCGCCTGCCTAGCGCTCAGACTGCCTGCACTGACCGCGCATGCGGCTTGTACAAAAGGCCCTTAAGGCTGAATGCCGGACAGCTTCGAGCGGCATCTGCGTCGAATAACGCGTGAGCTCGCGCGCCGGTTGACGTGAATTTTCCGGAAAGTTTCGATGTGGGACGTTGAGGTGAACCAGGCTTTGGACGAGTTGCGCGAATGTCGCTGTTTCACGGCTTTTCATTCGCGAGTTTCACGCGCCGTTTTGCTCGCGCAGACAATGACTTAGCGATTCAGGCGAAGCCTTCCCACGGTGCTTTCAGCGGCAGATCGACGCTTTCTCCCGGCTGCAGACCAAGCGAAAAAATATCGAGCGCGCCGATGCCGACACGCACGAGACGCAGCGTCGGAAAGCCGACCGCGGCCGTCATGCGGCGCACCTGGCGATTCTTGCCCTCGGTGATCGACAACTCGATCCACGTGGTCGGAATCGCGGCGCGATAGCGGATCGGCGGCGTGCGGGCCCAAAGCGTATCGGCCGGCTCGACATAGTCGGCGCGGCAGGGCTGCGTCACGTAGTCGCCCAGATCGATTCCGCGCGCGAGTTTTTTCAACGCGACGGAATCGACGGCGCCTTCCACTTGCGCCCAATAGCGCTTAACGAGCTTGTGACGCGGTTCGGCGATACGCGCTTGCAGCGCGCCGTCGTCGGTGAGAAGCAGCAGGCCCTCGCTGTCCGAGTCGAGACGCCCGGCTGGATAAACACCGGGCACCTTGACCCAGTCTGCCAGCGAAGCGCGCGTCTCGTGCGCGGAAAACTGGCAGATCGTGCCAAACGGCTTGTTCAGGGCGAGAAGGCGCATAAGAATGATGGAGTCGTGCGACGCCCGTCGCGGCGTGAAGCGCCGATGCGCAAACAGAATGCGCCGGGCCTGTAGTCGATGGCGCGATCATAAAGCATAGCGCGTGTCCGAAAGCGCTGAGTCCTATATAAGACACTACGCTCGGCCGTGGCGGCCATGGGCGTTTTATGTTGGAAAACCCCGAGCCGCTCTCGCCTCGGTGCAGCGGCCGCGTGGGCTAGAATAACGGCCAGGCCGCTTGCGGGCGTCCGGCATTGCGCGTAGCGAGGAGCGCCCATTTTCGCAGTCTCCCATCAGCTTTCAGCACAGCCTTCACTGGAGTCCGATCATGCCGTATCAGCACATCAAGGTTCCGACCGGTGGTGACAAGATCACCGTCAATGCGGATTTCTCGCTCAACGTTTCCGACCAGCCGATCATTCCGTTTATCGAAGGCGACGGCACCGGTCTCGACATCACGCCGGTCATGATCAAGGTCGTGGACGCCGCAGTGGAAAAAGCCTACGCGGGCAAAAAGAAAATCCACTGGATGGAAATCTACGCGGGCGAGAAGTCGACCAAGGTCTACGGTCCGGACGTATGGCTGCCGGAAGAAACGCTTCAGGTGCTGAAGGAATATGTGGTGTCGATCAAGGGGCCGCTCACCACGCCCGTAGGTGGCGGCATCCGTTCGTTGAACGTCGCGCTGCGTCAGGAACTCGACCTGTATGTGTGCTTGCGTCCGGTTCAGTATTTCAAGGGCGTCCCTTCGCCCGTGCGCGAGCCGGAGAAAACCAACATGGTGATCTTCCGCGAGAACTCGGAAGACATCTACGCGGGTATCGAATGGCCGGCCGAATCCGAAGAGGCGAAGAAGGTCATCAAATTCCTGAGGGAAGAGATGGGCGTGAAGAAGATCCGCTTCCCCGAAACATCGGGAATCGGTATCAAGCCGGTGTCGCGCGAGGGGACGGAGCGTCTCGTGCGCAAGGCGATCCAGTATGCAATCGACAACGATCGCCGTTCGGTCACGCTCGTGCACAAAGGCAACATCATGAAGTACACGGAAGGCGCGTTCCGTGACTACGGTTATGCGCTCGCGCAGAAGGAGTTCAACGCCGAGCTGATCGACGGCGGTCCGTGGATGAAGGTCAAGAATCCGAAAACGGGCGGCGACGTCGTCGTGAAGGACGTGATCGCCGACGCGTTCCTGCAGCAGATCCTGTTGCGCCCGGCCGAATACGACGTGATCGCGACGCTCAATCTGAACGGCGACTACGTGTCGGACGCGCTGGCCGCGCAGGTCGGCGGAATCGGCATCGCGCCGGGTGCGAACATGTCGGATTCGGTCGCAATGTTCGAGGCCACGCACGGTACGGCGCCGAAATATGCGGGCAAGGACTACGTGAATCCGGGCTCGGAAATTCTCTCGGCCGAAATGATGCTGCGCCACATGGGCTGGTTCGAAGCGGCGGATCTCATCATCAAGTCGATGGAAACGTCCATCCTGCAAAAGCGCGTCACTTACGACTTCGCGCGTCTGATGGAAGGCGCGACGCAGGTCTCGTGCTCGGGATTCGGCCAGGTGATGATCGAAAACATGTAAGCGGCGCGCCGGGATTGCCCCGGCTTGCATCGTCGAAAATCCCGGTTGCGCTTCTGAGGCGGCCGGGTTTTTTTATGCTTGCCGTCTGTTAGATCGCCTGCGCGACGCTCTGCCCGTTATTTGGGACGTCGATGCATCTGCAACGGACTCCGGATCAACACGAAAGCGACGCCCAAAAAGAAACCCGGCGCGAAGCCGGGTTTCAAAAGGACGGGTACCGAACAGGTATCAGGCGGGTGCCTGGATGTTCGATGCCTGCTTGCCTTTCGGGCCTTGCACGACCTCGAAGGTCACTTTTTGGCCTTCCTTGAGGGTCTTGAACCCATTCATCTGGATGGCCGAGAAGTGTGCAAACAGATCCTCACCACCTTCGTCAGGCGTGATGAATCCGAAACCTTTTGCGTCATTGAACCATTTGACCGTACCAGTTGCCATTCCAACTTCCCCTGTAACTCATGTCACTACCACGAGCCCTCGAAAAGCTCGACGACCGCGGGATGCAGCCGCTCCCTCCTCACAAGCTCACCATCGGCATTTTTTCGAAATTTGGCGCAGTGAAAAAAGTGCCAGCTTGATTGTTGAGGCTCTTTATTCGAGTGTCAAGAAAATTTTGAGACGTCGTTACACGCGTTGCAAACAGGCGGTTTCCAGGGTTTTTCCCGCTTTTGTTATGTGCGGTTGCGCAAGCGGGGCGTCTTGAAAAGTCGCATAATCGACTCACTTGCTGTTCTGCGGGTCGCTCGCCGTCAGTTGGGCGAACGAGTGCCGGTCAGCTAGCTCCGGCAGGTTGTGCGATACTCGATCCGACTGCGGCGCAGCACGGCCGCGACGCATGATCTGAACAGGGGGCCGGCTCCGCAATCGGCTCGTCGAATGGCGCTTGCAGGCGGTGAATTTCCGCCGCGCGGCGGCGTTCGGGTGAACCGGCCAGTTGGCCGGGTTTTGACAGGATTGCGGGCCTGTCCTAGATGTTTAGAATGGGTGTATGGCGATTATCCCGGACAAGCAGGACGGCACCGTACTGGAGCGGCAGGAGAAAAAGCTCAAGCCGCCATCCATGTACAAGGTGGTGCTGCTGAATGACGACTTCACGCCAATGGAATTTGTCGTGATGATCGTGCAGGAATATTTCAATAAAGATCGTGAAACCGCAACACAGGTTATGTTGAAGGTGCATCGCGAAGGCAGGGGAGTTTGTGGGGTCTATACGCGGGACATCGCGTCGACCAAAGTCGAGCAAGTCGTTACCCACGCACGGCAGGCCGGGCATCCGCTGCAGTGTGTGATGGAGGAAGCATGATTGCCCAGGAACTGGAAGTCAGCCTGCACATGGCGTTCATGGAAGCACGCCAGGCGCGGCACGAGTTCATAACGGTCGAACATCTTTTGCTGGCACTGTTGGACAATCCGACAGCGGCGGAAGTGTTGCGTGCATGCGCGGCCAATATCGAGGATCTGCGCCAGAACCTGCGCAACTTCATTCATGACAACACGCCTACCGTGCCCGGCACGGATGACGTCGACACGCAGCCCACGCTGGGTTTCCAGCGTGTGATTCAGCGCGCGATCATGCATGTGCAGTCCACCTCGAATGGCAAGAAGGAAGTGACCGGCGCGAACGTGCTGGTTGCGATCTTCGGCGAGAAGGACTCGCATGCGGTCTACTACCTGCAACAGCAGGGCGTGACACGTCTGGACGTGGTGAATTTCATCTCGCACGGCATCGCCAAGACGAGCAGCACCGACGCCGCGAAAGCGAGCGACGCGAACGCCGAGTCTGACGAAGCCGCTGCACAGAAAGAAACTCCGCTCGCCCAGTTCACGCAAAACCTGAACCAGATGGCGAAAGACGGCCGCATCGATCCGCTGATCGGGCGCGAGTCGGAAGTCGAGCGCGTGGTCCAGGTGCTGTGCCGCCGTCGCAAGAACAATCCGCTGCTGGTCGGCGAGGCGGGGGTCGGCAAGACGGCGATCGCCGAAGGGCTTGCCTGGCGAATTACGCGCGGCGAAGTGCCGGATATTCTGGCCGACGCTCAGGTGTATTCGCTCGACATGGGCGCGCTCCTGGCCGGCACCAAGTATCGCGGCGATTTCGAACAACGCCTGAAGACGGTCCTCAAGGAATTGAAGGAACGCCCGCACGCGATTCTGTTCATCGACGAAATTCATACGCTGATCGGCGCGGGCGCCGCGTCGGGCGGCACGCTGGACGCGTCGAATCTGCTGAAGCCGGCGTTGTCGTCTGGCACGCTCAAGTGCATCGGCGCGACTACGTTCACCGAATATCGCGGCATCTTCGAAAAAGACGCGGCATTGTCGCGCCGTTTCCAGAAGGTCGACGTGACGGAACCGTCCGTCGAACAGACAGTGGCGATTCTGCGCGGCCTGAAGTCGCGTTTCGAAGAGCATCACGGCGTGAAGTATTCCTCGGGCGCGCTGTCGGCGGCGGCTGAGTTGTCGGCACGCTTCATTACGGATCGTCATCTGCCGGACAAGGCGATCGACGTGATCGACGAAGCGGGCGCGGCACAACGCATCCTGCCGAAGTCGAAGCAGAAGAAGACGATCGGCAAGAACGAGATCGAGGAAATCATCTCGAAGATCGCCCGCGTCCCGCCGCAAAGCGTGTCGCAAGACGATCGGAGCAAGCTGCAAAGGCTGGATCGCGATCTGAAGAGCGTGGTGTTCGGGCAAGACCCGGCTATCGACGCGCTGTCGGCCGCGATCAAGATGGCGCGTGCGGGTCTCGGCAAGCTGGATAAGCCGATCGGCGCGTTCCTGTTCTCCGGCCCCACGGGCGTCGGCAAGACAGAAGTGGCCAAGCAGCTGGCGTTCACGCTCGGTATCGAGTTGATCCGCTTTGACATGTCCGAGTACATGGAACGCCACGCGGTCAGCCGTTTGATCGGCGCGCCTCCGGGCTATGTCGGTTTCGACCAGGGCGGCCTGCTGACCGAGGCTGTCACCAAGAAGCCGCACTGCGTGCTGCTGCTCGACGAAATCGAGAAGGCGCATCCGGATATTTACAACGTGCTGCTGCAGGTCATGGACCACGGCACGCTGACGGACAACAACGGCCGCAAGGCGGATTTCCGCAACGTCATCATCATCATGACGACGAATGCGGGCGCCGAGGCAATGGGCAAGTCGGTGATCGGCTTCACGAATCGTCGGGAAACCGGCGACGAAATGGTCGACATCAAGCGCATGTTCACGCCGGAGTTCCGTAACCGTCTGGACGCGACGATCAGCTTCCGTGCGCTCGATGAAGAAATCATCATGCGCGTGGTCGACAAGTTCCTGATGCAACTGGAAGATCAGTTGCACGAGAAGAAGGTCGATGCGCTCTTCACCGACGCGCTGCGCAAGCACCTCGCCAAGCACGGTTTCGATCCGCTGATGGGCGCGCGGCCAATGCAGCGTCTGATTCAGGACACGATCCGTCGCGCGCTGGCCGACGAGCTGCTGTTCGGCAAGCTGATGAGCGGCGGCCGTGTATCGGTCGACGTCGATGCGGAAGACAAGGTGCAGTTGACCTTCGACGAGCATCCGGCGCCGCGCAATCCGAATCCGGAAGCGGTCGAAGTCGAGTAAGCCTCAAGCGTACTCAGCACAAAAAACGGCGTGGACCCCAGGGTCCACGCCGTTTTTATTTGCGCTGTTCAATTCAGTGCTTGCCGGTGCTGCCGAAGCCGCCCGCGCCACGGTCGCTTTGCTCGAACTCATCGACGATATTGAACTTGGCCTGGACGACCGGCACGATCACGAGTTGCGCGAGACGCTCCATCGGATTGAGCACGAACGTGGTCTCGCCGCGGTTCCATGTCGAGATCATCAGTTCGCCTTGATAATCGGAGTCGATCAGGCCGACCAGATTACCGAGCACGATTCCGTGCTTATGTCCGAGACCCGAGCGCGGCAGAATCAGCGCGGCATAGCCAGGATCTCTCACGTGGATCGCGAGCCCCGTCGGCACGAGTGCGGTTCCGCCAGGTTCGAGGGTCAACGGCTCTTTGAGACACGCGCGCAGATCGAGCCCCGCGCTACCGCTCGTCGCGTAGGCAGGAAGCTGGTCGCGCATGCGCGCATCAAGAATCTTCAGGTCGAGTTTCATGCAGGTTCGAAGGTTTAAGAAGTTGAAGCCGGGCGCCCGAGATCGAACGCATCGGCAAGGAGTTCGTAGGAACGCAAGCGCGCGCGATAGCTGCCTGCGACGGTGAGCACGATCAATTCGTCGGCCTGGAATTGTTCCTGCAATGCATGGAGGCGCTCGGTCACAACTTCTGGCGTGCCGATGATACTGCGCGGTTTCTCGCGGTCGATCACCAGTCTCTCGCGCTCGCCATACTCCTGCGCGACGCCCTGTTCGATAGTTGGAATCGGCTCGTTCAGGCCATAAGCCATTTGCACGCGCCGCAGATCGACGGCTTTCGCCAGATCAGCGGCTTCCTGTTCGGTGTCCGCGCAAATCACGAACACGGCGGCGGCCAGATACGATTGCTGCGTTTCCTCGCTCGGCTTGAAACGCTCGCGATACGCATGCGCGACCTGATGCCCGAAATGCGCGTTGATGAAATGCGCAAACGCGAAGCGGATGCCGAGCTGCGCGGCGAGCAAGCCGCCAAACTCGCTTGAACCGAGCATCCACAGCTGCGGACGCGTGGCAACTTGCGGTTGCAGCAGTACGCCCTTCGCGACGTGATCGGCAGGCAGCGTGCCGTGCATCAGGCCGAGCAGATCGGCCACCTGTTGCGGGAAAATTTCGCCGCGGTTGTAGTCGCCCGCGGCAACCGCCTGGGCTGTGCGCATGTCGCCGCCGGGCGCGCGTCCCACGCCGAGATCGATGCGGTTAGGGAACAGCGCCTCCAGCATCATGAATTGCTCGGCGACCTTGAACGGGCTGTAGTACGGCAGCATGATGCCGCCGGAGCCCAGCCGGATGCGTCGCGTGACGCTGCCAAGGCGCGCGAGCATCACTTCGGGACATGGGTTCGACACGCCGCGCAAGCCGTGATGCTCGGCGCACCAGTAGCGCGTGTAGCCGAGATCGTCGGCGAGTTGCGCGAGTTCCACGGTGGCGGCAATCGCGTCCGCCACCGAGTGCCCCGATATGACGGGCGTTTGATCCAGCACGGAAAGTAGCGTCATGTCAGTGCGCTCCAGATGGGTTCCATTCGCTTTGCCGACGTGGCTTGTGCCGGTTGCATGCCGGTGCCGGACTGTCCACTCAGCGAATCAAACTGTGTCGGGCAGACGCTTCGCGATTTCCGCGATCAGCGCGCGCGCGAGCGTCTGCTTGTCGGCGCGCGGTAGTCTGGTAGCGCCGCCCGCTTCGAACAGGACGACCTCGTTGTCGTCCATGCCGAAAGTGAGCGGCCCGAGATTGCCGATCAGAAGCGGCACGTTTTTGCGCACGCGCTTCTCCTCGCCATGCACTTCGAGATCACCGCTTTCCGCAGCGAAGCCGACGGTGAACGGCGGATGTGGCAGCTTCGCGACCGAGGCCAGAATATCCGGATTTTCGACGAACGAAAAAGTGGGCAGCGCGCGATCCGCGCTCTTCTTGATCTTGTGCTCGCTCGGGTGATCGACGCGCCAGTCAGCGACCGCGGCCACGCCGATGAAAATGTCCGCATCCGTGACCGCGCGCATGACCGCATCGTGCATCTGCTGGGCGGTTTGCACGGCTTCACGGACCACGCCCCACGGCGTTTCGAGCGCGACAGGGCCCGCCACGAGATGCACATTGGCACCCGCCTGTTGCGCGGCGCGGGCCAGCGCGAAACCCATCTTGCCACTCGACCGATTGGTAATGCCGCGCACCGGATCCAGCGGTTCGAAAGTCGGCCCCGCGGTCAGCAACACGCGCCGGCCGGAGAGAATTTTCGGCGCGAAGAACGATGCGATCGCCTCGTAGGTTGCCGCGGCTTCAAGCATGCGGCCGTCGCCGATTTCGCCGCAAGCCTGAGGACCGGAGTCCGGCCCGAGCACTGCGATTCCGTCCGCGCGCAGTTGTGCGACGTTGCGCTGCGTGGCCGGGTTTTGCCACATCTGCCGGTTCATCGCGGGCACGACGAGCAGCGGGCAATCGCGCGCGACGCACAGCGTGGCGAGCAGGTCATCGGCCATGCCGTGCGCGAGTTTGGCGAGGAAGTCGGTGGAGGCGGGCGCGATCACGATCGCGTCGGCTTCACGCGACAGATCGATATGCGCCATGTTGTTCGCGATGCGCGCGTCCCACTGGCTCGTGTAGACCGGCCGGCCCGATAGTGCCTGCATGGTGACCGGCGTGATGAACTGCGTGGCCGCTTCGGTCATTACGACCTGCACGGTTACGCCGGCCTTGGTCAGCAGGCGCGTGAGTTCGGCGATCTTGTAGCAGGCAATGCCGCCCGTCATGCCGAGGACGAGGTGTTTTCCTGCGAGTTCTGCGGTTGCCAACTAAAGCCTCCGACAAAGCGTGGTGTCCGGGCGCGGCGCGCTTGCACCGTTGCCGGCCGTCAAAGCGGACTTCTGGCGCGAGGCGAGCGGTCGAAAACGGACCTCCCGGCCTCGCGCGGCGAGGCGACGTTAACTCGACGTTAGCGCGACCTTAACGCGACGTTAACGCGAGCCGCGTACGCGCCGCAACTCGTCGACCACGAGCAGGATCGCGCCGACCGTGATCGCGCTGTCGGCCAGGTTGAAGGCCGGCCAGTGCCACGCACGCACGTGGAAATCGAGGAAGTCGATCACGTGGCCGTACGCGAGCCGGTCTATCACGTTGCCGAGCGCGCCGCCGAGTATCAGCGCGAGCGCGGTGCAGAACATTTTTTGCGCGCCGTGGCGCTTGAGCAGATAGCAGATCACCAGCGCGGCAACCACGCCGAGCGCGGTGAATGCCCAGCGTTGCCAGCCGCCTGCCATTGCGAGGAAGCTGAATGCGGCGCCGCGGTTGTACACGAGAATCAGATTGAAGAACGACGTGACCTCATGCGCGACGCCGTAGGCAAACACCTTCTGCACCGCGATTTTCGTCAACTGATCGAACAGGATCACGATCAGTGCGACGCCCAGCCAGGGCGCCAGCGAACTGTTTCCGGCGGAAGCTTTCGATGTGGTTTTCGCCATGGTTCTCGCCATTATGCCGCGCTCCTCGCTTCACCGTTTCCGAACAGGTTGCTGACACAGCGGCCGCACAGCGTGGGGTGTTCCGCGTCCGCGCCCACGTCCGCGCGATAGTGCCAGCAGCGCTCGCACTTCAGATACTTCGACGTGATTACTTCGACGCCTTCTTTCGCTTCGCTCTCGACCTTGACAACGCTCGCAGCCGACGTGATCAGCACGAACTTCAGGTCGTCGCCGAGACTTGTCAGCGCGTCGTAACGTGCGCCGCTCGCGCGGATCTCCACTTCCGCCTGCAGCGACGAGCCGATCAGGTTCGCAACGCGCGCTTCTTCCAGCGCCTTCGTCACGTCGCCGCGCGCAGCGCGCAACAGCGTCCATTTATCGAGCAGCGCGCCGGCGTCCGGCACCGCCGGGAACGCGTGGTACGTCTCGGTGAAGATGGTCTCGCTGTTCGGCTGGAACACCTTCCACGCTTCTTCGGCTGTGAACGACAGGAACGGCGCCATCAGACGCAACAGGCCTTGCGCGATGTGATACAGCGCGGTTTGAGCGGAGCGGCGCGCGACGGAATCTGCGGCCGTGGTGTACAGGCGGTCTTTCAGCACGTCCAGATAGAAGCCGCCGAGGTCTTCGGAGCAGAACGTTTGCAGCTTGGCGACGACCGGGTGGAACTCGTACTTGTCGTAATGCGAGAGGATGTCGTTTTGCAGATTCGCCGACAGCGCCACCGCATAGCGGTCGATCTCAAGCCAGTCTTCAACCGGGCGCGCGTTCTTCTCGAAGTCGAAGTCCGACAGATTCGCGAGCAGGAAGCGCAGCGTGTTGCGAATGCGGCGATAGCCTTCGGTCACGCGCTTCAGGATTTCTTCTGAGATGGCGAGCTCGCCCGAGTAATCGGTCGACGCGATCCACAAGCGGATGATTTCCGCGCCGAGCCGGTTCGCCACTTCGTGCGGATCGATACCGTTGCCGAGCGACTTGCTCATCTTGCGGCCTTCGCCGTCGACGGTGAAGCCGTGTGTGAGCAGCGCGTTGTACGGCGGACGGCCGTCGAGCATCGACGCGGTCAGAAGCGACGAGTGGAACCAGCCGCGATGCTGGTCCGAGCCTTCCAGATACAGGTCGGCCGGGAATTGCAGTTCGTCTTTGTGCGAGCCGCGCAGCACATGCCAATGCGTGGTGCCGGAATCGAACCACACGTCGAGCGTGTCGCGGTTCTTTTCGTACATGTTGGCGTCGTCGCCGATCAATTCGCGCGGGTCGAGCGTTTGCCAGGCCTCGATACCGGCCTCTTCGACACGCTTCGCGACTTCCTCGAGCAACTCCAGCGTGCGCGGATGCAGTTCGCCGGTTTCCTTGTGCACGAAGAACGCCATCGGCACACCCCACTGGCGCTGACGCGACAATGTCCAGTCCGGACGGTTCGCGATCATGCTGAAGAGCCGCTGCTTGCCCCACGACGGATAAAACGCCGTGTTTTCGATACCTTCGAGTGCGGTTTCGCGCAGAGTCTTGTCGGTATCGTTCGGCTTCACGTCCATGCCGGCGAACCATTGCGACGTGGCGCGGTAGATGATCGGCGTCTTGTGGCGCCAGCAGTGCATGTAGCTGTGCGTGTACTTCTCGGTGCGCAACAGCGATCCGGCGCCTTGCAGCGCCTCGACGATCTGCGGATTGGCCGCCCAGATCGACAGGCCGCCGAACAGCGCGAGCGATTCGATGTAACGTCCGTCACCCATCACCGGATTGATGATGTCCGAGTCAGCCATGCCGTGCGCCTTGCAAGACACGAAGTCTTCTACGCCATAGGCGGGCGACGAATGCACGACACCCGTACCGGTTTCCGTCGTGACGTAATCGCCGAGATAGACCGGCGCTGTACGCTTGTAGCCAGGATGCGCTGACGCGAGCGGATGGTTAAAGCGCAGATTGACGAGCTTCGCGCCGGGCGTGGTGGCGATGACCGAGCCTTCCAGGCCGTATGTCCTCAGGCATGCTTCGACGCGCTCTTCGGCGAGGATCAGCAGCCCGCGCGGCGTGTCGACGAGCGCATAGACGATTTCCGGGTGCAGGTTCAGCGCCTGGTTGGCGGGGATGGTCCACGGCGTGGTGGTCCAGATCACGATGCCGCCTTCATTGCGCGGCAGCGCGGTGAGGCCGAACGCCTGCGCGGTCTTTTCCGGCTCGGCGAAGCTGAACAGCACGTCGATGGTCGGGTCTGTCTTGTCCTTGTACTCGACTTCAGCTTCAGCGAGCGCCGAGCCGCAATCGAAACACCAGTTGACCGGCTTCAGGCCGCGGAACACGTAGCCCTTTTCCATGATCTTCGCGAGTGCGCGGATTTCGCCGGCTTCGTTCGTGAAGTTCATCGTCTTGTACGGGTTGTCCCACTCACCGAGCACGCCCAGACGCCGGAAGCCGACCTTCTGTTTTTCGATTTGCTCGGTCGCGTAGGCACGCGCCTTCTGCATTACTTCAGCGGCGGGCAGCGACTTGCCGAACTGCTTTTCGATCTGGATTTCGATCGGCATGCCGTGGCAGTCCCAGCCCGGCACGTAGACCGCGTCGAAGCCGGCCATGTTGCGCGCCTTGACGATCATGTCCTTCAGGATCTTGTTCACCGCGTGGCCGAGGTGGATGTCGCCGTTCGCATACGGAGGACCGTCGTGCAGGATGAACTTCTTGCGGCCCTTGCTGGCGGCGCGGATCTTCTCGTAGATCTTGTGTTCCTGCCACTCCTTGACCCATTGCGGCTCGCGCTTGGGAAGGTCGCCGCGCATCGGGAACGGCGTGTCGAGCAGGTTCACGGGATAACGTGACGGCGGTTTCGAATCGGCTTTCTTGTTGCTCATGATGTGGTCGCGGTGAATTCTTTATAAGCGCAGCGGGGCGCGGGTTGCGCACGATGCGCGAGAGCGTGGGGCGCGCCCGGCAGGCATTTCGCGCGATGCACGGACGCCATTCGATGCGCGAGAGCGACGGTCCGTGCGGCAATCAGCGCGCATGGACCGCGGCGGCTATCTAATTCGGTCGGTGGCCGACGTGGCGAAACCGGTGGAACGGCTGCCCGGCGAGCCCGCGCCGACGGCCGCGAACCATGCGCGCGCGTTGGCGACGTCGCGCGCAATGGCGGCCGTGAGCGATTCGAGGTCGACGTACTTTTCCTCGTCACGCAGCTTCTTCAGGAATTCGACGCGCACGAGCTTGCCGTATGCGTCGCCGTGCCAGTCGAGCAGATGCACTTCGAGCAGCACGCGGCCGGAATCGTCGACGGTCGGGCGCAGACCGAGGCTTGCGACGCCCGGCAGCGGTTCGTCCGCCACGCCATGCACGCGCACGACGAAAATGCCTGCGAGCGCCGGGCGCTTGTGCGCGATCGGCAGGTTTAGCGTGGGAAAGCCGAGATCGCGGCCGAGCTTCATGCCGTGCACGACGTGACCGCTGATCAGATAATCGCGGCCCAGCGCGGCGCGCGCCGCGTCGAGATCGCCCGCCACCAGCGCCGCGCGCACCCCTGAGCTGGAGATACGCGCGCCGGACGGATCGGCGACCGTTGCCATTTGTTCGACTTCGAAACCGTAGAGCTGCCCCGCGGCTTTCAGCGACGCGAAGTCGCCCGCGCGCTTTGCGCCATAGCGGAAGTCGTCGCCGATCATCACCCAGCGGGCGTGCAGCCCGTTGACGATGATCCGTTCGACGAACGCATCCGGCGACTGGCTCGCGAACGTGTGATTGAAGTGCTCGACGACGACGCGGTCCACGCCGTTAGTGCGCAGCGCCTCCAGCTTGTCGCGCAGCATCGCGATGCGCGGCGGCGCGCCGGCAGGATTGAAGAACTCGCGCGGGTGCGGCTCGAAGGTCATCACGCAGACGGGCAGGCCGCGCGCGTCCGCCGCCGCGCGCACGTGCGCGAGCAAAGCCTGATGGCCGCGGTGGACACCGTCGAAGTTGCCGATGGTCAGTGCGCAGGGCGCACGGCTTTCAGCATTGGGAAGACCGCGGAAGACTCTCACGATAGCGCGTCGGGATAGAGCGGGCGAGGTGCCGCAAAACAAACGATTATAAACGCTCGGCGCACCGGACGGCGGCGCGTCGCGGTTTGGGTGCCCCCGAATGATAAAATCCGCGCATGAAAAAACTCGTCATCCTGATTTCAGGGCGGGGAAGCAACATGGAAGCCATCGTTCGAGCCTGCTCAAACGAAGGCTGGCCGGCGCAGGCCGCCGCCGTGATTGCCAACCGTCCGGATGCCGCGGGCCTTGCGTTCGCGGCGTCGCACGGCATTGCCACGGCGGTGGTCGATCACCGCCAGTTTCCCGATCGCGACAGCTTCGACTGCGCGCTCGCTGAACAAATCGATCGCTTCTCGCCCGATCTCGTAGCGCTCGCAGGCTTCATGCGCGTGCTGACAGACGATTTCGTCGATCGTTATGCGGGGCGCATGTTGAACGTGCACCCGTCGCTGCTGCCGAGCTTTCCGGGACTGAAAACGCATCAGCAGGCGCTCGACGCCGGCGTGCGCCTGCACGGCGCGTCGGTGCATTTCGTTACTTCGCAGCTCGATCACGGGCCGATCGTCGCGCAGTCGGCGGTGCCCGTCGAAGCCGGCGATACGCCGGCCATGCTTGCCGAGCGCGTGCTCGCGACCGAACACATTATTTATCCACGCGCGGTGCGCTGGTTCGTCGAAGGGCGTCTCGCCCTGGATGGCCTGCGTGTCACGCTTACGCCGCCGGAGCCGCAATGGCTCTTTGCCGGTCACACCGCCGGAGAGGGCGCATGAGATTACATGGTTTTCTGATTGGACAAACTGAGACTTTGCTGGCCGAAGTCCTACGACTGAACGGCCCTGCCGACGCTACCACGAGCCGTTTTTTCCGCGCGCATCCGAAGCTCGGGCACGGCGAGCGCGGCGTAATTGCCGAGGCGGTCTTCGCGGTGTTGCGTCGCCGGATGGAGTTCGCGCACCTGGCCGAAAGCGGCGCGGGCAGCCCCGCCCGCCGCATGGCCTTGCTCGGCCTCATGCAGACGGCCGGCCGCACGGCGCTCAAGCCGTTCGTGTCGGACGCGGAGTCGAAATGGCTCGAACACGTCGCGATGATCGACCCGGAAAGCTTGCCGCTGCGGATTCGCCTGAACCTGCCCGACTGGATCTATCAGGCGCTCGCCAAGCGTTTTGAACCCGCCGAACTGGCGCAGCTGGCTGCCGCGCTGAACTACCCGGCGCCTTTGGATCTGCGCGCGAACCCCATCAAGGCGAGCCGCGACGACGTGCTGAACGCGCTGTCGAAAGCCGGCATCGAAGGCGGCGCAACGCCGTTCGCGCCGTTCGGCGTGCGGGTGGTGGGCAAGCCGCCGCTCACCAAGCTCGACGCGTTCCAGCAGGGTTGGGTCGAGGTGCAGGACGAGGGCAGCCAGTTGCTGTGCTCGCTGGTTGCGCCCAAGCGCGGCGAGATGATCGTCGACTTCTGCGCGGGCGCAGGCGGCAAGACCCTCGCGCTCGGCGCGGCGATGCGCTCGACCGGGCGTCTGTACGCGTTCGACATCTCCGAGCGGCGCCTCGCCAAGCTCAAACCGCGGCTTGCTCGCAGCGGTCTGTCGAACGTGAATCCGGTGTTGATCGACAGTGAGCACGACGCCAAGATCAAGCGGCTTGCAGGCAAGATCGACCGCGTGCTGGTCGACGCGCCGTGCAGCGGTTTGGGCACGCTGCGCCGCAATCCGGACCTGAAATGGCGCCAGTCGCCGGAGTCTGTCGCCGAACTCGCGCCCAAGCAGGCGTCGATTCTGGCGAGCGCGTCGCGTCTGGTGAAGAAGGGCGGCCGCCTCGTGTATGCGACCTGCTCGATCCTGGAAGCGGAAAACGAAGCGGTCGTTCAGCAGTTCCTCGCCGATCATCCGGACTTTGCGCTCGTCCCCGCGCGCGAGGTGCTGGCCGAGCAGCGCATCGATCTCGAAATGGACGATTACCTGTCGCTCTGGCCGCACCGCCACGCGACCGACGGCTTTTTCGCGGCCGTTCTCGAACGCCAGAGTTGAGCTCGCAGTAAGCCAGCCGGCTCGCGGATCGATTATCCGAACCGCGAGCCGAACCGCGAGCCGGTCATTCCGGCGACATCATGCAAAACCGTATCTTTTCTCATCTGTTCGGCGATCTCGCGCGCGACTTCGGCCAGCCAGTCATGCTCTGGCAAGTGGGCGTGCTGGTCGCCACGCTCGCGCTCGCCTGGTTGCTCGCCCGGCTGTTGCGCCGCGCGCTCGATTTGCGCCGTCAGACCCGCTATCAGACGCTGCGCTTTGGCGCGGAAAGCCTGAACCGCGCGTTTTTCCCGCTGATCGGCGCCGTGCTGGTCTGGGTCGCGCGGGCGATCGCGGGCCAGTTCATCCACACGTCGCTGCTCGATCTCGCGTTGGTGCCGCTCTTCGGCATCGGCTTGATTTACATCGTGTTTTTCTTCGCGCGGCGCGTCTTCAGCCATGACGGGGAGACGCACCCGTGGCTTTTCCTCGTCGAAAAAATCGTTTCTCTGGGCGTCTGGGTCGCCATGGTGCTCACCGTGATGGGCATTCAGGACGACGTGATCGCGTGGATGGCGAGCGTGCACTTTCGCGTCGCGAATGCGCACATGACGCTGCTCTCGCTCGTCACGGGCCTGCTGTGGGTCTGCGTGACGATGATCGTCGCAATGTGGCTCGGCTCGGCGTTCGAAGACCGTCTGATGCGCGCCGCGACGCTCGACGCGAATCTGAAAGTCGTAGCGGCGCGTCTCGGCCGCGCGGCCTTCGTGCTGGCGGCGGTGTTGATCAGCCTGTCGCTGGTGGGCATCGACATCACCGTGCTCGGCGTATTCGGCGGTGCTCTGGGCGTGGGGCTGGGTTTTGGTTTGCAGAAGATCGCCAGCAACTATGTGTCGGGCTTCATTATCCTGATCGACCGGTCGCTGCGGATCGGCGACACGATCAACGTGAGCGGCCTGCAAGGCATGGTCACGCAGATCCGCACCCGATATACGGTTGTGCGCGGGCTTGACGGCATCGAAACACCGATTCCCAACGAAAAACTGATTACCGACGTAGTGCAGAACCAGTCGTCGTATCTGACGCGTGGCTATGCGAAGGCGGCCGTGCAGATCGCCTACACCGCCGATGTCGAGCAAGCCATGGCGCTCCTCGCCCAAGCAGCGGAAGGCGTGCCCCGCGTACTGACGGACCCGGCGCCCACGCCTTATCTCGTGGGCTTTGGCGCCGATGGCATCAACCTGGAACTGGGCTTCTGGATTGCAGATGCGGCAACGGGCACATCTGCCGTCCGCTCGGCAGTCAATCGCAGCATCTGGCAGCTTTTTTCCGCACACGGCATCTCCATTCCTTTCGCGCAACGCGAAGTCCGGATCATCGGCAATGCTGCTGACGCGGCAAATGTCGGCGGCGTGTTCTCCAAAACGGTAACTGTGACCGCCGCTGCGGCGAATCAGGCAGGTGGCGCTATTTAGCGGGCACTCGCGAGGCACTGAAGAGTCTAACGGTCTTGCTGCGGGCGTGCTGGCGTTGATGCTGCACAAAAAATCCCTATTTGTTACAAACACTTGGAACGCTTCAAGTAGAATGTCGTCCAATCCCGCTGTATGCTTTCACTTTCTTGACACGCGCAGTTCGCGGGTGTCTCGTGTCTCTCGTTCCACAGGTAAATTGCCTTGTTGAATTCTTTGCTCGATTTTCTTGCCCACGGTCTGATGCGCTTCTCGTGGTGGCAACTTGTTCTGTACACGCTCGCCGTGACGCACGTCACAATTATCGGCGTGACGGTGTATCTGCATCGCTGCCAGGCGCATCGCGCGCTGGAGTTGCATCCTGTCGTCAGTCATTTTTTCCGGTTCTGGCTGTGGATGACCACGGGCATGCTGACCGGCCAATGGGCGGCCATCCACCGTAAGCACCACGCCAAGTGCGAAACGGAAGAAGATCCGCACAGCCCGCAAACGCGCGGCATCTGGAAGGTGCTGCTCGAAGGCGCGGAACTTTACCGCACGGAAGCGAAAAACGAAGAGACGATGCGCAAGTTCAGTCACGGCACGCCGAACGACTGGATGGAACGCAACGTCTACACGAAATACCCGATTCTGGGCGTGAGCCTGATGATGGTGCTGAACGTCGCGCTGTTCGGCGTTGTCGGCCTGACCATCTGGGCCGTACAAATGGTGTGGATTCCGTTCTGGGCAGCCGGCGTGGTCAACGGTCTCGCGCACTTCTGGGGTTATCGCAACTTCAACTCGTCGGACGCAAGCACGAACATCTTCCCGTGGGGCATCATCATCGGCGGTGAAGAGCTGCACAATAATCACCACACGTACGCCACGTCGGCGAAGCTGTCGAACAAGTGGTACGAGTTCGACATCGGCTGGATGTACATCCGCATCATGTCGGCATTCCGCCTCGCCAAGGTGAAGAAGGTCGCGCCTACGCCGCGTCTAACCACGGGCAAGATGGTGCTCGATCAGGACACGTTGCAGGCCGTGCTGGCTAACCGTTACGAAGTGATGGCACGTTACGGCAAGGCGCTCAAGCGCGCGTATCGTCAGGAACTCGCGCATCTGAAGGAAGTGGGCGCGCGCGAGAAGTATCAGGTCATGCGCGGTGCGCGCAGCTGGTTCCACAAAGAAGAAGCGGGGCTCGACGAGCCGCAGAAGCGTCTGTTGCCGCAAATCTTCGCGAACAGCCAGAAATTGAAGACGTACATCGACATGCGCAACGAACTTGCGTCGATGTGGGAGCGCTCGAACGCGTCGCGCGATCAGTTGCTGGTGCAATTGCAGGACTGGTGTCATCGCGCCGAAGCGAGCGGCATTAAAGCGCTGCAGGAGTTCGCAATGCGACTGCGCCGTTATGCTTAGCCACGAAATCCATTAAAATTTCGTTACGTCACAAAACCCCGCGTTGGCGGGGTTTTGCTTTTTGGGCCGCGGAATTTGCATGACGCGATGGGTATTCCACGGCGGCAAAGCGAGGGCAGAGAAGATCATGGATCAGCAGGCGATCAAGGCCGTCGAATACGACCGGCCGCAGTCACAGGGCACATCCTGTGGGATCGGGCAGGCGTGGGCGAAGGTGCCCGACGTGCCGTCGGCGCAGGAGAAAGTGGCGCTGAAAGAGCGCATTCGCGCATTGCTCAAACGCGAGAAGGCCGTGCTCGTCGCCCACTACTATGTCGACGCTGAATTGCAGGAGCTAGCCGACGAAACCGGCGGCTGCGTGGCCGATTCACTCGAAATGGCCCGCTTCGGGCGCGACCACGAGGCGCAAACCCTCGTGGTGGCGGGAGTGCGCTTCATGGGCGAGACAGCGAAGATTTTGAGCCCGGACAAGCGCATCTTGATGCCGGATCTCGACGCAACATGCTCGCTGGACCTCGGCTGTCCGGTAGATGAATTTTCGGCTTTCTGCGACGCGCATCCGGACCGCACGGTGGTCGTTTATGCGAATACGAGTGCGGCCGTTAAAGCCCGCGCAGACTGGATGGTGACTTCGTCGATTGGGCTCGAGATCGTTGCTGACCTTCACGCGCGCGGCGAAAAGATCATTTGGGCACCGGACCGGCACCTCGGCGGTTACATCCAGAGCAAGACCGGCGCGGACATGTTGATGTGGCAGGGCTCGTGTCTCGTGCACGACGAATTCAAAGGCATCGAACTCGATTTGCTGCGCGCCGAATATCCGGGCGCGAAAGTCCTGGTTCATCCGGAGTCTCCTGCCAACGTGGTTGCGCAAGCGGACGTCGTCGGTTCCACGACGCAGTTGATCGCTGCCGCGCAGGAGCTGGATGCGACGCACTTCATCGTGGCAACGGACCTCGGCATCCTGCATAAGATGCAGCTCGCCGCGCCTGGCAAGACGTTGATCGCCGCGCCTACGGCCGGCAACAGCGCGACATGCAAGAGCTGCGCGCATTGCCCGTGGATGGCTATGAACGGCCTCGCGAATCTCGCCGACGTCCTTGAGCGCGCTCATAACGAGATTTTCGTCGGGCGCGCTGTTGGCGAGCGGGCGCGTGTGCCAATCGACCGCATGCTCGACTTTGCGGCGCGTCACAAGAAACGCGTGCAGGCAAGCGGCGATCTGGCGCGCGACGCGCAGTTGTATTCGAACGTGGGGGCCGCCTGATGAACGCGGCAACGCAGAGTTCAGCAGAGCCCCGTTCGGCCTCATATAGCCAAGCCGAAGCCGTGTCGCCGCTCTTCGCCGAGATCCATGCGCAATACGGCGCGGCGTTCGACGCAGCGCTCGCGCGCAACGTCGCCGACGCACTCGCGGAGGACGTCGGCACGGGTGACCAGACCGGCCGCCTCGTCCCCGCCGATGAAGTGCGCCACGCGCGCGTCGTCGTCCGTGAGCATGCGGTGTTGTGCGGCGTGCCGTGGTTCAACGCGGTCTTGCGGCAAGTGGACTCGCGGATCGAGGTGCAGTGGCTTTACCGTGAAGGCGACCGGATGATGGCGGACACTCCCGTGTGCGAACTGCGTGGACCGGTCCGTGCGCTGCTCACTGCCGAGCGCAACGCGCTTAACTTCCTTCAGCTTCTATCAGGCGTGGCGAGCGCCACGCGCCGGTATGTGGATGCGATCGCCCATACGCGTACCCGCATTCTCGATACGCGGAAGACGTTGCCCGGCTTGCGGCTGGCGCAGAAATACGCGGTGCGCGTGGGCGGCGGAGCGAATCAACGGCTCGCTTTGTATGACGGCATTCTGATCAAGGAAAACCACATTGCCGCCGCTGGCGGAGTAGGAGCGGCCATGGGCGCGGCGCTTGCGCTCAACGCGGGCGTCTCTATCCAGATCGAAGTCGAGACGCTCGAGCAGTTGGAAACGGCATTGGCGCATCGCGCGCAGTCCATTCTGCTCGACAATTTCTCGTTCGATGCAATGCGCGAAGCAGTGCGTATCACCGCCGGGCGCGCCGTACTGGAAGTGTCGGGCGGAGTGAACTTCGAGACGGTGCGGACTATCGCGGAAACGGGCGTCGACCGCGTGTCGATCGGCGCTCTGACAAAAGACGTCCGAGCAACCGATTACTCGTTGCGTATCGTCTGACGGAAGTTTGCCTCCGTCGTGTTCATAAAACGCCATCGCCGGCCTGGGGCCGGTGATGGCGTTTTAACTTCCATCACACGTTGCGGTTGCGTACGTGTTCGGGCGAGAGCACAGTTGGCAGCGCTTTGGGCAGGGTTGCCGGCCAGTCGCGGCTGAAATGCAGGCCGCGGCTTTCGCGCCGCGAGCGAGCGCCGTCCACGATCAACGAGGCTACGTCCACGAGATTGCGCAACTCGAGCAAATCGCGGCTCACCTTGAAGTTCGCGTAGTACTCGTGGATCTCGTCGCGCAATAGTGCCAGCCGGTGTTTGGCTCGCGCGAGGCGTTTGTCCGTGCGCACGATGCCGACGTAGTTCCACATGAGCCGGCGAACCTCATCCCAATTGTGCGCGACGACCACTTCTTCGTCGGGGTCCGAAACGCGGCTCTCATCCCAGTCTGGCAAAGGCGCGTGGACGGCGCCGCAGAATCCTTCTTCGTCGATCGCGCGCGCTGCCGAGCGGCCAAGCACGAGACACTCGAGCAATGAATTGCTGGCAAGGCGGTTGGCGCCGTGCAATCCAGTGCAAGATGTTTCGCCGACTGCATAGAGGCCCGCAAGATCCGTGCGGCCGGCTAGGTCGGTTACCACGCCACCACACGTGTAGTGCGCCGCCGGTACTACGGGGATCGGTTGCTTCGTGATGTCGATGCCGAATTCGAGGCACCGAGCGAGGATCGTCGGAAAATGTTCGCGAAGAAAATCCGCCGGCTGATGGCTGATGTCGAGATACACGCAATCGATGCCGCGTTTCTTGATCTCGAAGTCGATCGCGCGCGCCACGATGTCGCGCGGCGCGAGCTCAGCGCGTTCATCGTGATTCGGCATGAACCGCGTGCCGTCCGGCAGCTTCAGGACGCCGCCTTCGCCGCGCACCGCTTCAGAGATCAGAAACGACTTCGCGTACGGATGGAAGAGGCAGGTGGGGTGGAACTGGATGAACTCCATGTTCGACACCCGGCAGCCTGCACGCCATGCCATTGCGATGCCGTCGCCCGTCGCGGTATCGGGATTTGTCGTGTACAGATACACCTTGCCGGCGCCGCCGGTGGCGAGCACGGTGTGCGGCGCCTCGATCGTGACGGTGCGTCCGTTTTGCACGTCCAGCGCGTAAAGACCATGGCAACGGCGGCCGGGCAGTCCCAGCCGGTCGGACGTGATCAGGTCGATTGCGTAGTGATCTTCCAGCAGCGTGATGTTCGGATGCTGCCGCACACGCTCGCTCAGCGTGGCGACTACCGCATGGCCCGTCGCATCCGCCGCATGAATGATCCGCCGATGGCTATGGCCGCCTTCCCGAGTCAGATGGAAGCCGAGCTCCGCCGAGTCGTCTTTGGTGAATGGCACGCCCTGTTCGATCAGCCATTCGATCGCAGCGCGCCCGTGCTCGACGATGAAGCGCGTCGCGGCTTCATCACATAGGCCGGCGCCTGCAACGAGCGTATCGCGCACGTGATTCTCGATGCTGTCCGCAGAATCGAGCACCGCGGCAATGCCGCCTTGCGCCCAATCGCTCGCACCCTCGGTTATCGACCGCTTGGCGATCACCGCGACCCGCCGCGTCTGCGCGAGATTGAGCGCGACGCTCAGCCCCGCCAGACCGCTACCGACAATCGCCACATCGAATTCCATTGCTCGCATCTCCGTCTTTCGTTTTGCCGTGGCAGCGTGCCATTTACGCGCTGCTAAAACGGGAAAGGATACGCGCCGCGACGGTCGAGGGAAAGCTGGCTGAACGGTATAGGAATCTGTTATCGCGGAAGATGGCGATCCAAGGTTGGCTGTTTTGGTAAGCGAAAACAAAAAAGCCTCGCACGAATGCGAGGCTTCTTGTGTATGTCTTGCCGTCGTCAGGCGGCAGGAGCCAAGACTTATTTAATCTTGGTTTCCTTGTACTCAACATGCTTACGGACGACCGGATCAAACTTCTTGATCAGCATCTTTTCCGGCATGTTGCGTTTGTTCTTCGTCGTCGTGTAGAAGTGACCCGTGCCTGCGGTCGATTCCAGCTTGATCTTGTCGCGTGCGCCTTTCGCCATGATTTACTCCTTAGGCTTCACCGCGTGCGCGCAGATCTGCGAGCACAGCGTCGATACCGTTCTTGTCGATCAGGCGCAGGCCGGCGTTCGAAATACGCAGACGCACCCAACGGTTTTCGCTTTCCACCCAAATGCGGCGGCTTTGCAGGTTCGGCAGGAACCGGCGCTTGGTTTTGTTGTTCGCGTGGGAAACGTTGTTGCCGCTCATCGGCGCTTTCCCAGTTACTTGGCATACGCGTGCCATGAGAGCACTCCTAATACGCTAATTCTGAGTTCGAACGCCGTGAAAGTTTCCCGAAAAGAGTCGCGCTGAATCAGACACGCATCCTTTCCGGAACGCCTTGGTGGCTTCGGAACAGGGGGTTGGAAATAGGCAAACCGGAATTCTAGCAGAAAAAAAGCCGCAAAATCAAACCTTATTTGCGACGGCAAGACACCGCGCAGCGCCTTTTGCGTTGCCGTTCGCGCTTTTTCATACTGTTTCAAGGCGAGCTTGCGGGCGCCTTCGCATGGCCCAGCGTCAGGGCCAGCCGTCCCGGGCAAAGGAGTATACGCTGTCGGAGCCGATTACCAGATGATCGACCAGTTGAACGTCGATTAACGCCAGCGCTTCGCGCAGCGTGCGCGTCAGGCTGCAGTCGCTCGCGCTCGGCCGCACAGCGCCGGACGGATGATTATGCGCGACGATCAGGCTCGCGGCATTGAGCGTCAACGCGCGCCGCACGATCTCGCGCGGATACACCGCCATGCGCGTGAGCGTGCCGCGCGCGCTTTCCTCGCTGCGGATCAGCCGGTGCCGCGCGTCGAGAAACAGCGACACGAATACTTCGTGCGGACGGCCGCCTATCAGAAGGCGCAGATAGTTTTCGACGGCCTGAGGAGAATTCATGAGCGAACGGCGGCGCATTTTGTCGACGAGCGAGCGGCGCGCCATTTCCATGATGGCGAGCAGTTGCGCTTTTTTCGCGGGCCCGATGCCGCGCAGCCCGTCGAAGTCCGTGTAAGTCGCATCGAGCATCGCGCGCAGCGAGCCGAAACGGTCTAGCAGTTCGTGAGCCACGCTGAACACATCGTGGCCCGGCAGGCCGGAGCCGAGAACCAGCACGATCATCTCGGTGTCCGACAGCACGCCGGGGCCCTGGTCGACTAGCCGCTCACGCGGCATGTCACGTTTGGGCCATTTGCGCCTTCGACGCAATCTGCCCGCCGCGGGAGCCGGAGCAACCTGCGGCGAACGAGCGTCATCCAACATTGGTTCGTCGATCGTCGACGCATAATCAGACATATACAGACAATTCCTTCGCTTGGGGTTCAGGCCCGGTGCGCGCGACGGACGCAAGCCGAGGCCCGCCATGTGGCTTACAATAGACACTTTGCGCACGGCACGCCGACGGTTTGCCGCACGCGTCGGCTGCGCCCCGCGGCGCACGCGTGAGAGCGCGCTACGACTGAGCGAGCATTGCATGAGCATCATCGACATTTCCGAAGTGAAGCCCGGTTCACATGTGACGCTTCACTACCGGCTTTCCCTTGCCGATGGCGCCGAAGTCATCAACACCTTCAACGACAAGCCTGCCACGCTGCTGCTCGGTGCGGGACAACTCGCACCGCCGCTGGAAGACATTCTGATGGGTTTGAAGGTCGGCCACCATTCGACCTTTCAGCTAGCCCCCGGGGCCGCATTTGGTCCGCGCAATCCGGAGTTGATCCAGCGCGTGTCTCTGGCCACGCTGCGGGAAAACAGCATGATCGGCGAGGATTTTTCGCCAGGCGACCTGGTCGAATTCAACGCTCCGGGCGGCGGCCGCTACGCTGGCGTTCTGAAAGAAGTGAACGAAACGTCGGCCCTATTCGATTTCAACCACCCGCTTGCTGGCCAGGCGCTGGCATTCGAAGTGAAAATCATCGGGATTCTCTAAACATGACCATCGCGGATACGACCCTTGCCGAAACGGAGATCCTGCTGGCTCAGCCGCGCGGGTTCTGTGCCGGCGTAGATCGGGCTATCGAGATCGTCGAACGCGCCATCAAGCTGCACGGCTCGCCGATCTACGTGCGTCACGAAATCGTCCATAACGCCTACGTCGTCGAAGATCTGCGCAAGAAGGGCGCTATTTTCATCGAGCGTCTGGAAGAGGTGCCCTCCGGCAATACGGTCATCTTCAGCGCGCACGGTGTCTCGAAAGCGGTGCGCAGCGAGGCCGAGTCGCGCGGGCTGCGCGTCTACGACGCGACCTGTCCGCTCGTCACCAAGGTGCACATCGAGGTCGCGAAGATGCGGCAAGACGGCTTCGACATTGTCATGATCGGCCACAAAGGCCATCCGGAAGTGGAAGGCACGATGGGCCAGGCGGGCGAGGGCATGTACCTCGTCGAAGACATCGAAGACGTGCAGGCACTGCAACTGGCCCACCCGGAGCGGATCGCGTTCGTCACGCAAACCACGCTTTCCGTCGACGACGCAGCGGAGATCATCGGCGCGCTCAAGGCGAAATATCCGTCCATTCGCGAGCCGAAAAAGCAGGACATCTGTTACGCCACGCAAAACCGCCAGGACGCCGTGAAATTCATGGCGCCGCAGTGCGACCTGGTGATCGTGGTCGGCAGCCCCAACAGTTCGAACTCCAACCGGCTGCGCGAACTGGCCGAAAAGCTCGGCGTGCCTTCCTATATGGTGGATTCACCCGACCAGATCGATCCGGCATGGGTCGAGGGCAAGCGCCGGATCGGCGTGACTGCCGGTGCCTCGGCTCCCGAAGTGCTGGCGCAGGCTGTGATTGCTCGCCTGCGCGAGCTTGGCGTGAGCAACGTGCGCGCGCTCGAGGGCATCGAGGAAAACATCGCGTTCCCGTTGCCTCGCGGCTTGGGTCTGCCAGCCTGACAGTTCTGTATCGATCTAATGTCGCGCGCCCATGGGCGCGCTTTTTTTTTGCCCATAGACAGCGAGTGCCGGCGGTTAATTGGTGCCATATCGATGGAAACACCCGCTTTCCGGGCGTCCGCTTCGATAAATATTCGCAAATCCGATCCGGTATTTAATTGAGTTTCGATGCATGTGGCCCCGTTTTATGAGGCTTGAACCGGCCGCAAACTATTTTGACGCACTAACATGGTGCCGACAGCGAAACATCGCGGCTCAGATATGACTTAAGCCAAACCGCAGTGCAGGCGGGCCTCGGACGAAGCGTCTACAACACTTGATGCCATTGGGTCCCACGCTGGTGCAACTGATGCACGAAAATCAGTCGCAACCGGGTTGCTCCTTTAGCGTTAGTGCTGTCTTGAAATGCGGTTGCAATGCAGGAAAACCCTGCCGGTTCAACAATATTGCCCGTCGCAAAATTGGAGTTACAATGCGCGCGTTCTCAAGGCCTTAGGGTCCCGAACAATAGATTTTGCAAGGCGCGGGAGACCTATTTAATGCGAGTCAAGTTTGCTTACGCCGTGTCCATCGCGGCCGCGGTTGCGATGTTGACCGCGTGCGGCAAAAAACAGGATGGCGAGGCGGGAGCAGGAGCATCGGCGGCAGTGGCGGCGTCCGCTGCGCCGGCGAGCGAAGCAATCGTCGTGAAGATCGGCCATGCAGCCCCGCTGACGGGCGGCATCGCGCATCTGGGCAAGGACAATGAAAACGGCGCGCGTCTCGCGGTCGAGGAAATCAATGCACAAGGCCTGACGATCGACGGCCACAAGATCGACTTGCAGCTCGACGCGCAAGACGACGCGGCCGATCCGAAGGCCGGTACGGCGGTCGCTCAGAAGCTGGTGGACGATCACGTGGTGGCCGTTGTCGGGCATCTGAATTCGGGTGTTTCGATTCCGGCTTCGAAGATTTATAGCGACGCAAGCATCGTGCAGATCTCGCCCTCGTCGACGAACCCGGCGTACACGCAGCAAGGTTTCAAGACGACCTACCGCGTCGTCGCGACCGACGCGCAGCAAGGTCCGGCGCTCGCCAATTACGCCACGAAGGCGTTGGGCGCCAAACGCATCGCCGTAGTGGACGATGCAACCGCCTACGGTAAGGGGCTCGCGGACGAATTCGCGAAGACCGTCGAGGCGAGCGGAGCGAAGATCGTCGCGCGGGAAGCGACGAACGACCGGGCCACGGACTTCCGGGCCATCCTCACAAAGATCAAGAGTGTTCATCCGGACGCCATCATGTTCGGCGGCATGGACGCGACGGGCGGGCCGTTTGCCAAACAGGCGGCGGCGCTCGGTATCAGGGCAAAAATCCTTGGCGGCGACGGCGTGTGTACCGACAAGGTGGGGGAGCTGGCGGGAACCGCCGTGCAAAACCTGGTCTGTTCGGAAGCGGGACTCGCGCTTTCGAAAATGGACAGGGGAGCGGACTTCGAGAAGAAGTACGTGGACCGCTTCCACACGCCGGTGCAGATTTACGCACCGTTCACGTATGACGCTGTGTACGTGATTGTCGATGCAATGAAGCGCGCTAATTCGATCGAGGCGCCCAAGGTGCTGGCTGCGATGCCGTCCACCGATTACAACGGGGTAATCGGCCGCATCGCGTTCGACGACAAGGGTGATTTGAAAGAGGGCGCCATTACGCTTTACGACTTCAAGGACGGCAAGAAAGCGGTTCTCGACGTCGTGAAGATGTGATGACGGGACGTTCAGCCTGACGGCACCGAACCACCCAACGGTGCCGTTTTTGCATCCGCTGAAGGCGAGCCTGCGACTGTGACCCAGTCGTCTGGGCAAACCGGCGGCGGATAAACCCTTACCGGTCTTTTACATCAGTACCCGCAGTGCCGTTGAGATTCCGTAACGCATCACCGCCCACCGGCTGATGAAGAGCGCGAATCCAGTCGCACGGGCTAAGGAGCATTAAATGGATATCTTCATCCAGCAGATCCTAAACGGACTGGTGCTGGGCAGCGTTTATGCCATCATCGCACTGGGCTATACGATGGTTTACGGCATTCTTGGCATCATCAACTTCGCTCACGGCGATGTGTTGATGGTCGGCGCGATGGTCGCGCTCTCCGCCATAGGCGTGCTGCAAAACCACTTCCCCGGCCTGGGGAATGTGCCCACGCTGTGCATCGCGCTGGCAATCGCCGCCGTGGTATGCGCGGTGGTGGGCTACACGATCGAGCGCGTGGCTTACCGGCCGCTGCGCAAGGCGCCGCGTCTCGCTCCGCTGATCACCGCGATCGGCGTGTCGATCCTGCTGCAAACGCTCGCCATGATGATCTGGTCGCGCAACCCGCTGCCTTTCCCGCAGCTTCTGCCCACCGATCCGCTGAACGTGATCAAGGCCACCGACACGACGCCTGGCGCCGTGATCTCGATGACTGAAATCGTGATCATCGTCGTCGCGTTCCTCGTCATGGCAGGCCTGCTGCTGCTCGTGCACAAGACCAAGCTCGGCCGCGCGATGCGCGCAATCGCCGAGAACCCGGGCGTTGCTTCGCTGATGGGCGTGAACCCGAACTTCGTGATCTCGGCCACCTTCATGATCGGCTCGGCGCTTGCTGCGCTCGCCGGCGTGATGATCGCATCCGAATACGGCAACGCGCACTTCTACATGGGCTTCATCCCCGGCCTGAAGGCCTTTACCGCGGCGGTGCTCGGCGGTATCGGCAATCTCGGCGGCGCGATGGTCGGCGGCGTGATTCTGGGACTGATCGAACAGTTGGGCGCCGGCTATATCGGCAACCTGACCGGTGGTGTGTTCGGCAGTAACTATCAGGACGTGTTCGCGTTCATCGTGCTGATCATCGTGCTGGTGTTCCGTCCGTCGGGTCTGCTCGGCGAACGCGTTGCGGATCGCGCTTGATCCAGGCCAAGGAGTAAATCAAATGACCTCAATTCAACCGATCGAGCCGTCCACGACGCTCATTCCCGAGAAGAACCTGGCGAAGACGCTGACGGTCGGCATCATCACCGCGTTCTTCGTGATCGCCGCGCCGATGATCATCGGCACCGCCGGCGGCAACTACTGGGTTCGCGTGCTCGACTTCGCGATGCTGTACGTGATGCTGGCACTCGGTCTCAATGTCGTGGTCGGCTTTGCCGGCCTGCTCGACCTGGGTTATATCGCCTTTTACGCGGTTGGCGCCTACACCGCGGCGCTGTTGTCCTCGCCGCATCTGACGTCGCAGTTCGAGTGGATCGCGCATCTCGCGCCGAACGGGCTGCACCTGCCGTTCCTGCTCATCGTGCCATGCGCGATGGGGGTGGCGGCGTTCTTCGGCGTGATACTCGGGGCGCCGACGCTGCGTCTGCGAGGCGACTACCTCGCTATCGTGACGTTGGGCTTCGGGGAAATCGTCCGGATCTTCCTGAACAACCTCGACCGTCCGGTGAATATCACCAACGGCCCGAAAGGCATTACCGGGATCGATTCGGTGCACTTCGGCGACTTCAGTCTCGCGCAGACGCACTCGCTGTTCGGCTTCCAGTTCCCGTCGGTGTACTCGTACTACTACCTGTTCGTGCTTGCTGCGCTTCTCGTGATCTGGGTGTGTACGCGTTTGCAGCACTCGCGTATCGGCCGCGCATGGGCCGCGATTCGCGAAGACGAAATCGCCGCCAAGGCGATGGGCATCAACACGCGTAACGTCAAGCTGCTCGCGTTCGCGATGGGTGCGTCGTTCGGCGGCCTGTCGGGCGCGATGTTCGGCGCGTTCCAGGGCTTCGTGTCGCCGGAATCGTTCACGCTGCCGGAGTCGATCGTCGTGCTGGCGTGCGTGGTGTTGGGCGGCATGGGCCACATCCCGGGCGTGATTCTCGGCGCGGTGCTGCTCGCCGTCCTGCCGGAATTCCTGCGCTCGACGATGGGTCCGCTGCAGCACATGCTCTTCGGCCATGAAATCGTCGACACGGAAGTGATCCGTCAGCTGGTCTACGCACTCGCGATGGTGCTGATCATGCTGTATCGCTCGGAAGGCCTGTGGCCGTCGCCGAAGCACGAAGACAAGATTGCGAAACTGTCGAAGCGTGGCGGCAAGAAGCCGGTGCGCGCCTGACGGACAGGGAGAAAAAACATGAGCGATAACATTCGACTGTCGGTGAAGGGCGTCAACAAGCGCTTCGGCGGTTTGCAGGCACTGTCCGACGTCGGCCTGGAAATCAAGGCCGGCCAGATTTATGGTCTGATCGGCCCGAACGGCGCCGGCAAGACAACCTTCTTCAACGTGATCACGGGCCTGTACACGCCCGACTCGGGCGACTTCAAACTCGACGGCCAGAACTACACGCCGACCGCGGTGTATCAGGTGGCGAAGGCGGGCATTGCCCGTACGTTCCAGAACATCCGTCTCTTTGGCGGCATGACCGCTCTCGAAAACGTGATGGTCGGCCGCCATGTGCGCACGAAGCACGGCCTCCTGGGCGCGGTGTTCCAGACGCCGGCCGAGCGCAAGGAAGAGCGTGAGATCAAGGAACGCGCGGTCGAACTGCTGGAGTACGTCGGCATTGCGCAGTACGCGGACTACACGTCGCGCAATCTCTCGTATGGCCATCAGCGCCGCCTTGAAATTGCGCGCGCGCTTGCAACCGATCCTAAGCTGCTCGCGCTCGACGAACCCGCTGCCGGCATGAACGCAACGGAAAAAGTCGAACTCACGCGACTGCTCGACAAGATCCGCGCCGACGGCAAGACGATCCTGCTGATCGAACACGACGTGAAGCTCGTGATGGGTCTGTGCAACCAGATGACGGTGCTCGACTACGGCAAGGTGATTGCGCAAGGGCTGCCGCAAGACGTGCAGAAGGATCCGAAGGTGATCGAAGCTTATCTGGGTGCAGGAGTCCACTGATGTCCACGACGCAAGCAATGTTGAAAATCAAGGGCCTGCAGGTCAATTACGGCGGCATCCAGGCAGTCAAGGGCATTGACCTCGAGGTTGGGCAGGGCGAACTGGTCACGCTGATCGGCGCGAACGGCGCGGGCAAGACCACGACGATGAAGGCGATCACGGGGCTCAAGCCGTATGCCGCAGGCGACATCGAGTACATGGGTCAGTCGATCAAGGGCGTGCCGCCGCATGAGCTTCTGAAGCGCGGCCTCGCGATGGTGCCGGAAGGTCGCGGTATCTTCGCGCGCATGTCGATCGTCGAGAACATGCAGATGGGCGCGTATCTGCGCAGCGACAACGACGGCATCAAGGCCGACGTCGACCGCATGTTCGGCTTCTTTCCGCGTCTGAAAGAACGCGCCACGCAATACGCGGGCACGCTCTCGGGCGGCGAACAGCAGATGCTGGCGATGGCGCGAGCGATCATCTCTCGTCCCAAGCTGTTGCTGCTGGATGAACCGTCGATGGGCTTGTCGCCGATCATGGTCGAGAAGATCTTCGAAGTGGTGCGCGCAATTTCCGGCGAAGGCATGACCGTGCTGCTCGTCGAGCAGAACGCGCGTCTCGCGCTGCAGGCGGCGAACCGCGGCTATGTGATGGACTCGGGTCTCGTCACAATGTCCGGCGACGCGAAGCAGATGCTGGATGATCCGAAGGTGCGGGCAGCTTATCTGGGTGAATGAGTTGGGTGAATGAATTGGGTGAGTAACCCTTCAAGCTGAACTGCCGATGAAAAAAGGCCGCATGCGTGAGTCAAACGCATGCGGCCTTTTGTTTTGCGACGCATGACGCGCCTGAATACTAAACCGGCGTCGAATCCGCCAACTCACCAAGACGTTTGCCGAAACTGACCACCGCATCCGCGCGATAACCGAGCGCCTCGTAAAACGCGCGGACGTCGCTCTTCGCGGACAACACCTGCAGGTTCAGCTTCGGACAGCCAAGCGCCGTCAGCGCGTCTTCGACGTGCGAGACCAGACGCGAGCCGATGCCATGCCGCCGCAACGACTCGTCCACCGCGAGCGAGTAAAGCCAGCCGCGGTGGCCGTCATAGCCGCCCATCACGGTGCCGACGACTCGCTCATCCAGCATCGCCACAAAGAACAGCTCGGGCTGCGTTGCGAGCTTGTTCGCAATCGACAGATGCGGGTTGCGCTGCGGCTTCGTCACCTCCCTGTACTCAGGGAAGGCCTGCTGCCACAGCGCGACCACCGCGCCGGTGTCGCGCGCGTCGAAGCGGCGGATAGCGAAGAGCGTTGCGGTCGCGGTCGTCGTCATACGCGTCCTGGTTCAGTTCAGCGTGTCGAGGATCGAACGCAGCATCGCCATCATCTGGTCGATCTCTTCGTTCGTGACGTTCAGTGCAGGCATGAAGCGCAGCAGGTTCGGGCGCGCCGCGTTCAGCAGGAGACCGTCGGGCTGCATGTCACGCGCCTTTTCGACGATCTGGTTGCCGATGTCCTTGCCGAGCAGCAGTGCACGCAACAGACCTTCGCCGCGCTCGCCCTTAAAGCCGCGCTCTTCCGACAACTCGAGCAGCTTCGCGCGCAGATACTCGCCGCGCGCACGCACGCCTTCGAGGAAACCCGGCGCGGTGAGTTGCGAGATCACCGAGTAACCGACCGCGGTCATCAACGGGTTGCCGTTGTACGTGCCGCCCTGGTCGCCCGCTTCGAACACGGCGACTTCGGCTTTCGCGAGCAGCGCCGCGAGCGGCACGCCGCCGCCGATACCTTTGCCGAGCGTCATGATGTCCGGCTCGATCCCCGACAACTCGTAGGCGAACAGCGTACCTGCACGACCGCAGCCGCTTTGCACTTCGTCGACGATCAGCAGCACATTGTGCTTGCGGGTCAGCTCGCGCAGTTGCTGCATGAACTCGCGCGTAGCCGGAATCACGCCGCCTTCGCCCTGGATCGGTTCGAGCATCACTGCGACCGTCTTCGCGTTGATGAGCTTTTCCACCGACGCGATGTCGTTCAGATCCGCTTTCGGGAAGCCCGGCACTTGCGGCGCGTAGATCGTGTCCCAGCCCGGCTTGCCGCTTGCCGACATCGTGGCGAGCGTGCGGCCGTGGAAACTATGATCGAACGTGATGATTTCGAATGCGCCGTCTTTGAACTTCTTGCCCCACTTGCGCGCGAGCTTGATCGCGCCTTCGTTCGCTTCGGCACCGCTGTTCGCGAAGAACACCTTGTCGAAGCAGCTATGCTGCGTGAGCAGCGCCGCGAGCCTCGCCATCGGCTCGTTGTAGAAAGCCGGTGACGGATTGAAGAGCAGCTTCGCCTGCTGGTTCAGCGCTTCGATCATGCCTTCGTTGCAATGACCGAGGCAATTGACCGCCCAGCCCTGAATGAAGTCCAGGTATCGCTTGCCGTTGTTGTCGTAGAGCCACGAGCCCTTGCCGTGCGTGAAAACGATTTCGGGCCGGTTGGTGATGTACATCAGCGACTCGATCGGATATTCCTTGAAATTCATGACGGCAGGCTCCAGACAGCGGGTAAGAGGTGGATAAGGCGTTGGCGCACGTCAGCCGATGAGCTAACGGGCCGGAAAAACAAAAAAGCCACGGCATGCCGTGGCTTTCATGATTCGAACAGCTTGCGCTTTGTTGTAGCGCGAATCCGTGACGAAGCCGGCGGCGTCCCTAGGGAAGCGGCGAGCGGCGACGTCGGAGTTCGGACTGGATGCGGTTCATGCGCGAAAGAATACGACAAGAAAAGCGCTGGTGTAAACCTTGAATTTGCACGAATTCATGACGACGGGCACGCCTACCAGTTTTTGCGCGCCCGTCTTGATGCTGACACGTTGTTTGAGGTACGGCCCGCTCGTCGCAACGAGCGGGCCGGTTTTTGCAGCGGGTTTCGAGTCAAACCGCGTTCGCCAGGTCTGCCGCGCTCGTGAACGAGTCCGCGTAGAACTCGTCTTCGGGCAGGCTGTGATGCTGCGTGAAATCGCGCTGTGCCGATTCGACCATGACCGGCGCGCCGCACGCATATACCTGATACGCAGACAGGTCGGGCAGGTCTTCGATCACTGCGCGATGCACGAAGCCGACACGGCCGGTCCACGCATCGCTCGCGTCCGGCTCAGAGAGTACCGGCACGAACTTGAAGTTCGGAATCTCGCGCGTCCATTGTTCGGCCAGTTCCAGCAGATACAGATCTTTCTTGCGACGCGCGCCCCAGTACAGCGTCATTGGGCGGTTCAGGTTCTTGAACACCGCATGCTCGACGATCGCCTTCAGCGGCGCAAAGCCGGTGCCCGAAGCAAGCAGCACGATCGGCTTGTCCGACTCTTCACGCAGGAAGAACGTGCCGAGCGGCGCTTCGAAGCGCAGGATATCGCGCTCTTTCATCGCGTTGAACACGTGGTCGGTGAACGCGCCGCCAGGCATGTGGCGAATGTGCAGCTCGATGGGGCCTTCGGCGTGCGGCGCATTCGCCATCGAATAGCTGCGGCGCTTGCCGTCCTTCAGAATGAATTCCAGGTACTGACCGGCCAGATATTGCAGACGTTCATTAGCGGGCAATTGCAGCTTGAGCACGACGACGTCGTCGGCCTTGCGCTCGATCGCATTCACGCGGCACGGCAGTTTCTTCACCTGCACGTCGCCCACGCCCGCCACTTCGCGGATATCGATCTCGAGATCGGAGCACGCCGTCGCGCAGCAGAAGAGCGCCATGCCGCGCGTTTTTTCCTCGTTCGACAAAGCCGACGACGAATGCGCGCGCTGCTCAACCTGGCCGCTGACCACAGCGCCTTTGCACGAACCGCACGCGCCGTTCTTGCAGCCGTACGGCAGACCGATGCCTTGACGCAAGGCGGCGTTCAGCACCGGCTCGTCCTGTTCTACCTGAAACTGCCGGCCGCTTTGCCGGAGCGTGACGTTAAATGCCATAAAGTGTTCGAAGTCGAAAAGTCGGTAATCGTTAACGGAGAGACGGGGGCGGATAACCGGGATCGCCCGAACCAGCGGTATTGTCGCCCGGTGCACGCCGCGCTTGACGGCTACAATGCGTGCACCATGAAAGCGACCCGAAACTTCCGCCGTCCGCGCGTGCTGATCGTAGGTTGCGGCGATGTCGGCATGCGCTGCGTACCCCTGCTGCAGCACGCCCACGTCTTTGCACTGACAAGCCATGCGGAGCGCAGCGCCGAATTGCGTGCCGCGGGCGTTTCGCCGCTGGTCGGCGATCTCGACGAACGCCGCAGCCTGAAACGGCTCGCGGGACTCGCGCCCACGGTGCTGCATCTGGCGCCGCCGCAGAAAACCGGCGACGACGACCGCCGCACCCGCGCGTTGCTATCAGCCCTGGCGATGCGCCGCGCCCAAGCGTTGCCTGGCATACGTGGGACCCCCGCCACCATCGCACCGGTCGGGCGCTTGCGCCGCGCGCGCGCTTCATGGGCACAAGCACGGTCACTCGCGAGACTAGCCAATATTGTACCCGACGGCCTTCGCCGCGCCGCCGCTTCACGCGCGCCGCTGCGCTTCGTGTATGCGAGCACGACGGGCGTCTACGGCGATTGTGGCGGAGCGTGGATCGACGAGACGCGCGTCACCGAACCGGCCAATGCGCGTGCGAAACGCCGCGTGTCGGCCGAGCAGCAATTGCGACGCGCGACCGCTCGCGGGACGATTGTCGCGAGCATCGCGCGAATTCCGGGCATTTATGCAGCCAACCGCCTGCCGCTCGCGCGGCTTGAAAAACTCACACCGGCGCTCGTCGATGCCGACGACGTCTACACCAACCACATTCATGCGGACGACCTCGCCGCGATTCTCGTGCGCCTCGCCACTCACGGCAGGCCGGCGCGCGTGATTCACGCGTCCGACGACTCGTCGCTGAAAATGGGTGAGTACTTCGATCTCGTCGCCGATGCATTCGGTTTGGCTCGTGCGCCGCGCATCACGCGAGCGCAAGCTGAGGAGCAGATCGAGCCGACCTTGCTGTCGTTCATGCGCGAGTCGAGACGGCTCGTTAATCGCCGCTTGAAAGAAGAGCTAGGCGTGCGCCTGCGCTATCCGAGCGTCGAAGATTTCCTGCGCGAAGCGGCAGGCGCTGAGGAAGTGGCTAAGGACGCTGCTAAGGACGTTGCAAGCAGGCCATGAAGCCCCGCTAGCCGCATCAGATTGCCGCAGAAGCCCGGCGACGCAGCGGCAAAGAAGGTCCGCCGGACATCGGCCGGATAACTTCGTGAAGCGTCGCCGCGCAGCACCACACAGCAGCGCGCCTCGTCCCTCAGGTCAGCGCGGGCAGCGCTTCGAGCAGCAGGAAACACAACATTCCGCCGATCAACGCGCCGATCAGATTCGGATCGTATTTGTGCCGCAGCCGCATGGCGATCAGCAGTCCGCCGATCAGCAGCAACCCGACACACACGAACGCCGGCAACACGTACGAGAGCATGACTCCGTTATGGACGATCATGGCCGCTCCTTGAACTCTTTGTAGTCTTTGTTTAAACGAGTATAGGGCGTGGCCTGATGAAGAGCATGCTGCGGCGCAGCGTCGATCGCACGCGCGGTCGCGCGAATGTGCGGATGCGCACAGGGGTTTCCTAATTGTCAGACGGTTGCGTGCGTCCTACCGGTTTACCCGCTCCGTAAAGATCCGAGGTCGGTCTGGTCGAGCCATTGCCACGCGCCCGGCGCGAGGGTCGCGGGCAAAGCGAGTCCGCCAACGCGCTCGCGATGCAGCCCTTCGCAACGGTTGCCGGCCGCCGCGATCATCCGCTTGACCTGGTGATACTTGCCTTCCATCACCGTGAGCGCCAACGCGTGCTCGCCGCGAGCATCGGCCTCTACCGCCGCGACCGGCTTCGACTCGCCGTGCAGCAGCACGCCATTGCGCAGCGCGCTCAACTGCGCGTCGTCGATCGCATGACGGGTTGTGGCGACGTACACCTTCGGAACCTTGCGTTTCGGCGACGTGAACATGTGGACGAACTTGCCGTCGTCGGAGAGCAGCAGCAAGCCGGTGGTGTCCTGGTCGAGCCGCCCGACGCATTGCACGCCGCGCTCGGCGAACTGCGGCGGCAACAGACTGAATACGCTCAGATGATGCTGCGGATCGCGCGAGCACTCGTAGCCGGCCGGCTTGTTGAGCAGCAGATATGCGCGCTCGCGATATGGCCAAACCACGCCGTCGACGCTGAAGCAGAACGACGCATCGTCGGTGGGGAAATCGGCGTCGGCGTCGGTGCATACGGTGCCGCCGATGCTCACGCGAGCGTCGCCTATCAGCGCCCGGCATTGGCGGCGCGAGCCGAAGCCCTGGGTAAAGAGAATGCTTTCGAGATTCATGGCGAGCGAAGAATAACACCGCAAGAAGCGGGGCGTCCCGCGGTGTTATCGCGGCCACGATGGTGGCTCCTGTTTCGTTGCCGGAGCCATCGATGCACGCCACGTCGTCTTCATCCCGTGTCCGTTTACCGGCCGCTTTCCAGCGGCTCGCATGGTCTAACCTCGTCGCTCAATCCGCCGAGCAGATCAGCCTCGCCGCCGCGCCGCTCGTCGCAGTCTTCGCGCTCGGCGCCGACGCACGCGGCACTGGCCTCCTGCAGACAGCGCAGACGTTGCCTTTCCTGTTGCTGTCGATCCCGCTCGGCGTATGGGCCGACCGCCGCTCGCGCCGCACCTTGATGGCGTTCGCCGAAAGCGTGCGCGTCGTCGCAATGCTATGCGTGCTCATGCTTCTAATGACCCATGCGCTCAGCCTGCCGTTTCTCGCCGCACTCGGCTTCGTGGCCGCGACCGGCACGGTGGCCTACAACGTCGCGGCGCCTTCGCTCGTGCCGTCGATCGTCTCGCGCGAAGCGTACGCCAGCGCGAACGGCCGTCTCGAACTTGCACGCAGCGTTGCGTATTCAGCTGGGCCGGCGCTAGGCGGCCTGCTGGTCGGGTGGATCGGCGCGGGCTGGGCATACGGCTGCGCGGCCGCGTTGTCGGCGCTCGCGGTGGGCTTGCTCGCGGGACTGCGCGAACCGTCGCGCGCGGCCGCACCCGCGCGCCACTTCATGCTGGAGTTGCGCGAAGGCACGCGCTTCGTGTTGCGCGATTCACTACTGTTTCCCATGCTCGCGACGGCCGTATTTTTCAACCTCGGCTTCTTCGTGCTGCAAGCGGTGTATGTGCCGTACGCGGTGCATCGGCTGGGCTTGAGCGCCTCGGCGGTAGGCATCACGCTTGGCGCTTATGGCGTCGGCATGGTGTGCGGCGCGTTGGCCGCACCCGCCATCGCGCGACGCCTCGCGTTTGGGCGCGTGCTCCTGATCGGGCCGTCGTGCGGGCTGCTCGCGTCGCTCGTGATGGTGGGGACGCTCGTCGCGCCGTCCTTCTGGCTTGCGCTGCTGAGTTTCTTTCTGCTCGGCGCCGGACCGATCCTGTGGGTGGTCGGCTCGACCACGCTGCGTCAGGCGATCACGCCGCAGCGGATGATGGGCCGCGTCTCCGCGCTTAACAGCACGGCCACCTATGGCGCGCGGCCGGCGGGCGCACTGCTCGGCGCGGCGATCAGTGCGCGCTGGAACATGGACGCCTGCCTGGTCGCCGCCGCAGCGGCCTTTCTCGTGCAGGCGTTGATCATCGCAATGTCGCCTGCGGCGCGGCTCGCGCGCATTCCCGAGGAACGCGCCACGGCTTGCTGAAGATCAACTTCACTGCACGATGAGCGCTAGGGCAAACCCCAAAAAATGAAAATGAATTTTTTCTCGGACTATTTCCATGTAAATATACTTTCATCCAATTCGCTTACACCTCGACGCGATTGGTCTTCGGAGACAACTACCGCGCTTACTGCGCCGCTTCGCTCGCATGATTCATCAACCGTCCGTAGCATCCAATCCGGCCGAGCAGGCCATCGCCGCGCGCATCGAGGCGGCCATGCCTACGCTCACGCCCATTCATCGGCGCATGGGCGAGTATGTGCTGGCCAATCTGTTTCGCGCGGCCACCATGCGGATCGACGAACTGGCGAGCGTGGTCGGCGCTTCGGTGGCGACGGCGAATCGCTTTGCCCGCGCGCTCGGTTTCGACGGCTATCCGCAGTTCCGTGAGGCGCTCGTGCGCGGCTTCGAGGCGACGCTCGCGCCGGTCGAACGGCTGCGCAGCGCGCAGGAGTCGCTCGCTGCGGGCGACGACGTGGTCGACGCGTCGCTTGAACAGGCGGCCAACAATCTGCACTTGACCCGCACGGCGATCGACAGCGCCGCCGCCGAGGCCGCGGTCGAAGCGATCCTTGCCGCGCGGCGCGTGTTCGTGCTCGGCGCGGGCACGAGCGCGTTCCTGGCCGGGTTGATGGAGCACGGCCTGATGGCGTATCACGACAACGTTCAGTCGCTCGCGTTCATCGGCGGACCGTCGCATGCCGCGCGGCGCCTGTTCAATTGCGGCAAGGGTGACCTCGTGATCGGCATTGCCTTCCCGCGTTATGTCGACGACACCATCGAACTCGCGCGCCGTGCGGCAACTCGCGGCGCACGCGTGCTCGCGCTGACCGACGGACCGCGCTCGCCGCTCGCGCAATTCGCCGATCTCTCGCTGTACGTGCGCTCCGAACGCCGCCTCGCGGCGAACGCCGACGCCGCTGTTCTTGCTGTGATCGAAGCGCTATGCGACGCGGTCGCTTATCGAGCTAAGCGCTCGGTGAAGGCTGCCGCCGAAGTTACTGAGTTCGTATTGCCGTGGCTCACTGACCCGCTGTCCGCATCCGCGAGTGGGGCCGGTGAAGCCGCGCGCGAACCGGCGCGCAGCGCGCGTGCGTCAGTGCGCGCAAAGACGGGCGCCGCGCGGGGGGCCAAGCGCGATCCCGCGCTAAGGCCCACGGTTGAGACCACAGTAACAAGCGCAGTTGCAAACCCCCGCACCACCCAGGCAAAACCCAAACTCAAACGATGAACGACAACGCAGTCATTGCCATTCATGGCGGCGCGGGCACGATCCTGCGCGCGTCGCTGTCGGCCAGTGCCGAGGCTGAATACCACGCGGCTCTGCACGGGGTGCTGGCCGCCGGCCAACGCGTGCTTGCAGACGGCGGCAGCGCGCTCGACGCAGTCAGCGAGGCCGTGCGGCTGCTCGAAGACTGTCCGCTATTCAACGCGGGCCGGGGTGCGGTCTACACGGCAGCGGGCACGCATGAACTCGACGCGGCGATCATGGACGGCAGCACGCTCGAGGCCGGCGCGATCTGCTGCGTGAAGCGCGTGCGCAATCCGATTCTGGCGGCGCGCCGCGTGCTCGAGTGCAGCGAACACGTGCTCTTTACCGGCGAAGGCGCGGAAAGCTTCGCGGCCGCGCAGGGACTTGAACTCGTCGAACCGCAGTACTTCGATACCGAAGCGCGTCATCGTCAATGGCTGCTCGCGCGGGATCAACAACGCGCGATGCTCGATCACGACGGCGCGACGCTCGCCGCTTCGCCGTCGGCTACAGACAAAACCGATCCCACGCCGCACGAGCCGATCGATCCGAACCGCAAGTTCGGCACTGTCGGCGCGGTCGCATTCGATAGGCACGGTCACGTAGCGGCGGCGACGTCGACGGGCGGCGTCACCAACAAGCAGGTCGGGCGCGTGGGCGATACGCCGCTGATCGGCGCGGGCTGCTATGCGGACGACGCAACCTGCGCGGTCTCGACCACCGGCTCGGGCGAAATGTTCATGCGCATGGTCGCGGCTTACGACGTCGCCGCGCAAATGGCCTACCGCAACGTGTCGTTGCAGGAAGCCGCGCACGACGTCGTGATGAACCGCCTGCCAAAGATCGACGGCCGCGGCGGCCTGATCGCCGTCGACGCACGCGGTAACATCGCGCTGCCGTTCAATACCGAGGGCATGTACCGCGGTTTCGCGCGCCTTGGCGAAGCGCCGACGACGGCGATCTACCGTTAGTTCGTTACCCTGAACATTGTTGAACACCGCTAGCGCGTTCGAATTCAAAGGAACCATTGTGCCGACTTCATCGCACACCGCCAGCCCGATTATTGGAAGCCTGCCGCCGCAACGCGTGCTCGCAGTCGACAACCTGTCGGTCGCGTTTCGCAGCGGCGAGACCACCTTCAACGCGGTGCGCAATCTGTCGCTGACGGTCGAGCGCGGCGAGACGCTCGCGATAGTGGGCGAATCGGGTTCCGGTAAATCGGTGACATCGCTCGCGTTGATGCGGCTGATCGAGCATGGCGGTGGGCGCCTTGCCGGCGGCAGCATCGCATTCCGGCGCCGCGACGGCAGCGTGCTCGACCTCGCGAAAGCGTCGTCCGGCACGATGCGTTCGATTCGCGGCGCCGACATCGCGATGATTTTTCAGGAGCCGATGACCTCGCTCAATCCGGTCTTCACGGTCGGCGACCAGATCAGTGAGGCGATCTCGCTGCATCAGGGCAAGAGCCGCTCGGCGGCATTCGCGGAAACGCTGCGTCTGCTCGAACTCGTGCGCATTCCCGAGGCGCGGCGCGTGGCGGCGCGGTTTCCGCATCAACTGTCGGGCGGCATGCGCCAGCGCGTGATGATCGCGATGGCGCTGTCGTGCAAGCCCGCCTTGCTGATCGCCGACGAACCGACCACCGCGCTCGACGTGACCATTCAGGCGCAGATCCTGCAACTGATTCGCGGCTTGCAGGACGAGATGAACATGGGCGTGATCTTCATCACGCACGACATGGGCGTGGTCGCGGAAGTCGCGGACCGCGTGCTGGTGATGTATCGCGGCGAAAAGGTGGAAGAGGGTGCGTCAGATGCGCTCTTCGCGGCGCCGTCGCATCCTTATACGAAGGCGCTGCTCGCCGCAGTGCCGCGTTTGGGCGCAATGCAAGGCACCGATCAACCCGCGAAATTTCCGATCCTGACGGTCGAGCAGGCGGGCGCGAGCGGCGCCGATGAACCCGTGCGCCCGGCAGCCGCCGTCGCGAAGGAAGCCCAACCGCATGTCGACGAAAACACGCCGCCCATTCTGCGCGTGCACGATCTGGTCACGCGCTTTCCGGTCAGAACCGGGCTTTTTGGCCGCCTGACGGGTCGCGTGCATGCAGTCGAGAAAGTCAGTTTCGATCTTCGGCCAGGCGAAACGCTCGCGCTCGTCGGCGAGTCGGGCTGCGGCAAGTCGACCACGGGCCGCTCGCTGTTGCGGCTTGTGGAAAGCCGGAGCGGGTCGATCGAGTTCGACGGCAAGGAAATCAGTTCGCTGACAGGACCTGCTTTGCAGGCACTGCGCCGCGACATCCAGTTTATTTTTCAGGACCCGTTTGCGTCGCTCAATCCGCGCCTGACGGTCGGCTTCTCGATCATGGAGCCGCTCCTCGTGCATGGTGTCGCGCAAGGCACAGAGGCGCAGGCGCGCGTCGCGTGGCTGCTCGAAAAAGTGGGCTTGCCGCCCGAAGCCGCGCGCCGTTATCCGCATGAATTCTCCGGCGGCCAGCGGCAACGCATCGCAATTGCGCGCGCGCTCGCGTTGAATCCGAAAGTCGTGATTGCAGACGAATCCGTTTCCGCTCTCGACGTCTCCGTGCAGGCGCAGATCGTCAACCTGATGCTCGATCTGCAACGCGAACTCGGCGTCGCCTATCTGTTCATCTCGCACGACATGGCGGTGGTCGAGCGCGTCAGTCATCGCGTTGCCGTCATGTACCTGGGCCAGATCGTCGAGATCGGTCCGCGCCGCGCGGTGTTTGAAGCGCCGCAGCATCCGTACACGAGAAAGCTGATGGGCGCGGTGCCCGTTGCCGATCCCGCGCGGCGTCACGCGAAACGGATGCTCGCCGCCGATGAAATCCCGAGCCCGATCCGCTCCTTGAACGATGAACCGGCCGTCGCGCCGCTCGTCGCCGTGGGGCCGGGTCACTTCGTCGCACAACATCGCGTCGGCGGCGCGTATTGAACGGCGACGAGCGCAGTCATAGGCACAAAACCAGACCCAAAGACCCGATGCAACAACGCAAAGCAAATCGTCTCGCAGCAACTTAAAAACCATTCCATTTCGCAGCCTGGAGCCAACTCATGAACCTGCTGGTCCCGTCTTCCACGTTTCGTTTGCGCGCGCTGATCGGCGGCGGCGCGGTAATGTTCGCGATGCTCGCGGGCAATGCGGCGCACGCCGAAACCACCGCGGTGATGGCCGTCGCCTCCACCTTCACGACGCTCGATCCGTACGATGCCAACGACACGCTGTCGCAAGCCGTCGCGAAGTCGTTCTACCAAGGGCTTTTCGGCTTCGACAAGGACATGAAGCTCGTCAACGTGCTCGCCGATAGCTACGAAGCGAGCCCGGACGCGCGCGTCTACACCTTCAAGCTGCGTCACGGCGTGAAGTTCCAGGACGGTACCGACTTCAATGCCGCCGCAGTCAAAGCGAACTTCGACCGCGTGACCGATCCGGCGAACAAGCTGAAGCGCTACAACATGTTTAACCGCATCGAGAAGACGGAAGTGGTCGATCCGTACACGGTGAAGATCACGCTGAAGGCGCCGTTCTCGGCATTCGTCAACGTGCTTGCGCATCCGTCGGCGGTGATGATTTCGCCGGACGCGCTGAAGAAGTACGGCAAGGACATCGCGTTCCATCCGGTCGGCACCGGGCCGTTCGAACTCGTGAAGTGGGACCCGGCAGGGGACCTGACGGTGAAGAAGTTCGGCGGCTACTGGAAGAAGGGCTATCCGAAGATCGATGCGATCGACTGGAAGCCGGTGGTCGACAACAACACGCGCGCCGCGCTGATGCGCACGGGCGAAGCGGACTTCGCGTTTCAGGTGCCGTTCGAGCAGGCCGCGCAATTGCAGTCGAGCCCGAAGGTCGATCTGATCGCATCGCCGTCGATCATTCAGCGCTACATCAGCCTGAACGTGAATCAGAAGCCGTTCGACAATCCGAAGGTGCGTGAGGCGCTGAATTATGCGGTCAACAAGGAGGCGCTCACGAAAGTCGTGTTCGCCGGATATGCAACGCCGGCTGACGGCGTGGTGCCGCAAGGCGTCGACTATGCGGTAAAGCTCGGGCCCTGGCCGTACGATCCTGCGAAAGCTCGCGCGTTGCTGAAGGAAGCGGGTTATCCGAACGGTTTCGAAACCACGCTGTGGTCCGCGTATAACTACTCGACCGCGCAGAAGGTCATTCAGTTCGTGCAGCAGCAACTGGCGCAAGTCGGCATCAAGGCGCAGGTCGAGGCGCTCGAGGCCGGCCAGCGTGTGGCCAAGGTGGAAAGCGCGCAAGACGCGACTACCGCGCCGGTGCGCATGTACTACGCGGGCTGGTCGTCGTCGACGGGCGAAGCCGACTGGGCGATCACGCCGCTGCTCGCGTCGGTCTCGTTCCCGCCGAAGATGGTCAACACCGCTTACTACAAGAACGATACCGTCGACGGCGACCTGAAGCAGGCGCTCGAAACCACAGATCGCACGCAGAAGGCCGCGCTCTACTCGGACGCGCAAAAACGCATCTGGGCCGACGCGCCGTGGATTTTCCTCGTCAAGGAAAAGGTCGTGTATGCGCGCAGCAAGCGTCTGTCGGGCGCTTATGTCGCGCCGGACGGCTCGTTCAATTTCGACGAGATCGCGGTCAAGTGATGAGTTGACCGTGCGACGCTGCATGTTGCATCAGAACATGGAGCGTCGCGCGCTCGCATCGCTGCCGCACATGACACCCCGTTGCCCGCTTCATTGCCTGATTGAGCTTCAATGCTGACCTTCCTCGTCAAACGTCTCTTCGGCCTGCTGCCGACGCTCTTTATCGTCGCGGTGCTGGTCTTTCTGTTCGTGCATCTGTTGCCGGGCGATCCGGCGCGGCTCGCCGCCGGTCCCGATGCCGACGAAGCGACCGTCGCACTGGTGCGCGCGGACCTCGGACTCGACAGGCCGATACCGCAGCAGTTCGCGCACTTCTTCGTGAAGATCGCGCACGGCGATTTCGGAACCTCCACGCGTAGCAAGCGGCCCGTTAGCCAGGAGATCGGCGAGCGCTTCATGCCGACGCTGCTGCTCACGCTCGCGAGCATGGTGTGGGCGGTTGTGCTGGGCATGGGCATCGGCATCGTGTCGGCGGTCTGGCGTAATCGCTGGCCCGACCGGCTCGGCATGACGCTCGCGGTGTCGGGTATTTCGTTTCCCGCTTTCGCGCTCGGCATGTTGCTCATGGAGGTTTTCTCCGTGAAGCTCGGCTGGCTGCCGATTGTCGGCGACGGCTCGTGGCAGAGCTACATACTTCCTTCGCTCACGCTCGGCGCGGCCGTCGCTGCGGTGATGGCGCGCTTCACGCGCGCATCGTTCGTCGAGGTGATGAATGAGGATTTCGTGCGCACCGCGCGCGCGAAGGGCGTGCCCGAGCGGCTCGTGATCGTCAAACATTGTCTGCGTAACGCAATGATCCCCGTCGTCACGATGATGGGTCTGCAATTCGGCTTTCTGCTCGGCGGCTCGATCGTGGTCGAGGTCGTCTTCAACTGGCCAGGGCTCGGGCGCTTGCTGGTGGATGCGGTGTCCATGCGCGACTATCCGGTGATTCAGGCGGAGGTGCTGTTGTTCTCGCTCGAATTCATCATCATCAATCTGGTCGTCGACGTGCTGTACGCCGTGATCAATCCGACTATCCGTTTCAAGTGAGGCCTGCATGAGCACGACAGCCACCGGGCCGGATGCGGCCAAACCGCCCGGCACAGAGCGCGCGATCCGCACACCTTGGAGCGAATTCTGGCGCAAGTTTCGCAAGCAGCACGTGGCGCTCGCCGCAGGCATTTTCGTGCTGCTGCTGGTCGTGGTCGCGATTGCCGCTCCGCATATCGTGCCCTACGACCCTGAGAATTTCTTCGACTACGACGCGTTGAATGCAGGGCCATCAGCCGCGCACTGGTTCGGCGTCGATTCATTGGGCCGCGATATTTTCAGCCGCATTCTCGCGGGCTCGCGCATTTCACTCGAAGCCGGCTTTTTGTCGGTTGCGATCGGTGCGGTGATCGGCACTTTCTTCGGGCTGCTCGCAGGTTACTACGAAGGATGGTGGGATCGCATCACCATGCGCGTGGCCGACGTGCTGTTTGCTTTTCCCGGCATTCTGCTTGCAATCGGCGTGGTCGCGATTCTGGGAAACGGCATGATCAATGTGATCTGCGCGGTGGCGATCTTCAGCATTCCAGCCTTCGCGCGGCTCGTGCGTGGCAATACGCTGATGCTCAAGCAGCTCACGTATATCGAAGCGGCGCGCAGTATCGGTGCGTCGGATTGGACCATCATCGTGCGTCATATTTTGCCGGGCACGATCTCGTCGGTGGTCGTGTATTTCACGATGCGCATCGGCACGTCGATCATCACCGCCGCTAGTTTGTCGTTTCTCGGACTGGGCGCTCAACCGCCAACGCCCGAGTGGGGCGCAATGCTGAACGAAGCCCGCGCGGACATGGTCACTGCTCCGCATATTGCGCTGTTTCCGAGTCTCGCGATCTTCCTGACCGTGCTCGCATTCAACCTGCTCGGCGACGGTTTGCGCGATGCGCTCGACCCGAAGCTCGATCGCCCATGAGTTCGACACAGTTGCCGGAGTTGCACAACTTGCCGGATGTGCCGCATATCGGCGACTTGCGTTGTGGCCCGCTGGGCACGATTGCCGACGTGCATGGCGTGAGCGTCGGACACTGCACGCTCGATGAAGGCGCACTGCAAACCGGCGTGACCGTGATCCGTCCGCATGCGGGCGATCCGTTTCTCGACAAGGTGCCGGCGGCGGCGGCGGTGATCAATGGGTTCGGCAAGAGTGTGGGGCTCGTGCAGGTGGACGAACTGGGCACGCTCGAAACGCCGATTGCGTTGACCAATACCTTCAGCGTGCCTGCTGTGGCGCAGGCGCAGATCCGCGCGGGCATTAGCGCCAATCCGCGCATTGGCCGCGAGTGGTCGACCGTCAATCCGCTGGTGTTCGAATGCAACGATGGATATCTGAACGATATCCAGGCGTTAGCCATCAACGAGCAGCATTTCAACGAGGCATACGACGCGGCGAGTACGAGCGTCGCGAGCGGGTCGGTCGGAGCGGGGCGCGGCATGTCGTGCTTCGATCTGAAGGGCGGCATTGGCAACGCTTCGCGTGTCGCGCGGATCGGTGAACGTGAATACACGGTGGGCGCGCTGGTGCTCGCCAACTTCGGCCGTTTGCCGATGCTGATCGTCGACGGAACTCCGCTCGGACGCATTCTTGCCGAGCGTGCGGCAACAGCGAAGGCGGAATCGGCGGGCAAACCTGCGGACCTCGCGAAGCCGGAGCAAGGCTCGATCATCATGATCGTGGCAACCGATGCACCGCTCGACGCGCGTCAACTCAAGCGCCTTTCTTTGCGCGCGGCCGCGGGCCTTGCGCGCACGGGTTCTGTCTATGGTCACGGTAGCGGCGATATTGCGCTCGCCTTTTCAACGGCCTACACGGTGCCGCATATGGCCGAATTCATCGCGGTGGCGCCTCTGCTCGCCGATCAACACATGGACCCGCTCTTTCGCGCCTGCGCCGACAGCGTCGAACAGGCGATTCTTGATGCGTTGTGGAGCGCGGAGTCCGTGACCGGCCGCGATGGGCATAGGCGTCTATCACTGCGCGAGAGCGTTCCCGACCTCGCGCATTTACTGAAGAAAAAGTCCTGATGAAAGTCCTTATTTCCGCCGACATCGAAGGGATTGCCGGCGTGTTTCATCCCGAACAAACGCGCTCGGGCAACGGCGAATACGAAGCTGCGCGCCGCTGGATGACGCTCGAAGCGAACGCAGCCATTGAAGGCGCGTTCGCCGGCGGTGCGACTCAGGTGTGGGTCAACGATTCGCACGGCGGCTTTCGCAATCTGCTGCCCGACCTGCTAGACCCGCGAGCCCGGATCGTGCTCGGCAAACCGCGCACGCTCGGCATGATGGCCGGTCTGGAATACGGCGCCGCGCTCGTCTTCATGATTGGGTATCACGCAATGTCGCAAACGCGCGGCATCCTCGCGCATACCATCAACAGTTTCGCGTTTACACGCGTGTCGCTGAACGGCGTGGAAGTGGGCGAGGCGGGGCTCTACGGCACGCTGGCGGAAGAATATGGCGCACAGGTAGCGCTTTTATCCGGCGACGACGTTTTCGCCGAGGAAACCGCGCCGCGCTTTCCGGGCGCGCGCTTTGTCGTGACGAAGAGCGCGACCGGACACGCGAGCGGTGTCACGCAGTCGCCGGCAAGCGCTCGCGCGGCCATCGAAAGCGCTGCGCGCGAGGTGGTGCGGCAGCATCTCGCCAACGGTCAGCCGTCGCAAGCCACGCGCGGCGCCGCAAAGCCTGTCGAGTGCGAATTGCGCGTGCAGACGAGCGCACTCGCCGATCTGTTTTGCCAATGGCCGACAATCACGCGTGTCGATTCCGTCACGTTGCGCTTTGGCGCGGCATCGGCTGAACATGCGGTGCGCATGCTCAACTGTTTGTCCGCGATGTCGTTCATGCTGCGGTAGGTTTTGCGTTCGCGCTTGCGTTCGCGTTTGCGTTCACGCTTGCAGGACGCGCCGCGAGTAGTTCAACGGCTTTGCTACTGGTGCCTGCTCAACTCGCGGGCGGCGCGGTCTATCACGTCGGCAATCGCGCCCGCATGCGACACCGGCGCGAGATGGCTCGACGCCATCGGCACGATCTTCGCGCCCATCCGCTCGGCCATGAATCTCTCGACATCCGGCGACACCGCCCGGTCCTTCGTCGTCACGACATACCACGACGGCTTCTCTTTCCACGCGACCTGGCTCACCGTTTCGCCGAAAGCCTTGGCGGCGATCGGTACTTGCGCGGCGGACAGCACGCGCGTCAGATTTTCTGGGACGTCGGCGGCGAAGTCGGCGTGGTATCTGGCGCGGTCCAACCACAGAAAACCGCTCGCATCCTTGACGATGCTCTGGCCTGCGGGCGCGGGCGCGCCGCGTTTCAACAGGTCCATCGTCGACTCGTGCAGATCCGGTGCGATTGCCGCGATATACACGAGCCCCGCGACGTTCGGCGCATTCGCCCCTGCCTCGGTTATCACGACGCCCCCCCAGGAGTGGCCGACGAGCATCGTTGGGCCTTCCTGGCGAGCAAGCACGCGACGTGTCGCGGCGACGTCGTCGGCGAGCGAGGTCAGCGGGTTTTGCACCGAGCTCACGCGATAGCCCTTCTGCTGCAGTTTAGCGACGACGCCGTTCCAGCTCGAACCGTCGACGAATGCGCCGTGAACCAGCACGACGTTGCGCACAGGCCCTGTCATCGGCGCGATGGCGGGCTTGGCAGCGGAGGGTGCCGCGGTCGCCCCGGAGGCTGCGGAAGGCACTGCGGCGGGGCTGGCTTCGGCGGCCGGCGAAGCAACCGGTTGGGCCGGCTGGGCCGGTTCGGCAGCGGGTTCGGGCGTGCGCACCGCAGCCGGTGCCGCAGGTGGCGTGGCTGCAGGCGCTGTGTTCTGTGCAACGTTCTGCGCAAATGCGCCGAGGCTTTCAAAACCGAGACAAAGGACGGCGGCGCAAAACAGGTGTTTGGGCGACATGTTGCATCTCCTGAGGCATCGAACCGGACTAGGGCAACATACAGAAGCGGCGCGGCAGTGACAATCGCTATCTCCCGTGTCGGTGTGGCGCGGAATCAGACGCGGGTTGCTACCAGTATTTGGGTAATATCGGCCGGGGTAAAATTTCCGGTTCTGCCGGGGCGGACCACAAGTCCAATCGGGCGATCGAAAATCCATACACTGGGGCGCAATTTGGACAATGCACTACAGCAAGACGGCCTGAAGCGCGGGCTGAAGAACCGCCATATCCAGCTCATCGCATTGGGCGGCGCGATCGGCACTGGCCTCTTTCTCGGCTCGGCGAGCGTATTGCAGGCCGCGGGCCCGTCGATGATTCTCGGCTATGCAATTGGCGGCGTCATCGCGTTCATGATCATGCGGCAGTTGGGCGAAATGGTTGCGCAGGAACCGGTGGCCGGCTCGTTTAGCCACTTCGCGTACAAGTATTGGGGCGACTTTCCCGGCTTTCTGTCTGGCTGGAACTACTGGGTGCTATACGTGCTCGTCAGCATGGCCGAATTGACGGCGGTCGGCACATACGTTCATTACTGGTGGCCCGGTGTGCCGACGTGGGTGTCGGCGCTGGTTTGCTTCGCGGGCATCAACGCGATCAACCTCGCGAACGTCAAAGCTTACGGCGAGACGGAATTCTGGTTTGCGATCATCAAGGTCGTGGCGGTGATCGGCATGATTCTGTTCGGCGGCTATCTGCTCCTGAGCGGCCATGGCGGACCGCAGGCGTCGATCAGCAATCTCTGGAGCCATGGCGGATTTTTCCCGCATGGGTTCCATGGACTCTTCACGATGCTCGCGGTCATCATGTTTTCGTTCGGCGGGCTGGAACTGATCGGCATCACGGCGGCGGAAGCCGACGAGCCGCAAAAGAGCATTCCGAAGGCCGTGAATCAGGTCATCTACCGCATTTTGATTTTTTATATCTGCTCGCTCGCGGTGCTGCTGTCGCTGTATCCGTGGAACGAAGTCGCGGCCGGCGGCAGCCCGTTCGTGATGATCTTCTCGCAGATCGGTTCGACGCTGACCGCCAACGTGCTGAACGTGGTGGTGTTGACCGCGGCGCTGTCTGTGTACAACAGCGGCGTCTATGCGAATAGCCGCATGCTGTACGGTCTCGCGGAACAGGGCAATGCGCCGCGCGCGCTGATGAAAGTCGACCGGCGCGGTGTGCCGTATATGGCGATCGGTTTATCGGCGCTGGCCACGTTCACCTGCGTGATCGTGAACTATCTGATTCCCGCCGAGGCGCTCGGCTTGCTGATGGCGCTCGTCGTCGCTGCACTCGTGCTGAACTGGGCGTTGATCAGCCTGACGCATCTGAAGTCGCGCCGGGCGATGGTCGCAGCCGGCGAGACACTCGTCTTCAAGTCGTTCTGGTTTCCCGTCAGCAATTGGATTTGCCTCGCGTTCATGGCGCTGATCCTCGTGGTTCTCGCGATGACCCCTGGCCTGTCGGTTTCCGTGTTGCTCGTGCCAGTGTGGCTCGTGGTGATGTGGGCGGGCTATGTGTTCAAGCGCCGTCGGGCAGCGCTGCATGGCGCCGCGCGGGTGGTGGGGCGCTAGTAGGTGAAAGGCGCACGGCGAAAGCCGTCGCCGGAAAGCAAAAACCCGCGAAGCGTTCGGCTTGCGCGGGTTTGCGATGCATCTTGCGGCTGATTTGCGGCTAATATTTGCGGCTAACTACAGGCCGACCACAGGCCGACTACAGAAAATGTTTGGTGCCCAGGGCCGGAATCGAACCGGCACGCCTTGCGGCGGGGGATTTTGAGTCCCCTGCGTCTACCAATTTCACCACCTGGGCAGATCTTGCAGCGCACGCGCGAGAAGCTGGCGCGCGGCGAAGACGCAGATTATGGCCGAAAATTCGACGACGGGCAAGCCGGTTGCAGCCGCCGTCCGGCATGCCGTCAAACAGTGCGCGAGAACCGTTCGAGCGTCTGTTGGCCGAGATAGCGGTCGAACACCATTGCGATGTTGCGCACGAGCATGCGCCCGGCCGTCTGCACTTCCAGTTTGCGGTCGGTCAGTGACACGAGGCCGTCCCGCTCGAAGCCGCGCAAGCGTTCGAGTTCCCGCTCGAACGTATCGCCGAAGCGGATGCCGTACATCGCTTCGAATTCGTCGAAACGCAATTCCAGGTTGCACATCAACTGGGTGATGATGTCGCGGCGCAGACGGTCGTCGGCGGTGAGGCGTACGCCGCGTGTGATCGCAAGTTTGCCGGCGTCGATCGCCGCGTCATATGCGGGCAGGTCTTTCGCGTTCTGCGCGTAGACGTCGCCGACCTTGCCGATCGACGACGCGCCGAAGCCGATCAGGTCGCATTCCGCACGCGTGCTGTAACCCTGGAAGTTGCGGTGCAAGGTTCGCTGTGCCTGCGCGCGCGCCAGTTCGTCGGTGGGCAGCGCGAAGTGATCCATGCCGATGTAGACATAGCCCGCGGCGGTCAGACGTTCGACTACCCGTTGCAAAATAGCGAGCCGCATTGCAGGCGAGGGCAGCGTGGCCGCGTCCATCTGACGTTGCATTTTGAAGAGCTGCGGCATATGCGCATACGCGAACACGGAGAGGCGATCAGGCGCGAGTTCGATCATCGTATCCAGCGTGCGAGTGAAGCTTTCCACCGTTTGATGCGGCAGCCCGTAGATCAGATCGACGCCGATCGAATGAAAGCCCGTATGCCGCGCGGCCTGCATGACAGAGGCGGTCATATCGAGCGGCTGAATCCGGTTGATGGCCCGCTGCACGAGCGGATCGAAATCCTGCACGCCGAGACTCAGGCGATTGAAGCCGAGCTTGCGCAGATGCGCGATGGTCTCGGGCGATGCCTCGCGCGGATCGACCTCGATTGAATATTCGGCTTCGTCGTCGGGCAGCAACGTGAAGTGCTCACGGGTCGCGCTCATCAACTCGGTCAGTTCTTCGTTCGACATGAAAGTGGGCGTGCCGCCGCCCAGATGCAATTGCGATACGGGCCGGCGCGTATCGAAACACGCGGCCTGCAAGGCCATTTCGCGCTTCAGCTGTTCGAGGTAGGGACGGGCATGCGCGCGGTTTTTCGTCGCGATCTTATTGCAGCCGCAGTAGAAGCAAACCGTGTCGCAGAAGGGAATATGGAAGTACAGGGACAGGTCTGTGGCCGATGCGCCAGGGTCAGCTGCGGCGCGAAAATAGTCGGTAATTGGGAAGTCGTCGCGGAACTGAAGGGCAGTGGGATAGGACGTATAGCGTGGGCCGTTCGCGCTGTACTTGGCGAGCAGGTCCGGGCGAAACAGCGGATTGGCGGTGGTCATGACGGGCTCTTGTTAATTGGCCACCGGCAAAGAGGCGGGAGCCCTGTTGCTTCCGCATTGATGAACGGAGCACGGGCGCCTCACGAGCGTGGCCTTGAGGTTCAGTCGAGTTTACGTGAGCGGTCTCGCGCCGGATTGTGTAAAAAGGTCGCACGCGACACGGTGGCACAATGCGGGTCTGGTGGCGATGCGCCGCTCTTCGGTTTGAGGACAATCTGTAGTGAGTGATGTGCGCGATCGCGTTACGAAACGCGACTCTCCGTTTGGTGTGGCAGATCATGCGTGCCGCCCCGATTGCGGCGCGTGCTGCATCGCGCCGTCGATTTCGAGTCCGATCCCAGGCATGCCGAACGGCAAGCCAGCGGGTGTGCGCTGCGTGCAACTAGGCGAAGATTTGCGATGCGCGATCTTCGGTCGGCCGGAACGGCCGGCGTGCTGCTCGGGGCTGCAGCCGGAGTTGGAAATGTGTGGGCCGGATAGAGGAAGAGCGCTTGCATGGCTCACGCTGCTCGAAGCGCAGACCCGGCCGGAAGTTGAATGAAGCAAGTGCTTTGACCGAGGGGCAGGCCCTCAATTGTGGTTGATCGGAGATCGTGTATGACTCGACTTGTCGCGCCCAGCAGGCGCCGTTTCTTAATCGCAGCGCTGGCAAGCGCCAGCGCGCTTGGCATTGTTTCGCTCGCGGCGTGCGCCACGCCGACCTTCCCGTTCATTCCGTCGCACTACACGTTCTCGCAGCAGCAGGTGCAGGACGCCGTGCAGCGCAAGTTTCCTTATCAGCGCACCGTCTCGCAAGTGTTCGACGTTGCGCTGAGCCATCCGGTGGTCGGCTTGCTGCCCGACGCGAACCGCGTCTCGGTGAAGCTTGATGCGCACCTCGCGAGCCCCTTCATGGCGCAGCCGGTCGACGGCGTCTTCACGTTGACGAGCGAACTCGCATACGACGCCGCGAGCAAATCCGTCGTGCTGAAATCGCCCAACGTCGACAACGTCAGCGTGAGTGGCCAGGCGCAGGCTTATACGCAACAGATCAACGCCGCCGCCGCCGTGCTCGCCACACAGTTGCTGAGCAATTACCCCATCTACACATTCAAGCCGGAACAACTTCAATTTGCCGGAGTTAATTACGAACCCGGTACAATCACCGTCCTTACAAACGGTATGCGCGTGCAAATCGTCGAAAAATGACGCTGCGCGCGGCCGGCAGGGCCGTGCGTCGTCGTGCCGGTCGTGCCGGTTCCGACAATCGACAATCTATAACGGTGAGGGGCACGGATGGACTGGTTATTGGCTTGCAAGGCGTTGATTCTGGGCATCGTCGAAGGCTTGACGGAGTTTTTGCCGGTGTCGAGCACAGGGCACCTGATCGTCGCGGGGAGTCTCCTCAACTTCACCGACGAACATGCGAAGACCTTCGACGTCGTCATTCAGCTCGGCGCGATTCTCGCGGTGTGCTGGGAGTTTCGCCGCCGCATCGGCAGCGTGGTGACCGGCCTGCCGAGCCGTCCGGAAGCGCGGCGCTTTACGTTGAACGTGATCATCGCGACCATTCCGGCGGTCGTGCTCGGCCTGCTGCTGGAGAAGTCGATCAAGGCCGCGCTGTTTTCGCCGGTGCCCGTGGCGTTCGCGCTGGTGGTGGGCGGCGTCGTCATCTTGTGGGCAGAAGCGCGCCAGCGCGCTCAAGCCCGGGAAGGCGGGCAAGCCAAGGTCGCGCGCGTGACCGACGTGGACGACCTGAGCGCAATGGACGCGCTGAAAGTCGGCCTCGCTCAATGTTTCGCGTTGATCCCGGGCACATCGCGCTCGGGCTCGACGATCATCGGCGGGATGTTGTTCGGACTCGACCGGCGCGTGGCCACGGAGTTTTCGTTTTTCCTCGCGATCCCGATCATGTTCGGCGCGACTGCCTACGAGTTGTATAAGGACTGGCATCTGTTGTCTGTCGACGCGCTCGGCGTTTTCGCGATCGGCTTCGTGGCGGCGTTTGTCAGTGCTTTTCTGTGCGTGCGCTGGTTGCTTCGCTACATCGCCGGACACGATTTCACGGCGTTCGCGTGGTATCGCATCGGCTTTGGATTGCTGATCTTGCTAGTCGGCTATAGCGGCGCGCTGAGCTGGACGGAGTAGGTCTCCCGCGCTTTTTCGCAGGCCATGAAAAAAGGTCCGTCACTCGAGTTGGCGGACCTTTTTGTTTGTGCGGCCGATGTGTCGGCGGAAAACGTCTCGGCCTTCATGCGACGTCGCGTTTGCGGAACACGAGATCCCACACTCCGTGGCCGAGGCGCAGGCCGCGTCGCTCGAACTTCGTTACCGGACGATATTCAGGGCGCGGCGCATAGCCGTCGACCGTGTTGTGCAATGCCGGCTCGGCGTTCAGCACTTCGAGCATCTGTTCGGCGTAGTTCTGCCAGTCGGTCGCGCAATGCAGATAGGCGCCGGGCTTCAGGCGCGATGCGAGCAGCGCGACGAACTTCGGCTGAATCAGGCGACGCTTGTGATGACGAGCCTTGTGCCAGGGGTCGGGAAAAAAGATGTGCACGCCGTCGAGGCTGTCCGGCGCGATCATCTGTTCGAGCACCTCGACGGCGTCGTGCTGAATGATGCGGATGTTGGTCAGCGCCTGCTCGCCCATCAACTTCAACAATGCGCCGACACCCGGTTCGTGCACTTCGACGCCGAGAAAATCGTCATCGGGACGGTGCGAGGCGATTTCCGCGGTGGTCGCGCCCATGCCGAAGCCGATCTCCAGCACGCGCGGCGCTTCACGGCCGAATACGCTGTTCCAGTCCGGCTGCTGCGGCGCGAACGGCACGACGAAGCGCGGGCCGAGCTCGTCCATCGCCCGGCGCTGACCGGTCGACACACGGCCGGCGCGCGTGACAAAGCTGCGGATGCGGCGGCGATGCACGGCTTCGTCGTGCGGCGCTGCGTCGTCGACGGCCGGAGCGTCGGTTTCGTTGGAGGGCGTGGGAAGGTCGTCGGTCAAGCCGGCGTCGTTGGGATCGTGGATCATCGTCATGCTGCTACAAGGGTAAAGGCTTCGCTGCTTGCGTGGCGCTTGTTCGCGCTCGCGGACAACGACGCGGCGCACCGCGTTCAGCCCGCGCCGGTTGTCATGTCGGCAAGCGGATTGCGATCAGTTGCCGCGCGGGCCAGCCGTCGCTATAAAAAAGCCGCCTTCGTCGAGGCGGCTCGTGCTTGGTTTCTACCGAAGGCTCGGCAGTAAGGTGGAGCGGGCGTTGCAAGTGCGCGTAAGGTAGCACAACGCAAAAGGGTGCGTCCAGACAGGTGCGCGCATTGCCGCCTCGGCAGACACCGCACATTACGTTTTAATAACGGTGCAGGTTTTTGTATGATTCAATCGTTCTGTAAGCCAGTTTTTTCCAACGATTAATCCACGCGAATACCGCTATGAGTAAGCACGCACACAATCACCGCGAAGCAAAAGCAGCGAAAACCGGCTGGACTCCAATTGAGCTGAGCAGTGTTCCCGCAACTTCCAGGAATGCGCTTCGGGAAGCGATGTCGACTGAACGTGTGCCGCTGACTCAATTCAACGATCTGCTGTGGCTGATGGCGCAGGAGTCAGGCGGTGCGGTGAATCTGCGCAATCCGAAGTCCGGCGCGCGTGGGCTGTTTCAATTGCTGCCATCGCAATATGAATTGAATCCGGATGGCGTCAAGTCATTTGGCAATGCAGAGGAAGAATGCCGCGGCGGGATTCGATACATTCTCGGCCGCTATCACGATGCGGCGTCCGCGCGTTTGGCGTGGAAAGCCAATCAGTGGATTTGACGTGTTAGGAATGTTTTGCTGCGCGTGACGCAAACTCAGCGCGGTGAATGCAGATACTTTCTTCGAAGCAGTTTTTCTTCGAACCAGTTGCGAACGGGTCGCAAAACTGCCGGAAAGTATCTGGAGCGGGCGATGGGAATCGAACCCACGGCTCTAGCTTGGGAAGCTAGGGTATTACCATTATACGACGCCCGCAGAGCGCCCTATTTTACAGGGGTTTGAGGGATTTGGGGAGGCGGGATCGTGTTCAGTGGCGTGAAAAGTGTATGCACTTCGGAAATTCTTGCTGGCAGCGCCCGTCGAACAACGTGTCGCCTGCGCAGAAGGAACCGGTTCGGAGTTCGGCGTATGGCCCCTGCGTCTATTCCCAGAGGCGACCAAAGACGACGCCGACTAAAGTTCCATTTCGAACACCACCCACGCACATTCCAGAATCGATCGATCTAGGGCTCTGGCGAAGCATTGGACGGTTGCGGTGCAGCATGTCTACTAGTTGGTCCTCAGCAGACGATGTCTTGGCGGAGGGCGTTGCAAGAATCAACTCTACTTGAGTGGGGAGTAAAGCGATGCGGCGGCCTAGGACAGTGTTGGCGGCCCCGCTGGTATGTGTCTTTGTGGTATCTTGCCGGTCAATAACATGAATTCAAAATGCGGAAAGCGCTGTAAAGCGCGGGAACGCTGCGAACCGGACGGGGCGAAAGTTGGCAAACTACATCGACGAAGAAATTCTCTGTGAAGCGTACACACACCTTGAGATTGATGTTTTTGACGACAAAGTCAAGCTTTCGAAGCTGAAACACGACCTCACCTCCTTCATGGAGGAGCGTGCGAAGTTCTTCTTCTTGGGCGACGACGTACGCGTGAAGGTGGAGTTTGAAGAGGGAAGCCTTAAGACCCGGATAATTGTCCTCGGTGCCGCTGCATCAACCATTGTTGCAGGCGTTTCAGCCTACGGTTCGTTCCGTTCGGGCGTAGACCAGATATCGAAAGACGCCACGATGTTGGCGCAAAGCGCGAACCAGGAATTGATTTTCAGGACGCGGACAGCATACTGCGACCGGATTAGTATTGAGAAGCGAAAGGGCGTGTTTGGTCGTGTAGACGCGTTGCTCGGTGAACTTGATGTCATTCGCGTGGTGATTTCGGAGCCAAATCTCCCGAGTCGGACGATCGACCTTAAAACGTTCAACGGAGCGGTTGACAAATTGGTTGAGTGGGATGCAAAGGCCGACAAGCTATTCAGCAAACTTAATACCGTGGAAACCCAAGAATGCATCGCTGCGGGGCTGCTGGAGGAGTTGGATAGGCTTCCCGAGGCCGCGCCTTGGGAGGGCGATTTGAAGAAAAAATCGTTCCGAGCTTCGCTGATTGTGGCCGACCCCAAGAAGGCCGCAGATCTCGTCGCAGCAGCAGCGCGGCTTGCCTCAGTCGTACAGTCTCTTAGAGACAAGATGGCCGCGCGAGTGAAAGTTAACGGGCCGCAGCAAGCCTAATCTGGATTAGGCCTGACTACCCACCATCTGTGGTGCGTGCACCGTCATTCGCCTGATACGCGCTGTACCACCTCGTTCATCGAGTAGTGAACGAACTGCTTGCCTAGCTCGGTTAGCACATATTGTTTGCTGCTCTCGAAGGCTGATTCGACGGTGGAGTTGACTGGCCCCGGCGGCTTCCGCGCTGTCTGCTTGCGCAGGAATTGCCCATCGGCATTAGTGTCACGTGCTTGCCGGATGACGCCACCTGTACTCAGGTCACGGATCAGCAACTTGTATAGGTCGGCTTCCGCCGAGTCTTCGCGAACAAGATCGCCGTAAATTGCGGTCCAGATGTCAAACCGTGTCACGCCGGGATTGCTGTAGATTTCCCGGATTACCGCGAGGTGGGACTCGTGGTAACCGTCTAGCCAGTCGATGAAAAGACGAACCACATCATCCGAACACAGACGCGTCCCAGCAGCGTTCGTCACGAGGTTTGCGACGTAGCGGCGCTTTTCTTCGGTGTCAGCCTTGTCCCAGGCGCGAAAGGCTTTCCGCACGATGTCCAGATACTGCGACGGCGACCGATACAGCTGCGAAGCCTGAACCAGCTACGCCGACGAAGATGGAACTGGCAACCGAAATCTACAAGCGGATGCGGACTGTTAAGGATGTGACGAGGAAAGACATCATCGAGAAGTTCATCGCCGAGGTGAAATTGACGAAGGCTGGTGCGAGCACCTACTACCAGATGATCAAGGACAAGCACGAGCCAATGATAAAGAAGTGATGCGGCTGCTGCTCCGGACTCCGCTCCGGCCGGTCATGCCAATGTGCAATCAGCATTGTCTTGAGGCGCGTCGGGGGCAGCAGAGTGGAGTCTCGGGCCCCCGCCCGCCCCGCCACCACCCCCGCCAATCGCAATAACATCCACCGACGCGACGCCTTTGGGGCAGATCCAGTCGTATTGGCCGGGGGTAACGAACGCTTCTACGTCAATCAACGCTTGCTGCGCTGAATATTCGAACACTACCAGTGCTCCGTCTGCTCCGTTACCACCTGAAGCTCCGACTCCACCGTATCCGCCTCCGCCTCCGCCAGCGCCCGGCCAAGCTCCTTGACCACCGCCGCCGCCGTCGTGTTGGCTAACGGCATCCACCCCGTTCGCCGGTGCGCCGACAAGCTCGACCACCACTGGGGCGGAGTCGGTTAGGTCGTATAGGGCGACCCAAGCCGTATGCGCGGCGGGGCTTTCCTGAAGCGCATCCTCGATCGTCTGCGCTATCTTTCCAATGAGGATGGGTGCATCTCCCGCCCGCTGAGCGATTCTTTCGGGAAACGTGAGTGCGAATAGCGCAAGTATTCGCCCATACATCTGATTGATAGGGGACTCGAATAGCAAGCGCCCTTCAGTCGACACGCGGAGCGAGTAGGTCACTGGTCTGACGGTGTTTCCGTGGTGCCGAATCCTTGACCGCCAGCTCCGCCGCCTCCTAGCGGTGCGCCCCCTCCACCACCTCCGCCGCCGAACATCCCGCCTGCACCTCCTGCTCCGCCACTGGCCGATACATTAAGAACAATCGAGATTGGGCTTTGAGACGGTGAAGCATCTAGGTCGCCGGACGCCCATCGCCGTTCCAGCTCCGCAATCAATTGGCTTCTGTATTCCACCAGCTCGAGCTGAGTGAGCCCTTTCGCCTGCCGAGTGGTCGAGTCGTATTCGTCATGATGATCGAAGCACAAGAAGATCAAATTGCCTTCGGAGTTGTTCGCGGCATCTTGATCTAGGTGAGCAATTTGCCCCTTTTTCCTGGAGGCATCGTTGTTCAATCCGTAACACACTGCGCATCGTCTTCGGCTCTCGGCGAGAACGCGTGCTTGTACTTCTGGCGATATACGAGCGCGACTCATGCAAATTCTCAGACTTGATGGGGAGTGAAAGAGTATAGCTCGAACGATTTGCGATATGGCCGAGGCTGGGTGGCAAGGGGGAGCCCAGCGCTGTCGGTGTTGAGGGCGCAAGCGGCGTTGCTTGCAAGATTTTTTGCCGTTGTTTGTTTCTCAGCCACCGCCACCTTCGCATATTCAATAATCGTCGTACAAAGATAGCTCGTAGTATCGTCATACTCAAGTAATAAGTGCGGGGTTGCGCACATGGAAGGAGTTGTTACCGACTCAATCCTCAGGCAAAATGGGACGGTTAGGTAGCGCCCTCTGGCATCTCTGCGGGTTGCGCTGCACGTTACCAATCGGCCCTCTGGCGCCCAGGCGAGCGATCGCGTGAGCGTGACCGGCGGAATCAGGGGCGGGTCCGAATCGCAAGATGCGGTCCGCAACGAGGATGCCGAAGGGGCGATCGGGTCGCCTTCTATCCCTAGAACTGTTGGGAAGGCGATTACGAAACGTGCGGGGCACCCCCGAGGCAGGGAGGCGGGCGCGCCAGCAACGTCGCGGCGAATCTCTTCGAAAAAACGCCCCCGTTGCGCCTGGAGGAAGCTGGCATGCGCGGCTTTGGCCGCCATTGCCGTCGCAACCGGAGTCAAACCCAGCGTAATGGAAGTGAAAATGAGAAGCGTTTACATCTCGGCGGCCGCTTCGGTCGAAGTGCGGCTCCCTCTGGCATCTCTGCGGGTTGCGCTGCACGTTACCAATCGGCAACCTGCGCACAGGCGAGCGATCGCGTGAGCGTGACCGGCGGAATCAGGGGCGGGTCCGAATCGCAAGATGCGGTCCGCAACGAGGATGCCGAAGGGGCTTTCAGCCGCTGGTCTAGGGATGCTGTTCAACGCCAGCGAAGCACCTGATATATGGGAAAGAACGCGTATTCTTCCGCTCTGTCGCTCGACGCCCTGCGCGATGCATGGGTGAATCTTTTTAAAAAAGCGTCTCCCCGTTCACGGAATACTACAGGCGTCGATGACATTTCGATCAACGATTATCGTGGTGACGAGAGAGCTCGATTAAATCGATTGTTCCGTGACTTACATCGCAAGAGCTTCCAATTTTCGGACCTTCGACCTCATCTGATTCCCAAGTCGGCGGACAAGTACCGCTTAATTTGCGTCCCGACTGTCCAGGATCGGATTGTGCAGCGTGCGCTTCTCGATTTCCTTTCCAACCGGTATGCCGACCGACTGGCGAATAAGGTGAGCTACGGCTTTGTGAAGGAGCGGGGTGTAAAGAAGGCTGTGAAGGATGCGTGCGATCTACGTGCCAAGCACGGATGGGTCTACAAGACTGATATTGCCTCCTTTTTTGACAAAATCGATCGGGCGCTGCTACAACGGGCGTTGAAATCCGTCATCCGCGAACGATCGCTACACGCCTTACTCGGACAAGCCATTGCCTGCGAGATCGCCCCGGTAAAAGGTAGTGCAGCTACGCGGATTCATCGACTCGGCATTAAGCGAGGTGAGGGCGTGCGGCAAGGGATGCCGCTGTCGCCATTCTTTTCCAATATCATGCTGGGCGGCTTCGATCGAACAATCGAACAGCGCGGCTTTCGGGCGGTTCGTTACGCAGACGATCTGATTTTTTTCGCATCTTCTCGTGACGAGTGCGAAGACTTGGCGCGGTTTTGCTCGGAGCACCTGATGCAACTGGGGCTGACGGTGCCGCCGATTGAGCCCGGATCAAAGTCGGTGATCTACGAACCCGAACAACCTGCGGAGTTCCTCGGGGTGAGCCTCGTTCGGCACCATTCGTCGTATCGAGTTGAACTCACGTCAGAGCAAATTGCCGCTATCCGTGATGACCTGCTCAAGCTGGGTTCGGTGCCGGAGCTCGTTTCGCGAAAAATAACATTACCGAAATTGGGCCAAGTTTTGTCGCTGCGGCGGAACGGATACTTGGCGGCGTACGATGTATGTCACAACGTTGCAGATCTTGAGCGCGAACTGGGAAAGATAGAGCAGCGAGTATTGCGAAGAATTTACAGCGATGGGATTGGGATCAATCTAGCGAAGCTGTCAGGCGCAGCTCGCACGTTCCTCGGCCTTGAATAATGTGCCCGTTGCCGCTTACGGTTGCCGGCCATACGCAGCGCCACGTCTGCGGCTTCCGACTTGATGTGCTGGGGTGAAAACTGGCGTCGCCGTCAAACCCGCATGACACGTGGTTTTCAATGGTGCCCGCCAGCAAACTACGTTCAAAACCCGCAGGAATAGTGGGTTTGCTCAAGCCGTTGCAGCTTGGGAAGCTAGGGTATTACCATTATACGACGCCCGCAGAGCGCGCTATTTTACTCGCGAAAGGGCAGCGAGCGCAAACTGCGCCGCTGCTTTTCCTTATGCCGCGCTGTGCGCGGCTACATCGTCCGGCATTCCGGTCGGCTTCAGATCACGAAGTAAGTGAGCTGGACGGCGGCGCGCGTGACCACCATCAGCAGCACCTGCACGATCACGAACAGAAGAATCGGCGAAAGGTCGATGCCGCCCAGGTGCGGCACGACGCGTCGCAGCGGATTCAGAAACGGCGCGGTCAGCTGATACAGGATCGGCATCGCCGGCGAACGCGGGTTGAGCCACGACAGCAGCGCCATCAGGATCGTCATCCAGATAATCAGATTCAGCGCCCACTTGATCACGGTCAGCACCGCGACGATCAGCAGCGTCGGCACCAGCGTGAGCGGGTCGGCGCCGGTGAGGACCACCATCAGCACCACATAGACGATCGCGGCGATCAGCGCCGCGACGAGGCTCGCCCAGTCGACGTTGCGCGTGCTCGGCAGAATTCGGCGCAGCGGCAGAACGATCCAGTTCGTGGCTTGCAGCACGGCGTTCGTGACCGGGTTGTACGGCGGCATGCGAACGACCTGCAGCCAGGCGCGCAGCAGCAACGCCGCGCCGAAGAGCGTGAAGACGGTATTGAGCAGAAAACGGGCGATATCGCCAAACATCTTGTGTCCTTATGCTTCTGATGACAGCCGTGGAACGGCATGGGCGCCGGCGCTTTTCGGTCTCGTGCACCGGCGGTTCAGTTATGTGGCATGGGCCGCCGACGCGGCCGCATGCATTGAAAAGCGGATGATGCGAGTAGTGCAAGGCCTGCACTTTCAACGCCGGACGAGGAGAGACTCTCGCCTGGCTGCGCCGCCCCGATTCGCATCAACTGCGGCCAGTCACACGGAAACCTTGATTTCGCTGATCAGAATGGCGCCGTTGCCGCCGTCGGTGTAATTCGGAATGTCGGCCAGAAGGCGTTCGGACGCCGGCTTGAAAACCTTGTAGAAGTCGTCCGTGCTATCGAAGAGGAAGTGGCCCGCGGCCACATACGGCGGCGGCGTGCCCGGCGGGCCCGCGTTGATGCCCACGTCGACGGACCAGCCCTTCAGCGACGGGCCGAACAGTTCGGCCGCGAGCGGCATGTGGGTGACGCAGTAATAGTCCACGTCGAAGTGGCCGTTTTCCCGGTACGGATAGAGGATGCTGACCTTGATCATTGTGCGTTCTCGTCTGTTGGTCCCGAAGCGGGGCGCCGGCGGATTGCGCGCGGCGCCGGACGTCACATTATCACGGCTTACTTGACGCTTGCACCTGCTGCCGCCTGATTCAGCGATCGGCTCAACGAATCTTCCACCGCATCGGCGATTGCGGCGATTGCCGCAGGGGGCGCGGCGCGGCGTTGCGCCAGCGCGACTGCGCGCCGTGACAGCAAACCATACAACGCGGCGTGATCGCCGCCGAGGGTTTCCAGCAACGCCAACTGCTTCTGCACGACACCCGTGTCGCCGCGCGAGACCGGGCCGGCGAGCGCGTTGGGCAGGCCCTTGTCGCGAGCGGTCTGAATGGTGCCCGCGAGCATCGGCAAAAGGGCGCGCAGCGCTTCGTCCTCGGCGAAACCGAGCGTGCGCCACAGTGCGACGCATTCGGCAAGGCTGCACAGCGCGAAACTCGCCGCATAGTGCGCGGCGCCGTGGTACAGCATGCGGCCGCCCGGCGGGATCGACAACGGATGGCAGCCTAGCGCGACGGCCAATGCCGTCAGCGTGTCTTTCAGGTCGCCGTCGGCCTCGATCGTCACCGAACAGCCGGCGATACGGTCGAGATCGGCCAGCTCGCCGCTGAAAAGGTAGAGCGGGTGAAAGCCGCCGATCGCCGCGCCCTGGTCGCGCGCGCTCGCCAGCAACTCGACCGGCGACGCGCCGCTGCAATGCACGAGCGCCTTGCCATAGGCAGCATCGGCGGCGAAACGGAGTGTGTGCGCTGACGTACCGATGCTGTCGTCAGGAACGGCTAAAAAGACAACATCGGCGCTGTCGACGACTTGCTGAGGATCGTCGAGCGCCATGCATTGCGGAATTTGACTGGCGAGCCGACTAGCGGAAGCCGGCGTGCGGCTCGCCACTGCCGTTACCGGATAGCCTGCGCGGGAAAAACCCAGCGCGAGGCATCGCGCGAGGCGACCCGCACCGATAAAGCCAAGGCGCGGCAGAGGGGACTGGGACATGTCGACGTGCTCCAGACGGGGCGTGAGAGGGGAAGCAGCAGTATCGCGCATCGGCCGGCGCATGGCGCGGCCTATGCATCGGTCGTCAGATGAGTTTGCCGGCGATATGACGCCAGCTGTTGGTCATGGCGCCGCGCGCGCCCTACGGGCTTGAAAACTGCTCACAATTTCCGCATGGCCGATCGGCCGTGGCTGTCTTTGGGTACTTGGCTTCGCAATTTCGCAATCGGATTCGGGGAGGCTACGATGAACATTTTTTCTTACCGGAAGCACTTGCGGTTCTTGACCCACGCGCAGCGGCGTCGCTGGTGGGATCAGAAGAAGCGACTGAGCCCGCGCGTGCGAATCAGCGCCGCCTACGTGCCACCCAACGTCTCACGCGAATTTGCGTATGTGAAGGTCGGCTGACCAACACCCGCTTTGCACTTGAGAAAAACCCGGCCTACGTGCCGGGTTTTTTATTTGGCTGTTGCTCCACGCCGTCAGTATTGAAGCTAATTTGTAATTAAAGATTACCGACTCCGCGTCCGTTTAACTCGCAGCCTCTTCGCGGCACCAGCGTGTGCACCGCAGACGGCCCCAATCCGTTGATTCCTCAGGCCGTTCGCGCTCCTTGGGCGATGCTGCTTGCTGGGCACCGGCGTAAATCCTTTTCGCGTATTGCAATTTGCAACAAATGCGAACAGCGTCGCCTCGGCTTTTTGGATAAATTAATTTTGTAGCATGCCTGGCATGCGAAGTCGGCGACCTTCAATGGGCCGCGCCTGGAGAACAAAAGTGAAAAAGATCGTTCCGTTTGTCGTTGCCGCCGCACTCGGCGTGGGGCTTGCCTCCACCGCGCAGGCACACGTCTCTGTGGGTATCGGTATCGGCGTACCGGTTGCGCCGGCTTATCCTTTGTATGCCGCGCCGCCGCCGGTGTACTATGCGCCGCCGCCGCCCGTCGTCTATGCGCCGCCGCCTGTGGTTTATGCGCCGCCGCCCGTCGTCGTAGGTGGGTATTACGGGTACGGTCGCCCCTATTATCGCCACGGCTACTATGGCGGTGGTTATGGCCACGGCTACTATGGTGGTGGCCACGGCTACTATCGGCGCTGATTTCGGCTTGATCGACAGTTGCCTGGTTGTAGGCGGACAGAAAGTCTGAACGGCGTAACGCCGGCTTGATCGCCGGGTGACGCCGTTTTGTTTTTGCAGCATCGAGTGAGTTGTTGCGGACGTTTCAAAGCGTCGGCGAAGCTGGGAGAATGGCTGTTTCGCCACCGCTCTGGAGGACTCCGCCGATGCAGCCAATGCACCCACTCCCCGCTCCCACGTTCGACGACGTACTCGACGCCGCCGCACGACTCGAGGGCGTCGCGCACCGCACGCCAGTTCTGACCTCGAGCACGTTCAACGAGCGCACCGGAGCGTCGGTATTCTTCAAGTGTGAGAACTTTCAGCGGATGGGGGCCTTCAAGTTTCGCGGCGCCTATAACGCGATCTCGCATTTCGACGCGGAGCAGCGCAAGGCCGGCGTGCTGACCTATTCGTCCGGCAACCATGCGCAGGCCATCGCGCTGTCGGCGCGTCTTGCCGGCATCCGCGCGACGATCATCATGCCGCACGACGCGCCCGCGGCCAAAGTGGCCGCCACCAAGGGCTATGGCGGCGAAGTCATCACCTACGACCGCTATAAGGAGAACCGCGAGGAAATCGGCCGAAGGCTCGCCGAGGAGCGCGGCATGACGCTGATTCCGCCATATGACCATCCCCATGTGATCGCGGGGCAGGGCACAGCGGTGAAGGAATTGATCGACGAAACGGGGCCGCTCGACATGCTGTTCGTGTGCCTGGGCGGTGGCGGGCTGATTAGCGGCAGTGCGTTGTCGGCGGCGGCGTTGAGCCCGGACTGCACGGTAATCGGCGTGGAGCCGCAAGCCGGCAATGACGGTCAGCAATCTCTTGCGCGCGGCGAGATCGTGCATATCGACACGCCGCGCACTATCGCCGATGGCGCGGCCTCGACGCATCTAGGCGACTACACGTTCGCGATTATCCGCAAGCTGGTCGCGCGGATCGAAACGGTGACCGACGAGCAGTTGATCGAGACCATGCGCTTTTTCGCCCAGCGCATGAAGATCGTCGTCGAACCGACCGGCTGCCTCGCGGCGGCGGCCGTGCTGAACGGCGCGGTGCCCGTGAAGGGCAAGCGCGTGGGCGTGGTGGTGAGCGGCGGTAACGTCGATCTCGCGAAGCTCGCGCAGTACCTCGCCTGATCACTTTCCGGCGTGAAGCCGGCTTGATGTGTCGGAAGACGGCGCCCCAGTTCATGGGGCGGGCCGTTGCCTGTCAGCTCGCCGTTTGTGCAGCCGGCGAGCCCTCTGCCGTTTGCAGAATCAGATCGCGGTACCCGTTCACGATCACGGTATATGAGAAGTAGGCGAACAGCAGCGCCGACAGCACGTGGCATGCGCGCAGCAAACCAGTGCCGGCGCGCTTGCGGCCGTGGCTGCCGAGGCCGCAGATAAACACCGTCCAGCACAAGCCGCCAAGAAAGAAACCGCCGAGAAATACCGGCGCCGTGGTGGCACTCGTCGCGCCGGCTTTGGCAATCAGTGCGCCACCCACTGCGGCGAACCACAGAATCGCCGAAGGCGACGACACCGCCAGCAACACACCGCGCAGGAAGCCGCGCCACGCCGACAGATGCGGAGAACTGGCGTCCGCCTCGCCGGCGACAGGGGGTGCCGACGCCGGAAACATCGCTTCGCGCGCCATCTTCCAGGTAAGGAACAGCAGGACGGCCGCGCCGCCGATCCACACGACCCAGCGCACCGACTCGAACTGCAGCAGCGCAGCCATGCCGGCTAGCGCGAGGGCCGCATAAATCAGGTCGCCGACGCACGAGCCAAGGCCGAGCCAGAAGCCCGGCTTGAATCCGTGTGACAGTGCCAGCGAAATCATCGCGACGTTCACAAGACCGATGTCGAGACACAACGACAAAGACAGGAAGAACCCGTCCGACATCATCGAAAAGGCATGCATGCCCGCAACTGCTCCATCTGTTTGTTATTCGGTCACGCGCTCGGCGCGCTCACAGGCCCAGCTCGTTCCACAAGCTGTCGATTCGCTGTTTCACCGCCGCGTCCATTTCGATAGGCCGTCCCCATTCGCGATCGGTTTCGCCAGGCCATTTATTGGTTGCGTCGAGTCCCATCTTGGAACCCAGTCCCGCGACCGGTGAGGCGAAGTCGAGATAGTCGATCGGCGTGCGATCGACGAGCACCGTATCGCGCGTCGGGTCGACGCGCGTGGTGATCGCCCAGATCACTTCTTTCCAGTCGCGAATGTTGACGTCTTCGTCCACGACAACGATGAACTTCGTATACATGAACTGTCGCAGGAAGCTCCAGACGCCGAACATCACGCGCTTGGCGTGGCCCGGGTAGCTTTTCTTCATCTGCACGATCGCCATGCGGTAGCTGCATCCCTCGGGCGGCAGATAGAAATCTGTGATCTCGCTGAACTGCTTCTGGAGAAGCGGCACGAACACTTCGTTGAGCGCGACGCCTAGCACGGCGGGCTCGTCGGGCGGCTTGCCGGTGTACGTGGAATGGTAGATCGCGTCGCGGCGCATGGTGATGCGCTCGACGGTGAACACCGGGAACCACTCCTGTTCGTTGTAGTAGCCGGTATGGTCGCCATACGGGCCTTCCAGCGCGTGTTCATAGGCGGCGGAGGCGCCCTTGGCCGGCCGCGGCGGTGCGCCCGCAGGAGCGGGCGAGGGCGCGCCTTCCTGCGGATAGATAAAACCTTCGAGCACGATTTCCGCGCGCGCGGGCACCTGCAAACTGTCGACGCCGGGCGTAATGCATTTGGCCAACTCCGTCCGCCCGCCGCGCAGCAAGCCGGCGAACTGATATTCGGAGAGCGTGTCCGGCACCGGCGTGACCGCGCCGAGGATGGTTGCCGGATCCGCACCCAGCACGACCGCTACCGGATACGGCTGGCCGGGATTCTTGAGCGCGAACTCGCGGAAGTCGAGCGCACCTCCGCGATGCGCGAGCCAGCGCATGATCAGCTTGTTGCGTCCGATTAATTGCTGGCGATAGATGCCGAGATTTTGTCGGCTCTTGTTCGGGCCTCTCGTGACGGTCAGGCCCCAAGTGATCAGCGGGCCGGCGTCGCCCGGCCAGCAGGTCTGGACAGGCAGCTTTTCCAGGTCGACGTCATTGCCCTCCCACACGATTTCCTGGCAGGGCGGCGCGCTGACGGTTCGTGGCGCCATGTCCCACACGGCCTTTGCAAGCGAGAACAGTTTGCCCGCGTCCTTCAGCCCTTTTGGCGGCTCCGGCTCTTTCAAGGCCGAGAGCAGCCGGCCGACGTCGCGCAGAGAATCCAGCGCGGCGCCGTCGCCTTCGCCGGCTGCCGCGTCGATGCCCATGCCGAGCGCTACGCGGCGCGGCGTGCCGAAGAGGTTGCCAAGCACCGGGAACGCATGCCGCTCCTGGTTTTCAAATAGCAAAGCCGGCCCGCCGGCGCGCAGCACTCGGTCGCACACTTCGGTCATTTCAAGGACAGGCGATACCTTTTGCGGGATACGGCGCAGTTCTCCAATCGTCTCGAGACGGCCGATGAAGTCACGCAGGTCTTTGTATTTCATCTGATGCGGTTCTGTGCCGCGAGCGGCGAAAGAGGAAGGCGCAACGGCGAAGGAGGCGCCAGAACGATTGTCGATTTTACCTGCGTTGGCTAGCGCACGTAGATCGGCCGAACGTCATAGGACGAACGGCAGTCCCCAAAATGCCGAAAAACCGCTCGGCACGGCCGTTTGAGCGGTCGGAACCCGGTTCATTATTACAATTAGTTATACTTTCGCCCGTTTATAGTGTTGACGATCTATAAAACAGTGCCCTAGAATCCGTCCACGTTGGTTGCAGGGCGTGAACCTTTTACCACTGCCCCGGTCCCATTTGACGCAACGCGTCACCGCTTACCGAAGCCCTGCACGGTATCCGTCGGTCTTGTCGATGTCCTCGCCAGCGCCAACTGACGCTGGTTTTTCGCGTGGGAGCCACCGCCCGCATGTTTTCGGCATGCCGCGGACCGCTTTTCAGGAAGGCTCCCCACAAACGGTATTTGCCGTTTTCCCGACGTCGCTGCTGCCCTAACCAGACAGAGCGCGCGATGTCTTGACTCTGCGAATGTGTGGTACCGCCTGTTTTTTTCCGGCGGGGTTCGCGGATCATGCAACATGGGAGATCTGAATGAACGCCTGGTTATCGTGGCGTCCCGACGAACGTATCGCGCAAGTTGTGCGCGGTGCAGTGCGTCGCGGGACGCAATTGAGTCATCACCTGTTCAGCATTGTCGGCGGCATTGCCGTCGTGCTGGCAATCGCGCTGTGGCTGATGCCCACGTGGCGCGGCACACTCGCGGCCAAGCTGATGCCGGTCCTTTCCGCAGCCGTGCAAGCAGGCCCCGCGCGCCTGCTGCAAGGCAACCCGCTACCTGCTTTCGGGCCGCCGGGGCGCAACTCGCCGGACGAAACGCTGTCCGCGAACTCCAACCCGAACAGCGCTGACGCAGCGAGCGGCGGCAATAGCGCGGGCGTGAGCGTCAGCAATACCAGCTATGACGGCGCGTTCGACGGTTCCGGCTCGGCCGGCATGGGTATCGCGGCGCTCAACGGTCTCGATCCGCGCACCATGCAAAGCGTTTCCGCGTTGGCCCGGCTGATTCCTGCGCAACGCGTGTCCGCCGACGCGCGCGACGATCGCGTGCTCATTTCGTCGCGTGAACAGGCGCTCGTGGCGTCGTACCTGGCCCGTCGCTACCGCGTCGCCCAGGAGCCCGTCGGAGAGCTCGTAAAGGCTGCTTTCGACACCGGCCGCGAAGTCGGTCTCGACCCGCTGCTGCTGCTGTCGGTCATGGCGATCGAATCCGGCTTCAACCCGTACGCCGAGAGCGGCGTGGGCGCCCAAGGCCTGATGCAGGTGATGTCCAAGGTTCATTCGGACAAATTCCAGTATTTCGGCGGCGAGAGCGCGGCGCTGGAGCCGGTCGCGAATATCAAGGTCGGCGCGCTGGTTCTGAAGGATTGCATTGCGCGCGGCGGTTCGCTGCCGGGCGGCCTGCGGCTGTATGTCGGCTCGACGTCGCAGGACGATGGCGGCTACGGCGCCAAGGTGATGGCCGAGCGCGCGCGTCTGCGCGACGTGGCGCGCGGCCGCAAGGTGCCGATCAACGCACCGCAGGCGCCGGTTATCACTGCATCAAACAATGCGTCGTCGTCGTCCACGTCGGCTGCTGCTGCGAACAACAGCAACGGCAAGCGGGTGCAGGTCACGCTGGAAGGAAGCCACCCGTTGAGCGCTGCTGCGCCGGGCAAGACGCCGGTTTCGGAACAGGACGATGCCAGCGCGAATGGTCCCAAACACGTGGCGTCTGCCGCGGAACTGGGCGCCTGAGTCGCTCGCGTAACGTTATGTTGATGGCCTGACGCGAGTGCGAACGGCAAGAAAAAGGACACCTTTGCGGGTGTCCTTTTTTGCTTTTTGGGAGGCCGCGCGGCTATGCGATGGCAGCGGCTTGCCGGCGGGAGTTCCGGGCGGCAAAGACCCTCGCAGCGCATGAGGCGCTCGCCAGCCCGGCTGCGCTTCGTGCTCCTACTGCCCTCGGCCGAAAAGCCGCGCCAAACGCTCCACGGCCTCTTCCAGCTTCTCATAGGCGGTTGCGTACGACAGCCGGATATATTGTTTCGGTGCGTGGCTGCCGAAGTCCATTCCTGGTACGAGCACGACGCCCGCTTCGTGCAGCATCGCTTTCGTCAGTGCCGAGCTGTCGCCAGCGGCAGGATGAGCGACGCTGCGGCAGTCGGCGTAGACGTAGAACGCGCCGTCGGGCATGACGGGCACTGTGAAGCCCAACGATTCGAGCGCCGGCGCAATGAAGTCGCGGCGGCGTTTGAACTCGAGACGGCGCGCCTCGTACGTGGCGATGGTTTGCGGTTCGAAGCACGCGAGCGCCGCGTGCTGGGCGAGGGCTGACGCGCAGATGAAAAGATTCTGCGCCAGTTTCTCGAACGCACTCACCATGCCCGGCGGCACTACCAGCCAGCCGAGGCGCCAGCCCGTCATGTTGAAGTACTTCGAGAAGCTGTTGACCGTGATGACGTCGTCGCCATAGGACAGGGCCGACACCGGCTTCGTGTTGTAGCTCAAGCCCTGGTAGATCTCGTCGACAATCGTGAAGCCGCCACGCGAGCGCACCGCTTTGACAATGCGTTCGAGTTCCGCCGGCTCGATGGACGTGCCGGTCGGGTTGGACGGCGACGCGAGCAGCACGCCGCGCGTGTGTTCGTTCCAGAGCCGCTCGACGTCGGCGGCAGTCAGTTGGAAGCGCTCGGCAGGGCCGCTTGGCACCATCACCGGCTTGCCTTCGGCCGCGATCACGAAATGGCGGTTGCACGGGTAGCATGGGTCCGGCATCAGCACTTCGTCGTCGCGATCCACCAATGCCGCGCACGCCAGCAGCAAAGCTGCCGACGCGCCCGCGGTCACCACGATCCGGGCGGGATCCACGTTGACGCCGTAGACCTCTGCGTAGTGCGTCGAAATCGCCTCGCGCAGTGCGTGCAGGCCGAGCGCACTGGTGTATTGCGTGACGCCGCGGCGCAGCGCGTTCGCCGCTGCCTCGATGACCGGTTCGGGCGCGGTGAAATCCGGCTCGCCGATTCCCATGTGGATGATGTCGCGCCCGTCGCGCTCAAGAAGCGCGGCCTCTTTCGCCAGCTCCATCACGTAGAACGGCTGGATGGAGTCGACGCGTGCGGCGAGCCGCATAAGAGGTTCGGTCACGGAGTTCATACGGTTAAATCCAGTTCAAAAGCGAAAGCGCGACGGCGCACCGCGCTGTTTCTCATGCGCGCGGCGGCGTATTACAAGCAATGCGGTCCGTTGCGCCAATGTCGCGCAGGATAGCGACGGCATTGCCGCGGAGTTGCCGCGGTGTTGACGAGCCGGCCACAGCCATGCCTAGCGCTTGCGAGCGGCTTCGATTTCCGCGACGCGCAGCTTTGCCGCCAGCTTGTCGAGCACGCCATTCACGTACTTGTAGCCGTCGGCGCCGCCAAACGTCTTGGCCAGTTCCACCGCTTCGTTGATCACCACGCGATAAGGAATATCGAGGTGATTCTTCAGTTCAAACGCGGCGACGAGCAGGACGGCGCGCTCGACCGGCGAAAGCTGCTCGATCGGACGGTCGAGGCACGGCGCGATATCGGCGGACAGCGCCTCCGAATCGCGGATTACACCGTGCAGAACGGCGTCCAGATGCTCATGGTCCGCTTTGTCGAAGCCCTGCGCGCCGCGCAGTTGCGCGTCGATCTCACCGCCGGGCGAACCCGACAGCAGCCACTGATAAAGCCCCTGCGTGGCCAGTTCGCGGGAGCGTCGGCGTGCGCTCTTCATGCCTCTTCCTCTTCTTCGTCTTCTTCTTCGTCGCCACCGAGTTGTTCGAGCGCGACCGCGAGGTTCGCCATTTCGACCGCCACGCGCGCCGCGTCACGACCTTTCTCGGTCATGCGAGCCACGGCTTGCTCGTCGTTCTCGGTGGTCAGCACGGCGTTTGCAACAGGAATGCCGAAGTCGAGTCCGATGCGCGTGATGCCCGCACCGCTTTCGTTCGACACCAGTTCGAAGTGGTACGTTTCGCCGCGAATGACCGCGCCGAGCGCGATCAGCGCGTCGAACTGCGCGCTCTCAGCAAGCTTCTGAAGCGCCAGCGGGATTTCAAGCGCGCCAGGCACAGTGACGAGCAGCACGTCTTCGCCCGTGACGCCGAGGCGTTCGAGTTCTTCGATGCACGAGTCGGCGAGGCCATTGCAGACGGGTTCGTTAAAACGCGCCTGGACGATGCCGATGCGCAGTCCGTCGCCGTCGAGGTTCGGTTGGTATTGTCCGATTTCCATGTGAATTCCGTAGTGTTTTTGAGTGAGCGCGAGGCGCGTGAAATGACCGGATCAGCCTTGTTGCGGAGGCTGCGCGGCACTGCCTGGCATGGGTATGAAGCCGGTGACTTCGAGACCGTAACCCGACATGCTGCCCAGCTTGCGCGGGTTCGACAGCACCTGCATTTTGCCGACGCCCAGCTCGCGCAGAATCTGCGCGCCGATGCCGTAGGTCTTGAAGTCGACGGGCCGGCGCTTGAGTGCGTCCGCTCTTTCCTTCGAATCGAACGCCTTGAAGACGTCGATCAGATGCTCTTTCGAGTCGCCGCAATTGAGCAGCACGATCACGCCGACTTCGCGCGAGGCGATCTCTTTCATGGCTGCGTCGAGCGTCCACGAATGAGTGGATTCGCCGACTTCGAGCAGGTCGAGCACCGACAGCGGCTCGTGCACGCGCACGGGTGTGTCCTGTTCCGGGTTCGGCGTGCCGCGCACGAGGGCGATGTGCGGCTGGCCGCTCGGCTGGTCAAGATACATGACCGCGCGGAAAGCGCCGTGCGCCGTCTGCATGGTGCGCTCGCAAATGCGCTCGACGATCGACTCCGTGCGGCTGCGATAGTGGATCAGATCCGCGATCGTGCCGACCTTCAGATCGTGCTCTTTTGCGAACTCCATCAGGTCGGGCAGGCGCGCCATGGTGCCGTCGTCGTTGATGACTTCGCAGATCACCGCAGCCGGCGTGAGGCCTGCCAACGCGGTGAAGTCGCAGCCCGCCTCCGTGTGGCCGGCGCGCACGAGTACGCCGCCCGGCTGGGCCATGATCGGAAACACGTGGCCCGGCTGCACGATGTGCTCCGCCTTCGCGTCTGGCGCTACCGCCGCAGCGATCGTGCGGGCGCGGTCGGCGGCCGAAATGCCGGTCGTCACGCCTTCCGCCGCCTCGATGCTGACGGTGAACGCGGTTCCGTACTGCGTGCCGTTGCGGTAAGTCATGAGCGGCAGGTTGAGCAGCTTGCAGCGTTCCTGCGTGAGCGTGAGACAGATGAGGCCGCGGCCGTAGCGCGCCATGAAGTTGATCGCTTCCGGCGTGACGAATTCGGCGGCGAGCACGAGGTCGCCCTCGTTTTCGCGATCTTCTTCGTCGACGAGGATCACCATGCGGCCGGCTTTGAGTTCGGCGATGATCTCTGGAGTGGAGGCGAGCGTCATGTTGGCGAGTTTTTCGGGAAAGCGCGTATTTTACGCCACGCACGGTCCCAAGTCGCCTCCGCCGAACGGCATATGCCGTTTGGCCGACTGGCGATGCGCCATCAGCCGTTGATATGCTCGGCAAAACGATAGACGCATGAACTGGCCGGAAGCGGCAAGGGGCCGCAATCGCCCCATGCGTGGCCGGCGGACTCCGGTTGTTGCCGTGAGTTGTTGCGGACCTCTTGCTGGCGTTGCAGTTGGTGTTTCCGGCAACTACTTCGGTGCGTTGAGCATTCGCTCCACGTAGCGCGCAATTATGTTGAGTCTGGCCGAAAACGCTTAGCCTGTATAAACGGCGTAGCGAAAAGCTGCTCGTATACCGTCAGAAATACCGTCGCTTGATGGTGGCTGTGACGAGACGTCAATAGACAGTAGGCGACGGTGCTCTAATATCGCAATACAAAAAGACAAATGGAAACTCGGTCAATGGGAGACATGTCGCGGCTGAGAATGTGTATTATTCCTGTTCCTCCGGTCGATTAATGAAGCGTCCTCTAGAAGCGTCAATAATCTTGCCATAGAAACAGTTGCTCTGATCGATATCATCTCGGGGAGTCCAGAACGCGAACGATATTCCACCGAATAGCACGACTTGAGAAAATAGCCAATCGTCCTTCAAACTAGTGAAAAGCATGTGGTGCTTCGCTTTCAGCGCCGGTTCGAGCTTGTAGTGATCAGCGGGCAGATTTCTCCAGTGAAGGCCTGACATAGTCAGTGCCTCCTCAGTGTCTGCTTCAATCGCTGCTCTGAAAATTTGACCGCTTTTAGAAGTTATCGCCGCGTCGCCGTAGGCTTTAACAGTAAGCAGGTAGGCAGCTTTAATCGATTCACGCCGCATGAGCGACTGATCGCTTACGATGGACATCTCAACGGGGGACTTGTCTTCCAGCATAACTATAGGTCCTCCAATTTGCACTTCGCGGCCTCTCGAGATCATTCGGTCGCTAATTTTCCTCGCTTCCTCAAAGACGCTATCCCCGAACCCCTTCACGCCTATTATTTCGCCCGTCTTCTCATCCTTGATGACGGGGCTACGGAATCGCAGTGCCACTGAATCTTTCGTTACGTCCGCAATGAACTCATCGCCAAAAGCTGTCGTGCCATGCATGTTAGCTATTTTGCGGCCCGACCGAGTTTTGACTTCCGCCAGGACTGAAAGCATCTTAATAGCTGGGTCATTAATCATGGGAGCATCAACGAGATCGTTCAGTCGAGTATTCTCCGACGCCGACGCGACGATGAAGAAGGATTCTGGGGCACCCAGTGCGACTGGCAGAATATGCTCTTTGTTTGTATCGAAGCCGTCTGACAGCGGTTTCGCCAAATATGGGCATAAAGTGTTTGATGTGCCTGATTGGATAATTTTCACGCGTTCGATACCGATCTTAAAGGAGCATAGCTGCGACAATTGTGCTGGGTCAGTTCAGAATGTGCGTTGTTTCTGTTTGGTCAGAGCACCTTTCTTGAAGAATTCTAGGTAGAGGTGTCGCCGCTTTAAGTCAATCTCCAAAAAGACACCCACCGCGTAGCCGCAAACGTGCTCTGGGTGACACCCGTCCCAAGGCCACACGCCCTCATACGGCGTCGTTGTCATTGCTCTCAACCGGGCTCGGTCGTCGTTCTTCTCACGTTCCGGTCTAGCCGCTTTCTTTACCTCAACGGCGATTAGATTGTCGTGCGGTGGAGGCTTTTCTCCGCGAGTGTGGACGATGATGTCCGGCGTGATTTGAACGACCTCCAGTTGTTCGTTGATGATCGTTTTCACTTGGCCCTGCTGCTTGCGGTTGTATTCGACGTCGGCATAGTAGCCGCAGAATCCATCTGCCTGGAGCTGGCGCTCCAGGTAGAGCGACAAACGCCCGCAGGTATGGCGCTCGCTGACGTCTGCTAACAGCGACTCACCCTCCGTCGCAATGAAGGCACTCAACGCATCTTTAAATACCAGTTCGGGGCGACGTGTTTTTCTATACATATCTAGATCCAACGTTCTGCGAATGACGGTCGCGATTCTTCGCACTCAATTACTGATGGTATTTGTCGCGCCGGTTATCGAACGCCGGCGTCGTTCCTTCAAGCACGTCCATCACCGCTTTGTTAAGGTTCGCGCTCTCAATGGCAGCCTCCTGGCTGACCTCCTGACGCTGCATGAACTGCAAATGCGCTCCGCTCCGTTTCATGTCGTGGAGAAGGCGAACAGGCGGATGCTGGAGTCTGCCAGGGCACTGCCCGCGGACAGGGCAGATATCCATCACGCTGCATAGCCAGTCGTCGTTTTAACCGCACACCGTATGACTTTTGTTCGAGCAGCCAAGGTCCGCGCAGTTGGAACTAAAGACCGTGCGCGCCTGGCGAGCGGCAGTCAGTGTCGTAATTGGGCGTTATCCGGATCATCCGTGATATCAACCCGCCAGCTTATACGGTCGCGCCTCGAAAAAAAGCCGACACGGCACATCGCCCGGCGGAGTCGGGCCATCCGGAAGACTACGCCAGCACCTGATTGGCGCACCTGACTGTACTGCCTCGCTCCCCGGGTGGGCGGTTGGCGAACATAGGGTTTGCCCCAATGCAATTGTCGAGGCGGGACGCCGTAATACAGGCGGATTTAACTTATACGCGGCGGCAGGCCGGACATGGAAAGGCAAACGTTTGCTCAATTGCTGTGGCTGCAATTACCCGCGAGCCTTGTCGGTTCGATTGCGATCAAGGGCGTCGACGCATGGTTGTTGCACCAGGTGCATGGAATGAAGAGAGCGCGGTGTCCCATCGTGATCGCAGGCTTTAAGACGGCCGCTACTTGCTGGGGGCTGGGATCCTTACCAACTCTCGCTGAGAAAAGTGCTACATGTTCGACGCCGAAATTGCCGCGACACTCCTGAACCGGTGGCACCGTAAGCGTGCGCACCCAGGAGACCCGCCACCGCTGGAACTCTTGCAGGAAGGCAAGCTGCATTTCAGGCATGAAGGCGGCGACGTCCACGCGAACAATATTGCCGCAGACCGGCGTCTTCGCGTTGAATGCCTGACGTTCGCCGATGGTTCCCGCGCCTTGCGCGTCGCCGAGGCAAGTGGACAAACCGGCTGGACTCGGTGGACTGCGGCCGAGCCGGTCTAAGCGCGAAATCAGTGCATCACCTGTTCGCTTAGTCCACGACATGAAATGGAGCTGTGCGCATTTGCAGTTCGCGCAACGTCAGGATGACGCTAGCGTGTTGACAATCAGCAGGTCAACATAAACGCGGCAGCGAGAGCGACGAATGACGAGAAGCGCTCTGAGCGCTTGTCTTAAAGCGCGGCAATACATGAGGGAGTGATCGAAAATGCTGGCGGAGGTCAAAAACGTCAACCTGTCGTATTTGTTGCTTGCGCAACGTCTGTTGCGCAAAGATAAGGCAATGGGCATGTCGAACATGAGCATCTCGGGGAAGCTGGCGGATGTCATCTTGAATCTCACGACAGAGCAAGCTGAAAGACTTGCCGCATCGAGTCAGTTGCTGTGCCGGCTTGGCTTCAACGATCACGTCATTCTGTCCGCTATCTCGGATAAGGGTAGCACTGCGAAGACGACCGCATCACTCGTCACAGCCAACGGAGTTGGCCAGTCGGTAGACGTATCCCGTTATACACAACTTTCGTTCGGTTTTTGAGCGGTGCGGCAGGTGGGGTATTGTCAGGTTAATTGATCCGCGGCGTAAAACTGTTCTATGAAAAAAACGAAATCGCTCTATGACCGTCGTCGTTTCTCAGCTGGCATTATCAGTTGCGCAGCGCGCTCGCGCATCCGCGTCCACTTGAGCTGGCACAACGTCGAGGACTTGCTGTTCGAGCGCGGTGTGGTTGTGAGCTACTAGGTGATCCGGTCCAGGCGTGACCAATTCGGCGCACGCCTCACTTCATACGACTACGCATCGTTGCGTCACACTCTCACCAAGTTGACAGCGCCTCACCGAAAGCAACCGCATGTTTGTATTGCTTGCGTGCGCGTTTGGCCTACTCATTGAATCGACGTCGCCCGTTTCTGAGCGGACGAACGGGAGACACGCAATGCGAAAGATCCGGCTTGCACACGTTGCGCTGAATGCGGCGCTTCTGCTTGGCGCGGTGGCAAATCATGCGCTGGCGGAGCCCGCGAAGTCCGCGCCGTCGCCGATCTACGGGGTGACGATTCCCGAAGGCTACCGCAAGTGGCAGATGATCGCGCCTGCGGAGGAAGCCGCGCCGCTCGACGAACTGCGCGTGGTGCTCGGCAATCCCGTGGCGATCAGGGCAATCGAGAAGTCGACGTTGCCGTATCCCGACGGCACCATCCTGGTCAAGCTTGCGTACAAGCGCAAGCAGTCGCCCGAGTTCGCGACGGCGACCATCCCCGGAGCGCCCACTACCGTTCAGGTGATGGTCAAGGACTCGCGCCGTTATGCGTCGACGGGCGGCTGGGGTTTCGGGCGTTTCGTCAACGGGCAGCCGGTGGACGCGGCGCAGCACGAGACGTGCATCGCGTGTCACGCGGCGAAGGTAAAGGATCGCGATTATGTGTTCACGCGATTCGCGCCGTAGCCGGGACGGCGTGCGCACCAGACGCGTGTGAGTCGTTCAGGAGGGCGGGCCGCAGCGATGCAAAAACATCGCTGCGGCCCGTTCGAACGTTGCGGCGTTCTCCGTTTCGACGCCGTGCCGGGGCAATGAGCTTCAGAGCGACAAAGCGCCGTCGATCGTCAGACTCGCGCCGGTCATGTAGGTGGCTTCACCGTTCGCGAGGAACGATACGAGCGCGGGCGATTTCGTCGACGTGGCCCGCGCTATGAACGCACGACCAGCCGCTCGACCGCGAATTTCGCAAGGCGCCGCAGCGCAGCCGGCGTCATGCCTCCGCGTGCATTCAACTGAATGCTTTGCATGGTGCTGCCGATGAACAGCGCGACTTCTTCCGCGTCCATTCGTGGATCGATCTCGCCCTCGCGTTGCGCTTGCTCGATACGAGCCAGCAGGTGCTGCTTCAGGCGCTTCGCACCCGCTGAGCGGATCGCGACGACATCGGCATCGCCCGCGCCGAATTCGGCGGCACTGTTGACGCCCATGCAGCCGTTTGCGCGCTCGGCGGCGTCGGCGGCAATCACGCCAAGCAACATCGCCTTGATGCCGGCTAGCGCCGACGCGCCGCGTGTGAGCCGCTCGACGTGCGCCGAGATGCTGTGCTGCTGATAACGGTCGAGCGCTTCCAGATAGAGCTTGCGCTTGTCGCCGAATGCGTTGTACAGACTCTGCCGGCCAATTTCCATTGCCGCGAGCAGGTCGTCCGTGGACGTCGCGGAATAACCCTTGGACCAGAACACGCGCATGGCGCGATCCAGCGCTTCGTCCCGATCGAATTCACGTGGTCTCACCATATTTTCAGCCTGGTAGTTGTGGACTGATAAGTCAGTAACAAGGTTTCGCTGGGTGTGCTGCGGCTAGCCGTCGCTTGCGCGGCTGGACTCGCGTTTTTTCGGCCTGTGCCTTTGTGCTTTTGCGCGCGCGAACATCGGCATGCGCTCCTCGATCCATTTCAACAGTTCGAGCGGCCCGGCGGCGAGCGGCCGGTCGGTTTTGACCAGCACTCTTGCCTGTGCGCTTTCGAAGAGAGGATGGGCGACCGGAACGGTGGTGAACTCGTCGCTGGCGAGTTCGCGGTACGCGGCGAATTCTCCGATCAACGTCATGAAATTCTCCGCCGTTACGAAGCGCTTGAGCGCGCTCAACGAGTTGGTGGTCAAAGTGGGACGGATCGACACGTTCGCGTCCACCTGCGCCATCGACACGACATGACCGATGCCGAACGTAGACGGCATGAGCGCGAGCGGATAAGCCTGCAGATCGTCGAGACTCGCCGGGCCGCCACGCTTGACCAGAGGATGGTCCTTTCTCAGCAGCAACACAACCGGCTGCGCGGAACTCGCCCGATACGCGATGCGCGCGTGCGGCGGTGGATTATAGGCGAGACCGATGTGGGCGCGATTCTCGGCGACCTCGTCGAGAATCGCGTCTACCGCCAGCATCGTCATGCTGACTTCGAGACCAGGATAGCACGTGCAGAACGGCGCCAGCACGTCGTCGACGAAGGTGTCGACGAAACCTTCGCTGACGGCCAGTTGAATCTGCCCGGTGCGCAGACCCTTTAGCGCGTGCAGCTGGTCTTCCAGCTTTTCCTGTTGCGAGCGGTAGCCGCGCCAGAACTCGAGCAGATGCATGGCGGCTTCGGTCGGCTTGACGCCCCGCGCCTGGCGCTCGAACAGCACGGCACCGAGTTCGTCTTCGAGCAGTTTGATCTGCCGCGTGATGACGGACGGCGACGTATTGATGTGTTCGGCGGCGCCGCGAATCGTGCCGTGACTGAGCACTTCGTGGAAATAGCGTAGCCGCTGCTGGTTGATTTCTCGCATTTCATCGCTCCGAACGCCGGATGCCACTCAGACAGCCCTGCGTTGCCCATAAGACAACGATATGTGAACTTAGTTGCTCTTGCTAGTCCGTTTTTGCGCTGCCACCATCGACTCAACCCCTGCAACGGGCCAGCAAGGCATCCGGAGACAACCATGTCAGCAATCCACCCCTCGGCCGCCGGCGATCCCGCCGCCGCGCTCTACAGCAAGCTTAACTGGCGGCTGCTGCCGTTTCTGGTGGCCTGCTACATGTTCGCGTATCTCGACCGCGTCAACGTCGGTTTTGCGAAATTGCAGATGCAGACCGACCTCGGTTTCTCCGACGCCGCATACGGCGTGGGGGCGGGCATTTTCTTCATCGGCTATGTGTTGTTCGAACTGCCGAGCAATCTGATGCTGCCGAAAGTCGGCGCTCGCAAGACGTTCAGCCGCATTCTGGTGCTGTGGGGTATCACGTCGGCGTGCATGCTGTTCGTGCGAAGCGTACCGGCGTTTTACGCGATGCGCTTTTTGCTGGGCGTCTTCGAAGCGGGTTTCGCGCCGGGCATGATCTATTACCTGTCGTGCTGGTATGGACCGGCACGCATGGCGCGCGCCATTGCGCTGGTGTTCGTCGCGGGACCGCTGGGCGGCATTGTCGGCGGACCGGTGTCGGCGTGGCTGATGACGAGCCTTGCCGGCGTCGGCGGCCTCGCCGGCTGGCAATGGATGTTTCTCGTCGAGGGGCTGCCGTGCATCGTGCTGGGTCTGCTGACGCTGCGCGTGATATCCGATCGACCCGCCGACGCCCGCTGGCTCGACGACCGCGAAAAAGCGCTGCTCGACGGCGAAACCGCGCCGACCCAGCATCGCGCGGATTCGTTCAAGGCGGTGCTGAAAAGCCCGCGAGTGTATGTGCTCGCACTGGCTTACTTCAGCGTCATCTTTCCGATCTACGCGATCAGTTTCTGGCTGCCCACATTGCTCAAGGAGCAAGGCGTGACGGACACGGTGCGCCTCGGCTGGTACACGGCGATTCCGTACGTGGCGGCCGCCGTCTGCATGTATCTCGCGGGCCGCAGTTCTGACCGCTTCGGCGAGCGCCGCTATCACTGCGCGATTCCCGCGCTGGGCGCCGCGGTCTGTCTGATCGCCGCGATTTTTGCCGACGGCAATCTGCCGCTCACGCTTCTCGCACTGACGCTTGGCACAGCGTGCCTGTGGATGGCCTACACGGTGTTCTGGGCGATCCCGTCGCAACTCGTCGCAGGGACGGCGGCGGCCGGCGGCATCGCGCTCATCAATACCGTTGGACTGTCCGGCGGATTCTGGGGGCCGGCGGTGGTCGGCTGGACCAAGGCGGGGACCGGCAGCATGCATGCGGGACTCTTCGTCATGGCTTGCGCCGCCGCGCTGGCCGCCATCCTGATCCTGAAAGGTAAGTTGACGTTGAAGCAGCAATAGCGGCCTTGAAGCGAAAGTCACCGCTCTCTATCGCGGCATAACAAATAGGCATCCGAATTAATTTATCGATGCTGCGTCTTGCATCCGCGCAGCAGTGGAACACATCAAGGTGAACACATGAAAATTCTTATCGCCGGTTTCCAGCATGAAACCAATACGTTCGCACCGACCAAGGCATCTTATGAGAGCTTCGTCCAGGGCGAGGGCTTCCCGCCGATGGTTCGCGGCGCAGATGTGTTCAGCCTGCGCGACGTCAACGTGCCGATCGGCGGCTTCATCAAGGTCATGGAAGCGAACGGCCGCGAACTGAAGCTGGTGATCTGGGCGGGCGCGAGTGCGTCCGCACATGTCACCACGGATGCATTCGAGCGGATCGGCGGCGAGATCATCGCTGCCGTCGAGCAAGGCGGCTTCGACGCGATCTATCTGGACCTGCACGGCGCAATGGTGACCGAGCAGCACGACGACGGCGAGGGAGAGTTGCTCGAACGCGTGCGGCGGATCGTCGGCGATCGCATGCCCGTGGTCGTATCGCTCGATCTGCATGCGAACGTCACGGCCCGCATGTTCGCTCATGCTAGTGCGCTCGTCGCGTACCGCACGTATCCACACGTCGACATGGCAGAAACCGGCGAGCGCGCCGCGCGGATTCTCGAAGACCTGATGTGGGAGCAGCGCCCGTTGCATTGCGCGGTACGCCGGGTGCCTTTTCTGATTCCGGTGAACGGCATGTGCACGCTGGTCGAGCCGGCGAACGACATGTACCGGATGCTCGCCGAGCTGGAGAAGCGTCCGGTCGTATCGGTATCGTTCGCGCCCGGCTTCCCGGCGGCGGACTTTCCCGAATGCGGTCCGACTATCTGGGCCTATTCGTTCGACGAAGACGAGGCGACGCAGGCCGCCGACGCATTGTTCGCCGGGATCGTCGGCGAGGAAGCGCGCTGGGACGTGCCGTTTCTCTCGCCCGACGAAGCCGCGCTCGAAGCCATTCGCGTGAGCGCATCCGCATCGCGCCCGGTCATCATCGCGGATACGCAGGACAACCCGGGCGTGGGCGGCGACTCGAACACCATGGGCATGGTGCGCGCGCTGTTGCGTAACGGCGCGACGGATGCCGCAGTCGGCGTGATCTGGGACGCGCAGGCGGCGGCCGCGGCACATCGCGCGGGCGTCGGGGCGCGCATTGCGCTGCGGCTCGGCGGCGGTTCCGGCGTGAAAGGCGATGCGCCGCTCGAAGCCGAGTTTGAAGTCGAGCACCTGTCGGACGGACGCTTCCGTTTCGACGGGCCAATGCTCAACGGCATGGAAGGCGAGTTGGGACCGGTCGCGTGCTTGCGGATCGAAGGCGTGCGGATCGCGGTGAGCTCCGTGAAAATGCAGGTCTTCGACCGCAATCTGTTCCGCGTGGCGGGCATTGAACCCGAGCGAATGAAGATTCTGGTCAACAAGAGCTCCGTACATTTTCGCGCGGATTTCGAAGCAATCGCGGAGGCGATTCTCGTCGCCAAAGCACCGGGCCCCATGGCCGCCGATCCGGCGGATCTGCCTTGGGTGCGTCTCGATCCGGAAATGCGGGTGCGGCCACTCGGGCCGTCGTTCAGTGATTTCAATACGGTAGCCGGCTGACTCGCTTCACTGCGGTTTTGTATCGCAGTGTATCCAGGCCGTGCCGGGATAAACGCGCTTGCATTAAACCGGCTCGCGAAAACATTTCCGCGCGCACGCGCGCCCGGGTAGGGGCCAGCTCCGCGTTGTGCGTGATCGAGAAGCCCATCGACGCGAACGAATTCGAGTCGTGGATTCGCCGCGCGCTGGGACACGGCCAGCAAAACTAGCAAAAGCGACACCAGTGCATGGCGGGGGCAAACCTTCGTAGGGGGTAGGCGACCACTCGTTTGATGGTGCGAACGCTACGCCGCATGATCTCATCTCTCCTATGCCGTCCGACGTGGCGGCGCCAGGAGAACGACGATGACCTTCATCCATTCGACCGTGTCGCGCGAGGCCTTGCAGGAATCCGTGCTGCGAATCCGCATCCGGGCGGCAAGATACTCCTTGTTTCGGATCGTTCGCGCGAACCCGCCCAGTCATGCGGCGAGGACCGCTCGGGCCATCCACGCCATTCGCACCGGCGTGCAATCGCAGCGTATGAGCGCGATCGCGCTGTTCGCGCTGCTCGTCGCGCTGCTCGTCGCGCTATTCGTCACGATGAGCGCACCCGCTGCGCACGCGGCGATGCTCTACACGCGGCCGTGCCGCGCCGACAGCAACCTTCTGCCGATCGCCTGTCTCCTCGCGACCGGCTTCGGGCTGCTCGCGGCGGCGCTGTGGGTGTATGCGTACGAGCAGCGTTCGAGCATCGCGCGCCTCGCCGCCACGATCGAGCAGCGCAGCAGCACGGACACGTTGCCGCAAACGTTGGCCGAGTTCGGGCCGCCCACGGTCGCGCGTCTGGCACGCGCGATCAACGGCGCGCAGCGCTACGACGCCGAACGCGTCGCCCAGGTGCTCGACGTGCTCGCAGCTTATGCGCACGACCTGCGCACGCCGCTGACACGCATGGCTTTGCGGTGTGAGCGGCTCGACGACGGCGAAGTGCGCGACGCGATCGAGCGCGATCTCGCCGAGATGGGCGAACTGGTCGAGGCAAGCCTCGCTTGCGCGCGAATGCAATGCTGGGCGGGACAACCGTTGCAGTGCTTGGATGCGGATGGACTGCTCGGCGCGCTCGTCGATAAAACTACAGGGACGCCGGCCGCTCGGTAGAACTCGAAGGCGAGGTGGGTTATCCGGTTGTGACGTGCCCGCATGCGCTGCGCTGCGTGCTCGTCAATCTGATCGACAACGCGTTGCGCTATGACAGCGCCGTGCGTTTGTGCGTGCGCGTCGATGCACGGCGCGTGGTACTCGCAGTGGTCGACTCAGGGCCCGGTATCGTGCCGGCCGAAATGGAAACCGTGTTCGCGCCTTGGTATCGTGCGCCGCGCACGGCAGCGCGAGCGCCGGATTCCGGCTTGGGCCTGACGCTCGCGCGGCGTCTCACGCTCGCGATGCGCGGCGAACTGCAACTGGAAAACCGCCGTAACGGCGGACTCGAAGCAAGGTTGACGCTGCCTCTCGCAGTAGCGTGATCTTCAGGCAGCGCGAGATGGAAAACCGCCCACGCGAATTCGCGGAATAAGCGAGCAGTTTCGCGTGTTGTAGCTGGAGCTTCATGTGCGGGACAGAACGAAGTTGATGCAAGGCATTGATAAATCTCTTTCGAGGATGTGAATGAAAGTTGCAGTGATGGGCGCTGGCGCCGTGGGTTGCTTTTATGGCGGAATGCTCGCGCGAGCCGGGCACGACGTGGTGCTGATCGGACGGCCGGATCATGTTCGCGCGATCGGGCGGGAAGGGCTGCGTCTGCAGACGCCGTTTTTCGACGAGGCGATTGCCGTATCGGCGAGCACGGAGGCGAGCGGCGTCGCGGGCGCGGAACTGGTGTTCTTGTGCGTGAAATCGTCCGACACCGAGACGGCCGCGGCTGCCATGAAACCGCATCTTCGCGGCGATGCGCTGATCGTCACGTTGCAAAACGGCGTCGACAACGCGGAGCGCGTGCGTAGCGTCGTGACGCAGGAAGTTTGCGCGGCGGTGGTCTATGTCGCGTGTGAGATGGCCGGGCCGGGGCACGTGCGGCATCACGGGCGCGGCGAACTGATCGTCGAACCGGGCGACGCCGCCGGGCGCATGGCGCGCGTGGCCAATGCCGCCGGCATCCAGACGGCGCTATCGCCCAACGTGCGCGGCGCGCTATGGGAGAAGCTCGTACTGAACTGCGCATACAACGCTATCTCGGCGCTAGTGCAGTTGCCGTTAGGCGAGTTGCGCCGGCTGGGCGGCGCGGGCGTGGAAACAGCCATGCGCGATATCGTCGCCGAGTGCATTGCCGTGGGGCGTGCGGACGGCGTCGCCATGCCGGACGATGTGAACGCTACAGTGCAAAGCATCATGAGCACGATTCCGGCGGGACAGTATTCGTCGACAGCGCAAGACGTCGCGCGCAACCGGCGCAGCGAAATCGATCATCTTAACGGCCACATCGTGCGTCGCGGACGCGCGCTCGGCATTCCGACGCCAGTGAATCATCTTCTGCTGATGCTCGTTCAGGTGCTGGACAATCGGCAAAGCGCGGGCTTGTGATGTGGCGACAGCGCCTGAACGCGGAGAAGGCGCTGACGGTGCTCGAACGTCCTCGCATTCGTTCGCGTCGACGCGTCATGAGCGCAGCCGCAACGCGCTCATGATCGCATCCTTCGAGTCCTTTCATTGGGATTCAGACCGCACACCGTCGCGATGACGGTGTGCGTCGGGAAGTGCCCGCGTTGATGGCGTTTTCTTTGAAATGGATGGCCCACGAGCCTGGGCCCACACCTGTCCCTCCGTTTGCTCCCGAAAAAAGTGCCTGTTCCCCGTCGCGAAAATGCGTGTAGGATACTGTACATCCATACAGGTATTTTCGTTTATGACCGCGTCTTCTCCACCGCCCGAAGCGATACACCCGTCCCTGTGGCGGGCGTCCCAGCTTGCGCGCGGTCGGGGGCGGGTGGTCGACACCGGCTACCCGGCGCTATCGGCTGAACTGCCGGGTGGCGGCTGGCCGGTGGGCGCACTGGTCGACCTGCTCGTGCAGCAGCCGGGTGTAGGCGAGCTGCGGCTGCTACGACCCGCACTCAGTGCCGCGGGCAACCGGCCCATCGCGTTCGTCCAGCCCCCGCATACACCGGACGGCCTCGGGCTCAGCTACATCGGCCTGTCGCTTGAGCAGGTGCTGCGCGTCAAGGCGCAGAAAACGGCGGACGCGCTCTGGTCGGCAGAACAGATTCTGCGTGCCGGCAGTTGCGGCGCGCTGATTTTCTGGGCGCAGTATGCGCAGGCTTCGTCACTTCGGCGCCTGCATCTGGCGGCGCAGTCGTCGGAGACGCTTTTCGTCATGGTGCGGCCGCTCGCGAGCGCTCAGGACGCGTCGCCGGCGCTGTTGCGGCTGGCGCTCAAACCATCTGCCGACGGCCTGACCGTCGACATCGTGAAACGACGAGGGCCCACGCGCGCGGAGCCCCTGTCGATTCCCCTTCAACCCACTCCTGTTTTGCTGTCACGACATGCGCGTCTTCCTCGCCGTTCACCTGCCGAAGTTGCCGCTCGAAGTTTTCAGACCGAAGTGGTCGCCTGAGCCCGCTCACGGCAGTGTCGTGCTCGAGAAGGACAAGGTCGTGATTGCGGACAGCGTCGCGCGCGCGGCCGGAGTGCGGCTCGGCATGAAACGCGGTGGCGTTCTCACGCTGTCGCCGGAGACAGACATGCACGAACGCGACTTCGCCCGCGAGCAGTCCGCACAACGCGAAGTCGGCATGGCGCTAATGCGCTTTTCGCCCGAAGTCGCGCTGCTCGATGAAGCGACTGTCGTCGTGGAAATAGGCGCGAGCCTGCGCCTCTTTGGCGGACTGCTTGCGCTGTGCCGCGAGGCGAAGGCGCTGCTTGCCACGCTCGGTCTCACCGCGCGCGTGAGCGCCGCGCCGACCGGCCAGGGCGCGTGGCTGCTGGCGCGATATGCGAAGGGGCGGGGCGCACGGCGCGTGCTGAAGCTGTCCACGCTCGAACAGCGGCTCGCCGCGCTGCCAATGGTCGCGGTCCCCGAGGTGCGTGAGTTCGCCGACTGGTTCGCGGGGCTCGGCTGCGAAACCATCGCCGACATCCGCCGGCTGCCGCGCGCCGGGTTGCAGCGGCGCTGCGGCGAACATCTGCTCGATTCGCTCGACCGCGCATTTGGCACCGCGCCGGAACTCTTCGACTGGCTCGAACTGCCGCCCACGTTTTCCGCGCGCATCGAAATGCCGGACCGGCTCGAACATGCGGACGGCGCCGTGTTCGGCGCGCATCGGCTTATCGTGCAGTTGTGCGGCTGGCTCTGCGCAAAGCAGTTCGCGGTCACCGCAATACGTTTGTTGCTGGAGCACGAGCGGGGGCGCGACGCCATCGAACCCACCACCATCGACATTGCTCTCGGCGAGCCAACGTGGCGCGAAGAACACCTGGTGAGGCTGCTGAAGGAGCGCCTGCATCGCATCGAACTCACCGCGCCGGTTATCGCATTGCGTCTGGATGCCTCGAAAGTGGAGTCCGCTGTGCCGGCTTCCGACACGCTTTTTCCCGAGCCCGGCGGCTCGAAGGAAGATCATGCACGGCTGCTCGAACTGCTGGTCGCCCGGCTGGGTGACGAGAACGTGCTGCGGCCCGCGCCGAGCCCCGACCATCGGCCGGAAGTCGCCAACTGCTGGGTGCCGGTGACGCAACCGGTGAAGCCCGCAGTCATACCGGAAGGTTTGCCGAGGCCCACGTGGATGCTCGATACGCCGGTGCGCTTAATCATGCGCCAGCATCGTCCGTTCTATGGCTCGCCGCTGCGCATGGTGTCGCCGGGCGAGCGTATCGAAGCAGGCTGGTTCGACGGCGAACTCGTGACGCGCGACTACTTCGTCGCTCAGGCCGACGACCAGAGCTGCTACTGGATTTACCGCGAACGTGTCAGCAGCCGCGACGCCGAAGAAGATCAGCGGTGGTTCCTTCATGGCCTTTTCGGATGACGCGCTATGGACACCACCTTCAGCATGCTGCCGGCGTATGCCGAGCTTTTCTGCCTCTCCAATTTTTCGTTTCTGCGTGGCGCGTCGCACGCCGAGGAACTCGCTGAGCGCGCCGCGCAACTGGGCTACTCGGCGCTTGCCATTACCGACGAGTGCTCGCTTGCCGGTGTGGTGCGCGCGCACGTCGCGGCGAAAGAAGCGAAGCTGCCGTTTATCGTCGGCTCCTACTTTCGTCTGGTGAACGCCGATGGCTCGCCGGCATTCGGGCTCATCCTGCTGGCGAAAAATCGCGAGGGCTACGGCAATCTGTCCGAACTCATCACGCTGGCACGCACACGCGCGCCGAAGGGCGAATACCGGCTCACGCCGCAGGATCTGTCGCGACCGGAGAAGGAATACCGCCACCTGCTGGGCCTACCGGACTGCCTGGCCATTCTCGTGCCGACCTTCCCGGCAAAAGAGGATGTGCTCGATGCTCAGGTCGAATGGCTGGACGAGACGTTTCCCGCACGCGCGTGGGTTGGCCTGGTGCTCCATCAGCGGGCGATGGACGACATTCACCGCGGCGCGGTCGAATTCGTCGCGCGCAACCGGGACGTGCCGGTGGTCGCACTCGGCGAAGTGGTCATGCACGTGCGTTCAAGAAAACCGCTGCAGGACACGATAACCGCCATTCGCGTCGGCAAGCCGGTTCATGAATGCGGATACGAGCTTGCGCCGAATGCGGAGCAGCACCTGCGCTCGCGGCTGCGGCTGGCCAATCTGTATCCGCCGGAGGCGCTCGCCGCGACCGTCGACATTGCCGCGCGCTGCACCTTCTCGCTCGACGAACTGCGCTACGAGTATCCCGACGAACTGATACCGCCCGGCTTCACGCCGACCGCCTATCTCCGGCAGGAGACGTACATCGGCGCGCAGCGGCGCTTTCCGTCAGGCATTCCGCACCACGTGCAGGAGCAGATCGAGCACGAGCTCGATCTGATTGCCGACCTGCAGTATGAGCCGTATTTCCTGACGGTCTACGACCTGGTCCGCTTTGCGCGGAGTCAGCACATCCTGTGTCAGGGACGCGGGTCGGCGGCCAATTCGGCAGTCTGCTATTGCCTCGGCGTGACGGAAGTGGACCCCGCGCGCGGCAACATGCTTTTCGAGCGCTTCATCTCGAAAGAGCGCGGGGAGCCGCCTGATATCGACGTCGACTTCGAGCATCAGCGGCGCGAAGAAGTGATTCAGTACATCTATCGCAAGTACGGTCGCGACCGCGCGGCGATTGCCGCGGCGGTCTCGACGTATCGTGCGCGTGGCGTCTTGCGCGAAACGGGTAAGGCGCTCGGCGTCGATATGCAGATAGTCGATGCGGTCGCCAAGTCGCATCACTGGTTCGATAACAGTGCGGACCTGCTGAAGCGCTTCGAGGAATGCGGGCTGAACCCGCAAACGCCGCTCATCCGCGCGTGGGCCACGCTCGCCGCGCAACTGTATGGTTTTCCGCGGCATCTGTCGCAGCACTCGGGCGGGTTCGTCATCAGCCGTGGCAAGCTCACGCGCCTCGTCCCCGTTGAGAACGCCGCGATGGCAGAGCGCAGCGTCATCCAATGGGACAAGGACGACCTCGAATCGCTGGGGCTGCTCAAGATCGACGTGCTCGCGCTCGGCATGCTGTCGGCCATTCGGCGCACGCTCGACCTCGTGTCGGAGCAGCGCGGCGAGCGCTTCGAGATGCAGGACATTCCCTCAGAAGACGATGCAACGTACGACATGATTTCCGCCGCCGACACGGTGGGCGTCTTCCAGATTGAGTCGCGCGCACAGATGTCGATGTTGCCGCGCATGCGGCCCCGAACGTTCTACGACCTGGTGATCGAAGTGGCCATCGTGCGGCCGGGTCCGATTCAGGGTGGTGCGGTTCATCCTTATCTGCGCCGTCGCCAGGGCTTTGAGCCGGTCACCTATCCGAGCGACGATTTGAAGACCGCACTGGGCCGCACGCTCGGCGTGCCGATTTTCCAGGAGCAGGTGATGCAGGTCGCGATTCTCGCCGCGGGTTTCACGGCGGGCGAAGCCGACCAGTTGCGGCGCGCGATGGCGGCGTGGAAACGCAAGGGTGGTCTCGGCAAATACTATGACCGCATTGTGCTCGGCATGCAGGAGCGGGGCTATGACCTTGCGTTTGCGGAAGCCATCTTCGAGCAGATAAAAGGTTTTGGCGAATATGGTTTTCCGGAGAGTCATGCCGCGAGTTTCGCGCTGCTCGTGTATGCGAGCAGCTGGCTCAAATGCCATGAGCCCGAGGCATTTCTGGCAGCGATGCTCAACAGCCAGCCCATGGGCTTCTACTCGCCTTCGCAACTCGTGCAGGATGCGCAGCGGCATGGTGTCAGCGTACTGCCAGTCGATGTGACCATCAGTGGGTGGAACTCGTCTCTTGAGCGTATTGAGGATGCCGGACGGCCTGCGGTGCGCCTGGGTCTGTCGCTGCTGCGTGGCATGAAGGAAGGCACGGCAGAGCGGATTGAGAATGCGCGTGCGGTGCGTCCGTTCGCAAGCGCGAAAGACCTCGCGCGTCGCGCGGCGCTCGATCGCCGGGACCTGCATATCCTGGCGGACGCCAATGCGCTGGTCTCGCTTGCCGGCAACCGGCGCGAGGCGCTGTGGCAGTCGGTCGCTGCCGTGCCCGACAAGGACATGCTCGCAGTCGCGGCCGTCGAGGATGAAACGCCCGAACTCGGCGCGCCCTCCGAAGCACACGACATCGTGGCGGACTACCGCTCAGTGGGTCTGACGCTCGGCCGCCATCCGCTGGAACTTTTGCGCCCGCAGTTGCTGGCAAACCGGTTGATGCCGGCTGCGACGCTGCGCACTTATCGCGACGGCCGGCTTGCGCGAGGCTGCGGTCTTGTCACCGTGCGGCAGCGTCCCGGCACCGCGAAAGGCGTGGTATTCGTGACGATCGAAGACGAAACGGGCAACGTGAACGTCATCGTGTGGCCAAGCCTGCTCGAGAAGCAACGCAAGGAAGCGCTCAGTGCGTCGCTGCTGGCTGTCTATGGAGTATGGCAATGCCAGGGTGAGGTCCGGCATCTGGTGGCACAGCGGCTCGTCGATATGTCGCATCTGCTGGGCGGCCTGCATTCCGTTAGCAGGGATTTTTGCTGAGAGGATTGTGCGCTTCGAGCGGCCCTCAACGTTGACCGCATGCCTGCAGAGAACAAAATCGCGATCCGCTTCAGGCGGACGTATCGCCGCGCCACGGAAACGCGGCCAACACCTGGCGTATCGCCGTATCGAACGGCGTGCGGCGGTCGATCCCGAGTTGCTCCAGCCGGTCCGAGGCCAGGTGGCAATTGTGCGGACGCGGCGTCGCATCGGTCGGCGCGTGTTGCGGCACGAGCCGCGCGTCGAGTTGCAGCGCTCGCCCGAGGCGCATGGCGATCTCGTACTTGGTCATCGGTTCGTCGCCCGACCATTGGACAATGCCGCGAATTGCGTTGCCCGCGGCGTGACGCTCGAGCATCTGCCGGATCACGAACGCGACGTCCGGCGTGAAGGTCGGATAGCGGATCGCCCATGCGTCCATGTTGGCCGCTTTGCCCTGCACCGATGCCGACGCGGCAATGGCCGGCACGAGACTCGTCACGGCGGATTCCGCCCAATCGACAATCGGCCCATACAGCAGCGGCAAGCGCAGCACACAGCCCAGGTCGGTCGTGTCGGTCAATGCCTGCTCGCCGTCCAGCTTGCTGCGCCCATATGCATTGAGCGGCGCCGGTGCGGAATCTGGCTGATAGGGCGGATGAGTGCCGTCGAAAACGTAATCGGTGGAAATGGACAGCGTCCACGCGCCGCGCCGATGCGCGGCGACGGCGATCGCGCGCACGGCATCCACATTGAGCGCGCGGGCCAGTTCCGGTTGACGCTCGCACACGTCGGGCCGACGCTCAGCGGCGGCAATCACGAGCGCATCCGGCGCTTCGCGCTCGACAAACTGTTCGATTGCCCGCGGATCGCGGACGTCGAGCGCGACGGTGTTCGGCGCTGGCCGGCTGAAGGCGGTGCCGACGACTTGCCAGGCCGGCTGAGCCGCCAGTTCGTCGACGACAGCGCGACCGAGCAGGCCAGAAGCTCCTATGACAGCGACCTTGAACATGATCCGCATTCTCCCTAGCGCGCCGCGTCGGACGACACGCCTTTGACCGTGTAGCCGGCCTCGTCGATGGCGGCCTTCAATGCGTCGACAGATTGCGTCGACTCGACCGCGACCCGGCCCGCCGCGAGATCCACCTGCACTTGCGCAGCATCGTCGTGCTCGCGGATAGCGTTGGTGACTGCCGCCACGCAATGCTGGCAGCTCATGCCTTCAACCTGGAATTCGGTTTTCATCGGAAGTGCCTCGGGGAAATGACGGTTGAGATGATTGAATTATGCCTCCCCGACCAGATTTAAGTAGCTGACCTTCCCATCATGGGAAGGTGTACGATCGACGCACTCAGTGGGGAAACAGTGATGAACATTGGTGAAGCGGCCCGCGCGTCGGGCGTCACGGCGAAAATGATTCGCTACTACGAAAGCGTCGGTTTGCTCGCGGCAAAATCCCGTACGACTGCCGGCTATCGCGTCTACGGTCCGCAGGAGGTGCATTCACTGCGCTTCATTCGCCAGGCGCGTCGGCTCGGCTTCCTCGTGGAAGACATCCGTCGGCTGCTCGCGCTGTGGCACGACCGCTCGCGCGCGAGCGCCGAAGTGAAGGCAATCGCGCTGGACCACGTGGCCGAACTCGATCGACGCATCGCCGAACTCACCGATATGCGCGACACACTGGCGCACCTTGCCGACCATTGTCACGGCGACGACCGTCCGGAGTGTCCGATCATCGAGGGGCTCGCGGACGCAGGCATGGTTTCACCGCAGAGCGGGGGCGCTTGCAAGGGGTTTTCGAGGGCGAGCGTCAACCCGTAGGGCGGCGGGTCGCGACCCGTTGCTGTATGCACCTGATTTGTGCATAACGTCGGTCTATAATGGACTTTTTGGTCTACCGGCCGTGCGGCTCTCCAATTAAATCAATACATTTCATGCACTGACTATGTGCAGCATTCCAAATTGGAATGCACATCATGCGAGCATTTCACTGGCGCGGTTGCACCATCGGCATATAATCCGGGTTAACCCTTTTACGGGAAATCCCTGATGCCCAATCCACCGGGGATTCAATCTGATCCTTGGAGAACATCATGTTTGCATACGTCCTTGAAAAGCTGAGCACCTGGTTTGAAACTGCAGAGCGCGACCGCCGTGAAGCATATCTGGCTTCGTCGTCGGATATCGTCCAGCTCGAACAGCGCATCCGCTCGCTCGAAGCCAACGGCTATTCGCTGTAAGTTTCATCGGCGCACGTCTCATGCCGCCAGCGTAGTTCAGCAGTAGCTGTTAAGTGTGAGCCCCGTCCTTGCGGGGCTTTGTCACATCTGGCGCCACGTGTCCGCGAGGCGTCGAAAAACTTGAGATGGCGAATATCGACTAGCTACAAAGCCCGCGTCGCGGTAAGGTAAAGCGTTTTCAGCGCAATCCGGCCTTCCCGGCTCAACCGGTCCGCCCCATGTCTTCGATCCATTCGTTCAAACCCTCTCTGGCCGCCGTTGCAGTTTTGTTTGCCACGGCCTGCGCCGTGTCGAGCGTGTCTGCTGCGTCGAGCAATAGCCGCAAACCTGTGATCCTCGACTCGCAGAATGGGATCAGCGACGGGCAGAGCGGCACCGTCCTGCAGACAGCGCCGCTATCGCGGCAACCCATCGTCGAAGCACAACCCATCGCTACGCCCACCGAACTGGCGCCGAATTCGTCTGTGCCGATCGTCGTCGCGCCGTATATCCAGTTCCCCGCCGGCGGCGGTGGTGTCGCACCGCAACCGCAGCCCCAACCGCACCCCTGGCCTCGGCCGGCGCCGCGTCCGCAATAACTGACTCGCACCGATCCTTCTCGTAGCTTGTTGCCCGGAAGTCCGCGCGCGGCGCGGCGGATTCGCGCGCCCGCGCCTGGTCATTCGGGTTTGGGCGCATGGCGCGCCTCCAGCCGGGCGACGACAATCCTCAGGCGGTCTCTGCCGCAAAGCCTAGCCGATAACCCCACAAGGGGCGGCCCGGCAACAGATTGAACGAGAACATACAAAAAGGAGACGTCAAATGCCCAACCACTGGATGCGGCGAGCCGCCGTTTGCGCCGCGATGTTCGCCGTTGTCGCACTGCACGGCGTGGCGTCCGCGAAAGACGTCCCTGAAAAGCCGGCGCTGACAATGGCCGTTGGCGGTCTGCCAGGTCTTTACTATTTGCCGGTGCTAACGGCGCAGCAGTTGGGCTATTTCAAGGACGAGGGTCTCGAGGTCACGCTCGAAGACTTCGCGGGCGGCTCCAAAGCACTCGAAGCGGTGGTGGGCGGCAGCGCGGATATCGGCGCCGGGGCATTCGAGCACACGCTCTTCATGCAGGCGAAGGGGCAACGCTACCGGGCCATTGCGTTGATGGGCCGCGCGCCGCAGATTGTCGTCGCCGTATTGACGTCGAAGGCGGACAAGATCAAGACGCTCGCGGATTTCAAAGGCGCAAGGGTCGGCGTGAGCGCGCCGGGGTCATCGACCGATCTCGTGCTGACCGTCGCTCTACGCAAGGCCGGCGTGCAAAGAAGCGACATTGCGGCGATCGGTGTAGGCAGCGGCGCAACGGTGCTCGCGGCGGTGAGCAACGGTCAGATCGACGCGCTATCCAACGTCGACCCGATGATGACGAAGCTCACGCGCAGCGGCGCGATCAAGGTGCTCGTGGACACGCGCACCGTGAAGGGCACCGAGGACGTGTTCGGCGGAACGATGCCGGCGGCCACGCTCTATGCGTCGGAGAGTTTCATTCAGAAATATCCAAAGACGACGCAGGCGCTCGCCAATGCCATCGTGCGCGCTGATCATTGGCTGCAGACCGCGAGCGATGCCGATCTGCTGAAGATGGTGCCGCCGGCATATCTGCTCAACGACTCCTCGCTCTATGTCGAGGCTTTCCACAATGTGCGCGACGCCTATTCGCCGGATGGCCTGATGCCCGCCGACGGTCCGGCGACTTCGTTGCGCGCGTTGGCGTCGTTCGACAACCGGCTCGATCCTAAAAAGATCGACCTGAACGCGACCTATACCAACGATTTCGCCCGCAAGGCCGCGGCGCAACTGAAGTAACAGCGCGGCGAGGGCGCGCCGTTCGACTTTGCGCGCCCTCGCCCGGATTCAATCGCCGCGGTATTCGACCTTGAACTGCGCGGCGTTGTCCTCACCCAGCGCCTTCACCAGCCAGGGCATCTGATCCTTCAGCATCTTCGGCAGCGTGTACGGCGGATTCAGGATAAACATGCCGCTGCCAAAAAGCCCAAAGCCGTCCGCCGGCGGATTGCTCACCGTGAGGCTGACGTGCAGCCAGTTGCGCTCCTGCAGTTTTTTCAGCTGCTCGGGAAAGCGTTGCGATTCCGGGCGCTTCACCTGCGGATACCAGACCGCGTAAGTGCCGGTCGGAAAGCGCTTGAGGCTTTCTTCGACGCAACGCAGCGTGCGTGTGTAGTCGCGCTTGTCCTCATAGGACGGATCGAGCAGCACCAGCGCGCGGCGCGGCGCCGGCGGAAGCAGCGCGAGAATGCCGTCGAAGCCGTCGCCCGCGTACAGCATCGCGCGACGGCCCGCATCGCGAAAATTGTGACGCAGCACGTCGATTTCGGTGGTGTGCAACTCGAACAAACGCATCCGGTCCTGCTCGCGCATCTGCCGCCAGGCGATGTAGGGCGAGCCGGGGTAGAAGCGCAGCTGACCGTCGGAATTGAGTGCGGCGACTTCGTCGACATAGTCGGAGAAGAGCGGCGGCAAATCGTTGCGCTCCCACAGTTTAGCGATGCCTGTCTGAAACTCGCCGGTCTTGACGGCATAGCCTTCCTTCAGCGAATAGACGCCCGCGCCGGCATGCGTGTCGATATACCAGTAGGCTTTGTCCTTCTGACCGAGATAGCGCAATAGCTGCAACAAGACCGCGTGTTTGAGAACGTCGGCGTGGTTGCCTGCATGAAAGGCGTGGCGATAGCTGAGCATGATGAGGAGATGCAGAAAGAGGGCGCGCCGTTCCAGGCTGGAGTCGGCGATGCGGATGCATTGCGGCGGCACGGCGGCACAGAGCGCCGATGTGCAGCGCGGTCGCGTATTGTACGCGACGCCGCGCGCGGCGCAGTGAGTTGCGGCGGCGTTGAAGTGCCCGCTGTCGAATGCGCGGCTCCCTGCGCGACCGCGATCCTGCTGCGGCCGCACGCAGAAGTCCGACACAGCGGCGTTAGTCGTACACGTCGCCGAAAATGCCTTCGATCCGCTCCTTGATCTCCGGCGTGATCTGCTCGGCGACTTCAGCGGATTTCATGTTCTCGCTAATCTGCTCGACGCGCGATGCGCCCGTAATCACGGTGCTGACATGCGGATTCTTGAGAATCCATGCAATCGCAAGCTGACCGACGGTGCAGCCCAGCTCGTCGGCCACTTCGCCTAGCTTGCCGACTACATTGTTTTTGCTTGCGTCGGTAACCTGTTTGCGCAGCCAGTCGTAGCCCTGCAACTGCGCGCGGCTGTCCGCCGGCACGCCGTCGCGATACTTGCCGGTGAGCAGGCCGGACGCGAGCGGGCTCCAGGTAGTCAGCCCAAGACCGATATCTTCGTAGAGACGCTTATATTCCTGTTCCACGCGCTTGCGGTGAAACAGGTTGTACTGCGGCTGCTCCATGACCGGCTTGTGCAGATGGTGCCGCTCCGCAATGTCATAAGCGGCGCGGATCTCGTCGGCGCTCCACTCGGACGTGCCCCAGTACAAGGCCTTGCCGCGCGCGATCATGTCGCTCATTGCCCATACCGTTTCCTCGACGGGTGTGTTCGGATCCGGGCGATGGCAGAAGACCAGATCGACATAGTCGAGTTGGAGACGCTCGAGCGACGAGTCGATTGCGTTCAGCAGATATTTTCGGTTCAGCGTGTGGTATTGATTGGGCGCTTCTTCCAGGCCCCAGAAGAATTTCGTCGACACGACATAGCTCACGCGTGGCCACGCCAGTTCCTTGAGCGCCTGGCCCATGATTTCTTCCGACTTGCCGCCTGCGTACACCTCCGCGTTGTCGAAGAAATTCACGCCCGCATCGCGCGCGGCCGCGAGCGATTCACGCGCCGCTCGATGGTCGACCTGATTGCCGTACGTGACCCATGAGCCGATGGACAACTCGCTGACCTGCAAGCCCGAGCGGCCTAGACGCCGATAATTCATGCAATTCTCCTCGATAGTGAAGCGACCGGAATCCTGCGAGAACGCCTAGTTTAAATAGATAAGCCGGGGCGTGCTTTTTACCGATCGATTCCACACGGTTCATGCACAATAGCAGCATCGGCCGCAGTGCAACATCGGCTGAACGATATAGGACAGTGCCTATGCGCGCCTATGCCATTCGGTCGACTTCTCGCTGCGCGCGGCTCGTGGTCTCATTGCTCATCAACTGCATGGAGGTTCTGGATGTCGTCACTGAACACAAATCTGAATGGCAAGGTCGCGGTCGTCACCGGCGCGGCGAGCGGAATCGGCAAGCAGATTGCGTTGACTCTTTCGGCTGCGGGCGCGGCTGTCGCAATTGCCGACCTGAACCAGGACGGCGCGAATGCCGTCGCGGAAGAAATTACGAAGGGCGGGGGCAAGGCGATCGGCATCGCAATGGACGTCACGAACGAAGACGCGGTGAACCAGGGCATCGACAAAGTGGCGGCGGAGCTCGGTTCGGTCGACATCCTCATTTCCAATGCCGGCATTCAGATCGTGAACCCGATTGAAAACTACTCGTTTTCCGACTGGAAGAAGATGCAAGCCATTCACGTGGACGGTGCGTTCCTGACCACGAAGGCGGCGCTCAAGCACATGTACAAGGACGATCGCGGCGGCATCGTGATCTACATGGGCTCGGTTCATTCGCACGAGGCGTCGCCGCTCAAGTCCGCCTACGTGACGGCCAAGCATGCGCTGCTCGGCCTCGCTCGCGTGCTCGCCAAAGAAGGCGCCAGGCACAATGTGCGCTCGCATGTCGTGTGTCCGGGATTCGTGCGTACGCCGCTCGTCGACAAGCAGATTCCGGAGCAGGCAAAGGAACTGAACATCAGCGAAGAAGAAGTGGTTAAGCGCGTCATGCTGGGCGGTACTGTGGACGGCATTTTCACCACCGTGGAAGACGTCGCGCAAACCGTCCTGTTCCTGTCGACTTTCCCCACGGCCGCACTGACGGGCCAATCGTTCATCGTGAGTCACGGCTGGTACATGCAATAAGGAGGTGCGCATGGCGCAACGCAATCTGAAACGGGCGCGCCTCGGTGCGACCGGCAATGAGGAAGGCGCAGGCGCCAGCGCGGCGTCGGCCTCCGCTCGCGGCAAGCGCGTGCAAGTGCCGGCCTACGAAACCATCGCGCTTACACTGCAAGGTGGCGGCGCGCTGGGCGCATATCAGGCTGGCGTTTTTCAGGGGCTTCAGGAAGCCGGCGTCGAGCCGAACTGGCTGGCGGGCATTTCTATCGGCGCGTTGAATACGGCGATCATCGCCGGCAATCCGCCGGAAAAGCGGGTCGAACGGCTGCTGCAATTCTGGGAGACCATCTGCCAGCCGGCATTCGGTCTGCCGCTGCCCGCGTTTATCGAGCACGCGTTCTTCAATTCGAGCGACGCCGTGCGAAAAGCTTTCACGGCAACGCAGGCCATTGGTGCGCTGGTCGAAGGGCAAAAGGGCTTCTTTGTGCCGCGCTTCCCGCCGCCCTTGCCGACGGTGTCGGGGCCGCCTCAAACGGCCAGCTACTACGACACCGCGCCGCTGAAAGCGACGTTGGAAAGTCTGTGCGACTTCGACCGCATCAACTCACGGGAAATGCGCGTGTCCGTTGGCGCAGTTAATTGCGGCACGGGGAATTTTGCGTACTTCGACAACACGCAGACCACGCTGAGGGCCGAGCACTTCATGGCGTCCGGTGCTTTGCCGCCGGGGTTCGCAGCTGTGGAAATCGACGGCCAGTATTACTGGGACGGCGGCTTGATGTCGAACACGCCGCTCTACGAGGTGATTCAAACCACGCCGCGGCGCGACACGCTGGCGTTCCAGGTCGATCTGTGGAGCGCGATCGGGCCGGTGCCCGACAACATCACCGACGTGCAGGGGCGCATGAAAGACATCCAGTATTCGAGCCGCACCCGTCTTGTGACCGACATGCTGCAACGCTCGCAGCGTTTCCGGCATGTGCTGCGCGAGGTGCTGGATCGGGTCTCGCCGGACCAGCGCGACGATCCATGGTGCAAGCTGGCTGAAGACCTTTCGTGCTCGAAGCGCTACAACGTGATCCATCTCATCTACCGGCAGAAGGAATACGAAGGGCACTACAAGGACTTCCAGTTTGGCCTCTCGACCATGCGGGAGCACTGGGAAAGCGGACTGGAAGACATCCGCCATTCGCTCTCGCAGCCGGATTGGCTCGCCATGCCGGATAACGACGCGGGCTTCGTCACGCACGACATTCATCGCGACTCGCGCTGACATCATCCGCCAACGCGGGGTCCCCAAACAAGAACGGCGCCCTCGAAGGGACGCCGTTCTTACATCAAGCTTCAACCAGACCAACCAAAGCGCACGTCACCGGGCGCCTTGCAAAACGCTTTACTTCAACACGTGGGCAACCGCGTTGGCCACCACGTCGAGGTTGCGCGTATTCAACGCAGCGACGCAAATGCGGCCCGTGCCGACGGCATAAATGCCGAACTCTTCGCGCAGACGGTCCACTTGCGGCGCGGTCAGGCCCGAGTACGAGAACATGCCGCGCTGCGCATTCACGAAGCTGAAGTCGCGATCCACGCCGCTTGCCTTCAGGCGTTCGACGAGGCCATTGCGCATTGCGCGAATCCGGTCACGCATTTCCGCCAGTTCCGTTTCCCACGTGGCGCGCAGTTCCGGCGACGCGAGCACCGCGGCGACCACCGAACCGCCATGCGTCGGCGGGTTCGAGTAGTTCGTGCGGATCACGCGCTTGAGTTGCGACAACACGCGAGTGGCTTCTTCCTTGCTGCCCGTGATGATGGACAGTGCGCCGATACGCTCGCCGTACAGCGAGAACGATTTCGAGAACGACGACGAAACGAACACGTTCAGTTCGGAGGCCGCGAAGAGTCGCACGGCCGCAGCGTCGGCTTCAATGTTGTCGCCAAAGCCCTGATAGGCGATGTCGAGGAACGGCACCAGATTGCGCGCCTTGACGACCTCGACGATCTGCTTCCACTGGTCGACGGTCAGGTCCACGCCGGTCGGGTTGTGGCAGCACGCGTGCAACACGACAACCGTGCCCGCTGCGTAGCTGTTCAGCGCGCTCAACATGCCGTCGAAATTCACGCCGTGAGTATGCGCGTCGTAATACGGATACGACACGACTTCGAAGCCGGCGGCTTCGAACAGTGCGCGGTGGTTTTCCCAGCTCGGGTCGCTGATCGCGACCTTGGCGCTCGGGCTCAGACGCTTCAGGAAGTCCGCGCCGATTTTCAGCGCGCCCGTGCCGCCCAGTGCTTGCGCCGTCACGACGCGGCCCGCGGCGATCAGCGGCGAATCGTTGCCGAGCAGCAGCTTTTGCACGGCTGCGTCGTAGGCGGCAATGCCTTCGATCGGCAGATAGCCGCGCGGCAACGCGGCTTCAACACGTGCCTTTTCCGCATCACGCACGGCGCGCAGCAGCGGAATCTTGCCTTCTTCGTTGAAATACACGCCAACGCCGAGGTTGACTTTGGTGGGACGCGTGTCGGCGTTGAAGGCTTCGTTCAGGCCCAGAATCGGGTCGCGGGGAGCAAGTTCGACGGCGGAGAACAGAGACATGGTGGGTGGGCAGCAGTAGTGAAAAGAGGGCAGCTACGAGCATGCGCGACCGTGCCGGCTGCGTTTAATGCAAAACGCAAACGCCGGATGATGCAGAACGCGGACAGCCGCAAGCGAGCGCAACTTCGCATTGTAACGAATCTACGAACGTTTTTCGGAGGAGAACGCCCCTTGGCGGACTTGTTTGCTTGAAAAACGGGCAGGCCGTCGCTAAATGACTGAAGCCGACCGCATCACACAGCGCTGCCATCCTACGCAGATCCGCTTAGTCCGTCGCCGGTCCATCTCCATGCAACCCGTTAGAATAGTTTTTTGCCTAAGGCCGCTGCCGCCCCATGTCCGAACAACATTTGACCGAAGCCGACGACACGCTCGACGAATCCAGGTTCGTCCGCTTCGAAGGCTCGCCGTTCCAGCTCTATCAGCCCTATCCGCCCGCCGGCGACCAGCCAACGGCGATCGAGACGCTCGTCGAAGGCGTCGAGGACGGCCTCTCGTTCCAGACGCTGCTCGGCGTGACGGGGTCGGGTAAGACCTTCACGATGGCCAACACGATCGCGCGGCTCGGCCGTCCGGCCATCGTGTTCGCGCCGAACAAAACGCTCGCCGCGCAGCTTTACTCGGAATTCCGCGAGTTCTTTCCGCGCAATGCGGTCGAGTACTTCGTTTCGTACTACGACTACTATCAGCCGGAAGCATACGTACCGCAGCGCGACCTGTTCATCGAGAAAGACTCGTCGATCAACGAACACATCGAGCAGATGCGCCTGTCGGCGACGAAGAGCCTGATGGAGCGGCGCGACGTGGTGATCGTCGCGACCGTGTCGGCAATTTACGGTATCGGTAATCCGTCCGAATACCACCAGATGATTCTCACGCTGCGCACGGGCGACAAGCTCGGCCAGCGCGACATCATCGCGCGGCTCATCGCGATGCAGTACAACCGCAACGAGGCGGACTTCCAGCGCGGCTCGTTCCGCGTACGAGGCGATACCATCGACATCTTCCCGGCCGAACATGCGGAAATGGCGGTGCGCGTCGAATTGTTCGACGACGAAGTCGAAACGCTGCAACTCTTCGATCCGCTCACCGGGCGGGTGCGTCAGAAAATTCCGCGTTTCACCGTCTATCCGTCGTCGCACTATGTGACGCCGCGCGACACCGTCGTGCGCGCGGTCGAAACGATCAAGGCCGAGCTGCGCGAGCGGCTGGAATTCTTCTATAGCGAAGGCAAGCTGGTCGAAGCGCAACGGCTCGAACAGCGCACCCGGTTCGACCTGGAGATGCTGCAGGAGCTGGGTTTCTGCAAAGGCATCGAAAATTATTCGCGGCACTTTTCGGGCGCGGCGCCCGGCGAACCGCCGCCCACGCTGGTCGATTACTTGCCGTCGGACGCGCTCATGCTGCTCGACGAATCGCACGTGCTGATCGGCCAGTTGAACGGCATGTACAACGGCGACCGGGCGCGCAAGGAAAACCTGGTGGACTACGGTTTCCGTCTGCCTTCGGCGCTCGACAACCGGCCGCTGAAGTTCAACGAATTCGAGCGCAAGATGCGCCAGGTCGTGTTCGTGTCGGCCACGCCGGCAGACTATGAAAAGAAGACCTCGGGCCAGGTGGCGGAGCAACTGGTGCGTCCGACCGGGCTCGTCGATCCGGAGATCGAGGTGCGTCCCGCGCGCAGCCAGGTTGACGACGTGCTCGCCGAGATCAACGAGCGCGTGAAGGCGGGCGACCGCGTGCTGGTGACCGTGCTGACCAAGCGCATGGCCGAGCAACTGACTGAGTTTCTCAGCGACCACGGCGTCAAGGTGCGCTATCTGCATAGCGACATCGACACGGTTGAGCGCGTCGAGATCATCCGCGACTTACGGTTGGGCACTTTCGACGTGCTCGTCGGTATCAATCTGCTGCGCGAAGGTCTGGATATTCCGGAGGTGTCGCTCGTCGCGATTCTCGACGCGGACAAGGAAGGCTTTCTGCGCGCCGAGCGCTCGCTGATTCAGACCATCGGCCGGGCGGCGCGCAACGTGAACGGCAAAGCCATTCTGTATGCGGACAAGGTGACGGATTCAATGCGCCGCGCCATCGACGAAACCGAGCGGCGGCGCGCCAAGCAGATTGCGTTCAACCTCGAACGCGGTATTACGCCGCGCGGCGTGGTGAAGCGCATCCGCGACATTATCGACGGCGTGTACAACGTCGACGACGCCCGCGCCGAGTTGAAGGAACAGCAAACGCGCGCGAAATTCGAGGACATGTCCGAGAAGCAGCTTGCCAGGGAACTCAAGCGCCTCGAAAAACAGATGATGGAGCACGCGAAGAACCTCGAGTTCGAGAAGGCCGCTCAAACGCGCGACCAGCTGGCGTTGCTGCGTCAGCGCGTGTTCGGGGCGAACGTCGGCGATCACGTATCCGGCGTCGATTAAAACGGCAGGACTATGCAGCGAAGCAGTGTGGTTCCAACGCAAGGGCGCGGCAATGCCGCGCCTTATTTTCGCCGACACGCCGACACGCCGCCAAAACCGCCAAGGGAACCGCCGACAAAACCGCCGGCCATCTGCCGCCTCATCCCCACACCTCGTTTCTTAAGACGCCCTTAAGACCCTGCTGGCATAAGGCTTGGCGTGCGTTCGTATTTGTTCCGGCAGGCGAGAGATGATAAACTCGACCAATATGAGAATGGTTCGCATTAACGTTCAACTATGCGATCTGCTTCGGTTTGTCGCCCGACGCACTGTTCCAATGGGATCAAATCGAGTCTGATAAAAACAAGGAGTTTCAATGCGGATTTCTTCATTTGTGCGTGGCGGCGTTGCCGCGGCTGCGGCTGTGGCGGCTCTTTCGGCAACGGCCGCCGAATATCCGATCGGCAAGCAGCAGATTCAGGGCGGCATGGAAATCGGCGCGGTGTATCTGCAGCCGATCACGATGGAGCCGGAAGGCATGATGCGCAAGGCGTCGGATTCGGACATCCACCTCGAAGCAGACATCCACGCAGTCAAGAACAATCCGACAGGCTTCGCGGAAGGCGACTGGATGCCGTATCTGCAAGTGCGCTACGAACTGACGAAAGCCGGTTCGAAAGAGACACAAAAGGGCGACATGATGGCGATGGTCGCCAACGACGGCCCGCACTACGGCGACAACGTCAAGCTGCAAGGCCCTGGCAAATATCACCTGAAGATGATCGTCGAAGCGCCGATGCAAACCGGCCACATGGCGTTTGGCCGCCACGTCGACAAGGAAACCGGCGTGGGTCCGTGGTTCAAGCCGATCACGCTTGAATACGACTTCACGTTCGCCGGCATCGGCAAGAAGGGCGGGTACTGATCTCCACGATCGTCGCAGCTCGTCACCTGGCAGTATGCGAGCAACGCGTGACAGGTGAATGAATGCAGCAGGCGGCGCGCGGACTCCACGCCTCGCGCCGCGTTTTCTGGAAACGCCAATGAGAATTAATCGAAAGATCGCTGTGCTTGCCTCGTCGATTTTGCTGGCGGGCGCGGCGCATGCAGCCGATCTGCCCACTTTCAAGCTCGAAATGAACGACGGCAAGCTGACTCCCGCGCGCATCGAAGTGCCGGCGGGGCAGCGTATCAAGATCGAGGTGCGCAATACGGGCAAGGGCGCGGCCGAGTTCGAAAGCGTCCAGTTGCGCAAGGAAAAAGTCCTCGCGCCAGGCGCGGATTCTTTCGTCGTGATCGCTCCGCTGGAACCCGGCGAGTACAAGTTTTTCGACGATTTTCACCAGCAGGCGCAGGGCGTGATCGTCGCGAAGTAGCAGTGGTTTTTGAGGCGGGCGCGAAGGCCTCGGGCCGCTCGCACTCGCAAGAGCAGTTGCAGAGCAGAAGGGAGTCCTTGATGGGTCAGATTCTATTCATCGTGTGGCGGGAAAGTGTCGAGGCATTGCTGGTCGTCGGCATCCTGTACGCGTGGCTGAAAAATGGCGACGACGATGCGCGCCGCGGTTTGCCGTACCTGTGGGGCGGCGTCGTGGCGGGCCTGATTGCAGCGGTAGCGCTCGGCGCGGCGCTCGTCGGCTTTACCGAGGTGCTCTCCGGCGACGCGCAGGACTATTTCCAGACCGCAATGGTGCTGGTCGCCTGCGTGCTGATCGTGCAAATGGTTCTGTGGATGAAGCAGCACGGCCGCTCGCTGAAACGCGACATGGAACGGTCGCTGCAACAGAGCCAGCGTGACTCGAACTGGTGGGGCGTGGCGGTGCTCGTGGCTCTCGCGATCGCCCGCGAAGGCAGCGAGACTGTGATTTTCCTGTACGGCCTCGGCTTCGGTCAGTCCGGTCACGTGGATACCAGCCAGATGCTCGCGGTCGCGATCGGCCTCGCTCTCGCATTGCTCACGTTCTACATGCTGCAGCTGGGCGGCAAGTTCTTCTCGTGGCGGCTCTTTTTCCGCGTCACGGAAATCATGCTGCTGTTCCTCGGCGCGGGGCTCTTTCAAACGGGCGTCGATAAGCTGATCGACAAGGAATTCCTGCCCACCATCGTCGACCAGATGTGGAACACGTCGGCCGTGCTCGATGATTCGAGCACCTTCGGCTCGCTCGTCGCGACGCTCACCGGCTATCGCGCGCATCCCGCGCTGATGAACCTGATTGCGTATGCAGTGTACTGGGCGGTGGTTTATCTGCTGCTGCGCCGTGCCAACCGCAAGCCGGCGCAACAAGCGGCAGGGCGCGCAGCATGAGTACGCTGATGACCCGCCCGGGGCGTCTCGCCGCGGCCGGGCAGTGGATGCAGCGTCACGGTTCCGCAATCCGCGGTATCCAGTGGGTCGTGGTGACGGTGTATGCGTTGCTGATCCTCGTTCCGGCCGTGATGCCGCTGCCGGACGACAGCGCGCATTTGTGGAACAACCTGACGCTTGCGGCCCAATTCGTGTTCTGGGGCATCTGGTGGCCGTTCGTGCTGCTGTCGATGGTGATGCTGGGCCGCGTCTGGTGCGGCGTGCTGTGCCCCGAAGGCGCGCTCGCGGAATTTGCCAGCAAGCACGGTCGCGGCAAAGCGATTCCGCACTGGATGCGCTGGGGCGGCTGGCCTTTCGTCGCGTTCGGCATCACGACCATCTACGGCCAGATGGTGAGCGTCTACCAGTACCCGAAAGCGGTGCTGCTGGTGCTCGGCGGATCGACGTTGGCGGCCATTGTCATCGGTCTGCTGTACGGGCGGGAGAAGCGCGTCTGGTGCAAATACCTCTGCCCCGTGAACGGGGTTTTTTCGCTTCTGGCGCGCCTCGCGCCGTTCCACTACAAAGTCGATGAAGACGCGTGGCGCCGCTCGTACAAGAACGGCGAACACGGGCATCGCGTGATTCCGATCAATTGCGCACCGCTCGTGCCGTTGCGCAACATGAAGGGAGCGTCCGACTGCCATATGTGCGGCCGTTGCAGCGGCCACCGCGACGCGATTGCGCTCACGTGGCGCGCGCCGTCGTCGGAAGTCGTGCAGCTCGGCGACAAGCAGGCGAACGTGTGGGACACCGCGCTGATCCTGTACGGCCTGCTCGGTATCGCGATTGGCGCATTCCACTGGACGGCTTCGCGCTGGTTCATCGACCTGAAGATGTTCTTCGCCACGTGGCTCGTCGATCACGACATCACCTGGCCGCTGGATACGAACGCGCCATGGTTCCTGTTCACGCATTACCCTGAACAGAACGACGTCTTCTCGTGGCTCGACGGCACGATGGTGATCGGCTACATCCTCGCGACGGCGCTCGTCTATGGCACTGCGCTGCTCGTCCTGATGACGGGCGCGACGCGCATGCTCGGGCGCTTTAGCAGCGTGCGTCTGCATCACCTGACGCAAGGGCTGATTCCGATTGCAGGCGCGGGCGTGTTCCTTGGCTTGTCGGCCACTACGCTGTCGCTGTTGCGCGCAGAGCATGTGCCGCTGTGGTGGGCTTCCGATCTGCGCATCGCGATTCTGGCGATCGCCAATCTCTGGAGCGCATGGCTTGCGTGGCTCGTCACGCGGCGCTACAGCGAGCGCTTCGTTCAACGCGGCCTCGCAATGCTGTGGTTTGCCGCTGCGCTCGCCGTGGTCGACAGCGCCTGGTGGCTGATGTTCTGGGGCTGGGCCTCGAAGTAGGCGCGCGAACGGGCGACTACTCCTTTCGGGGCACTCGCTTGCCCAACACCACCGGACACCGCCCGACACAAAAACAGAAGCCGTGGAGACGACATCGTCTCCACGGCTTTTTCATTGGCATGACGGTACACGGCGTTTCGTGTCCGCATGGGCGGGAACCAAAAAAGCGGCCTGGCTGGCTGCGACGGCTGGCTTGGTGTCTGCACGAAGGGGTCTAGTTCTCACGTGCAAGCCGTCGTGGCTGGCTAATGCCCAACACCTCTCTGGGAGGTGGTCCCCACAATACCCGGTACTGAAATCTCGTTCGTCGTTACTTGGTCAGGATCAGCTTGCCTAAACGGGTGGCGCGCAGTTGATACGTTTCCCCGTTATGCATAATGCTGATGTGACTATGTCCTTGCAGCAAAGCGTCGCTGCGCACCACCCGTTCGGCCGTTTCGCCGGATCCGTTCGCACGGTCGGCCGCAGGCTTTGCGGCGGTCGTTGCCGATGCCGTGGCTACCGAAGGCTTCTGGCGGCTCGTCAACGCGGCGGCCGGGCGGCGCAGGCTGAGCGTGGAGGTGCGAGTGGTATCGGTCATTCGTCTTTGCTGTTGTTTGATTCGATGGACGAATTCTAAATGATAACCATTCCTATTTACAAGAGAAGGAAATTCATCGATTCAAACTTTCGATAGGCGGACCAGATCAGAGGTGGAGGACGCAGCGACGCATGAAAGACGGCCGCCTGTTGCGCGCAGCGAACCTGCACCCGCCCGGTCATGATTCACCCGGGCGGCGGGGCGGCGGCTAGAGGAAGCTCAGTGCAGCGAGCCCGGCTCCTGTTTCGCCTGCACGTACTGGCGAATCAGGCGCACTGTATCGATGTCGTTCTCGCGATAAGCCGACTTGACGATCTCCTGCGTCTGCACGGCGTCCTGGTCGTCGGAGACGGGCAGCGTGGTCGCGTACTCGAAGCGCAGGAAGAGTTGCAGTTCATCCGGCTGTTCGATGGTCATCGTCAGCGAGCCGCCCACATAGTCCGCTGTCGGCAGGATGTCGTAGCGCACGGCCCGGCTTTCGTGCAGCGTCACGCGATCGCGCACGGTGGCCTGGCCATAGTGCAACTCCCGCTCGAGCGTGTTGCCTTCGCGCGAGAGAATCGTGCAGCTGTCGAGCCCAATCACGAACAGCTGCGGCTGTTCGGCGCGCAGCACGAGTCCTTCCCACAATTGCTCGCGGGTCATGGAGTCGACAAACGGATTCAACGGGTCGTTGATCTGGATAAGGTGTTCGAAATTCAAGACGACGGCATCCTATGAAAGCGTTGCAAGTGGTGCAGTAACGCGGCCCGGACAGCTTCGCCCGCTTGCCGGGCCGTTCACCACGTCACGCGACGGTCAAGCCCGAGCGGATCGTGATGGAGCCCGTGAGAATCTTGTGAACTGGGCATGCATTGGCAATTTGCAAGAGCCGTTCCCGTTGTTCATCTGACAACTCGCCGTGCAGCGTGATTTTGCGGTCGATGGTCGAGCCTTCGTCGCCCTGTTCCATGCCGAGGGTCACATGCACTCCTTCGAGCGGCCAGCCCTTGCGCTGCGCGTACATTTTAAGCGTGACCGACGTGCACGCACCGAGGCTCGACAGCAGCAGCGAAACTGGAGTCGGGCCGCGGTCGCCGCCGCCGAGCGATTCGGGTTCGTCGGCGAGCCACGTGTGCTTTCCGTCGTCGAAATGGACCTGGTAATTCGTCGAACCAATATTCGCGGTGACGGTGGCTTCTGCCATGCGGGCTCCTGAGCTGGGACGGAAATCGCCACGCGCTGCGGCTCGACAGCGTCAAGACGAGGGCGTGGCAGGAATTGCTATTGTGAACGAAGTCGGCGGCATTTGCGCCGCGTGTGCGCGCAGGTTTGCGGGTGGCGCCAACCTGGGATCGCGCGCGGTCCAGCAAATGTCTGCTGGCCGGCGCGCTCGCTCAGCAATCTGCTCAGTGGGTGATCGAACCCATGCGGCCAGCCTGATAGTCGACGACCGCCTGGCGGATTTCGTCTTCTGTATTCATGACGAACGGACCGTAGCGCACAACGGGTTCCTTCAACGGCACGCCGCCAAGCAGCAGTACCTCGAGCGGCTCGGCGCCGGCCGTGAGCGTCACCGAGTCGCCGTCGTTGTTGAACACGACCATGTTGCGCGGGTCGATTTCCTCGCGGGCGTCGCCTTCGCCGTAAAAGCCTTTGCCCGACAGGCCATATGCAAACACGCGATAGTCGGCCGGCACCGGCTGCCGGATCGTCGCGCCTGGCTGCAACGAAAAGTGCTGGTACAGAATCGGCGTGCGTGTTTCGACAGCGGCTTTCACGCCGAGCGCCTCGCCGGCGATCACCTTCACGCGAACCTTGCCGTCGGTCGAGGTCGCCACCGGAATTTGCGACGACGGCATCTCCTGATAGCGCGGCGCGATCATCTTGTCGCGCCGCGGCAGATTCACCCACAGTTGCAAGCCGTGCACGCGTCCGCCTGTACGCACGAACGACGGGTCGGGCATCTCGCTATGCACGACGCCCGCGCCGGCGGTCATCCATTGAACGTCGCCGGCATGCAGGGTGCCGGAGTGGCCCGCCGAATCCTTGTGGCCGAACTGGCCTTCGAGCACATAGGTGACCGTTTCAAAGCCGCGATGCGGATGGTCGGGCGCGCCCTTGGCCTCGCCGGGCGCGTAGTCGACCGGTCCCATTTCGTCGAGCAACAGGAACGGATCGAAGTCCATCAGCATGCGCGTGGGAAACGGGCGGTGGACGACGAAACCGCCGCCTTCGGTCGTGCGAACGGCGGGATAGGTGCGTTCGATCGTGCGTGTCGCGGTCATCAATGTCACCTCGAAAAATGGGGAATAGCGTTATTTTTGAAACGTGGAGCTATTATAGGGACCGTTTTTTCGGGTGCCAGCCGCTGTCTCGCAATGGATTGTTCTATTACTGGAACGATGAGATGAAGATCGATTCACACAATCTGAATGACCTGATGTATTTCTCGCAGGTCGTGGAACATGGCGGTTTTTCCGCCGCCGAACGCGTGCTGGGTATCTCCAAGTCGCGCCTGTCGCGCCGCTTGACGGAGCTCGAAGCGTCGCTCGGCGTGCGGCTGTTGCAGCGCTCGACACGCAAGCTCGCGCTCACCGAGGCTGGCCAGCTTTTCTACCAGCATTGCCAGGCGATGTTGAGCGAGGCGCAGGCGGCCGTCAACGTCGTGCAGCAACTGCGTTCGTCGCCGCGCGGCACGGTGCGCGTGAGCGTGCCGGTCACGATTTCGCAGACGATACTGTCGACCATCCTGCCGGAATTCATGCATCGCTATCCGGAAGTGCGCGTAGTCATGCGCGTGACCAACCGCGTGGTCGATCTGTTCGAAGATTCGATCGACGTCGCGTTGCGCGTGCGCTCCGATCCACCGGAGAACGCCAATATTGTCGTTCGGCCGCTGTGGCGCACGCAGCAGATGCTGGTCGGCGCGCCGAGTCTGTTGCAGCAGAATGCGCCGCCTCTACAACCGAACGATCTATCGCGCTTCGAAACGCTCGACGTGCCGACGGGCGACGGGCGGCACGTCTTTAACCTGATCGCGCCGGACGGCACGCGTCACGCACATGAACACGAGCCGCGTCTCGTGACCGCCGATCTGCTGACGATTCGCGAAGCCGTGCTCCGCGGCGTGGGTATCGCCGCATTGCCTGAGATGATGTACGGCGCCGCGTTGCGCGCGGGCCAGTTGTCGCCGGTGATGCCCGGCTGGACTTTTCCGATGCCGCAGTTGTATGCCGTATTCGTGTCGCGCCAGGGAATGGTGCCGGCCGTACGCGCTTTCGTCGATTATCTGGTCGAGATGCTCGATCCCGATGAAGGCAAGCACATCATGGCGGAATGCCCGGCGTCCGAAACGCGCCCGCAGCCCGCGCCCGCGCGCGCGACGGCCGCTGTGGCGTCCTAGCAGAGCGCGGGCTTCGGGGCATCGCTTTTAGCATTGAAGCGCGGGCTGTCATGAGTACTTTCAATGGCCGTTTGCTTGTGCGCGCGAGCTCATGGGGCTATATTGAAATCCCTTCGCTAAGGAGTCTCTTATGCGAAAACTCATGGCCGCTATGATAGCCGGCCTGATAGGGCTGACCGCGCTGTCCGTGTCGAGCACGGCTGTCGCATGCGGTGATTCTAGTCAGCAGTCTTCGACCGATGGCAAATAATCCCGCCGCCCGAAGGCGCCGAGCGCGCACAAAAAAGGCCTTCATCAGACGATGAAGGCCTTTTACTTTTCAGCCCTTGTTTCAAGGGCTTTTCTTCACTTCCGGATGCTGCCCGCCCACCGAACCCAGAACGTTCACTTGCCTTTGGGTTGCGTGACAAAACCGATTTTCGTCAGGCCACCGGCCTGCGCTGCGGACATTACCTGCGCGACCTTTTCGTAAGGCACTTTACGATCTGCATCGAGATGCAATTCGGGTTGCGGATTCGCCTGCGCGGCCTCTGCAATTTTCGCGCTCAGTTCGGCCTCGTCGACTTTCTTGTCGTTCCACAGCACATTACCGTCAGCGTCGACTGCGACCGTGACCTGAGCAGGCTTGGTGTCTTCCTTCTGACTGCTTGCATGCGGCAGATCGATTTTCACCGCATGACGGATCACCGGAATCGTCACCATGAAAACGATCAGGAGAACCAACATCACGTCGACGAGCGGCGTCATGTTGATTTCGTTCATCAGGCCGTCGTCATCGTCGCCGGCGAAGGGGCTCATTGCCATCTGTATGCCTCGTTCAGTTGGCGCTTCAGTTCGCGCGAGTAGCGAGACGCAGGCCGTCGCCGCGCTTGGACGACGACAGGCGTGCGCCCGTCACGAAGAATGCGTGCAGGCCGTGCGCGAAACGGCTCAGCTTGGCGACGATCGCCTTGTTCGCACGCGTCAGTGCGTTGTAGCCCAGCACGGCCGGAATTGCAACGAAGAGACCGAATGCGGTCATGATCAGCGCTTCGCCGACCGGGCCCGCCACCTGGTCGATCGACGACTGGCCGCTCGCGCCGATTGCCAGCAGCGCATGATAAATGCCCCACACCGTGCCGAAGAGACCAACGAACGGCGCCGTGCTGCCGATCGACGCGAGAATCGCGAGTCCGCTCTGCATGCGCGCGACGCTCTCGTCCATCGTGTCCTTCAAACAGCGCGTGACCCAATCGGACACGTCCATGCGGTCGTGCAGGTGCGGCTGCGTCTGGTGATGATGATCGGCCGCTTCCTGGCCCGACAGCGCGAGCGCGAGGAACGGATTGTCATGCGGCGTCGACGATCCGGCGCCGAGCTTCTTCACGCCGTCAGCGAGATCGTCGGAATGCCAGAACGCCTGCTCGGCGTTTTTCGTGAGGCGGTTCAAACGCATCACGTTCCAGCCCTTGATGACGATCACGCTCCACGACATCACCGACATCACCAGCAGCGCGAGCGCGATGCCGCGCGTGACGAAATCCCCTTGCGCCCACACGTGCGCCAATCCGTAGTTTTGCATTGCAATTCCTTTTTTTGAAATCCGCTTCAATCTTCGAGATTGAAGTTGTAAGGCTGGGTGTACGCGGCCCGAACCGGCTGGCCGTCTTCGAGATAGGGTTTGCACGCGCTCGAATGCGCGGCGGCTAGCGCGGCGTCGTCGAGCCGGCTGAAACCGCTGCTTTTCTTCAACTCGATGTTCTCAAGCTTGCCGGTCAGGCCCACCACGAACCTGACATACGCGGTGCCTGCTTCGCCGCGGCGCCGCGAGAGGGCCGGGTAGTCCGGCTTGGCGATGTTGCAGTCGAGGTGCGAGACGTTTTTCGGCGCGGAGATTTCCATCGTCTGACGGCCGATTGCTGGCGCGGCCGGTGCGGCCGGCGTTGGCGGCGCCGCCGGAGCTGGCGGTGCGGCGGGCGTCGGTTCGGCAGCCGCCACGGGCGTCTGCGACGGCGCGGGCGCGTCGTGCAGCGGCGTTGGCTTCGGCTTAGGCTGCACCTTCGGCTTGGTGCGAACCGGCGGCGCCGGCGTGGGCGGGGGCGGCGCGACCGATTGCATCGCGACCGGCGCGGCAACAGGCGCAGGCGGCAGCAACTGGGCGGTCATCACGTGCGACTCGATGGTTGCCTCGACCGGGGCGTGACGCAGCGTCAGGATGACGGCCAGCAACGCGACGTGAACCGCCGCAACCACGGCGGTCGCCGTCAGGACGCGGGAATTCATTCGGATGGACGAAGCCGGTGCGGCACCGGCTAAAGCGGTATGCGAAGCCTGCATGTTAGCGTGACGGCGCGCTGTCGAGGCAGCGCTTCTGACAAAACATCGTCATGGTCGGAAGATCACCAGCGAAATACACAATGTGGTCACGAAACCAATCAGCAATTCCATCTCGAACTCCATTGATGGGTGAGCGGGTAGCTGGCTGGCAGGGATACTGGCTTGCTGACGGCAGTGGGATTAACCAAAAGCGCTGGATCCGCAGCGGAAACAGGGAGAGCAGTGGCTAACGACGCGGCGCAGGCACCGATAGATGGCCCGCGCCGCGCTCGGAATGGTACGTTACGCCGCCTTGCGCTCGTAAAACGTCATCGGCATGGCTTGCGGCTGGTGCTCGAAGCCGCAGCGGCTTGCGCACACGCCGCTTTGCATCATCACGTCGCGCACCGAATCCGCGCACTTGCCGCAGCAGGACGCGACGCCGAGTTCGAATTGCAATTCGTCGAACGAATCGACGCCTTCCGCGATCGAGGCACGGATCTTTCGGTCAGAAACAGACTTGCAGACACAGACAATCATGGCAGGGCGTCATAGCTAACGTTAATGCGAATTATTATCATTTTGTTTGGGCCGTTTGGCAAGCGTCACCAACGGTTTTTTGTAACAAAACCAGACTCTTAGAAGGGTTTCAACTATGCAAATGGCGGCCGCTGAGGGGCGTGCGGCGGAGCCAAACACGCGTCGAGGCGGCGCGAAAAAGCGCGCGGAAGGCTCTGGAATGGGCCCGGGGAGGCTTTCAGGCCGGTTGCGAGGACAGCGCCGCCGTACGGCGCGAGGGAATTAGCACGCGCTCGACGTCTGCGTCAATGTGCAGCAGGGTGGCGACAAGTTGCCGCAGATGCGTGCCGTCGCCCGTGGAATAGAAGCGCGGCAACGCTGCGTCCGCCATCTGCCGCGCTGCGCGCATGCCGTGTTGTTCGAGCACGCGCTCCAGCTGGCGCGCAATAGCCACGCTAGTGTCTATAAGCGCAAGCCGGTCGCCGACGATGTCGCGAATCGCGGCGTCGAAGAATGGATAGTGCGTGCAGCCAAGCACGAGCGTATCGGCGCCCGCGTCCAGCATGGGCTGAAGATAGCCGCGCAGCAGCGCGCGCAGCTCCGCTGAACCCACGTCGCAGCGCTCGACAGCCTGCACGAGCCCGTGTCCGGGCTGGCACAGAAAGCGGCAATCCGCGGCGTAGCGTTCGAGCAGCGCCTGAAAGCGCGCGCTGCGTAATGTGACTTGCGTGGCGAGTACGCCGGCGACCCGCGTTTTCGATTGCAGCGCGGCGGGCTTGATGCCCGGCTCGACGCCGACGAGCGGAATGGGCAGTTTCTCGCGCACCAGCGCGATGGACTGCGCGGTCGCCGTGTTACAGGCCACGACGAGCGCTTTCGCGCCCCGTTTGACGAGCCACTCGCCGATAGCCAGCGTGCGGTCGGCGATGAAGTCGTCGTCGCGTTCGCCGTACGGCGCATAAAGCGAATCGGCAACGTATAGCAACGCCTCGTTAGGCAACTGCGCCCGAACCGCTCGCAACACCGACAGCCCGCCGAGGCCCGAGTCGAAAATGCCGACCGGCGCGCGCGAATCCGCACTCAGGGAGCCAATTGATGCATTGAGAGACGACGATTCTTCGGGCATAAGCGATCGGAGCAGGCGGCGCGGCGTGCAGGAAAAGCTGAGGAAAGCGAGCGAGCAAGTATATCGTCAGGGCGGCGCATGCTATCTCGTATGAGCCGGGACGTGCGCCAGCGCGTGAGCGTTCCCGTGCGATCCGCTCAGGACTCCACCGAGCCCATGGCCGTTTGCTGGTAGTTTTGAATGCCGACCTTGTCGATCAGGTCCAGTTGCGTTTCGAGCCAGTCGATGTGCTCTTCAGTGTCGTCGAGAATCTTCACGAAGATTTCACGCGAGATGAAATCGCGAACCGATTCGCAATACGCAATGGCTTCCTTGCAGGTGCTCTGCGAAATCTGCTCCAGTTTCAAATCGCATTCCAGAATTTCTTTCGTTTCCTCGCCGATCAGCAGCTTGTGCAAGTCTTGCAGGTTCGGCAGACCGTCGAGCATGAAAACGCGTTCGATCAGCCAGTCGGCGTGCTTCATTTCGCCGATCGACTCATCGTATTCATGCTTGCCGAGTTTCTCGAGGCCCCAATGCTTATACATCCGCGCGTGCAGGAAGTATTGGTTGATCGCGGTCAGTTCGTTTTTCAACTGCGCGTTGAGATACTCGATAACTTTCTTGTCGCCTTGCATGATCTTTCCTTTTTGGGGGGACTTCAAATTTCCAACAACAATAAACGCCATGCCTTAAAAAGCCAAGAGAACAGAACATCTTTCGACGTCGGTCCGGGCATGCGCGTAATGCGCGCCATCCATGAAAAAAGCCGGGACCGTGGCCCCGGCTTCTCAAGACACGCTATGCGCGTCAGCGGCGAATCAGACGGTCGCGACCGGAATCTTGCCGATCTTTGCCTGCCATTCCTTCGGGCCAGTCTGGTGCACCGAGGTGCCGCTCGAATCGACCGCCACCGTGACCGGCATGTCCTGCACGTCGAACTCGTAGATCGCTTCCATGCCGAGGTCTTCGAATGCAAGAACCTTTGCGCTGCGAATTGCCTTCGACACGAGGTAGGCCGCACCGCCCACGGCCATCAGATACGCGGCCTTGTGCTTCCTGATCGCCTCGATCGCGACCGGTCCGCGCTCGGCCTTGCCGATCATCGAGATCAGCCCCGTTTGCGACAGCATGGTCTCGGTGAACTTGTCCATGCGCGTTGCGGTGGTCGGGCCTGCGGGGCCGACAGCTTCGTCGCGCACCGGATCGACCGGGCCGACGTAGTAGATCACGCGGTTCGTGAAGTCGACCGGCAACTTCTCGCCCTTGGCCAGCATGTCCGCGATGCGCTTGTGTGCGGCGTCGCGGCCCGTCAACATCTTGCCCGACAACAGCAGCGTCTGGCCCGGCTTCCACGCAGCGACTTCTTCCGGCGTCAGCGTGTTCAGATCGACGCGCTTGCTGGTCTCCGTGTTCGGTTCCCATTGCACCTTCGGCCATGCGTCGAGCGACGGCGCTTCGAGCTTGGCGACGCCCGAGCCGTCGAGCGTGAAGTGCGCGTGACGCGTGGCCGCGCAGTTCGGGATGATCGCGATCGGCTTGGACGCGGCGTGCGTCGGGGCGGCCATGATCTTCACGTCGAGCACGGTGGCGAGGCCACCCAAACCTTGAGCGCCGATGCCGAGCGCGTTGACCTTCTCGTGCAGTTCGACGCGCAGTTCCTCGATCCAGTCTTTCGGACCGCGTGCGATTACGTCCTGAATGTCGATCGGGTCCATCAGCGACTCTTTCGCCATCACCATCGCTTTCTCAGCCGTGCCGCCGATGCCGATGCCGAGCATGCCCGGCGGGCACCAGCCCGCGCCCATAGTCGGCACGGTCTTCAGAATCCAGTCGACGATCGAGTCCGACGGATTCAGCATCGCGAACTTCGACTTGTTTTCCGAGCCGCCGCCCTTGGCCGCGACTTGCACGTCGACTTTATCGCCCGGCACGATCTCGTAATGAATCACGGCCGGCGTGTTGTCTTTCGTATTCTTGCGCGCACCTTCCGGCGGGCTCACGATCGACGCCCGCAGCACGTTGTCCGGGTTCAGGTAACCGCGGCGCACGCCTTCGTTGATCATGTCGGTGACGCCCATCGTCGCACCGTCCCAACGCACGTCCATGCCGACCTTCACGAACACCGTGACGATGCCCGTGTCCTGACAGATCGGACGCTTGCCTTCAGCGCACATGCGGCTGTTGGTGAGAATCTGCGCAATCGCATCTTTCGCGGCCGGACTCTGTTCGAGTTCGTACGCGCGGCCCAAGGCCTGGATGTAGTCGAGCGGATGGTAATAGCTGATGTATTGCAACGAATCAGCAATGCTCTGAATCAGATCTTCCTGTTTGATGACGGTCATGGCTAAGCTCGGTGGGGACGGTAGCGCTTTTTTCTGTTCGCAGGCTGTGCGGTCAGTCGTGCGCTTTCAGGGGAGTGGAACCGCTGGAACCCAGCGGCTGCAAATCCGCGGGTTCCTGAAAATGAGTCGGATGCGTGTGCGTGGTCAGCCGGTCGACGAAGGCCATGATCAGTGCCGAGAGGAGGAACGCGACGTGGATGATGACCTGCCACATGATGGTGTGCGTCGAGTTCTGGTCCGGGCTGATAAACGTTTTCAGCAGATGGATCGACGAGATGCTGATGAGTGCCATGGAGAGCTTCACTTTCAGCACGCCGGCGTTCACGTGGTCGAGCCATTCCGGCTCGTCGGGATGGCCCTCCACACCGAGGCGCGACACGAACGTTTCATACCCGCCGATGATCACCATGATCAGCAGGTTCGAGATCATGACCACGTCGATCAGACCGAGCACGACAAGCATGATGTTGGTTTCGTCGAGCGTCATCGACGCTGTGACGAGATGCCAGACTTCCTTCAGGAACAGCACCACGTACACGGCCTGCGCGACAATCAACCCGAGATAGAGCGGCACCTGCAGCCAGCGACTCATGAAGATGATGACGGGCAGCGGACGCATGGGGCGGCGTTGGCGCGGGGAATCGGTTCGCGAAGCGGACATAGGCAGGAATCGGATCGAACGCAGGTGACGGAACGTGGACCAAATGCGCCGGACAGCGTGCGAATCACGCGCGCGGATCGGGCACGCAAAGCGAGGTGCGGAAGGCGCGGCACGGGCGCGAAGCAAGCCCATCATGGGTCGGCAGCGGGCCGGCAACGCACGCATCAGCGCGCGCTATTGTACAGCGTTGGGCGGATTTGCTGCGGCGCGGCGGGCAAGGTCGAGGCGCGAGCGTCAATGCCCGTGGGCGGGGCCGCGGCGCCAGCATAGACGCACGGGCGGCCGCGCAGCATAGCCGGTGGCGATTGCGCGCGGGAGCAACCGCTAGCCTGCGCAACGCAACGGCTGCGTGAGCCCGGTGCATCACCGCGTGCCGCAGCCGCCAGCGTATAAACACAACGCTTACGATGCGACCGGCGGTACGCGCTTCACTTTCAAACTCGCGAGTCCAATGCCCGCAATCACGCACGCAAGCGCGACGCCGTGCGCAAGCGTCGGGCGCTCACCGAGAAACGCAATGCCGTAGATGGCCGCCGCGACCGGCAGCACGGCGCTGAATACGCCCGCAAGACTGCCCGGGACGTGGCGGATGCCCTTCATCCAGAGCCAGAAGGAGAAGATGCTTGCGGACAGTCCGTACCACAGCACCAGCGTCCACACGCCGGGCGGCACCGCGCGATAGTCGAAATCGACGAGCGCGGTCGCGCCCAACGGCAGCATCAACAGCAGGCCGAACATATGCGTGTAAGCACAGATGTCGATAGGTGCGAGCGTTTGCGTGAGGCGCCGCGAAAGAATGATGTAGAGCGACTCGCAGCACACGGCGCCGAGCACCATCAGATTGCCGGTGAACGATGTTTCGCCGCGCGCGCTCGCATCGACATGTGCGAGATCGATGACGACCACGCCCGCAATGGCCAATGCGATCGACGCAAGCGCGCGCCCATTGGGACGCTCCTTGAGAATGAGCCACGACAGCAGCGCGACGACCGCCGGAATCGTGCTCGTGATGACGCCTGCCGCCACCGCACTCGTGCGCTGCACGCCGTTGAGCATCAACAGCGTAAACCCGAAGGTCCCGAAGAGCGCCTGCAAAAACAGATTGAGCCATTCATCGCGCTTGACGCGACGCAGTTTCGCGATGCGCAGAAGCGGCCACAGCACGGCCATTGCGATCACGAAGCGCAGCAGCGCGAACAGCGGAACAGGGACGTACTCGACAATCGATTTACCGATACCGACATTGCTGCCGACGAGCAGCATCGAGGTAATAAGAAGCAGGGCGTAGCGATTCAAACTGGAATCCGGGCAGCTAGTTCAGTTAGCATTGTATTAGGGCCCGCACCGCGGCGTAAGGGCAACGGGCTCAACGAGCGTAACCTGCGTAACGTGCGCGAAATGGCGCAGCACTGCGTGGCTCGTTGAAAGCGTCGTACGAATCGCGTAAGGGTTTGTGCGGGCAAGCCGATGCCGCTCGCGTAAGTGGCCGGTAAGTTGCACCGCTTATGGTTGAACACGAGAGCGGACGTTGTCTCGCCTGTGATTATGTTGCATTGCGGCATGAGCACAGGTTGACGGCACGGTCCGCGACGCAGCGGCCTCGAACGGCCGGTGCGCGAGGCGGGAGACACGCGCCTGCAATCGCGTCCGATTGCGGCGTCAACATGACATGGCGCGCCAACGGTGCGCCGGCACAGGTTTTACGTTTCATCTTCACCAAGGGGTTGTCGATGTCTGCGATTGAATCGGTTCTTCAGGAACGCCGTGTTTTCCCGCCCTCCGCCGAAGCAGCGGCCGGTGCCACGATCTCCGGCATGGACGCTTACCATGCGCTGACCGCCGAGGCGGAACGAGACTACGAAGGCTTCTGGGGGCGCCTCGCTCGCGAGACGCTAAGCTGGAACAAGCCCTTCACGAAGGTGCTCGACGAATCGAAAGCGCCGTTCTACACGTGGTTCGAGGACGGCCAGCTGAATGCGTCGTACAACAGCATCGACCGTCACGTGGAGGCGGGCAACGGCGAGCGCGTCGCGATCGTGTTCGAAGCCGACGACGGCACCGTCACCAACGTCACCTATCAGGATCTGCTGCAACGTGTGTCGCGCTTTGCGAACGCGCTGAAAACGCGCGGCGTGAAGAAGGGCGACCGCGTGGTGATCTATATGCCGATGTCGATTGAAGGCATTGTCGCAATGCAGGCATGCGCGCGGATCGGCGCGACGCACTCGGTGGTGTTCGGCGGCTTCTCGTCGAAGTCGCTCAACGAGCGGCTCGTCGACGTGGGCGCGGTCGCGCTCGTCACTTCGGACGAACAGATGCGCGGCGGCAAGGCGCTGCCGTTGAAGAACATCGCCGACGAAGCGCTCGCAATGGGCGGCTGCGACGCGGTCAAGAGCGTGATCGTCTACCAGCGCACCGGCGGCAAGATTGCGTGGAACGAAGGCCGCGATCTGTGGATGCACGAGATCGCGCAAGCCGAACCGGATCAATGCGTGCCGGAGTGGGTCGGTGCCGAGCATCCGCTTTTCATCCTCTATACATCGGGTTCGACGGGCAAGCCGAAGGGCGTTCAGCACAGCACGGGCGGCTATCTGTTGTGGGCCGCGCAGACCATGAAGTGGACCTTCGACTGGAAGTCCACCGACGTGTTCTGGTGTACCGCAGACATCGGCTGGATCACGGGTCACAGCTACATTACTTATGGTCCGCTGACGCTCGGCGGCACCCAGGTCGTGTTCGAAGGCGTGCCGACCTATCCGAACGCCGGCCGCTTCTGGGACATGATCGCGAAGCACAAGGTAACGCTCTTCTATACCGCGCCGACCGCGATCCGCTCGCTGATCAAGGCCGCGGAAGCCGATGCGAAAGTGCATCCAAAGAGCTACGACCTGTCGACGCTGCGCATCATCGGTACGGTCGGCGAGCCGATCAATCCCGAAGCGTGGGTGTGGTACTACGAGAACGTCGGCGGCGGGCGCTGCCCGATTGTCGATACGTGGTGGCAGACGGAAACCGGCGGCCACATGATCACGCCGCTGCCGGGCGCAACGCCGCTCGTGCCGGGCTCGTGCACGCTGCCCTTGCCGGGCATCATGGCGGCGGTCGTCGACGAAACCGGCCAGGACGTGCCCAACGGGCAGGGCGGCATTCTGGTGGTGAAGCGGCCTTGGCCTTCCATGTTGCGTAACGTGTGGGGCGATCCGGACCGTTACAAGAAGAGCTACTTCCCCGAGGAACTCGGCGGCAAGCTGTATCTCGCCGGTGACGGGGCGGTGCGCGACAAGGAAACCGGCTACTTCACGATCATGGGCCGCATTGACGACGTGCTCAATGTGTCGGGTCACCGTCTCGGCACGATGGAGATCGAGTCGGCGCTGGTATCGAACCCGATCGTCGCCGAGGCGGCGGTGGTGGGGCGTCCCGATGCAACGACCGGTGAAGCGGTATGCGCGTTCGTCGTGTTGAAGCGCGCGCGTCCGGAAGGCGAAGAGGCGGTCAAGCTCGCGAACGAATTGCGCAACTGGGTCGGCAAGGAAATCGGTCCGATCGCGAAGCCGAAGGACATCCGCTTTGGCGAGAATCTGCCGAAGACGCGTTCGGGCAAGATCATGCGCCGTCTGTTGCGTTCGCTTGCAAAGGGCGAGGCCATCACGCAAGACGTGTCGACGCTGGAGAACCCGGCGATCCTCGATCAGCTTGGCGAGTCGCTCTAAAAGGCATGCGTTTGCCTGCGCGTTGCAGGTGAAAAGGCGGGAGCGTATCGAACGATGCGCTCCTCGCCGGATGCCAGTTTCGGCCCTCGCACGGACAATCCCGATTGCTTGCCCGGTGCCTTTTTGATACATAGGCGCATGGCCGCGCCTCACCACTCCTCTCACGCTACGCAGAATCCCGCGCCCGAACCGCCGGCGGTGTCGGCGGCGCTGGCTCGCGCACATCGAAAGTACTGGCGCTTCAATCTCGCGCTCATCGCGGCGTTGATGACGGTGGGCTTCGCGGTATCGTTCCTGTTGCCGCTCGCGGCACCTGCTCTCGCGCATCTGCGTTTTGCCGGCTTCAGATTGCCGTTTTACTTCGGCGCACAGGGCGCGATCCTGATCTATCTCGCGCTGATCGTCGTGTACATCGTGTCGATGCAGCGCGCCGACCGCCACTTGCAACGCGCGTTCGAGGCCGACACTCATACCGCTGCCGATACCGACGCCGCTTTGAGCGCAAGTGCGGCTGCAAGCCCGACTGCCGCCGCCGATGCCGGCGTGCGCGGAACCTGAGCCGATGAAGCTCACGAACAGGCTGATCCGCTCATATGCGTTTTACACGCTCGGCTTCCTGCTTTTCATCTATGTGATGTGGCGCATCGAGCGCACGACCGGGCCGGGCATGTGGATCGGCTATGTGTTCCTGTTCGTGCCGATTGCCGTGTACGCGGTGATCGGCTTGCTGTCGCGCACTTCGGATCTCGTCGAATACTATGTGGCGGGACGGCGCGTGCCGTCCGCGTTCAACGGCATGGCGACGGCGGCGGACTGGCTTTCGGCGGCTTCGTTCATCGGCCTGGCTGGTTCGATCTACGCAACCGGCTACGATGGCCTGGCCTATCTGATGGGCTGGACCGGTGGTTATTGCCTGGTTGCGTTTTTGCTCGCGCCATACGTGCGCAAGCTAGCCCGCTACACGATTCCCGATTTCCTCGGCACACGTTTTTCGAGCAACGCCGTGCGCGGCCTCGCGGCGTTGTCGGCGATTCTGTGTTCGTTCGTTTATCTGGTCGCGCAGATTCAGGGCGTCGGCCTGATTGCAACGCGCTTCATTGGTGTCGACTTTGCCGTCGGCATTTTCTGCGGACTCGCGGGCATTCTGGTGTGCTCGTTTCTTGGCGGCATGCGCGCGGTGACGTGGACTCAGGTTGCGCAATACATCATCCTGATTGCGGCGATCCTGATTCCTGTTTCGATGATCGCGCATAGGGACGGCCTCGGCTGGGTGCCGCAATTGAGTTACGGCCGTTTGATGGAGCGTATGGAAAGCCTCGAGAAGCAGGTGCGCGACGAGCCGCTCGAGCAGACCGTGCGCGACGATTATCGCCGCCGAGCCGCGCTGATGCAGCAGCGGCTCGACATGCTGCCGCATTCGTTCGTCGCGCAGAAGCTGAGGCTCACACAGGAAGTGGCCGATTTGCGCCGGCGCAATGGTCCGCTGCGCGAGATCAAGGAGCGCGAGAAAGCGCTTGAGCAGTTTCCGCGCGATGCCGCCGCCGCGCAGATCGTTTGGTCGCAGCAGCGCGACGAGATGCTGATGCGTGCCGCCGCGCCGGTGCCGATGCACGAGCCGTTCCCCACAGCGAGCGACGAAGACCGGCGCATGCACGAGCGCAACTTTCTTTCGCTGCTGCTGTGCCTGTCGCTCGGCACGGCGAGCTTGCCGCATATTTTGACGCGCTATAACACGACGACGTCGGTGGCTTCCGCGCGACGCTCAGTCGGCTGGACGCTCTTTTTCGTCGCACTGTTTTATGTGACCGTGCCGGTGCTCGCGGTGCTGATCAAATACGAGATCTTGACGAACCTGGTCGGTCATCACTTTTCCGATTTACCGCAATGGCTCACGCAATGGCGCAAGGTGGAGCCGAGCCTGATCACTCTGGCGGACACCAACGGCGACGGCATCGTGCGATGGAGCGAGATTCAGATGCAGCCCGACATGGTGGTGCTTGCCGCGCCGGAGATTGCGGGACTACCGTACGTGATGTCAGGCCTGATCGCGGCGGGCGCATTGGCCGCGGCACTTTCCACGGCTGACGGTCTGCTGCTCACGATTGCGAACGCCTTATCGCACGACGTGTATTACCACATGGTCGACCCGGGAGCGTCGAGTCAGCGGCGCGTGACCATTTCGAAGATTCTGCTGCTCGGGGTGGCGCTGTTTGCGTCGTATGTGGCGTCGCTCAACACGGGCAACATTCTGTTCCTGGTCGGCGCGGCGTTTTCGCTAGCGGCGTCGAGCCTGTTTCCGGTGCTGGTGCTGGGCGTGTTCTGGAAGCGCACGACGCGGCTCGGCGCGGTGGCCGGCATGCTGGCGGGGCTACTCGTGTGCATCTACTACATCGTCTCGACCTATCCCTTCTTCACGCAGATGACGGGCTTCGCGGGGCCGCGGTGGTTCGGCATCGAGCCGATCAGTTCGGGCGTGTTCGGCGTGCCGGCGGGCTTTCTGGTGGCGATCGGCGTGAGCCTTTTCGACCGCAAACCGGATGCTTATACGGTGGCGCTGGTGGACTATATCCGGCATCCATAGAGGGGTTTGCGCGAGGGTGTAGCGAACGGCTCGAAGTTTGCTATAATTCGGCTCCCCGCCGGAGAGATGGATGAGCGGTTTAAGTCGCACGCCTGGAAAGCGTGTATAGGTTAATAGCCTATCCGGGGTTCGAATCCCCGTCTCTCCGCCAGAATTCCAGCAAGGCTTTGCGGCCGATTCAATTTCCGCCGCTGTACCCTTGAAAGCCAGTTGTAGCCTTGGCTGACCTATCGAAGCGGCATTACTCGCTTTGGTTTGCGTCGATAAATTCGTTCCGTAATTTTGTTGTCTGCGTGCGTTCGAGCGTCTCAGCATCGCTCGCGCATTTGGCCCGCATGTCATGCTCGGTGAAGGCTTCTTTCGGCTTCGTTTCCTTCAGGACATGCGTCATGAAATGCGCCACTTCGTGTTCCACCCGCCGGCGCGACCGGTCTGCTCGTTGAAGTAGCATTCGCCTCGCCGGTTGCAAAACAGCTAGGGCGAGATCGGGACAGGGCGCACGGCTTTACCGGCATTCCCCACATGCCCGTGCTGACGGCGCAGACTCTGTATTACACATCGAGCAGCAATTCTTCGTTCGCGGCAAACTTTGCTATCACTGACTAGGAGTTCTAGTTAGGACGACAGTCAATGTTCGATTCTCCGACAGCAGTGAGACAGCGATCATCACCTCCTTCGGTGGTCCAGAGGCCCCAGATGTTTTTGAAAACCTAGGCACGGTGACTACTTCTGACCCGCGATACAAGACCTTTCACGATAGCCTTCCGGACGCCGGCGGGCTGCCGGTTCCGGATTAGCAACTGAGAACGTAGGGGGATCGAGTCTCTATCAGGGTCTACGGCTTAAGGGGGCGATTCTCATACTGGCCATGACGCAAATAGTGCTCAGCCGCGTCTATTCCAGCGGCTGCGACATCTGGATTTGCGGACAGATAAGCGTCCTTATCGAAATCGTTCGGTAGTACGGCGGCGGCGGATGCATCGAGCGGACTATGCTGACCGACGACCCGACTGGAATATCGGCCACCTAGGTCTCGGCGGCGCGCGACGTCTTCACGCCGACGCTCTTGCCAGTTCGGCTCGCCGGGACCAATGGTCGATGCTGCGGCAGCCATGCGCTCCCAGCTTGACCGAATGTACTCCTTGTCGCTGGAACGTCGCATCGAGACGTAGAACTCGAAGTCCTCCTCTTGAGTGTCCAGAAAACCTTCGCAGGCGAAGTCGACCAATCCAGTGTCGGTCATGTCCCGGAGAAGCTCGGCGAAGGACTTGGGCGTAAATGCCCAGCAGTGAATATCGTGATAGGTTCCGTTCTTGATGATGTCACGAGCCAATGCTACGGCGCCTTGCCAATCATAGTGACGCTCGGGCACGGCCGGTACCTCGTCTCGCCAGATCTGTTCCCGCCGGGCTTTTACCACTCCAAGCGTGAAGTCGAGCATTGAATGCGGCTGCGGAACCCGGGCCTTGTTGATATAGCTCAGTAGCACGTCAGCCAGACTTGTTTCCCTCCGGAAAATGTCAAACAGGAAACGCTTGTCCGGAACGATCAAGCGAAGCTCGCCCGTCGGACGGAGCACTGACGCGAGTTCGTTGAGCCAGGCGATCAGGTCCGGGACGTGTTCGACGACGTGCGATGCGACGGCATAGTCGACCAGTCGTCCGCGCGTTGCTTCACGCAACGTGTTTTGTCCCCACACAGCGTCGACGTCAACAATGTGGTCAACAGTGACGTTCCTGTCGCTCTCGTACTTCTTCCTAAGCGTGGGCGTGTCAGCGTGATCAACATAAATCACCGGCTCACCCTCTTCACGTCTGACTAACGGCCGGCACAACGCGCCGATCTCCAGGCCAAGCATGTTTTTAGTGTCGAGGCCGGCGAGCAAAATGGCCCTCCGCTCGTCGAGCGTGAGTTTCGCTTGCGGATCGTTTATGTACTTGCTCATGCGTCTTCTCTGGAAAGGATGATGGGCGTTTGTAGCGATTCAATTGACACGTGGGTCATTAGTTTTCGCACCACGTTGTTCGAACTGAAACAGTGCGGCCTCAATGTTCCGTTGCGGCATGCCCGCCATCATCGCGGCACGGCGCGCGTCTGTCAGAAAGAAGTTCATTTCGTGCCCGAAGGCGGCTTCGCATTGCTCGGGCGGCTTTCCTTCCCGGGCCATGCCAGAAAGAATCTCCGGCTTTCTGCGCAGCAATGCGCCAGCCGCAACGACTATTCGTTCCAATTGAGCTTTCGCAGCGCTCTGCATCTGTTCGTCGTTCATGTCTAATCGCTCCGATTTCAATGAATTTGCCCGAACAGCGCAGGCAACTCAGGTCCGTCTCGCTGTGATCAATGGGTACAACGACGCTCCCATTCGGCTGTCATGACCAACGCCGCCCCTCGTTGCGGCCAAATTCGAGGTAATGTTCGGCAGGGTCCACTCCAGCAGCTGATACATCCGGGTTGAGACGAAGGTAACCCGCAGGGTCAAAGTCGGCGGGCGGCGCCGGCTTGACATAACGCTCAAACGCGTTCGGCATACTGCGCTCAATGACGGCATGGTCTACTTCAACGCCCGAATAAACGTTCGGCTGAATGAACCCGGTTAATGCATCCTTGATCTGCCGGTAGTAGGTGCGTCCGAAAGCCGGATCTGAAAATACCGGCGTGTAGTAGACGCAGTTCTCGAAGTAGTAATGCGTGACTTGGCTCCAGCGAGTGCGCGTGGGATCCGTTTGCTTCGATCCGCCGTGCAGCAAATTAGCCGCCCAAATGAGCGCTTGTCCTTTCTTTGCGTGAAACGTCTTCGCGTCGATTCCAGCGGCAGCAATGAGTTGACGCCACAGGTCGAGGTATTGCGGATAGTGACCAGTCGGCTTGTACTGTGTCGCGGAGCAAACGCCCATGTGTTCGTTCGCGTAAGTTGGAAACTTGTGGCTGCCAGGGTAATACTCCAGCGCGCCGTTGGTCCCATCGACGTCCTCGAGCGCCACCCAGACGCCACACATGAAACGTTCAGGGACGCTCGAAAAGTGGATGCTGTCGTTGTGGATGGGCTGCTGTGTGCCTACCGGAAAATTTAGTGTCTGAAAAGGAATAGCGCGGCGGCCGTATATATCGCTAAGCAGTTTTAGAACGGCGGGACTCGTGGCGATTGCCCGAACATCCGCGTCTGATTCCCATGCGTCCTGGACGCGGAGGCTGTCGTTCTTGTGCCATAGTTCCACGCGCCAGTGATCAAAATCGAACGTAGGGGAGAACTTCGTCTTGATCCGCTCGGCCCGCGCGTCGAATTCCGCGTCCGGGAAATCAATGATCGCATATCCGTTATCCCGCAACTGCGATGCTATGGACAGGACTTCAGCCGAAGCTTCCTTCGCGGCAAACAACTGGTCAAAGAAAGGCGACTCAACATCAGGCACGCCGGGCAAGGGATTGACGAATCGATTATTCATTTTGATTGCGCGAGAAATACCGTCACGTTGAAAGCTGGGATTCTAGCACTGTGGTCACCGCTGGCCGTCGTCTCCTTGCAGCCACCAAGCGTAGCCCAAAGTCAGCATATGCGCGCCTGAAAATCCAGCGCGCACGTCCCCGCGGGGAAGACCTGCCGACAGGGCAAAAGGCATAAGCGTATCGCAGCGAGAACGCTTTGTACGCGACGGCAGCGCCGGCGATAGTGCCGACCTGAATATGCGGCTGATGCTGCAACACTTCCACGCTGCCCTTTGGCCCCCAAAGCGATGTATCGCTAACGAACGTCGCTGCCCTTTGGCCCCCAAAGAGATGTATCGCTAATGAACGTCGCGGTAGACGTCCAGGCGCTCCTGAACAGGGTTGGCCCGAACTCTACGCCGAACGTCAAGGCACCTTTCTGCCATTACGGCTCGGCAGTTAGCGCCAGAAGTTGCAAGTCGCCGAGTGAATCGAATTTCCGGATAGCTCCGCAGTTGTTGTCGTAGCACACCCTTGGTGGTCGCGCCGTAACCGCCCGTCCGACCTTGAGACGTGAAGTCTTCGGCATCTTGTGCGGCATCGCTCGTCATGTGCGTCGAGCCATTCTGGTCAGAACAATGCAGTCGGTATTTAGCTTCAGCAAACAGCCAGTTCAGCATCGTCCGGAACACATGGAACCCAGCAGGGAACCCAGCAGTTCGCCCAAGAACAAATCAAACCGGCATCCTGATTGGCCTCTATTCGTCTTACGCGGGTGTAATCACCGGCAATCAGTTCGCGAAGCTGACGCTAGGCATCGGCCTGCAGTCCACATCACAGTTCGTGAACTTTCAGTCGAATTCGTACACTAACAATACAACGAACGTGACGAATAGCGGCATGAACAACACTGTCGAAGGCGGTTCTCAGTAATGTGTGGAATGGCCTGTCGGCCACTTCTTTTGCTGCCGACTTGTTTGCTCGCAAACAAGACCATGTTCTTTATCTCTGCTACAGATAATACGTCCAAAGAAGCGTCGAGACGGTCATCGCGGTAGTGAATACAACGAATGCCCCGCAGATAATCATCCACCATACACCCCTCGGTGGTCCAAACGAGTATGCCAGGAGAACGGCTGGCGCGATGAAATACCGTCCCTGCACACCAACGATGAACTTGGCCGGCTGATCCGTCCACGTGATAAGCATCGCAAAGAACGTGAGTAGAATCGCGACGGCTGCACAGCCAATCAGCAGCACTCTATGCTTAATTGATATGCGCGCCACTGACAGCGCGGCGGCTAGTGCCAGGCCAACCCCGCATATGGAATACACGTAGCTGGGCATCGGGCGGTCTAACCAGCCCAATATGCCGATGAAGCTCCGCCAGTAGAAGATCAGGTTGATCTCACTCGAAAGCGTGCGGGCGAGCACTGCGGCGAAGCCCAATGGGTGCCAAAGATACAGCGCGGTCGCCTGCCCAGTGGTCACGGATCGCGGCATGCGCAGATCGACGATGTGTGCTGCGGTATTGAGCCACATGAACGCCGCACCGGCGACGACCGCCCACGCTGCGAGCCAGCGCCATTCCTTGCGCATAAAGAACACCGAGGCCGGAAGCGCCAGCACCGGCAGCATTTGCGGGCGCGCTGTCACGACCATGAAGACGGCAAGCATGAGCAGCACCGGGTGCCACGCGCGGAAGCTGGCGCTGCGGTCACTGCCGAGCATGAACAGGCTCGCCGCCAGAACCAGCCAGGCAAACGACAAGCCGTCCGATGACGCGCTGGCAATCTGGAACATCGTCATGGGTAGCGCGAGCACGCAGATAAGCAGTGCATTTGGAGGCCAGATCGCAAATGCGACCGCAATGATTAGCGCAATGGTGAAAAGCGCGGCGACGCGCGCGACGCGATACGACGCACCGACAGACAGATCGAGCGCCTCCCCGATGCGCAATCCGATTGCCTGCGGCACGTAGTCGAGCGGAAGGTAGGGCGCCGAGCCGGCCATGTCACTGAATACATGCTCACCGCTCCACCGGATCGCCGCCGCCTCTCGCGCGAGTCGTGCGGTGTACCGCGCGTCTGGCTTCGCGGTCAACTTGCCCGCGAATAGCATTTCGTACCGGCTCAGACCGCTGTCGATCTCACCGCCCGTGGAGTGGCCTGGCACGTTGTAGGTCTCGGACATGTGCGCCAGAAGATATGCCCGATTTATGTGCTCCGGCTCATCGGGAGACTGCAACGGTGGAATGAGCGCGGACAGAACACTGCCAAGGATGGCTATAGCGAAAAATGCCATCGCCCGCTGTTTGAGAGAACGCATATGGTCCTGTTTTCTGAATCATTTCACCGCATCACCAAGTGGGCGGGTGGCGCTATTGCCGGATCTAGATCCCGAGAAGAGTCAATAGCTTATGAATGAATCCAGGTTGCGTCGGAGCAGTGTGCGATACAGGCATATCGCAGCCCATCCGTGGCCCAATTCCTTCACACATGAACGTACCAACGTGATCGCAATAACGGCACTTCTTCAACGAATGCATATGACCTCCGTTGTTGAGATGTGATCAGGCCGGGTAAGCCGTAGATATGATAGACATCGGATCGGCATCCCACTGCAGATCAGTACCTCCAATCTTCCGTATCAGGCACACGCTCATCAGATACCCTGTTTCTCTGGATAGGAAAGTTGCGGGGTTGTTCATCTGCGTTTCAGGGATGATCGTTGCAGGCTCGGCATGTTCACTTGCTATAACCTCAAACCCGCTATAGCGGTTGAAGATGCCATGCCAGCCGAACTTGGAAAACCTATAAAAATCCCATGGAGCATCATGGACAGGCCATGCTTGGTGCGAATGGATAAATGCGACACCGCCTTGCTTCATCACAGCGTTTAGTTCCACCGCCGCTTTCCATGGCATGAGCAGATGCTCAAACGTTGAGATGGAAAACACGAAATCGAAATGGTTCTTAGGAAGGTGATGGGACATAACATGAGCATCACCTATGACGTCAACATTGTCTCCTGCTGCGATGTCAAACCCGGTGTACTGCGCATGATCGGGGATGCGATCAGTTTTCGCGTTCCCGCTGCGCTTTCGAGACCCGATTTCCAAAACTGTCGGCGCCGAAGCCTCATCAATTAGCCTAAAGAATTCCAGCTCGGCGGCCGATGCTTCTCGACGTTGCGCCTCGTATTGAATGCGCACGGGATCGTCGACAAGATACTCGCGCTCGCCGTCATTAAGCAGGACTTGGACCGATCCATACCAGTCGGTGCGGGACGGACGAACGTCGCAAGTCAGTTGAAATCCCCATTTTTCGGCATTGCGACCGAATGAAGCGGCGAGATCGGGGCGCAAGACCGTTTTTACATCGGCAGTAAAACGCTCTCCATCAATGACGATCTGGATTCCGCCATTTGGATGTTCTAGTCCGGAAAACCACCCTTCACATAAAACTTTCGACGGAAGGGTGCGTAGTCGATCGATTGCATGTTTCACGGTGTTTATCTGCCCCAAGTAGTTACACCATCTTTCAGGCGTTGGATTCTAGCCTAGAACTTGTAATTTAGGGAAAGCACCCACTCGCCCTTGATGCCAGCGGGAACGTTCTTCCCTTCCTCGGCTCCGATCGGCGCGTATAGGTACAGAGCGACAACGAGCGAGGCATCCGCCATTCCGTGTTCTAACCGAGCGCGCAAAGATCCCGTCACGCCAGTTTCTCGTTAGTGGAATTGCAATCCGCATCCAATCCCGCACATCCCCGATAACCCCCCGAACCATCAGCAGCAAAAATCCACCTACTTACCCCGCCGTCCAACCGAATTGCGCCAATCGCGCGGCGTCATGCCGAATCGCAACGCGAACCAGTTTGTGAACGACCCCTGCTGCGCGTAGCCCAATAGTGCCGCGACCCTTCCAATCGGATAACGCGGGTTGCTCATATAGCGCACGGCAAGTTCACGCCGGACTTCCTCGACCAGCGCCGAGAAGCTCGTATCGGCCAACTCGAGCTGGCGCTGCATGGTGCGCACGCTCAGTCGCAAATGGCGCGCTACGGGCTCGACCGTGGCCTGTTCAAGGGGCAGCAGCAGATAGATCGCCTTGCGCACTTCGAGCGCGGTCGAATCCGTACCCATCGGATCGAGTGGGGCGACAAGACTCTCGGCATAGCGAACCAGTTCGGGGTCGGCGGCGGGATTCGGGTAGTCGAGATCCGCCGCTGCGCAAACGAAGCCGTTGAAATCGCTGCCGAACTCCAACGGACAGCCGAAAAAACGCCGATGAAACGTCAGGTCCGCATGCGCCGCATGAGTGAAATGGACCGCGCGCGGCTTCCAGTGATCGGCGAGCAGGGCACTCGAGTGGCGCGCGAGGACGCCGAGCGCAAGTTCGATTGCCTGCTTCGTAGGAGTACCAGGCTCAACCACGAGTTCCTCGCGAATGGTGACGGTCTCCCCGGCGTTTTCCACGTAGACGGCCAGGGCTTCGTTAAGCAGATGCCGGTATTCGACTGCGGCCAGCAACACCTCGCGCAGAGTCCGCTTATGTGCAAGCAGCACGTTCACCACGCCGGTCCCGAACTTCTGACGCGTCTCTGCCATGAGCAACGCAAAAGTCGGGCACGCCGCCTTTTCGGCGGTGAGTTCGAGCAGCCGGCAACAAGCGGCGGCCGGCACGCGATCGTCGGAATTCGCTAATGCAGCGGCATCTATTCCGGCTTGCTGCGCAAGCGCGGCCGGATTGAGTCCGAGCCGCCGCGTCACATCGAAATAGCCGCTCATGGCTACTGATCGCAGCATCGTTTCCATCGCAAGCCCTTCTCAGGTTCCATAAGGACGCCGCCGCCTTCCGCTAATGAAACGCCTACCGCGCACAAATCCTGGTGTTAACACGCAGTGGCATGGATTGCTAAAAGAAAGGCGCCCAATCACAAAAGTGTAGCGCGCGATTGCCGTATCGTGCGACCAACGATTCGTTATCTTGCCTCGAGTTCTCACGCGAACTCGCGGCCCGCAACACCATCACCCCCGCCGGAGACAAACATGCAATTTCTCGACGATTCGCTGCACCCCGAGAACCAGGACAAGGTCGTCATCACGACCGCCCCGTACGGCCCCGAATGGATGCCGGAAGACTTCCCCGCGGACATTCCTGTGACCATGGACGAGCAGATCCAGAAGGCCGTCGACTGCTATAACGCAGGCGCCACCGTGCTGCACCTGCACGTGCGCGAACTGGACGGCAAGGGATCGAAACGCCTGTCGAAATTCAACGAACTGATCGCCGGCGTGCGCGCCGCTGTGCCCGACATGATCATCCAGGTCGGCGGCTCGATTTCGTTTGCACCGGAAGACGACGGCCAGAGCGCGAAATGGCTCTCCGATGACACGCGTCACATGCTGGCCGACCTGCAACCGAAGCCCGATCAGGTGACAGTTGCGATCAACACCACGCAGATGAACATCATGGAGCTGCTCTATCCGGAATACCTGGAAGGCACCTCTTTATCCAATCCCGCGTTCATGGCGGCCTATAGTGAAATGACGGTGCCCGCGGGACCGGCCTGGGTCGAAGAGCATCTGCGCCGCCTGCAGGCCGCGGGCATCCAGCCGCACTTTCAGCTGACAGGCATTCACGCACTGGAAACGCTGGACCGCCTGGTGCGCAAGGGTGCCTACAAGGGCCCGTTGAATCTGACGTGGATCGGTATTGGCGGGGGCTTTGACGGCCCGAATCCGTTTAACTTCTTCAACTTCGTCCATCGCGCGCCGGACGGCTGCACGCTCACGGCGGAATCGCTGCTCAAGAACGTGCTGCCGTTCAACATGATGGCGATGGCAATGGGCCTGCATCCGCGTTGCGGCATCGAGGACACGATCATCGACCAGCGCGGCGCTCGCTTCACGTCGGTGCAGCAGATCGAACAATGCGTGCGTCTCGCGCGCGAACTCGGCCGGGAAATTGCCACCGGGAAAGAAGCACGCGAGATCTACCGTATCGGTGCGCAGTATGACACGGTCGACGAAACGCTAGCCGCCAACGGTATGGCGCCGAACCGTCAGGCCGGTGTCAGGAATCTGCCGCTTCGCGCGGCGTGAATCAACGAGCCCGGTCGACGCTGCGACTGCGCCGGGCTTCGAAAGTGATGTTGACCGGCGTGCGCCGGGAAACGGTGATGAGCTAACCATGATCTGCCATTGCCGCGCGGGAAAGACCAGCGCTAACAAATGAGACGTGAAGGAGACCAATTATGTTGATGCAGCATGCCGAGCCCGCGACGGGCAACGTCGCGGTGACCCAAGCGGACGTGCGCCCCTATGCCTGGGTCGTGTTTGCATTGACGGTTGGGCTGCTTCTGTCCGATTACATGTCGCGTCAGGTGCTCAATGCAGTGTTTCCGCTGCTCAAATCCGCATGGGGTCTTTCCGACACACGCCTGGGATCGCTTAGCAGTGTCGTCGCGTTGATGGTCGGCGTGCTGACCTTTCCTCTGTCCGTGCTCGCCGACCGTTGGGGCCGTGTAAAGAGCATCGTGCTGATGGCGGCGATGTGGAGTGTTGCGACGCTCGGCTGCGCGATCGCGACGAATTACGGCGAGATGCTGCTCGCGCGTGCGTTCGTCGGCATCGGCGAAGCGGCGTACGGCAGCGTCGGCATCGCAGTTGTCCTGAGCATTTTTCCGGCGCGCCTGCGCTCGACGCTCGCCGGCAGCTTCATGGCAGGAGGAGCGCTTGGCTCGGTGCTGGGCATGGCGCTTGGCGGTGCGATCGCCACTCGCCTCGGCTGGCGTCCGGCGTTTGGCGCAATGGCGGCTGTCGGGCTCGTGCTGGTGATCCTTTACCGGCTCGTGGTGACCGAGAAGCGTCTCGCGCCGCTGCAACCGGCACATGCCGGCAAGCACGCAGAGGGACTCGGTGTACGCATGACACTGCGGGCGCTGATGAGAGGGCTCTTTTCGACGAAGTCCGTCGTCTGTGCGTACGTCGGCAGCGGTATTCATCTGCTGGTACCGGCAGCGATCTGGGCGTGGATGCCGAGCTTCCTTAATCGCTACTACGGCATGGCTCCCGGCAAGGCGGCCATGGGCGGAGCAGTGTTCGTGCTGGTGACGGGCCTCGGCATGGTGGTGTGCGGGAATCTCGCCGACCGGCTCAGCAAAAATGCACGCGAAAGAAAATGGGGCAGCGCAATCGCCTTCTGCCTGCTTTGCTTCGTGCTGCTTGCAGTTGGTTTGCGCATGCCGGCGGGTCCGCTGCAACTCATCGTGATCGGCGCCGGCATGTTTTTTAGCGCTGGCGCAAGCGGTCCCTCGGGTGCGATGGTCGCGAACCTGACGCCGCCATCGATCCACGCGTCGGCGTTTGCAACCCTGACGCTCGCAAATAATCTGCTAGGGCTCGCGCCCGCTGCCGTTCTGACGGGGATCATCGCCGACCGGATCGACTTGCTCGGCGCGTTGCAACTTGTGCCTTTCGCTCCACTCATCGCGGCTATCGCGTTTGTGATCGGCAAGCGGAACTACGCCGGCGACCTCGATCGTCTGAACGCGCTGCGCGAGCAGGCTATGCGTTGAGCGCGGATAACAACTCCGCAGCACACCCAATCAATTTTGCAGTTTGAGTAACGGATAGGAGATTTGACATGGCCAAAGCAGTTCGCTTCCACGAAACGGGCGGTCCCGACGTGTTGCGTTACGAGGACGTCGAAGTGGGCAACCCGGGGCCCGGTCAGGTCCGCCTGCGCCATGAGGCAGTCGGGCTGAACTTTGCGGACACGTATTTTCGCAGCGGCTTGTACCCGATCCCGATGCCTGCAGGCATCGGCGTCGAGGCCGCGGGCGTCGTCGAGGCAATCGGCCCGGATGTCACGAACGTCGCCTCCGGCGACCGCGTGACCTACACCGGCTTCGTCAACACGCTGGGCGCATACAGCACCGAACGTCTGATTCCCGCCGCGCCGCTCATCAAGCTGCCCGATGCGATCTCGTGCGAAACGGCGGCGGGCATGACCATGCGGGGCTTGACCTCGTCCTATCTGATGCGGCGTATTTACGACTTCAAAAAGGGCGACACACTGCTTCTGCATGCAGCCGCCGGCGGCGTCGGTTTGATCGTGTCGCAATGGGCGAAGCTGCTCGGTCTCACCGTGATCGGCACGGTTTCGAGCGAAGCCAAGGGCGAAGTGGCGCGCGCGCATGGCTGCGATCACATCATCTATTACAGCCGCGAAGACGTTGCGAAGCGCGTGCGCGAATTGACCGACGGGGTTGGCGTGAATGTGGTGTTCGACAGCGTGGGCAAGGACACCTTCGATGCGTCGCTCGACTCGCTCAAGCGCCGCGGCCTGATGGTCTGCGTCGGCACGGCGTCAGGTCCGGTGCCTCCGTTCAATCCGCAGGTTCTCGCGATGAAGGGCTCGCTTTACCTGACGCGTCCGGCGCTCGCGGACTACGTCGCCGACCCCGCCGAGAAAAAAGAACTGGCCGACGAGATATTCGGGCATGTAGCGGCGGGTCGAATCAAAATCGAATTGAACCAGCGTTATGCACTCGAGGATGCGGTGCAAGCGCACCGCGATCTGGAATCGCGCAAGACGACCGGTTCGTCGGTCTTCGTCATCTGAGGAGCAAGCCATGCGAGTCGAACAATTGACGTGTGCGCTCGGCGCTGAACTGATCGGCGTGAATCTGGCCGATGCAATTCACGACGATGGCCTCTTTAGCGAGATCCGGACGGCACTGCTTCAGCACCGCGTGCTGTTCCTGCGCGACCAGGAGATCTCGCGCGCCGAGCATGTGGCATTTGCGCGCCGCTTCGGGGAACTGGAAGATCATCCGGTGGCGGGCAGCGATCCGGAACATCCGGGGCTCGTGCGCATCTACAAGACCCCGGATCAGCCCAACGACCGGTACGAGAACGCGTGGCACGCGGATGCGACCTGGCGCGAAGTGCCGCAGTTCGGCGCGGTTCTGCGCTGCGTGGAGTGCCCGGCGGTTGGAGGCGACACGATGTGGGCGAACATGGTCCTCGCGTACGAGAACCTGCCGGAGCATGTCAAGGCCCAGATTGCCGATCTGCGCGGCCGCCATAGTATCGAGGCGAGCTTTGGCGCGGCGATGCATATCGAGAAACGTCTCGCGCTGAAGGCTCAGTTTCCGGACGCGGAGCACCCGGTGGTGCGCACGCATCCGGAGACCGGCGAGAAAGTGTTGTTCGTGAGCGCCTTCACCACCCATTTCACCAACTATCACACGCCGGCTCGGGTGCGCTTCGGACAGGACGCCAATCCCGGCGCCGGCGATCTGCTGCGCTATCTCATCAGCCAGGCGTATATCCCTGAGTATCAGGTGCGCTGGCGCTGGCAGAAGAACAGCATCGCGATCTGGGATAACCGGAGCACGCAGCACTACGCGGTCATGGACTACCCACCGTGCCACCGCAAGATGGAACGTGCGGGCATTGTCGGCAGCAAGCCGTATTAACCGCTCAGGAAACCGTCGTGACTCTCGATACAAATCCGACCATTCTGATGGTGCCCGGCTTGCGCGACCACGTTGCACAGCACTGGCAAACCCTGCTGCAGGATAAGCTGCCCAAAGCCGCCTCCGTGCCGCCGCTGGAGAACGACAAGCTCAGTTGCGCGGCACGCGTTGCGGCGCTCGATGCCGCTCTCGCGACGATCGACGGCCCTGTGATTCTGGTCGCGCACAGCGCTGGCGTGATGATCACCGTGCACTGGGCAAGGCGCCACAAGCGCAAGATTCATGGCGCGCTGCTCGTGACTCCGGCCGACCTCGATACGCCCCTGCCCGCAGGCTACCCGAGCATCGATTTGCTCGCGCGCAACGGCTGGCTTCCGGCCCCGCGCGATCCGTTGCCGTTTCGCAGCATCGTCGGTGCGAGCCGCAACGATCCGCTGGCGCGCTTCCACCGTGTGTCCGCAATGGCGCAAGACTGGCGCAGCCGCCTCGTCGACCTGGGCGAAGTGGGGCACCTGAATCCGACCTCTGGTTTCGGTGAATGGCCGATGGCCGAGCGGCTAATTCGTGAGCTGTTCTGACTTCGCACGCGGCCCGGGTCGATCCGATAGAGCGGGAACCGCGACATCGCATTGGATCGCGGTCGGCGCCGCCGGTGAGCTCACACCCGGTCAGCGCAAGCTGGTCTTTATCGGCGGCCGCAGCATTGTGCTGTTCAACATCGACGGCATGGTCCACGCAATTGAAAACTCATGTCCGCACAACGGCGCATCGCTCGCCAGCGGTCAGCTGGAAGGGTGCGTGCTGCGCTGTCCGGCGCACGGGCTGCGCTTCGACGTGCGAACCGGTTGCATGCCGGGAGGCCACGGGTTGCATTTGACGACTATCCCGGTCCAGACAGTCGACGGGAATCTGCTTGTCAGCCTTGAGAGCCTGTCCGCAAATTCCGCAGGCGCGTAGACCGGTTCAACGACGTCATGCAGCCCGCTGCGCCCAGCAACGATTCAGGAGAATTAAAGATGGAAGGTTTGATGATGCAGCAACCGCTGCTGGTAGCTTCATTGCTCATGCACGCCGAGCGCCATCACGGCACTCAGGAAATCGTTTCACGGCGAGTCGAAGGGGACATTCACCGGTATCGCTACCGCGACCTTGCGCAGCGCGCGCGCCGCATGGCAAACGCGCTCGCCGGCCTTGGCATAGGAAAGGGCGAGCGCGTAGGGACGCTGGCATGGAATGGTTATCGGCACATGGAGTTGTACTTCGCGGTGTCGGGGTCCGGGTCTGTGCTGCATACGCTCAATCCCCGGCTGCACGTCGACCAGTTGGCATACATCATCGAGCACGCGCAGGATCGCGTCGTGTTCTTCGATCTCACGTTTCTGCCGCTGATCGAGAGCGTGGCGCCGCGCGTTAAAAGCCCGAAGGTTTTCGTGGCGATGACGGATCGAGCGCACATGCCGCAGGTTCACGGCCTGTCTGTCGAGTTGATGTGCTACGAGGATCTTATTGATCTTCACGACGATGTTTTCGACTGGCCGCTGCTCGACGAGAACAGTGCATCGTCGCTGTGCTACACGTCGGGCACCACGGGAAATCCGAAAGGTGTGCTGTATAGCCACCGCTCGACGGTGTTGCATACCTATGGTGCAGCGCTGCCCGATTCGCTGAACTGTTCGGCGCGCGACGTGATTTTGCCCGTCGTACCCATGTTCCATGTGAACGCGTGGGGGCTGCCGTATATCGCCTGCATGGTCGGCGCCAAGCTGGTGTTTCCGGGGCCGGCGCTCGACGGCAGGTCGCTCTACGAATTGATCGAGGCGGAACAGGTGACGCTGTCGGCTGGCGTTCCGACTGTGTGGCAGGGATTGCTTACGCATGCGGACGCGACCGGCGGGACGTTTTCGTCGATGCGGCACACGGTGATCGGCGGCGCTCCCTGTCCCACGGCGATGACGGCAGCGTTCCAGCAGCGCCATCGGGTCGACGTGCTGCACGCATGGGGCATGACGGAGTTGAGCCCGGTCGGCACTGTCTGCAGTTTCAAAACGGCTCAGTTGTCGCTTCCCATGACCGACCAATATGCGGTTCAGGCGAAGCAGGGGCGGGCGCTCTTCGGCGTCGACATGAAGATCGTGGACGCTAACGGAGCCGAGTTGCCGTGGGACGGCAATGTGGCGGGCGACCTGCTGGTGCGTGGTCACTGGGTTACGCGGCAGTACTTCGGTAACGACGACACGTCGCCGTTGCGCGACGGCTGGTTCCCGACCGGCGACGTGGCGAAGATCGATCCCGATGGCTTCATGCAGATCACCGATCGCAGCAAGGACGTCATCAAGTCCGGCGGCGAATGGATCAGTTCCACCGACATCGAAAACATCGCATATCTGCATCCGGACGTCACGGCCGCGGTTTGCATCGCAGCGCGGCATCCGAAATGGGACGAACGGCCGCTGTTGCTGATCGTGAAAAAGCCGGACAGCGAGCTAACAGGTGTTGAGCTGCTTGACTTCATCGACGGCCGGATCGCGAAGTGGTGGAAGCCCGATGCGGTGATCTTCGTCGAATCGGTTCCGCTTGGCGCGACCGGCAAGGTGCTCAAGCACCAGTTGCGCGAGCAGTTCGGAAACCACTATCTCTCGGCCTGACACGCCGACGCGCAGCAAAGAGCTTAATCGAAGCAAAAAAGAGAAAAGAAACGCCGGCTCGCCCGGTACACATTGGAGACACAGAATGAAACTGAAGTTGAGCGGCACCGCGGTGCTGCTGATGTTCGCCGCCGCCGCCCACGGCCAATCGTCGGTCACGCTGTATGGCGTGCTCGATAATGGGCTGTTGTATCAGAGCACCTCCGCAGCAACGTTCCAGCGCACGGCGCCGAACCTGGGACATGTCTATCAGTTGAAGGACGGCGGCATCTATTCCAGCTTCTGGGGCCTCAAGGGAAGCGAAGACATCGGCGGCGGATATAGGATCAACTTCAAGCTGCAAGGAACCTTCAACGTCACTAACGGCAAGTTCGGCCTGTCGGACACGCCGGGTACTACCGCGATCTTCAACCAGTTCGCGACGATCGGAGCGTCCGGACCGTTCGGTTCGGTCGATGCCGGCCGGCAGATCATTCCGATGATCTACGCGATGGCGGAAACAGACGTCCGCAGTGCGCAGTATTTCGGCAGTATCCTGACCGCGTGGCTCGGCATGAATCAGGCAGCGGGCTGGCCCGGCACCAGCACGAACGCGCCGATCGGTGCCCTGTACGACAGCAACGCGCTCGTCTACAACTCGCCGAAATTCTACGGCGCATCGCTTGCGCTCGAGTACGCGCCGGGCGGCGTCGCCGGCCACTTCCAGGGCGGCACGCGCGAATCGGCGGTGCTCAAGTATTCGAATTACGGCCTGAATGTGTCCGCCGTGTACTACAACGGACACGACACCAATCCGTTTCCGATCAACTACCCGGCAGCACCGGCGGCGCCCGCGACAGGTGTGGCGAACAATCGTTTCTATTACCTTGGCGCGATGTACACGATCGCCGGCTTTTCGGTGTCCGGCTCATACGGCATCGGCAAGAATCCGGCCAATAGCAACACTGCGGATTTCGAAATGGCATCGGGCGGCATCGGTTATCAATTCAATCCGCGTTTCAAGATCACGTCCGGCGTCTACTATTTGAAGGACCGGAATCGTTCGGCTAATCATTCGACCGAATTTGCGGTGGGCGCCGAATACAACGTGTCGCAGAGAACCCGTGCGTATGCGCAAGTCGGGTATGTCGACAACAAGGGGACCATGAACCAGACGATCATTTATGGCGCACCGGTCGCGCCCGGCGTGTCCACGACTGCCGCCATGGTCGGCATTCGCCATACCTTCTGATTCCGTCAATCATCGAGTAGAACAATTCATGAAAATCAATCCGGTATTTCAATTCGCCGTGGCAGCGGCGATCATCGCGACGTCTATGAGCGCATGGTCGCAGACGAGCGGCATGGCCAGCGCGCCCGCCGGTGCAACGGGTTCATCCGCGACGACAGCGTCGAGCGCAACGTCGCCGACGACTGGCAGGAAAGCAGATCGCGCGCTGCGCCGCAAGGTCTACGCGGCGATTGCAAAGCACAAGGAAATCGACGCGGGAAATATCAGTGTGATCGCGAAAGACGGTGCAGTGACGCTCAATGGGACGGTTACGGACGCCGCCCAGATCGATGCAGTAGCGGACATCGCAAAGAGCGTTTCTGGAGTTGCTTCAGTAACCAACAAACTGGTGGTCAAGAAACCGTTTGGCGGCATGTAAGTCGCCGTCCTGCGGTATTGGACCAAAGTCCGATACCGCAAGAACCTCACGACGAATAAGCTATCGGAAAGGATCTCGTTCCACTCAAAAAAGAGGAACTCGGGTCATGTGCGAAACATGTGAATCTGCCCGGCGAGGCAACGGTGCAGGTCGTCGCCTCTTCCTTAAATTGACCAGCGCTGCGGCCATGCTTGGGTCGGCTGCGGGCGGCGCGCTCGTCGCGAGTCCGGCACGCGCCGGCGCGCTGACCAAAGAGCAGCGCGACAGCATGACGCCGGACCAGATCATCGAGGCGATGAAGCGAGGTAACGCGCGTTTCCGGAGGGGCGAGCGGAAAGCCCGTAATTACCTGGGCGAGCAGAAGGCAAGCGCGAGTGGTCAGTATCCCGCGGCGGTACTGCTTAGCTGTATCGACTCGCGCGCGCCGGCCGAGGTGATCATGGATCTCGGCATCGGCGATATTTTCAATTGTCGTGTGGCAGGCAACGTCGCGAACGACGATATCCTCGGCAGCATGGAGTTCGCGTGTGCACTGTCCGGTGCCAAGGTAGTACTCGTGATGGGCCACACCTCCTGTGGCGCGATCAAGGGAGCGATTGACAACGCAGAGTTGGGCAATCTGACCGGATTGCTGGGCAAGATCAAGCCGGCGGTGGAGGCAACGGCCTACAACGGCGAGCGCTCAGCATCGAATTACACGTTCGTGGACGCCGTCGCACGCAAGAACGTCGCGATGACTTTAGCGAACATTCGTAGCGGTAGCCCGGTGCTGGCAGAGCTTGAAACCAAGGGGCGATCAGGATAGCGGGCGCGATGTATAACCTGAAGACCGGCGAAGTGGAGTTCTTGGGCTGATTGCCGGTCTTGCCTGAACCATGAAAAATGGCGCTCTGAAGAATCTTCTCGCGTTGTGTACGGTGATGGCGTCGCTGCACGCCGCATCGGCGAATTGCGATTTTTCATCGCAATGGATGACCTCCTTCTGCACACGGATAACCAATATCACGACGTACGGCACGTGGGATATGTATCTCACAGGATACGGATGGCATGTCGATGGTTATTCGGAGAGCGAGATCAATTCCAATTCATGGGGAGGCGGCGCAGGGAAGCATTTCACGGATCGCAACGGCAACGAGGACAACCTGTTCCTGGTGGTCTTTCTCGACTCGCACAAGCGTCTTGAACCGCTTGGCGGGTACGCCCGGCAATGGTTCACAGATCCGGTTCTAGGTGGATTGTCTATTGGCGGCGGGTTCTTCGCGGGATTCACCGCGCGTGAAGACATCGCGCACTATGTGCCCGTTCCGCTGGTGTTGCCGATAGGGTCGCTGCGTTATCAGAAGGCGTCGATCATGGCCACATTTATTCCCCGTGTTCCCGGAGTCAGCAAGGGCGACGTCGTGTTCTTTTGGGCGCGCTACCAGTTCTGAGTGCCACTCTTCTGCCTACACCGCATGAGCGCTATGGAGCCCTTTCGGTAATAGTGTCAATGAGTCGCTGCATCAGCAGAGTCTTGCCGTTCATCGCTTCGGATTTGCAGCGCGGGTGGTCGAAGGTCGTGAGGAGGAAACACACTCCACGATCCGTCATAGCTTCGAAAGAAGAACAACGCGTGAGAGCAGACCGCGTCGCCTGTTTTCACATACACGTAGCGGTGTTGGCCTTTTCCCGCCGCTCCGAATCGCGTGACCTGGACCGGCATGATCGGTACCGGCGAAAGCCACTTTTCGACCAGCGAGCGCAAAGTACTCGCCTTATAACGCATCGCTATCCCCATCGCCGATGGTGCGGCTTAGGGTAGCCCGCTCGAAAAGCGAGCGCCGCCACGGCCACATCAGTTGAATAACCAGAGTATGCGGGCGCATCACTGCAGGCAATGAGCCTTTGGTCCAATACCATCGCGGCGTCTCATGTTCTATCCTCGCGAACATTTCGACGGACGGCGTGCGCCGCTTCCATTGCGTCAAACAAGCGCATTGCTGGCGGCGGCCGCGCGGCCGCGCAGCCAGGTGATGCTCGCAAAGAGCAGCACCGCGAACACGATCAGCATTGTCGCGACGGCGAGGATCGACGGGTCGATCGAGTCGCGAATTCCGCTCCACATCTGTCGCGGCACGGTTGTCTGATCCGGGCCGCCGATGAACAGAATGACAATCACCTCGTCGAATGACGTCGCGAAAGCGAAGACGCTGCCGGTGGCGATCGCCGGCATGATGAGCGGCAAGGTCACGCGCCTGAATGTCACCCACGGCGGCGCGCCGAGCCCTGAAGCGGCACGCAACAGGCTGTGGTCGAACGAAAGCAACGACGCGGTCACGGTGATCACGACGAATGGCGTGCCGAGAGCGGCGTGCGCGAGCACCACGCCGGGATACGAGTTCACGAGTCCGAGCGGCGCGAAGATCAGATAGAAGCCTGCGGCGACCACGACGATGGGGACGATCATCGGCGAGATGATGAGCGGCATGATCAGCGAGCGCAGCGGAAACTGCGAGCGCGAGAGCCCCAGTGCGGCGAGAGTGCCGAGACATGTCGCGATCACCGTCGAAGCCGCGCCGATGCCGAGGCTATTCAGCAGCGAGCGTTGCCAGTCCGCGCTCGTGAGCGCCTGCTCATACCAGCGCAGCGAAAATCCTTGCATCGGGTACGAAAAGTAGGAACCCGAATTGAACGAGAGCGGGATGATCGCGAGGATCGGCGCAATCAGGAAGAACAGCACGAGCGCGGTATGCAGCCGCACCCAGCGCGATGCCACGCGTTCGGTCAGCATCTTGTTGCGTTGATCTTGCATATCGTTCCTTCGTCGTATCCTTTCGTCGTGTTTCGTCGCGTGCGTGTTCGAACGGTGCTCAACCGAAGCGCAAGCGGTCGATGCCGACGACGCGGTTAAAGAGGAAATAGAAGATCGCCGTAAAGATCACGAGATAGGCCGAGAGCGCGCCGGCGAGGCCCCAGTTGAGCTGCGTGTTCGTCTGCATGGCAATGAGCTGGCTGATCATCTCGTCGCCGGCGCCACCGAGCAGCGCAGGCGTGATGTAGTAGCCGAGCGCGAGCACAAATACGAGGAAGCAGCCTGCGCCGACGCCCGGCAACGTCTGCGGCACATAGATCCGCACGAACGCGGTGAACGGATGTGCGCCGAGCGATTGCGCGGCGCGCATGTACACAGGCGACACGCTTTTCATGACCGAGTAGATCGCGAGAATCATGTACGGCAGCAGCACGTGTGTCATGCCGATCAGAACGCCTGCACGATTGAAGATGAGCGGCAGCGGATGCGTGGCGAGGCCGAGACCCATCACCAGGCTATTGATGACGCCGCCCGGTTGCAGCAACACATACCATGCTGTCGTGCGCACGAGCAGCGAAGTCCAGAACGGCACGATCACGAGAAGCATCAGCCGGTTGCTGCTTTTCGCGGGCAAGTTCGCAAGCAGCCACGCGACAGGGTAGCCGAGCACGAGGCACAGCAACGTGACCGTCGCGCTGATGAAGATGGTCCGCACGAACGCTTGCCGATAGACCGAAGCGTTGTCCGCGACGAACGAGAGCGTGCCCTGGGGCGTCACCTGCGCATCGACCGCGGCGAGCAGATAGTCAGGCGTCGGCGACGCTGCGGCTCGCTTCAGCAAGCGCCAGGTCTCGGGCGAGTTCCAGCGTTCGTCGAGTTCGACGAGCGCCGGCTTCCACGCGGGCGGGGCATCGGCGGACAGCTGGCGCGCGGTGCGCATGAGCAGGCTGCGAAACTCGGGCTGGGCGAAGTTCAGCCGCCGCGCCACGGTGCCGAGTTGTCCGCTTTGCTGCGCCTCTTTGAGCCCCGCGGCGAGCAGCGCGAACGTGGCTTCGTCCGGCACGCCGCGACCGTCCCATGCATCGAGCGCGCGCGTGAGCGCGGGCATGCTGTCCGGCACTTCGCGGTTCTCGACGCTGCGCGCGAGCAGCAACATGATCGGCGCGATGAACGTCGATAGCAGAAACACGAGCAGCGGCAGCGCAAGCAGCAGCGCCTGCAAGGATGCGCGGCGGCGCGCCTTCTGAAACGACGCGCGGCCTTCGGCTCTCGTCGGAGAGCCCGGGACCGTGCCTTGGGCGGAAGCGGGCATGCTGGTAGTCAAGTTGGGCTCTCGTCGAACGATGGCGTTACTGCGTCAGCCACACCTGGAAGCGCTTGTTGATCTGGTCCGCGTTGTCGGCCCAGAAGTTCGCGTTGATCTGCAGCGCGCGCTTGAAGTTCTCGGGTGCGGTCGGCAGATCGGCAAGACGCTGCTTGTCGATGAGCGCAATCGCGTCCTTGCGCGGCGGCGCGTACGCGATGTACTTCGACAGGTCCGCGTAGGCTTTGGGCTGCGAAGCGGAGACGATGAATTTCGCCGCGGCGTCCGCGTGCTTCGCGCCCGTCGGAACGCCCCACCAGTCGAAGTCGTAGACCTGCGCGTCCCAGACCGCCTTGAATGGCTTGTTGTCCTTCTTCGCGGCATCGGAGATACGGCCGTTGTAGGCCTGCGTCATGACGACCGCGCCGTCCGCGAGCAACTGCGGCGCCTGCGCGCCCGACTCCCACCACACAATGCTCTTCTTGATCGTGTCGAGCTTCTTGAACGCGCGGTCCACGCCGGCGGGCGTGCCGAGCACCTTGTAGACATCCTTCGGATCGACGCCGTCCGCGATCAACGCCCATTCCATCGACACCTTCGGCGACTTGCGCAAGCCGCGCTTGCCCGGGAATTTCTGCAGATCGAAGAAGTCGTTGACGGTGGAAGGCGCTGTCTTGAGCTTGCTCGCGTCGTATGCATAGACTGTCGACCAGACCATGCTCGCGACCGCGCAATCGCTGATCGAACCGGGAATGAAGTCGCTCGTCTTCCCGAGCGTCTTCTTGTCGAACTTCTGCAGAAGGCCTTCGTCGCATGCGGTGATCGCATCGTTGGTTTCGAGGTCGATCAGGTCCCACGTGGTGTTTTTGGCCTGCTCCATCGCGGACAGCTTGGCGAGACCGCCGTCATACGATTCGGTCGAGAAGCCGATCCCCGTGGCCTGCGTGAACGGTTCGAAGTAGGCCTTTTTGGCCGCCGCTTCGTACGCGCCGCCGAAGGTCACGACGGAGAGGGTCTCCGCTGCCTGGGTGGTCACGGTGGCGAAGGCGGCTACGGCGAGTGCAGCGCATTGTGCTTTGATGAGGGTGCGCATGTCAGTTGGCTCCTGCTGGTGCGGTCGTGATTATGGAAGGTGAGGGCGGTGCGGTTACGTTGATTGCGGGCGCGCTTCGGGGCGCAGGTGCGGCGAGGATCTTGCAGTCGTCGTGGCGCCACGCGACGTCGATGGTGCTGCCGGGTGAGGGCAGCGCATGGCGCTGGGTGTTGGGCACTTTCACGACGATCGAATCGCGCGAGCCGAGCGTCAGGTGTACACGGTGATGATCGCCGCAATACACCAGTTCGTCGACGCGCGCACGCACTACGTTGTCGTGTTCGGCGGCGAGCGTGCCTTCCGCGCTCGGGATATGCGCGCGTTCTGGGCGCAACGCGAGCATCGCTTCGTCGCCGGCGCGCAGGCCTTCTTCGCAACGGCCTCGAATCATGCTGCCGTCCGAAAGCGCAAGCGTTGCCGAACCTTCGCCCGTTTTCGCGACGCGCCCCGTCAGTCCATTGTTCTCGCCGACGAAGTTGGCGACGAACGCGTTCTGTGCGTTTTCGTAGAGCTCGCTCGGTGTGGCGGCCTGCTGGATACGGCCATCGGAAAACACGGCCACACGGTTGGACATGGTCAGCGCCTCAGCCTGATCGTGCGTCACGTAGACGATCGTGAGCGACAGTTCACGATGCAGGCGCATGATTTCGTACTGCATGGTTTCGCGCAGGCGCTTGTCGAGCGCGCCGAGCGGCTCGTCCATTAGCACGACACTCGGCTCGAACACGAGCGCACGTGCGAGCGCGACGCGCTGCTGCTGTCCGCCGGAGAGTTGCGCAGGGCGCCGGTTCGCCAGATGCGGCAGTTCGATCATGTCGAGCGCGCGCTTCACTCGCGCCTTCTGCTCGGAGCGGCTCACGTGCCGCACCGAAAGCGGAAAGGCGACGTTCTCCGCAATGGTCAGATGCGGAAAGAGCGCGTAGTTTTGAAACACCATGCCGATGTCGCGCTGATGCGGCGGCTTGTCGTCGAGGCGGCGGCCGTCGAGGCGGATCTCGCCGTGAGTGGGCGTTTCGAATCCCGCGAGCATCATCAGCGTGGTTGTCTTGCCCGAGCCGGAGGGCCCGAGCAGCGACAGAAATTCTCCCTTGCCCACCTCGAGATTCAAGTCATCGACGACATATTGGGCGCCGTCATACGATTTGCTCACGCGCGAGAGCGAAATGAAGGAGGGGTTTGACATCGTGATCGCGTCCTGTCGATGATGCGTCGTAATCAATGTGTACCGGGCTGCGTCGCGGCGATCTTGCTGGCAAGGTAGCGCGCGAAGTCATAGTTGGGGCGTTCGAGATGGCTCAAATGGCCCGGTTTCGCGAGCGGCGCGTGCACGCCGCGAAAGACCGCTTCCACGCCGCGTTTATCTTCGGCGTTCACGTCGTCCAGAAGTTTCTTCAGCGTCGCCATGTGCGCGTTCGCCTCGGGGTCCGCGATGAACTCCGGCGCAAGCCCTCCGCCGAAGCGGATATGCACGCGCCCCACGCCCTGAGGTTGCAGCACGAGATACCAGAAGTAACCTGGGGTAAGCGTGACCAGATGCGTCGGATAGATAGCGAGCAGCGCGGTGGTCTTGCGCCAATGCCCGGTAAGACGCGTGTTCTCCGGATGCGCGTTGCCGATCGGCAAAGACGGTTCCTTCGTGATCCAGTGATAGTTGAACGCGGGATAACCCGGCGGGCATTCCATTTCTTCGAGCCGCGAATGCGGTCCTACCGTCGCACGATGCAGCATGGGCAGGTGATAGCTTTCCATGAAGTTTTCCGCGAGGATCTTCCAGTTCGTGTCCCACACGTGCTCTTCATAGAACGTTTCGATGTAGTCCGACATGCCGTATGCGCCGATCAGCTTGCTCAAATCGGCAAGCTGCTCGCGCACGGGCGGCGCGTTTTGGTCGAGCGTCACGTAGAGCCAGCCTTGCCATTCTTCGCAACGCACTGTGGGCAGCCGGTAGTTTTCCTTGCAGAAGCCCTGTTGCCTGTCCATGAGCGGCGCGCCTTGCAGTGCGCCGTCCAGTGAATAATTCCACGCGTGATACGGGCAGACGATGCGGCGCACGTTGCCGCGTCCTTCGAGTAACACCGACATGCGATGCAGGCACACGTTCGACATCGCCCTGAGCTGCATCTGTTCGTCGCGCAGAACCACGACGGGTTGCGCGCCGATGCGCGCGCTCAGGTAATCGCCGGGTGCCTTGAGCGCGCTCGCGCGGCCGACGCATTGCCATTCCCGCGCGAAGATCGTGCGCTCTTCCAGCGCGAGGAATTCGGGCGACGTGTAGACACCGGGCGGCATTGCATGCGCATCGCCGAATGGCCGTTCGCAACCCGTCTGCAGGTCTTCGACCAGTGCATGCACTGCGCTCGTCGTTGGCAGGTCGGTCATGCGTCCCCCTCGATTCGTGACGGTAAGAGCGAGCCGGCGTGAAGCCTCGCGACGTAGCGCTCAACATGGCCACCAATCTATCAAGCCAATTTGCAAGCCAAAATATTGTTTTCAGATACAAAGCAAAGCTTTTGTCTATGCAGCGAACGCAATCTGAAAGCAGACGATTGACCGCTCTGAATCATGCGTCGATGTGCAGCCGCCGGATGTAGTTCTCGCAGAACGACGCAAAACGATGCACCACCTGGCGAGGCTTCATCGTGCGCGATTGCGCGATGCCTAGCATCGTTGCGTTGACGTTGTCTTTGAAGCGTTTAATGACGAACTCTTCGCCATCCACCGTGCGATTGGACTTGAGCGGAAAGTTGAGCAGGCTATAGCCGAGACCGTTCGCGACCATGCCGCGCACGACCTCCGGCTGCGACGAACGAAACGCGGGCACCGGCCGGCTGCCCACTGCGTCGAAGAGCGCGGCGAAATACTCGCGGCTGTGCGGCAAGTCGAGCATGACATAAGGCTCGGGCAAAAGGTCGGCGAGCGATACCTTGCGCGCGCGGGCGAGCCGATGCGTCCGCGGGAGGATCGCGTAAGGCGGCAGCGAGAGCAGCGGCGTGAAGGCGATGTCTTCGGTGAGGTCGAGGCTGTAGGTGAGGGCGATGTCGAGCGAGCCATCGTGCAGGCCGCGCAAAAGGCCGTCCTGATGCGCTTCGACGGTGCGAAACGAAATGCCCGCGTTCTCGCCCGTGAAGCGGCTGATCAGACCCGGCATGAGCGGCGGCGCGAGCGAGACGAGACAGCCGAGCGCAATGGCGCCCGTCATGCCGCCGTCCATTTCCTTCGCGGTCGTTTGCAGTTCCTCCGCGATCTTCAGCAGATTGCGCGCCTGGCCGAGCAGATCGCGTCCGGCCTGCGTGAGCGAAAGACCGCTCGCGTGATGTCGTATGAAGAGTTGCACGCCGAACGAGACTTCGAGATCCGCAAGCGCCGTCGAGATCGACGGTTGCGAAATATGCAGACGCTTTGCGGCCGCCGTGAAAGACAGCGCTTCCGCCGTGACGACGAAATAGCGCAACTGGCGCAATGAGTAGCGCAACGGGTGACTTTCCATCGACGACGCTCCATCTTCAAGGTCTTCAATGGGCGGCATTGTGAGGCGGTCAAAAAGCGCTGCATAGGAAAAACCGATGCGCTGCATTTTTTTAATATGTTTTTCGGATTCGGAACGGGCGGGTAGATTTTGACGGGAGACGAACGGCCCGGCGGCACACGCCATCGGCAAGCTCGATTCGCTATAGCCTCTTCTGAAGGACACCGTCATGACACTCGAAACAACGTCGATCGATACGCTGGTGGTCGGCGCAGGCCAGGCCGGCGTCGCCATGAGCGAACACCTGACGAGGCTCGGCGTGCCGCACCTCGTGCTGGAGCGCGCCCGTATCGCCGAGCGCTGGCGTACCGGGCGCTGGGATTCGCTGGTTGCAAACGGTCCCGCATGGCACGATCGTTTTCCCAACCTCGAGTTCGCGGACGTCCACCCGGACGCGTTCGCGCCGAAGGAGCAGGTCGCGGATTATTTCGTCGCCTACGCAAGGAAGTTCGATGCGCCGATCCGCACTGGCGTCGAGGTGAAGCACGTCGTGCGCAATGCGGGGCGGCCGGGCTTCACGGTCGAAACGTCGGAGGGCAAGATCGAAGCTAATCGCGTGGTCGTCGCAACGGGGCCTTTCCAGCGCCCCGTCATTCCGCCGATCGCGCCGCAAGACACGCGTCTCACGCAAATTCATTCCGCCGACTATCGCAATCCGGGGCAATTGCCTGAAGGAGGCGTGCTGGTGGTGGGTGCGGGATCGTCCGGTGTGCAGATCGCGGACGAATTGCAACGCGCGGGCAAGCGCGTTTATCTGTCGGTCGGCGCGCACGATCGTCCGCCACGGGCTTATCGCGGTCGCGATTTTTGCTGGTGGCTCGGCGTGCTCGGCGAATGGGACGCGGAGGTCATGAAGCCGGGCAGGGAACACGTGACGATTGCGGTAAGCGGCTCGCGCGGCGGTCATACGGTGGACTTCCGTCGTCTCGCGCATCAGGGCATTACGCTCGTGGGTCTCACGAAGTCTTTCGACAATGGCGTCGCTGTCTTTGAAGACGATCTGGCGGCGAACATCGCGCGCGGCGACGAGAACTATCTGTCGCTGCTGGACGCGGCCGACGCGTATGCCGAGCGCAACGGTCTCGATCTTCCGCAAGAGCCCGAGGCGCGGGTCATTCCCGCCGACCCCGAGTGCGTCACGCATCCGCTTCGCGATCTCGACCTGGCAGAAGCCGGCGTGACGTCGATTGTCTGGGCAACCGGTTATGCAGTCGATTTCGGCTGGCTGAACGTGAACGCCTTCGACGAAAAAGGTAAGCCGGCGCATCAGCGCGGCGTATCGAAGGAGCCGGGCATCTATTTTCTCGGACTGCCCTGGTTGTCGCGTCGCGGCTCTGCGTTTATCTGGGGGGTGTGGCACGACGCGAAGCACGTCGCCGATCACATCGTCACCCAGCGCAAATATCTGGCGTATTACGATGGATCGCAGTCCGACGCAGCGAGCCGCGGCGACCAAAGCACAGCAAGTACTGAAAGCGTCGACGGCGCATCCGCCGGTTCCAGGGTTCATAAGGTCAGCGAAATGGGCGTGAACTGATTCACGCGTCTCTTCGATCCGCGATCCACTTCTCCCCGTATTAAAAGGTGCACTGATGAGCCAACCTACGCATACCCGTATTCGCATGTTCAACACGAAGGACACGTATCCAAACCAGACGCTCGACAACGACCTCTGTCAGGCCGTGCGAGCAGGCAATACGGTGTATGTACGCGGTCAGGTGGGGACCGATTTCGATGGCCGTCTGGTCGGCCTGGGCGATCCGCGCGCCCAGGCCGAGCAGGCGATGAAGAACCTCAAGCAATTGCTCGAAGAGGCGGGCAGCGACTTGTCTCACGTCGTCAAGACGACGACGTATCTGACCGACGTCCGTTATCGTGAGCCCGTTTATCAGGAAGTCGGCAAGTGGCTAAAGGGCGTATTTCCGATTTCCACCGGCCTGGTCGTGGTTGCGCTGGGTCAGCCTCAATGGCTGATGGAGATCGACGTGATCGCCGTCATTCCGGATGGATGGACGCGGCCGCAAGCCTGAGGAGCGGGACATGACATTCTCTATTGTCGGACGCTGCGCGCAGTCGGGGCAGCTTGGTATTGCGATCAGTTCTTCGAGCATTGCAGTGGGCGCCCGCTGCCCCTGGGTGCGTGCAGGCGTCGGCGTGGTCGCGACGCAAAACGTCACACTGCCAGCACTGGGCCCGCAGATTCTCGATCTTCTCGAAAGCGGGCAATTCGATCCCGCCGCAGCGTTGGACCGCGCGCTGGGCGCGAACGAGTGGAGCGAATATCGGCAGGTCACGGTGGTCGATAGCCAGGGCCGCACGGCGTTCTTCAGCGGCAAGGAAGCGTTGGCCACGTATCACGCCGTCGCGGGCAGGCAATGCGTGGCAGCGGGCAATATGCTCGCCGGCGCCGAAGTGATCGAGGCAATGGTCCCTGCGTTCGAGCAGGCCGCAGGCCCGCTTGCCGATCGGCTCCTCGCGGCCATGCATGCGGCGATGGCCGCGGGCGGTGAGGTCGGGCCCGTGCATTCGGCGGCGCTCAGGATCGTGGGTGACGTGAGCTGGCCGATCGTCGATTTGCGGGTCGATTGGGAGGACGACGATCCCATCGGCCAACTCGACGGTTTGTGGCGCGCGTATCAGCCGCAGATGCAGGACTATCTGACGCGCGCATTGAATCCGACCGCCGCGCCCAGCTACGGGGTGCCCGGCAATGAGTGACAGGTCCAGCCGCGCGCTGCTCGCCACGTTGATCGGCTTTGCCACGGTCAGCCGCGAGTCGAATCTGGACATGATCGAGTTCATTCGACATTACCTGAACGAACTGGGTGTGGAGAGCGAACTGTTCTACAACGCCGAGCGTACCAAGGCGAATCTGTTTGCGACCATCGGTCCGCGTGAGCGAGGCGGCATTGTGCTGTCAGGCCATACCGACGTGGTGCCGGTCGAAGGCCAGGCGTGGAGCGTCGACGCATTCCGTCTCACCGAACGCGACGGGCGGCTGTATGGCCGCGGTACGGCCGACATGAAGGGCTTTATTGCATCGGTGCTCGCGGCGGTGCCGAGCTTCGTCGAACGCGATTTGAAGCTCCCGGTGCATCTCGCCTTTTCATACGACGAGGAAGTCGGGTGCCTCGGCGTGCGGCCTATGCTCGCTGAACTGGAACGGCGTCCGCATAAGCCGGTGCTGTGTCTGATCGGTGAGCCGACCGAACTCAGGCCGGTGCTCGGACACAAAGGCAAACTGGCGATGCGCTGTCAGGTCAGGGGTGCTCCCTGCCATTCGGCCTATGCTCCGTATGGTGTGAACGCCATTCAGTACGCGGCGCGCATGATCAGCCGTCTGGAAGAGATTGGCGAACATCTCGCGCAGCGCGAGTATCGCGACGAACGGTTCGATCCTCCGTTTTCGACCGTGCAGACCGGGGTGATCAGAGGCGGCCGTGCGCTGAACATCGTGCCCGCAGAATGTGAGTTCGATTTCGAAGTGCGGGCGCTGCCGGGTTTCAACGCCGGTCAGGTGGCCGACGACTTGCAAGCGTATGCCGAAGCCGAGCTGCTGCCCAGGATGCGCGCCGTGAAGTCCGACGCCGACATCCGTTTTCAGTCGCTCTCCGCCTATCCGGGACTGGCTACGTCGCCCGACAGCGAAGCGGCGCGTCTTCTGACGTTGCTGACCGGTTCAAACGAGTTCGGCACGGTGGCGTTCGGCACCGAAGGCGGGCTCTTCGAGCAGGCCGGCATTCCCACCGTGGTCTGCGGACCAGGCAGTATGGACCAGGGGCATAAGCCGGATGAGTTTCTCACCAGCGAGCAATTGAGCGATTGCGATGCAATGCTCGCTCGTCTGGCGGATTACCTTTCGGCTACTGGTTGAAACGGATGCACCGGGGAGGGCGCGCGTCGCGATGCGGGCCTTCGTTCCTGGCGCTGAAGCCTCGGTCTCAGTCGTACAGAGGACTTGCGACGCTCGCCGCGTCATATCCCGGCTCGGGTTGATTCGCGGGCCGCGCTTCAGTTGCCATCGCCATCGCCTCAGACCTCCTTGCGCGATCGCGCTTTGCTCGCGGTTTTCGCCCCTGTCGCTTGCCGCGCGTCGCGTTCCCGGCTCCAGTGTTCGAGCAATATGCGTGTCTGATCGCGTACCGTGGACTTCAACTGCTCGGCCTTCTCTGCATCGATGCTTTTCCAACCGAGGACCGACAGCGTCGAGCGATGTGCGAGATGAAACACCACCAGCTGCCCATGCAGACTGAAAGTGCGAATCTGCGTGACGGGGTCGTCGGCGGCTAGCCCGCAGATGCGCGCCACCAGCGCGGCGCTCGCGTCGTTCAAAGGCTGACGGATCCGGCACGCCAGAATCTGCGTGGCGCTTTCGGGCTCGTAGCCGGCCTGCTCGCGTGCAAAGAACATCCGCCGGCCTGGTTTGCTTGCTTTCGTGAACGCGCCGTCCGCCGTTGCTTCCTGAATGCGGATGAAAGCGTCGATCAACACTGCGGTCTCGGCGTTTTCGCGCAACACGGCTTGTGCATGTTCGATGGCCGGGCCGAAGGTGCTCCATGCGTCGTCGGCGAGTGCTTCGACGCACGCGCGATACAGCCCTTCCTTGTTCTCGAAGTAGTACTGCAGCGCGGGCGCGTTGACGCCGGCGCAAGCCGCGATCTCGCGCGTCGACGCGCCCTCGAATCCGTGTTCGCCGAACAGCTGGATCGCTGCTTCGATGATTCGCTGACGCGTCTCGTCACCGCGCGCGTAGCCGCCTTCCGGCGACCGACGCACTTTCTGTGCGGGGTTCATGCATTTCTCTCCATTACTTCCACACAAATATATCACTTGACACAATTCTATCGACTGGAATAATTCTGCCAACTGGAAATAATTGGACCATTGAGATGTCAACGACCGCAGGTTCCCCCTCCCGTCCCCGACCCGCTGAAGAGTCGCAGCCTTCAGGCACGCGCCGTCCCAGCAGGCGCACGGTATTGATCGCGCTCGGCATCGTCGCGCTGCTTGCCGGAGGTCTCTGGCTCGCGCGCTGGTGGACCGTGGGCCGCTTTATCGAAAGCACCGACGACGCCTATCTGCAGGCCGACAGCGTCACGGTCGCTCCCAAGGTGTCCGGCTATGTGACGGAAGTTTATGTCGCGGACAATCAGATGGTGAAGCCGGGAGACCCGCTCGTGCATCTCGACGTGCGCCAGTACCAGGTTGCGCTCGACCAGGCGCTTGCCACCATCGACGCACGCAAGGCGGACATAGAACGCGCACAAGCCGAGATCAAACAGCAGCAGTCCAACATTGCGCAGGCACAGGCGCAAGAGCGGGTGGCTCGCGTGAGTGCACAGCATGCGAGCGACGAAGTGCGGCGTTACGCTCCGCTCATCGCGACCGGCGCTGAAAGCAGTGAACGCATGGCCGAGCTGACCAGCACGCGCGATCAGGCGAATGCCACGCTTGCCGCAAACGCAGCCGCGGTCGACGCCGCACGTTCGCAGATCGGTTCTGCCACCGCGCAGCTCGCACAGGCGCGCGCGCAACTCGAAGCCGCCGAGGCAAGCGCACAACAATCGCGGCTCGATCTCGAGAACACGGTGGTGCGCAGCGCGCTGGGCGGCAAGGTCGGGGACCGCACCGTGCGCGTCGGTCAATACGTGCAACCGGGCACGCGGATGCTGACGGTCGTTCCCGTACAAAGCACCTATTTGCTGGCCAATTTCAAGGAAACGCAGGTGGGCCGGATGCGCGTCGGCCAGCCCGTGGAAATGCATGTCGACGCGTTGCCCGGCCATACGCTGCATGGTGTGATCGACAGTTTTTCGCCGGGCACCGGCTCACAGTTCGCATTGCTGCCGCCGGAGAATGCGACCGGCAACTTCACGAAGATCGTGCAGCGTGTGCCCGTGCGGATTCGTATCGACACGGGGGCGGAGACGCGCAGCGTGTTGTTGCCCGGCCTGTCCGTGACGGCCGATGTCGACACGCGGTCTGCGCGTGAGCGCGATGCACGCATCGATGCCGAGAACCATCGTGGCTGACTCGACTGCGGCGCCTGCCGCATCGCACGGTGAAGAGCGGGCTAGCGTCGGCGACTGGATCGCCGTCGCCGCCGGCGCGCTCGGCGCATTGATGGCGACGCTCGACATCTCCATCACCAACTCCGCGCTGCCGCAAATCCAGGGCGAAATCGGCGCGACGGGAACGGAGGGCACGTGGATTTCCACCGGCTACCTGATGTCCGAGATCGTAATGATTCCGCTCGCGGCGTGGCTCACGCGCGTCTTCGGCCTGCGCAACTTCCTGCTCACCAACTCAGCGCTCTTCATTGCATTTTCGATGATGTGCGGCTGGTCGCACACGCTGCCCATGATGACCGCCGGCCGCATCGGCCAGGGCTTCACCGGCGGCGCGCTGATTCCCACTGCTCAGACCATCATCCGCACGCGGCTGCCGCTTTCGCAGTTGCCGGTAGGCATGACGATGTTCGGCCTGATCGTGCTGCTCGGGCCGCTGCTGGGTCCGGTGGTCGGCGGCTGGCTCGCGGAGAACGTCAGCTGGAGCTGGTGCTTCTTCATGAACCTGCCGATCTGCCTTGCGCTGATGACCCTGCTGATCGTCGGCCTGCCGTCGGACAAGCCGCACTGGGACGCTTTTTTCAAGGCGGACTGGCTCGGCATCGTCGGGCTCGCGATCGGGCTCAGTTCGCTCACGGTGGTGCTGGAGGAAGGGCAGCGTGAGCGCTGGTTCGAGTCGTCGACAATCGTCGCGCTCACCTGTGTATCGGTTCTGGGCATGATCCTGATCGCAGCTTCGCAAATGACGGCAAAGAAGCCGATCGTGCGCCTCGGTCTGATGCGCAATCCTAACTATGCGAGCGTGATCGTGATCGTGTCGGCGGTCGGCGCCGCGCTCTATGGCGTGTCGTATCTGCTGCCGCAGTTTCTTGGCGTGGTCGCGGGCTATAACGCGGAGCAGTCCGGCGCGATCATGCTGCTCTCGGGGCTGCCGGCTTTTCTGATCATGCCGGTGCTGCCGCGCCTGCTTGGCAAATTCGATTTCCGTCTTCTGGTCATCACCGGGCTCGTGTTGTATGCGATCAGTTGCATGCTCGACATCAGCCTGACCGCGCAAAGCGTCGGGCACGATTTCGTCTGGTCGCAACTGATACGCGGCACCGCACAGATGCTTGCGATGATGCCGCTCAATCAGGCGTCCATGGCTGCCGTGTCGCGTGAAGATTCCGGCGACGCCGCGGGGCTCTACAACATGGCACGCAATCTCGGCGGGTCGATCGGTCTTGCGATCATCGGCACCGTGATCGACCGGCGCACGACGTTTCATACGGCAATGATGCGTGAATCGGTCAGCGCGAATTCACTGATCGGTCAGGACAGCATTGCGGCCAATGCGGCGAACTGGTTCACCCATACCGGGGACATGGCGTACTCGCGGATGCGCGCGCTCGGGCAGCTCGGCGTGCAGATCCAGCAGCAGGCGATCGTGATGACCTATTCGGAAACTTTCTATCTGCTCGCCATCGCGCTCGTCGCCTGCATTCCGCTTGCGTTGCTTCTGAAGACGCCCCGCAGGAACGCGCCGGCGCCTCCGTCCGCCGGACACTAATGTTTTCTGATCTCACATGATGTTCGACCGTCCCTCGAGTTTCGCCCTGGCCGCCGCGGCGCTTCTATCTTCGTTCTCCGTCTTGCCGGGCTGCACAGTCGGTCCCGACTATCACGGTGCGCCGCCGCTCGCGGAGGATGCTCGCGGCGCCGCGTTCGTGCGCACGCCTACGGCCGGCACGACCGCGACGCCGGCGCCTCGTGAATGGTGGCGCGCACTGAACGACCCGCAACTGAACGATCTGATCGCCGCCGCGCTCGCACATAGCCCGGACGTGCATATTGCGCAGGCGCGCCTGCGCGAGTCGCGCGCGCAGCTGCAGTCGCAGCGCGCAGACGCTCTGCCGAAGGTTTCGGCCAACGCGGCTGCGCTGCGCATGCGCGAACCCGATCTGACCGCACTCAATTCGGCAGGCTCGTCCGGTAGCAGTTCGGCGTCGTCGGGAAGGGGGCCGCTGCAGCTTTACACGGCGGGTTTCGACGCCACATGGGAAATCGACCTGTTCGGCGGCACGCGGCGCGCGATCGAAGCGGCATCGGCCAATACTGAAGCTGTCGACGCGGATCTCGCCGACACCCAGGTGTCGCTTGCCGCGGAAGTGGCGCAAACGTACATCGATCTGCGCGACCAGCAGACGCGGCTTGAACTCGCGCGGCGCCAGGCGGACACCGAACAAAAAATGTTGGCGCTGACGCAGCAGCGGCGTGAGCGCGGCACGGCTGCGGATATCGATGTCGAACGTCTAACCACGCAGGTCGAAAACACGCGTTCGACGCTGATTCCGCTCGACGCGCAAATGAGCGATTCGCTCGACCGCCTCGCGGTGTTGACCGGGCGCGCACCCGGCGCGCTGGATCAGCAACTGGCGCCCGCCCGGCCGCTGCCGGCTATGCCTGAGACGGTGCCCATTGGCGATCCCTCCACGATGTTGCAGCGGCGTCCGGACATTCGAGCCGCGGAGCGGCGCCTTGCATCGAGCAACGCGCAAATCGGCGAACACGTGGCGGATTTTTTCCCGAAAGTGACGTTGTTCGGCGATATCGGCTTCAGCGCGAGCGATCCGGGCCATCTCATACGCAAGAGCAACTTCAGCTGGATTACTGCACCGTATCTGCAATGGAACGCATTCGATTTTGGTCGCACGCTCGGCAGCGTACACGCAGCGGAGGCGTCGCGAGACGAAGCCGAGGCTCGTTACACGAAGACGGTGCTCGGCGCGCTACAGGACGCGAACTCTTCGTTATCGCGTTATGGGCATCAGCGTGAGCATGTCGTGACGTTGCTGAAAGTGGAGGCGTCCGCGACCCACTCAGCCACGCTGATGCGGCAGCGCTACTCGGCGGGTGTCGCGACGTTGATCGATTTGCTCGACACGCAGCGCCAGGAATTCAGCGCGCAGCAGAATGTCGTGGCAGGGCAAGCCGAGTTGCTGAAGGACTTCGTGTCTTTGCAGAAGAGCCTTGGCATTGGGTGGCGAGCGCCGCAGGGGTAGCGCGGCCGCGCGACTCGCCTGGTTGGTGCGGGGCTTTCATAGTGGCGCAAAGCACGAGTCTTTATTGCGGTGCGTCACTGTTGGGCGATGCGCTGCCTGGCTTCCCAGTTCGCGCGCGAGCGGCAGCGCCTCACGCCGGACCGGGCCGGCTTTCTGGATTTTGGCTGCAAAAAGACGAATGCGCCTGCTATCGGCGGAATATAGTGGGCAGGGTCTTGGGTCTGTCGGCGCGAACAATCGTCGTCATCGGCGCGCAATGCGTTGATCCGAGCCATTCAGTTCGCAAAGACAAATCGAATCTGGAGACCTGCGATGAACGCGACGATCGCAACAATGGGGACAATCCGTGGAGCGTCCAAACGCTGCGCCGTGATTGCGGGTGCATTTTTGCTGGCCTCGTGCGGCGGGTCTATCGAGTCGAATACGGCTGTGCCTGCGTCCATCATGCAGGTGATGCAAAAGCCCGCCTATAAAAGTGCGAGCTGGTCGATGCTGGTGGTCGATCTCGAGTCCGGGCAAGTCATCTACGACCTCGACTCCAACTCGCAGATGTTCATTGCCTCGGTGCGTAAAGTCTTCTCGACCGGCAACGCGCTCAACGCTCTCGGCGCACAACACAAGTTCGTCACGCCAGTCTATCGGCAGGGCACTGTCGCGCCGAACGGCACGCTCAACGGCAATCTGATCCTGGTTGCGAGCGGCGATCTGACGATGGGCGGGCGCGCCAATCCCGATGGAACGATAGCGCTCACCGACTTCGACCACAACGAAGCGAACTCGCTCGGCAATGCAGTGCTGTCGGCGCCGGACCCGCTCGCGGGATACAACGCGCTGGCGGCGCAGGTAGCGGCCGCCGGCATCACTGCGGTCAATGGCAATGTCGTGATCGACGACCGTCTTTTCGAGCCGTTTAATTTCCGCGGTGAATTCGACGTGCGGCCGATCTTCGTCAATGACGACCTCGTCGACGTCACTCTTTCGCAGAGCGCGGAAGGCGCCGCCGTTCCATTCGACTGGCGGCCGAAGTCGGCGGCGTTCTCCGTGCAATCGACGCTGAAGACCGGCAGCGCGACGTCGACGCTCGCCATCGGGCTCCGACCCGAGCCGCCGCAGTGCATCGGCGCGGCTAATTGTGTGGGCATTGTCAGCGGGACCGTGCCGGCGGCTTACGTGCCCATTCTGACCAACGCGTATCCGCTGATCCGCACGTTCCGCGTGAGCGAGCCTTCGAACTACGCGCGCACGATCTTTATCGAAGCACTCGCGCGCTCGGGCGTGACGGTAACGGCTGCGCCTGTCGCGGTGAATCCTGTGCAGTTGCTGCCCGCGAAGGGCTCGTATTCGAGCGCGCAACAGGTGGCGCAACTGACATCGGCGCCGTATGCGCAGCACGTCCGATACGTCAATAAAATCAGCTACAACATTGGCGCTGACGTGACGCTGATGCAGTTCGGCCTCGCGCACAACGGATCGACCACCATGGCCGGTTCGCTTGCGGCGGAACAGAGCGAGCTGTCCACCGCGTTCAACATTTCGCCGGCCCAATATCGTTTCATCGACGGCAGCGGCGGGGGCGAGACCACGGCCAACGGCAAAGCCGTCATCGCGATGCTGCGCGGTATGAGCGTGAAGCCTGCGTTTGTGCCGTACTTCGATTCGATGCCGGTGCTCGGCGTGGACGGATCGCTCGCCACCATCACAAACTTCGAAGCCGACTCGACATTAGCGGGAGCGAAAGGCCAGGTGCACGCGAAGACGGGCACGTACGTCGCCGAAAATCCGGCCGCGCCGGGCATGCCGCTCCTGAAAGGGCAGGCGCTCGCCGGCTATATCTACGCAAAGAGCGGCCGCCGCATCGTATTCTTCCTGACGGTCAACAATGTGCCGATCACGGGCATTCCTGACGTGCTGACCGCGTTCCAGGACGAGGGCACGATCGCTGCCATGCTATGGAAAATGCAATGACGGAGCTTGTCAGTACTTCGAACAGACAATGCCAGGCGTAAAGCAGGCGCCGTTCATTTCGCGCCGCGCCGCAGCAGAACGTCGAACCGGCCTGCTACGAGATGCGATTCGCTCACTTCCGGCAACGTTTTCGCAGCCTGGGTGATGCGCCAGACTTCCTCGAGAAGCGAGCGATCCGTACCTGACCAGCTCGTCAGCACATTCTCAATGCGCTCGGAGCCGTGAATGTCGCCGGTGAAATATCCCATCGACCACTCGGCAAAATGCCTGTTCTCCAGCGAACCGATTGCGACGATCCTCATGTCGTAGTGACGGCTGTCGTTGCCGATGCGGCGCAGGCATTCCCTCACTGCCACCGGATCGCCTTCGAGGTACTGGACAAAATTGCGGCCCGCGTGCACGAGAAAGCCGGTCAGCGCATCGGCGCGATTGAGAACGCGAGACACCGACACAATAGCTTCCACGTCCGATATGCCTACGCCCGACGCGACATTGCTGATATATACCGCGCCGAATAACGTCTCGTCCTTGTCCCGCGTTTCGAGACGTCCGGATTCGTCTGAGAACATAGCGAGACCTCTGCAAAGACATTGCGCGTTTCCCACTTTAGTACAGGGCCGGCTGTCCAAGATCGACCAACATTAGCCGGCTGCGCCCATGCGGGCGGAAATTGACGGCATACGTTATGCGTTTGTCCGAATCGTGCAGGCGCCGATCGCGTCGCGTGCTTCAAAGCTTGCTGAGGAATTGCACTTGCTGTCGCGTTTCGCTGAGTTGCTGGTGAAGCAGGGCGGTAGGTTCAATCGCTGTCGAGATCTTCACACCGATGCGCGCCCCCTGCTGCGTCCGCTGCAGTACGGTTCGACCTACCTGATCGTGCCCGCGACCGCTGTCGCCGTCGGCGTGTGCACGGTCGCCGCCGTGCTCGTCGCGTATCCCGGCGCGCGTTGGCTGGAGATTCTGCCGCTCGGCGCCAACGTCGCGAATGCGCTCGGCGTCGGCGCACAGCGCGCGCGGCTGCTGCTGCTCGCGGTCGCCGCGATGCTCACGGCGGGAGCGACGGTCGTGATCGGCCCGATGTCGTTCGTCGGCTTGATGGCGCCGCATCTCGCGCGGCTGCTCGGCTTTCCGCGCGCACGTTCGCAGATGCTCGTCGCGGCGCTCATTGGCGCCTTGCTGATGGTGCTGTCGGACTGGCTCGGGCGCAACATGATCTTCCCGCAACAGATGCCGGCCGGCGTGATTGCGACGCTTCTGGGCGGGCCATATCTGATGTGGCTGTTGCGTCGTTGATGCATCGGTTCGGTCGGGCCGATCCCGACGAAAACCGGGAAGAAGTCAGGGAGCCGATGACTCCCTGACTTTTTGCACGCCGGCCGCACGCCATTGTGCGGCCTCGTGAATCGCGACGAATGCCGCCTTAGAACGAAAACGTCGTATTCAGCATCACGAGCCGCGACTCGCCGACGGCGATGATCAGATTGCTGTTGCTCGACGGGTAGTACGTCTTGTCGAACACGTTCTTCACGTTCAGTTGCACATGCGTGGGAATCTTGCCGATCTTCGTGTCGTACGCGGCAAACAGGTCCGCAACCACATATCCCGGCAGCGTGAAGCTGTTCGCCGTATCGCCCGGCCGCTTGCTCACGAGCCGTGCGCCGCCGCCAAAGCGCCATTGCCCCGGCAGGTACGGCAGCATCGTGTCGTAGACGGCGAAGAGACTGCCCGTATGACGTGCCGCGTTCGCGAGACGCGTGCCGTCGTCGCGGTCCGTCGCGTTCGTATACGCATAGCTGCCGATCACGCTCACGTGCTGCGTGAGCCGTCCGGCAACGTCGAGTTCGATCCCGCGCGACCTGGCGCTGCCCACTGTCTCGGTCGTATCGCCGACGGTTACCGCGACGTTCTGCTTGTCGATCTGATAAACCGCAAGCGTGCCGGTGATACCGTGCGCGTCGAATTTCAGGCCCGTCTCGAAGACGCGCCCACGCTCCGGCGCGAGCGGCTCGTTCACTTGCGTGGCGACGTTCGGCACGAACGACTTGCTGAAGTTGGCATACGCGGAAAGCGCCGGCGTCAGCCGGTACGCAAGGCCGAATTGCGGAAGCCATACCTGTCCATGCGAGTGATCGGCGATCACGAACGGACGGCCCATGCCCGACAGTTGCTGCCAGTTCTCCCAGCGCACGCCGCCGACAGCGATCAGCCTGTCGGTCAGATGAACGGTGTCCTGCGTGACGACCGAGTAGGTGTGGACCTTCGACAAGCTGTCGCTTTGCGTCGCGCTCGGCGTGCCGCCCGGAGACAGCGTTCCATAGACGGGTTCGTACAGATCGAAGCCGGACACTGCCTTGCCGCGAATCGTGTCGCCGCGAAAGCTGCGCTGGCGTTCGTACTCGCCGCCCACATACAGCTCGTGACGCATGCCCGCGAGATTCAGATCGCCGATCGCGCCCACGGTCGCGATCTCGTCCGAGTCGTTGCGCTGCAGGTTCGCATCCGACGAGCGGCTCATGATGCCGGTCCTGCTGTTGAACGCCGTCGCGCGCGTAATGTACTGGTCGTAGCGGTCGCGGCTCCATCCGTAAGTCGCGCGCACGCGCCATTCGTCGGAGAAGCGATGTTCGATCTTGGCCCGTAGCGTTTCCTGCTCGCCCGAGCTTTGCGCCCAAGGTTCCTCGTAGCGCGTGTAGCGCAACGCATCGTCGAGATGGCCGTTGACGAGCACGGTGCCTCGGTCGAAGGGCGTCGTGTAATCGACGTACTGGTAGCTCACGTCGATCGACGTATTGGCGTCGTGCCATGACAGCGACGGTGCGATCAGCGAATCGCGCTGACGTCCGAAGCTGCGCCAGTAGCGCGCCGTGTTGTACTCGCCGGTCAGGCGAAAGGCAAGCGTACCGCCCGCGACCTGTCCCGGCTGGCCGATGGGCCCGGTCAGGTCGAAGCCCGTGCCGCTGCCGTGGTGGCTCGTATAGTTAGCCGACACCGAGCCGTGGAATGTGTCTTCCGGTTTGCGCGTGATCAGGTTGATCACGCCGCCCGGTTCCTGAATGCCGTAGAGCAGCGAGGCGGGGCCTTTGAGAACTTCGACGCGGTCAATCGTCGCCAGATAGTTGTGCGGGACCGGCGAGCGGATTCCGTCGACGAGGATCGAGCCGTCGTCGTTCGAGCCGAAGCCGCGTTTGATGAACGCGTCGCGCGTGCCGCCAAGCGTGTTGGTCTGCGTGATCCCGCTTACGTTACTTAGTACGTCGTCGAGTGTGCGGGCCTGCTGGTCCTGCATCACGCTCGAACTGACCACCGCGACGGACTGCGGGATGTCGCCGATCTTTGTCGCGATGCCGCTCGCCGTTTCGCTCGTGCGCGGACGATAACCGACGGTCGGATCAGCGAGCGCTGTGCCTTGCACGGCGACCGCCGGCAATTCGGTCGAAGCGGTGGGCTGGGCGCTCGCGGCGTCGGAGGAAGCGGCGGCCATCGCGGCGGGCGCGGCCGCCATGTACATCAACATCGAAAGAGGCAGGCCGATGCCGGAACGGCGATAGCGGCCGGGTGGTGCGGAAGTTTTTACGAAGCGCATGGATGGTCCGGCCGACGCGGCACGCCCGCACCGAAGCGGTCGAGAATGCCCGGCGGCGTCAGTTTTTATTAAGGATGCGAGAGGATAATGTAAATGAGAATTGTTATCAAATGAAAAGCATGAAAACGTCAAGACAACGGTGGAAGGGCCAATGGGCCGGCCTTGCTTGCGCGGCGGCGTCGAAGGCACGCGCCAGCAAAGCCAGCATGCTTGCTCTAAACTAGCTGCCGCCCGCGCCCAGCCCAATCAGACACTGCGACCTCGATGCCTCCAGTCCCCGCCGATTCCAAAGAATCCAACGATTCCCCGACCGTCAGCCTGCCGAAGCAACCGGCGTTTCAACGCTTCTGGTGCACGCGCATTCTTTCGTCGCTGTCCTTCCAGATGCTCGCGGTCGCGATGGGTTGGCACATCTATGCGCTGACGCACAGCGCCTTCGCGCTCGGCCTCGTCGGTCTCGCGCAATTCCTGCCGATGTTCCTGCTCACGCTCGTGGTCGGCCATTTTGCGGACCGCTACGATCGTCGGCGCATCGCGGCCATCTGCCAGAGCCTCGAAAGCGTCGCCGCATTGCTGTTCGCGTGCGGCACCTTTGGCGGATGGATCAGCGCCCCGGTCATCTATGCGCTGGCCGCATGCGTGGGCGCGGCGCGCGCGTTCGAATCGCCGGCCGTTGCTTCGCTGCTGCCGGGCGTCGTGCCGCGCGCGCAGTTGCCGAAAGCGACGGCATGGGCCACTTCTGCGAACCAGACCGCGCAGATCGCCGGTCCCGCGCTCGGCGGCCTGCTTTACGGCATCGGGCCGGGCGCCGCTTATCTCGCATGCATGCTGTCGTTCGCTGCCGCAGCCACAGCCGTGTGGAGCATTCCGCTACGCGCGAAGCCGGCGAGCCGCGCGCCTGTCACGCTCGAATCGGTGTTCTCCGGCATTGCGTTCATTCGCAAGGAGCCGGTCATACTGGGCGCGCTGTCGCTCGATCTGTTCGCGGTGCTATTCGGCGGCGCTACCGCGTTGCTGCCGGTGTTCGCGCGGGACGTTCTGCATACGGGGCCGCTCGGGCTCGGCCTGTTGCGCTCGGGCACGGCCATCGGCGCGCTCGCCGGGACCATCTGGCTGGCGCATTTCCCGCTGCGCAACCGGCCCGGCGCGGCCATGTTCGGCGGCGTGATCGCGTTCGGCATCGCCACGCTCGTGTTCGGCATGTCGCATCAGTTCATCGTTTCGCTGCTTGCGTTGATGGCCCTGGGCGCGTCCGACACCATCAGCGTGGTCGTGCGTCTGTCGCTCGTGCAGCTTCGCACGCCGGATGAAATGCTCGGACGCGTGAGCGCCGTCAACTCGCTTTTCATTGGGACGTCGAATCAATTGGGCGAATTCGAATCCGGCGTGACGGCCGGCTGGTGGGGCGCGCGAACGGCTGTACTGGTAGGCGGCATCGCAACGATCACGGTTGCCTTGCTGTGGATGAAGCTCTTCCCGGAACTGAGGAACACGCGTTCGCTCGAACGCGAAGAGGAACTGGTGCCGAGCACCTGAGCGGCGCGCTATTCTCAATTGATGGAAACCCGGTTCTCGATCCGGCCGGGTTCTCCAGAAAGGCTTTAACGGTTAAGGTTGACGCGTCACCTGCGGGACAGCCCGCGAAGGAGCCGCTTCATGACACGCCTCGAGTCGCAACCGCACACTTATCCGAGCGACATTGCTTTCACGCCCACCGTCAAGGCATTGCAAAGCCGCAACGGTTCGCGCGACGCGTATGCGCGCATGGAAGAAGAGCACGGCTGGCAAACGCGCCTGACGCCGGACGTCGCCCGTTTCATCGAGCAGCAGACCAGTGTGTTCTTCGCGACCGCAAGCGCGCAAGGTCAGCCGTACATCCAGCATCGCGGCGGTCCTGCGGGTTTCCTGCACATGCTCGACGACCACACCATTGCCTTCGCCGACTTCGCGGGCAATCGTCAGTACCTTACGGCGGGCAATCTGGCGGACAACCCGAAAGCGCATCTCTTTCTCGTCGACTATGCGCATCGCCGGCGCATCAAGATATGGGGCGAGGCGCGCGTGATCGACGACGATCCCGCGCTGCTCGCGAAGCTGATGCCGCAGGGTTACAAGGCACGCGGAGAACGCGTGGTCGTGATGAGCGTGCATGCGTGGGACGTCAATTGCCCTAAGCATATTCCGCAGCGTTTCGAGGCTGCGGACGTGGCTGCCGCGTTGGAGGAGCGCGACGAGCGCATCAAGGAACTGGAAGCGCAAGTGGCGGAACTCAAGCGCCTTTCAGGTGCGTCTGGCGCTTGATAGCGGATGGCGGGTGGTGATCTGAGGGTGATCTGAGCCCGAGCGGCACCCGCTATCATGGTGCGATCGCGACTCGGCTCATTTCATCATGCGCATTGCTCCCTTACCACCGCTCCAATGTCTGGTCGCGTTCGAATCGGCCGTGCGGCATGCAAGCTTCACCAAGGCCGCCGCGGAATTGCATCTGACGCAAAGCGCGGTCAGCCGGCAAATCCAGCAACTCGAGGAATTTCTCGGCCGGTCGCTGTTCGTGCGCGAGCATCGCGCGTTGCGTCTGACCATCGCCGGCGAGGGTTACGCAAAGCGCGTCCAATGGCTGCTCGCGAACTGTTCCGAAGCGACGCTCGACGTCATGAAACGTTACGGCGACCAGGAGTTGACGATCGCGTGTTCGTCGGGCGTCGCGGTGTTGTGGTTGACACCGCGGCTCGGTGCGTTTCGTGCCGCTTACCCGAACGTGAAAATCAGAATGATCGTGCGCGACGGACTCGCCTCGATGTCGCCCGCCGAATTCGACGTGGGCCTGTACTACATACGCCAGCATGCCGAGCCGCATTACACCGCCCGCCGCATTTTCGACGAGGAGGTGTACCCGGTTTGCTCGCCCGCCTATCTCGCCGGCCGCGTGCTGGAGCCCGCCGATCTTGCGCAGGAAACACTGCTGATTCAGGAAGACGGCCAGCGTCAATGGATGTCGTGGCCGGAATGGTTTCGCATCAACGGCGTGCAAATGCCTGCCGCACCGCAGGCAGTCATGGTCAATCACTATCCGCAGCTCGTGCAAATGGCGATTCTCGGCCAGGGCGTGGTGCTCGGCTGGCGGCACATGATCGACCGATGTCTCGAAGAAGGGCTGCTGGTGCGCGCTACGCACGCATCCGCAAGTCACGGCGGCGGCTATTACGTGGTGTCGCCGAACGACCGCTCACAGAACCAGGCCGCGCGCGTGTTCACGCGGTGGCTCTTCGAGCAGGCTGAAGCGCAGACGGGCAGGGCGGCGGCCTGAATGGGTTCGCATGCGCTGCACGCATGCGTGCATGCGAATCTTTCGTTTCGAAAACAATTCAGGTCTCTCTACGATCGGCGTTATGCATGCGAAAGCGCCGCGACGACGGCGTGGCGCATTGCCGACACTTTGCCTGACAGGCAGCCAGATGAGGAAAGAGACCATGCAAGGAACGCTTTCATCCAACGTCCCGCTCTCCGTGGACACGCTCGCGCGTCAGCGGCGGCACGCCATTATCGCGACCGTGCTCGGCAACGGACTCGAATGGTTCGACTTCACCGTCTACAGCTTTTTCGCGGTCATTATCGCGAAGCTGTTCTTTCCGACCGGCAATGACCTGAGCTCGCTCCTGCTTGCCGTCGCCACGTTCGGCGTCGGCTTTTTCATGCGTCCGGTGGGCGGCATCGTGCTCGGCGTGTATGCCGACAAGGTCGGGCGCAAGGCCGCCCTGTCGCTGACCATTCTGCTGATGGCGGGCGGCACGGCGCTCATCGGCATCGCGCCGACTTATGAGCAGATCGGCCTGTGGGCGCCCGTGCTGATCGTGATCGCGCGATTGCTGCAAGGTTTTTCGGCGGGCGGCGAGATGGGCAGCGCGACGGCGTTCCTCACCGAGTACGCACCCGCTGACAAGCGCGCGTACTACTCGAGCTGGATTCAGTCGAGCATCGGCTTTGCGGTGTTATTGGGCGCAGCGGTCGGCACGTTCGTGACCAGCAGTCTGAGCACCGAAGCGCTTCATTCGTGGGGCTGGAGAATGCCGTTCCTGATCGGCATTCTGATCGGACCTGTCGGCTATTTCATTCGCAGCCGCATGGACGAAACGCCCGCCTTCAGCGCAGTGGCCGAAGAAGCGAAGCAGGATTCACCGCTCGCCGAGGTGTTCCGGCGCTTCCCGCGCGAAACCTTCGCGAGCTTTTCGATGGTGATTCTGTGGACCGTTTGCACCTACGTGCTGCTGTTCTACATGCCGACGTATTCGGTCCGCACGTTGCATCTGCCGCAATCCACCGGATTTCTCGCGGGCATGTTCGGCGGCTCGATGATCATGTGTTTTGCTCCGGTGGTCGGCAAACTCGCCGACGGCTATGGGCGCCGCCGTTTTCTGTCGGGCGCTGCCGCGCTGATTCTCCTGCTGGCGTGGCCGATGTTCGCCTACATCAACCGGGCGCCGGGCCTTGCTTCGCTGATAGTTTTTCAAGGCGTGTTCGGTCTGCTGATCGCCGCATACACCGGCCCCATTCTCGCGGCCTTCTCCGAGCTGTTTCCGACCAAGGTGCTGTCAACGGGACTGTCGGTCGCCTACAACTTCGCCGTGACGATTTTCGGCGGCTTCGCACCGTTCTTCATTACATGGCTGATTGCGTCGACCGGCAGCAATATGGCACCCGCGTTCTACGTGATGATCGCCGCCGCAATCAGTCTGACGGGCACGTTCTTCGTGCGCGATCCGCAGCGGCACTGAATCCGGGTAGCGCGTGCGGTGCGCTTGCGGCCGCACGGAATTCTCATCAAGTCAGCAAGTCAGGACTATCTCCATGAGCATTACGGTAATCAATGGCGGCAACGTACTCGATCTGAAGCAGGGCATTCTGCTCGAACATCACCATGTCGTGATCGAAGACGGCCATATCGTCGAAGTCACCGATCTTCCCGTCGATCTGCCGAACGCACGCGTGATCGACGCGCGCGGCAAGACGGTGATGCCCGGTTTGATCGATTGTCACGTACACGTGCTCGCTTCGCGTGCGAACCTCGGTACGAACGCAACGCAGCCGAACATCCTCACAGCGATCCGCGCGCTGCCGATCCTCAAGGCGATGCTAGGCCGCGGCTTCACGACCGTGCGCGATGCGGGCGGCGCGGATTGGGGTTTGACGCAGGCACTCGAAAACGGCCTGATTCCGGGGCCGCGCATTTTTCCGTCGGGCAAGGCGCTTTCGCAGACGGGCGGCCACGGCGATTTCCGTCCGCGGGGCGATATGCTGGAGCCGTGCTCGTGCTGTTTCCGGGCCGGCGCAATTGCACGCGTGGTCGACGGCGTGGATGCCGTGCGTCTCGCCGTGCGAGAAGAAATCCAGAAGGGCGCGACGCAGATCAAGATCATGGCCTCGGGCGGCGTGGCATCGCCAACCGATCCGATCGGCAACACGCAGTATTCCGAGGACGAGATCCGCGCGATCGTCGCCGAAGCGCAAGCAGCGAACACCTATGTGATGGCGCATGCGTACACCGGCCGCGCGATTTCGCGGGCGATTCGCTGCGGCGTGCGGACTATCGAGCACGGCAATCTCGTCGACGAAGCCGCCGCGAAACTGATGCACGAGCACGGCGCGTTCGTCGTGCCGACGCTCGTCACCTACGACGCGCTCGCGAAGCACGGTGCCGACTACGGGTTGCCGCCCGATTCCATCGCGAAGGTCGAAACGGTCCGTCAAGCAGGACGCGATTCGCTGCAGATCTACGCGAACGCCGGCGTGCCGATGGGTTTCGGCTCCGACCTGCTCGGCGAAATGCACACGTTCCAGAGCGACGAGCTGCGCATTCGCGCGGAAGTGCTCGGCAATCTCGAAGCGCTGCGCTCGGCAACCACGATCGCCGCTGAGATCGTTGCGCAGAAGGGCAAGCTCGGCGCGATCGACGCGGGCGCAATCGCCGATGTACTGGTGGTCGACGGCAATCCGCTCGACGATATCGGCGCGCTGACCGGGCAGGGCGAGCGTCTCGCGTATGTGTTGCAGCGCGGTGAAGTAGTGAGCGAGCGCGGCGTGGTCGTCTCGCGCTGAGGCAGCGTGCCGATGTCTGCCCGATCCGTGCAATTGATGCCCGTGCGCTCGTTACGTAGAATCGTGGCGCACAACGCTTGATTGCCAGCGCAACCACTTGCGCGATCACGAGGAGAACGGGCATGACTTTGCACACGGCCGGGCCGATTGCGGCGACCGTCTATCGCGGCGGTTCGGTAGAAAACACGCACCGCGCGCATGTTGCGGTCGTCGATTCGAATGGCCGCCTGTTGTATTCGTTCGGCGACCCGTCGCGCGTGACGCTGGCGCGCTCCGCCGCCAAGCCCGCGCAAGCGCTGGCCGTGCTCGAAACGGGGGCGCTCGAGCGCTTCGGTTTCGACGAAGCGGACCTCGCGCTGATGTGCGCCTCGCATAGCAGCGAGCCGCGTCATATCGAACGTGCGCGACAGATGCTCGCCAAAGTGCAGGCGAGCGAAACCGACCTGCGCTGCGGTGGGCACCCGCCGCTGTCCGATGCGGTGTATGTCGACTGGATCAAGCGCGATTTCAAACCGGGCGCCGTATGCAGCAATTGTTCGGGCAAGCATGCGGGCATGCTCGCCGGCGCGCGTTCGATCGGCGCGGCGCTGAGCGGTTATGAACAGCCCGAGCATCCGTTGCAGATCCGCGTGAAGCACACGGTCGCCGACGTCTGCGATCTACCGGACGACGGCGTGCAATGGGCCACTGATGGTTGCAATCTGCCCACGCCGGCGTTTCCGCTCGATCGTCTCGCACGCCTATTTGCGAAGCTGGCCGCCGCGCAGGACGAGGTCTCGTCGTCCGTGGCAGCGCCCACTGCGCGGACAGCGGCGCTCGCGCGCATCTATCGCGCGATGACGGCTTATCCGGAGCTGGTCGGGGGCGAGGGCCGCTTCTGCACGATGTTGATGAACGCGTTCGACGGCGCGCTCGTCGGCAAGCTCGGTGCAGACGGCAGTTATGGGATCGGCGTGCGCGCATCAAGTCAGACTGCCGCGCACACGGCCAAAGCGGGCGTACAAGGCGCGCTCGGCATCGCCGTGAAAATCGAGGACGGCAATGTCGGCGTGCTGTACGCGGTGGTTGCCGAAGTGCTGGCGCTACTCGACATTGGGACCGCCGAACAGCGCGCGAAGCTCGACTCTTTCCATGCGCCCAGGATGCTCAACACCATGGGCGTCGCAACGAGCCGGCGGGTCTTCTCCGTTGCGCTCGCCGCGTCCCGATAGGACGCGTGCCGGGCAGCGCCCGGCGCTCACGCGATTTCGTCAGGCCGCGGCTTCTGCGGCGGACATCAACGCGCTACGTATCGCGCTCGCCAGTTCACTGGCCTGAAACTTCGCGACATAGCCGTTTGCGCCGGCGTTCTTCACATGCGCCTCGTTGGCTGCGCCGGTCAATGACGAATGGATGATCACCGGAATGTCGCGGGTCCGCTCGTCGGCCTTGATCTGGCGAGTCAGCATGAAGCCGTCCATCTCGGGCATTTCAAGGTCGGTCAGGACGAGCGCGATGCTGTCCTTGACGCGCGCGCCGTTGCTCTGTGCTTCGTCGGCGACTTGCTGCAAGGTCTGCCACGCCTCTTCGCCGGTCTTGGTCATCACGTATTCGGCGCCGATCGCGGTCAATGCCTGCTCGATCAGCTTGCGGGCGAAGCCGGAGTCGTCGGCGGCAAGAATCTTCGCGCCCGGGCGAATGCCGAGTGCGTCGCCCACGGAGGTCGGGTCCACGCTCGGATGCTGCGAGGGGAACACGTCGCGCAACACCTGCTCGACGTCGATCACCTGCGCGAGCCGCGAATCGCCCGTATTGCCGTCGATCCGCGCAATGCTCGTCACCAGATTGCCGCCTGCCGCGCCTTCCGCGGAGAGCACCTGATTCCACTCGAGGCGCACGATGTCGTCCACTTCCTCGACCGCGAACGCCTGGGTGGAGCGCGCGAATTCGGTGACGAGCAGGATATTCAGGCCGCGCGTGGGCTCGCAGCCCATCAGCCGCGGCAAGTCGATCACGGGAATGATCTGCCCGCGAATGTCGACGGCGCCCATCACGAACGGAGACGAACCGGCGATCGGCGTGACCGGAGGCATCGTCGAAATTTCCCGGACCTTGAACACGTTGATGCCGTAAAGCTCATGCGCGTCACTGCCGGGGACGGAGCCCAGCCGATACAGCAGCAGTTCGAATTTGTTGGAACTCGTCAGGTTGCTGCGTTCGTCGTGCGCGCGGTTATCTGCTGCCATCGAATCTCTCCAGGATTGCGGTGCGTGGCGCGCTCGCGTGGATCGATGCCGACGCGCCTCTTACTTTTTGTTATCGGCGCAGTTGCCGAAAAATTCAGCGCTTTGCCGGATTTCTGCTGGCAATCCCTGGGTGGGCCGCTCCATCTCATTCACGAGACGGCGTCATTCGTGTGAAGGTTACCTAAGGTTACACAAGCCACAGCGTCGTATCACACGGCGCTGGGTCCCGCTTCTAGAATCTCCCCGCGATGAACGGCGGTGCCGCGCGGCGCCGCGCTTCGTTGCCGTTTCGCTTTCAATCCAAGGAGAACGTATGATCCGCTTGCCTCTCGCCACTATCGTCAGCGCCGCTATGGCGAGCCTGCTGGCCGTCGCCACGGCAGCCAGCGCCCAGACGGCGCCGGCCGCCGCGCCGGACGCGGGCCGTCTGCATGCCGCCGACCAGACGTTCATCGCCGACGGCACCAAGGCCGTCGCCACCCAACGCGATGCCGCGCGCATCGCCAACTCGCGTTCCACGGACCGCGACGTCAAGGCATTCGCCGAGCGCGTCTCGACCGATAACGCTAAGATCTCGGACGCGCTTCGCGCGGCGAGCCCGCGCGGCGTCGACGTGCCGAAGAACGACCCTGACACGGCCATGCTCGCGAGCATCAACAATCTGCGTGGCGCCGAGTTCGACAAGGCTTATATCGAGCAGGTCGCGCTCGCCGGCGAGCGGAAGGCGCTGTCGGCGTTCCAGGCCGAAATCGCTTCGGGCCGCGATCCGCAGTTGAAGGATGCGGCGAAAAAGGCGCTACCGACCATTCAGGAGCATTACGCGATGGCGCAGGAACTGGCCAAACGCAAGCATCTGTCGGCGGCGGCCCAGTAAAGCACTGCACGCGTGCCGCCTCGCTGGAGGAAAAGCGGCGCGGCACGCGTTTTTTCCGGATTCATCGCATGAAGAAACCTGCCAATCTGGCGCAACAGCTGGACCATATGCTTAGGCAAGCCGTCGCGCTTCAACAGAACGGCGCATTCGCCGAGGCGCAGGAACTCTATCGCGAGATTCTCGAACTCAAGCCTCGTCATGTCGACGCGCTGCAACTGCTGGGCGCGTTGGCGTTGCAGGGCGGCCGCATCGAAGAGGGCGTCGATCTGCTCTCCAAGGCGCTTGCGGTCAATTCCAAACAGGCCGCGGTTCATTCCAATCTGGCGTACGCGCTAAACGCGCTGCATCGTTTCGATGAAGCGTTGGCCAGTGCCAACCGCGCGCTCGCCTTGCAGCCGCAATTTCCCGACGCGCTGAACAATCGCGGCAACGCGCAGGCGGGCCTCGATCAGCCGCTCGACGCGCTGGCGAGTTTCGACCGGGCGATCGCGCTTGCCGCCGATTTCGCACAGGCCTGGAACAACCGCGCATGCGTGCTGCGCGATCTGGGCCGTCCTGAAGATGCACTGGCTAGCTGCGATCGCGCGCTAGCGTTGCAGCCGGGTTACGCCGAAGCATGGAGCAATCGCGGCAATGCGCTGTCCGACATGAACGAGCCGCAGGAAGCCGAGCGCAGCTACCAGCGCGCGCTTGAACTTGCGCCGGGCTTCGTCGACGCATGGAACAACCTCGGCCTTACGCAGATCGATCAGGGCCGCCATGCGCAGGCGCTTGCCAGCTATCAGCGCGCGCTCGCGCTCGATCCCGAGGCCGCCGAGACCCATTGGAACGAAGCGCTGTGTCTGCTGCAACTGGGGCAGCTCGAAGCGGGCTGGCGGAAGTATGAATGGCGCTGGGAGCGTAGCCGTATCAAGGCGAGCCGGCGCGTCATGGCGCAACCGCTTTGGCTCGGCGACTTCTCGCTCGCGGGCAAGACGATTCTGTTGCACGCCGAGCAGGGGCTTGGCGACACGCTGCAGTTCTGCCGCTATGCGGGAATGGTGGCGAAGCTTGGCGCGAAGGTCATACTCGAAGTGCAGCCCGAGTTGCGACGGCTAATGTCCACGCTCGACGGCGCCGATCAGATCGTCGAAGCCGGCGAGCCGCTGCCGCCGTTCGATTGCCACTGTCCTCTGTTGAGCTTGCCGCTCGCGCTCGGCACGTCGCCCGGCACCATTCCATCGTCCACACCTTATCTTTTTGCGGAGCCCGCTGCGGCGCGCGCATGGGGTGAGCGTGTCGACGCCGACGCACAAGGCCGCCTCAAGGTCGGCCTCGTGTGGGCCGGCGGAAGCCGCCCGCACGTGGCGGAGCTTCGCAAGAACGACGCGCGCCGTTCGCTCACATTCGCGCGCTTCGCGCCGCTTCTCGATGTGCCCAACGTGCAGTTCTTCAGTCTGCAAAAAGGACCGGCGGCGCAACAATTGTCTGCGAGCGAATGGGCCGCGCATGTCGTGGACCACACCGGCGAGCTGCACGATTTCGCCGACACTGCAGCGCTCGTCGCGAACCTGGATCTGGTCATTTCCGTCGACACGTCCACCGCGCATCTCGCCGGCGCACTCGACAAGCCGGTGTGGATCCTGAACCGCTTCGACACCTGCTGGCGCTGGATGCTCGAACGCAGCGACGCGCCCTGGTATCCGCGCGCAAGGCTCTTCAGGCAACCCTCGCTGGGCGATTGGGACAGCGTGATGGAAACCGTGCGCGCAGCGCTCGCCGACCACGCGCTCGCGCGGACCGGCGTAGACTGAACCTCCGTTTAAACGACGGCTATGCCACGGAGATTCATCAATGGAATACAGACATCTGGGTGCATCCGGTTTCAAGGTGCCGGTGCTGAGTTTCGGCACGGGCACGTTCGGCGGCAAGGGCGATTTTTTTCAGGCGTGGGGCTCGACCGACGTCGATGAAGCACGGCGTCTGATCGACATCTGCCTCGATGCGGGCGTGACGATGTTCGACACTGCCGACATCTATTCGCGCGGCGCTTCCGAGTCGGTGCTCGGCGAAGCACTGAAGGGCAAGCGCGACAAGGCGATCATCTCGACCAAGGCGACCTTCCGTTTCGACGACGGTCCGAACAACGTCGGCTCATCGCGCTTTCATCTGATTCAGGCAGTGGACGCAGCGCTCAAGCGCTTGCAAACCGATTACATCGACCTCTTCCAGTTGCATGGTTTCGACGCCAGAACGCCGGTCGCGGAAGTGCTGTCCACGCTCGACGACCTGGTGCGCGCAGGCAAGATCCGCTACACGGGTGTGTCGAACTTTTCCGGCTGGCATCTGATGAAGTCGCTGGACACGGCGGACCGCTATGGCTATCCGCGTTATGTCGCGAACCAGACGTACTACTCGCTCGTGGGGCGCGATTACGAGTGGGAACTGATGCCGCTCGGCGTCGATCAGGGCGTGGGCGCCGTGGTGTGGAGCCCGCTCGGCTGGGGACGTCTGACCGGCAAGATCAAGCGCGGTCAGCCGTTGCCCGATACGAGCCGTTTGCATAAGACCGCCGACATGGGGCCGCCAGTGCCGGACGAGTACTTGTACCGCGTGCTCGACGCAATCGACGAGATCGCCGTGGAAACCGGCAAGACCGTGCCGCAGATCGCGCTGAACTGGCTGTTGCAGCGTCCGACGGTGTCGACGGTGCTGATCGGCGCACGCAATGAAGAGCAGTTGCGGCAGAACCTGGGCGCGATCGGCTGGAACCTGACGCCGGAGCAGGTTGCACGGCTCGATGCGGCGAGCGCCGTGCGGCCGGCTTATCCGTACTGGCATCAGGAAGGATTCGCCGAGCGCAATCCGAAAGCGGTTTAGGCGGACCGTTCGCTGCGCGTTCTAGCGCGTTAGTTCGGCGGCTCGTTACGAGTGCCCGGACTAACGCGCGCCGCAAATCCGTTCAGGCCGCTGGTCTGAGCCGCTTCAGGCCGCTGGAGCCGCGCCCGGCCCACCTCAAGCCAATCCGCCGTTCGCCCGCAGCACCTGGCCGTTGACCCACCCGGCTTCCCGGCTCACGAGGAACGCCACCACAGACGCAATGTCTTCCGGTTGCCCGAGGCGCTCCAGCGGCGGCATCTTTGCAAAGTGTTGAATCTGCTCGTCGGTCTTGCCGTCGAAGAACAGCGCAGTCGCAACCGGTCCCGGCGCCACCGCGTTCACGGTGATGTTGCGCCCGCGCAATTCCTTCGCGAACACGTGCGTGAACGTTTCCACCGCTGCCTTGCTCCCGCTGTAGATCGCGTAGCCGGGCATGTTCAGCGCGACGGTCGTGCTCGAAAAGTTGATGATGCGTCCACCGTCGTTCATGCGGCCCGCCGCTTCGCGCAACGTATTAAAGGTGCCCCGCACGTTGATGTCGAACGTGCGGTCGTACAACTCGTCGCTCGTGTCTGCGAGCGGCGTCGGCTTGATCACGCCTGCGTTGTTGATCAGCACGTCCACTTTGCCCAGTTGCTGCTCGGCGGTTTCGAACATGCGGCGCACGTCCGCAGCCTTCGACACATCGGCCTTCACGGCGACCGCCCGCCCACCGGCCGCGTTGAGTTCGGCGACGAGCGCGTCGGCCTCGCTGGAACTGGACGCGTAGTTGACGACGACCGCAAGACCATCGGTCGAGAGCCGTCGCGCAATGGCGGCGCCAATGCCGCGCGATGCCCCGGTAACGATAGCGACTTGTGCGTTTCTGATCGTGTTCATGGTGCGTTTCCTTTTCGGTATTGGGTTGGTGGGTGAATGATGGACGCTTTGCGCTTCGATATAATCGGGTTAAACTCGCTATCATCATTCGATTCTCTTTAACAATCTCGGCTATATGGACCGTTTCGAAGAAATGCGGGTGTTCGTGCGGGTCGCCGAGCGGCAAAGCTTCACGCGTGCGTCCGACGACTTGCAGATACCGCGCGCCACTGTCACGAACCTCATCAAGCGCATGGAGGAGCGGCTCCGCGCGCGACTGCTGGAGCGCACCACGCGAACGGTTCGCCTGACGCCCGACGGGCAGGCGTATTACGGCCGCTGTGTGCGGCTGATCGCCGATATGGAAGAGGCCGAGGGCTCGTTCTCGAACCTGGCGCCGAAAGGCCTGTTGCGCGTGAATCTGCAAGGCACGCTTGCACGGCACTTCGTCGTGCCGACGCTGCCGGCGTTCCTTGCACGCTACCCCGATATCGAACTGACAATCGGCGAAGACGACCGCCTGGTCGACCTGGTGCGCGAGGGCATCGACTGCGTGCTGCGGGCCGGCACGCTGCAGGATTCGTCGATGGTCGGGCGGCGCGTCGCGCAACTGCAGCAAGTGACGGTGGCCAGCCCGGCCTATCTGGAGAAGTATGGGGAGCCCGCCGATCCGTCGGTGCTCGCCACACACCGCGCGGTCAACTACGTGTCGAGCGCAACGGGCAAGCCGGTGCCGCTCGAGTTCGACATCGAGGGCCGCAATACGCCGATGCTATTGCCCGGCGCGGTGTCGGTGACGGGCGTCGAACTCCATACGGGCTCGGCGGTGGCGGGGCTCGGCATCGTCCAGGTGCCGCGCTATCGGGTGTCGGATGAACTCGCAAGCGGGCGTCTGAAGATCATTCTCGCGGATTTTCCGCCGCCGCCGATGCCGGTGTCCGTGCTGTATCCGCAGAGTCGGCAACTGTCGTCGCGGGTGCGCGTGTTTGCGACGTGGCTGCGCGATATCTTCGAGGCGGCGGGCACGGCGTAAGCGCGCGCCGGCGCGGGTCTCGTGGGATGATGTGCGCCGCACATCGGGTGCGGGACCTGCAAACAAGGGAGCAGCAAGATGATCGATGGACTGGTGAGCGGGCGTCTGTATGGCGAGGCGCAGCTTCGCACGGGGCAAAACGGTACGCGCTTCGTGACCTGCAAGGTGCGCGCGGTCACCAATGACGGCGACACGATTTTCGTCAACGTGATTGCGTTCGATAACGGCGTGCAAACCGCGCTGCTCGCGTTGAGCGACGCGGACAGCGTCGCGCTGAGCGGGGCGCTCACGCCCAAGGTTTGGACCGACAAGAACGGCCTGGTCAAGCCGGCCGTGGACATGGTCGCTCACAAGCTCCTGACGGCCTATGAAGGGCGCAAGGACGGCGACGCCTGACACTGCGCCGGCATGACACGGCGTGGCGCTGACGGCGGCGCGGCGCCCCGACCCGACGTGCGACAAACACGGCCGGTGCGCCTCGTGGAAAACTGTATAAATATACAGTATAGTGTTCAACTGCAAGCGGGGCGCGGCATTAGCGCCTTAGCGCCCGCTTGCACTGAACTTGCGCGGTCGCGAGGCGTCCGTAAGAGGTGGCCCACTCATTCAGACGGTCGGAAAATTGTCATCCAACGGCATCATCAAGATTCGCGGCGCGCGCCAGCACAACCTCAAAAACGTCGATCTCGACGTGAAAACCGGCGAAATGACGGTCGTTACCGGCCCGTCCGGGTCTGGCAAGTCGAGCCTCGTGTTCGACACGCTTTACGCGGAAGGGCAGCGGCGCTACGTCGAAACGTTTAGCGCCTACGCGCGGCAGTTCCTCGATCGCATGGACCGGCCGCAAGTCGACCGGGTCGACGGCGTGCCGCCCGCCATCGCGATCGACCAGACCAATCCGGTGCGTAGTTCGCGCTCCACCGTCGGCACCATGACGGAGCTCAACGACCACCTGAAGCTGCTCTACGCGCGCGCGGCCGAACTGTTCGACCGCAAGACGGCGCATCAGGTGCGTCACGACACGCCCGAAACGATCTACGCCGATCTGCTCGAACGCACGGAGCAGGACGATCCGCGGCTCGTCGTCACGTTTCCGGTCGAGTTGCCGGAGTCGGCGTCTGAGCAAGAAGTGGAGCAATGGCTGTCGGCAAGCGGCTACACGCGCGTGCAGGCGCAGCGCGAGGTCGATTCGCCTACCGGTAAGCGCAAACTGCTGGATGTCGTCGCGGACCGCTTCCGGCTCCGCCAGGCGGACAAGCAGCGCGTAGTCGAGGCGATCGAGGCGTCGCTCAAGCGCGGCGGCGGGCGCGTGAATATTTACGTGCTGCCGCCGGCTCCCGAAGTCCAGCAGGCGCCCGAGGCGCAGCAGCCCGAGCCGCGAATCTGGCGCTTCTCCACGGGCCTGCATAGTCCGGAGAGCGATCTGCGCTACGCTGACCCGCAACCGGCGCTGTTCTCGTTCAACTCGGCCTACGGCGCGTGCGAGGTCTGCCGCGGATTCGGCCGCGTGATCGGCGTCGACCTGGGTCTCGTGATTCCAGACGCGCGCAAGACGCTGCGCGACGGCGCGATCAAGCCCATGCAAACACCGGCGTGGAAGGAGTGTCAGGACGATCTGATGCGCTACGCGGCGAAGGCCGACATCCGCCGCGGCACGCCGTGGGGCGAACTCACGGACGCCGAGCGTGACTGGGTGATCAACGGCTCGCCAGACTGGAATGGCAAGTGGCAAAGCCATTGGTATGGCGTCAAACGCTTCTTCGAATATCTCGAATCGAAAGCGTACAAGATGCATATCCGCGTGCTGCTGTCTAAGTACCGCAGCTACACGCCATGCGAAACCTGCGGCGGCGCGCGCCTGAAAACCGAATCGCTGCTGTGGCGTCTCGGCAGCAAGGCGAATGCAGACGAAGTGCTGACGCCCGCGCAGCGCTTCATGCCGCGCGGCGTCCAATGGAACCGCGCGCAGCTGGAAGCGTTGCCGGGCCTCACCGTGCACGACCTGATGCTGATGCCGATCGAGCGCATCCGCCGCTTCTTCGACGAAATCAGTTTGCCCAGTGCTTTGCTCGACGACGCGCTCAAGCTGCTGCTCGCCGAAGTGCGCACGCGCCTCAAATATCTGTGCGACGTCGGGCTCGGTTATCTGACGCTCGACCGCCAAAGCCGCACGCTGTCGGGCGGCGAAGTGCAGCGGATCAATCTCACAACGGCTCTCGGCACGTCGCTCACGAAAACGCTGTTCGTGCTCGACGAGCCGAGCATCGGCCTGCATCCGCGAGATCTGAACCGGATCGTCGAAGCAATGCATCGTCTGCGGGACGCGGGCAATACGCTGGTGGTGGTCGAGCACGATCCGTCAGTCATGCTCGCGGCGGATCGTCTGATCGACATGGGTCCGGGGCCGGGCGAGCGTGGCGGCTCGATCATTTACGACGGCCCGCCCGAGTCAATCCGCTCGTCGGGCACGCTCACCGGCGAGTACCTCGGCGGCCGCCGGCACGTGGCGGACGCGGCGCACTGGTCGCAGCGCCCGGTCGACGCGAGCACGCCGCGCATCGTGCTCGAAGGCGCGACCGAACACAATTTGCACGACGTGACGGTAGAGATTCCGTTGCAGCGGCTCGTCTGCGTGACGGGCGTGTCGGGCTCGGGCAAATCCACTTTGCTGCAAGACGTGTTGTACCCGGCCATGGCGCGGCACTTCGGTCTCGCCACCGAGTCACCCGGCGCATTTCGCAACCTGACCGGCGCGGACCAGGTCACCGACGTCGTGTTCGTCGACCAGTCGCCGATCGGCAAGACCGCGCGCTCGAATCCGGCCAGCTACGTGGGTGCGTTCGATGAAATCCGCAAGCTGTTCGCGAAGGCGCCGCTCGCGCAACAACGCGGCTATGGCCCGGGCATGTTCAGCTTCAATTCCGGCGACGGGCGCTGCCCGACGTGCGGCGGCTCGGGTTTCGAACACATCGAAATGCAGTTCTTGAGCGACGTGTACTTGCGCTGTCCGGACTGCGACGGCCGCCGTTATCGCGCGGAACTGCTGGAAGTGAAGATCGAGCGCGGCGAACCGGCGCGTGCGTTGAGCATCGCAGACGTGCTGGAACTGACCGTCAGTGAAGCCGTCGCCTATTTTTCGAAGGATGCCGAAGTATTGCGCGTGCTGCAGCCTATCGTCGACGTGGGCCTCGAATATGTGAAGCTCGGTCAGCCGGTGCCCACGTTGTCGGGCGGCGAGGCGCAGCGGCTCAAACTCGCGGGCTTTCTCGCCGAATCCGCGCAGGCGCGCACTGCGCGCGGCGCGAAGCAGGCAGTCGCCAAACGCCTTTTCATGTTCGACGAGCCGACCACCGGCCTGCATTTCGACGACATCGCCAAGCTGATGCAGGCCTTCGGCAAGCTGCTGGCAAGCGGCCATTCGCTGATCGTGATCGAGCACAATCTCGACGTGATCCGCGCCGCCGACTGGATCATCGACCTCGGTCCCGAAGGCGGCGACGGCGGTGGCCGCGTGCTGTGCGCCGGCACGCCGGAAGACGTCAAGAGCTGCCCCGAATCGCATACCGGCGAAGCGCTATTGCACTACGACCGCGCAATGAGCGCGGCCGCGGAGCCTGCCGAGGCGGCTTCGCAAGGCATTCCGTTGCAGAACGCGCTGAGCGCGGCGCGCGCACGCCGCGCAATCGAAGGCGAGGACGTAATACGCATCGTCAATGCGCGCGAGCACAACCTGAAAGCGCTCGACGTCGACATCCCGCATGGCAAGTTCAATGTCATCACCGGTGTATCCGGTTCGGGCAAGTCGACGCTCGCTTTCGACATTCTTTTCCACGAAGGGCAGCGCCGCTATCTCGAATCGCTCAATGCGTACGCGCGTTCCATCGTGCAGCCCGCGGGCCGGCCCGAGGTCGACGCCGTGTACGGCATCCCGCCGACGGTCGCGATCGAACAGCGTCTGTCGCGCGGCGGCCGCAAGAGTACGGTGGCGACCACGTCCGAGGTGTGGCATTTCCTGCGCCTGCTGTATGTGAAGCTCGGTTTGCAGCATTGCATTCATGACGGCACGCCGGTCACGTCGCAAAGCGTCGAGTCCATCGCCGCGCAATTGCTGCGTGACCATAAGGGGCAGCACGTCGGCTTCCTCGCTCCGCTCGTGGTGAACCGCAAGGGCGTGTACACCGATCTCGCGAAGTGGGCAAAGGCACGCGGCAATACGCATCTACGGGTGGACGGCGAATTCGTGCCGGTGGACCCGTGGCCGAAGCTCGACCGCTTCCGTGAGCACACCATTGAATTGCCGGTCGCCGACCTGATCGTGTCGGCGGACAACGAAGCGGAACTGCGTCGCGCGCTCGATCAGACGCTGGAAGTCGGCAAGGGTGTGATGCATCTGCTCGCGCCGCTCGACGGTCTGCATGACGCAATAAACGGCGGGCAGCCTACCGCCAAGCTCGGCGCGGTCAAGGTGCTCTCCACCAAGCGGGCGTGTCCGGTTTGCGGCACGAGCTATCCCGAACTCGATCCGCGCATGTTCTCGTATAACAGCAAGCACGGCTGGTGCACGACCTGCGTGGGCACGGGGCTCGCGCTCACGCGCGAGCAACGCGCCGCGTACGACGACACGATCGTGGTGGACGACAATCGTGGCCGCGAACAAAGTTTGCCGTCGGAAGAGCAGGAACCCGAAGGTCTCGTCGACGAACCGTGTCCGGATTGCGTGGGCACACGTCTGAACCCCACCGCGCGCGCCGTCACGTTCGACGCGCAAGCCATTACCGACGTCGCCCAATGGACCGTCTCCGACACGCGCGCGTGGATCGACGGGTTGCACATGACAGGCCGCGACGCTGAGATCGCGCGCGACGTCGTCAGCGAGATCGGCAGCCGTTTGCAGTTTCTCGAAGAAGTCGGGCTCGGTTATCTGAGCCTAGACCGGGCGGCGCCGAGCCTGTCGGGCGGCGAGGCGCAACGCATTCGCCTCGCCGCGCAACTGGGCAGCAACCTGCAAGGTGTCTGCTATGTGCTGGACGAGCCGACCATCGGGCTGCATCCGCGCGACAATCAGATCCTGCTGAACGCGCTGCGCAAGCTTGGCGACAAGGGCAATACGCTCGTGGTCGTCGAGCACGACGAAGACACGATCCGGCGGGCCGATCACATCATCGACATCGGGCCGGGCGCCGGCAAGCGCGGCGGCACGCTGATCGCGCAGGGCAGCGTGGCGGATCTGTCCGCGCAGCCCGAATCGCTGACGGGGCAGTTTCTCGCAACGCCGATCGTGCATCCGTTGCAGCCGCGTCGCAAAGTCGTCGCGCCAAGCAAGCGCGCGGCAGCGGTGCCTGAGAACTGGCTGACCGTGCACGGCGGCAAGCTGCACAATCTGCGCAACGTCACCGTGGGCATTCCACTGTCGCGGCTCGTCGCGGTGACGGGCGTCAGCGGCTCAGGCAAGTCCACGCTCGCGCGTGACGTGCTCATGGCGAATCTGCTCGACGCAGTTGGGCGCTCGGTGTTGTCGTCGCCGGCTACGCGTCGGGCGCGAGCGGCGGCAGAAGAGAAGCCCGCCGCGAACCGTCGTTCGAGCGTGCTCGCGCGCACCGCGCCGCGTGCTCCGCTGAACGTCACGCATGCGTGGCAGGGCTGCGACTCGATCACGGGTTGGGAAAGCATCGACCGTGTGCTCGAAGTCGATCAGACGCCAATCGGCAAGACGCCGCGCTCGTGTCCCGCGACGTACATCGGCGTGTGGGACGCAATTCGCAAGCTGTTCGCCGGCACGCTCGAAGCGCGCGCCCGGGGCTACACGGCATCGCGCTTCTCGTTCAACACCGGCGAGGGCCGTTGCCCAGCTTGTGAAGGGCAAGGCGTGCGGACCATCGGCATGAGCTTCCTGCCGGATGTGAAGGTGCCGTGCGATGTCTGCCACGGGCAGCGCTTCAATCCGGAAACGCTCGCAGTGACGTGGCGGGGCAAGAATATCGGCGACGTGCTCACCATGGAAATCGACGAGGCTGTCGAGTTCTTTGCGCCGATCTCGAACATTGCTCATCCGTTGCAGTTGATGAAAGACGTGGGGCTCGGTTACCTCACGCTCGGTCAGCCGTCGCCTACCTTGTCTGGCGGCGAGGCGCAGCGCATCAAGCTCGTCACGGAGTTGAGCAAGGTGCGCGACGACATTACGCGGCGAGGTCAAAAACCGCCGCATACGTTGTATGTGCTCGACGAGCCGACGGTCGGCCTGCATATGGCCGACGTCGCGAAGTTGATTCGCGTGCTGCATCGTCTCGCTGACGGCGGCCATAGCGTCGTGGTGATCGAACACGACCTCGATGTGATCGCGGAGGCGGACTGGATCATCGACCTCGGTCCCGAAGGCGGCGTGGGCGGCGGAACGATCGTCGCTGCTACGGACCCCGAAGGAATCGTGCAGGTTCGCGCGAGCCACACCGGCGCAGCGTTAAAGCCTGTGCTCGACCGTGCCGCGAATGACGGCACTCGCGCTGTGCCCGTCGAAGCGGGCGAGGGCACCAACGGGTAACAGATTCTTCAGATCGCGCAGCAGCAAAAAGACAGGGCCCGCATTGCCAATCAGGCGATGCGGGCCCTTTCCATTCCACTAGAGCATGTTTAGCTCAAGACGGCGTTCTGTTTAGTGCATTGTCAAATCGTCGTATATCGCAAGACGCGGTCAACGCACGTGCGAATTCGAAAAGCTTTAGAACATCCCGTCTAAAGATCGGGCAGTGCCAGATTGAAACAGTGTCATCAAAAAAAGTTTGACGACCGATTTTGATTTGTTATTGTCGCTGTCCATTGAGTGCTTCATAACACTTGGCGCCTTGGCGGGAGACACGCGCAGGATTCGTCTCCACGCTTTTCCAGCCCGACTGAAAGTCACGCGTCCGTAATTCGGCCGCCGCTTTCGCTCGCGCTCGAAATCTGTCGTTGCTTGCCGTGAGCGGACGAAGCGGCGGTCCGACTTCGGGAAATAGCAGTCGGACGAGCAGTGAGCGTCGCGCGAAACAATATTTGCTTCTATCAAACAAATTTTGACTACTCGATTCTGGCTTGCTATGTTTCAGCCACCCGATTTCACGGGCCGCACTCAAGGTCCGCCTTGCAGGGTAAGCGGTTCAGCAGCAATGGTGTTCCCCATCCGGTGAATCTTTCAACTCACTGACAGACCGGTCGGGCGGAGGGAAGCTCGCAGCGGAAGTACCCTCGGCAGGAGGCTGGCGGGGTGAAGCAAAGTTAGGCATCCAAATTATTTGTCTTTCCGTGAATGTACTGAGCCGCGCTGAAAGTGGCGTGCCGCGAAAGGGGACGAGTTCACATCGACATGAACATTGCACAAATAGAAAAGCTTTCATTTCTGTTATGAAATTAGTAGTCCATATTCAATAAATTGAATTGAAGCCGTATTGCCGTTCTCACCAGATCGGATCAAACACAATTTAATCGTTTGGACTTATTTGCACTAATGCTGGGCATATTCGGTAAAGCGTGGTGCGTCGTCGTCGTGAAAAGGGCAGAGAAGTTCATAAGGCTTTTCTTGCACAACAGGTGTGGTCTTACTGACAAGTGAGAAGGGGAAAATGAAACAAAGGGCATTGGCGTTGGCCATCAAAAGAATACTTTGGGCAGAACTCGCCTTGTCGGCGGCTATTGCCGCACCGGCATTTGCACAGAGCCAGCCGGCGACGACCGGCAGTACCGCGGCCACTACGACGTCGGAAGCCACTCCGGCAGCGACGGACTCGGGCAACGTAACGAAGATGCAGCGCGTGGAAGTCACCGGCTCGCTGATCCGCACGTCGGATAAGGTCGGCAATACCGAGGTGCAGACCATCACGCCGAAGGAAATCGAGCAAAGCGGTTACACGACCGTGGCTGATTTTCTGCGCGGCACCTCCGCTAATTCGGGCAGCAGTTGGGGCCAAACGACGATGAACAGTTCGGCGCAAGGCGGTGGCGGCATTGCGTTGCGTGGCCTGAGCGAAAAGTACACGCTGGTTCTGGTCGACGGTCAGCGCGTCGCCAATTACGGCAAGGCGGTGAATTTCACCGACACGTTCTTCGACGTGAACTCGATCCCGCTCAATATGGTGGATCACATCGACATCGTGAAGACGGGCGCCGTGTCGGTGTACGGCTCCGACGCGATTGCCGGCGTGGTCAACATCATCACGAAGAAGAACTTCCAGGGCTTGCAGTTCGACGGTCAACTGGGCAAGGCGCAACATCCGGGCGACGCGCAGGGCAACTTCGGCGTGCTCGGCGGCTTCGGCGATCTGAATTCGGACCGCTTTAACGTAACGGCTGCGGCGAGCTATTACCGCGACAGCGGTTCCTCGCTCGCCGATCGTTCAATGACAGCCAACCAGGACTTCAGCCAGTTCCCCGGCGGTCTGGCAGGCCCGCTCGGGCCGAACCAGCAGTCGTACTGGACGGCGCCCGACGGCACCAAGACCGCCCTCAGCCCATGCCCGCCCGGCAGCGTGTCGGCCGACGGCGGCGCCGAGTGTAAATCGAATCCCGCGAGCACGACTTCATTGGTTCCTTCTACAACGCGTTTGAACGCGAAGGTGCGCGGCACCTTCAAGATCAATGACGACGTCCAGGCCTACGCGGACTTGTGGGTGAGCCGCAACGAAACCGTGCAGAACGAGGGCCCCGCGGCACTGTCGAGCATAACCAACGCCTACAACCCGGCCACCGGCTCCGCGCTGCCGCTGTCGCGCACCGTTCCGGGGACCAATCCGTACAACCCGTTCGGCGCACCGGCGCAGATCAACTATACGTTCCCCAACACCGTTTCAGCGGACACGGTCTCCACTTTCTGGCGCGCGATGACCGGCGTGAAGGGCTCGTTCACCACGCAGAAGTTCGGCGACTGGGACTGGTCCGCGGGGGATTCAACCGGTCGATGCAACGATTTGGTTAAATCGCTCAGCTGGCGTATCGAAGTTGAGTGTTTTTCGGGGACGTTCGTTGAGCCGCCTGGCTACGGCATCCAGCCTGGTCTGTGAGTAGGCAGATAGATCAGTACCCTTAGGGAAGTATTGCCTCAGAAGCCCATTCGTGTTTTCGTTCGAACCGCGTTGCCAGGGATGCTGTGGGTCGCAGAAATAGACCTCAATGTCGGTAGCGACAGTAAAGCGGTTGTGGTCGGCCATTTCCGAACCCCTGTCCCACGTCAGCGATTTATATAGTTCCCGAGGTAACTTGCTGGCGTGTCGTATCAGCGCGTCAACCACAGCCTCAGAATCCTTGCTGGCGACTTTTACCAGCATCACGAATCGACTTTGACGTTCGACGAGAGTTGCAATCTGGCTCGTAGCGTTGCCATACAGCAAGTCACCTTCCCAGTGCCCGGGTATTGCGCGATCCTCCGCCGTAGCGGGGCGTTCACTGATCGATACGGCGTCGCGAATGTTCGTGCGTCCCTCAGTTTTCAGTGTGTGATGACGGGACCGGCGCATGGTTCGAGAGCGTCGCAAGTGCTCAAGCAATTCCTTTTTCAGGGCACCACGAGCTTGAATATAGAGGCTCCGATAGATTGTCTCGTGCGACACCAGGTAGTCCTTGTTGACCGCATAAGCATGTCTGAGCCAACCTGCAATCTGCTCAGGGGACCACTGCAGCTTCAGCTTTGCAGCGACAACTCGCGCCAGCGTCTGGTTTTGCACCAATTTGCAAACCTTCGGCCGACGTGCCCTCTCCCAGGCGATCACATCCGCCTGGCTTGCTCGATAGCCCTGGCTGCCCCCGTTGCGCTGCAACTCGCGACTTATAGTGGACGCAGCCCGTCCCAGCCTGGCTGCTATCGCCCGAATCGATAATCCGGACACCAGGGAGCGGGATATCTCCTCGCGCTCCGCGAGCGTCAATGCCCGTGGCGCGCGGTGCCTTTGCAGCGGCTGGATGCCGCCGGTCTCCGATAGTATCCGCTGAATCGAAGAATGGCCTCGATCGAACAGTTTGGCAATCTGATGAATCGTATCGCCCTTGCGCCATCGGTCCCACATCAGCGCCTTCTGGGTCTCGGAGTAGTAAATTCTCGGTCGCTGCTTCATTTGCAACACCTCCGCTGCTCTCAGATTCTAGGTGTTGCACCGACCGGTTGAATCCGCCGCGGACTACGGTCATTCGCAAAGCACTGTCGACACGACCTACAGGAACATGTTGAACGTGGCGGGCGTCGAGAACATCCTGCAGAACGGGGTGTACGACTTCGCCAATCCGTCGGCAACGCCTAACGGGTTGAACGGCGTATTCCAGAACGACTACGAGCAGGCGATCTCGAAGCTCGACAGCGTGACGGCGAAAACCTCGACCGGCAATCTGTTCAATCTGCCGGGCGGACCGGTCGGCGTCGGCTTCGGTACGGAATTCCGCCATGAGAGTTCGCTGATCAATTCACGCACGTACACCGTGCAGGGCATCACCGCGCCGGCCAACGTGCAGACGGTCGACGGCGAGCGCAACGTGGCCGCGGTCTACTACCAGATCGACATTCCGATCATCCGCAATCTGACGTTCACGCAGGCGGGCCGTTACGACCACTACAGCGACTTCGGCGGCGCGTTCTCGCCGAGCTTCGCGCTGCGCTTCCAGCCGGTGCAGGCGCTCACGGCATTCGCGTCGTATAGCCGCGGTTTCCGTGCGCCGACTCTCGTCGAAAATTCGCAGGCAACTTACCTTGCGCACCAGAATCTGGTCGATCCGAACGATCCGAGCGGTACGCCGACCAAGCGCTTCACGACTGAACAGGTCAATGGCAATCCGAACCTGCAGCCCGAGCATACGAAGAACTACAACATCGGCTTCCAGCTCTCGCCGGATTCGTCGACCGATATCGGCGCCGCGTTCTACAAGATTCACATCGACGGCGTGATCGGCACCAACGATCCCAATGCGGTGATGAACGCGAACGACCCGTCGACGGTGATCCGCAATGCGGACGGTACGGTCGCCTACATCAAGGAACAGTTCGTCAATCTCGGCTCGCTCGACACCGACGGCTTCGACATGAACTTCCGCAAGTCGGTCGGCACGAAGTACGGCACGTTCACGCTCGCCGGCGACTGGGCCTATGTGTGGCACTTCAAGCTCAATAGCCCCGGCGCACCGACGCAGGACTTCGCGGGCAACAACCTTGCGCTGCTGCAACCGTTCGGCGCGAGCAACCCGCGCTGGAAGGGCAACACGAGCCTGAGCTGGGACTACCGCAAGCTCACCACCACGCTCACGTGGCAGTACACGGGCCCTTACACGAATGCGGTGGCGGCCGAATTCGGCGACGGCGGCACGTTGTCGGTGGCTTCGTATAGCCAGTTCAATCTGATGGCCACGTATCGCGGCTTCAAGCACTGGACCATCTACGGCGGCATCAACAACATCTTCGACCGCAAGCCGCCGTTCGACGTCGAGTGGCAGGCCACGCCGGACATCACCGGCTATGACCAGTCCCTTTACACCAACATCGGCCGCTTCTTCCAGGTCGGCGCGACGTACCGCTTCTAAGTTCTCGATGTCTGTCTTTGAAGAGCAGTCTGTTTAGTCGGTCGGCCGCTCCGGCTCCGGTCTTCGGGACCGAAGCGGCCCAACTTTGTTAGAGACGTAACTGGAGTTCCCCGTGCTCAATACCCTTATCAACTATTCAGTTCAATCGATGGGCCTGATTCCCGTTCTGGCCTTCATCTTCCTGCTGGGCATCTCGATCATCGTCGAGCGCTTCATGTTCTTCTCGCGAGCGGTCAAGGCGGGCAAGACGCTCGAACATGATCTGAAGATGGTCGAGCCGGCCAATCTGTCCGACGCACAGAAAGTCGCCGAGCACTACAAAGCAACCGTGCAGGGCGAGCTGGTCAAAAGTGCGCTGAAGGTGCAAGGCAAACCGGAAGCGGTGGTGGAACGCGAGCTGGAGGAGACCATCATGTTCCAGATGCCGCGCCTCGACCGCAAACTGTGGATTCTCGACACGGCGGTGACGCTCGGGCCGCTGCTCGGCCTGCTCGGCACGATCATCAGCATGGTCGAGTCGTTCAACGTGCTCGGCACGAGCGGCACCGCGAATCCGAACGGCGTGACGGGCGGCATCGGCCACGCGCTGACGGCTACCGCCTGCGGCCTGACGATCGCCATTATCTGCGTGATCTTCCTGAACTACTTCAACAAGCGTATCCGGATGACGGTCAATCAGTTCGATCTGATCAAGTCGCTGCTCGTGTCGCGGTTCGCCGCCTGAACATCCGCTTCCAAGGAGAAGGATCATGCGTAACCATCGCAGCCATTACCTGGGCGCGGAAGAGAAGGCGCGCATCGAGATCATTCCGATGATCGACATCATGATGTTCCTGCTCGTGTTCTTCATGCTCGCCACGCTGAAGATGATTCAGGGCGCGGGCATCAAACTCGATCTGCCGCAATCGAGCACGGCGGAGCAGTTGCAGCAGACAGTCAAGGTGTCGATCGGCGTCACGAAGACCGACGAGATCTATCTCGACGCGAAGCCCGTCACGCCCACGGAGCTGACCGCGCATCTGCAAGGGCTCGTGCATGATTCGAAGAAGGTCGACGTGGCGATCGCGGGCGACGAAGGCACGAGCTACAAGAACATCGTCAAGGTGATGGATCTCGTGCGCGCAGCGGGCATCAGCTCCGTTGCACTCGCCACCAATCCGACGACATGAGCTCTCCGGTACTCGACATGAAAGACCCGCAAAGCCGCCTGAGCGGCGCGCTCTGGGCGTCGTCCATTCCGGCGCATCATGGCCGCATGTCCATGAAGACAGCGCTGGCTGCCGCGCTCGTCGTCGAACTGCTGATCGTCGCGGGACTCTCGCAGGTGAGCTTCAAGCAGGAGCCGCCCGCCCCGCGCAAGATCATGGAAGTGACGATGGCGCCGCCGCCACCGCCGCCGCCGCCCGAAGTGAAAAAGCTCGAGCCGCCGCCCGCGCCGACGCCGGTGAAGCCGCCCCCCAAACCGCAGCAGCCCAAGCCGCAGCCGGCGCCGAAGCCCCCGCCGGCAATGCCGTCGGCGACGCCCAAACCCGCGAACATCGCGCCTGCCGCCAATCCGAGCGCGAACGCGCCCGCGCTCGCCACGGCGAATGCGACGCCGGGTCCAGCCACGGCGCCTGCCGCTCCGCCCGCGCCGGCGGCGCCGCCGGCGTTGCACGGCGTGGTCGACGGACGCGGCCACTGCCAGGCCGTGCAGCCGCAGATTCCGCGCCGGGCGTTGCAAGAGGGACTTTCGGCGACGGTGATCGCGCATCTGTCGATCAGTCCCGACGGCAGCGTCAGCGACGTGAAGATCGTGCGCGTGACACGGCCGACCTCGGTCTTCAACGAGGCGGTCATCACCGCGGTCAGGTCGTATCGTTGCGAGAAGAATGCCGAGCCGTACGTCGGCGAAGTTGCGTTCTCGTTCAAAACCGCACCGAGCGACGACGACCAGTAAGGCGGCAGCCGCAGTGGAGAAGGGAGCGCGGGCGATGGCCAGAACCATCCTCGCGCGATTCGACGTACCGCGCGCCGGCTCGCAACCGGCGCGCGACCTTTAGCGTTTCGAAGAAATGAGACCTGTGAAGTTTCGCTGGCCGCGCGCGTTGCGCATGCTCGCACATCTGCCGCGGCCCGGCTCGGGCGTGGCCTCGTTGTGGGCGCGCGCAGTCGGCATCGCCCTCGCGTTCGGCATGACATGCGCGCACGCGAGGCCGTCCATATCGCAATACGACGAGCCCAGATATCCGGCGAACTTCACGCACTTCGACTACGCCGACCCCACCGCACCCGCGGACGGCACGCTCAGCTTTCAGAACTACAACGAATTGCAAAGCTACGATTCGATGAATCCGTTCCTCGTGCGTGGCGCACCCGCGCCGGACGTGCTGCATCTGATGTTCGACACGCTGATGCAGCGAAGCTGGGACGAACTTGCGTCGGAGTATCCGTTGATCGCGGACGACGTGGAAGTCGCGCGCGATCTGTCGTCGGCGACGTTTCACATCAATCGGGCCGCGCGCTTCTCGAACGGCGATCCGATTACCGCAGCCGACGTCAAATATTCGTTCGACACGTTGACGAGCCCGCAGGCCTCGCCGATGTTCAACGCGCAATTCGCGGTGATCAAGCGCGCGGTCGTGGTCGATCGGGCCACCGTGCGCTTCGAATTCAAGCATGCCGAGCGTGACGCGCCGCTGATTGCGGGCGACCTGCCGGTGTTCTCGCCGAAATGGGGGATGCGCGCGGACGGCACGCGAGCGCCGTTCGACCAGATCGCGAACGAGGTGCCGGTTTCGAGCGGCCCGTATCTCGTCGAATCGCGCAAGAACGACAAGGAGATCACATACAGGCGCAATCCGGCGTATTGGGCGGCGGACCTGCCGTCGAGGCGCGGCATGTACCGCTTCGCGCATATCACGTTCAAGCTGTATCGCGACCACTACACGCAGCTCGAAGCCTTCAAGGCAGGCGACGCCGGCGCGATCGTCGAATACAGCGCGACGCAGTGGGCGCGCAAGTACGTGGGCAAGAATTTCGACAATGGTGTGCTGAAGAAAGGCAATTTCGCGGACGGCCCCGCGCAGATGCAAGGCATGCTGATGAATCTGCGCAAGCCGATGTTCCAGGACGTGCGGGTACGCCATGCTTTGACCATGGCGTTCGATTACGACTGGATGAACCGGATGATGTTCTACGGCCAGTACCGCCGCACCGGAAGCTATTTCGCTGCGAGCCCGTTCGGTGCGAGCGGCATGCCGGGAGCGAAGGAACTCGCGCTGCTCGAACCGTACCGCGCGAGTTTGCCGCCGGAAGTTTTCGGCCCGATGGTGAAGCCGCCGGATACGCTGCCGCCGAATTCGCTGCGCGGCAACCTGCGCGTGGCGCGCGACCTGCTCGCGCAAGCCGGCTGGCACTATCGCGACGGCGCGTTGCGCGACGCCAGCGGCACACCGATGAAGATCGAGATCATCGACGATCAGCCCGGCATGGACCGGTTGATTCTTCCGTATATGCAGGCGCTTGCGAACCTCGGGATAGAGGCGCATCTGCGCGAGATAGACAGTGCGTTGTATCAGAAGCGGATCGACAACTTCGAGTTCGACATGACCACGTATATCTATCCCCCGGTCACCATTCCCGGTGTGGAACTCGCACGCCGCTTCGGCAGCGCGGCGGCCTCGCAGGTGGGCTCCGAGAACTACCCGGGGATTCGCTCGCCCGCGGTCGACTCGCTGATCCATGCCGCGCTCGCCGCGACCACGCTCGACGATCTGCAAGCGGCAACCCGCGCACTCGACCGCGTGCTGATCAACTCGTATTACCTCGTGCCCGAGTATTACGCGCCGGGCGCGCGCATTGGCTACAAGACCACGCTGGGTTTTCCGAAGGTCGTGCCGGCCTCGTACCAGTACGAGGATTGGGTCATCGACTACTGGTTCGCCAAACGGCCGGCCGCGTCCCACTGAGTTCATCGAGAAGCGACATGCTTGCCTACATTCTCAGACGATTGCTGTTGATGGTGCCGACCTTGCTCGGTGTCGTCACGCTGACTTTCATCGTCACGCAGTTCGTGCCGGGTGGGCCGGTCGAGCAGGTGATGACGCAACTCCGCCACGGCGCTGGCCGTGGCGGAGACACGGGGGCGGGCGGCGGCGGCTATCACGGCAGCCAGGGTGTCGATCCGCAGCAGATCGAGCAGATCAAGAAGCAGTTCGGCTTCGACAAGCCGCCGCTCGAGCGCTATGTGCTGATGCTCGAACACTATGCGAGCTTCGACCTCGGGCAGTCCTACTATCAGCACGCAAGAGTATGGGACGTGATCCGCTCGAAGCTTCCGGTCTCGATCACGCTCGGGCTCTGGACGGTGCTGCTCACGTATCTGGTTTCGGTGCCGCTCGGCATCGCCAAGGCGGTGCGCAACGGCTCGCGCTTCGACACCGTGACGAGCGTGCTCGTGCTCGCGGGCTATGCGATTCCCGGCTTCGTGCTGGGCGTTCTGCTGCTGATGCTGTTCGGCGGCGGCACCTTCTGGCAAGTGTTCCCCATGCGCGGTCTCACATCGGATAACTTCGGGAAACTGAGCACATTCGGCAAGCTGCTCGACTATTTATGGCACATCGTGCTGCCGGTCACGGCCTCGGTGGTCGGCAATTTTGCGGTCGTCACGATCCTCACCAAGAACACGTTTCTCGAAGAGATCGGCCGTCAGTATGTGCTGACCGCGCGCGCGAAGGGCGCGACCGAGCGCGACGTGTTGTGGAAACACGTGCTGCGCAACGCGGCAATTCCGCTGCTGACCGGTTTGCCGGCGGCCTTCGTCGGGGCGTTCCTGAACGGCAATCTGCTGATCGAAACATTGTTCTCACTCGACGGCATGGGCCAGCTCTCATACGACTCCGTGATTCGCCGCGATTACCCGGTCGTGCTGGGCTCGCTCTTTCTCTTCACGTTGATCGCCCTCATAACCAAACTCATTGCTGACGTCTGCTATGTCCTCGTCGACCCGCGTATCCAGTTCAACCGGCTTGACCGATGACGCGTCCGGCGCGCCGCGCCGGACAGTACCGTCTCCGTGGCGGCGCACGTGGCTGCGCTTCCGGCGGCAGCGTCTGGGCTACTGGAGCCTCATCATCCTCGCGTCGCTGTTCGTTCTCAGCCTGCTGGGCGAAGTGCTGTCGAATGACCGGCCGCTCGTCGTCCGCTATGACAGGCATTACTATTTTCCGATCGTGAAGGACTATCCGGAGACGCTTTTCGGCGGCGATTTTCCGGCGCGCGCGAATTACCTCGATCCGTATATTCGCTCGCGGCTGGAGGCGAACGGCAACTTCGCGGTCTATCCGCCGAACCGCTTTCACTACGACACGATCGACTATTTCGCCGCGCATCCGTATCCGGCGCCGCCCACGTCGTCGAACTGGCTCGGCACCGATCAATACGGACGCGACGTGCTCGCGCGGCTTCTTTACGGCTTCAGGTTGTCGGTGTCGATGGCGCTCGCGCTCACGGTCTCGGGCGTGCTGATCGGCGTGGCGGCGGGCGCGGTGCAAGGCTTTTACGGCGGGCGCACCGATCTGATCGGCCAGCGGCTGATCGAAATATGGAGCGCGATGCCGGACCTGTATCTGCTCATCATCTTCGCGTCGATCTTCGAGCCGACCCTGTGGCTCCTGTTCATTCTCCTGTCGATGTTCGGCTGGCTCGTGCTGTCCGACTACGTTCGCGCGGAGTTCCTGCGCAACCGTTCGCTCGACTATGTAAAGGCCGCACGCACGATGGGGCTGTCGAACGGGCAGATCATCTGGCGTCATGTGTTGCCGAACAGTCTCGCGCCGGTTATCACGTTCCTGCCTTTCCGGATGAGCGCGGCGATCCTCTCGCTCACCAGCCTCGATTTTCTCGGGCTCGGTGCGCCGCCGCCGACGCCGAGCCTTGGCGAGTTATTGCAGGAGGGTAAGAACAATCTCGACGCATGGTGGATTTCGGTGTCGGCGTTCGCCGCGCTCGTCGTTACGTTGCTGCTGCTGACCTTTATCGGCGACGCGCTGCGCAATGCGCTCGACACGCGTTCGCGCGGTTCCGCATTCGGGGGTGCACCGCGATGAGCGTCACGTCGACCGACCGGCCGCTGCTTCAAATCGAGCGCTTTTCCGCGCGTTTCGGCGACAGGCTCGCGGTGCGCGAGCTTGACCTTTCAATCGCACGCGGCGAGCGTGTTGCGCTCGTCGGCGAATCGGGCTCGGGCAAGAGCGTCACCGCGTTGTCCATTCTGCGGCTCGTCGATCACGCGCAATTGAGCGGGCGCATCCTGCTCGACGGTGAAGACCTGTTGCGCAAGACCGAGCAGCAGATGCGCGGCCTGCGCGGCGCGGACGTGGCCATGGTGTTTCAGGAACCGATGACCGCGCTCAATCCGCTTTTCACCATCGGCAAGCAGATTGCGGAAAGCGTGCGCTTGCACGAGGGCTTGCGGCCCAACGCGGCACGCTCGCGGGGCATCGAGTTGCTCAGGCGCACTGGCATTCCGGAGCCGGAGCGTCGCATCGACAGTTTTCCGCATCAGTTGTCAGGCGGGCAGCGCCAGCGCGCAATGATCGCGATGGCGCTCGCGTGCCGACCGCGCCTGCTGCTCGCCGACGAGCCCACTACCGCGCTCGACGTGACGGTGCGCCAGCAGATCGTCGACCTGTTGATCGAACTCCAGGAACAGGAAGCCGCCGAGCGCGGCATGGCTGTGCTGCTGATCACGCACGACCTGAATCTCGTCAGGCGTTTCGCGCAGCGCGTCGCGGTGATGGAGAAGGGCGTGCTGGTCGAAACGAATACGACGCAAGCGTTGTTCGACGATCCGCGGCATCCGTACACGCAGCGTTTGCTCGACAGCGAACCGCGCCGCTCGGTAGCGCCGCTCGAAAAAGGCGCGCGCCGTCTGCTTGAAGTGCAAGGGCTTTCCGTCGACTACAGCACGCCCGCCAAAGGTTGGCGGTCGCTGTTCGGGCGCTCCACGTTTCGCGCCGTGCATGACGTCGATTTGAGCGTGCGGCGCGGCGAAACGCTCGGCGTTGCGGGCGAATCGGGGTCGGGCAAATCGACGCTCGCCGCAACCGTGCTCGGTTTGCACAGAGCTGCCGCGGGCCACGTGCATATCGACGGCATGCCGTTGTCGGTGTTGAAGACGGCCGCTTCACGGCGGGCGTTGTACTCGCGCATGCAGGTGGTGTTCCAGGACCCGTTCGGCTCGCTGTCGCCGCGCATGACGGTCGAGCAGATCGTCGGTGAAGGTCTTGCCGTGCATCGGCCCGAGATCGACGCAAAGGCGAGGCGCGCGCGCGTGGCCAGCCTGCTGGAGGAAGTGGGTCTGCCCGCCGATGCGATGCCCCGTTATCCGCACGAGTTTTCCGGCGGGCAGCGTCAGCGGATTGCGATTGCGCGGGCGCTTGCCGTGGAGCCGGAACTGCTGGTGCTCGATGAACCGACGAGCGCGCTCGACGTGTCGATCCAGCAGCAGGTGCTCGCGCTGCTGGTACATTTGCAGATAACGCGCAAGCTAAGCTACCTTCTCATCACGCACGATCTCGCGGTGATGCGCGCCATGGCGCATCGTGTGATTGTCATGAAGTCGGGGCGGGTCGTCGAGGCCGGTGATACGCTCGAAGTTTTACAAGCGCCGTCGCATCCCTATACGCGCTCGCTTCTGGCTTCGTCGCTGCTGATGGCGCGGCCGGATTCCGCGCAAACCCTACGGAGTGTGAATGATTGACGAACGCTGGGCGCAGGCCGCCCGGTCCCTTAAGAGCCGCGCGGAATTCTGGTCGCTGCGCATCGTCGACGAACGGATAGACGATCACGAGGTTCGCAACGACATCGCGCAACCGCTGCGCACGGTGCGCGATCGTGGCGCGATGCTCATCGCGTGGGTCGGCGCGGGAGCCGGCTATGCGGCGACGGCGAATCTGTCGGCGGCGGGGTTGCAGCAGGCGCTCGATCTCGCCACGGCACGCGCCGAGGCGAGCGCGGCATTGTCGCTGATCGATCATCGCGAAGTGGCGCGTCCGTCGGCGAGTGGCGAATATGTGTCGCCGAATGCGCAGCACACGCTGCCGGGCCGCGCCGAATGGATCGACCGGCTCGGCGCCGAATGCGCGGCGGCGAAGCTGGATTCGCGCATCGTCGAGCGGGTGGCCGCGGTGCAGATCATCCACACCGATCAGCTTTACATGACGGGCGACGGCGTGCGTATCGATCAACGGTTCCGCTTCGTGATGCCGCAGTTGAGCGTGGCCGCGCATGCGAGCGGCGACACGCAAGTGCGCACACTCGGCGGCAACTACGGCACGCTCGGGCAGGGCGGCATGGACGTGCTGGCGCGCTTCGGTTTCGACGGCTGCGGCCCGCGCGTAGCCGCCGAGGCGCTGCAATTGCTGGCCGCGCCGAACTGCCCGTCGGGCAAGCGCGACCTTCTGCTGATGCCCGATCAGATGATGCTGCAGATTCACGAGTCGATCGGCCATCCGCTGGAACTCGACCGGATCCTCGGCGACGAGCGCAATTTCGCGGGCTGGAGTTTCGTGAAGCCGGACATGTTCGGCTCTTACCGCTACGGCTCCGAACTGCTGAACGTGACTTTCGACCCGGAGTTGCGCGAAGAAGCCGCGGCCTACGCATTCGACGACGACGGCACCGAAGCGCACAAGGAATATCTGATCCGCAACGGCGTGCTGGAGCGACCGCTTGGCGGCGCGCTTTCACAGCAACGCGCGGGCATGCCGGGCGTGGCGAATTCGCGTGCGTCGAACTGGAACCGGCCGCCGATCGACCGCATGGCGAATCTGAATATCGAGCCGGGCGACAGTTCGCTCGACGAGATGATCGGCAACATCGAACACGGCATTCTGATGCGCACGAACACGTCCTGGTCGATTGACGATCATCGCAACAAATTCCAGTTCGGCTGCGAATTTGGGCAACTGATCGAAAACGGCAAGCTCACGCAGATCGTCAAGCAGCCGAACTATCGCGGCATTTCCGCGAATTTCTGGCGCAGCTTGAGCGCGGTCGGCAACGCGGCCACGCGCGAAGTGTATGGCACGTCGATGTGCGGGAAGGGAGAGCCGGCGCAGATCATTCGCGTGGGGCACGCGTCGCCCGCTTGTGTATTCAGCAATGTCGACGTTTTGGGAGGCGCGTGATGAGCGACTTCATGTCACCGCGCGCCACGCATGCCGTGGACTGGCAGCGGCACTTCACGTCGCTCGCCGATGCGATCGAGCGTCTCCAGCAACGCGGGGAAACCACGCTCAGTTCGTTTGCCGGCGAGCAGTCCGACTTCATCCGCTTCAACGCGGGCAGGGTGCGGCAAAGCGGCACTGTGTCGCAAGGCAAGCTGACCTTGCGTCTGATCGACGGCGCGCGTCAGGCGTATTCCACGTTGACGGTGTGCGGCGATCTGCAGCAGGACGTGGACGAAGTGCGCGCCGCGCTTGCCACGCTGCGCGAGGGTCTGCGCGATGCCGCCGACGATCCGCACCTGCTGTTCGATACTTCCTCATGGCAGCGCACCACGCGGCGTTCGGGCAGATTGCCGGATCCGCACGGTTTGTTGCGCGTCGTCGCCGAATGCGCGCGGGGCCTCGATTTCGTGGGGTTTTATGCGGGCGGCACCATTGTGCGAGGGTTCGCGTCGACGCGTGGCAGCCGCGGCTGGTACGAAGTCGACAACTTCAATTTCAGCTGGTCGCTCTATGACCCGAGCGGTCGTGCGATCAAGTCCACGTATGCGGGCGACGACTGGAGCGATGCCGTCTTTGCAGGCAAGGTGGAACAGGCCGCCACGCGTCTCGCGGTGCTCGCTCGCGCCCCTCGTGCGCTCGCGCCTGGACGTTATCGCGCGTGGCTCGCTCCGGCGGCGCTTGCCGAGCTATTGGGCGTGACGGCGTGGCGCGGCTTTTCGGCGCGCGCGCAGGCCAGTTCGCGCAGCGAGTTGTATAAGCTGCACGTAGGTGAGATCGCGCTCGATCCTCGCGTAACTCTCGGCGAAGAGCTCGGCCTCGGCATCACGCCAGGCTTCAACGACGACGGCTACTTGCGCGACAGCGTTGCGCTCATCGCGGCGGGCCGCAGTGCCGGGCAACTGACCAATGCACGCAGTGCAAGGGAATTCGGCTTGACGCCGAACGGCGCACTCGCCGAAGAAGCGCCGGCGTCGCTCGCAATGCAGCCCGGGGCACTGATGGACGAGGACGTTCTTGCGCAACTGGGTACCGGTCTTTACATCGGCAATTTGTGGTACGTGAACTTTTCGGATCGGATGAATTGCCGACTCACGGGCATGACGCGTTTCGCGACCTTCTGGGTGGAGAACGGACAGATCGCGGCGCCGCTCGAAGCCATGCGTTTCGACGACAGCCTGTATCGCCTGCTTGGCAGCGAACTCGAACAGATCGGCGCGCAAGCCGAATTGCTCCTGAGCGACGGGACGTGGGGAGAGCGGGCGACGGGCGGCATGCAATTGCCCGGCATCCTCGCGAGGTCGTTTGAGCTGACCCTTTAAGTGCTGCGACGCGGCTCGCCGTCCGAGGCGAGTCGCGTGCCCGGCTTCCCGGCGTATGGGAACGCGAATCCGTCAAGCCGCGCCAATCGTCTAATGAATAGACGGATCACGCGTGAAACGAATCTGAAACACCGCAGATTAATCAGAAGAATAAATGGCTCATGTTTCAGAAATGAAACGTTTTCGGCGCCTTTAAAAACCCGGCATAACCAGATAATCGGGCGATTAGAATCGCCACAGGCTAATTACCATGGCTGACGAGGCACATTCCGAATGTGCGAATAACAAATCCAATTAAAAGGGCCATTGCGGTGCACTGGTGTGTTCAGCTTTGAAACGTTTTCATATCGCTCCAATGCCCAACAGCCCGCTTCGCTTATGCGTACGGCATGCGAGGAGGTAAGCAGGGCAGGCTGCGGCCCCCCGCCGCACATGGCTCGCAGCACAGGCTCCCCGGCGCGCGGTAGATTTTTCCGCTCGCAGTTCGCGCATCGGATAATTATTACTTGCATCAAATGAGAATAATTTTCGTCATACGTTAAATGCCTGGCTAATCCGTTGTTTTCAAATTTACTAACGCGATTCATTCGGCTAACATCGCTGATAATGCGTGAAGCGGCGTTCACCGATGTTGAATAGAGATTATCAGTTCATCCATATCGTCGGATAACGCGCGTCCTCGTCCAACCACGTAGACATTTTGAGGAAGACCATGTCCCACATCCACGTCGATTCCGCGAGGGTTACCTGGTTACACACGCCCGCTGTCAATGTGCGCACAGCGGCGCGGCGAATTGGTGTGCTGCTGTTCGACGGCTTCTGGTTGCTTGGCCCCGGTACGGTCGTCGAAATGTTCCAGACCGCGAACGAACTCTCCGGCACGCGCCCAGGCGAAGAGCCGCCCTATGAAGTGCAGTTCCTGTCGCTCGACGGCGGCAGCGTGCCAAGCTCGTCAGCTGCGCGCATCTGGACCGATCGCATCGACACGCGCTATGGAACCGGCTTCGATGTCCTCTTCATTGCCGGCGGGCACGGCGCGCACGAGGCGGCCCGCGACCAGCGGCTACTCGGCTGGCTGCGCTCGGTGCAGGCGCGCACCCGTGCGATCGAAACCATCGGCGAAGGGCGGCTCGTGCTGGAGGCGGCCAATCCAGGCGATCCGGAGGCGCTGCAAATCGGCCGCTATGGCCGGGGCGGAGCGGACGCCATCCTCAGCGCGTCCAACGATCGCAACGACTGCGCCCGCAGCGCGCTGATGTTCATCAAGCGCGATCTCGGCGCGGAACTCGCGCGCAGCGTCGCCGAACGCGTGATGCCGGGCATGGCTGCGACGTGGGTTCCGCTGCCCGCCGAGGGCGGCACGCTGAGCGTCGCGGAAAAGATCCGCGCGGCGGCGCGCTGGATGGAAGCGAACTGCGACCGTCCGGTGTCGGTTGCCGACGCAGCCCAGGTCGCGGCCATGAGCGAGCGCAATTTCCTGCGGCGCTTCAAGCATGAAATGCACGTCACGCCGTCCGACTACCTGTTGCAAGTGCGCCTGCGCATTGCCTGCAACTTCCTCACTGAAACCGAACTGCCGGTCGACAAGATCGCGCGGCGCAGCGGCACCGGCAACGGCGACCGCCTTGCGAAGATCTTCCGCAAGCGCATGGCGCTGTCGCCAACCGAATATCGCGCCCGCAGCCGGCTTGCCTCCTCGGAGCTCTGACAGTTGAGCGCGCCTGTAGGGCAGGCGCGTTTCAGGACCGCCGCGCGAGTGCGCGGCGGTTTCCCGTTCTTTGTCGAGCAGCTTCTTACGGGCACAGTGGCATGGGCAACCAGGTGTTGGCGACGGCACTGCCGGAAGTGAAACTCATTGAGCCCGAGGTGTTTGGCGACCAATTCGGTTTCTGTTATGAGAGCTTTGCCGCGGACGAGTTTAGCGACGACATCGCACGCGGTTTCGACTTCGTGCAAGACCGGCATCTGCGCGCGGTGCATGGCGTGCTGCGCGGACTGCACTATCAGGTCCAGCGTCCGCAAGGCCGGCTCATGCAGGTCGTGGCGGGCGAAATTTTCGACGTCGCCGTGGACGTGCGGCTCAATTCGCCGAACTTCGGCAAGTGGTGCGGCGCTCACCTGAGCGCGGAAAACCATCGGCAGATCTGGGTACCGCCGGGCTTCGCGCATGGCTTCGTCGTGCTCTCCGACGTCGCCGAGTGTCTGTGGAAAACGACCGAATACTGGTTTCCCGAACTGGAGCGCTGCATCTTGTGGAGCGATCCGGACATCGGCATTGAATGGCCGATCGATTTCGCGCCGATTGTCGGCGCGAAAGATGCTGCCGGGCGGCGTTTGTACGAAGCCGAGAACATGGCGTAGCGGCGCACGCGTTATTGGCGCCGCGCCGCGCGGCGCTTCCGGCGGATGCGCTCCCAACCTTGCGTTGTCGTTACTGCGTGCGCACCGCGCGCTTGGTGGCTGGCATTGCGCCGTCGCTACCGTGCAGCCACTACCGCGCCGACACTCGCGGCGACCACGAACAAAGTGCCCGCGATCTGCAGAATGCCCATCGGCTGATGCAAAACGACAAAGCCGGCCATCGCGCCGATGGCTGGCTCTACACTCATCAGGATACCGAACGAACCGGCGGGCATATGACGCAGCGCCACCATTTCCAGCGCATAGGGCAATAGAGGAACAAGTATCGCGAGGCCTGCGGTCGCCGCGAGCTGGCCTGTGGCCACGTGCATGCCACTCTGCGCAAGGCCGAAAGGCGTGGCGACGAGCGCCGCCGCGATCAGCGAGACCGACAGGCCTTCCAGTCCGGCAAATAGCTTGCCGGTCTTTTTCATCAACACGATGTAGCTGCCCCAGCCGCAAGCGGCGGCAAGTGCAAGGAATACGCCGAGCGGTTCGCCCACCCAGCCGGCGCGATCGCGCGAAAGCAGCACGACGCCCGCAATCGCCAGCGCAGGCCACAGAAGCGCGCGCGCGCGGCGCACGGCCAGGGTTGCCACCGTCAGCGGCCCGAGAAAGTCGATCGCCACCGCAAGGCCGAGCGGAATGCGTTGAAGCGCCGCAAAAAAGCACAACGTCATGCCGGCCATTGCAGCGCCGAGCGCGCCCGCGGCGAACCAGTGCGCGCGCGAGTAGCTGAGAACGCGCGGTCGCACCAGCACTGCGAGGACGAGCGCGGCCCAGCCGAGCCGCAGCCACGTGGTGCTGAGCGAGCCGTAGACCGACATGGTCGGTTCGGAAAGCGCGGCGCCGAATTGCACGCTCGACATGGACAGCACGCACAGCAACGCTGCGCCGGCTGCGGCGCGCGCAGGTTTCGCCGTGGCCGGGTCGGCGGGGGAGGCTGCGCACTTGATCGTCGTGTCCTGCATAGTGTTTTGGTGTCGCTGTGGGGATGTTCACGCTATCTTATCGGCTCCAGCGCTACTAAGATAAGTTGATATTTCTTATGTCGATTTCAACAATCGTGATGACCCGTGACCTCGATAGCAGTCTGCTTCGCGCGTTCGTCACCGTCGCGGAGACGGGTGCGGTGGGCGTGGCCGCAAGCCGTCTCGCACGCACCCAGGCGGCGGTGAGCATGCAGTTGCGCCGTCTCGAAGAAGACCTTGGCCAGCGGCTGCTCGACCGCTCGCCACGCGGCGTGCAACTCACCGAGGCCGGCCATCTGCTGCTGCCATACGCGCACGCGATTCTCGGCGCGGGTGCCGATGCACGGCGCGCGCTGAGCGCGGGGCAGGTGTCGGGCGCCGTGCGGCTCGGCATGCTCGAGGACATTGCCGTCGGTCGCTTGCCGCGTGCGTTGCGGCGTTTTTCGATTGCGTATCCGCGCGTCGCGCTGGAAATCGTCGTGGACAGCAGCGCCACTTTGTCGAAGCGGCTCGCGGACGGCGGCCTCGATGTGGTCGTTGCCGATCCCGCATTGGTGGACGGCACGCCTTTGCTCACATGGACCCAACCGTTGTTCTGGGTCGGCGCGCGCGGCTATGCGCGCGAGGCCGAAGCGCCCTTGCCGTTGGTCGCGTTTGGCGGCACGTGTCTGTGGCAACAGAATGTGTTGACGGCGTTGCGCCGCGCGGGCATCGGCTGGCGCATTGTGTGTACGAGCACAAGCTTGCCGGCGGTGCAGTCGGCGGTCGAAGCGGGTCTCGGCGTGTCGGTATTGCTCGAAGGCAATATTCGTTCGGAGTCCATGAGAATCTTAGGTCGCACCGATGGCTTGCCCGATGCGCCGGCTGCGGACTTCGGCTTGTTCATGCGCGAGGTCGCAGGCGCGCAGGAAGCAGCCGTGCAGACATTGCAAGGATTTCTATGCGAGGAGTTGCATCTGGGCATGCGGGAGAGCGAGCCGCGCGTGCTGTCGGAAGAATGAAGCAGATCAGGATGAAGGAACGCAGGAGCGGAGCGTTGAAAGCCGGCAGTACACGTAAGGCGCGATGCGCGTGCTGCGTTGCGGGGAAGCCCGGCGGGAGCGGCAACTATTGCAAGACACCGTGGCAGGTATTGCAACAGGTCGTTCGCACGCGCCGGGGCGGGTATTCCTCCGCTTATACAGTCGATGCGGTGATCAGCGCCGCATCACGCCCATCAGCAAGGTGACGAGGAAAATCACCACGAAGATGAAGAACAGCACCTTGGCGATCTCCGTCGCGCCGGCGGCGATGCCGCCAAAGCCGAATACCGCGGCGATGATAGCGATGACGAAGAAGATTGCAGCGTATCGAAGCATGAGGCCTCCCACGGATGAATTGCTGGATTGAAGTAGAACGGCGGCTCGCCTCGGGTACAGGTCCGTGAGCGAGCGATCTGCCGGCGAGCGATGTTGAGCAATGGCTGTGCCTGGTGCCAGCGGCTATCGGTGGCGGTCTCCCCGTTGCTTCACTGCAACGACACGTCGAAGGCCAGTTTGTCACTCGCGGATCGTAGACTTGCGACCTGTGCGCCGCGGACCGTCTCAGGCGAAACGGATATTCGCCGACGATAACGTTTGCGCGAGTCAATAAACGTGCAGTGAAACCGACCGATGCGTGGAATTATGTGCGCTGGGCGAAACGACGCGTGTCAAATGAAATAGTTAATCTGCCTTTATTAAAGTGCGGCAGGGTGGCAGCTTGCAGCGGGTCTCATGACGTACAAATCGTTAATCTCGCGCGGCCGCCTGCCAGTCTTTGAAAAAAATGCGCCCGACATAGCCATATTAACGGCAGCCCCCCCGTCAAATTAACGCCAGCTACTCGCGGCGCAACGGCCGGATCTGATTGGCGCGATTGCAAACGTGCTTCATCAAAAACGGGAACGGCAAAATGCTGGCGATCCCTCCTTTGCACAGGGAGGCGCCTAAACAGCCATGTCCCAGCGCGACGTTCCGCTTGCCCGGTACCCGGCACCGTGCCGGGCGGCATGACACTTAAGGTTGCCCGCTTAACCCTGCTTGAACGATCCCGCTGAAAACGGTAAGTCATTTCTGAATTGTTAATTGTTGTCAGGCCCAATGATTTTCGACCCTGCGGATCGTGAAGACGTAAAACGTTTGCGGCGCCATACAGACTTGAGTAGCACACTGGTTCTTTGATGTTTGGCAGGTTTTCGCGATTGTTGGGAAAAAACCCGAGCCCCAGAATACTCGTGCAATTTGAAAAAACAGCCATTAGAATGCGCAGCCTGGACGCGGTCGGCTTTTAACGTCAGAGGGGGTTCTAACGGTGTTTCATTACACCGTTGTAAAGGTCGGCGGAGAGCGCGTCAAAAGGAGCGGTCAATCGAGTGGGCTGCGGTAAAACCCAAAGAAAAGCCGCGTTCAAAGCGGTCGGTAAAAGAGCAATAAACCGAAGAAGAAATCACATGCCATTGGGGATTCAAACGATTGGTGGTGCGCGGCTGGCGCTTCGCGACGCACCGGGCGGCGAGCCGAGCCCGACACGTCTCGAAAGGGGACGTGCTCACCCGCGCCTCATGCGCGTGTCGGAATGCGCTGTCCTTGCGGCGCTCGCGATCGTCTACGGGAGCGCGAACGCTCAGTCGACCCAATCCCAATCCGCGACGTTACCCGCCCAACCGCTAGTCCAGGCAGAAGCGCACACTGCGCAAGCGCGTTCCTCGCCGTCGGTCAATCTCGCGTTTTTCGACGGCGCCAACGTGCCGGTCGATCTGCTGCAAGCCTTCGACGCCGTCGTCGTCGATCCCTCGCATGGTTTCGATCCGTCCGCGAACTCGTTGCGCCATACCGTATGGCTCGCGCGCACCCGTGCGGATGCCGCTGCCAGCACGCCCAATGCATTCGTCGCGAGCGCAATCGAGCCACTGTGGCAGCGCGGTTATCGCGGGTTCCTGCTCGACACGCCGCAAGCGCTTGCTTCGATCGACGCGATCCGCGCGGCGCACCCCGACGCGCGAATCGTGATCGGCGGCGATGACGCGCTGAGGCTCGCCATGCCGCATGCGAATGGGCTGTATGCGGTGGTGGGTCCGTCGCTCCTCAGCGGTGCGAGCGCGAGCGGTGCCGGGCAGATCGTCGTTTCCGCGGACGACCGTGCCGCGCGCGTCGCCGCTGCGCAAGCGTTTATGCGGCAGACGGGCGTGCCCGTCGTGTCGATCGAATATTGCGCCGCCGATGACCGCGCGTGCGCGCGCAAGACGGCCGCGCAAGTGGTAGCGGCGGGCGTCACGCCCTACGTGACAGACGTGGCGCGCGACGTGGTCGGCATCGGCGCAATCGAGGTGCTGCCGCGCAAGGTGCTCGTCGTGCAGGACACGGGCGAGGACCTGCTGCTCGACGAAACCCCCGGCGTACGCGACCTGGCAATGCCGCTGAACTATCTCGGCTATGACGTCGAGTACGCGAACGTCAACGGCGCGCTTCCCGATGACATTACGCCTGACCGCTACGCTGGCGTTGTTGCGTGGTTGCAGGGCAGCGGCACGCAGGACAGCGCCGTGTGGCGCAGATGGGTCGATGCGCGCATCGCCTCGCACATTCCCGTCGCGTTTCTTGGCCAGTTCGGTTTCGACGCGGCGGATGACGAAGGGCGCGCGCTCGATCTGCAGGCAGTGCCGGGTCCGTTCAGCGACAAGGTGGACGTCGTCTCGCGCGATCCGATGATCGGCTTCGAGATCGATCCGAAGCTTGGCCCGCGCGATCTGACGGGCGTTCAGGTCGGCGCCGCCAGCCGGCCGCTGCTGCGCGTGAAGAGCGGTCAGGCGACGCTGGACCCGGTCGCGATCACGCCATGGGGCGGCTTCGCGATGAGCCCGTACACGGTCGTGTCGCTCAACGGCATCGATCAGGAACGCTGGGCCATTCAACCGATTCCGTTCCTCTCTGCCGCATTGCGTCTGCAGCAGATGCCGTCGCCGAGCGTTACCACGGAAAACGGGCGGCGCCTCTTCATGTCGCACGTAGACGGTGACGGTTTCGCCTCGCGCGCTGAATTCCCTGGCGCGGACTATTCGGGCGAAGCGCTGTATCAGCAGATTTTTACGCGCTACAAGGTGCCGATGACGCTCTCCGTCATCGAGGGCGAAGTGGGGCCGACGGGTCTTTACCCGAAAATCTCGCCGCGCCTGGAAGAGATCGCCCGCAAGATGTTCGCGCTGCCGTATGTCGCGATCGGCACTCATACCTACTCGCATCCGTTCGACTGGGGCAGCGTGGACGCGAAGACGGGCGAACGTGTGGACCGCGGAGGCGGCGATACTGCGTTCTCGCTGAACATTCCGAACTACACGTTCGACATCGACCGGGAGGTAACGGGCTCGATCGATTACATCAACACGCGCCTTGCGCCTCCCGGCAAGAAGACGACCATCCTGCAATGGCCCGGCAACTGCAAGCCGCCCGCGCTGGTGGTGCGCAAGGTCTATGCGGCGGGCGTCGCGAACGTGAACGGCGGCGACACCGTCATCACGAAGAGCGCGAGCAGCTGGACCAACATCGCGCCGATCGGCGTCGACAAGGGGCCGGGTGCGTATCAGGTGTACGCGCCGAATCAGGACGAGAACGTCTACACGAACGACTGGCTGGGCCCGTTCTACGGCTTCACGCGCGTGCTCGAAACCTTCGACATGACCGACAAGCCGTTGCGCTTCAAGCCGATCGACCTGTACTACCACATGTATAGCGGCACGAAGGTCGCTTCGCTGCACGCGCTCGACCAGATTTTCACGGCCGTGCTCAAGCAAGCCGTGCTGCCCGTGCAGATGACCGACTACACGCAGAAGGTGCTCGACTGGCGTTCGTTCGCGGTCGCACGCGCGGTGCGTGGCGACGCCGATGCGGATGCGGATGCGGGTGCCAATGCCGGGAAGCGCGCGGACGGCGACTGGATCGTGCGCGGCAACGGGGACGTGCGCGAGTTGCACTGGCCGCTGTCGACGGCGCCGGATCTGCACGCATCGGCCGGTGTCACCGGCTATTCGAGCGGCCCGGACGGCACGTATATCCACATCGCTGACGGCGCCGCTCGCGTGTCGTTCAACGGTGCCGATGCCCGCGATAGCTCGGCCGGAGCGCTTTCGAAAGCAGGCGCATTGCCGTACATCGCCGAAGCGAACGGCTTCGTTCGCAACTTCAGGCGCAGCGCAAACGGCATGTCGTTCGAATTCGGGGGCTACTACCAGCCGTTCGTCAGACTCGCTCACGCGGGCAGTTGCAGTGTGAGTGTTGCCGGACGTCCCGTCGCCACCCACCGTGACGCCGCGGGCTTGCGCTTCGATACGCCGGCCTCCGCCGGTCTGCAGGTGAACTATCAGCCCGTTGAGATTTCCTGTGAGCGCTAAACGTCCCCGTATCGCACCGACCTGGCTCGTCTGTCTGATGGCGGGCGTCGTACTGCTGACGATATACGGCGTGTCGCCGCGCGGCGGCTTGCGCCAGCGCGTGGCGTCGGTCGGCGCGCCCAGCGACCTGAGCGTCGCGTATCTGGAAGCATGGTCGAAGGTACGGCCGGATAACGAGGAGTTTCTCTCCTTGCTCGGCGCGCAGTATTCGTATCTGGGACGCACCGCCGACACCGAGCGGATCGCCGCGCGCATGGATGCGCTCGGCACCGACGACATGCATCGCACCGCGACGATGCTGCGTCTTTCGGTGGCGGAGCAACGCACGTTTGCGATTGCCGAAGACGATCCGCGCCGCGCTCGCGAGCTGAGCGATCTGCGCATGCATTTGCAGGAAGCGGCCAAGCTGCAGTGGGCGCCGAAGGACCTCGAATGGCTCGCGCAGCGCGCGGCTGGCGTCGGCCTGCCCGATCTCGCGGTGCAGCTTTACGCGCGGCTGTCGGCTAACGATCCCAATGGCCGCAACAAGTGGGACACGCAGATCACGCGCTACGCGCTGCAAGTGGGCGACTATCGCGCGGCTGCGGATGCCTGGTTCCGTCAGCAGGCAGCGGGCCGCACGCGCGACGAACAGCGCCGTTGTTTCGTGGCCGGCCTGCGCGCCTTGCAGTCGGGCAATCTGCTCGACGACGCGCTTGCCGCGGCGGACGCGCACGGCAGCACGCTCGCTGACGATCCGGCGACGCTGGTGGTGCTGCTCAATCTCGCGCGCGCCGCGAATCGTCCGCAAGCCGTCGATCGCTACGCGAAGATGCTGGCGCGCTATACGTCGAACGAATTGCGTGAGATGCCGCCGCAAGCGCTGCCTTCGCAGCACGCGCAATATGCGTATATGGACGGGCCCGTCGCGCGGCAAAGTGGTTTCGTGCTCGCGAGTCCGCGCGAGGCGATGCGCGGCGAGGCGCAAAAGCCGGGCACGGTGCACGTCGTTCGCGTCGCGACTGCTGCGGCCCCGGCAAGCGCAGCGACCCCGACTAACCCGACTAACCCGACTAACCCGGACCCCGGCATCGCGAACCCCGTATTCCAGGCGTTCGTCGAATCCGGCGACCTGCCCAACGCGCAAAAAATCGCCGGGCAACAGGTGCAGCGCGACCCGCGCTCCGCACTGTGGGTCAAGCGACTCGCCGAAGTGGCGGAATGGAACCGCGACCCGTCGCTCGCGCTGAAGTCGTGGCTCGAATATGCGCAGGTGTCCAACGATCCTGTCGGCTGGCAAAACGTGCTGCGTATCGCACCCATGCTCAACGACGACGAAGCGTATCTCGTCGCGCTGGTTCATCAGGCGCGCGCGAAGCCCGGCGACATGAAACTCGTCGACAGCGTCACCGCCACCTATGAACGGCTTGGCCGTCCCGACGACGGTCTGGCGTTCCTGCGGTCGCTGCCGCGCGGGGCGAATGGCGATGCGATCGATCAACGCATAGGCGGGCTTGCCGAGCGAGCAGGGCACGACGACGAGGCGCTTGCTACGTATCGTGCGGTGCAGGCCCGTCATCCGAACGACGCAACGGCTGCGCTGCGCACCGCGAGTGTGCTGTACCGCAAGGGCGACTATCGCGCCTCGCTCAACGCGTTGTCCGCCGCGCGCGCGGGCGCAAAAGACGGCGACGAAGTTTTCTGGCGCAACTACGCCGAACTGGCGCGGCTGCAGCAACGCGACGACGACGCCAACGAAGCGTATCGCCACCTGCTCGCGAACGGCGTGGCGACGCGCGAAGACCTCGGCGAAATGACGGATTTCTACGATCCGTATCCGATCGACGCGGGCCGCATCGCCGAATTGCGCTTTCATCGCGAACACACGGCCCGTGCGTTGCGCGACGCGATCTACTACTACCTGGATGCCCAGGCATTGGACCGGATCGCGATGCTCCTCGCGAATCTGACGCCGGACGAGCGCAAGACCGCGGAGGCGTCGCCCGCATTGCTCGGCGTGCGCGCGGAATACTATCGCCTGATGGGTGAGCCGCAAAACGCGCTTGCCGATCTGAAGCGTGCGGTCGACCTGCCTGGCGCGGGTTCGGACGTGAGCGCCGCGTATCTGTGGACCCTCGTCGACTACGGCAGCGACGCGGATCTGCGTGCCGCGCTCAAGCGCTGGCGCGGCAGCGCCGCTCAAAGCTCGGCGCTGTGGGGCCCGTTCGCCGCCGCTGAAATGCGCCTGAACCGGCCCGTCGCCGCGCTCGACTATCTGCGCCGGCAGGCGGGCATGATGTCGCGCGATCCGCTTTGGCTCCTCACCTATGCCGACGCACAGGAACAGTCGGGGCACGCGGGGCTTGCCTGGTCAATCCGCAAGAAGGTGTGGCTGCAACTGCAGGACGAGCAGGCGAAACTCGCGAAGCTTCACGGCGCGCAACGCGCGTCGATGCGCGGCCGCGCCGCGCAGGACGCCGAGACGGCGGCCGATCTGCGCGGCCGGCGTGTGACCTTGTCGACGGAGTTCGCGACGGGGGACGTCTCCGCCGCCTTGCTCGACGACCTCATGTCCACGCACGCAGCACCGGCCGACATCGCGCAACTGCGCCGCACCCTGATCGGTAACGCGAAGGGTTTGCCCGGCGGCGCGCCGATGCAAGGCGCCGATCTGCCGCAAAACGCGCAAGTGCGCGGCGCGGTCGCGAAGGACGTCGCGGTTGCCTGGGCGCTGTCGCACGAAAGCAATCCGCTTGCGAAGCGTTGGCTCGCGCAGCAGTATGCCGAACGCCTGTCGCGTCCCGCCGACGCGCGGCTCACGATCGCGCTCGCCGAGAACAACGTGGGCGAGATGCAGCGCCTGCTCGACCTGGAACGCTCGCGCTTGCCGGTCTACGACCGCATCGACGCGACGATCGCCGTCGACCACCCCGATCGCGCGCAGCAGCTTGCGTTCGACGCCCTAGGCGGCGCGCCCGAAGACACCGAACTTCACACGCGGGTTACGGAGACGGCGCTCGACTGGCCGCAATCCATCGACGCGAATGTCACGAACTACGTCGAGCACCCGCTCGATTACGTCGAGGCGACGCTCGCCGGAAGCCGCAAGATCGCCGAGCGTTATCTCGTTGGCGTGACTTCAGTACAGCATTTTCAGCATTCGACCGACATCACCCAGCTGGTCAACGTGCCTTCGGTGGACCGTTGGCTCAACATCTACGGCGAGCGGCGCACGCGCGACACGTCGTTCACGATCACGGGCGGGCGGCGCGTTGCATTGAGCTCGTTCTACACGCTCGATCTGGCGGGCGAGGTGGGCCGCAACTCGGCCCTGACGCTCGGGCTTCGCGCCGGCCGCAATCAGATCGCGGACGAAACCCAGACGCTGCTGGTCGGCGGCATGAAGGACAACGTGATCGGCGATTTCACGTATCGCATGACGCAGCACATCACGTTCACGGGCAGTGTGGAGGCGGACCGTTTCTATAGCCAGGCGCGCACCTATCTGGGAAGCGGCGTGCTGTCGACGGGCGAGGTGAGTTACCGGATTCGCACGCAGTACCCGGATTACACGCTGCGCGCGCTCATTACACACGGCGGCTACGGCGCAAGCGGCCAGGCCGATGGCCTGATCTCGCGTCTATTGCCGGTCGCGCTGCAACCGGCCACGCCGCGCGACTTCATGCCCGACACCTACACGCAATACGGCTTCTTCTTCGGCGCGGGCAACGATCTTCTCGAACAGTACACGCACCGCTGGCGGCCTTTCTTCGAGGTCGGCCTGCTGCACGATTCGATACAGGGCTGGGGGCCGCAATTGAGCGTGGGTATCGCGGGCACCGTGTTCGGCGGCGATCACGCGGCCGTGTTCCTGCAGCACCAGCGCGTCTCGAAGATCGGCACGCCTGTCACGGTGCTGGGCGCGCGTTATAGCTGGTACTACTGATTACCGATTCTGTTCGACTGACACCGCGGGCATATCGCGCCTGCGACGAATAACGACGTTACTGAGGAGTGGTTCGATGAACAACATGAAAAGATGGTCCGGCCTCGTCAAATGGTCCGCGGCGGTGACGGCGACGGCACTCGTGCTCGGCGCGTGCGGTTCTATCCGTCAAACGGGTTCGCCGGCGCTCGGCGTCAAGGACTCGGTTGCGGTCGTGTCGATGGCGAACTTCACCGAAACGCCGGCGGCGGGCAGCAGCGCGGCTGCGATCGCGGCCAACACGCTGCGCGCGAACGGCCTGACGGATGTGCGGATCGCTCCCGTCGATGCATCGGCGAACGCGATGTTCGATACCGCTCAGCGCGAGCTCGGCGAGAAGAAGCTCGCCTGGGCGCGTGAGCAGCACGTGAAATACGTGCTGACCGGCGCGGTGGAAGAGTGGCGCTACAAGGTGGGCGTGGACGGCGAGCCGGTAGCGGGCGTCACCTTCGAACTGATCGACGTCGCATCGGGCCAGGTCGTGTGGAGCGCCACGGGTTCGAAGAGCGGCTGGACGCGCTCGAGTCTTGCAAGCGTTGCTTCGTCGTTGATCGGCAGTCTGTTGTCGCCGCTGCGCTCGCGCGGTTGATGCACGCGTTGCGTCACGTTTTGCGTCGTGTTTGGCGTGACGTCGCGCGCTGCGCAAGCACGCTGTCATTCGTATCTCGAGATGTCATGAGGAGTCGGCTGTGAATACCGTCACCGCGCAATCTGCCGCCAGTGCGGCGAAGCCGCGCCATTCGAATCCGCTCGGCAACCTGAGCGCGTTGCGGCGCATCGTTGCGCCCGCGGTGGCGCGGCCGTTTTCAATCGTCGAGACGATCGCGTTCGTTGCGGCGGCCGGCGCGTTGAGCTGGGCGCTCGACCGCAACGATCCGTTCCTGCTGCATGCGGGTTTTCCGTGGCTATGGTTCGCGCCGCTGATCGTTGCGCTGCGCTACGGCACGCTGCTCGGCTTGCTCGCCTGCGCGATGCTGATCGGCGCATGGCAGGTGCTGATGCGCGGCAGCCCCGACGCATGGCCGACGCTGTTCTTCACCGGCGGCCTGTTGCAGACCATCGTCGCCGGTCACTTCGGCGATACGTGGGGCAACCGGGCGCAACGGGCGAACGCGTTGAACGACTACCTGAACGACCGGCTTGTCGCGATCACGAATAGCCATTACCTGATGCGCCTGTCGCACGAGCGGCTCGAAAAAGATCTGTTGTCGAAGCCGACCACGCTGCGCGATTCGATTACCGAACTGCGCCGCCTGTCGGTCGCGCATGGGCTCGATAGTGCGAAGGGCGTGACATCGCACAGTCTGCCGGGCGCGCACGCGCTGCTCGAATTCGTCGCGCAGGCATGTCAGATCGAAGTGGCCGCGCTGTATCCCGCGCACGACGGCAAGCTCGCGCGTGAAGCGCTCGCTCGCATCGGCGATGCGTTCGAGCTCGAGCCGCGCGACGAACTCGTCGCCCGGGCGCTCGAAACCCAAGCCGTCGCCCATCTGAAGAGCGGCGAGCATCCGTTCACGAACACGGGCCTGCTCGTGTGCGCGCCGATGATCTCGGCGGACGGGCGGCTCATCGCCGTGCTGGCGATCAAGCGGATGCCGTTCCTGTCGCTGAACTTCGACAACCTGCAATTGCTGCTGGTGCTGCTCGGTTACTATGCCGACGGCGTCGAACACTCGCAGCAGGTGCGCACCATCCTCAATGCGTTGCCCGACTGCCCATACGAATTCGCGCTCGACGTGAGCCGCCTCACGCGCCTTGAACACGCGGCGGGCATTACGTCGTCACTCGTCGCGTTGGTGTTCCCGCACGACGACGAGGGCGACTCGTTCTTCGAGCATGTGATGCGTCGCCGCCGTGCGCTCGATCTGATGTGGCCGGTCAAGGCCGCGGGGCAGTCGGTGCTGATCAATCTGATGCCGGCGACCGATGCGACCGGCGTGGACGGTTATCTTGCGCGGATCGAAGCAAGCCTGCGCGCGCAGTTCAATCTCGATCTCGAAGGCGCGCGCATCGGCGTGCATACGCTGCATCTCGGCGGCGAGCCGGGTCCGGCATTGAAGCGTCTTCTCGTGCGCAGCGGCGTCGATGTCTGAAACCATGCGCCCTCAATCCATAGGCCGCGCGTCGAGCGTACTTCGCGCCGTCGCCGCTTTCGTCGGCATCGTGCTCGTCGTGCTGGTGCAGTGCGCTTTGGTCTGGCGCATCGCGAACGGGCAGGTCGCGTTCGACCCGCTGTTGCCCGTCGTCGCGATCGACCTGACCGGCGGTGCGCTGCAGGCGCTCCTGTTTCGCGCGCTGTTACCGCAGCACTATCGCGAGCCGCACGGCTGGAGCTTGCTGCTGCTGTGGCTCGGATGCGCATTCGTGCCGCTGTTCGGCGGGCTCGTCGTACTCGTGAGCTGCGCGTGGGCAGCCTGCTACCCGCGTTCACACAGCGGCGAGGAACTGGACGACGTGCCGGCGCCCGAATTCGTCACGCATCTGATGTCGCGCGTATCGCATGGCGGCGGCGCGCGCTTGCAGGCGCGCATCGTCAATATGCAGGTGAATGCGTCGGATCGTCTGTCGGCGCTCGTCGCGATTCAAAGCATGCCGACGCGGACCACGGGAACGTTGCTGCGCGAGCTGCTTGCGGACCCGGTTGAAGACGTGCGCCTGATCGCTTACGGCACGCTGGATCAGGCGGAAAACGAAGTGATGCAGCGCATTTTCCAAACCGGGCAAAGTCTCGAGACGGCAAGCACCGACGATCAGCGTCACGCGATCAATCGTCAGCTTGCGGAGCTGTACTTCGAGCTGATCTATCAGAACCTGGTGCAAGGCGCCGTCTACCGGCACACGCTCGAACAAGCCGATCGCCATGCGCGCGCGGCGCTCGAGATCGACGACGGCGACGCCGCGCTATGGATGATTCGCGGCCGCCTCGCGCTCGTGAACAGCGCCGCGGACGAAGCGGCCGACTACATGGCGCGTGCCCAGGCGCTCGGCTTTCCACGCGAGCGTCTGGTGCCGTGGCTTGCCGAAGTCGAATTCCTGCGCGGGAATTTTGCACGCGTATCCGAACTGTTGGCGTCGCTCGGTAATGCCGCGACGCTGCCCATGCTCAAACCTGTCGCGCGTTACTGGTCAACATGAAACCCTCACTGCTGCGCCGCGCCGCGGACGCCGATGTCTGCCTGCTACTCGAAGGCACGTTCCCCTATGTGCGCGGCGGCGTGTCGAGCTGGGTCAACGACATGATCCGCTCGTATCCGGAGCTGCGCTTTTCGATCGTGTTCGTCGGCAGCCGCGAAGAAGACTATGACGGCGCGGCGTATGCGTTGCCGGATAACGTCGTCCATTTCGAAGTCCACTATTTGTACGAAGCGGCGCATGCCGATAAGGACGCGTCGCGTGAAATTCCCGGCGACGCGCAGGCATTCGCGCGCTCGGCCGCATTGCACGACGCATGGCGCAACCGCGGCAGTTCGGACCCGGTGTCGAACCCCGGCGCGCTGATGGCCGACATGGTGCAACTGATCGGCGACAACGGGCCGCTCAACGAGGAGCAGTTCCTGTCGAGCCGCGCCGCGTGGGACTTTATCGTCGACCAGTACGACCGGTATTGCACGGACCCGTCGTTTACCGACTACTTCTGGACCGTGCGCATCATGCACAAACCGTTGTGGCAGCTTGCGCGCGTCGCGGAGCAAGTGCCGCCGGCGAAGGTGTATCACACCGTGTCGACGGGCTATGCGGGTTTTCTCGGCGCGCTGCTGCATTACCTGAGCGGGCGGCCGCTGCTCGTGTCGGAACACGGCATCTATACGAAGGAACGCAAGATCGATCTGCTGCAAAGCCAGTGGATACGCGACAACCGCGGCGCATTCGAGCGCGACATCTCGAAGATCAGTTACTTCCGCGAACTGTGGGTGCGTTTCTTCGAGGCGCTCGGCAAGCTCGCCTACGACGCCGCCGACGACATCGTCGCTCTGTACGAGACCAATCGGCAACGGCAGATCGCAGACGGCGCGCTCGCTTCGTGCACGCGCAACATTCCGAACGGCGTGGACGTCGACGCACTCGCGCCGCTCGTCGAAAAACGCGTCGCACGGCCGCGCAACGTGGTCGCGCTGATTGGCCGCGTGGTGCCGATCAAGGACATCAAGACCTTCATTCGCGCGCTCTTCATCGCATCGCGAACCATGCCGGATATCGAAGGCTGGATCGTCGGGCCGGAGGAAGAAGACGCAGCCTATGCGCTCGAGTGCCGCGCGCTCGTGCAAAGTCTCGGGCTCGCCAAGAACGTGAAATTTCTCGGCTTCCAGCGCATCGACGAAATCCTGCCGCAAGTGGACGTCATCGCGCTGACGTCGATCAGCGAGGCGTTGCCGCTCGTCGTGCTGGAAGGCTTCGCGGCTGGCGTGCCTGCCATCACGACGGACGTTGGCTCGTGCCGTCAACTGATCGACGGCTACGGTGACGAAGACCGCGCACTGGGCTCGGCGGGCAGCGTCGTACCCATCGCGAATCCGGCAGCATTCGCGCAGGCCGTGCTCGATCTGCTCGGCGACGAACCGCGCTGGCTCGCGGCGCAGCAGGCGGGCCTCGCGCGGGTTCGGCGCTTTTATACGAAGAAGCAGATGATCGATCAATACCGCGTGTTGTATGAACGCCTGACGGCCGCGCCTACGCGTGACGGTCGCGAGAGCGGCAACGCGGCCGGCGCACGCGGCGGCTGCCCGATGCATCACGGCGCGCCAGCGGGCGCCGGGCATGCGACCAAAGATGCCGTTGCGCCGGACGGCAACGCGCGGACCCAACCGCAAGAGGTGCGCTGATGGCCGGCATCGGTTTCGAACTCCGCAAGATACTCAAGCACCAGACGCTCTTCGGCGTCGCGCGCGCCTATGCGTACGCGGGGCTGATCAGTTCCGGGCCCCTCATTCTGTCGATCTTCGGTATCCTGATCATTGGCGTGTTGAGCCTCGCGTTCGTGATTCCGAAGTACGCGATCGTGCAGTTCCAGGTGTCGGTGACTTACCTCGTTGCGTGCAGCCTGATTCTGACCGGGCCGCTGCAACTGTCGTTCACGCGCTTCATTTCCGACCGCCTGTTCGAAAAGCGCGACGACCTCGTGCTGTCGAACTACAACGGCGTCGTGCTGATTTCAACGGCGGCCTCAGGCGTGCTCGGCGTGATCGCGGTCGCATTCGGCTTTCGCGGCGAGCCGCTGATCTACCGGCTGCTGATGGTGGCGGGCTTTGTGGTCGTCAGCAATATCTGGATCGCGGTGATCTTTCTGTCGAGCGTCAAGCAGTATCGGCAGATTCTCTATGTGTTCGCGCTCGGCTACGGCTGCACCGTCGCGTTCGCGCTGATGCTCAACCGTCATGGACTGCCGGGACTGCTCGGCGGCTTCGTGGCGGGTCATATCGTGTTGCTCGCGGGACTTTCCGGGCTTATCTATCGCAACTACCGCAGCGAACGTTTCATTTCGTTCGAGGTGCTGCAAAAACGCTTTGCGTATCCGAGTCTTGCGCTCGTCGGGCTGCTGTTCAACCTTGGCGTCTGGATCGACAAGTTCATGTTCTGGTACGCGCCGGACACCGGCGCGCGCGTGATCGGACCGCTGCATGCGTCGGTGATCTACGATATTCCCGTCTTCATTGCATACGTATGCGTGATGCCGGGCATGGCGACCTTTCTCGTGCGGATCGAGGCGGATTTCGTCGAGTACTACGACCGCTTCTACGACGCGGTGCGCAGCGGCGCCACGCTGCGCCATATCAACGACATGCGCGACATGATGGTCGGCAGCGTGCGGGCAGGGCTGTATGAGATCGTGAAGGTCCAGACGGTCGTGCTGCTGTTGATCCTCGCGTTCGGGCACCTTGTGCTGGAGGCACTGGGAATTTCGACGCTATATTTGCCGCTGCTCATCGTGGATGTCATCTCGGCCAGTCTGCAAGTGCTGCTGCTCGGCTTGCTCAATGTGTTCTTCTATCTCGACGCACGCCGTGCCGTGCTCAAACTCACGGCGGCGTTCGTCGTGCTGAACGCACTGTTCACGGGCATCACCCTTTGGCTCGGACCGGATTTATACGGCTATGGTTTCGCGCTCGCGCTGCTGCTCGTCGTGATGGCTGCCGTGACTCTGCTCGACCGCAAATTCGCGTCGCTCGAGTACGAGACTTACATGCTGCGCAACTAGGCGGGGATTCGCGGATGAGTATCGGAAGACGTCTGCGCCACGACCTGTGCGCGTTTTATCGACGCGCACTGTGCGCGGCGCGTCTCGTGCTGGTGGGCCTGCTGTCGTCGATCGCACACGAACGCGCGTGGGCCGACGGGGGAACTGCGCCATCCGTTGCGCTCTTTTATGGCACGCAGCCGCCGGTTAGCCAGTTGCGCAACTTCGACGTCGCCGTGGTCGAACCGGACAGCGGCTTCGAGCCGCTGAAGCACAAAACTCCGGGCACCGCGTGGTTCGCTTATGTGAGCGTGGGAGAGGCGGAGCCGCAGCGTCCGTATTACGCTGCCATTCCGAAAGCCTGGCAACTGGGCGACAACGCGGTGTGGGGCGCGAGGGTAATCGATCAGGACCCGGCGGACTGGCCCGCGTTCTACGTCGAGCATGTGATCGCTCCGCTGTGGAAGAAAGGCTATCGCGGCTTTTTCCTCGACACATTGGATTCTTACCAGATCGTCGCAAAAACGGACGCGGCCAGGGCGCGGCAGGAGCGTGGTCTCGTTGCCGTTGTGCGCGCGATCAAGGCGCGCTATCCGCGTGCACGGCTGATTTTCAATCGCGGGTTCGAGATATTGCCGCAGGTTCACTCGCTGGTGTATGCGGTCGCATTCGAATCGCTCTACCGGGGCTGGGACCAGGCGGGGAAGCGCTACACCGAGATCGCGCAGGCCGATCGCGAGTGGCTGCTCGGGCAGGCGAAAACGATTCGCGAGCAATACCGGCTGCCGGTATTCGCAATTGACTATTGCGCGCCGGCCGACAGCGTCTGTGCCGCCGACACCGTCAACAAGATCAGCGCTGCGGGCATTGTTCCGTATGTCACGGACGGCGGCCTGCAGACGGTCGGTGTGGGGCCGGCTCGCGCGGCCAGGCAGTGATCGGGCTTCGGTAGTCTGCTTCAACGCAACTGAGTGACGGCCAGCAATAACACCATGCTGCCGATCGCGCCATCCAGCACACGCCATGCGCTTGCCCGGCGAAACAGCGGCGCAAGCGCACGCGCGCCGTAACCCAGCCCAATAAACCAGACGCAGCTCACCGCCATCGCACCGACGGCGAACGCGACGCGTGCGCCCTCCGGTTCCCGTGCGCCAGCGGTACCCACCAGTAGGAAAGTGTCGAGATAAACATGCGGGTTGAGCCACGTGAAGGCGAGCGTCATAAGCACGATGGGCATCGCGCGTTGCGCGGGCTGGGCGCCACGGTTCGCGTGGGCGTCCATCACCGCATGCCCGGGCCGCACTGCGCGGCGCAATGCATTGATGCCGAACCACGCGAGATAGGCGAGCCCCACGTACAGCATGACATGCACGAACACCGGATAGCGCTCGATCAGCACCGAAGCGCCGCCGACGCCCGCGCTAATCAGAATGCAGTCCGACACCGCGCACAGCGCGACGATCTTGCCCACATGCGAGCGCATGATGCCTTGCCGCAGTACGAAGGCGTTCTGCGCGCCGATGGTCACGATCAGCGACGCACATAACGCCGCGCCGTGAGAAAAAGACAGCCAGTTCATAGCGGATCCAGTAGACGGGAGAAGCGAACATGGCTAGTCTGCGGTTCTACGCTTCATAAGAGAAGCTAATTTGGCTAACGCTGATTAAGGAACGCTAATGCTCGACTATGCATTGCTCGACGCACTCGCGGCCGTCGTGCGCCATGGCTCGTTCGACCGCGCCGCGAGCGAACTCAACGTCACGCCCTCGGCAGTATCGCAGCGGGTGAAGCTGCTCGAGGAGCGTGTGGGCAGTGTGCTCGTCAAGCGCGGTCAGCCGTGCGTCGCGACAACGTCTGGTGCGTTGCTGTGCCGTCATACCGAACGCGTGCAATTGCTCGAAGCCGAATTGACCGGCCGCGTGCCCGCACTGCCCGGCGGCCTGGTTGAAGCATGGCCGACGCTGCGCGTGGCGGTAAACGACGACAGCGTCGGCACATGGTTCATCGACGCGGTTGCGCCGTTTTGCGCCGAGCGTCAAATGCTGCTCGACCTCGTGATCGACGATCAGGATCACACCGCGCAGCGGATTCGCGACGGCAGCGTGCAGGGCGCGGTGACCACGCAAGCGGAGCCGGTGCAAGGGTGCCGCTCGACGCGTCTTGGCCGCATGCGGTATCTCGCAGTTTGCTCGCCGGCGTTTCACGCGCGTCATTTCGCTGACGGCGTCACGCGCGACAGTTTGCGGCGCACGCCCTGCGTGGATTTCAATCCTAAGGACCAGTTGCAAAAACGCTTCATGCGCCGCATCACGCGAGCAGAGGTCGATCCGCCGTTGCACTGGATTCCGCATGTCGCCGGCTTTCTGCGCGCGTGCGTGACAGGTCTCGGCTGGGGCATGTGCCCCGAGCGCATGATCGCGTCACAACTGGCGAGCGGCGAACTGGTGGAAATGGCGCGAGGCAAGCATATCGACGTCGATCTCTACTGGCAGAGCTGGCGCCTGTCGATTGGCTGGCTGGACGACTTCAGCGCGGTGTTGCGCATGCGCGCCGCTGAGTTCCTGGATTGAGCGAACCCCGCCGCGACGGCCCGGCATGTGCAAGACGGCGGGCAGTGCGATTGATTCGAGAGCCTGGCTCCGCCGGCGGTGCAACAGCGCCGCAGGCCGAGCCATCGCGGCTTACCTGACCGCCGACCCACCGCCGTCCGCTACCGGTGCGCTGTCTTCCGCCGCTGCCGCATCGCGCGTCTCCGGCATCGCCGCCCACACCAGCAAGACAGCCAGCGCACCCGCGGCGGCGAGTCCGAAAAACGCGACCCCATTGCCGAAATGATCGGCGACGAATCCGGCCGCCGTCGTACTCAACGTCGCGCCGATGCCGGCCGCGAGCCCGAACAAGCCGATGCACAGGTTGTAGCGACCCTTGCCGCCGGCCACGTCGGCGGCGATCAGAGGCAGCATCACACCGAACACGGCGGCGCTCAAACCGTCGAGCATCTGCACGGGCACGAGCAGGTAGGGGCTGCTGATCCCGGCGAACAGCAGCGCGCGGATCGGCAACGCCGAAAAGCCCAGCAGCAGGATCGGCCGGCGTCCCCAACGCTCGGCGGAACGGCCGACCCACGGCGACATCATCGCGACGATCGCTTGCGGCACGATGATGCACGCAGCGATCACGAGCTGCACGTTGTCGCCCATGCCGGCGGTCACTTCGCCGGCGGCGAGATTGAGCATCGCTGCATTGGACAGATGGAACAACACGATGCATGCAGCGAACAGCAGCATGCGCCGGTCGCGCAGCAACTCACGCAGGCTTTCGCGCCGCTCGGTCTGTTGCGGCGTCGGCGCCGCTTTCGGCAACTGGATCGTGTCGGTGCGCTGGATCATCGCCAACGCGAACAGCGCGGGCACGGCGAGCCCCGCGGTCAGCCAGAACACCGCGCGCGGCGAATAGTACTCGCCGAATACGCCCATCAGCCCGGCCGCGACAGCGCTGCCGATCGACGCCCAGCGCGCGTTGCGCCCGAGCCGGTCGCCGAGATTCGCACGTCCGACGAGCGCAAACGAGATCGCCGCCAGTGCCGGCGTCAGCATGCAACTGGCGAAGCCGTGGAAGACCTCGGCGGCGATTACCGGCAGCACCGTCGGACTCGTTGCCAGCAACACCGCGCTCAGGATGATCGCGAAGATCGCCCACGCGGCCGCGCCCTTCTTGTTGCGCAACGCGTCGACGGCGGCGCCGCCCGGCACCTGGCTCACCATCGCGCTGATCGTACCGACCGACAGCGCCATGCCGATCTCGCCCTGAGTCCACTTATGCGACGCGAGATATGACGCGATAAATGGTCCAAAACCCGTCTGCACATTGGCGACGAAGAAGTTCAGCCAATCGAGCGCGCGCAGGCTTCGCGCAGTAACCAGAGTGCGGCCTGTCATCGGACCGCCCGTGCGTTGGAAGCGGCCGTGGCTGTCGCCCCGGACGCAGGCGCGGCAGCGGCGGCGGGCGGGGGCGCGGGCTGGGCGGGCGGCGCGGGCGACACCGCGCGAATCGGCTTGTCGTTCGCGTAGGGCGGCGTCGCATTGATCTGCGCGTCGCTCAAATCGATTTGCGGATGCAGTTCCTTGTCTTTCGCGACGAAGCGTAGCGCCGACCAGTTCGCGGCAATCGTGCGCCGCTCCGTGCTGACCATGCCGTTGACGTCCAGCACCACTGCCTGCGGCTGCGCATTGGCGTCGATCAGCACGTCGATCACGCGGCCCACCTTCGCCCCGTTCGAGCGTTCGACCGTCGCGTCGATCACCGGCAACTGCATCGCGGCGTTCGCCTTCGCCGGATTCACCGGAGTCGCCGACGGATTCAGCGTGATCGGCGCGGCTTTCGCGGTCGGTGTGAAGCGGAACGCGTTCCACGCGAAATTGACCTTCCGATCGCCGACCCCGAGGAAACCTTGCAGATTCACCACGACTTCGCGCGGCTTGCCGCTCGCGTCCGCGATCATGTCGACCGCTCGCCCGACCACTTTGCCGTCCGGTTTCTGCACCTCGCTGTCGAGCAGCGTATGCGCGTCGTTGCGCTCGATCGTGCGCAGCACGACTAGCGGCGGGGGCGGCGGCGGTGGCGGTGGCGCAACGACGACGGGCGGCGGCGGCTCGACTTTATGCGGTTTGACGACGGGCTTCTTCGGCTTCTTCGGCTGCTCGGGCTCGGCGGCTTCGGTCTCGACCGGCTCCGGCGCGGAAGCGGCCACCGGCGCGCTCGCGGCTTCGACCGGCATGACCGTGGCTTCGACGATCGGCGCCTGCTGCGTTCCCCACAGCAGGCTGCTGCAGCCGGACAGCGCAAGAAGCGCCAGCAGCGCGAACGCCGCGAGGATCGTATGACGCCACGCAGGAAGCGAAAAGCCGCCGCTCATCGGGAAAAACTCCATGGACCGGTGCGGCGGTAGAGCGCCGCGATTAGACAGTACGGCCCAGAGTTTAACCCGCGACGTCGGGTGGTCCGCTTTTGAGGGCCGTGTGACGGGTACGCGCCAAGCACGCTTCATGCCGCGCCGCGTACAACCGTCGCGCGCGGCGGGCATCTCGCAGCTTCCGCCAAGCTCTCAAAACGCTTTCATGGGCCGATGAGAAAGCGTGACGAGCCGTAGGTGAGCCGTAGGTGTTAACGCGCGGGTCGCCGATGCGCCTTGCCGTCGCTTGGACGATATAAGAGTCGCGACATGCCCGGCATGCCATTCATGCGATGGGCGATATATTTGGGTTGGCCTACATTTCGAGACAGAAACGAGACACACAGCGCACGGCGCACATTAAATCAACGTAAAGAGACGAACCTGATGACGGCCACTTCGACAGCCGTTTCAGCATGCTGATAAAGGAGGCACTCATCATGATGGAACCCCACGCCCAGCCGCTTTCCGAAGCCGGCGCCGAATCATTCGACACAAAGGGCTTTCTCGACCGCTACTTCGAAATTTCCTCGCGCGGCAGTTCGCAGCGTCAGGAAATCGTCGCGGGCATCACGACCTTCCTCGCGATGGTCTACTCCGTGTTCGTCGTGCCGGGCATGTTCGGTAAAGCGGGCTTCGATACGAGCGCGGTATTCGTCGCCGTGTGTCTCACGACCGCGTTCGGTTCATTGCTGATGGGTGTGTGGGCGCGCCTGCCGATCGCGATCGGCTGCGCGATTTCGCTGACCGCGTTCACGGCGTTCGGTCTCGTGCTGGGTAAGGGCTTGCATCCGACAGTCGCGCTCGGCGCGGTATTTCTGATGGGTGTCGTGTTCACGGCGATCTCGGTGACGGGCGTGCGTTCGTGGATTCTGCGCAACCTGCCGACGGGCATCGCGCACGGCACGGGCATCGGCATCGGGCTGTTCCTGTTGCTGATCGCCGCCAACGACGTGGGTCTCGTCGTGAAGAACCCAGGCGCCGGTTTGCCGGTCTCGCTCGGCAATATCACCGCACTGCCTGCGCTGATGTCGGTCGCGGGGCTCGCCGCGATCTTTGGGCTCGTGCGCCGCCGCGTGCCCGGCTCGATTCTGATCGTGATCGTTGGGATTTCGGCAATTGCACTGCTCGTTGATCCGGCCGTGTCGTTTCATGGCGTATTCGCCGTGCCGTCGTTGAGCGCGCCGGGGCACGAGTCGCTGATCGGTGCGATGGATATCAAGGGCGCGCTGTCGATGGCAGTGTTGCCCAGCGTGCTCGCTCTCGTGATGACCGCCGTGTTCGACGCCACGGGGACGATCCGCGCGGTGGCCGGCCAGGCGGGCCAGCTCGATGCAAACGGTCGCATCATCAACGGTGGCCGCGCGCTGACGGCCGACTCGATCAGCTCGATTTTCTCGGGCCTGGTCGGCGGCGCGCCGGCCGCGGCGTACATCGAATCGACGGTGGGCGTGGCCGCGGGCGCGAAGACCGGCATGGCGGCGGCGGTGGTCGGCCTGCTGTTTCTCGGCGTAATGTTTTTCTCGCCGCTCGCGAGCCTCGTGCCGTCGTACGCAACAGCGCCCGCGCTGATGTATGTCGGACTGCTGATGCTGTCGAATGTCAGCAAGCTGCATATGGACGACATGGTCGACGCAATGTCGGGTCTCATGTGCGCGGTGTTCATCGTGCTGACCGCAAATATCGTGACCGGCATCATGCTCGGTTTCGCGACGCTCGTGATCGGCCGCGTGGTGAGCGGCGAATACCGCAAGCTGAACGTGGGCACAGTGGCGATTGCGATCGTGCTGGTCGGGTTCTATCTCGGCGGATGGGCGATCTGATTCGCTAAGGATGCGGCGGCGCACTCGCGGCACCCCGATTCATTACCGTAACGCGAGCATGGCGGAGTATCCCGGCGTGCCGCGGTTCGAACCGTAGTCGGTTGTTCTCCCCTGACGCGCTGCGTTGCAATGTTCGATCTGCGACGCGCGCGTTTCTTTTTGTTCTGTGCGTGCGCTGGTTGTCTGCTCGCTCCGCTAGAACTGTGTACCTGTCCTTGACATTCACGAGTTCGCTTCTAAACTTAACCTCATGGTTAAGTTTAATGAAACGTTACTCGATCGCACTTTTGCGGCGTTGTCGGACCCCACACGGCGTGCGCTGCTCACGCGCTTGTCCGAAACCGAACTGTCGGTGAGTGAGCTTGCCGAGCCGTTCGCCATGTCCTTGCCGGCGGTGATGAAGCACCTCGACGTTCTCGCGGGGGCCGGCCTCGTCACGCGTAGCAAGAACGGCCGCACGGTCGCGTGCCGGCTTTGCGCGGAACCGATGGAAGAAGCAATGGCGTGGCTCGGTCGCTACGAGCGCTTCTGGGCGAAATCGCTCGATCGTCTGGCCGCTTTCGTCGAGGAAGACGAAGCGCCGCGCGCGCGAAAGCCGGCTCGCCGCGTCGCTGCACTGTCCACACCCCGGCCGCGCAAATCTTCGCCGTCCCGAAGGAAAAGGCGCGACTCGTGACGCGCACGCCGGTTTGCTGTGCGCGAGTCGTCGATGAATTGCATATGCCGCGTATTTACTGACGTGTACGTCACTGTAAAGGAGCCGCAAATGGAACCGATGCAATCACCAATGCAATCTCAGCGAGACCCGGAACACCGGGTTGGCTCGCGGCAGGAATGGCTGGAGGCGAGCAGGGCGCTGCTGGTGGAAGAAAAAGCGCACATGCGCGCCGGTGACGAACTCGCCCGCAAGCGCCGCGAACTACCGTGGGTGAAGGTGGACAAGACGTATGTGTTCGATACGCCGCAGGGCCGCAAATCACTTGCCGATCTCTTCGACGGGCGCAGTCAGTTGATCGTTTATCACTTCATGCTTGGGCCGGACTGGGAGGAGGGTTGTATTGGCTGTTCGTTCCTATCGGATCACTTGGTCGGTATGGTCACGCATCTGGAACATCACGATGTGTCGTACGTGACTATCTCGCATGCGCCGCTCGCGAAGATCGAAGCGTTTAGAAAACGCATGGGCTGGACGTTTCCGTGGGTGTCGTCGGACGGAAGCGATTTCAATTTCGACTATCACGTGTCGTTCACGCCCGAACAACTGGCGAGCAAGAAGGCCTTCTATAACTTCACCGAGCAGGACGTCGGCATCGACGAACTACACGGCCATAGTGTCTTCTATAAAGACGCGAACGGCGACGTTTATCACACGTATTCCTGCTATGGCCGCGGCGACGAGCGGTTCATCAATACCTACGCGCATCTGGACGTTACGCCGAAAGGGCGCAATGAAGCGGGCAGTCTTATCGATTGGGTCAAGCACCACGACCGATATGAGGAGAAGGAGACGAACGGCGGCGGTTGTGCCGCTTGCGGTTAGTGAATCTGCGAGAGGGGCGAGTGGAGCGCCGCGCGCCTACAGCGCCATGTCGAACGCGGGCTTGAGAAAGAGCTCGATCGCCATCACGGCGAGACCCATCAAGGCCGCTGACAGCGTCAACGTGCCGTATTCGTCGTAGCGTGCATCGTAAAGGCACGCCACGACGAACAGGATCGCCAGCAGGTTGGTCAGCCAGTCGAAATTCAACGCCATGGTCATCGATCAAATGCGGGCTCGTGTGCGGCTCGAGCATCGAGCCGCACGGGTCAGATGAGCAGGATTTTATCGAGCCGAGCTTACGGATTTGCAACGCCGGTGCTTACACAAATTACGAAGAAGACCGCGAGCTTACGCCGCCGGCCCTGACATCATCTCGTGCTCGATCCAGTCGATCACCGACGTGCGCCTGGGCTGCCAGCCCAACAGCTTGCGTGCGCGCTCGCCGCGTACGCGGCTATTCGAACCGAGCCCGTACGAAGCCATTTCGTAGCCCCATTCCTTTTGCGCTTCTTCGAGCGGCCAGTCTTGCGGCTCGCCGAGCTTCATCGCGCGCGCGATGGCCGCGCTCATCTCGCGGAACGACGCTTCGCCGCTTTCGACGAAGTAGAACGTGCCGGCCGGGCTTTTCTCCAGCGCGAGACGATAGAGCTCCGCGACGTCGTCGATATGCACGTTCGACCACGTGTTGCCGCCGCTGCCGACGTGTCGCACCACGCCGCTCTTTTGCGCCTGTCGCACGAGGCGCGGCAACTGCACGCTCGCGCTGCCCGCTACCGCGCCGTGGCCGTAGATGAGCGTATTGCATAGCACCGCCGAGCGGATGTTCTGCTGCGCGGCTTCGAGGACCCGGCGGTCGATCGCGACGCGCGCGGCCTTGTCGGCGGTCGGCTCCGGCAGCGCGTCTTCGTGATAGATGCGCGCTTCGGCCGCTTCGCCGCCGGATGCGTCGCCGACGATACTCGAACCGCTCGTGTGCAAGAACGGTTTGCCCGAGCCCGAGAGTCCTTCTATCAGCGCGCTCACCGCGCCTTCGTGATCGCTGCTGGCGGCATTGATGACAGCGTCGGCGGCTTGCGCCTCGGCAATCAGCAACGCGCGGTCGTCGAGCGTGCCGATAACCGGTTCGATGCCGAGCCGTTTGAGTTCGTCGCTATGTTCGGGCTTGCGGATCAGACCACGTACCTGATGACCGGCGCGCACGAGATGCGCCGCAATCGAACCGCCGATAAAACCGCCCGCGCCTGTAATGAAAATCTTCAAGACCTTCTCCTGAGTGGAAACACGATGACAGGCAAGCAGTATCCGCCGTCTTGATTCTCGCAAAAAGCGTGTTAGTCTCAAATCAATCTTGACTGTGAATCAACAATGAAAACCTCCACCGACGAGTTGCTGGTGTTCGTCACCGTAATCGACAGCGGCTCGATCACGGCGGCTGCGGAAAAGCTCGGGCAGACCGTGTCGGGCGTGAGCCGCGCCCTCACGCGCCTCGAAAAGAAGCTCGACACGGCGCTGGTGAGGCGCACGACACGCCGTTTGCAATTGACCGAAGAGGGCGAAAGCTTCCTGCAGCGAGCCCGGGCCATTCTCGACGCCATGGAAGAAGCCGAGGAATCCGTCACGCGCAAGCGCCGCAGGCCTTCGGGGCGCTTGCGCGTCGACGCGGCGTCGCCGTTCATGCTTCACTGCATTGCCCCGCATATGACGGCGTTTTCCGAGCTTTATCCCGAGATCCGGCTGGAGTTGACGAGCAACGAGCGGATCGTCGATCTGCTGGAGCAGAAGGTGGATATCGCAATCCGGATTGGCGCGTTGCAGGACTCCACGCTGCATGCTCGCGCGCTCGGCAGCAGCAAACTGCGCGTGGTCGCGAGTCCCGCGTATCTGGCCGAGCACGGCGAACCCAAAACGGTCGACGCGTTAGGCGAGCATCGGCTGATCGGATTCACCGCGCCGGAGCATCTGAACCGCTGGCCGTTGCGCGAGCGGAGCAAAGGCAAGGGGAGCCGCAACGGCAACGCAGGGCCGTTGAAAATCGAACCGTCGATCACCGCATCGAGCGGCGAGACCTTAAGGCAACTCGCGCTGTCGGGCTGGGGCATCGCGTGCCTCGCTGAGTTCATGATAGCCGCCGATATCCGCGAGGCTCGCCTCGTGCCGATTCTCGGCAATGTGCTACTCGACGAGCGCCAGCCGGTCAGCGCGGTGTATTACCAGAGCGCGTCGCTCGCGGGGCGTGTGCAGTGCTTTCTGGATTTCATGGCGGCAAGAGTGCGGTTGTAGCGGCGCACTCGAAGTCACCGCTCCAGACGGAAGCCCGCGGCTCGCATGAGTCGGCGGACTTCGTCGCGTTATGAGCTGATGTTTCTCCAGCCTGCTCCTTAACGCAGGCGATGTTTTTGTCCGCTTGGCGAGCTGGTTTTTGAACGTGTATATACAAGTTGGCGGTGAACGAGGCGCACCTGGTTCGAGCGGCCTGGCATCGGGCGCTGCAACAAGCGGATGCCGGACCGTGCTGTGATGCGACGCAGAAGGCCTTAGTGGAAAGCCCTGGTCTCCGAAGCATTAAAAACAAGTTGTATATACAAGACGGCGCAGCTAGACTTCTCTCGAATTGTATAGACAGGACGACAACCATGATGACTCTGAAGCCCGGCCACCTGACTCTCCCGCAACTGCGCCAGATCGCGCGTGAACATGTGCCGCTGCGACTCGATCCCGCGAGCCACGCGGCTATCGACGCATGTGCGAAAGCGGTAGCGGACATTGCCGCGAAGGGTGAGCCTGCGTATGGCATCAACACGGGCTTCGGGCGTCTCGCCAGCACGCATATCCCGCATGACCAGCTCGAACTGCTGCAACGCAATCTGGTGTTGTCGCACGCGGTCGGCGTGGGTGAGCCGATGTCGCGCCCGGTCGTGCGTCTGTTGATCGCGTTGAAGTTGTCGAGCCTCGGCCGCGGCCATTCCGGCATTCGCCGCGAAGTCATGGAAGCGCTGATCACGCTCTACAACGCCGACGTGTTGCCGGTAATTCCGGTGAAGGGATCGGTCGGCGCATCGGGCGACCTTGCGCCGCTCGCGCATATGTCGGCGGTTCTGCTCGGCGTAGGGGAAGTATTCGCGAAGGGCGAACGCCTGCCGGCCACCGAAGGCCTGTCACTGGTCGGTCTGAAGCCGCTCACGTTGCAAGCGAAGGAAGGCCTCGCGCTGCTGAACGGCACGCAGGCGTCGACTGCGCTCGCGCTCTACAACATGTTCGCGATCGAAGACCTGTATCGCACCGCGCTGGTGGCGGGCGCGTTGTCGGTCGATGCGGCGGCCGGTTCGGTCAAGCCGTTCGACGCGCGCATTCACGAATTGCGCGGGCATCAAGGCCAGATTGACGCGGCATCGGCATATCGCTCACTGCTGCAAGGCTCGGGCATCAACGTGTCGCACGCCGATTGCGACAAGGTGCAAGACCCGTACAGCCTGCGCTGCCAGCCGCAAGTAATGGGCGCGTGTCTCGACCAGATGCGTCACGCCGCCGACGTGCTGCTGCTCGAAGCCAATGCCGTGTCCGACAATCCGCTGATTTTCCCTGACACCGGTGAAGTGCTGTCTGGCGGCAACTTCCACGCGGAGCCGGTCGCATTCGCCGCGGACAATCTCGCGCTCGCCGCCGCGGAAATCGGCGCATTGGCCGAACGCCGTATCGCGTTGCTGATCGACGCGACGCTGTCGGGCCTGCCGCCGTTCCTCGTGCGCGACGGCGGCGTGAACTCCGGCTTCATGATCGCCCATGTGACGGCTGCCGCGCTCGCATCGGAAAACAAGACACTCGCGCATCCGGCCTCCGTCGATTCGCTGCCCACGTCCGCGAACCAGGAAGATCACGTTTCGATGGCCACGTTCGCTGCGCGCAAGCTTGGCGACATCGCCGAAAACACGGCCAATATTCTGTCTATCGAATTGCTCGCCGCCGCGCAAGGTGTGGACCTGCGCGCGCCGCACAAGACGAGCCCGAGTTTGCAGAAAGCGATGGACGTGGTGCGCAAGGACGTCGCGCATTACGAGCTCGATCACTACTTCGCGCCGGACATCGCGGCCGTTACGCGTCTCGTGCAGAACGGCACGATTGCGAAGCTGAGCCCGTTTTCCTTCGTATCCGAACAGTAAGCGAATCCGTGCGGGGCCACGCGCAACTGAGCGCCCTAAGCGCCCCAGGTGCACCTGAGCGCCCCGATCGGACCATGAGACCCAGCAGCCAATGAACGCACCCGCATACCAGGGCATCAAGGACTTCATCCTCGCGCGCATCCACGCGGGCGAATGGGGCGAAGGCGACCAGGTGCCCTCGGAGAACGAGCTTGCACGCGAATTCAACGTCGCTCGCATGACGGTGAACCGCGCGCTGCGCGAGCTGACCTCGGAGCAGGTGCTGACGCGTGTGCAAGGCTCGGGCACTTTCGTGGCGCGCCCCAAGTACGAATCTACGCTGGTGGCGATCCGCAGTATTTCCGACGAAATCGTCGCGCGTGGTCATCGTTATCAGGCGAAGGTGTTGCACATTGGCGCGAGCATCGCTGATGCGGCGCTCGCCGAAGAAATGCAGGTGAGCGCGGGTAGTCCGATTTTTTATTCCCGTGTGCTTCATTTCGAAAACGACGAGCCGGTGCAGCTCGAAGAGCGCTGGGTCAATCCGGCTGTCGCACCCGAATATGCGTTGCAGGATTTCACGAACACCACGCCGAACCAGTATCTCGTGCGGGTCGCGCCGTTGCAGCGCGTCGAGTATCGCATCGAGGCATTGGCGGCGGACGGCGACACCCGCGAGCTTTTGACCATGGACGAACTCGAGCCTTGCCTCGTGCTGCATCGGCGAACGTGGTCGCAAAGCCAGGTCGCTTCAATCGCTAATCTGTGGCATCCGGGCAGCCGTTACCGTTTCACCGGACACTTCTGATTTTCGCTTTTCCCTGATTTTTCCCTGACATTTCCCGATCATCTTCAGGCATTCCGAGGGCCACCATGAACAACCCGAAACACATCGACCCGCGTCTCGATCCCACTCGCACGATCCGCGCGCCCCGTGGTGCAGAGAAGACCTGCAAGACCTGGATCGCGGAAGCCGCGTACCGGATGATCCAGAATAATCTGGACCCCGAAGTAGCCGAGCATCCTCACGCGCTCGTGGTGTATGGCGGCATCGGCCGTGCGGCGCGCAACTGGGATTGCTTCGACCAGATCCTTACTTCGCTCAAGGATCTGAACGAAGACGAGACGCTGCTGATTCAATCGGGTAAGCCTGTCGGCGTTTTCCGCACGCATGCCGACGCGCCGCGCGTGCTGCTCGCGAATTCGAACCTGGTCCCGCATTGGGCGACGTGGGAGCATTTTCACGAGCTCGATCGCAAGGGCCTGATGATGTACGGCCAGATGACGGCGGGCAGCTGGATCTACATCGGTAGCCAGGGCATCGTACAGGGTACGTACGAAACGTTCTTCTCGGTGGCCAACCAGCATTTCAACGGCGATCCGGCGGGCCGCTGGATCCTGACGGGAGGTCTGGGCGGCATGGGCGGCGCGCAGCCGCTCGCCGCGACGATGGCCGGCTTCTCGATGATCGCAGTCGAATGCGACGAGACGCGCATCGACTTCCGTCTGAAGACGCGTTACGTGGACAAGAAAGCGAAGACGCTCGACGAAGCGCTCGCCATGCTCGAAGAAGCGAAGCAGGCGGGCAAGGCCGTGTCTATCGGTTTGCTCGGCAACGCCGCCGACGTGTTCGCCGAGTGCGTGACGCGCGGCATCACGCCGGACTGTGTGACGGATCAGACGAGTGCGCACGATCCGATTCATGGCTACCTCCCTCAAGGCTGGAAGGTCGAAGACTGGCGCGAGCGTCAGAAGACCGCGCCGGATTCGATCGTCGTCCCGGCAAAGCAGTCTATGGCCAAGCAGGTGCAAGCCATGTTGACGCTGCAGGAACGCGGTGCCGCCACGCTCGATTACGGCAACAACATTCGTCAGATGGCGCTCGAAATGGGCGTGAAAAACGCCTTCGATTTTCCCGGCTTCGTGCCGGCGTACATCCGCCCGCTCTTCTGCGAAGGCAAGGGGCCGTTCCGCTGGGTCGCGCTGTCGGGCGATCCCGAGGACATCTATAAGACGGACGCGAAGGTCAAGGAACTCATTCCCGACGATCCGCATCTGCACAACTGGCTCGACATGGCGCGCGAACGCATCGCGTTCCAGGGATTGCCGGCGCGTATCTGCTGGGTCGGCGTGAAGGATCGTTACCGTTTGGGCCAGGCGTTCAACGAGATGGTGAAGAACGGCGAACTGAAGGCGCCGATCGTGATCGGCCGCGATCACCTCGATACCGGTTCGGTGGCGAGCCCGAATCGCGAAACCGAGTCGATGAAGGACGGCTCGGACGCAGTCAGCGACTGGCCGTTGCTCAACGCGTTGCTGAATACGGCAGGCGGCGCGTCGTGGGTGTCGCTGCATCATGGCGGCGGTGTCGGCATGGGCTTCAGCCAGCATTCGGGCGTCGTGATCGTCGCGGACGGTACGGACGCCGCGAAAGAACGCCTCGGCCGCGTCTTGTTCAACGACCCGGCGACGGGCGTGATGCGTCACGCGGACGCCGGCTATGAACTCGCGCAGCAAACGGCGCGCGAAGCGGGCCTCAATCTGCCGATGCTGGGCCGCTCAGCATGACGTCTGCGGGCAGCACAGGCGCTGTGGCGAGCGGCTCGGCGCGCGCCGTTACATTGATCCGTGGAGCGGAACTCGTAGCCGTACCGTGGAAAAACGGCGGCGGGCTCACGCGCGAAGTGGCGGCGTTTCCTGCGGACGCGGGGCTCGACACGTTCGTATGGCGCGTGAGTGTGGCAGATGTCGCGCAAGCGGGGCCGTTCTCGCGATTCGCGGGCATCGATCGCACGCTCGTGCTGTTGTCCGGCGCGGGCATGTTGCTCGATGAAGCCAAATCGGACCACACGGTGAAGACCCACGCGTTGACACGGCCGTTCGATATCGCGCGCTTCAGTGGCGAGACGGCGATCGACGCGCGGCTTGTCGACGGTGCGACGCGCGACTTCAACCTGATGGTGCGTCGCGACTCGGCGCAGGGCGAGCTCGAAGTGTGGCGCGCGGCCCAGCACGAGACGCAGCAAGAACGAACGTTGTCCGCCGACGTCGTGCTGCTTTACTGCGCAAATGGCCCGCTTGCGGTCACATTGGCCGGCGCGCACGGCAACGCACACGCGCAGTGGCTGCAAACTGGCGACGCGTTGCGCATCGATACGCCGAATGCGCTGCCATGCAACATGGAAGGCACGGGCGCGCTGCTCGCAATCAGCATCCGCTACACGCAACGATGACCATGGTTCGCGCGTGCGTGACGTCGCACGGCAGCGCATGCGCGGGGACCTCCATACACACGCAACGAGCTGCAAGAGCACGCGATGAAGCAAACCGTCTGGCATCAACTGAACTTGTGCCCTCAGGGCGATCCCGAACATACGCTGCCCGATGCCGCGATAGCGGTTGAAGACGGCAATATCACGTGGCTCGGCGCGGCCGCCGGATTGCCCGCGCAATACGCGGCGTGGCCGCGCGAAAATCTGCATGGCGCGTGGGTGACGCCGGGGCTCGTCGAATGCCACACGCATCTCGTGTACGGCGGGCAACGTGCCGATGAATTCGCGCAGCGCCTCGCAGGCGTCAGTTATGAAGAGATTGCGCGGCAAGGCGGCGGCATCGTGTCCACGGTGCGCGCAACGCGTGCCGCGACCGAAGACGAGTTGTTTCGGCAATCGGCCGCGCGACTCGAACCCTTGCTTACCGAAGGCGTGACGGCGGTCGAAATCAAATCCGGTTACGGACTGGATCTGGACAGCGAGCGCAAGATGTTACGCGTCGCGCGCCGGCTGGGCGAACGTTATCCGGTGACGGCATACACGACGTTCCTCGGCGCGCACGCATTGCCGCCCGAATTCGCGGGCCGCGCCGACGCGTATATCGACGAAGTCTGCAACAACATGCTACCCGTGCTCGCAGACGAAGGTCTGGTCGACGCGGTCGACGTGTTTTGCGAGCGCATAGGCTTTTCGCTCGAGCAGAGCGAGCGCGTGTTCAATGCCGCCGCGCGCTACGAGCTGCCGGTAAAAATGCACGCGGAGCAATTGTCCAACGGCGGCGGCACGGCGCTCGCGGCGCGCCATCGGGCGCTGTCCGCGGATCACCTTGAGTTTCTCGACGAAGCCGGCGTCGCCGCAATGAAAGAAGCCGGCACGGTGGCCGTGTTGCTGCCGGGCGCGTATTACTTCATTCGCGAGACGCAGTTGCCGCCGCTCGATCTGCTACGGCGTTACGAGGTGCCGATTGCCATTTCCACCGACAGCAATCCCGGTACTTCACCCACCACCTCGTTGCTGCTGATGATGAACATGGCGAGCACGCTGTTCCGCATGACCGTGCCCGAAGTGCTGAAGGGCGTGACCTCGCATGCGGCGCGCGCGCTCGGCAAGGCGGACCGGCACGGCTCGCTGGAAGTAGGCCGCGCGGCCGACTTCGCGGTGTGGTCGGTCGATTCGCTCGCGGAATTAGCTTACTGGATTGGGCGTCCGTTGTGCGCGCGGGTCGTGCGCGCGGGCGAGACGGTTTATCGTCCTTCGATACGCGGCGCGAATTGATCCAGGACCTGAGATATGACACAAGCAAAACAATCGCTATTCGCTGAGCACGCATACCTGCCGGGCGGCTGGCGCCGCGACGTACTGCTGGAATGGAACGTCGACGGAACGCTGACGAGGGTCGAGCCCGGCACGCGCGACGTGCCTGCGTCCGTGGCCACAGCGGCGGGCCCGATAATGCCTGGCATGCCGAATCTTCATTCGCATGCGTTTCAGCGCGCAATGGCCGGCCTTACCGAATATCGCGCGGCATCGGCTACAGGCGCCACGGACAACTTCTGGAGCTGGCGCGATCTGATGTATCGCTTTGCCGCGCGTATCACGCCCGAGGGATTGGCTAGCGTCGCGCAATGGCTCTACATCGAGATGCTGAAGGCGGGCTACACGTCAGTGTGCGAGTTCCATTACGTGCATCACACGCCGGACGGCGGCCGTTATGGCAACCCGGCGGAACTCGCGCAACGCGTGGTGGATGCAGCATCGGCGAGCGGCATCGGCATGACGATGTTGCCGGTGCTCTATCAATACAGCGGCTTTGGCGCGCGCGCGCCGCGCGACGACCAACGGCGCTTCATCAATACGCCTGGGAGCCTGCTCGAACTGCTCGACGCATTGCGCGCCGCGCGGCCTGAAAATGCGGCGCTGCGCTACGGGGTGGCGCCGCACTCGTTGCGCGCCGTCTCGGAGCAATCGTTGCGCGAGCTGCTCGGCGGGCTCGACGGCAGTGCTCCGGTTCACATCCATATCGCGGAACAGACTGCCGAAGTAGAAGCCTGCGTGGAAACGGAGGGCGCGCGTCCGGTCCAATGGCTGCTGGACCGTTTCGACGTCGACAGCCGATGGTGCCTCGTGCACGCCACGCATGTCGATGCCAACGAGACGCTTGCGCTCGCGAAGAGCGGCGCGGTGGCCGGCTTGTGTTTGACCACCGAAGCGAATCTCGGCGATGGCCTTTTCCCCGCGCAGGAGTATCTCGACGCGAAAGGGCGCATCGGTGTCGGCTCGGATAGTCATATCGGCGTGGACTGGCGCGCGGAATTGCGCCTGCTCGAATACGGGCAGCGTTTGACGCGCCGGCAGCGCAACGTGCTCGCGTCCGCGCAAACGCCGTATGTGGCAGACCGTCTTTTCGATGCGGCGGTCGAAGGCGGCGCGCACGCAACGGGTCGCGCGACGGGCGCATTGCAAGCGGGCCATCGCGCGGATTGGCTGGTGCTCGACCCGAATCATGCGAGCATTGCCGAGCATGCGTCGAACGCGTGGCTCTCTGGCGTTGTATTCTGCGAGCACGGCGAGACGCCCATCCGCGATGTGTATGCAGGCGGCGACAAGGTAGTCGACAATCGGCGGCATCGCGACGAAGAGGGTGCTTACGCGCGCTATCGCGTGGCGCTCGCCGACCTGCTCAAATGATGTAAAGCAGCGCATCGTGCATTGCGTGCCTGCGTCACTGCAAAGATCCTGCGAAAGAGAACTGACATGACTGCTTCGAATACTCCGCCGGTTTTCACGCTGCATCGAGGAAGCCTGCCGTTGCTGATCTCGATCCCGCATGTGGGCACCCAGATACCCGCCGACATCGCCGCGGCGATGACCCCCGCGGCGTTTCGCACCGACGACTGCGACTGGCATCTCGACCGGCTCTATGCGTTCGCGAAACGCATGGGCGCGTCGATTCTCGCGCCCACTTACGCCCGCTATGTGATCGATCTGAACCGTCCGCCTGACGGAGCGAACCTCTATCCGGGCCAGGATACAACGGGACTCTTGCCCGTCGATACCTTCGACAAGGAGCCGTTGTACCTGGAAGGCCATCTGCCGGACGAGGCCGAAGTGGCCCGCCGTCGCGATGCTTACTGGATGCCGTATCACGACGCTCTGTCGGGCGAACTTGCCGCGCTCAAAGCGCAACATGGCAAGGCGCTGCTATGGGAGGCGCATTCGATCCGCTCGCATGTGCCGCGTTTCTTCGAAGGACGCTTGCCGGATTTCAATTTCGGCACTTCGAACGGCGCAAGCGCGGTGGCGGGTTTGGGCGAGGAACTGGCGGCTGTGGTCGAGCGACATGGCGACTATTCGGCTGTCGCCAATGGGCGCTTCAAGGGCGGCTACATCACGCGGCACTATGGTCAGCCTTCGCAAGGTGTGCACGCGGTGCAGTTGGAGTTGTCGCAGATCACCTATATGCAGGAACAGCCGCCGTACGCGTACGATCAAGCGCTTGCGGCGGAGGTCGAGCCGCTGCTCGAGCGACTGGTCGCGACGGCGCTGGAGCGTGTCAAGGCCGGTTGACCGCGGCCTCGCAACCCTGCTGTTTTTCCATACCTCTTCCATCATTTCCACGCGGTTCGCGGAGCTGCCGTAAATCTCGGCAGCTCCCACGCGTCGGCTCACACCGCGAAGGTGTAACAGCGTGTGTCCGCGATTGCGCGCCGCGCCTTTCGCGCACAACGTATGGCGTTATGGGCGTCCGCATCTCACGTATCCATTTGCGCCGCGCGAATCCGTCGATAAAAAAAGCCCCGCAAGTAGCGGGGCTTTGCGATGCGCGCGACGCACGGCGTTCGGGGCGGCCGTCGTTTCCCTCGATGTGAAGGCAACGATTAGCGGCAGTGGCGTTCCCAGTGATGATGCACGTGCACCTTATGGCACACCTGGTGGTGATGATGCTCATAAGCTTGTGCGGGAGCGATTGCGCTGAGAGCAGCGGCGGCTGCGGCAATGGCCAGAACAATTTTCTTCATTACAAAACCCTTAATCGGTGTTGGGAAACTCACGATGCAGCACGACCTATGCCGCACGGTTCGCAAGCATGCCACATCGGCGCGCGGGGCGGAGGAACGTCGTCCCGATGCAACTTGTCGAACAGCGCGGCGAAGGGCGCAAACGGCTATGTGCATTGACGTTGAGCGACGCGAGCAGAGTCGATGCATGGCCTCGTGTGCGACCGCGTGCGCCGCTTGCCAGTGAGGCCCTGCAACGGCTACCCTTTCAAAACGATGACGCTCGCAACGGCGTCGTCTTTACATCGGGCAAAAGATGGAAGACCCAGCGATGGAAGATTCCGACGAATTGCTGCTCCCGGTCTGGCGCGCGAATCTCGTGCTGTTGACGCGCGAGGTGGGCGCGGCCAGTCGCCTCGCACGCATGATGACTTTCTCCGCGAGCTATCTGAAGTTGATGTTGTCCGGCCAGCGCGAATTCAGCGAGGAGTTCGTGCGTGGCATAGAAGCGGTGACGGGTTTGCCGAATGGCTGGATGAATACGCCGCACACCGAAGCCGAGATCCCGGCCAACGCGCGCGAAGCGATCGACAACGAGCAGCCCCTCGCGCGCTTTCGCGGCACCGCGCATCCCGTGCGGAAGAAGACCGTGCTGCGGCCGCCTGAGCCGATTTTTGGCCAGGCGTCGCCTGCCAGGCGCGTCGAGGACGAGACCATCGACGCCGAAGCGCATCGACGCCAGGCGTATTTTCGCAAGGTCCGTGAACTCGCGGTACAAGAGGTTCGGCGCTTCGAGCGGCATATCGTGCATGCGCCGGTTGAACTCGCGTCGTTGCGATCGAAAGTGGAAGACGTGATCGCCGCCGCCGATGCGGACGATCCGATCCAGGCCGATCTTGCCGGGCGGCTCGAACAGATCGAGAAGCATCGGCATCTGCTGCTCAGGCATGTCGAGAGACTGCAGGCTTTGCTCGGGCAGCTTGGTGAAGGCGATTGACCGGCGGCGCGGAGAACATTATTCATGACGCGCTACACGGCGTGCCTGCGGATCGCCGCCGCGTTCGCATTGTGCGCGGCAGCCGCCACCGCTTTCGCCGAAGGCGCGCTATCGGTATCGGACCCATCCGGCGACGAGCGTGCGCCCTACACGACTGAGCGCGACGTTCATCTCTTCACGATCCAGAAAGACGGTTCGATCGAGGAACACGACGACAGCGTATTGCGCGCGAACACGACGAGCGGCGTGGACGACATCGCGCAACGCTATGTGTGGTTCAACAAGGACATCGAGCAGGTTCAATTGCTCGCGGCCGAAACGATTGACGCCGACGGCGCGACGCACACTGTCGGTCCCGAAGCGATCCGCGACATTCAGGAGCCGCGCTCGGCGGGCGCGCCGAGCTTTCAGGACGGCGTGTTGCGCACGGTGATTTTTCCGGGCGTGGAGCCTGGTTCCCGCGTGCATCTCACGTTTCGCAAGACGCGCGCAAAGCCGTTGCAGGCGGGCACCTTCGCCTACCTCGTAGAGCCGACGAGCGAACCCGTCGAGGAACAGCGCCTGATCTTCGATCTTCCCGCCGACGTGCCGCTTTACGCCGACGCGCGCGGCTATACCGCGTTGCCGCCGGTCACGGCGAACGGCCGCACACGCTATGAATTCGAATACCGGCACGGGCCGTATGCGCGGCTGGAGGCCGGCGCGGTCGGCTACGCGAATTGGGGCGATCGTCTGATGGTGTCGACCGTGCCCGACTTCGCGAGCTTCGCCGCACGTTACCGCGGACCCGCGGCCGACGCCACCTTCAACGATCCGGCCATCGTGCAGCTTGCGCAGTCGCTCACCGCGCGTGCCGCCGATCCGCGCGAGAAGGCCCACATCCTTTACGACTGGGTACGCATGAATGTCCGCTACGTCGCGCTTTTTCTGGGCGAGACGGCGGCGATTCCGCACAAGGCGGCTGACATCCTGCGTAATCGTTATGGCGACTGCAAGGACCACGTCGCGCTTTATAGCGCATTGCTGGCCGCCGTCGGCATTCGCAGCGAGGCCGTGCTGCTCAATCTCGGGCCGTACTACAGCTTGCCGGACGTGCCGGGCTATGGCGCGAGCGCGATCAATCACGCGATCGTCTGGATTCCTGATCTATCGCTGTACGCGGACACGACGGCGGGCGGCGTGGGCTTCGGTTATCTGCCGGCGGCGGTGATGGACAGGCCGGTACTGCTGGTCGGCGAAGGCGTGCTGTCGCGCACGCCGGCCACACAGGCGCGCGAGCGGCGCGCGCGCGTGCAGATCGACGTCGACGAAAATGGCACCGCGGACTACGCGTACCGGGTCGAAGACGCGGGCTTCACCGCCGAGATCGAACGCAATGTCTTTCGACGCGCGTCGCGCCAGCGCACGCAACAGATTGCCGGCAACCGTCTGCTGCAAACCGGCCTGCATGGCACCGCGCAGTTACGTACAGGCGAAGTTGCGGTAACCGACGGGCCGTTCGCGACGTGGATGCAAGGCAAGGTCGAGCACTTCGTATGGACCGACGGCACGACGGCAATGCCCACGCTCACGAGCTTCTCCGGCGGCATGGGCTCGCAGGTGCAGGCGTGGCTTGCGGAGCCGGTGCGCACGCAGCCGTGGGCGTGCATCGGCGGGGACTTCGACGAGACACTGGAGATCACGCTGCCGCGCTTCGCAAACGTGACCGACACGCCGGCCGATACCGACGTGCAGAACCGGTATCTGACTTTCTCGTCGCGCTATGTGTTCGATCGCGCGGCGCGCGGGTTGCAGATCAGGCGGCAACTGCACGCCGCCTTCGGACACCAGATGTGCACCCCCGCCGAGTTTGCCGCGATCAAAGACGATCTCGTGCGGATCGAGCGCGACCTCGACGCGCAAATCGTCGTCAAGGCCGCGAGGCTGGCGGGGGCCGCGAGCGCGAAGTAGCGCCGCGCTCAGGAGCCGCTCTTGGTCACGATCGGAACCCACGCGCCGTTCTTGACCTGATAGAGCGTCGACGCGCCGCTTTTCAGCGCGCCGGTGTTATCGAACGAAATCTTGCCGGTCACGCCTTCGAAGTCGATCGCCTTGAGAGCCGGCCGGTAATCGGCGGGCGAAGTCGACTTAGCCTGCTGCATGGCCTTGATGGCGGCCCACGCTCCGTCATAGCCGAACGGCGCATACGACAGGATCTCGCCGCCAAAGCGCTTCTTGAACTTCGCGGAGAAGTCCTTGCCGCCCGGCAGTTGCGCGAGCGGGCGACCGTATTCCCAGGCCATTACGCCTTCGGCCGAGTCGCCCGCAAGCTTGATGAACTCCGGGTCCTCCACGCCGCCGCCGCCCACCAGTTGCGCCGTTACGCCGAGTTGCTTCATGCGCCTCGCGAAGCCTGCGGCCTGCGTGTCGAGCCCACCGAAGAAAATCAGGTCCGCGTTCGCCGCCTTGATCTTGGTGATCTGCGTGCTGAAGTCGACCGCGTGATTGTCGGTATATTCGCGCGCGACGATGTTGCCGCCATGCGCCTTGACGGCCTTCTCGAACTCGTCGGCTTCGCCCTGGCCGAATGCGGTGCGGTCGTCGATGATCGCAATGCGTTTGGCCTTCGACACCTCGACCGCGTATACGCCTGCGTTGCCGGCATTTTGCGCGTCCGTGGAGATCACCATGAAGGTGTTCGCGAAGCCGCGGCCGGTAATGATCGGGTTCGTCGCGGCTGGGTCGATCACCGGAATGCCGGCCTGCTCATAAACCTGCGAAGCGGGAATCGTCGTGCCCGAGTTGAAGTGGCCGACCACTACCGAAACGCCCGCGTCCACCAGCTTCTGCGCAACCTGCACGCCGATGCGCGGGTCAGCCTGGTCGTCCTGCGAGACGATCTGGAACTGCGCGACCTTGTCGCCGATCTTGAGCTTCTGCGCGTTGGCTTCCTCGATAGCGAGCCGCACACCGTTCTCGAGATCCTTGCCGTAGCCGGCATTGGCCCCCGTCATGGGCGCGGCGAAACCGATCTTGACCGGCAGGTCGTCGGCGAAACTGGCGAGCGGCGCCGCTGCGATCATGGCGCCAACGAACAAAGCAAGCGGTTTGAGCGTGTTGTTAAGACTCATGGTCTCTCCTTACTTCGACAGTTCCAGGTTATGAAAGCGGCAAGGCTGCGACGCGGGTCCGGCGTGCAACGAGAGACTAAGGAAAATGGCTCGCGATACACAATGCTGGAATACGCGCACTCGCGTTTGCACGCTGGTCATGTGGCGCGAATATAGAAAGCCAATATGCCGCCGTCTTGGCAGTTCGCTGCGCTTTGGATGAGAATTTCGGCATAAGCCGCGCGTGCGTGGGCGGGCCGCATGCCGGGGGGCGGGGCGGGGATGCGGATTACCGCACATGCCTGAAGCTACGTCCACGGGACGTTTAAGGCATGTGCGGGCGTGATGCCGCGTCTGGGCGGCAAGGAATGGCGGTAAGCAAAGAGCAATGCAAGCAATGCTTGCGCGCGGAGCGACGCGCCGGTTTCTAGCGCTCGCCTTGCTGGCGCATCACTTCTTCGCGCAGACGCAAGAGCGGCGCCTTGGTTTCGTCGTCAGCCCATGTGTCGAGGTCGTCGATCGCGCGTTGGCAGCCGTCGAGCACGAGGTCGAGATCCACCGGCACGCCGTTGTTCAGCGCGAATTCGATGGTCTCGGCAAACTGCTGGCACTCGTCCTCGCCGTAGGAGATGTCGAGGTTGTCGGCGATCACTTCGGCGATATTGCTGCGCGCCTTGTCGTCGGGCGTCACCATGTCGATGATGCCGCGCGCCACCGCCTGTGAGTAGTAGAGCGCGATGTCGAGCCACTGCGTGGGATCGAAGTCGGCCTGGTCGAACTGGTTCTCGAAGAACTCGATGGCTTCCTGTTCGTGCACCTCGTCCGCGTCGACGCTGATGCACAACTGCTCAAAGTACTCTTCCCGCTCGCTGCGGATATAACCGTCCATCGATGCCTCGTCTGCTGAATGCCGGAGCCTAAAAAAGTTTGCCGCGCGCGTGAGGGGTTGCTTCGCACACGCGGCACGCATTATAGGACGACCGGCAGGCCGCCAAGGTTCCGTGCGGCGCACGGCGCCGCGTTGCCGCCCGCAGCAAGCGAAGCCGCTATGCGGTCTCCGCCACCCACGCGTCGAACCACTCGCGGGGCTGCGCGATTTCGTTTTGCGCGGCCACCAGTTCGAGCTCGTAGCGCCCGGCTTGCCAGGTCAGCTTGACGACGGCGTTGACCGCCGCGAGCGTGTGCTCGAACGCCGCGCGAATCGTATCGCCCAGCAGCGTGCGTGCGACGAACACCGCGCTCGTCACATCGCCGACGCCAACCGGCTGCCGCGCGAACGGATAGAGCGGGCGCTGGCCCATCCATGCCTCGCGTTCGGTGACGACCAGCATGTTGAAGCGGTCGGCGGGACTGTTGCGGTCGAGCAGATGTTTGACCAGCACGAGCTTCGGTCCGCGCGCGATGATCTCGCGGCACGCGGTGACGGCTTCTTCGAGTGTCTCGATCTCGCGGCCCACGAGCCGCTGCAGCTCAGTATGGTTCGGCGCCATCGCGTCGGCCATCTCCGGCATGGTGTTCACGAGAAACTCCTGGATGCCCGGCTCGACCTTGCAGCCGCTCGCGGCGCCCATTACCGGATCGCAGAAGTACCACGCGCGCGGATTCGCGGCCTTAACGGCCTTGACGATTTCCAGTACCGATTGCGCCTGCTCCGGCGTGCCGAGGTAACCCGAGAGCACGGCGTCGCAGCGCGGCAGCATGCCGATTGCGCCGATGCCTTCGGCGAGCTCTTCCATCTGCGTGGCATTGATCGCCGTGCCGGTCCAATGGCCGTACTGCGTGTGGTTCGAGAACTGCACCGTGTTCAGCGGCCACACGTTCACGCCAAGCCTACGCATCGGGAACACGGCGGCGCTGTTGCCCGCGTGCCCGAAAACGACATGTGACTGGATGCTCAGAACGTTCTTCGTCATGGTATGGCTCGCGCAGCCGTTCGTGCGCGATCGGTGAAAACGGGAGGAATGCGCGGTGACGGTGTTTCGGCATGAGCCGAATGCCTCGCGCGCAGCACTGCTTCAGACGCTGCAAGAATAATGCACGGTCTGCATCGTCAGGAAACAATACATGAGTTTGCCGCAAGGCAGTTGATCCGTCCCCGTGTTGTTGCGCCGAACCATCACCAAAGATGCGCGGCGCCGCGCTGTTTGCGGCCGGGCAACTCAGGCAGGCACCAACTCAGACAAGCTCGCGATACAGCGCCAGGTAGCGGTCCGCGGAAGCGCCCCAGCCGAAGTCCTGGCGCATCGCGCGCCGCTGCGCCGCTTTCCATTCGGTGCGCCGGCCATAGAGCGCGAACGCCCGGCGAATCGCGGCGGTGAGGCCGCGCGGCTGGAAGTGCTCGAAGACGAAACCGGTGGCGAGATCCTCGGCGAGATTTTCGAGCGATGCGTCCATCACGGTGTCCGCGAGACCGCCTACGGAATGCACGAGCGGCAGCGAACCGTAGGCAAGCGCATAGAGCTGCGTCAGCCCGCAGGGCTCGAAGCGCGACGGCACGGCGACCACGTCGCTGCCCGCGATGATCGTATGTGCGAGCTTTTCGTCGAAGCCAAGCTCCACCGCGACCGATTCGGGATGGGTCTGGGCGACGCGTTTCAGGCCGTTCTCGAGCGCCGGGTCGCCGGTGCCGAACACGACCAGCTGGCCGCCGCGTTTGACGATCTCCGGCACGGTTTCGAGCAGCAGGTCGAGGCCTTTTTGCTCGGTGAGGCGGCTCACCACGCCGAACAGCAGCGCGTCGGTTTTCTGCGCGAGACCGAAGCGTTTTTGCAACGCCTCCTTGCACGCCAGTTTCCCGGCGAGCCGCGTGGCGGTGTAGCGATTTTCGAGGAGCGCGTCGCTTGCCGGGTTCCACACCGTATAGTCGACGCCGTTCAGAATGCCGCACAGGTCGTGCGAGCGGTTGCGTAAAAGAGCGTCGAGTCCGCCGCCTTGGGCGAGCGTCTGAATTTCGCGGGCGTAGGTCGGGCTCACGGTCGTGATGCGGTCGCTGTAGTAAAGCCCCGACTTGAGAAACGATAGCTGCCCATAGAATTCGACGCCGTACATGCTGAAGAAATCGTCGGGCAGGCCGAGCTGGCCGAACTGGTGCGCGGGAAAAACGCCCTGGTATGCGAGGTTGTGCACCGTAAAGACGCTGCGGGCCGGTGCCCGGCCATGCTGCCGTTCGGCCGCTTTCAGATAGGCGGCGGCGAGTCCTGCATGCCAGTCGTGTGCGTGGACGATCTGCGGCGACCAGGCCGGATCGAGCTGTTGCGCGAGTTGCGCGGCGACCCAGCCGAGCAGCGCGAAGCGCTGTGCGTTGTCGCCGTACGGCACGTGCTCGTCGTTCAGATAGGGGTTGCCGGGCCGGTCGTACAGCGTGGCGGCGCGGATCATGTAGACGATAAGTCCGTTCGACGGCAGAGTGCCCTGTTCGAGCGTGACGTCCGGCGCACCGAAACGGCGGCCCAGTTGCGCGACCGGACGCACGTCGCGCAAGCCGGCAGCCACCGAGGGAAAGCCGGGCAGCAGCACCCGGACGTCGGCGCCGCGCTCGACCAGCGCGGACGGCAATGCGCCCGCAACGTCGGCGAGACCGCCTGTTTTCAGGAGGGGATACAGCTCGCTTGCGACGTGCAGGGCGCGAATCGTCATAGGCTCGGTCTCGTTCCTTGAATGATGGCCGGGGAATGCTCGCAATACTGGCCGCGCGCCGCGCCGGGCGAAGCTACGGCAACTGGCACGCAGCCGGTCGGACTCAGGGCGCTTCCTGCCGCAGCGCTTCGGGCGTGACGAGCACGACGCCGTCGTCGGTGCGATAGAAACGCTCGGCGTCGGCTACCGGATCTTCGCCGATCACCGTGCCGTCCGGGATCGCGCAGCCGCGGTCCACGACCACTTTCTGCAAGCGGCAACTCGCGCCGACTGTGACCTGCGGCAACAAGACTGCCTCATTGATGTTACAGAACGAACTCACTTTCACATTCGACGACAACACCGAGCGCGAGATCTGCGAACCGGAGATCACGCAGCCGCCGCATGCGAGCAGATTGTTGCCGGAACCTTGCAGACCCTTCAGATCACGCACGAACTTGGCGGGCGGCAGTTGTTCCTGATACGTCCAGATCGGCCAGCTGCGGTCATAGAGGTCGAGCGTCGGGATCGTGGAGGCGAGATCGAGATTGGCGGCCCAATAGGCGTCGATGGTGCCGACGTCGCGCCAGTACGGCTCGACGTTCGGGTCCGACGATACACACGACATGCCGAACGGATGCGCGATCGCGGTGCCTTGCGTGACGACGCGCGGCAGGATGTCCTTGCCGAAGTCGTGATCGGTATCCACGGTCGAGATGTTTTCCTCCAGCAGCGAGTACAGGTAGTCCGCGTTGAACACGTAAATGCCCATGCTCGCCAATGCGGTGTCCGGGCGGCCAGGTATTGCGGGAGGGTCGGCGGGTTTTTCCACGAAGCCGATCACGCGGCGGTTTTCGTCGACGGCCATCACGCCGAAGGCCACCGCGTCCATGCGCGGCACCTCGATGCAGCCGACCGTGCAATCCGCGCCGCTATCGGCGTGATCCGCGATCATGCGCGTGTAGTCCATCTTGTAGATGTGATCGCCCGCCAGCACGACCACGTACTTGGGGCGGATGGAGCGGATGATGTCGAGGTTCTGGAACACGGCGTCGGCGGTGCCGCGATACCAGTGCGCGCCTTCCACACGCTGCTGCGCGGGCCACAGATCGATGAATTCGCCGAACTCGCCGCGCAGGAAACTCCAGCCGCGCTGCAGATGGCGCAACAGCGAGTGGGCCTTGTACTGCGTGACGACAGCGATGCGCCGGATGCCTGAGTTCAGACAATTCGACAGCGCGAAGTCGATGATCCTGTACTTACCGCCGAAATGCACGGCGGGTTTGACGCGTTTGTTGGTGAGCGGTCCGAGCCGCGTGCCTCGTCCGCCGGCGAGGACGATGGCGAGGGTGGTGCGTTGAAGGTCGTTCAGCCGTGCCGGAGTATCCATGTCCGTCTCCTTTGTCGACCGGAGTTGGCGCTTTAGCGCTTACTCCGGTCCCATGCAGTTTTATCGCGGTCGACCGGAGTTGGCGCTTTAGCGCTTACTCCGGTCCCATGCAGTTTTATCGCGGTCGACCGGAGTTGGCGCTTTAGCGCTTACTCCGGTCCACCCGGTTTGCTAGCAATAGACCAAACTTCGCGCTTCGGCGTACTCCAGTCACATGCCCGTCCTCTTTACGGCGCCATGCAATCCGTTGCTGGTTACTATTCCCCGCCGATGCCGGTCGCCCGGCTCTGCATATCCATTCCCACTGCCGGGCCGCTGCACTGGCGAGCCCGTCCCGTAGTTCTAGCACCGAATCGCCTCGCGCGGGCGACCTTTGTCGTGCGCTAGCCGCCTCGCGCCCAACTGCGAACGATCGGCCGTTGCGCGTCTGCGCTCCGTGCGCCACGACACATAGCTGGCGAGGTTCGGCGCGCAATATGCGTGCCACTCGGCGGCACGCTACGACGCGGCTGGCGTTGTGTGCGCCACTGCGCGGCTGCGAGAGGCGTCGTAGAATCGTCGGCGGCCGGTGAGCAAGCCTGTGCGTGCTTGCTGCGAGCCGTGAACGCACTTCCAACCATGCAAAAATGTCGATGACCTCTCGCCGCCTTTCGTTGCTTGCCACATTGAGCGCCGCCATGTTCTGCGTTGCACCGGTCGCGGTACGTGCCGCTTCCGCCGCATCCCCGGATAATCCGGCGACGGCCCCGTCCGTTATTTCGCGAGCCGCGCCGGCCAGCGTTGCAAGCGAGCCCGCTCAGCCGGTCGGCAATGACGGCCCAGCCTATGGAGCCGAGTTGGAGGGCTTCAACTATCCCGCGCCTGTCGAGCAATACGAGTTCACTTCGCAAGGCGTTGCGCTGCATATGGCGTATATGGACGTTAAACCGGCGCACGCGAACGGCCGCACCGCAGTACTGCTGCACGGCAAGAACTTCTGCGCGGCGACATGGGGCACGACGATTCATCGTCTGAGCGAGGCCGGCTACCGCGTGATCGCGCCGGACCAGATCGGCTTTTGCAAGTCGAGCAAGCCGGAGCATTACCAGTACAGTTTTCAGCAACTGGCGCGCAACACGCATGCGCTGCTCGAATCGCTGGGCGTGAAGGACGCGACCATCATCGGTCATTCGACCGGCGGCATGCTCGCCGTGCGTTATGCGCTCATGTATCCGCGCGAGACGCAGCAACTGGTGCTCGCCAATCCGATCGGGCTCGAAGACTGGAAGGCGAAAGGCGTGCCGTCGCTGTCGGTGGATCAGTGGTACCAGCGCGAGTTGAAGACCACCGCCGACGGCATTCGCCGCTACGAGCAGTCGACCTATTACGCAGGGCAATGGCACGCGGACTACGAACCGTGGGTGCAGATGCTCGCAGGCATGTACCGGGGGCCGGGTAAGCAGATCGTCGCGTGGAATTCGGCGTTGCTTTACGACATGATCTACACGCAGCCTGTTGTCTATGAACTCGGCCAGTTGCAGATGCCAACGCTGCTGCTGATCGGCCAGAAGGACACCACCGCCATCGGCAAGGACGCGGCGTCACCCGAGGTGCGCGCGAAGATCGGCCACTATCCCGAGTTGGGTAAAGCCGCGGCCAAAGCGATCCCGCATGCGACGCTGGTTGAATTCGCCGACTTGGGCCATGCGCCGCAGATGCAGGACCCGCAGGCGTTCCATAAGGCACTGCTCGACGGAATGGCGGCGGTGCAGGTGAATCGTTGAGCTAGTAGAGACTGGAGAGGACCGGACCGGTCAGAAGAAGAACACGAGAAAGAAGGTGAAAGAAGAAGGGCGGTCGCGTATGCGCCGCCCTTTTTTCATCCAGTTGCGGTTTACTTTCCGCTGGCCAATTCCTCGTGAATTTCCGCCCCGATCTCGAACGACCGCAGCCGCGCCTTGTGATCGTAGATCTGTGCGGTGAGCATCAATTCGTCGGCGCCGGTTTGATCGATGATCGACTTCAAGCCCTCGCGCACCGCATCGCGGTCACCGATCGCCGTGCATGCGAGCGAATGCGCAACCGAGTTCAATTCCGTCTCCGAAGCCGCGAGCCGCTCGACCGGCGGCTGCAATTGCCCCGGCGTGCCGCGCCGCAAATTGATGAACTGCTGCTGAAGCGACGTGAAAAGACGCTGCGCTTCGTCATTGGTATCCGCTGCAAAGAGGTTCACGCCGACCATCGCGTAGGGCTTTTCGAGCGTCTCCGACGGACGGAATTGCGAGCGGTAAACCTGCAACGCCGTCAGCAGGTAATCCGGCGCGAAGTGCGACGCGAACGCAAAAGGCAAGCCGAGCGACGCGGCGAGTTGCGCGCTGAAGAGCGACGACCCCAGGAGCCACAGCGGCACATGCAAGCCCGCGCCGGGCACCGCGCGAACCCGCTGGCCTGAGACCGGGTCGGCGAAATAGCGCTGCAATTCGGCGACATCGTCGGGGAAAGAATCCGCGCTGCTTTGCAAATCGCGGCGCAGCGCGCGTGCCGTGGTTTGGTCCGTGCCCGGCGCGCGGCCGAGTCCGAGGTCGATCCGGCCCGGATACAACGACTCCAGCGTGCCGAACTGTTCCGCGATCACGAGCGGCGCGTGATTCGGCAGCATGACGCCGCCGGAGCCGACGCGGATCGTCTTCGTGCCGCCGGCCACATAACCGATCACGACCGCGGTCGCCGCACTCGCGATGCCGGTCATGTTGTGATGCTCCGCGAGCCAGAAGCGGCGGTAGTTCCACCGTTCCGCGTGCTGCGCGAGATCGAGTGTGTTTTTGAAGGCATCTGCGGGTGTTGCGCCCGCGATGACCGGCGAGAGGTCGAGGACCGAAAAGGGGATCATTGTCTGTTCGCTTGCTGTTTCTGGCGCTTTCACGCGATGGAGCATTCTCCCAAAGCTTTCGGCTTTCTGCTTGCGGGGGCGCGATGCCCACGTTCGCGAAAGGGTCTGTCCACGCGAAGCCGGTTAGGGCGACGCAGAGTCACTGCTGGAAGCGACGCCGTTACATGCAAAGTCGATATAGATATGGCCGATCAATATTTAACAAGCGCATGACTCGCTGCTACCTTGAGCGCCTCCAGAGAGCACGGCATTCCGCGTGCAATGCCGCTGCCCCGCCGGGCAGCAACCATTCACGGAGGCACTCGCGTGTCCATCGAATTCATCGGCATGATTCAGACCCGGAAGGTATCGGAAACGCATGCGCCGCAAGGGCCCGCTGTCGACGTCGACTATGTCGCGCAGTTCGCCCGCGCGCACGAGGCGGCGGGCTTCGACCGCATTCTCGTGCCGCACCATTCCACGAGCCCCGATGCGCTGCTCACCGTCGCGCATGCAGCCAGCGTGACGAGCAAGGTGCACTTCATGCTCGCGCATCGCCCGGGCTTCGTTGCGCCGACTCTCGCCGCGCGCCAACTGGCGACGCTTGATCAGTATTCGGGCGGCCGTCTCGCCGTGCATATCATTTCGGGCGGCGACGACGCGGAACAGCGCCGCGACGGCGACTTCCTCTCGCACGACGAACGCTATGCGCGCACCGACGAGTACCTGCACATCGTGCGTCGCATCTGGACCGAGGCGAAGCCGTTCGATCACCACGGGCAGTACTATCGTTTCGAACAGGGCTTTTCCGAAGTGAAGCCGGTGCAGCAGCCGCATATTCCGGTGTATTTCGGCGGCGCGTCGGCGCCCGCGCTCGAAATTGCCGGACGTCATGCGAATGTCTACGCACTGTGGGGCGAATCGAAGGCGCAAGTGCGCGAGCAGGTGACGCGCGTGCGCGCCGAAGCCGCGAAGCACGGCCGCACAGTGCGCTTCTCGGTGTCGTTCCGGCCGATTCTCGCCGCGACCGAAGCCGCAGCGTGGGAGCGCGCCGATCACATCCTCGCTGAAACGAGACGGCTGCGCGCGGCGCAAGGACTCGGAGTAGGCGGGCCCGCGCAAAGCGAAGGCGCGCGGCGTTTGCTCGCGGCTTCGGGTGATTCGGATCGCGCCGACGAACGCCTGTGGACCGGCATCGCGAAGGAAATCGGCGGACGTTCGAATTCGACCGCGTTGGTCGGCACGCCGCAACAGGTCGCCGATACGCTCGCGGAATACTACGCGCTAGGCGTCTCCACTTTTCTCGTGCGCGGCTTCGATCCGCTCGAAGACGCGATCGACTATGGCCGCGAGCTGATTCCCGCGACGCGCGAACGCATTGCGCGCATTCGCAGCGCCCAAGGTGCCCAGGGCGCCGCGACTACCGAGACCGTGGCCGCGTGACCGGAGGCGCGATGACCGATCTTTCTCACGCACCTCCGACCGGCGAACGTCTTGCGCCCGGCGGCGAACCATCGACATTGAAGCGCCACGCGCCGCTGCGCAAGTTCTGGTTCGACGACGTGCCGCCGCGAGAAGGTGTCGCCGAAGAGCGCCGTTACCGTCAGGAGCGGCTCGCGGTCGCGTTCCGGCTCTTCGCACGCTACGGATTCGATCAGGGGCTCGCCGGTCACATCACCGCACGCGATCCGGAATGGCCCGATCACTTCTGGGTTAATCCGTTCGGCAAGCACTTCAGTCGCATCCGCGTATCCGATCTGTTGCTCGTCAATGCGCAAGGCGAGATCGTGGTCGGCGAGGGGCCGGTGAATCAGGCCGCTTTTGCGATTCATGCAGCGATTCACGAGGCACATCCCGAGGTGGTCGCGGCGGCGCACACGCATTCGTTGTACGGCAAGGCGTGGTCCACGCTCGGCCGCAAGCTGGATCCGCTGACGCAGGATTCGTGCGCGTTCTACCAGGACCACGCATTGTTCGACGATTTCCGCGGCGTCGTGCTCGATACCGATGAAGGCGCGCGCATCGCTGCGGCGCTCGGCGGGAACAAGGCGGTGATCCTGAAGAACCACGGCATTCTGACGGCAGGTCCGAGCGTCGAAGCGGCGGCCTGGTGGTACATCGCGCTCGACAACGCCTGTCACGCGCAATTGCTCGCCGAAGCGGCCGGCGCGCCCCAAGCGATTCCCCATGAGATGGCCGCGCTCACGCACGAGCAGGTGGGCCGCGCGAACGGCGCTTTGTTCGCCTTCCAGAGCCTGCTCGAAGGCCTCGTGGAAGCGGAGCCCGACGTGCTGACCTGAGCGTCTTAGCGGGTGTCTCACGGTTTCATCGCAGCGCCGCTGCGGCCCGGCGATATCGGCCTATATCGGGCAACGGCGGTGCCACGGCGGGCAACAGCGGCGCGACCAAGGTCGAGCGGCGTGCCGAACTCGCACCGCTTTGGACCCGATTCTTCAACGCGGCGCTCGCTGCAGGTGCGCGAAGCGACGAGTGCCTGCCGCGCGCCGAACTTCCACACTATTTTGTCAAGCTATCCATGACCCAGACCCTGAGGCCTGACCGGCTGCGCGCGTTCGTCGGCCGTATTGCGTCGCTCGTCGACGACGAAACGCCCGAAGCCGCGCTGCTCGAAGCGGGCGGTGCCGCGCTGCGCGAACTGATTGCGCACGACGACTGGCTGCCCGATGCTTTCGCGCGGCCCGACCCCGAGCGCTACCAGCAGTTTCTGTTGCATGCGGACTCGCGGCAGCGTTTTTCGATCGTCAGTTTCGTCTGGGGGCCCGGGCAGGCGACGCCCGTGCACGACCATACGGTGTGGGGGTTGATCGGCGTGCTGCGTGGCGCGGAAATTGCGCAGCATTACCGTGTCGCGCCGCATGGCGACCTGGTCGAAGAGGGTGCGCCGCGGCGCCTCGATACGGGTGCCGTGGATGCGGTGTCGCCGCGCATCGGCGATATTCATCGCGTGAGCAATGCATTTGGTGACCGTACGTCGATCAGCATTCACGTGTACGGTGGAAATATCGGAGCGGTGAGCCGCTCCGTGTATCCGGGCGGCGGTGGCCGCAAAAATTTTGTGTCCGGCTATTCGAACGACGTGTTGCCGAACATCTGGAATGTGTCGAAGGAGTCCCCGATCTCATGACATTCGAAAAAGATTTACGTACCCGATCTTATGCAGACGTGCGCCGCGCACTGCTCGAACGCGAGGAAATCGCGCTCGTCGATGTGCGCGAGGAAGATCCGCACGCGCGCAGTCATCCGTTGTTCGCCGCGAACCTGCCGCTGTCGCGGTTAGAACTCGATGCGCCGGTGCGCTTGCCGCGCCGCGCTGTGCCCATTGTCGTGCTCGACGACGGCGAAGGGCTCGCCGCCCGTGCGGCGGAGCGCCTCAGGAGCCTCGGCTACACCGACGTCGCGCTGTTCGAAGGCGGTTTGCCAGGCTGGCGCAAGGCCGGCGGTGAGCTGTTCCAGGACGTCAACGTGCCGAGCAAAGCGTTCGGCGAACTGGTGGAAAGCGTGCGCCACACGCCGTCGCTGCCGGCGCAGCAGGTGCAGGCGCTGCTCGATCGCGAAGAAAACGTGGTCGTGCTCGACGCGCGCCGTTTCGACGAATATCAGACGATGAATATCCCGGGCAGCATCAGCGTGCCTGGAGCGGAACTGGTGCTGCGCGCGCGTGAGCTCGCACCCGATCCCACGACGCGGATCATCGTCAATTGCGCGGGGCGCACGCGCAGCATCATCGGCGCGCAGTCGCTCATCAACGCGGGCTTGCCGAACCCGGTCGCCGCGCTGCGCAATGGCACCATCGGCTGGACGCTCGCCGGGCAGCCTCTCGCGCACGGCAGTTCGCGCCGGCCGCATCCGGTCGTCGACGATGCACTGCGTCTCGTCGCCGCCGACGGCGCGCGCGCAGTCGCCGATCGCGCGAAAGTGGGGCGCACGTCACGCGACGAAGCGCGCCGCTGGGCCGACGAAGCGGTGCGCACCGTGTACCGTTTCGATGTGCGCACGCCAGAGGAATACGAAGCGGGCCACGTACCGGGCTTTCGCCACGCGCCCGGCGGCCAGCTCGTGCAGGAAACCGAGATGTTCGCGCCGGTGCGCGGTGCGCGCGTCATTCTCGCGGACAGCGACGGCGTGCGTGCGAACATGACTGCGTCGTGGCTCGCGCAGATGAACATCGAGGTATACGTGGTGGACGGTCTGACCGCCGCCGACTTCGCCGAAAAAGGCCCGGCCCCCGCCGCGCGCCTCGCGCCCCAGCCACCCGGCGCGGACGAAATCGCGCCTGCGGAACTCGCCACGCTGCTACAGTCGCCCGGCACGGTCGTGCTCGATGTCACGAGCAGCGCGAACTATGTGAAGCGTCATATTCCAGGCGCGTGGTTCGCGATTCGCAGTGAACTGGAGAAGGCGGTGCACAAGCTGCCGGACGCACAGCGTTATGTGCTCACATGCGGCAGCAGTCTGCTCGCGCGCTTCGCCGCGCCCGAGTTGGCGGCGTTGACCGGCAAGCCGGTGCAGGTGCTCACGGGCGGCACGGCGGCGTGGATCGAAGCGGGCCTGCCCGTGGAGAGCGGCGAGACGCGGCTGGCGTCGCCGCGCATCGATCGGTATCGGCGTCCGTATGAAGGCACCGATAACGCACGCGAGGCAATGAACGCCTATCTCGAGTGGGAGTATGGGCTCGTCGCGCAACTGGCTCGCGACGGCACGCATGGGTTTCATGTGATCTGACGTTGGCGTTCAAGCCCGCGCTGTCACTCTACCGTGCAACGCGGGCTGAACACGAACCAGCGACGACCCAAAGAAGACAGCAAGCATGAAGACACGCGGCACGCTTCAAGCCGCGCGTTGCGTGCGGGCCTCCTTGAATTGCCGTTCGATCGCCGCGCCGAACCGCTCGACCGGCTGCTGCAATTTGCCGAGCACACGCGGGTGCACGAGCCACATATCGATCAGCGGCTTGAAGTCGCTGATCGTCACCACGTCGAGCTTATCCGCGTAGGCGCTGCCAACTAGCAGCGGCATGGGTACGAGCCCTAAGCCGTGACCATCCGCGACAAGCTGTAGTTGCAATTCCGTGCCGAGCGTTTCCAGATTCAGCTTGAGCGCGAGACCGAGGCCCGTCAGCGCGCGCTGCAGGCCGTCGCGGAAACCGCAGCCATCGGGATTCAACACCCAACCGGTCGACTGGCATTGCGCAAGCGTATGCACGCGCTTCCTCAGCAGACCTTTGCGCGCCACCACCGCAAGCTTGATGCGGCCAAGGGAGCGCGCCGACAACGCGTCGCCGAAGGTTTTGTTGGCGGGCAGGAGAATCGCGGCGGCGTCGAGTTCGCCATCTTCCAGACGTTGCAGCAACTGGCCGCCCCAGCCAGTCGACGCGCGCGCCTGCAACTCCGGGTAAGCCGCTTTCACCACGCGCAGCGCTTCGCCGAGCGCGATGTCGGCGATGGTTTGCGCCACGCCCACGCGCAGCGTGCCGACGGGGGGCGTATCGGTCGCGACGATTTCGCGCAGCACGTCCAGTTCGCGCTGAATCACGCGGCATTGTTCGTAGACGACCCGGCCCGTCGCCGTCGCCTTCAGGGGACGCGTGTTACGGTCGAGCAATTCGACGCCGAGCGCTTCCTCGAAATTCTGCAGGCGGCGCGTGATGGCCGGTTGCGTGAGGCCAAGCGAGAGCGCTGCCTGCTGCAGTGACTCACAGCGAATAACGGTGACGTAGGCGTCGATTTCGTCGATCTTCATGATGAGCGGTGAGATGGTTCATGCGCCCGATGATACGCGCGTCGCCGTTTTTTCAAGCGTCGCGCGTAATAAAAATTCGCATATTTGCATGGAAGAATAATGCGTTTGTCTTATACGGGCCGCTCGCTTATCGTCGCTGGAAACTCATTCGCAGGCCTTCCACATGACGCTATCCGGTTCTCTTTTCGCGACGCTCTCCGCGCTGCAACGCACGCTTGTCAAACCGCTCGCCGCCGCTGTGCTGGCGATTCCCGCTCTGCTATGCGCGACGTCAGCAAATGCTGCGGATCTGCCCGTGCTCAAGGTCGGCGATCAATCGTTGCAAACGCGCGGCATTCTGGAAGCCTCGGGCCAGTTGAAAGACTTGCCGTACAAGATCGAATGGTTCAACTTTCCGGCAGCGCAACCGCTTGGCGAAGCGTTGAATGCAGGTGCCGTGGATGTCGGCGGACTCGGAGACGCGCCGCTCGTATTCGCGCTTGCTGCCGGCGCGCGCGTGCGGGCCGTCGCCGCGACGCGTTCCAATCCGCTCGATCTCGCCATCGTCGTCGGTCCGCATTCGCCGCTCACCGAGGTCGCGAATCTGAAGGGCAAGCGCCTTGCCACGACGCGCGGATCCATCGGCCACTTTCTCGCGCTCGCCGCACTGAAGAAGGCGAATCTGTCCGCGAGCGACGTCACGTTTGTGTTCCTCGCGCCGGCCGACGCAAAGGCCGCGCTCGCTTCGGGCAGCGTCGATGCGTGGTCGGTCTGGGACCCGTACACGGCGCTTGGCGAGTCGCGCGATCACGACCGCATCATCGCGAACGGCGTGGGTCTGTCGGAAGGGCTTAGCTATCAGGTCGCGACCGAGGCCTCGATTGCGGCCAAGCGGGCGCAGTTAGCCGACTTCCTGCGGCGCGTGGCGACGGGTCAGCGCTGGGCGCTCACGCACCCCGACGAAGTCGCGACGATGCAGTCGCGCGTCACCGGCTTGCCGACCGACGTGTTGAAGACCGTTTATCAGCGCGGTCAGGTGCATCCGGTCACCATAGACGATAGCGTCGTGGCCGCGCAGCAGCGCACCGCCGACACCTACGAGGCAGCCAACGTCATTCGCGCGCATCTGGATGTGCGTGCGAGCTTCGACCGCAGTTTTCCATTGCCGTGATCGTTCTCTCGCGACGAAATCCTCTGCAAATTCGGTGTAAACGCGCTCTCGTCTAAACCGTCCGATCCCGTTAGATTAACGTCACTTGGAAGACTTATCGAGGGACCAGGACGGCCGAACAAGCAGCGGTTCGCCACTTCCGGCGATGGCGCAAGGTGAGCGGCCAAGGTCGTTCATCGCCGCGTCGGAACCGGACCGCTGCGCGTCGTCCACGCTGTCGTCCCGGTCTTTGGCAGCATCCATAGTCCCGTCTTTCCGCGTGTCCCTTGTCGCTGCCGACGTACCTACAGTACCGGTGCAGAACCTCATTGGCGACGCGAGCCCGGGCGACGCTTGCACGGCGTCGCCTTTTTGCTTTCTGTTGCGTCTGTTGCTGTTTGCAATAAATCTCGCGCAGACAGCCTGATTCTCCAAAAAGCCCATAACGTCCCGCGTTTTCCGCATGCCAGCACCGGCATCGCCCGGTTTTGGCGCACCGGCGCTCGCTCGCGGTTTTTGCCGCACGCGGTTATCCTGTAGCGCGTTCCAAAGGAAGTCCCTTTGGTGAATCACTACACGAGCGGTGCGCACAGTCGCGCTCGCATCGATACAGGAAATTCGCTGTGAGCCTGAAATTGCCTATTGCCGCCATGCTGGCCGCGTGCATCGCGCTCACTGCTTGCGACGACCAGCAGAGCGAGCGCGCCGTGCAAAAAATCAAGGAATTCTTCAACGCCGTGAAGCCCGACGCGCTGCTGCTGAAGAACATGACGCCGGGCGTCACGACCGAAGCGCAGATCCGCGAGCAGATGGGTAAGCCGGAAACCGAGCGCACCTATACGGACGGCTCGAAACGCTTCGAATATCCACGTGGTCCGCAAGGTCTGAATACGTACATGGTCGACATCGACCGTGACGGTAAGCTTCAATCCATCACGCAGGTGCTGACCGCGGCGAACTTCGGCAAGATCCGCATCGGCATGAGCGAGGACGAAGTGCGGCGCCTGCTCGGCAAACCGGGCGAAATCGCGGTGTTCCCGCTCAAGCCGGAGACGGTGTGGAGCTGGAAGTGGCGCGAAGGCGGCGTGACGGAAGAAGGCATTTTCAACGTGCACTTCGACCAGAACAGAAAGGTGTACACGACATCGCGCTCGGACGTGGTGCGCGGGCGCTAGAAGCAACGACAAGACAGACGAATGGAAGGCGGGGAATCATGATACGTCGACGTCGATACAGCCGTATCGGGCTGGTGTTGGGGGGCGGCGCGGCGCGCGGCTGGGCGCATATCGGCGCGATTCGCGCGCTGCACGATGCGGGCATCAAGCCCGACGTGGTGTGCGGCACATCGATCGGCGCGCTGGTCGGCGGGGTGTATGCGAACGGCGACCTGGACTGGCTCGAGGAGTGGGTGTCGCGTCTCACGTGGCAGACGGTCGTGCGGCTGCTCGACTTGCGCCTCTCGGGCGGCTTGCTCGGCGGGCGCAAGGTCATCCAGCTTTTCGCCGACAAGTTCAACGGCCGTTCGATCGCGCAGCTGAACATGCCGTTCGCGGCGGTCGCCACCGAACTCGACTCGGGCCGCGAGAGCTGGCTCCAGGACGGCAGTGTGGTCGACGCGGTGCGCGCGTCGATTGCGATTCCCGGCATTTTCACGCCGGTTTGGCACAACGGCGTATGGCTCGTCGACGGCGGGCTCAGCAATCCGGTGCCGGTGTCTGTCGCGCGCGGCATGCGGGCGGACTGTGTGATCGCCGTCGATCTGAACAACGACATTCTCAACGGCCGCGATTTCGGCGGCGCGGTGGTGGACACCCCGGCAATCGATCCAACCGCACCGCCGCCCGTGTCGCTGCGCCGTAACGGCAAGCCGTGGCCGCGCTGGCTCGCTCCCGCCGAGGAGCGCGTCACCGACGACGTTCGCGTGCCGCCCGCACCGAGCGCACGCGTGCCTTCAATGCTGAGTTCGATCGCGCAAAGCATCGACATCATGCAGGTTCGGATTACCCGCAGCCGCCTCGCCGGCGAGCCTGCGGACATTCTGATTCAGCCGCGTCTGGGCGGCATGGGCATCTTCGACTTTCACCGCGCTGCGCCGGCCATCGCGGAAGGCCGCGCGGCAGTCGAATACATGCTGCCGGCGATTCGCGCGCGGCTCGGCATCGAATAGCAGCGGCGCGCAATGCGCCCCTACGCCGCGCTTGAGTGCGGCCCTTCGCTCCGCGCGAAGCCCCCGCGCCCCCTATCGAAAAAGCGACCTCAAACTTGCGAAATCGCAGCGGCCGCGGCTGCCCGCGCTGCTCGTCGTATTGCTCGAGGCGCCCCCGTACCAAGCGCCGTCAGCGATGCGACGCTGTCATTCGTGGTTTGCTGCGTCGCAGCAAATGCCACGCCCGCCTTTGAGAATTTAATTTTCGCTTGCGAGACTGCGCGCCATGCAGGATGAGTCGGGGCGTTCGAGCCGACGACCTCCATAGGAATTCAACGAACCTGGATGGAGACACGCGTGGTGCTATACGGCTTTGGTCCGGTATTACTGGCCGGCACGATCCAGACGGTCGAACTGTCCGTCCTCTCGCTCGCGGCCGCCGTAGTGCTCGGCCTCGCGGGCGCGGCGGCGAAACTCTCGTTTAACCGGCCGTTGCGCGCGCTCGCCACCGGCTACACGACGCTGATCCGCTCGGTGCCGGACCTCGTGCTGATGTTGCTGCTCTTTTATAGCATCCAGATCGGGGTCAACAATCTGACCGACGCGCTCGATCTGCCGCAGTTCGACATCGACCCGTTCGTGGCGGGCGTGCTGACGCTCGGTTTCATTTACGGCGCGTACTTCACCGAGACGTTTCGCGGCGCGTTTCTCGCGGTGCCGCGCGGCCAGCTCGAAGCGGGCAGCGCTTACGGCATGAGCGGCGTGCGCGTGTTCGCACGCATCCTGTTTCCGCAGATGATGCGCTTCGCGCTGCCGGGCATCGGCAACAACTGGCAGGTGCTCGTGAAAGCGACGGCGCTGGTGTCGATCATCGGTCTCGCGGATGTCGTCAAGGCCGCGCAGGACGCGGGCAAGAGCACCTTCAACATGTTCTTCTTCATTCTGATCGCCGCGCTGATCTATCTCGCGCTGACGACTGTCTCTAACCTCGCGCTGATCTGGCTGGAACGCCGCTATTCGATCGGCGTGCGGCACGCGGAGCTTTAAGACCATGATCGACATTCTCAATCAGTTCTGGCGCGCGTTCCTCTACTGGGACGGTCAGCGCATATCCGGCCTTGCGGTGACGCTGTGGCTGCTGGTGGCATCCGTCGGCATCGGCTTCTGTCTCGCGATTCCGCTCGCGGTCGCGCGCGTGTCGAAGAAGCGCTGGCTTTCCACGCCGGTGCGTCTTTACACTTACGTGTTTCGGGGAACGCCGCTGTACGTGCAATTGCTGCTGATCTATACCGGCATGTATAGCCTCGAATTCGTGCGTTCGCATCAACTGCTCGATGCGTTCTTTCGCAGCGGTTTTCACTGCGCGATTCTCGCGTTCGCGCTGAACACCTGCGCGTACACCACCGAGATTTTTGCTGGCGCGATCCGCTCGACGTCGCACGGTGAAGTGGAAGCGGCCCGCGCCTACGGCATGAGCTGGTTCACGATGTACCGCCGCATTGTGATACCGTCCGCGCTGCGCCGCGCTTTACCGTTGTACAGTAACGAGGTGATCCTGATGCTGCATGCCACGACGGTCGCGTTCACGGCCACCGTGCCGGACATTCTGAAGGTGGCGCGCGACGCGAATTCGGCCACTTATCAATCGTTCGATGCGTTCGGCCTTGCGGCGCTGATTTATCTCGTGGTGTCGTTCGCCCTCGTCGCGTTGTTCCGCCGCGCCGAACGTCGCTGGCTCGGCTACCTGGCGGTGCGCACGCATTGAGCGCGCCGTGTTTGCAGCAGGCGGTGCGATAAAAGCGCGCCGTCGACGTTCGATCCGTATTTTCACAGGGAGAGCATCTTGCTCCACACCACGCAAACCGAAGCTTGCAAGCTCGCCGTGCAGGACATCCACAAGCGCTACGGCGACAACGAAGTGCTCAAGGGCGTATCGCTCAATGCGAACAAGGGCGACGTGATCAGCATCATCGGCGCGAGCGGCTCGGGCAAGAGCACCTTCCTGCGCTGCATTAATTTTCTCGAGCGGCCGAACGCGGGGCAGATCGTCGTCGACGGCGAAGCGGTCAAGACGAAACCCGACCGCGCGGGCAATCTCGAAGTGGCCGATCACAAGCAATTGCAGCGCATCCGCACGAAGCTCGCGATGGTGTTCCAGCACTTCAACTTGTGGGCGCACATGAACGTGATCGAGAACATCGTCGAGGCGCCGATTCATGTGCTCGGTTTGCCGCGTCGCGAAGCCGAGGAGCGCGCGCGCGAATATCTCGAGAAAGTGGGCCTCGCGCCACGTCTGGAAAAACAGTATCCGTCGCACCTGTCGGGCGGTCAGCAGCAGCGCGTGGCGATCGCGCGTGCACTGGCAATGGACCCTGACGTGATGCTGTTCGACGAGCCGACTTCCGCGCTCGACCCCGAACTGGTCGGCGAAGTGTTGAAGGTCATGCAGAAACTCGCCGAAGAAGGGCGCACGATGATCGTCGTCACGCACGAAATGGGTTTCGCGCGCAACGTGTCGAACCATGTGATGTTCCTGCATCAGGGCCGCACGGAAGAAGAAGGTCTGCCCGCCGAGGTGCTGAGCTCGCCGCGCAGCGAGCGGCTCAAGCAGTTCCTCTCCGGCAGCCTGAAGTAACGCTCGCCGTTTTCTATTTAACCGATGGCTCGTACGTCCAGCCCCGCACGCACCATGCAGGTCGCAATCGTGGCATTGCCGCCTGTGTCGATGTCGGGCGTCGGGCCGATTGTCGACGCGCTCAATCTCGCCAATGAGATCGACGGCCGCGCGCTTTACCGCGTGCAGGTGTGCTCGTGGGACGGCCGCGCGGTGCCGCTTGCGGGCGGCGCGCAATGGCCCGCCGACGCGGCCTTCGGCGACGCGGTCGTGTGCGACTGGCTGATCGTGGTCAGCGAACGGTTTCAGCAATTCGCCGACTACCGCCTGTTTCTCGCTAGTTTGTCGCGCGTCGGGCAACGCACGCCGCTCGTCACCGGCATTCATCACGGCGTGTGGTGGCTCGCGATGGCGGGCCAGTTGTCCGGCTATCGCGTGAGTGTGAACTGGGAAACGTATCAGCAGTTCTCCGAGCAGTTCGAGCGCTCCATCGTCACCCAGCAGATCTTCGAAATCGACCGCGATCGCGCCACTTGCGCGGGCGGTCAGGCAACCGTCGACTTCATGCTCGCGATGATCGGCCGCGAGCACGGTCCGGAGCTCGCGGATCGCATTGCGGATACGCTCGGCGTCGGCGTATTGCGCGCGGGCGAGGAGCGTCAGCGCATACCGTTCGTGACAGCGCCCGGCGAGCGTCATCCGCGCCTGAACGATGCATTGTTGCTGATGGAAGCGAATATCGAAGATCCGCTCACCACCGACGAAATCGCGGGTCTCGTCGGCGTTTCGCGACGCCAGTTGGAGCGCCTGTTTCGCCAGTATCTCGGCTCGATGCCGTCCAAATACTATCTTGGCCTGCGGCTTTCGAAAGCGCGCACGCAATTGCAGCGCACCAGCAAGTCGGTCGTGCAGATCAGTCTGGCTTGCGGGTTTTCGTCGGCGGCGCACTTTTCGAATGCCTATCGCGAACGCTTCGGCGTGACGCCGCGCGAGGACCGCCGCAACTGGATCGACAAACAGACCGGCGCAAGCGGCGCTGCGGCCAGTGAGCCGCGCGCGGGTGCGCTGATCGAGCCGCCGGATAGGGGCGATTGAAAGGCGGCCGGGCGCGGCTCGCTGGCCGCCGCCGAGTGGCCGCGCGGCGAAGCTGGCGGGCTTGCCGCTCGCGGCGCGGGCCGAACCTCATAGAAAGCGTCGCGTATGCGCAAGACGTAACGCGTGCGGTTTCCTACACTACCTGTACTACCTCTCACCTGTAACGAGGATTTGCCATGAACGACCTGACTGTGACACGCAAGACCTTCGACGAAGTCATGGTGCCGGTATTCGCACCCGCCGCCTTCGTGCCGGATCGCGGTCTCGGCTCACGCGTCTGGGATACGCAAGGCCGCGACTATATCGACTTCGCCGGCGGTATCGCCGTCACCGCGCTCGGTCATGCGCATCCCGAACTGCTGAAAGTCTTGCACGAGCAGGGTAGCAAGCTCTGGCACATCGGTAACGGCTACACCAACGAGCCGGTGCTGCGTCTGGCGAGGCGCCTCGAAGAATTGACGTTCGCCGACCGCGCTTTCTTCGCGAACTCGGGCGCGGAAGCGAACGAAGCCGCATTGAAACTCGCGCGCCGCGTCGCATTCGAGCGTCATGGCGCCGACAAATTCGAAATCATCTCGTTTACTCAGTCGTTCCATGGCAGAACGTTCTTCACCGTCAGCGTGGGCGGTCAGCCGAAGTATTCAGAAGGCTTCGGGCCGGTGCCGCAAGGCATCGTTCACTTGCCGTACAACGACATAGAGGCCGCGAAAAAGGCGATCGGCGCGAAGACCTGCGCGGTCATCGTCGAGCCGATTCAGGGCGAAGGCGGTGTGATCCCCGCCGATCCGGCGTTCCTCGAGGCGCTGCGCGAAGCCTGCGATCAGCACGGCGCCCTGCTGATTTTTGACGAGGTACAAACAGGTGTCGGCCGCAGCGGTTACTTTTACGCGTATCAGGACACGGGCGTCACGCCCGACATCCTGACCACCGCGAAGGCGCTCGGCAACGGCTTTCCGATCGGCGCGATGCTGACCACGAACGAACTCGCCGCGCACTTCAAGGTCGGCGTGCATGGCACGACTTACGGCGGCAATCCGCTCGGTTCCGCCATCGCGGAAAAAGTGGTGGAGCTGGTCAGCGATCCGAAGCTGCTCGAAGGCGTGCGTACCCGCAGCGAAGTGCTGAAAGGCCACCTCGCGAAGCTCAACGAGCGCTTCGGCCTGTTCGACGAGGTGCGCGGCAAGGGCCTGCTGATCGGCGCGCAACTGACCGACGCCTACAAGGGTCGCGCGAAAGACTTCGTCACGGCGGCCGGCCAGCATGGCGTCATCATGCTCATGGCAGGACCGGACGTGCTGCGCTTCGTGCCGTCGCTGATCATGCCGCTCGACGACATGAACGAGGGCTTCGAGCGTCTCGCCAAAGCTATCGCGGACGTGGTCGGCGCGAAGGCCGAAGCCGCGTCCAAGTGAACGGCGGTTCGAACGCTCCGCATTGGCTCATGCGTCACATTGAACAGGAACGATGATGCTCTTCGTACGCCCCGGCCGCCTCGCCGATCTCGATGCGCTCGAACATATGGCGCGCACCGCGCAACCGGTGCTGCATTCGCTACCGCACGACCGGCGCGCGCTCGAAGCACGCGTCGCGTTGTCGGAGGATTCGTTTCGCGCGGAGGTCGATTTTCCGGGCGAGGAATTCTATCTGTTCGTGCTCGAAGATTCGGAGAGCGGCAAGCTGATGGGCACGGCGAGCATCGTCGCCGCCGCGGGTTACTCCGATCCGTTCTATGCGTTTCGCAACGACGCGCTGATCCATGCATCGCGCGAACTGCACGTGAACCGCAAGATCCATGCGCTCACCATGTCGCATGAACTGACCGGCAAGAGCCGGCTCGCGGGCTATTACATCGACCCGTCGCTGCGCGGGGACGCCGCCGCGCATCTCATGTCGCGCGCGCGAATGATGTATATCGCGGCCAATCGCAAGCGCTTCACGCCCGAGGTGTTCTCGCTGCTGCTAGGCGTCACCGACGAGAACGGCGTGTCGCCGTTCTGGGAAGCGGTGGGGCGCAAGTTCTTCGGCCGCAATTTCGCCGACATCGAAATCGAGTCGGGCGGGCGCAGTAGAACGTTCATCGCCGAAGTGATGCCGACGTACCCAATCTATGTGCCGTTGCTGCCGGAAGCGGCGCAGCGTGTGCTCGGCGAGCCGGATTCGAAGGCTCTGCTTGCGTACGAAATTCATCTTGAAGAGGGTTTCGAGACCGATCGCTTCATTGACATCTTCGATGCGGGCCCGGTGCTCACCGCGCAGGTGGATCGCAGCGCCTGCGTGACCCACAACGAAACGCGGGTGGCGCACGAGGCGGCGGCCGGGGCGAACGGCTCGACGTATCTGATCGCCCACAACGGCGCGGACGGTCAGTTCCGCTGTGTGCTCGGCGAGTTGCCCACGGCGAGGAACGAAGGCGCGCCGCTTGCCCAGCCGGCGCGTGCGGCGCTCGGCGTGCAGGACGGCGATACGGTGCGCTGCGTGCCGTTGCATCGGCCGGAAACGAATGAACAATCGGGAGACGCGCAATGATCGTCGTTCGCGTGGTGCAACGAGGCGATGTCGACGCGTTGATGCGGCTCGCGCAGGAAACGGGGCCGGGGCTCACCACATTCAAGCCGGATCGCGAGGCACTTGCGGCGCGAGTCGAACGTGCGCGCCGCACGATGGAAGACAAGGCCGAGCCGCATGAAGCGGGCTACTTCTTCGTGATGGAAGACACGGCGACCGGCGACGTGGCCGGCGTGTGCGGAATCGAAGCGGCGGTCGGTCTGCAACAGCCGTTCTACAACTATCGGGTGAGCACGGTGGTGCACGCGAGCCAGGACTTGGGCATCTGGACGCGCATGCGGGCGCTCAACATCTCGCACGACCTAACCGGTTATGCCGAAGTGTGTTCGCTGTTTCTGAGCCCGCGATATCGCACGAGCGGTGTGGGCGGCTTGCTGTCGCGCTCGCGCTTCATGTTTCTCGCGCAGTTTCGTGAGCGTTTTCCGCAGCGCCTATGTGCGGAATTGCGCGGGCATTTCGATGCGGAAGGCACGTCGCCGTTCTGGCGCGCGGTCGGCTCGCACTTCTATCAGATCGATTTCAACGCGGCCGACTATCTAAGCTCGCATGGACGCAAAGCGTTCCTTGCCGAACTGATGCCGCGCTATCCGGTGTATGTCGAGTTATTGCCGCAAGAGGCGCAGCAATGCGTCGGCCTCACCCATAACGACACGATTCCGGCGCGCCGCATGCTCGAAGCGGAAGGGCTGCGTTACGAAAACCACGTCGATATTTTCGATGCCGGTCCGGTGCTCGAATGCCATATCTCCGACTTGCGCACGGTGCGCGAAAGCGTGCTGGTGCCGGTCGAGATTGCCGACGTGCCGGCGGGCGCGGCGCAGGATGCACCGCGCTCGATGGTGTCGAACACGTCGCTCGGCGATTTTCGCGTAGGCGTGGCGGCGGGCGTGCCGCAAGACGGCGTGTTCCGCATGAACGCGAGAGAAGCGTCGGCGCTGGGCGTCAACGCAGGCGACCCGGTTCGGGTGTTGGCGCTGAAACGTAAACAAGGATGATCATGAGCGAGCTTTTCATCGACGGCGAATGGGCCGCCGGCACAGGACCCGCATTCGCGTCGCGCAATCCGGGCACGGGCGCGACGGTGTGGGAAGGCAATAGCGCCTCCGCGGACGACGTGGACCGCGCGGTGCGCAGCGCGCGCCGTGCGTTCGCAACATGGTCCGCAGCGAGCCTCGACGAGCGGTGCGCGGTAGTGCGCCGCTTCGCCGCGCTCGTCACCGAACGCAAGGAGACGCTCGCCGAAGCGATTGGCCGCGAAACCGGCAAGCCTCTGTGGGAAGCGCGCACCGAAGCGGCCTCGATGGCTGCGAAAGTCGAGATTTCGATTCAGTCGTACAACGAGCGCACTGGCGAAAAGCGTTCGGCGATGGCGGACGGCACCGCGGTATTGCGGCATCGCCCGCACGGTGTGGTGGCGGTGTTCGGGCCGTATAACTTCCCGGGTCACTTGCCGAACGGGCATATCGTGCCGGCGCTGATCGCAGGCAACGCGGTTGTCTTCAAACCGTCGGAACTCGCGCCCGGCGTGGCGGCGCTAACCGTGCAGACGTGGCGCGACGCGGGCTTGCCCGCCGGCGTGCTCAATCTCGTGCAGGGTGAGAAGGACACGGGCATTGCGCTCGCGAATCACCGGCAGATCGACGGCCTCTTTTTCACAGGAAGTTCGGACACCGGAACATTGTTGCACAAGCAATTCGGCGGACGCCCGGAGATCGTGCTTGCGCTGGAGATGGGCGGCAACAATCCGCTCGTGATCGGCCCGGTCGCGGACCTCGACGCCGCCGTGCATCACACCATCCAGTCAGCGTTTTTGTCAGCGGGACAGCGCTGCACTTGCGCGCGCCGTATCTTCGTGCCGAACGACGCGTTCGGCGAGCGCTTCCTTGCGCGCCTTGTCGAAGTGACGTCGCGCATCAGCGTCGGCGAATACAACGCCGAACCGCAGCCTTTCATGGGCGCGGTGATTTCGGCGCGCGCGGCTTCGCGGCTCGTCGCGGCGCAGGAGCGTTTGCTTGCCGACGGCGCACACGCGTTGTTGAAGATGGAGCAACGCGATCCGAAACTCGGCTTCGTCACGCCGGCCATTCTCGACGTGAGCGCTGTGAAGAATCTGCCCGACGAGGAGCATTTCGGACCGCTCGCGCAGATCATCCGCTACGGCAGCTTCGACGAAGCGCTCGAAAAAGCCAACGACACGGAGTTTGGCCTGTCCGCTGGACTGCTCGCCGACGACGAATCGCTGTGGACGCATTTCCAGCGCACCATCCGCGCGGGCATCGTCAACTGGAACCGGCCGACTAATGGGGCTTCGTCGGGTGCGCCGTTCGGTGGACCGGGCCGTTCGGGCAATCACCGGCCGAGCGCCTATTACGCGGCCGACTACTGCGCGTACCCGATGGCTTCCGTCGAAAGCGCGCAACTGCAAATGCCCGCGAGCGTCTCGCCGGGCCTCCAATTCTAAGGATCGACGATGCAAGCCACTGAAGCCAATTTCGACGGTCTGGTCGGCCCGACGCACAACTACGCGGGGCTGTCGTTCGGCAACGTCGCGTCGCAGAACAACGAGAAGTCGGTTGCGAATCCGAAGGCGGCCGCGAAGCAGGGCCTGCGCAAGATGAAGCAGTTGGCCGATCTCGGTTTTCATCAGGGCGTGTTGCCGCCGCAGGAACGCCCGTCGATGCGTCTGTTGCGCGAGCTGGGATTTTCCGGCGACGACGCGACGGTGATCGAGCGCGTGTCGAGGAACGCGCCTGAGTTGCTCGCCGCGGCAAGTTCGGCATCGGCGATGTGGACCGCGAATGCTGCGACGGTGAGTCCGTCCGCTGACACGCACGACGGCCGCGTGCATTTCACGCCGGCCAATCTGTGCAGCAAGCTGCATCGCGCGATCGAGCACGAATCGACGCGCCGCACGTTGCGCGCCATCTTCAGCGACGCCGATCGCTTCGCGGTGCACGAGGCGCTGCCCGGCACGCCGGCGCTCGGCGACGAAGGCGCGGCGAATCACACGCGCTTCTGTTCGGAATATGGCACCCGTGGGGTCGAATTCTTCGTGTATGGCCGCAGCGAGTATCGTCGCGGGCCGGAGCCGAAGCGCTTTCCCGCGCGTCAAACGTTCGAGGCGAGCCGCGCGGTCGCGCACCGTCACGGTTTGCAAGACGAGGCCACGGTGTACGCGCAGCAGAACCCGGAGGTGATCGACGCGGGCGTGTTTCACAACGACGTGATCGCGGTCGGCAATCGCAATACGCTGTTCTGTCACGAGCTTGCGTTCGTCGAGCAGAACGCGGTGTATGACGAATTGCGCGCGAAGCTCGCGGGTCTGAAGGCTCAGTTCAATGTGATCGAAGTGCCCGACGCGCAGGTGAGCGTGGCAGACGCCGTCTCGTCGTATCTCTTCAACAGCCAGTTGCTGACGCGCCCCGACGGCAAGCAGGTTCTGGTGGTGCCGCAGGAGTGCCGCGAAAATCCCCGCGTGGCCGCTTACCTGGACGACCTGACATCGCATACGGGTCCTATCGACGACGTGCTCGTATTCGACCTGCGCGAAAGCATGAAGAACGGTGGCGGTCCGGCTTGCCTGCGCCTGCGTGTCGTGTTGAGCGATGCGGAACGCGCGGCGGTCACACAAGGCGTGTGGATCGACGACACCTTGTTCGGCCGGCTCGATTCGTGGATCGAAAAGCATTATCGCGACCGTCTCGCCCCCGCGGATCTTGCCGATCCGAAACTGCTCGTCGAATCGCGCAGCGCACTCGACGAACTGACGCAGATTCTGGGACTCGGGTCGCTCTATGACTTCCAGCGCTGAGCGCCACACGCAGCCCGCGATGCTGGACGATTTCCTCGCGTACACGCTCGCGGGCACGCGGCCTTCCGCGAACGAAACCCAAGGCACGTGTGCCGGCGGCGTGCGCTGGTCGTGGCTCGACGACGGCGTTCTGTCGATGGAGCCCGCGGCACTTGCGGCGGACACGCGCAGCGTGCTGGCCTCGGCGGGCGTGCATGGCGACGAGACCGCGCCGATCGAACTGCTGTCTTATCTCGTGCGCGATATAGCGCGCGGCGAGGCCGCGTTGACGTGTCGTCTGCTGGTGATTCTCGGCAATGTCGATGCAATGCGCGACGCGTGCCGTTATCGCGACGACGATCTCAACCGCCTCTTCAGCGGCCGGCATCTGCAGCTGCCGCACAGTTACGAAGCGCCGCGCGCCGCCGCGCTCGAACAGGCGGCGACGCAGTTCTTCGCCACCGCATCGCGGCAGCCCGGAGCACGGTGGCATATCGACATGCACACGGCAATCCGCGCGTCCGCGTTCGAGCGCTTCGCGTTGCTGCCGCATACCGGCAGGCCGTTTTCGCGCGCGATGTTCGAGTGGCTCGCAGAGGCGCGCATCAGTGCCGTGCTGTTGCACACCACGAAGGGCAATACGTACTCGCATTTCACCGCGCACGCGTGTGAAGCCGAAGCGTGCACGCTCGAGTTGGGCAAAGTGCGCCCGTTCGGCCAGAACGACCTCACGCGTTTTGCCGGCGCGGACGAGGCGTTGCGTCATATGCTCGCGGGCACGAATGGCCGCACGCGAGCGGAACTGCCGCGCGCCTTCACGGTGATCGATCAGATCACAAAGCACAGCGAAGCGTTCGAATTGCTGGTCGCGCCCGATGTTGCCAACTTCACGCCCTTTGGCAAGGGCACGTTGGTCGCACGCGATGGCGACTATCGCTACGTCGTGCAACACGACGAGGAGCGACTGGTGTTCCCGAACGCGACCGTCAAGCCCGGTTTGCGTGCCGGGTTGATGGTAGTGGACACCACGCACGACACGTTGTCGAAGCTCGTCTAACCACGCGATCCGCATGAACGGCGGCCGCATCGGCGCTGATGTTTTTGCGTGCACGCGACATCAAGTTGCAGCTTTGCATGTGCGCTTGAATCTGCGTTCCGCTTGGCGTCTTGACGCAGTTGCCCGCAGGCGCGGCGCGCCCGCCTGTACAATCCCCGCCTCGCGGCTGCTGCGCTGCACCACATCGGCCGCACGAGTTTGAATCGCATTTTTGGCGCGGCAATCATGCCTGTCCGGATTCGGCTCCGTCTTGTTCAATACCGTAGAGGAACACCCGCAATGAAGATGAATTGGCGAAACACGGCCGCGCTCGCGCTATTCGCGACGGCAACGGCGACAGTAACGGCAGGCACCGCAGCGGCGGCAGAGATCAAGGAAGTGCGCTTCGGCGTTGAGGCGTCGTATGCGCCGTTCGAATCGAAGTCGCCGTCGGGCGAGTTACAGGGTTTCGACATCGACGTGGGCAATGCTGTCTGCGCGAAGCTGAAGGCCAAATGCGTGTGGGTCGAGAATTCGTTCGACGGTCTCATTCCCGCGTTGCAGGCGCGCAAATTCAACGCGATCAACTCGGACATGACGATCACGGACCAGCGTCGTCAGGCAGTGGATTTCACGGACCCGATCTACACGATCCCGAATCAGATGATCGCGAAGAAGGGCAGTGGCTTGCTGCCGACGCCCGCGTCGTTAAAGGGTAAGCATGTCGGCGTGCTGCAGGGCACGATCCAGGAAACGTACGCGAAGGCGCGCTGGGCGCCGGCGGGTGTCGACGTCGTGCCGTATCAGACGCAAGACCAGATTTATGCGGACCTCGCGTCCGGTCGTCTCGACGCATCGTTCCAGGACGCCGAGGCTGCGTCCAAGGGCTTTCTGAAGAAGCCGCAAGGCGCGGGCTTCGAATTCGCCGGTCCCGCTGTCAGCGACGAGAAACTGCTCGGCGCGGGCGTCGGCTTCGGCATCCGCAAGGGCGATGCGGCGCTGAAGGACGCATTGAACCAGGCGCTGAAGGAACTGAAGGCAGACGGCACGATCGACCGTTTCGCGGCGAAGTACTTCGACGTGAAGGTGGTGCTCAAGTAACGTATCGCCGCGCCTAAGATGAACGGCCGCTAGTTGCGGCCGTTTTTTATTCCAGGTCAGAAGAACGCGTTTTCCGCGCTTACGAAATTTTTGCTGATATTGTTTTCTCGACATGCCCGTGCAAGACTGCCTGCGCTAAAATCGCCGGACGCGCTGCCGTCGCAAACGATAAATCAGGCGCAATCTGTACAGTGGTGACCACAAGACAGCGATAACACAGCGATAACACAGGCATAACAGCAACAAGCGCCTGGGCGGCGCCTCGCGGGGGACCAGAATGAGCACCATTGCAGTCGAAAATCCGGGCCATGCGCGCGCCACGGACGATGAGCAGTTGAACGCCAGCTTTGCACGGCAACCCATCCTCAATCGGGACGGCATGCTGTGCGGTTACGAGCTCAAGATACGCGCGCCGGAGTTGCCGGCAGAACCGCTACCCGACCTCGACGTCGACCTCGACGCTGACAGCAACGCGGACGACGCCAGCGCCAAGGCAGGCCGGGCGCCCACGCCCGCGCAGCGCGTGGCGCGCGCAATCATCCGCGGCCTCACCCAGAGCAATGTGCGCGGCGCGCTGACCGGGCATCCCGCGTACATCGACATGAGCCGCGACATGCTGTTCGACGACGCGATCGAGCGGTTGCCCGCCGAGCGCTTCCTGTTCGAACTCCCGCCCAACCTGGAAGTCGACGAGGTACTGAATGCGCGCATCGTGCTCTTGCATGGCCGGCGCTACCGTTTCGTGCTCGACGAAGTGACTCAGCCCAACGAGACTTTCGCGAAGCTTCTGCCCTATGCCGAGGCCATCAAGATCGACATCACGCGCGCACCCGCCGCGCTGTTGCCGAAGCTGACGAGCGTGCTCAAGTCGGCGGGCAAGCTGCTGATCGCATCGGGGCTCGACGCGCAAGCCGACTTCGAAACGGCACAGGGCCTCGGCTTCGACCGCTTCCAGGGGTATTTCTTCGCACGCCCGCAAACCGCGCTGACCCGGCGCGTCAGCGCGCCGCGCCATGCGCTGCTGAATCTGTTGCAACTGCTCGCAGGCGACCCGACTGTCGCGCAGCTCGAAGCGGAGCTCAAGCTCAATCCCGTGCTGGTGATGCATCTGATGAAGCTCGCGAATTCCAGCGGGCTGGCAGTCGGTCATAAGGTGACCACGCTGCGCGAGGCGATCAACGCAACCGGCACCGACCGGATTGCACGCTGGACCCAGTTGCTGCTGTATGCCGACGGCCGCAAGGTCGCGCTCGAAGACGATCCGCTGCTGCAACTGGCGGCGACCCGCGCGCGTTTCATGGAACTGGCGATCGAACGCTTGCCGGAAGCCGGCCGCGACGAAGCCGACGCGGCGTTTCTCACCGGTGTGTTTTCATTCGTCGACGCGGTGTTCGGCGGCTCGCTCGAAAGCACGTTGAATGTGCTCACGCTGTCGCGTCCGATCCAGGCTGCGATTCTGCAACGCGAGGGCGCGCTCGGTTTGTTGCTGGACACCGTCGAGGCGCTGGAGAGCGGCTCGTGGGACGAGCTTGCCGCACTGTGCGCGCAGCTTGCGCCGTTGACGGTGGAAGAGGTCGCTCAGATGGGACTCGCGGCCGGCGCCTGGGCAGGTGTCGCGGACCGCAGCGCGGAAGGCCTGGAAAGAATCGAGGACTGAAGTTCAGAGATTAAAGCGGATTAGCGCGATGCCGGCATGCAGCGCAAACCGGCATCGCGAATCTGACTTGCAAAATCAGGCGTCGGGCAAATGCAGAAGCAGGAGACTTACGTACCGTGATCAACGATCACGCCACGTCTTTACATCGTCTCCATTTCCCGCATCTGCCCCAGGCCGAAAAAACGGCCTAACTCCTTGGCCAGTTCGTTCAGCACGCTCATCTCTTTCTGCGAGATGCGGCGTGGCTCCTGAGTATGAGACCAGTCGCCGTAAAGCAGCGCGACAGTCTGATCGGTCTCATCCACCACCGGTAACAGCACGAAGGCGCGGGCGTCGTCGAAAGAGCGGCGGAACCATTCGGGCAGGCGCGCGACCATTTTCGGATCGCGCGCGTTTTCGATGAAGATGCCCACCGAATTCGCTATAGCAAGGTGGAACACGTCGGGTTCGAACGCCGAACCGAACGTGAGCTTGGGCAGCGCCGCGTCGATCTTCGGGCCGAGACCCAGGCGCGCGCGGAAGGTGCCGTTGCTGTGCTTGACGAACACCACGGTGCGCGCAAAGCCGAGCGCCGCGAGGACCGTTTCGGCAGCCATGCCGAGGGCGGGCGCGAGCGAACTGCCGTCGGGGAGGGCGCGCAGATCTTCGACACCTGCCGCAATGCGCGCTTCCGGGTTCATCGCCTCGCGCGCCATTGCGTCCGCATTCGCGCGCAGTTCGACGATTTCGCGCATCACGCCGTCGCCGCCTTCCTCGCGGGCAAGCGCGACGCTCATTTCGAGCAGCACTTCGGGATCGGTGTTGAGCGCCCGGCTATATTCCTGCGCGAGTTCGGCGATGCGTTCCTCGCGCTCGAAGTCGGGCACGTTCTGCTGCGTGAGGACGTCGGCGACCGCCGTCGAATAATTGGTGATCGCGCGCAGCCATTGCACCTGGCGCGGCTGCTCCGTGTCCTGCGGATCGAACTCGCCCATGCCCGAGCGGATCATGTCGGGCAGGCGCCAGCGGACCGCGGCTTCGGCGCCGATTTCGTCGAACGTCACGCCGAGCACCAGCACACATGCGTCCGCTTCCAGCGTGCCGCTGTCGATGTGCCGGCGAATCTGATCCCATTCCGCGTCGAGATAGAAGACCACCAGCAGCTTGCCGATTTGCCGCATCAGCGTGCAGACCACGGCTTCCTCGCCGGCACGCAGATCGCCGCGTTCGGTCAGCTTGCGCGCGACGCAGCCCGAGAGCAGCGTGCGGTTCAGTTCGAGCTTCGCGTCGATGCGGCGCGGCGCGCTGTGATGAAAGTGATCGACGATCTTCAGGCCGACGACGAGATGGCCGACCGCGTCCATGCCGAGCACCATCAGCGCGCGCGACACGGTGGTGATATTGCCGCCGAAAGCCATATACATGGCCGAGTTCGCGAGCCGCAGCACCTTTTGCGTGAGCGCGAAGTCCGAGAGCACCACCTGCACGAGGCCGGTGAAGTCGAGGTCGTCGTTGTTCATCGCCGCCATGGTGGTGCGCAGCGACTGCGACAGCATGGGGAAATCGCCGCGCTCGCTCATTCGCGTCCAGAGCCGGTCGAGCACAGCCGCCTTTACCATGTGAGTCCCGCAAAAGCCATACATGTTCCAATGAATGCCACGCCGGCCTGAAGCCGGCTTGTGCCGCTGCGTAAGCGCTTGACCCGCACTGCTAGGCGCTGTGCAGGTGAAGCGAGCGCGCTTCGAAACGCTGCGCCAGTTCGTCGGAAGGCAACGCCTGGCAGACGAGCCAGCCTTGTATGTGATCGCATCCCATCTCGGTGAGCAGGGCGCGCTGCGCTTCGGTTTCGACGCCCTCCGCGACCAGTTCCAGGTCGAGAGTCTGGGCGAGGCCGACCACCGCGCTGACAATCGCCTGATCGTTTCGGGAGGTTAGCAGATTCTCGACAAAACTCCTGTCGATCTTGAGCTTCGCAAGCGGAAACCGTTGCAGGTAAGCCAGGCTCGAATAGCCGGTGCCGAAGTCGTCGACGGCAAAGCGGATGCCCATCGCGGTCAGGTCCTCCAGCAACACCTTTGCGTGTGCCGGGTCGTGCATCAGCAGGCTTTCGGTGATTTCGAACACGAGGCGCCGCGGGTCGATGCCGGTCAGGTTGATCGCTTCGCGCACGGCGTCCTTGAAACGCGGATCGCGGAACTGCTGCGGCGACACGTTGACGGCGACGTATTGCAGCGAAATGCCCTTGGCGTCCCACTGGATCAACTGCATGCACGCGATTTTCAGCACCCAGTTGCCGAGGAAGTTGATGAGGCCGATCGATTCGGCGAGCGGAATGAACATCGACGGCGGCACGAGACCATGCACCGGATGCAGCCAGCGGATCAGCGCCTCGACCCCGACCACGCCGTGCGTGCGGCTGCTCGTGATCGGCTGGAAATGTAGCGAGAACTCGCCGTTGCGCACGCCGTCGTAAAGATCCGCTTCCAGTTTCAGGCGCTCGGCGTCGGCGGGATTGTCGTCCGGCACATAGAACGCGAGCGTATTGCCGCCGGCCGCCTTGGCCTGCAACAACGCGTGGTCGGCCCAGCGCAGCAGATGCGTGTCGTGGGCCGCGGTGTCGTTGGCGTGGCGCACATCGGGATACAGAGCGATGCCGATGCTCGCCGAAAGATGCACTTGCTGGCCGCTAAATACATACGGCTGCTGGATCGCGGTCAACAGGCGCCGGGCCAGCGTTTCGGCGGCGGCGGCCGCGTCGGTGCGGTTCGCAGCGGGCTTCACGAGGATCGCGAACTCGTCGCTTGCCACGCGCGCCACGGTCTCGCTCGGACTCGTCATGTTCATGAGACGCCGCGCAGTGTCGCGCAGCATCTCGTCGCCGGCATCGTAGCCGAGCGCGCGGTTCACGCGCTGATAGTCGTCGATGTCGAGCAGCAGCAGCGCGGCCGGCGTGCCGTGCGCGTCGGCTTGCTGTTGGGCCTCGAGCACGGCGGGAATCAGCGCGGACTGATTGGCGAGGTTGGTCAGGCGGTCCAGATGCAGTGCCTGGATGAGGCGCTCCTCGCTCGCTCGCCAGGCGGACACGTCGAAGCCGGCAATCGCATAGCCGCCGATGCCGTTGTGGCTGCTGCGCACCACGCGCAACTCCACGGTGATCGGGTAGGTGAGCGACTTGATGAGCCCGAGCGTGGCTTTCTCCACGTTGCCCGAAACCGACGCGCGGGCAAGCAGCGCGTCGAGGCGGGCAACATCGGCCTGCGCCACCAGTTCATGCAGCGTGATCGTCTCGAGATACTCGCGGTGATAGCCGATAAAGCGCAGGCTCGCGTCGGACACATAGATAAAGTGCAGTTCGCTGTCCACGTGGGCGAGCAGATCGACGGCGCCCACCACCTGTTCCATTTGCGGCGGCGGGGGCGGGGCTGCTTGCGGCGTGTCGTCCACGCGGCGGCCAAGCGCAAGAAGCCGGTCGACGACCGTGCGCAAGGAGCCCCGGCGGGGCGCGGTGATCCTGTTCGCTTCCATGTTTGTCGCTGGCAACCTGTGTTCGTCTGCAGGCGGAGCGGCTTGCTTTTCGCCTGGTGAGGGCGGTCAAAAAGTAGCAGGCCGCCCCATCAGAACAAGATAACGGCTCGCGCCCCGGAATCTTTAGCCGGCGAGCGAGAAAAACTTTTCGTAAGGGACGGCGAGCCGCCATGGCCGCGGGTTCCGGCGATTGCGTTAAAGTGCGGCGGCCCGGCGTCCGTTAATACGGCAAACCCCTTGTGCGGTGGCGGCGCGCCGCTGCCGCGCCACATTTCGACAAGCTGCACCGATGATCCATGTCTGAACTTCATTTGGTCCGGGCCACTGCCCGGCGCATCGAGGTGCGCGACTCGTCCGGCGAGGATGGCGACCGGGCGTCCGCCGCCCAGTTCGTCTATCTTGGACGGCAGCCGATCCTCGATCGCCTGGGCGCGCTCAACGCATACGAACTGCTGTTCCGGGCCGGCGCCCACAACTATGCCGAGGTCACCGACGACGCTCAGGCGACGGCGCAGGTGGTGGCGCGCGCCCTCGGCGGAATCGGTGTGCCTGCGGTACTCGGGCGGCATCGCGGCTTCGTGAACATAGATCGGGCGATGCTCTTCGACGACATTGTCCACGTCATGCCGCCCGAACGCTTCGTGCTCGAGATACTCGAAACGGTGAAGTTCGACGCGCAACTCGCACGCCGGCTGAACGAACTAAGGCGCAGCGGTTTCCAGGTCGCGCTCGACGACGTCAGCGAGCTGTCCGACGAACTGCTCGCCATGTTGCCGCATGCGGACATGGTCAAGATCGATTTTTTGCAGACGAAGCGAGCGCATCTGCCCGAACTCGCCGCGGCCATGCTCGGCTACGGCAAGACGCTGATAGCCGAAAAGGTGGAGACGCGCGAGGACTTCACGCTCGCCCGCGATCTCGGCTTCGATCTGTTTCAGGGCTACTTTTTCGCGCGGCCTCAGGTGCTGGCCGCGCCGCGCAACCGGTCGCCGCGTCCGAGCCTCTTGCGGCTGCTCGCGCTACTGTCGCGCGATGCGGGTATCGTCGAACTCGAAGCCGAGTTGAAGCTGAACCCCAGCGTCGTCGTGCAACTGCTGCGCCTCGTGAACTCGAGCGCATTCGGTCTGGGGCGCAATATCGCGTCGTTGCGCGAGGCGATCATCGCCACGGGGACGCGCCAGATCGCGCGCTGGGCGCAACTGCTGCTTTATGCGGACAGCGGCGATTTGCCGTGGCGCGCCGATCCGCTCGTGCAACTGGCCGGTACCCGTTCGCGCTTCATGGAACTGGCGGCAGGCTGGATGCGTCCCGCCGACGACGAATTCGCCGACGCCGCATTCATGACCGGCATTTTTTCGCTCGTACATGTGCTGCTCGGCAGCACGCCCAAGGCGGTGCTGGAAAGGCTCGGTCTTGCGCCGCAGATCCGCGAGGCGATCGTGACGCATGGCGGAGCGCTCGGCACGCTGTTGCACATCGCCCAGGTGGCGGGCGAAGGCGGCGACGCGGCGTCGATCGCGCTCGGACCCGATGCGCCGCCGGAATTCGCCGCGCTCACGCCCGAGGTACTCGCCGAGCTCAATCTCTCCGCGGCCGCGTGGTTCGGCGCGCATGTGGAAGAAGCGGCCGCCTGAGCGGAGCCGATGCTTGCATCCTGCGAGGTGCGGCGCACGTATTCTGCGTGTACGTGGTCCAATAGAGCGCAAGGCCGGTCGTTTATCTCTGGCTTTGCCGCTTCGGGCTGCTCCAGGCTGCTTGAAAAGCGCCCGGATCGTCCGGGGCGACCATGGTCGCGCTATAACGGCGAGGCCGTAGACTCGTCGCCGGAATCGTGTGCATCAACGCTCAAAGGATCAGCAGATGAAAAGAAAGATCATACCGGCGGCGCTGGCCGCTGCCGTGTCGGTGGCGTTCGCCGCGTATTCGTTGGCGGCTTGCGCGACGCTCAAGCCGGGCGACGCGGCACCGCAGTTCACCACACAGGCGTCGCTCGGCGGCAAGACGTACACCTATTCGCTTGCCGACGAGCTGAAGAAGGGACCGGTGGTGCTGTACTTCTACCCGGCCGCTTTCACGAAGGGCTGCACGATCGAGGCTCATGAATTCGCCGAGGCCGTCGACGAATACAAGAAATATGGCGCGACCGTGATCGGCGTGTCGCACGACAACATCGACACGTTGACGAAATTCTCGGTGAGCGAGTGCCGCAGCAAATTCCCGGTTGCCGCGGACGCGGAGTCGAAAGTGATCGCCGCATACGACGCGGGCTTGCCGATGCATAGTTCGATGGCCAATCGCGTCTCATACGTGATCGCGCCGGACGGCAAGATCATCTACGAATACACGAGCCTTTCGCCGGAGAAGCACGTCGAGAATACGCTTAAGGCCGTGAAGGATTGGGCCGCGACGCACAAGCAGCCGTAAGGCTTTTTCGTCGGGAGCTCGCAATGCCGATTATTGTTGCACTACTGGCGCTGATTGCGCTGGTGTATGGCGCGGTGCGCGCGTTCTATGCGTTGCAGTCGGCCTTCGGCACGGCGGTCGCCGTCGGCGCGTCGGTGCTGGCCGCCTTGCTGCTGATTGCCGCCGTCGCGTACTGGTTGCGCCGTCGCAAGGAAGTCGCACCGAATATTCGCGACGGCAACTGGACGCACCGGCTCGACGGCACTTGGGGCTCGGTGCGGCTCGCGTCGGGCAAGCGTCTGTGTGAGATTTATCTTGGCTCGGAGCAGGGCGCTTATATCTTTGCCGATCTGCGCGGGGCCGACCTGGAGCGCGACGGCGCGCAATGGCAAGTTGCGCTGAAAGTGAAGGACGCCGCGCATGGCGTGTGGCACTTGCCTATGCAGAGCGAACGGCAAGCAAGGCAATGGCGGCGCATTTTTCTGCTCGCTATAGACCAGAAACTGTGAGGCCGTTTGCAGCGCTGAAGGGGCATTGCGCTGCGGTAGTGCGTATTTGATCGCAGTGCCCCGCGCATGCGCGATGCCGTGCACGCATCACGCCATGCATCATGCAGACGGAGCAATACCGCTTCTGCGCGCTTTCCTCGACTCCCAGCGAACGCGAATCCGGTCCATGTAAAGATAAACCACCGGTGTCGTGTACAAGGTCAGCATCTGGCTCACGATCAGCCCGCCGACAATCGCAATGCCGAGCGGCGCGCGCAACTCCGCGCCTTCGCCGCGGCCGAACGCGAGCGGCACCGCGCCGAGCATGGCCGCGAACGTGGTCATCATGATCGGACGGAAACGCAGCAGGCACGCCTCGTGAATCGCGTCGCGGGACGACCGGCCTTGCCGCGACGCTTCGATAGCGAAGTCCACCATCATGATCGCGTTCTTCTTGACGATGCCGATCAGCAGAATCACGCCGATCAGCGCGATGATGCTGAACTCCGTCTTGAAGAGCAGCAGCGCGAGCAACGCGCCCACGCCCGCCGACGGCAGCGTCGACAGAATGGTCAGCGGGTGAATGTAGCTCTCGTACAGAATGCCGAGCACGATGTACACCGCAGCGAGAGCGGCCAGAATCAGAATCGGCTGGTCCGACATGGACTGCTGGAATGCCTGCGCCGTGCCCTGGAAGCTGCCGTGGATCGTCGCGGGCATGCCGATTTGAGCCATGGTCTCGTAGATCGCCTGGGTTGCCGTGGACAGCGACACGCCGGGCGGCAGGTTGAACGATATCGTCGAGGCCACGAACTGACTCTGGTGATTCACCGACAACGGCGTATTGCCGGGACTGAAGCTCGCAATCGCCGACAGCGGCACCATGGTTTCCTTCGAGGTCGACACGGCCGCGCCCGACGAAGCGCTCGACTTGCCGCTCGTGGCAATCGAATTGATCGCCTGGTTACGCGCGGAATCGGCGGCAATCGTTGCGGCGCTCGACGCCGTGGTGCCCGCCGTGCCGCCCGCCGAGGCGCTCGTGGACGACGTGGTGGTGGTCGCTTTCGTCACCGTGCCCGCAGGCGCGTTGGTGGTCTGCGCGCCGCTCGCGCTGCCGCCCGACGTGCTGACATAGATCTGCTTCAGCATGTCGGGGCTCTGCCAGTATTTCGGCGCGACTTCCATCACGACGTGATACTGATTCAACGGGTTGTAGATCGTCGAGACCTGGCGCTGGCCGAAGGCGTCGTACAGCGTGTTGTCGATCTGCGCGGGCTTGATGCCAAGTCGCGACGCGCTCGCGCGGTCGATGGTCACCATCGCTTCGAGGCCGCCTTGCTGCTGGTCGGAATTCACGTCGGTCAGTTCGTGGCGCGCCTGCAGCGCCTCGGTGAGCTTCGGTCCCCACAGATACAGGTCGGGTGTCGAATCGGCGAGCAGGGTGAACTGATACTGCGCATTCGATTGCCGCCCGCCCACGCGGATGTCCTGCACCGATTGCAGGAACGTGCGTGCGCCGGCTACGTCGCCAAGCGGCGCGCGCAGTTGCTGGATCACCTCATCGGCGGAAAGCTTGCGCTCGCCCTTCGATTTGAGCGACACGAACATGAAGCCCGAATTGGTCTGCCGCCCGCCCGTGAAGCCGACCACGCTGTCGACCGCCGGATTCTTGCCGACGATTTCCATCATCTGCGCGAACTTGCCTTTCATGGCCTGGAAAGACGTACTCTGGTCGGCCTGAATGCCGCCGATGAGCCGCCCGGTGTCCTGCTGCGGGAAGAAGCCCTTAGGCACGATGATATACAGCCAGATATTCAGGCCGATGGTCGCGAGCAGAATTGTGAGGATCAGGCGCGGACGCAGCAGCGCCCAGCCGAGCGTGCGTTCGTAGCCACGTTGCATGGACGCAAAACCGCGTTCGAGCCAGCGTCCAAAACGGCCTTCCTCTTTCTGTTCCCGGGGCTCGCGCAGAAGACGGGAGCACATCATTGGCGTGAGTGTGAGCGAGACGATCAGCGACACGCCGATCGCGAGCGACAGCGTCAGCGCGAACTCGCGGAACAGCCGGCCCACGATGCCGCCCATCAGCAGAATCGGCAGGAACACGGCGACGAGCGAGATGCTGATCGACATGACCGTGAAGCCGACTTCGCGCGCGCCGATGAATGCGGCCTTCATGCGCGGCACGCCGTTCTCGATATGCCGCGAGATGTTTTCCAGCACCACGATGGCGTCGTCCACGACGAAGCCGGTCGCGATCGTCAACGCCATCAGCGAGAGGTTGTCGATCGAGAAGCCGAGCAGGTACATCGCGCCGAACGTGCCGATGATGGAGATCGGCACCGCCACGCTCGGAATCAGCGTGGCGCGCCAGTTGCGCAGGAACAGGAAGACGACCATCACGACCAGCGCGACCGCGATCATCAGCGTGTACTCGGTGTCTTTCAGCGACGCGCGGATCGTGACCGAGCGGTCGGACGTGGGCGAGATGTCGACGTCGGCCGGCAGCGACGCATGCAGCTGCGGCAGCATTGCCGTGACGCGGTCGACGGTTTCGATGATGTTCGCGCCCGGCTGGCGGTACAGGATCACGAGCACCGAACGCTTGCCGTTGAAGAGCCCGAGGTTGCGCAGATCCTCGACGGAATCGACGACTTCCGCCACGTCCGACAGCTTGACCGCCGAGCCGTTGCGATAGGCGATCACGAGGTCGCGGTACTGCGACGCTTTGCTCGCCTGGTCGTTCGTATAGATCTGCACGCGGTTCGGGCCGAACTCGATCGAACCCTTGGGACTGTTCGCGTTAGCCGCGGCGAGCGCCGCGCGCACGTCTTCGAGACCGATGCCGTACTGAAAAAGCGCCTGCGGCTCCAGTTCGACGCGAACAGCCGGATTGGCCGAGCCGCTCACGTCCACTTCACCCACACCGTCCACTTGCGACAACGACTGCTGCAGCACCGTGGCCGCGGAGTCGTAGAGCTGACCGGCGGTGAGCGTCTTTGACGTGAGTGCGAGAATCATGATCGGCGCGTCAGCCGGATTGACCTTGTGGTACGTCGGATTGCTTCGCAGGCTCGCCGGCAGATCGGCGCGCGCGGCGTTGATCGCGGCTTGCACGTCGCGCGCCGCCCCGTCGATGTTGCGGTTCAGACCGAACTGCATTGTGATGCGCGTAGAGCCGACCGAACTCGTCGACGTCATTTCCGTGACGTCGGCTATCGAACCGAGATGCCGTTCGAGCGGACTCGCCACGCTGGTCGCCACCGTGTCCGGGCTCGCGCCCGGCAACGATGCCTGGACTGAAATGGTCGGGAAATCGACCTGCGGCAGCGGCGCAACGGGCAGCTTCATGAACGCGAAGATGCCGGACAGCGCAATCCCGATTGCGAGCAGCGTGGTGGCGACGGGGCGCGAAATAAACGGACGCGACAGGTTCATCGCATCAGTTCCCTGCGTCCGTGGCGGGCGGCGTGGCGCCCGCCGGCGGACCGCCGTGCGACGGACCGCCACGGTTGAAACGCTCGCGCGTGCGGCGGGCGAGTGAATCGAACGCGAGGTAGATCACCGGCGTGGTGAAGAGCGTCAGCAACTGGCTGACGATCAGGCCGCCGGCAATCGCGATACCGAGCGGGCGGCGCAATTCGGAACCGGCGCCGGTGCCGAGCATCAGCGGCAGCGCGCCGAGCAGCGCGGCGAGCGTGGTCATCAGGATCGGCCGGAAGCGCAGCAGGCACGCCTGGTAAATGGCTTCGCGCGGCGCCTTGCCTTCCTCGCGTTCCGCATAAAGCGCGAAGTCGATCATCATGATCGCGTTCTTCTTCACGATGCCGATCAGCAACACGATGCCTATGATGCCGATGATGTCCAGGTCGTGGCCCGTGATGAGCAGCGCGAGCAATGCGCCCACGCCTGCGGAAGGCAGCGTCGAAAGAATCGTGATCGGGTGGATGAAACTCTCATACAGCACGCCGAGCACGATATACATCGTGACGATGGCCGCCAGAATCAGGAACAGTTCGTTCGATAGCGACGCCTGGAACGCCAGCGCCGCGCCCTGATAGCGCGTCTGGAACGACGCCGGCAAGCCGATGTCTTTTTCCGCCTGTTCGATCGCCTTGACGGCCGCGCCAAGCGACGATCCCGGCGCGAGGTTGAACGACACCGTCGTGGCGGGGAACTGGCTCAGGTGCGTGACGAGCAACGGGGCCGGTTTCTCGATGAATCTCGCGATCGCGGAGAGCGGCACTTGCCCGCCCGACGAAGTGGAAGAGGGCAGATAGATCGAATTGAGCGACTCGGTGTAGTGCTGCATCGACGGCTGCGCTTCCAGGATCACGCGGTACTGGTTCGACTGCGTGAAGATAGTCGAGACGATGCGCTGGCCGAATGCGTCGTATAGCGCGCTATCCACGGTGGCGGGCGTGATGCCGTAACGCGACGCGGTGGCGCGGTCGATCTCGATGTAGACCGACTGGCCGTTGTCCTGCAGGTCGGTTGCGACGTCCGCGAGTTCCGGCGACTGCCTCAAGCGCTCGACGAGTTTCGGCACCCAGGTCGTGAATTCGGCCATGTTCGGGTCGGTCAGCATGAACTGGTACTGCGTGGGGCTCACGGTCGAATCGATCGTCAGGTCCTGCACCGGCTGCATGTAGAGCGACGCGCCCGCGATATGCGCGACGTCCTGCTGAAGCTGCCGGATCACTTCGCTTGCGGTGCTGCTGCGGTCGTCGCGCGGCTTCAGGTTGATGAGCATGCGGCCGCTGTTCAACGTGATATTGCTGCCGTCCACGCCGATGAAGGAGGTCAGGCTTTCCACGTCCGGGTTCTTCAGAATCTGCGCGGCGAGTTCCTGCTGGCGCTCGGCCATCGACGCATACGACACCGACTGCGGCGCCTGCGTTATCGCCTGGATCACGCCCGTATCCTGCACCGGGAAAAAGCCCTTGGGAATGAACACGTAGAGCAGCGCGGTCAGCGCGAGCGTCAGCACCGCAACGACCAGCGTGGCGCGCTGCCGGCCCAGTACCCATGTGAGCGCGACCGCGTAACGGGCGATCACCCAGTCGATCGTGCGGTGTGCGCGTGCCTCGAAGCGGTGGCTCTCGTGCGGCGGCGTGTGGCGCAACAGTTTTGCGCACATCATCGGCACGAGCGTGAGCGACACGATTGCCGAGATCACGATGGTCACGGCGAGTGTGATCGCGAACTCATGGAACAGGCGGCCCACCACGTCGCCCATGAAGAGCAGCGGAATAAGCACGGCGATCAGCGAGACGGTCAGCGAAATGATCGTGAAGCCGATCTGCTTCGAACCTTTCAACGCGGCTTCGAGCGGCGCTTCGCCTTCTTCGATATAGCGCGCGATGTTCTCGATCATCACGATCGCGTCGTCGACCACGAAGCCGGTCGCAATCGTCAAGGCCATGAGCGACAAGTTATCCAGCGAGAAGCCGCACAGGTACATCACCGCCAGGGTGCCGATCAGCGAGAGCGGCACCGACAGGCTCGGAATGATGGTCGCGTAGACGTTGGCGAGAAACAGGTACATGACGAGCACGACGAGCACGACCGACATGGCCAGTTCGAACTGCACGTCGCGCACCGAAGCGCGGATCGTAGTGGTGCGGTCGGTGACGATCTGCACCTCGAGTGCGGCCGGTAGCGATTGCTGCAACTGAGGCAGCAGTTTCTTGATGCTGTCCACGACCTGAATCACGTTCGCGCCCGGCTGGCGCTGCACGTTCAGGATGATCGCGGGCGTGCCGTCGACCCACGCGCCGAGCTTGGTGTTTTCCGCGCCCTGCACGATGGTGGCGACGTCGGTCAACATCACCGGACGGCCGCTCTTGTACGCGACCACCGCGCTCTTGTACGCGTCGGCGTCGGTCAACTGGTCGTTCGCGTTGATCGTGTAGTTGCGCGTTGGGCCGTCGAAGTTGCCCTTCGGCGTGTTGACGTTCAGGTTCGAGATCGTGGTGCGCAAGTCGTCCAGATTCAACCCATAGGCGGCGAGCGCGCGCGGGTTCGCCTGAATTCGCACGGCCGGGCGCTGGCCGCCCGACAGACTCACGAGGCCCACGCCCGCGACCTGCGAGATTTTCTGCGCAAGACGGGTGTCGGCGAGATCCTGGACCTGCGTGAGCGGCAAGGTTTTCGACGTGATGGCGAGCGTGATGATCGGCGCATCCGCGGGATTGACCTTTGCGTAGATCGGCGGCGCGGGCAGGTCCGAGGGCAGCAGGTTGCCCGCCGCGTTGATCGCGGCCTGCACTTCCTGCTCGGCGATATCGAGCGGCAGATCGAGGCTGAACTGCAGTGTGATGATCGACGAGCCGGCCGAGCTTTGCGACGACATCTGATTCAACGAGGGCATCTGCCCGAACTGACGTTCGAGCGGCGCGGTGACCGACGACGTCATCACGTCCGGGCTCGCGCCCGGATAGAACGTTTGCACCTGGATCGTCGGATAGTCGACCTGCGGCAGCGCTGAAAGCGGCAAGAAGCGCAGCGCGACGAGGCCGACCAGCATGATCGCCGCCATCAGCAGCGCGGTGCCGACGGGACGCAGAATAAAGGCGCGGGATGGATTCATGCGGTAAGTGCCGTGCCCTTATTGCGAAGCTTGCGCCGCGTGCTTGCCGTGATGCGGGCGAGCACCCGAAGCACCCGAGGCGCCCGAGGCCATGGCCGCGCCTGCGCTGCCCGCACCGCTTGCCCCGCGCGCGCCGGAGGCGCCGCGCGGCTTGTCCGCCGGAATCGTGATCTTCGCGCCTTCCTTCAGGCGGTCCGAACCGTCGATCACGACGCGCTCGCCCACTTGCAGACCCGACTTGATGCTGGTGCGCTCGCCGTCGACGGGGCCGATTTTCACCGGACGTACCGTAACGCTGTTGTCAGGCTTCACGACATACACGAACTGGCCCATCGAGCCGTTCAGCACAGCCGATGTCGGCACGATCACGGCGTCCTTGATCGTATTGACGAGCAACCGTGTGTTCACGAACTGATTCGGAAACAACAGGTTCTTGTTGTTCTGAAAGATCGCGCGCAGCTTGACGGTGCCGGTCGTGGTGTCGATCTGGTTGTCGAGCGTCTCCAGCGAGCCGCCTTCGAGCGACGTGGTGTTGCTGCGGTCGTACGCGGTGACCGAAAGCTTCGTGCCGGTCTGCGTCTGCTCGAGAATCTGCTGCAGGTTGTCTTCGGAGGTGGTGAAGATGACGCTGATCGGCTGCAACTGCGTAATCACGACGATGCCGTTGGTCAGGCTCGGCGTCACGTAGTTGCCCGGATCCACCTGCCGCAAGCCGACACGCCCGGACACCGGCGCGGTGATCCGCGCATAGACCAGGTCGAGCTTGTAGGTGTCGACGTTGGCCTTGTCGGACTTCACGGTGCCTTCATATTGGCGCACGAGCGATGCCTGCGTATCGACCTGCTGGCTCGCGATCGAGTCTTGCGAGAGCAGCGTCTGATAGCGCTTGAGGTCCAGACGCGCGGTTTGCAGCAGCGCCTCGTCGCGCGCGAGCGTGCCTTGCGCGTTGTCGAGCGAGATCTGATACGGGCGCGGGTCGATCTGCGCCAGCAGGTCGCCCTTCTTAACCATCTGGCCTTCCTTGAAATACACGTCCTGCAGCGTGCCGCTCAGTTGCGGCAATACGGTCACACTGGCTAGCGGGGTGACGGTGCCGAGCGCGGTCAACACGACCGGCATCTCGCCTTGAGTCGCCGCGGCCACATGGACCGGTTGCGGCATGTTCGCCATGCCGCCCGGACCGCCGCGGCCGGGCCGTCCGCTATGTGCGCCGCTTGCGCCCGGTGCGGCGGCGCCGCTCGGCGAGCCCCACGGATGCCAGCGCCACAGCACGAAGCCGAGAATCGCGAGCGCGGCGACAATGAGTGCGATGTTACGGCCGCGATGCGTTCTGACGACGCCCGGCGGCGTGTCCCGCTTATCGTGTTTGTGCGACGGACGGACTGGCGCGCCGCTGGCGGGCGTCGGGGAAACCGGAGCGGTGGGGCGTGAAGTTTCCGAATGCTGTTGTTGTTCGTCCATCGGTTCGGTCAGTGACTGGCTTGGAAGTGAGGCGTTCGCGCGATTGTGCCGCATTAGCGCCTGGCGCTTGAGCGTGCGGATGGCACGACAGGCGGTTTCGACAGCGGGCGGCCCGCGCATGTTCAGCGCGATGCTACCTGAGGCGCGGCCAACGATGCATGCACAGTGCTGCGGGACGCGCGTGCGGTCCGGGGTCGGCGCACCGTGGCGAACGGCCCCGAGGCCCGACCGCGCGGGCGCCTCCGCGACAGGAATGCATGATCCTACGTCCCGCACTCTGTAACAGTCCACCTGCGTATTTTTCTTTTGATTACGCCGGTTACAGGATGTAGGAGGGCTCGCCGCTGCGCGGGCAGCGAGTTTGCGGCACTTCTGTGGTTCAGTTGTGGAGGCGGCGGCCGGGGGTCCCGCCGATCTCCAGCACGATCCGCGCGACACAATCGAGCAAATTGGGTCCGGCGCGGTTGATGAGCCAGTCGCGCGGGCACTGGTCGGCCGAGCCGCCGCAGTTGACCGCGTAGCGCTCGCCCGAAGGGCCGGTGAAGCCGAGCGCGATCGCATTCAGTCCGTCGTGCCATTCGCCGGTCGCGATCGCGAAGCCGCGCTCGATCGTTTCTTGCAGCGCCGTTTCAAGCGGGCCGCCGACGTGGCCCCAGTCGTCGCCTTCGGCGGCCTGCAAGCCGGTCAGCAGTTTCATGCGATCCGGTTCGTCGAGCGCCGCCAGGTAGGCGCGGCCGATCGCGGTGCGGCTCAGGCTCATCCGCGCGCCGACCTCGAGGCGCGACACGAGCACGGCCGAACGTGGCCGGATCACGTCGATCACCACCATGTCGAGGCGGTCGCGCACGGCGAGATGCACCGAGAGCCGGGTGCGCTCCGCGAGTTCGATCAGAAACGGGCGGGCACGCGCGCGAATGTCGAAGTTGCGCAGAAAGCCATTGCTCAGTTCAAGCACCGACGAGGTCAGCACGAAGCGCTCGCTGTCGGGCAGCCGGAATAGAAAGCCGGTGCTCACGAGTGTCGCGGTGATACGCGAGACGGTCGGCTTGGGAATGCCGGTGAGTTCGGTCAACTCGCGGTTGCTGAGCGGCGCGTCCGCGGCGGCAATCGAGCGGAGGACGGTCAGACCACGGGCCAGCGCGGTGACCTCGTCGCCGGAGCCGTCTTTTTCCTTGACGGGGTCGGCGAAGGTATTGAGTCGCGTGCGTGGGTTCATGTGAATTGTGGAACGTTATTTCAGATTATTGGCTCATCGGGGCGCTTAGCCGCAATGCGTCCGGCTCGAAACGCCGCTCGCCGAAAGCCAGCACGGCCATATTTTCTTCCTCTGATTATTGTAGCGAAATAATTTCCGGCGCCGCGCTCAAGGCCCCCGAGATTTTGCTTGACTAAGTCAGCATTACCGGAAAAAATGGAACCTCATTTCGATAGCCGGTATCAGGCGGCGGGTTTCCGCCCCTTAAGTTTCGGTGGCTGGGGCCTGTGGCCAGCAGCGCGTACCCACCCACTTTGATACCGGTCTGCGGGCGCCGTCTGTGTTCTGCACCGCTAGCAGTGCGGTCACCCGCCAACTTTCGAAATACCGTCTCTCAGGTTCTAGCACGGCCCTCGGAATGGCTAGAACTTTTCAAGGCGTCACGGTAACGTGACGCCTTTTTTTTGCTTCTTCAACCCGGTCTGTTCAGGGGGCCGTAGGCGGCAACGGGGTCGCCCGAGTGCGCGGTTGTTCCTGCCTGCGCCTGCGCGGACAATAATGTCTGCTCCACCTAGGCTGTGCAGGGCTTCCGGCCGTTTGATGAGCGGAGAAAGTAGTGCCTGCGCGTGGGAAATGCGGCATCGCAGCAGAGTCGATAGAGGAAAGCTATTTCGGTTCTCGCTCATTGTGCGTCTCAGGTGCGCCCTCAGCAGGAGCCAAGCACTGAAGGCGCCACCATACAGTAGAAAGCATAACGCTCGTCGGCAGTCGCGACGTCGAATATTGAAGCCAGTGGGACTGCCGGTCACCCGCAGAATGCGTCGAACGCGCTCAAAAACATTCCCCCTTTTAGAGACCTACACCAGAAGCTGCCACGCCTCGACTTGGACCGCTTCGCGTGCAGGTCCTTTTCAGTACGTCGATATTCAACAATATCGCAGGAAGCTCCGACTTGCCTGGCGGGGCAGGCCCTTTCCGAGTCAAACGCCAGTCTCAATCAACGCGCATAAATTGTGGCGCTACCCTCGAGTGACGGCTCCGTGTAGCCGATAGTTCGTGTGGGTGTTGAGCGTGCGCAATCACGCGCCTTCGCATCCATCTGGTGCCAGGGCAGGGCCCGGCTGATCTGGCGTATCCGGGCCGTCCGCGCGGACGACACCATCGCCGCGGCCCTTTCGACGCACACTCGTTGACATAGGAACCGATCGGTCCATATAATCGATTCCAATTTCAAGCACCGCATCGTTTGCGAAACTGATCGATGGCAAATCCGGCTGGCGTGGGTCGCCCCCGCGAATTCAAACTTGGCGATGCCGCGCGCGGCGCGATGGGCGTTTTCTGGGACCGCGGATATGAAGGCGCGTCCCTGCCCGACCTGATGGCCGGCACCGGCTTGTCGCGCGGCAGTCTCTACAAGGCCTTCGGCGACAAGAAGGCGCTGCTGCTGGCGGCGCTCGACCTGTACATGGCCGACGGGCTCAAGGCGACCGCGGAGATCCTGTCGCAACCCGGCCCCGTGAAGGATGCGATTCGCGACTCGCTGCTGCGCTATGCGCACCTGTCCGTCGGCGAGGCGGGCCGGCGCGGGTGCCTCGCGATCGCGATGACCACCGAACTGGCCGCGCGCGACGCGGATGTCGCGGAGCGCACGGGGCGCATGTTCCGGCGCCTGCAGCAGCTCTATGCGGGCGCGATCGTCCGCGGCCAGGCGAGCGGCGAGATCACCGAGCAGGACGAGCAGGTGCTGGCGCGTTTGCTCGTCTGCCAGGTCGAGGGCATGCGCGTGCTGGGGAAAACCGACGTGCCCGAGCGCGACATGCTCGCGCTGGTCGACCGCACGATGCGCCTCCTCGACTGAATTTTTTTACTCAATTTGGAACTGGTTGGTTCCGTATGGAGAGCCGTCCATGTCACGAAATGATGCCGTCTCGCCCGACCCGCGTCGCTGGGCCATGTTTTCGGTCCTGCTCGTCGGCGCGTTCCTGCCGCCGCTGGACTTCTTCATCATCAACGTCGCGCTGCCGTCGATCCGCGCGGAGTTGGGCGCCTCGTCATCGGCCGAGCAACTGGTCATTTCGTCGTATGCCGGCCTGTACGCGGTGACGCTGGTCACCGGCGGGCGGTTGGGCGACCTGTTCGGCCGCGGCCGCATGTTCTTTCTAGGGTTGATCGGATTTGCGACGGCCTCGACGCTGTGCGGCCTCGCGAGCTCGCCGTGGACGCTCATCGTCGGTCGCGCGTTGCAGGGCGTGACGGCCGCGATCATGGCGCCGCAGGCGCTCGCTTCGATCCAGGCGATCTTCCCGGAAGCGGAAAAGCCGCTCGCCCTCAGCTTGTATGGCGCGGTTTTCGGCCTCGCTGCCGTGGTCGGGCAGGCGCTGGGCGGGATCCTGATCTCGCTGAACCTGTTGAACCTGGGTTGGCGCACGATCTTCCTCGTCAACCTGCCGCTGGCGATTCTGGTCGTGCTGTTCGGCGTTCCGCTGTTGAAGGAAACGCGTGCGCAGCATGCGCGCAAGCTCGACCTCGGCGGCACCGCGCTGTCGATGCTGACGCTCGGCGCGCTGATCGTGCCGCTGATCGAGGGGCGCGAAGCAGGCTGGCCCGTATGGGCATGGGTGTCGCTGATCGCGGTGCCGGCCCTCGCCGGGCTCTTCTGGCGCTACGAGCGCGGGCTGGGCAGCCGCGGCGGCGCACCGCTGCTCGATCCGGCCGCGCTGCGCGCGCCGGGCCTGGGACGGGCGTTGCTGATCGCGCTGCTGCTGTACGCGATCGGCGCATTCTTCCTGCTGTTCTCGGTGTATCTGCAGAATGCATTGCACGTCGACGCGCTGAGCGCGGGCCTCGTGTTCTTGCCGTTCGGCGTGGGGTTCCTGCTCGGCCCGTTGTCGACCCCGTTCTGCGCACGTCTCGTCGGCGCTTACGTCAATCCGTTCGGCATGGGGCTGGAGGTCGTCGGGCTCGTCGGCCTCGCGTGGTTGATCGATGCCACGCCGATCGGGATGCCGCTCGCGTCCGTGCCGCTCGCCGCCGCGCTGTTCGTCATCGGTTTCGGACAGGGGCTCGCGCTGCCCACGCTGATGCGCATGGTCACCGGGCGCGTCGCACCTGCGCTTTCCGGCATGATCGCCGGCATCGCCAATTCGACGCTGCAGGTCAGCACCTCGCTCAGCGTCGCGATCATCGGCGGAATTTTCTATACGGTCCTCGGCACGCGCCAGGATCCGGCCGCCATTGCGCACGCGTTCATCGTCGCGCTTCTCTCGATTTCGTTGTTCCTCGCCGCCGGCGCCGCGCTGGGGATCTCGCTCGCACGCGCGCCCGCCGCGCCGACCTCGGTGCGGGCGGCCGCCCGGCCGGGCTTCGGCCCTGAACGCAATCGGCCGTAGTCGCCCGTCTCGGGGTAATCGTTCGTATGCGGTCAATTAACGACGCCCATCAGAGTCGTTGAACTGGGCAATAGATTTACCGCAGTTCGGCAGGCATGCACCAAGGAAGAAGCGCGGCGTAGTCGTCGACGGTCTGCGCGAGTGGCAGGCACCGGAGCAGCCAGGTGAGGTACCGATATGGATCGATACCGTTGACTTTTGCCGACTGGACCAGCGAGTAAAGATTTGCGCTCGCATGTGCGCCAGCAACGGTATCGGCGAACAGGAAGCCCTTGCGTGCAACGACAGGTTCGCGATCATTCTGCCCATATCGGGCAGGAAGTTGAAGTCCATTACCGTTGGCATCCCTTGTACGGGCGTCGCGTCAAGGGGTTCTGGTGCAAATAGGCCGTCTGGAAGAGACGGTTCAGATAGAAAGGATTTCTTATCGAGCAGACAGGACAGCACTCCAGACGGCGGGCGCAGTGATATCTTTGAGGCCGAGCTTCGCAAGATTGAATTGACCTTTTCGAATGCGATGCAGCAACTCAATGCCTGCGAGCGTGATCGCGGCGTTCCTGAACCGTTTGAAGCCGAGCATGACATTGGTCCGGGACTTGATGTGGCGATGGTCCTACTCGATCAAGTTGTTGAGATATTTCGAGGACCGGATCTTCGTATCCTCCGGCAGCAGGCCATCCGCCTTCATCTCCCGCACAGCACGGTGTGAGGCGGCATAGCCATCGAGCGTGATGGTCTTTGGTGGCTTGCCCTGATGTTTGATGGCCCTGCTAAAGAAGGCTATGGCCGCCTTCACGTCACGTTTCGCCCTGAGCAGGAAATCAACCGTCTGTCCCGACCGATCTACCGCCCGATAAAGGTAGACCCATTTGCCGCGGATTACTCTTCAGGTTGCTCATTGTCGGATGATGAGATCGGGGAGCAACACTTTAACCGATTCACCTTCAGGATTTGCACCAGAACCGCCGGGCAATCGTTTCTTTGCAGACTGATGCGACCGAGATGGCGATCCGCTGCGTCGCACGGGCAGTCGCACATGAGCGAGACAATAGGCCGTCGGTGCAAAGCATTGCATTTCAGAAACGCGCATATTCATAGCTTCATTTGCTGGTTCTGTGTCGAAAGCAGCGTGCCTATACTGCTGCGTCGGCGTCACGCATACGGCGTGGTTTCGCCGACCACAACGGCGCGGCTTTCCGCCGTGGCCGATCCATAGGTGTGCCGTAGAAAAGGGAAATAGGCGTATGCAGGCGTCTCCGGAGACCATTACACGCTCGAAGCTCGAAAGTGCGCTTGCCGCATTGCCGGCGCTCGCGCAGGCACTTGGAGAAGATGCCGCGGAGCGCGAATTGCGGCGCGAGTTGCCGGTGGACCGCTTTGCACTATTTCGTGCATCGGGGCTGGGTGTGCTGCGATTCCCTATCGAGTGGGGCGGCCTTGGGGGATCGCTCGAAGATCTCTTTCATGTCGTGAGTACTTTGGCTGCGCACGAGTCGAATGTCGCGCACGCGCTACGAATCCACTACGATCAGACCGAGCAGTTGCTGCTGTCGCCCCGTTCTTCGTTTAACGACACGCAGATTGAACGGATAAAACAAGGCGCGATGTTCGGCGGCGCATCGACCGAGCTGGGCACCTCGCGGCCCGGCGAAATTGTCACGAAGCTCGTGCGCGACGGCGAGCACTTCCGCGTGACGGGCAAGAAGTATTACTCGACGGGCACTGCCTTCGCGGACTATGCGCGCATCAACGTGCAGGACGAGAACGGCGAGAATGTATCGTTCATTGTGCCGTCGTACTGGCGTTGGCATGGTGTTTCAGAACTTCAATCTCTTTCCGCATCTGACGGTGCTGGAGAACATCATCGAAGCGCCCGTTGCCCTCGGGCGCTTGTCGCGCCCCGAAGCGGAGCGTCTCGGGCGCGCTTTGCTTTCGCGCGTCGGCCTTGCTTCGAAAGAAGACGCATGGCCGCGTCAATTGTCCGGCGGTCAGCAGCAGCGCGTGCGATTGCGCGCGCACTTGCGCTGAAACCCAAGGTACTTCTTTTCGATGAACCGACGTCGGCACTCGATCCGGAACTGGTGAACGAAGTACTCGATGTCATCAAGGCACTCGCGCGCTCGGGTACCGCCATGGTCATCGTTACTCATGAAATCGGCTTCGCGCGGGAAGTTGCGGACACCATTGTCTCCATGGATGGCGGGCGCGTGATCGAACAAGGGCCGCCATCGAATGTACTGGCTGTACCGCAACATGCGCGTACACGCGAGTTTCTTTCGAGAGTGCTATGAGGCTTTTCACAATCACACAATGACAGACCGACGCCAATTCATTCTGACGAGCCTCGCACTCGCTTTGTCTTCTCTGTATCACCCCGCCGCGCAAGCCGCCGTCGATCTGAGTCCGCAGCAGCCCGGCAGAATCCGCGCGCAGAAGGACGCAGGCGCGTTGTCCGCACTGGCCGGGCGCTATCGCTTTGTTAACGAAGGCCGCTTTACGGTAGCCATATCGCCGCATTTGCCGCCCACCGCGACTTATGCAACGGACGCGCGAACGGTTGTCGGATCGGATGCGGATTACGCGCAACTGATCGCCGACTCGTTCGGACTGGAGTTGGACATCGTGCCGATTGTTTGGGCCGACTGGCCGCTCGGCCTGACGTCGGGCAAATACGATGCAGTCATTTCGAACGTGGGCGTGACTGAACAGCGCAAGGAAAAGTTCGACTTCACTACCTATCGGCAGGGCTTGCATGGCTTCTACGTGAGAACGAAAAGCCCGATCACGAAGATCGCTGAGCCGAAGGACGTTGCGGGGCTGAAGCTCATTACATCGTCGGGCACCATTCAGGAAAAGATCATTCTCGAATGGGATCGGCAGAATGTCTCGAAGGGACTTAAGCCAATTGAGTTGCAGTACTTCGACGACGATGCCGCGAGCCGCGTCGCGTTGCTGTCGGGGCGCGCGGACGCAATACTCAACCCGAATGCACCTCTCGCGTATGACGCGGCCGCGACAGGCGCAATCCGTCGGGTGGGCACGGTCAACGCGGGCTGGCCCGCGCGTGCCGACGTCGCGATTGCTTCGCGCAAGGGCAGCGGTCTCGTCGATGCACGCACTGTCGCGACGAACTCCTTGATTGCCGATGGTAGCTACGCCCGCTCACTTGCGCGCTGGGGCATTCAGGAAGAAGCGGTGACGCGCTCCGAATCCAATCCGCCCGGCCTGCCGAAGTTCTAGCGCGCCGTAACGGCCCATGTCTCGCCGATGTTTGTCTGCGCGCGGCGCTACATCGCGCGGCGCGTTCAATCTCTTACTTCTTACTCATCATGGCTCACCAAAGCTTTCACAATCGTACGCGCTTCATTCGCGTGGCTTCCCGCCTGTCGAGCGTGCTCGGCATTGCAGCGCTTCAGGTTGCCTGTGCCGGTGCGTTCAGCAGCGCGGCGCACGCGGCACCATCCGGAACGCTGGTCTTCTGTTCAGAGGGTAGTCCCGCCGGCTTCGACCCAGGACAGCACACCACGAGCACCGATTTCGACGCCGGCACCAACACCGTGTACAACGAGCTTGTGCAATTCAAGCGCGGCACACTAGACCCGGAACCCGCTCTCGCGACGAGCTGGGACGTGTCGGCGGATCAGCGCACATACACGTTCCACTTGCGAAAAGGCGTGAAATTCCAGACGACCGGATGGTTCAAGCCGACTCGCGAGTTCGACGCCGACGACGTGCTGTTTACCTTCAACCGCATGCTGCACGCGGACGATCCATTTCGCCGGGCGTATCCAACGAGCTTTCCCTATTTCAGCGATCTCGGCTTCGACAAGAACATTGCCGGCATCGATCGCGTCGACGATTACACCGTGCGCTTCCGACTGAAAGAGCCGGACGTGATCTTCGTGCGCAATCTTGCGATGAGCTTTGCGTCGATTCTTTCCGGCGAGTACGCGGCGAAACTTTCGGACGCACATCGCGAAAGCGACATCAACCAGTTTCCGGTCGGAACGGGACCATTCACGTTCCGCTCGTATCAGAAGGACGCGTTGATTCGCTATGACGCGAATCCCGATTACTGGCAGCCTGACGACGTGAAGCTTGCGCATCTCGTGTTTTCAATCACGCCCGATTCGGGGGTACGCATTCAGAAGCTCGCGAGCGGCGAGTGCCAGGTGTCGGTCTTTCCCCGGCCCGCGGATCTCGACGTGGTCAAGCGCAATGCCGCGCTGAAGCTGGTCTCCGGCGTTGGCTTCAACGTGGGATTCGTTGCGTACAACACGCAGCACGCGCCGCTGAACCGCGTGGAAGTCAGACGGGCGCTCGACATGGCGATCGACAAGCCTGCGATCATCAAAGCGGTGTTTTCTGGCAACGCGACGGTCGCGACCAACCCGATGCCGCCCGCGCAATGGTCTTACGACAAGGCGTTGAAGGATGCGCCGCTCGATCCCGCAAAAGCGAAGGCGTTACTCGCGCAGGCTGGCTTTCCCGATGGTTTCGAACTGACGCTGTGGGCGATGCCGGTGCAGCGCCCGTATAACCCGAATGCGCAACTCATGGCTCAGATCATCCAGCAGGACTGGGCGAAGATCGGTGTGCGCGCGAAGATCGTCAGCTACGAATGGGGGGAGTACAACCGGCGCGCGAAGCAGGGCGGCGAACATGACGCGATTCTGTACGGCTGGTCGGGCGATAACGGCGACCCGGATAACTGGCTCGGCACTTTGCTCGGCTGCGATGCCGTGCATGGCAGCAATGTCGCGAAGTGGTGCGATCCGGCGTTCAATGGCTTGATCGAGAAGGCGCGCGGCAGCGCAGACGTGAGTGAGCGCACGCGCCTGTATGAGCAGGCGCAGGTCATCTTCAAGCAGCAGGTGCCTTACACGCCCATTGCGCATTCAATCGTGTCGCTGCCCGCCTCAACACGGGTGAGCGGACTCGTATTTTCGCCGTTGGGTAGTCATCGTTTTGATGGCGTCTCGTTGCGTTAGACAGCGGTGGACGGCGTTGTCAGGTTGCTGGCCCGGTCACGTAAGATGGCGTGATGAAGAAATCGAAATCGCTCTAGCACGGTCACCGTTTCCCAGCCGAGGTCATCAGTTGCACTGTGCGCTGGTATTTCCGCTTTCAGTTGAGCTTGCGCGACATCGAGGAACTGCTCTTCGAGCGCGGTGTGACCGTGACATACGAGACAATCCGTTGCTGGTGCGATAAGTTTGGCAAAGGCTTCGCTCACGGGGTCAAAGCTGCGCGACGCAAGCCGGGTAGCACATGGCACCTCGACGAGATGTTCGTCACGCTGCGTGGCGAACCGCACCTGCTGTGGCGTGCGGTCGACGGGCATGGCGCCGAACCCGACATCTTGCTGCAAAAGCGGCGGGACAAAGCCGCGGCCAAACGTTTCTTCAGGCGTCTGCTACGTTCGGGCCCGGTGCCTCGCAAGATCGTCACCGATCAGTTGCGCAGGTATCCGGCGGCAAAAGCGGAGATCCCGGAACTTGCGAACGTGAAGCACGTGTTCGTCAAAGCGGCCGCCCGACTGAACAACCGCGCAGAGAACAGCCACCAACCAACTCGCGAACGCGAGCGTCGCATGCGCGGCTTTCGCGACCCGCAACGCACACAGGAATTTCTCTGGTGCTTCGGACCGATCAGGCAACACTTCGCGCTCAAGCGGCATCTGCAGCCCGCTTCACTCTATCGCAAACAGCTCGCGGCGCGATTCGTTGCCTGGTGCGAACTCACCAAAGTCACCGAAAATCCGTCCTACGCGTTCTGAGGGACGCTTTTTCCTGCCGTCTTTCCGCCTCAGTCTCGACAAGTTGACAGAGCCGTTGCGGCTGGCCGGTGCGTCCCAGAAGCCGCCGTTGGGACGGCGCGGGGCCGAACGGCAGAAGAGGGTCGGGAGTACGAACTGACCACTGTCCGTTCCTGGGCAGCGAGATTCCACTGGCCGCTTTCCGGCGATGAATTCGCGGAGCGGGTTGACGCAGCCCGACCCACTCCGGTCAGACGACCTTCTCCAAAGCGGTCAGTCAGTCGAATCAAGCTTTTGCCGACTGCAGCGCCATAAAGCGGACGTTGGCGACCTCACCCAATCGGCCAGGAGCGGTCCCTCGCATGCCTCGTGAGCCAGACATTCAGATGTCGGCTCCGCTCCGAAAACGGCCGTCCAATTGTCATGAGCGGAAGTTTGATCATTGGCAATCAGCACGTGGCGGACGCCGGGAGTCCAGCACATCGCCTACCGACACCCCCGAGGTTGTCGAAGTGCAAAGCCGGCTCGACCGAAAGGACTTCCCGCTCTCGCAGTGGGCGATGATTGAACGCCATGTAGGCAGGGAGTTCATGATGCAGAATGCCCCATCCCATGCCCCGTGCGATGTCGGACGTGTTGCGATAGGCCCTGCCCGCTCGAATACCTCCTGCGCCGCCGCATCAGTACCTGAGAGGGGCGGCCGGCTACAGCCAGCTCCGTCGCAGCCTGTGTCGCGCTCAAGGCGGCCTCGTAGAAGCGAACCTGATCGTTAGTTGGCTATCCGCAGAAATAGGTCTGTTCGTTTTCGATTACGTCGCCGTTTCAGACTGGGAATCGTTCAGCCAGGCCTCGTACTGCTTGGACCGGCTACGGACTTTCGAACCCAGCCGATTCCAGATAGCTCACGCTTAGTTGCCTGCAGGCTGAACGGCCGTTCACTGAAGATATAGCGCCGGTGAAACGCAATTCTAAGCGGTTGTTAGCTTCTGATTCCTTTCACCCCTGGTCAGCCCGACTTACCGCCGATGATTGTGCTTTCGGCACAGATCTGCGCTGTGCGAGGCGTGCGTCTTTCTGCGTCACGGCGCCCACATATTTCCAGCCGTCCGGCATCTTCACGAACGTATAGCCCGTGGGCGTATCGACAAAAACGGTGAAAACGGGCGAATCAGCCTTCGCTGCGGACGACACTTGCGCGTGCGAGACCATCGGCGCGACAAGCATCGCCGTGAAAAGTAACGAGGAAATCAGCTTCATCACACACTCCCTAAGACGTTGAATCGTTCGAACGGTGAATATCCCCGCTGTTCACAGACATATATGTAACGACTGTCACAGATATTGAAGCACGCGCGGAATGCGGTGTCCATAATTTTGTTATGATCGACATAGAATTCACTATTCACGCGTTTGAAACAATCGATCGCCGGGAGGGAGCATGGAGTCGAGCACTGAAGGCAACGTAAGAGGACGTGGAAGACCAAGAGCATTTGAACGCGAGCCGGCGCTCAGGCGGGCAATGAACCTTTTCTGGGAGAAGGGGGGCTTTGACAATTGCTCGATGACGGATCTTGTCGATGCAATGGGTGTCAATTCACCAAGCATCTACGCGGCGTTCGGCAGCAAGGAAAGGCTTTATCACGAGGCGATCGAACTTTATGTGCGGACTGAAGGCGGCGCAGCGTTCCGGAACTTCGAATCGCGCGCGACTTTGCGCGACAGTCTCGAAGTGATGTTCGAGACAAGCATTGAGCTTTTCACGGTCGCTCAGCCTCCGCGTGGATGCATGATTTTTCTCGGCGGCGCAGCGGTCGGCGCAGAGCACGTCGAGTTGAGAAACTTTCTTCAGGAGTTGCGGTTAAAGGCGACTCGAACCGTGGAGAAGCGTATGAAAAAAGCGATCGAGCAAGGGGAACTCGCGCGCGACGCAGACGCCGTGGCGCTTGCGACATTGTGCATGTCGGTCTTTTCGGGCTTGTCCATCCAGGCGGCCGACGGCGCTAGCAAACGAAAGCTGCGCGCAGGGATTGCCCAGTTGCTAGCGATGATACCTTTTCGGTGACAGGTAATCAGATAGGCTTTCGTGGGCCGAACGTCCGCCTCGTTTGATACTGTTGAAAAAGTCGCTGGTCGTCTATTTCATGAGGTTTTCAGGGGTACTCTTACCCTTGGGCGGCATGTGCGAGCGGCTTATAGGCCGATCTGAGAGGTCAATATTCGCGCAGAACAACTGCTAAAACCTCCTCGGCGACTTTTTCAACAGTATCTTTTGTAAAGAGTCATTGATGTGTGGGTATTCGACAGCCGCTCAGGGTCGTCTACGGAAGTTCACCTTTTGACCGCGGGCCGCAGTGTTCGATCCGACTTCGCATTTCCGGATTCGGCCAATAACTGCCCTAAATGTTCGTCCTGTATACGGCTGATCCTCTGCGAAGAACGTGCGGCGGCGTTGCGCGTCGCTTTGGCCGAAATCTACTCAGACGAATTCGCGGCGGCATTCGGGCAGCCGTGACCGGCGGCGGCCGTCGTATATCGCAGGCGCTCGCACCGTGATGTACGCATCGCAACAGCAGACGGTGGGGGTGCATGGGCGCCGAAGGCGGTAATACCGGCGCTTCGTTTGCAGGAGGGTTTTCGTTGATAGGTGCGGCGAGAGCAGATATAGCGTTGCTTGCTCCTGCGGCCAGGCTTGAAGCTCAAGGCGTGTTGCAGCACATCGAGCAAATGACTCTGGCGCCGGTTCGGTAGGCGCTGGCGCGTTTTCCGGTCAGTAGGTTCTATCGGTGATGACACGGGCCACTACTTCCAGCGATCGCCTGAGCGTGACCAGATCGACAGACCCGATTGCCAACCGGACGGCATGAGGCACATGAGCCGACGTCGAGAAAGGCAGGGCTGTCGACACTGAAACCCGCTCGCGGATCAACGCCATCGCAATCTCGTCCGCGCGTAGCTCCTGCGCGAGAGGCAGCCACACGAAGTAGGAACTGGGGTGGCCGACCCGTTTAAGCCGGCCCAGAATGTCGGCGACGAGGCTCTGACGCATTGCGGCATCCCGTCGCTTCTCTCCTTCAAGCCGGGCTACGGTGCCGTCTTCCATCCAGCCGCAGGCAACGGCCGTCATGATCGCTGGAGTGTTCCAGACAGTGGCCCGGATCGCCCGTTCGAGTTTGGGAACCCATGCGCTCGGCGCACAGACGAAGCCGACACGCAGCCCCGTCGCGACACTCTTCGACAAGCTCGATACATAGACGGTCGTCTCCGGCGCAAGCGATGCCAACGGAGGCGGAGCATCTTCCGCCAGGAATGCGTAAGCGCCGTCCTCGATGATGATCAGCCCGTGTTCCCGGGCGATGGCAACAAGCTCCCGACGTCGCGCCGCGCTCATTACCCAGCCAAGCGGATTGTGTAGCGTCGGCATGGTGTAGACGGCGCGTACTCGCCGTCGTTTGCACAGGGCCGCCAATGTGTCCAGATCGGGGCCGTGCCCAGCGGCCGGGATCGGCGCAAGTTCCAGCCGATTGGCCTCGGCGGCCAGCTTGAATCCAGGGTAAGTCAGCGTGTCCACGGCCACCACGTCGCCGGGCTCGAGTAATGCCATGGCGGATGTCGTCAGCCCGTGCTGTGCGCCGCTTACGAGCAAGGTCATTTCGGCCGTTGCTGTCAACCCCCGGCTGCGGAGGTGAGCCGCCACGGTTGCGCGTTCGTGCTCGCGCCCGCCGTGGGGCTGATATCGAAGTAGTGACTCCAGATCGCCCGCTGCCGCGAGCTGGCGCAGCGCCGCCCTGAGAAGATCGGTCTGGCCCGGCGTAGACGGATAGTTGAAGCTTAGGTCGACCGTGTCTGCGCTCCAGGCATGCAGGTCGATGCCCTGTCCGCGCGGAAGCGCCTCCTTGACGAATGTGCCGCGGCCGGTTTCGCCGCTGACCAAACCCATATCCTGCAGCTCCGAGTAAACGCGCGAGGCCGTGACCAACGCGAGGCCTTCGCGAGCAGCGAGGTCGCGGTGCGTTGGCAGACGCGTTCCGGGACGCAGGCGGCCCGCGCGGATGTCAGCCGCGAGGCGGTCGACCAGATGCTTGTAGCGTGGTTGTGGCATGTCTAAATGTATCCATGACAATTATTTGATTGTATTGATTATCGAGCATACGATGGCTTAACACAACGTCTCCACTTCTTCGAGGACGCCATGCACATTGCCATTCTGACCTTTGAAGGCTTCAACGAGCTCGACTCGCTGGTCGCGCTCAACATCCTTAACCGGGTCAAGAAGCTCGGCTGGAAGGTTTCGATCGCCAGTCCGACGGACAAGGTGCGTTCAATGAACGGCCTGGTGATAGAGCGGCAAGCGTCGCTCGCGGACGCATACGAAGCGGACGCCGTGCTGGTGGGTAGCGGGATAGGGACCCGGAACGTCGTCGCGGATGCCGCGTTGATGGCGCAACTGAGGCTCGACCCGACGCGCCAACTGCTCGGCGCTCAGTGCTCGGGCACGTTGATTCTCGCGAAGCTGGGCCTGCTGAACGGCGTTCCCGCCTGTACGGACGTGACCACCAAACCGTGGGTCGAGGAGGCAGGTGTGGCGGTGCTCAACCAGCCGTTCGTGGCGAAGCATAACGTCGCGACCGCCGGCGGTTGCTTGGCATCGCAGTATCTGGCGGCGTGGGTTATCGCGCGTCTGGAGGGTGTCGAGGCTGCACGCAACGCGCTTAACCACGTCGCCCCAGTGGGGGAGAAGGAGACCTACGTGACGCGCGCAATGGCGAACATTTCGCCCTTCCTCTAAGCCGCGACGTCCTGGTGCGTCCTTCAAAGTTGGCATTCTCGGAGTGGTATCGCTAATCATGCCCGTCGGCCGGGTTGGCCGTCTGGATGAGATTGCAGGTGCCATCGCCCTCCTTGCGAGTCCTCTTGCGGGGTACATCACCGGCATGAATCTGCGAATCGATTGAGGGCTATCGCCCAGCCTATAAACTCCTGATGTTCTTTCACCGAGGAACACCGCGAACACTCGACAGGCGGTTGTGCCTTGATACTGTTGAAAAAGTCGCTGGTCGTCTATTTCATGAGGTTTTCAGGGGTCCTCTTACCCTTGGGCGGCATGTGCGAGCGGCTTATAGGCCGATCTGAGAGGTCAATATTCGCGCAGAACAACTGCTAAAACCTCCTCGGCGACTTTTTCAACAGTATCCCTTGGAAGCGGTCATTGCTCCATCCAAAGTCCGACTGGCGGCTTCACGCCCTGAGTCGGTCAGTCAAGTGTTCTTCGAAGGCAGTTCTGTCCAAATCCATGACCTTGTAGCCTCGGGCGTCGCCCATTCCTGAAACGGCGTATGGTGCAGAAACGTCGCGCGCTCACTTCGCGAGTTGTCCACCGCCGGCCGTTGTCAAGGTCATAACAAGGGACCCGCCGGCCGGCGGTGGACAACTCGCGACAGCAAACGGAGGCCAGGCGGAACGGGTTACCCCGGAAGTTCCAGGTTCTTCAGGAGTGACGAGCCACGCTTCCTGAGGGCGTTGAGGTAAATGCTCTCGTCGTACCGTGTTCCGGTCTGCCAGCAACGATAGAGGATCCGTATCCACTTGAACGCCAACGCCCGGACGGCGGCCTGATACGAGCTGCCCTTCGCCCGCTGTTGCCGGTAGTAAGCGCCCGCCCAGAACGATTTGGTGATGGTCTGGCCAGCCCATTCGACGAAGGTCTGGCGCAGGAACGTGGGACATTGCCAGCGCCAGTGCACCCAGCACTTCTTGCCGCTGCGTTCCGTTACCGGTGCGATGCCGGAGTACTTCTGCAGTTCATCAGCGCCCGTGAAGCGGTCCCGTTGCTCGCCAAACGCAGCCAGCAGGCGCGGTGTCAGATGTGGACCTGCGCCGGGCAAGCTGTCAAACAGGCCGAAGTCGGGCAGCCCCCGTGCGACTGCCGCGATTTCCTTGTCGAACATGTCGATCGCAGCCAGCGCTGTACGCAGTTGCTTCACCAGCGTCAGCGCGAGCAACCGGTGAGGTGCAACGACACCCGGATCATCAGTGAGCGAAACAGCGCAGCGGATCGAGTCCAGACGTCCCTCAATGAGTTCGGCCCGGCGACAGTTGTGCGCATGGAAGAACGTTTCAAGGGTCTTCCTGCTCCCGCGCCTGACTGCCGGCAGAGTTGGCCAGCGCGTCAGAAAATCACAAAACAGCACCGTGTCGATGTCGTCGAACCATTCCAGGGCTTGAGGATAATACTGCTTGAGTGCGTGGGTTAGCCGGTTGGTGAAGCGCGTCTTGTCACCGACCAGTTCGCGACGCTGTTCGATCAGGCTCAGCAGGGAACGCATGCCGGTGCTCTGCGGCCTGAGCGCGCTGAACCGCTCAGGATGGCGCAGCAACAGGTCGAGTGCCAGTTCCGCATCGGTGGGATCGTCCTTGGCCCGGCTCGGCTTGAATGCCTCACGGTACTTCGCGAGCATTGCGGGGTTGATCGGGAATAGAGTAACGAACTCATGTTTCCGCAACACAGAGACGATCGGCCCTGCGGCCAGCTCAAGCGCGACTGCGATCGGACCACCAAAGCGCTGATGTAACGCCTTTGCCCATTCATCAATGCGCGTAACCTGGTGAGGGATGCAGTCGAACTCGCGCCTGTCGTCGCCAGCCTGCTGTAGGCAGATGTCATGTTTGGTATCTGCCCAGTCGAGGCCGATGAAAGCCTTGAATTGCTGGTTCGATAGAGGTGTCATGTAAACCCCCGCAAGTGATAGATTGCCCGATAGGGGCATGCGTGCTTGCGTCCAGCGAAAGCAATATAGTGAGCCGGTGCCACGGCGAACCCTGAGTATTCGTTATCGGACGCAGGCGCACCCGTGGACTCGAAGCTAAAGCGGCAATCGTCCAGGCGTTTGGGTCGGGATATTCGTAGTCCACGGGTGCATGTCCCGCCTCGGCTGGCAGCTCGCTGCCAGCCCCACAGTATCGATTAAAGCGGGACGGACTATCTATAGAGGGTCGGGAGTACGCACTACCGACGGGCCGCTTCCGGGAAGCGGAGTTCCACTGGCCGCTTTCCGGCGATGAATTTGAAGAGCGGGCTGACGCAACCCGACCCGGAGCTGCCCGTCGGGTTGGCGGGATTTCAATGACGGCTTCGAGGGGGGCCTCGGACATCGGTATTCGCACAAGCTGCTGCTGTGCTTCGGCTCTGGAGTCGCCGGCGCGACCATCGACCGATGGCGGCTATAGCCAGCTTAGCCGCCATCAGATCCAGGAGCGGTTTTGCACGGCAATTTTGCTGCCGCTGGAAGGAGAGCAGGCGACTCTGAGCGGCGAATCGCCGTTGCCGATTGGGTGTGCCCGCTGTGGGTTTGCGGATCCAATCCGTCCTGCCACATTCGTGTTTGTCGACGCCTCAATCATCCTATCGTCCCGGCAGCCGCGGTCTCATGCGTTCGCGGCAATTCTTGCTGAGCTTCAGTCCCCGGCTGAGCGTACCGTCACGTCGCCGACGACCACTCCTCTCAGCCCCTCCCGTAACGCCGTGACATTTTTTACGCCGTTCAGTTGCTCGAAATCCCGCTGCGCTTCCCGCCAGAGCGGCGCAGCTCTTTCGTGCAGGCGCCGTCCTTCCTCGGTAAGCTCAACAATGCGGCTTCGGCCGTCTGTGGGGGACGGCCTGATCGTGACGAAGCCGTCGCGTTCAAGGAAGCCGACCATCTTTCCCATCGCCGTCCGTTCGATATCGAGCCGTTCGGCAAGGGCGTTGACCGCGGCACTTCCCACCTCGTCCAGTGCAGCCAGCGTGAGAAATTGCGTGATGCGCAGACCCGCCGGTTCGAGATGACTATCGTAGAGGCGGGAAATCTGCCTGCTTGCCTTCCTCACTGCGAAGCAGTTGCATTGATCGATTCCAAGCGGCTGGTCGAACGACAACATCTGGTTCCCTCCTCATTTCTTTTGATTGCCGGAACGCTACGCGCACGCGCGAAGGTACGGCGGTATCTTTCGATGAAAGTCGACACTGAAAACGCTGGCGTACCGGTGATCTGCGCGCCTCAAGTCTCGCCCCCGTAGCCGACTCTCGTCATCTGCATGGTTCAAAACCCCTCCGGCGGAGTGATGTAGCCGGGCTCCTCGGCGGCAAGCGTGCTCTTCAGTATCGCTGTTCCCCTATCGGCCATAATCTCGCTCTTGCCGGCGGCGAGCGCGTCATAGGTCTGTCGCACCACATCCTCCGGGCTGGCTTTGGGTACGTCAATGCCATTGGTCAGGTCGGTGTCCACGAACCCAACGTGCAGGCCGAGAACCTGAACTCCACGCGCTTGCAGGTGAAAGCGAAGTTGATTCGTATAACTCCACGCTGCTGCCTTTGATGCAGCATACGGTGCCAGATAGGGCCGCGGAAGCCAGACGATGTCTGAAAGCACGTTAATGATCGCCGCATCCGGCCTGGCGGCCAATATCGGCTCGAAGGCCTTCGTGACGCGCACTACGCCGTAGTAGTTCGTATCGAACATGCGAGCCGATTGCGCTTCTACGTCATGCGCCAGAGGCCCGTCGATCAGAGCGGCAATGCCCGCGTTGTTGACCAGCAGAGTCGTGTCTGCCGCCAGTTCCGCAGCTGCGGCGATCGAGGCCGTATCAGTAACGTCGATCCTGACGGGCACGATGCCCGGCTCTTCAAAGCCGTTCGTGTTACGCATGCCCGCGTATACCTTCGCCGCCCCACGCTGGCGTGCCTCTCGTGCAAAAGCCAGGCCCAGGCCGCGATTGGCACCGGTGATAAAGACAGTGGCGTTCTTGACATCCATGACTAACTCCTTGTTTGAAGCCGCGTGCCTCGGGAGGGCAACATCCGCCCCGGGCGCGCGCGCGTGGTTCAAAGAAAAAGGTTTTCCGGAAACTGGTTTGAAAGCGCTTCCCGCAGATAAGCGGCGAGAGTCAGCACCGCGCCAAGTGGACTCATCCGCACGCTCACGCGCGGCACCGATCCGTCGGCGTTACGGTCAACTACGACGGCCGCGCTCAGGTCCTCGCCGTTGGTCAGAACGGCCTCGTACTCGAGAACGAGCCGCAAACCGTCCGTCTGGACAAACGTGGGCGTCTGCAAGGCGTAGAAGGTTCCGACGGCGTCGACGGCCAGGCGGATTTCGTCACGTCCGATCACGGGGCCGCGCAATACCGAGCTGACCAACTCTGCGTCAGCGGTCAGATCGTCCAGAAACGGGTGACGCTCATCTTGAGTGGATGACATGTTCAAACCTCGACTCGTTTGAGGCTGCGCTCACGCGAATACGGCACGGTTCTGGGCGACGAACTGCTGGACCGAGAGGGGCGGCTTCCCGGTAATTTTCTCGATGACGTCGTTGGTGCCCGAGAAGACGCCGTCACGGTAGTTCTGAGCGACTTCGACCAGATGCTGCGTGAGGAACGGCGGGAACTTGTAAAGGTTTTCCATCTTGATCCGGAACTCTTCGATAGAAGTCGGCGCGTATTCGATCCCGGCTCCGAGGACCTCGCCCATTGCTTCGGCGATCTCAGTATGGTTCATCTCGACGGGGCCATGGAGTGCGTAGGTCTTGCCCTCGTGGCCTTGGGGGTTGGCCAGGACATGGGCGATAACCCGCCCCTGATCATCCGTGGCGATGGGTGCGTGACGGCCGTTGCCGAAGGGAAATTCAATCTTCTTCGTGGCCCAGATTTCCTTCGCAAAATGCGGATAGACGAGCCAATCGGCGAAGAAGGTGGGACGGAGATGCGTAGTTGGAACGCCTGACCAATCAAAGACCCGCTCGGAAACCCAGTGATCCTGAGCCGCGTGGCTCTTCGACTCCCGACGTGCGGAAATCTGCGACATGTTGACGATCGCCGTGACGCCCGCTTCCTTTGCTGCCTGCGCGAAATAGGCCGCGGCCCCGATGATTCCGGGCGCGATTGGATGAAGGAAATAGGCCGATCGGATTCCCTCCATGGCTGCACGGATGTCATTGATGTCGGTGAAGTCCCCGACGGCGATATCGACTCCGCGCTGCCTCAGGGCGGCGGCCCGATCATCGTCTGTGCGCACATATGCCCGCACGCGTCTGCCCATCTTGAGCAGTTCGTCGATAGCGATACCTCCGGTCCGTCCGGTTGCACCGCTCACAAGTATTTCGGCCTGGTTCATAGCTTCCCTCCATTTGAAAGTAAGAGCATATGCTCTCTTATCACCAAGATAGGAGCATATGCTCTTACTGTCAAGGCATTTTTGCCCGCGCAGGATTCAACGTTGCCGCTCGCGATAAAATGCGGCCGCACGAGGCGGCCAGCGAGCGGTATTAGCAGCGTGTGTATCTTCAGGCAACAATAGAGGCAATCGAGCAGGAATGCGGTAGCACCGGGCGAATCCCGAACGAGGCGCTGTCCATCGACGTGCAGCGCCTGCGGAAGCACCATCTCGAACGACCCAACTGGCCCAAATCAACGGATCATTCAAAGAGTTTGACCGACGGGCCGAGGCGCTCTGTCCGCAGATTGATGCGAAGCAGCCGCTCGAATGAATGAAAGGGACTTCCCCATCCCGAATCAGGCGCCCGTTGCGGGCGACGGCATCAAGGTGCCACGATGGGGTTCTCACGCTCCATCAACGTTGCTACGAAGAGTCAGACGCCGTGCCGAAATAGGACGACGGGAGCCATGTTTCGCGCTTGGGCATGATGACGCACGGCCGGAAAACCACGACAAGGTCGAGGAAGCGCTCGCGGATCCCCGCCCTCTGGTCGCGCACGATGCGGTCTTGGCCGATATCCGCGGAGTCATCGCTGCTGCTGAAGCCAAGCGACAGTGAGCTTCCGGATCCTCCGGACCGAAAGCGCTCGCCAGGAATTGCGGGAACGGATCGCGTTTATCGCAGACCGTAGCCCCCGAGCTGCAACGAAGCTTTTCGAGCAGATCGTCGACGCCGTGGTCCCGGCGTCAGAGCACCGTATCTCTTTCGTGAGGGCCGCGTGCCTGGCACTCGGGAGATCGTAGCCCATCCCAACTACATCGTCGTCTACCAGGTTCAGGTCGACACGATAGATACTGTGGTCGCCGTCAAGCATTTTGCAGTTTAGGATCGAAGCACTTGCCTGACCTGATAACACCGAAAGCGACGTGAACGAGCTTGCGCATCATCGCACCGATGATGAGTTTGGCAGGCTTGCCGGAAGCCGCCAGCCGTTCGCGAAAGCGCTTTCCCCAATCAGTTTTGTAAAGCGTTGTCATGGCAGGCATATAAAGCGCTTTACGCAAAAAGGCGTGACCGACTTTTGACATACGGGGTCTGCCTTTGACGCTGCTGCCGGATTCGTGCTGTCGCGGATCGAGACCGGCAAAGGCCGCCGCCTGCCGGGCGTTCGCAAAGCGGCCGGGGTGCATACAAAAGGCCAGCAGCACCGCGATAGTGCGCTCGCCCAGGCCTGGAATGCTATCGAGCAACATCTGTTTGCCCTTCATATCCGGGTCGCCGTCAATTTGATCACGGATCTTTTTGAGCAACCTCTTGATTTCGGTATCGAGCCATTCAATATGGCCGACAATGTCTTCTGCAACAACATTGCGCGCCACCTCAAGGCGATTGCTCTCTTGCGTGCGCATTGTTTGCAATGCCTCCAAGCGCAACACCGAGGCCCGCAAGGCCTGTTCTGCAGGTGACGGAGCTTGCCACGTTGTCGGGCGGCGTTCGAAGCAGAACTCTGCAATCAATTGGGCGTCGCCGCGATCTGTCTTACTGCGCGCCAGGCGGGAGGCGCCGAATGCCTTGATCTGCGCAGGATTGATCACGCTTACCGTCATGTCTTTGGCGGTCAGATACTCGGCAGCCGCTTCCCAATAAACGCCAGTGGCTTCCATGCACATGTGTGCATCCGAGGCTCCATGCTTGTCCAGCCACTCGACTAATGCATTGACGCCTTTCTGGTTATTCTCGAATACCTTATTTTTGTACTTTCCATTCACCAGGCACAGTGCGCAATCCAGCTTGGCTTTGGCGACGTCAATTCCGCAATGAAACGAATGCATGCAACATCCTCTGATGATCTACCTTGTGAATGCGGGCTGCCGGCCAAGCCGGGCCAAAGATACTGTCCGATCTGTTTCGGAGGGTGAGCGGCTGCTGCAAAGATCTATTGTCCTGGCTCAAGGCCAAAGTTGTCGCAGGCATCCAGCCGCTCGATCCTGGGGTGCCCCCCAAGAACTGCTGAGCGAATCCGATCTTCTTACATCATCGAATCCGTCACAAAGAAATCATACAAGTTGTCGTGCAGATCCTCCACGCCCGCGAACAGTACCCGCCGGTCAAACCGCAGTAAGCAGACCCGCCCAGCTGAACGCCGTCCCCTTGCAGAGGGCTTTTGCGTTTTCCGCCGTCCCATTCCCGCCGCTGCGTCCGATCTGCCGCCGTGCGCGACCTATCAAGCGCCTCCTCTGCAAACCCAGACCGGCGCGTGTCGGGCAGCCTCTGCACTACCGACTGCCCACTGGCCCCCCTTTCCGGTCGGCCCCTGCCCAGCGCCCCATTCCGGGCGGCCGACCGGAACATGTCCCACGAAGTGTCCCTAAACGAAGGCGGGAAAGCTCCAACTTTCGCCCCTTTCGTGTCAATCCGTCCGTGTTATGCAGAAATGAAGGGTCGGATAGCCACTACTATCCGGCCCTTCACTTTTAACCGGGAAGAGGGTGCATTTCCGCTCGATCCCGTCGCGCAGCCCACCGCACAAGGCTCGCCGGATGATCTACCAATGGCACTGACGCCTGGTCCGCATCGCAGACAAAGCGACGCTCCCATGAAACAGCGCCACGAGACCATACGATGTGACGAGAAACAGCGCAGCGGGCCCGAGAATACTGACGATGACGGCGCGCGGAATCAGCCGGAACGGTTCTTTCGCTTCGAGTCCGAGCGTCGTCACGCTTTCGAAACCCGTGAAGCTGAAAAACGCCAGCACCATGCCGAGGCGTAACTGATCGGGTTTCACGCCGTCGGGCGTCAACTGGCTGCTGTCCGCCCCGCGATGCTTCGCGAACAATGCTACGACGATCACGAGCAGAATCAGTGCGACTGTCGTCAGTTCGATCCACAGCGCGGTGCGGGTGGACAGGCGGATGTCGCGATACGCGATGAACCACGCCGCCAGCGCGATGATCGGGCGTGAGCGCCACCGAAACGTGGCAGCCATGCGCCCGTAGTTCCCAGCGCGCCGACGTCTTTCAGCAAGACCACTGTCTCGTTGACGGTGCCTTGCAGAATGCCCGCTGCGCCGATCGAGTAGGCGATCAGCAGCGACCAACCTGCCACGACGTCCCAGATCGGGCCAATGCCGCGTGCGGTATAGGTGTACAGCGCGCCCGACGAAGCGGTACGTTAGGCGAATTGCGTGATGCTACATGACGCGAACAGCGGGCCCACGGTCGCGAACAGATAGGCCAGCCATGTGCCGTTGCCGGCCGTGGCGAAGACGGCGCGTACGAGCAGGCCGGCGCCGCCCGCCGCGCCGACCAGGCCGATCGATTGGGCGATCAGTTCCGCCAAGGGCAGATAGCCGCGGCGCAGGGTGCCGCCGCCGTGCGTATCGACGGTAATGTGACTCATCTGTGGAGGTGCTCCGGGAATAAGAACAGCGGTATGAATGAATGGCCGGGAAGCGCTTACCTCACCGTTTCGGCTTCGGCATGGGCGGGTGTTGCCGTGATGGGCTGCGCCTGTTGGGACTCGCGCTTGACGCGCTCGATATCGCGAAAGCGGGTAGCAGGATGCGTCTCCGGCAGGCGCGCCCCGCCGCCGAACAGCTTCTCGCGCAGCGTGCCGGGCGCGTAGGCGGTCGGATACACGCCGCGGCGCTGCAACTCGGGCACGAGGTAATGCACGACGTCTTCGAACGTTTCGTGCGCAATGGCATACGCAAGGTTGAATCCATCGACGCCCGTCGCCTCGACCCATTGCTGCAGGATATCCGCCACCGTCGGAGGCGAGCCGACGAACACAGGGCCCATGCCGCCGACGCCGCCCCAGATCGCGAGTTCTTCGATGGTCCATGCCTTGTCGCCGCCCGCCAGATGCTCGACGGCCGAGACGATCGCGTTGGTTTCGACGCGTCTCACGAGATCGGTGGGCGCGTACTGGCCGAAGTCGATCCCCGTCCATCCCGACATGAACACGAGCGAGCCGTCATACGACACATAGCGCTTGTATTCCTCGAACTTCGCCTGCGCCTTCGCATCGGTTTCATCGACGATCACGGTGACGAGGTTGTAGATCAGCAGCTTGTCAGGATCGCGTCCCGCTTCCGCTGCCTGGCGTCGCACATCGCTGACGTAGTTCTTCAGTATGGTTGGAGTCGGCGCGGCGACGAACACGCATTCGGCATGCTGCGCAGCGAATGCCTTGCCCGGACCCGACGCACCCGCCTGGAAGAGCACCGGCGTGCGCTGCGGCGAAGGCTCGCAGAGGTGATAGCCGGGCACTTCGAAGTACTTGCCCTTGTGGCCGATTTCGTGGACCTTCTCCGGATGCGTGAACACGCGCTTCTCGCGGTCGCGCACGACGGCACCGTCTTCCCAGCTTCCTTCCAGCAGCTTATACAACACTTCGACGTATTCCGTTGCGACTTCATAGCGGTTGCTGTGATCGCGCAATCCGCCTTCGCTGATGTTCTTCGCGCCGCTCTCCAGATACGACGTGACGATATTCCACGCGAGCCGTCCCTTCGTGTGATGATCGGCGGTCGAGAGGCGGCGCGCGAAGGTATACGGATGCTCGAAACTCGTCGACGCCGTAATGCCGATGCCAAGGTGCTCGGTCACCATCGCGATCGGCGCGGCGAGTTGCAGCGGATCGTTGACGGGAATCTGCGCGGCCTGATGCAGCGCGTGATAGTTGTTGCCCTTGTAGACGTCGTAATAGCCGATCACGTCGGCGATGAAGATGCCGTCGAAAATGCCTTTCTCCAATACCTTCGCGAGGTCGGTCCAGTATTCGAGATCCTTGTATTGCCACGAGCGGTCGCGCGAATGCGCCCACAATCCCGGTGACTGGTGACCGACGCAGTTCATCTCGAACGCATTGAAGCGAATGGGTTTGGTCATGACGCTCACTTGCTCCCCTGGCTGGGGCCGTTGCCGATGCTCCAGATAAACGGCGGCTCCTTGCCGTTAATCACCCAATCGCCGACGATGCGTGCCTTGTAGACGAGTGGGTTGTGCGACGACACGGTGCGCGCGTTGCGCCAGTGACGATCGAGCGCCTGCGTGGTGCTGGTCGCCGATGCACCGAGCGCATCGAACAGATGCGTCGCCGCGCGCAACACGAGGTCCGACACGACGAGCTGGCTCTGCGCCGATTCGATTTCGGCATCGACATTGGCGCGATGTTCCGCTTCGGCATCGTCGGAAAAGCGGGCTTCGTACGCGCGTTGCAGGGGCTGCGCGGCCTGCGCGGTGAGCGCCTGCGCTCCATAAGCCCATGAAGCGATTTCGCCCGCCACCTGCTGGATTTGCGCATCTTCGCTCACGTGCGGCGCGTTGCCGTGGCTATAGATACGCTTGCGCTGCCGCACCAGCGTGCCGACGTCGCGCGTGATGGCCGCGCCGATGCCCGCCAGCGTCGCGACATGCACCAGCTGATAGAACGCGGTCTGATACCTGAAGCGCCGCTCGAACGCGATGATGTTGTGCGCATCGACGGAGGCATTGTCGAATACCGTCGTGCCGCTTCCCGTGGTTGTCTGGCCGAAGCCGTCCCAGTCGTCCTTGCGTGTCACGCCGGGCTGGTTCGTGCTGACGGCGGCGATCACGTCGGCGCCGTCTTCCTCGCGTTTCGCGAGTACGTCGATCCATTCCGCGAAGATGCTGCCCGTGCTGTAGTACTTCGAGCCATTCACCACGAACTGGCCATCGCGTTGGGATACTTTCGTCGCGAGCGTGCCGACGGCGACGTCACCCACTTCGGACCACGCGCTGCCCACCAGTTGTCCGCTCACGAAGCGGTCGAACCATGTATTGCGTTCATTCCCCGGCGGCACATTCAGCCAGTCTTCGACGAAAGCGAAGTGCGCGCAACGCCTGCGGCAGATTCGAATCGGCAGCGGCGAGTTCGATCAGAAGACGAAACAGCTGCGGCAGCGATGCACCGGCGCCGCCATGCGCGACAGGTATCCGCACTGCGCCGAAGCCCGCGTCCTTCAGCCAGCCAATCGCTTCATGCGGCAATTCGCGTGAACGGTCGCGCTGTGCCGCACCTTCGGCGATACGCGCGAAGATGGGACGAAAGCGATTGGCGAGTGATTCGTAGTCGGTTCCGACGGAGAGTTCGGCGGCGTGCAATGAGGTCATGCAGATCCTTTGAAATAACGGTAACCATGCCCACGACGCACATTGAGCGCTGGACTCAGATGAGTATAAAAATCACCGCTTGCCGCCCGTAAATAACGGATTGGCAGATCGTTATCCACATGGCGACTTTAGTCGGCGATAGCGTCGTTACGACTACGAATGCAGACGCCGTTATCAATCGATTCAGAATACTAAGCATATGAAGAGCGATTCGTTTGCGGCATGGATGAGTTTGTCTAGCATGAAAGGTCATGCATCGAAAAGCGATCTTCTCTGCAATGAATCATCCTGTCCTGAAGGCCGTCTCCATAACGAAGCGCTTCGGCGCGACGACTGCACTGAGCCATCTCGACCTCGACATTCGTGCGGGAGAAGTGGTGGCGTTGATGGGCGCAAACGGCGCGGGCAAATCGACGCTCGTCAAGATAATCAGCGGTGTCTACGGAGCGGATAGCGGTGCGCTGTCATTGCGTGGCGAACCCTTCGCACCTTCGTCGCCGCAGCACGCCAAACGGCTTGGCGTTGCGACCGTGCATCAAAGCATCGCGGATGCCGTAGTGCCGACCTTATCCATTGCGGATAACCTGTTGCTGGACCAGCTTTGCGACGGAGCGTCCGCGTGGCGTATGACGCTAGCGGCACGCGTCGATGCTGCGCGGCCACTTGCGCAGCGCGTTGGACTCGAAATCGACCTGTCTGCGCCGTTGCGTACGCTGTCGCTGGCAGGTCAGCAACTCGTGACGGTGGCGCGTGCTTTGGCGGGCAATCCGTCGCTGCTGATTCTCGATGAGCCTACGGCGAGTCTTTCTGCGCCCGAAGCGGAGCGGCTTTTCGCGTTGATCGAGCGTTTGCGTGCCGACGGCGCGGCGATCTTGCTGGTATCGCATCGGCTAGGCGATTTGCGCCGCATCGCGAACCGCGTGACCGTCATGCGCGATGGCCGCATCGTGGCAGACCTGCGTCCGCCCATCGATTTCGACGCCGCGATTGAAACGATGATCGGCCATGCACTGCCCGCCGATCGTGCTGCGTCGCGTGACTGCGGCACATCCGGCAACGTGTTGTTCAGCGTGCGCGATCTCAGGCTGACGCCCGACTCGATACCTTTCGATCTCGACCTGGAAGAAGGCGAGATCGTGGCAATCGCGGGTCCCGTCGGCGGCGGCAAATCGCGTTTTGCGCGTGTCATCTTTGGCGAAATCCGAGCCGTGCATGGCGACATGCAGTTGCTTGGCAAGCCGTGGCGTCCACGCTCGCCCGCTGATGCGATTCGCGCGGGTGTCTACCTCGCGGGAGAAGACCGCTGGCGGTCGTCCCTGTTTCCCGACAGCGTGCCGTTCGCGTCGATCGCCGGGACGCTCAGTTTTCCGTTTCTGTCGCGCTGGCATAGAGGCGGCTTCGTACGCCGCGAGACCGAGCGTTCGGCGGCCCGCGACGCGATTGCCGCGTTCGGCGTGCGCTGCACAGGACCGGACGACCGGCTGTCGCGTCTGTCGGGCGGCAATCAGCAAAAGGTCGTGCTCGCGCGCTGGCACACGGAACCATCGAAGCTGTTGCTGCTCGACGAACCGTTTCAGGGTGTCGATGCAGGCGCGCGCGCCGACATCGTCGCGCTGCTGCGCAAGCGCGCGGCAGGGCGTGCCACGCTGGTGTTCGTCAGCGATCTCGAAGAGGCATTCGAAATCGCCGATCGCGTCGCGCATTTCGATCGCGGTACGACACTCGAACGCGCGGCTCCCGCCGATTCTTTTTCATCAGTTGCTCTCACTCATTCATGAACTTGACCACCCCGCCTGTGACGACGAACGTCTCTACCCAATCGACGGCACGCCCGCGCTCGGGCAGTCTGCGCGAGCATCTGGAACGTACGGGCATCCTGCTCGTGCTGGCGGTGCTGATCGTCGTGTTCGCGGTGCGCGAGCCAGCCTTTCTGAACGTCGACAATCTGTTGAGCATTCTGCAGGCCGTTTCGATCGTTGCGCTGCTGGGCATCGGCGTCACGATCACGCTGGCGGCAGGTGGCTTCGATCTTTCTGTCGGCAGCGCCGCGGCAACGGCGCAGATGGCGGCGAGCTATGTGCTGATCGTATGGCATGGCGGAGCGTTGAGCGCCGTGCTGGCCTGTCTGGCACTCGGCGTGGTCGCGGGCCTGTTCAATGGCTTGCTGATCACACGTCTGCGCGTGCCCGACCAGCTTGCCACGCTCGGCACGCTGTTCCTGCTAGCGGGTCTGCAACTGATTCCGACAGGCGGGCGTTCGCTTGCGACGGGCACCGTGCTGCCCGACGGCACGGAAGCGACGGGCAGCTTTCCCGATCTGTTTCTCGCGCTGGGGCGCTCGCGCCTGTTCGACATCGTGCCGTTGCCCGTTCTGCTGCTGTTGGCGTTGACAGCAGTGGCGTGCTTCGTGATGGAAGCGACGCGCTGGGGGCGGGTGATCTATGCAATCGGCGGTAACGAAACGGCCGCGCGCCTGGCCGGTGCGCTGACGGCCCGCTATCGCATCGCCGCCTATGTCGCGTCATCGACGATTGCCGCGTTGGGCGGCGTGCTGATCGCGGCGCGCGTCGGCCGGGGCGATGTGAGCGCCGGGCATTCGTTGCTGCTCGACGCCGTTGCGGCGGCGCTGGTGGGTTACGCAGTGTGGGGCGCGAAGCGGCCCAACGTGCTCGGCACGGTGGTGGGCGCTGTGTTCGTCGGCGTGCTGCTCAACGGACTGACGATGCTGAACGCGCCGTACTACATGCAGGACTTCATCAAGGGCGTGCTGCTCGTGTTCGCACTGGCCTTCACGTTCAGCGTCGGGTCGCGTTCGGGCGCACGCGCGTGAGACGAGAGAACCATCTGCAGCCCCACGTCATATGCATTTTCAAATCGCTCAGTTTGTGTTTGTGACGAGCGTTGCTAGATTGTGCCGATAGTCATCAAAGGGAGACATTCATGGCCGACACGGACGTCGCAGATCAACAGCAGGTGGACGCGAATGCCGGCGCGGTGCGCGTGATCGCCGACGATGCACAAGCCATTGCCGTAGCGCATGAACTGGCGCGGCGCGTCGCTGTGGGCGCGTCCGAACGCGATCGCGAACGCCGTCTGCCGCGTGAAGAAATCGAGTGGTTCTCGCAGTCGGGCCTGTGGGCCATCACGGTGCCGAAAGCATATGGTGGCGCGGGTGTGTCGTTCGTCACGCTGACGGAGGTGATCAAGATCGTCTCCGCTGCCGATCCTTCGCTAGGCCAGTTGCCGCAGAACCATTTTGGACTAGTCGATGTGATCGCGTTGACGGGCACCGAAGAGCAGAAGCGCTATTTCTTTGCGGAAATCCTGGCGGGCAAGCGCTTCGGCAACGGCTTCTCCGAGAAAGGCACGAAGAACGTGCTCGACCTCAGGACCACGGTGCGGCGCGATGGCGACGAGTATGTAATCGACGGCACGAAGTTCTATTCGACTGGCGCGCTGTTCGCGCATTTCGTGCCCGTGCTCGGCCTCGACGAAGAACGCAAGGCGTGGCTCGCCTATATCCCGAAGGGCACGGCGGGTCTTGAAGTCATCGACGACTGGTCCGGCTTTGGCCAGCGCACGACGGCAAGCGGCACGGTCACGCTGGCACAAGTACGCGTGCCGGCTTCGCACGTGCTGCCCGCGCAGCGCGTATCGGACGAACCGACGCTCAACGGCCCCGTGTCGCAGATCATTCAGGCTGCCATCGATGCCGGCATTGCGAAAGGCGCGATTGCCGATACGCTGGAATTCGTGCGCACACGCACGCGCCCGTGGGTTGACAGCGGCGTCGACAAGGCCAGCGACGATCCGCTCACGCTGCGCGAAATCGGCCGCCTGCATATCCAGTTGCATGCCGCCGAAGCGCTGCTCGAACGCGCGGCCCGCGTGATCGACGAACTCTCGGCCAAGGGCGCGACCACGGAAGACGATGTCGCGCGGGCCTCGGTGGCCGTCGGCGAGGCAAAAGTATTGACGACCGAAATCGCGCTGCTGGCGGGCGAAAAGCTTTTCGAACTCGCGGGCACCCAGTCGACGCTGAGCGAACACAACTTTGACCGCCACTGGCGCAACGCGCGCACACATACGCTGCACGACCCCGTCCGATGGAAGTATCACCTCGTCGGCAACTACTATCTGAACGGCGTGAAACCGGCACGTCACGCATGGAACTGACGCTGCCGGTTATCAGGCATCTCACAAGGGGACTTCCGATGAAATCGCTGTTTCAAAGCCGCTCGGTCTGGGTGCGTGCGCTCGGCGCGCTGACGTTGTGCTCGGTCGCCGTGCTCTCCGCTGTCTCCGCGCAGGCCGAGCCGCTCAAAGGCGCACCGGCGCCATTCGACAAGGGCGGTGTGCGGATCGCGCTCGTCAACTATCTCTCGACGGGTGACTTCTTCCAGGCCTACGAGGCTGGCGCGCAGAAGCAGGCCAAGGCGCTCGGAGTCGACTTGCGCATCTACGAGGGCCGCCAGGATGCGTCCGAGCAGCGCGAGCAGATCCAGCAGGCAATCAGCCTGGGCGTGTCGGCCATCATCGTCAATCACGGCTTGCCGGAGTCGCTCAAGGACGTCGTGCAGCGCGCGCTGGACAAGGGCATCAAGGTCGTCGCGTTCGACGTCGATCTCGCCAATCCCAAGGTGCCGCAAATCGAGCAGAGCGATCACGATCTCGCGTCGCTCCTGCTCGATCAGGCTGTGAAGGACAACGGCGATACATTCGCGGCCGATTACGTGTATGTCGCGGGCTTTGCGCCGCTCGACCGGCGTGACGCCGTGTGGCGCGACTTCAAGCGCGCGCATCCGAAGGTGCAGGAGAAAGCACGCTGGGGACCGTCGATAACCCGATCGCGCAGTCGGTTGCGAATCAGGCGTCGGCGGCATATCGCGCGCATCCGGATATTCGCGTCGTGTTTGCCCCCTACGACGAGTTCGCGCGCGGCGCCAAGCTGGCCGCCGACGAAGCGAAGCTGTCGTCGAGACTGCGCATCTACAGCGCGGACATTTCGACTGCCGATATCGAAGCGATCCGCGCACCCGGCAGCGCATGGGTAGCGACAGCGGCGACCAATCCCGCGGTGGTCGGGGCCGTGTCGGTGCGCGCGGCGGCGTTGCTGGTGGCAGGACAGGACCCGAGTCATCACATCGTGGTGAAGCCGACGCTGATCACGCGCGACGATCTGGTGAAGAACGACATCAAGACGATCGCGGACCTCGGCGCGAAATTCCCCGCCTTCCGTTCGAGCGACGCAGCCACGGCTGCGTGGATTCCTGCTGCGCAGTAAGCCGCGAGGAGCGTGACACAGGCTGGCATTGTCGAAGCGTCACTTCGAACCGCTGCAAAACGAAGGCGGCGCGCAACCCGGGAGACATCATGCTGTTTTATCACCGTGGGAAAGCCGTCCAGACGTCGGCGGCGAAAAGAGGCCGGCTGTTCGTGTCACGCGTGTCGATTCTCGAGGAAGATGGCGAAGCCACTTCGCTGGGCGATCTGGGCTACTTCGCCAACCGGCAATCGGCGCTGGCGTTTGCCATGCGTTGCGCCACCGCCTTTGCCGACGACGAGCCGATGCCGAAGCCGCCGTGCGAAATCGTGCATGTTACTGGCGTAGCGCAGCTGAGCCTCAGCGAGGACGCTGAGGATGCAGCGCCAGACGAGCGCGCAGTGAGCGTCGTGGCGTCGTAGCGGACACAGATTGGCACAGCAGGGCAGCTGTATCTCATGCAGCGGCTCTGCCGCCATGCTTCTTCGTCAACATGTCCACGATCCATTGCGCCAGTCTTTGGGCGCCATCGGGCAGTTCGGCGCCTGCCCGCACGCAAAGATAGTAGTGCCGCCCATCGTCGAGTTCGTGCTCGGACAGCCTCACCAACTGGCCTGACGCCAGCTCGCGTTCTATCAGCGGTGCCCGCAACAGCGCGGCGCCGAGATCGGCGAGCGCCGCATTCAAGGTCAACTGTCCATCCTCGAACAGTGGGCCTTCCGTCCGCGCAACATGCTTCACCCCCGCGCTTTGCAGCCAGTGGGCCCACGTGCTGCGATCTTCGTCGTGGACGAGCGGGACGCTGGCCAGATCGGCAGGGCGTTTGAATGGACCGTGACGCCGCAGGAAGCGCGGCGTGCACACAGGCACGACCGCACCCGACAGCAGGCGCGTGCTCCGATACCCCGTCCAGTCGCCCGTGCCGAAGCGGATCGAAAGATCGGCGGCATCGCTGTGATAGTAGCGATGGTTCGCATAGAGCACAGTGACGTCCACGTCGTCGTTCCCTTCCAGAAAGTCATGCAGGCGCGGAATGAACCATCCCATCCCAAACAGTGGAATCAGACTGACGGTGATCTGCCTGCGCGTCGAGCGTTCGCGCACGAATCCCGTCGCGCTGCGCAACACGGCAAAAGCCGTGCTGATGGAGCGGTAGTAGTCGCGGCCTTCGTCGGTCAACGAGAGTGCGCGGCCGTCGCGTACTGTTAGCGCAGTGGTTACGAACGTCTCGAGCAACTGCAACTGGTGACTGACTGCCGAAGGTGTGACGCAGAGCTCACGCGCAGCCTCTGCAACCGAGCCGAGGCGTGCAAATGCCTCGAAGGTGCGCACCGCACGCAAAGGCGGATCGCTTGCAAAATGCTGAATTTTTTTCATGTATCAAGTTATAGGCGTATGTGGCGGTATGAGGTCAAAGTAAGAAACATACTTAAAAACAAAGGGATAAGCGCCAAATGCCGTGTGGGCATATCTATCTGCATTTTGCTGCTTTGCAGCCATCGGTCGCCACTCTTTAATGTTTCTCATCTTACGGCACACAACTACGGTCCTCGATCATGAACAGACATAAGCCTGTGCATTGCGCCCTCGTGGCGATTTCCGCGTTACTCGCCGGGATGGGCTACGCTCACGCGCAGACACCGCAAACCGTGCTCATCGGCGTAGCCGGTCCGCTGACCGGGCCGTCGGCGCGCATCGGCAAGGATCTGGAAAACGGTGCGCGACTGGCCGTCGATGACGCCAACAGCACGCACCCCACCATCGACGGCAAGCCGGTCGTGTTCAAGCTCGTATCCGTGGATGACCAGTCGGACCCGCGTACGGCCGTCAGCGTCGCGCAGCAACTGGTCGACCAGCATGTGGCCGGCGTCGTAGGGCATTGGAATACGGGTTGCAGCGTGCCGGCATCGCGCGTCTACCACGATGCCGGCATTCCGCAAATCGCGCCCGCGTCCACCGGACACGCGTACACACGGCAGGGCTTCGACACCGCATTCCGGATCATGGGGCACGACGACGGCAGCGGCGCGTACACGGGCGCGTACGCGGTGAAAACGCTGAAGGCCAAACGCATTGCCGTGATCGACGATCAGACGTCGTTTGGCGCCGGACTCGCGAACCAGTTCATCAAAGGAGTGGAAAGCAACGGCGGCACCGTCGTCACGCACCAGTACGTGACCGACAAGACGGTCGACTACAGCGCGGTACTCACGGCGATCAAGGCGCAGCACGCGGACCTCGTCTTTCTTGGCGGTATCGATAGCGAGGCGGCACCCATCGTCCGACGCATGCGGCAGTTGCAGATACCGGCGACGCTGCTGGGCGGCGGCGGGTTCGTCAGCCAGACCTTCCTGAAGCTCGCAGGCTCGCAAGGCGAGGGCGTTACCGCGCTGGAGCCGGGACGTCCGCTCGAACGCATGCCAGGCGGAAAGCAGTTCGATACGCAATACCGCGCGCGTTATCACGCGCCGATCGAACTGCATGCGCCGTTCGCATACGACGCTGCCGCCACGCTGATCGCGGCGATCGAACAAACTGGCTCGACCGATCCGAAGCGGCTGGTCGCGGCACTGCATGCCATCCAGCGTCCGGGCATTACGGGGACGATCGCTTTCGATGCCGAGGGCAATCTCAAGGATCCCGCCTACACGATCTACAAGGTCAAGGGCGGAAGCTGGGATGTGGTGGACGTCCTGGGCGGTTCGAACAATGCGTCGGCCAATGCGTCGGCCACGCAGACTGCAAAGGAGTAAGTGGCTATGAGTACGCGCACGCCTGAACACGATGCGATCGACAACCTCGGCATATTGGCGCGGCGGCGCATCGAGGCGGAAATTATCAAGCCGATCTACGCCATCCTGAAGCGCGATCTCGGTATCGAGCGTGCTCAGGCCGTGATCGCGGAAGCCGTCAGCGGCGCCGCCGTGCAGGCGGGCGAGCAGTTCGCGCAGCGCGAGCCGGAAGGCACGAGCATCGCATCGTTCATCGCGCTGCAGACGTTGTGGGAAAAGGACGACGCGCTGCAGGTCGAGGTGCTGCGCGCCGACGACGCGCACTACGACTACGACGTAAAGCGCTGCCGCTATGCCGAGATGTATCACGCGATGGGGCTGGGCGAGATCGGCCATCTGCTGAGCTGTGCGCGCGACAGCCTGTTTATCGAGGGCTACGATGCGCGCGTCAAGCTCGAGCGGACGAGCACGATCATGCAAGGCGGCAAACGTTGCGATTTTCGTTATCGCTTGGCCGGCGAGGCATCTGCGCCTTCGCATGGGGACCAGCAAGGCAAGGACACATCGCAATGACGGCTGATCTCCGTGTCAATGCGGCTCGCCTGTGGGACTCGTTGGAGCGCATGGCCCAGATTGGCGCAACGGAAAAAGGCGGCGTGCGGCGGCTTGCGCTGACGCAGCTCGACCGCGAAGCGCGCGATCTGTTCGTGCAGTGGGCGCAAGAAGCGGGCTGCACCGTGCGTGTCGACAGGATGGGCAACATCTTTGCCCGTCGCGCCGGGCGTAATCCTTCGCTCGCGCCTGTCCTGAGCGGCTCACACGCCGACACGCAGCCGAATGGCGGCCGCTACGACGGCATCTATGGCGTGCTCGGCGCGCTCGAAGTGGTGCGTACGCTGGAGGACGCAGATGTCGTAACCGAGCGTCCCATCGATGTCGTTCTCTGGACCAACGAGGAAGGCTCTCGCTTCGCGCCGGCCATGATCGCCTCGGGTGTGTTCGCGGGCGTGTATCCGCTCGACTATGGTCTGTCGCGCACCGACGCGGCAGGCGTGACCATCGGAGAAGCGCTGAGGCAAATTGGCTACGACGGCGCCGAACCGGTTGGCGGCTTCGACGTGCATGCGCTTTACGAATTGCACATCGAGCAGGGCGCGATCCTCGAGCGCGCGGGCAAAACCATCGGCGTGGTTTCGGGAGGCCAGGGACAGCGCTGGTATGAAATCACGCTGCACGGCGCCGATGCGCATGCCGGCACCACGCCCATGGACCTGCGCCGCGACGCGCTGGTCGGCGCGGCCCGGCTGATCGATTTCGTCGATGGGCTGGGGCGCCGCCAGGCGCCGGATGGGCGCGCCACCGTCGGCATGATCGAATCGCGTCCCAACTCGCGCAACACGGTGCCTGGCGAATGTTTCCTGACGGTCGAGTTCCGGCATCCCGATGCGCAGGTGCTCGATCAGATGGACGCCGCGCTTCGCAAGCAGACGGCAGACGTTGCGCACGGACTGGGCCTCACTTACACGCTCGAACAGATATTCGACTGCGCGCCTGTGCCATTTGCTTCTGCGTGTATCGAGACCGTACGCAGCGCCGCGAATCATCTGCGCCTTTCGCATCTGGACATGATCTCAGGAGCCGGACACGACGCGATCTACGCTGCACGCGTCGCGCCGACTGGCATGATCTTCATTCCGTGCATTGGCGGCGTGAGTCATAACGAAACCGAGGCGATTACCGAGGAATGGGCGGAGGCGGGTGCGAACGTGCTGCTGCATGCCGTGTTGCATTCCGCTGGCGATCGCGACAGCGACCGCACCGCTATACATTCCCCAACCGCTTCTCCAGCCAACGCGTAAGCAGCGAAAATCGGATAGCAGTAAGCGAAGAAAATCTCCAGCGTCGCCAGATAGCTCAGCACGGTAAAGCTCGATCGCGCGACCGTGCTGCTCGCGACCTGCGCCGTGTCGATCAGAGTTACTGAGCTAGGTAACCGCCACAGCGAGGGTATGGCCCGTTATGAAGCTAGCGCCGTCGGACGCAAGGAAAATAATAATCGCTTGTGCGACCTCTTCGACTTTCCCGGCGCGCTTCGTGGGGATAATGCCCGCCAATACATCGCTACTCAGCCCAGAGTCCGCAAGTCTGTCGAACCCAGCACGATTGCGTGAACTTCAGATATCAGTCGACGGGGCAGGAGGCTGCGTGGCCATTCAATGTGGGAGGCAAACTCATTGAGTTCACGCCTGCGTCGGGTTTGATTATCGACGTCAGCGACGCGATTGCCGCGGCTTTGGCCGCCGGTGCCGGAATCGGGATTTCGGCGACGTATATCGCAGCGCCATACGTTAGGAGGCGCGAACTTGTACCTGTGCTGCATGACTTCGCCTATGACCAATTCCATCTACCTGCCGTGTGGCCCGAGAGCCGCCGCAGCAATCCGGCGGTGAGAGCGTTTGTTGGCTTTTTGCAGGACATCTTTCCGTCTCCCGCCCCCTGGGACGTGCTGGTGCAGGCCCATGCTTCCTGGCACTTGTTGTCGAGGGATACGCGGTCATCTGTTGGATGTGCGATCCGTCACACGCTCGTCCCTCGTCGCATCGAACCTTTGCGCATAACCGAGCTGCCGAAAATTCTCCGTCACAAAGTCGATGAACACGCGCGTCTTCCCCGGTAGAAGCCGCCGCGAAGCGTAGTAAAGCGAAATGGTGCCCGCATCTGCATGCCATTTGGGCAGCAGACGCACGAGCTTGCCGTCAGCAAGATCCGGCAGTACGTCGGGAAGTGCCAGCATCGCGACACCTAGCCCGAGCCTGGCGGCGTCGCGCATCGCAGCGGGATCGTTCATCACAATGTCTTCGTTGATGGCCGCCGTGGCTTCGTCGCCATTCGGTCCTTGCATCGTCCATTTTCTGATGCGGCCGGTGGCTGTGCCGCGCATCACCACGCCGCGCAGATTCCTGAGATCGTCCGGATGCGCGGGCAGGGCGACATCGCGCAGATAAGCGGGCGATGCCACCGCGACGATATGAGCCGGCGCGAGCGCGCGCGCAACGATGCCGGGCGTGAGTTCGAAGCCGCCGCCTATCGCGAGATCGTAGCCTTCGCGCACGAGATCGACCTGCCTTATTTCGACATGCCACTCCGGCCGCACGCGCGGATAGCGTCGTAAAAACTCCGGAAGCAGCGGCAGGATATAGGCGGGCCCGAGCGTGGGACTCAGGCTGACTTTCAGCATGCCCGCCGGTTCAGCAGCGCCGGACGATGTCTCTTCGATCGCGGATTGCAGCGTGTCCAGACTCCCGCCGATCGAATCGAGAAAGCGTTCGCCAGCTTCCGTCAGCGTGACGCGGCGCGTCGAGCGCTGCAGGAGCCGCACTCCGAGATTGCGCTCGAGCATCGCGACGTTGCGACTGACGGCAGCGGGCGTCAGGCCGAGCCGGCGCGCGGCTTCGGAAAAGCTCTGCAACTCCGCGCTCTTCACGAAACTTTCCAGGTTGGCGAGCGTTTCCATCTACTTTCAACGATTGATTGAAGATGGATCAAGTCTAAACCATCTAATCAAGATGCAATCTCCGATCTATCCTTGCATCCGTGCAATCAACCAACCGGAGCAAAACCATGAACACCCAGACTCTTCCTCTCGCTGGCAAGGCCGCACTCGTGACGGGCGGATCGCGTGGCATCGGCGCGGCGATCGTCCGTCGGCTGGCCCGCGATGGCGCTGCCGTCGCATTCAGCTACGCTGCATCGGCGGATCGCGCGAACGCGCTGGTCGCGCAAATCGAAGCGAACGGCGGTCGCGCTGTCGCGTTCAAGGCCGATCAGGCCGTCGCGCACGAAGTTCAGGCGCTCGTCACGCAGGCGCATGAGGCACTCGGCCGGCTCGATATCCTGGTGAATTCGGCGGGCGTGTTCGTGACCGGAATGGTCGACGATGCATCGGCCGATGCGAGCGGCTTCGATCGACAGCTCGATGTCAACGTGAAGGGCGTGGCGACCGCCGTGCGCGCCGCGGCGCCGCTGCTCAGCGATGGCGGGCGCATCGTTTCCATTGGAACGACGGGCGCCGTGCATATTCCGTTCGCGGGGGTCTCGGATTATGTCGCCAGCAAGGCGGCCGTCGCCGCGTACACTCGCGGCTGGTCGCGCGATCTCGGTCCGCGCAACATCACCGTCAACGTCGTTCAGCCCGGCGCAATCAACACGGAGATGAATCCGGACGACGGCCCGTTCGCTGAGACGCTGAAAGGCATGGCATCGCTTGGCCGCTATGGCCAGCCCGACGATATCGCCGCCGCCGTGGGGTTTCTGGTCGGCCCGGACGCGTCGTACATCACCGGCGCGACGCTGAACGTCGATGGCGGTCAGTCCGCCTGAGGAGACAGACATGGCACAGGTCATCCGCATGCATGAGATGGGCGCGCCGGACGTGTTGCGCGTCGAACATGAAGACGTCGGGCTGCCCGGTCCGGGTCAGGCTCGAATGGCGCAGGACGCGATCGGCGTGAACTTCGTCGATACGATGGTGCGTACCGGCCGCTTTCCGGTTACGCTGCCCGCCATCCCCGGCTTTGAGGGCGCGGGCACCGTGACGCATATCGGCACGGATGTGAAAGGTATCGCGCCCGGCGACCGCGTTGCGTACTTCTTCGCGGCGGGCGGCTACGCGAGCGAGCGTCTCATCTCCGCCGATGCGCTCGTCAAGCTGCCGCCCGACATCTGCACCTTCCACGCGGCGACGTTTCTCGCCAAAGGACTGACGGCGTGGATGGCCTTGCGTGCGCTGCATCCGCTGCGCACGGGCGAGACGGCGCTGGTGATCGGCGCGTCGGGCGGAGTGGGCAGCATCTTGTCGCGATGGGCGAAGTCGCTCGGCTCGACGGTGCTGGGCGTGGCCGGTTCGCGCGACAAGATGGCGAAGGTGCGCGCCGGAGCGCATCACACGTTCCATGCTGGCGATCCGGCCATCGCCCAGAAGATTGGAGTTCTGGTGCCCGATGGCGTCGACGTGGTCTTTGATCTGGTGGGCGCCGTTACCTCGGCGCTCGCCTTCGAACTGGTGCGCGATGGCGGCGACATCGTTGCGATTGGCGCGGCCTCGGGCAATGCGCTCGATGAGTCCGCCGACGCTGCGCGGCGCAATGTCCGCATCATGCGCGGCGGCACGCCTCAGTTCGTCAACGCGCGGACCATCGATGCCGCCTCGACGGAACTGTTCTCGCTGATGCGCGCCGGCACGTTCAGCGATCTCGATGTCGTGCATTTCGAACTGGCGGATGCTGTATCGGCACATCGTGCCATCGAAGCACGATCGCTGTCCGGCATTGCGCTTCTCGTGCCCGGTGTCGTCTCTTGCTGACGCGAACCGGCGCAATTCCACACTTCTTTCCAATCAAGGATGTGTTGATCATGTCATGTGATCCAATTCGCATTGCGCTCGAGTTCTTCGAGCACTGGAGCGCCAACCGCATCGATGAGGCACTCGCGATGCTTGCCGACGATGTACTCTACGATAACGTTCCGTTTCCACAGATCGTCGGACGCGACAACGTCAGAATGTTCCACGCCGACTTCGGGATCGGCCGAATCTTCACGGTCGATTGGCAGGTCACGCAGATCGCGGCATCGGGCGATGTCGTTCTGAACGAGCGCGTGGATATCTTCCGTCATGAAGACGGCGGCGAGATATCGCTGCCGGTGATGGGGACGGTCACCGTCAAGGACGGAATAATCACCGTGTGGCGCGATTACTTCGATCCGGGTGACTTCAATCGGCAGTTGGCGGCAGTGATGACCGGAAGCGAGGAGTAGATGCGTAGCCTTGATCGACTATACGGATGGCGCCTGTTCGCTGATTCGTGTGACCCTCTGTCGGGCAGCGGCCGGCCAGTTTGAGACGTTCAGAGGAAGCTTTCGCGGGTCCGCTCCCGTCTCGACATGAGACGGTCGCTGATCGCGCTCAGAGCTTGCCGTTCATTCCAGGGCATCGCGAATTGCGGACGAAGGATGACCTGCTATGTGACCTGACGTCCAGATGCAATGACGCCTGTGAATAATGCCCGGCCCACCACGGGGGGCGAGCTGCACAAAAGCAGAGGTTCATTGGGCGGGCACACCACTTGAAGGCCGGCGCCTGAACGGGAACCGCGAACAGCTACCTGCGAAACGCGCTTCACGTACGCCGAAGCACGTCGACGTCCACCGACAAGCGGCTCAGATCACGCGGTCGGAACAGTCCCGCCGTCGATGACGTACTCCGTGCCGGTGATGGCGCTGGCCCGCGCGGAGACGAGGAAACCGATGAGTTCGGCCACCTCCCGGGGAGAGCATGGCCGGCCGAGAGGAATGCCCCCGAGCGAATCCATGATGATCTTGCGGGCGCCTTCCGTGTCGATGCCGTTCTGGCGGGCGATCTCAGCAACGAGACTTGCGGCGGCATCCGTCTCGACCCAGCCCGGGGAGACACGCACGACCCGAACGCCTTTTGGACTGACTTCCCTTGACAAGGCTTTGCTGTAGTTCGACAGGGCAGCCTTGGCGGCGGCATAGGCAATCGTGGCTTCCGGCAACGGTAACTGCCGCTGGATCGACGTGACGTGGATGATGACGCCCGAGCGCTGCGCGACCATCGAGGGCAACAGCGCTCGATCGATCCGTACTGCCGGGAACAGGTTCAGGCTCAATGCCTTGTTCCATTCGTCGTCGTCGAGCACCCTGAAGCCACCCGCCGGCGCAGATGAACCACCCGCCACGTGCACGATTATATCGACGCCGCCGAGCCGGTCGAGCACGGCGTCGACGATGGTTTTACAGCCCTCGGCCGTCGTGATGTCCGCACCGATGAAACTTTCTTCTGCAAGGTCATCGGAACGCGAACGCGCCGTCGCGAGGACATTCGCGCCCGCCTCGCAAAGGTGTGCGACAACGGCTTTACCGACGCCTTTGGTCCCGCCAGTGACGAGCGCCCGAAGCCCCTGAAGTTCGGGTGCGGCGCGCATCAGCGAATCTCCAGAGACGCGATCTTGCCGCCAGCCAGGACAAACGTGTAGGTCAGCTCGACAGGGCTGCCGGGGAAGGTGCCGGTGAGCCTGGCGCGCATCGTCACGGCGGCGCCATCCTGGGATAGGTCCAACGGCTCGACGTTGTACTGGTACCTGGCTTTGGCGTCTTTCTTCCAGGCCTGGATGGCTTCGAGCCCCTCGATAGTGCGGCCCTCGTCGCGCACAACGGCATCGGCAGCGAAGCAGTTCGCCAGAGTAGCGGTGTCGCTGGTGGTTTCCGCGTTCAGATAGGCATCGAGTGGCGGCGGCAGGGTCAGGTTCATCGGACTTTTCCTGAACGTCACGTTTGCATGTCCCAATGATGGCGCTATAGTTACCACATCGCAAGAACGCACTAAAAAGTAAGTAAGCCGTGCCCAACCGAAAAGCCTACACTCCCACGACCGCCGCGATCGACGTCGAAGCCGCATTCAAGCTGCTGGAAGGACGTTGGAAGCTGGTCATCCTGTTTCACCTTTTCGGTGGTCAGGTGCGACGCTTTTCGGACCTTGAGAGGCTGATTCCCGGCATCACGCAAAAGATGCTTGCCCAGCAGCTACGCCGCCTCGAAGAGGACGGCATTGTGACGCGCACGGTGTATCACCAGGTGCCGCCGAAGGTGGACTACCGCCTGACCGATTGGGGGCAGGCCCTGTGCCCGGCACTGGATGCGATCCTGAAATGGGCGGAGCACCGTGAAGACTTTCCATCGGCTGCGTCGAGCGTGCGTGCCTAAGGCTGACTCACCTGTTTTCGTGAATTCGAATTCTGTGGGTCGTCGACGAGGTGGCTGCTGCAAGTCAACGGATGCGTCTGCATCGGTTTGGGGTGCTCTCCCAACGTTTTCGGAGTCACGCCGTCGGGTCGCGGTATGGTCGGACCGCGTCGGCGATCCGCCACTTTCCGTGATGGCCGACGAGATAAAGGCCGGCGCGTTATCCGCGGTCGTCTCATGTCGCTCCCGGAGCGGATAGTGGTAAATCTTGTCCGAGCGGCTCCATCGGGTCGACTACGGCCAGTCGCGGTTCACGACCAAGCCGTTGCCGTGATAATCCGCCTTTTATCACGGCTGATGCCGCGTCGCCACCTTGATCCGAGGAGGCCGTGCGCGATAGCAGGCGGCCGGCGCTGCCGCAGACGAACCTCGGGGCCGCTCCGCGCGGGGCTGCAGCGCTTCGCGCTCGCGACCCGCGGCGCCGCGAGTCGGGCGGCCATGCTGTGGAGGCAGGGGGACGACGAAGAACTTTACATCGAAGCCGGGCCGTAAATCGCGGCCAAAATGCCTGTGCGGTCCGGCGCTTGACGAGGAACGCCGAAGGATATTGGCGATTGCGGCAGACTACCGTTTTTCTGCCGAGTACAGGAAAGGTGCTCGTGCCTTCAAGTCAATCGCAGCGGCAGTCCGTTGGGTCAAGACCTTGTATGCGCGTCAAAAGGTCTTTGATGCCGAAGGTAATCTGTTCGACATGGAGTTTGTCCCAGGAGTCAGCATAACGCCGAGGCAGTTGCAGTACTACATTGCGCAAATCTATTCCTACAAGGATCAACGCGTACGCAAGGTAGGAATTCGACGCTATCTGCTGCACGAGCGGCCGTTGACTGGGCGACTGTCCAGCACCAGGGGGCCGGGCCACCGATTCCATATCGATGCGACCATCATGGACGTATATCCCGTTTCCCGTGTCATGCGCAGTATTGCGCTTCGCAGGCCAACATTGTATCTGGTCGTCGACGACTATTCCCGCATGATCGTGGGCGTGCATCTGACGTTTGACCCTCCCTGCTGGAACGGGGCAATGATGGCGCTGGTCAACGCTGTCAGTTCCAAGGTCGAGTTCTGCAAGAGCCTCGGGCTCTATATAACCGAAGAACAGTGGTGTTCGGAAATACGCTGCGAGGAACTGTTTGGCGATCAGGGCGAGACCAGCAGTATATACAAGGCACAACCGCTTCAGCAGCACTATAAGGTCGAGATATTGAACGCTCCGGCATATCGACCAGACCTGCGAAATGTCATGGAAGCGAGATTTCGCATTCTGCCAGCAACATGGATGCCTCTGGTTCCAGGTGCGGTCGAAAAGGATTCTTTTGAAAGAGGCCGGGTCCACCCGCTCTTGACGCGGCGCTGGACATTAGGCAATTGCTTGTGATTGTGGTGATGGCGATACTCAGTTACAACAACCGGGTGGTGACTGGCTATCCGACGCCACCCGAGATGGTCGAAGCAGGTGACGCGCCGACGCCGCTGAATCTGTGGACGTACGGCACTAGAGTGAATGGTCGTGGACGTAAAGTCGATGTCGCCGAGTTCCGCTCGAGGGTCATAACGCCTGAGAGGGCGGTGATCGTTGGTAATGGCATCAAATTCAGGCATGCCATGTACGCTTGTCCCCTGTCATTGATGGAGAGCAGGCTATGTTTCGCGCCAAAGAGAAACAAACAGAAGTCGATATGACTCCCGATTCTTCCGACGTCGGTAATATGAGCCTGCTCGGCTTGGGAGAGCCAATTCCATGTCCTCTGCAAGAATCTCAGCCCGATTGGATGGCGGGATTGAGCTACCACGAACTTGAAGCCTACCGATCGGTCAGTGCGGCCAACCTGGGGAGCAACAGGGCGGAGATCGAGAAGAGTCTCGCGATAACCGAGTACAACATTGCAGCTACAGCCAAACGTGCGGTTAAGGAGACTAAGGCAGCCTTCCGCCTGAGCATGCCAACAATCCCTTGATTTCCGCGCTAGGCCCATACTGGAAGATCCTGGATATCGTCAGGGAGTTGAGCGTTCCGATACCATGTTCTCCCGACGAAGGTACTAGGTCGAAAGAGTACCGAATGAATGCAGTGGCGCGATCGGGAGGTTTGATTGTAGGGTTGCGGTCGAGACAATTCGTTCCGCGACCTGTGTCGCCGCAGAATCACACGGGAATCGACCCGCGCAGCTAACCGCATCTGTACTGAGCTTCTGGTTCCTCCGTCGGTGGCGCTCAATGTCGAAAGCCTACCGACTCAACTACCGAGGTTCATGAGACGATGCTTCTTCGGGACTTTCATAGATGTACGTGGCGACGCTGCGTCGCTGCAGAGCGTCCCCCAATTTCATTCGAAGAAAGCTGCTCGTCGTGTACCGCGTCACGTCCGAGTAATAGCGGGCGACTAAACCGGTCACCATCTCCGAATAGGCATCAATGACCTCTGGAGCTATCGAGAAATTGTCGTAGTTGACTATTGCGTGAGGCTTGACCCCGAGGCCGGACAACGCCCGCTCGACCTCGGTGCGGATTGCATCGACGTCCTCAGCGGTCGTCACCTTGTGTCCCTCGAAATTGATGAACAACATGTTTTTATCGGCGTCGTAGCTGAAGCGCTCGTTGAGCTTCAGGCTCAGAAGCATTGCGCGCAAACCCATCGGTTTGTTCTCGAAAATGCGGGCATCCATGAGGCGCGGTGGTGCTTTGATGACGGGAGTAAAACCCATCTGGGAAACTATGTCTCGCTGGAGGTCGATCCCGGGCGCAATTTCGGAGAGTTCGAGACCATCTGGAGTCAGGCTAAAGACACATCGCTCCGTGATGTACAGCACGGGCTGGTGGCGCTCATTAGCATAACGACCGGCGAAGGTTCGATGCTCTACTGCTTCTACGAACTTCTGGCAAACACCATCCTGAAGAATCTGCAGGCGCCCGTCTTTGATAGTCACATCCAGCTTGCCGGCGTTGAACGTTCCGACAAACACAATCTTCTTGGCAGCCTGGGAGATGTTGATGAAGCCCCCGGCGCCCGCGAGCTTCGGACCAAACTTGCTCACATTCAGGTTGCCCTCCCGGTCGACTTGAGCCAGCCCGAGAAATGCAATGTCCAGACCGCCGCCGTCATAGAAGTCGAACTGGTAGGGCTGGTCGACGATGGCGTCGGTGTTGGTTGCGGCACCGAAATTCAAGCCGCCGGCCGGGATGCCTCCGATAACCCCGGGCTCGGTGGTCATCGTGAACAGGTCGCAAACTTTCTCCTCGTTAGCGACGCTCGCTATCCCTTCAGGCATGCCAATCCCGAGATTCACCACGCTGTTGGCCATCAGCTCGAATGAAGCGCGCCGTGCGATAACCTTTCGCTCCGTGAGAGGCATGGACGCAATTGAACTAGTCGCAATGCGAAGCTCGCTGGCGAACCCCGGGCTGTACGATTCGGCGAAGGTTTGCCAATGATTTTCCGGTCTGGCAACCACGACACAATCGACCAGAATGCCTGGTATCTTGACCTGCCGGGGATTCAGCGTGCCGGATTCTGCGATACGTTCGACCTGGACTATCACGATGCCACCGGAGTTCCGCGCGGCCATCGCGATGGCAAGCGACTCAAGGGTGAGCGCCTCCTTCTCCATCGTCACGTTTCCGTTCGCGTCGGCGGTTGTGCCACGCACGATGGCGACGTCGACCGGGAAAGTTTTATACAGAAGGCAATCGTCACCGTTGACGGATATGAGGCTGACCAGGTCCTCCGTCGTCCGGGCGTTGAGCTTGCCGCCACCGTTGCGTGGGTCGACGAACGTGCCGAGTCCAACTGTCGATAAGTGGCCAGGCCGATGAGCGGCAATGTCGCGAAACAGCTGGGAAATGACGCCTTGCGGAAGGTTGTAGGCTTCGATCAGACCTTCAACGGCCAGGCGTTGGAGGCCAGGAACAAGTCCCCAGTGGCCACCGATAACCCGCCGGACGAGTCCTTCGTGGGCGAGGTGATTTAAGCCTTTACCGGCTCCGTCGCCCTGACCACCCGCGTAGACCAGTGTTAGGTCTCGAGCCGTGGCGCTTGCGTTGCGGCCTGAGTCAACGAACAGCTGCTCGAGCGCGATGGCGACTTCTTCCGCGAACCCGATACCAACGAAGCCACCGGTTGCCACAGTGTTTCCCGGTCGAATCAGTCTGACGGCCTGTTGTGCGCTAACGATTTTGCCTCGCGCGACACTATTGGCGGCTGCGGGGAACGGGTGTTGAAAGCCTGCACTCATGATGTCTCCAAACTGCACCATGGAGCCAGGCTCCGGCGCTATATCGTTGTTGCGACCATTCGTAACTCGCCCACAGCCTTCGTTCCTGGTTAATGACGAATTATGTATCAGCTACGGACGGCCGGTGCAAAACCGTTGGCCTCATTCGTACCGACTGCCCGCGTTGCCGTCACTGTCTCCCATGCCCTACGGCCACGACCGCGGCGGGTAAGCTCCCATGGACAAAACAGAGACGGTTGACCCCGTACCACTAACCCACGCCATGGCCAACAGCGGAACAGAAATTGCGGCGTCCAATGCAGCGGGCCGGACCCACCCGGGTTACAGCTTCGCTTTGCATACGAGGGAGACCGTCATGCGAATCGCTGCGAGAGGATTCCTGTTTTCTGCGCTAGTCCTGAGCTTGTCTGGTGCCGTCTACGCGCAAGGAGCGGGTGGTGGTGGGGGCGGCGCGGGTGCAGGCCAGGGCGGCACTGGAATGGGAACGCCGAATGCAAAAGGGGCAACGGAGTCACCATCTGGCGCGTCTGGCGCAAACACGATGGGACAGTCGGGCGACATGTCGCAAAAGCAGATGAAGCCGAAGACGCAGAAGAAGGGAGCAATGGATTCGCCCGCGTCGGGCAGCGGTATGAAGAAGGCCTACTGACAGCAGCTTGCCGACGGGACGTGCCTCTGCAACCGGGAGGTACGCTCCCGCTTTGGAAACCGGAGAGCAAGCGGACATGAGTGAATACAGAACGCGCGCCTCCCGCATCGGCATCGTCGCTGCGCTTATCCTGGTTGGCCCGGTTCTACTTCCGCCGGCCTTTTCCCAGGACGTTAGCTTCCGGACGTCGGGCCAAGCAGCCGGTGTGAGCGCGCTACGGCATATTCAGGCACGCATCACAGGGATCGACACGCTACACAACAGCGTGACCTTGCGCGACACGCGCGGCGAAATGGCCGTGATTGAAATCAGCCCGGACGTCATAGAACTCGAAGATTTTCACTTGGGGGACACGGTGAAAATCGCATATAGAAACGCAATTCTGACTCATGTGGCCAAGGCCGCATCGAGTGGCATCCGCGAGCGAATCGAAACCGAAGTTGTGCAGCCAACACAGGATGGGGAAGCCAGTTCGACCCAAAGCGTGGAGTTGCTGGCGACGGTGCTAAAAATCGACCGGAAGAAACGGGAGGTCACATTGCGCGGCCCGACTCTGACTGAGGAATTCGACGTTGCCCCAGATTGTTCTCTTGGCGGTCTGAAAGTCGGTGATTCGGTCCGCGCGAAATTCGTCGCTGCCCGCGCAACTTCGGTTGAGCGTGTTGGGACCGCTCCTCAGTAAGGTGCTGACCGGTGACGCTCCTATCTGTCGAAATGGTGCGCAACGCGTCGTCAGACTGTGCTGGGACTCGGTGGCTGTTTTGCCTTGCCAACCGCGAACAGTCAGCGACCCGAGGCACGAACTATGCACCACCTAAGCTCATGCGGGCGGCAGACGCTTGCACGAGACATCTTCTTCCCGGGAGGAGCCATGAAAGTCATCGGTAAAACATTTTGCGCTTCAGTTCTCGCGGTCGCCCTGTCGGCCGTAGCATACGCACAACCCGGCGGCACCGCTGGCGGGACCGCAACGCCCGGTGCCGGCGCCGGTTTGACGAAGGCCCCGAACGGCAAGGCAGACGGTTCTCGGGATGTCACTAGCAATGGCGTCGGTGAGGCGCGCAATAGCCGGCCGACGGCACAATCGAACCGCGGCAAGGCCAATGGTCTGAATATGGGTACCCGGAGTGGCGCGAACAGCGACGTCAACGCACCACGGAACGGCTCCGGGCAAAACAACCAGTAACAGTGACAGCGGGTTGCACGCGGCGTCGCCACCGCTACAGGCTCACGTCGACGCGACATCGCCGCCTTTCGACTACGCAACTGGCGATTCGTTGCCGCAATAAACGAGCGATGGAGGCGACTCTCGCGCCGTCCGGGCGCACCGTAACTTCACTGCGCTTCTGCCGTACCGCGTCCACAGGACGCGTGTCCTTCCAGGCGTTCTACTTCGCTAACCGGAGCGCTTTTCCTATACTGATAGTGTCGCAATGTGGTTAGCGCGACGCGGGCCGTATTTTTGGAGGACTGCATCATGAACAAGGACCAGGTCAAAGGCGTTGCTCAAAAGATGAAGGGCAAGGTCAACGAGGCAATCGGCAAGGTCACGGGCAGGCCGTCCCGGGAACTGAAAGGCGACGTCGAGCAAGCGGCGGGACAGGCCAGAAAAGATGTCGGTGATGCCAGGGAAGCGGCGAAGGACAGCACGAAGCGTCACCACTAACCGCCTGCGCCCGGGGCTTGGCTGAACGCATTGACGAGCGTCAAAGGTTTCGTGAGGCGGCCGCTGGTGAAGTTGGTCGCCAGTCCATTTCACGAGACAGCTCTGCCGTTGACGATGCTGTCGCCAGGGCTCGGGCGTGCTGACGACCTTGAACCCGTCCCAAAGGCCGCGAGGGCAGCAGTTAGCGTGCTGTCTTTGGGTCGGGCCAAGGCCACCCTTTTCGCGCCCCGGGCGCATTCCGCCTGGCGGACGGCGTGGCCCCGACCGGAGTGACTTGCTCCGCGGTATCGTGCCCCCGTTCGTCCGGGACGTTCGGTTTCGTCTCGGGGAGCCCCGTCCCGAACCACTTTACCTTCTTCTGGATTTGAGCGACATAGGCGCTCCAGCCGTCAAGGTTGCCGTCAAAGAGTTCGTGTTGAACGGTTGACGCGAGAGCTGTGCGGTTGAGTTCGGTATCGAGCAGTTCCTTCGGCCACAGGAAGAACGCGCTGGCGACGCGTGCACTGAGTTCGTCCACCGTCATCTTCGGGGCAAGCACACCGAGGAACTCGAAGTCCCGAATCAAATCCTCTTCCTTTGCAAGCTGCACCACCGGCGTGTGGGGCGCGCCTGTCCGGGCCAAACAGCTCAAGGCTTCGAGCATGTCCCCGAGGTGAAGTAGAAGTTCTCGTCTGTCAAATCGGTCGTCCATCGAATATCTCCACTCGCGGCGACGTCCGGTGCTTCGGACGTTCGCAATGAACAGATGAATTCACGGCGGCCGAGCCGGGCACGCAGGGTCTTCGGTATTGACCTTCGGAAGTACGGGATGCGTGGATCGCGCCGGACCAGCACATGCGACTTTTGCGGTATTGGTTGCTCCCGCAGGCCGAATCACTCTTATGGTAGTTCACCCGTGGTCATAAGCCTCGACAGCCGCTATACACTTGTAGGTTTTGAGGTTTCGAGAGTACGAATGTGCTATTCGCAGTTATCAGAACGACTCGCAGTGCCTTCGCTGGTCTGAGCATTCGCGGAGCACAGCGGGAAGACAGTGTCGTTCAAGCTTGATGCGGCCTGCTCGACCGATTACCCGCGGTACAACTCAATTCGCTACCGTTTGTACTAAGGGGCCAAACAAACGATCCATGCGGACGAATCGACCTCGACAGGCACGCCTTCTAATGCCGCCCCTGCACATGGCCCCTCGATACAAAATCCATCATTGAATCTGAACAGCGCGCTGTGATGGGCGCACATCAATACTTGCGACCGGTAACATGAAACGCTACCCGGTACAAAATCGAGCGGTACTGAAAAGTGTGGGCATCGATTCACATACGCCCACACCTGCTCGGCTCGCCGTACCACAATGACAGGGCGACCGATGCATGCCTCGTCGATTACTCGCGCACCGCCGTCGGGGATATCGGAGAAGCGGCACAGTTGTCTCGCACTCATGACTCACACTCTTCGCTCGGGGTTTCCCAAGCTCCAGTCCCACGGCCGCACTTCCACTCGTGAAAAAAGGCCTTCTTTCATATATGGGTCGTTCCCTACGAATTGCATGACGGCATTGATGTCGTCTGCCTCAACGACCAGGAGCGTCCCGTTCATTGCGTCGCACAGCGGTTCCAGCGTCGGGCCGCCGAGTCGCACATAGACACCGTGCTGCGCGGCCGACCGCAGGTAAGTCCGATGGCTTGGACGCACACGATCGCGCACATCGCGCATACCAGGCTGGTCAGTAGCGAAGACCGCGAAGAATCGAGCCATTTCAATCAGCCCCTGTCGAGGGTAAAGTCATACGTCGCTTCGCGGTATGGACCGCTCAATTCGAACTGACGCGCGAGTTGGTCATGCGCATCCCGCTGACGATATTCGACCATGAGCGATGGCTTAACGCCGAAGACTGCGTCAGACTTCAGATACGGGTCGCTCTCGTCGAAAAGATGGGTCACAAGGGTGCGGTAGCCGGGCGCCTCGATCATGAAGTGCAGATGCGCGGGACGCCAGGGGTGGCGCCCAGTGGCGTCGAGCATCTTTCCCACAGGCCCATCTGTCGGGATGGGATAGCTGACCGGCAATATCGTGGTGATTGCGTAGCGGCCTTCCGCGTCGGTCCGGTAACGGCCGCGCAGGTTACCGTGAGGCTGTTGCGTGTCTTGCCCGGAATACATGCCGTTCTGCGCCGTCTGCCACACGTCGAGCACGGCGTCGGTTATCGGAGCGCCGTCGATGGTAAGCACGCGACCCCGCACGACGACTGGTTCGCCAGGTGTGTGTGCCATATTCTCGCCGAAAGTTCGCTCCGGCATTCCCTCCATGTAGAACGGCCCGAACACGGTCGTTTCGGTCGCCCCCGTCGCGTATCGATGATTGATTGCGTCTACCAGCATCGACACGCCGAGCGTGTCCGACAACAGGATGAACTCCTGGCGAACGACGTCATCGCACATCTTTCCGGTCTCGGTCAGAAATCGAATCGCCGTCATCCACTCGGCCTCGGTCGGTTCCGTCTCGCGCACGAATGCGTGCAGGTGGCGCACCAGGCTCTGCATCAAGGCCCGCAAGCGCGGATTCGGAGTGTTCTCGAAACTGGCGACGACCTGCTCCGTCAGCATGGCACCGCTATCCTGATGTTCTTCGTGGGTCACGTCTGTCTCCGTTCTCGTTCGTGGTAACTCAGTGCGGGGCGCGCCCTTGCCACGCGTCCTGAAGCAGCTCGCGAATCGCCGCTCGCTCTATCGGACGCGGGTTTGCGTACGGGTTCTTGCAAGCGATTTCAGTAGCTTCATCGAGGCCGTCCTGCGGCATCCCAATGTCCGAGAGCGCTGGCGAGATGCCGAGCTGCGCGTTCAGCTTGAACAGCAGCGGACCTGCTTCGTCCGCTTCGATCCCACCCAACGCCCGCGCGGCGCGGCGTAGCGCCTCTGGCGCGGCGGCATGGTTGTAATGCGCGGTATGAGGCAACATTGCAGCGTGGGTTTGGGCGTGCGGCAGGTTGAAGGTGCCGCCGAGGGTGTGACAGAGCTTGTGGTGCAATGCCATCCCGACTGCGCCGAGGCACGTCCCGGCAAGCCAGGCACCGTATAACGCCCGGCTGCGCATCAAGCGGTCCTGCGGAGCGCGAACCACAACGGGGAGTGCCTCGCCGAGCGCACGAATGGCTTCCTCCGCCATCAAGCTGATGACCGGATTCGCGTCTTCCGCATAGAGCGCTTCGACGGCGTGCGCCATCGCGTTAATGCCAGAAGCCGCCGAGATGCCCGACGGCAGGGACAACGTCAAGGACGGGTCGTAAAGCACCGTACGGGGCAGTACCCGTGCGTCGCGTCCAGTGCGCTTCAGCCGACCTTCCGTGAGGCCAAAAATCGGTGTCATCTCGGAGCCGGCGTAAGTCGTCGGCACGGCGAGGATAGGCAACGAGGACTCAAGTGCGATTGCCTTGCCCAACCCGATCGTTGAGCCACCACCGATCGCAATGCAGCAGTCAGCGCCGAGTTCGCTGGCCGTCTCGCGGGCCGCGCGCGCCACTTCGACCGGGACATGCATGACCGCATGTGGATAGACACCCGCCGCGCGCTCGCCCAACACTTCCTTTACCCTGTCAGCGAGAGGGCGCTGCTCAGGTGTCGATAGAATCAGCGCGCGGCCCGCACCGAGCCTTGCCAGCTCATCCGGCAGCTTGTCGAGCGCGCCCCATTCAAAAACCACCCGGGAAGGGCTACCCTGGTAGACAAAGCGCTCCATGAAGACCTCAGCGATTGAAGTGCGGCGGCACTTTACCGTCGACGTTGACCCATACCGACCGCGCTTCCGTGTAGTCATGCATCGCCTCGAACCCCATCTCGCGACCGTAGCCAGACTTGCCTACGCCGCCGAATGGGCTGCCGGGATTGACGCGCTTGTAGCAGTTAATCCAGCACATGCCAGCATTGATTTGCGACGCCATCTTGTGGGCACGGGACAGGTCGTTCGTCCAGAGGCCGCTGCCCAAACCATATTCTGTTGAGTTCGCGATGGACAGCGCTTCCTCATCGCTACCGAAGCGCAACACCGTGACGAATGGGCCGAACACTTCTTCCTGAGCGACGCGGTCGGACACGCTCTTTGCTTCGATGACCGTGGGGCGGACATAGTAACCATTGGCGAGCGTCGGGTCCTGGGGAGCGCTTCCGCCGCCAAGAACACGGCCGCCTTGCGCCCGAGCCACGTCGACGAAGGAGAGCACGCGGTCCAGGTGTTGTTTCGACGTCAGCGGCCCCATCTCTGTATTGTCATCGAGCGGATTGCCGACACGGACCGACGATGCCAGCGATACGAATCGCTCGAGAAACTCATCCGCGATGCGTTCGTGCAGGACGAGACGCGAGCCCGCGATACAGGCTTGTCCCTGGTTGTGAAAGATGGCCCAGGCTGCGCCGTTGATGGCAGCATCGAGGCTGGCATCTTCGAATACGATGTTGGCGCCCTTGCCTCCCAACTCCAGTTGAACACGCTTCAGGTTGCCTTGCGACGCTTCGACAATTCGTCGGCCCGTCGCCGTCGAACCCGTGAACGCAATCTTGCCAACGCCGGGGTGTTCGGCGAGCCGCTGACCGGCCGTGTGTCCATAGCCCGGGACGATATTCACGACGCCCGCGGGGAAGCCGACCTCGGCCATGAGTTCCACGATACGCAGAGTGGAGAGCGGCGTGATTTCCGACGGCTTCAGTACTACTGTGTTGCCTGCGGCAAGTGCGGGGCCCATCTTCCAGCTCGTGAACATGAGCGGAAAGTTCCAGGGAACAATCTGGCCCACGACGCCGATGGGGGCACGCTGCACATAGTTAAGAAAGCCCGTTTCAACGGGAATCACGGAGCCCTGAAGCTTGTCGGCCATGCCGCCAAAGTAGCGAAAGCAGGCCGCCGTGCGGGGAACGTCCAGCGAGCGCGAATCGCGAATCGGGTGGCCAGTGTCCAGCGATTCGAGCTGCGCCAACTCCTCTGCATTCGCCTCGATAGCGTCGGCAAGGCGCAGCAACAGACGGCCGCGCTCGGCTGCCGGCATGGCCGACCATTTTGGAAACGCGCGGGTTGCCGCTTCGACGGCCAGGTCCACATCCGCCGCAGTAGCCGCGGCAATTCTGGTGATAAGCGAGCCGTCGTGCGGATTGAGCACGTCAATGGTTTCGCCGTCAAGGGCGTCAACGAAGCGCCCGTCGATGAAAAGTTGGTTTTGCATGAATCGTCCTGGATATATTGCTGGCCTGCCGCTTAGAACTCGATAGGGTAGGGAGCAAGCTCGCCACTCTCGTATCGCTGGGGAAGGTCCGGCGTCGCGTTCTCCCAGACCAGCAGCATTGAGCGCTTCGTCGAGTAGCCTTGATGCCGGATGTCGGCGGGCATCGCGCATATATCGCCTGCACGCATTGTGATTCGCGCACGGGGCGCGCCGGTGTTCTTGTCGCCGATATCCCATACGATTTCATCGGACAACTGCAGAAACCATTCGACGCGGTCATTGCCATGAAACACCGGCAGAATGAACTCTTCGGTGGTCGGGCAAAACAGGCTGGGGCCGCAAACCGACGTCACTGAGGGATTCCACGTCACGTCAGAGCGAGAAAGATATTTGAAGAGGTTGAAGGCGTGCAGTTCGCCTTCGAAGCCCGGCTCGACGTGAACTTCCGGCTCGTCCTGGGCGACGTCCAGGAAGGCGCGGTTGACGGGTAACTCGTCGCGCAACGGCGAGTCACCTTCAAGGCCGGGCATCCGGCGCGTCGCGATGCGTGTGCGTTCGATTGCCGAACCGTTGTCCCCGTGCTTACGTCCGAATGCCGTGCCGGTTTCGTCTGGGGCCGCGAATGGGTCGAACCCTTCGTTCGTCCAGTCATGCAGCATAGCTTTGAAGGTTGCCATGATGGTCGGCGTCTCAAAGGTCTCGGTGTAGTCGACCCCGGCCTCTTTCAGAATACCGTTGAAGGTGCCCGCGTAAACGTCCACCTTGCCGTAATGGTTGCGAGTGCCGAAAACGTGGTCGAAATTGACCCAGCCATAAAAGAAGCCCCACGCCACATCACGCATCATCGCCCGAAGGAATGCGTCCGCCGGCACAGCGTGCGTGCGAGTCTGTCCTTTCGCCGGCCAGCTGATTTTCACGAAGTACTCGTCACGCAGGAAATTGAATTCACCGAGCTGGAAGCTGCGGTAACCGGTGACGGGACTGGGTTCGCTGGAGCGTACCGTATCGGCAGCAAAGCCTGCGGGATTGTCGAAGTTTTCGAGGGTGGCCATAACTTGTCTCCTGGGATATTCGAATAGCGGCTGTCGCAAGGGTCAATGGAGACAGATGTCTGCCCACCTTTCTACGGACAGCTCACCTAGAATCGTCTGCACCAGTGCGACGCCGGGTTCGGCGGCAGTGAAGCGGTATGCACAGCCGGCGGGAAGCAGCGCTTGATGCCCCTTGCGCAGGACAACGTGCCCCATCTTGCGGCCAGCGGGCTGCGCACCAGCATTCACGGTCCCTCGGCCTGACTTTGGCGGGACATCGAGCTTGATGAATTCGATTTGGACTTCGCCATCCATCTGAATGGTGAACTCGTCGTGTGCGCAGGCGAACCATGGCGACTGGCCTTCTGTACGCATCACTTCAATGACATATTCGAGATTCTTGCCGGCGACCACCTTAACGTAGGGGGCCGATCTGGATGCCACGTCGAAGACATTCGAGAAGGCGTAGTGATGAGCGCTGCCGCTAGTGATTTCAATCTGACCCTTCCTGTAGCTGTCGAGCGAGCCAAAGACGGTGTGGTATGCCGTGTCGGTCATTGCTGTCTCCTGTGTTGAACCGCTTGTTACGTTCAACTTTAGGGGCAAGGGGCGGCAGCAACAAGCTACGGTACGGCGACTGCGGCGTTTGCGTTTCCCGAATAATCAAGCGGTTCACCGCACCCAGCCACGCTCCAGCAGGGGTGCGTCCCATGCGGGCTCGTTTCCAATGTGTTCGACCAGGAATTCGACCAACGCCTTGACCTTCAAGGCCTGTCGCTGGGTCTCGGGGTAGACCGCTGCGAAGCTAAGGGGCGCCAGTTGATATTCGCTCAAGACGGGCAGCAACGTACCGGCAACAAGCGCGTCGCTTGCAACAAGAGTTGGCAGACAAACAAGGCCCCCACCTGCAAGCGCATATTCCCGCAGCAAGTGCACCGAATTTGAGCGAATCATGCCTGGCAACTCCATTTCGACCACCTCTTCGCCGTGGGTCATCGTCCAGCGGTTGCGTGAGGGGTAGCCCGAATAGAGTGCTGTTGTGTGCTGCAATAATTCGCGCGGATGTTGCGGGGCACCATGCTCTGCAAGGTAAGCGGGCGAAGCGCAAAAGAGGCGGCGCACGGTGAATAGCCGCCGCTCGATGAGTGATTCCGAAATCGGCGGGAAAATCTGGAAGGCGATGTCGAATCCCTCTTCGACAGGGTCTACGACTCGGTCGTTGACAATAATGTCGAGCTGGATGCCCGGGTATCGTCGATTGAATTCAACCAACGGAGCACCAAAGTGACCGAGCGCGAAACCTGGAAGCATCTGGATACGTAGTCGTCCGGTCGGCGTCGCGCGAAGTTCGCGCATCTGGTCAGTCAACTCATTGACACGGCCAACCACCTCGGCGCACTCGCGATAGAAGGCCTCGCCAACTTCGGATAACCGCACATGACGCGTGCTTCGATGGAAGAGCGGCGCATTCACAAACTTCTCCAACTGCTGAATGCGGTTCGTCACCACTGAACTTGTCACACCTAACTGCCTGGCGGCTTCCGCGAAGCTGCTCGCCTCCGCGACTCTTACGAATGCCTCGATGCTCAGGAACCGGTCCATACCGCGCCTTCTCGTCAGCGAAAACGTAAAATTATATGTACAAGAAGGCTCGCTGCGTCTGCAAAAGACGTCAGGTATTTTCACGTTGATTTCAAGCCCGCATGCCGCTTGTGCGGGAGTGCCGCCGATTAGCTGTCCACGTTGCCCCGGTACTGGAGAGGGTTACTTCCGAGGTAGTGGCACTTGCATGGAGAGTTGCATCGCTCCTCTTTCAAGCGCTGACATCGCTGCTTGCCCGTCCCGGCACACACGAGGCAATTACCGCGGTTGCTCTGCTGCGGCCACCTCCGGTCGCACGTCCAAGCGACGCTGGAGGACGGCCGGTGCGGTTTCCTTCAGAAACATGCTGACCAGAATGCCAAGGACAACTGCAACCATCGGCAGCCAAAGGATGTTCTGGATACCAAAGTGCGCTGCGACGTACCCGCCCATGGCAGGGGCGATGCCTCCCCCGAAAATTTCGCCCACGCCGACGACCGCACCAATGGACGTCGAGACAAGGCCGATTGGCGCGGCCTCGGTCGCCACCGGGCCGGACAGCAGTGAGACCAGGCCGAGCGTGAAGAACGAAGCAACGAACAGTACTGCGAATAGCACCATGGGCTGGGGGCCGAGGCCGCGGAAGATATAGAGCATGACTGCAGTGCCCGCAAAGCCAACGATGCTTGCAAGACGACGGCCGACCACGTCTGATAGACCGGGCAACCCGAACTGCCCCAGAAAGCCACCGAAGCCGATGGCCGAGACGACGAGACCCATCTTCTGTGTATCCAGCGACAGGTATCCAGTGAGGTAAAGCGGCAGCAGCGCGCCGAGAACGAACACACCGGTCATCGCACAGCACAGTGCGCCCATTGCGACGACGATGTTCCGATTCTTGAGTACATGCCCGAGAGACGCCGGCGCATGTTCCGACGGTCCCGGCCGCCTCGTCGCCTTCGGTTCACGGATGACGAAGAACATAATCGCCCCGAGAACCAGACCAGGTATGGCCACAAGGGCAAACACCCATCGCCACGTCCCGAAACTGAGCAGCTGTGTGGCGATAATGGGCGACAACGCTAATCCGAACAGCGCGAAGCCGCTTTGCTGGAGTCCGAGGTTCAAGCCCCGACGCCGCGGATGCGACGCATCGGCCGTGGCCGCGAAGCTCGTGGGACAGAAGGAGCCCTCTGCGACGCCCATCAGGCTGCGGATGGCTATCAGACCAAAGAGACCGCCCGCGAGCCCCGAAAACCCGGAGAGCAGCGAGAAAGCGATGATGGCAGGTATGAGGACCTTCCTGCGGCCGACCTTGTCCGAGATGCCGCCCATCAGTGCAGCGAAAACACCCCAGGACAGGCCGAGGACGCCGATGCAATTGCCCACGTCCTGCGCATTGAGGTTGAGGTCCTTCATGATCGACGGAAACAGCGGAGCAATTAGCCAGCGGTCCAGGCCAACGAGCCCAAAGCCAAGCGCCAGCAGCGTCACCGCTTTCCATTCGTAGGATGAATCCCATCCGGTTGATTTCATGTCTGTCTCCGTGGACGCTGGTCATCCGCGCGCCCCTGGGGCATTTGCGCGTAGCCAGCTCCGATGTCTTGTGTGTGCGACGTCAATCGCAAGGATGGTCGACCACCGACCGAGGCGGTGAATTTCAATTCGCCGACGTCACGACAATAGGAGCAAACTCTGTTTTCGGGTATGGAACAACGAGCGAACACGCCATTTGCGATACGCAAATAATCGATGGCGACATTGCGCCAGGCGCCCACTGAAAAGAGCGGCACGAATGTCGTGCCGAAGGCAATACAGTGATTTCCGCTTCCTTGGGGGAATCCCTCGTGGACATACAAGGGGCCACGCTGGGGGTGACAACATGTTCCGACAGGCGCAGGATCCGGATGAAATCGTTGAGCCACTCGCCCAGCCAGGAGAGATCTTTGTACCGCTTCCCACAAGCACCGCGTCAACTAAAACGTGACAGACAGTAACGCGATATGCCATTGACTACAGATGGTGTTCGCGTAACCTTCGCGAGCAGTACGCGATGTCGCCTACACGCACCCTCGGGAACCAAACCGCGCGGGGCATGGAAATTGTCGTACGTACCGAGCCCACTTCGAGCGTTGACCTTGCTGACAACACTACGTTGGCTCAAATTGACAAGCTCAGTACGCCTTACCGAGCGAAGAGGGGAGCGCACGTCCTGGACTTTCAGTGGGGGGAATTGCATGCACCTCGTCTGACAACCGTCTCAACCGACCCTCAGGGTCGCCATGCAAACCTGGAGAACTTCAATGCCTAAGATTCTGGTCTTGTATTACTCGTCCTACGGTCACATTGAGACGATGGCGAATGCTATCGCTGAAGGTGCGATGTCGTTCGCCGGCGCGAGCGTGACGCTCAAGCGTGTACCCGAAACGATTCCCGCCGAGCAGGCAATGGCAGCTGGCATCAAGCTGAACCAGGCCGCGCCCGTGGCTACCATCGACGAACTCGCTGACTATGACGCAATCATCTTCGGGACCCCGACGCGCTTCGGTAATATGGCCGGGCAAATGCGCAATTTTCTCGACCAGACCGGCGGCCTGTGGATGAAGGGCGCACTCATCGGCAAGATTGGTAGTGTTTTCGCGTCGACCGGCACGCAGCACGGAGGCCAGGAAACCACAATCTCGTCGTTCCACTCGACGCTTCTTCATCACGGGATGGTCATCGTCGGCGTTCCGTACGCGTGTGCGGGTCTCACGAAGATGGACGAAATCACCGGCGGCACACCTTACGGTGCGACGACGCTTGCAGGTGCCGACGGCAGCCGCCAACCGAGCGCGAACGAACTGGACATCGCCCGTTACCAGGGCAAGCACGTCGCGGAACTGGCGGCGAAGCTGGCATCCTGACGCTGACCCCGCGTGCTCAAGTCGCGGCCCGGACATGCGCCAAGGCGGGGCGCGGATGCGCCCCATTCTCGCGCGCTATACCCGGGCGACTGTACTGCTGTTGGTCAGTAGCAGGCTCAGTTCGTCGATATTGAACGGCTTTGCCAGGACAATCACCCCGCCCAGCTTTGCGCGCTCAAGTTCATCAGCGTAGCCGGTCATCAACGCAAACTTCTGCGCCGGCCATCTGCTCCGGACATGTTCGGCAAAGTCGATACCGCTCATCTTTCCGGGCAGATGCACGTCCGAAAGTATGAAGTCAAATGCGGCACCGCTGACGAGCACCTCAAGCGCTTCGTCGGCCCTCATGACGTGTCGTACCGTGCATCCGAGCACCTCCAGGACGGCGCAGATTCCGGCGGCCACCTCCTGGTTGTCTTCTACGACGAACACATGCTGCGGCGTAGGCGCCGCAGCAATGGGTTCGGGCAAAGCCACTTCTACCAAACTTTCTGCCCCTTGATAGCGAGGCAAGAAAAGTTTGAGAGTCGTTCCTTTACCTGGCTCGCTCTCTATCATCGCTGTTCCACCGGACTGCTCGCATGTGGCTAATACCTGTGCAAGCCCGAGACCGGTGCCCGCGCCAAGTGCTTTGGTGGTAAAAAGCGGCTCAAACGCGTGCTCCTTCACCGATGGAGGCATCCCCTGTCCGGTATCGGAAAGCGCTAACAACACGTACTCTCCGGGGGGTAGTCCATTCTTGAATTGCGCGCCCCGGACGTTGCTGCATCGGATGGAAAAGACGCCTCCATCGGGCATGGCATCTCTCGCGTTGACGGCGATGTTCAGAATCGCTGACTCCAGTTCGGTTACGTCTATCTTAACTAGCCAGGTATCCGGCGCTACGTCCAAAGTGAAATCGATTCTTTCTGTCAGCGCTGTGCCAATGATGCTACTGGCGCTCACGAGCCATGCGGGCAAGTCGACGACTTCATGCTTCAGCGGCTGTTTGCGGGCGACGCTCATCAGTCTGCGGGCAAGTTCTTCCGCCCCCACTGTGGCTCGCTTCACCGCGGTGACCTCTTTTTTTACATTCGCATAGTTTTTTCGGGTCGCCAGTTCCATATTTGCCGCCACGACCATCAGCAGATTGTTGAAGTCGTGAGCCACTCGCGCGACAAGATTTCCCAGCGCCCCCATGCGCCGCAACTGACGGCTCGAAGCTTCGGCAGATGCACGCCGTGTCCACTCGTTTTTCCAGTGATTCCATGCCGCTTCCTCAGCTCGCAGTTGACGAAGCGAGAAAACAATCAGCGCCCAGAGTCCAACGCACGGTGCGAGCGTGAACATAGCCACGATGGCCAGATGTTTGCGCCCTTGGTCATGTATTGCTGCCGTGGCGTAGCCGCTGGCGACATAAAGTGGATACCGTCCCACGCGCCGAAACGACAGGATTCTCTCGACACCGTCAACGGTCGAAATCATATCGACCCGGCCAGCTTGCACCGCGTCCGCAAGCGCTGTGGTAAAGGGGGTATTCGGCGCCGGATTGCGCAGGCCCCCCACGTCCGGAAGTCTGGCCAGAATGGTCCCGTCCTGGCGGTAAAGCCCAACGAGCAACGCGGAGTTGTTGTTAGTCAGGTCCGCGTAGAATTCGCTGAAATACTGTCGCTTGAGCGCGATGGAGACGACGCCCAGAAAATCTGTGTCGTTGCGGACTCGGGCCATATTTGTCGTGAAGACGTCCGACTGCATAACCTTGCCCGATAACGGCCTGGAGAAATAGGGGGCCGGCGCCGACGCAAGTGCCGCTCGAAAATCTTCGCGTCCGGCGATGGAAATTCGCGGCGCAGGAAAGAAACGGCTGCTTGCCAACAGATCACCGTTTGTGCCGAACACAGATATCGCAGCAAGTTGGGGGTAGTCCGCTGCAATTGTGTTGAGCCTGCCATATATGCGACCCTCGTGTTTGCGGACTTCCGCGTCATCGTCATCATTGAGAAGCTCGACGATGCGCGTGCCGATTTCGTTGTTCATATCGACAACCTTTAGCGCGTGTTCCTGGGCAACCCTGGTCAGGCGGTCCACGATGTCGCTCGCGTCTGCGACGCGCCGCTGGAAGTCAAAGTACCCATAGCCTGCGAGACAGCCAAGCGGAACGACAACCGACAAAACCAGAACGATGACAAGCACGCGTCGCGTTACCACAAAGTTGCGCGACGGCATCGGCACATCCGGCTCACTGTTGTTGTCGACTGACAAGGTCGGAGGCTCCCGCAAGTCGTTCATTGCTGCCCATGCCCATGGTACTGCGGGAAGATATCAGCCGGGAATTTTCAGGTTAGTGAACCGTTTCACACATCGTCCCTTGAATCGCGTGCGTTCGACTGTTCACGATTATCCCGGACGGCTTGAGCACCGCGTGGGGCGGGTGATTGGGCGCCACGCGTGCTGTGGCTTGCCTTTGCAGCGACACACGACATCAACCGGCATCCTGGCGTTTGGGTTCGAGAATGCGCAGCATCGTCCGCCCGCCTAAGCTCCTGAGCGGAACGTAGATACGATGTGTCTTTTGGTCTACAGCGACGACGTGCGCATTTGGGCCGACATGAATGTCGCCCAGCTTGGAGATTGCGCCGGCTTCTACCCGAAACATCGAGAGAACTCCCGCTTCGCCCGCGACGTACAAAAGATGGAGTGATGCGTCGTACGCCAGCACGTCCGGGTCCTTTCCGACCTCGAACAACGACGACACACGCATCGTGCGCAGATCGAGAACGACAAGTCGGTCGTTTCCCTCGCACGCGATGAATGCGAGTCCGTGGCCCGCGTCTATTAGCAGCCCGTGGTTCCCCTTGGCGCCCGGCACATCTATACGCGCGACAATCCTGTCACTGGCGGGGTCGATTTCCACCAGCTGATTGCGCGTCTGGACGTTGACGAAAATGTGCTTTGAGCTCGGGTCGTACTGCGTATTGCCCGCCTCACCGTTAAGCGGGATGATTGCGACCCGTCGGTTCGAAGTCACGTCAATGACTGTCTGCGAGCCACCGGTTTGGTCGGAAACATAGAGCTTGTGCGCGTCTGGCGCATAGGCTATCCCGTCCGGGTATGTGCCCGTCGGGATGCGAGCAATTATGCGCAGCGTCGCCATATCGATGACGTCGATCTCATTGCGTCCGGTGGCCGATGCATAGACGCGTCCTAACTCAGGAATGGCCAGCACACCGTGGACAGAACTGACGTCGGCCACGCGTCCAGCCACGCGAGACAACTCAGTGTCGAAGACGACAACTTCGCTATCGCCCAGGTGCGCGATAAACAGCAAGTGTCTGGTGGCGTCGAAGCTTTCGTAATCGAAGCGGGTTGTGTTCCCGCCAAGCGGAATGTCCGCGACTTTTTGCAGGGGCAGGTTGGAGGCTTCGAACGCTTCGTCCTTGCTCGCCGGACTGACCGGGACAGATGCAAGAACGGCAATCGCGAGAACCGTGACAGCGAGGGCTCGCACCGTGGACGAGGTACTCGGCAGGACCATGATTTCACTCCGGCGCCATCATTCATGCACGGCGGGCGGCCAGCCGTGCTCTCCGCTCTGGCAATAGCGGCACCACGCATAGAGCGCGTCGTACGTCAGGTGCCGATGCCAGCACGGCGATGCGTTCAACGGCGGCGCTCTGAATTTTAGATTGTGTGCCGGCTAAAGCCATTCGCTGGATATGTCTTTGCATCTTCTTCAATCAAAGACTTTCCTGACATATAAAGCCATAGATAGGATGGAACTCTTTTAGGGCGGAGACCTTTGCACGAGTGTCAGTACTCAAGGAGAGTAACCCAACGGAAGCAGGTCCAACACCAGACAGGGTTCCGAAGAGACAGCATTGGATGGCCGCGTCGTACGTCCGGGCAAAATCCACCTATCCGTGACTGCCTTTTCCAGGCCCGCGCCCGCGCGAGCTCGGCCCTTCCTGCTGTCTTCAGCGAAAAACAAGAACCAGGGACGCTTCAATGAGCTCATGGTTCGCACAACGCCGCGCCGTCGTATGCTTTGACGAGTGCCGCAACGGTCCCAGCCTGCCGACTCGATCTACTCGGACCAGCGTAGCGTTGAATCAAAGTGCGTTTAAGGGAAACTTCAGGTAGCGGGTGCCGTTTCCTCGGCAGAGGCAAGTCGCCGGCCCGGATATTCACCTGCACAGAAGGCAGGATGAACACGGGCGTCGCCGGCGTTGCATCGCGCATGCTTACGAACTGTCCTTCTGTGACGCCGTCAGGCACATGAATGCTATGTGCGCGCTGCGGGAGCACCGTAGTCTCCCATGCGAGTCCACGGCCTTCGTTGCAGTGCGTCCTGCCTTTTGGCCGTAGTCGAGAACCCGGGTCAATGACCGCGCATTCCCGGTGCCCGGACTGGAAAACCACATAATTGACCGTGCCTATGTCCGGGTCGAAGAACGGCTGAACGATCGGCTGCATGATGGCCGCCTCAAAAATTACTCATTCTATTCATAAGATGAGGAGAGACCATGTCGATTGATATGGCGAGTTTTACGCCGGGCCTATCCCTGACGGGGGGCCTGATGATTGGCGCGGCAGCTGCGATGCTGGTTCTCTTCAACGGGCGTATTGCCGGCATCAGCGGCATTCTCGGCGGCCTGCTGAGCAGCTCACACAAGATGCCGGGATGGCGTATCGCTTTTCTTGCAGGCTTGATTGGCGCGCCTTTACTGGCGAATCTGCTCGGCGACCCGATAGCGCCTAACATCCAGGCAGGGTGGGCCGAGATACTTTTCGCAGGATTTCTGGTTGGCATCGGCACGCGTTACGCGAGCGGTTGCACGAGCGGCCACGGTGTCTGCGGCATCTCACGGGGCTCCGTCCGTTCGCTGATCGCGACGGCAACATTCATGGCAACCGGCTTTCTGACCGTATTCGTGTCCAGACATCTGCTGGGAGGCTGAGATGAGCTTGCTCGCTGCTTTAATTTCCGGCCTGCTGTTTGGAGTCGGCCTGATGGTGTCTGGCATGGCCAATCCGGCGAAGGTTCTGGGATTTCTCGACCTCGCGGGGCGGTGGGACCCTTCGCTTGCATTCGTGATGGCCGGGGCGGTAGCCGTCGGCTCTATCGCGTTCCTGTTTGCAAAGCGTCGCAGGAAGTCGCTGCTGGGTCTACCCATGCAGATTCCGGCCACCACCAACGTGACCTTGAGACTTGTACTAGGAAGCGCGGTGTTCGGGGTTGGCTGGGGGCTTGCAGGATTTTGTCCGGGGCCCGCACTGGTCGCCCTTGGCGCTGGGTTCCCGAAGGCGTGGGGTTTTGTGGCCGCGATGCTCGGCGGCATGGGCGTGTTCGAGTTCCTCGAGCGCGCGAACCTGCGTCGGCATGACGCTGCGCATTGATTGCCGGTCGATCCGCGCCAATCTGGCGGTTCGAGGTGGCACCCGCGTTGCGACCGCGTCGCCGACGCTTTCGCGAAGTTGTCACATGGGTCATCCAACCTGAATGCGAACGCGCGCGAAGCTAGCAGTTTCGCTTCTGCGACGCGCACCCTAACCGGCCGGTCCTGGTCGAATTCGCGAAGGTGATGAGATGAGCCCACTGTCCACGCAGCAGAATTTCCCGAGCCTCTCACTGAAAGACTTGCTGGAAGCCAGAGAGCTTTACCACTGGCATCTGTCCAACAAGGCGAACGTCGTAGGCACTGCCGTGGGGCTTTACCTGATCCGGACGGACGTTCCTTGGCCAAGAGACGATGCGGGTTCCGAGAGGAGCAGTGCGCCTCTCGCCAAGGGCATTCGCACGTTCGACAACTCGGAAGTGCGTCCGGGCGAACGGGATGCTCAAGCACAATGAATTCACGTTTACCCGTCAGGTCAATTCGTCGACGCCAAAGTCAAGCGACTCATTGATGCACTGAAAACGAGTTCAAGGCCGGCTCGCATATCATGACCACATGAAACGGAGGCACCATGTGCTACTCGGCCCAAGTCCTGGCGGACTATCGAAAATTCGTGCGTACGTTTGGCGCAATCATGGACATCCACGAGTTTGCGCGTCTATTTTTTGAACGCGCGGAGGGCATCAGCAAAGCGACGATACCCAAAGCCATGGAAGACGCCTTTGCCGAACCGCAGGATGAAGCAGCGCGTGAAATCAATGCGCTTATCGCCCGCTTCACATCGGCGCAGGTGACGAAGCTGGAGCAGGACCTCTTCAAACAGCGCACGCGGCTTGCGGACGCCGAGCGCACGCTGCAGACGAAAGTCACGAAAGCAGCAACGGAAAGCCAGCGCATTGCCACCGACAAAATTGCATGGACCAAGGGAAAACTTGAAGACCTGCGGCGAACCGAATCTGAGCCGCGGGACGCGCGCATCTTTCCCGGTCACTATGCGCCTGTGATGGTTATGGAAAATGGGCAACGGGTCGTGAAGCCCATGCGCTACCAATGCCGCATTGCTGGAAAGCCTGCGTCGTACGATATGAAATATCCCGGAACATACATTGCGCGCCGGGAGAGTCTTGAAGCTTTCTGGGCCCCATGCTTCGGGTACACGCATGCCGTCCTGCTTGTCGAGGTTTTCTATGAAAACGTCAACCGGGCGAAGTACGAAGGCACGTTACTGGAGACTCACGAGCGGGATGAAAATATCGTGCTGGAGTTTCGTCCGGGCAACGGGGAGCTGATGCATGTCGCCTGTCTGTGGTCGCGGTGGTCGGCACCAGGCGAACCGGACCTGCTGTCATTCGCGGCGATGACGGACGAGCCGCCACCGGAAGTCGCAGCGACCGGTCACGACCGATGCATCATTCCTATCAAGCCGGAAAACATAGATGCATGGCTCAACCCGGACCCGAAGAATCTGGACGCAATGTACGCCATTCTTGATGACAGGGACCGGCCGTTCTACGAGCATAGGCTGGCAGCATAACGGTTACGCAAATGCGCCGGGGCTTCTTGCGCAAGCTTATGCCCAACGCGCGGCAACACACCGGACTCGGGCAATCGGAAGGAGACTTGAATGACACGCAAAATGCTCAATGCGTCGCAGCTTCAGCAGGAGGTCAACCGGCGAATCCATCGGCTGCAGGAAATCGTCGAGGACGGCGTAAAGATCCGCGTGCCGCGACCGCAGTTGCAAGAGGCGGACAAGACAGGCTGCAACTGGAAGATGACCAATTTCGGCAACGCGGTCGGCTTCGAGCGCGACATCGAGGGCGTGCTCAAGGCCGTGCGTGCCGAATACAATCTCAGTACTGAAGTGAAAGACACCGGTAACCCGTTCGGGGACTAACTGCGCAAGACGCTTAGAGGCCAGTTCAAAAACCCCTGAGGGGGCTGTTTACTTTCTCGGCAAACTGTTAACCTTGGATGTCTGAACAAGGGAACCCAAGGGATGGAAGCGCCGATCATTGATGACGAATTGTGGATACTGATCGAACCGTTACTGCCGCCGCCCAAGCCTCGGCGCAAAGAGCATCCTGGTCGCCCACGCGTATCGGATCGGGCGGCGTTGAATGGCATCCTGTTCGTGTTGAAAACCGGTCTGCGATGGAACCACCTGCCGACCGTATTGGGCTTTGGCTCCGGCGCGACCTGCTGGCGACGACTGAACGACTGGCGCAATGCAGGAGTATGGGATCGACTGCACGAACTGCTGCTCGACAAGTTGCGCGAGGCCGGGCAGATCGATCTTTCATACGCTGCTGTCGATTCCTCGTCGGTACTCGCTGTTGGGGCGGGCGAAAAACTGGCCCGAACCCCACGGATCGCTCGCGACCCGGTTCCAAGCACCACATCCTCGTAGACGCCAATGGCGTTCCCATCAGCGCCATCCTGACCGGCGCGAACCGCAACGACGTCACCCAGTTGCTGCCGCTCGTCGACGCGATTCCCCCGATCCGCGGCGCGCGCGGCCGACCACTTCAGAGACCCAAGGTCATCTATGCCGATCGTGGTTACGATTCCGATCCGCATCGTCAACGATTGCGCGAACGCGGCATCAAACCGGTGATCGCAAGGCGCCGCACTGAACATGGCAGTGGTCTGGGCAAATTCCGTTGGGTCGTTGAACGGACTCACTCGTGGCTCCACAACTTCCGTCGTCTTCGCATACGCTTCGATCGTCGAGCTGACATTCACGAAGCATTCTTGAAATTCGGCTGCGCCCTCGTCTGCTGGAACATCTTCAGGCGTACGGAGCAGCCTTTTTGAACTGGCCTCTTAAAGCATCATCGTCCACGAGTTGAAAGTTACGGATGGGCATGTCACGCGTATGCCCATCGCCAATGGCGTGGCACTCACTATGTCGTGCGCCATTTTCCGCGCTTATAAATCTTTCCATGCCGCTTACAAGCGCGTTGGCGACACGGCGCTGGCCCGTCAGGTTCCTTCCGGTCTACGAGATTGAACGGGGATGCCGCGCGCCTTGCCACGGCCGGCTAGCCGCGTGCGAGCGCGTCGGCGCGTCAGTTCTTCAGATCGTCGGGCACCTTACCACCGTTCTCAGCGAGCTTCAGCATCACCTGCTTGTGCAGCCAGATGTTCATCGCGGCTGAATCCTCGGTGCTGCCGGTGTAGTGCAACTCGGATGCAAGTTCCTTGCGGGCCGTGAGACTGCTGTCGAGGCCAAGCAGCTTCATCAGATCGACAATGGACGTTCGCCAGTTCAATTTTTCGCCGCTGCTTTCCTGCATCTTCGTTAGAACCACTTCGACGTCGACTGTTGGCATAGGTGTGACGGGAGGCTGTGAATTCCCGGCGGCGGCAGTGGAGGGCGTCGCTGGTGTTCCAGCGGGCGCAGTCGCGCTGCCCGGTGCCGCCGTCGCCGAGGCTGCCGGTCCGGCGGTCGCGCCCGAGCCGGTGTTGGCCGGATGATCATGCGGGAAGATCTTGTTGAGGATCGTCGAAAAAATGCTCATTTATCGCTCCTGGTTCGCGCCGGTCACTGCGGCCGGCGTATGGGGCGCGCAACGCGCGTGCCTGTGCTGACTTCCTTCAGGCCGTCACGAGCCGCTGTCTGTCATGGTCACCGGTGTACCTCTGAAAATGCATTGGTGGTAAGAATCATCGTCATCCTAACCAGTGCAGATGGTTTGAACGACGCTAGGTCAGGAGCATTCCGCGAGGCACGGTGTTTGCTGAACCTTGTCCACTTAACGGAGACAGGGAGGTTCAAATGGCCGAGTCTTTTCAATCCACCAGTTCGGGTTCCGCCGATGCATCGCGCGATGACAGCCTCGCAGCAAGGCCGAACGGCAGCGATGAACTACGTGCCCGCAGCGCGATGAAACTTTCCGAACTGAAGGACAAGCTTGCCGACGCGCAGGACGTCGTCAAAACGAAATACCGCGTGGTGTCCGAATCGACCGACGATTTCGTCCACGACAGTCCGTGGAAAGCGGTGACGATGGCGTTAATCGGCGGGCTCATCATCGGGATGCTGGCTGCCCGATAACGCGCGTTCCGTGCAACGTGCTCCATGTCACCGCTGTACAACGCGGTGACATGGATACTCACAGGTCTGCTACGCCTTGAGCGCTAGCAAGCTTCAGTGCTCACTCGGCCGGATGGCGGGGTCATTCTCGACGACGTCGCGCGTCGCCGACCAGTACGGCTCCCGGTTGTAGTAGCTGTAGGTCGATTCGCCCCAGGTCTGATCGGCCATAGCCGGCCAGTGGTCAGGGTCGAAGCCGGGGTCGTCCTTCAGGCGTTGCGCCGTGATGTCGACGAAGAAGCACTTCTGATCGGTATCGAGAGTCAGCGCGCTCCACGGAATGGCGTGTAGATTCGCTCCCATGCCAAGGAAGCCGCCTTCCGATAGCACGGCGTACGCGATGCGCCCATTGCGGACGTCCAGCATGATGTCGGAAATCTTGCCGACATGCTCACCATCCGACGACATCACCTTCGTGCCGTCGAGCGTGGCCGCAGCCATGACGTCGGGCCCCGGACCTTCGCCGATTCCGCCGCCGACAATTTTCGCTCCGCCGCCAGGGGCGCCTTGCGGGTTGATTGAGCCCATCTTTCACCTCCTTATGGAAAGGGTGCGCTTTGAATCGCGCAAGCGCTGTGCCCGCTGCGGGTCGCATCAACTGCGGTGCAGCGGGAGAGTCAGTGCCATGAAGGGACGAAAGAAACGAGCTGGCGGGCTGAGCCGAGCCTGGCCTAACGCGACAGCAGCGTAACCGTGGCGATGCCGAGAATCGTCATGATGAGCGAGGCGCCCACATGCATCGCGACTTCGCCGGCGGCCCAGCCGAGGCGGCCGTCCTGCAGGTGCTGCACTACTTCCGCCGAGAACGTCGAGAAGGTGGACAGTCCGCCCATCATTCCGGTGATCACGAAAAGCCGCCACTCGGGCGCAATTTGGGGCGCGCGCGCGAAGCCCGCGACGGCCACGCCAATGATGTAGCCGGCGACCACGTTTGCCGCGAAGGTGCCGAGCGGCAACGACGGAAAGAGTCCGTTCAGACGCAGGCCGAGAAACCAGCGAAATAACGAACCGAGTGCGCCGCCGACGGCGACCGCGAGTATCGACCAATACATGAGTGTGCCAGGCGAAACGGGGAGTCAACAAGCCGGGCGAAGCGGGGACGCAATGTCGCGTTCGCTCTGTTCCGGGAAAGCAGGCATCGTTCAGAAGGAGGCGATGATCGGACATGCCATGCCGAGTGCATGGCAAACCCATTCGAGAATCCCGCCTGCAGCGCGCAAGTCTAACATTCGCTATTCCATGGGGACAGGTCGCACGCGCCGGCCCGGTATGGCCGGCGCATGCCGTCAGCCCAGACTTTCGCGCTCCGGCGTAGCCGAGATTTTGTGGATCGACAGGTCAGCACCGTTGTACTCGTCCTCCTGGTCGAGGCGCAGACCCACCGTCAGGCGGATCGCGCCATACACGAGCGTGCCGCCGAGCGAGGCCACGACAATGCCACCCAGCGTGCCGATCACCTGTGCGCCGAACGAGACGCCGCCCAGGCCGCCGAGCGCCCGCAAGCCGAAGATGCCTGCTGCGATGCCGCCCCACGCGCCGCACAGACCGTGCAGTGGCCAGACGCCGAGCACGTCGTCGATGCGCCAGCGGTTTTGCACGCACGTGAACATATAGACGAACAGCGCGCCGGCGATGCCGCCCGTGACGAGCGCGCCGAGCGGATGCATCAGGTCCGAGCCGGCGCACACGGCGACGAGTCCGGCGAGCGGCCCGTTGTACGTGAAGCCGGGGTCGTTGCGTCCCGCGAGCCATGCGGTCAACGTGCCGCCGACCATCGCCATCAACGAATTCACGGCGACGAGGCCGCTGATCTTGTCGACCGTCTGCGCGCTCATCACATTGAAGCCGAACCAGCCGACCGCGAGCACCCACGCGCCCAGCGCGAGAAACGGAATATTCGATGGCGGATGCGCTGCAATACCGCCATCGCGGTGATAGCGGCCGTGGCGCGCACCGAGCAGCAACACCGCGGGCAGCGCGACCCAGCCGCCAAACGCATGAACGACGACGGAGCCTGCGAAGTCGTGGAACGGCGCACCGAACGTCTGGCCGATCCAGTTCTGCACGCCGAAGCGCTCGTTCCAGGCGACCCCCTCGAAGAATGGATAGACGAAGCCGACCAGAACGAAAGTCGCGAAGAGTTGCGGATTGAATTTCGAGCGCTCGGCGATGCCGCCGGAGACGATCGCCGGAATGGCGGCGGCGAACGTCAGCAGGAAAAAGAAGCGCACCAGCGCATAGCCGTTGTGAAGGGCGAGCGACTCGGCGTTACCGAAAAACTGCACGCCGTACGCGATCGTATAACCGATGAAAAAGTAGGCGATCGTCGAGACGGAGAAGTCCACCAGAATCTTGACGAGTGCGTTGACCTGGTTTTTCTTGCGAACCGTGCCCAGTTCAAGGAACGCGAATCCCGCGTGCATCGCGAGCACCATAGCGGCCCCGAGCAGGAGAAAGAGGGTATCGGTCCCGGTTTTGAGGCTTTCCATCGATTATTTCCGCTTGTGCCAAAAAGACGCGCACCGAACGCAAGAAGCGGGCCAAATCGGTGCTGTTAGGCGCTGTGGCGGTGCAGAGGGCACTGGAAGGGAGCTGCGCCGGTGTGATTTTCGTGCCAACGTCCGTCAGACGCACCTAGACGGCCCGTCATCAGCACAATAAATGTGCGTAAGCGTTCCGTTTTGGTAATTCGTGAACCAAGTTGGTTCGTAAGTTTTCGTCTTGCTTACGCATGCTGCCGCGTGCCGAGAGGCGCTGCCTAGCCCAGCGCCGAGTCTCCGCTGCATTGGCGGACAAGGCCTGGTCTATGGCGTGCCGCTTTGTTTCCAAAGCAAACGCCGACATAATGTGCCGTACCGCGCACGATCTGCCGGCCCACACCTTCAATGCGCACGCATGCGACTTACCACTAAAGGCCTGCTGCTGATTGCGATTCCTGCTGTCTTCGAACTGGCCCTTCTGTCCGGCCTGGTCAAGGCGCAGTCCGACGCGGCCGAAGCCGAGCGCTGGGCCGCTCACGGCCAGGAGGTGATGCGCCAGACCACGGCCATTCTCGACCCGGTGCTAGGCGAGTCCGTCGCGCTGCGCGGCGCCGTGCTCGCCGCCGACAGCCGTTTCGTGACGCCGCTGTCCGTATGGGTCGACGTCGATCGACGCATCGATCAACTCGCCGAACTCGTGTCGGACAATCCGCCGCAGGTCGAACGCGTAGTCCAGGTGCGCCAGGCGGTGCAGGCCTATCGGCAATGGTCCGATCGCACGCAGGACATGTTGCATTCGGGGCGACACAAGGACGTCGTCAACCGGTTCACCGAGCTGGCTCAGGCCGACGTGCTCGATCGCTTCCGCCAGCAGCTGGCCGCCTTTCAGGCGGAAGAGCGGCGTCTGGATGCGCAGCGCGCGAGTGCCGCCGATGCCGCCCGTGATCGGCAGCAGACGCTCGTGGTCGCGGCGGTGCTTGGTTCGTTGCTGTTCGTGGCGCTCGCCGTGTGGCTTTTCACGCGTGGGGTGCGCGGACGGCTTGCGCTTCTCTCCGACAACGCCGGGCGCCTTGCGGGCAACGAGCCGCTCGCGCCCATCGAGCCGGGTCACGATGAAATCGCGCGCCTCGATCTGACCTTGCATGACACCAGCCGACGTCTGCTCGAAGTGGAGCGCATCCAGGCGCGCTTCCAGGCCGACCTCGCGCGCCGTGCGGACGAACTGTCGCGCATCAACGAGAGCTTGCGGCAGCAGACGCAGGAAAACGAGATGTTCATATACAGCGTGTCGCATGACCTGCGCGTGCCGCTTGTCAATCTGCAAGGCTTTTCGAAGGAGCTGATCCGCGCCTGCGAGGAACTGCGAGCGGCCGTCAGCGACTCGTCGCTCGCGGCGCAGACGCGGCAACGCATCGAACGGATAGTCGACGAGGATATCGGGGAAGCGCTGCACTATTTGCAGACGGCGGTGCTGCGCGCGTCGCATATCATCGACGCGTTGTTGCGGCTTTCGCGCATTGGCCGTGTGGAATACAGACAGCAGAAAGTGGAAGTGCGCGATATCGTGCAGCGCGTGATTGACGCGATGCAAGGTTCGATCCGCGCTAGGCATGCGCAAGTGCATGTCGGCGAATTGCCGGCTGTGTGGGGCGACCCGACCGCGCTCGAACAGGTGTTCGCGAATCTGATCGGCAATGCGGTGAATTATCTCGACCAGTCGCGCGAAGGCCGGATCGAGATCGGTACGACGCCCGCGCCGCCCGGCGTGCAATCGCTGCGGATCTTCTACGTGCGCGACAACGGTCTGGGCATTCCGGCGATCGCGCTGCCCCGGCTATTCAACGCTTTTCAGAGATTGCACGGCACGGCGGCGGCGGGAGAGGGCATCGGCCTCGCGCTCGTGCGGCGCGTCGTGGAGCGGCATGGCGGACGCGTGTGGGCGGAGTCGACGGAAGGCGCGGGCACCACGTTCTATCTGTCGCTGCCCGAGGCCGGCGCACGGATGGCATCGGCGGCTGCCGAAGTCCGTGCCGGGGCGCACGCTGCGAACGATCAGGCGATGGCTAATGAGCAAGGGAACGTGCGGATGGGGCGTTGAGGCAGGCTGTTGCGTTGTGCCGTGAGGCTTGGCTCTTGACCTCGGCGAGTAAGCGCGCAGCCCACGAGCGCGGCTTGCCGCGTCATTTGAGCGCCGTCGCCGGTTAGCAGGAAATAAACAGACGGCGCGGCTTCAGGAGCCGCCGGCCGCGAACCGACCAGTAGCAGCCGCACGCCAGCAGAATGGCGACGACGGCGAGCACTTCCTGAAACGTTGGGCGCAACCCGAGCAACCCGTCGAGCGCGAACACGCAGCGCGCCACGATCAGCAAGGCTGCCCAGACGGAGCAGGCTGCTTGCACCAGCATCCGCGTGCCCGCCAGGCGCCGCGCGCGGTTTTCTCGTGACCAGCCGGCGGGCGTGCGCGCGCAGCGAAAAGCAATCGTCATCAACATGATGGCGAGAATCACGATCCAGTCGGTCAGTTCCATCGAAAAGCGCTCCCAAGTCAGCCCGTGACTATAGGAAGGCCATCCAATGCGAACTATAGGACGACTCTCAAATGCCGCGCTTGCCAGCAATAGCCGCGCGGCGCTTGAACTGGCTCAAAGCTCGATACGCGTTCCCAGCAGAACGAGGAACTGACGCAGCCACTCGGGATGAGCAGGCCACGCGGGCGCAGTCACGAAGTTGGCGTCCGTGATGGCGGCGTCGACCGGAATGTCGGCGAACTCGCCGCCAGCGAGTTTGACCTCGGGCGCGCAGGCCGGGTATGCGGAAATGCGCTTGCCGCGGATCACATCGGCGGCGGCCAGCAGTTGGGCGGCGTGACAGATGGCGGCGATCGGCTTGCCGGCTTCGGCGAACTGTCGCACGAGATCGATCACTCTGGGATTGAGCCGCAGATACTCGGGTGCGCGCCCGCCGGCGATGGCGAGGGCATCGTATTGGCGCGGATCGGCATCTTCGAACGATGCGTTCAGCGCGAACAGATGGCCCGGCTTTTCCGTGTACGTCTGATCGCCTTCGAAGTCATGAATCGCGGTCTTGATCCGATCGCCCGCTTTCTTGTCGGGGCACACGGCGTCGACCACATGTCCGACTGCCTGCAGTGCCTGAAACGGCACCATCGTTTCGTAATCCTCGGCGAAATCGCCGGTGAGAAACAGAATTTTCTTTGCCGCCATCGTATGACTCCGGTTGATCAATGGAACATTGCGAAACCTGGACAGACCTTGATTGCCCGCGGCCAGTCTACCGCACAACGTTTGACAGAACGGCGACTGCCCGCGGTCGGCGAGCCGCGTCGATCCATCTTGCATGAACCGCTTGCCGGGCGGTTCGCGGCAACGGCGTATGATGGGCGCGTTTTCGTCAGCTATGCCGCCTCGCGCGGTTCAAAACACACATGACTTCATCTATCCGTTCTCCGTTGCTGCGCCGTGCCGCCGTGGTCCTCTTCGTATTCGGCGGTCTCGCGGCCTGCCAGAAGAACGATGCGTCGGCGGGACAGGTTGCCGGCAAGCTCAACGACGCGGCGCAGGCCGCCGGCCAGAAGGTCGATCAGGCGGCGAGCTACGTCGGCCAGAAGGTCGACGAGACCAAATCCGCCGCCCAGCAGAACCTCGAATCGGCTTCGGCGCCGTCGGTCACCATCGACCCCAATGCGCTCGCTTCGGGCGCGCAAGCCAATCTGCAAAACGCGGCGAGCACCGCCAACCTGCAACTCGGCAAAGCGGCCTCGCTGACCGGTCAGAGCCTCGAGAACGCCGGGCGCAAGCTGCAGGAATGGTCGGCGCAGAGCACGGCTTCGTCGACGAGCGCCGCTGCTTCGTCGTCCGGTTCCAGCTACGGCGGCGACGCGCAAAAGCAGATGGACAAGTGAGATGCGCATGAGCCCGTTGAACCGCGTGCGCTCGCTCGGGTGCGATAAGCATGTGTGCAGCAGCGCGTTTGACAGCGTCCATAAATGTAATTACCATGGTTACACATTGTCTTCGCAGGACGGGTTGTTGTGAACACGAGTAGCCGGTTTGCGTTTGCGGTGCATGTGCTCGCGCTGCTGTCGTTGCAGGAGGGCGCGCCGCTTTCGTCGGAGATGATCGCGGGCAGCGTGAATACGAATCCCGCGCTCATCCGGCGGCTTCTGACCATGCTTGCCGAGGCGGGCCTCACCACTTCGCAACTCGGCGCAGGCGGCGGCGCGCTGCTGGCCCGCGCGCCCGAGCAGATTTCCCTGCTCGACGTGTACCGCGCGGTGGACGACGCGCAGCTGTTCGCGCTTCATCGCGAGGAGCCGAATCCGGCGTGCATGGTGGGGCGCAATATCCAGGTCGTGCTGCGCGGAATCATCGACGAAGCGCAGCAGGCCATGGAGGCGTCGCTCGCGCAGCGAACGCTGGCCGATGCGACAGCGGACCTGTTGCATGCCGAGCGGACGAGGGAGCGCAAGCGGCGACCGCATGCGTGACGCGAGCGCTTTCTACTGAGGCGCGCGTCGATTCGCAATGACGTGTCTGCGCAGTGGATACGTCGCAGTGAATGTTTCGCAATGAATGTTTCGCAGGAACCCGGGGCTCACGCCCCTCTTTTTTCGATGTATATGTAATCAAGACAGTTACATATAAACCATGACAGGAGCAGTTGAAATGAGCAAACAGTTGAAGATCGCATTGTTCGGCGCCACCGGCATGATCGGTTCGCGGATCGCGGCGGAAGCAGCGCGTCGCGGGCATCAGGTGACGGCGCTCGTGCGCAACCCCGCGCGCGTGCCGGCCGGCGTGCCGAATCTGAAAGCGGCACAAGCCGATCTGCTCGACGCGGCGAGCGTCGGCGCGACGGTGCGCGGTCACGACGTGGTGGCGAGCGCGTATGCGCCGCCGCAAGGCGACGTCGGCGTGCTGGACAAGGCGACCCGTGCGCTCGTCGAAGGTGTGCGGGCGGCGGGCTTGAAGCGGCTGGTCGTGGTGGGCGGAGCGGGGTCGCTTGAAGTCGCTCCGGGCAAGCAACTCGTCGACACCGAAGGTTTCCCGGACGCCTATAAGCCCGTGGCGCTGGCTCATCGCGAGGCGTTGAGCTACTACCGCGGCGTCGCCGATCTCGACTGGACGTTCTTCTCGCCGGCCGCGCTCATTGCTCCCGGCGAGCGCACCGGCACGTTCCGCACCGGCACGGGCTCGCTCATCGCCGACGCGCGGGGCAACAGCCAGATTTCCGCCGAGGATTACGCAATCGCGTTCGTCGACGAACTGGAGCAGGGCCGTTTCGTCCGCCAGATTGCAACCGTCGCTTATTGAGCGTGGGCGTGTGTCTGTTGCGCGGCGCGTCGCGTCGCGCACGCCGCACAGCAGGCAATAGCCGGTCTGGCGCCGCCTGCAACGACCGCAACGGGCGTTAGCCAGACCGGCGCCGCGCACACTGCACGCAAGAATTCGTGCAAGCGTCCTAACAATCGGTTACGCATGTCCGGTTGCCGGCGGCCAAACTGGGGCTACACTGGCGTCTCCCGTTTTCTCACGGATTGCCATGCAGTCATGCCCGTCGCGGCGTGAGTCCGAGGCTGCGCCGTCAAACGGCGGGCTTTTCGCGATTCACGCTGCATTTCGTCGTCTTTTCACTCGGATCGGATCCTTGATCGGTTGCGGCGCCCGCGCGCCCGGCGCGAGCCGGCTCAGCGTATGGCCGGCCGCGATCGTCGTCGCGCTCTTTCTTTGCACAGCGTGGATTCCCGCTGGCGCGCAGGCAGCCGGCGCGAGCACCAGCACGCCCGTCATCCCGGCGTTGCAAAGCCTGATCAACAGCGCGACGGTGGCGCCCGCCGCGGCCGCGTCCGGCGCGTCGGCTCCGGACGCCGCGTCGGCGCCGTCGCCCGCTAGCCAGGCGGAAATCGCGCGTTCGCTCGACAGCGTGATCGCCACGCTCGACAACGACCGGCAGCGCAGCGCGCTCGTCGCCCAGCTGAAGAAGCTGCGCGACGTGTCGCGAACCGTCGGGCCGCTCGCGCCCACGCCGGCGCAACCGAGCCCTGGTCTGCTAGGCGCGATCGCGTCGGGCATCGCGTCGTTCGAATCGGACGTGCATGAAGGCCGCACGCCTGTGCGCTACTGGGGCGGGCGCTTCAACGCGGCCGGCAACGAGCTCTACACGATCATCTCCGGCCAGGGCCACGAAAGCCTCGGCCGCATTCTCTTTTCGATGTTCGCGATGCTGGCCGGCTGGGGCGCATGCGCCGCCGCGCTGATCTATCTGCAGCACAGGCTCTACCGGCGACTTGGCATCGTGATCGGCCTCAATCCGAACCCGACCACACGCGAGCTGCTGATCTTCGCATTGCGGCGCGTCGGGCCGTGGGTCATCGCGTTCGTCGCCGCGCTGCTGTTCGTGCGCGCGATGCCCGATGCGCTCGGCCGCACGCTCGGCATGGTCGTCGCGTATGCGATTGTCGCGGGTGCGGTGTTTTCGGCGATCTGCCTGATCATGTTTTCGCTGTTCGGCTCGGGGCACCGCCGAATCGCGGTGCGTTTGCTGATCGATCATGCGCGGCGCCTGCTTTTTGCGGTTGGCGTCTGCGGCGCGCTCGGCGATGCAGCGGTCAACTACGACGTCGCGCATCAGATGGGCTCCAATCTTGCCGCGCTGGTTTCGACCGCCGCCAACATGACGGCCGCCGTGCTTACCGGCTATTTCGCGCTCGCCTTTCGCCGGCCGGTCGCCCATCTGATCCGCAACCGGCCCTACGAGCAACGCAACGATCACAAGGCCGCGACCGATGCTTTCGAGGTGCTCGCCGCGCTCTGGCACGTGCCTGTTCTCGTGCTGGCGACGGCGTCGGTGGTCGCCACGCTCGGCGGCTCCGGTTCGAGCGAAAACGTGCTGCAAATTTCAGTGGTGACAGCATTGCTGCTGGTGCTGGCGTTTTTCCTGTCGGCCATCGTTTTGCGCATGACGCGTCCACGCAGCCCGCGCGCGCGGCGGCGCTCTCCCTATCTGACACGGCTGCTGCGTTTTTGCGGCACGTTGCTGACGCTTTTCATCTGGCTGTTTTTTTTCGAACTGGCGGCCCGATTGTGGGGCGTTTCGCTCGCCGCGGTCGTCGAAGAAAACGTCGCCGCGCGCGGTATCGCGCATGCGGTGACGGCGATCGTCGCCACCGTGTTCATTGCATGGCTGCTGTGGATCCTCGTCGACACCGCGATCACCGAGGCGCTCAACCCCGGCAGCGCACGCAACAAGTCGCGCAGTCCGAGCATGCGGGCCCGAACGATGTTGCCGCTCGTGCGCAATGTGCTGCTTGTCAGCATCATGACGATAGCGGGCATCGTTACAGCGGCGAATCTCGGCATCAACGTGACGCCGCTACTCGCGGGGGCCGGCGTGATCGGCCTCGCGATCGGTTTCGGCGCGCAGTCGCTCGTGACCGACCTGATCACGGGGCTTTTCATCATCATCGAAGATACGATTTCGGTGGGCGACTGGATCGACGTGGACGGCGGCCATGCAGGCACGGTCGAACATCTGTCTATTCGCACCGTGCGGTTGCGCGACGGCCAGGGCGCGATCCACGCAATTCCGTTTTCGCAGATCAAGATCGTCAAGAACCTGTCGCGCGACTTTGCCTATGCAGTGTTCGAAGTGCGGATGTCGTTCTCGACCGACGTCGACGAAATCACTCAATTGATTCGTGAAGTCGGTGCCGATCTGATGGCCGACTTCCGTTACCGTCGCGAGATGCTGGGGCCGATCGAGGTGTGGGGGCTCGACCGTTTCGACCCGAACTGGATGGTCGTCAAAGGGCAGATCAAGACGCGGCCGCTGCAGCAATGGAGCGTGGCGCGGGCGTTCAATCTGCGACTCAAGCGCAAGATGGACGAGGCCGGCATCGAGATCCCGGTGCCGCAGATGCGCTTGTTCACGTCGTCCAGAGACAGCGAGGGCCAGCCTTTGCACGAGGAAGACGTGCCCGGGGCCGCCCGGCATGACCATGAGGATGCCGAAGCGGAAGCCCGAGCGGAAGCCCGAGCGGATAACCGAGCGGATAACCGAGCGGATGCCCAGGCCGAAGCACATGCGGGTCGGCACGAGCATGCATTCGGGCATCCGCAGAAAGCGCAGGCAATACGCGGCGCGCATCCGGGTGTCGTCGCAGCGCGCGATGTGTCGCATGAACCGCGGCCGGCGCCGCCGCCGACGGGACAGACGGCGCCAATTCCGCCGCAGATTCCCACGGCGGGCGAGGGCAAGGCTTGATTGTCAGGCGCTAGACGAGCGCGGGCGCGACGCGCACCACGTCGTTGACATGCGTTCCGATGCGCGCGCCCGGAACACCGTACACGTGCAACGACACCGCGGGGGCATCGCTGCAATTGCCCAGCCGGTGAATGTTGCCCCGACCGCTCCGCACAAACGAAACCGCGCCGCGTGGGCGCGCATGCGAGCGCGTCGCGATGGCGAAGTCCTCAGAGCCGTTCCATTCGAAAACAGTTTCGTTCAGCGCGCCGTCGAGCACCGCGTATCCACACCACGTGTGATGCGCATGCACCGGGCTCGCCTGATGCGGCAGCCAGACGAGTGCGGCAATTGCATAGCGGCCTTGCGGATCGGCGGCGAGCAGATGCCGGCGGTAGTTGTCCAGCGATGCCTCCCGTTGCCAGGGTTTCAGCAGCGCGGGGTCGGCCGCGGCTTGCGCGAGCGCGATTCGCATGCCGCGCGCGAAGAAAGTGGAATGCGAAGGCTCCGGAAAACTTGCACAGGCTTCGAACATCGCGTCGAGTGCGTTGCACAGTCGTGCGAGAGGCTCGTGGTGCCCGGCGTGCCGCGAGGCCTCGTGACCGTGAGGCTGCGCGAACTGATCGAGGAGACGGGCGGAGGAACGGAGGTCGTGGTCCAAGGTCGTTGAACGGCAATGGCTTGCCGACGTTTTTACGTTGGAACATTTATACCGTTTTGCCCGGAGAAAGAGTTTCCATATAATTCCCCGTGCAATTTGAAAAGTAGAATAATTTCCTAAAGGGGCGAGACGGTGGGAATGGATATCATCGACCGGAAGTTGCTGGAGCTGTTGCAGGAAGACGCGACCATGCCGATTGCCGAACTGGCACAGCGCGTGAATCTGTCGCAAACGCCTTGCTGGAAGCGGCTGCAGCGGCTGAAGGAGACCGGCGTGATTCGCGCGCAAGTGGCGCTGTGCGATGCACGCAAGCTTGGGGTGGGCACGACGGTATTCGTCGCGGTGCGCACGAATCAGCACACGCAAGCGTGGGCGCAAAGCTTCACACGGGCGGTGCAGGACATTCCCGAAGTCGTCGAGGTGTACCGGATGAGCGGCGAAACAGACTACCTGCTGCGCGTGGTGGTCTCGGATATCGACGACTACGACCGCGTGTACAAGCAGTTGATCGCGGCGGTGCCGCTGTACGACGTGAGTTCGAGTTTCGCGATGGAGCAGATCAAATATTCGACGGCGCTGCCGGTGCGGCCCGCCGCAGTCGTGTGAGGCGAGCCTTGGGCGAAGTGCGCGTTCGCCGCGTACAGGCCGTGGCGGCTCACTAAGCCTTTAAGCGCTGCCGGCTGCAAGGCGAGTGCAAGGTGGGTCGGCGTAGAATGCCGCCTTCTCCGCTATCTTCCGCGATTCGCATCGCGGTCCGAGCCGTCTCATGAACAAACCGCCGCGCAAGAAAAATCCGACGTTGGGCATCGCTGTATTCATCGTGGTCGCGGTACTGCTGGTGATCGCCACGCTGTTCTACAACGCGATCAAGGAAAAGCGCGAGTTCGACAGCAACAACGCGCCGGCGGTGTCCATTTCATCGGGCGCGGCCGCAGCGACTGCAACGAGCGCGGCAACCACCGCTGTGAAGCCCGCGAGCGGCACCGCCCAGTGAGGTTACGGCGCTCATCGTGCATGAACGCCGGTCGACTTATCGCGGGGCGAATCGCGCGAGACGGGAAAGCGGGTAGTTCGCGTCTCGTAGGAGCCGTCCGAGGCATGCGGAGCCATATGGACCCATGTCGGACCCATGTCGGACCCAATGCCGAACCTTGGCCGAACCTTGGTTGAACTTCAGTCGGCCACGTCACTCATCGGGCAGGCGAATCACACTTGCATCCTTGCGAATCAACGCCGCCGCCGCCAGCATCTGCTTGCATTGATGCACGAGCAGCTTCATGTCGTGCACTGCATCCGCCGAATATTCCTTCGACTTCTCCGCTTCGACCACCATCGTGTCGAGCTCGCGCGTGAGTTGCCTGATCTGCTCGCCCTGATCGGCGGGCGGCGCACTGCCGGCCTCCGCCTCGGTGAGATTGTCTCGCACGAGGCTCAACGCCCGTTGCAGCGGTTGCAGCGACACGCCGTCGGCCTGTTGCGCGGATGTGCGCAGCAGCGGCGCGGCCGCCGTGATCTGCGAAGCGAGCACATGGCTGCGCACGAGCAGGCCGTTGAGTTCGGGCACGAACTTCTGCGCCGATTTCGGTTCGAGCATCATGCGCTGGAACGCCTGTCCCAGATTCGCGAACGCCACGTGGACGTTCTTGCGCGCGAGCCGATAACGGTAGTCTCGATCCAGTGCGGTTGCGGCAGCCGCGGCCGCAGGCGATGCGCCCGCGACGGGCTTTGCCGCCGCGTTGCCGAGCGTTGAAACGCCCGAGCCGGCCGGCGCGTTCGGTCCCGCACCAGTGTTTGCGTGAGTGCCGGTGCCGGCCGGATCGCCCGTTTGCAAACTGGCTTGACCGCCGCTTTCGAAGGCGCGGCCCGCGACTGCCAGCGCCGGCTTGCCGAACTCGGTGGCCGGATCGGCCATTGCCGCGACGGGCGCCCACGCGCCGGCTTCTGTCACCGTGGCGACCGCGGCGGCGGCCGGCTTGCCGCTCCACCACCAGCTTGCTTCGAGATACTGGCGCGTGGCGCCGATCATGTTGTTGACCAGCTTGCCCATCAGACGATATTCCCAGTACGGGAACAGGTGGCTCGCGGCAATCGCGATCGCGCAGCCCACCACCGTGTCGATCGCGCGTTCCCCGATGAGGCGCATGCTGCCCGGCGCGAGCAGGTGGAACATCAGCAGCACATACGACGAAGTAAACACCACGCTCGCCGTGTAGTTGAACAGCAGCAGGCTGTAGCTCATCACCATCGACGCGAACATCACCACCAGCAGAATGTGCGGCTCCTTCACGAAAATCATGAGCGCGATGCTCGCCGTGCAGCCGATCAACGTTCCGACAATCCGCTGCCCGTTGCGCTGTTTGGTCAGCGAGTAGCCTGGCTTCAGAATGATGACGGTGGTCATCACGATCCAGTATGCATTGGTGAGCGGCAGCAGGCGGCCGAGCCAGAAGCCGACCGCCACCGCGATCGTCACGCGCAGCGCGTGACGAAAGCTCGGCGAGGCCATGGTCAGGTTCGAGAAGATCTGGCCGAACGGCACGCGGCGGCTCGACACGAAACGGTTCAGCGCCTGGTCGAGGCGCAGTTCGGTTTCCGTCGCGCTCGGATCGCTCGACAGACTCCTGCGCATCTTGTCGATCAGACGCGTGGCGCTCCAGACGCGGCGGAACGTGGACGACACTGCCGAATACGCCTCGGGATTCTTCGCCGGCAACTCCTGCTTGCGCATCAGTTCGATCTCGAACTCGATCGCGCGCAACTCCGCCTTCACGTTGACGCGCGCCCTCGGCGCATGGTTTTGCAGGACAGCGAGTCCTATCTCTTCGAGATCGCTCGCGGCCTTGCAAATCAGGTCACGATAGAACACCAGCAGGTCGGTGCCGCCGAAGGTATTGCGCACGAGCGGATAGTCCGTATGCGCGCCGACGAACAACTCGTGCAGATCGACCGTATTGATGAACAGATTGAACAGCATTGCCCGGCGCGGTTCGAGCTTGCCGCTCTTTAACTTCGGCAGATTGCGCAGCACGATGTCGCGCGCCGCGTCCTGCCGCTCCACCGCGGCAATCTGCTTGTCGACCAGATTGCGATAACACTCGTCCAGGTCGTTGTCGAGGTCGTAGAAGGCGGCACGCGCGAGCAGATAATCGGCGCAGGCGAAGACGCTTTCCGCCAGCGCCTGCTGTTCGATGCGATGCATCATCCAGCGGCTCACGGCAGTCGACCAGTACGTGTACCAGAGGCCGCCCAGCAGAATCCACGACGCGTTGACGAGCGCCTGCATCGGCGTGAAATGCTCTTCCAGCGTCATGATCATCATGAACAGCGTGGCAAAGCTGATCTGCGGCCAGCGGTTGCCGTACACCACGATCAAAGACAGCACGAACGTGAGCGGCACCACGGTGCACCACAGCGCCACCGGGTTCACGGTGGCAAGACCGGTGGCGAGCGCGGACAGAAAACCGATTACCGAGCACGCCAGCATTTCGTTGTGCTTGTACTTCAGTGGGCCCGGCATATCGACGACACAGGCGCCGAGGGCGCCGGTTGCAATCGTGAAGCCCAGTTCGCGGTTGTGGAACACGATCAGGCACAGCATCGCCGGCAGGGACACGCCGACCGCGATGCGCAGGCCGCCATAAAAGTACTGGCTATAAAGGAATTTTTTTATCTCAACCGAATAACGCATCGACTGCCTGATTCCATTCACTGACGAAAAGCGGTTGAAGGCACGAACCCGGGGACAGCCCCAAAACTGCCGACGAGTCTAACTGATTTTGCATCTGATCTGACCTCGTCCATTCGGCCAGGTTCTGCCCGGCGAGCGGCTTTGTTATGCTGTCGCTTCAATGTCTGCCGCGGTTCGCGCGCTTGTCGCGAATGCGGCAACGCCATACCGTCTTGTCCCGGATCCATGCTCCAGCTCTTCTACTCGAACCGCTATGAAACGCTTGTCGGCGCGCTGCTCGATGACCTCGCGCAAGCGCCGTCCGACGCCTGGACCGCGCAGCCGGTGATCGTCCCGAGCGCCGCTGTGCGGCGCCGGCTCGAGCTCGATATCGCCGCGCGCCAGGGCATCTGCGCGAACGTCAGCTTCGGCTACCTCGCGCAGTGGCTGTGGGCGCAAATCGGTGGCGTGATCGAGGTGCCGCGCCATTCGCCGTTCGCGCCCGACCGGCTCGTGTGGCGCTGCTATCGTCTGCTGGGCGATTCGGACGAGTCTCCGCCGTGGAACGCTTCGCCGCGTCTTCGCACCTATCTCGATGCCGCGGATCCGTCGATGCGCTACGAACTGGCGCGGCGTGTGGCGACCGTGCTCGATCACTATCTGACCTATCGTCCGGAATGGTTGCTGCAATGGCAGAAGGGCGGCTCGATTTTCGCGAACGGCGCGGCGAACGGCGCGGCGAACGACACAGGCCCGCGCCTCGTCGGCGCGAGCGACGCGGCGCGCGAGGACGAACGCTGGCAAGCCGCATTGTGGCGCGCTGTCCTGACCGAACTTGCTGGCAACGCGCAAACGCCCGCCGCCGCGTTGCCGCCCGCATACCGTTTTCTCGATGAGATCGGCACGCTCGACCTCGACGCCATCGCGAAAGCGGATTGGCCGGAGGCGGTGAGCGTTTTCGCGCTGCCCACCATGCCGCCGCTGCACGTCGCATTGCTGCGTGCGCTGTCGCGTTGGGTCGACGTGCGTCTCTACGTCATGAACCCGTGCCGCGAATTCTGGTTCGACGTGGTGAGCGAAGGCCGCGTTCAGGCGCTCGACGCGGCAGGCCAGCTCGACTATCAGGAAGTCGGTCATCCGCTGCTTGCGGAGTGGGGCCGTCAAACTCAGGCGCAGTTGCATATGCTGCACGAGCTCACCGAAAGCGCGGCTTCCGGCGAGACCGGCGACTTCTCTGAGAATCCGGAACCGAGCTGGCTCGCCGCCGTGCAGAACGGCATCCTCGATCTGCGCCCGGAGGCCGAAGCCGACGAGTTGCCGTACGAGCGGGGCATTGAAGTTCATGTATGTCACAGCCTGTCGCGGCAGCTCGAAGTGCTGCACGACCGTCTGCTCGGCTGGTTCGACGAATTCGACGATCTGCAACCGTCCGACGTGCTTGTCGCCGTATCCGATCTGGCCGCCGCCGGTCCGTTGATCGACGCGGTCTTCGGCACTACACCCGTTGGCGATACGCGCCGCATTCCATATCGGATCACCGGCTTGCCGCCTTCGCAGGCCAATCCCGTCGCGCGCCTCGTGCTCGACTGGCTGGCTTTGCCGGAGCGCAGCGTCGGCGCGCCGGACCTGATCGAATGGCTGCGGGTCGACGCGGTCGCCGTGCGTTACGGCATCGACGCGAGCTCGCTCGAAGCCGCGCAGGAATGGCTCGCGGCGGCCGGGGCGCGGCGCGGACTCTCGCCCGCGGAGCCGAGCGGCGAACACGTGCCGGTTGCGCGACACACGTTCGCGGATGCGCTGACCCGTCTGTACCTCGGCTATGCGATGCCGGAGGGCGGCGAGCCAGTCGACGCGTGGCTGCCCGTCGAGGGCGCCGACGGTTCTGACGCGGAGTTGCTTGGCCGCCTGTCGCGTTTCGTCGACGACATAGACAGTTTCGCGGTGCGTTGCGCGACGGAACAGACTCCGGCCGAATGGACGCAATTGCTGCTCGAAACGCTTGCGCAGTGTTTCGACGGCGGCGTGGAATTCGCGGAGTCGCTCGCCGCCGTGCGCGACGCGATCGACAAGATGGGCGACGCGATGCAGGCGGGTGCGCACGAGGTCGCAATGCCCGCGGCGGTCGTGCGCGGCGCGCTCACTGAAGCGCTCGACGACCCCGCGCGCGGCGGTGTGCCCTGGGGCAGTATGACGTTTTCGTCGCTGACGAGCTTGCGCGGTTTGCCGTACCGCGTTGTCTGCCTACTGGGCATGGACGACGGCGTGTTGCCGAGCCTCGCCCGCGCCGACGAATTTGATCTGATGGCCGCGTTCGGCAAAGCCGGCGACCGGCAGCGCCGCGACGACGAGCGCAATCTCTTTCTCGATCTGCTGCTCGCCGCGCGCAGCCGTCTCTTTATCGCCTATACCGGCCGCAGCATCCGCGACAATGCGCCGTTGCCACCGGCCGCTCTCGTCGACGAACTGCTCGACCATCTGGCGCAGGTGTCGGCGGGCGAGGGCGCGAGTCCCGCCCAAGTGGAGCAGGCGCGCCACGCGTTCATCGTCGATCACCCGCTGCAGGCGTTTGCGTCGGAGTACTTCACCGCGCAGCCCGATCTGTTTACCTACGACGCCGATCGCGCGGAACTCGCCACTTTGCTCGCCACGCCGCAGCAGCGAGCCGCCGCGCCATTCTTCGATCAACCGTTGCCCCCTGAAGATGCCGCGTCCGTCGGATTCGACGAATTCGTGCGCTTCTGGCGTCATCCGGCGCGCGCGCTGCTGCGCGACCGCCTGGGCATTGTGTTATCGGACGCGCAAGGCGAACTGCTCGACACCGAGCCGTTCGAACTCGATTACACAGGACGCGATGCATTGGCCGGGCGTCTGTTGCCCGTGCTGCTAGATGCCGATATCGAAGACGACGATCTCATGTTCGACCGCGTGCGGCGCGTTGCCGAGGCGAGTCCCGAGTTGCCCGGCGGCGCGACCGGCGCCGTGTGGCGCGCGCGAGAACTGGGCGCGTTGCGCCAGCTCGCCGACAGTGTGCGCCGCGAGGTGGCATCGGGAGTCGAACGCTTGCCGTTCGTGCTCGACATCGCACCGCGCTGGCCGGATAACGCGGACATTGCAGGCGCGCTGTTCGGCGCTCATGACACGCAGCTTCGTGAGGCCGCCCTGACGCCGTTGCAACTGCACGGCACGTTGAATCTGCTGACTGAAACCGGACAAGTGATTTTTCGCTACGCCAAACCTACCGCGCGCGACTATCTTTCTGCATGGCTCGCGCATCTCGCCTATTGCGCGGCACGGCCCGACGGTCCGCGTCGCAGTGTCTGGCACGGCAGCGGGGAGAGCTTCGAGCTCGCGCCCGTCGCTGCCCCGCTCGACGAACTCGCGCTGCTCGCCGCGCTGTTCAAGTCAGGGCGCAGGCTGCCGCTGCGTTTTTTCCCGAAAAGCGCCTGGGCGAAGGTGAGCGAAAGCGATTCGGCGGCCCAGGGCGTATGGATCAACGACCGCGTGCGCGGCGAGTCCGACGACCCCGCATTGCGCATCGCGCTGCGAGGTACGCCGCTTACCCTCGACGAACCGTTCGGCAGTCTCGCGTCGATCGTTTTCAAGCCGTTGCTGCAGCATCTGCGGAGCGTGTCATGAGCGGCGCGCTGCATCGTCATGCGCTCCTCGCTGAAGAGCTCGATGTATTTGCGTGTTCGCTCGACGGCGTCAATCAGATAGAGGCGTCGGCGGGTACGGGCAAGACCTGGAACATCTGCGCGCTCTACGTGAGGTTGCTGCTCGAGAAAAATCTGAACGCTGACCAGATTCTCGTCGTGACCTTTACGAAGGCCGCGACCGCCGAATTGCACGAGCGCATTCGCGGGCGGCTTGCTGAGTTGCACCGCGCGATCGAGGTGGACGACGACGGCGGCGATCCGTTCATTCGCCGTCTCTTCGAAACGACGCTCGCGCCGGAGCGTGGCATTGACCGCGAAGCGGCGTTGAAGGTGGTGCGCCGAGCGCTGCGCACGTTCGACCAGGCGGCGATCCACACAATCCACGCGTTTTGCCAACGGGCGTTGCAGGAAGCGCCGTTCGCTGCCGCAATGCCGTTCGCGTTCGAGATGGAAGCCGACGACGCCGCCTTGCGCTTCGAAATGGCTGCCGATTTCTGGCGCGAGCAGGTCGAGCCTGTCGCGCATGCGCATCCGGCGTTCGCGGCCTGGCTAGTGGCAAAGCGAGCCGGCCCGGCATCGCTCGACGAACAACTCGCGCGGCGCCTCAAAAAGCCGTTGGCGCAACTGCGCTGGGGCGTGATGGACGTCGAGACGAGCACCGATCCGCGAGCTGGTTTCGACACTGCATGCGAACTGTGGCATGCGGAGCGCGATGCGATCATGGCGCTTCTCGAACAGGCGCAAGACCGTTTGAGCAGAACCACGCACAAACCGGATCATGTGAGCGCCGCGATTGCCGCATGGACCGAGTACTTCGCGCAGGGCGATTGCCATGCGCCGCCGCCGCGGGCCGCGCTCAAATTGACGGCTTCCGCGTTGAAGAAGGCCACCAAGGTCAAGTTCGAACCGCCGGAGCATGCGTTCTTCGAGCATGCAGAAGCGCTGGCGGCAGCTGTTGTTGCGGGCGAAGCGGCGCAACGCGCGCGCTGGCTTGCGTTGATGCAGATCTGGCTCGACTATGCGCCCGCCGAACTGGCGGCGCGCAAGCGCACGCGCCGCGTCGTTTCGTTCGACGATCTGCTGTCCAATCTCTACCGCGCGCTCGCAGCGCACCCGTGGCTCGCGGATGCGTTGCGAGCACGTTATCCGGCCGCGTTGATCGACGAATTCCAGGACACCGACCCGCTGCAGTTTGCAATCTTCAGCCGTATTTTTGCGCCGGCGGGCCCGCTCTTTCTGGTCGGCGATCCGAAGCAGGCCATCTACAGTTTTCGCGCGGCGGATCTGCATACCTATCTGGCGGCGCGCGCGTCGGCTTCGGCACGCTACACGCTTGCCGTCAACCAGCGCTCGACGGCGCCGATCGTCGAAGCTTGCAATCGGGTCTTCGAGGCAAACCCACAGGCGTTCGTGCTCGACGGGCTCGACTATCAGCCGGTGCGAGCCGGCGAGCGGCGCAGGCCGCCATTGTCGGACCCGGACGCGGGAGCGGGCGACTTCCACGTCTGGACCTTGCCTCAAGGTGAGAGCGCATTGACCAAACGCGAGGCCCAGCGCGAAGCGAGTGAAGCGTGCGCGGCCGAGATCGTGCGGCTCTTGCGCGGCGCGCGCGAGGGCACCGTCACGGTCGGCGACGCGCCGCTCGCGCCCGGCAACATTGCAGTGCTCGTGCAGACGCACAAGCAGGGCAGTCTCATCAAACGTGTGCTGGCGGCTTGGGGCGTCGGCAGTGTGGAGCTCGCGCAGGCCTCGGTGTTTGCAACGCTCGACGCGGAGCAGATCGAACGCGTCCTTGCAGCCGTCGACACACCCGGCGACCTGCGCCGTTTGCGCGCCGCGCTCGCGACCGACTGGCTCGGTCTCGACGCCGCGGCGCTGTGGCGTCTCGAACAGGTTGCCGACGCACCCGCTGTCGCCGACGATCCCGCGCACGCGGCGGACGCAATGGGCTGGGTCGAGCGTTTTTCGCGCTACCGCACGCTCTGGCATGAGCGCGGCTTTGCCGTCATGTGGCGCACGCTGATGCGCGAACTGCGGGTCGCGCAACGGCTCGTCGCCGCGCCGGACGGCGAGCGGCGTCTTACCAACGTCAATCACCTTGCCGAACTCGTGCAGGCGCGCGCGGCTTCACAGCCCGGCATTGCGCCGACGTTGCGCTGGCTCGCCGCGCAGCGCACCCAGGGCGGCGGCGAGGAGGCGCAACTGCGGCTCGAGTCGGACCGCAATCTCGTGCAGATCGTTACCGTGCACAAGTCCAAGGGACTGGAATACGCAGTCGTGTTCTGTCCGTTTCTGAACGACGGCGGCTTGCGTGAGCCGCCGTCGTCGGGCTTGCCCGACGCCCGCGAGTATCACGATGCCAGCGGCGACGCGGTGCTGCACTACGGTTGCGACGACGAGGAGGCCGAACGTGCGACCCGTCACGCAGCGCGCGAGCAGGCGGCCGAACGGGCGCGGCTCGTGTACGTTGCGCTGACACGCGCGGTGTACCGCTGTTATCTGGTCGCGGGCACGTACCTGTCGTCGCGCTCCACGAAAGAGTCGCGACGCAGTGTGTTGAACTGGCTGGTGGCCGGCGGTGGCTATGACTTCGACGGCTGGCTCGCCGATCCGCCCGACGAGGCCGCGTTGTCCTCGCGCTGGCAAGCACTGGCGGGTGCGCCGATCGCATTGCGGGCACTGCCGAAGGTCGAGCGCCGCACGCCGCTCGAAAGCATGCAGGAAAGCGGCGCTGACAGGCGCGCGCGCAGCAATCGCCGGCCCTTGCGCGATCAGTGGCGCATGGCGAGCTTTAGCGGTCTGATCGTCGCGGGCAGCAAGGCCGAAGACGCGCAGCCGCCAGTGGAAGAAGTGTGGCCCGATCACGATGAAATCGCCGATGCGCTCGTCTCGACGCCGGTCACAGTGTCCGCGCCGGCGCTACAGGCGCCGTCCGTTGCCGCCGACGACATTCTCGCGTTTCCGCGCGGAGCAGCGGCCGGCGAGTGTCTGCATCGCATGTTCGAACTTGCGGATTTTAGCGATCCGCAAAGCTGGCCGGATGCGATCCGCGGAGCGTTGCACGAGCGTCCCGCGCCAGTGTCGCCCGAGCTTGCTCCGCGTTTGCCGGCGATGATGCGCAAACTTCTCGCAGACGTCGTCAGCACCGAACTCGTGCCCGGCATGACGCTGGCGCGTCTCGATCCGCGGCGGCGTCTGAACGAACTCGAATTCCTGTTCGCGGCTCCGTCGCTCGATTTCGCCGCGCTGCGCGAGTTGCTGGTCGCGCATGGCTATCCGGACGTCGCGCTCGAGCCGGGTGTGCTGCGAGGTTTCGTGAAGGGGTTCATCGACATGATCGTCGAGCACGACGGGCGGTTCTGGATCGTCGACTGGAAGTCCAACCATCTGGGCGATACCGAGCAGGATTACGCGGCCGCGCCGGTCGAAGCGGCGATGGCGAGCCATGCGTATCATCTGCAAGCGCTGCTTTATACAGTTGCGCTGCATCGTTACCTGAAGACTCGCGTGCGCGATTATTCGTACGAGACGCATATCGGCGGCTATCTGTATCTGTTCGTGCGCGGCGTTCGTCCGCATTGGCGCGACGCCGGGGCCCAAGCCGGTGTGCACGTGAGGCGGCCCGCGTTCGAACTCGTTGCGCTGCTCGACGCGGCGATGATCGGAGGTGCAGCATGAGCACGTTCGATCAAACCGTGTCGGCGCCGCTTCAACTCGACGACCTCGGTGTCAATCTGCCCGCGCCGGCGGATTTCAGCATTGCGCTGGCGGAAGGCTTCGCTCGGCGGATCGGTGCATTGGCGCGACGCGGCGGGGCATCGGCGGAAGCTGTCAGATGGGCGGCGCGCGCCGCATTCGCGGCGAGCCGCGCGACCGCGGAAGGACACGTGTGTGTGCCGCTGGCCGCGCTCGCGCGTCGGTTCGAGGCCCCGACCGCCGAAGTGCGGACGGCCTTGTTCGCGAGCGGCATGGCGAGCGATGGGTCGCAAGCGGCAGCCGCACTGCGGCCTCTGGTAATCGACGCACAAGGGCGGTTGTACCTCGCGCGTTACTACGAATACGAGCGGCGTCTCGCGCGGGCGCTGGTCGCGCATGCAGGCGCGGGGACGAGTGCGGGTGCGTTCGGGAGTAGACGCGATGTTGGCGGCGCGGTTGAGAGGTCGGCTGAGCGAGCTGCGGAAAAGTTGCCCGCAGGCGTTCGCAGTCGAGCCGACGCGGAACAGGGCACGGCCGTCGATAGCGAGGCCGGCGCGAACATTGGCGCGAACATCAGCACTAACACCAGCGCGAACACCGACACCACCCAAACACTCCATCAACGGCTTCTGCGCTACTTCGGCCCCCCGAAGGACCATGACGTCGACTGGCAGCGCGTGGCCGCTGTCATGGCATTGTCGGGGCGGCTCACCATCGTTAGCGGCGGTCCGGGCACAGGCAAGACCACAACGGTGGTCGGCGTGCTCGCCTGCTTGCTCGACACGCGCGCCGATCTGCGAATCGCGCTTGCGGCGCCCACCGGCAAGGCGGCGCAGCGCATGCAGGAAGCCCTGCTTGCGCGTGCCGGAGATTTGCCGCCTGAACTTGCCGCGCGTTTGCCGCAAACTTCGTACACGTTGCATCGTCTGCTCGGCTCAGGGCCGGGCGGGCGCTTCCGGCATCATCGCGATAATCCTCTGCCTTACGACGTGGTTGTGATCGACGAAGCATCCATGATCGACGTCGCGATGGCCGCGCATCTGCTCGACGCCATTGCGCCGCACACACGGCTCGTGATGCTCGGCGATAAAGATCAGCTCGCGGCGGTAGAGGCCGGCGCCGTGTTCGCCGAGTTGAGCGCGCGGCCGGCGTTCAGCGCGCAGGGCGTGAAGCGAATCGCCGGTGCGCTCGGCATCGGCGAGACGCGACTAACAGAGGCGCTGCCACGACTGCCCGAAGACGTCGACGAAGAGCCGAAGCGCTTTCGGCAAGCCGATCATTCGGCGGATTACACATCGGATCTTTTCTATGCGCCCCCCGACGACCTGTTCGCCGCGCCCGACGGGGCCAGCAACCTCGACAGCAACGCCGCCGACCCGCACAGCGCAGATCTGTACGACGCCGATGCATCAGCCGCCAGTGCGCGATTCGGAACGCCGGGTCACGGGTCGCAAAACCCGCTTGCGGATTGCGTCGTCTGGCTGGAGCGCAATTATCGATTCGGGCTCGAATCGCCGATTGGCCGTTTGTCGCTGGCGATTCGCAATGGCGCGGCAAGCGCGGCGCTCGACGTGCTGCTCGACGAAGCCACCCAACATGCCGCCTCGCTTCACGAAGACGCGCAAGTCGCGCTGGCCGAACGCACCGTCGAGCGCCTCGCGGCCGGTTTCGCGCCCTATGCCAATGCGCTTGCCGCCGCGCTCGCCGCGGGAACTCCGGACCCGTTGCCGCTATTCGACGCGTTGAATCGCTTCCGGGTTTTGTGCGCGACCCGCTCGGGCCCACGCGGCGTAGATCAGGTGAACGCGCTAATGGCCGCGCACGTGCGGCGCTCGGCCGGCGTGACGCTCGCAGTCGGTGCGCAGTGGTTCGCCGGGCGACCGGTGATGGTCACACGCAACGACTACGCGCTGGGGCTCTTCAATGGCGACATCGGCATTGCGTTGCCCGGCGCGGGCGGCGCGCTGCGCGTCTATTTCCGGACCGGCGACGGTGGTCTGCGCGCGGTGTCGCCGGCCGCGCTGCCGCCGCACGACACCGCGTTCGCGCTGACCGTCCACAAGTCGCAAGGCTCGGAGTTCGAGCACGCGGTGTTGATGCTGCCGTCCAACTTCAGCAGGGTGTTGTCGCGTGAGCTGGTCTATACGGCGATCACGCGCGCTCGTGAGCGCGTCGAAGTGATCGGCGCGAGCGCGGTGCTAGCCCAGGCCATCGCCACGCCCACACAGCGAGACTCCGGCCTTGCTGCGAGAATCGAGGAGGCATCGCGCGGCCGCTAGCCGATGAATCGCGATAGCGCGACTCATCGCTTCACCGCCAATCAGGCGCGAAGCATGCGTCCCGTCTGTTCACGCTGCACGGTTCGGGCCGCGCCGGCCGATGCCGCAGATCCGCGGCCATCGGCCGAATCGCGAGGGTGATAGCGCGATGCTTGCGCCGCTCACGCTATCTACATTTGCTGGATTTCTTTCTTTATCTCGCGTCATGACATCCCGCTATTGCATTCCGTCGAACGAAATCGAATTGACCGCGGTGCGTGCGCAAGGAGCGGGCGGCCAGAACGTCAACAAGGTGTCGAGCGCGATCCAGCTGCGCTTCGACGTGCGGGCTTCGTCGTTGCCCGAAGTGCTCAAGATGCGCCTGCTCGCGTTGTCCGATCGCCGTATCACGCGTGAAGGCGTGGTGGTCATCAAGGCGCAGGAGCACCGGACTCAGGAACTGAATCGCGCGGCGGCGCTCGCGCGGTTAGATGAACTCGTGGAAAGCGTGAGCGTGACGCGCAAGCCGCGCGTTGCGACGCGGCCTACGCGCGCATCGAACGTGCGGCGTCTCGAGAGCAAGCTAAGGCGCAGCGAGATCAAATCGGGCCGCAGCCGCGTGGACGACTAACGAGGCCGTCCGCCTGCACGTAGCCCTATTGCGGCTCCGGCCGGCATCGTGGGCACGAAGTCGACGCACAGCACGTGCGTCTTGCCGTCGCGATCGAAGGCGAGCGCCGCGGTGTAGCAGTCTTCGCCGTCCGCGAGCGAATAGTGCGGACCCATCATCGCGACGCGTCCGCGTGCGGCCAGCGCGTGCTTGAGATAGGCGCGCCGCGACCAGTTGCTGCAAGCGCTGCTCGCGAGCGGCGCGAGCCGCTGCGGGGGCGGCGGCACGAAGGCGGCGGTGACGGATGCCTGAGTCTGCTGGCCGTGCTCGTCGGTGATGAACACGCGGCGCGCCTCGCCCAGATGCCAGACTTTGTGCGCCGCCTGCTGCAGGTCGCCCGTGATCCGGTAAGCCTCGGCTGCTGCCATTACCGCTTCGGCGAAGCCTTCGAAGCCGAGTTGCTTGTGACGCGCATGCGCGCGCTCGTAGTCCGCGAACTTGCCCCACATCGACTCGATCTGCGCCGGCACTCGCGCAATGGCCGCCTCGACGGAACCATTGGGCTGGCCGAGCCAGAAACCCTGCACGAAATCGACGTCGGCCTGCATCAGGATCATCAGTTCCTCGTCCGTTTCGACGCCTTCGGCGAGTACCAGCGTGCCGGACTGATGCAGCATCGCGATCAGGTGGCCGATCATCGAGTCGTCGCCTTCGCGTTTGCCGGCGCGCGCAACGAGCGAGCGGTCGAGCTTGACGATGTCCGGCCGGAAGCGCCAGACGCGGTCGAAGTTGGAGAAGCCGGTGCCGAAGTCGTCGATCGCGATCAGAAAATCGCGAGGCTGCGAGGCGGCCAGCATGCTGGCGACGGCGGACTCGTCGTCGGCGGGCTGCTCGAGCACCTCGATCACGATACGTTCCTGCGGCAGGCCGAAGTGCGCGGAAAGCTCGTCGATAAAAGTGCGCTGCGGCCAGCCGGTTTCGAACACCTGCGGCCGCGTATTGAGAAACAGCCATCCGCTACTGATGCCTTGCTCCATGAAATTGGCGACGTGCAGGCAACGCGCGATGCGGTCGAGTTCGCGCGCGTCGGCCGCCGAGCGGGTGCCCGAGAAGAGAACCTCGGGCGAAACCGGCAGGCCGACCGGATCGAATGCGCGCAGCAGTGCCTCGTAGCCGACCACGCACTGATGCGTGACCGACAGCACCGGCTGAAACACGCTATGCAGCGTGAGAGCACGCCACGTGGCGGTCCAGCCGGATTCGTCCCGGACCAGATGGGGAAGCAGGCCGCTCAGACTGACTTCGCTGACGGATGGCATAAAGACGGGCACGAGAGCGGACATGGTGGCATCGCGGCAATCGGGTGACGGGGTGCGCACGCAGACTCGGCGCACAGCGGATGCGCAACGGAATACTCAACGCGGACGCCCGCACCGCGCAGTGGGACAAACCCTGGAACGCTGAGAGCAGTGCCAGCCATGCGGGACTCCGGCGGAGTGGTCAAAATGAGTCTAGCAGCTTGCAACTTGCATGAATGTGCGGGTTGTCACAGAGGAGCAAACCGGCCGCGTCACCCGTGAGGTCACGTGGCCACCCGCCGATGACGCAGGCCGCGGCGTCGAGTTTGCCTCGCCGGCGTTCACTGCTGTGCCGCCTTGCGCCAATCCGGACCGATTGCCATCCGGCATTTGTGAGCCTGCATGAGCCGAGGGTAGCAGGGCGGCCTGTGTATGCACGCCAAACTTCAGTCCGTGATGCTATTTGCATATTGGACCGATCCGGCGAGCAGTTCCAGAATTGCGTGGTGTGCGCGTGGTGTGGTCGCCTGCAGCGCCGGCGAGCGGCGGGTATGCTGCTGCTTTTCGTGAAATGGAGAGAAAGGATGTCGGAAATCGCGGTGGTCGCAATTTCAGTGGCGAAACCCGGCTACGAAGAGCAGTTGCGCGAGGCTCTCGAAGGCATTGTCGGACCGACGCGCAACGAGCAGGGCGCGCTTCAATACGACTTGCATCGCGACGTTCAGGAGCCGCGCCGGTTCGTGTTTTTCGAGCGTTGGGAAAGTCAGGAGACGCTGGCCGCGCACGCAAAGTCCGCGCACATCACGGCCTACAAGGCAGCAGTGGCGGACTGGGTGGAGCACGCGGAAATTCGCGTTGTGACGAAAATTCTGTAAGTCTTCCGGGCACCTGCAGAGCGTCAGGGCCGCGGCACTTCGTACGGCGAGTGATTGCGGGGCCGGTGCAGGCCGAGCTACGCTCGCCGTCGACGTTAATGCGTGGCTTGCGGCACGTCGAGAATCAGGATGATGGTCCAGTCCGCTTCACCGTCGTGATGATATTGGCGCTCGGCAACGATAAACGGCTGCTGCTTGCCGTCCGGCCCGAGAAACAGCACGTCGCCTTCCATCGGCAGGCATTCGACGGGCGGCAGCGCAAGGAACGCTTCCTGACCGCCGCGCGGCATCAATTTTTCGATTTTGCGGGATGCTGCTTCGGTCCATTCGATATCAAGCTGGATGTTGCTCATGCTGTCCTCCGCACCAGGGTGCGCACGGGTTAGGTTCCGGCAAGGCGCCGGTCGGTGCGCGACTTTAGCATACCGGGCATCGCGCGCCGGCCGGTGCATCAGACAATAAAAAAGCCGAAACCGGCGGTGCCGGCTTCGGCTTTTCACCTTCGCGGCGAGGCCGCAGGTGCTCTCACGCAGTACGCCAGAAAGCGCCGGCCACCGGCGGGGCTGGCAACCGCTTACGAACTCGACGCGTCGGCCTTCGCACCTTTCTTGTTGTGATGCGGCGAACTCTTGTGATGCTTCATGGGCGCGGGGGCGCTTTCCATGGTTTGCGGGCGGTTTTGCAAATCTTGCGCGCGCTGCTCGACGTCGGCGGCCTTTGCCGGGTCGGTGCTCATCGTCACGCCGCTTTCCTGCGCGTAGGCCGCGCCGGTTACTGCACCGAGGGAAATCAGGATCGCGAGGGACACTTGCTTCATTGCTACCTCCGCAGAGTGGTTGGACCCAGGTACCTGTCTTTCGATTGGGAAAGACAGTTCATTCTAGTCAGCAATATGCGCTCCAGCGGGTGCTTTGTAACGACAAAGGCGCCGGGCTTACATCTTGTTACTCGGCGCGTATGCTTAGTGCATAGCGATGCGCTCGACGCTTCACAGTCGTTCGCATCGCCAGGTAAATCGGCTGGTGGCACCCGCACGTTCAGAACAGGCCAATGGCGCTGTACACGTGATATTGCGCGATTCCGATAAGCTCGTGCAGCGCGATTTCCGCGTTCACCAGGTTGGAGTAGCGCGGCAGCAGGCCGAGATTCGCGCGGCGCGCGCTGGAGATCAGCGGCTGCGGAGAAAGGCCGAAATGCTGGAAGTCGAGCATCGCGCGGGGCATGTGGTACGCCGACGTGACGAGTATCAAGGAATCGTAACGTGACTGTCCGACAATAGCGGATACGTTGCGCGCGTTTTCGTAGGTCGTGCGGCTGCTGTTTTCCAGCACGATGTCAGCGCGTGGCACCTGTTCGCGTAGCAGGTACGGCAGATAGGTGTCGGCTTCCGTCGCGGGATGCCGCTGTGGATTGCCGCCGCTGACAATCACGCTGCAGAGGGTGGCGGCGCGCTTGCACGCCGCGTAGTTCTTCGCGCTGACGTCAATGCGCGTGAGTACATCGCGCGGCGGCACGAGCACCTTGTCCCGGTTGTATACGGTGCCTCCGCCGAGCAGGATGATCGCGGTGCGCGACGCGAACCGCGCGGGCGCGCTGGTTTGCGCCTGCGGCTGGGCGAGGCGCAGCAACGGAGCTGTGAGCCATCCGGCCGAAACCAGCCAGAAGAAGGCAATTGTGCAAAAGGCGAGGGGGCGTCGAGCGCGCTTCCATATCACGATTGCTGCAAAAAAAAGCGCCAATAAAGTGAATAGAATCAATTTAGATGGGGTAACGTATGTCTTTCGGGATTAAAGCTTCGAGCCTGCTATCGCGCCGCAGCGGTTGCATCGTCGGCTCGTAGGTAGAACGCTAACATGCCGTTCTGACGGGGGTTCCGAAATCAAGACCAAGGCAGCACCTGGTGGAATTCGGCCGTAGCGCTTACGACCAGCTTCCAGCCAAGGGCGGGTGCCAAGCGCGTCGCTGGTGGCGCGGTGACGTGTTGGCATAGATGTGTCATAGCTGCACTTTAAGAAAGAAGTGAGATGACCACGTATTCCAACGAAGCGGTACTCGAAGCGCTGCGGCGAGCGCAATATCGCCAGGTGCCATGGGCAAAACGCCCCGGCGTTTTCCAATATCTTCGCGCGCTAGGCCTCATGGACACCGTTCGGCAGCGCACTGTCGCGCCGGCGCCGGGCTTTCATGCCCCTGTCGACATCGCCGTCCTCACAGACCGGGGTCGCGCAGAATTCGCCCGGCTCTCGCACGACGAGGGGCTCCTCACCTGGACCGCGCAGCGCATGAACGACTATGTTCTTGCTGCAGTAGAGAGCCGTTCACCAATGCCGCTCGAAGCTCGCACCTAGCGGTTCGCCGCAGCTGAAGCAGGCCTCGCCCAAGCTTCATGGCCAGACGGCCCTGGTGGCCGGATGGCTTGGTGGCCCGCGCGGCTACAGGCTCTCGTCGGCGTCATATGCTTCGATTTTCCGTCCGCGCCACGCGGACGGAAACCTGTCACGTCTCCCTTGAATCCTTAACCACTCCGAGCTTGCAAGCACCGATCCGGCGCGAGCAAAAAAAAGCCCGTATCACGAAGATGCGGGCGTACCGGAATTACTGCTGCCACGCTGTGCTAATGGCGTTAAGTCAGACCGGTGACGCGAGCCGTGGTTCCCCGATATTCGCTGTACATTCGTCGCGCTTTCGCTTTCGCTTTCGCTTTCGCGCTCGCTCGAGCGAGCGAGCGGCGCGTGAGGCACGGCCGGCGCCCCCCGACCTAACGGCGGCGCGACGGCTCGCCATGCGGCGCTTCAGGGCGCGTGCGCACGTTGCTCGCGATATCGCCGCGCAAGTCGCCCCGCGGCGTGGGCGGCGTGAATTCGCGGCTACGCGCCGCGCTTTGCTGCCACGCCTCCATCGAAGCCGTCCGATCGGGGCGCCAATTCCAACCTTGAGGGCGCTGTTGCGCGAGCGTCGATGCGGCCATTGATGAAAGCACAATGCCGCACAGAAGCAGTGACATTGCTTTCATGCTGAGCTCCCGTCCAAGCCCCGTGCATACCAGGCATGTTTGCATAGCCATAAGGTATGTCCGCAGACGAAAGCACGCTGTAAGTAATGGTAAATGGATGTTTCACCCGCAACTCGCAGGGTGCGTCAAACGTCTGAGGCAGCGCAGGACAAAGCGGTAGTTGATTTGCGGCGGCGGTGTAGGCCGGCGTGCCGTGTTGGCGCTTTCGGGGGGAGAGACGGGAGTCCAGTCGCAGTTGCCGGGAGGGAGGCCGTGCAAACAACAGTCGGCGGGAGAAGTCGCTAAAACGCGAAGCCTGAACGAGGCCGTAGGAAGTGGAGTCGTGGGAGATAGGCGCTCTCAAACAGGCCGTCTGAGATGCGTTGTCGGCAATCAGCCTGCCGGCAGTGAAGCCGTTGAAGCTGAAGCCGTCGCAACCAAGCTGTCAGAGCTGAAACCGTCCAAACCGCTACCGTCGGGAATGGAATCGCCGAACCGAGGCCGTCCGAAGAAAACCGCCGGGCAGTCGCCGGGCGGTTCCAGATATGCTCCGGGCGCCACAGGCGCCCGGAAATACACGATTTCGCTTAAGCCATCTTGACCGGCGCGCGCCACGATTCCGGATTCGTCCAGAATGCGCCGCGCAGACGGTCACGGCTCGGCGGTGCCGGCGGCTTGGCCGCGGTCGCGCCAATGCGTCCGCGCAGCGAGATTTCGCGTCCGCTCGTGCCCAGTCGCTTAACTATTTCGGCGAGCGTACCATCGGCTTGCCACTCGTCGAAACGGCGGCGGCAGGTCGGTGGCGACGGATAGCGGCCCGGCAGTTTGGACCAGCCTTCGCCCGTCGACAGCACCCACAGCACGGCGTTGACGACGGCGCGCGCTTCGACGCGCGGCCGACCGCGACGCTCGCTCCGTGCAGGCTCCGCACAGAACAACGCCTCGACCAGCGCCCACTCGTTGTCTCTCAAATCGTCGAACAGCATCATGTTTCACCTCAGCGAAGCTAACTCCGGTGCGCTGCCCCGCGCCGCGCACTCTCCACGCACTCGATAGGCGAGTGCCAAGGGGGTCGGGTTGCCACGGCCTGCTATGCAGTCAGAAGTCATGGCGCCGACCCTGTGAACATGTAAATGCAGGATGTGTGCCAAGTTGAGTCCAACCGCCTGAAAGCCCCGTGACAGCGGGCCAGCGCGGGCGCTAGCTAGGGCCGTATAAGAATCCAAAAAACCCATCTCGCAAATCGGGACAATCACCAATCTTGTGCAACCAGGCCCGCACCGCGTGCGTTTGCGCCTTATTGCTGCATTGCAGCGACTGCGCGCATTCCCGTGGTTGACGTGCGAGGCCGGTTACAATGCGCATCAAAACATGCCATTGATGAGCCGTCTAAATGAATGTAACGCTGCGCCAGCTAAGGGTTTTCATTGAGGTCGCGCGCCTGCAGAGCTTCAGTCGTGCGGGCGAGGAGATAGGCTTGACGCAGTCGGCGGTGAGCCGTTGCGTGCGTGAACTGGAGGGGGAAATCGGCCTGAAACTGATCGATCGGACGACGCGCGAGGTGCAGCTCACCGACGTGGGCGGCAATCTGGTCGCGAGCGTGTCGCGTCTTCTGATCGATCTGGACGACGCGTTGCGCGAGATTCGCGAAATCGGCGAGCAGCGTCGTGGGCGGGTTGTCGTGGCCGCAAGTCCGACTGTCGCGTGCCGGCTGATGCCCGGCGTGTTGGCATCATGCGGCGAACGCTTTCCCCACATTGCGCTCGGCTTGCGCGACGACGTGCAAAGCGATGTCGTGCGCAAGGTCAAATCCGGCGAGGTGGATTTCGGCGTGATCATCGGCCCGTTTGCCGCCGACGATCTGTTGAGCGAATCGCTAATGACCGATTCTTTCTGCCTCGTGTGTCGCGACGATCATCCGCTCGCCCGGCAGAAGCAGATAGGCTGGGGCGATCTCGAGGGCCAGCAACTAGTGATGCTCGATTACGCGTCCGGCAGCCGGCCGCTCATCGACGCCGTCATGCACGAGTACGCTGTGAACGCCAGCGTGGTGCAGGAACTGGGGCATTCCGCGACGGTGTTCGGGCTCGTCGAGGCGGGCATCGGCGTGAGCGTACTGCCGTGGCTCGCGTTGCCGTTGCCGGCTGGCGCCGCGCTGGCCGCGCGGCCGCTGGTGCCGCGGGCCGAGCGCACGGTCGAACTGGTGCGGCGTCGCGATCGCTCGCTGTCGCCGGCTGCTGAGGCAGTGTGGGATTTGATCCGCGAATTGCCGGCACGGGCCGAGGATCTGACCTGATCCGATCAGCGGACAGCGCGCTTTCGGGGCTTGCGGTGCCGCAGCTGTCGGATGCTCCCGACCGATGCCTACGCCGCTCGATGCCCGCGGCGTGTGGGTGGCTCGGCGTTCGAGCGCCGGACCTTGGGCTAAACTCCCGTCTGCGCTCGCTGGCGGCTGTGCCGGCCGGGAGCGCCTCAACTGACATTCCTGTTGACTCTTAGCCCGTTACTATCTCGACATCACCTGGAAGCCTCGATGAGCGAACCGGAATTCTCCGTGCCATCCGTCCCTAACGCGCGCGATGCGGTGCGCGCGCTGCGTCCCTCGCAGATCCGTGAAGTGGCCAACGCCGGCTTTGGCGTCGCCGACGTGCTGCCTTTCTGGTTCGGAGAATCCGACCGCGTGACGCCGGCCTTCATCCGCGACGCCGCGAGCGCCGCGCTGTCCGCCGGCGCTACGTTCTATACGCACAACCTGGGCATTGCACCCCTGCGCGCGGCGCTCGCGGATTACGTCAGCGAACTTCACGGTGAGACGACGGCGGACCATATCGCCGTGACGAGCGCGGGCGTGAACGCACTGATGCTCGCGGCGCAACTGGTGGTGGGCGCGGGCGACCGGGTGGTTGCTGTGACCCCGCTGTGGCCGAATCTCGTCGAGATTCCGAAAATTCTCGGCGCCCATGTGGAAACGGTCTCGCTCGACTACGGGGAACATGGCTGGCAGCTCGACGTGGAGCGATTGCTGGCAGCGCTCACGCCCGACACCCGCATGCTGCTCGTCAACTCGCCGAACAACCCGACCGGCTGGGTGATGACCCGCGAGCAGCAGTACGCGGTGCTCGCACATTGCCGGGAGCACGGTATCTGGATCGTCGCGGACGAGGTCTACGAGCGTCTCTATTATCCGGACCATTCCGACGACGGCGAAAGCGCAGCGGCGACCCGCACCGCACCGTCGTTTCTCGATCTCGCCACGCGCGACGAGCGCGTGATCTGCGTGAACTCGTTTTCGAAGGCGTGGCTGATGACCGGCTGGCGGCTCGGCTGGATCGTCGCGCCCGCGAGCTTGATGGACGATCTGGGCAAGCTGGTGGAGTACAACACGTCGTGCGCGCCGGCTTTCGTGCAGCAGGCGGGGATCGCTGCCGTCCAGCAAGGCGAGCGCTTCACGCAGGAACTGGTGCGCGAGTTGAAGGCGTCGCGCGACCACCTCGTGCGGGCGCTGTCGGCCGTGCCCGGCATTGACGTCAAGGCGCCTGCCGGCGCCATGTATCTCTTTTTCTCGATGACGGGCGCCTCGCGCAGCCTGGAGCTCTGCAAAACGATGGTGCGGGAAGTGGGCCTGGGACTCGCGCCGGGCAGCGCATTCGGTCCGCAGGGCGAAGGCTTCCTGCGCTGGTGCTACGCGTGCGACGTGGCGCGGCTCGACGCCGGCGTCGAGCGCCTGAAGCGGTTTCTGGCAATGCATCGGACGTCATAGTCCGCGCGTGAGCGCGGGGGAACCTCGACGACAACGAGCGCTCTGTCAGATGTACGCGCATTTGCGCAGGCAGTCTTCCGCTCAAGCGCTATGCGCTAATGCGGCGGGCATTTTGTCCTGGGGTTCAGCTTTACGCACCGATTGTTTTTGCGTAATATGGCGCTCAGTCACGCGATTCCTGTCCGGAATATCGCTGCTCCGTCCGGCTGGGTTTGGCTCGATAGTCTGTTTCGCCTCCCCCCGGTGCGTGCTCCCATCAATATGACCGATCAGAATCGGGCGAGCGCGTCTTCAGTTCCACATCGTCTGTTTGATCCGGTTCTTTGACCACAGGGTCTGACCTAGCTGCATGAATACCCAAGAGGCGAAGATCGTCCTCGAGACAGCCTTGATCTGCGCGCAGGAGCCGTTAAAACTCGGCGATTTGCGCAAGCTCTTTGCCGACGGCGTGTCGGCAGACACCGTTAGGACTTTGCTCGAAGACCTGAAACAGGATTGGTCGGGGCGCGGTGTGGAGTTGGTCGGGCTGGCGTCGGGCTGGCGGTTTCAAAGCAAGCCCGCGATGCGTTCGTATCTGGATCGTTTGCATCCCGAGAAACCGCCGAAATACTCGCGCGCGGTGCTCGAAACGCTCGCGATCATTGCATATAGGCAACCGGTTACGCGCGGCGACATCGAAGAGATTCGCGGCGTCACGGTGAACACGCAGGTCGTGAAGCAGCTCGAAGACCGCGGCTGGATCGAGGTGATCGGGCATCGCGACGTGCCGGGGCGTCCCGCGCTGTACGCGACCACGCGGCAGTTTCTCGACGACCTCGGTCTGCGCGCGTTGGACGAATTGCCGCCGCTCGCCGACCCGTCGGCGCAACTGAACGCGGATCTGCTCGGCCAGCACGCAATCGAGTTTTCCGACGTCGAATCCGCTGGGGCAGCGGCGTCGAACGAAACGAGCGAGCCTAGCGCGCCTGAACTGCGGGAGGCGACCGGCGCGGAAGCAAGAAGCGGCGCGGAGCTGGCGGCAGGAACGGAAATCGCTGCGCAGCAGGGTGAAGCGCACCAGGCGCAGAATGTCGAGCGCGCGCAGCCGGAGCCCGGTGAACGACTGGAAGCGGCGGCTGAGAGCACCGGGAGCGTCGGTAGCCATGAGAGCTTCGACAGTCCCGAGACCGCCGAACAAGTCACGCCCGAGTTAGAGGCAGCGCCCGAAGCGGCGTGCGAACCAGGCGAGGCCGCTGTGCCGACGCCCACCGAAGCGGCAAACGTTGCGCCGCTATCGGGCACTGCAGAGTCTGAAGTGAATCAAGATCCGGTCTCCCAGGCCGATCCGGCAACACCCGCGCACGGTTCGGGCGTACTCCGCGATATGGAGCACGCCGCCGAACCGAACTCGACCACGGCGGCGCGCGGCGATCAGGAAGATCGTCGCGATGCTGCACAGGACGCAGGCATTCTGACCGACGACGAACCCGAGTCGCGCAGCGCCTGACGTAACCGAACTTTTTTTTGCCGCGCCCGCAATGGGCGCGCGCGACCTGACATTTTGAGGTTGTTTTGACACATACCCACGACACCGATTCGTCCGAATCCGAGCGCGCCGTGCCGTCGGCGCGCGCTGACGAAACGCGCACCGCGCAAGCGTCGGCAGGCGAGGGCGAGCACCCGGCGCAGACCACGGAAGCAGACGGCGAGGACCGTCCGCGCCGCGGCCTGCGTCGCGGACCGCGCAGCCTGATTGCCCGGCGCCGCGCTGGGACCAAGACGAAGGCCGCGGAAGGCGCGCCTGCGCAGGCCGCGCCGGTCGTCGCCGAAGCTCCGCCGGACGGCGAAGTCGTGGCGAAGGTGCGCATGCCGCGTAAGGATGCGGGTGCGAAAGGCCAAGGGCCGCGACGCAATGCGGGGGGGCAGAAACGCGAAGGTCAGCGCGAAGGCGCGCCTCGCGAGGGCGGCCCCCGCGAGGCCGGTGCTCGCGAAGGCCAGCGCGAAGGTCAACGCGAACGTCAGCCGCGTGCAGGCGGTCAGCGCCAGAACCGGCGAGGCGGCGAAGCGCCGGCGGCAGCGGCCGACGCCACTCAGGACGACCTGTTCTCGTATGTCACGTCGCCGGCCTTCGACGCCGACAACAGCACGACGGGCGGCGTGCGTGCACCAATGCTGCGCAGTGGCAAGCCGGCCGCTCCCAAGCGCGTGCTGGCTGCCGACGACGACGCGCCGAAGCTCCACAAAGTCCTGGCGGAAGCCGGCATGGGTTCGCGCCGCGATATGGAAGAGTTGATCGTCGCGGGCCGCGTGTCGGTCAACGGCGAGCCGGCTCACATCGGCCAGCGCATCATGCCGACCGACCAGGTGCGCATCAACGGCAAGCCGGTCAAGCGCAAGCTCGCCAACAAGCCGCCGCGCGTGCTGCTGTATCACAAGCCGACCGGCGAAATCGTGAGTCATGCCGACCCGGAAGGCCGTCCGTCGGTGTTCGACAAGCTGCCGCCCATGAAGACCGCCAAGTGGCTCGCGGTCGGCCGCCTCGACTTCAATACCGAAGGTCTGCTGATGCTGACCACTTCCGGCGATCTGGCGAACCGCTTCATGCATCCGCGCTACAGCGTCGAGCGTGAATATGCGGTGCGCGTGGTCGGCGAGCTGGCCGAAGGCATGCGTCAAAAGCTGCTGCACGGCGTCGAACTCGAAGACGGTCCGGCGAACTTCCTGCGTATCCGCGATGGCGGGGGCGAAGGCACGAATCACTGGTATCACGTCGCGCTCGCCGAAGGGCGTAATCGCGAAGTGCGTCGTATGTTCGAAGCCGCGGGGCTGATGGTCAGCCGCCTGATCCGTACGCGTCACGGCCCGATTTCGCTGCCGAAGGGCTTGAAGCGCGGCCGTTGGGAAGAACTCGAAGACAACCAGGTGCGTGCGCTGATGGCGTCGGTGGGACTCAAGGCGCCGAGCGAGGAGCGCGGTAGCCGCGGCTCCGCGCCGGAGCGCAAGCAGCCCGATCCGATGCAGACGTCGATGGGCTTCATCAGCCGCGAACCGGTGCTGATGTCGCATAGCCGCTTCGAACAGCAGCCGCGTGGTCAGGGCCGGCGCGGTGCGGCAGGCGGCGGCTTTGGCGGCGGCGCCGGGGCTGGTTTCGGCGGAGGCTACGGCAATCGCGGTGCTGGCCGCGGCGCTGGTGGCTTCGGCGGTGCGAGTGGCGGCGTGGGTGGTCCGCGCGGCGGTCGTGAGGTCGACGGTAATCGCGCGCCTTCCGGCGGCGGCAATCGCGCGGCGGGCGGCGGCAAGCGCGCTGGCGGCAACGGCCCGAATCCCGGCGGCGGAAATCGTGCGCCGGGCGGCAATCGTCCGAATTCAGGCGGCGGCAACCGCGCGGGTGGCGGTAACGCCAACCCCGGTGGCGCGAACCGAGGTGGCGGCGCGCCTCGCGGTCGTTCGCGCGGGCGATAATCGCGAGGCATGGGCTGGCGTTGCGGACGCGTTTGAGCGAGCCGCAATGCTCGCCGTCATGACTCGGGGTACGACTTCCGTTGCTGTGGCCCCTGGCGTACGAAGGTTGCGCAGGCGGAAGTAGGGGCAGGTTGTCTCGCCCCGGCTTGCAAAAGTCGCCAAGCGCCGCCATATCGTCCAAAGAGCCCCATGAAATCAGGCGGAAATGCGCTTGGCACGGCGTTCTGCGGTTTGCGTTTGTCCTGAAAAATGGCTACAATCGCGAAGTCGCTGGGCGTGCGGCTTTTCATGTGCGGCTCAGGTGCGACCACCGGTAATAAGATGATGGGCGTTTAGCCCATTTTTTTTTGCCGCTCAGTTCATCGTGGTTCGTCATCTCGGGTAGCACGAACGTGCGCCGGCCAGGCGCGCGGCCCGCATTGGTTGTTTGCAGAACAAGCGGCAGGCTCGCTGCGCGAACATCTAAGAGGGCACTGTGCAACTGACGGAACTGATTGAAACCACGGTCGTGGGACTCGGCTACGAGCTCGTCGATCTCGAGCGCACCGGGCGCGGCATGCTGTGTATTTATATCGACCAGCCGGCCGGCATCGCGATCGAAGACTGCGAGAAAGTCACGCGTCAGCTCCAGCACGTACTGACGGTCGAAAATATCGATTATGAGCGGCTCGAAGTATCGTCGCCGGGGCTCGACCGTCCGCTGAAAAAACTGGCGGATTTTGAACGCTTCGCAGGCAGCGAAGTGGTAATCACATTGAAAAAGCCATTGGACGGACGGAAATCGTACCGGGGTATTTTGCATGCTCCGCAAGGCGAGACCATCGGTCTGGAATTTGAAGGGAAGGAAGGCGCCGCGATGCTCGATTTCACGCTCGCGGACGTGGACAAAGCACGCCTCGTTCCGAAAGTTGACTTTAGGAGCCGCAAACAATGAGTCGCGAAGTGTTGATGCTGGTGGATGCGCTGGCACGCGAGAAGAACGTCGATAAAGACGTGGTATTTGCCGCGCTCGAAGCGGCTCTCGCTTCGGCCTCCAAGAAACTCTTCGAAGAAGACGCGGATATTCGCGTCCATATCGACCGTGAAAGCGGCGAGCACGAAACGTTTCGCCGTTGGAAAGTGGTGCCGGACGAGGCCGGCCTGCAGGAACCCGATCAGGAAATCCTGCTGTTCGAAGCACGTGAACAGAAGCCCGAAATCCAGCTCGACGAATATATCGAAGAACCGGTGCCGTCGATCGAATTCGGCCGTATCGGCGCGCAGGCCGCCAAGCAGGTGATCCTGCAGAAGGTGCGCGACGCAGAGCGTGAACAGATCCTGAACGACTTTCTCGAGCGCGGCGAGCACATCATGACCGGCTCGGTAAAGCGTCTCGACAAGGGCAACTTCATTGTCGAAACGGGACGTGTCGAAGCGCTGCTGCGCCGCGACCAGCTGATCCCGAAGGAAAACCTGCGCGTGGGTGACCGCGTGCGTGCCTATATTGCAAAGGTCGATCGCACCGCCCGCGGTCCGCAGATCGAACTGTCGCGTACGGCGCCCGAATTCCTGATGAAGCTGTTCGAGATGGAAGTGCCGGAAATCGAACAGGGCCTTCTCGAAATCAAGGCGGCGGCGCGCGATCCAGGCGTGCGCGCGAAGATCGGCGTGGTCGCTTATGACAAGCGTATCGATCCGATCGGCACCTGCGTCGGTATTCGCGGTTCGCGAGTGCAGGCCGTGCGTAACGAGCTCGGTGGCGAAAACGTCGACATCGTGCTATGGTCGGAGGATCCCGCTCAGTTCGTGATCGGCGCGCTCGCGCCGGCAGCCGTCCAATCGATCGTCGTAGACGAAGAGAAGCATTCGATGGACGTCGTCGTGGACGAAAACGAACTGGCGGTCGCGATCGGCCGCAGCGGCCAGAACGTGCGTCTCGCCAGCGAACTCACCGGCTGGCAGATCAACATCATGACGCCGGACGAATCTGCGCAAAAGCAGAATCAGGAACGTGGCGTTTTGCGTGACCTGTTCATGGCGCGTCTCGATGTCGACGAGGAAGTTGCCGACATCCTGATCGACGAAGGCTTCACAAGCCTCGAAGAGATTGCCTATGTGCCGCTCAACGAAATGCTCGAAATCGAAGCGTTCGACGAAGACACCGTCCACGAACTGCGCAACCGCTCGCGCGACGCGTTGTTGACGATGGCAATCGCGAATGAAGAAAAGGTCGAAAATGTAGCGCTCGACCTGAAGAGCCTGGACGGCATGGACGCCGACCTGCTCGCGAAGCTGGCCGAACATAAGATCCAGACGCGCGACGAACTCGCCGAGCTGGCTGTGGATGAACTGGTCGAGATGACCGGAATGGAAGAGGATGCCGCTAAGGCGTTGATCATGAAAGCACGTGAACATTGGTTCCAGTGAGAAATGACCATGGCGCACTAAATTGAACGCGGCCGTCAGGCCGCATGACCCGATGCTAACCGCAAGGAATCGGTCCTTGCATTAAGAGGAATGAATGGCGAGTAACAACGTAGCCCAATTTGCCGCGGAACTGAAAATGCCTGCAGGCGTGCTGCTCGAGCAGCTGCAGGCGGCAGGCGTCACAAAAGCGAGCGAAGCCGACTCCTTGTCCGAAACGGACAAGGCGCGTCTGCTCGACCACTTGCGCAAGTCTCACGGCTCGACTGATGCAGACAAGCGCAAGATCACGCTGACGAAACGGCATACGTCGGAGATCAAGCAGTCCGATGCGACGGGCAAAGCTCGCACCATTCAGGTCGAGGTGCGCAAGAAGCGCACTTTCGTCCGCCGCGACGAAACCTCCGCTGATGGCGGAGATGCATCGAATCATGTGGCCGAGGCCGCCGAAGTCGACGATCTCGAACTTCAGCGCCGTGAAGAAGAAGCTCGTCACGCAGCCGAGTTGCTCGAGCAGCAGGCTCAGGAACTGAAGGCGCGTCAGGAGCAGCTCGAACGCGAAGAGGCCGAGCGCCAGGCACGCGAGCAGGCTGCGGAAGCCGAGCGCCGTCGCGCCGAAGAAGACGCGGCGAAGAAGCGCGCAGCGGCTGCGGCCGAGGCGGCAGTCCGCGAGAAGGCGCAGCCCGCACCGCAAGTCGCGAAGGCCGAAGCGGCGCCTGCCAAACCGGCAGAGCCGGTCGCCGCGAAAGACACCGAGCAGGACGACGAGCGCGCCGCAGCCGAGCGCGCGGCGCAACGCGAAGCCGCTAAGAAGGCGGAAGATGCAGCGCGTCAAGCTGCGGAAAAAGCGCGTGCCGAACAGGAAGAAATCGCCAAGCGCCGCGCGGCGGCCGAAGCCGAAGCGCGCGCGATCCGCGAAATGATGAACACGCCGCGCAAGGCGCAGGTCAAGGCGCCGGAACCGGCACCGAAGCCCGCTGAGCCGGCCAAGGCTGCCGAAGCCAAGGGCACGCTGCATAAGCCGGCGCGTCCGGCTGGCGAAGCTCCGGCGCGTCCGGCTGCCAGGAAGCCGGCTGCCGCGGCTCCGGCCGCCACCACCACGCCGTCCGTTGGCGACAAGAAGAAGCCGGGCGGCAAGGGCGGCTGGCAGGACGACGCAGCCAAGCGCCGCGGTATCAAGACGCGCGGCGATACGAGCGGCGGCGTCGACCGCGGCTGGCGCGGCGGCCCGAAGGGTCGCGGCAAGCATCAGGACCAGAACACCACGTTCCAGGCGCCGACCGAACCGATCGTGCGTGAAGTGCACGTGCCGGAAACCATCACCGTCGCCGATCTGGCGCACAAGATGGCAGTGAAGGCGTCGGAAGTCATCAAGTCGATGATGAAGCTCGGCCAGATGGTCACCATCAACCAGATGCTGGACCAGGAAACGGCGATGATCATCGTCGAAGAACTGGGTCATCACGCGGTTGCGGCCAAGCTCGACGATCCGGAAGCCATGCTGGTCGAAGGCGAAGTGTCGGATGCAGAAGCATTGCCGCGTCCGCCGGTCGTCACGGTCATGGGTCACGTCGACCACGGCAAGACGTCGCTGCTCGACTACATCCGCCGCGCGAAGGTCGCAGCGGGCGAAGCGGGCGGCATTACGCAGCACATCGGCGCTTACCACGTCGAAACGCCGCGTGGCGTCATCACGTTCCTCGACACGCCGGGTCACGAGGCCTTCACGGCCATGCGCGCTCGCGGTGCGAAGGCAACCGACATCGTCATTCTGGTGGTCGCAGCCGACGACGGCGTGATGCCGCAAACGAAGGAAGCGATCGCCCACGCGAAGGCTGGCGGCGTGCCGCTCGTCGTCGCGATCAACAAGATCGACAAGCCGGATGCGAATCCGGACCGCGTGAAGCAGGAACTCGTCGCGGAAGGCGTCGTGCCGGAAGAATACGGTGGCGATTCGCCGTTCGTCTCGGTGTCGGCAAAGACCGGCGCGGGCATCGACGATCTGCTGGAAAACGTGTTGCTGCAAGCCGAAGTGCTGGAACTGAAAGCACCGGTCGAAGCCCCGGCCAAGGGTCTGGTTATCGAAGCGAAGCTCGACAAGGGTAAGGGTCCGGTTGCAACGATCCTGGTCCAGTCGGGTACGTTGAACCGCGGTGACGTGGTGCTGGCAGGTAGCGCCTACGGTCGTGTGCGAGCCATGCTGGATGAAACCGGCAAGCCGACCAAGTCCGCTGGCCCGTCGATCCCGGTGGAAATCCAGGGTCTGTCGGAAGTCCCGCAAGCAGGCGAAGAAGTCATCGTCATGCCGGACGACCGCAAGGCGCGTGAAGTCGCGCTGTTCCGTCAAGGCAAGTTCCGCGACGTCAAGCTGGCCAAGCAGCAGGCCGCGAAGCTCGAGAACATGCTGGAGCAGATGGGTGAAGGCGAAGTGGCGTACATGCCGCTCATCGTCAAGGCTGACGTGCAAGGTTCGCAGGAAGCGTTGGTGCAGTCGCTGCTCAAGCTTTCCACCGACGAAGTGCGTGTGCAGATCGTGCACGGCGCCGTGGGCGGCATCAGCGAGTCCGACGTCAACCTGGCAACGGCTTCGAAGGCGGTCATCATCGGCTTCAACACCCGTGCGGATGCACAGGCTCGCAAGCTGGCGGAAGCCAACGGCGTCGATATTCGCTACTACAACATCATTTACGACGCAGTGGATGAGGTGAAGGCTGCGATGTCGGGCATGCTGGCTCCGGAGAAGCGCGAAGTCGTCACGGGTACGGTCGAAGTGCGTCAGGTCTTCAAGGTGCCGAAGATCGGCGCGGTGGCAGGCTGTATGGTCACGGACGGTTTCGTGAAGCGCTCGTCGTCGGTGCGCGTACTGCGCAACAACGTCGTCATCTTCACGGGCGAGCTGGATTCGCTCAAGCGCTTCAAGGACGACGTGAAGGAAGTCCGCCAGGGCTTCGAGTGCGGTATGTCGATCAAGAACTTCAACGACATCGTCGAAGGCGACCAGTTCGAAGTCTTCGAGGTCACCGAAGTCGCGCGTACGCTGTAAGTCACGCGGCACGATTCCAGGGGCGGAGCGGGCATCAACGCCCGCTCCGCCCGTTGTTTTTGGGGCCGCCGTTTCGCCCGCCTGTCTGCGGCCGTTGCGCCGCGCGAATGCCGCGATTTTTCGACCCTCGCGGCCGCGAACCATTTTTTGCATCCGCCACAACGGATCACACAACACCATGCCTAAAAAACGTTCTTCACCCAATCGCAACGTGCAGATCGCCGATCAGATCCAGCGCGATCTGTCGGAGCTGCTGCGCGAGGTCAAGGATCCGCGCATCGGCATCGTCACGATTCAGAGCGTCGAGCTGACGCCGGACTACGCACACGCGAAGGTCTATTTCACGACGTTGACCGGCGACCCGCAGCAGACGCTCGCGGCGCTCACGCATGCGGCCGGCCATCTGCATAACCAGCTGTTCAAGCGCCTGCATATTCACACGGTGCCGACGCTGCATTTCCATTACGACCAGACGATCGAGCGCGCCGTTGAAATGTCGCGTCTGATTGACGAGGCGAACGCCAATCGCGCGAAAGACGATTAAATGCAGTCGGCGCACGCGTCCCGAGCCGCGCCACGCTGCGTGCGGCAACGCCCGGTTCGTTCAGGCGCAATTTGCTGCTCCGGATTCCATAGAAAACCCGTCTTCCCACATGACCGCACCTCAACGCCCCCGCGTGCCGCGCCGCGCACTCGACGGCGTGCTGCTGCTCGACAAGCCGCTCGGCCTGTCGAGCAACGACGCACTGATTCGCGCGAAGCGTCTCTATCTGGCTAAAAAGGCCGGACATACCGGCACGCTGGATCCGCTCGCGACCGGCCTGCTGCCGCTGTGTTTTGGCGAAGCCACCAAGTTCTCGCAGGATCTGCTCGAGGCCGACAAAACCTACGAGGCCACCATGCGCCTCGGTATTCGCACCACCACGGGCGACGCCGAAGGAGAGCCGGTCGACACGCGCGCGGTGACGTGCGACGAGGCGGCGGTCCTCGCGGCCCTGCCGGCGTTTCTCGGCGCAATCATTCAGGTGCCGCCGATGTATTCGGCGCTCAAGCGCGACGGCAAGCCGCTCTACGAATACGCGCGCGCCGGGCAGACAGTCGAGCGGGAGGGGCGACAGGTGACGATCCATGCGCTCGACTTGCTCGCTTGCGCGCTGCCCGATGTGACGTTTCGCGTCACCTGCAGCAAGGGCACGTATGTGCGCACGCTGGCGGAGGACATCGGCGAGGCATTGGGTTGTGGGGCTCATCTGGTTGCCCTGCGGCGCACTGGTGTCGGCGCGCTGACGCTCGAGCATTCGGTGACGCTCGATGCGCTATCGGATGCAACGGAAAGCGAGCGAGACGCGTGGTTGCAACCGGTCGACGCCTTGCTGTCGACGTTCCCGTCCGTGCATCTGGACGAAGATGCGACGCGCCGCTTTCTGCACGGTCAGCGGTTGAAGCTTTCCGAACTGAGTCTGAGCGGTGAAGCGGCGGATGCGCCGCGCGTGAGGGTCTACGCGGCGCAAGGGCGTCTGCTGGGAGTCGCAAAACAGGGTGAGGGCGTGCTCGCGCCTGAACGCCTGGTCGTGACGACGGCGAACTAGTCCGCTCACGCGGCCCGAAAGCGCGTCAGATACACGTTCCAGCAGGCAATTCAGCTGAGCTGATTACGCCGCTGCAATGAAAAAGGCGGGACCGTTATAAAGCGGCCCCGCCTTTTTTGCATCTCGTCGATCAGGGAATGAAACGCGAGATCAGTGCGCCGCCGCGGCAGCGGCACCGGCGTCGCCGCCGGCCTTCTCCGGTTTCGTGACCCAGATCAGCGCGATCAGCGCCACGAAAATACCGGCGGAAATGAAGAAGATGTCGTTCACGCCGAGTTGCGCGGCCTGTTGCGTGGCCATCGAATTGAATAGCCCGTACGCTTGCGGCTGACTGAAACCGGCAGCGCCCATCTGCCGGATCGACTCGTCGAAGACCGGGTTGTAGGCGTTGGCGCGCTCAGTCAATTGCGCATGATGCATGATCGTCCGATGGTCCCACGCGGTCTGGAAGATCGACGTGCCAATGCCGCCGCACATGATCCGCACGAAATTGGACAAACCCGACGCCGCCGGTATGCGATTGCCCGGCAAACCGGACAGCGTGATCGAAACCAGCGGAATAAAGAACCCGGCCATGCCGATGCCTTGAATCAACGTGGGCAATAGCAGCGAGTAGGTATCCACGCCGGTCGTATAACGCGAGCGCATCCAGAAGCACAGCGCAAACACGAGAAACGACAAAGTCGCGATATAACGCGGATCGGTGCGCGGCAGGACCTTGCCTGTGATCGGCGACAGCAGCACGGCGAAGAGGCCAACCGGCGCCATGACGAGACCGGCCTCGGTGGCCGTGTAGCCGATATCGGTTTGCAGCCACAGCGGCAGCAGAACGAGGTTGCCGAAGTAGAGCCCGTAGCCGACCGACAGCGCAATCGTGCCGCCCGTGAAGTTGCGTTTGCTGAAGAGCGACAGGTCGACCACCGGATGCTCGGCCGTCAATTCCCACACAATGAAGAACGCAAGGGCGATCACCGCGACCAGCGTCAACACCACGATGGTGGTCGACGAAAACCAGTCCAGGTCCTTGCCCTTGTCGAGCATGACCTGCAACGAGCCGACCCAGACGATCAACAGGCCGAGACCGACGCCGTCGATCGGCGCCTTCCTGACGACGGAATCGCGATCGCGAAAGATCATCCACGTCGCGAGCGCGGCGATCGCGCCGACCGGAATATTGACGTAGAAGATCCACGGCCACGAGATGTTGTCCGAAATCCAGCCGCCCAGGATTGGTCCGGCGACCGGCGCGATCAGCGTGGTCATCGCCCACATCGATAACGCCATCGGCGCCTTCGCGCGCGGATAACTCGCAAGCAGCAGCGTTTGCGACAGCGGAATCATCGGGCCGGCCACCGCGCCTTGCAGCACGCGCGAGGCGAGCAGGAAGGGCAGAGTCGGCGCGAGGCCGCACATCCATGACGAGATCACGAACAGTATGATCGACGCCATGAAAAGGCGCACCTGGCCGATGCGGTCGGTGAGCCAGCCGGTGAGCGGCACGGAAATCGCGTTGGCGACCGCGAACGACGTGATCACCCACGTGCCCTGGTCGGCCGACACGCCGAGGTCGCCTGATATGGACGGAATCGAAACGTTCGCGATCGACGTGTCCAGCACGTTCATAAAAACGGCGAGCGACACCGCGATGGTGCCGATCACCAGTTGCGCGCCCTCGAGCGGCGGATGAGGGGCTTGCGCCTGAGCCTGAGCCATTCAGAAAACCTTGTATGAGTCGCCGCGCCGCTTACATCAGTTTTGCAGCTGCGGGCTTGCTGGACCCGGACTGCGCGGCTTTATGCGTGCCTGCGTTCGGACCGGCGTTTTCCGCGATGATGCGAGCAATTTCCGCGTCGGCTTCGTCGCCATATTTAGCGAACACGTCCGTCTGATAGACGGTGTTCTGCGCGTTGCCCAACTGGCCGCCGTTCTCGTCCTTGATGCTCACGTCGGCTTGCATGGACAGGCCGATACGCAGCGGATGCTTTTCGAGCTCCTGCGGATCGAGTGCGATACGCACCGGCAGGCGCTGCACCACCTTGATCCAGTTGCCGGTGGCGTTCTGCGCGGGCAGCAGCGAAAACGCAGAACCCGTGCCCGCCGAGAAACCGACCACCTTGCCGTGATAGACGACCGACGAACCGTAGACGTCGGCCGTCAGTTCGACCGGCTGGCCGATGCGCATGTGCTTGAGCTGCACTTCCTTGAAGTTGGCGTCGACCCAGACGGCGCCGAGCGGCACGATGGCCATGAGCGGCGTGCCCGGCGAGACGCGCTGTCCGACCTGCACCGAGCGTTTCGCGACGTAACCGGTGACCGGTGCCGGCAGCGTGTTGCGCGCATTGTTCAGATACGCGTCGCGGACTTTCGCGGCAGAGGCCTGCACGTTCGGGTGATTCGCGATCGTGGTGTTGGCGGTCAGCGCGCGGTTGGATGCCAGTTGCTGCTGAGCGGCTTCGACGGCGGCTTGCGCGCTCTTCACGGCGTCACGTGCGTGCGAAATTTCTTCCTGCGACACAGCGCCGGTTTGCGCAACCGTCAGACGGCGCTTCAAGTCGTCCTGAGCGCGCGAGAGGTCGGACTGGCGCTGGGCCACCTGAGCCTGGTACTGGTTGTCGTCGGCGAAGAGGCCGCGCACCTGGCGCACCGTCTGCGCAAGATTGGCTTCTGCCTGTTCGAGCGCGACGCGGGCGTCGGCCGGGTCCAGTACGACGAGCGGGTCGCCGGTCTTCACGGTTTGCGTGTCGTCCGCGTTCACCGCGACCACCGTGCCCGTGACTTGCGGCGTGATCTGCACGACATTGCCGTTCACGTAGGCGTCGTCGGTGTCTTCGTGGAAGCGCGCCACGAGGAAATAGTAGAGACCGTAGGCGATCGCGGCGATCAGGATCACGATGACGAGCAGCGTCATCATGCGCTTGCGTTTGCCGCTGTTCGCCGGTTGTGCCGGTTTGTTCGGCTGTGCCGGCTGGTTGTTAGCCGCGGGCTGTTGGGGGGTGCTCATCGATGTGCTCCGGGTTCTCTCAAACGTCGTCGTTTATTCGGATGTTCGTGTCTGGTCTGTTGCGGTCGATACAGTTGCGTGCCGGCGCGATCAGTTCGCAGCGGCGGTCGCGGCGGGGGCGGATGACGCACCCCCCGGCGACGCAGACCCCGATGCCGCGGCGGCCGATGCCGCGGCGGCCGGTGCCGGCGCATCCGTCGGTACCACCAGGCCTGTCTGCGTCGCGTCGAATCCGCCACCCAGCGCCTTGACGAGCCCGATCTGCATGTCGCGGCGGCGCATCTTGAGCGTGGTAACCGTCTGTTCGGCGGAAAGGCGGTTCTGGTCCGCGGTCAACACCTGTAGTTGCGGAGACAGGCCCGCCTTGTAGCGGATTACGGCCAGTTCATATGCCTTCGTCGACGCGTCGAGCGCGCGTTGAGCGTCGCCCGATTGCTGGTCGATCGAGCGGATCGACGACACTTGCGTCGCCACATCCGACAACGCGCTGATCAGCGTCTGGTTGTAGTTCGCCACATTCAGCTCGAAATCCGCATACCGGCCCTTCAATTGCGAGCGCAGCGCGCCCGCGTCGAAGATCGGCAGGTGAATCGCCGGACCGAACTGGATCTGGCGGCTGCCGGCTGTCAGGAATCGGCCCCAGCCGAACGCGTCGAAGCCGAAGCCGGCTGCGAGGTTCACGTCCGGGAAGAATTCTGCCTTCGCCTCCTTGACGTCATGCATCGCCGCTTCGACTTGCCAGCGCGCGGCGACAATATCCGCCCGACGCGCGACGAGATCGGCCGGCAGGTTGTTCGGCAGCGCGACTGTGTTGCCGACGCCGAGGGCAGGCTGCGCAATTTGCAGGCCACGATCCGGACCCTTGCCGAGCAGCGCTCCCAGTTGATAACGCACCACGGTGATCTGACCGTCCAGGTCGCTCAAGCTCGCCTGGCTCGACGCGATATTGCCCGTTGCGGTCTGGCGCTCGACGTTCGTGTCGAGACCGGCCGCAACGCGACCGTTCGTAATGCGGCCAATATCCTGACGGTTGGCGATTTCCCGTGCAGCGATATCGCGCAGCGCGTAAAGCTGCGCAAGCTGGTTGTACGTGCTCGCCACGGACGCCGCGAGCGTCACGCGCGCCTGCTGCATGTCGGCCTCGGCCGCCTTTTCCTGCGACACAGCCTGGCCCAGGCGCTGACGGTTCTTGCCCCACAGGTCGAGATCCCACGAAGCGCTCGCGAGCACGTTGTTCTCGCTATACCAGGTGCCGCCGTACGGAGGCGGGTAGAGCGCGTTGGCGGAGAACAGTTCGCGTGTCCACGAATAGCTGCCGTTGACTTTCGGATAGAGCGCCGAGCGCGAGGTTTCGATGTACGACGACGCCTTGGCGAGACGCGCCTGCGCCTGCGCGATCGACGGGCTGCCTTCCAGCGCTTCGGAAATCAGCTTGGGCAACTGCGGATCGCCGAACTGGTTCGTCCAGTCGAGCGACGGCCACTGGCCGCTCTGGCCCGCGAGACTCTCAGTGGACTCATACTGCGCCGGCGACGAAATCTGCTTGTCGCTTTTGACGCCGAAGTAGTTCGCGCACCCAGTGAGGGCGAGCGCCGCCACCGCGGCGGCGACAGCGGCCCGGCTCGAAAGCGCGGGCGCGGACAGGGAAAGGGATTTCATCGCTCGACTCTTTGAGTGGAATGTAATGATGGACGCTGCAAGCAATTTGTTACGATTTGCTGTCTAGATTGCTTGCTGCATCACGGGTCAGTCCCGTGTGTTCGCCACAATTGAGCAGCACGCGGCGCAGCATGCTCTTCAGGAAGCCCACTTCTTCCGGGGTGAAGCCGGAGAGCAGGCTATCCAGCACACCGTTGAAGATCTTCGGCATTTTTGCCGCGATTGCGTGCCCTTCCGGCGTGAGTGCAAGACGCACGACGCGCCGGTCTTCGTTGCTGCGCACGCGCGTGAGGAGGCCGCGCTTTTCGAGACGGTCTATCAGACGCGTGACGGCGCTTGCGTCAATGCCGTATTCGCGTGCGAGTTCGGCCGCCAGCAGACATTTTCCGCTCGCCACCATGAACAGGATGCTGCCCTGCTGGCTCGTGATACCAAGCTCCGCCATGCTGCGCTGGGTCACCAGGTTCGACATGGTCGATTTCACGCGGGAAAGCAGATAGCCGACACTTTCGCCTAGCTGGTATTCGGCGATTTCAGGCGCTGGGGTTGAGGACGGCTCCGTCATGATTCTCGTGCGAATGCAATGGTTGACTAGGCACAATTATAAGAGTCGGATGATTGACGCGGCAAGCGTTATTGCAGCTTAGGCAAGGAATTTTCCGCGCTCAAGCAAGAATCGGCGCGTTTTCACGTAGGGATGAGGCGGGTTGGACGCGAGATTTGCTCATGACGGATGCGCCGCCGCAGCGCTCCCTATCAGGGAATACCAGAAAGCGTCACCTGTGCGTGCTATAATGTTGGGTTCCCAAAAGTGCGCATTGGGCTTGTCGTGGTTTTATCCTCACATTGCTCTTATACGAAGAGCGAAGCGGCATGAGCAAGCGGCGCACTCAACTGTCTCCAGGTTTCCTATGACCCGCGCCCTACGCAACATCGCCATTATTGCCCACGTCGACCACGGCAAGACCACACTCGTCGACCAGCTCCTCCGTCAGACCGCCACGTTCCGTGACAACCAGCAGGTTGCCGAGCGTGTGATGGACTCGAACGACATCGAAAAAGAACGTGGCATCACGATTCTTTCGAAGAACTGCGCGGTCGAGTACGAGGGTACGCACATCAACATCGTCGACACCCCGGGCCACGCGGACTTCGGCGGTGAAGTGGAGCGGGTGCTGTCCATGGTCGATTCGGTGCTGCTGCTGGTGGACGCCGTCGAAGGCCCGATGCCGCAAACGCGCTTCGTGACCAAGAAAGCGCTGGCGCTCGGTCTGAAGCCGATCGTCGTGATCAACAAGGTGGACCGTCCGGGCGCGCGCATCGACTGGGTGATCAACCAGACGTTCGACCTGTTCGACAAGCTGGGCGCGACCGACGAACAGCTCGACTTCCCGATCGTGTATGCGTCGGGCCTGAACGGCTATGCCGGCCTGACCCCGGACGTGCGCGAAGGCGATATGCGTCCGCTGTTCGAAGCCGTGCTCGAGCACGTGCCGGTCCGCGCGGCCGATCCGGAAGGCCCGCTGCAACTGCAGATTACCTCGCTCGATTACTCGTCGTATGTCGGCCGTATCGGCGTGGGCCGTATCACGCGCGGCCGCATCAAGCCGGGCATGGCGGTCGCGGTGCGTTCGGGTCCGGACGGCGCGATTCTGAACCGCAAGATCAACCAGGTGCTGTCGTTCAAGGGTCTCGAGCGCGTGCAGGTGGAGTCGGCTGAAGCGGGCGACATCGTGCTGATCAACGGTATTGAGGAAATCGGCATTGGCGTGACCATCTGCTCGCCGGAACAGCCGGAAGCGCTGCCCATGATCACTGTCGACGAACCGACGCTGACCATGAACTTCCTGGTCAACTCGTCGCCGCTCGCCGGCCGCGAAGGCAAGTTCGTCACGAGCCGTCAGATTCGTGACCGCCTGATGAAGGAACTGAATCACAACGTCGCGCTGCGCGTTAAAGAAACCGGCGACGAAACCACGTTCGAAGTGGCGGGCCGCGGCGAACTGCACCTGACCATTCTCGTGGAAAACATGCGCCGTGAAGGCTACGAGCTGGCCGTGTCGCGTCCGCGCGTGGTGATGCAGGAAATCGACGGTGTGAAGCACGAGCCGTACGAAAACCTGACCGTCGACATGGAAGACGCGCACCAGGGCGGCGTAATGGAAGAGCTGGGCCGCCGCAAGGGCGAAATGCTCGACATGGCGTCGGACGGCCGCGGTCGCACGCGTCTTGAGTATCGTATTTCGGCGCGTGGCCTGATCGGCTTCCAGTCGGAATTCCTCACGCTCACGCGCGGTACGGGCCTGATGAGTCACACGTTCGACTCGTATCAGCCGGTCAAGGAAGGCTCGGTTGGCGAGCGCCGTAACGGCGTGCTGATTTCGCAGGACGACGGCGCGGCAGTCGCTTACGCGCTGTGGAAGCTGCAGGACCGCGGCCGTATGTTCGTGTCGCCGGGCGAGCCGCTGTATGAAGGCATGATCATCGGCATTCATAGCCGTGACAACGACCTGGTCGTGAACCCGATCAAGGGCAAGCAGCTTACCAACGTGCGTTCGTCGGGAACCGACGAAGCAGTGCGCCTCGTGCCGCCGATCCAGATGTCGCTGGAATACGCGGTCGAATTCATCGACGACGACGAACTGGTTGAAGTCACGCCGCAATCCATCCGTTTGCGCAAGCGCTACCTGAAGGAACACGAGCGCCGCAGTGCGAGCCGTAAGGGCGCGGTCGATTAAGCAGCGCGCAACGGCCTGGGCGTTCGCTCGAGTTGTTAGTCAAAAGCCACCTTCGGGTGGCTTTTGACATTTCCGGGCGGCATCCGCGCTATCAGCAATTGCCGCTGAAGCCCGCCGCTGAAGGCCCGAGCGGCATTCCGTCTGCTATCTGCACTATCCGTTATGTGATATGCTCCCCGGGTGCAAAGTTTTAGGTCCTTCCAAGCAAGACTTGATTCGCGCAATCCGCTAAACGGTCAGGCCGTGTCGCGGAAGGTTCTGTAACCCGCTATTTCTCGAGAAACTCGAAGAAAGGTGAGCGTAAAAATGATGAAGCAATTCCAGTCGAACTCTTATCTGTTCGGCGGCAATGCTCCGTACGTAGAAGAAATGTACGAAGCGTATCTCGACAACCCGGCGTCAGTGCCCGAGAACTGGCGCAGCTATTTCGACGCGTTGCAGAATGTTCCTGCATCGGATGGCACCAATGCCAACGACGTGGCCCATGGCCCGATCGTCGAATCGTTTGCACAACGGGCCAAGGCCAACGCCTTCATCCCGCGCACGGCAACCGGCGGCGAAGACCTCGCTACCGCGCGAAAGCAAGTCTATGTGCAGTCCCTCATCGGCGCATATCGCTTCCTCGGCTCGCAATGGGCCAATCTCGATCCCCTGAAGCGCCGCGAACGTCCCGCAATCCCCGAACTCGAACCCGCGTTCTACGACTTCACCGAAGCCGATATGGACGAGGAGTTCAGCGCCACGAATCTGTATTTCGGATTCGAGCGCGCGTCGCTGCGTGAGATCGTCAAGGCACTGCGCGACACGTACTGCGGCACAATCGGTGCCGAGTACATGTACATCAGCGATCCGGAACAGAAGCGCTGGTGGAAGGAAAAGCTGGAGTCGATCCGCTCCACGCCGAATTTCTCGAACGAGAAGAAGAAGCACATCCTGAATCGCCTGACGGCCGCTGAAGGCCTCGAGCGCTTCCTCCATACCAAGTACGTCGGCCAGAAGCGCTTCTCGCTGGAAGGCGGCGAAAGCTTCATCGCGTCGATGGACGAAGTCGTGCGTCACGGCGGCGCACGCGGCGTGCAGGAAATCGTCATCGGCATGGCTCACCGTGGCCGTCTGAACGTGCTGGTCAATACGCTCGGCAAGATGCCGGCTGACCTGTTCGCCGAATTCGAAGGCAAGCACGTCGACGACCTGCCGGCTGGCGACGTGAAGTACCACAAGGGTTTCTCGTCGGACGTCTCGACCGAAGGCGGCCCGGTTCACCTGTCGCTCGCGTTCAACCCGTCGCACCTCGAAATCGTCAACCCGGTGGTCGAAGGTTCGGCGAAGGCGCGTATGGACCGTCGCGGCGACGACAGCGGCCTGCAAGTGCTGCCGGTGCAGATCCACGGCGACGCGGCTTTTGCCGGTCAGGGCGTGGTGATGGAAACGCTGAACCTCGCGCAAACGCGCGGTTACGGCACGCACGGCACGCTGCACATCGTCATCAACAACCAGATCGGTTTCACGACGTCGGACCCGCGCGACTCGCGCTCCACGTTGTACTGTTCGGACGTCGTCAAGATGATCGAGGCGCCGGTGCTGCACGTGAACGGCGACGATCCCGAAGCAGTCGTTCTCGCCACGCAACTGGCTATCGACTTCCGGATGCAGTTCCACAAAGACGTCGTGGTCGACATCGTCTGCTTCCGTAAGCTCGGTCACAACGAGCAGGACACGCCGGCTGTCACGCAGCCGCTGATGTACAAGACCATCGCGAAGCATCCGGGCACACGCGCGCTGTACGCGGAAAAGCTGGTGCAACAAGGCGTGATCACGGCCGAAGAAGGCGAGGAATTCGTCAAGGCCTACCGCAAGGCGATGGACGAAGGCCATCATACGGTCGACCCGGTGCTCTCGAACTACAAGAGCAAGTACGCGGTGGACTGGGTGCCGTTCCTGAACCGCAAGTGGACCGACGCGGCCGACACGGCTGTGCCGCTCGCGGAACTGAAGCGCCTTGCTGAGCGCATCACCACCGTCCCGGAAAACTTCAAGGTTCACCCGCTCGTCGAGCGTGTTCTCAACGACCGTCGCGCAATGGGCCGTGGCGAAGCGAAGCTCGATTGGGGCATGGGCGAGCACCTCGCGTTCGCGTCGCTGGTCGCGTCCGGCTATGCGGTGCGCCTGACCGGCCAGGACTCGGGCCGCGGCACGTTCACGCACCGTCACGCGGTGCTGCACGACCAGAACCGCGAGCGCTGGAACGACGGCACTTACGTGCCGCTGCAGAACATCGCCGAAGGTCAGGCTAAGTTCACGGTGATCGACTCGGTGCTGTCCGAAGAAGCGGTGCTCGGCTTCGAATACGGTTACTCGACGGCTGAACCGAATACGTTCGTCGCATGGGAAGCGCAGTTCGGCGACTTCGTGAACGGCGCGCAAGTCGTGATCGACCAGTTCATTTCGTCGGGCGAAGTAAAGTGGGGCCGCGTCTCGGGCCTGACCATGCTGCTGCCGCACGGCTATGAAGGCCAGGGTCCGGAGCACTCGTCGGCGCGTATCGAACGTTTCCTGCAACTGTGCGCAGACCACAACATGCAAGTGGTTCAGCCGACCACGCCGGCGCAGATCTTCCACCTGTTGCGCCGTCAGATGATCCGACTGTTCCGCAAGCCGCTGATCGTTGCTACGCCGAAGTCGCTGCTGCGTCACAAGGAAGCCGTCTCGGATCTGTCGGAACTGGCAAAGGGTTCGTTCCAGCCGGTGATCGGCGAAGTCGACGAAACCATCGAGGCGAAGAAGGTCAAGCGCGTGCTGGTGTGTTCGGGCCGCGTGTACTACGACCTCGTCGCGCATCGCCGCGAAGCGAAGGCGAACGACGTCGCGATCGTCCGTATCGAACAGCTGTATCCGTTCGCGCACAAGCAGTTCGAAGCGGAAATCAAGAAGTACGACAACGCGACGGAAGTGGTCTGGGTGCAGGACGAGCCGCAGAATCAGGGACCGTGGTTCTACATCGAGCACCATCTGAAGGAAGGCATGAAGGAAGGACAGAAGCTGGCATACAGCGGCCGTCCGGCTTCGGCTTCGCCGGCAGTCGGTTACTACGCGAAGCACTACGAGCAGCAGAAGGCGCTGGTCGAAGGCGCTTTCGGCCGCCTCAAGAGCGCGTCGATCGCTAAATAAAAAGAACAGACGAACCGGGAAAGCGCAGTGCGCTTTCCCGTGCCGCGTTCAGCGACCGACAAAGGTCCAGGCGCGGCAGACATGGTTCGCAGGCGGTCGTCGTTCACCGCGCCGTCACCCGATACGTATTCAGGATATTCATAATGGCTATTGTTGAAGTCAAGGTTCCCCAGCTGTCCGAGTCGGTCTCGGAAGCCACGATGCTGCAGTGGAAGAAGAAGCCCGGCGAGGCTGTTGCCCAGGACGAAATTCTCATCGAAATCGAGACCGACAAGGTCGTGCTCGAAGTGCCGGCACCCTCGGCCGGCGTGCTTGCACAAGTCATCGCGAACGACGGCGACACCGTTACGGCCGATCAGGTCATCGCCAAGATCGACACGGAAGGCAAGGCAGGCGCCGCCGCTGTCGAAGCGGAAGTGAAGCCGGCTCCGGCCGCCACGCCCGCCCCGGCCGCCGCACCGGCGCCGGCTGCTCAAGCCGCATCCGCAACGGGTGCGAACACCGCTGCTTCGCCGGCTGCCGGCAAGCTGATGGCGGAGAAGGGCTTGTCGTCGGGCGACGTCGCCGGCACGGGCCGCGACGGCCGCATCACCAAGGGCGACGTGCTGACGACAGGCCAGGCTGCCCCAGCGGCTGCGAAAGCCGCCGCGCCCGCACCGGCTGCCGCACCGAAGGCCGCCAGGCCCTCGCTGCCGGACGTCAAGGGCCCGGCATCGGCCGACCAGTGGCTGAAGGACCGCCCGGAGCAACGCGTGCCGATGTCGCGTCTGCGTGCGCGTATCGCCGAGCGTCTGCTCGAGTCGCAGCAAACCAACGCCATCCTGACCACGTTCAACGAAGTGAACATGGCGCCGGTGATGGACCTTCGCAACAAATACAAAGACAAGTTCGAAAAGGAACATGGCGTGAAGCTTGGCTTCATGTCGTTCTTCGTGAAGGCGGCGGTTCACGCGCTGAAGAAGTTCCCGCTGGTGAACGCGTCGATCGACGGTAACGATATCGTCTATCACGGCTATTTCGACATTGGTATCGCTGTCGGTTCGCCGCGCGGTCTGGTGGTGCCGATCCTGCGCAATGCAGATCAGCTGAGCCTCGCCGAGATCGAGAAGAAGATTGCCGAGTTCGGCCAGAAGGCCAAAGACGGCAAGCTGTCGATCGAGGAAATGACCGGCGGTACGTTCTCGATCTCGAACGGCGGTGTGTTCGGTTCGATGCTGTCGACGCCGATCATCAACCCGCCGCAGTCCGCGATCCTCGGCGTGCACGCCACGAAGGAACGCGCCGTGGTCGAGAACGGCCAGATCGTGATCCGCCCGATGAACTACCTCGCGCTCTCCTACGACCACCGGATCATCGACGGCCGTGAAGCCGTGCTGTCGCTCGTCGCCATGAAGGATGCGCTGGAAGACCCGGCGCGCCTGCTGCTCGACCTGTAAGCCCGCTTCTGCCGGTGCCGGCTTGCGATCGCGCGAGCCGGCGCCATATGAGGCATCAGGCAAGCATCACGTCTTTCGCATTCCGCAGTACAGGAACGACGCGCGCCACGAAGTGTGGCTGCGCGCCGTTCCGCCATCAAAAGGATTGTCATGTCCAAAGAATTTGACGTCGTCGTGATTGGCGCAGGCCCTGGCGGTTATATCGCCGCCATCCGCGCAGCGCAGCTCGGCAAGACCGTCGCATGTATCGAGAAATGGAAGAACCCGGCCGGCACGCTGAAGCTCGGCGGCACGTGTCTGAACGTGGGTTGCATTCCGTCGAAGGCGCTGCTCGCGTCGTCGGAAGAGTTTGAAAACGCATCGCATCACCTCGCTGACCACGGCATTTCGGTGGAAAACGTGAAGGTCGACATCTCGAAGATGATGGCCCGCAAAGACGGCATAGTCGAAAAGATGACGAAGGGCATCGAATTCCTGTTCCGCAAGAACAAGATCACGTGGCTCAAGGGTCACGGCAAGTTCACCGGCAAGACGGACGCCGGCGTGCAGATCGAAGTGAGCGGCGAGGGCGAAACCGAAGTGGTCACGGCAAAGAACGTGATCATCGCCACGGGTTCGAAGGCACGCCATCTGCCGAACATTCCGGTCGACAATAAGATCGTCGCCGACAACGAAGGCGCACTCGCTTTCGACACGGCACCGAAGAAGCTGGCCGTGATCGGCGCGGGCGTGATCGGCCTGGAATTGGGCTCGGTGTGGCGCCGTCTGGGCGCGGAAGTGACCGTGCTCGAAGCGCTGCCGGAATTCCTCGGCGCGGCTGACCAGGCGCTCGCGAAAGAAGCGGCCAAGCAGTTCAAGAAGCAGGGTCTCGACATTCACGTCGGCGTGAAGGTCGGCGAAGTGACGACCACTGAGAACAACGTCACGATCAATTACACGGACAAGGACGGCAACGCGCAGAAGCTCGAAGCCGACCGCCTGATCGTGTCGATCGGCCGCGTGCCGAACACGGACAACCTCGGCCTCGAAGCGATTGGCCTGAAGGCCAACGAACGCGGCTTTATCGACGTCGACGATCATTGCGCGACGGCCGTGCCGAACGTGTACGCGATCGGCGACGTGGTCCGTGGACCGATGCTCGCGCACAAGGCCGAAGACGAAGGCGTGCTGGTTGCCGAGATCATCGACGGTCAGAAGCCGCATATCGACTACAACTGCATTCCGTGGGTGATCTACACCGAGCCGGAAATCGCGTGGGTCGGCAAGACCGAGCAGCAACTGAAGTCGGAAGGCCGCGAGATCAAGACGGGCCAGTTCCCCTTCATGGCAAACGGCCGCGCACTCGGCATCAACAAGGCGGATGGTTTCGTCAAGATGATCGCCGACGCAAAGACCGACGAACTGCTCGGCGTGCACATCATCTCGGCGAACGCATCGGACCTGATCGCGGAAGCCGTAGTCGCAATGGAATTCAAGGCGGCGTCGGAAGACCTTGGCCGCATTTGCCATCCGCACCCGTCGCTGTCGGAAGTCATGCGCGAAGCGGCACTCGCCGTGGACAAGCGCGCATTGAACATGTAATCGCGCACGCCTGACTGAACGTACTCTGGCATCACCACAAAGGCGGGCGGGTTCACTCCCTCCCGCCTTTCTTTTCGCAGCAACACGATGAACGTCACCGAATACTACGAAAAAGAACTGCAGACGCGGGGCTATCAATCCGACCCGGCGCAACGCGCGGCGGTGGACCGTCTGCAGCGGTGCTACGAAGAGTGGGTCGAGTACAAGTCGCGCCGCTCGAACGCGTTGAAGAAGCTCATCAATCGCCCGGATCCGCCGCGCGGTGTGTACATGTGGGGAGGCGTAGGGCGGGGCAAAAGCTTCCTGATGGACAGCTTCTACGTGATCGTGCCGGTGCAGCGCAAAACACGGCTGCATTTCCACGAATTCATGCGCGAGGTGCATCGCGAACTGGAAGAACTGAAAGGCCAGGCCGATCCGCTCGACGAACTCGCGCGACGCATTGCGAAGCGCTACCGGCTGATCTGTTTCGATGAATTTCACGTGTCGGACATTGCCGATGCGATGATCCTCTACCGCCTGCTCGACAAGCTGTTCGAAAACGGCGTGCAGTTCGTGATGACGTCCAACTACGATCCCGACACGCTGTACCCGGACGGCCTGCACCGCGACCGCATGCTGCCGGCCATCGAGCTTATCAAGGAGAAGCTCGACGTGATCAATGTCGATGCGGGCATCGACTACCGGCAACGCACCCTCGCTCAGGTGGAGGTGTATCACACGCCGCTTGGCGCGGCCGCCGACAAGGCGTTGCGCGACGCGTTCGCGCGCCTCGCCGCGGTCCCCGACGAAAGTCCGATCCTGCATATCGAAAAACGCGAGTTAAAGGCGCTGCGCAAGGCAGACGGCGTTGTCTGGTTCGATTTCGCGACGTTGTGCGGCGGTCCCCGTTCGCAGAACGACTACCTTGAACTGGCGAGCCGTTTCCACGCTGTGATCTTGTCAGCGGTGCCGCAGATGTCGGCGCGCATGGCCTCGGAGGCGCGCCGCTTCACGTGGCTGATCGACGTGTTCTACGACCACAAGGTGAAGCTGCTGATGTCGGCTGCGGTGCCGCCCGAGCAACTTTACGTCGATGGCCCCATGGCCAACGAATTCACGCGCACGGTGTCCCGGATCGTCGAAATGCGGAGCAAAGAGTATCTCGATGCGCCGCGCCGGATCGTCGATACGTCGCTGACCTGAGCAGTGCCCGGGCGAGTTCCTGCAACCCGCGGGCGGTCCTTTTGCGATAGCTCACGCCGCTTCGGCCTAGCGGACTAGGTCGAAAGGCGTATTTTCAGGATTCGGATTGCTCTGATGTTCCGTGTTTGGGCGACTGGCTATCTTTGTCGAGTATCTGACAAAGGAGAAACCATGAACCCCTACCGCGACATCAACGACGAAGAGTGGCAACGCATCGCGCCGTTGCTGCCCGAACTGCGCCCGCGCTCGGAATTGCGCGGACGCCCGCTTGCCAATACACGTTCTGTTCTGAACGGCGTGTTGTGGGTGATGTACAGCGGCGCCACCTGGTCGGCCATGCCGCGCAAATACCCGTCTTATCAAACCTGTCATCGTCGCTTCAAGGCGTGGTACGAATCCGGCGTATTGAAGCGCGTCATGGAGCAGCTGTTCGGCGCAGCGAGTGAAGAACTTTGCGCAATGATGCAGGCGCGCATGCGCACGCACGTGAGCGCGGAACAGAAAAGCGTCGTCGCAGCAGAAAAGGCGCCGGCACTGGCAGCACCCACGGCGCACACCCCGGCACCAGCCAAGCCCTTGCCGTCTTCTCCGTTTGCTTTCACGTCGCCCTTCAAACACGCTGCATGACGACTCAAATCACGCGACATCACTTGGAAAAACGGCCGCACGATAATATCGTCGGCCGTTTGTCTTTTTTGAGTTGGTCAGCGCGGCTGGCGCGCATACGCTATTGCTGACGAACCCACGTTTGCGATCGGCCAAGCAGCGATACGCCGATGTAGCCGCGCACTACGAGCTTGTTGCCGCCATCTTCCAGATGCATCTTGCACTTGTATAGCTTGCCGTTTTCCGGGTCGAGAATCTGCCCGTGATCCCAGGCTTCTCCGTCCTTTTTCATCTCGCTAATGATGGTCATGCCGAGAATCGGCTGGTCCTTGCGCGCATCGGTGCAAGCGGTGCAGCGGCGATCCGGCTGGTCGTTCGGACCAAGACCCTTGATCACCTTGCCGCTCAGCGTGCCATTGCCATCCTGCGAGATCTGCACTAGTGCCTTCGGCTGTCCGGTGTGATCGTCGATAGTCTGCCAGGTGCCTACCGGAGTGTCTGTTTGCGCCATCGCCGTGACGGCGCCAGCGAGAAGCGCACCAGCAACCGCCGCATGTTTCGCTGTGCGAAGCGCGACCGCGCGAGCGCGTTGAGTGAACTGCATCATTGTCTTCCTCCTTGATAAGAGACAGCGCGATCGTGGTCGCGCAGCGTTATTGGCATCGCGTGAAGTCATATTGCGAGACGTTAGACTCGCTATCTCGCGTGATGCTTCCGGGTTCTCCTGACGCCCGCGGCGCGAGGCCGGATTAACGGCTCTCGTGCGGCCGCGTCGTGTCGTCAGCGCAGAATACGTTAAGTGTGCGTCAAAGTGCGGCTACCGTTTGATAGTGGAACCTCTAATCAGACTGCGGCACTTTCCGGCTCAATTGAACTGATACCGGAGCATGGCTTTGATACGCGGCCTGCGTGAGGCGCTTTCCACGGGTGCGTTGCCGACCTCGTTGACACAGAGAGGTCCAGGTTGTCGTGCTTCGCGTCGCTGGTCGGCAAGCCTAAGGCGATCGACGAAAGCCCCGACGGCGGGTGAGCGCCCGCATGCTGATGGACGTGCGTCATATCGAACGAATATACGGCGTGACAGTGCGCGCAACTATGTGAAGCCTTTGTGCACGCAGGGCGGATCTCCAACACCAGCCCCGGCCCGAATGGCCCGAATGGCCCGATGCGTGGCCCGGTTGATAACTCCGCGTGAGAAACGCGCCGTGCCTATAACGTTAATGTGGGGTACTTATGAATTGCCGGCGCACAGCCGCAGGGCGACGTCATGAGCCCGCTCGTCAAGTTGGCTGAGAGCCTCTTGAACCGCTGAAACTGGCTGAGTCGGCCACAACCAAACTCGGAGTGCCCGTCAGTTGCAAGAGCAGGGCGCTCACCGGACCAAACGCTCGACTCGACCTGCGAGGAGCTGCGCGGCGTGTGAGGAAGCGTGCACTGAAAGTGCGCACTGTGTGCGATGAAGCCTGGGTCGGATGCAATGTTTGCCACCTCCGATCGCATGCAGGCGCTGCTGCGCGAAGTCGACACCCGCCGACTTGCGTTCAGAGCCTCCGCCGCGAACGTCCGACTCAAAAAAAACAGGTAAGTACCAAATTTTCGACGAAGGGCCCGCAAATTACGAAAGTGAGTAATAATGAGACGATTGGGAACTAAAACAAAAACTGTCGAAGCAGGAATTACATGGACCAAAAGTCGAAACTACGACAGATCGCCGTCACCGCGATCATGGCGTTGGGGGTAGCACAAGGCGCGTGCGCACAGGCTCAGCCTGAGGCCGATAGCAATGGAACACCCGGGCTGGTTGCCGAACCGGATACCACAACCGCACTGCCGTCCGCTTTGCTGCCGGCGCAGACGCAAGTTCAGACATCCGCGCTCACGCCCGACGAGGCGAAGCAATCCGCCGCGGGGAACGTCGCAGAACTGCAGCAGTTGATCAAGGGCTCGGAGCTCAGCGAGTTGCGCACCACGTACAACGGCAGCTATGGGACGAGCTTACTGTTCCACGGCAAGGAGATGACGTACTACGTGGCGCTTTTCCAGCAGAAGAACTTCTGGCGCGTGATCAAGACGCAGGACGCGGCGCGCGCCGAGATGATCTATCGCGATTTCGTGCGCCAGACCGTGCAATTGTCGAGCGTAGAGATTCGCCGCACGCAACTCGAGGCGCAGAAGGCGTTCACCGAACGCATGATCGCGTTGTCACAGAGTCGCGCAAACCGTCTGCAAGCCGACCTCGACGTTGCCCGCCAGCAGCAGACGATTGTTGCGAACCAGCAGCAGCAAACGCGCGCCGAAGCGGTGGCGCTCGCGCAGCAGAAGACTGCCGCGCAGGAGCAACTGCGTGTCGCCCAGCGCCAGGTGCGCGACCTGCAGCGCCAACTCGAAAGCGGCTTGCCCGCGCACTGACCGGAGCGGGCCGAACGGCCCATCCCAAGGCCGGGCGCAGTGGTGCTTCACCGCAGCCCGGCCCGCCGAAACGACGCATTGCCAGACGACGGCATTCCCACTCGTGCGGACCGCGCGCTGGTCTTGCGAAGCATGCGCTTTCCTTCTTGCCGCGCGCTAGCGCCGCTTCTTTTCTCCCTCCGGCTGCTCGTTTTCCGATGCGCGACGCGGCTCGTGCTCGTGGACGGCGATCGGGTCGCTCGCGGGGAAGCTTTCTTCCAACGCCTCGTCGAGGCGGCTATCGGTCGAGTCTATCGCCGGTTCCGCCTGCTTTCCGGCGTCGGGCGACGCAGTGTGCTTCTTGCTCGTCATAACAGGCTCCCTATGAACGTAGTCGACGGTTGAGCATAACGCAAAGGGAGCGTCGGCGACATCGACCGAAAAGCATAGGACGCGCGTCCGCACACTTGCGAGGACGCGCGGATCTACGCGCGGCCGGCGAGCGCCAATCTACATAAAGATAGACTTCAAACGTGAGCCTGCCCGCTCGTTTTCCGAGTGTCGCAGGAATGCAGTGCGGAAAATAAAACAATGACGGTCGCGTGGGCCGGCCCATCAGACCGCCTGCGCGAAGCCTGCACTGTTCAGCTCGGGAGGAGCGCAAACACGATCGGCGAACGACAAGGCAGCAAACACCATGGACAAGAAACCCGCGCGCGCCAAGCGTTTCAACGCTTCACACGTGGTGGAGGCAGAGCTGGAACATCTGGATTGGGCAACGAGGCAGCCGGCGCAACGGATGTTGGACGCCGGCTACTGGCGGCGTCGCGTGTTGGCGGTCAAATGCAAGTTCGAACTGACGGACCAGCAGGTGGCAAGGGTGGAGAAAATTCTGCAGCGGCTCGGTCCTCTCGCGAAGTGACCGCCGCCGCACCGCGGACCGGTTGACGCTTACGCGTGACCGCCGCCGCCATGATTGCCACCGTCGCCGCCCGTGCCGAACAGGCGCCGGCGGCGCGTCACCACTACCGGAGCGTCTGACGCGCTGCCGCGCTCTGGCGCAGGCCTGTCGGATGACGGCGCCCCGTACGATTCGCGCGGTTCACGCGGTTCCCGATGCTCGCGCGGCTCCCGCGAGCCGTGCGGCCCGCGCGTGGTGTGCTCGCCATGCGATGGACGGCCCGCGCGCGGAGCCGGACGAGTTCCGGTATCGAGCTGGATCGTCGAGATGGCGCGCTTGTAAATGCCTTGCAGGCCGACGGGCGTGCGCAGCATCACCAGGTACTGATCGAACGACTCGATGCACCCTGTCAGGCGGATGCCGTTGACAAGGTAAATCTCAACGCGCTTTCGTTCTTTGCGCGCAGCGTTCATGAAGTCGTTTTGCGGATGCGATTCTGCGGAAGCCATGGACAATTCAGGTTAGAAAGACGGTTGTTCGCCGCGATTCTACCCTGTGTGGGGGCAGAACGCGTCGACGGGCGAACTGCGTCCACTATAACGGCTTGCGGTGACATAAGCACCTGATAACTATTGGCTGTAACGATGAGTTACGAAATCAGCCGACCATTGGCCGGCTTCTTCGGCCACGGCCCGCGTTTGACCGCGTCGATGGCGGAAAGAGCCGGCACCGCCGGCGCGTCGGTGGAATAAAAACCGAGGCCAACGCGTTTAGTCAGGGACAGGGTTAGGCGCTGAGGAGCGGGTGCTGCAGTACTGACTCTGGTCAGTGGCTTTGCACGGGAACGGAGTAAGCGCTAAAGCGCTAACTCCGTTCGACAGCTTTGCATGGGACGGGACTAAGGGCTAACGCGCTAACTCCCGTCGACCGTTTTGCATGGGACCCGAGTAAGCGCTGAAGCGCTAACTCTGGATCGACAGCTTTGCATGGGATGAGAGTAAGCGCTAAAGCGCTAACTCTGATCGACAGGAGACTCGTATGAAAGCAGCTTTCAGCATCGTGGTTATGTTGTTCACGCTCGCAGTGGCGTCGCTCGGGACCAGCGCCTGCACCTCCACCGCCGACAACAGCGCATCGGGTACCAACGGCGGCAATAGTAGCGGCGGCGGCGGCTACTGAGAGCCACGCGCCGCGTGAGCTTCGAAGCAGAAGTGATCTCGTGGCTCCCGCAGTTGCGCCGCTACGCGCGCGCGCTGACGGGGGACCGCGCATGGGCCGACGACCTGGTTCAGGACACGGCGGAGCGCGCGCTTGCGCGCTGGGCGGGGTTCCGGCCGAACAGCAATCTGCGCGCGTGGCTGCTCACCATCCTGCGGCATCTTTATATCGATCAGTTGCGCGGCCGCCGCGAGATTGCCGTCGATGAAGAAAGCGCGCCCTGGCGCAACCTTGAAGCGCCGCAACGCGAGATCGACGGTCTCGTCCTGCGCGATCTGCAGCGCGCGCTGTATTGCCTGCCGATCGAGCAGCGCGAGGTGGTGTTGCTCGTCTGCGTCGAAGAACTCAGTTATCAGGAGACCTCGAAGGCGCTCGGCGTGCCGGTCGGCACGGTGATGTCGCGTCTGTCGCGCGCGCGGGAACATCTGCGCGGGTTGCTGGAAGGACCCGCTCAGGGGCCGGCGCGCAAGCCGCCGCCGCTGAAAGTAGTGAGAAACCCGCGATGAATGACGACCACGATCTCAGCTTGCCCGACGGGGTAGACCTGCAAGCGCTATCGGCGTTTGTCGACGGCGAATTGTCGGATGCGGAACGCGAACGGATCGCGATGCTGCTCGACGGGCATCCGCAAGCCGCTGCGCGCGTCGCCGCGTGGCGCGCGCAAAAAGCAGCGTTGCAGGTATTGTGCGGCGCGCCGCAGGACGACGCGCGTCGCGCGCCGGGCAACCAGGCTGGAGACACCGCGCGCAGAGCCGATGATGCCGATGAGCCCGCCGTCATCGTGCTGCGTCCGCGCACGCCTTGGTGGCGGCGTGTGGGGATGGCCGCGTGCTGGCTCGCGGCGGGCGCCGGGCTCGCGCTCGCGCTGGGGCCGCTCGCGCCGCGTTTGACGGGCGGCGCGTGGAACGGTTTCGGTGCGCAGCCGCCGAGCTTCGCTGAACGCGCCGACGTCGCGTATGCTGTTTATACGCCGGAGCGGCGTCATCCGGTGGAAGTCGCGGCGAGCGAAGAAGAGCATCTGATCTCCTGGCTTTCCAAACGTCTGAACCGGTCGCTTTCCGTGCCGTCGCTGCAGGAATACGGCTATTCGCTCGTGGGCGGCCGTCTGTTGCCAGGCGAAGCGGGGCCGGCCGCGCAATTCATGTACGAGAACCGCAGCGGCGCGCGGCTCACGCTGTATGTGACCGGCACCGCGCGCGACGAGACCGCGTTCCGCCTGCTACGTGACGGCAACCGGCGCACCTTCTACTGGATCAGCGACGGCATGGGTTACGCGTTGTCAGGGCCGATCGCGGAAGGCAAGCTACGCTCGATTGCCGTCGACGTCTGCAGTGCGCTCGGTGGCAAGCCCGAAGCGTGGCAGTAGCGTGACAATAGCGTGACAATAGCGGGGCTATTGCTGTGCCAGGCGCTTCCTGTAGTCCGACGGCGGAGTTTCGCGCCGCGCGTCGGGAGATGCATGTCAGGCGCGCTGCGCTAGCGCATCAGGCGCGACGGCGTGAATGATCGGATGCCCCGGGTGCTGGAGAGTAGCAAGTGCCGCGAGTGTCGCGTGTGTCCCCAGCGCCGCGAGTGCCGCGAGTGCACCGAGTGCGGGGAGCGCACCGAGTGCCCCGAGCGCCGCGAGTGCACCGAGTGCGGGGAGCGCACCGAGTGCCCCGAGCGCCGCGAGTGCACCGAGTGCCGAGTGCGGAGCGCCCGAGTGCCGAGTGCCGAGTGCCCGAGTGCCCGAGTGCCCGAGTGCCCGAGTGCCCGAGCACCCCGAGCACCCCGAGCACCCCGAGCGCGCGACTACAAAAATACCCGACCACACCACCCAATCCGTCCCCGCGCTGAAGGAGAACCCTTGATCCGCCACTTGCCGCCGAGAGTTTCCGCCGCGCAGTTCGACCGGGCGCTCGCCGCCTGGCGCTCGATTGTCGGCGAGCCGCATGTCGTGGATTCGGCGGCCGGACTCTCCACTTATCTCGATCCGTTCGCGCCCGGAGAACGTGAGGCGTTCGCGGCGAGCGCTGCGCTGCTGCCCGCATCCGTCGATGAAATTCGCGCGGTGCTGCGCGTGGCGAATCAATATCGCATTCCGTTGTGGACCGTTTCCACGGGGCGCAATTTCGCGTACGGCGGCGCGGCGCCGCGTCTTACCGGTTCGGTCGTGCTCGATTTGCAACGGATGAACCGCATTGTCGAAGTGAACGAGACGCTCGCCTATGCGCTCGTCGAGCCGGGCGTGAGCTACTTCGATCTCCACGCGCACCTGCACGATAAGGGCTACCGGCTGTGGGTCGATCCGCCGGCGGCCGGCTGGGGCAGCGTGGTCGGCAACACGCTCGAACGCGGCTTCGGCTACACGCCATACGGCGATCACGCGGCCACGCAATGCGGGATGGAAGTGGTGCTGGCCAACGGCGACGTGTTGCGAACCGGCATGGGCGCAATCGACACCAGCACCGCCTGGCAGCTTTACCAGCCCGGTTACGGACCTTCGTTCGACGCAATGTTCATGCAGTCGAACTACGGCATCGTGACCAAGCTCGGCGTCTGGCTGATGCCCGCGCCGCCCGCGTATCTGCTCGGCGAAATCCAGTTCCGCGACGAAGCGGATCTGGAGGCCATCGTCGACACAATGCGGCCGTTGCGGCTCGATGAAACGATCCGCAATCACGCGGTGATCGAGGGCGGCTTGCGGCGCGCCGCCGGATTGTCGGCGCGCGCGCAATGGTACGACGGCCCCGGCGCGATGCCCGAAAGCGCGGTCGCCGCGATGCTCGACAAACTGAACGTCGGCCGCTGGAACCTGCATTTTGCGCTGTACGGCACGCCCGAGATGATCGACGCACGCTATGCAATCGTGCAGCGCGCGTTCGCGCGTGTGCCTCACGCGCGGCTCGTGGCAAAGCGTTATGCGGGCGATGCGCAGCCCACAGGGGGCGGCGACCGCAATCTCGCCGGCATTCCCGCAACGAGCGCGTTTCGCATGCTCGACTGGCGCGGCGGCGCGGGCGCGCACGTGGACTTTGCGCCTGTGTGTCCAGCGAGCGGACGCGATGCGTTGCGCCAATACTCGATGGTGAAGGCCCGAGCGGCCGAGTACGGCTTCGACTACTACGGCGGCTTTACAGCGGGCGTGCGTCATCTGCATCACATCTTCGCGGCCATTTTCGATCGCGACGATACGAATCAGGTCGAGCAGGCGGGCGCCTTACTGCGCTCGTTGATGAGCGATGCGCGCGCGGCCGGTTATGGCCAATATCGCGCGCACCTCGCGTATATGGATTTCGCCGCCGCGCAGTACAGTTTCAACGACGGCGCATTGCTGCGGCTGTCGGAAACGATCAAGGACGCGCTCGACCCGAACGGCGTCCTCGCGCCGGGCAAGCAGGGCATCTGGCCTGCGGCGTGGCGCGAGCGGCGCGGCTATACATGAACGTCAGGTGACATTAGGCGGGCAGTGCGCAACTGTTCGACGAGCATTGCGCTCGCCGAGCAAACCAACAGGCGAACGAACAGGCGAACGAACAGGCGAACGAACAGGCGAACGAACAGGCGAACGAACAGGCAACCAACAGGCAACCAACAGGCAACCAACAGGCAACCAACAGGCAACCAACAGGCAACCAACAGGCAACCAACAGGCAAACCAACGCATGGACCGGCGCACCTTCATGATGACGAGTGCATGGCTTTCCACCACGGCAGGCTCTGCGTGGCCATGGCTCACGCATGCCGCGGCGCGTCGCGACACGTTCGCGATCGCCGATTCCACGCTCGCGTTCAGCGCCGCATTCGCCCGCTACGCGGCGGCGATGAAGTTGCCGATATTCGAAACCGGGGACGACATCGGCTTGCTATGGCACACGGCGCTTGCACCCATGCTCCGGATATCGACTAACGGGAAACCGGCGCCGTGGCTAATAGGCGTGACACGCGCGTCCGACTATTTCGTGCTCAAAGAACTCGCCACGAGTGCAACGCATCGCATCGAACACGGCCATGAACAGAGCCATGAGCTGGGCACGCAGTCCGCTCACGTAAGCTTTGTATTCGCGCCGCGCTAGAACTTATAAGCCTTGTTCCTGGGATCGAAAGTCGAATCGTCGAAAGTTTTCGGCGTGATCGTTTCGAACACGATCTTCTCGAAGATGCGGCCGTCATTGTCGTAAGACTCGACAGTGCGGAAATACGGATGCCGCAGATCGAGCCCAAGCGTTTCCCTCTTTGCGTAGAACTGCGGCTGGCCGCTCGGTGTCTCGAACGTGAACGCGACTACGCGCACGCCGTCGATCGTCTTCACTTCGATCTGCGTCGAGCGCGGCAAGCCGGCCTCGATAAATTTTTTACCCTCGGCGAGGTATTGCTGAGCGACGTATTCGGTCCCGAGATCGCGCACGTCGTGATTCGATTGCGAGCGGGCGAGGGCGCCGTTCAACGACGTCCATAACGGCATCACGTTCATGATGCCGCCCAGATGTCCGTACATTTCGTCCGCGCGCTTGGACTCGTCGTAGAGGATCTCCTGGCCTGCATGCGCGCCGTCGGGCAGCCACTTCGCGTAGATGCGAAGCGGGTCGTGCGCGACCCGCACCAGCATGTGGTCCGGCTTGTCGGGCCACTGGCCGCGAATGCGTTCCGAACGCGACATCGTCATTTCATACGACGCGTAGCCGTTCGGCCCTTCCTTGATATAGCGCGGCAACGCGAGCGGATCGAGCGACTTGAAGAGCGCGACAAGTTGCGCGTCGCCGAGCGTTTGGAGCGCGCCGCTTTGTTGCGCTGCGCGCAGCCATTTGACCTGCTGATCCAGCGTCAGCGTGCCGACCTGCGACGCCGGCGTGGATGGCGCCTTGACAGCGCTCGCGACTTCGAGCGGCGGCGGCTTGTCGTCGTTTTGCGCAAACGCGGGCACTGTCGCGATACTCGCCGCGCCGGCCATCCACGCGCCCAGCAGCAGCGTGCCAAGACCGCACCGGTGCGATGCACTACCAGACGCTGCGAGCGCCGACGCGGTGCCGCCCGCGCTAACGTGAGCGTCGGGCCGCACGAAACGGGCAATGCGCAGACGTGCGAACAGGCGGTGCGTCATCGAACTCTCCGAAAGGGTGGCGCAAGAGATCATGCAAGCGCCTTGCCTCTCAGGCAGTCTTTTGCTTCGCGAGTTCCTCGTCTCGCAGCGCGCGGCGCAGAATCTTGCCGACGTTGGTTTGCGGCAGATCGTCACGAAACTCGACTACCTTCGGCACCTTGTATCCCGTCAGGTTTTTGCGGCAATGCGCGATCACCTGCTCGGCGGTCAGCGACGGATTGCGCTTCACGATGAACACCTTCACGCGTTCCCCCTGGGCGTCGTCGGGCACACCGATTGCAGCTACTTCGCGCACATCGGGGTGCGCCGCGATCACGTCCTCGATCTCGTTCGGATAGACGTTGAAGCCCGAGACCAGAATCATGTCTTTCTTGCGGTCGATCAGCCGGATGAAGCCGCGCGAATCCATCACGCCGATGTCGCCGGTCGCAAGCCAACCTTCGTCGTCGATCACCTTCGCCGTTTCTTCTGGCCGGTTCCAGTAGCCTTTCATGACCTGCGGCCCCTTCACGCACAATTCGCCCGCTTCGCCGATGTTGGCCCAACTGCCGTCGTCTTTCTTGAAGCGGACTTGCGTGGAGGGCGCGGGGAGGCCGATCGAGCCTTCGAACTCGCGCAGGTTCGAGATGTCGACGGGATTCATCGACACGATAGGCGAGCATTCGGTCAAGCCGTAGCCTTCGATAATCGGCTTGCCCGTGACGGCCTTGAAGCGCTCGGCCACCGACCGCTGCGTTGCCATGCCGCCCGCCATTGCCAGTTTCAGGTCGGAGAAATCGCGCTTGCAGAATTCCTCGTTCTCGAGAAACGCGTTGTAGAGCGTGTTGACCGCCGTCATGCCGGTGAATTTCTCGTGACGGATGATCATCATCACGCGCTTCATGTCGCGCGGATTCGCGATCAGAATGTTGCGCCCGCCGAGACCCATGAAGATCAGCGCGTTCACCGTCAGCGAATAGATGTGATAGAGCGGCAGCGGCGTGAGCACGGTTTCGACTTCGCCGCTCAATTGACCTTCGGCCCACGCCTTTGCCTGCAGCAGATTGGCGATGATGTTCCGGTGCGTGAGCATCGCGCCTTTCGCGACGCCGGTCGTTCCGCCGGTGTACTGAAGAAACGCGATGTCGTGATGCGTTGGCCGAACAGGCGTGAGCGGCCGCGTATAACCGATGGCAAGCGCCTCCAGCAACGCAACGGCGTTCGGCAGCGTGTACGCGGGCACCATCTTCTTCACGTGGCGCAGCATGAAATTGAGCAGACGTCCCTTCAGATTCAGACCATCGGCGAGCAGATCGCCGAGTCCCGTCACGATCACGTTCTGCACCTTGGTGCCCGGCAGCGCGTCCTGCACCGTCTTCGCAAAGTTCTCGAAAACGATGATGGTCTGCGCGCCGCTGTCCTTCAACTGATACGCGAGTTCGCGCACGGTATAGAGCGGATTCACGTTGACCACCACCGCGCCGGCTTTCAGTATGCCGAACAGCGACACCGGATATTGAAACGTATTCGGCAGCATGATCGCGACGCGCTCGCCCGGCTTCACGCCGATGCTTTGCAGATACGCGGCGAAGGCCGTCGCCTTGCGGCCGAGTTCGCCATAGGTCAAGCTCGCGCCGACGCTCACGTAGGCAACGCGCTCACGGAATTGCGCGATGCATTCGTCGAAGAAGTGCACGACGGAGTCGTATTTGCCGACGTCGATCTCATGCGGCACGTCGGCGGGATACGACGCGTACCAGATGCCGTCGGTGTTGGGCGACTGGTTAGGGCGCCCCGTTGCGTCTTGCATTGCGTGAGGAGTTGCCGCCGCGTCTGCATGAGCGGCCCCGGTCGCCTGATTCGCAGCGGCGGGCGATAGCGAGGCTTGAGTGGGCTGGGTCATCGGTCGTCTCCTGAAGCCTTGGCTTCAATTGTTTATGCGCTGGTTGAAGCGGTCCAGCATGTTGCTGCTTCTGCTTCCCTTTTGCCTGGCGCTTGCTTGCCAGTAGCTTGTCGGTAGCTTGCCAGTTACTCGCCTGTTGTCAGGTCCCGCTTTCCATCGCTGCATGCCGCCGCCGCGACGCTCAACGCTCGATTATCGCCACCACGCCCTGGCCGCCCGCCGCGCAGATCGAAATCAGTCCGCGCGCGGTGCCCGCCGGCTTGTCGAGTTGAGCGAGCATCTTCGCCAGACCCGCGACGATGCGGCCGCCCGTCGCCGCGAACGGATGCCCGGTCGCGAGCGAGCCGCCGTTCACGTTGAGCTTCGCTGTGTCGATCGAACCGAGCGGCGCGTCGAGGCCAAGCTGCGTGCGGCAGTATTCGTCATCCTGCCACGCCGCGAGCGTGCATAGCACCTGCGCCGCGAACGCTTCGTGAATCTCGTAGAAATCGAAGTCCTGCAACGTCAGTCCGGCTCGCGCAAGCATGCGCGGCACTGCGTAGGCGGGCGCCATCAACAGGCCTTCTTTCTTGTCGAAGAAGTCGACTGCCGCGGTTTCCGACCAGCTCAGATACGCGAGCACCGGCAACCCGTGGCGCGGGGCCCACTCCTCGCTTGCAAGCAGTACGGCGGAGGCGCCGTCGGTGAGCGGCGTGGAGTTGCCCGCGGTCAGCGTGCCCGCGTCGCGATCGAAGGCGGGCGCGAGCGCGGCGAGCTTTTCCAGCGTGAGGTCTGAGCGCAGATTGTTGTCGCGCGCGAGGCCGCGATACGGCGTCATCAGATCGTTGACGAAGCCGCGCGCGTAAGCTTCGGCCAGCTTGCGGTGACTCTCGTAAGCCAGCACGTCCTGCGCTTCGCGCGAGATGTTCCAGCGCTTGGCCATCAGTTCGCAATGCTCGCCCATCGAAAGGCCGGTACGCGGCTCGCCGTTGCGCGGCAGGAGCGGCTTGAAGAACATACCGGGCCGCAGCTTCGCGAGCGCGCCCACGCGCTGGCCCGTACTCCTGCCGCGATTCGCTTCGAGCAGAATCTTGCGCATGTTTTCGTTGACGCCAATAGGCGCATCCGATGTCGTATCGACGCCGCCCGCGATACCCACTTCGATCTGTCCCAACGCGATCTTGTTGGCAACGAGTATGGCGGCTTCGAGCCCCGTACCGCAGGCCTGTTGAACATCGTACGCGGGCGTTTCCTTCGCGAGTGTGGTGGACAGCACGGATTCGCGCGTCAGATTGAAGTCGCGCGAATGCTTGATGACGGCGCCCGCCGCAACTTCGCCGAGACGTTCGCCGTGCAGGCCATAGCGGTCGATCAGTCCTTGCAGCGTGAAGGTCAGCATGTCCTGATTCGACGCGGTCGCATACGCGGTGTTCGAGCGGGCGAACGGAATCCGGTTGCCGCCGATAATCGCGACGCGGCGCACGGGTGGCAGCGGGTGGGACATGCCTGGCTCCTTCAGCTAGTTGCGTGTGGTGATGGTCGGGGTTCGAGTGCGAGCGCCGCTATCGGGCAAACGGCGCGCGCTTCATTGCAATCTCCATTGCATGCGGCCGCGCAAATGCGGCTTTTCTCCGGCGATGTCGCGCACCTCGATATCGCGTTCGATCAGCGAAGACGACGCGCTCCACAACGACGCTTCGCCTGGCAGCAGCATCGGCAGCTTGAATTCGGCACTGAGCGTGGCTTCGGCAAGCGGCTTAGGCGGCTGCAAGGACGATGCCGCGCGCGCGAGCGTCCACATGCCGTGCGCGATCGCGCGCGGAAAACCGAACGCTTTTGCGGAGAGCGCGCTCAGATGGATCGGGTTGTAGTCGCCCGACACGCTCGCGTAATCGCGGCCAAGTTGCGGCGCAAGCTGCCAGCGCGCGATGCGTTGCAACGCCGCGGTATCGACCTGAAGCGGATCGAGCTGCGCGCCGCTCGCCGGCACGCCGCGTTTCAGATAAACGCTGTCGCCGTCCCACACCGCTTCGCCGCGCCGGTAAATGCGGGTATGCAGCAGGAACGCCTGGCCCTTGTCGTGGCGCAGCAGCGCGCCGAATTCCACCTCGACCCGCAGCAGGTCCTTGTACGCGAGCGGCCGGCGCAGACGCACATGATTGGCCAGATGCAGCAGCCCGACCGCGGGCCACGGGAACGCCGGATCGGTCAGCATCAGCAGATGCAAGGGGAACGCGAGCAGATGCGGATACGTGAGAGGCACGCCGTGCTCCGGGATGAAGCCGCACACGCGCGCGTAACGCCACGCCGGCCCCGGATCGAGCGCGACGGCGGGGCGCACGAGGCGCAACGCGGGCAACTGCGTGGGGCGTCCGCGTTTGACGATGCCCGACAAAGCGCGCGCATAGAGCTTCGCCGGCGTCGGCAGGGTTTCGACGACGACAGTCTTGGGCCGCACCGCGTGCGGCGCGAGCTTCGTTGCATGATTCCCGCCAAACGGATCGCCGGGTTCATCCATGCTCATGCTCCGATCAGGCTTTGTCCGCACACGCGCACGACCTGGCCGCTGATGCCGGCCGAGCCTGGATGCGCGAGCCACGCGATAGTCTGGGCGACGTCGACAGGCAGGCCGCCCTGCGCGAGCGAATTCATCCGGCGGCCTGCCTCGCGAAGGGCCAGCGGCATCTTCGCGGTCATCTGCGTTTCGATGAAACCTGGCGCGACCGCGTTGATCGTAATGCCGCGCGGGCGCAGCAGCGGCGCCATGCTTTGCACGCGGCCGATCACGCCGGCTTTCGACGTCGCGTAGTTGGTCTGGCCGGGATTGCCCGCGATCCCGCTGATCGACGACACGCCGACGATGCGCCCGCCGTCGCGCAGAATACCCGCCGCGAGCAGCGCGTCGTCGATACGCTCCTGCGCGCACAGGTTGATGTCGATCACGCTTTGCCACGCGCTGCCTGTCATCTTCGCGATGGTTTTGTCTTTCGTGATGCCGGCGTTGTGCACGACGATGTCCACGCCGTGGTCGTCGAGCGCCGCGGAGATCTGCGCGGGCGCTTCGGGCGCGGCGATGTCGAAGGCGAGGGCGGTGCCGTTCAACTGGCGCATGGTGGCTTCGAGCGCGTCGCGCGCGGGCGGAATGTCGATGCCGATCACGTGCGCGCCTTGCGCCGCGAGCACGTTCGCAATCGCCGCGCCGATGCCGCGTGCGGCGCCTGTCACGACCGCGCGCCGGTTCGCGAGCGGCTGGTTCCAGTCGAAGGGCGATGCAGCGTCGTTACCGATGGCATCGGTAACGACCACGCTATTTGCAAGACGATGCAAACCGTCTGCGGCGATTCGCACCACCTGGCCCGACACATACGCCGAACGCGGTGACAGAAAGAAGCGCAGCGTGGCTTCCATTTCGCGCTCGGCGCCTTCGGCGACATGGACCAGATTCGCCGTGATGCCGCGCCGCGCTTCCTTGCCGAGCGAACGCGTGAGTCCTTCCAGCGCGCGTTGCGCAGTCCATTTACGCGGACTCGGGCACGCTTCGGGCGGCCGTCCCAACACGACGATGCGCCCGCATTTCCCAAGTGAGCGCAGCGTGTCGTGAAAGAACGCGTGCAGCGGTTCCATCTGGCTGCTTTCGTCGATACCGCTCGCGTCGAAGATCAATGCGCCGACACGCGCGGCCGAGCCCGACTCCGCAGGTTCGAAGCGCCCCGTCAGCAGACCGTGACGGTGCGCCAGGGGCATCCACAATCCGGCGCTTTCATGCGCGACGCTCGTCACGCCGATGCTCGCCACCAGGTCCGCCAGCGAATCGAGCAGATGCGGCTCGCGCCCGGCGCCAATCGCGACCAGGCCGCCGAACTCGGGCTCGTCGGCGCGATAGCGGCGCAGCACCTCGGGCTTCGGAAGGCCAAGAGAACGCGCAACGCGCGCGCCGAACGGCGAATTGACGAAGTTCAGGTAAGAGTCGTTCATATTGTTCGTTGCTCCGCTGGACACGCCCGCACGTCTGTCAGTGTGCACTGAGTTTGGCGCATCGGCGTGCCACGCAGCGAGGTTTTTTCATGCGTTTGCGCAAGCATCCATGGGAATCACAGCGCCGCTTCCATGACCTTTTCGAGCGCCTCCTTGCGTTGTTGCAGACTGGCGAGAATGTCGAAATCGGCGGGGAAATCGTCGACTTTCACGACTTGTGCGGCGTAGCGCGCGTAGTCGCCGAGCACACGCCGCTCGTCGGCGTCGATCAGGCCTTGTTGCAGCGCGGCGTCGGCCCATGCGGCGAGTTGCGCGACGCTCTGCGGCATTGGCTCGAGGCGCCGCTCCTTCACCGCTTCGCGCAGCTTCTGCTCGATCTGCGTGAAGCGCGGGTTCAGTTCGAACACGAGTTCGCCATAGCCGAGCCCGTCGACATCCGGGTGCGGCACGTAGGAGTCCGACACCAGCCGGTTGCGCGCGGCGCCCGGCGTCTGCATCAACTCGGCGATCTCGCTGCCCAGGCGGTCCGACGGTTCGCGATGCGGCAGCCCGAACGGGAACGCCAGCACACGCACGAGGCCGGCGGCGAAGCGCTTCGGATAGTTCGCGAGCACGCCGTCGAGCGCCTGTTGCGCGCGATAGAGCGAATCTTCGACGCCCCAGCGCACGAGCGGCAGATCGTCTTCCTGACGGCCCTCGTCCTCGAAACGCTTGAGCGTCGCGGAGATCAGATAAAGCTGCGAGAGCACATCGCCAAGGCGCGCCGAGATGCGTTCGCGGCGCTTCAAATCGCCGCCGAGCACGAACATGGAGACATCCGCGAGCAGCGCGAAAACGGTGGCAAGCCGCGTGACCGCGCGATAGTACGCGTGAAGCGGCGCATGAGCAGCGCGCGGCTTCGCAATGAACGCGCCGCCCGTGATGCCGTAGACGAAGCTGCGCACCACGTTCGAAAGCGTGAAGGCGACATGGCCGAAGAATGCGTCGTCGAAGTCGCGCAGCGCTTTGGCGCGGTCCGTCTCGCGCGTCGCGCTCATCTCCTTCAGCACATACGGATGGCAGCGAATCGCGCCCTGGCCGAAGATGATCAGGCAGCGCGTGAGAATGTTCGCGCCTTCCACGGTGATCGCAATCGGCACCTGCTGATACGCGCGTGCCAGAAAGTTAGACGGCCCCATGCAGATTCCCTTGCCGGCGGCCACGTCCATGGCGTCGTTGATCACCATGCGGGCTCGTTCGGTGATGTGGTACTTGGCGATTGCCGAAATCACCGAAGGCTTCTCGCCGAGATCGACCGCATGCGCGGACAGGCGGCGCGCGGCATCCATCACATAGAGATTGCCGCCCATGCGTCCGAGCGCTTCCTGCACGCCCTCGAATTTGCCGACAGCCGTGCGGAACTGGCGACGAACCGCGGCGTATGCGCCCGTGCCGCGCACGGCGAGCTTCGCCATCCCGACATTCGACGACGGCAGCGAGATCGCGCGGCCCGCCGCGAGGCATTCCATCAGCATGCGCCAGCCGTTGCCGACCTGAGCGCGTCCGCCGATCACCCAGTCGAGCGGAATGAAGACGTCCTTGCCGGAATTCGGGCCGTTCTGGAACACGGCGTTCAGCGGCCAATGACGACGACCGATGTTCACGCCCGGATGATCGGTCGGAATCAATGCGCAGGTAATACCGGGTTCGTCGGCCGAGCCGAGGAGATGCTCGGGATCGAGCGCCCGGAACGCAAGGCCGAGCACGGTCGCGATCGGCCCGAGCGTGATGTAGCGCTTGTCCCATGTGACGCGAAAGCCGAGCGTCTCGCGTCCGTCGAATATGCCCTTGCAAACGATGCCGACATCCGGAATCGCGGCGGCGTCCGAACCGGCGTACGGGCTCGTCAGCGCAAAGCATGGAATTTCCTCGCCGCGCGCGAGACGCGGCAGATAGTGGTTCTTCTGCTCGTCGGTGCCGTAGTGCATCAACAGTTCGGCGGGGCCGAGCGAGTTCGGCACCATCACCGAAACGGCTGCGGCCGAGCAGCGCGTGGCCAGCTTCATGATGACCTGCGAATGCGCGTACGCGGAGAACTGTTTGCCGCCGTACCGCTTCGGAATGATCATGCCGAGAAAACCACGCTCCTTGACGAATTGCCATGCTTGCGGCGACAAGTCCTGCCACACCATAGTGGTTTCCCAGTCGTTCGCGAGATCGCACAGCTGCTCGCATTCATTATCGAGGAACGCCTGCTCCTCCGCCGTCAATGTCGCGGGACCGTAGCCGAGCAGCTTGTCCCAATGAGGCCGTCCGGAGAAGAGTTCGGCGTCCCACCAGACGGTGCCGGCTTCGATCGCGTCGCGCTCGGTCGGCGACATCTCCGGCAGGATCTTGCGAAACACGTCGAGCACCGGCTTCGTGAGCCACGCGCGGCGCAACGGTTTGACGGCGAACACGAAGGCAGGGAGCACCAGAACGATCGCGAAAAGCGTGGTTGCGGCCGCGCCCGCGGCTCCGCTCAATCGTACCGCCGCAACCCAGGCGATCATGAAGGCAAGCCACCATAGCGCGCGCGCCTGAGCGTAGACGAGCGCAAGAGCGCCGACAATCAGCAGCAGGATGAACCACGACATGACGTTTCCTCCCTGTTTCCGTGATGCGTGCAAACGCATCCACGTTGCATGGACGGTTCACGTTGTTATCGATGTTGTGCGAGCGGCTTTGCGTCTTTGTGCGTAACGCCCGCATCGGTAAAACGGCCGTTGCGGGCGCTCCTTTTACGTCGCGCCATGCAACGCCTGCTGGAACGAGCATGCCTCCATCGTGCCGCCGCGATGCTTGCCGTCGGAGTCCACAGGTCCCGAAGAAGCGGATGAACCCGCCGCCGACTCCAACAAGCCCGAGCCGTCGCCATGCGCTTCACTTGCCGCATCGCCAGCACTCTGCGTGCTGCCGTCGATAGCGCTGTCCGCGCCTGTATCGTCGGCATCGCCCAGCACGGCGGCGAACATCGCGAGTTGCGACGCATCGGGCAGCGGCGCCTTCAGCGCGGCGACCATCAGCGAGGCGAGGCGTGCGATCAGTTGCAGATCGTTCATTGACTTGCCTTGCGAGAACTCGGCAATCAGGCTGTCCGTATCGGTGCCCGCGAGCACGCCCGACAACGCGCCGATTGCAAAGTGCAGCCGCCAGCCCAGTTCTTCGCGCGGCAGATGCGGCAGCGCGCGCTGAAACGCATCGAAAAAACGCCCGGCCACCGACGCATAGTGGGCGTTCAGAAAGTCGCGAATGAACGCGGACGGGTCCGTATAAGCGCGGCCCAGCAAGCGCAGAAACGCTTTGCCGCCGACGCGCGGATCGCGCGAGAGCCGCAGCGCCGGGATGAACATTGCGCCGAGCACGTGCTCGCAGGTCAGACGCTCGCCGAGCATCCCGTCGAAACGCTCAAGGAGCTTCACTCGCTCCTGGTTGAGCCGGTCGAGCCGGCGCGACAGCATCGCGTGAATCAGCGACTCCTTGCTGCCGAAGTGGTAGTTGACCGCCGCAAGATTGACCTCGGCGCGCGAAGTGATCGGGCGCAGCGACATGGCCTCGTATCCGCAATCGATGAAGAGCGCCTCGGCCGCATCCAGGATGCGTGACTTCGTATCGCCGGCGTGCCGGCCTGTTGTGCGACCTGCCATATTGCGTCTCCCTGTTCTCGGGCGCCCGCTTTGCGAACACGCGATTCAAATAGGTATTTGAAACAGCCGTTTTTTTCAGAATAAGAAGGATGGTCGATCCGGGCAAGGGTCGGATGTCGATTAACTCCTCTAGAAGACCTCGCGCCTCGCGCCCGTCGTAGGGGTTAGCTGCACGTTTGCATCCGGAAATAAGAAAGCCGTTCCGAAGAATCGGAACGGCCTCGCGTGAATGAAGACCTGTTGTCTGGTGCGAACGCTTAGACCTGTCCTCCAACCGTACTTCCCCGCGGATCTGGGCCAACATGTCTGGCCGACTGCGTCATGTCGATGCCGCGGCGCTCGCGGCTAAACGGAATCAGCGCGCAGATCACGATGACGACAATGCCGATCACGACCGCCATCACGAGCGCATAGTTGTTGCCGTGCGCTTCAGCGGCGCTCGCCTGCAGCGGACCGTTGACCGAAGCGATCAGATTGCCCAGCTGATACACGAGACCGGGGAAGGTCGCGCGAATTTCATCGGGCGAGATCTCATTCAGATGAACAGGAATGACACCCCATGCGCCTTGCACGGAGATTTGCATCAGGAAAGCGCCGAGCGCGAGCAGCACCGGCGTGCTCGAAAAAGCCCACAACGGCAGCACTGGCAATGCGATCAGCGCGGCGATGAAGATCGCGCGCTTGCGCCCGATCTTCTCCGACAACATTCCGAAAAAGAGCCCGCCGCAGATCGCGCCGATGTTCAGCGTGATCGTGATCCACGACACCGTATGCGCGTCGAACTGATGCTGGACGCGCAGGAATGTTGGGTACAGGTCCTGCGATCCGTGCGAGAAGAAGTTGAACGCGGTCATCAGGACGATCGTGTAGAGCGACAGCTTCACGTTCTGCTTCAGCGTCGCGACAAGGCCAGGACGCGCCTGCTTCTCGAGCGTCTTGAAGGCCGGCGATTCCGGCACGTGCGCCCGAATGTACAGCACGAGCAGCGCGGGCAGCACGCCGACAAAGAACATGCCGCGCCAGCCGATGTACTGATAGAACACGCCGAACACGACCGAGGCGAGCAGATAGCCGCTCGGATAGCCTGCTTGCAGCAGGCCGGAGACGATGCCGCGCGATTTCGGCGGCACGGTTTCCATGGTCAATGCGCCGCCCACGCCCCATTCGCCGCCCATCGCGATGCCGAACAGCGCGCGCAACACGAGCAGCGTGGCAAGGTTTGGCGAAAAGCCGGACAGCAGTTCGAGCAGAGAGAAGCACGCGATGTTGACCATCAACGTGGGCCGGCGACCATAGCGGTCCGCAAGCCAGCCGAAAATCAGCGCGCCGACCGGGCGCATCATTAGCGTCAGCATTATGCCGAATGCGACTTCGGGGATTTTCGTATTGAATTCCGCCGCGATATCTTTCAATACGAACACCATGAGAAAGAAATCGAATGCGTCGAGTGTCCAGCCAAGATAGGCGGCAATCGTGACGTTTCTCTGTTCCCGTGTCCAGTTCATTGATGTTCTCCTGGTCTCCAATAACGCGCGTTCGATGTAGAGGTGCCCGGTGCGCCCTATGGCATGGGCTTCGAGCGCGAGTGTACGCCGACCGTTAAGCGGCTGCAGGAAAGAGCGCAGCTTTGTCGGTGTTAATCCTGGGAGCAATTATCGTGCTGAATGCCGGGTCGAAGGTAATTGTGGGTTTAGTGTAATTATTGTATTGTGAATGTCTGCGGGAGCGTGGGTAAACTGTAATGGGATTTATTGCCGAACGCCTTTAATCCGGTCGAATCGACTTAGTCCTTTTACGCCGGCCCAATGACCTGCGTTTCCGATCCGGCCTGCCGCGACGGTAGAATGCGAGCGAACCCCGACTGTCGGCGTCCGCCAAGGGAACCGCCGGAAACACGATGAGTGACACGATACAAGCGCCGTTTTCCATCCTGTTCGTCGACGACGACGAGATGTCGCGCAACCACTTTGCGCGCGCCGTGCGTGACGATTACCGCGTGCATCTGGCCCAGGGCGCCGACGAAGCCATGGCGCTGCTGCAAGAACTCGGTTCTGAAATCGCCGTGCTCGTCACCGACTTTCGCATGCCGGGGCGCGATGGCGGCCATCTGCTGCGCGAGGTTGCGCAGGCGTATCCGCAGATCGTGCGCATCCTTGTCACCGCCTATGCCGACAAGGACATGCTGCTGCAAACGTTCAATACCGGCGACCTGTTCCGCATCATCGAAAAGCCGCTTCGCATGGAGTCGGTGCGCGAGGTTCTGAAGCAGGCGGTGGCGCGCTACGTCGAGCGCGAGACGCGTCAGCAAAGGCTGCTTGCAATGGACGAGACGCTTGCGTTCCTCGCTCACGAACTGAACACGCCGCTTGCCGCGATATCGCTTTTTGCGCGCTCGGTCGAAAACGATGTCGCGCAGGAATACGACCCGCAGCGTCAACAGGAAATTGGCACCGCTGCCACCTCGATGCTGAACAACGCACAGTATTGCCTGACGCTGATCTCGTCGTTCTGGGCGACGGTGCACAAAAGCGGCGGCCCGCAGTCGGCGACCGGCAGCGCCGCGCGCGAGGTCAAGGCGACACGCCTCGTCGCCACGCTACTCGACTCCTATCCGTTCGCCGGCTCGCAGCGCGAATGGATAGGCGTCGACATGCGAGGCGATTTCGTCGTGCATGCTATGCCGAATTGCGTGGCGCTCGTGCTCTCTTCGCTGTTGTCGAATGCGTTGCGCGCGCTCGACGGTTGTCCGGCGCCCTCGCTGCGTATAGAAGTGACGGACGGGCCCGAGCCGGAAATCCGTCTGCACGACAACGGTCCGGGCATCGCACCGGAGGTCAAGGCGCGCTTGCTGCTCGATCCGGTCACAACGCACGCGGGTCGTGGCGGCCACGGTATGGGCATGATCTTTTGCAACCGCATCATGCAGTCGTTCGGCGGCGGGCTGAGGATCGAATCCACGGTCGGTGAGGGCACCACCGTGACAATGCGTTTTCCCGGCATCAGAGGGCGGGTGCATGACGGCGTGAGCGAAGCGGCGTCGGACAGTCACGCCGCTTGAGCACGAAGCCTTAGTTCTCGCGAACCGCGAGACCGCTCGTGTTCGTGGTCGTGGTGGCGCTCGTGGTGGTGCTCGCGGCCGCGCTGGTGCTGATGCGCCCCGCGTCGCCCGGCGCTTCGAGCTGGCCTCGCCCGGCGTTTGCAGACGCCTGATAGCGATACAGCGCGTCGGCTGAACGCTCGCTCAACGCGTCGATCCGCTCGAGCCAGTCCGGCTCCGCGGGCCATTCGCCTTCCAGCGTGCGTGGATAGATGTGCCGCGTGAACTGGTGCAAAGCCTTCGCTCCGACGTTGCCGCTCGCGCCAAGCAGCACGTGCAACGCGCCATGCGCGGCGTCGAGGTCGCGGTCGGCGGCGTTCGCGCGAAGCTGCGAAGTCAGCGCGCGGATCTGCTCGATGCCGTTCGCAAACGATTCGTCAATCAGGTCGAGTGCCGCCAGTTCTCCAAGATGAGCGGCGTCGAGCAGATCGTTTTCGCGCACCACGGCGAGACCGCCGCCAGAGCCTGCCGACGCGGCTTGCGCCGGCAACCCCGCCGAGCCTGACGGGCCTGACGGGCCTGACGACGGCGGCACCTGAGCCGACATCGGCGAGCGCTGCGCCTCGACCGGCGCACTGCCGCTACTGCCGCTGCGCTGCTGCGCGAACTGTCTCGTCAGGCATGCATAGAGCGCGCCGACCTGCACGGGCTTGATCATCACTTCGTTCATGCCCGCGCTGATGCACGCCTGCACCGAGCCGATATCCGACTGGCTCGTCAACGCGATGATCGGCACGCTCGCGTAGCCGTCGGTGCGCGCGCGAATCGCCGCAGCCGTTTCGAGGCCGCCCATTCCCGGCATGTTCATGTCCACCACGATTGCGTCGATGACGGCCTCTTCGTCAAGCCGGTCCAGCACCGCCTGCCCATGTTCGGCCTCAACGACGCTCGCGCCGAAGCGCTCCAGATAGGCTTTGGCAACGAGCCGGCTGTAGTTGTCGTCGTCGGCAACGAGAATCGACTTGCCCGAAAAGTCGTCGAACCGCTGGTTCAGATGGCGCCGGTTGCCGTTCTCGAAAAGCGCTTGCAGCGACGTGAACAGGTCCATGACGCTGCAGGACTTGCTGATCATGTCGTCCATGCCGGCGCGGCGTGCCAGCACGCGCGCGATGTTGCCAGGCTCGGACGTGTAGGCGGCGACGAGCACGTTCCAGTTCGGATGATCGCGGCCGGCGCGCAACTGTTCGGTGGCCGAGTAGCCGTCGAGCACCGGCATGTTGACGTCCATCAGCACGAGGTCGTATGCCGACGCTTCGCGCAGCATCGCCAATGCGGCCGCGCCGTTTTCGGCTTCGCTCACCTCGGCGCCGACCTTCGCCAGCGTGCGGCGTGTGCGGGCGCGCTGAGCGGCGTCGTCGTCGGCGAGAAGGATGCGTTTGCCGATGAGCACCGCAGTGGCGCGCTCGACGATTGCGCGCTCGTGCGCCGCCACCTCGCTCTCGGTGACGGGCGGAAATTGCAGCGTGAATTGCGTGAACTTGCCGAGCTCCGACTTGCAGGCGATGCTGCCGCCGAAGGCGCGCATGGCGCGTTGACAGTAGGCGAGTCCGAGGCCCGTACCCGCGGAGTTGCCGGCGGTGCGAAACGGCTCGAACAGATGTGGCAGGATCTCCGGGGCGATACCGCTGCCGGTATCGCGAACGCTGACGCAGTGCCGGTCGACGGTCAGTGTAAGCGTGGCAGAAGGAAGCGGTGCAATGTGATGCAGCGCGTTCTTGATCAGATTGAACAGGGTGAACAGATAGACAGTTTCGTCGACCTTGAAGGTGAAATCTTCGAGCACCGCGAGGCGGACCTTGCCGCGCTCTTTCCTGTCGGCAAAGCCGTATTCGTCGAGCGCCTTGCGTGTGGTCGCGGCTGCGCTCAGGTAAGTGAGGGAGTCCGAGCGGATCTGTTTGGCACTGACTTCATCGAGCGTCATTGCGATCACGCGCAGGCCGCGCTCGATCGACAACTGCCCGTGCGCGAGATGCCGGTAGAGCAGCGCCGCACCCGCACCCGGCAGCGCGGGCGCGCGGCCATGTTCGGTAACGGCGGGCAGCGTCTCTTCCACGCGATCCAGAACGTGTTTCAACTGGCTGAGCGGATTTCGCATTTCATGCGCAATGGACCCGGCGAGCGCCTGCAGTGCGCGGTTCTTCTCGACGAAGATGCGCCCTTTGCTGATCGCATGACTGAAGGCCATGCTGCACAGGACGACAACCGGCAGCACCGCGAGGTCCGACTGATTCGCCGTGCTCAGCACGATTGGAGCCGGCGAACTGGCTACCGCAGCCAGCCCGCCGGACAGCATGCCGATGCCGATACAGCCCATGAGCAGAAATGGATTGTCGATGCAGAGCGCCATGATGAAGATCATCATGACCTCGGTCATCATCCACATGGTGGAGAATGAATTCCTGATCGCGAGAAACGTGCAGACGAACGGCAGCACGTAGATCAGGCAAACGTGCCAGTAGATCAGCAGGTACTGATTGAACCGCTTCGGCCAGTGCGCCTGAAAGATCAATGGCACGCAAATGAGCGCCGCGCTCAGACGCAGCGGCAGATTGTCGTACGGCTGCGGCAGGATGTAAGTCCACACCAGGTAATAGACGGGGTGGCATACGAGGCCGAGTACGCCTCCCCATCGAATTGCAAACCGGCTTCGTTCCAGCACGTCCTGCATGCTTTCGCGCGGTATTAGCATCTGGCCTCCAGTGACATTTACGAGCCCGTCAATTCATAGTTGCCGTCACGCCGAGATCGAGGTTGATCGCCGAGCCGTCCTTTCCGTGAAAAGGTCCGACCGTAAATCCGTACTTTTTCAGCAGGCCGTGAGTGTAGGAGACCGACCACACGGGCGGGCTGCCGATGATGAAGTCGGAAGCGATGCCTTCCTGCCAGGCGGCATAGCCCTCGGCGAAACAGGTATAGCAGTCGCGCGTGCTCGGCAGCCTGAACGGGAATCTCGAATCGAGGCCGGCCGGGCCGCGGGCGAAGCATTCAATATATAGCGTATGTCCGCGAGACGCGAGTTCCGCTTCCACGCTCGCCGCGCGAGGGTGCGAGTCGTCGATCCAGAAGCGGGCCCGCTTGAGGTCCGAGGCGGTGAGATAGGGCACGCTGGTGCTGCTCGCGAGGACGGCGCCGTCGAACTGCGGTAATGCGGTGTCGGGGCTGAAGGTGTGGACCGACACCTTGGTGCGTCCAAGCAGGTCCGCCGCCATCAGCTCCCTTGCCTGGTCCGCGAGCAGGCTGACCTTGTCCGGCAAGTCGATCAGCACGAGTTCCTTCGGCGCTTCCTTGTAGAGCAGATACTTGGCGACCGTCGTGCCGAGCCGTCCGGCCGCGCCGAAGAGCGCGAGCTTTGTCTTGCCGAATTCGAGATCGAGCTCGTTGCAGCAGTGGATCGCCCAATCTTTGAGCATTGCCGCGGTGGCCGCGTGACCGGTCGTGATATGCGGCGGCCTGGTTTGCCTCGGCAGCGCGCCATAGTTGCACGCGTAAGGCGTGGAGGCGCCCATCGCGACCATGTTCAAACCGGCCTGGCGCGCCAGTTCGAGCGCGGGGAAGAACTGGGTCTCGCGAAACCGCTTGATGCCGCGCGGACTGCCGAGCCAGAGCTCGAGCGGCACCGGGCACGCGATGTTCGCGCCGATCATCTGCGAGCCCGAATAGATTGGCGATGCAATGAACGGCTTGGTGCGCCAAAGCTCTTCTTCGAACGACTCGTTTCTTGTTTTTACGTTGTGAAAGGAAAAAGAAAGTGTCTGCCAGTCTGTAGCGTGAAAGAGAAACCCGACACCGCCCTGGCCCGTGGGCAGATTGTCGCGAATCTGCTCCGGGTGGATCGTGTGTTTGAGTGTCAACGGCGCACCGGACGAGGGCAGGTGGGTGGTGCTGCGCCGGTCGTCGATGGTCGATATTTCGTTGTGAAGAGACGTTCCCATTTGGTTTTTTCCTTTTGGTTGACCCACGCTGCGAGTCAGCGCGGCTTCGTCGGCCGGCATTGGCCGACGATCCATCAACTCTAGAGAAAACCAATAGTTTTTGTCCGTGTGTTCGTGCGCATCGTCGGCCGGGAGGGGGATAGTGCGGCGCGGGCCGTGCCGCGCCTGTCGCGCCGGTTTGGCTGGATGGCGCCCTGCCGGGTATAGGCGATGCTGGATTGCTGAGGTTGTCCGCAAGAGCGCGGATAGCTTGCGATGTTCGCGCGTGATCCCGGCGCATGCGTGCCTACGGAGCCCCGAGATGAGCATGACCCGCCGACGTCGAAGCGGCGCGACCGGGCTTGCAAAGCTCCGGCTGTGAGCCGGCTGAGGGCAAACGGGTTGCGCCTGTGGGCGGCCCCCGCGAAGCAGCGCTATGCACAGCCCGATAGCACATCGCATCGAAATCGAACTGCGCGAAGCACGAAATGCAACCGCCGGCGGCGCGCCCATCCCTACAGAAACGCACATGAACCGACCGCCTGCGGCTGCCGCCGCGCATTCCCGATGTCGCCGGACATGCACTGATGCAGGACCTCGTGACGACCTACGGCAAGACCTGGCATACATGGCAGATAGATCGGGACGCAAGCTTCCCGCCAGGCATTCCGCAACTGATGATGGGCTTCACGCGCGAGGTGCAGGCGAAAAAAACCTGACCATGACCAATCACCCGATTCACCTTTCGCCGCAAAAATAAATTTCTCATGCAATGGAATAGCTGCCCGCCGGCGATGTTTACGTCGGTAACCCCGCTCGTTTCTTGGCAGCTACCAACCACGAGGCCGCTTTGAGTTACACCACGATTCAACCCGCCTGGGTCCGCATCGCACACTGGGTCAACGCGTTAGCCGTCGTGCTGATGGTGATGAGCGGCTGGCAGATCCACGACGCATCGCCCATCTTTGCGGGCTTGCAGTTTCCTTCCACTATCACCTTGGGCGGCTGGCTCGGCGGAGCCTTGCAATGGCACTTCGCGGTCATGTGGGTGCTGGTCGTCAATTTTCTTGTCTAGGTCGGGCTCAACATCGTTTCGGGGCGCCTGCGCCGCAAACTGCTGCCGGTGAGCATCAGGTCGATTGCAAAAGATCTCACGGCGGCCCTGCGCGGCAAGCTGGAGCATGAAGACCTTTCGCGCTACAACGCGGTGCAGAAGTTCGCCTACCTCGTGGTGATCGTCGATATCGCGCTCGTCATTCTGTCGGGGCTCGCGATCTGGAAGTCCGTGCAGTTTCCGCTGCTGCGCACGTTGATGGGCGGATATGACAACGCACGAGTCGTGCATTTCGTTGCGATGAGCGTGCTGGTCGCATTCTTCGTCGTGCACATTGCGATGGTCGCGCTCGTGCCGCGCTCGCTGCTCGTGATGATTCGGGGACGCTAACCATGACCCTTCGCAACAAGTCCGCAAAACTCACCGCGTTTGCGCAGTCTCATGCGGAGACCATCATCAAGGATGCGCGCAGCGAACTCAAGAATCCGGCGCGCCGTCTGCTGGGCCAGCGCATTCTCACGCTTGGCGGGATCGCGCTGCTGTCGGGCTGCGATCTGTCCAACGACAAATCCGTGAATACGATGCTGCGCAAGATGTCGTCCTTCAACGACGACGTGCAGGCATTGCTCTTCAGTCCGAACACGCTCGCGCCGACGTATCCCGAATCGATGATCACGCGGCCGTTTCCGTTCAACGCGTTCTACGATATCGACGACGTCCCCGAGGTCGATGCCGCGAGCTACCGGCTGGAAGTGAGCGGCCTCGCGAACGGCAAGCGCGTGTGGACGCTCGACGAGCTGCGCGCGTTGCCGCAGGAAAGCCAGATTACTCGCCATATCTGCATCGAAGGGTGGAGCGCGATCGGCCGCTGGGACGGCGTGCGCTTTGCCGGCTTCCTGAAGCGCGCCGGCGCCGACATCACGGCAAAGTATGTGTCGCTTCATTGCGCGGACAACTACTGGACGAGCATCGACATGCCGACGGCGCTCCATCCGCAAACGCAGCTCACGCTTGGCTACGACGGCGGGCCGCTGCCGCCGAAATACGGCTTCCCCATGAAGCTGCGCATGCCGACCAAGCTGGGCTACAAAAATCCGAAGCATATCGTCGCAATCAGCGTGACGAACGACTATCCCGGTGGTTACTGGGAGAACCAGGGCTACAACTGGTTTGGCGGTTCCTGATGTTCATTGGCCCGTTCAGGGCTTTGCAGTTCTCTCAACCGTTTCTTACGGAGCATTCATGTCTACTCGCCTGAAACTCGGCGTCACGCTTGCGGCGCTGTCTCTTGCCGGTGCCGCGCTTGCGCAGACGCCCGCCGCCAAACCGTCGCGCATTCGTGGCGATATCGTCGCGCTGGATGGCGACGTCCTGAAGGTGCACCGCCGTAGCGGCGACACGGTGTCGATCGAACTGAAGCCCGCCGTTACCGTGTCGGCAGTCAAGTCGATGCAGCTTTCCGACATCAAGCCGGGCTCGTTCGTCGGCACTGCGGCCACGACCGGCACCGACGGCAAGCTCACGGCAACCGAGGTGGTGGTATTCCCGGAAGCCGCGCGCGGCACGGGCGAAGGTCACTATGACTGGGATCTCGGCCCGAACAGCACGATGACCAATGCGAACGTCGACACAGTCGTTCAGGGCACGAGCGGCCGAAACCTGAAGCTGTCGTACAAGGGCGGCAATAACGAGGTGACGGTGCCGCCGAATGTACCTATCGTGACCTTTACGACGGCCGCGCGCACCGACCTGACGCCGGGCAAGAAGGTGTTCATCGTGGCAACGGCGGGGTCGCAGGGTACGTATATCGCTCAGCGCGTGGTTGTGGAAAAGGATGGCGTTGCGCCGCCGATGTAACCCGCATCGATGCACGGAGGGCCGACCGTATCGGGTATCTGACCGACGGTACGGCCTTCCAGCAAGCGGCACAGGTAGCTTCCGGGAAAGTACCCGACGAATCACGCAGGCAAGCGCGACGCCACGCGCCGGATCGGCGAGTCCCGGCTCAAAGTCCGAGGCAAACCGCGCCGGCCGCCACGACCACGCAGGCGAGCCAGCGCTTGCCGCTCACCGCTTCGCCGAGAAACACCCGCCCGATCAGCACCGCGAACACCACGCTGGTCTCGCGCAATGCCGACACCGTGCCCATCGCGCCCGACTGCATCGCCCAGATCACGATGCCATATGCCGCGACCGATACAATTCCGCCCACCAGCGAGGAGCCGACCGCCATTGGCGCCGAGCGTATCGGGGTCCATAGGGCGGGCACGCCGCGCATCGCGACGAACAGCACCGGCATCAGCCAGTAGAACAGGAACATCCATGCCGTGTAGGCAAGCGCTTCGCCGCCCGACAGGCGCACGCCGATGCCGTCGATCACGGTGTAAAGCGCGATCGTCGCGCCGGTGGTGAGCGCGGCCAGCACGCCGGTGCGCGACACGTGGCCCGCTTCGAGTGCGATTGCAATGATGCCGCCGGATATCATCACGATCCCGGCAGCGCGCAACGGGCCGATCGCCTCATGCGCGAACAGCGCCGCGCCGAGCGTGACCAGAAGCGGCGACGAGCCGCGCGCGATCGGATACGCTTGCGCCAGATCGCTGCGGCGGTAGGCGCGCACGAGGCTCGCGTTATAGCCGATATGCACGAGGCCCGATGCGACGATATACGGCCATGCCGCGGCCGCCGGCAACGGCGTGAATGGAATGATGAGCGTGGCGACCGCCGCGATGGCGATGCTCATCCACGACATGGAAAGGAAGCGGTCGCGATTGCCGTGCAGCAGCGCGTTCCAGCTTGCGTGAAGCAACGCCGCAAAGAGAACGAGACCGCCGGTATAGCTGAGCATGCGCGATCAGGCCGCGGGCGCGACCGATGCGCCCGCAATCCGATGCCGCGCGAGCGATTCCGCCACGAACCCCGACGCCTTCATTTCCTCGACGAAGCTGCGTAGCGCGGTGGCCGCCGCTTCACCGCGGCTTTTCGGCGTGCCCATTGCCTGTTGAATGACCATGAAGCGCTCATCGAGAAGCCGCAGTCCGGATGTGCTGCGCGCATCGGCTTCGAGTTGCTGCTTCACGCCGGCCGCGACTTCGAGACCCTGTTCGAGGAACGTTTGCACGACCGTCGTTGAGGTAGGCGCACGGACGATCTGCGCGGCCTTCAGTTCGCGCGTGAGGAAGAGGTCATAGGCGCTGCCCTTGCCGACCGCGACGCGGTTATGCGGCTGATCGACGTCCTCATTGGTTCGGACAGGCGAGTCGTCGCGCACCAGATAAAAGCCTTCGATCAGCACGTACGGCGCGGTAAATGCAATCGTCTCGCCACGCAGCGGATCGACGGCAAAGAAGCCGAAGTCGGCACGCTCCTCGCTCACGGCCTGCACCGATTTGCCCGCTGCGTCGAACACCACCAGTTCGAGTTCGACGCCGAGCCTCTGTGCGAACGCCCGCGCCAGGTCGACCGATACGCCGAACGGCTCGCCGGTATGCGGGTCTTTGTTAGCGAGAATGGGGTTGCCCAGATTGATCGATGCCCGCACTTTGCCGGCAGGCGTGAACGACGAGACAACGGCTTGATCGATGGTCATGGTATTCCCGTTATGACCGCGTCTTGCGCGGGCCGTATGAGGTTGAGGAATCGGTTCAAGGTTCGGGGATCTTGCTGATGCGCGACAGTGCGTCGAGCGTTCCGTCCTGTTCCATCTTAAAGGGAATTGGCGGACTTGCCCAGGCGGCTGGCAACGTGGCACGGCACCTTCGATTGTCGGCCGGCTTGAGCGCCCAATCCTTGCAGCATCTGTAAGTGATAACCGTCTTGAGCTAGTCTTTCCGCTCACGTTTTGCCGCTTTGTTGTCGGCGCCACCGTCGTTGTCTGCATCACGCCGTTTTTCGTCGCCGACTTCGCGATTGTCGACGAACGGCGAATCGGTATCGCTGCCGCCTTCGCGCAATGCGGTTCGCGCTTCCTTGGCGAGGTTTTCATACTGCTTGCGAAAGCGCGTCAGGTCTTTCTCCTCCAGTTCTTCGAGATCGAGCAGCGCGTTATGAGCGCCTTCGATTGCGCGGATCAGTTCGTCGAGCTTGATCTGCATGGCGGCCGTGTCGCGGTTCTGTGTGTTCTGTATCAGGAAAACCATCAGGAACGTGACGATCGTGGTCGACGTATTGATCACGAGCTGCCATGTGTCGCTGTAGTGAAAGAACGGCCCCGTAATTGCCCACACGATTACGAGCGACACAGCCACGACGAAAGTGCCGGGCCGGCCGGTCATTGTCGACAGATAGCTGGCGAAGTTCGAAAACCATTTGCTGTTCATCGCGATCTCCGTTGTTGGTCTGGTTCAAACGATGATCGCATATGAGACGTCGCCGGGCTCGGCCGGATTCTCGAACTGCTGTCTCCCGGCGACGACTGGCGCCAGCGCGGCGACATGGACCCGCAGTTCACGCGGTCGTTTCGCGCGTCGATCGTGGCGCGCGCACGTTTCATCGAAGATCTGGTGGTCGAACAGGCGGCGCTCGGGATCGGCCAGTATGTGATTCCTGGCGCGGGCCTCGACAGTTTCGCGCAGCGCAGGCCGGGGATTGCTTCGCGCCTTACGGTATTCGAGGTCGATCAGCCGGGGCCGCAGAAGTGGAAGCGTCAGCGGCTGGGCGAGCTCGGTTTCGGCATCCCGGCATGGCTGCGCTTTGTGCCGGTCGACTTCGAGGCTGGCGAAGCATGGCAGGACCGGCTCATGGCGCAGGGCTTCGACGACAGCAAGCCGGCAATCGTGGTCTCGACGGGCGTGAGCATGTATCTCACGCGTGAGGCAAACGCGGCCACGCTGCGCCAGGTCGCGGCTTTCGCCCGGGGATCGACGCTAGCCATGACGTTCCTGCTGCCGCTGGACATGGCGGACCCCGAAGTGCGCCCCGGACTGAAAATGGCGGAGAAGGGCGCGCGCGAAAGCGGCACGCCTTTTCTCAGTTTCTTCACGCCCGCCGAGATGCTGGCGCTTGCCCACGAGGCCGGCTTCGCGCAGGCGCGGCACGTCTCTGCGACCGACCTCACGCAACGCTACTTCGCCAACAGAAGCGATGGCTTGCGTCCGCCGAACAATGCCGAGGAGTTGCTGGTAGCGAGTACCTGAGCGCGTTTCCTCACAGGCGCCGCGATAGAGCCGGACGACTTGCGTGTCATACAAGCAGCCGGATCGCGAGCCCCGCCGCGCCGCACACCAGCACCACGGGTATCACGCCGGCCTTGAAGCGAAAGAGCGCGATGGCAGCCGCCAGCCCGATGACGAGCGACGGCCAGTCGAAGCTTCCATGCAGGCCCTGCGGCCATAAAACGTGCAGCGCAAAGAAGACGGCAAGATTCACGATCACGCCGACCACCGCGGCGGTGATCGCAGTCAGCGGCGCGGTGAATTTCAGATTGCCGTGCGTGGTCTCGATGAACGGCCCGCCCAGCAGGATGAACATGAACGATGGCAGAAAAGTGAAGAACGTCACGACCGTCGACGCGACAACCGCGGACAGCAGCAGTGCGTCCGGACCGAAGATCGCGCGGGTCCACCCACCGACAAAGCCGACGAAAGCGACCACCATGATGAGCGGGCCGGGCGTCGTCTCGCCGAGCGCAAGACCGTCGATCATCTGAAGCCCTGTCAGCCAATGCTGATGCTCGACCGCGCCCTGGTAGACGTAAGGCAAAACCGCGTACGCGCCGCCGAATGTAAGCAGCGCCGCCTTCGTGAAAAACCAGGCCATTTGCGTAAGCGCGCCGTTCCATCCGAAAAGCGCGGCCAGCGTCGCGATCGCCACCAGCCATATGACGACGAAGCTTGCCAGCACGATAAAAAAGCGCTTCCAGGTAAAGAGCGCGTGACGAGGCGTCGGCGTGTCGTCGTCGATCAGCGCCGGGCCGTAAAGCTGGGCGGCGGCGCCGTGCTTGCTGCCAATCACGAAAGTCCCCGGCGCATATTTTCCGCCGACGTAACCGATGACTCCCGCCACGAGAACGATTAACGGGAACGGCACCTTGACGGCGAAGATCGCAATAAACGCCGCGGCGGCGATCGACCACAGCCACGCGTTTTTAAGCGCGCGCGAGCCGATGCGATACGCCGCAAACACGACGATCGCAGTCACGGCCGGCTTGATTCCGTACAGCACGCCGGCCACTGCAGGGACACTGCCGAACACCAGATAGACCCACGAAAGGCCCATCAGAATAAAGAGCGACGGCAGCACGAAAAGCCCGCCCGCGATCACGCCGCCCCACGTGCGATGCATGAGCCAGCCGATGTACGTAGCCAGTTGCTGCGCCTCGGGCCCGGGAAGCACCATGCAGTAGTTCAACGCATGCAGAAAGCGCGTTTCTGAAATCCAGTGCTTTCTCTCGACGAGTTCCTGGTGCATCAGCGCAATCTGCCCGGCCGGACCGCCGAAGCTCATGAAGCCGAGCCGCAGCCAATACCAGAATGCAGTGGAGAGCGAGACCCGGGCGACGTCGTCTTTCATGGAATGGTCCTGTTCGTTTTGGCCTGGTGCTGGGGAGCGGGCGTTGACGGGCTGCAAGGCTTTTTGGGGCTAGTAAGGGTTCCGAGGCTCCCAAGGCCCTGTACGTTCCCAAGGCCCTCGAGCACTGATGATTCGCCGCTTGGGCCCCGAGTTGCTGACTTGTAGCTTTGCGGTCATTGAAGCCCCCTTAACCGCATGACGGAACGTGCGATGAAGTCTAGCAGTTAAGGTACTCCGCGCGGTTCGCCTTGCACGGATGCCGCCAGTTTCCGCGCTTCGGCGAGTGCTTCGCCGATGGCGCTCAGCACTCTGTCGCTCGCGGCGTCGTCCTGCTGACGCAACGCGAACGAAGGGTGATACGTTGCAATACCCCAACCGCCTTCGAGTTCGAACGGCTTACCGATATAGTCGCGCAAGCTTGCCTTTTCACGCAGCAACGCATTGAGCGCCGTTGCGCCGAGCGCGACGATGACCGACGGCCGAACCGTTTGCAACTCCTGCTCGAGCCAATACGAACATGCTTCCACCTCGCGCTGCGCGGCGGTTTTGTGCAGCCTGCGCTTACCGCGAGGTTCCCACTTGAAATGCTTTACCGCGTTCGTCAGATAAAGCTGCTCGCGCGATAGGCCGGCTCGGCCGATCGCGAGGTCCAGCAACTGTCCCGCCGGCCCAATGAAAGGCTCGCCGCTCAGATCCTCCTGATCGCCGGGCTGCTCACCGATAAGCATGATACGTGCGTCGCGAGGTCCCGAACTGCCGACGGCTTGCGTCGCATTGCGCCACAGGTCGCAGCGCCGGCAGGCGTCCAGCGACGATGGCTGATCGCGGGCGGGCTGCGCGAACTCGGCTTCAACAGCAATGGACTTGCCGCCGAGCACCGCGACTCCGCTCGCCTGCGCGACGCGCCGCGCGCCGCTCTTTGCTTCGCTGATCATGGCGGGAATCAGATGACCTTCCGGCAGCCCTTTCCAGAACCGCACCGGCATGTGCTGTTCGAGCGCGGCTTCGTTCAGACGCGCAGGATTGAATGTGCTGCGGTAGTACGCGAGCCACAGCGCCTCGGCTTCGTCTTCAGTGTCGCAGCGATGTTCGTGGCGCAGAGCCCGGCGCGCCTCGATATGCAATTGCTCGCCGTTCCAGAATGCGGCGCCGTGGGGCGTCGCGATCATCCACGACGAGCGCCCCATGCGTTGCGCGAAATGTTCCGCGGCCCACGCGAGAACATCGTGTTCGGGTTCGTACCACGCTATGTACTCGGGCGTTTGAGCGTCCGGTTTCTGCTTGCGAAAGCGCACGTACGCAATCATGTCGTGCTTCGCGCGCCGCACGGCTTTAGCCATCCGATAAAGCCTAGCGCCGTCGACGTCGGCTGGCGACGCCGCCGCGCGATCGCCGCATTGCCAGCGCCACAGCACCTTGTACAGGAATGCCCACCGGTCCGGCTCGCGATAGAGCGCCGCATCATGCAGCAGCGCCGACAGTTCTTTCGAGATGTGGACTGTCGGGGCGTCCGACATGAGCGCCGCGTTGCCGGACGTCTCACCGTAATCGAGTGCCGTTTGTCCGGACAGCGAATCATGACCCGCGCCTTCTTTAATGCGCCACTCGATCGACTCCGGTGCGAGGCCTTGAGCCAGCGCAACGAGCGCTGCTGCACGCCACGCGGCAAAATGGTTTTCGATCTCGATGCAATGAAGCACGACACGTCACCACAACTGCATTTGCGTTTGCATTGGCGGCGGCGTCAGGATTCGCCGCAGATGAGCCGACGACGCGTCGTGCATGGCGGCGCGATAGTCCTGTGTGACGACGAACGGCTTGATCTTTTCCAGCGGACACCGCAGACGCACCAGGTCTTCATAGCGCACCCGCCGCGAGCGCCGCAATTCGACCAGCCGCTTTGCATTGCGCATGCCGATGCCCGGCACCCGCGCGATCATGCGAAGCGGCGCACGGTTCAGGTCGACCGGAAACTGTTCGCGATGGGCGAGCGCCCATGCGAGTTTCGGGTCCATGTCGAGCGACAGATTGCCCGGCTGTTCGAACAGTTCCGCGACGTTGAAACCATAGCCGCGCAACAGAAAATCCGCCTGGTACAGCCGGTGTTCGCGCAGCAACGGCGGCGCCTCGCCCGGTACGGCCGAAGGACTGTCAGGGATCGGGCTGAATGCCGAGTAATACACGCGTTTCAGCTTGTACGACCCGTACAACGTTTCCGCGGTCTGCAGGATGGTGCTGTCGTTCGTCTGATCCGCGCCGACGATCATTTGCGTGCTTTGGCCGGCAGGCGTGAACCGGGGAGCTTTTGCGTCGCCAAGCGCCTCCTCCTGCGCAAGCCGGATCGACCCCATGGCGAGCTTGATGGTGCGCACGTCCTTCTCCGGTGCAAGGCGCGCGAGACTGCCTTCGGTCGGCAGTTCGATGTTCACGCTCAGACGGTCGGCGTAACGGCCGGCTTTGGCGATCAGTTCTGGGTCGGCGTCCGGGATAGTTTTCAGATGAAGGTAGCCGCGGAACTGGTGATCTTCGCGCAACGACTGCGCTACGCGCACCAGTTGCTCCATGGTGTAATTCGACGACCGGATGATGCCTGAACTCAAGAACAGCCCGTCAATATAGTTACGCCGGTAAAAGTCCAGCGTGAGGTCCACGACCTCTTCAGGCGTGAAGCGCGCCCGTGGCACATTGCTCGAGCGCCGGTTGACGCAGTACTGACAGTCGTACAGACAGAAATTGGTAAGCAGGATTTTCAGCAGCGACACGCAGCGCCCGTCTGGCGTGAAGCTATGGCAGATACCCGCGCCGGTGCTGGCGCCCAAACCTTCCGTGCCGCGCGAGGCGCGCTTAGGCGCGCCGCTACTGGCGCACGATGCGTCGTATTTGGCCGCATCAGCCAGTACTTCGAGCTTTTTCTGCAGTTCCACGTTGCCGCCGATACTGTATGGATGTACAGTATTGTACGTAGGCGATAGGGAAGCGCAAGCGTTTTTTGGCAGGTTTGCGGTTTGGTTTGGGCGCTTGCTGGCGCGCTGTTGCTTCGTGTTGGTCGCCTGTTGGTTGCTTGTGGGTTGCCGGATTTCCGCTTGTTTTCTGCTGGCTTTCGCCAGCTTGGTCAATGTGAAGGGGGATTCGTGTAGATGCCGGATTTCAGCACGCAGGAACAAGATGCCTGAACAACTGTGGTTGCCCGGGCTCGAGGCGCCGCCAACGCCAACAGACGGCCTGTTTTTCGCTGTCTTCCCGGACGCCGATACGGCGGCCAGCATTTCAAAGTTCGCGCAACAGCTTTGCGGGGAGGCGCGCGTCCGCAGTAAGCCGCTCGCCGTCGGGCGTTTGCACGTCACGCTGCGTCATCTCGGCATTTTCGCGGGGGGGCTGCCGCAGGCACACGTGGAGGCGGCCATGCAAGCGGCTGCCGCGGTTCGCATGGCGCCCTTTAGCGTCCAATTCGATACGGCGGAGAGCTTCGCTTCGAAGCCGCGACCGGGCCCCTTAGTGTTGACAGGGAGTGAGGGCGTGCTGGGTCTGCATCGGCTTCATGATGCATTGGCAGACGCGCTGCACAACAGTGGCATCGAAAGCCGCGCGGGTTCCGCGGCAGTGGCTTATACGCCGCATGTCACGTTGGCTTACGGCTTGCCCTGGGCCGCCGCGCGTCCGGTGGAGCCGGTCTGCTGGAATGTGCGCGGTTTCGCGTTGATACACAGTTTGTTGGGGCGTACCCGGCATATCGTGCTCGCGCGCTGGCCGCTCGAAGGTGCCGCTCCCTAGTGGCAACGGCGCGACGATTCGATGGTCGTGAAGAGGGACATGAACGGAGGGCGTGAAGCCAGTTGTGATTTGGGGGGAGTGGTTCGCGTGCGCCTAGAATTGCATACCGGTAGCGCAAACGCCGGCGAAGCCACCGCCGCTTCCGCCGGCTCCGCCGCAGAAAACTGCGCAGCCGGAAAGCAGGGCGGACATCGCTGCGGCTACGCATGCGGCGCGCAATGCCGTAATGAATGAGCGCCTGTCAAGCCGGGCGCGGAGCGCGGGTTGTGGGGCGCGGCGCTCGGGCACAAGGGCTGCGGGCTGCGGGCTGCGGCGCAGTGTTTGTGGCAGTGTTTCTCGCAGCGTCGTTAAGGCGTGAGTGGGTCATTTGCAATTGCATGATCGGTGGCAAAAAAGCAGGAAACAGGGAAGCGAAAGAGGGGGCCAAACAGGCAAGCGAAGCAGGCCGAGAAGCATGCCGCGAAGCAGGCGGGCAAAGCATCCCGCGAGCGTGCCGCGCAAAAAGTGTTGAAGCCTAGCTTGCATCCGTGCGAGCCCCAATACGCAAAATCCGAAAAGCCGGCGGGTCGGGTGAATCGGGCGGAAGGAACCCGTGTGCGCTCCCTGATAGAATGCTTGGGCCGCAACGTAGTGGATTGCAGATGAGATTGCTTGATGCGTTAGTCGAACAGCGTATTGCCGCCGCCGCCGCCCGGGGCGAATTCGACGATTTGCCGGGCGCAGGCGCGCCGCTCAACCTGGACGATGATGCTCTGGTCCCGGAAGAAGTGCGCGTCGCCAACCGGATCCTGAAAAACGCGGGCTTCGTGCCGCCCGCAATGGAGCAGTTGCGCGCGTTGCGTGACTTGCAGGCCGAGTTGAATGCCGTGAGCGATCAGGCCGCGCGGTGCCGCCTTCAGGCTCGCATGCTGGCGCTCCACATGGCGCTCGAATCGTTGCGTGGAGGCCCGCTGGTGCTGCCGCGTGAATATTGCCGTCGGATTGCAGAGCGATTGTCCGAGCGAGCTTCTAACAACGATATGTCTGGGTTGGAAAGCTCCGCCGCGGCGACGTCCGCCGCGAATGTCGTCGGCGCGGGGCCGCAGTGAGCGAGCCGGTCGTTCGTCGCGACATGTTGGGCTCGAACCTGGACTGGATCGAGGCAGGGAAGGAGCCGGATATGCCGCCTGTTACTGTCGGTGGTGTTGGCACTATCGTCGGTGACTTCGCAGTCAGCGAGCCGGGTGTCGCTGCCGAGACCACGCCGAACTCAGCCACGTCGAACTCTCCCACGCCGCTCCCAACCACCGCGAACCCCATCGTCTCCGACCGCGACCGCCGGTTCATGGCCCTCGCGCAAGCTGCCGCCGAAGAAGCCCGCGCGGCTGGTGAAGTGCCCGTCGGCGCAGTGCTCGTGCGTGGCGACGAAGTAATCGCGAAAGGTTTCAACCATCCGATCGGCGCGCATGACCCTTCGGCGCACGCGGAAATGGTCGCGTTGCGTGCCGCGGCACAGATCGCGCAGAACTATCGCTTGCCGGGCTGCGAACTCTATGTGACGCTCGAGCCTTGCCTGATGTGCGCGGGCGCCATCATGCACGCCCGGATTGCCCGCGTGGTGTTCGGCGCTAGCGATCCGAAAACGGGCGCGTGCGGCAGCGTCGTCGATGCATTTGCAAACCCGCAGTTGAATCACCACACCGCAGTTACCGGCGGCGTGCTCGATAGCGAATGTGGCGCTGCGCTGAAGTCGTTCTTTGCCGAGCGGCGGCGCGCGAGCCGCGAAGCGCGCGCGGCGGCGCATGCGGCCATCGACGCGGAAAAAGACCCGTCCGACACGCCCTGAACCGCAACGCTCTCCAAACCGCGCCGAACACTATGACAAGGTCCTGTCGATGAGCGTCCACCGTACCTTCAACCTGATTGCGCCTTCCGGCTATCCGCATGACGCGGACGTGCTCAATCGCGCGTTGCAGCGCCTGCGCGCACAAGGGCATCGCGTGGAAGGAGTGGACGCGACGCGGCGCCGTTATCAGCGCTTCGGCGGGACAGACGGCGAGCGCGCGGCGGATCTGAATCGGCTGGCCGATGCGTCCCGTGCCTTGCCGGACATCGTCCTGGCCGTGCGCGGCGGGTACGGCGCGGCGCGCATCCTGCACGGCCTCGATTACGATGGGTTGCAACGTCGTTTGACCGGCGAGCCGGTCGCGCTGGTGGGCCACAGCGACTTCACGGCAATTCAGCTTGCGCTGCTCGCGCGCGCCAACTTGAAAACGTTCGGCGGCCCGATGTTGATAAGCGATTTCGGCGCGGAACATGTCAGCGACTTCACCATGCAGCACTTCTGGTCCGCGCTGACAAAGCCGACGCTGACCATCGCGAGGAACGTGCCGCAAGCGCACGCGGTGGATGTCTCGGGTACCTTCTGGGGCGGCAATCTCGCGGTGCTCACGTCGCTCGTCGGCACGCCTTATATGCCGTCGGTGCAGGGCGGGGTGCTGTTTGTCGAGGACGTCAACGAGCAACCGTTTCGCATCGAGCGGATGCTTTATCAACTGCACCTGTCCGGCATTCTCGGCGAGCAGCAGGCGCTCGTGCTCGGCGATTTTTCGGGCGGCAAGCCGTACGACTACGACAACGGCTATGACCTGGAAGCAATGATCGATCAGATGAGGTCGGTGATCGGCATTCCGATCGTCACCGGCTTGCAGTTCGGCCACGTGCCGGACATGCTTACGCTGCCTGTGGGCGCCGACGCGCACCTCATTGCAGATGCGAACGGCTTCAAGCTGACCTTATCGAACTATCCCTGCCTGCGCTGAACGGCCGCAAACAAAGCGGCGCGGGTCAGGCCGCCTTTTCGCCGCTCATTTGCGGAACTCACGGCCGGCAAGTGCGGCGTTTCAGCGAAGCGCAAAGCCACCGCGCTCGACCATTTTGTCGACAAAATGGGTCGCGCCAGCGACGCCAATCATCATATCGAATCCAGCTTTTACCAGCACCGGCGGGGCTTTCGGCCAGGCAGCCCGTCGTCGTCGCACGCTGCGCTGCAAAAATTGTCGATGATCCAAACAAAAATTGTTGACAATTTTTATGTCCATCCTATTATGACCTGCATACCGAGACACATATCATGTCCGACACCGAATCAGCCAACGCAAATAGTTCGAAGCCCGAAGCAATTGCCGAGCGCATTCGCGCCGCGATTCTCGAGCATCGGCTGGCGCCGGGCGCGAAGCTGACCGAAGCGCAGTTGTGCGAAGTGTTCGGCGTGAAACGTGGTCCGATCCGGCAAGCGCTGGCGCAACTGGCGACCGATCATCTGGTGGATCTCGAGCCGAACCGCGGCGCGTTTGTCGCGAGCCCGTCGCTTCAGGAGGTGCATGAGGTGTTCGAGATGCGCCGCATCATCGAGTTGGCCGTCGTCGAAAAGATCTGCGGCGGGCATGGCATGCGGCGGTTGAAAAGCATCGGCGGCATGATCGGCCGCGAACGCAAGGCGTTCGAGACACGCGACTTTTCGTCGTGGATTCGTCTGTCCGGCGAGTTTCACACGGAACTGGCTCAGCTAACGGGCAACACGGTGCTGTGCGATTGCCTGAACGGACTCGTGGCGCGCTCCACGCTGATTTCAGCGTTGTACGAGTCACTGGGGCGAAGCCCGTGTTCGTTCGAAGATCACGAAGCGATCCTCGCCGCGCTCGACGCCGGCGATGCAAAAGAGGCGGCGGCGCTCATGTCGCGCCATTTGCAAAGCGTCGAGTTGAAAATGCTGGAGCGGCCCGCGCGTGGCGCAGCCGATCTGCATGAGGTATTCGGCGCGCTTAACAGCGCCGGCAAGGCGACATCTAAAGAATCACCTAAAGACTCACCCAAAGAATCACCCAAAGGATCACCCAAAGCCAAGTCCGCGCCAAGCTGAGGCAAGCGGCCGGCGTGCGCCCGTTGCTGGTGCGCGCCGCACTGAACTGAACCGGATTGATCGAGCGTTGCAAGGCGGCCCTGCGCGGGCGCTGCCGGCTTGCGCGCGCACGTTCGTCGCCTGGGCGACGGGCCTCGAATGCAGTAACGCATTGCCGGACGTCCGCGGAAAGCCGGCAATGCGATAACCACAAGTACTTCAGTACGGAGACAACCGCGGCGTGGCCATGGCGGCGGCTCGAGCCTCGTTCGTCCCGAACGACGCGAAGCGCGAGGAAGGCGCCAGAGCCGCAACTGGCATGGCCAATGCAATGCCCTTCGATTCGCAATCGACGGTCCCCATCACAAGGAGGAATCATGGCTCAGTTCAGCGCAGCGCCCGGCAGTTCCGCAATCCCCCCCTATGCAGACGGTGACGCATCCGGCGATGTGTTCATGCCGGCGGGTTACAGCGAGCGCTTATACAACAAGGACCTGGCGCCGTTGCGTCACCAGACCTGGGGCGCCTACAACATCTTCGCGTTCTGGATGTCGGACGTGCACAGCGTAGGCGGCTATGTGTTCGCCGGCAGTCTCTTCGCGCTCGGGTTGACCAGCTGGCAAGTGCTCATTGCGCTGCTGGTGGGCATCGGAATCGTCAACGTGCTGTGCAACATGATTGCGAAGCCGAGCCAGGCCAACGGCGTGCCGTATCCGGTTGCGTGCCGTGCGACCTTCGGCGTGCTCGGCGCAAATGTTCCCGCGGTGATTCGCGGTCTGATTGCGGTCGCGTGGTATGGCATTCAAACCTACCTGGCCTCCAGCGCGCTGGTGATCGTCGTGCTCAAGTTTGTCCCGCAGTTGCTGCCGTATGCGGACGTTCATCGCCACGGTTTCATGGGCCTGTCGACGCTCGGCTGGTCCGGCTTCATGTTGCTGTGGGTGTTGCAGGCGCTGGTCTTCTGGCACGGCATGGAGACGATCAAGAAGTTCATCGACTTCGCGGGCCCGGCGGTTTATGTGGTGATGTTCATTCTCGCGGGCTACATGGTGTATCGGGCCGGCTGGCGCAACATCGGCATCAACCTGGGCGGCGTCAAGTATCACGGCATGCAGGTATTGCCGGTGATGATCACGGCAACTTCGCTGGTGGTGTCGTACTTCTCGGGGCCGATGCTCAACTTCGGCGACTTCTCGCGCTACGGCAAGAGCTTTCGTAGCGTGCAGCGCGGCAACTTCTGGGGACTGCCGGTCAACTTCCTGGCGTTTTCGCTCGTGACGGTGATCACGACCGCAGCGACGCTGCCGGTGTTCGGCCAACTGATTACGGACCCGGTGGAAACGGTGGGCCGCATCGACTATCCGACGGCCGTGATTCTCGGCGCGCTGACTTTTACGATTGCGACCATTGGCATCAATATCGTCGCGAATTTCGTGTCGCCGGCTTTCGACTTCTCGAACGTGGCGCCGAGGCTCATCAGCTGGCGTGCGGGCGGCATGCTCGCGGCGGTCGCTTCTATCTTCATCACGCCGTGGAATCTGTTCAACAACCCCGCAGTGATTCACTACACGCTTGACGTGCTCGGCAGCTTCATCGGACCTTTGTACGGAATCCTGATCGTCGATTACTACCTCGTGAAGCGCCAGAAAATCGTGCTCGACGATCTGTACACCGTTGCGCCGACGGGATCGTACTGGTATCGCAACGGCGTCAACTATCGGGCGGTTGCCGCGCTGCTGCCGGCCGCGATCATCGCCGTGTTGTGCGTGATGGTGCCGTCGCTCGACGGTATGGCGAATTTTTCGTGGTTCATTGGCGCGGGCCTTGGAGCACTGTTCTATCGCGTCCTCGCGCGCTGAGCATCGAGGCGCGGGTCATGCTGTGACAGCAGTGACAGGTGGTGGCCGACGGTGACAGCGCCGCCGTCATTGCAGTCGAAAAGGAGACGAGATGCGCATCAAACTGATCAACCCGAACACGACCCAACGCATGACCGACGCAATGGGCCGCTGCGCGCGCGAAGTGGCCGCGCCGGGCACCGAGGTCATTGCGGTCAGTCCGACGATGGGTCCGCCGTCCATCGAAGGTTACTACGACGAAGCGCTTGCCACGCCGGGTCTGCTCGCCGAAGTGATGGCGGGCGAGCGCGAGCACTGCGACGGCTATGTGATCGCCTGTTTCGGCGACCCGGGCCTGTACGCGGCGCGCGAGCTCGCGCGCGGGCCGGTGATCGGCATCGCGGAGGCGGCCATGCACGCGGCGAGCGTGCTGGCTCCGGGCTTCTCGGTGGTCACGACGCTGGCGCGTACCTGCGGGATGGCGTGGCATCTCGCCGAGCGCTACGGCATGCGGCGTTTCTGCCGCAACGTGCGGGCGACCGACGTCGCGGTGCTCGATCTCGACAAGCCCGGCTCGGCGGCGCGCCGCATCATTCTCGACGAGTGCCGGCGCGCGCTTGCCGAGGACGACTCCGACGCGATCGTGCTCGGTTGCGCGGGCATGGCCGAACTGTGCGCGGAGATCGAGGACGCGCTCGGCGCGCCGGTGATCGAAGGCGTGACGGCAGCCGTCAAATGGACCGAGGCCCTGATCTCCCTGCGTCTTTCGACGGCCAAGCGCGGTGACTATGCGCGGCCCTTGCCAAAGCGCTATGACGGCGCGCTCGAATCGTTCAGTCCCAGCGCAACGGATCCGAATCCCGCGCCGCCGCGTGTCGTCAATGGAGATTCGCTGCGGGTAAACACCAGCGAATCCGAGCCGCACATACATTCAGTCTGACACGCACTATCTGCCCGGGTGTATGGGCGCACCCGGGCGTTTTCGCTACACTGGTCCAACTCGGCGCGGGCTGCCCGACGTGCTTTCCGACGCTGCCACGGCTATTGCCGCTGTTACACGAGGCACGGCCTTCAGCAGCTTTCGCAACGCACCTTGCGAGCACAACGTATCGTCACCACGCATTCGTCAAACCATGCCACTCGACCCCAACTATCCACGCGATCTGATCGGCTACGGCCGCCACCCGGTGCAGGCGAACTGGCCAGGGCGAGCGCGCGTCGCAGTGCAATTCGTCCTTAATTACGAGGAGGGCGGTGAGAATTGCGTGCTGCACGGCGATCCCGGCTCGGAGCAGTTCTTGTCGGAGATTGTCGGCGCAGCGGCGTATCCCGCGCGTCACATGAGCATGGAGTCGATCTACGAATATGGCTCGCGTGCAGGCGTGTGGCGCATCCTGCGTGAATTCGAAAAGCGTGGGCTTCCGCTTACGGTTTTCGGCGTCGGCATGGCGATCGAACGGCATCCCGAACTCGCGCGCGCGTTCGTCGAACTCGGTCATGAGATTGCGTGTCACGGCTATCGCTGGATTCACTATCAGGACGTATCGCCAGAAAAGGAAGCCGAGCATATGCGGCTCGGCATGCAAGCCATCGAACGTGTCACGGGCGAGCGGCCGCTTGGCTGGTACACGGGCCGCGACAGTCCCAACACGCATCGGCTGGTCGCCGAATATGGCGGCTTTCTGTACGACTCCGATTACTACGGGGACGACTTGCCGTTCTGGATGGATGTGCAAGTGACAGGCGGCGCAACAGTGCCGCAACTGATCGTGCCGTACACGCTCGACACGAACGACATGCGCTTCGCGAGCCCGCAGGGCTTCAACACGGCAGACCACTTTTTCACGTATCTGCGCGACGCGTTCGACGTGCTTTACGAAGAAGGCGACGAAGCGCCGAAGATGCTGTCGATCGGCATGCACTGCCGGCTGCTCGGACGCCCTGGGCGTTTTCGCGCGCTGCAGCGCTTTCTCGACCACATCGAACAGCATGATCGCGTGTGGGTGACGCGGCGCGTCGATATCGCGCGGCATTGGCGCGAACATCATCCCTACCAGCAAAATAACCGCGGGGCTGCGGCATGAAGGCGATGCAATACACACTGGACCAACTCAACACCATTTCGACCGACGCGTTCGTCGCGGCTCTGTCGGGCATCTTCGAGCACTCGCCCTGGGTCGCGGAAATCGCGGCGCATGAGCGGCCATTTGCGAGCATCGACGAGTTGCATCGCAAGATGTCGAACATCGTCGAGACGGCGGGCGAAGAGAAGCAGCTTGCGTTGATCAACGCGCACCCGGAGCTAGCCGGCAAGGCAGCGGTGCGCGGCGAACTCACGGCGGAATCGACTCGCGAGCAGAGCGGCGCCGGTCTCGCGCAGTGCACGCAGGAAGAGTTCGACAAGCTGCTTGCGCTGAACGCCGCGTATCGCGAGAAGTTCGGCTTTCCGTTCATTCTCGCGGTGCGCGGCTACGACCGTCACGGCATCATCGCGAACTTCGAGGCGCGCGTGAACAACAGCCGCGCCGACGAGCTACGCGCGAGCCTCGATCAGATCTACCGTATCGCACGTTTCCGGCTGGAAGACCTGATCGGCGCGTGACGAACGCGCGATGAACGGATGATCGCCGCCGCGCTTCGAGCTTCGGTTTTGTGTTGCGGCTTTACGTTACTGCATTACGCGGCGGCTTCACCGGAAAATTTCTGGCACTAACAAACATCAAGGAACACAAAGATGGCACTCCCGATTCTCGACCCCAACGCACCCGACTTCACGCGCCGCTACGTGAACCTGGCGGACCCGCGCCTGGGCGCGCAGGCGCTCGAGGCCAGCGACGACTTCTTCGCCCCGAAGGAACGCATGCTGAACCCGGAGCCGGCCGTCTTCATTCCGGGCAAATACGACGAACACGGCAAGTGGATGGACGGCTGGGAAACGCGCCGCAAACGTGTGAGCGGCTACGACTGGTGCATCGTCAAGCTGGCGCGCCCGGGCGTAATCAAGGGGCTCGACCTGGACACGAGCCATTTCACGGGTAACTTTCCGCCGGCGGCGTCGGTGGAAGCGGCGCGCGTGGTGGACGGCGTGCCTAACCAGTCGACGCAATGGACCGAGATCGTTCCGTCCACCACGTTGCAGGGCAACAGCCACCACTACCTCGAAGTTGGCGACGCAAACGCGTACACGCACTTGCGCGTGAACATCTACCCGGACGGCGGCATCGCGCGTCTGCGCGTGTATGGGCAGCCGCAAGTCGACTGGGCAGGCGCGAGCCGCACGGAACAGTTCGACCTCGCCGCGATGGAAAACGGTGCGTACCTCGTCGCGGCGAATAATCAGCACTTCGGCGCTGCGTCGACCATTCTGATGCCGGGCCGAGGCGTGAACATGGGCGACGGCTGGGAAACGCGGCGGCGCCGCGAACCCGGCAACGACTGGGCGATCGTCGCGCTTGCACAGCCGGGCGTGATTTCAAAGATCGAAGTCGACACCGCGCACTTCAAGGGCAACTATCCGGACCGCTGCTCGATTCAGGCCGCGTATGTGACGGGCGGCACTGACAGTTCGCTGATCACGCAAGCGATGTTCTGGCCTGTGCTGCTCGGCGAGCAGAAGCTGCAAATGGACAAACAGCATTACTTTGAAAGCGAGATCGCCGCGCTCGGGCCGGTCACGCATGTGCGCTTTAACATCATTCCGGACGGCGGCGTGTCGCGTTTGCGTCTGTGGGGCACACTCGCATCATGAAGACGCTTGCAATCGAACCGCTGACGAAAGAAGCGTTCGCCGCGTTCGGCGACGTGATCGAACTCGAAGGCGCGAAGCAGATTCCGATCAACCTCGGCACGACGATCCGCTATCACGATCTGGCAAAAGTGGACGTGACCGACGAGAACGGCCGCACGCTCGTGAACCTGTTTCGCGGACAGCCGCGCGTGCTGCCGTTCGAGGTGAAGATGCTCGAACGCCATCCGCTCGGCAGCCAGGCGTTCGTCCCGCTGAACGACAAGCCATATCTGGTGGTGGTCGCGCCGGCCGGCGAGCTCGACGAATCGCAAATCCGCGCCTTCGTGACGAGCGGCTGGCAGGGCGTCAACTACGCGAAGGGCGTGTGGCACCATCCGCTGATTGCGTTGGGCGACGTGAGCGACTTTATTGTCGTGGATCGCGGCGGGGAGGGCCTTAATCTGAACGAGCAGGATCTGACGGAGTCGCTTTGGCTCACTGAAGCTGCGGTGAGCGCGGTGGTGGTTTAAGGTTCGTGCTTCGGCGTTTACGAGCCGCCAGTTTAAAAGCCCACGGCAGCAATGCCGTGGGCTTTTTGCTTTTGCAAAGCGAGCGCGCCTGCTTGCTCATCCTGGTGTAGCGCATCCCCAGATGTAGGTCCCGACTGCGCGCGCGGGACAAGTGCAAGGCCAGAATGCACGACGCTCTCCGGCCGCACTGCCCGACGCACACTCAGCGTTGCGGACAAGGCAGTTATCCATACGGACGTAATCGCGGCGAACGGCAACCAGCAAAGAGATAGAAAGCAGCGAATAAAAAACGGGCTTCCCGCTTCCGCGAAAAGCCCGCTTCGTGACGCTCGACCACGCCTGGCCCGGCAGAGGCTAGAGTTCGGTTATTTCGCCGCGCCACCCTGGAACCAGGCGGCGATCTTCATCCGCTCGTCGTCGGTCATATGGGTCACGTTGCCCAGCGGCATCGCCTTTAGCGTCACCGCTTGCTGATAGATCCGCTGTGCGTTCTGCGAGATCTCATCCGGCGTATCGAGCAGCACGCCGGCGGGGGCACTGCCCATCATCGTCGGATGCGCGGAGTGGCATGCCACGCAGCGCTGTTGCAACACCGGCACGATGTCGGCCACTTTCACCGTGGGCGCATTGGCCGCTTGCGCCTGCGGCACCACCGGCTTCGGCATGGTCCAGAAGAGCGCGCCGAACATCAGCGCGATACCGGCGAGCGGCAGATACCACAGCACCTGGCCGCGATGACGCATCACGAAGAACTGACGGATCAGCGCGCCGGCCAGCATGATGACGACCAGCACGGCCCAGTTGTACGGATGCGTGTAGGTCATCGCGTAGTGGTTCGACAGCATCGCGAACACCACCGGCAACGTGAAATAAGTGTTGTGCACTGAACGCTGTTTGCCACGCTTGCCGTAGATCGGGTTCGGCGTATCGCCCTTGAGCATCGCGTCGACCATCTTGCGCTGGCCGGGGATAATCACGAAGAACACGTTGGCCGACATGATCGTCGCCAGCATCGCGCCCATGATCAGATATGCCGCGCGCCCCGCGAAGATGTGGCACGCGAGCCAGGCCGCGATCAGCACGTACACGCCGACGCAGATGCCGAGTACCTTGTCCTTGTTGCCGAGAATGCGGCACAACGAGTCGTACACGATCCAGCCAGCAGCCAGAAAGCCTAGCGCCGACGCGACGGCAACCACCGGGCCCATATCGAGCACATTCTTGTCGATCAGATACGTGGACGGCGAAAACAGATACAGCACGGTGAAAAGACCGAAGCCGGAGAGCCACGTGGTGTATGACGGCCACTTCGACCAGTGCAGATCGTCGGGCATTTCAGGCGGCGCGACGGTGTACTTCTGCATGTTGTAGAAGCCGCCGCCGTGTACGTGCCACAGTTCGCCGAACACGCCGCGCTTGCGCTGGTTCGGGTCGTGCGGCGGCTTCAGGCTGTTGTCGAGTGCGACGAAATAGAACGACTCGCCGATCCATGCAATCGCGGCGACGACGTGGAACCAGCGAATCGCAAGATTCAACCAGTCGGTGATAAAGCCTTCCATGAAACTCCTCCACTTCTGATTCGTTGTACACGCGGCGACGTTCGGCGCCTTTTGCACCCGACCAATGAATCGGTGCGGGGCAGAGCGTCACCACGCGCACTGCGGGGTGAAAGACGCGGTGCGCTCAGTTCGCACGACGTCGTTGTTGTTAGGGTCTTCAGAGAGCGCGGTTCGGCGAAAATCTGTCAACTGCCGCGGTACGTGCTGTACGACCACGGCGACACGAGCAACGGCACGTGATAGTGTGCAGCGGCGTCGGCGACGCCGAAGCGCAACACGACGCGATCCACGAAACGCGGTTCCGGCACCTTCGTACCGATCGACGCGAAGTAGTCGCCCGCGGCGAACACCAGTTCGTATTCACCTGCAACTAGTGCGTCGCCTTGCAGCAACGGTTCGTCGCAGCGGCCGTCGTCATTGGTGATGGTGGTTTTCAGCGCGCGGCGCGTATCGCCCGTGAGCGCGAAGAGTTCGACCTTGATGCCCGCTCCGGGGCGGCCGTTCGCGGTGTCGAGCACATGGGTAGTGAGCTTTCCCATTCGCAATTTTCCTTGTGTGTTTGCGAGGTTTCGGCGGCAGCCCGATCCAGATACGTTTGCGGCGGATCGAGGCTCCACGTCAGTGGCTACATACCCGTCGGCGAATTGAAGCGAGCGCCGTTGCAGCCATTGTAAAAAGATGTCCCGCCCAGCGCGGGCGCGATAGGAAAGATAATAGCTGGCGCATGACGGACAGTCTGCTGAAAGGCGCAGCGAACAAAGCGCGCGGCCGTTGCAGCATATGGCCTTACCGTTCGATCGTACCGGCGTCAAAAATGACCAACTATATCGGCAGCCTGAAGATGGTTATCGCAACGGCGCGAGTTGCCAGCGTTATTTTGACCGTCGAAGGTTACGCCTGTGCGCCGCAGCAACGGCAAGCCCGAGGGGCTTTCAGCGCGGCACACGTCCCGAAGACGGCGCAATACGCTGGGTAACCGGGCCAACGGCGTTCGACGGGACGCGGCGGCGCGACCACGCGACTCAAGCGCCGCCACATCGCGTTCGGACGACTTTGCACGGAAGCAATCAGCCGGAGAAACGGATGACGATGGAACACGCAGCGAAACAAACGAGCAAGCCGAACAGAACAATGCTGGTCAAGCACGCAGACGTGCTCGTCACGATGGACGGCGCCCGGCGCGAACTGCGCGACGGCGGTCTCTATATCGAGGACAACCGCATCGTCGCGGTAGGGCCGACAGCGGAGTTGCCGCAAAGCGCCGACGAGGTGCTGGACATGCGCGGGCATCTGGTAATTCCCGGACTCGTGAACACGCATCACCACATGTATCAAAGCCTGACGCGCGCGATCCCGGCCGCGCAGAACGCCGAGTTGTTCGGCTGGCTCACGAGCCTCTACAAAGTGTGGGCGAATCTCACACCGGAGATGATCGAAGTCTCCACGTTGACGGCAATGGCCGAGTTGTTGCTGTCCGGTTGCACGACGTCGAGCGACCATCTGTATATCTATCCGAACGGCAGCCGGCTCGACGACAGCATCGCCGCGGCGCGCCGCATCGGCATGCGTTTTCATGCGGCGCGCGGCAGTATGAGCGTGGGACAGAAAGACGGCGGTTTGCCGCCCGATTCGGTGGTCGAGCGTGAGGCGGACATTCAGAAGGATACGCAACGCCTCATCGAGACTTATCACGACGAAGGGCGTTACGCGATGCTGCGCGTGGTCGTCGCGCCATGCTCGCCATTTTCAGTGAGCCGCGATCTGATGCGCGAGTCGGCGGCGATGGCGCGGCAATACGGCGTGTCTCTGCATACGCACCTTGCTGAAAACATCAACGACATCGCGTACAGCCGCGAGAAGTTCGGCATGACGCCCGCACAGTATGCGGAAGACCTCGGCTGGGTCGGGCGCGATGTGTGGCACGCGCACTGCGTGCAACTCGACGACGCGGGCATCGAACTGTTTGCGCGTACCGGCACGGGTGTCGCGCATTGTCCGTGCTCGAACATGCGGCTCGCGTCGGGCATCGCACCTGTCAAGCGGATGCGGCTTGCGGGTGTGCCGGTGGGTTTGGGTGTGGACGGCTCGGCGTCGAACGACGGCGCGCAGATGGTCGCCGAAGTGCGCCAGGCATTGCTATTGCAGCGAGTCGGCTTTGGTCCGGACGCGATGACGGCCCGCGAAGCATTGGAGATCGCCACGCTCGGCGGCGCGAAGGTGCTCAATCGCGACGACATCGGCGCGCTTGCGCCAGGCATGGCAGCGGACTTCGTGTCGTTCGATCTGCGTCAGCCGCTCTTTGCCGGCGCGTTGCACGACCCGGTCGCGGCGCTGGTGTTTTGCGCGCCGTCGCAGGTGAGCCATAGCGTGATCGCAGGCAAGGTCGTGGTGAAGGACGGACAATTGGCGACGCTCGAACTTGGTCCGGTGATCGAGCGGCATAACCGGTTGGCAAAGACGCTTTACGAAGCGGCGGCGTGACATGGAGCGTAGCGGCGCCTGTGCACAGCGATAAATGCAAGCGCCGCCTGTCAGTCAAAAAGCCTCTGACATCTCAAGGCTTGTCGATCAATGTCCTGGTCGCTTCGGCGACGAGGCTGCGCAGCCAACGCACTTCGTCGGAGTAATGCACGCGCTCATGCCATAGCTGGTAGTACTGCATAGGCGGAAAGTCGAGCGGCGCGGGTACCACGGTCAGCGGCAGGAACTTGGCGTAGTAATCGGCAAAGAGGCGCGTCGTCGTGAAAATCAAGTCGGACTTGATCAGCACGTACGGCGCGAGATTGAAGTACGGCAGCGTGACGACCACGTGGCGCTTCAACCGTTCGCGGGCGAGGTGCACGTCGATTGCACCGCGCTGACCCACCGAGTACGGGGTAGGCGCGAGATGCGGGGCGTTCAGGTATTGGTCGAGCGTGAGCCCGCCGCGTTTGGCGAACGGATGCGCGTTGCTCATCAGGCAGACGATCTGATCGACGAACAGGTTCGACAGATGCAGTTGCTCAGGCGGCTCCGGCCAGTTGCCCACGACGATGTCGAGCTTGCCGTCTTCGAGCGCCAGTTCGTAGTCGAACGCGGGGCCGAGCGAGTGAAACTCGAGCGTCGCGTTCGGCGCGGCCTGGCGAAAGCGTTCGACCACTGTCGGCACGAACAGCACGTTCAGGTAGTCCGGGCAGCCGATGCGATAGCAGCGAATGGAAGTGGCCGGATCGAAATTGTGTTGCTGGAACTTGATGCGTTCAATTTCGCGCAGCGCGTTCTGCACCGGCTCGAGGAGGCGCAGGCCGTATTCGGTGGGCACCATGCCGGATTTCCCGCGCACGAGCAGCGGGTCGCCGGTGATGTCGCGCAACCGGCGCAGCGCGGCGCTGATCGCAGGTTGCGACTGGTTCAGTTTGACGGCCGCGCGCGTGACGCTGCGTTCCATCAACAAGGTGTGCAAGACGCGCAGAAGGTAGGTATCGATCGCCTCGCGTTGCTGACTCATGACTTCTCCGAAATATATGTTCTGGCTGATCGAGTGGGTGCGTGGGTATATGCGTTTTAATATGAACGAAAAACGGCGTCAAGGCAGACATACCCGCAGAGCTTGCTGTGGCGCGGGTTTGCGCGAATTTTGGCGGCTCGACTGAGCGGGTCGAATTAGGTATTGTCATCCGGTTGTGGTGACGGATCGCCCGCCGGCAAGGTGGACGACCGTGCAGCAACCGCAGTCACTGACGCACTACGGAATCACATGAGCGACTCTTCTTATAGCGACGGCGCCGCCGCGCAGCCGGCAACGAGGCCGGAACAGGCGGCGCCCCGGTTGATGCTCAAAGGCATCACCAAACAATATCCCGCCGTGCGGGCCAACGACGACGTCACGCTGATCGTCGCGCCGGGCGAGATCCACGCCGTGCTCGGCGAAAACGGCGCGGGCAAGAGCACGCTGATGAAGGTCATCTACGGCGCGGTGCGGCCCGATGCCGGCGAGATTCAATGGGAAGGCGAGGCAGTCGACATCGCGAGTCCCGCGGCGGCGCGCAAGCTGGGCATCGGCATGGTGTTCCAGCACTTTTCGCTGTTCGAAACGCTCACGGTCGGCGAAAACATCGCGCTTGCACTCGACGAACCCTTCGACCTCAAGGCGCTTTCCAAACGTATCCGCGAAGTCTCCGCCGACTACGGCCTCGACATCGACCCGCAGCGTCACGTGCATAGCCTGACGGTGGGCGAGCGGCAGCGCGTCGAAATCGTGCGCTGCCTGCTGCAGAACCCGCGTTTGCTGATCATGGACGAACCCACGTCCGTGCTCACGCCGCAAGCGGTGCGCAAACTGTTCGCGACGCTGCGGCGGCTCGCGGCCGAAGGCTGCAGCATTCTCTACATCAGCCACAAGCTCGACGAAATTCAGGAACTGTGCGACACGGCGACGGTGATGCGCGGCGGCCGTGTCACCGGCCACGTGAAGCCGAAAGAGGAAACGCATGCGTCGCTCGCGCAGCTGATGGTCGGCCATTCGCTGCCCGACTACACGCGTCGTGAGCACAATCCGGGCGCGGTGCTGCTCGACGTGAAAGCGTTGTCGGTGGCGAGCGACGACCCGTTCGGCACGTCGCTCGAGAACGTGTCGTTCGCCGTGCACGCGGGCGAGATCTTCGGCATTGCGGGCGTCTCGGGCAACGGTCAGGCGGAATTGCTGTCGGCGCTCTCGGGAGAGAAGCGCGGCCTGCGAGCGGACGCCGTCACGATTTGCGGCAAGCCCGCGGGGCGTCTTGGCGCGGGCGGGCGGCGCGCGCTCGGCTTCGGCTTCGTGCCGGAGGAGCGCCTGGGCCGGGGTGCCGTGCCCGCGATGACGCTGTCCGAAAACGCGCTGCTCACCGCGCATCGTCAGAAGATGGTCAGCTCCGGCTGGATCAATTCAGGCGCGATGCGTGCGTTTGCCCGGCGCTGCATTGAAGCCTTCGATGTGCGCTGCGGCGGCTCCGAGGCGCTCGCGCAAAGCTTGTCGGGTGGCAATCTGCAGAAGTACATCATGGGCCGCGAGATTCTGCAGGCGCCGAAGGTGCTGGTGGTCGCGCAACCCACATGGGGCGTCGATGTGGGCGCGGCGGCTTTCATCCGCCAGCAGCTGCTCGATCTGTCGGCAAGCGGCGTGGCGATCCTCGTGATTTCCGAGGAACTCGAAGAACTGTTCGACATCTGCGATCGCATTGCGGTGCTCGCGGGCGGCAGGCTTTCGCCGGCACGCGCGACCGGCGCGACCAACGCCGAGGAAATCGGCCGCTGGATGGCGGGCCTCTTCGGTGGCCGCGAGGGCGCGGCGCCTTCGGCGGAACAGCCGGCGCATGTTTGAGCCGCGTCTAGCGGATCGCGCGGTATCTATCTCCGCGTCCGTTATCAGAACCCGAAAAAACACACGCTACCCATGATTCTTCCGTATCGACTCGAAGCGCGCACGACGCCCTCGCGCACCATGCAGCTCGCCGTGCCGCTGATCGCGGCATTGCTCACACTCGCAATCGGCTTCGTGATCTTCGGCCTCGTCGGCCGCGATCCGCTGCAAGCCATGCACGCGTTCTTCATCGAACCGCTGTCGAGCGTGAACGGCTGGTCGGAGCTTCTGCTTAAGGCTTCACCGTTGTGCCTGATCGGTCTCGGGCTTGCGATCGGATATCGCGCGAATGTGTGGAACATCGGCGCGGAAGGGCAGATGCTGCTCGGCGGCATTGCCGCGAGCGGCGTCGCTATCTATTTCGATCAGGCGAGCGGCTGGTGGATCCTGCCGCTGATGATGATCGCCGGCGTGATCGGCGGCATGCTGTGGGCGGCGATTCCCGCGCTGCTGAAAAGCCGCTTCAACACCAACGAGATTCTCGTGAGCCTCATGCTCACGTACGTGGCCACGCAACTGCTGATCTATCTGGTGAGCGGCCCCTGGCGCGATCCGCAGGGCATGAATTTTCCGCTGTCCGAAATGTTCAGCGGCGACGCACTCTATCCGACGTTTTACGGCGACTGGCGCTGGAAATGGCTGCGCGGCACGCGTCTGAATGCTTCGGTATTCGTCACGCTGATTGCGATTCCGCTCGTATGGCTCTTCATGCGCAAAAGCTTTGCCGGTTACCGGATGAACGTCGGCGGTCTTGCGCCGCTTGCCGCCCGTTATGCGGGCTTCTCCGACAAGAAAACCATCTGGATGTCGCTTTTGATCAGCGGCGGACTCGCGGGCCTCGCAGGCATGGGCGAGATCGCCGGGCCTATCGGCCAGTTGCAGGCGACGTGGTCGCCGGGTTACGGCTTCACAGCGATCATCGTCGTGTTCGTCGGACGGCTGCATCCGGTCGGCATCGTGCTAGCAAGTCTGCTGATGGCGTTGCTGTATCTCGGCGGCGAAGCAGTGCAGACCTCGATGCAGTTGCCGCAGGCGCTCTCCGGCGTGTTCCAGGGACTGCTGCTGTTCTGCCTGCTGGGCGCCGATCTGTTCGTGAATTACCGTGTGCGCCGGCGCTCCGTTGCCGCGCAAGCCCACTGACCCGTCTATCGCCTCGTTGCCGCAATCCATGGATATTCAACAAGCCAGCGCGCTCACGTCGAGCGCCGTCACTGCCGCGATTCCGCTGATGTTCGCGGGCGCGGGCGAACTCGTCACCGAAAAGTCGGGCGTTCTCAACCTCGGCGTGGAGGGCATGATGCTGATGGGCGCCGTGACCGGCTACGCAGTCACCGCGATCACCGGCAGCCCGTGGCTCGGTGTGCTCGCCGCGATCGGCGCGGGCCTCGCGATGTCGCTGCTGTTCGCGTTTCTCGCGCTGACCATGCTCGCCAACCAGGTCGCCACGGGTCTGTCATTGACCATCTTCGGCATCGGCCTGTCCGCGTATGTCGGCAAGCCGTACACGTCGGCGGCGGTACGCGCGACCATCGACACGTGGACCATTCCGGGCCTCTCGAAGATTCCGGTGCTCGGTCCCGCGCTCTTCAGTCTCACGCCGCTCGATTACCTCGCGTTTGCGATGTTCGCGGTAATCGGGTGGTTTCTGTATCGCACGCGCGCGGGGCTCGTGCTGCGCTCGGTCGGCGAGTCGCCGCAGGTCGCGCATTCGGTCGGCTTTCCGGTAGTGGGCGTGCGCTATGGCGCGGTCGCATTCGGCGGCGGCATGGCGGGACTGGCCGGCGGCTACTATTCGATCGTCAATCTGCACCTCTGGCAGGAACAGCTCACGTCGGGCCGAGGCTGGATCGCGCTCGCGCTCGTCGTATTCGCGACGTGGCGACCGGGGCGCCTCCTGATCGGCGCGCTGCTGTTCGGTGCCGTGACCGGCCTGCAGTTCTATGCGCAGGCGATCGGCGTGCCGGTGCCGACGCAATTCCTCGCAATGCTGCCGTATGTCGCGACGGTCGTCGTGCTGGTGCTGATCTCGCGCAACCCGAACACGATCCCCCTGAACGCGCCCGCATCGCTTGGCAAGCCGTTTTTCTCGGCAGGCTGAGGACCGCCGGCACGTGCTTCGCAAGTCTCAAATCATTCGATAAACACGACAGGAGAAAACATGAAGAGAAGAAATCTGCTGACCGCTTTTGCCCGGGGCGCGGCGTCGCTCGCGCTGACTGCGTCGCTGCCGCAGGCCGCGCAAGCAGCGGACGCGCCGGGCGTGGCGTTTGTCTATCTGGGCAATCCGGGCGATGCCGGCTGGACCTTCGCGCACGACCAGGGCTCGAAGGAAGCCGAGGCGAAGTTCGGCAGCAAGGTCAAGATCACGCGCATCGAGAACGTGCCCGAATCGGCCGACTCGGAGCGCGTATTCCGCGATCTGGCGAACAAGGGCAACAAGATCATCATCGGTTCGAGCTTCGGCTATCAGGACTTTGAACTCAAAGTCGCGAAGGACTTTCCGGACACCGTTTTCCTGCATGCGACCGGCTACAAGAAGGCGCCGAATTTCGGCACTTACGACGTGCGCATGTATCAGGGCGCATACCTCGCCGGCGTGGCTGCCGGTTACGTGACGAAGACGAACACGCTCGGCTTCGTCGCTTCGGTGCCGATTCCGGAAGTGGTTCGCAACATCAATGCGTACACGCTCGGCGCGCGCTCGGTGAATCCGAAAGTGCATACGAAGGTCATCTGGATCAATAGCTGGTTCGATCCGGGCAAGGAGAAGCAGGCCGCCGAAACGCTGATCGGCCAGGGCGCCGACGTGCTGTTGCAGAACACCGATTCGAGCGCGACGCTCGCGACCGCATCGGAGAAACATGTGCACGCGTTCGGCTGGGATTCGGACATGAAGAAGTTCGGCCCGAGCGCGCATCTGGGCTCGGTGGTCGCGCACTGGGGCGTGTACTACGACGCGGCGATCCAGCAGGTGCTCGACGGCAAATGGAAGAACGACCCGGTGTGGTGGGGCATTCCGCAGAAGGCCGTCGATCTGGAAGATCTGAACACGGCGGCGATTCCGGCTGACGCGCAGAAGAAGGTCGCCGCGAAGCGCGACGAACTGGCGGGCGGCAAGTGGGATGTGTTCGCCGGTCCGATCAAGGACCAGTCCGGCACGGTGAAGGTGCCGGCCGGCAAGACGCTGACCGATCCGGAGTTGCAGCGCCTGAACTGGTATGTCGAAGGCGTGGACGGTTCGTTGCCTAAGTAAGGCCGTTGCGTTGCGGCGGGCGGCTGATAGGGCGTGCCGCCGCTGCATGCAGGACTGCCGGAGCTGCGTCCGCTACGGACGCGGCTCTTCCGCTTTCACGCGGGCGCTGTGCGGCGGCTGTGGCGTCGCCGGTGTTGGCCGCATCAATCGTCTATCCGCAAGCCCACCTTGATCGTCACCTGCCAGAAGGCGACTTTGTCATTCTCGATCTGGCCCCGGGTTTCCGTCACTTCGAACCAGTGCAGATTGCGCAGCGTTTTCGATGCCTTCGCAATGGCGGTGCTGATGGCGTCGTCGATCGATTTCGGCGATGAGCCGGTCAGTTCGATCTGCTTGTAGACGTGGTCTGACATGAGGTCTCTCCTTTGATCTTCGTTGACGTTCAGGAAGTATAGGTAACGCGCACGGGTAAAACGTCAGTCGCGCGAAGATGTGACGTTGCACGTCGCGTGCCCGATAAAAGGACCTGGAGGGCGCCGGTGATCCGCCATCTGCTGCGCGCTCGTCCGTCGCTGCATATCTTGAACCGCAAACGGACAAAGCCCAGGCGAGGCCGGTTTCCCGGCGTTCATCGACATTTTGCAGACGCCGCGCGCCGTTGCCCGCCGCTGACGCGTCGCACGTGGGCTGGATTCGCGATAACCTGCTAAAATAGTCGGTTTTTCGCCGATATCACATTCAAAGGGACGCGCCGTGCTGTCTACTGCCAACATCACCATGCAATTCGGGCCAAAGCCCCTGTTCGAGAACATCTCGGTCAAATTCGGGGGAGGGAACCGCTATGGCCTGATCGGTGCTAACGGCTGCGGCAAGTCTACCTTCATGAAAATCCTGGGTGGCGATCTGGAGCCGAGCTCGGGCAACGTGATGCTCGAGCCGAACGTGCGCCTCGGTAAATTGCGCCAGGACCAGTTCGCGTATGAAGACGTGCGCGTGCTCGACGTCGTGATGATGGGCCATGCCGAAATGTGGGCCGCCATGACCGAGCGCGACGCGATCTACGCAAACCCCGACGCGACCGACGACGACTACATGCACGCGGCCGAGCTCGAAGCGAAGTTCGCCGAGTACGACGGCTACACCGCCGAGGCGCGCGCGGGCGAACTGCTGCTCGGCATCGGCATCGCCATTGAAGATCACAACGGCCCCATGAGCAACGTCGCGCCCGGCTGGAAGCTGCGCGTGCTGCTCGCGCAGGCGCTGTTCTCGAAGCCGGACGTGCTGCTGCTCGACGAGCCGACCAACAACCTGGACATCAACTCGATCCGTTGGCTGGAAGACGTGCTCAACCAGTACAACTCGACGATGATCATCATCTCGCACGACCGCCACTTCCTGAACCAGGTCTGCACGCACATGGCCGACATGGACTTCGGCACGCTGAAGGTCTATCCGGGCAATTACGACGACTACATGCTGGCCAGCACGCAGGCGCGCGAGCGTCAGCAGAACGCGAATGCGAAGGCGAAGGAGCGTGTCGCCGACCTGCAGGACTTCGTGCGCCGCTTCTCGGCGAACAAGTCGAAGGCGCGTCAGGCAACCAGCCGTCTGAAGATGATCGACAAGATCAAGATCGAGGAATTCAAGCCGTCGTCGCGGCAGAATCCGTTTATTCGCTTCGAGTTCGAGAAGAAGTTGCACAACATCGCGGTAGTCGCGGACAGCATCTCGAAGAAGTACGAGCGCACGATCTTCAACGATTTCAGCATCAGCGTGCAGCCCGGTGAGCGGATCGCAATCATCGGCGAGAACGGCGCAGGCAAGACCACGCTGTTGCGCTCGCTGCTCGGCAAGCTCGAGCTCGACCACGGCACGGTGAAGTGGGCGGAAAACGCGAACGTCGGTTATATGCCGCAGGACACGTACGAAGAGTTTCCGAACGACGTGACGCTGATGGACTGGATCGACGCCTATCGCAAGGAAGGCGACGACGAGCAGATGGTGCGCGGCACGCTCGGCCGTCTTCTGTTCAATGCCGACGATATTCGCAAGTCGGTCAAGGTGCTGTCAGGTGGCGAGAAGGGCCGCATGATCTGGGGCAAGCTGATGCTGGGCCGCCATAACGTGCTGCTGATGGACGAGCCGACCAACCACATGGACATGGAATCGATCGAGTCGCTGCAAATCGCGCTCGACAAGTTCGAAGGCACGCTGATTTTCGTGTCGCACGACCGCGAGTTTGTTAGCGGTCTGGCCAACCGGATCATCGAAGTGAAGACGAACGGTACGCTGAACGACTTCGGCGGCAACTACGAAGACTTCCTGTTGAGCCAGGGCGTGCAGTAAAGCCTCTGAGAAGCACATTTGCGAAGCCATTGATCGTCGGGTTTGTCCCGCGGACACATGGCTCCTGAGAACGGCGGTCCGGCATGCTCTGCGCATGTCGGACCGCCGTTTTTCATTTCGCCGGCGCCTGACCCGATGACAGAATCGTGCTTAGCGTCGTGCCGCCGATCGATTCGCAATCCGCTGGCTTCGGTTCAGTCCATTGCACGGCGACGCCGCGCACTACGGGTCTGACCATCCGCCAAGGCCAGAAGCCGAAGCGCTGCGAACCGCTGTACTCGATAATCGCATCGGCTCCACGCAGTTGCGCGTACTCGGCCATTTTCGGAAGGATGTCCGCGACGCCGCCGTAGGTGCCTTTGCCGATCTTCACATTCTTGATGACCTTGTACTTCTGACTGGCAGGCGGCAGCCGTGCAAAGAAGCAGAAGTTGCCAAGGCCGCCGGGAAGATCGGCCACTGGATGCGCGGCCTCTTTCGTCAGGTCCAGTTCGGCTTCAGATGCTGCGTCCGGCGCGGATTCCGCCGCGCGCGCGGTGCCTGCTGTCACGGCGATTGCAATCAGCGCCGCGATCAGCGGAAGTTTTGGGTGTCGTGTGGGGATCATGGTTGGTCTCGATGCATATGCGCCGCGGGGCGGGCGCTTTTTTATGAAGTCGGATAGTAAGCGAGCGCGGCGCTATTGGCTAGCGGGCTTCTGCTCTGTTCGCCGCCCATCTCCCACACCAGCCCCTTCCTCCGACGCTGTTTAGAATAGAGCCATCAATATCCGCAGACAAAGGCCGACCATCATGAAGACCTACGACAAACTCTATATCGACGGAAAATGGATTGCGCCCTGCGGCACCGGCACGATCGACGTGATCGATTCGGGCACCGAGGAAGTCATGGGGCGCATCCCCGAAGGCGTCGAAGCCGATGCCGAAAGCGCGATTGCCGCCGCGCGCGTGGCCTTCGACGGCTGGGCCGCGACGCCCGCAGCGCAGCGCGGCGAGTATCTGCAGCGCATTGCGGCAAACCTGAAAGCGCGCACCGATGAACTGGCTGCGCTGATCGCGGGCGAAGTGGGCATGCCGCTGAAGCTCTCGCGCGCCATTCAGGTTGGCAGTCCCGTGTACAACTGGAACGCGTATGCGAAGCTCGCCAGCGACTTCGAATTCGAGACGCGCGTCGGCAATTCGCTCGTCGTGCGCGAACCGGTCGGCGTGGTTGCCGCCATCACGCCATGGAACTATCCGCTCAATCAGATCACGCTGAAGGTGGCGGCGGCGCTCGCCGCCGGTTGCACGGTCGTGCTCAAGCCTTCGGAAATCGCGCCTTTGAATGCCTTCGTGCTCGCCGAGGCGATTCACGAAGCGGGGCTGCCCGCCGGTGTGTTCAGTCTCGTCAGCGGTTATGGGCCGGTCGTCGGCGAGATTCTCGCGAGCCATCCATCGGTGGATATGGTGTCGTTCACCGGTTCCACGCGCGCGGGCAAGCGCGTGTCCGAACTGGCGTCGGCGACGATCAAGCGCGTCGCGCTCGAACTCGGCGGCAAGTCGGCGTCGGTGATTCTCGACGACGCCGACTTCGCCGCCGCGGTGAAAGGCACCATCAGCGCGTGCTTTCTGAACTCGGGGCAAATGTGTTCCGCGCACACGCGCATGCTGGTCCCCGAAGCACGCTACGACGAAGCACGAGCGCTCGCGAAGCAGGTGGCCGAGACATATGCAGCCGGCGATCCGCGTGACGAGAAAACGCGCCTCGGGCCATTGGCATCGGCGGCGCAGCAGGCGCGCGTGCAGCAGTACATCGCCAGGGGAATCGAGGAGGGCGCTGAGCTCGTGACCGGCGGCGCGGGGCTGCCCGACGGCGTATCGAAGGGCTTCTTCGTCAAGCCTACCGTGTTCGGCCGGGTGCATCCGAAAGCGACGATCGCGCAAGAGGAGATCTTCGGCCCGGTCCTGTCCATTCTGACCTACAAGGACGAAGAGGAAGCGATTCGGATTGCCAACGATTCGCCTTATGGGCTGGCCGGCGCGGTCTGGGCTGGCAGCGACGAACGCGCGCAACGCGTTGCGCGCCGCATCCGCACGGGCCAGATCGACATCAACGGCGGTGCATGGAATATGGCCGCGCCGTTCGGCGGCTTCAAGCAATCGGGCTTTGGACGCGAGAACGGGGTCTACGGGCTCGAGGAATATCTCGAACTCAAGTCGATGCAATTCAAAGTTTGACCCGGATGACCGGCGTCAAGCAATCCGCACGCGCGGCAACGTCATTCGCGCGCTGCTTGACCTGACGCAACCCCGGCTGCGCCCGACGGACGATGATCGGCGATTCGATAATCGTCCGTCGGATCAGTCATGCTCCACTCTCACTCCTTTTCACCGCTAGTTATCCGCGGTCGCTCGCTATTGCCGATCGTGCAAGGCGGCATGGGCGTCGGTATCTCCGCGCACCGGCTCGCAGGCAGCGTCGCACGCGAGGGCGCGCTCGGCACGATTGCCAGCATCGACCTGCGCCATCACCATCCCGATCTCGTCGAGCACTGCAGCCAGTCGCCCGACCACGCCACGCTGGAACAGGCCAATCTCACGGCGCTCGCACGCGAAATCCATGCGGCGAAGGCGCTCAGCGAAGGTCGCGGCATGATCGCCGTCAACGTGATGAAGGCGGTCAGCGCGCAGGCCGATTACGTCCGCGTGGCTTGCGAAAGCGGCGCCGACGCAATCGTGATGGGCGCGGGTCTGCCGCTCGACTTACCGGAAATGACCCAAGGCCACGACATCGCGCTGATTCCGATCCTGTCGGACAGCCGCGGCGTTGCGCTGGTGCTGAAGAAGTGGATGAAAAAAGGCCGCCTGCCCGACGCTGTCGTGATAGAGCATCCGGCGCACGCGGGCGGGCATCTGGGCGTCACGAACATCGCCGATATGAACGATCAGCGCTTTGACTTCATGCGGATTCTGCAAGAACTCGACGCCGTATTCGTCTCGCTCGGGCTCGATCGCAAGCAGGTGCCGTTGATTCTCGCGGGCGGCATCAATAGTCATGAGGCCGTGCGCACGCTGCTCAACGCGGGCGCTAATGGTGTGCAGCTCGGCACGCCGTTCGCCGTGACCGAGGAAGGCGACGCGCATCCGAACTTCAAGCGCGTGCTCGCCGAGGCGGCGCCGGAAGACATCGTCGAATTCGTCAGCGTGACGGGCTTGCCCGCGCGCGCGGTGAAAACGCCATGGCTCACGCGCTATCTGCGGCATGAAAGCAGGATTCGCGACAAGGTCGGCGCGCTCAAACACGCTTGCCCGACCGCGCTGGAGTGTCTGAGCGTGTGCGGCTGGCGTGACGGCGTCGAGAAGTTCGGCCATTTCTGCATCGACACTCGGCTCGCAGCGGCGTTGCGCGGCGACGTGGCAAACGGCCTCTTTTTCCGCGGCAAGGAAGCACTGCCGTTCGGCTCGGCGATTCGCAGCGTGCACGATCTGCTCGAACTGCTGCTGACCGGTGCGACGCGACCGGCTGTCGCAGGGCGCTGGGCTTTCTCTCTCGGTTGATGGGGGTCAACTTGCCGCGCGGCTGGAGCTTCGACAATCCCCGCACATTACCAACAATCGGGGAAGTAGATGAAACTCTCGCTCAGCAAACTCTCGCTCAACAAGATCAGGACCGCCGCCATTGCATTGAGCTTGCTATGCGCGGCCGCAATAGCGCCGCAGGCACATGCTGCCGGCGACGACACACTGAGCGGCATTCACGCCGGCGACGTGCTCGTGCGTCTACGCGCCATCAGCATTGTGCCGAACGTGGACACGACCGGCACGCTGTCGGCTCTGAACGTCGGCGTGAATAACGCGACCGTGCCCGAACTGGATCTGACCTACATGATCCGCGACTATCTCGGCGTCGAACTGATTCTGGGCACGTCGCGCCATCAGCTCACGTCGAGCATCGGCGGTCTGGGTGGCGTGAACGTATTGCCGCCGACATTGCTGCTGCAATATCACTTCAATCACGCGGGGCGCGTGCGTCCGTACGTCGGCGCAGGTCTGAACTACACGCTCTTCTACAACAATGGTCTGCATGTCGGCGCTCAGCCGGTGTCGATCACCAATCACAGCTTCGGTCCGGCGTTGCAGGCAGGCGTCGACGTGCAGGTGACGAAGTCGCTGTTCGTGAACGCGGACATCAAGAAAATCTGGATGCACACGGACGCGTCGCTCAACGGTCAGCCGCTTGGCCGCGTGAGCATCGATCCGGTGGTGGTGGGGCTAGGTGTGGGTATGCGCTTCTAGGCGCATGGCTCGGGCTTCGAGCGAGGCACTAACTGTGTGTCCTCATCGAAGCACGGGCAGCTTCGCCGGGACATTCCGCGTGACGGTTCCGGCGAACGTCTCAAAGCTTGTCGTTCTGGAAGCGCATGGCCGTGCCTTCCTGCTCGATGCGTACCCACACGGCCCGCTTTTCTTCATCGCTGAAAAAAACCCAGTTGGACACTTCAACGGCGGTGCGGCCGCAACCCTTGCAGATGTCGTCGAACAGCGTGGAACACACGCCAATACACGGGCTGTCGGGAAGAGCGTGGAGATTTGAAGCCATCGGAAACCTTGCAGCAGGGAAGCGGAGTTCCGCTATGTTAACCGATACGAGGCGCGAGGCACGCCGAGCCGAGCAGCGCATCGAATAGTGCAGCCAATCGCACGTCGAACAGCACGTCGAACGGCACGTCGAACAGCACGTCGAACGGCACGTCGAACAGCACGTCGAACAGCGCATCGAACAGCGCAGTTGCCCACGCGAGCCGCTGCCTGGCCCACAGTGTCATCGCGCAATGCTGTAGCCGATTCGCGCCATCCAATGCTGACGGTTGTTGTAGTCGAGCAGATCCTCCCCGTAGCCGTTGAAGTATCCGATCCACAGGTAGCCGCCCCATGCGCTGCCCAGCAGCTTCGCGAGCGGGTAGGTGAATTGCGTATCCACGCTGCCGTACCAGTGCTTGGTGCCTTTGCGCAGCGTGGTCGCGAGCTGCCAGCCGTCGGGGCTGCCGTATTTGACGAGCAGATCGACATAGCCGCGATAGTCCGCAATGTCAGGGTTACTCTCCTTGCCGAAGTAGTAATAGATTTTCGGCGACACCGTCAGATGGTTGGCCGTCAGATCCCCGAATTCCCACGTCGGGCGGATGAACGGCATATTGATGCTGCGTGAATCGGCTCCTCCTTTACCGTTCGATTCGTGCGCGACGCCTGCGGCGAAGCCCATCCGCGTAAAGAGCGGACTGCGCCAGCCCGTGTCCGGCACGTAGTAGAACAGTTGCGGCGAGTAGGTCGTGTCGTGGAACGGCCGGGATTCGGCGGACAGATCCCATATCGACGTCTGCGTGTACGCGAAGTACAGGTTGTCGATGAACGCCTTCGAGCGCAGGTCGTCCGGAATGCGCAGTCGATACTTGAAGCTCAGTTGCAGCCGCGCGTTGGTGTCGCCGTTGTGGCCGACGCCGAAGTACATCGGCTCGTAGTAGGAGACGTGTGCGAACACGCCGCGTCCAGTGGTCGACAGCGAGTCCCCGGGCGGCGAGATGGCGTCGCCCGTGGGGCCGTCGAGCGCCGCCGCCGTCGCCGCGGCCTGCGCGGGCGTGCTGGCCTGGCTCTCGCTGCGCTCGGCCTGCACGATCGCATCCTGCTGCGGTGTGCGATTGATCACGACGAGCGCCGGCGATGCGTCGAAGCCGACTGGATCGATACGCATCTCGCCGCGCGCCGATTCCGGCCACGGCGCCGAAAAGCGCACTTTGCGAAACTGGCCCGGCCGCAGACGCAGCGTGTCGGGCACGCCCGCTTCCCGCGCGAGTTCGAGCGGCTGCGGCGACTGTTCGCCGCCGGTCAGGGTGACGCGCAAGGTTTGCGGCACGGTGACGCTCAGCGGGCGGGTGTCGTCGGCGGAATAAAGCAGCGTGATCTGCAACGGCTCATCGGCCGCCGCGATGCGCGCGGGCTGCAGCATCGCGACCGTGGCGGCCGCCTCTCCCGGCAACGCGCTCGACAATGCGAAGACGGCGAACGCCAATGTGAGTCTGTTGCAGTGTGGAGAGCCATGAGCGCGGCGAATGGTCATGAAGATGCGGCGAGCAAAGCGGTCGAATGAAGCAACAAGGTGCATGGGCTGTCGTCCAGGAGCGAGGCTGCAGGCGAAACGGCGCGGCGCGTCTCGAGTGAGGTCATGCGCGGCGCCTGTTTTCGCCGCCGCGTCGATGCGAGAGGCTTGGAGGTGGCAAAAGAATGGCTGCCGGATGGCTAGGACAAGATCGCAGGCAGCCACCGGAATGCACAGCAGCACGGCGCGGCGCCACGGCGATCGGCGGTGCCGCGCAGGTTGAAATGCTAAAAGATCATTTACAAGTTGACCGCAACCGAAAGCGAATTCGCATCGGGCGCGGGGCCGAAAGCCGGGGCGCCGTCAATTGCCGAACGCCACCTGCCAGAGCAGCGCTCCGTTGAGCATGATGATGAAGGTGGCCGACAGCCACGCCAGCACCAGCGGCACGCCGTGCACTCGCCAGCCGCGCATCAGCCGTGCATCGGATGCGTAACGGATCAACGGTACGACCGCCAGCGGCAATTGCAGGCTCAGCACGACCTGGCTTGCCACCAGCAACTGATTGGAGCCTTCCTGGCCGTACATGGTCACGGCCACCAGCGCGGGGCCGATCGCCAGCGCGCGCGTGAGCAGCGCGCGTTTCCAGCGCGGCAGACGCAGTTGCAGGAAGCCCTCCATGACCGCCTGGCCCGCTAGCGTGCCGGTAACGGTCGCGCTCAGGCCGCACGCCAGCAGCGCCGCCGCGAACAGAATGCCGGCCCAGTGGGTGCCCAGCAGCGGCGCAATCAGGCGGTGAGCGTCCGCGAGATCGGTCACGTCGCGATGGCCGCTCGTATGAAACACGGCCGCTGCGACGATCAGCAGCGCCGCATTGATCACGAAGGCGAAGAGGAGCGAGCCGATGGTGTCGATATTGACGACATGCAATGCCGCCTTGATCTGCGCGTCGCTGCAGTCGGGCGCGTGGTGCTTGACGAGCGACGAATGCAGATAGAGGTTGTGCGGCATCACGGTAGCGCCGACGATGCCCGCCGCGAGCCACACCATCCCCGCGTTGCGCAATAGCTCGACGCTGGGCACCGTGCCCGCCAGCGCCGCATGCCAGTCGGGCCGCGCAAGCGCCAGTTCGATCACGAAGCACAAGCCGACAAAACCGATCAGCAACGCGATCACCGCTTCCAGCTTGCGGCCGCCTTTCTGCTGGAGCGCGAGCAGCGCGAAGGTACAGACAGCCGACATCAGCACGCCGACAGTCAGCGACACGCCCAGCAGCAATTGCAACGCGACGGCGCTGCCGACCACCTCCGCGACGTCGCAGGCGATGATCGCGACCTCGCTCGTCAGCCACAGAAAGATAGTGCGGCGCCGCCCCGAATGTTCGCGGCAAACCTGCGCGAGATCCCGCCCGGTGACGACGCCGAGCCGCGACGACAGCCATTGCAGCAGCATGGCCATCAGGCTCGCGAGCACGACCATGCCCAGCAACTGATAGCCATAACCGGCGCCCGCGCCGAGTGCCGTTGCCCAATTGCCAGGATCGATATAACCGACCGCGATCAGCGCGCCGGCGCCGACGAACGAGAACCAGTGCGCGGGTCCTTTTTCGGGCAGACGTCGACGGCGGTTAGGGCGCAGCGCGAACGGATTGGTGTTCATGGATGCCTGAGGTCAAAGACTGCCAAGTTCCGCAAGGGCCGTGCCCGCGGGGCTGATGCGGGCCCCCGCCATGCGGCGCGGCGAGCCGCGCGGACCAAGCCGTGCCGAGCGATGCCGGGTCCCGCAGGCAGGCCATACGCACAATACCGAGGCCGACGCCATCGTGACCTGCGCCTGTCAGCCATTGTGCTCCGTCGCGGCAATGCGTTGTTGGGCGATGTCGGCGCAAAGCCGCCTGCATTGCGGCGTCCAGACACTCGGCCGAAGCGCCCACGCTGGCTGGCTCGCAGCCTTAGCCCGCCGGCAACTTCGCAGGGTGCCGCGAGCCGGGGTTTTTTTCGGGTAGACACGCGCCCATAACCCGCTAAAATTGCGCCCATTTTCCGGCGGTGCGGCTTACGCTGTACCGTTTGCGCGACAATGCGGCGTTTTTTTTGGACCGCGCAATAATTGGTGGTAGTTTTCGGGTTTTTCAGGGGAGCCGTGGGCGCTGCATTGGCACTGCATCGCGGCATGCGTGAGGACGGCCGGTTCGGACCGGTCAGGATCGGAGAACGGGATGAAAAGACGGGTAGTGGGGCAAGTGGCTGCGCTGGTCTTGTGCGCGGCGCCGTGGTTGACGGCGGCAGCGAAGGATACGCAGCTCAACGTGTATAACTGGTCCGATTACATCGCCAAGGACACCATTCCGAACTTCACCAAGCAGACCGGCGTCCAGGTCAAATACGACAACTACGACAGCGACGACACGCTGCAAGCCAAACTTCTTACCGGCAATTCCGGTTACGACATCGTCGTGCCGACCAGCAATTACGCCGGCAAACAGATCGCAGCGGGCATCTTCTCGCCGCTCGATAAATCGAAACTGCCGAACCTGAAGTACCTCGACCCTTCGCTGATGTCGCTTGTCGCAGGCGCCGACCCGGACAACAAGTTCACGGTGCCCTGGGCATACGGCACGACCGGACTCGGCTACAACGTCACGAAAGCACAGCAGATCCTCGGCAAGAACGTGCCGCTCGATAACTGGGACATCCTGTTCAAGCCGGAAAACATCTCGAAGCTGAAGGCCTGCGGCGTGTCCGTGCTCGACGCGCCGGATCAGATGTTCGCCGCCGCGCTGCACTACATCGGCAAGGATCCGATGAGCACGAACCCGGCCGACTACCGCGCCGCGCTCGCCATGCTCAAGAAGATCCGTCCGTACATCACGCAGTTCAACTCGTCGGGCTATATCAACGACCTGGTCGGCGGCGACGTCTGCTTCGCATATGGCTGGTCGGGCGACGTCGTGATCGCCAAGCATCGCGCGATCGAGGCGAAGAAGGCATACAAGATCGAGTACTACATCCCGAAGGGCGGCGCGCCCGTGTGGTTCGACGTGATGGCGATTCCGAAAGACGCGAAGAACAAGGAAGCCGCGCTCGAGTGGATCAACTACATCGAAACGCCGCAGGTCCACGCCGCGATCACCAACGCCGTCTACTATCCGAGCGCGAATCTCGAAGCGCGCAAGTACGTGGACAAGGACGTCGCGAACGATCCGGCTGTGTATCCGCCGCCCGACGTCATCAAGACATTGTTCCTGCTGAAGCCGCTGCCGCCTGAAGTCCAGCGGCTGCAGACGCGGCTCTGGACTGAGTTCAAGTCCGGCCGCTAACCCGGCCAGAGTGAATGGGTAAGCATCATCAAGAAGCCCTCGGTGTCCACCGGGGGCTTTGTTCGTCAAACGCCGGAGTAAAGCATTGTGATGAGTAGTGAGCAGTCGGGCGCGCTGGACCGGGTGGCCGCGCCGTCCGCTGGCGGCAACGCCGCGATGAACGACGCAGCCGGGAACTTCGTGCAGATCGTCGACGTCGTGAAAAAATTCGGCGAGACCGTGGCGGTCAAACAGGTCAATCTGTCGGTGAAAAAGGGCGAGCTGTTCGCGCTGCTCGGTAGTTCCGGCTGCGGCAAGTCGACGTTGCTGCGCATGCTGGCCGGGCTCGAGACCGTGACCTCGGGCAAGATCCTGATCGACGGCGAGGACCTCGCGCAACTGCCGCCGTATCGCCGGCCGGTCAACATGATGTTTCAGTCGTATGCGCTTTTTCCGCACATGACGGTCGAGTCGAACGTCGCGTTCGGTCTGAAGCAGGAAGGCGTGCCCAAGGCGGAATTGAAGGACCGCGTGCAGACCGCGCTCGAACTCGTGCAGATGGGCCGCTTCGCGAACCGCAAGCCGCATCAGCTATCGGGCGGGCAGCAGCAACGTGTCGCGCTGGCGCGCTCTCTTGTGAAGCGGCCCAAGCTGTTGCTGCTCGACGAGCCGATGTCCGCGCTCGACAAGCAGATCCGTCAACGCACGCAGATCGAGCTCGTCAACATTCTCGACGCGGTCGGCGTGACCTGCATCATGGTTACGCACGATCAGGAAGAAGCCATGACGATGGCGGGCCGCCTCGCCGTGATGAGCGAAGGCGAGATCGTGCAGGTAGGCACGCCGCACGAGGTCTACGAGTATCCGAATAGCCGCTTTTCGGCCGAATTCATCGGCTCGACTAATCTGTTCGAAGGACATACGGTCGAAGACGAGCCCGATCACGTCTTTATCGAAACGCCCGATCTCACCTGCCGCCTGTATGTAAGCCACGGCATTACCGGTCCGCTCGGCATGCCGGTGACGATTTCCGTGCGGCCCGAGCGCATCGCGCTTACGCGTAAGCCGCCCGAGGGCGCATACAACTGGGGCAAGGGCGTCGTCACGAACATCGCTTACATGGGCGGCTATTCGCTGTACCACGTGAAGCTCGACAGCGGCAAAACGGTGATCGCCAATGTGACGAGCCTCGCGCTCACGGAGATCGATCCGCCGACCTGGGGCGACGAGGTGTATGTGCGCTGGAGCGCATCGGCCGGTGTGGTGCTCACGTCATGAAGCGCCGGTTCAATTCGTTCGTCAACTGGCCGGTGCGGCGCTTCAACCTGACTGGCCGCACCGCGGTCGTGGCCGGTCCGTTCGTCTGGCTGCTGCTGTTTTTTCTCGTGCCGTTCCTGCTGGTCGTCAAGATCAGCTTTGCCGATCTGCAACTCGGCATTCCGCCGTACACGGAGCTGACGAGTTTTGTGGACGGCGCGATTCACCTCAAGCTCGACCTGTCGCATTACGCGTTTCTCGTCACGGACAGCCTTTACTTTGCGACGTACATCAATTCGGTCGTGGTTGCCGCTATCTCGACGCTGCTGTGTCTGCTGATTGGCTATCCGATGGCGTATTACATCGCGCGATCGGATCCGGCGCGCCGCAATCTGCTGATGATGGCCGTGATGCTGCCGTTCTGGACATCGTTCCTGATTCGCGTTTATGCGTGGATCGGCATTCTGAAGAACAACGGCTTGCTCAATAATTTTCTGATGTCGATCGGTCTCATTCATTCGCCGATCGAGCTGTATCACACGAATACCGCCGTCTATATCGGCATGGTGTATTCGTATCTGCCGTTTCTCGTGATGCCCTTGTATGCACACCTGGTGAAGATGGACATGACTTTGCTGGAGGCCGCATACGACCTTGGCGCAAAGCCGTGGAAAGCGTTCTGGCAGATTACGTTGCCGCTCTCGAAGAACGGCATTATCGCCGGTTGCCTTCTCGTGTTTATTCCGGCGGTGGGCGAGTACGTGATTCCGGAATTGCTGGGCGGCGCGAATACGCTGATGATCGGCCGCGTGATGTGGAATGAGTTCTTCGACAATGCGGACTGGCCGATGGCTTCGGCGGTGACGTGTGCGATGGTGCTGCTGCTGTTGGTGCCGATGGCGTTCTTCCAGCATGCGCAGGCGAAGGCGATGGAGGAAAGACGTTAATGAAGCCGAACCGGATCTTGCAGTTCACTGCGTTGGCGTTGGGCTTTCTGTTCCTGTATGTGCCGATTGTGAGTCTGATCGTCTATTCGTTCAACGAATCGCAACTGGTCACCGTATGGACGCGCTTTTCGACGCGCTGGTATGCGGCGTTACTGCATGACGACGAACTGATCGCTGCAGCGTGGCTCTCGTTGAGGGTGGCGGTGCTGACGGCGTTTGCGTCGGTGATCATCGGCACATGGGCCGGCTTTGTGCTCGCGCGCATGGGGCGTTTTCGCGGCTTCACGCTTTATACCGGCATGATCAACGCGCCGCTGGTGATTCCCGAGGTGATCCAGGGCATTTCGCTGCTGTTGCTGTTTATCGAAATGGCGAAGTGGCTCGGATGGCCGGCCGGGCGCGGCATATTCACGATCTGGATCGGGCACGTGATGCTGTGCATTTCGTACGTGGCGATTATCGTGCAGTCGCGCGTGAAGGAGTTGCATCCTTCGCTGGAGGAAGCGGCGCTCGATCTCGGGGCGACGCCGCTTCGCGTGTTTTTCTCGATCACCTTGCCGTTGATTTCGCAGGCGCTGGTGTCGGGGTGGCTGTTGTCGTTTACCTTGTCCATCGACGATCTGGTTTTGTCCGCGTTTTTGTCGGGGCCTGGATCGACGACGTTGCCGCTGGTGGTTTTCTCGCGGGTCCGGTTGGGATTGAATCCGGAGATGAATGCGTTGGCAACTTTGTTTATTGCGGTGGTGTCCGTCGGGGTCGTGGCGGTTAATTATTTTATGCAGCGGGCGGAGAGGAGGAGGGTGGGAGTGGGAGGCTAAGGTTTCCTGTTTTTCGATTGCGCTTTCGTCGGTGCTGGAACCGTACGCAGCCTTTCCCGCGAATGCGGCAGCTTCTAAAGAACTATCCGCAAACTTCTGCAACATCTGACGGTGCTGGCCCCCACTCCCGTCAGACCTGTCGATGCGCCGACTCCATTTATGATTTTCTGCCCGGCAGTTGGAGACTAAGCGTGCTGCTTAGCGAATTAAATGCGTCTGTCGCGAAGCTGACATTCCCTAAGTCGTGGAATAACACGACCAAGCCAGTCTAGAACGAATTTCCCTTGATGCAAATCCCTCATTGGAAAAAGGAGCGCAAAAAATTTGATTCAGAAATTTCCATGAATATGTTGAGAACAATTCTGAAAGAGAATTCCTTCGGATAGACGCGCATTTCAATCTCGCTAAGAGTGGGCAAGCCGGATCGGCAAAACCTAACAATTAGGGAGAGACATGAAAGGGGATCCCCGGCACTCCGACCTGCGCAGTTCAGGTCGCTGGAACGTCGCCCATGACAACGGGCAATGATGATCCATATAACTCTATTAACTATTACAACTGTCCAAATGCGTCCGACTGGATCAGAGATTATTGCGGAGGTGTACCTGTTCCGCCGCAGCCAGATGACTCGTGTCCAGTAGCTGACCCGGTCCTCTCGGGCAAGGGAATTGTCAGAGTTACCGAAAGTGACTTCGCGAGTGGCGATGCCTCTCCGCTTGTCTTCAGGCGTACTTATCTTTCGAAGCCATACGACACGACGCAGGCATTGATGGGTCGCAACTGGGTTAACAACTGGCAGCGAAGGATCGACTTGGCCGCGGTAAATGCGAGCGTGCCTCGAATCGTTGCTTATCGAGGTGATCAGCAGCCCGTTGCCTTCACGCTGAGCGGCGGCGCGTGGACTGTTCCCGGGACTTCAGGTATGTCCCTGACGAACGGCGGCGACGGATACTTCTATCTAAAAGACGACCGGCTTGGTACGACAGAAAGATATTCGGCCAGTACTGGTCTATTGAAGTCAGAAACAAGCCGGACAGGTGTATACCGTGAGGTCTTTTACGATGGGCAAAGAATTTATTCTGTCGGACAGTGGCCCGCCGATCGCATCGCACAGAGCGCGTCGATGCTCTACTTCACTCTTACGTACGATAGCAGTGGTCGTATAACGAGCGTGGTGCCTCCCTCTGGCAATGCCACGCACTATTTGTATGATACGAACGGGAACCTGGCTTCGGTGACCGCACGATCGGCTACGTCCGTCAGTATCTTTATGAGGATGCTCGCTTTCCTAACGGATTGACTGGAACAAAAGACAAATCCGGCTCCCGTACAGCAACTTGGGCCTACGATTCAAGCGGACGGGCGATCTCGGTCACTCATCCTGATACAACGCGGAATACGTCGCTCGCATACGGTCGTGGCAATACGACGCTCGCCGACATGTCCGGGACAACAACGTTTAGCTTTGATGTCTCGGACAGCTTGCGTCCTCGCACAGTGACAACACCAAGAGGCACGCAGTCGCGAACTTGGGACGCGGCGGGTAACTTGCAGCAAAGACAATCTCCCGACGGAAATATCCAGTACAGCTGGGATAGTGCCAACCGGCCAACGAAAGCAGTCGCGACAGTCACGGGAAAGAAGGTGGTAACGACCGTCGAGTATAGCGACGCGGTCTCGTTGCGCCCGCATCTAGTCGCAACGCCAGGCAAGATCCGCGCATTCGTTTATGACCCGGCCGGCAATGTGACAGGTTACGCAGAGCGCGCAACGACCGATCTTACTGGCGAGCAGGGGATGGGTGCGGTCGGGAGTGGCGACCGGGCAACAGTGGGAGCGCGCTATGACCAGGCTGGACGCCTGCTGTCGGCCACCGTTGTTAAGAATGGCACGGCGACTGAAGACTGGACGTACACGTATGACACTCGGGGAAATATCGCGACCGTCCAAGACGCCGTATCGGGGTGGTCGATGCGTACCCTCGAGCGGGACATCGCAAACCGTGCCACTCAAATAGCAGGTAACAGCGGACAGGCAACCATCGGATACGACGAGCGCGGCCGCGTATCGAGCTTTCAGTACAAAGAGCCAGCAAGCGCGGCTAACGGCGGACTCGCACGTGTTCTGCTGGTTAAGTATCAGTATGGGCCTAGCGGTGCGGTCGCCTCACACACGGCACAAGTGTCAACCAACGGCGCATGGTGGCAGCCGATCAGCGATGACGAACTTGGTGTGTGGCTCACCAACTGGGAACTGGGCAATGACCCCGTCTCACCACCGGCTAACGTAACAGGACTGCAGTCCGATTCCGGGGGGTTTGTTCCAGACATCTGCGTTGAATGTTATATGCGATGGAAAGGTGCGCTTACGGGGAAGCTGTTTGGCGACGAACTGAGCGACGCTATCCCTGCGTGGGGTGAGACAACTGAACTGATGCTGAGTAATCAGTCGCAGGTTCCTTATCCTGTACTTGTGCGTGACCTCACCAGTTCGGCAAAAAGGTCAATGCTTTATAGCTCGCTGTTTGCAGCTAATGGTGACGGCGGCGGGATGGTCAAGTGCGGGGGCAGGGATGCTCATGAGGCAAAGTGTCATGATATGTACGAGGCGGATTTGGACGCCTGTAGACTGATGGCTAAACCTCGCGGCGAGCGAAATTATACGCTGTGCAAGGAGAACGCTTTTGGTCGATACCAGCAATGCAGGGGATATTAATGGTTAATCACCCACCGTACACCGTTGTGCTGACCTATACCGACGAACCGCGGCAATTGACGATGCAAGCCGTGGACTCGGTTCTAGTGGCTCCGCTCATTGAGGGAAAGATGGCAGTGCCGTTTTTCCTTGATGATCAGGAATTCCGGTTTGACGATGAACTGGCACGGCAGCTGGGAGTTGCAATGCTTAATGTTATTGCAGCAGGTCGGCCGGAAGTCAGGCAGCACCTGAATTTGACACAGCATCCGATAGAAAGGCCGTCAGAAGACTAGCAGGCCCGGGTCCGACGATTGACCGAACGGTGTTCGGTCAATCGTCCGGGCGCGCCTGCGCGGTCCCTAGCCGTTGGCTTCCTCGACCGAGCGCGGGACGGTCGGATTCCAGATGACTGCGCAGTTCTGAGTCAGTGCTGTGCGCCGGTTAGGGTCGTCCCCATGAGCGTCTGCGCCCGCCCCGCAGAGTCAGTTGTCTGCTGGTCATGGTCCGCGTTCACTGACTGACAAGGCTATACAGCCCAAACCACCACCTAAACCCTATACCCGATCCTAACTCCACCCCAATGGCGCCCACGAACAAAAACCGGCGCCGACGCATCCTTCATCAAAACGAACTCTCCACCGCCCATATCGCGCCGATAAGTCTGAAGCAGAAACTTCTTCGTATGCGATCCAGCGGCAAGTCCTGTCCGGTCATTGAAAATGCGCCGGTTGCGGCAATTGGCCATGTTCCACACCACATCGTCGCGTTGCGGCAAAGAAAACTTCAGATTGTGTGTCGGCAGATAACCGCGCACGTCGATTGCGGCAGAGAACGCCACGCGTGGATCGAGATCCAGTAACGGCTCCTGAATCGCCGGCAAAACGCGGTCGGTGAACGCAGTGAAACGCGTCATGAACTGTTGCGGATTACTGCCCGGCACCGGCACATAGTGTTGATCGAAAAGATCGTCGAGGGAAATCTCACCGCGCGCCACAGCCGCCTCGAATACCTTGCTTACCGAGGCCGCAGCCTCCTGCACGGCTTCGATAAAGGGCGTGTCAGCGGTTTCGACGCCCGCCGCCGCTGTCAACTCGATCAAGGTCTCCGACACGCCCAGCAAGTTGCCGAGACGATTCTTCGCCTGCACGAAGTTCTCGCTCGAATCCTCGACACCGCTTGCCATTTCGAGCACTTGCGCTTCGAGTCCGTCGCACTGCGTTTCGATTTCGCCGGTCAATGCCGCGATCTGCTCCGCCTCGTTGTTCAGATGCGCGATTGCGTCGCCCGTCGCATGCACGACGTCGCCGATCTTGCGCGTGCCCTCACGCACCCGATGCGCTCGCTCCGTGTTCACTGAGCCTTCGTTTATCAGCTGCTCGGTCTGCTGCGTGAGTTGCGCGAGCGTCGTCTCGATCTGACCGGTCGCCTGCGCGGTCTTTGCCGACAGGTTCTTCACCTCCGCCGCCACGACCGCGAAACTCCGGCCGGACTCGCCGGCGCGCGCCGCTTCGATCGCGGCGTTCAGCGCGAGCAGATGCGATCAGCGAGATTTCCTCCGAGACGCGGCTCACATGTGCAAGCGCGCTGCGCAGCGCGCCGATCTGGCTCTCGATCACGGTGACGCCTTCCACCAGACCGTGGATGTCGGCGAGCGATGCCTCCAGCGTTTCCTGCGATTCCTGCACGCCGGTTGCCGCATGCGCCGACACTTCTCGCATGCCTCGCGCAGCAGTCGCGATCCGATGATTGCCCGCGAGCGTCTGCGCGGCGGACTCGCGCAACGCCTGGCACACTTGCGCCTGATGCTGCACGCGCGCGGCGACTTCGTCGACGTGGCCCGACACATCGCAGATTTCGATACCCAGTTTGCCCGCCTGCGAGGCAATATCGCCGACCACCGCCTGGGAGCGGGCCGGCCGGCGAAAGCTGAAACGCGACATAGACGTCTCCTTGATGACGCTAGCGGCGCTGGCGGTTGGCGCACTGGTCGAGCGCAAACACAGCGTCTTCTCGATGCGTTTACGGCTGGCTTTCGGTGGACTTGATACGGGGTATCCCGCAGTCGCTATCATGTGCGGTTTGGCGTCGCGGCAGCCGTATTCAGCCGTGCGGCCGCGGCCATTCCTTTCCAACGGTAACGATGTTCGACTCCTTTGCGCGCGTTTCGGGCTGGCAACAGCTCTATCATCTGTGGGAGCTGCTCGTCATGCTCTGCAAATTTCTTTGGGGCTTGTTGCGCTTTCTCGGCGGAGGCGGCTAGGCGTGCGCCGTTCCGCCGGGTTTTACGCCGACGCGCGGCGGAAGCCTTTTTCCGGGAGCGGCAGCTCTGCGCTGCTGCTCGCGCTGTTGCTCACGTTGCTGCCGAGGAAAGCACGCAGGTCGGCCAGCACCCGCTCGGGTGCTTCTTCCATTGGAATGTGTCCAAGACCCGGATACATGACCGACTTCGCGCCCGGAATGCGCCGGGCGAATTCGGCGGCGTGCGCAGTGGGAATCCAGCGGTCCTTCGCTCCCCACAATACGAGCGTGGGAACCGTCAGCGTAGTCAGCACGTTTGTATCGGGTTCCGCGAAATCGAGCGTCGGCACCATCTTGCCGATCGCGGCGCGTGTGCCTTCGCCGTGAAAAAATTCGACGTAGCGCCGCAGCGTGACGGCGTCGATCTTGCGCGGATCGCCATACACGTTGCGCACCGCGCTTCTGATAATTATCTCCGGCAACCATCGCGGCGAACTCGCGCGCACCAGCGCGCTATTGAAAAGACCGGTGTAGATGGGTAGCTTCATCGGGAAGCCTGCCGAGTCGATCAGCACCAGCCGCTCGACCGCCTCGCGATGCCGCACCGCGTAGTCCCACGAAATGAGCCCGCCGAGCGAATTGCCGATAAATATCGCGCGTGAGACGCCGAGCGCCTGCAGGAAGGTGTCGATGAAACGCCGGTAGGTCGGCAGATTCATCGTTTCGATGGCGCCTGTGGTGGAGCGCAGCGGTCCTGTCACGCCAAACGGCGGCAGGTCGAGACGAATTACGCGGTAGGCGTGCTTGAGTTCATCGGCTACACGGTTCCAGGTGTGCAGCGAAGACGCGAAACCATGAATCGTCACGATTGTGTCGCCGCTGCCTGCGTCGATGTAATGGACGTCGGCGCCCATGATCCGGACGAAGTTCGAGCCGCTTTGCGTGTAGCACCGCCGCAATTGGTCGCGCGACACACTCGTGATGCCGAGGCGATCGGCGAGCGAGCGCGGCGGCAGCGCGGCGGAGTTCAATGCCATGGTAGATGCCGAGCCAGATGCGGCGCCAGGTGCCGCGCCAGGTGCCGATGAGCCCGACGATTGAGGTTCGATGCCTGCCATGTCTTGCGTCTCCCTTTTTTGTTTGAATCGGAATTGCAAGCGGACGTAAAGCTGGCCCCAGCCTCCACTGCATCAAGGCAAGAAGCGATAGTCCCGCGGCCGCACGCGCCGCGTCCGTTTGCGAAAGCTGAACGTGAAGCCCGGCCACAGCGCGGTCACCTTGCCGCTTTGCGTCTGATACCAGCTATGGCAGCCGCTCGACCACACGCAGCGCCGCATATTCTTCTGCAGGCGCGCGTTGTAGTCGCGTTGCACGTCGGGGCGCAGATCCATCGCGCGTACGTTGCGCTCGCGTAGCATGCGCAGGCAATCGCCGATGTACTGCACTTGCGACTCGATCATGTAGATCATCGAGTTGTGGCCGAGAAAGGTGTTCGGACCGGCGATCATGAAGAAGTTGGGAAAGTCTGCGATGCTCGTGCCGAGATACGCTTCAGGACCGTCGCGGAGCCACAGCGTACGGAGATCCACACCGCCGATGCCGGTCACCTCGAACGGCGCGCCGAAACCGTTGAACTGAAAGCCGGTGCCGCAAATGATCGCGTCCACAGGGTGATGCACGGCGTCTTGCGTCACGATGCCGTCCGCGACGACTTCGCGGATCCCCGTTGTAATCACGTTCACGTTGGGTGTGACCAGCGCGCGATAGTAGTTGCTCGACAGCAGCACTCGCTTGCAGCCCAGGCGGTAGTTCGGCGTGAGCTTCGCGCGCAGTTCCGGGTCATTCACGCGCCGTTCGAGGTAGCTGAGGCACAGCTTCATCGGGCGCTTCATCAGTTGCGGATGCCTCACGAAAGCGATGGCCTGCGATTCGAGCTTCCAGTAGATCGCGCTGCGCACAACTCGCTGCGTGAACGGCACATGCTCGAAGAGCCAGCGCGCGCGTTCGCTAATGCGCTTATCCGGCTTCGGCATGATCCATGGCGCGGTGCGCTGGAACAGATCGAGTTGCGCGACGCGCGGCTGGATTTCCGGCACGAACTGGATCGCGCTCGCGCCGGTGCCGATCACCGCGACGCGTTTTCCTTCGAGCGGATACGCGTGGTCCCAGCGTGCGGAATGAAACAGCTTGCCTTTGAAACTGTCGAGCCCCGCGATTCGCGGCATGGAAGGGCGCGATAGTCCACCGCTCGCTCCGATCAGCACGTCCGCCTCGATGTTCTCGCGCATGCCGTCGGCATCGAGTTCGATGTGCCACACGTGACGCGCTTCATCGAAACGCGCGGCCACTACGCGTGCATTGCAACGCACGTAACGGTCTACGCCGTACTTGCGCGCGCAGTGCTTGAGGTAGGCGAGAATTTCCGCCTGGCCGCTGAACGCGCGCGACCACGCCGGGTTCGGTTCGAAAGAAAACGAATACAGGTGCGAAGGCACATCGCACCCGGCGCCCGGATAGGTGTTGTCGCGCCAGGTGCCGCCGATATCGGCGGCGGCCTCGTAGAGAGTGAACGACGTGATGCCCATTTTTTGCAGGCGCACGGCCATGCCGATGCCGGCGAAGCCGCTTCCCACGACCGCAATGCGCGGCGTGGCAGCTTGTGTGGATTGGGCGGGTGAAGCGGGCGTCACAGCAGTCTCCGGCAGGGAAGTTCGGGCCGTGTGGGCGTTCACGAAACGCGGCGTGGCCGCGAACGGGCGGCCACTCGAACGTAACGCGCAGGGTAGACAACTGTACACCTCGCGTCAAGATCGTTTAGAGTATGTCTATTAAACGCGCGTCCTGCGCGGTGATTCAAAGCCCATCGTCAAAGCCCATCATAAAGGCCATGAAATCCGTATTCGAAGCGGCGCCCAACCCCGAGCGCGACACCACGGCCACTCAGGAATTGCCCGCGGGCAAGCGCAAGCTGATTGAAGCCGCGTTGCGGTTGACCGCGGGCGGGCGCGGCTTCGCGAGCCTGGGTTTGCGCGAACTCGCGCGAGAGGCGGGGCTGAATCCGAACACGTTCTATCGTCATTTCGACACGCTCGACGATCTCGCGCGCGAAGCCGTCGAATCGGTAAGCCGCCGTTTGCGGCCGATGCTGCGCCGCGAGCGCTGGCTTGCGGCGCACGACGAACCGCACAGCGTGCCACGGCGCGCGTGCGTCGCGTTCTTCACCTTCGCATTGGAGAACCGCGAGGCGTTTCTCAGCGCTTTAGCCGAGTATCACGGCACGACGCCTGCGCTGCGTGAAGCCGTGCGCGCGACGCTTCACGCGGTGTCGGCGGAAATGGCGGACGACGTCGTGCAATTGCAACTGATGCCGGCACTCCCGCGCGATGTCGTCGACGAAGTGTGCACGCAGATCGTGCTGCAACTGTTTCATCTGTCAGCGGAGTTTATCGGCGCGGATGCGGACGCGACTGCAGACGCCGCTCGGCGCGATGCGCTCGTGAGTTATGCGGAGCGCTTTGTCGTGCGGCTATTTGCCGGCTCGGTGCTGCTTGCTCAGCATGAAGAGCGGGCGGCCGTATCGAGGCGTGCGTGATTCGTCGAGTGTGCAGATAAAAAAACAGGCTCCATGAAAGGAGCCTGTTTTGCATCGTATGGATAGGTACGCCGCGGTCTGAGCGGCGCAGCGGGCTAGGTGTTGTCGCTCCAGCCGCCGGAATCGTCGCTGCTGCCCATGTCGATGCCGCCGCCGCTGTTATCGTTCCAGTCGTTCGAGCCCTGGCCGAAGTCGAGGCCGCCGCCGTTGTCGCCGTTGCCGCCGTCGTTGCCGCGCCGGCGCGTTTCATCGTCGACGATCACGTCACGCTCTACCACGCGTTCACGTCCGGAGTTCAGCGCTTCTCCAAGCAGAACGCCGGTGAGCAACCCACCCATGCCGCCGCCGAAACCGCCGCCTTGCTGCACGATAACGGGCGGTTGCTGCTGCTGATAGGGACCTTGCTGTTGATAGGGCGGCTGCGACGGATACGGCCCTTGCTGCGGATTGCCAAAGCGCTCGGCTTCGCGTGCGTACGGCGACTGCCCGCTGCCAGCCGCGGCGGCCGCATTCGGATCGGGACGGCCATCGGCTCGCGCGCGCAAGCTGCCGATGCGCTGCTCCAGTTCGTCGAGCTGATATGGCGGCACAGTGTTCTTGCTGCTGGACAGCGCTTCAACGAGCGTTCGCAGCTGGTCCTCCGTTGCCTCGACTTCTTTCTCCAATGCTTCGTGTCCCGGCGCGGTGGAAAGCTTCACGTCGAGCTTGAGCGAGCGCACCGAGTTAAGCAGCTCGGTCGCGCGCTTGAGTTGCACGCGACGGTCGTCGTCCGCGCGCGTATCGTCTTGCGTGCGCGCACGGCGCAAGGTCCAACGCAGCACCAGCGCAATCACGCCGACAAGGATCAGGATGCCGACCCACATGCCGATGCCCGGGCCATGGCGCTCAGGCGCCTGCTGCACGGCTGGCGCGTTCTGCTGGCCGAACGGATTGGTCGTGCGGTTCGTCAAGGTGCCGATGCCGGTTCCGCCGCCGTTGCCGCTCGTGTTGGCGGTGCGTTCGGCGTCGTGGCGAATGCGTGCCTCGACTTGCGCGAAGCGCGTCGGGTCGGTGAAACGGATCTGCGGATCGAGCGTCTTGGCCTGCTGGACTTGCGCTAGCGCGTCGCCATAACGGCCTTCGCGGTCGAGCACCTGGCTGTAGAGGTAATGCGCATGTGCGTTATTCGGATGCGCCTTCAGCACTTCGGACAAGCCGGCATCGGCCTGCTGCCAGTTGCCTTGCGACATGGCCGATTCGATTTGCTGCACCGTGGGCACGGCAAACACTGCCGTAGATACGAGCACCAGCGAGACGAACGCGCTTGCGATAACTTTTTTCATTTGCAGACCGGGCGCCACGCGCCCGTCTCCTTCAGTCGATTGCGGGGGCCGGCTAACCGGGGGCCGGCTAACCGGCGACCGGCTTACCAGCGACCCTAACCGCGGAATGCTCCGGAACTTGCAAACAGCCGGACACTACCACGCACTTCTACGCAATTACTGAGCCGGCGAGTTGATCTGCTTTTTCAGCGCTTCCAGACGGTCTTCCACCGACGGGCCGCGGTTCAGGTCTGCCAGCTTGTCATCGAGCGCCTTGCCGCTTTTGACATCGGCGGAATTCAGACGTGCGTCCGAACGGGCATTCGACAGCGCGACCTTGTCCTCGAGCTTCTGAAAATCCTCGGACAGGTTTTTTCCGCCGATGCCGCCCAACGCCGTTGCAGCGACGTCTTTCGCTTCGGCAATCTGTTGCTTGGCTTGCAGGATGTTCGAGCGCGCGTTCAGATCGTTGCGGCGGCTGCGCATGTCCTCGATCTGGCTCTTCAGTTGCGCGACCGACGGTTCCAGCGTAGAGAGTTCCTTGGTCAGCGCATCGCGTTCGGCCTCGGCGGTGGCCTGCGCGCCTAGCGCTTCGCGAGCCAGCGCTTCGTCGCCGGATTGCAGCGCGCGCTTCGCCCCGTCTTCGTACTTCTTCGCCTTGTCGGCGGCAACATCGCGCTTGCTTTGCTGTGTGGCCACTTGCGCCTGGATCTCGATCAGCGAATTCTCGGCGCGGCCGATGCTCTCGTCGAGTTCGCGCACGATCTGGCGCGAGTCGCGTGACGGGTCTTGCACAGAGTCCGCCGCGTCGTTCAGGAGACCTTTTAGCGTGCGCGAAATGCTGTCAAAAAGCGACATGAAAACCTCCAAAGAATGGTGTCGGCGCTGAATATTCCTGCGCACTCAACTGCTTGTCACTGCTACTTTACGCCGCCGCGCGAGAAGCTGCGCAGCGTTCGGACCGGAGGTCGGGGCTTGCTCGCCGATTGCAATAGCGCAAGAGCAAATTGTCCGTTTCACCTGCACACGTATCGCGTGATGAAGCGAAAGCCTTTCGGCGATGAGCACGCGCACCGGTCGCTCGGCAGCTCGCGGATATTACACCACGGGCTCTCTTAAAATGGGCTTAAAGGGCGCGATGAGCGAGCGGCTCAGTTTGCATGCGCTGAGTGTCGCCAACGTGAAGGGCGCACGCGTCGCTTATGGGGGAAAGCGAGTCACAATGCGCAGGCGACCGCTTGCAAACTGGTTACATCGGCGTCGCACGTTTCATTGCCGCGCTATCGGTATGGTTACGCGAAACGGCTGCCTTCGGGGCCAAGATCGCTTTGCGGATCGTCGTCGTCGCGCACAGGGTCGACACGAGGGCGCTTCAACACGCTCTTCACGTGAGTCTGCACCGTCACGGCGGCGGGCAGCAGATTCTCACTCGCGGCAGCGCGGGCCGCCGCCATTCTCGCGACAGCCTGGGCGGTTGCCACGGCGTCTTCGTCGACTTCGGTGGTAAGCGCCGCCAGCACATCGGCAGGCAGCAGCGGGGCAGGTTCAGACGCGGGCGACATACTTTCAACAGGAGCTGTAGCAGCCGACGCCGTCGAACTGCCGCCGGTAATACCCGCCCCAGTTGCATCTGAACCGGCCCGCATGCCCACGCGCGTTTGCAAGGCGGGCGGCAGCGCCGCGCGCGCAAGTGCCGCGTCCTGCGCAACGCGCTGCAGCGCCGCGTCGAGTGCGTCAGGCGCGCGTGGCACATTGAGCCGATCGACGATACTCGCCGCTTTCACCTGCTCGCTGGTCGCGCTGAAACTCAGCACCGCGCGCCGCATGAGTTCGCTGACGCTGATGCGAAGCTCGTCCGCAGTAGCAGCGATCGCGCGTTTCTGCGCGGGCGTGACGAATACGACGATGCGTTCGCTGGGCTTTGTCATGATCGGCTCGCATACTTGTTGGCATGGCGCCTGGCGGCGCGCATCGGCGCGCATCGGCATGCGCGGAGTCCATCATATGACGAGTTGCGCCGATCGCAAACGGGCGCGTCGTGAAAATGCCGTGACATCAACGAGTTGTCGCGCTTTTTGCGGTCTTGTCCACAGGCCTTTCAACAAAAACTGGGGATAACTTCGCGCAACGTGCGCAAGCGCCCCGCAAGCCTGCCGAATCTACCCGTGGTCTGCCGCCGAGCCTTGGTGCGAAGGGAATTCTTACAAAAAAACTCCGTTGAGCGCGGCTTGATTTCTTTAAAATGCGCTGTTACGTTGCGCCGGAGTGTCCCGGGTGCGCCGTGGCGACTCGCCGGGGCACAGAGTCGCACGGCGGTCTGCGCCCAGACTACGCCGCTCACGATTCATGCGCGCCTAACGCGCGAGAACAAGGCGTTGAGTTACGCGCCCACTATTCCAGTCATGCCAATCATCAAACGACCGCATTCCTCGCAATCTCCGGCCGGTCAAGACCGGGACTCCTACCACCGCACGCAAGGACGCAACACCGCTTCGCGCGACGCCGCCGAGGGAGGCCGCTCGATCGGCGCGACGATCGCGATCTGGTTCGCAAGCTTCGCCGCGATCGTCGCCGTGGTGGGCGCGCTGATTGTCGGCTATGCACTTGTCGTGATGGGGCCGCAACTGCCTTCGCTCGACGCGCTGACCGACTACCGTCCAAAAGTGCCGCTGCGTGTCTATACGGCCGACCATGTGCTGATCGGCGAATTCGGCGAGGAGCGGCGCAGTCTCGTGCGCTTCCAGGACATTCCCGACCAGATGAAGAAAGCGGTGGTCGCGATCGAAGACTATCGCTTCTACGAGCACGGCGGCGTCGACTTCCTCGGCATTCTGCGCGCCGGCTTTGCCGACCTCGCGCACGGCGGCGCGTCGCAGGGCGCGAGCACGATTACGATGCAGGTCGCACGCAACTTCTTTCTGTCGAGCGAGAAAACCTATACGCGCAAGATCTATGAAATGCTGCTCGCGTACAAGATCGAGCGCGCGTTGACGAAGGACCAGATTCTCGAGCTGTACATGAACCAGATCTATCTGGGCGAGCGCGCTTACGGCTTTGCCGCCGCGGCGCGCGTGTATTTCGGCAAGGATCTGAAAGACATCACGCTTGCGCAGGCCGCGATGCTCGCGGGTTTGCCGAAAGCGCCGTCGGCGTATAACCCGGTAGTGAATCCGAAGCGCGCAAAAATTCGTCAGGAATACATTCTCAGGCGCATGCTGGAGTTGCGCTACATCAGCCAGGAGCAGTACGCCCAGGCGGTGAAGGAAGAGATCCACACACGTAATCCCGGCAACGAATACAGCGTGCACGCCGAGTACATTGCCGAAATGGTTCGCCAGATGATGTACGCGCAGTACAAGGACGAAACCTACACGCGCGGCCTGAATGTCACGACCACCATCGATTCCGCGGACCAGGACGCCGCGTATCGCGCGGTGCGCAAGGGCGTGATGGATTACGAGCGGCGTCACGGTTATCGCGGGCCGGAAGGTTTCGTGCAACTGCCCGCGCCTGGCGACGACCGCGATCAGACTATCGACGACGCGCTCACCGATCATCCCGATAACGGCGAGATCATCGCCGCGGTCGTCACGGACGCCAGTCCGAAGCAGCTGAAGGCGCAGCTGGTCGACGGCACGCAGGTGACCATCGGCGGTGAAGGCTTGCGCTTTGCCGCCAGTGCGTTGAGCGCACGCGGCGCGGCGGCGACCAAGATCAAGCCGGGCTCGATCGTGCGCGTGATGAGCGACGACAAAGGCAACTGGCAGATCACGCAGCTTCCGCAAGTGGAAGGCGCGCTCGTGTCGCTCACGCCGCAGGACGGCGCGATTCGCGCGCTCGTTGGCGGCTTCGACTTCAACAAGAACAAGTTCAATCACATCACGCAAGCCTGGCGTCAGCCGGGTTCGAGCTTCAAGCCCTTCATTTATTCGGCGGCGCTCGACAAGGGGCTCGGACCGGCCACGATCATCAACGACGCGCCGCTGTACTTCCCGTCGAGCACGCCTGGCGGCGACGCATGGGAACCGAAGGACGACGACCAGCCCGACGGGCCGATGCCGCTGCGCCTCGCGTTGCAGAAGTCGAAGAACCTGGTGTCGATCCGGATTCTGTCGTATATCGGCACGAAGTACGCGCAAGACTTCGTTACGCAGCGCTTCGGTTTCGACGCCGACAAGACTCCGCCGTACCTGCCGATGGCGCTCGGCGCGGGGCTCGTCACGCCGTTGCAGTCGGCGGGTGCGTATTCGGTGTTCGCGAACGGCGGCTACCGCATCAACCCGTATCTGATCAACGAAGTGACGGACGCGCGCGGCGAGCCGCTGTCGAAAGCGCAGCCGCTGACCGCAGGTCGCGACGCCCCGCGCACGCTCGAGCCGCGTAACGCGTACATCATGAACAGCCTGCTGCATTCGGTCGCGACGGCGGGCACCGGCGCGGGCACCAACGCGCTGCATCGGTCGGACCTGCAGGGCAAGACCGGAACGACCAACGACGCGAAAGACGGCTGGTTTGCCGGCTATCAACAATCGCTCGTCGCGGTCGCGTGGATGGGTTACGACCAGCCGAAGACGCTCGGCAGCCGCGAATTCGGCGCGCAACTCGCGCTGCCGATCTGGGTCGAGTACATGCAGCGCGCGTTGCGCGGTGTGCCGCAGAGCGAGCCGGCGCAGCCGGAAGGCGTGACTTCCGTCGACGGCGAATTGTTCTACTCGGACATGACGCCGGGCAACGGTTTTGTCGCCAGCATCGGTCTCGATTCGGCGAATCCGACGGCAGGTGTGAACGATGCGATCGGTGGAGTCGGGCCCGCGGGCATGACGCCGCCGGCGGTGCCGCCGCCGAGCGTGTCGTCCAATGAGAAGAAGCAGATCATGGATCTGTTCGAATCGAACAAGCCTTGATCGGGATAGCGCGTGCGGGCCGATCGGCCGCGCGCGCAACATGACCGAAGGGCGGAAGACGCGGGCCGGGGTTAGCGCAAGAGCGGCGCTGCGATCTCGTGCCGATGCGGGCGCCAGGCGCACTGGCAAGCGCACTGGCAAACGCCGAAGTGCGCGCGAAAGAGGGTGCTGGCAGCGGTGGCAAAGTGCGGGCTTAACGCTTTCTGGCTGCGCTCCGCTGGTGGTCATCCTGCGCGATTCTGTTTGCGGGATGCACGCTGTGTTTTAATCACGCCTGCAATGCTCGATCGGGGTCCATTAGCAGGTTGGTTTCGTTAGCTGTTTCCATCTCGAGCATTGCTGCGTCTTGCGGCGAGCAAGACGTCACGATCCCACAAGCGCGCCCGGACCGGCCGGAGGGCGCGCACATGCCACGTTGAGCGCTGGCGGCGCAAAAGCCGCCGCGGCCGACGTGTTTGCTTTCCAGCATCCACCGGGTTCTCGCATTGAAAAGTCGAATTCTCATCTGTCTGATGACGGGGCTGCTGCGCGCCTTCGCTTTATTGCCGTATGGGCTCGTCGCGCGGTTCGGCAACGGCATCGGCGCTCTGCTGTACCGGATTCCGAGCACGCGCCGGCGGGTGGTGCATACCAACCTCAAATTGTGTTTCCCTGACATGAGCGACGAGGCGCGCGAGCGTCTGGCGCGCGCGCATTTCTGCCATGTGATCCGCAGTTATGTCGAGCGTGGGCCACAATGGTTCGGCAATGCGCAAGCGCTGGCACGTCTCGTCGAAGTGGAAAGCGCAATCGATCTCGCTGATGTTCGGGCTCAACCGACGATCTTCGTCGGCTTCCACTTCGTCGGCATCGAGGCCGGCTGCATGATGTATTCGACGCGGCATCCGGTGGCGTCGCTTTACACGCCGATGTCGAACCTGTTGCTCGACGCGATGGCGAGGCGCCAGCGCGGGCGCTTCGGCACCGAGATGATTCCGCGCAGCGACAGTGTGCGGCGCGCGTTACGCGCCTTGCGCGACGGCACGCCGGTGATGCTCGCGGCGGACATGGACTTCGGTTTGCGCGATTCGGTGTTCGTGCCGTTTTTTGGCGTACCGGCCTGCACGCTCACCTCGGTCTCGCGGATGGCGCGCGCGGCGAACGCCCGGGTCGTGCCGTTCGTGACGGAGGTGCTGCCGGGCTATCGCGGCTACAAGCTGAGTATTTTCGAGCCGCTAGCCGATTTTCCGTCGAACGACGTAACGGTGGACGCACGACGGATCACCGAGTTTCTCGAGACGCAGGTAAGACGGATTCCTGATCAATATTATTGGGTGCATAAGCGCTTCAAGAACCGGCCGGAAGGGGAGGCGGGAGTTTATTGACGCAACGCGCGTGCTGATTCGCTTTCGTTGCACGGGCAGTGGCGGTAAACGCGTCGCGAGGGGAAACACTTGCGCGTTCAAGCACTTGTCTGTTGTGTCCTCGGGTTATCAACAAGGCTGTGAACAGTTTCTGTGGATAAGCCGCAGCGGAATATGCAAGTGGTGACGTCGCACGTGTCAAGCGGCGGCGCTTTGCTGAACTCGGCAAGGAGATCGCACGTGCGTGGCAATTCGGCCCGCCTCGCGCGGGCTTTTTCTTTGCACCGTTGAACCACCTCTTCCCTCGAGGCCAATACTTCTGGCCGACGCGCGCAGCGCCACATATCAATCTGAATTTTCCGCATGCTTTTCCGCGTCATTCCTGCAGGAATGACGGCTTGGTCTGATACCCGGATCACTCCGGCCTCCTCACAATCAGGAGACACGAATCAGGCAACGGACGGTTATGGCGATGAACGACGCGTACCGCAGGGACCCGACAGGGCGGGCGAGGCAAATCGGCCCCATGGCCGCACATCTCCGCCGCACTGGATGCGCACCGTCAGGCTCGTCCGCGTAAGGCACGGCGTGGACCCGCAACTGATCGAGTATTACCAGCGCGAACTGTTCTACATGCGCGAACTTGCCGCCGAATTTGCACAGGCACATCCAAAGATCGCGCGCCGCCTCGGCATGCAGGCCGGCGAGATCGGGGACGTGTATGTCGAGCGGCTGATCGAGGCGTTCGCCCTGACGGCCGGGCGTTCGCAGATGCGCATCGACCGCATGACCGAGGCGTTCACGCGGCGCCTGCTCGAATGCGTGAATCCTAACTACGTGACGCTGCTACCTTCGTTGGCGGTTGCGCGATTCTTTCCCGACCCTGAGGCCACCCACAACCCGTACGGTCAGACATTGCCGCGCGGCACGCGGATCATGTCCCGAAAGGCCGTCGAAGGCCGCACTGTGTGCGAGTTCCGCTCCAGCCAGCCCGTCACGATCTGGCCGCTTGCGCTCACCCACGCACGCTGGACGGGCATTCCTCCTGATCTGTTCTCGCTGCACCGCTACGTGGACGATGCGCGGCAGGTACGTGGCGCACTGCGCCTGCGGCTTCGCACGATCGACGGCGCGAGCATCGGGAGTCTGCAGGGGCTGGACCGCCTGCCGATCTACCTGTGCGGTGAGCCGCGCATGGCCTCGCACCTGTTCGAACTGATTCACACCAGCGTCGTGGGAATGGTGATGGGTGTGCCTGGCGGGTTCGATACAGAAGAACTGCACGGCATGAAGCTCGCCGGCAGGCTGCCGATGGGCGTGGACTACGAGGGGCTTGAGCCGGAACAGAGCCTGCTGCGACCGGCGTCCCGGGCGCTGCATGGGCACACGCTCGTGCACGAATACTTCGCGCAACCACAACGGTTCTGGTTTTTCGCCCTGACGGGGCTTGCGGCGGGTCTTCAGACCATCTCCGGTCCCGAGGTCGAGATAGTGCTGCTGCTCACACGCGAGGTTGCCGCGCTCGACCAGCAGGTCGATGCATCGCACATGGCACTTTTCTGTACGCCGATCGCTAACCTGTATCCGGTCAGGACCGGAAGGCTCCACCTCGACGCTGACGCGCGCGAGCACCGGCTCGTGCCCTACGTGACGGCGCCCGACGACCATGAAGTTCATTCGCTGGAGCTTGCGAAGGGACAGGTGGACGAAGAGTCGGAGGAGATCGCTTTCCAGCCGCTCGACATCGCGATACCTGACGATGAGCAAGGCGATGAGCGTTACTTCACGCTGCGCCGCGAACTGGATGAACCAGCCGGCCGTGCGCGTCGTTACGGCACCCGCCAGCGCTTTGTCCGCACCCACGTGTTGCTGTCGTTGCTGGACCACGACCACCGGCCGGATCAGACCGGCATCCGCTATCTGACGCTCGATGCATGGCTCACCAATGCGGACCTGCCTTGTCTCGCGCCGTGCAACGGCGTCAATGATCTGTTGGTGAGGGGCGCGAAAGGCGTGGCCAGTGCCGGATTCGTCCGTGCCCCCACGCCTCCCAGGCCACCGCTCGCGCATGGCGACACTGCGTGGGAACTGGTGCGCCAGTTGCATCTGGAGCTGGAGGTCTTTGACAGCAACTTCGATGAAAGGCGTCCTGGCGAAGGGCTGCGCATGATGCTGCAGCCATACCTCGGCGCGGGTGACACGGCGCTCGCGCGCCAGCTCGACAGCCTCATCGGTGCCACGGCGGAGCCGGTGTATGGCATGCACCGCCAGGCGGGCGAACTGCAGCTTGCCCGCGGCATGAAGATCACGCTGACCTTTGACGAGAGTGGCCTTGACGGCATGTCGCCGTTCACATTCGCGCTCGCGCTCGAACGGTATGTGACGCGCCATGTGTCTACGCATTCCTTTACGCAGACTGTGCTGTGCACGAAGCAGCGCGGCGCTGTTTTCACTTTTCCCACACGGGATGGCACGCGTGGCATTTTCTGATGGAGGTTCACCGATGGTTTGGAACACGCAGAGCCGCGTGCTGGAGGTGACGGGCGACGCGCTGCCGCAACACTGCGGGCAGCCGGTCTTCGTGGCTGCGCGCCTGCGCGGCACCGAGAAGCTTGGACGGCTCTACGACTACGAGGTGGACGTCTCGACCATCGAGGCGAACGGCCTGTACGTGTCGACCATGCACGAGGTGGTGGACGTGAACCGGCTGGTCGGCAGGAAGATGACGGTGAAGATCGCGCTTGAAGGTAGCGGCACATGGGCTTCGGGCGCCACGGGAGAAGCCGGGACAATGGGCACCAGTGCCGACGTGCGGGAGATCACCGGTGTGATCGCTGCGGCGAAGTGCATGGGGGCGGATGACCGGCGTGTGTTCTACCGTTTCCGTCTGCGCCCGTGGCTGTGGCTCGCAACGCTGAACCGGGAAAACCGGGCGTTCATGGACATGTCCGTTGAGGAAATTTCACGTGCGGTGCTGGAGAAGTATCCATATCCGGTGCAATGGCAGTTGGGCGGCCCCGGCTACGGTCGCAAGGTGTACCCGAAGCGCGACTATCAGCGGCAGTTCTGGGAATCGGACTGGGATTATCTGGACCGGCTGTGGCAGGAGTGGGGCATCACCTTCCACTTTGACGGTATCACGCTCGTGCTGCGCGATAACGCAAGTTTCAGGAGACACGGCCCCGCGTACCGCACGATCCGCTATCTGGACCGGGACGGCCAGCGCATCGACGAGGAGCATATTCACCGGCTTGCCATGTCGCGGGCACTGACCACCGGCAAGGTGGCGGTGATCGACTACGACTACACGCAGGCGCTGACGAAGTTCGACCGGAACATCGCCATCCATCGCGAGGCGACGTTCGACAACGCCGAGGAATACACCTGGGCCGATTACGCGCAGCCGCTTCAGGGAGCAATGGGCCTGGCGGGCGATCATAACGACGACGAATTCGAGGCCGATACCCTCGCGCGCGTGCGGGTCGATGCCTACCGCTGCAAGTCGCTGCGTATCAGGGGCGAAGGCAACCTGCGGGGGTTGACGACCGGGCGCACGTTCTTCCTCGAAGGATATCCATTCGAGCCGGTGAACGCCGAATACCTGGTGACGGGCACGAAGATCGAGATCGTGAACAACGATACGGTCACGCTGGGTGGTGCGACGACGCGCGGGTACAGATGCCAGACGAAGTTCACCGCGCAGCCGGCCAATGAGGTGTACCGCACGCCACTGAAGGCGAAGAAGCCGCGTGCTTTCGCGGAGACGGCGATTGTTTGCGGTCATGACCAGACGCGCGGGGTGTTCACCGATGCGATGGCGCGACTGAAGCTGTGGTTCACCTGGGACCGGGTGGGCGAAAAGAACGGGGACGCGACGTGCTGGGTGCCGCTGGCGCAGGCGTGGCAGGGCCTGCATTATGGGGCGCTGTGGATTCCGCGTGTGCGCGATCACGTCTACGTGGGATACGTCAATTCGGACCCGGACCGGCCATTCGTGCTGTCGAGCTTCAACACGGACAGCAACCCGTTGCCGTGGGATCTGGTGGCGAACCAGTCGCTCTCGGGCTGGCGCAGCCAGGAACTCGCCGCGCCGTGGCGCGCGTCTAACATGGTGGTGACCGACGACACGCCCGGCAAGCTTCAGGTTCAGATGGCGAGCGATCATGCGAACTCGCGCATCGTGGCCGGCTACAACGTGCGCATCAACGGAGACAAGGGCCGTCAGGAGGCACGCGGCGAGGGCATCGAGATTGCGACTGACGCGCATGCGGTGATGCGGGCGCCGGGCATGCTGCTCACAACGGAGGCCCGTGAGGGCGCGTCGGCCCCCATGAAAGATATGACTGAGACGGTGCAACGGCTTACAGCAGCCGGTGAATTGCAAGGAAGCCTCTTGGAGCAGGCGCAATTTCACGAGGCACAGCAGTCTGGGAGCGATCAATCTGAGATCGCAGATGCGTTGAAGGCTCAAAACGATTCCATTCGTGGCGGCGCGAAGACAGCCGACAATCAGTTTCCGGAGCTGTCGGAACCGCAACTTGTACTGGCAAGTGCCACCAGCATAGCCCTGACAGCAGAGCAGAGCACACACATCGCGAGCAACGAGCACTTGGCACTAACAACAGGCATGAGCGTTGGTATTGCGGCAGGCAGGTCACTCCTTGCTTCAGTGCGGGAGCGATTCAGCGTCTTTGTTCAGCATATGGGTATCACGTTGATCGCTGCCGCCGGGAAGATATTGCTACAAGCGAAGACCGACGGCATCAATCTGCTTGCACAAAAGGTTATCGAGATCATTAGTGAGCAGGGTTCAATTAACTTGAAAACTCCCAATGAGATCACACTAAATGCGGGCGGAACACAATTAACTCTCAATGAAAGAGGAATATTTATACATACTAAAGGCCGGTGCCTTATTCATTGTGCCGATTTCGACACTTCCAGCCCGGAGGATAAGCCTCTTAATCTGCCAGGAAAACCGCATGACGAGCAATTTACACTTGTGAATAAGGCAACGGGTGAGCCGTTGTCTAACGTAAAGTACAAGATTTTTAGGGACTCGGGCGAAGTGGTTGAGGGTGTTACAGACCTTGCCGGAAAGACCGCGCGGATTATAACAAACGGCGCTGAACGGCTGATTGTTCATTTGGTTCACTAAGGAAAATTATATGGCTGACATTCAGTCCGCGCCGACCGGCTCACTGTCGCCCGTATCCTCCCAGGACGCGGTTTCTTCCACCGCCGTTGGATCGGCTGTTTCTAATTCTCACCCTACGTCAAACGTTACGGTGCCCATTGCCGATACGGCGCTAAGTTGGGAAATTCAGAACAATATATATGGAGACTCTTTGCCAATTATCCCGTCTGCATCTAGTGTGCAGGGCGGAAAGATTTTATATCTTCTGAAAATAAAAATAACGCTCAAGCAAGTGTCGGGCGGCAATCTGGTTGTTGGGAAAGCCGTGTCGATCCGGAGTAACCGTAGCGGAGATGCTGTGAGCTTAAGTTCCTCAATAAGTGCCGCTGATGGGACGATTCTAATCACGCTCAAAAGCAGGAATGCTGGTGATCTTCGCCTCTCCGTCGAAAATTCTGATATTTCTGCAGTGCCACTTGCCATTCGTTTGAAGGACGCATGGTATGAGGGTACGTTTCTTATTACCGGATACAACGTCTGCAATGAATCGGACTTTGGCGGCGATATGACTGATGCTCACGGACTGGGCGACCAGCATAGATATAATTTTCTGTATGGTGCTTCCGGTGTCATCATGCAAGGGACGGGACAAGCGTTAAACGGGCGTTATGTACGATTTGTGAGCATGTCGACAACATGGCATTTAAACAGCCATGGACATCGCGACCATATTCAAGATCCTGCACAAGTCACGTTTGCATACACGGACAGCGTTCAAGGCGCTTTTGGACCGGTGACGGAAAATCATTCAATAGCAGTAGACGGGAATGTGATTCTGCCGCGCGCCCATGTCAACATTGATGGTGTAGGAGATCGATATGCAGATGACCGCGGTAGCGCAATAGTTGGACGCCATATCGATAATTTTCTAGGAGCCGGCGCTAGTGTCGTGCAGACGTGGCTGCACGGCGGCGTAAATGGGACCCAGCGTCGCGTTAAATACATTGGATGATAATTGATGAAAAATTTAAAGAAATTTTCGATGATCTTGTTGTTGTCGGCTTCGTATGCCGCGAATTGTTTTGCTGATGGTTCGGTTAATTTTGAACAACAAGTCCTTCCGATCATCAATCAGCGTCCTTTTTTTGCGGATTTTCTTCGCCAAATCTTTGAGTTTGATAAAGATGCAGTTGGGGTGACCATTGGGTCCAATGTAAGCAAGGGATTGGGATTGACGAGGATTGGTCCGTACCGAGTATGCGCAAAGCTCCGCGGCGTACTTCAAAGCGACCCTTGCCCAATGCAGATGGTGGTAGATACAGATACGCATTTTTTTGACAAAAACGGAAAGGAGGTAGACGGGCCAGAAGGCGCGCAATCCGTTAGGGAGAATTTTTACGCAATCGAAGTGGACCCGCCACCGAATCAAACGCCGATGAGTAGGCCTGATACTAGCGGTTCCGGGGGCAAGCGTGATTGATTTGATTCGACTCGGCGATACCACAGATCACGGTGGTGAAGTTGTCACGGCATCGAACAGGATGAGATTACGAGGGACACCGGTCGCTCGCATTGGGGATCAGGTGAGATGTCCACAGCATCCAGATACCAGTCCAAACTTCATCATTGAGGGAGACCAAAGCTTCAAGGATTGTGGCATTCCAGTCGCGCGCCAAGGCCACCGCACCACATGCGGATGCACCCTGATATCGAGCCTCAGATGACTCACGGCGAGGTACTCTGATGGACCCCACATTACCCAACGTTGCGATCTCAGCAGAACTGATCGAAACCTTGCGGTCTACGCCGTGGCGTTACGGTTTCTTCGCGCTGATGCGCCGCATTAACGCGGATCCCGCCATTGATCCGGTCGGCAGCGCGCTGTTGCCAGCGGCTGAGCCCTTTCGCACTGGCCAGAAACCGAGCCTGATATTCGCCCCGAGCGAGATTGCGGAAGCCAGACTGGAAAACGGCAGGCTGCATATCCGGCTCTTTGGCCTCGGCATGCTGGGCCCCAATGGTCCGCTGCCGATCCACGTCACGGAGATTGCACGCGAGCGCGAAGAACAGCGCCGGGATCCGACGCTCAGCAATTTCCTCGACATCTTCCATCACCGCTCGCTCACGCTGCTTTACCGCGCGTGGGCGTCCGCACAGTCGGTGGCGAGTCTGGACCGCCCAGATCATGACCGGTTCTCGTTTTATGTTGCCGCGCTTTCCGGCTATGCGCAGCGGCGTGATCGGCCCCGACCACTGCCCGCACATGCACGCCTGTCATTGGCACCGCACCTCGTTCGAGAGGGCAGAACGCCGGACGGACTGCGTGACTCCGTCGCGCATCATTTCGGCGTGCCGGTGCGTATCAGCGAATATGCCGACCACTGGATCGTGCTGCCGCCTGAACTGCACTGCAAGGCAGGCGGACAGCGCATGTCGGCCTGCCTCGGCGGGGGAGCGCTGCTGGGTGAACAGGTGCCCGACCGGCGATACCGGTTCTGCATCGTGATCGGCCCGCTGAACATCGGGACATACCACCGCTTCACGCCCCGGGGCGCTGACCTGCTGCGGCTCATCCAGTGGGTGCGGGCGTACGTCGGCCGGGAATATGAGTGGGACCTGGAGTTGCAGATCAAGCCGCAATGCGCTCCACCTGCGACGCTGGGCGATTCCTCTCAGCTTGGCTGGTCGGGCTGGCTCGGTGAGTCGCCCCCAAGCGAGCCGGTCATCGGCATGCGCTTCGTACCGGAGCAGTATATGGACCAGCTGATGCGCACGGCGATTGAGCCGGAAACGAGGGAAGGTGGCGAATGAAGAGCCTGCAGGAGCGCTTCTCATCCTATCGACCAAAAACACCAGTCTCTACCACGTATGCTTCATTCCACACCGCCGCCCATAACACGAGCCGGCTCAACGAGTTAGCCTGCTTGTCAGAAAGTTTTCAACAGCCTGTTCAACATCAACTGGGGATAAGTTCGGCCCGTCAATCCGGATTACCAGGTTCGGCCTCGGACCCGTGCGCCGTTGCCTTTGATGCTGTCTGCGCAGTTATCCCTGAACTCCCCTGCGAACCCGCCGCCTCGACGGGCGGGTTCCCCATCGCCTGAAACAGCGCCGCCGTGTCCGTCAGGCGCGCGCTCGTGTAGCGAATCTCGTCGAGCTGCGCGTTGCGAAACTGCTGCTCGCTCGTGCGCGTCGACGATACCGGTACGGCGCCAAGCCGATAGCGGCCCGAGGTTTCATCGAAGATTCCCTGAGCGGAACGCGCCGCGGTATTCGCGGCCTCCAGCGCCTGCGCGTCGTGTTCGAGCGCGGCCAGCGTGTCGGCGACATTCTGGAACGCGGCAAGCACGGTCTGCTTGTATTGCGACACCGTGGCCTCGTAGGTGTTCATGGCCGCGCGGCGCTGTGCCACCAGCGCGCCGCCGTGAAATAAAGGCTGCGATAAAGACGCGCCGATGCTCCAGATGGCGCCCGCGCCGGAGAGCGCGACGGGCCAGCTGAAGCCGCCTTGTCCCATCGATGCGCTCAACGACAGGCTCGGGTACATCTGCGCGGTCGCCACGCCGACATCGGCGGCCGCAGCTTTCAGCGCGGCGTCGGCAGCTTGAATGTCAGGCCGTGCACGCAACAGTTCGCTCGGCACCACCACAGGCACCTGCTCAGGCAGATGCAAGCCCGCGAGTTCGAGATCGGCTGGCGCGGCGTCCGGTGTGCGACCGAGCAGCACGGCCAACGCATGACGTGTGGTTTGCCATTGCTGCCTCAACCCTGGCAGGCTCGCGGACAAGCTCGCCGCACTTTGTTGCGCGCTCAACTGATCGGCGTGCGACACGGCGCCCAGCGCATAGCGTCGTTGCGTGTCGCGCGCCTGATCGTCGGCAAGCGTCACGAGCCTTTCGGTGGTGTCGATCTGCGCGCGCAACGCGGCGCTCGTGATCGCGGCGCTCACGATGTTCGCGGCGAGCGCGCGCCGGGCAGCGTCCAACTGATACGCCTGCACGTTCACGCGCGCGGCCAGCGCGGCGTCGGCGAGGCGAGCGGCGCCAAACAGGTCGATCGTGTAATGCGCCTGCAATTGGCCGACGAAGATGTTGTACAGAAACGTGTTAGGGCCGATCTCAGGAATCGCGAGCGCGCGATTGCGCGTCGCCTGGCCGCCTGCGTCGATGGTGGGCAGCATCGAACTGCCGATTTGCCCGCGCAGCTGTTCGCGCGCGGCGGCGAGACTCTGCTCGGTCGCGGCGAGGGTCGGGCTATTGCGCAGCCCTTCGTCGACGAGCGCATTCAGCGCGTCCGATCGATACAGCTTCCACCATTCGGGCACCGGCTTTGCCCCGACCACGAACTGCTGCGCGACGCCTTGCGCCGGGACCGTCTGCGCCGGTTGCGCCTCGCTGCCGTAGTGGACTGGCTGTGGCATCGCCGGCGGCTCGCCGTTGGGCCCGAACGAACAGGCCGCAAGCGCAAAAGCGGAGCCCGCGAGCGCAACGGCCGACGGCAGTTGTGCCGCCTTCAAACCGCCGAAGCATCGAACGACGCAGGAATGTGCGAAGTGGATCATGCTCAATTCCCCGTATGCGCCGCGCCGGACGCGGACGGCGTTTGCGGCTCGCGCTCGTCGTTGCGTACTCTGAACGACATGGCGTAAAGAGCCGGCAGATAGAACAAGGTAAGGACGGTCGCGCTCGTGATGCCGCCCATCAGCGCGGTCGCCATCGGACCAAAGAAGTTGGAGCGCAGGAGCGGAATCAGCGCAAGGACGGCGGCTGCGGCGGTCAGCGTGATCGGACGGAAACGCCGCACCGTTGCGCCGACGATCGCATCGAAACGCTTATGCCCGGAAGCAATGTCCTGCTCGATCTGGTCGACCAGAATGACCGAATTGCGCATGATGATGCCGAACATCGCGATCACGCCGAGCATGGCGACGAAGCCGAACGGCTGGCCGAACAGCAGCAGCGTGAAGACGACGCCGATCAGACCGAGCGGCGCGGTGAGCACCACCATCAGCACGCGCGCGAAGCTCTGCAACTGAACCATCAGCAGCGTCAGCACGGCGATGATCATGATCGGCATCTGCGCATTGATCGACGTCTGGCCTTTGCCGCTTTCCTCGACAGAACCGCCTATCTCGATGCGGTAACCGACGGGCAAGCTCACACGAATCGGACCGAGCGCCTTGTCGACAGCATGCGTGACGTCGATGCCTTGCGCGCCCGGCGCCACATCCGACTGCACCGTGATAGTCGGCTGCCGGTCGCGCTCCCAGATCACGCCGTATTCGAGATCGTTGCGCAAATGCCCGAGCGTGCCGAGCGGCACGGCGCCGTTCGGCGTCGGCATGGCCAGCGTGACGAGCTTCGCCGGATCCACACGCTCCGCTTTCGGCGCGCGCAAATCGACGCTGATCAGCTTGTCGCGCTCGCGATATTGGGTGACGGTATAGCCCGATAGTGTCATCGCGAGGAAGCTCGAAATGTCGTCGGAGCTCACGCCGAGTTCGCGAGCTTTCTTCTGGTCGACTTCGAAGCGTACCGAGCGCTCGGCCGGCTCGTCCCAATCGAACTGCACATTGCGCGTGCCGCGGTCGGCGCGCAGCGTTGCGGCGACGCGTTCCGCGATCGAGCGCACGGTCGCAATGTCGTCGCCGCTCACGCGGAACTGCACCGGATAACCGACGGGCGGCCCGTTTTCGAGGCGCGACAGGCGCGTGCGGATGGCAGGGAAGTTGTTGCGCAATTCGGGTTCGAGCCATTGCGCGAGTTTCTCGCGGTCCTTCACGGACTTCGCGGTAATCACGAACTGCGCGAAATTCGGCTGGGTCAATTGCTGGTCGAGCGGCAGGTAAAAACGCGGCGCACCGGTGCCGACGAAATCCACCGTGTGATCGATTTCAGGGCGGCCCACCAGCGCTTTCTCGAGCCGCTGCGCCTCGCGCAATGTGGCATTGAACGAGGCGCCCTCGGGCAGCCGCACGTCGACCAGCAATTCAGGCCGGTCGGAACTCGGGAAGAACTGTTGCGGCACGAGCGTGAAGCCCGCCATCGCCAGCACGAACAGCACGACGGTGATGGCGAGCACGACAAAACGCCGCTCGATACACCAGCCGATCCAGCCACGCAGACGCGAGTAGAAGCGCGTGTCGTAAATGTCGTGCTCGTGGTCGTCGGCTTCGTGCGCCGCGCGCTTACGCTCGGGCAGCAGGTGATAACCGAGCAGCGGAATCAGCACGACGGCTGCGAGCCACGACGCAATCAACGCGATGGCCGAGACTTCGAAGATCGAGCGCGTGTACTCGCCTGTGCTCGACTTGGCCAATGCAATCGGCAGAAAACCGGAGACGGTGACGAGCGTGCCGGTCAGCATCGGAAACGCGGTACTGGTGTAGGCAAACGCCGCGGCACGCGTACGGCTCCAGCCTTGTTCGAGTTTCACCGCCATCATTTCGACAGCGATGATCGCGTCGTCGACCAGCAAGCCGAGCGCGAGCACGAGCGTGCCGAGCGACACCTTGTGCAGTCCGATGTCGAACACGTACATGCACAGCGCGGTGACCGCGAGCACGACCGGAATCGAGATCACCACCACCATGCCGGTGCGCACGCCGAGCGACACGAGACTCACCACGAGCACGATTGCGACGGCTTCGGCCACGGCTTCCAGAAAGTCGTCGACGGAATGCGCGACCGCGTGCGGCATGCTCGACACTTCGGTCAGTTGCAAGCCGACGGGCAAAGCCTTGCGCAGGCGGACCATTTCCGCGTCGAGCGCCTTGCCGAGACGAATCACGTCGCCGCCCGACTGCATCGTCACGCCGATGCCGAGCACCGCCTTGCCGCCCGCGCGCATTTGCGTGACGACCGGATCGTCGTAGCCGCGCTTGATCGTCGCGATATCGCCGAGGCGGAACGAACGGCCGTTGATGCGAATGAGCGTGTCGGCGAGCGCGGCGACGTCCTTGAACTGGCCGGTTGGGCGCACGAACACGCGGTCGTCCGTCGTGGTCAGCGTACCGGCTTGCGACACGGCGTTCTGCGAGTTGATCGCCTGGCCGAGCTGCTGGGGCGAAATGCCGAGACGCGTCAACTGCGTATTCGTTATTTCGATGTAGATGTGCTGATCCGGATCGCCGAAATAATCGACCTTGGCAACGCCGGGCACGCGCAGCAGAACAGTGCGCAACTGATCCGCGTAGTCGTGCAGTTGCGCGGGGGAAAAGCCGTCGCCTTCGAGCGTGTAGATGCTGGTGTAGACGTCGCCGAATTCGTCGTTGAAAAACGGCCCCTGAACGCCTTGCGGCAAGGTCGCCGCGATATCGCCGACTTTCTTGCGCACCTGATACCAGGTTTGGGGCACGTCCTTCACCGGCGCCGAGTCTTTCATCGTGAAGAACATCAGCGACTCGCCTGGGCGCGAGTAACTGCGCACGAAGTCTATCGCGGGCGTCTCCTGCAACTTGCGGCCGATGCGGTCCGTGACCTGTTCCTGCACCTGCCGCGCGGTCGCGCCGGGCCAGAAGGTGCGGATCACCATGACGCGGAACGTGAAGGGCGGGTCTTCGGATTGCGCGAGGCGAGTGTAGGCGAGGACGCCGAATGCGGTGGAGAGCGCGATCAGGAAGACGACCAGCGCCTGATGGCGCAACGCCCACGCGGACAGGTTGAAGCGTCCTTCTTCGTCATGCGTGGTGCTCATGAAGCGAAGTCCTCGGGATGCAGCGGTGCGATCGCGCGGACTTTCTCGCCGGCGCTCACGGTGTGCACGCCTTGCAGCACGACACGCTCGCCATCTTTGAGGCCCTGGCTGACGACGATTGTGCGTTCGTTATAACGCGCGACGGTGACGCGGCGCAGTTCGAGCATGCTATCCGCGGCACGCACGACCCACACAGCCGGCTGCGTGCCGTCGTGGAAGAGCGCAGTGGCCGGCAACACGATAAAGCCGTGCTGGCCTTGCGCGCCGCTCGCCGACCACGGAGCTGGCGCGGACAGTGCGATGTCCGCGGTCATGCCGAGGCGCACGGCGGGTCCGGGATTGCCGAGCGTGAGTTTCGCGCGATAAGTGCGGCTTTGAGGATCGGCGGCGGGCGAGAGCTCGCGCACACGCGCCGTGAACGTGCGCCCCGGCAGCGCGCCGAGCGTGACGTTTGCCGTCTGTCCGAGCGCAAGCCCGGCGAGCGCGCTTTCCGGCACGTCGCAGACCACGTCGACTTCGCCGCTCCATGCGAGGTTGTAGACCGCCTGGCCTGCCGACACGTTCTGGCCCGTGTCGGCCTGCTCCGCGGTGATCACGCCGGCGTGATCGGCCACGAGGGTGGTGTATTGCAACTGGTCTTTCGACAAAGCCGCCTGCTGCGCCGCCTGATCGCGCTGCGCGGCAGCCGATGCGTACGCGTTCGTGGTCTGCTCGAGCTGTGCCGGTGCGATCAGATTTTCTTTTGCCTGCGCCTGATCGCGGTCGAGCTGCTGTTTCGCGTACTTATAGCTGTGCTCGGCGGCGGCCAGTTGAGCCTGCGCGCTGGCTGCGTTCTTCTGCGCATCCGCTGGGTCGAGCCGCGCGACGATCTGGCCGTTCCTCACGACGTCGCCAAGACGCACGCGCCGCTCGACGATCTTGCCGCCGACGCGAAACGACAGCGGCGTCGAATAGCGCGCCTGCACTTCGCCGGGCAGCGACGTCACGGGCGCGGTATTGCCGTCCGCATGAACCGCAACGGCTACGACCGGACGCGGCTCGGGCGCGCGCGGCTCCTTCTTCGAACATGCGTTCAACGCGACGACGCCTGCGAAAGCAAGCGCGAGCGCGGCGCTGCGCAGATGCCATGGCCGCGCGAGACGATGGGACTGCTCGCGCATCGCAGACGATGCGGGAAAATCGGGACGCTTCACAATTACCCCAACAGGAGACAGCGAACGAACACGGCAAGCCGCAGCGGCTCGCCAGCGAAGAGCGCATGCCGGTTCATGCAAATGGCATACGAATCTGACTTCCAATGATGATGCGAATTCTAATACACACCTGTATCTGAATGTCGAAGTGAATTGGAATTCTTTTAGGTGCTAGACTCTCGCCCATGAAACGGCAACGATTGACACGCGAGCAAAGCAAAGACCAGACACGTCAGCGTCTGCTCGACGCTGCGCAAGCAATTTTTATGAAGAAGGGCTTTGTCGCGGCGAGTGTCGAAGACATTGCCGGGGCGGCGGGCTATACGCGTGGCGCGTTTTATTCGAATTTCCGCAGCAAGAACGAGTTGTTTCTCGAGCTACTGCGGCGCGACCACGAAACCATGCAGGCGGGATTGCGGGCCATTTTCGAAAACGCGGCCACGCGGGAAGAGATGGAAGAGCGCGTGATGCGCTACTACAGCAACCTGCATCGTGAGAACAAATGCTTTTTGCTGTGGGTGGAGGCCAAGCTTCTTGCGGCGCGCGACGGCCGCTTCAGGCTGCGTTTCAACGCGTTCCTGCACGAGAAGCTCGAACAACTGGCCGCCTATGTCCGCGAATTTTCGGCGCGGGTCGGCACGCCGATGCTGTTGCCGCCCGAGATGCTGGCCATGGGCCTGATGGGTTTGTGCGACGGTGTGCAGTTCTTCTATACCGTCGATCCGCAGAATGTGCCGAGTGAAATGGCTGAAGCGGTGCTGGCGGGATTCTTTTCGCGCGTGGTGTTCGGACGCAGCGCGTGACACCGAGGGGCGACCGGTCCGGCCACCCCTCGCACCAGGCAACGACGTCGAATCAGTTCGTTGCGAGTTGCGTGCAGCTATCTGCGACAGGGCTCGCGCACACGAACGAATACTCGCCGCTGTAACGCAAAACTTCCTCGCCCGCATGCAGGACGACCTGGATATCCGGGCAGCGCTCATAAGCGATGAAAGCCGAGCAGGCCGCGGCGGACCAGCAGACCAAAGAAAACGCGATTTTTTCGAAAAGTTGGAAACGATGTGGCATGGCAGTTGGCTAGCGGTATAGCGATGAATTTCTTCCGGTCGCCATCTTACCAGTGACTAAGGGTTTCTACCTAGCCAAAACCCGCAATAATGGGTGAAACAGTGGTGCGCGCGCATCGGTAAAGCTGACGCGATTGTCACGTGCAGGTCAGGGTTGGGACAGGTCGGGTCGATACAATCGATTTGTTGGGCAAATCCGCGCGAGCCTTGCCGCGCGGGGTGATACAGGCGGCAACGCTGCGCCGGCCCGGCATCTCGAGGCAGGAGTCGTCCCATGAACCAATTGCAGTCGATGCGCGTGTTCGTCAAGGTGGCGGACCTCGGCAGTTTCGTTCGCGCGGCAGGCGCGCTGGATCTTTCCACCGCTGTCGTCACCCGCCATGTGGCGGATCTGGAGGCGCGTCTCGGCACCCGCCTGCTAAATCGCACCACTCGTCGTCTTTCGCTGACCGAAGCGGGCACGACTTATCTGGAGCGCGTGCGCCACATTCTCGACGACCTCGACGGCGTCGAGCAGATGGTGGTGGCGCGTCATCACGAACCGGTCGGCACGCTGCGCATCGTCGCGCCGGTCGTCTTCGGTCTGCAGAGCCTCGCGCCGGCGGTCCAGTCGTACGCCGCGCGCTATCCCGAGGTGGTGCCCGACGTGACGCTCGCCGACCGTCACGCCGATCTGGTCGAAGAAGGCTTCGACGTCGGCATTCTGGCCGGGCGCCCGGGGCGCAGCGCGAGCATCGTCACGCGGCGGCTGACCACCTGTCAGCAGACGGTCTGCGCGACGCCTGCCTACCTCGCCCAGCACGGCACGCCGACGCGGCCCGAAGATCTGCTGGGTCATCCGTGCCTGAGCCGGCCGCCCGAGCAGGGCGGCGAGGAGCGTGTGTTCAGCGGGCCGGAAGGGCTCGTGCGCGTGAGGCCCGCGAACGCGATTGCCGCGAACAATAGCGAGATGCTGCGGCAATTCGCGCTGCTCGGCATGGGCGTCGCTATTCTGCCGAGCTATCTGATCGGGCGCGACCTCGCGTTCGGACGGCTCGTGGAACTGCTCGGCGACTACCGTCTGCCGGAGATCGAAATCACGATCGCTTATCCAAGCCGCCTGCACTTGCCCGCTAAGGTGCGCACTTTCGTCGATCACCTCGTCGAGCATTTCCAGTCGGATGCGACGGCGCCCGCGCGCGATTCGCGACGCGCGAAGCCCGCGCGCCCGATTGCAGGTTCGGCGGGCTGTCAGCCGTGGCCGCGCCCGGCCGCGAAGGCGCCGCTGTCTGCGCCATTGCCTGCATAGCGGCGGCTCGCGGTTAAATCCACAGGTCGTTGGCGGCCGTGCGTTCGTTGGTTTCGTCGCCGGTATTTTTGACGCCGCGAGGCTCGATCAGCAGCAGCTTGACCTCGAGTTCGGCGAACGGCTTGTGCTCGGTGCCTTTCGGCACGACGAACATTTCGCCCGCCGACAGCATCACGAAGCCGTCGCGCATGTCGATGCGCAACTGGCCGTCCAGCACGATGAAGGTTTCGTCCGTGTCCGCGTGCTGGTGCCACATGAAATCGCCCTCGATGCGCACGACCTTGAACTGGTAGTCGTTCATCTCCGCGACGACCCGCGCTTGCCACTGATCGCTGAACAACGCGAGTTTTTCAGCGAAATTGATCGCGCGGTAGGTTTGCTGGGGGGCCTGAATATCCGACATGCTGTGCTCCTTCTCCAAGATGAGTGACGTCTCTCGAAGGAGCGTACTGCGCGAGGTGCCGGTGGGTCTTGAACGTTTGTGGGCGGGCGCCGTGCGCGAAACGCGGCGCTTTCGCTTTCGCGCCTAACGGATGGCTGGCGATGTAGTCCCGAGCATCTTGAGCCACTGTGCGGGCGCCACGCCCCATGCGCGCTTGAAGTGCCGCGTCATATGACTCTGATCGGAGAAGCCGCTCGCGGCGGAGGCGTCGGCGAGCGGCATGCCGGCCGGCGCGAGTTGGCGCACCAGATCGAGACGCCGCATGGTGAGGTAACGGTGCGGGCTGGTGCCGAACACCGCGCGGAAATCGTGCGACAGGCTCCAGCGATCGCGTCCCGCGGCCGCCGCGAGTTCGTCGAGCGTCACCGTGTGTTCCAGCGAGGCCAGCAGATACTCTCGGGCCCGGCGGGCGGCGGCGTAATCCACCGGGCGGCGCGCGGGCCGCGCGCCCGCTGCCGCGCCGAGCGCCGTGGCCAGTTCGTAGAGCCCGTCGTCCTGTTCCAACGGGTCCATCGCGCGATCCATGCTGCGCAGCAGGTTTTCCGTGGCCGCGAAAAGACGCGGGTCGTTCGACAAGCCGCCGTGCACGAAGGGCAGGGGCTTGCCGCCGAGCGCCTGCTGGAAAAGAGCCGGGTCGACATAAACCATGCGGTAGCGAAAACCTTCGCCGGTGCCGGCCTGGCCGTCGTGCGGTTCATCTGGATGCAGCACCATCGTGCCGCCGGGCAAACTGTGGCGCAGGCTGCCGCGATAGCGGAAGCTTTGCACGCCGGCTAGCGTGCGGCCGATCGCGTAGGTGTCGTGGCGGTGCATCGCGTAACCGGCGCCGTGAAAAAACGCTTCGATCCGCTCGACGCCGCCTGCGCCGTGTATGTCGCCGCGGTCCACGGTGCCGGCCGTGCCGCAGGATTGCGGCGAGCGATAGATCCAGTCCGCGCCACGCTGTTCCAGCGGTGCGAGCAGGCGCCGGGGCGCCTCCGCGTGCTCGCTCACGCGCTCAGACCCGGCCCGTAATTGCCGCCGATCAGCTGCGTGACCGACGCGACGTCCGCGTAATCCTGCTCGGGCAGGCCGTCGAGCATCGACAGGACCTCGTTGCTCGCGCCGGCTTCGCGCGCGGCGTCGACGAGAGCGTCCTTGTTGGCGGGGAAGTGGACGTCGCTGAGCACGTCGGAGATCTGCAAGTCGATGGATTCCCCGGGGATGGACGATGTCGTCATGCAAGCTCCTGTTGGTGCGGTTGGGATGGATCGGTGCCGCTTGATTGTCGTTTGGCTGTCGTTTGGCGCCGTGTTCGGTTGCCGCTTGATTGCGTTCGATCGGCGCCTATCGGCGCTTATTGTCGCCTGATGCGCGTAACTGCCGCTGGTTGCTGTTTCAAAGCCTGGAATGGTCGCCTCGTCCCGACTTCGTTGCCGCTCGTCGGGGCGCTCGGAGGCTGTCAGAGCTCGTCGCGCAGGACCGGCAAGTGCCGCTAGTCGAGCTTAGTCGCGCCGGGTTCCGCCTGGTCGCACCTGGTCACGGTTCTTCGCGGTTCCTCGCGATCAACCGGAAACCGCCACACGGCAAGCGCCGCTCTCAGGTCTGCAGCCGCTCGCTTTGCGCCGCGAAGCCCCGTTCGGGATGTCGCGACTTCGGCAAGACGATATGCTGCCATTCCTGTGGACGATTCTCGTCGGTGACCGCCACCTCCGGCGCAGGAGGGGCGACTGGCGCGGCGTTGGCGCTTTCGGCAAGGGCGTTCGCAGTCGTGCCGTCCTGCGCCGTATGAACCGGCGCGGCGAAGCACGAAGCGGACAGCGTCACCATGGTCAACAGTGTCGAGGTTTTCATGCCCGACCTCCTAAGCTCATGCGGCGCTAACGGTTGAGCAATTGCTGTGCCGACCACGCGTCGAAAGGAAGGCGCAAGCCGCGCATGGCCCGGGCTTGCCGGCCGCGCGCTTCGTCATGCCCGACGCGCAAATTCTGCAACGCGCGCTTCGTGACCACTCATTGTAGATCGCCGATGATGGCGCGGGAATGGCAGCCCAATTGCGGATTCGCCCCGAGGCTCCCAAGCCGCGCCCCAGCTAGCGCAACACCTCGAAGCGCGTCCACGGCCATGAAGGCCGGTCCCGCATGTAGCCGTTCAGCCAGTTCCACTGCGGATGCCGTTTCATGAACGCCTGGGCGTCGAACGGCCGCCCGCACGGATGACCCCAGCGCGCGGCGAACGCCATTTCGCGCGCCATCTCGCTGTCGACCACCTTGCCGTCGTTCGCGCCCCACGGGTTGAAAGGCCCGTGATCCGAGCCGCCAAAGCGCGCGTCGTCCAGTTCGAGATGCCCGCAGATCGTGCGCGAACAGGGGTTGTCGCTGCGATCCAGATAGACGTCGTGATGATCCGCGATCATCGTCCTGGCGAGTTCCACGTCGATTTTGCCGCGGTGCATTTCCTCCAGCTGCATAAAGCGCAGGCGCCGCGCGCCATTCTTGCGCACGTCCGTATAGTCCTCGCCTTCGCCGATGCATTCCTGATTGCGGATCTTCAGATCGGTCGCCGTGTTGTAGCCGCTGTAGAAACCGTTCCTTGTGCTTTCGAAGCCGGAATAGTGCAGCCCCAGTTCGTAACGAGCGATCTCGCCGGTCTTGGTGTCGCCCAGCAGCCAGCTGTTCGCGTAGCCGCCGTTGTTCGCAATCGAAAACATCTCGCACCACTCGCCAATGCTGTTCGCGTACTGCGACGCCCGCCGCGAGCGGTAGAACTCGGGCGCGCCCGCCGCGTTGTAGCCGACGAAGTTCGATATCGTGGTTTCGGTCACCATCAATCCGGCAGCCGTCACCCAGAAATCGGTGAGGCTCGAAATGCATCCCGGCACGCCCTGCATGAGAATCCGGTTGCCCTGATCCGGCACGATGTCGAACACGACATTGAACGCGTCGCCGGCGGCATAGCGGTCCCATGAGTTGTGCGCCATCACGATGCGGCCGTCGCGCGTCGCATTGCCCGTTGCGATAAACGCGCTGCAATGATGTCCGCGCCGGCCGCGCCACGGTTTGAGTCCGAGGCTCGGTTTCTGCTCGGCCGCGTGCGCGGGCCACCAGCTTTGGAGTAGATCCATGTAGCCGTTCCACGCCAGCACTTCGGCGAACGGCAGCTGTGCGCCGTCGGCGATGCCCTGGATTTCGTCGGCGAATTCGGTGTCGAGCTTGTTGGCGAACTGGGAGACGGCGGCTTCGACGAAGGTGTCGAAATCTTCTCCGGTGTCCCACTTCGCGAGGTAGCGGGCGGTTCGGATCGCGTTGCGAATTTCCGCGGCAAGCAACTGGCCGTGCTGTTCGCCGCGATCGTACGGCTCGCCTTCGATATGCAGGAAAATCCAGCCCGCCTGGTCGCGGCGTACGGCGTCGAGGGACGGTTCGCTCATCTTCGCTCCGATCGGATGGCGGGCGTCTCGGCGCGCCCGTCCTCGCGTAACCCGCACTGCGGCGCGTGGCCGCAGCGTCTTCCCATTGTAGAGAATCTGCCGTGCTTTGCATGGCGCGACACGCGCGCCGTGCCCGCGCCGACCGGCTTCAGCGCGTCGGATTCATGCGGAAATACGCGTCGAGCAGCGACGTTTTATAGACCACGCCCGCGAGGCGCGGATGTGCGGCGCTTTCGACGACCGGCAGCCGCTCGCCCTGGAAAGCCATGAAGTGCTGCAGCGCGACGCCGAGCGGCATGTCCGGCGTGAGCACGTCGAAATGCGGCTGAAGATAGTCCGCGGCCGTTCGTGTCGAGGTATCGCGCTTGTCGAGCAGATCGGAGGTGATGTCCTTCAATGCGACCACGCCCAGAAACGCACCGGATTCGTTGGCCACATACAGATATTTCACCGGATATTCGAGGAACACGCGCGTCATGTCGTGCACGGTCGCATTCGGCGGCACGACGGTTTGCGCGGGACGGATCAGCTCGCGCATCTGCGTGGCGCGCAGGCGGGTGCGTTCCAGTTCTTCCTGATTGCGGCGCAGCGTGATTTCATACATCGACGTCTTGCCGATCGCGCGCGACACGAAATACGCAACGACGCACGACAACATCAGCGGCAGCACGACCTGGTAGCTGAGCGTCATCTCGAAGATCATCAGGATCGCCATCAGCGGCGCCTGTGTGGCGCCGGCGAGAAACGCGCCCATGCCGACCATTGCATAGGCGAACGGCGCCGAGGTGCCGTGCGGCCACAGCGCGTGCATGCCCTGGCCGAATAGCGAGCCGACCACCGCGCCGACGAAAAGCGTCGGCGTGAACACGCCGCCTACAGCGCCGGAGCCCGCGGTGGCCGCCGTTGCCACCAGCTTGAACACCAGCACGACGACGAGCGCGGTCCACGTCCACGGCGAGTGCAGCACGGAGTTGACGACGCTGTAGCCGTTGCCCCACACCTCCGGCGTCCAGACCGACAGAATGCCGACGACAAGTCCGCCAAGCGCGAGCCGCGCGGGCAGCGGCAACGGCAGCTTGCGAAACAATGCCTTCGAGCCGTCGAGCAGCCGCAAAAACTGCGGCGCCGCCGCGCCGCACAGCAGACCGAGCGCGACGAACAGCAGCACTTCGATGCCCGCCACCGGCGGAAACACCGGCATTTCGTACGGTGGCTTGTAACCAGCGAATTCGCGCATGGTGATATTGGCGACGACGGCCGCGACCACCACCGGCCCGAAACTCTCCATCGCGATGGAGCCGAGCACGATTTCGGTGACGAAGAACGCGCCCGCGATCGGCGCGTTATACGCCGATGTTATGCCCGCCGCCGCGCCGCACGCGACCAGCAGGCGCAGCCGCGGCGGATCGAAGTGGACCCAGCGTCCGATCAGCGAGGCGGCAAGCGCGGCAAGCTGCACCATCGGACCTTCACGGCCAATCGAACCGCCGCTCGAGATCGTGAACAGCGACGAGAGGCTGCGCCACAGGCTCAGCTTCACGGGCACGACGCCGTCGCCGATCGCCACCGCCTCCATGTAGTCCACGTGATTGCATTTGTCGGCGTGACGCTGGGCGATCAGCAGCAGGAAACCGGCTACGAGCCCGCCCGCCGCCGGCAGCCAGATCCGCACCGTCCACGGGAGGCTGCGCGCCATTTCCACGAAGCTGCCGGACTTGCCGGCCACCAACAGTTGCAGCAACTCGATGCCCTGGCGGAACGCGATCGTCGCAAAGGCGCCCGCGACGCCTACGACCACCGACCAGACCAGCATCGTATGGGCGTCCGAGAGACGGAAAAGGTCATGGGCGCGGGTGCGCAGCTTCAGCAGGAATGAGAGCACGTCGGCGGTACGGGGCGTGAGAGAAGTTAGAAAAGCGCGCACGACAACAGCAGCGCGCCCGCTGGAAGAAGCGGGCGCGCTGCCGGGCATGAACGGGGAATCACGGCGCGGGTCAAGCCGCCGCCTTGTCGAGTTCGGGATAGTGCCTGAAGATGCACGCCTCGTTATGCGCGAGGCGGCGCTCCGATTGCAGATAGGCGGCGATGTTCGGCCGCTCCTTCACGGCCGCGTGCAATGCGGCGAGCCGCGGGTAGTGCTCGCCGAAGCGCTTCAGCGCGCGGGGGAACGCATAAAGCAGTCCGTCGATCAGCTGGAACATGGACAGGTCGACGTAGGTCAGCGAGTCGCCCACCATGAAGGTGTCGCCGGCGGGATTCTGCTTCAGCACGCGCTCGAAATACTTCATGAACTTCGGAATCCGGTTATCGATGAAGTCGTGCGCACGCACCTTCGCGGCGTCTTTCTGATCTTCGTAATAGAGGTTGCTTGCGAGCGGATGATGCGTGTCGTGCGCCTCGGTGACCACGTCGGCGATCGTCAATTGCAAGCCGTTTGCCACGTAGCGCAGGCTGTCCACGGAGGGCGCCAGGTTCAGGCGCGGGCCGAGATAGAACAGGATGTTCGCGGTCTGCGAGATCACCAGATCGCCGTCTTTCAGGAACGGCGGCGCAAACGGCGGGTACGGTTCGTCCTTGCTCTTCATCACCGCCATCATCGCGCCGGTGCCGAGGCCCTCGGAAGCATCGCCGCGCGCCACTTCTACATAGTCGGCGCCGGCTTCTTCCAGCGCCAGCCGCACAAATTCGCCACGGCCTTGCAGGCCGTCCCAGTAGTAAAGTTCCAGGCTCATCGATTGGTCCTCATTCCGGTTGCATGAACGCTCGTTCAACGCGACGCGCAGGGCTCATGCGCCGCTCGGGCAGCCAGTATGCCGCGCAAGCGCGCCGGACGCTCGCGCATAACGCGCAAAACCCCGCGCGCGGCGGGGTTGGCTTGTGAGGCGAGGGGCTTAGCCGAGGAAATGCTGGACAGTCCATGTGATGCCGAGTCCGCCCGCAATCAGCCATACATAAAGGATGAAGCCGGTCGTCAGCGCGCGAGGGCCCGCTTGACGAATCTGCGAGATGCGCGTTTCGATGCCGAGCGCGGTCATGGCCATTGTCAGCGCGAAGGTATCGAGCGTATTCAGCGTCGTGGTGGCGGCTTGCGGCAGCACATGCAGCGAGTTGATCACGACAAAGGCAAGGAAGCCGAGTGCGAACCAGGGAATCGCGAGCTTGCCCTGATGAACGGAAGCGCCTTGCTGCGTCCCCGCGGCTGACGCGTCGCGGCGTGCCGCGCGGTTCACCCACAGGCCCACCACGAGCAACACCGGCACGAGCAGCATCACGCGAGTCATCTTGACGATGGTGGCGATATGCGTGGCTTCCGGGCTCACGTTGCTCGCCGCGCCGACCACCTGCGCGACTTCGTGAATCGTGCCGCCGAAGAAGAGGCCCGCGCCGACCGTGTCGAGGTGCAGCCAGCCTGCCTCGAACAGAACCGGGTAAAGGAACATGGAAAGCGTTCCGAACAGCACCACGCTGCCTACGGCCATCGCGCTTTTGTGGGGCTTCGATTGCAGCGTGGACTCGAAGGCGAGCACGGCCGCCGCGCCGCAAATCGCGCTGCCGGCAGCCGTGAGGAGCGCTGTGTCGCGGTCGAGTTTCATGATTTTCATGCCGGCCCAGGTGCCGATCAGCAGCGTGCTGACGACGATCAGTACCGATTCCGCAAGACCGGGCAAGCCGACTTGGGCGATCTCCTGAAGACTCACTCGCAGCCCGAAAAACGCAACCGCAATACGGAGCAGCTTGCGCGCCGAGAAATTGACGCCGGCGGCCCAGCTTGCGGGCATGCCGTCCCGCAACGCGTTGCCGTAGAGTGCTCCCGCGACGATGCCGACGATCAGCGGGCTGAGACCCAGCCCGGCAATGGCCGGGATTTCGGCGATGCGCGTGACGGCAGCGGCGAACAGCGTGACGAACAGGATGCCGTTGAGTTGCCCGCGGGCTGACGACTGTTCTGGGGTAGCTGCGGTAAGTCGAGCGGTGGTCATGATTGCAGCCTCTGGGACTGACTGGATTCGATGGGTCTAATCCTAAATGAGATATATGGATATGAAAAATCGTCATTTAGAATGACAAGTATCAGTTCCGCCAATATTTGTGTTCCATGACCCCCGACCAGCTTATAACGTTTGCCGCAGTCGCCGAGCATCTGAACATCAGCCGTGCGGCGGTGGCGTTGCATCTGTCGCAGCCCGCGGTGTCCGGGCAGTTGCGCCAACTCCAGGACGAGTTCGGCGAGCCGCTCTATCAGCGCGAGGGGCGCGGCGTGCGCCTGACGCCAGCCGGCGAGCAGCTAGCGAGCTACGCCGCGCGGCTACGCGACACGTGGCGGCAGGCTCATGCATACAGAGACGCGTTGCGCGGCCTCGAGCAGGGCACGCTGCGGATCGGCGCGACCACCACGCCTGCGAGCTACCTGCTGCCGTATCTGATCGCTGACTTCCACCGGCGCTATCCGGAGGTGGCGCTGCATACCGCCGACGGCAACACGACCGACATCGTCGGCGCGCTCGGATCGGTGGATATTGCGTTGATCGAAGGTCCGGTCGGCGCGGATCTGCCGCCGGACACCGCAGTCCATGCCTGGCGCGAGGACGAGATCGTCGCGATCATGCCGCGCGCGCATCCGCTCGCAGGGTCGGCGCGAGGGGTCAGCGTCGATCTCGCGGCACTCGGTACCGAGCCGCTCATCGTGCGCGAGGCGGGGTCGGGCGTGCGCCAGATCGTCGAGCGCGCGTTCGCCCGCGCAGGCGTGCCGATGCGCGTGGCGCTGGAAATAGCCGGTGTGGAAGGTGTGAAGGAAGCAGTGCGGGCCGGCATGGGCATCGGCTTCGTCTCCGCAATGTCGATGCGGCACGAAGACGGCGCATTGCGCGTGTTTTCGCTCAGTCCCGAGCCGCTGACGCGGCGGCTGTCCATCGTCGTGCCCCACGCGAGCGCGCCGTCGCGCGTGGTTCAGCAGTTCCTTGCACTTTGTCTCGCGGATGGCGCTTGAGTCCGCTTGAGTCTTGTACCGGCGCGCAGGCTCGAAGCGACGGTGGTTATATCCCTTGGATGCCGCCGCCTGGGGATTTCCACTATGGTGCGCGGCGCGAGCGTCGGCGCAATATTCGGGCATCGCAAGCGCTTCGGCGCTTTTTTGAAAGCTGCTTTTGGAACCGGTTCCAAAACGCGGATGCTGAAGAAACGGTAGCTAGAAATGACAGATGCAGCAGAAATAGCGATTGTCGCGAGCGCCTTTGGCGCCGACTCGGTGCGCACAGCGGGCCACCGCAAGTGGGCGGAAGCGAGCCGGCGCGCCGGAGCGGCCGGTTTCGAAGTGCGCCGCGAGTTGTTCGGTTACGAAGCCGACGCCGCGCCTTCGCGCCTTCGGGAATTGGGCAAGCAGATTGCGGAACTGGGCTTGTGGTCCGTGTATTCGACGCCGGCGTCGCTCTACATGGAAGGCGGCCGGCTCGACGCCGCCGCGTTGCGCCTCGCGCTTGACGAAGCGGTGGCCCTCGGCGCTCGCCTCGTGAAACTGCAGCTCGGCGCTTTTGCTCGCGAGGCGCACTGCCATGCAATCGCCGCGCAGTTGCGGGGCGTGAATGTGCGGCTCGTCGTGGAAAACGGGCAACTGGCGCAGGGCGGCTCGCTGTCGCAATTCGTCGGCCTCTTCGACGCATTGAAGCGTGAAGGCCACGCAGATGTCCTCGGCATGACTTTCGACGTCGGCAACTGGGCGTGGTGCGGCGTCTCGGCGTCGGACGCAGCCGCGGCGCTGGCGCCTTACGTCGAGTACGTGCATTGCAAGGTCGCGGTTGGCGAGGGCGCACGGCGGTTTGCGGCGGCGCCCACCGTCGACGACGCCCGCTTCGCCGACGTGCTGCGCCGACTGCCGCGGCACGTGCCGCGCGGCATCGAGTTTCCATTCGACGCCGCCTGTATCGACGAAGACGCGGCGCGCCGCGTCGCGTGGCTGGCCGCCGCGTGAGCGGCGGGCGGAACCTGAGAGAAGCAGCAACGAGCGCGGAAAAAACTGGCAGCAGCGATAAGCCCGACGCACACGCAGGAGCAAAGCATGAGCAACCCAAGCGCAGCACTGGACATCATCACCTACGGCGAGGCAATGGCCATGTTCGTGGCGACCGAAACCGGCCCGCTCGCGAGCGTCGGCCATTTCACGAAGCGCATTGCGGGCGCTGACCTGAACGTCGCCATCGGTCTCGCACGGCTTGGCTTCAAGGTCGGCTGGATGAGCCGCGTGGGCAACGATTCATTCGGCCAGTATGTGCGCGACACGCTGACGAAAGAAGGCATCGACCAGCGCTGCGTGAGCACCGACGAGCGCTACCCGACCGGTTTCCAGTTGAAGTCGAAGAACGACGACGGCAGCGACCCCGCCGTCGAATACTTTCGTCGAGGTTCGGCGGCGAGCCACCTGTCGGTTGCCGATTACGTGGCCGACTATGTATTGCCGGCGCGTCACGTTCATCTGACGGGAGTCGCGCCCGCGATCTCGGCGAGCTCGCGTGAACTCGCGTTCCATCTGGCACGTGAGGTGCGCGCAGCCGGAAAAACCATCTCGTTCGATCCGAACCTGCGCCCGACGCTGTGGCCGTCGCGCGCCGCGATGGTGGAAGGTCTGAACGCGCTCGCCGCGCTCGCCGACTGGGTGCTGCCCGGGATCGGCGAGGGCGAGATTCTGACCGGCTATACGAAGCCCGACGACATCGCGGAGTTTTTTCTGGAGCGGGGCGCGCGCGGCGTGATCGTCAAGCTCGGCGCCGAGGGCGCGTACTTCCGCACCGCCCAGGATGCCGGCGTGATTGCCGGCCAGCCGGTCGCGAAGGTCGTCGATACGGTCGGCGCGGGCGATGGCTTCGCCGTCGGCGTGATCAGCGCGCTGCTCGAAGGCAAGACGCTGCGGCAGGCAGTTGCTCGCGGCAACCGCATCGGCGCGCTGGCGATTCAGGTGATCGGCGATTCCGAAGGGCTGCCGGGTCGCGCCGAACTCGATGCGCTCGAACGCGCCGATCTGTCGAACCCGAGCCTCCACGCAGCTTAAGGCACGCAGCCTGAGGCACGTGCCTTGGCGGGCGTTTGCATATATTGGCAGGCCCCGCCGCAAACAGCATTACGTGGCCCGGCAGCATCGCGGTTCGGAACGGAGCCGCAAGCCGGGCTGCATCGATAACAGCAAGAGCGCTCGGCAAGCGCCGCACAAGTTCAGTTCATCATTGTTTCGGGAAGCCGTAAAGGAGACACCCATGACTTCATCTCTCGCCATTCGCCGTTGGTGGACGATCATGCCGATCGTATTCATCACCTACAGCCTCGCTTATCTCGATCGCGCAAACTACGGTTTCGCGGCGGCGGCCGGCATCAACCAGGACCTTGGCATCAGCAAGGGACTGTCGTCGCTGATCGGGGCGCTGTTCTTCCTCGGCTATTTTTTCTTTCAGATTCCGGGCGCGATCTACGCCGAACGCCGCAGCGTCAAGAAGCTCGTGTTCTGGAGCCTCGTGCTGTGGGGCGGTTGCGCGGCACTGACCGGCATGGTCAGCAATATTCCGTCGCTGATGGTGATCCGCTTCGTGCTCGGCGTGGTCGAAGCCGCGGTGATGCCGGCCATGCTGATCTTCATCAGTAACTGGTTCACGAAGAGCGAGCGCTCGCGCGCCAACACGTTTCTGATTCTTGGCAATCCGGTGACGGTGCTTTGGATGTCGGTGGTATCCGGCTATCTCGTGCATTCGTTCGGCTGGCGCAACATGTTTATCGCCGAAGGCATTCCCGCGATCCTGTGGGCGGTGTGCTGGTGGTTCATCGTGCAGGACAAGCCGCAGCAGGTGTCCTGGCTCACTCAGCAGCAGAAGGACGACCTTGCGCAAACGCTGCGCGCCGAACAGGCCGCGATCAAGCCGGTGCGCAATTACAGCGAGGCGTTCCGCTCGTCGGCTGTGATCAAGCTGTGCGCGCAGTACTTCTGCTGGAGCATCGGCGTCTATGGTTTCGTGCTGTGGCTGCCGTCGATCCTGAAGAACGGCTCGACGCTCGGCATGGTCGAAACCGGCTGGCTGTCGGCGCTGCCGTATCTCGCCGCGACCATCGCGATGCTTGCGGCGTCGTGGGCATCGGATAAACTCAACCGCCGTAAAGTGTTCGTGTGGCCTTTCCTGCTGATCGGCGCGATTGCGTTCGCGGCGTCGTATGCGCTCGGCTCCACGCATTTCTGGCTTTCGTATGCGTCGCTCGTGATTGCCGGCGCCGCGATGTACGCGCCATACGGCCCGTTCTTCGCGATCGTGCCGGAGCTGCTGCCGAAGAACGTCGCGGGCGGCGCGATGGCGTTGATCAACAGCATGGGCGCGCTCGGTTCGTTCGTCGGCTCGTACGTGGTCGGCTATCTGAACGGCGCGACAGGGACGCCCGCGGCATCGTATGCGTTCATGAGCGTGGCGCTGATCGCCGCGGTCATCCTCACGCTGATCGTCAAGCCGCAACAGCAGGCGGTAGAGACGCCGCACAAGCTCGCTACACCGTTGCAAGGAAAATAAGCCGATGAAGAAGATCGTTGCCTGGAAGTCGCTGCCTGAAGATGTGCTGGCGTATCTGCAGCAGCACGTGGAAGTCGTGCAGGTGGATCCCGCCCGGCATGACGCGTTCGTCGCCGCTTTGCGCGACGCGGACGGCGGCATCGGCGCAAGCGTGAAGATCACGCCGGCGATGCTGGAAGGCGCGACGCGGTTAAAGGCGTTGTCGACGATCTCCGTCGGCTTCGATCAGTTCGACGTCGCCGATCTCACGCAGCGCGGCATCGTGCTCGCGCATACGCCTGACGTGCTGACGGAATCGACCGCCGACACGGTGTTTTCGCTGATCCTCGCGTCAGCGCGCCGCGTGGTCGAACTTGCCGCATGGGTCAAGGCAGGGCAGTGGCAGCACAGCATCGGGCCCGCGCAATTCGGCGTGGACGTGCAGGGCAAGACGCTCGGCATCGTCGGGCTCGGACGCATTGGCGGCGCGGTCGCGCGGCGCGCGGCGCTCGGCTTCAACATGAAGGTGCTCTACACGAACCGCAGCGCGAACCGTGAGGCGGAAGAGGCTTACGGCGCGCGGCGCGTCGAGTTGCCGGAACTGCTCGCTAACGCCGACTTCGTCTGTCTGCAAGTGCCGCTCACGTCGCAAACGCGGCACATGATCGGCGCGAAGGAACTCAGGTCGATGAAGAAAAGCGCGATTCTTATCAATGCGTCGCGCGGTGCGATCGTCGACGAACCCGCGCTGATCGAGGCGCTGCAAAACGGCACGATCCACGGCGCGGGTCTCGACGTGTTCGAGACCGAGCCGCTGCCAGCCGATTCGCCGCTCCTCAAGCTGGCGAACGTGGTGGCGCTGCCGCATATCGGTTCGGCGACGCACGAGACGCGTCATGCAATGGCGCGCAACGCAGCGGAAAATCTGGTCGCCGCGCTGAACGGCACGCTCACGACCAACATCGTCAATCGCGAAGTGCTGCAACGGTGACGAGCGCCGTGAACAAGCGTTTGCCTTTCGGCGCGTGTGTCACGTGCTGGATTGCTTTGTGCCGATGAGCACTACGCCGACCCGCCCAGCCGCACCGCGCCGCGCGACGATCACCGATGTCGCGCGCGAAGCCGGCACCGGCAAGACGAGCATCTCGCGTTATCTGAACGGCGAGATGAGCGTGTTGTCGCCGGAACTGCGCGCGCGCATCGAAGCCGCTATCGAGCGGCTCGACTATCAGCCCAACCAGATGGCGCGCGGGCTAAAGCGTGGCCGCAACCGGCTGATCGGCATGCTGCTCGCCGACCTCACCAATCCCTATACCGTCGAGGTGCTGCAAGGCGTCGAAGCCGCGTGCCACGCGCTCGGCCTGATGCCGCTCATCTGCCACGCAGCGAACGAAGTGGAAATGGAGCGGCGCTATCTGCAATTGCTCACCACCTACCGTGTGGAAGGGGTGATCGTGAACGCGCTCGGCGTGCGCGAGGAAACCTTGCGGCCGGTGGGCGGCGGCGGAATTCCGGCGGTGCTGGTCGACCGCTCCGTCGAAGGACTCGTCGCCGATATCGTCGGGCTCGACAATCGCGCGGCTGCGGAGCTCGGCACACGTCATCTGCTCGACGGCGGGTTTCGCGACATCTGGTTCGTCGTGCAGCCGTTCGAGCAGGTCAGCTCGCGGCGGTTGCGCGAGGCGGCGTTCCGTGAAGCCATGACGGCTTACGAAGCAACCGGCGCGCACGCTGCGCACGGCCATACGCTCGTGCTCGATCTCGCGGACGCGCAGCAGACCGATCAAAGCCTCGCGGCACTCGACCGCGCGATCGACGCGTCGAGCGCGCGCGCAAGCACCGTCGGCAACGCCGCGCGCGTCGCGGTGTTCGCGGCGAATGCGCCCGTCGCGTTGCGGCTTGCGTTGCATCTGAAGGCGCGTTACGGCGCCGGCTGGCAGGCACGCGTTGCGCTGCTGTCCATCGACGACCCCGACTGGGCGGAATTGACGGGCGTCACGACGATCCGCCAGCCGACCTACGACATCGGCTACCGGGCGGTCGAGTTCCTGCATGAGCGCATAGAAGGCGCGCAGACCGGCGCGCGCGACTGCCTGTTGCCGGGCGAACTGATCGTCCGCGCGTCCACGTCGGGCTGAGGTTCGGGCGGGTCGTCGCGCTGACATGAAGACCGACGCCCAAGCCAGCATCCCCGCGAGCTTCCAGGCCGACTTGCCGCCGATCTGCGATGATTCGGGCTGCGGCGCGCAGCGGTTGCGCGCCTGTCATCGCAAGGAAACTCATGGTTGTTGCACCGCTTACCCTGACGAGCCTCGTCCTCGCGACGCTGCTGGTCGCTGCTTTGCCCTTTGTCATTTACCGCCGCCTGCGCCGGCCGCTCGCGCTGAAGCCGCGCGACGCGATCGCCGGCATCGCCGTGTTCGCGTTGTTCGCAATGGTGATCGAGCGTGCGTTGAACGACTACATGCTGCATCGTAACGAAGCGACGGCCACGTTCCTGTCGAATCCGCTCGCGTTCGTCGTCTACGGCGCGCTCGCGGCAGGCATCTGCGAGGAAGTGGGGCGCTTCATCGGCATGCGTCTGCTGATGAAACGTGCGGCGGCTAGTGCGGCGGCGAGTGCGACGGCTAGCGCGACGACGGTGGCTTCAACGCCGCAAGCTACGCGCACCGATGACGGCACCGCGCTCACCTACGGCCTCGGTCATGGCGGCGCGGAAGCATGGCTCGTCGGCGTGCTGGTGCAGATTCAATGGATTCTGTTTGCGGTGCTGGAAAATCGCGGCGAGCTCGACGGTTATCTGAGTAACCTGCCGACCGAATCGTTGATGCGCATCCATCTGATTCTCGCCAGCCTGACGCCGCAGACAGCCGGTATTTTCGCGCTCGAACGCGTGGCCGCGCTGATTTTCCAGATCGGCTTGTCGGTGTTGATGTGGCGCGGCCTGCGGGCCGGATGGCGCGCGATCCTGCCGCTTGCGATCGTATTGCATGCGCTCGTGGATGTGCCCGCCGCACTGTTCCAGGCGCAACTCGTGCCGCTCGCCGCAGTCGATGCCGTCTATGCATTGGGAGCGCTCGTCGTAGCAGGGCTGCTGTTCAGGGCGTTCAGGCGGCCGGGCGCGGAGCGCATGACAGAACTGCCTCGCTAGCGAAGCGCTGCTTCGCAGCCGCGCTTCGCAGTGGTACTCGCGGTAGCTGTTTTACAATCGGCCGCCTGCTACCGCTGATCACTCTCTTTCGGCACATCCATGGAAGCTTACCAATACGACTGCGCGAATCCCGAGTTCGAGGAACTGGCGCGCGTTATCAGCGATCTCTTTCCCGAGCAGACGCAGTTCGTCCAGCGCGCGGCCGAAAACGGCACCACGACGCTGGCGATTCACTGGGTGGCAATGCGCTTCGGCGCGGCCGCACGGCGCATCGTGATGACGGTGGAAATCGCGCCCGCGGCGCTCGCGCGTTATCGCGCGTTGCCCGCGCGGCTGCGGGGCCGCAGCTTCGCGGTGTTGCGCGCGTATGTGGAGGCGAGCATCGGCTCACTCGAAGAACAGTATGCGAACGGCGAAGCGGTGCCGCGCGAAGTCACGGTGGATCTCGGCGACGAGTTCGCGTGACGGCGCTTCAGTCTGCGAGACGGTAAACCTTCGCGAAGCGCGCGGCCTGCACGACGCCGTAATCGCCCGGCGCGTACTGCATGATCCAGTCGCCGGCCCCGCCACGCAGCACGTCGCCGCCGGCCGCCGAACGCGCTAGCGAGAACGCTTCATTCATCTGTTTCGCGAGCACGACAGCGGGACGATTGCGATATGCACCGGCCTCGCCATGCGTATGCGCTGCGTCGGCGGGAACGTATTTGGCGTCGAAGCGTTCGCGCGAAACGACCCAGCGATCACCGGTCGACCCAGTGATCAAGGCGTCGCCAGGCAGATAGCGGTTGGGGCCTTCCAGGCTCATCAGTTCGCCTTGCGTGGCGGCGAATTCGACGTTGACCGTTTCGTCTTTGACGACACGCCGGGCGGCGGCGTCATCGCGCAGGTCAAGGTTTTTCAGATCGTTCATGAAGCAGGCAGAGGTTTGTTGACGGTGAGTTCGCGACTTCGCGTCTACGATCGCGGACCTGCATCATGCCAGACGTATCTGACTGCGCGCCTTTTTTGGCACATCGGGCACGGTGCGGCAAGAACCGCAACGCGCCCTTGTGCCGGGTGTTGCGCCAGGCGTGGTGCCAGGCGTGGTGCCAGGCGCGGTGCCCGCGGTGCCATATGAGTCGCGCAGCCGGCCGGTTACGGCTTGACCGTGGCGTCGCTCGCCGCGGCCGGCGCCGACTTGTCGCTCTTACCCTTGCCATGATGACGCGACCGGCCGTCCGCACCGCCGTGTTGACGGAACGTTACATCGGCGAGCTTCTTCTGTTCGGGCGAGAAGCTGTTGTAAAGCGGATCGAATGCGTCCACCAGCTTCTTCATGCCGTCTGCGTGCGCCTGTGCGATGGTGGCGTACTGCTTCATGTCGTCGAGCGCGGACACGGTCGTGGCGGCGCGGCGCTGCTTGAACAGCTCGCCCATCGTCTCGCCGTTGCCGCGCATGACGTCGGCGAACGTTTTCCACTGCGTTTCCTGCTCCGGCGTGATCTTCAGTTGCGAATGCAGATAGGCGATGCGGTCTTCGACATTGCGCTCGTGACCGCCTTTCGCGACGGCTGCGGAAGCCGCCGTCCCCGAAGACGCCGCAACCGGTGCGGAAGCTTGTGCAAATGCGCCGCTCATCGCGACTGCCGAGGCCAGCATGACCAGTGCTTTTTTCATCGAAACTCCTGATGTCTGTTCGAATTTGAGGTGGGACAAGGCGTGCGGCGAGCGGTCCCTGCAATGCGCCACATTGCGCGCTATAGCACCACGCGCGGACCGCTCAACATGGCCGTGGGCGCTATTAGTATCACGATATCCCTACAATGCGGCTCTTATGCGACAAACGCTTACAACCGAAACGAACAGGAAATAGCGGGTGGATAAATTCGTCAGCATGGAGATTTTCGTGGCCGTGGTGGAGGCGGGCAGCCTGACTGCGGCGGCGGAGCGCTTCGAGATTTCGTCGGCGATGGTCGGCAAACACGTCCGTTCGCTCGAAGCCCGGCTCGGCACGCGCCTGCTTACGCGCACGACGCGCCGTCAAAGCCTCACAGAGATCGGCCGGCAATATTACGAGCAGTGCAGGCGCATTCTCGCCGACGTGAAGGACGCCGAGTCGCTCGCGGAGTCCATGGCCGCTGCGCCGCGCGGCGTGCTCAGGGTGACAGTGCCGCTCACCTATGGCGTCGAGATATTTTCACCGGCGATGACCGACTATCTGAGCGAGTGGCCCGAGGTCACGCTTGAACTCGACCTGTCGAACCGCATGACCGACCTGGTGGAAGAGGGCTTCGACGCTGCGGTGCGCATCGGCCATCTGCAGGACTCGAGCTTCGTTGCGCGGCCGTTGAAGCCCTATCGCATGCGCGCTTGTGCGTCGCCGGCGTATCTCGCGCGAGCGGGCATTCCACGTACACCCGCCGATCTCGCGCATCACGAGTGTCTCGGCTTTCTGCATTGGGGCCGCGAGGGCGCGTGGCGCTTGGGCGGCGAAAGCGCCGCTGAATACACGTTGCGAGCGGGGCGCTTTCGCGCGAACAACGGTCAGGCGCTGAAGGTGGCCGCGTTGCGCGGCTTTGGCCTCGTGTTGCAACCGGAGGCGCTGCTCGCACGCGAGATCGCGAGCGGAGAACTGGTGTCGGTGCTGGAAGAGCATCTGCCTGACGGCGCGCCCGTGCATCTCGTCTATCCGCGCGACCGGCGGGCCACGCCCAAGCTCACCAGTTTCATCGACTTCGTTATAGAGCGTTTCGGCGCGTGATGCTTGCCGCCTGACACTGAAGACGCGCGATAATCCGCACCACTGCGACCACTTTCTTCTCCCTCGATGAGACCTCCGCGCCTCGACCAACTCGACGATCTCGACCGCAACCTGGTAGCGCTGCTTCAGGCGAACGCCCGCGAGAGCGTCGCCAATCTCGCGCGCCAACTCGACGTGGCGCGCACCACCGTGATCGCGAGAATTGCGCGGCTCGAGCGCAGCAACGTGATTGCGGGCTACAGCGTGCGGCTCGGCCAGGACGTGCTCGATTCGAGCATCTATGCGTACGTCGGCATCATCATTGCGCCTAAGCATGGGGCCGCCGTGCAGAAGCGCCTCGGCAAGATGCCCGAGATGCAACTGTTGTGCGCGGTGAGCGGCGAGTTCGATTACGTGGCCTGGTTGCGCGCGGATTCGCCGGATCGTCTGAACGATCTGCTCGATCAGATCGGCGGAATGGAAGGCGTGGAGCGGACCACGACCTCGATCATTCTCGCGCGCAAGATCGACCGCGGGATGGTCTGAAGTACTGCGTGTTTTTACGCTGTTTTGATACGTTCTCGACGTTTTGTCGGTGGGGCTCGTCGAAACGTCGAAGGTGATAGTCATTACGCAGCATTTTGCGTGTATGAACTGTTTTTGCTTCTCCCTACACTGTCGCTCAAGGGTTCAGCCCGCCGCGCGCCGCGCCTTCATGGGCGGTGCATTCTCAAGCGCTAACTCCGGTCGACTGCTGTGCATGGGACCGGAGTAAGTGCTGAAGCGCTAACTCCGGTCGACAGCTGTGCATGGGACCGGAGTAAGTGCTGAAGCGCTAACTCCGGTCGACAGCTGTGCATGGGACCGGAGTAAGCGCTAAAGCGCTAACTCCGGTCGACGAAGGAGAAGAATATGAAAGTAGCCATCGTTGGTGCAGGTTTGATTGGTCACACCATCGCCCATATGCTGCGCGAAACCGGCGACTATGACGTGGTCGCGTTCGACCGCGATCAGCATGCGCTCGACAAACTTGCGGCGCAGGGAATTTCAACTCGCCGTGTTGATTCCGCCGATGCCGCCGCGCTGCGTGCCGCGGTTCATGGCTTCGACGCGCTCGTCAACGCGCTGCCGTATTACCTCGCGGTGAACGTGGCCGCCGCCGCGAAGGGCGCGGGCGTCCATTACTTCGACCTGACCGAGGACGTGCGCGCCACTCACGCAATCCGCGCAATCGCCGACGACGCCGATCACGCGTTCATGCCGCAGTGCGGTCTCGCGCCGGGTTTCATCGGCATCGCCGCGCACGAGCTGGCGAACCGCTTCACCGAAATTCGCGACGTCAAGATGCGCGTCGGTGCACTGCCGCAATTTCCGACCAATGCGCTGAAGTACAACCTCACGTGGAGCGTGGACGGCCTCATCAACGAATACTGCCAACCCTGCGAAGCGATCCGCGACAGCCGCACGCAGTGGGTGCAGCCTCTCGAAGGCCTCGAACATTTTTCGCTCGACGGCACTGAGTACGAAGCGTTCAACACGTCGGGCGGTCTGGGCACGCTGTGCGAAACGCTGTCGGGCCGCGTCGAGTCGCTCGATTACAAGTCGGTGCGCTATCCGGGCCACCGCAATCTGATGCAATTTCTGCTTGAGGACCTGCGTCTTTCGAGCGACCGCGATACGCTCAAAACGATCATGCGCCGTTCGGTGCCGTCAACCGCACAGGACGTGGTACTCGTGTTCATCACCGTGAGCGGGATGCGCGACGGTCAACTCGTGCAGGAAGTGTTCACGCGCAAGATCTTCGCGAAGACGGTTTGCGGCGTGCCGATGAGCGCGATCCAGATAACCACGGCGGGCGCGATGTGTGCAGTGCTGGATCTGTTCCGCGAGAAGAAGCTGCCGCAACGCGGTTTCGTGCGTCAGGAGCAGGTCTCGCTGCGCGACTTCCTTGGTAACCGCTTCGGCCAGTTGTACGAAGGGCAGGCGCTGGAGTCGCTGCAAAGCGCGGCGACCGTTTGACAAACGGTGTAGCCGGAGACAAACGCCCCGCATGCGGGGCGTTTTTTCATTTGCCTCGTCACGCTGCGCCTGCTTGACGTTGCGCCGCGGCGCGCACACTAGACAGGCAGCGGATGCACCGTTGCGGACGCCGCTTGCGGTTCGCCGAGAATGCGCGCGAGCAGCACGTCATGATCCGCAGCGCCCGGCGCGGTGTTGTCGAACATCAGCAGATCGTTGCACATGTCGCCGGACGGCACGAAGCGCCGCTGTCGGTACTCGTCCCAATGCGCGAGCTTATAGGCGTCGTTCGGATTGGCGCGTGCCATGATCCGCTGATGCGCGGTCTCTTCCGACACCTGCACCCACACGACTCGCACGCTGACGTCTTCGCCGATACCGAGCCAGGCGCGATCGAAAAGCCGCCGCTCGCGGACTTCACGCGAGAGCGGCGCGACTACCAGCGCGCTCACGCCGAGTTCCAGATTGTCGCGCGCGGTGTCGACGAGACCCCGATACTCCGGCTCGCGCAGATGGTCGAGGAAAAGCGGGCTGTCCCGATCGTTCGCGTCGCCGGTCAGCATGTGCATGGCAGCCGCGCTATAGCGGCCGTACAGCGTGTCCTTGTCCAGCAGACAGAACGGCGAGCCCGTTGCTTGCATCAGCGGGCCGATCAGTTTCCTGGCGAGTGTTGTCTTGCCCGTGCCCGCGTGACCGCAAATGAAAACCAGTCGGCTCACGAAGATTCGCCTTGCGCCCGGATTGCGGTGCGTTGCGGGTCACGCGCAAACTTGCGGTTAGCTTGCAGCCCGATCGCATCGACGATGCCAAAGCTCAACGCCGCACCCATGCCGGCAATTCGGGTGAAATAGCACATTGCGGTCTCCCTGGTTTCCCCGTTTGCAACGATCATGAGGAAGAACCCGGCGACACGCAAGGTCCGGTTGCGAGCGGCCATGCCCGGTATTCGCGTCGCTTAACAATTCGATACATGGGAGGCGCCGACAGCCCTTAACATGGCGGCTATCGCACTCCATTCATGCAGACCGGGCTGCGCATACGCAAGGCGTTGCAAGGCCGTTCTGTTCGCTTTCAGGGTAATCAACATGCTGATCAATTGTGCCGCCTATCAGGACGGCCGGAAGCTGGCAGATATCGATATCGATAGCATCAGCGACTATGTAGCCCGGCCCGAGTGCTTCGTCTGGGTTGCGCTAAAAGACCCGGGCCCCGGCGAACTCGCGGTGATGAAGCATGAATTCGGCCTGCACGACCTTGCGATCGAAGACGCGCAGAACGGTCATCAGCGTCCGAAGATCGAGGAGTACGGCGAGTCGCTGTTCGCGGTGATGCATACGGTAGAGATGGACGAGGATTGCGAACTGCTGATCGGTGAAGTAGACGTATTCGTCGGAGCGAACTACGTGCTGTCGGTGCGGCGCGGCACGCGCGCGGGCTTTCAGAATGTGCGGGCGCGCTGCGAGCGCGAGCCGCAGTTGCTCAAGGCGGGCTCGGCGTTCGTGCTGTATGCGCTCGCCGACGACATTGTCGACCGCTATTTTCCGATTGTCGAGGCGATGAACACGGAAATCGAGACGATCGAAGACCGCATTTTCGAGCGTAACAACTCGGCGGCCTCGCGCGCGATCATCCAGGATCTTTATTCGTTGAAACGGCGCCTCGTGATTCTTCAGCATCACATCGCGCCGTTGCAGGAGGCGATCAGCAAGCTGACGGGCGGTCGCATTCCGAGCGTTTGCGAAGGCATGCAAGCTTACTTTCGCGATGTTTACGATCACCTCGAGCGGATCGTGCGCATCATCGACGGACGGCGTGAACTGGTGGTTACCGCGGTGCAGGTGAACCTCGGCATGATCTCGCTGGCGGAGAACGAAGTGACCAAACGGCTCGGTTCGTTCGCCGCGCTGTTTGCCGTGCCGACCATGATCGCCGGAATCTACGGCATGAATTTCCAGAACATTCCCGAACTGCATTTCCGCTACGGCTATCCGCTGTGCCTTGCGATCATGCTGACCGTCGACATCATCCTTTACCTGCGGTTTCGTAAAGCCGGCTGGCTCTGATCTGACGCACGCCAACGCGTGGTCCCGCTTGCATGCGGCGCAATAAAAGTCCAGCATAGGCGGCCCGCCGGCCGCTGAGATTGCAGCCGGCGGCAAAATCGTCACGAGCGGACCGAGCGAGGACCCATTGCTACACACTACCAGCCGAGGCTCACGCCTCGCGCTTCGGCGCAAGGCGCTCAACCGTCTACGCCAACCGGGCGGCACGCTGCAGTTTGTGCGCGCCGATGCACTGCAACACCGCGAATCGTTGACAATGCGGTCGCGGTGCGCTGAGAATGAGTCCCGCAAACGTTTGCGCGTAACTAAAAATACGGTTCGACATTGAGCCGACAAACCCAGGAGATATGCATGAGCAACCGCATTCGCCGCCGCATCGTGGCGGCCGCAATCCTCGCCGCCGCTACCACCGCCTTGCCGTTTTCCGCCGCCTACGCCCAGAACGCACCCGCGCATAAGCCGAAAGTCGCGTTGGTGATGAAGTCGCTCGCCAACGAGTTCTTTCTGACGATGGAAACCGGCGCGAAGGACTACCAGAAGCACAACCCGTCGCAGTTCGACCTGATCACGAACGGCATCAAGGACGAGACCGATACGGCGAACCAGATCCGCATCGTCGAACAGATGATCGTCTCAAAGGTGGACGCAATCGTGCTGGCTCCGGCCGATTCGAAGGCGCTCGTGCCGGTCGTCAAGAAGGCTGTCGACGCGGGCATCATCGTCGTGAATATCGACAACCGGCTGGACCCCGAGGTGCTCAAGTCGAAGGACCTGAATGTGCCGTTCGTCGGACCCGATAACCGCAAGGGCGCGCAGAAGGTCGGCGACTACCTTGCGAAGAAGCTGAAGGCGGGCGACGAGGTCGGCATCATCGAGGGCGTTTCGACCACGACCAATGCGCAGCAGCGCACCGCGGGCTTCAAGGATGCGATGCAGACCGTCGGCGCGAAGGTGGTATCGGTGCAGTCGGGCGAATGGGAAATCGACAAGGGCAATGCAGTCGCGGCGGCCATGCTCAACGAGTACCCGAACCTGAAGGCGCTGCTCGCGGGCAACGACAACATGGCGATCGGCGCGGTTTCCGCGGTGCGCGCGGCGGGTAAGCAGGGCAAGGTGATGGTGGTCGGTTACGACAACATCAACGCTATCAAGCCGATGTTGAAGGACGGCCGAGTGCTCGCCACCGCCGACCAGTACGCCGCGAAGCAGGCTGTGTTCGGCATCGATACCGCGCTGAAAGCCCTGAGCGAGCATAAGAAGCAGTCGCAGTTGTCGGGCGTGGTGGAAACGCCGTGCGACCTCGTGACGAAGTAAGCGTCGCCGGCACCGACCGACTAGCAGGGCGCGCGGAGTCGCGCCGACGAGGCGGCGCAAACGCGGCTGGAATCTCGCCGTGAATGGGGCTTGGTGGTAGCTGTAGGTGGTGGCTCGGAGTGGCGACGGTCAACGGAGCGCAGGCGTGGCCAGATCTCCGGTCGCAGCTAAGGCGGAAGCAAAGCCGAAGCCGAAGCAAGGCCGAAGCCGAAGCCAAGGCCGAAGCCAAGGCCAAGGCCAAGGCCGCAGTCGCGCCACCACGAAGCCACGACCGAGCCACAAGCGCCGCCCAAAAACCGCGACTCCGCGCTTACTTTTCAATGAACGCTCAATAGCCGCTCAAGAAACCTGCCGGGCCGCCGTTAATTCAGAGGTAAGCGTCATGACGGCGGCTGCGCGGCGGGAGGGAGCGCGGCCTTAGCGCCCGCGCATTCCGCGCATCGGGCCGGCATTGACCGCACGGCGCCGGATGCGGCCTCGTCGAGCCAATCGTACGAGGCGCACCCGACGCGGTGAAACAGGATCGCGATGGATTCAACCGACCACGACGCCTTGCCTGCCATTCTGTCCGTTAGCGGCATTGGCAAGACTTACGCCGAACCCGTGCTCGCCGACGTGTCATTGTCGTTGCGCGCCGGTGAGGTATTGGCGCTCACCGGCGAGAACGGCGCCGGCAAGAGCACGCTGTCCAAGATTATCGGCGGCCTCGTCGAGCCGACCGCCGGCACCATGCGGCTCGCCGGCCAGCCTTACGCGCCGGCTAGCCGTACCGAAGCGGAAGCGCTCGGCGTGCGCATGGTGATGCAGGAGTTGAACCTGCTGCCCACGTTGTCGGTGGCGGAAAACCTGTTTTTGAACCGCTTGCCTCGTGCGGGCGCGTTCAGCTTCGGCTGGATCGACCGGCGCAAGCTGCGCGAGGACGCGCGTCACGCGATGGCGCAGGTCGGACTCGACGCGATCCATCCGGATACGCTCGTCGGCGAGCTCGGCATCGGCCATCAGCAGATGGTGGAGATCGCCCGCAACCTGATCGACGATTGCCGTGTGCTGATCCTCGACGAGCCGACGGCGATGCTGACCGCGCGCGAAGTCGATCTGCTGTTCGAGCAGATCGACAGGCTCAAGACACGCGGCGTCGCGCTGGTCTATATCTCGCACCGGCTCGAGGAGCTGGCACGAGTGGCCGAGCAGATCGCGGTGCTGCGCGACGGGCGCCTCGTGCACGTCGACGCGATGGCCAATCTGACGAGCGACGAAATCGTCACGTGGATGGTCGGCCGCGAACTGGGCGAGCAGATCGATCTCGGCGTGCGCAACATCGGCGCGCCGTTACTGAAAGTGGACGGGCTCACGCGCGGCAAGATTGTGCGCGACGTGTCGTTCGAAGTACGCGCGGGCGAGATTTTCGGCGTCAGCGGTCTGATCGGCGCGGGCCGCACGGAGTTGATGCGGCTGATTTACGGCGCCGATCCGAAAGACGGCGGCACGGTAGCGCTGGCCGCCACGCCGGGCGTGCCGCCCACGCCGGTGCGGATCGATTCGCCGTCGGACGCAGTGCGGGCGGGCATCGCGCTCATCACCGAGGACCGAAAGGGCGAGGGCTTGCTGCTGCCGCAGCCGATTGCGGCCAACGTGTCGCTCGGCAATATCGGCAGCGTGGCGCGGCATGGCATCGTCGATGCGAAGCGCGAAAACGCGCTGGCGAAAAAGCAGATCGACGCAATGCGGATTCGCAGCTCCGGACCGGGGCAGATTGTCGGCGAGCTGTCGGGCGGCAACCAGCAGAAGGTCGTGATCGGCCGCTGGCTCGCGCGCGATTGCCGCGTGCTGTTATTCGACGAACCCACGCGCGGCATCGACGTCGGCGCGAAGTTCGATATTTATGGCTTGATGGGCGCGCTGGCTCGTGAAGGGCGCGCGCTCGTCGTGGTGTCGAGCGACCTGCGTGAACTGATGCTGATCTGCGACCGGATCGGCGTGATGTCCGCGGGAAGTCTGACGGGTGTGTTCGAACGCAACACATGGTCGCAGGACGCGTTGCTGGCCGCCGCTTTCGCCGGCTACCGCAGCCGTGAAGCGCTGTTGCACACCCTCGATACCAATGAAGCAGGGAGTTTGTCATGACCGATCAATCGTTGCGCGACACGTCGGGCGCAAAGCAGGGCGGAGCGGCTGCAAACGGCAACACGAACGCAAACACGAACGCTGCGCCGGCCGATCCATCCGCGCCGCTCGCGAGCGGCAAGCCGGCCGGCACGCGGCTTGGGTTTTCGAACTATCTGGGCCTCGCCGGCGCGCTGCTCGGCATGATCGTGCTGTTCTCGCTGCTGAGTTCGCACTTTCTGACGTACGACACGTTCAGCACGATCGCCAATCAGATCCCGGATCTGGTCGTGATGTCGGTCGGCATGACCTTCGTGCTGATCATTGCCGGCATCGATCTGTCGGTCGGTTCGGTGCTCGCGCTCGGCGCCTCGGTGGTGAGCGTGGCGGCGCTGAAGTGGGGCTGGGGCCCGTTGCCGTCGGCGCTGCTCGGCGTCGCCGCCGCGGCCCTGACCGGCACGATTACCGGCGCGGTCACGGTCGGCTGGCGGATTCCGTCGTTCATCGTGTCGCTCGGCGTGCTGGAAGCAGCGCGCGGCCTCGCCTATCAGATGACGAATTCGCGCACCGCCTACATCGGCGACGCGTTCGATTTCCTGTCGAACCCGATCGCGGTCGGCATCTCGCCGGCTTTCCTGATCGCGGTGGCGGTGATGGTGATCGCGCAACTCGTGCTGACGCGCACGGTGTTTGGCCGCTACCTGGTCGGCATCGGCACCAACGAGGAGGCCGTGCGGCTCGCCGGCGTCAATCCGCGGCCGTACAAGGTGATCGTGTTCGCACTGATGGGCGCGCTCGCGGGCCTCGCGTCGCTCTTCCAGATTTCGCGTCTGGAGGCGGCCGATCCGAACGCGGGCGTCGGCTTGGAACTGCAGGTGATCGCGGCGGTGGTGATTGGCGGCACGAGTCTGATGGGCGGGCGCGGTTCGGTTATCAGTACATTTTTTGGCGTGTTGATCATTTCGGTGCTGGCGGCCGGGCTCGCGCAGATCGGCGCGAACGAGCCGACCAAACGCATGATTACCGGCGCGGTGATCGTGGTGGCGGTGGTACTGGATACGTACCGCAGCCGCCGCAAGCGTGCCTGACAGCGGAAGATTAGCGCGTGTCGGGCGGTTGCAGGGTGGTTTGCGGTAAAGCGTAAGAATTGACGAGTGTGAAGTGTCTTCGATGAGGATGTCCCGCAGGTCGGCAGTGAGCGTGACCGGCGGGAAAAACAGGCGGGAGAGCAACAGGTTATGGCGACGATCAAGGATGTAGCGGCCGTGGCGGGCGTGTCCTTCACCACGGTTTCCCACGTGGTGAACAACTCGCGTCCCGTGTCGGCAGACGTGCGCGCGAAGGTCGAGCACGCCATTCGCCAGCTTCACTACGTGCCCTCGGCGGTGGCACGTTCGCTGAAGGCACGCGCCACCGCGACCATCGGACTCGTGGTACCGAACAGCACGAACCCTTATTTTGCGGAGCTCGCGCGCGGCATCGAGGACGGTTGCGCCCGCAACGGCTACTGCGTGTTCTTCTGCAATTCCGACGACGACCCAGCGAAGCAGCGCAACTATCTGCGGGTGCTGCAGGAAAAGCGGATCGACGGACTGATCGTCGCGTCTGCCGGCGACGACGCGGTGCTGGCGCAGACTCTCGCCGACGCGCGCGAGCCGCTCGTGATCGTCGACCGCAATATTGAAGGCGTGAACGCGGATCTCGTGCAGATCGATCATGAAAAGGGCGCGTATCTGGCTACCCGTCATCTGCTCGAACTTGGACATGTGCAGATCGGCTGTATCAGCGGGCCGGTCGAGACGGCGGTGAGCGCGATGCGGGTGCACGGCTTTATCCGCGCCATGACCGAGCGCGGCATCGAGATTCCGCCCAATGCAATCGTCGAAAGCGATTTTTCGGGAACCGGCGGGCATCGCGCGGCCGCTCAACTGTTCGACACGGTCAAGCCGTCGGCGATTTTTGCGTGCAACGACATGATGGGCATCGGCGCGTTGCGCGCTGCGGCGGAGCGCAATATCAGCGTGCCGCGCGACTGTTCGATCATCGGTTTCGACGATATCGAACTCGGACGCTTCACCTATCCGGCGCTGTCGACAGTCGGGCAATCGGTGCGCGCGCTCGGCGACATGGCTGCGCAGACGCTGATCGAACGCATCGCCGGCAAGTCGTCGGCGAACGCGCGGCCGGCCGGCCGCCGACGTGTGGTCTCGCCGCGGTTGATCGTGCGCGAATCGACGTCGGCCTGGGCCGGCGCGGGAAAACGCGATCTCGCGGCTTGAGCGCGGGTTGCCGGCCTGGACGTGTGTCGTACCGCAACGCACATTGGCAGGTTTAGAAAGCTGGATTTCGGGAGAAACAGGTGTCAAGTAACGAAACGCGTGCGCGCGTGGCAGTGGTCGGCAGTCTGAACATGGATCTGGTCGCGCGCGCGCCGCGTTTGCCGCACCCCGGCGAAACGCTGGCCGGCCGCACGTTCGCGCAGGTCGCGGGCGGCAAGGGCGGCAACCAGGCGGTGGCCGCGGCCAGACTCGGCGCACAGGTGTCGATGCTCGGCTGTGTCGGCGCGGACGCGAACGGCGCCCAGCTGCGCGCGGGGCTCGAAGCGGAAGGCATCGACTGCTCGGCGGTCGAGACCGGCCGTGAGGCGACGGGCGTCGCGCTGATCATCGTCGACGATGCGAGTCAGAACGCGATTGTGATCGTCGCGGGCAGCAATGGCGAAGTGACGCAGGAAACTATTGCGCGTCACGAAGCGGTTCTCGCTGCCGCCGACGTGGTGATCTGCCAGCTCGAAACACCGCCGGACACGGTGCAAGCGGCGCTGGCCACGGCACGGCGCCTCGGCAAGACGGTCATTCTGAATCCGGCGCCGGCCACGGGTCCGCTTCCCGCCGAGTGGCTGCCTCTCATCGACTATCTGATACCGAATGAGCTGGAAGCGGCGACGTTGACCGGCTTGCCGGTCGGCTCGCCCGAGGAAGCGGCCACCGCCGCTGCCGTGCTGCGCGCGGCCGGAGCGCGCAACGTGCTCGTGACGCTCGGCCCGCGCGGCGTGCAGGCGGCGCTCGAAGGCGCGGCGCCGGCCTTGTACGACGCGCCGAAGGTCAAAGCCGTCGATACGACGGCGGCCGGCGACACCTTCATCGGCGGTTTTGCCGCGCAACTCGCGCAGGGTGCGAGCGTCGATGCGGCGATTCGCTTCGCGCAGCGCGCGGCGGCGCTGTCGGTCACGCGCGCGGGCGCGCAGCCGTCGATTCCCACGCGGGCTGAAGTGGAAGGCTGAGTTTTGGGCGGAGGCGGCAGCCAGTCCGCCAGTCCGCCGGTCCGCCAGTCCGCCGGTCCGCCAGTTCGCCAGTTCGCCAGTTCGCCAGTTCGCCAGTCCGCCAGTCGCCAGTCCGCCAGTCCGCCAGTCCGCCAGTCCGCCAATTCGCCAGTCCGCCAATTCGCCAATTCGCCAATTCGCCAATTCGCCAATTCGCCAAGTCGCCAATCCCCCTTCGCTGGTGCCGGAGCCCCCCAAACCCCGCCTCCATCGAACTGCGTGCACACAACGCATCAAATGCCACACCGCAACCCTCCGCCCGATCTTCCTTGCATTTCTTGCTAACTTCCGCCAATCACCTTTCTTCATACGATAAGCACTTCAAGTATCCCGCCCGCTTGCCGTAAATGAGGCTAATAGAGCAACGCGTCTAACGCGCGCTCTCACCCGTCTACTACAGGAACAAGCATGTTGAACAAAGGGATTTCGATCAAGGCGCGGATCGGCCTTACGATGGCTTTTCTCGCGGCGCTACTCGTGGGCATCGGCGCGTTCGGTCTATTCGGCATGAGCCGTTCTAACGACGCGTACAAGGATACGTTCACCAACTCGATGCCAAGCGCGGTCAACATTGGCAACGCCGAGTTGTTCGCGGCGCGCGAGCGTCTCGCGCTCGACCGCGCAGCGTTCATGATCGGTACGCCCGAAGTCACGGCGACGCTGGAACGCGCGCGCGGCATGCGTGCCACCTCCGACATGTGGTGGAAGAAGTACATGGACCTGCCGCGTGAGCCGGAGGAAGAACGCCTCACGCAAGTCGTGGTCGGCAAGCGCGATGCACTGCATCAACAAGCCGACGCGTTTTCAGCAATCGTTGTTGCTGGCGATCAGAGCAAGTTGATCGACGGCGCGAAACGCCTGCAGACCGCTTACAACGAACTTGCCACCTCCGATGAGGCGCTGAGCAAATATCAGTTCGAGCAGGCGGGGCAGGGATTCGAAGCCGCTCAGTCGAGCTTCCAGATGTTCCGCATGGTCAGTCTCGGCGCGCTGCTCGCCGGTGTCCTCGCGGCGCTGCTTTCGTATGTGGCGCTCAGCCGGGCAATCGCCCGCCCGCTCGCCGAGGCGCTGGGTCACTTCGACGCGATCGCCGCAGGCGATCTGCGCCGCCAGGTCGTCATCGCATCGCGTGACGAAATGGGGCAGGTGCTCGAAGGCATCGCGAAGATGCAGCGCAGTCTCACCGAAACGGTGCGCGCGGTGCGCGGCGGGAGTGAGTCGATTGCAACCGCAACGCGCGAAATCGCGGCCGGCAACATTGATCTGTCGGCACGCACCGAAGAGCAGGCGTCCGCGTTGCAAGAAACGGCGTCGAGCATGGAAGAATTGACCGGCACCGTGAAACAGAACGCCGACAACGCCCGTCAGGCGAGCGCGCTTGCGGCCAATGCATCGGAAATCGCCAACAAGGGCAGCGCGGTGGTGGGACAGGTGGTCGGCACGATGGGCGAGATCAACCAGAGTTCTGCAAAGATCGCCGACATCATTTCGATCATCGAAGGAATCGCGTTTCAGACCAACATCCTCGCGCTGAATGCGGCCGTGGAAGCCGCGCGTGCCGGCGAAGAGGGGCGCGGTTTCGCGGTCGTTGCGGGCGAAGTGCGCAGCCTCGCGCAACGCTCGTCGGCGGCGGCCAAGGAAATCAAGGAGCTGATCGACACGTCGGTGGACCGCGTGCAGTCGGGCTCGGCGCTCGTCGACGAAGCGGGTCGCACGATGAGCGAGATCATCAGCGCGGTGCAGCGCGTGACCGACATCATGGGCGAAATCGCCGCGGCCTCTGAAGAGCAGAGCAGCGGTATCGACCAGGTGGCGCGCGCCGTCACCCAGATGGACGAAGTGACGCAGCAAAATGCCGCTCTCGTCGAGGAAGCGGCCGCAGCGGCGTCTTCTCTGGAAGACCAGGCCGACAAGCTGCGTGGCGCGGTTGCAGTGTTTCAACTGGAAGACGGTGGCGTGAGGACGTCGGGCGGCGCGTTGGCCAAACATCTGCCGACGCCTGCGCGAGTTGCCCCGGCCGCGGCGCGGTCGGCGTCTCGTGCCGATTCTCGGGCAACCTCGCGCGCGAGTGCCCCGGCCCCGGCTCAGCATGTAAGCGCCGCGCCTGCGGCTGCGGCCGCGCCGGCTCCGGCGCCCGCCGCACCGAAAGCGGCTCCGGCGCCGCGCGCGCCCGCCAAGGCTGCGGCCGTTGCCAGCGCCGGCAGCGATCAGGACTGGGAAACGTTCTGACCGGACATCCAGGTAATTGTCGCCTGTGCGGCGCGAGCGGCGAAAGCGCTCGTTGCAACGATCGTTCCAGGCGCCCCGGCGGCAGAATGAACGCCGTGGCGGCTGAGCCGCCTCCCAAATGAAGACCGCGGAAGACCGCGCTTGCGCACGCAAGCGCGGTTTTTTTATGGCGTGTGCATTAAGTCGCGTTTGTCGAGCGGCCGACGCCCTGGCGGGCCTCACGATCCGGTACATTGACGGGCGCGGCTACGGTAATTCGTGACCGGATCGCGGCTGTCGGCTGTCGACGCCTGCGGCTGGCCGGCGAAGAGCGCTGCCCGCAAACCGCCGTGCAGCTTTGTGTCGCTCGGCGCGCCTCGCCGCCGTTTTACCACCCTTGACCACCGCTAACCACCGCGCTTAGTAGCCGTTAAATGCGCCAGCCATAAAGGACCGACATGACGCCACACGACCTCGCGCACCGCCTCGTCGAAGCACGTCGGCAGCATCGCCCGATCAACGGGCTCGCGCCCGAACAGATGCCGCCTGACGCCGCCACCGCTTACGCGATCCAGCAGGCGGTCATCGCGGGTCTCGGCGACTCCACCGGTGCGTGGAAGATCGGCGCGAAGGCGCCCGGCGGAGCCGCCTCTGGCGCGCCGATCCCCGCTTCGCTCGTGCTGCCTTCGCCAGCGCGGGTTGCGCACGGGGGCTTCTTTCGCGTGCTGCTGGAACTCGAGATCGCGTTCCGCTTCACCGAGGCGATCGAGCCGCGCGGCCGTGCCTACGCACGCGACGAGGTGCTCGCGCTGGTAGGCGAGGTGCTGCCGGCCATCGAGATCGTCGATAGCCGCTTTGCGGAATGGCCCAACATCGCGCCTCTTGCCCAACTCGCCGATGCCCAGAATAACGGGGCATTGATCACCGGTCACCCGGTGGCGTACGCGGGACTTGCACGCGGCTTCGACTTTGTTTCGCCGGAACTGGAACTGAGCTTCGACGGCGATTCGCTCGTGCCGGCCGCCACCGGCAATCCCGCGGGCGACCCGCGCGAGCTGCTAGTGTGGTTCGTCAACCATTGCGCCGCCATGGGCATCACGATCGAGCGGGAGTGGACGCTGACCACGGGCTCTTACGTCGGTGCGCACAATGTGGACAAACCGGGCGTCGTGCGTGGCCATATCGACGGACTCCGAGAGGTCGAGATCGAACTGACCTGAAGCCGTGACACTGTGTGATGTGGCACGATGTCCGGTTTAAATTCATGCCGTGCTTGTAACGGCGCATTACAAACGCGACATTCAACGGCTGCCGATGGGCGGCCGTTTTACATTTGATGCGTCTGTGCTTACTGCTTAGCCGTATACCCTAGTGAACCGGTTGAATGCCGCGCCGTTATCCAGTTAACAGACAGCGAACAGAGGGAGCGCGAGCGGTAGAGGACATGGCTGCGCGATTCCGGCGATGCACGTGCTGCAGGTGGTGCAAGTGTTGCACGTGCTGCAAGTGGTGCAGGCAACCATGTCGTCGACGCGGTTATGTAAAAGCTGCGAAGCAAGTGAAGCGTCGGATCGATAGCAAAGCATGCGCAGCGGCACAACGATTTCCAGGTCGATGTGAATCGCGATGGAACGAAACCTCGCGTACATGGACGAATTGCATGAAAGTGCGCCGGCGAACCATGCAAGCAACTTTGGTCGACCGACATGTAACAGATGCGGGGACATGTAGACCAAACGCATGTCGAAGCGTTAGGAAGGAAAGCGCGATAGCAAAAAGAGCGGGGACGTAGCGCAAAATTTGCGAGGTGCTGGCTTCAAGGTACGCGGTGTGGGTGTGCAGCCATCGCGTGAATGTAAGTGTTGGGATGAACTGGAGAGCGAGTTGTTTGATCGTTCGACGCGCAAGATTGTAGGTCGTCGAAACGGGCTTTCCAAGTGATGAATGTTGGGAGGCGAATGCGGCGCGATTTTCGCAACGTAGTTCGTGAAAAAAAATTTAAAAGGGTTTAGGATGAATTCGAGCGATGTCGTTTCCGAATAGCGCGCCGCGCACGACATCGGTCTAGACTTCGGCGAGGAGGTAGCATGGATATCTACAGCAGTTTCGCGACCCGCTTCGAGAAAACGCGAGAGGACGAACTCTCGCTCGAGGAGTACCTCGCGCTCTGCAAAGACAATCCCGCCGCGTACGCCACGGCTGGCGAACGCATGTTGACGGCAATCGGAGAACCTGAACAGATCGATACTCGCAACGATCCGCGTCTGTCGCGTATCTTCGCGAACAAGGTCATCAAGGTATACCCCGCATTCCGTGAGTTCTACGGAATGGAAGAGGTGATCGAGCAGGTGGTCGCCTACTTCCGGCACTCGGCCCAGGGGCTCGAAGAGAAGAAGCAGATTCTGTATCTGTTAGGCCCGGTCGGCGGCGGCAAATCGTCGATCGCGGAACGCCTGAAGCAGCTCATGGAGCGCGTGCCGTTCTACGCGATCAAGGGCTCGCCCGTGAACGAATCGCCACTCGGTTTGTTCGACTACGACGAGGACGGTCCGATCCTCGAAGAGCAATACGGCATACCACGCCGCTACCTGAAAAGCATTCTGAGCCCGTGGGCGGTCAAGCGCCTGCACGAGTACAACGGCGACATTCGTAAATTCCGTGTAGTGCGGCGCTATCCGTCCATCCTGCGGCAAATCGGTATCGCCAAAACGGAGCCTGGCGACGAGAACAATCAGGACATCTCCTCGCTCGTCGGTAAGGTGGACATCCGCAAGCTCGAACAGTATGCGCAAGACGATGCTGACGCATACAGCTACTCGGGTGGCTTGTGTCTCGCGAATCAGGGCCTGCTCGAATTCGTCGAAATGTTCAAGGCGCCGATCAAGGTGTTGCACCCGCTGTTGACGGCGACCCAGGAGGGCAACTTCAAGGGCACGGAAGGCTTCGGTGCGATTCCTTTTGACGGCGTGATTCTCGCGCACTCGAACGAGTCGGAGTGGAAGGCATTCCGCAACAACCGCAACAACGAAGCATTGCTCGACCGGATCTTCGTCGTGAAGGTGCCGTACTGCTTGCGCTACTCGGAAGAGATCAAGATCTACGAGAAGCTGTTGCGCAATTCGTCGCTCGCCAATGCCGTATGCGCTCCCGGCACGCTGAAGATGATGGCGCAAATGTCGGTGCTCACGCGCTTGCAGGAGCCTGAAAATTCGAGCCTGTTCTCGAAGATGCAGGTCTACGACGGCGAGAATCTGAAGGACACCGATCCGAAGGCGAAGTCGTACCAGGAATACCGCGACTTCGCGGGCGTGGATGAAGGGATGACCGGCGTGTCGACCCGCTTCGCGTTCAAGATTCTTTCGCGCGTGTTCAACTTCGATTCGACCGAAGTCGCGGCCAATCCGGTGCACCTGATGTATGTGCTCGAACAGCAGATCGAGCGCGAGCAGTTCCCGCCGGAAACCGAGCAGAAGTATCTGTCGTTCATTAAAGACGTGCTTGCCTCGCGCTACGCGGAATTCATCGGTAAGGAGATTCAGACCGCTTATCTGGAGTCGTACTCCGAATATGGGCAGAACATCTTCGATCGCTATGTGACGTATGCCGACTTCTGGATTCAGGATCAGGAGTTCCGCGATCACGACACAGGCGAGAGCTTCGACCGCGCGGCATTGAACGCCGAACTGGAGAAGATCGAGAAGCCCGCGGGCATCAGCAATCCGAAGGATTTCCGCAACGAGATCGTGAACTTCGTGTTGCGCGCGAGAGCTGCGAACGCAGGAAAGAACCCTGCGTGGATCAGCTACGAAAAACTACGCGTGGTGATCGAAAAGAAGATGTTTTCGAACACGGAGGAATTGCTGCCTGTCATCTCGTTCAACGCCAAAGGCTCGGCGGAAGAACAACGCAAGCACGAAGACTTCGTCAACCGGATGGTGGCGAAGGGCTATACGCCGAAGCAGGTGCGCTTGCTCTGTGACTGGTATCTGCGCGTGCGCAAGTCGTCATGATCCGCATCGCGTGCCGCCCGCGCGGTCCGACCGCGCGGGCACCCTGCGAGGCGCAAGCTGCATGGACATAGCACTGGACCATGCAGCGTACGTCTCGCGACGAGTCGACAAGGGAGACGAGGCGTGCTTCATCAAATCATCGACCGCAGGTTAGCAGGCAAGAACAAGAGCATTGCAAATCGCGAGCGTTTTTTGCGTCGCGTTAAGAACTATATTCGTCGCGCCGTTTCGGAAGCGGTGCGCGACCGCAGCATCAAAGACATACAGAACACGCAGAGCATCACCATTCCGCGCAAGGACATCGCAGAGCCGTCGTTCCGGCACGGGCCGGGCGGCCGGCGCGAAATGGTGCATCCGGGCAACTCCGACTACATCCGCGGCGACAAGATTCAGCGTCCGCAAGGCGGCGGAGGTGGAGGCGGGGGCGGCCAGGCCAGTAACGAAGGCGAGGGTCAGGACGACTTCGTATTCGAACTGAGCCGCGAAGAGTTCATGCAGTATTTCTTCGACGACCTTGAATTGCCGCGGCTCGTCAAAACTCACCTCTTGGCCGTGCCCACGTGGAAGAGCATCCGCGCCGGCTGGGCTGCCGAAGGCACGCCGAACAATATCGACGTGGTCCGTTCGTTGCGCAGCGCTCTTGGCCGCCGCATCGCACTCGGTGCACCGCTCGTCAATCAGTTGCACGAGATGGAGCGGCAACTCGAGGTCATGAAAGCCGACCCCGACGACCGTCGCGAGGACATCAAGCTGCTCGAAGAGGAAATCCACCACTTACGCGGGCGCATCTGGCGCATTCCGTTTATCGATCCGTTCGATCTGCGCTACGTGAACCGCGTGAAGCAGCCCACGCCGTCCAGCCAGGCCGTGATGTTCTGTCTGATGGATGTATCGGGTTCGATGGACGAGCAGCGCAAGGATCTCGCGAAGCGCTTTTTCATCCTGCTGTATCTGTTTCTCAAGCGCAATTACGAAAAGATCGAGGTGGTGTTCATCCGCCACCACACGCGCGCGGAAGAGGTCGACGAAGACACCTTCTTCCATTCAACGGAAAGCGGCGGCACCGTGGTGTCGAGCGCGCTCGAACTGATGCAGAAGGTCATGGACGAGCGCTATTCGCCGACTGAATGGAACATTTACGGCGCGCAGGCGTCGGACGGCGACAACTGGACCGACGACTCGCCGAAGTGCCGCAAGATACTCTCGGATGACATCCTGGAGAAGGTGCGCTATTTTGCGTATATTCAGGTGACGCCCGAAGAGCAGAATCTGTGGCTCGAATATGCGCAACTGGCGTTGAGCCAGCCGCATATGGCGATGAAGAAGGTCGAAACCGCGGCTGACATCTATCCGGTGTTTCGCGAGTTGTTCGAAAAGCAGGTGGCGTCGTCATGACGGACAAGCACTTGCACAACGAAGCGCGCGGCTATCAGCCGGAGCGTGGGAAAGGCGTGCCGCAGCGTCAGTCGGGGCATGCCGAGGCAGCGGCGGACGAAGTCCGACCCGTCGCAGCCGGAGCAGTCGACAACGCTGAAGCACGGGGACACACCGGAACGCCCACTGAGGGGCAAAGGGAAGTCCGTATGAACGTAGCCGATAGACGGCCTCTGCCGTGCCCGTCCGACTGGACCTTCGAGTTGATCGAAGAGTACGACTCGCATATTGCCCGTGTTGCGGAGCAATATGAGCTCGACGTGTATCCGATCCAGCTGGAACTCATCAGCGCTGAACAAATGATGGACGCCTATGCGTCCGTCGGCATGCCGGTGAACTACCGGCATTGGTCGTTCGGCAAGCACTTTCTCTCTACCGAAAAAAGCTACCGTCGCGGGCAGATGGGGCTCGCGTACGAGATCGTCATTAATTCGAACCCCTGCATCGCGTATCTGATGGAAGAGAACACGATGACGATGCAGGCGCTCGTCATCGCCCACGCGGCGTACGGGCACAACTCGTTCTTCAAGGGCAACTATCTGTTCCGGCTGTGGACGGATGCACATGCCATCATCGATTACCTCGTCTACGCGAAGAACTACATTGCGGAGTGCGAGGAGCGCTTTGGGCTCGACCGTGTCGAAGAACTGCTCGATTCGTGTCATGCGCTGATGAACTACGGCGTGGACCGCTATAAGCGTCCGCAGAAGCTGTCGCTCGAGAAGGAGTTCGCCGCGCGCCGCGAACGCGAGGCGTACCTGCAGTCGCAAGTCAACGAGTTGTGGCGCACGCTACCCACGCGCCATACGCCGTTGCCCGAGGAAATCGAGGAGCGTTATCCACCGGAGCCGCAAGAAAATCTGCTGTACTTCGCGGAGAAAAACGCGCCGCTGCTCGAGCCGTGGGAGCGCGAGGTGATCCGCATCGTGCGCAAGGTGGGACAGTATTTTTATCCGCAGCGGCAAACGCAGGTCATGAACGAAGGCTGGGCCACGTTCTGGCATTACACGTTGCTCAATACGATGTACAACCAGGGCAAGCTCGAAGACGGCTTCATGATGGAGTTTCTCCATTCGCACAGCAATGTGGTCTATCAGCCGCCCGTCACGAAGCCTTACTACAGCGGTATCAATCCGTACGCGCTGGGTTTTTCCATGATGAGCGATATTCGCCGCATCTGCGAAAACCCTACTGACGAAGACCACAAGTGGTTCCCGGAACTGGCCGGCAGCCCGTGGCTTCCCGCCATGCACTACGCGATGCGCAATTTCAAGGACGAGAGTTTCGTCGCGCAGTATTTGTCGCCGCATCTGATCCGCGAAATGCGTCTGTTCTCGGTGCTCGACGACGACATGCGCGATGCGCTCGAAGTCTCCGCGATTCACGACGACAGCGGTTATCAATATGTGCGCCAGGCGTTGTCGCGGCAGTACGACATGCATCATCGCGAGCCGAATATTCAGGTGTGGTCGGTGAATACGCGTGGCGACCGCAGTCTGACGTTGCGGCACTTCATGAGCGATAACCGGCATCTTTCATCGGATAGCGACGAAGTGCTCAAGCACATGGCTCGCCTGTGGCAGTTCGACGTGTACCTCGAAAGCGTCGATGAAAACGGCACGGTCAGGAAGCGTTACGAGTGCCGCTACGTGCCGCCGGCCGTGAGGGCGTGATGGTTTCATAGGCGCGCCGCAACTCTCGGGTTCGGCGCGCCGGTCTTCGTGGTGTCGAAGCCAGGCGTGGCTCAAGCCACGGATCAGTCGTGTCGAGCGGCGCGCGACCCGGGTTAGGTGTGGGTGCCCTACCCGGGTTAGGTGTGGGTGCCCTACGTGTGGCTGCCCAAATCAGCCAGAAAATCCCGGGCACGTTCCGACAAGCCCGGGGCCAGATTCAGCGCCTGGATAGCCGCCGTGGCGACTCGTGTGCGCGCGTTCTCCTCCAGTTCGTCGGTGGCGGTCGTCAACCAGTCTGGAAACTTCTCTGCGAGCGCGTCGATCAACACGGCGGCCTGCCGCCGGTCCTTGTCTGCCTTGAGCGCACGCGACGGGTCGCGAAGCGTGCTGACGATAAGCTTGTGAAGCGCAAATCTGGCGGGATCGGGCAGCATCACCGGCACCACGTGTTCTTTGCCGAGGATAAAGCCGCGCGTCGGGTTCGATACCAGATACCTGAAGTACGGAAGCCCTGTCGCGTGGGCGCGTAAGTGCGGCAAGGCCTTCGTCTCGTAGGCCTCGGTACCCGGCACGAGTAAGTCCACCTTGAGGGGTTGTCCGCGAGCCTTGAACGAGGTCGACGGCTTTCGCGAGTCCAGTTCCGGCACCTCGAGAAACGGAATACCGCTATCACGAAGAATGTCGAGAAAGCTGCGCTCTTCGGGGATAGCCACCGAAATGCTTCCGGTGCTGCCGATGTCGATATCTTCCGTCCTGTAGTTCGCAGGCAGCCGAACGCCGAGGCTGTTCAGCAGCGCGCCGAAGGCGTGGGAGCCGACCAGCACTCCGCCGTGGCTGAAGATGCCGGCGTTAAAAAGCGTGGCGAGAGTTAGCGCCGAAGAGTTGTCCGCAGCGGCAAAGTTCGCCTTGCGCAGAATCTGAACCTCGGCGGCAAGCACGCGCATCTCCGCGCTCTCAAGTAGTTTCGCCTCGAGCGCGGCCTCGGTAGCGGGCTCGCCTGCGCGGCCAAGTGAGGTTTCCTTATGCTTTCCCGATGCCAGATAGACGCGCCAGTAGGTGTACGTTTTCCCGTCGACTGTCTTCTGGGCCGCCGAGCCCGGAGAGTGCAGGGGAATGTGACCTTGTGCGCCGGCGCGCTCGGTGACGGAGGAATACAGCGTCTGCAATGCGTCGTTGTGGAAGCTGGCCATAGCTGGCATCTCCTTATACCCTGTGATTGCACATTAAGGTATAAAGATGCCGGCGTCAAATTTATACCTTACGATTAAATCGTGAGGGATAAGTCCCTGAATCAGCCTCCGGGAGAAGCGGGAGCGCACATTCGTGACGCGCACGAGGCGGCGTTCGCCGAAGTGGCATGCGGCTTTGCGGGAACGGTGTGCCAACGGCGCTCATAGCGCTTGCCCTGGCGCTTGCCAACAAACCCCCAACTTCCACTTGCGATTCTGTAAAATTCGCGCACGCTAAAAACCGCGTGCTGAAGGCGGCGCCATGACCGTCGCCTCCGTTCAAGAGACAAGGAAGACACAACATGACCGACCTCACAGACCACAGCGTAGCCTCAGCCCACGACACACGGCGCCGCATCTTCGCGATCGTCGGCGCGTCATCGGGCAATCTTGTCGAATGGTTCGACTTCTACGTCTATTCGTTCTGCGCGCTTTATTTCGCGCCCGCATTTTTTCCGAGCGGCAACACCACGACGCAATTGCTCAACACGGCCGGCGTGTTCGCGGCGGGCTTTCTGATGCGCCCGATCGGCGGCTGGTTTTTCGGCCGTCTCGCCGACAAGCATGGCCGCCGCATGGCGATGATGGTGTCGGTGTTCATGATGTGCGGCGGCTCGCTCGTGATCGCCGTGCTGCCAACGTACGCGCAGATCGGCGCGCTTGCGCCTGCGCTGCTGCTTGTCGCGCGCCTGTTTCAGGGGCTGTCGGTGGGCGGCGAATACGGCACCAGTGCGACTTATATGAGTGAAGTCGCGCTCAAGGGGCGGCGCGGCTTCTTCGCGTCGTTCCAGTACGTGACGCTGATCGGCGGCCAACTGTGCGCGCTGCTCGTGCTGGTCGTGCTGCAACAGACGCTCTCCACCGCGGAGCTCAAAGCATGGGGCTGGCGAGTGCCGTTCGTGATCGGCGCGGTGGCCGCGTTGATCGCGCTGTATCTGCGTAAATCGCTTGATGAAACCACCACCGCCGCGACGCGTCAGCGCAAGGAAGCGGGCACGCTGCGCGGCTTGTGGCAGCACCGAGTCGCGTTCATGACGGTGCTCGGCTTCACCGCGGGCGGCTCGCTGATTTTCTATACGTTCACCACGTACATGCAGAAGTACCTGGTGAATACGGCGGGCATGAGCGCCAAGACGGCAAGCAATGTGATGACCGCGGCGCTCTTCGTCTACATGGTGATCCAGCCGGCCTTCGGCGCATTGTCGGACCGCATCGGCCGTCGCAATTCGATGCTGTGCTTCGGCTTGTTCGCGACCATCGGCACGGTGCCGCTTCTGCACGCGCTCAAAGACGTGACGAGCCCGTATGCGGCTTTCGCGCTCGTCGTGCTGGCGCTCGCCATCGTGAGCTTCTATACGTCGATCAGCGGCCTGATCAAGGCGGAGATGTTCCCGCCGGAAGTGCGCGCGCTCGGTGTCGGTCTTTCGTATGCGGTGGCCAATGCGATTTTCGGCGGCTCGGCCGAATACGTGGCGCTGTGGCTCAAGTCGGTCGGCAGCGAGTCGATGTTCTACTGGTATGTCACCGTGCTGTGCGCCATTGCCGGGCTCGTCGCGCTGCGCATGCGCGATCCGTCGAAAGAAGGCTATTTGCGTCACGAACCGTAAGTCTCCCGACCATGCGCGTTTTCGACTAGCGCGCCCCGCACTTGCTCAGGACACCACGATCTCGGTGCCGAGCACATGCAGCAGATCGCGCAGCGCTTCGGCCTGCGCCATTTTCGCGTCGCTACGCAAGTGAATCTGCACGGCTCGCCCAGCAATTCCGTCGACGGGGTGGGCGAGCCACAACTCCACGGCGAGCCCTAAACCTTCCGGCTGATTGACGGCAACCGGCTCGATCACGCGCGGCTTGAAACAGGCACTGTCGGACATGGCGAATCCCTCGAAGCTGATGATGTGTCCGGCTCATCGTAATCAGCGGCGCGCGGCAGTCCAAGCAACAAATACGCGTTTGCTAAGCAGAGGATGCTTAGCAGAAAAAGCGCTGACCGCGCATGCGGGCGAGACCTGGACGATCAGCCCGGCTCGGTCGTATCGGCGGCCAGTTCGGCGACGAAATCGTTCACCATCGCGCCGGCTTCACCGCTCAAGGCGGCCGGCGCAACAGGTGCCAAAGGTGTCATAGGCGCCGCAGCGGCGGCAATCGCCACGGCCCGTTCGCGCGCGCTCATCGCGGCTCGCGAGAGCATCAGCAAATGGTAGTAAAGTCGCGCGCTCAAGCCATAGTGGTACGCAAACAGGTGAGCCAGCGCGATCTTGAAGCCGAGCCGCGCCTGACGATTTCTGGCATGCACCGACACCACGATGGGCGCAAGCCGCCGCAGCGCGAGCTTGCGTGAGGGCTCCAGTTGCGGCGGCAGTTTCAGCATCTTGACGAACGCGTACGCACTGAGCGTGGCCGCCGCGGACGTGCCGCGCGTGCTCTGCGAAATGGAAGTCGCGGTCTTGCGATACACCGACACGTAATCGTGCAGATAAAACACCTCGCGCGCCGCGAGGCAAAGTTCGGTGCCGAAAACGAAATCGCAACACACGCCGTACTGCTCCTTATAGCCGATGCGTTTGACGAGCCGCGCGTCGGCCATCCAGCCGTTGTTCGGGAACATCTGAATGAGGCCGGTCCTGCCGGGCAGCGGCTGCAAACCTTCGGCGTCCTTTGTACGCCGGAACGCCGCGTTGAGCCGCGCGCTCGCCTCGACGTCGATCGCACCCGAATGGTCGGCCTCATACTGCGCGCCGAACGCCGCATCGAGCCGTGGATGCAGGTCCCAGAGCGACACCAGTTTCTCGACGCCGTCGGTGGCGAGCAGGTCGTCGTCGTGAATCAGCAGGATCCTGTCGCCGCGCGCGCGCTGGAAGAGGCTCGCGACATTGCGCGCCTAGCCGAGCGGCGGCTCGTGCCTCGTATAGCGGATGCGCTGCTCGTTCCTGTAACGCGATGCGATGAGTTGCTCGGTGCGCGCATCGCTCGAGTCGTCGCCGATCACGATTTCCACATTGCCGTAGGTCTGCGCAAGACACGAGTCGATACACTCGACGAGCAGTTCCGGCCGGTTGCACGTCGGCAGGCAGATCGACACTTTGGCGGACAGGGAGGAGGGCGAGGGAATGGACATGGGCGTCGCCTTTGTTATCTGTTAAAGGGGCGGCAGCCGGTCTGCCTGGTAGCATACGTCGCTGCAAGCAGAAAAATAGTTCATCACGCCGAAAAAATATTCGGTAAAAAAACGGAAAAAATGTCTGGCGGATGAAAGGCGGTGGAAGGGAAAAATTTATGCAGCTTTGCCGCGCAAAAGCAGCAAAGCCGCTTGTAGACCCGCGCTTAATTTCAACCCACTGACGGTTCGCCTTCGCCCGGCTTCTGGCCGGGGCGATCGGCCGGGGACTGATCGCGTCCTTCGTCGCCGCGCTCCGGCAGCTTGCTTTTCTCGTTGTCGCTGTGCACTGCCGGTTGCGGATGGGCGATGTCGTCCGGCTTATCGTCGGTCTGCTGCTTGGTGTCGGCCATGGCTTTCTCCTGGTTGAAGACTCACCATGTGGAGCAAAGGCCGGGCCTGCGCGCGCTCACTCGGCGGGACCGGTACCTGTCAGCGAAACGATGAAGTCGAGGAACGCCCGCACCTTGGCCGGTGGATGGTGCCGCGACGGATACAGCGCATACAGCGGATAAAGCTCGTCGCCCCAATCGGGAAAAAGCTCGACGAGCTTGCCGCTCGTAAGAAGCGACTCCGCGCCGAGCGAGAGAATCTGCGCGACGCCCTGGCCTGCGGTGCAGACGCTGTGCAGAGTGCCGACGTCGTTCACGGTCAGCCTGCCTTGCGGCGCGACGACCATTTTCCTGCGGCCGCGATGAAACTCCCACGTGAACGGATAACCGGTGAGCGGATCGCGAAACTTGATGCACGCATGCGCGCCGCTCTCGAGTTCCCCGGGATTGGCCGGATGTCCGTGTTTCTTCAGATACGAAGGCGCCGCCACTGTCAGAATGCGCGTGTCGAGCACCTTGCGCGCGATCAGCGACGACACCGGCGGCTCGCCGAAGCGAATCGCGACGTCGAAACCGTCGCCGACCATATCGCCCAACTGGTCGCGCGTAATCAGTTCGAGTTGCAGATCCGGGTGTTTGTCGACGAAACCGCCGAGTCTGGGTCCAAGCACGAGCCGCGAAAAGAACGGGTCCATGTTCACGCGCAGGCGTCCGCGCACCGCTGTCGCACCTTGCGCGGCCGACGCCGCCGCTTCTTCGAGGCCGCTTAGCAGCGGCACGATCTGTTCGTAGAAGCGCCGGCCTTCGTCGGTGAGCGTAACCGAGCGTGTGGTGCGATCGAACAGCCGGATACCCAGGCGCGCCTCGAGCCGCGCGACGGAACGGCTCACACCCGATTGCGACATGTCGAGCGCCACGCCTGCCGCCGCGAAACTTCCGCAATCGACGATAGCTGTCAGCACGCCCATGCCGTTCAGCATGCGCTCGTCAAATGGCATCTGATAGTCCTTTGTTATTCGTGAACGGCGTCCATGCTAACGCGAAACGCCGTGCTGGAACCCGAGCGAGAACAGAGCGGAATCCGGTAATGCGCGTCGCATCAACAAGCGACAACCAGCCAACACAAGGACCGGGCAGCGGCGCTCGCTTCAACGTCCAGCACCCTGGCTGGCCGGCGCGCGCACGCCGGGCGCGGTGTCGAGATGACGGAACACCCATGCAGACATCAGCGTGATCGCGCCGACACACACGAAGCTTAGACGGAAGCCGAGCGCGGCCGAGCCCCATTGCGCGGAAAAGAGCTTGACGAGCCCGCCGCCGATGGACACGCCAAGGCCGATCGCCAGCATCTGCACCATCGAAAACAGGCTGTTGCCGCTGCCGGCATCTTCATGCGAGAGGCCCTTGAGCGTGACGCTGTTCATCGCCGCGAACTGCATCGAGTTGGCCGCGCCGAACACCGCCAGAATCACGATCTCGACGATGAGCGGCGTGCCGCGCGAAATCAAAGCGAAGGCAACGATCGACGAACCCACGATCAGCGTATTGACCAGCAGAAACAGGTCGTAGCCGTAGCGTCGCACGAGCGACGCGATCCAGCGTTTCACGATCGTGCCCGCGAGCGCTGCGGGCAGCATCATCAGGCCCGAATGCAGCGGCGTATAACCCAGCTCGAGTTGCAACAGCAGCGGCACGAGGAACGGCACGGCGCTCGAGCCGATGCGGCATACGAGGTTGCCGATCAGACCCACGCTAAAGTTCGGCTCGCCGAAGAGCGAGAGTTTGAAGAGCGGGTTGCGCCGCCGTTTTGCGTGCGGGATATAGGCGAGCGCGCTCACTACCGCGAGAGCGAACAATGCCGCCGACCAGGCTGCCTGGTGGGTCGGCGCGGGCGCGTCGACCGCCAGCGAAAACGCGATCATGCACAGCGACAACAACCCGCAGCCGATGAAATCGAACGGTGGCGCCTGCCTCTCACCGTGCGACGGAAGAAAGCGCTGCACCGCATAGAGACCCACGGCGCCGATCGGCACGTTGATCAGAAAGATCCAGTGCCATGTGATTGCCTCGACGAGCCAGCCGCCGAGCGTCGGCCCGGCGATCGGCCCGAGTTGTCCCGCGACCGAAATGAACGCGAGCGCTGACACGTATTGTTCGCCGGAGACGCTGCGCAACACGGCGAGGCGTCCGATAGGCAGCAGCATCGAGCCGCCCACGCCTTGCAGCACTCGCGCGATCACGAGTTGGCCGAGCGTATGCGCGCTCGCGCAACAGATCGAGCCGATCACGAAGATCAGGATCGCGGCGAAATAGACGCGCCGCGTGCCGAAGCGGTCTGCAAGCCAGCCGGACGCGGGCGTGAGCATCGCCATCGTCAACGTGTAGGCGACCACGATCGGCTGCATCGCAAGCGGCGCGACGTGCAGGCTGCGCGCCATCGACGGCAGCGCCGTATTGACGATCGTCGTGTCGAGCGACTGCATGAAGAAACCGGCGGCGACGATCCACAGTAGCGCGGTGTGCGACGAATCCCTGGTCATATGATGGCGAATGTTGGGCGCGCGGCGCCCTTGTCTGAGGTTTTGTCAGCAAACGCTTCAATGATATGGGCATCGCGAGCGCGCGGGAAGTCCGCCGACTGTTCCGAGCGGCACGGCGCGCGAGCCGCGCGGTGTCGTGCCGACGCCACCGCGTCCGTGCTCTTTCATGGTTTGTTGAGTGCGAGCATCGGCAGCGTGCTGATCGGCCTCACCGTCGCGTTCTTCAGTTGGCGCACGTTGCGCCGCGCGACCATGGGCCCGCTGCACGCCGCGCTGCGCCAGTTCGGCGCGATTGCCGCAGGCGAGCTGACGACGCGCGTGGCGATTCGTTCGAACGACGAAATGGCGACGTTGCTGCGCGGAGTCGCGTCGATGCAGGACAAGCTTCGCGCGACGGTGACGAGCGTGCGTGCCGGATAGCAGTCGATCGCGTCGTCGACACAGCAGATCGCGGCGGGCAATCTCGCTCTGTCGCAGCGCACGGAGGAGCAGGCGGCGTCCCGCCGTCACGCAAATGGACGAAGTGACACAGCGGAACGCGGCGCTCGTTGAGGAAAGCGCAGCGACCGCGAACTCGCTCGCGGATCAGGCGCGGCAATCGAGCGAGTTGACCGGGGCCTTCAAAGTCGCGCTCGCTTGAGGCGGCGCGTAACGAGCGCATCGCAAGCCGCTCGATGCCGCGGCTACCTGACTATGCCTTGCGTTGCCGTTGCGCTGCTTCACTGAGCGGCGTCGGTAAGCGAAGCGCAGTGCAATGCACTTCGCGATGCCGATGTTCACGCAGGCATCTTGCGGAATGAAACGGCGAAGCGGTTCCACGCGTTGATCGCCGAAATAAGCAGCGTGAGGTCGACCAGTTCCTCGTCGCCGAAATGCGGGCGCACCGCTTCCCACACGGCGTCGGGCACGTGGTCGCGCGAGATCAGCGTGAGGGCTTCCGTCCATTCCAGCGCGGCGCGTTCGCGATCGGTGAAGAACGGCGTTTCGCGCCATGTGACGACTGTGGCGAGGCGCCGGTCCGTTTCGCCGCCTTTGCGGGCGTCGGCAGTGTGCATGTCGACGCAGAAAGCACAGCCGTTGATCTGCGATGCACGCAGGCGAACCAGTTCCGCGAGCGACTTCTCGATAGACGATTTGCCGATGCGTTCTTCGAGACCCAGCATGGCCTTGATCGCGGCGGGACTGGCTTTGTAGAAGTCGAGACGTTGTTGCATGATTCACTCCTTGGCGTTCAGTGGAACGCATCAGGTGATGCGATGAGTGAATACTAGTGCCGGCATTGGCTTTGCAAAATGGCTATTTTCGGCGATTTTGAGGTAGCCACATTTTGCTGTGGGAATCGGGTTGGCGGCGCGTCGATCGTCCTTGTTCGCTGTAATGGCATCGTTGCCGCGTTTCGGGCGATTCGGTATGGTGAATTACTGGTCCCATCGAAGAGATACTGAATGACGTCCGCCGCCGAGCCTGCTTCGCGAAAGGGCCCACAATCAGCTTCACCGTTTGCTTCCGAGCCGATATCACAGCCGGCCTCCGAATCCATCCGTTCCGATGTGCTAATCGTCGGAGCGGGCCCCGTCGGTCTCTTTGCCGCTTTCGAAGCCGGGGTGATCGGGCTGTCGTGCCAGATAGTCGATGCGCTCGGCAGGATCGGCGGCCAATGCACCGAGCTGTATCCGGACAAGCCGATCTACGATATTCCTGCGATTCCGTCGTGCACCGCACGCGAACTGGTGGATCGGCTGCTCGCGCAATGCAAGCCGTTCGATGTTCCCATTCATCTCGAACAGCGTGTCGAATCGGTCGAACAACGCAACGACGGCCGTTGGACCGTGCGGACCGATCGCGGCCTCGTGTTCGACGTCGCCGCAATTCTGGTTGCGGCCGGCAACGGCGCATTCGTGCCGCAGAAGCTGCTGCTTGCGGAAGCCGTGCCGCTCGAATCGCGCCATGTGCATTACAGCGTGCAGCGTCTAGCCGATTTCGCCGACAAGACCGTCGTCGTGGCAGGAGGCGGTGATTCCGCGCTCGACTGGGCGCTTGCGTTGCGCAAGGTCGCGCGGCGCGTCACGCTCGTGCATCGGCGTAACGGCTTTAGCGCGGCCGACTCCAGCGTCGAGTTGATGCGGCGCGCAGTGCAGGCAGGGGAGATGGATTTTGTCGTCGGCGCGATCTCGGGGCTCACGGTCGCAAGCAATGGAAAAGACGATGTCCTCAAATCCATCACATTGCGACATATTGAGGGTGAAACCGAACTGCAAGCCGAACAGCTCGTCGTGCTGTACGGACTGGTCGCCGATCTCGGTCCGATTGGGCAGTGGGGCTTGAGCATTCACGGCGGCCGTGTGGACGTGGATACGTCCAACTACGAAAGCTCGCGGCCAGGCATCTTTGCGGTCGGCGACATCGCCAATTATCCGAACAAGCAGAAGCTGATTCTGTCGGGCTTTCACGAGGCGTCGCTCGCGCTGAGAAAGGCATATTCATACGCGTATCCGGACAAGAAACGCGTGCATGTCCACTCCAGTTACGACGCAAAACTCGCGGAGAAAGTCAACGCGGCGGGGTGAGGCCGCACAGAGGCTCACGACTGGACCCGGTTGCGATCGCTGGATCGCACCGGGTCTTTTTTACATCACGACGCGCTATTTTCCAGCGGGCTGACTTGCGGCGGCCGCGGCGCTTGCGGCCTTGTCCTTTTTCTTCGCTTCATGATGGCCTATTGCACAGCCTGCTGCTGCGCCGGCCACGCCGTGACCGCCAGCAACATGTCCACCGACGCCGCCGACAACCGCGCCCTTGGTGCAGCCTTCGGCATGCGCTGCGTTGTGGATGAAAGCAAGTGAGACCACGAGGGCGGTGGCAAGAGATGCGTGTTTCAATGGAAGCTCCTTGGGTTGTTGATTCGATCGTGAGTCGAATAAGCAATTGCGGGACCTGACGAGTGTTGGCGGTCCGAAAGCTTCGGAGAATGAAGGTCTGCGAACGACACGGCGGAGGCGCCAGGCGATGACCCGCATCCATGTGACGCGTCTCACTGCAGGAAAGCGCCGCTCTCCGAACGGCATGCGCTTTGCTCAACGATGGTATTCGCCGAGAAGTTGCCGATGCCGCTTCGCCTTATCGGACCGCTATATTCAACCGCCTGATCGACCCGTTTGACGCAGCAGGCAAGACCAGGGAATTGCGCTCAACCTCTCATGCGGCATCGGCAGCCGTTTCCCAAAAAGACCTCACAAAACGAACGCCGCGAGACCGCTATAAGGAGGACAAACAATGATGGACGCGATCTATCTGCTATTCGGGCAAGGCAGAGATCTCGACCCGCTGCAGATGAGCGTGCGCGCCTTCGTGGTGTTTCTGGTCACGCTCGTGCTGATCAGGATTTCAGGCCGGCGTTCGTTCGGCAAACGCTCGCCATTCGATTCAGTCGTGGTCATTCTGCTGGGCGCGACGTTGGGCCGGGCGATTGTCGGCGCATCGCCGTTTGTCGCGACGGTCCTGGCGTCGCTGATGATCGTGGTTTGTCACCGCGTCCTTGCATGGGCGTGCATGCGCTCGTCCGCGATCGAGCGGCTCGTGGGCGGCGTCGAGCGTGAGGTCTACAGCAACGGTGCGTTCAACGAACGGGAAATGAATGCCGCGCTGATGACATGCAACGATGTGTGCGAAAGCGTGCGCCAGAAAACCGGCTCACGTTCGATGGACAAGGTGGCCGCCGCCATTCTCGAGCGAAACGGCGACGTGAGCGTGATCCACAAGGAGCAGTGAGCAGGCGGGCCGACACGCCGACAGCCCGGAGTCAGCCGCGGCCGCCGCGCGAGATTTCCTCGCCGGCGCGAGGCGGCAGGCGCAGCGTAACCGGAATGGACGCAAAAGAGCACAGTCCGACCACGAGAAACGCGGGCCAGAAATCCGACCACATGATGGTTTCATGGCCGTGCAGCAAACGCGAAATCTGCAACACGATGCCGCCAACCGTCACGCCAAGGCCGAGCGACATCTGCTGTACGACGCTGCCCAAACTCGTCGCGCGCCCGACGTCGCGGCTCGCGATTTCGGCATAGGTCAGCGAATTGAGGCTCGTGAATTGCAGCGCGGGAAAGAAGCCGCCAAGCAGCACGACCACCCAGATGATCCACGTTGGCGTGCCGGGAAAAAACAGTCCGCAGGCCGCGATCGAAACGCCCGACAGCGCGGCGTTGACCACCAGCACGGAACGAAAGCCATAGCGATGCAGCACGCGCGACGCAACCGTGCGCATGAACATCCCGCCGAATGCGGACGCGCAGGTAATCAGCCCCGATTGAAACGCGCTCATGCCGTGACCTTCCTGCAACATCAGCGGCAACAGGAACGGCAATGCGCCGAGGCCGATGCGGAACAGCGACCCGCCGAGCACGCTCGCCTGAAATGTCGGAACCTTGAAGAAACGCAAGTCGAGCAGCGGCAGCCGTGCGCGCTGCGCATACGCGACATACAAGGCAAGCAGCACAGCGCCCAGCGCGCACATGCCAAACGCGTCGCGATTGGAGATCAGCTCGCCGCCAAGCAGCGACAACCCCAGCAGAAGCAGCACCGCGCCCGCCGCCGACAGAAAAAAGCCGATCCAGTCGAGCGGCCCCGGGTGCGGCTCGCGCGTGTTCGCAATATGTTTGTTCGTCAGATAGATGCCGAGAATCCCGATCGGCACGTTGATGAAAAAGATGAGACGCCAGTGCAGATACGTCGTGATAAAGCCGCCGAGCAGCGGGCCGGCCGCGGGGCCGAGCATGGCGGGCACGCTCAGATAATTCATCGCGCGGATGAAATCTGTCTTATGCACGACCCGGAAGATGATGATTCGCCCGACGGGCACCATCATCGCGCCGCCGACGCCTTGCACGAAACGCGCGAGGGTAAAGGTGGCAAGCGAATTGGAGGCCGCGCACAGCAGCGACCCCGCGACGAAGACGCCGATGGCGGTGCGAAAGACCGTGCGTGCGCCGAAGCGGTCCGCGAGCCAGCCGCATACCGGAATGAACACGCCGAGGCCGAGCACGTAGCTTGTAACCGCGATTTTCAGCGTGACGGGGTCGCGCCCGAAGTCGCGCGCCATGGCCGGCAGGGCCGTAACGATCACGTTCGCGTCGACGCTTTCCATGAACATCGCGCACGCGACGATCAGAGGCGCAATCAGGGCTTTCTCGGCGACGGTCATGGAAAGAGGCTGCGGCGGGCTGTCGCAGGCAAAGGGGTCATTATTGCATCTGTACGGTGCAGTTTGTTAATAAGGCGCGTCCCGATTGCGCCCTTTTTCGTTTTACGTCGCTATGTGCAGGACACCCGGGAGCCCGTGACCCTGACGCAACATCTTTAATTTTTGTTGCGCTGCGCAATAAGAAGACTATAATCGGGTTATTCCCTAGGTATAAACCCTATACAGGAGCCCGACCATGAACACCGCCTCTAACACTGCATCCGCCCGCAACACCGTCGCAACGAACGGTAACTGGCTCGCAAAGCTGCGCGCGCTCGCAATGCATGCGCTGAACCTTCATTTGCAAAACTGCGCTGTCATCGCTGAAGCGCATCGTCGTCCGCAGTAAGGCTTCGCGCCTGGCGCGCCGCGCCTGGAAAGGCAAGGTGCGAGGTTGCGCTGCGCTGACGCGTTCCAGCGCGGCGCAGTAAGACGCAAGACGTCGCAGGGCGATCGGACAGAAACAAGCGGCGCATTTGCGCCGCTTGTGCTTTGTGCGTCTGCCACGTCGTATTTATGTGCCACTTATTCACCCGAGCGATGCGGCACCTTGGCAAGCGTTTGCCGCATTTTCGTTGCTCGTGCGGACAAAGCGCTCATCACGAGCGCGGTCGACACCAGGCCGACCAGATACAAGCCCGCCACCATCCAATCCTGTTCTGCCATCATCGTTCTCCCGTCAAGTGCCTCGTTCTTGCGGCCAATACGTCGCATCTCGTGAGGCTGATGCTTGCGATTACGGCACATGCGGCAAAAAGCTTAACGAGCTTCATTCGCGCCCGCGAAGGTCGCACTCAGGTCCACCCGCGCGCGCACGCACGCTAATGCGCGCGTAATGCCGCTACAGCAGCGCGTTGCGACCAGGCAGATCTCGAATCTTCGTTCACGGCACGTGATAAGCGTTTAAACTTGATCCCCTTTGATTCAATGCCAGCCGACGTGGCGCCAGAGCGCACCGCAAAGCGCATCCGTTGCGAACAATCGCCCCAGGTTAAACCCAGGCGCCTAGCCTGCACTGTCAACCTTTTAACCTGTTTGCCGTTATCCAGTTGTAATCGCCGAACTGGCGACCTTGCGGCAGACGGCCCGTCGCCGCGACAGCTCCACGCAAGGCCCGCATTGACCATGTTCCATCGATATAAGAATAATTTCGGCCAGGTAGGCGCGATGTTCGTTCGTGCATCGAAGACGCCTCGCATCAGGGGATTACTCTCGCCCGTTTTCGCGCTCGCAATCTGCGCGCTGCTGCTCGTCGTGCTCCAGCATCTGTCGCAGGCCGTCGATTACCGCTCGGTCATGCACGAGCTGCGTCGGCTGACGGCCGGCGAGTGGACCGCCGCGCTCGCCGCCACCGCGCTTAGCTACGTGGCGCTGGTTGGTCGCGATGCAGTCGGCCTGCGCTACCTGGGCGCGGCTGTGCCTCGCGTAGCGCTCTGGGTCGGCGCCACCGCGGGCTCCGCGCTTGGCAATGCCACCGGCTTCGGCGCATTGACGGGCGGCGCGGTGCGCGCCCGCGTGTACGGCGTGGCGAGTATCACGCCCGCACAGATCGGCCGCATGACCGTATTCACGAGCGTCTCGCTGGCGCTCGCGCTCGTGTCGATGACGGCGCTCGGCATGGTGTGCGTGGGCGGCACGCTCGCAGCGGTGCTGCATCTCTCGCCCGCCACCGTCCGCTGGGTAGGCGCATTGCTGCTGGTCGGGCTGGGCCTGCTGTGCGCCGCATGCCGCGTCGAAACACGCGCGATCCGCACGCGCTGGCAGTGGCTTTCGTTCGACATTCCCGCTCGCCGCGATCTGCTCGAACAGGTGGGGCTTGCGGCCGTCGATGTGGTCGCCGCCGGCCTCGCGTTGTGGGCGCTGCTGCCGCACGCCGACGTGAGCTTCGTCACCTTCATCACCGTCTATGCCGCGGCCATGCTGCTTGGCATGATCGGCCATACGCCCGGCGGCGTCGGCGTATTCGAAGCAGCAATGGTGTTCACGCTGAACGGCAGTGTGGCCACGCAGCAGATGGTCGCGGCGCTGCTCGCTTATCGCGCGATTTATTTCGGCGTGCCGCTCGTCGTGTCGGCTGCGTTGCTCGCCGGTTTCGAAGGCCGCGCGTTGAAAGGCCGCCTGCCGTTGCGGCACGCGGCGGGCGCATCGAAACTTGCGCCGCTGTTCCTGAGCCTCGTCACGTTCGTGGTCGGCGGCATGCTGGTGATCTCCAGCGCAACGCCCGCGTTCTGGCATCGTCTTCATATTCTGCGCGACGTGCTGCCGCTGTGGGTTCTGGAAAGCTCGCAGATGCTGTGCAGTGTGCTCGGCGTGCTGCTGCTGTTCGTCGCGCGCGGGCTGCTGCGGCGTCTCGACGCCGCGTGGTGGATGACCCTGGCTCTCGCCGTGCTGAGTCTCGCGCTGTCCTTGACCAAGGGTCTCGCATTCGTCGAAGCGGGCGTGCTGTGCACGCTGATCGTGCTGCTGCTCGCAACGCGCCGGCGTTTCAATCGTCATTCGTCGCTGTTTGCGGAGCGCTTCACGGCCGGCTGGCTCGTGTCGGTTGCGATGGTGCTGATGCTCGCCACCTGGGTCATGCTGTTCGCTTTTCGCGACGTTCCTTATACGGACGACCTGTGGTGGCAATTCGCGTTCGACGAACGCGCGCCGCGTGCGCTGCGCGCGACGCTGGCCGCGAGCCTGTTCGCGGCGACGTTCTCGTTCTGGCAGTTGCTGCGCCCCGCGCCGGGCCACTTCGTGAAGCCGGCGCCCGAAGATCTGCACGACGCGGCGCGCATCGTGCGCGCGCAGGAGCGCAGCGACGCCGGTCTCGCGCTGATGGGCGACAAGAGTTTCCTGTTCTCCGAATCGCGCGAAGCTTTCCTGATGTACGCCAAATATGGACGCACGTGGGCCGCGCTGCACGACCCGGTCGGGCCGCGCGAAGAGTGGGCGGGCCTCATCAGCAAGTTCGTCGCGCTTGCGCATGCGCATGGCGGACGCGCGGCGTTCTATCAGGTACGCGCCAACGCTTTGCCGCTGTATCTCGACGCCGGCCTTTCGCTGATGAAGCTCGGCGAGGAAGCCCATGTCGTGCTGGACGATTTCGACCTGAAGGGCTCACACCGCGCGCATCTGCGCTATGCGCTCAAGCGCGGCGAGCGCGACGGCTTCACCGTCGAGGTGATCGATCAGGCGAATGTACCTGCGTCGCTCGAAACGTTGCGCGGCATTTCCAACGGCTGGCTCAACAGCCGCGACGCGCGTGAGAAGAGCTTTTCGGTCGCGGCCTTCACCGACGAATATCTCGCCGCGCAGTCCGTCATGCTGGTGCGCCAGAACGGCGAGCCGGTTGCCTTCGTCACATTCATGACGACCGACCTGAACACCGAGGCGACAGTCGGCGTGATGCGTCACGTGGAAAGCGCGTCGCCGTATGCAATGGAATATCTGTTCACGCAACTGGCGTTGCATCTGAAACAGGCCGGTTTCCGCTCGCTGAGTCTCGGCATCGCGCCGCTCTCGGGCATGCAGCCGACGCCGCTCGCGTCCCGCTGGCATCGGGTCGCCGGCATCGTGTGGCGCTTTGGCGGCCGCTTCTATAACTTCCGCGGACTGCGCGCTTTCAAGAGCAAGTTCCAGCCGCATTGGGAGCCGCGCTATCTCGCGGCGTCGGGTTCGGTTGGCGTGGTCTTCACGCTCGCGGACCTGTCATTGCTGGCAGGAGGCCGGCGTTCATGACCTTGCATTCGTTTTTCAGGCTCGCTGTCCTCGCAGGCCTCGTCAGTTGCGGCACGCTCGCCAATGCGGCGACGACCACCATTCCCGGCGGCCGTTACGGCAACGTCACCGTCACGCAGCCGATAGGTCCGTTGCGTGGTTTCGTGGTGCTTTATTCGCAGGCAAGCGGCTGGAGCCCGGCCGATCAGCAAGGCGCCGATGCGCTCGCCAAGGCCGGCGCATTGACCGTGGGCGTGGATACGGCACGCTATGCGGCAAACCTCGCGGCGGATCTGGCGCGGAAGAAAGAAACCTGCAACCAGCTCGTGGGCGATGCGGAAGCGTTGAGCCATCAACTGGAACGGCAGTCGCAGTCGAGCCACTATTTCGCGCCGATCGTCGCGGGCACCGGGCAGGGCGCGACGCTCGCCATGCAGGTGCTCGAACAGGCGCCTTCGAACACCATTGCAGGCGCTGTTTCCGTGGATGCCGAGCACACGCTCGATCGGCGTTTCCGGCCTTGCCCGCCGGATGCAACGATCATTCGCGACAAGATTCCTGGCTTCGTCGAAAAAGCGTCGACGGGCAACGCCGATCGCGCGCGTCTCGTCGCGCTGATTGCGCCGCATCTGCAAACCGTCTCCACCCATGACGACGACGTCTCCGATCTGCCGTTGATCGAGTTGCCGGCGGCGCATCCGAACGGCTTGATGGTGATCGTGATTTCCGGCGACGGCGGCTGGCGCGACCTCGACAAGACCATCGCACAGGCCTTGCAGAAAGACGGCGTGTCGGTGATCGGCTGGGACAGCCTGCGCTATTTCTGGAGCGAGAAGCCGCCCGCGCAAACGAGCCGCGACCTCGCACGCGTGATGCAAACGTACGGCGGGCGCTGGCACGCGCAGCACATCGCGCTCATCGGCTATTCGTTCGGCGCGGACGTAATGCCGTTCGCGTACAACCGTTTGCCAGAGGCGTTGCGTGCGAAGGTGTCGCTGATTTCGCTGCTCGGCTTCGCGCCGGACGCCGATTTCCAGATCCGCGTAGGCGGCTGGCTCGGTATGCCCGCAAGCGACAAGGCGTTGAAGGTGCGCCCCGAACTGGCGCGCGTGCCGCCCGCGATCGTGCAGTGCATCTACGGCGCTGACGAGGAAGACACGTTGTGCCCCGCGCTCAAGAAGACTGGCATCGAGGTGATCCGCACCTCGGGCGACCATCACTTCGGCGGCGATTACAACGCGCTCGAACGACGCATTCTCGCCGCGTTCAAAAAGCAGAGCGGCGTGCAAAACTGACTTTTCAAACGGCGCGTCATGCGCCGTTGTTGCGCAGCTGGTTGCAGCGGATCAATGCCGCCGCCGTCCGCAGCCAGCGCGACGCGCGTTCTCCCTCACGCTCGATCGCAGTGTGAGAGCGTTATCGTACATATACCGGCGCGGCCGGATTCTATGATCCTTTCAAATCCTTCAGCGGCTGGCTGCACGAGTATTTGCTCGCGCAACTGACGTTGCAAGGCGCCGTTTCGTTCATCCTGGTTACGACATTCTGCTGCGAGAGCGCAGTGCGCCATCGCGCACTGTCGCTGCGCGGCGGTGTGCTTTCGACATGACGGACAATCGCTTTCGCACGGTTATCGACTGTGCGCGGCGCAGCCGTGCATGTGCAACGCGAGGCCGTGAATGCTGGATTCCTTTTTCTTCGACACTGCCGCGAGCGAGCCCGAGCGGCCCGCGTTATGGGTCGATGAACACTTGTATTGCTATGGCGAACTCGCTTCGCGTGCGAGCCGTATAGCGGCGGGACTGACATCCGCGATGCCCGCCGGCGGCGCTCGCCGCTGTCTGCTTTTCGCACACCGCAGCGTGGCCGCCTATGCGGGCTTGCTCGGCATCATGAAGGCGGGCTTCGCCTACGTGCCGCTCAATCCGACGCTGCCCGCCGCCCGTATCGCGGCGGCCGTCGAGCAGTCGAAGGCGCCCGTGCTGCTGGTCGACCGCCGCTGCACGGCTTTGCTCGACGATGTGCTCATGCTGATAGACGAGTGCCCGAAGATCTTTTTCATCGACGATGAAAAAGATCTCAGCGGCATGGACGACTCCCCGGCACATCGCCGCGTGGCGGATCTGCCGCGACTGCCGGGCGCATTGGCCGTCGCGCCGCCACACGCCGCTCAACGCGCGCTGCACGATCACGCCTATGTGCTCTTCACGTCGGGGTCCACCGGCGCGCCGAAAGGCGTGGCGATCTCGCATGCGAACGCCTGCGCATACGTCACGGCGCAACTTCAGTTGCTGGGCCGGCTGCCTGATGCACGCTACGCGCAATTTTGCGAGCTGTCCTTCGATCCTTCGGTGCACGACATGTTCGTGTGCTGGGCGAACGGCGCTTGCCTGTACGTGCCGAAAACGACCGAGCCGATCTACAACGCGGCTTTCATTCGCGAACATGCGATCACGCATTGGAACAGCGTGCCCTCAGTGGCCGCCTTCATGCAGCAGTTTCGCAAGCTCCCGCCCAACGAATTCGAGAGCCTGCGCGTGACGTGCTTCGGCGGCGAACCGCTGCCCGTTTCGCTCGCGCAGGCGTGGCAGAAGGCGGCGCCGAAGAGCCGCATTTTCAACCTCTATGGACCGACGGAAACAACCGTCGCGTGCTCCGCTTTCGAAGTCACGCCGCAATTTCTCGCTGATGCAACGCACGCCGTCATGCCGCTTGGACAAGCCGTGCCCGGCATGGAACTGCTGATCGTCGATGCAACCCTGCAGCCGGTCGCTCAAGGCGAGAGCGGGGAATTGCTGATCGGCGGGCCGCAGGTCGCGGCAGGCTACCTGCGCGCGGACGAACCGAACAATCGCCGGTTCGTTACGAGGCGCTACGCGGGCTTGCGTTCATCGCATTGGTACAGAAGCGGCGACGCCGCACGCGAGGTGCCGCGAGACGGCATCGTCTTTCAAGGCCGTCTCGATACGCAAGTGAAGATTCGCGGCAACCGCATCGAGATCGAGGAAGTCGAGCACGTGGTTCAGACCAGCAGCCGCGCCGCGCTTTGCGCGGTGATCGCATGGCCGGTCGATGAAGCGGGTCGCGCGCATGGCTTGCTTGCGTTCGTGACGCGCACGCGGATCGACGCCGCGCAGATTCTGCAGGCGTGCCGTCAGCGCCTGCCGGCCTACGCGGTGCCGCAGCGAGTCATCGCGCTCGATGCAATGCCGCTGAACGCTAACGGGAAGATCGACAGAAGGGCGCTCGCGGCTCAGTGTGCGAGCGGCAATGCGCTCACCTGACGGCCAGAGCATCCGCGACGGCGACATTCGAGCGCCGCGCGAGAAATTAACGCATCCGGGGAAATCAATGAAACATCATGTGCGCCGCATCCTTGAGGAGACCGCCTGCCTCGATGTCGCTGTCGAAACGCTAGGCGATAACGACGACCTGTACGCCGCCGGTTTGTCGTCGCTAGGCACGGTGCGAGTGATGCTGGCCGTGGAGGAGGCGTTCGCGGTCGAGATTCCGGGCGCGCTGATCACCCACGACATGTTCGCGAGCATCGCCGCGCTTGCCGGCGTGATCGCGCAACTCGTGCCGGAGGAGTCGATTGCAACGCGAAGCTGAGGCTGTGCTCCGGCAATCTATCGCAACGGTCATGGCCACGATGAAACCTGTTGCGTTCAACGGCTGTTCTGGATGGCTGCATGGGCCGGCCGCTTTGCGAGCCGAAATGGCCGTGGTGCTGTGCAATCCGTTCGGCTATGAAGCGCTTTCCGCGTATCGCGGCTGGCGTGAACTCGCGGACGTGCTCGCCGCGCGCGGCGTCGTCGTATTGCGCTTCGACTATCCCGGCACGGGCGACTCGGGCGGCAACGAGGAAGACCCGCTGCGCTGGCGCGCATGGATCGACAGCATCAAGGCCGCGGTTGGGTTTCTGCGTGCGGAAACCGGCGTCGAGCGCGTCACGTTGTGCGGTCTGCGCGTTGGCGCCACACTCGCCGCACTCGCTGCGCAAGAGCTGGGCGACGTCGACAACCTCATACTGTTGATGCCCGTGATTTCCGGCAAGGCGTATATACGTGAACTGGAGCTTCAGCAGCATACGTGGCTCGCCGCGCAGACCGCGCTTGGATTGCACCTCGATGCAGAGCCGCCGCACACTGTCGGCGCGCATGGTTTCAGGCTCTATCCGGACACGCTCGAGCTGCTTGCAAAAGTCGATCTCGAACGGGTTGCGGAGTGTGGCGCTCCGTGCAGCAGTCCGGGCGCCGAGCCTCCCGCGCGCCGTGTGCTGTTGCAGGATCTGGCGGACAGCGCCCGGCTGAAGCGGCTCGCCGCTCGTTACGAGTCGCTCGGCGCGCAAGCGGAGGTGCAGTTCCTCAGCGAATACAGCAAGTTTCTGCTCAATCCGAGCTACAGCGAGCCGCCTCGCCGTGCGTTCGATAGCGTGCTGGAATGGCTCGGCGCCGGCACTGCGCCAGTGTCGCTTCCGACGGTAGAAGTGCTGAACGCCGCGGCATCGGCGAGTATCGCTTTTGCGCACGGGCGCGAGACGCCGGTCGTGTTCGGCGGCTACGTAGGTGTGCTGTGCGAACCGCGGCGCGCACTCGACGCAGCACCCGCTGTTCTGTTCGTCAACACGGGCGGTGTGCACCGGGTCGGCGACAGCCGCTTCACCGTGCTAATGGCGCGGCGGCTCGCGGCACAGGGCATCGCATCGCTTCGCATGGATCTGAGCGGTCTCGGCGACAGCCTGCGCCGCGACGCAACGCTTACGCTCGACGCGCTCTATTCGACGTACTCGATCGACGATGCCTGCGCGGGCGTCGACTGGTTGACCGCCGCCGGTTATCCGAAGGTCGTCATGGCCGGCGTCTGCAGCGGTGCTTATGTGAGCCTGCATACCGCGCTCGCGCATGCCGCCGTAGCCGGTTGCGCGTGCATCAATCTGCCGTTTTTCAAATGGGGCGGCGCGCGCGTGCGGCCGGGCGCGCAGTATGTCGCGCCGAGCGAGGTGTATCGGCGGGCGATGCGCAATCCGCGCAAATGGCTGCGTTTGCTGAGCGGCCAGGCCAATGCTCGCGCGATCACCGTCGAGCTCGCGCGGCGATTGTCGGCGCGCGTCGCCGCGCGCGCAGGCACCGTGCTTGAAAAGCTGCTCGGCGAGCGCACGCCCGGCAGCGACATTCGCAGACTCGTGCTCGAACTGGAGCGCAAAGGCGTGCAAACCGCGCTGCTTTACGGAACCTTGGACGAAGGCCTCGACGAACTCGACATTCATTTTGGCCCTGACGGCAATCGGTTGCGCAAGCTGAAGAATATTTCGGTGAAGAAGATAGGCAAGGTCGATCACGCGCTCTTCTCACGCTGCGCGCGCGAAGTGATGATGGCGCAGCTAGAAGCGTTTTTGCGCGAGCGCATACTCGGCGCGCGCGCCGGATCCGTAGCCGTTGCAGGCGGACCGCGCGTTCCTCAGCGGGAAGCAAAACCGCAGCGGAAGCTGAAACCGCAGCGGCCATGAGAGGTCGCGGCTCACGGCACCGGCATTGACAAACCACGACAAGTCAACGAAGATCGGCCACATGAACTGCCTCGACATCCGTATTGCGCTGATTATTAGCATCATTCATCGAATGGTGGGTTAGCGCGCGTCTGATAGCAGTCACACATAACCCGCCCCATGAGGCGGGTTTTTTTATGTCCGCTTGCTCCCGCCTCCTGGTCACTTTTCGATGCTACGTCCTCGCCGCACAGGAGCTTGCCTTGCCGTCACACGAACTCGAACAGGTCGCCGAAACTGCTCACAGCGTCGCGCTTCGACACGACTACCTGAAGAAAACCCTCACCGCGCGCGTCTACGACGTAGCCCGCGAGACCGAACTCGAACGCGCGCCGCAACTGTCGGCGCGCCTGCGCAATCCGGTCTATCTGAAGCGCGAGGACAACCAGCCGGTGTTCTCGTTCAAGGTGCGCGGCGCGTACAACAAGATGGCGCATATTCCCGCCGAGGCGCTCACGCGCGGCGTGATCACCGCGTCGGCGGGCAATCATGCGCAGGGCGTGGCGCTGTCCGCGGCACGCATGGGCGTGAAGGCGATCATCGTCGTGCCGGTCACCACGCCGCAGGTCAAGGTCGACGCGGTGCGCGCGCATGGCGGCCCGACCGTCGAGGTCGTGCAGTTCGGCGAATCGTATAGCGATGCATACGGTCACGCGGTGCAACTGCAGCAAGAGCGCGGGCTGACCTTCGTGCATCCGTTCGACGATCCGTATGTGATCGCCGGGCAAGGCACGGTTGCAATGGAAATCCTCAGCCAGCATCAGGGCCCGATTCACGCGATCTTCGTGCCGATCGGCGGCGGCGGACTCGCGGCGGGTGTCGCGGCGTACGTGAAATCGGTGCGTCCCGAGATCAAGGTGATCGGCGTGCAGACCGACGATTCGTGCGCGATGGCGGCATCGCTGAAAGCCGGCGAGCGCGTCACGTTAAACGAAGTCGGCCTGTTCTCCGACGGCACCGCGGTGAAGCTCGTCGGCGAAGAAACCTTCCGCCTGTGCAGCGAATATCTGGACGACGTGCTGCTCGTGAACACCGACGCGCTGTGCGCCGCGATCAAGGACGTCTTTCAGGACACGCGCAGCGTGCTCGAACCGGCGGGGTCGCTCGCGGTGGCGGGCGCAAAACAGTATGCGGAGCGCGAAGGCATCGAGAACCAGACGCTGATCGCGATCACGTCGGGCGCGAACATGAACTTCGACCGCATGCGTTTCGTGGCCGAGCGCGCGGAAGTGGGCGAGGCGCGCGAGGCGGTGTTCGCGGTGACGATTCCCGAAGAGCGCGGCAGCTTCAAGCGCTTTTGCGAACTGGTCGGCACGCGCAGCGTCACCGAATTCAATTACCGGATCGCGCAGGCCGAGTCCGCGCATATTTTCGTCGGCGTGCAGATCAGGAACCGCAGCGAATCGGCGCAGCTCGCGGGCGCCTTCGAGGCGCATAATTTTGCCACCGTCGATCTGACGTTCGATGAACTCTCGAAGCAGCACATCCGTTACATGGTCGGCGGCCGCTCGCCGCTCGCGCACGACGAACGCCTGTTCCGCTTCGAGTTTCCCGAGCGGCCGGGCGCGCTGATGAAGTTTCTATCGTCGATGGCGCCTGACTGGAACATCAGCCTCTTTCACTACCGGAATCAGGGCGCGGACTACAGTTCGATTCTCGTCGGCATTCAGGTGCCGGAGACGGACAACGCGGAGTTCAAGCGCTTTCTCGCCACACTCGGTTATCCGCATTGGGAAGAGACGCACAATCCGGTGTATCGGCTGTTTCTTGCCTGAACTTTGCGACTGAAATCGCGCTCGGGGTTTACCTTGAGTGCCTTTCCGGCGCTCGATGCAGCCGAATGACGAATGGCCGCGTTGCAAGTGCCGTCAGCAGGGCGTCGCGTGGCATCGGCGCCTTTCAGTAGCGCTTGAGACGCAGGTGCGTTATCTCAAAACTGGATAGAGCGTATCTCGCATATCGCGTTGCGCGATAGCAGGGCCGATCGTCAAACTGGGCGCAAATCAAACTTGCACTCAGGAGACACATCATGCGCACCCAGGTTGGCATCATCGGTGCAGGGCCCGCGGGCCTGCTTCTTTCCCATCTTCTTCATCTGCGCGGTATCGAGTCGGTCGTGCTCGAGACGCGCACGCGTGAACAGATCGAATCGACGATCCGTGCCGGCGTGCTCGAGCAGGGCACGATGGATCTTCTCACTGAAGCCGGCGTCGGCGAGCGCATGAAGGCGGAAGGCGCGCTGCATCATGGCTTCGAGCTGGCGTTCGAAGGCAAGCGTCGGCGGATCGATCTGACCGGACTGACCGGCCATTCGATCACTGTCTACGCTCAGCACGAGGTGATCAAGGATCTCGTCGCGGCGCGCGTCGCTGCGGGCGGTGCGTTGCGCTTCGGCGTAACGGAAACGTCGCTGCACGACATCGATACCGACAGGCCGTCGATCCGCTATCGTCACGAAGGCGAAGCGTGCGAGTTGCAATGCGACTTCGTGATCGGCTGCGACGGTTCGCAAGGCGTGTCGCGCGCGGCGATTCCGCAGGCATTGCGACGCGACTTCGAACGCGTCTACCCGTTTGGATGGTTCGGTATCCTGTGTGAAGGACCGCCGTCGTCGGACGAACTCATTTACGCGCGCCACGACCGCGGCTTTGCATTGATCAGCACGCGCTCGGCCAACGTTCAGCGCATGTATTTCCAGTGCGACCCGAAGGACTCCGTCGACAACTGGTCGGACGATCGCATCTGGGCCGAGCTGCACGCTCGCGTGGATTCGCACGACGGCCAGCACGTGGTGGACGGCAAGATCTTCCAGAAGAACATCGTGGGCATGCGCAGCTTCGTATCGGCCACGATGCAGCACGGCCGGCTCTTTCTCGCGGGCGACGCCGCGCATATCGTGCCGCCGACCGGAGCGAAAGGAATGAACCTTGCCGTCGCCGATGTGCGTCTGCTCACGAAAGCGTTGAACGCGTTCTATGTCGAGAGCCGCACGGACCTGCTCGACGGCTATAGCGAAACGGCGCTCAAGCGCATCTGGCGTGCGGAGCATTTCTCGTACTGGATGACGAGCATGATGCACCGTATCGAAGGCGCGTCGCCGTTCGAGCGGCAGCTTCAGGTGGCGGAACTCGAATACGTGACTACATCTCGCTCGGCGGCCACCGTCATGGCGGAGAACTACGTCGGCGTGGCTGTGCCGCAGGAGTGAGCGCGGCAAAACCGCTTCCGATTGTCGGCGCAACAGCAACAGTGAATTCAGGATTAGCGGATTTATCCCGTACCGCCACGCGCCTACACTGCCTTCGTCGCTGCGAGCAAATCCCGTTTGCAGCATACGCAGAAGACATGACCGGAGGTGGTCAAAATGAAATCGCTCATTCAGGCTGTTGCAATTGCTGCGGCGCTTGGCGCGCCGATCACTTCGTTCGCGCAGCCGTCTGCGCAGGCCGCGACGCAGGACACGCAGGCCGTGCAAACGCAGGCCGCCGGTCAGCAGGGTTTCGCGCGAGTCGATAACAGCGGCTATGGTTCAGGCAGCCACGGCACCGGGCAAGCGGGCCGCGGCGGTGACGTCACGTTCAGTTCGTACTCGCCGCCGGTCTACAACGCACGATAAGTGGCTGATAAGCGGTTGCGGAAAAGGCTTTGAAATTAGGGGCTTTGAAACGAAGCCCGCGACCGTAGTTTTACAAGAGAATCTTGTGAGACGCCGATCAAAAGGCGCGCGACGCATCATGCGTCGCGCGCCTTTTACTTCTGCGAGGCATTTCCCTGCGGCGAGCGCAACAAGGTCATCTCGTTGCGTAGCAGCGCGAGCAGATCGTCGTCGGTCGGACGCGTGCCCCAATGCCGCGCGCCGGCCACCGAAGCAATCGCGGTCCACGAGTGCGGTGGAAACCATTCGCGAACGAGCGTGCCGTCCTGGCGCAAACACAATTGGCCGGTCTGTTCGCTGTATTCCGCGCAGACGACCATGCCGTCTACCTGCGCGGTGACTCGCCGTGGATCAGTGCGTAGCAAACTGTCGCTCCTGCAAAGTGCTGACGCGCAAGCAAACGCCGGGCGGCGCGATGTTCATCGACAATAGCGCCGCGCGGCAAGCGTCAATGATCGCCGCCGTGGCCGTGCCATTCACGATGGCCGTTGCCGTGCCATTCATCGTGGCCGCGGCCGTTGCCGTGACCGCGCCAGTCGCCGTGCGGACCGCGCGCGTCACGCCATTCACGTTCGCGATGACGTTCTTCCCACTCGCGCCGCTCCCAATAGCGGTGGCCGTCGTAGTAACGCTCGCCATACCAGCCCGGGCTCACGACAACAACCGGTGGCGGCGGCGCATACACGGGCGGCGGAGGCGGCGCATAGACGGGCTCGGGCGCATACGCGACACCCGGCACGCCGATGTTCACGCCGACGTCGACGTGAGCGAGCGCGGCGCTCGACACGCCGACACCAAGACCCGCGGCGATTGCAATGGACAGCAAGCGGTTTCGTGTTTGATTCATGTGGGGTTCCCGCGTTTTTATGATTGAGCGTGGACGGTCTGCGTAAGCCTCGATCAGTAACGATCGTGGTAACGATAATGGTCGTGATAACCGCCGCCGTCGGGGAGCACGATGCAACCGCTCAGCGCGGTGCCGAGCGTTACCGCCAGCATGGCCAGCGCGAAAATTCGTTTCATGACATTGCTCCTTTTCCTGTTGATCCGAACTCTACTGAGAGGTGGCATTACCGTTGTGTTCGTGTGTAACAGGACGTGTCGATTGCAATGCGCGAAAGCATTGCACGGTACGTGGGCGGGCGAGGGCGGGTAAGGACAGCGGAGTTGGTTGCGAGGTGGTGCTCGCGACAGGCAAGCCGTTGAGCCTGCTGCGAAAACGCCGAGTCATTGCGGACTCAACCAGTTGCGGCGCGTTGAAGCTTCGGTGCTGCGGACACCGGCGAGCGGCCACGAAGACAAGGAGCCGCACGTATGCCTCGCGGATACATTCGGTTGCAGACTGGCGCTTCGTGTCGAGCCTCTGGCGACATTCACTCCTGCCGGAAGTGGCGCGCGGCGAGACGTCAGCTTTTCTTAAGATTCGCGCCGTAGCATACTGGCTCCCAAGCGGCCGCGACACGCGGCTTCCAATGACGCTTTGACAACGGCCACCTCCCATGAACATGCAATCTATCGATACACGTTCGCACCTTTACGCGGCCGGCTATGATGGCGTCGCCAAATTCCTTCACTGGCTCGTGGTCGCGCTGATCACGGCGCAATTCGTGATCGGCTGGACCATGCCTGACATTCACAAGGGTACGCGGCCCGAAGGGCTGATCGCGTGGCATCTGGGAGTCGGCGCAACCCTCGTCGCAGCCGTGGTTCTCAGAATCGTCTGGCGACTCACGCACCGGCCCGGGCCCGCGCCCGTGTCGCGTTTCCTTCGCATCGTTTCGCATGTCACGCACGGTCTGCTGTACCTCGCGCTCGTCATCGTGCCCGTGCTGGGATGGGCGAATGCGTCGTCGCGCGGCTGGTCGGTGAAGCTCTTCGGTCTGCTGCCTTATCCGTCGATCTCGCCTGTCGGCTCGAGCGTCGGTCATGAAATGGGCGACATCCACGGTTATCTTGCCTGGGTGTTGCTGGCGCTGATCGGCTTGCATGTCGCTGGCGCGCTTTATCATCGCTTCGTTCTCAAGGATCAGGTCTTGCAGCGCATGTTGCCTTGAGCGAAAGCGTGCACGTGCGCATCGGCGCAGCCTCAGCGCTATTAATCTATTGCGCTGTGCCGATATGCCAACGATTTTTCCGTGATCGCGACGGCGCCTGGCGATCGCCGCCTCGTGCGTGATAAGCACATAAGAAACAAGTCTTTTACCCGCACGCTCAAGACTGGTTAGATCGGACATTGGCTGTACGCAGCCGAGCCGAATGCACCAACCGCCTTTTCGCGGACCAGTCATGAGCACACTTTCCGCAGCACGCAAGGCCGATTCTTCGGCGCATGCGCTCGCACGCGCGATGGCGCCGTCATTGCCGCAATCCGCTTCATCGCATCGCGAGAAGCACGCGCTCGACGCGGATCCGCGCCGGGCGATTCACGCCGCCTTCACCGCGAACGCCTGCCTGAAAAGCTGGCCGGCTCATGCAATCGACGCCTTGTACGACGCAGGCAAGCTGCGCACATGGGCGCCGGGCGAGCTGATCTTCGCACGCGATCAACGTTGTGACGACATTCAGGTCGTGCTTGGCGGCGCGATCGAAATGAGTTGGACCAATGCAGCCGGCGTGCGCGCAGTCGCTGTGTATATGTGGCCGAACGAGGTCATCAATTTCATTCCGGTACTCGACGGGCGCGGCTCGATGCACGACCAGCGCGCGCATGGTTCGACCACGCTCTTTCACATTCCCGCTGCCGCGTTATTCGAGTTGTTCACGCGCGAGCCCACGTTGTTGCGCAACGTGCTGGATCTCATCTGCTTGCGCAGCCGCGCGCTGCACGGGCGCATCGGCAAGACGGCGCTCGCGGGATTTCGCGCGCGCCTCGCGGACCAGTTGCTCGTGCTCGCGCAATGGCACGGCAGGGCGACCGCGCGAGGCGTCGAGCTCGCGATCAAGCTCACTCAGGAAGATCTCGCTGCGTTGCTCGCCGCGTCGCGGCAGAGGGTCAACAAGGAACTGCGCTGGCTCGTGGAACACGGCATCGTCGAGGTGCGTTATAGCCGCTTTACCGTGATCGATATGAAAGCGCTGCAGGAAGTGAGCGACGCGGTGTGAGCAACGCTACGACTCACGAGAACCTCGCGAGAACCTCGCGAGAACCTCGCGGGAACCTGATAACGATATAGAAAGCGCTTCTAACAAGTGTCCACGGCGTGACAGATTTGCGCGGGCGCGTCTGTCGATAATGACCGTTCGCCAACCAGGGAGCTCCCAGCATGTCGAATCTCAGTCTCGCGACGTCCAACGTACTGGACATTCACCCCGTCAGCGGGCGTATCGGCGCGGAAATTCGCGGTGTGCGTCTGTCGGATCAGCTTGAACCGGGCGCTCTGGAAGCGATTCGCGCCGCGCTCGTGCGTCACAAGGTGATCTTTTTCCGCGGCCAGACGCATTTGACCGATGCGGCGCAGGAGGGCTTCGCGCGGTTGCTCGGCGAGCCGGTTGCGCATCCGACCGTGCCCGTCGTCGACGGTACCGACTATCTGCTTGAACTCGATTCCGACCGCGGCGGCCGCGCGAACTCGTGGCATACGGACGTGACCTTCGTGGACGCCTACCCGCAAGCATCGATTCTGCGCGCCGTGACGATTCCGCCTGTGGGCGGCGACACCGTGTGGGCGAACACCGCGAGCGCGTACGACGATCTGCCGCCGCCGCTCAAGGCGCTCGCGGAGCAACTATGGGCCGTGCACAGCAACGATTACGACTATGCGAACCACGCGAACGTCGGCGAGCGCGGACGCGACGTCGAAGCACACAAGCGCCATCGCGAAGCGTTCGTATCGACGCGCTATGAAACCGAGCATCCGGTAGTGCGCGTGCATCCGGAGTCAGGCGAAAAGACGCTGATTCTCGGGCACTTCGTGAAGAGTTTCGTGGGCGTGACGCCGAGCGCGTCCGCGCATCTTTTCGAACTGCTGCAGTCTTATGTGACGCGCCCAGAGAATATCGTGCGTTGGCGCTGGCAGGCAGGCGATGTCGCGATCTGGGACAATCGCGCGACCCAGCACTACGCGGTCAACGACTACGGCAACGAACACCGCGTGGTGCGGCGCGTGACGCTCAAGGGCGATGTGCCGGTAAGCGTGGACGGCCGCAGGAGCTTCACGCGCACCGTCGAACCGAATCCTGCAGCAAAGGCGGCATAAAGCGCGCGCGCCGCACAGGCATCCGCTTAGCCGGGCTGGGCGGCCGCGTGCTCAGGGGCGGCCGCCTCGCGATAGCCAAGCCGTGTCGAAATCGCGAGGCCCGATTGCTTCAGCAGCGCGACGTAATGAGACTTGGTGTCGGCGCCGCAGCGCATCGTCGGAAACGAAACAGACAGTCCCGCGATCACGCGGCCGAAACGGTCGAAGACCGGCACTGCGAGACACTGCAAACCTTCTTCCTGTTCCTCGTTGTCCTCGCCGTAGCCTTGCTCGCGAACGCGCGGCAGAATGCTCAGCACGGCCTCCGCCGACGACAGCGTCTTTTGTGTCGACTTACGGAATTCGACGTGAGAGAGCACCTCGCGCGCGTCGGCCGGGTCCATCCACGCGAGCAGCACTTTGCCGATCGCCGTGCTATGCAACGGATTGCGCCGGCCGATGCGCGACTGCATGCGCAGTCCGTAGTCGGCGTCGATCTTGTGGATGTAGATGATCGCGTCTTCGTCGAATGCACCCAGGTGCACCGCCTCGCGAGTCACCGCGCCGATGCGGCGCATTTCCACATCGGCTTCGCGCACCAGATCCACGCTTTCGAGCGCCTTCGCGCCCAGTTCGAACAGCCGGATGGTCAGGCGATAGCGCTCGGTCTCGACTTCCTGCGTGACGTAGCCGAGTGCCTTCAGCGTTTGAACCACGCGGTGCACGGTGGTCTTCGACATGCCGAGACGTTGCGACAACTCGCTGATGCCGATCTGTCCGCTGTCGCCGATCGCGCCGAGAAGAGCGAACACGCGGCCAATGGACGAAGCCGATTCGCCTTTGTCGTTGCCGCACTCGACGCTCTGCGCGTCGTGCGCGAGGGCTGCGGGGTCGTCCTTGCGCTGTTTGCCGGTTGCTGCCATTTCCGTAATTCCCTGATCGAACTCTTTTCTGTACCGCGTGTTGACGAACGCCCGGAGCATACCGTCTCTCGCGCTTTCTGCCGAGTCAGCGCGCGAGCCATCCGCCGTCTACTGCCAGTGTATGCCCGTGCACGTAGTCCGACGCGGACGATGCGAGGAACACCGCCGGTCCCGCAAGATCGTCCGGCGCGCCCCAGCGGCCGGCCGGGATGCGGCTCAGGATTTCATCGTTGCGCTGCGCGTCTTCGCGCAACGCGGCCGTGTTCGCCGTCGCCATATAGCCCGGCGCGATTGCGTTCACGTTGATACGCTGCGCGGCCCATTCGTTCGCAAGAAGCCGCGTGAGGCCGAGCACGCCGCTTTTCGACGCCGTGTACGACGCGACGCGTATGCCGCCCTGGAACGACAGCATCGACGCGATGTTGATGATCTTGCCGCCGCTTTGCTGTTTGACGAACTGCCGGGCGGCGGCCTGCGCGAGAAAGAAGAGGCTCTTCAGATTGAGGTCCATGACCGCGTCCCAATCGTCCTCGGTGAAACCGAGCGCGTTCTCGCGGCGGATCACGCCCGCGTTGTTGACGAGCACGTCGAGGCGTCCGAACGCTTCGACCGCGGCGCGCACGATGTCGTCGACCGGCGCGGTGGACGAAAGGTCGGCGCGCACGTCCGCGAATCGCCGCCCGGAGGCTTCGACACGCGCCGGCGTATCTCCCGCATCGGCCCGCGATACGCCGACGATATCGCAGCCCGCCTCTGCAAGCGCGAGCGCCATGCCGGCGCCAAGGCCCGTGTTGCTGCCGGTGACGATGGCCACCTTGCCGCTAAGGTCGAAGGGATTTGTCGTGGAGCGGTTTATCGCCGGGATGTTCACAATGTCAGAGCCCATGTCGTGTGTTGCGTGTGTTGCATAGCGAAGGTGCCGGTCGCGAATGCGGCCGATACACGCGAAGGACACTCAACGCAGATCGCGCACGGCGATGTGGTCCATGTCGCTGAACACCTGGTTCTCGCCGACCATGCCCCAGATGAACGTGTACGCCTGCGTGCCGACGCCCGAGTGAATCGACCAGCTCGGCGAGATCACGGCCTGTTCGTTATGCACGACGATGTGCCGCGTCTCGTTCGGCTCGCCCATCATGTGGAAGACGGCGGCGTCGTCGGCGACATTGAAATAGAAATACACCTCCATGCGCCGCTCGTGCGTATGGCAAGGCATCGTATTCCACAAACTGCCGGGTTCGAGCTTGGTCATGCCCATCGAAAGCTGGCAGGTGGGCAGCACCTCGGGCACGATGAACTTGTAGATCGTGCGGCGGTTGCTCGTGGCTGCGTCGCCGAGCGTTTGCGGCGACGCCTCGCCGAGCGAGATCGTGCGGGTCGGGTGCGTCTCGTGGGCGGGCGCGCAGTTCAGGTAGAACCTGGCCGGCCGCGACGCGTCGCTGCTGCCGAATGCAACCGACTGCGCGCCGCGGCCCACGTAGATCGCCTCTTCGTTGCGCACTGTGTAACGCGTGCCGTCCACGTCGACCCAGCCATCGCCGCCAATGTTGATCGCGCCCAGCTCGCGCCGCTCCAGCAGATAGTTGACGCCGATCGACTGGCCGAGCGAACCGGGCACTTCGACGGCGCGCGCGACCGGCCACGCGCCGCCCACGATGATCCGGTCGATGTGGCTATAGGTGAGCCGCAGCGCGTCGCGTTCGAACACCTGGTCCACCAGGAACTCCTTGCGCAATCCGGCGGTATCCAGCGTCTTTGCGTATTCGCTGTTGACGGCCTGCCTCACTTGCATGCTCGCTTGCACGATCTGTCTCCGATGATTGGGTCGACCTGGCGCATCGCTGCGCCGGCGAAGTGTGTGGCATCGACTGTAGCGCGTTATTCGCGATTTCGGAACAGTGGTCCGGAATATTTCGCGGCACGCCAGTGCGCCAGCAAAACGGCCCATAAAAATGCCGGGTAAACGATTACCCTTGCGCCGCAAATATTCGGAACGACGTTCCTTTCGTGGTGCTATATTGCGCCGAAAGGGAGCAGCCGGCGCGAGACCGGTTCTTATCCAGCCGGATTCACCCGATCACTGGACGCGAAGTCCACGGAGGAGACAATGAAGCTCAAGAAGGCCATCGACCGCATTCCTGGCGGGCTGATGCTGGTGCCGCTGCTGCTCGGCGCCTGTGTTCATACATTTGCGCCGGGCGCGGGCAAATACTTCGGGTCGTTCACCAACGGACTGATCGCCGGCACCGTGCCGATTCTCGCGGTCTGGTTCTTCTGCATGGGTGCGACGATCGACCTGCGGGCCACCGGCACCGTGCTGCGCAAGTCCGGCACGCTGCTCGTCACGAAAATGGTGGTCGCGTGGATCGCGACAATCGTGGCGTCGCATTTCATTCCGATCGACGGAATCAAGGGCGGGCTCTTCGCCGGGCTCTCCGTGCTGGCGATCACCACGTCGATGGACATGACCAACGGCGGTCTCTACGCGGCGGTGATGCAGCAGTACGGCACGAAAGAGGAAGCGGGCGCGTTCGTGCTGATGTCGGTCGAGTCGGGGCCGCTCGTGAGCATGATCATTCTGGGCGCGACGGGCGTTGCTTTCTTCGAGCCGCGGCTTTTCGTCGGCGCCGTGCTGCCATTCCTGATCGGCTTCGCACTCGGCAACATCGACAGCGACCTGCGCGAGTTCTTCGGCCGTTGCGTGCATCCGCTGATTCCGTTTTTCGGCTTTGCGCTCGGCAACGGCATCGACCTCAACGTGATCGCGAGGAGCGGCATGGCGGGCGTGTTGCTGGGTCTCGCGGTGATCGTCGTGACGGGCATTCCGCTGATTCTCGCGGACCGCTGGATCGCGGGCGGCAATGGCGCGGCGGGACTCGCGGCGTCGTCGACGGCGGGCGCGGCGGTGGCGAACCCGGCGATCATCGGCGAGATGATTCCGAGTTTCAAGCCGCTCGTGCCGGCCGCGACCGCAATGGTTGCAACCGCGTGCCTCGTCACCGCGATTCTTGTGCCGATGCTGACCGCGCTATGGGTGCGCAGGCATCACGCGCGCGATACGCTGCGCGAGGAGTTGCTGGTGCCGACCGCACCGCCGCTGAAGGAAAGCGACGTGCATGTGTGAGGCTCGCTGGCAAGCGCCAGGCAAAGCACGCCGGGGCCCGAGCTTCAACGCGGCCCCAGCCTGGTTTGCAGCATGGCCTTCACCTGCGCCCATTCGTCGTCGACGATGCTAAAGCGCACCGAATTGCGCTTACGGCCGTCCGGCATGATGCGTTCATGGCGGACCACGCCTTCCTGCTTCGCGCCGATGCGCAGAATCGCGGCTCGCGATTTGTCGTTGAGCTCGTCGGTCGTGAATTGCACGCGCACGCATTGCATCGCTTCGAATGCATGGCGCAGCAGCAGATATTTCGCCTCTGTATTGGCCGCCGAGCGTTGAGCCGATGCACGTAGCCACGTGTGGCCGATTTCGAGCTTGCGATTCACGCGGTCGATTTTCCAGAACCGCGTGCTGCCGATCACCGTGCCGGTATCGCGGCGCACGATCACGAACGGCATCACCGTTCCCGCATCGCGTCCCGCCAACGCGGTGTCGATATAGCCGCCGACCGTGTCGGGCCCGGGCACGACAGTCAGCTTGAGATTCCACAACTGGCCGTCTGCGGCTGCTTCGAGCAGCGCTTGGACGTGGCCGCGTTCAAGCGGCCTCAGTTCGACCGTCTCTCCGGTCAGCGTGGGTTGCATGTGCTCACGGAACGCTGTTGTCGATGGCAATAAAAAAGTCCGCGAGCTTGAACTCGCGGACCCGGTGCAGTTAGCAACGATCAGCCGTTGCTTGCCCGACCAGACGCCTTAGGACGACATCACCGTCACGGACTTCGTGACCAGATACGCTTCCATTGCTTCCGGCCCGCCTTCCGAACCGTAGCCCGAATCCTTCACGCCGCCAAACGGCATTTCCGGAGTGGGCGTGGCGGGCTGGTTGATCCACAGCATGCCGACTTCGAGCTGCTGCGACAGCAGATGCACGTTGCTGAACGACTTCGTGAACGCGTAACCGGCGAGGCCGAACGGCAGACGGTTAGCTTCCGCGATCGCTTCTTCGAGTTTGTCGAAACCGCGGATTGCCGCAATCGGGCCGAACGGCTCGTTGTTGAACACGTCGGCTTCGAGCGACACGTTGGTCAGGACCGTCGGCGCAAAGAAGTTGCCTTCCGAGCCGACGCGCTCGCCACCTGTCTCGATCTTCGCACCGGTCTTGCGCGCGTCGTCGAGCACCTTGCTCATGGCCGTCAGACGGCGTGCGTTGGCGAGCGGCCCGAGGGTCGTGCCTTCCGCGAGACCGTCGCCGAGCTTGAGGCTTTCGGCGTGCTTGACGAGCGCCGCGGCGAACTCTTCGCGAATGCTGTTGTGCACCAGAAAGCGCGTGGGCGAAATGCAGACCTGGCCCGCATTGCGGAACTTCGCACCGCCCGCTGCCTTGACGGCGAGCGCCACATCGGCGTCTTCAGCGACGATTACCGGCGCGTGACCGCCCAGTTCCATCGTGGCGCGCTTCATGTGCGCGCCGGCCAGCGCGGCCAGTTGCTTGCCGACCGGCGTGGAGCCGGTGAACGTGACTTTGCGGATGACCGGATGCGGAATCAGGTAGCTCGAGATTTCGGCCGGATCGCCGAACACGAGACCCACCGTGCCGGCCGGCACGCCTGCTTCGACGAAAGCCTGCAGCAGGCCCGCCGGCGACGCAGGGGTTTCCTCCGGGGCCTTCACGAGGAACGAACAGCCGCTTGCGAGCGCCGCGCTCAGCTTGCGCACGATCTGGTTGACCGGGAAGTTCCACGGCGTGAAGGCGGCGACCGGACCGATCGGCTCCTTCAATACGAGTTGCTGCGCGGCGAGATTGCGCGACGGCACGACGCGGCCATAGAGGCGGCGGCCTTCGTCGGCGAACCACTCGATGATGTCCGCCGCGGCCAGCACTTCAATTTTCGCTTCGGCGAACGGCTTGCCCTGTTCCTGCGTCATCAGACGGCCAATGTCCGACGCGCGCTCGCGCACGAGCGCGGCTGCCTTGCGCATGACCGCGGCGCGCTCGTGAGCCGGCACCTTGCGCCATGCTTCGAAGCCGCGTTGAGCCGCTTCCAGCGCGCGGTCGAGATCGGCGATGCCGGCGTGGGCCACCTTGCCGATGACCTGGCCGGTGGCGGGGTTGACGACGTCGATGGTCTTGCCGCTCGCGGCATCGCACCACTCGCCGTTAATGAGAAGTCGGGTATCGGTATAGCTCGAAATTGCCATGCTGGTTCCTGTAAATGGGAAAACGACAGGCTGCGCGGCGTTCGGATAATGAGCCGAACCCGCGCTGCCGAGAATGGACTGCCGATACGAACATCTTATCTGATTGTGCCCAAATGCACCGGCGGCCGCTGCGTTCGCGCGGGCGAGGCACGCGTCTTGCTCAAATGTTTTGGGGACCGTGGGCCTTTACTTGCCTGAGCAGGCTTGGAGGCGCGTGAAGCAACCGCAGTCGCTGCGACGCCGCGCAAACAGGCGTACAGTCGAGCGGCAGTCCCCGCCCGAGAATTGCCAGTTTAGTCAACCAGATGCACATGAGGAATCGACATGCCTACCGGTACAGTGAAGTGGTTCAACGACGCGAAGGGCTTCGGCTTCATCACACCCGACGACGGAGGTGAAGACCTGTTCGCCCATTTCTCCGAGATTCGCTCGGAGGGTTTCAAGTCGTTGCAGGAAAACCAGAAGGTCAGCTTCGAAGTGAAGCAGGGGCCCAAGGGCAAGCAGGCAGCGGATATCAAGCCCATCTAGGGGCAAGCGAGACGCTAGCGAAGCGGCGGCGGCCGGCATGCGCGCCCGGCGCATGGCCGGCACGTCGATCGCCGCGGCGCGCAGGCGAGGTTCGTGTGAACAGGCAATCCGCTTACAGGAAATCGACGCTAACGGCGGCGAAGCGTATGCGAAGTTCTTCGCTGCGCAAAATCCCGAGGCACCGCTCACGCCGTTCTGTCATCGCTATCTGTTTGAAAAGGATCAGGCGCGCGCCAACGACGAGCGCGGCTTCGCCATGAAGTCGCTCGCGCAGATGGAGTCCACGTCGCATGGGGCGCAGGTGGCGGCGAGCGCGTCGCGCGATGCGGCCAATGCCGCGCATACCTCCGCAACCGCCGCGCGGCGATCTGCATTCTGGACGATGATCGCGGCCATCGCGTCGGCCCTCGGCGTCGCCGTGAACGCCGCACTCAATCTCGGGTGGCTCGATTGGGCACGACACCTTGCGCGTTGATCCGGTTGTTGTTCCGGATAGCTTCGCAGGTGATTGGTAAACATGCCGAAATCTCGTGGTAATGCGAGCGGGCGCAACGCCCGCTCGCGCCATTCTGCTTAAGGTTTCCTTCAGCTTTGCTCCGTAGCATCTGTGCGAATTCATGTCTTCGCTCGCCGCGTGGCGAGCGCCCCTCCGACAGTTGTTCGACAGAAAACAGAAAGCGCCTGTTCAAGGCTTGCTGGAGCATCCATGAAAACTCTGTTCTTACAGGCGCCGTCGTATGACGGCTTCGATGGTGGCGCCGGTTCGCGTTATCAGGCGAGGCGTGAAGTCCGCTCGTTCTGGTATCCGACGTGGCTTGCGCAACCGGCCGCACTCGTTCCCGGCAGTCGTGTTCTCGACGCACCCGCCGATGGTTTGTCGGTCGATGCGACGCTCGATCTCGCGCAGCAATACGATCTCGTGATCATTCACACCAGCACGCCGTCTTTCCCGACCGATGCGCTTTTCGCGGAAGATCTGAAAAAGCGCAAGCCGTCGCTGCTGGTCGGCATGGTGGGCGCGAAGGTCGCCGTCGACCCGCACAACTCGCTGACGGCGAGCGAGGCGATCGACTTCGTCTGCCGCGAGGAATTCGACTTCACCTGCGCCGATGTCGCCGCGGGCAAACCGTTCACACAGATTCCCGGCCTCAGCTATCGCGCACCGGACGGCTCGATCGAGCACAACGCGGCGCGCCCGATCCTCGAAAACATGGACGAGCTGCCGTTCGTCGCACCGGTCTACAAACGCGATCTGAAGATCGACAACTACTTCATCGGCTATCTGAAGCACCCGTATGTGTCGATCTACACGGGACGCGGCTGCCGCTCGAAGTGCACGTTCTGCCTGTGGCCGCAGACAGTGGGCGGGCATCGCTATCGCACGCGTTCGGTCGAGAACGTGCTGGAAGAAGTGAAGTGGATTCGCGACAACATGCCCGAAGTCAAGGAGATCATGTTCGACGACGACACCTTCACCGACTTCAAGCCGCGCGTCGAGGACATCGCCCGTGGTCTCGGCAAACTCGGCGTGACATGGTCGTGCAATGCGAAAGCGAACGTGCCGTACGCTACGCTCAAGATCATGAAGGAAAACGGCCTTCGGCTGCTGCTTGTCGGCTACGAATCCGGTGACGACCAGATCCTTCTGAACATCAAGAAGGGTTTGCGCACCGACATCGCGCGGCGCTTTAGCGACGACTGCCGCAAGCTCGGCATCAAGATTCACGGCACGTTCATTCTGGGTTTGCCCGGCGAGACCCAGGAGACCATTCAGAAGACGATCGAATACGCGAAGCAGATCAATCCGCACACAATCCAGGTGTCGCTTGCCGCGCCGTATCCAGGCACGCGGCTCTATGAGCAGGCGGTTGAGAACGGCTGGCTTGAACAGAACAAGGTGATCAACCTCGTCAGCAAAGAAGGCGTTCAGCTCGCGGCTATCGGCTATCCGCATCTGTCGCGCGAAGAGATTTATCACCAGCTCGAAAACTTCTACAAGCGCTTCTATTTCCGTCCCTCGAAAATCTGGGAAATCGTGCGCGAAATGCTGACCAGTTGGGACATGATGAAACGGCGCTTGCGGGAAGGCGTCGAGTTCTTCCGCTTCCTGCGCGCACACGAGGCGTGAACGGCGCCCATTGGTTCGCCGTCGCCACCGCGTATGCATGCGCCGCGTGCGCCGTGTCCGGCGTCGGCTATACGCTCGTGGCGAGCGTGCTGATCGGGCGGTTCTTCGCACGTGCAGTGGCCGAGCCCGGCAGCTTTCCGGCTGTAACGGTCGTGAAGCCGCTGCACGGCAGCGAAGGCGCGCTGCTGCGCAATCTGTCGAGTTTCTGCGAGCAGAACTATGCCGGCGCCGTGCAGTACGTGTTCGGCGTACACGACCCGGCGGACCCGGCATTGCAAACCGTCGATGAATTGCGGCGCCTGTATCCACAGGCGGACATCACGGTGATTGCCGACAACGGGCTGTACGGCCCGAATCGCAAGATCAGCAACATCATCAATATGCTGCCGCACGCGCGGCACGACGTGCTGGTGTTTGCCGATAGCGATGTCGGCGTGGGGCCCGACTATCTGCGCCACATCGTCGGCGAACTGGAGCAGCCCGGCGTTGGACTCGTGACGTGCCCATATCGCGGCGAGCCCGATCCCGGCTTCTGGCCGGGCCTGTCGGCAGCCGCGACTCACTATCAGTTTTTGCCGGGGGTCGTCACCGGTATCGCGCTCGGTCTCGCGCGGCCATGCTTTGGACAGACGATTGCAATGCGGCGCGCCACGCTCGACAAGATTGGCGGCCTGATGCCGTTCGTGCGTCATCTCGCGGAAGATCACGCCATTGGCGAAGCGGTACGCGCAATCGGCGAGAAAGTGGCGATTCCGCCGTTCACCATTTCGCATGCTTGCGTGGAGGCCAGCGCGGCGCAACTCGTCTCGCACGAGCTGCGCTGGAGCCGGACGATCCGCAGCGTCGATCCGCTCGGCCATCTCGGCTCCGCGTTGATGCATCCGCTGGCGTTCGCATTGCTCGCCGTGGTGTTCTCGGGCGGCGCGTCATGGGGTTGGGCGATTGCGGCGCTCGCCCTGTTTGCGCGCTTCGCATTGAAGCTTTGCGCCGATCGCGCGTTGCGGCAGGCGCATGGCGGGCTATGGCTGCTGCCGATTTGGGATATCGTGTTGTTTGCGATTTTCGTGGCGAGCTTCGGCTCTTCGCGCGTGATCTGGCGCGGGTTCAGCTTCGAGGTGGACGGCGACGGCCTGCTGTCGGCCGCGCGGGACGAGTCGCGATGAGGCGCGATGAGCTGCGATTTGGCGCGAACAGATGGCGGACGAAGGGAGGTTAGGGCAGCAATGACGCGCAGGTCTTCTGAATCGAACGATGAGCGGCAAGCCTCCTGCACGAGGCGTGCGACCCGTGCGCACGAGGTATCCGCATGATGAAGCATCTCGGCCGCGTCGCCGCGCTCGCGGGCCTCATCGCGTCGCTGTGGCTCGTCTGGCAGGACAACCCAGGTGCAGTGCTCGGCGCGTTGCGCGCGGCTGGCGCGGGTCTCGTGCTCGCGGCGCTCGCGCATGTGCTGCCGATGCTCGCCAATGCGTGCGACTGGCGTTCGCTGATTCGTGGCGCGAACCGGCCGCACGTTCCGAACATGCTGCACCTCGTGTGGGTGCGCGAATCCGTCAATAGCATGCTGCCGGTCGCGCGCATCGGTGGAGAGGTGGTGTCGTTTCGCATGCTCAGGCGTTGGGGCGTGAGATCGTCGACGGCGGTGGCGAGCATCATCGTCGACATGCAGTTGACCGTGATCAGCCAGTTGCTCTTCACGATGGTCGGCATCGGCTTTCTGTTCGCGCATGCCCATTCCGACACGCTGCGGCTCGCCGGGCAACTCGCGTGGGGTGTGGTCGTGCTGACGCCGCTGCTCGTGTTGTTCGCGCTCGTGCAGCACGCCAGTCCGTTCGAGCGCATGACGCGCGCGCTCAATCACATGACGAGCGGCAAGCTCACGGCGCTCGTGGGGCAGTCGGCGCAGATCGATCGGGCCATCAAGCTGATCTGGCGACGCCGCGGCGTCGTGCTGCGCTATCTGTTTTTCTGGCAGCCGCTGCAGTGCTTTTTGACCTCGCTCGAAATCTGGCTTGCGCTGTATTTTCTCGGTGCGCGAGTGACGCTTGTGGAAGCCGTGGTGATCGAGTCGTTGATCCAGGCAATCAGCAGCGCAGCTTTCTTCGTGCCGGGCGGCCTCGGCGTGCAGGAGGGCGGCTTCATACTGATCGGCGGTGCGCTGGGCCTCGATCCGTCGACCTGTCTGGCGCTTGCGGGCGCACGGCGGATTCGCGATCTGCTGATATTCGTGCCGGGGCTGCTCGCATGGCAGTTTGCGGAGACGTCGAAGCGCGCACGCGTGCAAAATCCGACGCTGCTTGCGAGCCGCGCCGGGCATCCCCGTGTGCACGGCGAAGCGGCTCGCGGCCCGCGGCAGGCACCCCTCGCTGAAGGCAGCGTCGCGGGCGAAACGAACCGCCGCTAGGCTGCAGGCTTCAATCGTTCGGCGGCCGCCGTCGTATAAGCGGGAAACGATACGTCGACGGCGAGCCCCCGGCCGTCGAGGCCAGTGCCGAATCGCACGGTGGCACCGAAGTGATGCGCGATGCGCGCGACGATAGACAGGCCGAGGCCGCTGCCGGTCGCCTGGTTGCCGGTCGCGCGAAAGAAGCGGTTCGTGAGACGGGCCAGATCCTCAGGCGCGACGCCGGGGCCGTCGTCGCGCACGCTCACCAGAATGCGCTCTTTGAGCGGCTCTCCCAGGTGCTCTCCAAGCGGAGTTAGAACCTGCTCTTTCTCACGCCGCACCGCGATCTCGATGGTGCCGCCGTCGCTCCCGTATTTGATCGCGTTATCCAGCAGATTGTCGAAGAGAATGCCGATCAGCACGGGCTCTGCATCGATCTCCGCGCGCATGTCGCAGTTCAGTGTCACGCGGATATTTTTCTGCTGCGCATTGCCCGCGTTGGCCAGCAATGCGTTCTTCGCGACGGAGCCAGGCGCGAGCGGCGCCGTTGCCAGTTTCTCCTGCATGTCCAGACGCGCGAGCAACAGCAATTGCTCGGCGAGCCGCGCGCTGCGATCCACGCCTTGCACGACGCGCTCCATGGCGAGCCGCTGACGCGCGGGGTCGGGTTCGGCCAGCGCGACTTGCGCCTGAACCTTGATCGCGGCGAGCGGCGTTTTAAGCTCATGCGCGGCGTCGGCAGTGAATGCGCGTTCCCGTTCTAGCGAATGCAACAGGCGCGAGAGCAGCAGATTGATCGCGTCGACGAGCGGCCGCACCTCGATCGGCGCATGGCCGATATCGACAGGCTCCAGACGATTGATGTCTCGCGAACGGATCGCACCGGAGAGCGTGCGCAGCGGCGCGAGACTCCAGCCGATGCTCGACCACACGAGCAGCGCCAGCACCGGCAGCGCGATCAATGCAGGGCGCGCAATGCGGCTCGCGACGCCGCTCACGAGATCGCTGCGGGTGTTGGCCTGTTCGAATACGCGTACCGTGTGCCCGAGCGGCGTATCCCGCAGCGTAAACGAGTGGTACGTCTGGCCACCGAGCACGAGGTCCTGCACGCCGGTGACGGGCGGCACCGGCAAATCCCATGCATTGAGCGCGCGCAAGGGCGGGCTGCCCGCAATCACGTCGCCATTGCGCGTGCGCACCTGGAAGAGTGCGTCGCGCGGCAGCGAATCATCGTCGTCCGTGTCATTCGCACTTGTTTGTCCGCCGCGTTCTTCCTCGCGCACGTCGATGTGTGCATTGGCGAGCGTGACGAGATTGGACTGGTCTAGCAACGCGAGCATCTGCGCGATTTCCGCGAGCCGAGCTTCTTCCCACTCCGCCACTTCGCGCGTGGCCTGGCGATAGCTGGACGCAAGAGCGATCGCCCAGACGAGCGCGATGCTGGCGAGCACGAGCAGCATGAGCCGCCGGCGAATGGATGCGCTCATCACGGTTTCTCCACCACGTAGCCGATATTGCGCACGGTTCGTATGAGCTTCGCGCCGAGCTTCTTGCGCAGGTTCGACACGTGCACCTCGATCGCATTGCTTTCAATCTCCTCCTGCCACCCATACAGGCTTTCTTCGAGACGCGAGCGCGATTGCGGAATGCCCTGATTGGTCAGCAACTGGATCAGGATCGCCCATTCGCGCGACGTGAGCGACACGCGTTTGCCGGCCACTTCGACTGTTTGCGAAGCCGGATTCACCGTGAGCTCACGATAGCGGATCAGCTCGACACTGCGGCCTTGCGCGCGTCGCAGCAACGCGCGGCAACGGGCGATGAGTTCGGTGAGGTCGAAAGGCTTGCCGAGATAATCGTCCGCGCCTGCTTCGAGACCGCCCACGCGGTCCACCACCGTGCCACGCGCGGTCAGCACGAGCACCGGCACGTCATTGCCGGCCTCACGCAGCCGTTTGAGCAGGTCCATGCCCGACACACGGGGCAGGCCGAGGTCGAGCACGACGAGCGCATAGCTGGTGGTGTCGAGCGCGAGGCTGGCTTTGTGGCCGTCGCGCGCCCAGTCGACAGTGAAACTTGCTTGACGCAAACCTGCTTCGATCCCGCAGCCGATCAGATCGTCGTCTTCAACGAGGAGTACACGCATGGGGCATAAATTCCGTAGATGTTTTTATCGTGTGGCGGCACGCATCGAATGAACGCAGCGGCTGCAACTCCGAGCGTCAGCCATGCGGTTCGCTAGCTGCGTTATACCGCGTTTTGCTTAAGGTTCCCTTCAGCTTGAATCGATACTATCGCTCATCAACGGCTTACTGTTGTATTGGCGATAGGGATTCGCTAAATGAACTTGCGACAGAGCACGCGGCATCGCCTTTTGTTGTCGGCGTACCGAAATGAAATCGTAAGTACATCGACGGATTCACGGCAGGCGCGTGGCCGTAGTGACCGTCTTTCTTCTTGCTGACGAATGCGTCGAAGCGCGGGCGCTGGCTGCCTACGGGAAGCCGCACGATGCGTTCATCAGGCCACGAAACGAAGCCATGAAGCCAGTCACAGTCGATATGCTGCGAGCCCATCTCATGGTGGCCTCGCTCACAGCTCTCGCGGCCGACGTGCTCGCCTGTGTGACGGTAGCGGCGCTGCCAGGCGCGCAGCATCTGTTTGTCTCCGCGGCTTTCCGGCTCGCCGCGCTCGCCATGGTAGTGGGCGGTGTGATCGTCGCGCGCCAGGTGGCGCAGGCCGCATTCCACCTTGCCGTTGAAGACCGCTACGCGAACGCTGCTGGACTCTACGCCAGGCCAGTCGCCGTCGCGTCCGATTGCCCGCGGCTTTGGCTCGTCATCTTGCATCTTCGCCTCACTGGCACACCGTTCGTCTTGCGCGGACACTGACGGAATCCGCCAATGGTTGCGCACGCATTCACAGTAGGCGAATGGATTCTGCTCGCCGGTTGCATCGCGGCGTCGCTGTATGCGCTGGTCGCGGCGGTGGCGATGCCGTTCTCCACCGTTCGTGGCCGCGCCGCGTTTGGCCACGACGGTCTTTCGCCAGCCGCTCCCGCAGTCGATCCGGCAAGCCTCGTGCACGGTGCGGAGCTCGGCGCACCTGCTTCACGTCGGGCTTATCCGTTCCCCCATGCGGGCGTGAGTGTTCTCAAGCCGCTGTGTGGCGCCGAGCCGCGCCTCTATGAGAACCTGCAAACTTTTTGCGAGCAGCGTCACACGAATTTCCAGCTTGTTCTTGGCGTATGTTCTCCTGACGATCCCGCGATTGCCGTCGCGCGTCGTTTGCAAGCTGCGTATCCGTTGCTCGATATCGAACTTGCGATCGACACGCGGGTTCACGGCAGCAACCTGAAAGTCAGCAATCTGATGAATATGGCCGAGCGCGCGCGTCACGACGTGATCGTGATTGCCGATAGCGATATCGCCGTGCGGGCCGATTATCTGGAGAGCGTGGCAGCGCCCCTCGCTGACCCGCGCATCGGCGTTCTCACCTGTCTTTATGCCGCGCAAGGCGTGGGCGGCTTCTGGCCGCGCGTGGGCGCGCTATTCGTCAACGAATGGTTTGCGCCCTCGGTACGCGTCGCGCACATGGCGGGTTCGCGCCGCTTCGGTTTCGGCGCGACGCTCGCGTTGCGGCGTGAAACGCTCGAACGCATCGGCGGTTTCGAGGCCCTCAAGAACTGTCTTGCCGACGACTACTGGCTAGCCGAACATGCGCGCGCGCTAGGGTTGCAAACGGTGCTCTCGCGCGTGATGGTGGCCACCGATGTGACCGAACCCACCTTTGCGGAACTGTGGCAACGCGAGACCCGCTGGTTGCGCACGATACGTTCGGTGAATCCGCCCGGTTTCGCTTTTCTGTTCATCACATTTCCGACTCCGTGGCTCATTGCCGGTGCATGTCTGACGGGTGTGTTCGCTGCCGGCGCGAACGGTGGCGCGCCTGCCTGGGGCGCGCTCGTCGGCGCGGCCGGCACAATGGCGGGGCTTGCCGCGCGTTTGCTGCTGCATCTGCGTGCCGTGCGCCATAACGTTGCATTACGGTGCGCATTTCCCGGTGAAGCGGCGGCTTCGCTCGCGCGTGCGTTCTGGCGCGATCTTCCGCTTCTGCCGTTGCGCGATACGCTGCTGTTATTCCAATGGCTCGCTGCGGCTTTCGGTTCGCATGTCACCTGGCGGGGCGCACGCGTTCCGGTCGGAAGTTCGCGTTCGGCTGCAGGTGCGAGGCCACTGCGCTCGATGGACGTGATGGAGGCATCCGATGGCCGCTGAGGTGGATGTGGCAGAGTCTCACGCATTAAAGCCGCTCGCATCCAGGCCGCATGCGTCCAGGCCGCATGCATTCGAGCCGCGTCCGGTCGAGCCGTGCGCCGCGAGGCCCCGCGCGCTGATCATCACCGCCGACGACTTCGGCTTGCACCCCCGTGTGAATGTGGCCGTGGAGCAGGCGCATCGCCACGGCGTGCTCACGGCCGCGAGCCTGATGATCGGCGCGCCCGCCGCGACGGATGCAGTCGAGCGCGCGCACGCAATGCCGCACTTGCGCGTGGGCCTCCATCTAGTCCTCGCCGATGGCGACGCGGTATTGCCGCGCACCTGCATTGGGGCATTGCTGGACGAGCATGGACGCTTCGGCGACAACATGGTCCGCGACGGCGTGCGGTTCTTTTTTCTGCCGCATGTACGCGAGCAGCTTGCGCGCGAAATTCGCGCGCAGTTCCAGGCGTTTGCAAAGACCGGACTCGCGCTCGATCACGTGAACACGCACAAGCATTTTCATCTGCATCCGACGGTGCTTGGCTTGATCCTTGAGATTGGCCGCGAATTCGGCATGAAGGCGATGCGTTTGCCGTTCGAGTGGAATGCGCCGCTGTGGCTGAGACCGTGGATCGCGCTGGTCAAAGCGCGGCTCGACCGCGCAGGCATTTTTCACAACGACTATGTCGTCGGCATCGCCGGCAGCGGCCGCATGGATGAGGCCGCGTGGCTCGCGGCGCTCGCTTCGCTCAGAGGCGGGGTCGCGGAAATCTACTGCCATCCTGCCATTGCAGGCGAGCGCCCATTGACCGACGGCATGCGCGATTACCGCCACGCCGACGAGCTCCAAGCGCTGCTTTCGCCGGACGTCGCTCGCGCGATTCGAGCCCTCGGCGCAAACCTCGGCGGCTTCGCCGATGTGGCCAACGGTTAGCGGTTCGCGCCCAGCGTTGCTACTCGATCGAGGCCTCTATCTCCGACGCGCTCGACACCTTGCGCAACTCGTCGGCGATCACCGACACGAGCGCATCCGCTGCCGCGTTCAAGGGGCGCCGCGGATGCGTTACGCACACAATGTGCCGCACGATGCGCGGCGCCAGGATCGGATACGCGCGCAGGGTGCCCTGATGCACCGCGCGCTGCACCGCGATGCGCGGCAGGATAGTCGCAAAGCGTGTGCTCTCCACGAGCTTCACGATCGTGCTCAATACGTCGATTTCGAAGCGCGGTGCGAGCAGCACGTCCTCGTGCTGGGCGGCCGTATCCAGCACGCCGCGCAGGCCGTGGCGCTTCGTCGGCAATACTAGTTCGAGTTCGGGAAGCTGTGCGAGTTCGATCGCGTGAGGCAACTCGGGGCCGTTCGCCGCGCTTGTCACGAGCACCATTTCCTCATCGAGCAACGGCTGCGCGTCGAGCGAGAGACGCGCGCGCGGTTTGTTGATGAGCGCCGCGTCGAGCTGGCCGCCCGCCACCCAGTCGATGAACGTTGCGCTGTACCCGTCTGCCACCGTCACATCGACATGCGGATAGCGCGCGTGAAAGCGCGACAACGCATCGGCGAGCACGCTTTCCGTCACCGACGCGATCAGCCCGATCGACACATGCCCGGTCACCACTTCGTCGCGCTGCACGAGTTGCTGACGTGCGTGCGCGAGGTCGCGCATGATCGGCAGAAAGAGGCGATACATCAGCCGCCCGGCCGCGGTCGGCGCCATGCCGTGGGCGTTGCGCTCGAATAGTTGCTGATGCAGTTCGTCTTCGAGTTTGCCGATCTGCATGCTGAGCGCGGGCTGCACGATATTCAGCCGTTTAGCGGCGCGGGTGACGGACCCGTCCTCGAACAGCGCGATGAAGTACTGGATTTGCCGGAGGTCCATGTTGGTATGAATAAAGCATCAGCAAACATAATGAGCGGGGCGCGGCTTATCAGAACACACGCTGCGGACCGAGGGGTACGTCATCGACAGTGATGACCGGACTCGTGCATGTACCGTTACATGCGGATGCTGAATTGATAACCCGCCTACAAACGGCTGTCATTGGTGCTAACACTCATATCATCGGGAATGATTCAAAGCATCAATATTCCATATTAGAAGTTATACGCCAATCTCGTTACGCTTCATCATCAACTGGCGCTCCGTTCCGGCATGAAGCGGAATTCAAGCGGGGCATGAAGCCAGCCACCGATGGAGACGCAGATGAACACACGCGAAGCCGCGCCGCACGACACCTCACATTTCAGCTGGGCCCGCAAAGGCGGAGCGCTTGCTTTGCGCGACTGGCTCGCGCATCTCGCGCGCAGCGGACGCCTCGCGACGATCGACCAACCGGTCGCGCTGGAACACGAGCTGGCGGCGATTGCCAAACGCCTCGACGGCACGAAGGCGGCTTTCTTCACGCAAGCAGGCGGTCACCGCGTGCCGGTGGTGAGCGGCTTCATGTCCCGGCGCGCGTGGATCGCAGAAGCGCTGGGGGTGGATGAAACTCAGTTACTCGCGCGCTTTAGCGACGCTGCCGAACGTCCGCTCGCATCTCGACTCGTCTCGCGCGACGAAGCGCCGTGCCAGCAGGTCGTGCATACGAAGAACATCGACCTTCACGCGCTACTGCCGATTCCGACGCATAGCGAACATGACAACGGCCCGTACATCACCGCCGGTCTCGTGATTGCGCGCAATCCGCGTACCGGCGTGCAGAACGTGTCGATCAACCGGATTCAGGTGCACGCCGCGGACCGCATGGCGATCCTGCTGTTGCCGCGTCATCTTCACGCATTCCAGAAAGCGGCGGAAGCGGCCGGCGACGCGCTCGACGTGGCCGTTGCGATAGGCGTCGATCCGCTCACGATGCTCGCGTCGCAAGCTATTTCTCCGATCGACTGCGACGAACTCGAGATCGCCGGCGCGTTGCATGGCGCACCGCTGCCGGTCGCGCAATGCGTGAGCAACGGAGTACATGTACCGGCTTTCGCTGAAATCGTGATCGAGGGCCGCATCTTGCCGAACGTGCGAGAGATGGAAGGCCCGTTCGGCGAGTTTCCGAAGTACTACAGCGCGCAGGAAGCACGCGAGGTGATCGAGGTCACCGCCGTCACGCATCGCAAGGACCCCATCTTTCATACGATCGTGCCGGCCGAAATGGAGCACTTGCTGCTCGGCGCGATTCCCCGCGAGGCGACGCTGCTCTCGCATCTGCAACGCAGTCATCCGAACGTGAAGGACGTGCACCTGTCCGTCGGCGGAGTGTGCCGTTATCACCTGTGGGTGCAGTTCGAGAAGAAGCGTGAGGGGGAGGCGAAGAACGTGATTCTGTGCGCGTTCGGCGCGCATTACGACATCAAGCAGGTGGTCGTGGTCGATACGGACGTGGACGTGCACGATCCCGCCGAAATCGAATGGGCAATCGCCACGCGCTTCCAGGCCGATCGCGATCTCGTCGTGATCGAAGGAGCGCAAGGCTCACCACTCGATCCGTCGACTACAGTCGGCCAGCCCGAGGACGCACCTGCTTATCTGCAGGGCATCAGCGCGAAGATGGGACTCGATGCGACGCGTCCGGTGGCCTATGCATCGCACGTGTTCACGCGCGTGCGGATTCCCGGAGAGGACACGGTGGATCTGAACGCGCTGGTCGAGGCGGATAACGCTGCATTCGACACTTATCTCGGTGACGGTCATGTCTGAAGCGAGGCTCGACAACACCCGGCAAGATCTGCGCGCGGCTCAGGCGCAGCGCATCGTCGTCGGCATTTCAGGCGCTAGCGGCGCGCTGATCGGCGCGCGCCTGCTCGCTGCATTGCGCCGTCTCGGCACACACGAGACGCATCTGATCGTGTCGGCATCGGGCGCGGTCACGGCCGCGCAAGAACTCGGCATGACGCGCGGCGACCTCGAGAGCCTGGCCGACGTGGTCTACAACGTGCGTGATATCGGCGCGGCCGTGGCGAGCGGTTCGTTCATCACGGCCGGCATGGTGATCGCGCCGTGCTCGATGAAAACACTCGCGGGCGTGGCGAACGGTTTCGCCGACAACCTGCTGACGCGCGCCGCCGACGTGATGCTCAAGGAGCGTCGCCGCCTCGTGCTGGTCGCGCGCGAAACGCCGTTGAATCTCGCGCATCTGCGCAACATGACTCACGCGACCGAGATGGGCGCCATCGTGATGCCGCCGGTGCCCGCCTTTTACGCGCATCCGAAAACCATCGAAGACGTAGTCGATCACACCGTCGGGCGCATTCTCGATCTGTTCGGTATTGAGCACGGCGAGATCGCCCAACGCTGGAGCGGCTTGGCCGATGAATTCGCACAACGGCAAGCGGGAGGCGAGCAATGAACCAGCGCGATCTGCTCAATACAGCCGACGCGGCTACACGTGAACGCGAGGCCGAACCTGCGAAAGGCGCACAGCGTCACGTAGGGCGCCCGATGCAGCGTCTCGAAGATCCCGCGATTCTCGCGGGCCGCGGCCGCTATGGCGACGATATCGGCGTGCGCCCCGGCACGCTGCACGCGGCCGTTTTGCGCTCGCCGCATGCACATGCGGAACTGCTTGCAATCGACACGCAAGCCGCGTCGCAACTACGTGGTGTCCGCGCGATTCTCACACGTGACGATCTGCGCGCATGGTCGCGCCCGTTCGTGGTCGGCGTCAAATCGCCGATGGAGCAGTGGGCGCTCGCGATGGACCGCGTGCGTTATGTCGGCGAGCCGGTGGCAGTCGTGATGGCCGAATCTCGCGCTATCGCTGAGGACGCGCTCGATCTGATCAAGGTCGAGTACGCGACGCTGGAGGCTGTCACGTCGATCGAGGAAGCTGTCGGCGAGAACGCTGCCGTGCTGCACGAGAAGGTGGGCAGCAACGTGATCAGCGACCGGCATTTCCGTTATGGCGAGCCGGAAGCGGCGTTCGAAAAAGCGCCGCATCGCGTGAAACTGGTCGCGCACTATCCGCGCAATACGTGTGCGCCGATCGAGTGCGGCGTGGTGATTGCCGAGTATCTGCCGGGCGACGAAGGTTATGACGTCACGTCGAATTTCATGGGGCCGTTCTCGCTGCACGCGGTCATGGCGATGGCGCTGAACGTGCCGGCGAATCGTCTGCGTCACAAGGCGCCGCGCGATTCGGGCGGAAGCTTCGGCGTGAAGCAGGCGGTGTTTCCGTATGTGGTGCTGATGTGCCTCGCGTCGCGCAAAGCCGGCGCGCCGGTCAAATGGGTCGAGGACCGGCTCGAGCATTTGAGTGCGGCGACGTCCGCGACAGCGCGCCTTTCCACGATCGAAGCGGCGGTCGAAAACGACGGCCGCATCACCGCGCTTTCCTACGATCAGCTTGAAGACACCGGCGCATACTTGCGCGCGCCGGAACCCGCAACGTTCTATCGCATGCATGGGTGTCTGACGGGCGCCTACGCGATCGACAATCTGCTCGTGCGCAACCGCGTCGTGCTGACCAGCAAGACGCCCACCGGACTCGTGCGAGGCTTCGGCGGACCGCAGGTGTACTTCGCGCTCGAACGGCTCGTGCAGCGCATCGCGGTCGAACTCGGGCTCGATGTGCTCGACGTGTATCGCCGCAACTTCGTGCGCGCCGATGCGTTCCCGTATCGCGCTGCGGCAGGCGCGCTGCTCGATTCCGGCAACTATCCGGAAGCGTTGCGCCGCGCGCTCGACGAAGGCGGCTATGGCGAACTGCGAGCGCGCCGTGAGGCCGCACGTAACGAAGGGCGCTTGTACGGCATCGGCTTCTCGGCGATCGTCGAGCCGTCGGTGTCGAACATGGGCTACATCACGACCGCGATGCCCGCTGAGGCGCGCCGCAAGGCCGGTCCGAAAAGCGGCGCGATTGCAAGCGCGACGGTCAGTGTGGATCTTCTGGGCGGCGTGGTCGTCACGATTGCATCGACGCCTGCGGGCCAGGGCCACATGACGGTATGCGCGCAGGTGGTGGCCGACGTGCTCGGAATTTCGCCGCACGAGGTGGCCGTCAACGTCGAATTCGATACGCACAAGGACGCGTGGTCGGTCGCGGCGGGCAATTATTCGAGCCGCTTTGCGGGCGCGGTCGCAGGCACCGTGCATCTTGCCGCCGTGCGCGTGCGCGAGAAGATCGCGCGCATCGTGTCGAAGCAGCTGAACTGTGCGCCGCAAGATGTCTGCTTCGAAGGCGGTCGCATCTTCGCGCAAGGCGCGGAGGATCGCGCGCAACCGTTCGGCCGGGTCGCCGCGAACGCGCCGCATTGGGCGCCCGCGTTGCTGCCCGAAGGTGAGGAGCCCGGTTTGCGCGAGACGGTGTTCTGGAATCCGCCGAACATGGCGGCGCCCGATGAGAACGACCGTGTCAATACTTCGGCCGCCTATGGTTTTGTGTTCGACATGTGCGGTGTCGAAGTGGATCGCGCAACGGGCCGCGTGCGCATCGACCGTTATGTGACCGCGCACGACGCCGGCACGTTGCTCAATCCCGCGCTCGCCGACGGCCAGATTCGCGGCGCGTTCGCGCAAGGACTCGGCGCGGCGCTGATGGAAGAGTTCCGCTATGGCGCGGACGGCAGCTTCCAGTCGGGCACGCTTGCCGACTATCTGATGCCGACCGCGTGCGAGGTGCCCGATCCGGTGATCGTGCATCTGGAAACACCGTCGCCGTTCACACCGCTCGGCGCGAAAGGACTCGGCGAGGGCAACAACATGAGCACGCCGCCTTGCATCGCGAATGCGGTGGCCGATGCGCTTGACGTCGACGACATCCGTTTGCCGCTCACGCCGTCGAAAGTAATGGGGCTGATCGGCATAGATGACCCCGAGCCTTCGCGCCCCGAGTTGCGCGAAGCGCCCGCGCCGAAGAACCCGGCGATGTCCGGCGGCGGCAAGGCGCTGACCGCGCAAGGCAGTGTGGATCTGCCCGCGACGCCCGAAGCCGTGTTTGCCGTGCTGCTCGATCCGAAGGCGCTCGCGAAGGTGATTCCCGGCTGCCACGCGCTCGAAACCGAAGGTCCGAATCAGTATCGCGCGGACGTGACGGTGGGCGTCGGCATGATCAAGGCGCGGTTCGAAGCGAAGATCGGTCTGTCGGAGATCGACGCACCGCACCGTTTGCGCCTTGCAGGCGCGGGCATTTCGTCGCTCGGCAGCGCGCGCGGCAGCGGTCTTGTCGAACTGACGCCGATCGCGAACGGCACGCGTCTTTCGTACGACTACGAGGCGCAGGTCTCGGGCAAAGTCGCGGCGGTCGGCGCGCGAATGCTGGAAGGCGCGGCAAAAGTCGTGTTGCGTCAACTGTTCGAATCGTTGGGACGCCAGGCCGCGGGCAAGCCGCTCGACGCGTCTGCCCACAGTTCCGGTGAGGGCGGCGGCTCGTGGCTGTCGCGCTTGTTGGCCCGCTTCAGGAGACACCGATGAAACCCGCGCCGTTCGATTACCTGCGCGCGATGACCGCGCAGCATGCGCTCGACGCACTGGCGCAACACGGCGAAGACGCACGCGTGCTCGCCGGAGGCCAATCGCTGATGGCCGTGCTGAACATGCGGCTCGCGCAACCGCGGATGCTGATCGACATTTCGCGCACCGGCGAACTGGAAGCGGTGCGCGTCGACCGCAAGGCCGGTTCGTTGACAGTGGGCGCGGCGGCGACGCAAGGCAGCGTCGAATGGCGCGCGTCGCTGCGCGATGAAGTGCCGTTGCTCGCGATGGCCTTTCCGCACATCTCGCACTTTCAGATTCGCAATCGCGGCACCGTGTGCGGCTCGATCGCGCATGCGGACCCGAGCGCCGAACTGCCGCTCGTGCTGAGCGCGCTCGGCGGCGACGTGATGCTGCGCTCGAAAAAGAAGCCACGCGTGCTGCCCGCGGACGCGTTTTTTCAGGGCATGTTGATGACCGCACGCGAGCCCGACGAACTCGTCGAAGCCGTGCGTTTCCCGCTAAAGCGTGAAGGCGAGCGTTATGGCTTCGCGGAATTCTCGGCACGTCATGGCGATTTCGCGATTGTCGCGTGCGCCGCGGTGGTCACCGACGATGCAATCCGTCTCGCCGTGGGCGGCGTGGCGGACCGGCCGGTGGTCGAACAATGGCCGCATCTGTCCGGCGACGATTTGCGCGGGGCGTTGAACGATTTGAGCTGGAAGCTGGGCGCGCAGGACAACGCGCATATCAGTGCGAGCTATCGCCGGCATCTGGTCCGGCAACTCGGATGGCGCGTGATCGAGGAGGCAAAGTGAGCAACACATCCAATGTAAAAACGGCAGAAGGACTGCCGCAAATCGTGCGACGTGACGAACGTCAGTGCGTGACGCTGACGTTCAACGGCCGCGAACGCAGCGCTTATTGCGAACCGCGCGAACTGCTGTCGGATTTCATCCGTCATGAACTGGGCGCGACGGGCACGCACGTGGGCTGCGAGCACGGCGTGTGCGGTGCGTGCACCGTTCAGGTAGGCGGCGTTGCCGCGCGTTCCTGTCTGATGCTGGCCGTGCAGGCGCAAGGGCAGCGCATCGACACTGTCGAAGGCCTGGCGCCGGAGATGGTGCTCGGGGATCTGCAGGAGGCGTTTCAGCGCCATCACGCATTGCAATGCGGCTTCTGCACGGCAGGCATCCTGATGTCGTGCGCCGACTATCTGCAACGCGTGCCCGATCCGAGCGAAGCGCGGGTGCGCGAGATGCTGTCCGGCCACTTGTGCCGCTGTACGGGCTATACGCCGATCGTCGCGGCCGTGCTCGATGTGGCCGCGCGCCGCCGGCATCGCAATGAGACGGGCGAAGCGCTGGAGGCGAGCCATGCTTGACCTCGGGCGTACTTTTTTGCAAAGCGTGGAGCGCAGCCCCAACGCGTTGGCGCTCGTCGACGGCGAGCTTGCGCTCACGTATGCGGAGTGGCACCGCATCATCGTGAATGTGGCCGACGGTCTGCGTGGACTCGGCCTCGCGCACGGCGACCGCTTGCTTGCGGTGCTGCAAAACCGCTGGGAGATGGCGACGCTGCACTGGGCGTGTCAGTTTGCGGGCATCGTGATCGTGCCGTTGAACTGGCGCGCAAAACCCGAGGAGCTCGATTACTGCGTGATCGACGCGGGCGCGAAGGCAATCGTCTACGAGCCGGTATGCGCCGAGGCGGTGATGCAAAGTCCCGCGGCACAACGCGTGCCGCGTATCGGACTCGACCTTGCGCCTGGGCGCAGCGCGGGCTTCGACAGCCTGCTCACAGAGGTTGCCGGCCGTGCGAATTCCGACGCGGATGCGCATGCCAACGCGGACGATTATTCGCTGATCCTCTACACGTCGGGTACGACAGGCAAGGCGAAGGGCGTGCCGCGGCGTCATCGGCAAGAACGCGCGGCAGCGCTCGCGCACGTCGCTCAGAACCTCTACCGTCATGGCGAATGCACGCTCGGCGTGATGCCGCTTTATCACACGATGGGCGTGCGCTCGCTTCTCGCCATGGCGCTCGTGGACGGCACGTTCGTTTGCGCGCGCCGCTGGAATGCGCGTTTCGCGCTCGAGACTATCGCGCGGCACAAGGTCACGTGTCTCTATCTCGTGCCGACGCTTTATCACGATCTGCTCGGAGACCCTGCGTTTGCGTCGACGGATACGTCCACGGTGACCAAGCTCGGCTTTGCCGGCGCGCCGATGAACGATGGTTTGCTCAAGCGGCTCTCGGCGGCGTTCGAACCCGAACTGTTCGTCAATCACTACGGCTCGTCGGAGGTCTACACGTTCAGTATCGACCAGGACGCGACGAAGAAGCCGGGCAGCGCGGGGCGTGCGGGCATCAACACACGTCTGCGGGTAGTGAAGCTCGACGCCGGCACGCCTGACGATTTCGCGGACGTCGGCGAAGAAGGCCAGATCATCGTGGACCTGCTGGGCGACGAAGCGTTCGAAGGCTACTGGAACCGGCCGGACGCGAACGCGAAATCGTTGCGCGACGGCTGGTACTTCACGGGCGACACCGGCTTTATCGACAGCGAAGGCGATCTGTACGTGTCCGGCCGCGTCGACGATATGATCATCAGCGGCGGCGAGAACATTTCCCCGGTCGATATCGAGTCGGTGCTCTCGCTGCATCCGGCCGTGGACGACGTCGCGGTGGCCGGCGTGAAGGACGAACGCTGGGGCCAGCGCGTGGTGGCCTTCATCAAACGGCGTGAATACGTCGACGCCGAAACGCTCGATGCGTACTGCCGCACCTCCGACCTCGTCAACTTCAAGCGTCCGCGCGAATACGTGTTCGTCGACGACATACCGAAGTCGCCGGTCGGCAAGATTTTGCGCCGCAAGCTGTCCGCGGGTGAATACCTGAAAGACGAGAGCGGCTGCGAAACCATTCAGAAGCAAACTGAAATCAACAAGGAGTGAATCTCATGACCGAGCTGACCCACCGCGGCCAGAGCCTGCTGCAAGACCTCGACGGCTTTTCGATCGAGATCGACGCCGAACGCCAACGCGCCGACATCGTTCTGCACCGGCCGCCGTTCAACGTGATTTCGATGCATGCGCGCGATCAGTTGCGCGCAGCCTTCGAGGCACTCGACGAAGACGAGCGCGTGCGCGTGATCGTGGTGCGCGCGAAGGGCGAGCATTTTTCGAGCGGCGGCGACATCAAGGGCTTCCTGGAAGCGTCGCCGGAACATGTGTCGAAGCTCGCGTGGAATATCGCCGCGCCAGCCCGCTGCTCGAAGCCTGTGATCGCTGCCAATCGCGGCTTCTGCTTCGGCGTGGGCTTCGAATTGTCGCTCGCATGCGACTTCCGGATAGCGACCGACACCACTTTCTATGCGCTGCCCGAACAGAAGCTCGGACAGATTCCAGGCTCGGGCGGCTCGGCGCGCTTGCAGCAAATGGTCGGCGTCGGCCGCACCAAGGACATTGTGATGCGTTCGCGCCGCATTCCGGGCAAACAGGCATACGAGTGGGGCATCGCGGTCGAGTGCGTGGCCGACGCGCAACTGGAAGCGGCCACCGACGCGCTCGTCGACGAACTGCGCGCGTTCTCGCCGCTCGCGCAGCGAACCGCAAAGAAGCTGCTCAACGATACCGAAGACGCGCCACTGTCGATCGCAATCGAACTGGAAGGACATTGCTATAGCCGCTTGCGCACGTCCGACGATTTCCGCGAAGGCGTGGAGGCGTTTCATGGCAAGCGCAAGCCGGTGTTTCGCGGCAGTTGAGCGACCCGCGGTGCCATAGCAGATAAAACGATTCAGGAGACACGCAGATGGAACACTTCGATTACGTGATCGTCGGTGGCGGATCGGCGGGGTGCGTGCTCGCGCAGCGCCTCTCCGCGGTGCCGTCGCTGCGTGTCGCGCTGATCGAAGCCGGCGCGGACACGCCGCCGGGCCGCGTGCCCTCGGAGATTCTCGACAGTTATCCGATGCCGGTGTTTTGCGGCGACACGTATATCTGGTCTGAACTGATGGCGCGAGCAACGCGCGATTCGGCGCCGCGCGTGTATGAACAGGGGCGCGTGATGGGCGGCGGCTCCAGCATCAATGTGCAGTCGGCCAATCGCGGTTTGCCGCGCGACTACGACGGGTGGGCGGCGAACGGCGCGAGCGGCTGGGGCTGGGAAGACGTGCTGCCGTATTTTCGCAAGCTCGAACGCGACGTCGATTTCCCGGACGGCGAGTTGCACGGCAAAGAAGGACCGGTGCCGATCAGGCGGATCATGCCCGCCGATTGGCCGCCGTTTTGCAACGCGTTCGCCACCGGCATGCGCGAGAACGGTATCGCGCCGCTGCACGACCAGAATGCGCAATTCGGCGACGGCTTCTTTCCCGCAGCGTTCTCGAATCTCGACGACCGCCGCGTGTCCACGGCAATCGCGTATCTCGACGAGTCAACGCGCAAGCGCGCCAATCTGCATATCCATGCCGATCTGCGAGTGGAGCGCATCGTGATGGAAGGGCGCGTGGCGCGTGGTGTGGTCGGGCTCGCACGCAACGGCGAGCGGGTTCGTTTCAACGCGAACGAAGTCGTGCTGTGCGCGGGCGCGCTGCAGTCGCCCGCGATGCTGATGCGCGCGGGCATCGGCGCCAAGGCGGAATTGAATGCGCTCGGCATCGACTGTGTGATCGATCTGCCGGGCGTGGGACGTAATCTGCAGGATCATCCGTCGCTCACGTTCTGTCATTTTCTCGAACCGCGCTTGCGCATGCCGTTGTCGCGGCGACGCGCAAGCATGATGGCCGCGCGCCTGAGTTCGGGCATCGAGGGCGGCGAAGCGTCCGACCTGTATCTGTCGAGTGCGACCCGTGCGGCCTGGCATGAACTCGGCAATCGGTTGGGCCTCTTTTTTCTCTGGTGCAACCGTCCGTACTCGCGTGGCCGCGTGCAACTCGCATCCGCCGATCCCGCCGCGCCGCCGCGCGTCGATCTGAACCTGCTCGACGACCCGCGCGATATCGCACGGCTTGTCCGCGGCGTGCGGATGCTCGCGCAAATCGTCGCGGGCTCGGGTTTCGGCGAGGACTCGCGCGACTTCTTTCCCGCCGCGTTTTCAGCGCGCGTAAAAGCGCTGAGCCGCGTAGGCAGGGGCAATGCGCTGCTGACGTCGCTGCTCGGCCGTTTGCTCGACGGACCCGCGCCGCTGCGGCGCATGTTGATCGAGCGCTTCTTCACGCGTGGTCAGCGGCTCGGGGATCTGCTCGCCGATCAGGCCGCGCTCGAGGATTTCATTCGCGCGAACGTGTTCGGTGTCTGGCACGCGAGCGGCACCTGCCGCATGGGGGACGCCAACGATCCGGCGGCCGTCACCGATACGGCGGGCAGCGTGCGCGGCGCACAGGGCCTGCGCGTCGTGGACGCGTCGTTGATGCCGCGACTGCCGTCTGCGAATACGAACATCCCGACCATCATGATGGCCGAGAAGATCGCCGACGCAATACTCGCGCGGCGCTTGCACGGGCATGCGGGCGTTGCGTACGGCTCCGGTTATCGCCACGCATTCCCGAAGGTTTCTTAACACCACCAAAGCACGCGAAAGAACGTGCGCCAAATTCCGGACGATCGAGAGACGTCCGCAGACAGTCAAGGAGATGACGATGTCCGTAGCAGCGCAAAATAGCGCCGCCTTGCCCGCGATGGATCAGCGGCAAGTGATGGGTGCAGTATTCGCCTCGTGCCTGGGTTGGGCACTGGATCTGTTCGACCTGTTCGTTCTGCTGTTCGTCGCGCCAGTGGTCGGGCGGCTCTTCTTTCCGTCCGAACACGCGATGCTTTCGCTAGCGGCGGTTTACGCGTCGTTTGCGGTGACGTTGCTGATGCGCCCGCTCGGTTCGGCCTGGTTCGGCTCGTATGCGGACCGCCACGGACGCAAGGGCGCGATGATTATCGCCGTGGTCGGCGTAGGCCTTTCCACGGCGGCGTTCGGCGCACTGCCGACCGTCGCACAGGTCGGCCTTGCCGCGCCGATCATCTTTCTCGTGCTGCGTCTCGTGCAGGGCGTGTTCGTCGGCGGCGTGGTAGCGTCGACTCACACGATCGGCACCGAATCCGTCGCGCCGAAATATCGCGGCGCGGTGTCGGGTCTGATCGGCGGCGGCGGAGCGGGGCTCGGCGCGTTGCTCGCGTCGCTCACGTATCTCGCGATGTCCACGCTGTTCCCCGGCCAGCTCTTCGAAGTCTGGGGCTGGCGCTGCATGTTCTTTACCGGCATCGTCAGTTCGGTGCTCGGTTTGTTTGTCTTCAGCAGCCTCGAAGAATCGCCGCTGTGGAAAAAGCTCGCGGCCGAAAAAGCCGCCAAGGCCGCGGCTGCATCCACGTCGACGGTGAAGGCGCCAGTCGAAGTGGTGCGCTCGCCGTTGCGCACGCTGTTTTCGCGCGACTACCGCTCGATCCTCTTCGTCAATCTGCTGCTGACGGTAGGCGGCGGCAGCGGTTATTACCTCACGTCGGGTTATCTGCCGACTTTCCTGAAAGTGGTGAGCCACGCGCCGAACGGCGCGGCCGCGGCGATCCTGATGCTGTGCAGCGTGGCGGTGCTGATTGCATCGGTTGCGGCTGGGCATCTGAGCACCTTCATCGGCCGCAAGTCGGCGTTCGTGTGGCTCGGGCTGATTCGTCTCTTCGCGTTGCCCGCGCTGTTCCTGCTGTTGCCGGGCGCATCCAGCATCACGATGGTCGGCGTCTATGCGGTGATTCTCAGCGCGCTCGGCAGCGCCGGTTACGCGCCGATTCTGATTTTCCTGAACGAACGCTTTCCGACCGCGATTCGCGCGACCGGCACGGGATTGTCGTGGAATATCGGCTTCGCCATCGGCGGGATGATGCCGACGGCGGTCTCGCTCGTCGCGAAAGATGCGAGCCAGTTGCCGCTGACGCTCGCGATCTTTGTCGGGGCGATCAGCGTGATCTTCCTGACCGGCGCGTTCATCGTGCCCGAAACGCTCGGCAAGCTCGATCAGGGCGGGGTTCGGGAACCGGTATAAGAGCCGGCAGCGCGACGGCCGTTCGCTTGCCGCGAAGACGCACGGCGCTCACGCGAGCGCCGTGCCGGTCGTCACCCTGCGAATCTCTTCGGTGATGATGTCGATGAGCGCCAGCGCGGCAGGACCGAGCGGGCGCTTCGGATGACTCACGCGGATAATGTGCCGCACGATTGGCGGCGACGCGATTGCACGCACGCACAGCACGCCTTGATCGACCTTGCGCTGCACGACGACGCGCGGCAGGATCGTCGCCACGCTGCTTTGTTCGACGAACTGTACGATCGTGTTCAGCAGGTCGATCTCGAACTTCGGCTTGATCACCACATTCGCTGCGAGGAGCGCGGCGTCGAGCACGCCGCGCAGGCCGTTGCGCCGCGTGGGCAGCACCAGTTCCACGTCGGCGAGCGCGGCAAGCTCGAGTGTCGGCGGGAGTTGCGGACCGAGCGCGGCGCTCGTCACGAGCACCATCTCTTCGTCGAGCAGCGGCACGACGTCCAGTGTCAAACGTCCGCGCGGCTTGTTGATGACGGCCGCGTCGAGTCGGCCCGCTTCGACCGCGTCGATCAGTTGCGCGCTGAAGCCGTCCGCGACCGATACCTCGACTTGCGGGAACATCGCGTTGAATCTTGCCAGCGATTCCGGCAGCACGCTTTCCGCCTCCGACGACACCATGCCGAGCGCGACGCGGCCAGTGACGATCGCATCGCGCCTGCTCAACTGCTCGCGCGCGCGCTCGATGTCGCGCATGATCGGCGTGTAGAGGCGATACATCTGGCGCGCGGCGTCGGTCGGCGTCATGCCGTGCGGCCCGCGTTCGAACAGCTTCTGATGCAGTTCGGCTTCCAGCTTCGAAATCTGCATGCTGAGCGCCGGCTGCACGATATTGAGCCGCTTGGCTGCCCGCGTGACCGAGCCGTCCTCGAAAAGTGCGATGAAGTACTGAATTTGCCTGAGGTCCATGAAGCGCGAGTGCCAGCTGGAAATGCCTGAAACGTCGAGTGTAATCGCAAGCTGGCGCAAACCTCGCGGCGGCGGCCCGGACGGCGTTGCAACGCCGTCACGAAGGTCTTACCGAGCGCTGCTACAATCTCGTCTTTCTCGATTGGTTGTGCGCTATGGGTTTCGAACAACTCGCTGAACTGAAGAAGCAACTGGCCGCGGCACGCGCCCAGGCTGCGCCTGCCGCGAAGGCCGATGCCCGGTCCGGCGCCAAGGCCGAGGGCAGGTCCGACGCAAGGCGCGATGTCAGGAATGACGGCAAGCCTGGTGCGAAGCCCGCAAAGCCTGCGAATCCCGCGAATCCCGCCTCTGCGCCCGGCGCGAAGGCGGACCGGCGGCCTGCCGGCAAGCCGTCGCAGCAGCGCCGTGGTGGTGGCGCGGCGAGGCCTGCAGCGGCGCCCGCGGCAGACGCCAAACCGGTCGATCCGGTGGTGAAGTCCATCGGGCGTCTGCAAAAGCGTTTCCCCAATGCGTTCCCGAAGAACCCGGCGCCGAAGCTGCCGCTGAAGGTCGGCATCTTCGAAGACCTCGTGGTGCACGCGAAAGACCTGTCGCTGAGCGAAGCCGAACTGCGCGACGCGATCAAGACCTGGTGCCGCGGCAGCCGCTACTGGAAGTCTCTCGTCGAAGGCGCGCCCCGCGTGGATCTGACGGGCGCCGAGGCCGGCAAGGTCACGGCGCAGGAAGCAGCGGGCGCGCAACGTTTGCAGGCCCATCGCGCTGCGAAGAGCGCGAAGGCGGCGGCTGCGTCGGCCGATTCGCAGAAAGAAACGCCTGCCGCAGATTCCGTGAGTGCCGCGGCGCCTGTTCAAGAAGCGTCGCAGGAAGCTTCGCTCAAAGCTTCACGGCCAGGCGACGAGGCGAAGGCACAAGCCGGTTCCGCGGATGCGTCGTCTGACGACAAAGCCGCTGCGCAATCCGCCAACGTCTCAGCTATGACTCCTACCGATCCTGAAGCCTAATGATGTAGAGGCCGGCCACCTGAAACTCACGGTGGCCGCTCACTCATGCGCCGCAGCCGCAAGCCTGCCGCGCACGAAGCCGACGTGTTCGCGCAATACATAGAATGCGTCCGCATAGGCGAGCGGCATGCGCAGCCGATTCAGCGATTCCTCGATCTGATCAAGTTCCGCGAAGAGCCGCTTGCGCTCTTCGTCGGTCGTCTCCGCGAGCGCGCCGCGCTCGATCGCAATCAGCGAACCGTAATAGCGGTAGATGCGCGAGCGCACGCGCCACGCGTACAGCGCCGGGATCAGCCGCATGGCGGGAAAGAGCAGTACGGCCACCGGCAACAACAACACTAGCGTGCGGTCGCCGATGCTCGCGAGCCAGAACGGCAGCGTCCGGTACAGAAAGCTCTTGCCCGTGCGGTAGTAGCGTTGCGCGTCTTCGCTGATCTGATACTCGCGCGCGATCGGGCTTGGGAATTGGCCCGCGCGCTGTAACAGGCCCGGCATGCCGTGCACTTCCTGCGCCGCTTCGATCAGCAGATCGGAGATTGCCGGATGCAGATTGGTTCGCGCCACCAGTTCGACCGTCGGGCTGATCAGATGCACGGTCTCAGGCGGAATTTTGTGCCGGAGATCGAGCACGCCCGGCGGCAGATCGATCTGATCCAGATACGGAAAGAGCCGCGTATAGGCGCTGGCTTCGTCGAAGTTGATCACCGAAATGCCAGGCACGCGAAGCAGGCGCAGCATCAGCCCGCGCGTGGCGGAATCGCCGCTCAGGATCGCCGCGTCCACGTCGCCCTTGACGAGTTGCGTGGCCGCTTGCAGGCCGTCGCTCGGCATCAGCGTCGTCTCGCCGCCCGGCTCGATGCCGTTTGCATCGAGCAGCTTGAGCGCGAGCAGCCGCGTGCCGCTGCCTTCGCGGCCCACCGCGATCCGCTTGCCTTCGAGTTGCGACAGCTGCGTCACGCCGGTGCCGCGATAAAACACCACCACGGGGACATAGAAGACGCTGCCAAGCGACATCAGCGACGACGTGTCGAGCCCGTCCGCAACGCCGCCTTGCACGAGCGCGAGGTCGACATGCTGCTTCGGGTCGAGCAGGCGCTGCAGGTTCTGCACCGAGCCGTCGGACTCGAGCACCTTCAGCGTGACGCCGTTTCGCGCGAGGATTTTTCTGTATTGATCGGCGGCGATGACAAACGAACTGTCGTGCGGGCCGGCGCTGAGCGTGATCGTTTTCGGCGGAGCGGGGTCGACGAGCCATACGATCAGCGAGACCACGAGCAGGATCACCGCGGCCACGACGATATAAGGCAGCGTGTGATCGCGCCACTCGGCGTGCGGAGAATCGCGAGGAAACTGCGGAGGACGACGCGGACGACGCGCTTTCATAAGCATTCCGTGCGATTGCCGGGATAGGGCATTGTCCACCGTGACAGGCAGAGTTGTCGTCGGCAGTTTGCTCTATTGACGACGAGGCGCGACCCGATGCGGAACGCAGGCGGCTAAGCCGTCTCGTCGAGCGCGCACAGTTGCCGGATTTTCACAAAAGTCCTTTAATCGATCAGGTAGCCAATCGTTCCTCAAGCAGTGGCCACGCTAGCAAGGAGACGATCGTGTTGTCTGCTGCATTGGATACTTTAGGTGCGTTGGCGGTGCTCCTGAGCATCGCCACGCATATCGTGCTCGTGCGCAAGCGCTGAAGCTGTGCCGCCAGGCCGGCGAACGAGCAGGTCGGCAAGCCGGTCCCCTTTCAGTCCGCTTGCCGATTGTTCGGCTGCCCCGACGTATCTTTTCGCTGCGAGCCGCTTTATCCGCATGGCCGTCGTGCTTACATTGTGTCCAGTGCCAGCGCCGCAGCAGTTTTGCTGAAACAGCGTGAATGCCGCGAATCGTCGCGGCAGCACGCAGGCGCTAACCCAACTCAAGGACAAACGATCATGAGCAAGCTCGCAGGCAAGGTTGCAGTTGTAACGGGTGCATCGAAAGGTATCGGCGCGGCGATCGCGAAGGGCCTTGCCGCGCAAGGCGCGTCGGTGGTAGTGAACTACGCGTCGAGCAAGGCCGGTGCCGACGACGTGGTGGCCGCCATCACCGCCGCCGGCGGCAAAGCGGTGGCCGTGGCAGGCGACGTGTCGAAAGCCGCGGATGCGAAAGGAATCGTCGACGCGGCGGTGGAGACGTATGGCCGCCTCGATATTCTCGTCAACAACTCCGGCGTGTACGGCTTCTCGCCGATCGAAGAGATCACCGAAGAGCATTTCCATAAGCACTTCAATGTGAACGTGCTAGGCCTGCTGCTGGTCACGCAGGCAGCGGTCAAGCATCTGGGCGAAGGCGGCAGCATCGTCAACGTGAGTTCGGTTGTCAGCCGCATCACGCCGCCGGGCAGCGCGGTCTATACGGCGACGAAGGGCGCGGTGGACGGCATCACGGGCGTGCTTGCGAAAGAACTGGCGCCGCGCAAGATTCGCGTGAACTCGGTGAACCCGGGCATGGTCGCGACCGAAGGCACGCATAGCGCGGGCATTATCGGTTCTGACTTCGAAACGTGGGCGGTGAGCACGACGCCGCTCGGCCGCATCGGTCAGCCGGACGATATCGCCGACGTCGTCACGTTCCTCGCCTCCGACGAAGCACGCTGGCTCACCGGCGAAAGCCTGATCGCAAGCGGCGGAGCGCGTTAAGAGGACCGCGCGTGCGCTTTAACCGGGCCCGCGCCGGTTGATTCGCACGCCGATTCCAGTGCCTCGTACAGATTGAAGAGAAGCAGCACGAAGGCAAGCGGCGCAGAAGGCCGCGAAAAAGCGCCGCTTGCCTGTTGTCACACACTCATTGCCTCGATGCCCGGCAACTGAACAGCAAATAACGCATCGAGCAGGTTCGACCCCGGCCGCTCCGCGAGCCGCGTGAGCGATTCGATCATCCGCACCTGGCAATCGTCGAGCGGGATCATCCTGATACGCCGCGACTGGTTGAATTCCGCGCGGGCAATCACACCAACGCCCATGCCTTGGGCCACCGCTTCTTCGAGCGCCTCGCGGCCGTCCACGTACATGACCGGCTCCACTTGCAGCGACTCGCGTACCAGTTCGATCTCCAGCAGTTGCTGCGTGACCGATTGCGGCTCGCGAAAGATCATCGGCTGCTGCACGAGCTCGCGATAGCTCAGCTTGCGTTTCTTCGCGACCGGATAGCGCACCGGCACCATGGCGACCAACGGATCGCGCCGCAACACGCGCGATTCGAGCCGGCTATGCACCTGCGGCGCGGCGGTAATGGCCGCGTCCACCGCGCCCGACAGCACCCGCTGCATGCAGTCCGCCGCGTTGGCGATAGACAGCGTCACCACAATGCCCGGATGCAGCTTGCGAAACGCGCTGATTAGCGCGACCGCGAGATCCGGTGCGTCTGCAGCAAGCGACAGCGAGCCTGACTCCAGCCCGCCTGCCGATTCGAGCAGTTGCCGCGCGTCGCGCTCGCAGCTGAGCATGTGCCGCGTCACGCTGAACAGGCGCAGCCCGAGTTCGGTGGTTTCCACTCCGCGCGGTCCGCGCTCGAACAGTTTCACGCCGTAATCCTGCTCGAGTCTGCGCACGTGATCCGACACCGCCGGCTGCGAAAGCGACAGCGCCTGTGCCGCCCGCGAAAATCCGCCGTGTTCGGCGACCGCATGAAACGCCCGCAATTGCGCGTATTGCACGTAAGCCTCCGTCGCAGTGGAATGGGCTAGCTATAAGTATTTACGATATGTACATCGATTATATCGATTTTACCGATGCGTGGCGTTTCGGTACTGTAGGCGCTATCCAAATGAGCAAGACTGGAGATTCGGCATGGTAAGCGCGACTGGCAGTGCCCCGGCGACAGCGCAAGCAAGCGCCACAGGCGCGCCGCTGTCACGGGACAAACCCGCGATGGACGAACCGGCAAAAGGCGAACCGTATCTGCTGACGCCCGGCCCGTTGACCACCGCTTTGTCGACGAAGCAGGCGATGCTGCGCGACTGGGGCTCGTGGGACGGCGATTTCCGGGCGATGACCGCTCACTTGCGCGGCCGCCTGCTCGAAATCGCGGGGAACGAAGCCGGCGAATACGATTGCGTGCCGTTGCAAGGCAGCGGCAGTTATTGCGTCGAAGCCATGCTGGGCAGCCTGATTCCGCGCGACGGCCACGCGCTCGTGCTGGCCAACGGCGCATACGGCAAGCGCATTGCGACCACGCTGCGTTACCTCGGCCGCACGCACACCGTGCTCGACAAGGGCGATTATTTGCCGCCGCGCGCAGTGGAAGTCGAACGCATGCTCGACGCGGACGCGGGCATCACGCATGTCGTCGCTGTGCACTGCGAAACGAGCTCGGGCATTCTCAATCCAATCGAAGAAATCGCCGCGGTCACGGCCGCCAAAGGCCGCAAGCTGCTGATCGACTCGATGAGCGCATTCGGCGCCGTGCCGCTCGACGTGCGCGAGATTGCGTGCGAAGCGTTTGTGTCGTCGGCGAACAAATGTATCGAGGGCGTGCCGGGCTTCGGTTTCGTGATCGCGCGCAAGAGCGCGCTCCAGGATGCGCGCGGATGCAGCCATTCGCTCGCGCTCGACGTGCACGATCAATGGGACGTGATGAACCGCACCGGCCAGTGGCGCTTCACGCCGCCGACCCATACGGTGGCCGCGTTTATCGAGGCGCTGCGTCTGCACGAACTGGAAGGCGGGCAGCCGGCGCGTCTCGCGCGTTATGCGAACAATCGCGACGTGCTCGTCGCGGGCATGCGTGAACTCGGCTTCGAGCCGCTTTTGAACGCCCGCTGGCGCTCGCCGATCATCGTGACGTTTTTCTCGCCGGCGCATCCGTCGTTCAGCTTCGAGCGGTTCTATGAATTGATGAAGCAGCAGGGTTTCATCATCTATCCGGGCAAGCTGACCGTGGTGGAGAGCTTTCGGATCGGCTGTATCGGCCAGGTGGGCGAGCATGTGATGCGCCGCGTCGTCAAAGCGTGCGCAAGCTCGCTGCGAACGATGGGCGTTAATCACGCCGCGCCGCCAGCGGCCGCCATCGAAGAGCGCAAGGTGCTCGCCGAGGCCGCCTGAACAACACCGTGACAACAAACGCGGCAACACGAAACGGAAGTCAATGAAACACGTTAAAGCAGTGATCTTCGACTGGGCCGGCACGGTGGTCGACTATGGTTCGCTTGCGCCGATGGGCGCGTTCGTCGAAACGTTCGAGCAGTTCGGCGTATCCATCACGATCGACGAAGCGCGCGGACCGATGGGCATGGCCAAGCGGCCGCACATTGCTGCGCTGATGGCGCTGCCGCGCATCTCGCGTGCATGGGCCGCCAAGTACGGGCATGCGCCTCGCGAAGCGGACATCGACGCGGTGTACAACGTGTTCGTGCCGAAAAACATTGCGGTAGCCGCGAGCTATAGCTCGGTGATTCCAGGCGTCGCCGAAGTGGCGAGCGCATTGCGCCGCGATGACATTCGCATCGGCACGACGACCGGCTACACGCGCGAGATCATGGCGGAGATCGTGCCGGGCGCGGCGGCGCAAGGCTTCTCGCCGGACAGCATCGTCTGCACGGGCGACACGCCGGAAGGGCGGCCGTCGCCCTACATGATCTATAAGACGCTGCCCGAACTCGGCGTGTGGCGCACGAAAGAGGCCATCAAGGTCGACGATACCGAGGTCGGCATCGAGGAAGGAATCAACGGCGGCACGTGGGCCGTTGGCGTGGCCGTGAGCGGCAACGCGTTTGGGATGGCAGAAGACGATGTGAAGGCGCTCGCGCCCGCTGACTTTGCGCGGCGCCGGGACGCGGCGGTCGAACGATTGCGGGCCGCGGGCGCGCATTATGTGATCGACAGCGTCGCGGATCTGATGCCCGTCGTCCACGATATCGACGCGCGGCTGGCGCGAGGCGAGCGGCCCTGAGCGCCGCTAGTCCGAGATCAGTTTCAGCCCCGCCGGCAACGACTCGCCGAATACGCGGCCTTCGTCGGCGTTATCCAGTTCGACGTTTTCAGCGACCATCGTGATCCATGCGCGCGGCGCGCTCGCCGCTTCGAGTCTGCGCAGCACGGCATGGCGCATCTCGGCGGGCAGATCGCGCGAACGGTCGCCCGTCATGCGCGCAATCTGAGCCGCGGCAAAGGCGGCCGGGTCCACCTTCTTCCAGTCGAGCGCGAGAATTGCGTCAAGCCACTGACTCGCCACGTCGGCCGGCACGACGCTGTGCGCGCTGCCGTAAAACGGCCGGCGCGCGCCGATGCGCCCAACCGCCCACCAGCCTTGATGATTCTCTGAAGGTTTCTGCAAACGCGCGAGCACCGATTCGCCGAGTTCGATCTTGCGCGCGACAGGAATGCGTTCGAGCGACGCGCTCAGGCGAACCATATCGGCGGTGCCTGTTTTCGACACGTCGAACGGCAGCTTGTGACGCGACTGCGCGGCCGTCTGCAGATAGTGCATCGCATCGAGCACGCGCAGTTGCGCGCCTTCGTCGAGGCCACCCGCGGCGCGGCGCCAGAGCGTCCACCATTCGGACCAGACCTGGCTTTCCTGGACGTACTGAATACCGTCGTCGAATAGCGACCACAGTTGCTCGACGCGCCATTCGTCGAGTGGATAGCCAAAGCCTGGCCGCACGCAATAGCCGGCGAGATTGAGCCACAGCCGCTCGTGATCCGCCGAGCGGCGGCGCCTGCGCGCGCGTTCCCAAAGGGCGCCGAACAGTTGACGCAGCAGCGCGCTGTTCCAGCTTTCCCGCGGGCCCAGCAACTGTTCGAGTTGCGAGCGCAAGCGTTTCACTTCCTTCTTATCGACGTTTTGCGAGCGCGAACCGAAGCAGCGGTCGATCTGCTCGATGGCTTCGTCGAGCCGTGGGTGCCGCGCCTGCGCGGGATCGCCGGCGAGGTTCACCTGCGCGTCCTCGCGGCGCAGCTGGAATTCGAGCAGCCAGCGCTCGGCGGGATTGTCGCGGTCGATGCAGTGCACTTCGAGCGTGCCGACCTCGGTGAGCGACGTGGCGATCCGCACCGCGGTCTCGCGCGCGCTGCCGGCGCCGCGCGGCTGCACGATCGTCGCGATGGGCGGCAAGCGAACGAAGTCGCCGCTCGAAAGATCCGCGAGTTCGCCGGGCGCATATACCGTGTCCGCGCTCGACGAGACGAGGTGAAAGCGCACCGGATGTCCGAGCCGCAGCGCGAACGTGCGCTCGGCGATCAGGATTTCGTGGCCTTCTTCGGTGCCGCGCGGCAGCAGGCAGATACCGCGCTGCGCGGGCTGTGATTCCTCGTGCTGTGAGTCCCGTTTGCCGCCGGCGGGTTCGTCGAGTACGAGAAAGTAGCTGCGCGGCGAGCCGCCACCGATTTTCGGCGCGCCGCCCGCCCGCGCAAGGCTATAGGCGACCGCGCCGCGCGCGACTGCGACGTCGGGATTGTCGTTGTGCAGCACGTTAAGCGGCTCGCCGCGCCACATGCCTAGGGTGCTCGCGAGGCGCTGCGTCAATGCGTGCGCGCGGAACACGCCGCCGTTGAGCAACAGGGTGTCGGGCACGGGGAGCGGTGGTTGCCCGCTGGCATTTGATGCAGGTTCGACGCCGGAAACACCGTTGGGACTAGCGGCGTGCCCGGCGTCCGTGCCAACGCCAGCATCACTACCGACGCCCGCGGCCGCATCGCCGCGAGCACTAACGCCACCATCCCCGATCCCGCCCCCAAAATCGCTCTGATCCCATCTCAACGCCTTGCGCGACTGCGCCTCGAAGCGGCTCAGAAAAGCCGCGATATGGCGCGTGACCGCGGCATCGGTCGCATAGGGCAAACCGAACTCGACGATCGCGCCGCGCGGCCGCCCCGGCCGTTCGTGGGACCGAACCGCCGGAAAGAATCCGTCGACGATCACGCGCTCCACTTCATCGCGCGTGATCTGAGCCGTGCGCGCGCCGCCGACGAGCTTCGAGCCCGCGCCGAGCAGCGTGATCGACGCCGAGTCGGGCGCCTGCGGTCCCAGCAATAGCTCCTTCGCGCCGCGGCAACGCTCGACGAGTTGCGAAAGGCTCGCCGCCGACAAACGCGTGCGCTCGCCGCCGCCGGAGAGGCGCGTTTCGACCAGATGCGCGAGCGCGAGGTCCATGTTGTCGCCGCCGAGCATCAGATGGTTGCCCACCACAATACGCGTGAGTTGCGGTTCGCCGTCCGCCATGCCGACTTCGATCAGCGTGAGATCGGTGGTGCCGCCGCCCACGTCGCAGATCAACACGAGGCGCGTCTGCGCGAGTTCCGCCCCGAGCCGTTCGCGATGATGGAACAGCCAGTCGTAAAACGCCGCTTGCGGTTCTTCGAGCAGCCGCAGCGCGGGCAGGCCCGCCATGCGCGCCGCTTGCACGGTCAGCGCGCGGGCGCCTTCGTCGAACGAGGCCGGCACCGTGAGCACCACGTCCTGGCGTTCGAGCGGCGCGTCGGGAAAGCGTTGATTCCACGCCGCGCGCACGTGCGCCAGGTAGCTCGCGCTGGCTTCGACCGGTGAGACCTTGTGGACGTCGTCGGCGGCGCCCCAAGGCAGAATTGGCGCAACGCGGTCGACGGATGCATGCGAGAGCCAGCTTTTCGCGCTCGTCACGAGCCGCCCCGGAACCTGGGCTCCGAGCAGCCGCGCGAGCCGGCCGATCACGACGGGCTGCGCATCCGCGCCATCGTTTGCTAACATGGCGGTGTCATTCGCGCGTTGACTTGCCGTTCGAGCCGCGCGCTGCCCCACATCTCGGGATGAAGCCAATTCCCCGTCGCTCCACGGCAATTGCAGATCGCCCGCGCTCAACTCGCCTCGCGCAGGGTGATACCGCACCGACGGCAGCAGCGCACGCGCGGCGACCTCGCCGGGACTCACAAGCTGTTCGATCTCGAACACGCGAATCTCATCAGACCCGGCTTCTGCATAAGCCAGCACCGTGTTGCTCGTGCCGAGATCGATGCCGACGCTGTACCGCTTCATTTCACTCATGCATTCGCGTTGCCGCGCACGTCGAACTCGACCTTCCAGCGCTCGTCGGTGCCGCGCGGCACGGCTTCGAGTTCGAGCGTGCCAGCTTCCGTCACACGCGCGTGCAGCTTGACCGGCACCACTTCACCGGCTGTGCGGCCCGCGGCTGGCAGCGTGGCCTGAATCTCCTCGAGTTCCTGCAACTCGTCAGGCCCCCAGAAATCGAGCAGCGTTCCAACCTGATCTTGACGACGCACCGACGATCCAAAGAACCGGAAGTGCACCGGCTCGCCGACGACGAGCCCGAACTCCTGCGCGGGGAGTTCCGCCTCGGTGCCTTCCTCCATGCCGAAGGGTGCCACGCACAGCGCCTGGATAGGCGGCTCGAGTCCGGGCACGGCGGGCATCGCCGACTCGATCGCGATGTAGTAAGCCCGCGCCGTGCCGCCGCGAATCCGCACGCCCTGGCCGCGTCGCACGTAGCCGTAGTAGGCCGCGCCCCGCGCGACGGCCAGATCGAGATCGGCGCCTTCGAGCAGCCGCGCCGGCGCTGCGCCTTCAGCCGCGAGCCAGCCATTGAGCGTGCCCATGATGCGCTCGACGAGCAGCGCCGACTTGAACACGCCGCCGTTGAACAGCACCGCCGTGGGATGCAGGAAGCTAGCGCTTTGCGCGGCGTCGTGGGAGGCCGTCTCGCGCGGACCTTCGAGTTCGGCGAGCGCGCCGACCTGACGGCCGAGGAACGCCGCCAGGTGCCGCGTGATGCCGGCGTCCTGAGCATACGGCAAACCGAGTTGCGTGAGACCGGCGCGCGCGCGGCTCACCGGACGTGCGCCGCTGTCGACCTGCGGGAAGAAGCCGTCGAGGATGGTCTGCGTCAACTCCGCGCGCGTGAGTTCGGTGCGGATCGATCCGCCGATCAGCTTCGAGCCGCGGCTCGGCACGACGAGCGGTACGGTGTCCGTGGCCGGGTCGCTCAGCAGCGTTTCCTTCGCCGCGCGGCATGCATAGGTGAGGGCGCGCAACTGCCACGCGTCGGCCTGAGTGCCTTGAGCCGCGAGTTTGCGCGCGACCACGTGCGCAAGCGCGAGGTCCATGTTGTCGCCGCCCAGCAGAATGTGTTCGCCGACCGCCACGCGATGCAGTTCGAGATTGCCGTCGCGCTCGATGACGGCGATCAGCGACAGGTCGGTAGTGCCGCCGCCCACATCGACCACCAGAATGATGTCGCCGATTTTGACCTGCTTGCGCCACTGGCCGCCGCTTTTCTGAATCCAGCTATACAGCGCGGCCTGCGGTTCCTCGAGCAACGTCATGCGGCCGTAGCCGGCGGCTTCGGCGGCTTCGGCGGTCAATTCGCGCGCGGCCGGGTCGAACGATGCGGGAATCGTTACCGTGATGTCCTGCTCGATAAACGGCGCATCGGGGTGCAGATGGTCCCAGGCTTCGCGCAAGTGCGTCAGATACCGCACCGAGCTTTCGAGCGGCGAGACGCGTGCCACTTCGGGCGGCGCATCGTTGGGCAGAATCGCCGCGCGGCGATCGACGCCCGGGTGGCACAGCCAGCTTTTCGCGCTCGATACGAGCCGGATCGGCGTGGCCGCACCGCGGCTGCGGGCGAATTCGCCGACGGCGAACTGGCGCTCGCCGGTCCACGGCAGGTGCAGGTCGCCGGTAGTCAGTTCGTCCGGGTGCGGCAGATACAGGAACGAGGGCAGCAGATCGAGGTCGGCAATCGCGCCGGGTCCGGTCAGCTGGGCGATGGGCAACACCGTCAGCGTGGTCTTCTCGCCGTCGCTTGCGCTCGTGTCGACATAGGAGAGCGCGCAGTGCGTCGTGCCCAGGTCGATACCGATGGAATAGCGCGCGCCGCTCATAGCTCCACCTCGGCCGGCGCGATCACCTTCGCGTTGTGGCTTTCCGCGAGCTTCGGCAGACGCACTTCTTCGACGCGCCAGCCGCGATGGCTGATGTTGCCGCTAAACGGCGCCTTGCCGACGACGTTGCCGGTCAGCCGGATCGCGCTTGCGTCGAAACCTTCCTGAAGCGTCACGCGGCTGCCTTCGGCTTCGTCGCGCACCGGGCGGATCGTGAAGTGCTCGCGCAGCGTCGCGCGGCAACCTTCGTGGACGAGGCGTGCGGCGGCGCCGATATCGGCGTCGCTGAAACGCTTGACGTCTTCCTCGACGAAGTCGATGAAACGCGCGTCGCGTTGCAGCAGGCCGAGTAGTTGCAGCGCGGCGTCGGGGTTGGCTTCTTTCAGCGAGGGCGCGGGCTGGGGAGCGGGCGCGGGCGCCTGCGTCCGTGTCTGGGCAGCCGTGCCGCCGTCACGCACGCGCAGCACGCCGGCGGCGAATTCGCCGTCGCCGAGAATGCGGAAAAACGCGCTGACGGCCAGTGAAATCCTGCCGAGGAAGGACGGGTTCGAATCGGTCATAAATGCTCCTGAGATGCTCTGTTAAAGGACGAGCTGTCCTGAGTGCGCCACACGCGACGGGCCTGCATGACCGCCGTCGCGCGATGTTTTGAGGGCGCGCGGCGCGGCGTCGGCCGGTGCGCAATCGCTTCCCGTCCCGCCGCGCTTCGCGCGCGCAAAACCCGTATTTTGCCTTGTGCGGCGCCTAACGCGGGCAAAGCCGAGGATTCTCGCGGGCAATGCAGCGAGATTGGCGGCTTTCCGGGGAGCGTGGGAGCGCCGGCCGGCGACTGCACTGAAAGCCGGTTTTTGCTCACATATCCATGGCTTCATGCGGGCGCGCATTCCGTGCATTCGATATAAGGCCGGGTGAAAGGCCGCCGCCAGCCCATTGCGCCGCAGTGGCCGCGGTGGCCGCGGTGGGTTCCTCGCGCGCTTCAGGTGCTCAAGCGCCAGACGGCCCAAACTCCGCAACCGCCTGGTCGATGAACGCGCGCAGCTTCGGCGTGACGCGGCTCGCCGGAAACACGAGGTGCATGGGCCGCGGCGGCGCTTCATAGCCGTTCAGAAGGCGCACCAGACGTCCCGCCGCAAGGTCGTTCCGCACGGCAACTTCCGGCGCGAGCACGATCCCCGCGCCGTTGAGCGCGGCCGCGACCAGCGCTTTTACGTCGTTGGCCTCGAAGCGGCCTGCAACCGGGACGACGTGCTCAAGGTCGGCGTCGTCGATAAAACGCCATTCGGTTGCGGCCGGCATGCTCGTGAAGGCGAACGCAAGGCAGTCATGCGCGGCCAGCGCCTGCGGCGCGGCCGGCTCGCCGCGCCTCGCGAGATAAGCCGGCGACGCGCACGCGACCAGCCGGTACGGCATCAACGGCCGCGCGATCAGCGTCGAATCGGACAGCGCGCCGAGCCGGATCGCGGCCTCATAAGCCTCGTCGATCAGATCGACGAAGCGGTCGGTCAGCGTCAACTCGACCCGCACGTCGGGATGCGCTTCCAGATAACGGGTGATCATTGGCGCGAGGCAGCAGGCGCCGAACGTAACGGGCGCGGTGATCCGCAAGCGTCCGCGCGGCGAGGCCGACAATTCCTGGGCGACCGACTCCGCCGCTTGCGCATCCGCGAGCAGCGCCTTGCAGCGTTCGTAAAAAATCTGGCCGATCTCGGTGAGGCTTTGGCGGCGCGTCGTGCGATTCAGCAGTCGCGCGCCGACGCGCTCCTTGAGCATGCCGACATGCTTGCCGGCCATCTGCGACGAGATGCCGAACGCGAGCGCGGCTGCCGCGAACGAGCCGCTCTCGGCGGTTTTGACGAACACAGCCATGCTGGTGAGCCGATCCATGCACATTCCCCACTGTTGCTTTCGACACTCATCGATATTTGCGCGTTTATCACGCCTGAGTTTTGAATCATAGTGCTTGTCACCGATGAACGTGTGCTCATGGGAGCGATCCTCAGACATGCATGGAGTGTGGAAGATGAAAATAGGCATTCTCGGCGCGGGCTTTCTGGGCCGCGCGATGGCGACTGTCGCCCAGCGCCACGGCCACGAAGTGATGATCGCCAACTCGCGCGATCCGAACACCTTGATCAGCACGGCGGCGGCGCTCGGCTGCGCGACGGGCACGGCACAGGAGGCGGCGAAGTTCGGCGACGTCGTCGTGGTTGCGGTGCCGTTCGGGCAGATCGATCGGCTGCCGGTTGCGGCGCTCGACGGCAAGAACGTCATCGATACCTGGAATCACTATCCGGACCGCGACGGTCCGATCGAAGCACTGCAGAACGGTGTCACGACGACGAGCCAGCTGCTCGCCGCCGCGTTGCCCGGCGCGAGAGTGGTGAAGGCGTTCAATGCGATTCTCGCGAAAGACCTCGAAACGGACGGTGCGGCGCCCGGCACACCGAATCGCCGCGCGTTGCCGCTAGCCGCCGAAGACGAGCAGGCTAAACGCGTCGTGAGCGAGTTGGTGGATCAATTCGGCTTCGATCCCGTCGATGCGGGCCCGCTCGCGGACAGCTGGCGCTTCGAGCGCGCGAAACCGGTGTACTGCATCCCGCATGACCGGGCGGGCATGGTCGCGGGCCTCGCGGCCGCTCAGCGAGATGTGGAATTGCCGCATGGGTCGTGGCGGCATTGATGTTGCGTTGAATGAATCAGCCAGGCCATGTCTGCAGTGGTGAAGGCACGGCCCGTTCCGCACTCCTGCACATGATCGCCCAACCTCGCGGGCGATCATGTGACGCGCTGACCGCAGCTTATCCGCAAGCCGGCTTGGCTTTCTTGCACGCGTCCGCGAGTTGCGGCGGCGGGTCTTTCTTGAACACAGTCTTTTAGGCTTCGAGCACCGTCGATTGAACCACGGGCAAAGACTGCACGCCGATCCATGCGGGCGGCGTCTGTCCGATCAGCGCTTTCATCATCGCCATTGCTTCGGCCACGCCCTGATCGTACGGACGCTGCGAGCCGGTCGCCTTCAGCGGTCCGCCCTTGGCGATCTCGATTGCCGACGGAAGACCGAGATCGACGGTGGTGACGGGGATGTTCACGCCTTGCGCGCGCATCGAAGTCAACGTGTCGAGCGCCGGTTGATCCCACACGGCGAAGAGTCCCTTGACGTCGGGGTTCCCGGTCAGGAAGTCGCCTGCAATCTGTCCGACCTTCGACGGGTCCGTGAAGTCGACCTGCTTGATCTTGATGTCCGGACGGTTCTTCTTCATCCAGTCGTTGACCGCCTTCGTGCGCTCCTTCGTGCTGAAGTAGTCGACGCCGAAATTGACGAGCCCGATGGTCGCGCCCTGCGGCACGCACGAGGCGAGCACTTTGGCTGCGATCTGGCCGTTGCCTTCGCTGTCGGCGGAAATCATCGACGCGTATTGCTCAGGATGCTTGAGCCCGGTCGGCACGTTGTCCATGAACACGAGCTTGATGCCGGCGGCGGAGACCTTCTTGTATGTCGCAGCGGTCGCTGTGCCGTCGACCGGAATCGAGATGATGCCGTCGGGATGACGCTGGATCGTGTTCTCGATATCCGCAATCTGCTTGTCGACCTGGTACTCGGCCGACGCAGTGCCGATCACGTCGACGTCGTATTTCTTCAGCGTGTCGGTAATGCCTTGCACCTGCAATTGCGACCAGTCGAGGTTCATCGTCTGCATCGAAATGCCGACCTTGAATTTGCCCGCTTTCACCTTGGCCGCCTTGGCGGCGGTGAGCTGGACGGCGTCGACCGACGCGGCTTTCTCGCCGTTCGGTCCCTGGCCGACAATCGACTTCGGTCCGATCGATCCCGCCTGCAGGCTGCTCACGCATTGCGCGCCGGCGCTGGTGCAAGCCAGTGCGGCGGCCAGTGCGGCGCTGACGGCCACGACGGATGCCATTGACGAACTCACGCCACGTGCCGCCCGGGTTGTCGAGCCATGACAATGTTTCATGTTCTCCTCCGTTGGTCTTACGTCTGTATTGAGTCGGGGATAAGTCTCCTGCCGGTCGGGGAACCTCACGCGCGGTTCGCGCCGGGGTCCGCGTTTCACGAGTGATCGGCGTGCCTCGTCACTTCTTCGTAAATGCGACTGCTGCAACGATGATGATTCCCTTGATGACGAGCTGCAGCGACGAACTCACGCCCAGCAGCACGAGCCCGTTGTTCAGCGTGCCGATGATGAGACTGCCGAGCAGCGTGCCGAGCACGAAACCGCGCCCGCCGAACAGGCTGCATCCGCCGAGCGTGACGGAGGCGATCACATCGAGCTCGAGTCCTTGCACGACGTCGGGCCGCGCCGCATGCGAGCGCGCGGACAGCACCAGCGCGGCAAGTCCGGCCAGCACGCCGGTGAGAATGAACGCGAGGGTGGTCACGCGGCGGATGTCGATGCCCGAGTAGCGCGCGGCCGTCGGATTGCCACCGGCCGCGTAAACCTGCCGGCCGAACACGCTGTAATGCAGCAGCAGAATGCCGGCGATGACGGCGAGCACCGTCCAGATGATGGGCACCGGGACGCCCGCAATGTCGCCTTCGCCGAAGATCGCGATGAACGAGTCGTTGGTGATGATGACCGGCTTCGTGGTCGTGACGAGCAGTGCGAGTCCGCGCGCGGCGCTTAACGAACCCAGCGTCACGAGAAAGGAGGGAATGTTCAGGCGCGTGGTCACGAGTCCGTTGATCGCGCCGACCAGCGCGCCCGTGCCGATGCCGGCGACCGCACCGATCAGCCAGTGATCGCCGATATACGCCATCGCGAGCGCGGCGGACATGCCCGATAACGCGAGCGACGACCCGACGGACAAGTCGATCTGCCGCGCGATGATCACAAACGTCATGCCGATGGCGATGATCGAAACCAGCGCGGTCTGCCGGCCGATGTTCAGAAAGTTGTCGACCGAGAGAAACCACGGCGAGGCGAAGCTGAATACCACCAGCACACCGCGAAGGCGATATAAAGCGCATACGGCCGGTCGCCTTGCAGCAGCAGTTGCGCGATGCGTCGCGCGCGGCTGCGCGGCGCCGAGGCGGCCTGCCGTTCAGCCGTCAGCGGCGAAGCGGAGTCGTTCATGTTGCTTGAGCCCCGTGGTGAGCCCCGTGGGGAGTCCCTTCGCGAGACTCGATGGATGAACGGGAAAGTTGCAGCAGGTGATGCAGCGCCTCGGCATTCGCGAGCGAAGCGCGCGCCACGGTGTTAACAGTACGTCCGTCTGCGACGATCGAAATGCGGTTGCACAAGCGCAGCAGTTCATCGAGATCCGAGGACACGACGAGCACGCCCGTGCCGTCCCGCGCCGCCTGATGTATCACGCCGTAGATTTCCTCTCTCGCGCCGACGTCGACGCCGACCGTCGGTTCGTCGAGAAGAAGGAGCCTCGGCCGCGGATGGTTCCATTTGGCGAACACCACTTTCTGCTGATTGCCGCCGGACAGGAACCTGACCGGCGTCGAAGCGCCTGGCGCCTTGACGGACAACTCCTGCATCGCGCTCTTTGCCTGCGATACCGCGGCCTGGTTGCGCAACCAACCCCAGCGGGAAAACTGAGGCAGGCGCGGCAAGGTGAGATTGCGTTCGATCGAATGATCGAGAACCAGACCTTCCAGATGACGGTCCTCGGGTACGAGGGCGACGCCGAGCTTGATCGCGTCGGCGGGCCTCAACTGGGAACGCGCCTTGCCGCCGATCGCAATGGTGCCGCTCTCGACCGCGCGAAGCCCAAAGATGGTTTGCAGGATCTCGGTGCGTCCGCTGCCGATCAGACCCGCGAGGCCGTGTATCTCACCTTGTTCGACGTTCAGATCGACGTCGTGCAGACGGTCGTTGCAGACGCAGGACATATTCAGCGCAGGTGTATTCGAAGCACTTGCCGCCGCTGAAGCAGGTGGACACGTAGCCGTGTCGGCCGGCCCAACGGTTCCTTCGACGGCGTTTGCTTTTGCCTGCAAAGCGGCATGCTTCGGCCCGACGATTGCCGCGACGAGGCGCTTCATGTCGGTTTCCGCGACCGAAAACATGCCGGCATTTGCGCCGTCGCGAAACACCGTGACACGCTGCGCGATACGGAACACTTCATTCAGCCGATGTGTGACGTAGATCACGCCGACGCCGCGCGCCGTGACCGTGCGAAATGGCGTCGAACAGAATCTGTTTCTCACCGCCGCTCAGCGCCGAGGTGGGTTCATCCAGAATGAGCACGCGCACGTCGCCCATCAAGGCTTTGCAGATTTCGGTCATTTGCCGGTACGCGAAGGGCAGGGCGCCGACCGGTGTGCGCGGGTCGAGCGGAATGTCATGTGACGTGAGAAAGGCGCTGACCGTGGCCATCAACTGGCGATTTTTGACGAAGCGCAAGCGAGTGCGAGGCTCGCGTCCGAGCATGAGATTTGCGCCGACCGACAGCGATTCAACGAGGCTCAGGTCCTGATAGACGACCGCCACTCCGGCCTCACGCGATTGCGCAGGCGAGTCGAACACGACCCGCTCCCCGGCGATCTCAATGACGCCCTCGTCGTATGCATGGACGCCATGCGCACTACCTGTGTTGTGATCTTCGCATCATGGATTTGGTGCGTCAATAACATTTGCGGCCGCACACCATGCGCGACTGTCAATCTGTGATGATTAACGCGTAACTCTTGTGATAATCCTGTCATGCGAGGTAGCATAGACACGAGTCATTCGCCGGCGCCTCGTTGTGCCGTGCACCAAAATTCCGGACGCCTCATGCCTGATCCTTCTTTCTCGTCGTCGTCTTCGGTCGTCTCATTGCGCGGCGGGCCGCTCGTTCATCCGGTGCGCAACCCGGGCATGCCGTTCGACGCGTCATGGCTCGACGGTCTGCGCATCAACCAGTCGGCGGTCGAGCGCCGCACGGCGACGCTCGCCACGCGCCGCACCGTCAAGAAAGAGGCGCAGGCCGCCTGGCTGCTCAAGGCCGTCACCTGCATCGACCTCACGACACTCAGCGGCGACGACACCGAAGGCCGTGTGCGGCGCCTATGTGCGAAAGCGCGCCAGCCCGTTCGCGCGGACCTTCTCGAAGCGCTCGGCATGACGCCGCAGCGCATCACGACGGGCGCTGTGTGCGTGTATCACCGCTTTGTTGGCGCGGCCGTCGATGCCCTCAAAGGCAGCGGCATTCCGGTCGCGGCGGTGTCGACCGGCTTTCCGGCCGGGCTGATTCCGCATCCGCTGAAGCTGAAGGAGATCGAGGCGTCGGTTGCGGACGGCGCGGCGGAGATCGACATCGTCGTCACGCGTGAACATGTTCTCACCGGCAACTGGCAGGCGCTCTATGACGAAGTGCGCGAATTCCGTGCGGCCTGCGGCCCCGCGCACCTGAAGGCCATTCTCGCGACCGGCGACATTCGCACGCTGTCGAACATCGCGCGCGCGTCGATGGTCTGCATGATGGCCGGCGCCGACTTCATCAAGACATCCACTGGCAAGGAGGGCGTGAACGCGACGCTCGACGTGTCGCTCGTCATGGTGCGCATGATCCGCGAATACCACGAGCGCACCGGCGTGCCGATCGGTTTCAAGCCTGCGGGCGGCGTGTCCACCGCGAAGTCGGTGCTGTCGTATCAGATTCTGATGAAGGAAGAACTCGGCCGCGCGTGGCTCGAACCGGAGCTCTTTCGCATCGGCGCGTCGAGCCTGCTCGCCGACATCGAACGGCAACTCGAACATCACGTGAGCGGCCGTTATTCCGCTTTCAACCGTCACCCCGTAGCCTGAAGCAGACCAACCATGAGCGTAGCGGAGTATTTTTCTTCGATGGATTACGGTCCCGCACCCGAGGACGATCAGCCCGCGCGCCAATGGCTCGCGCAACATGACGCGCGCTTCGGGCATTTCATTGGCGGCGCGTGGCATGCGCCGGCGAGCGGCGCGCAGTTCGTCTCGCATGCGCCCGCAAGCGGCGAGCGACTCGCCGATATTGCGCAAGGCGACGCGGCCGATATCGACGCCGCGGTGGCCGCCGCGCGCGCGGCGCAGCCGGGCTGGCTCGCGCTGGGCGGCACGGGGCGCGCGCGCCATCTGTATGCGCTGGCTCGTATGGTGCAGCGGCATAGCCGGCTCTTTGCGGTGCTCGAAGCGCTCGATAACGGCAAGCCGATACGCGAAACGCGCGACCTCGACGTGCCGCTCGTCGCGCGTCACTTCCTGCATCACGCGGGCTGGGCGCAGTTGCAGGACAGCGAGTTCGCGGACCATGCGCCGCTTGGCGTGATCGGCCAGATCGTGCCGTGGAATTTTCCGCTGCTGATGCTCGCATGGAAGATCGCACCCGCTATCGCAACGGGCAACTGCGTCGTGTTGAAGCCGGCCGAATACACGCCGCTGACCGCGCTGTTGTTCGCTGAACTCGCGCATCGGGCCGGTCTGCCAGCAGGCGTGCTGAATGTCGTCACCGGCGACGGCTCGACGGGCGCCGCGTTGGTCGAGCACCCTCAAGTCGACAAGATTGCGTTCACCGGTTCGACCGAGGTTGGCAAGCTGATCCGCTCGGTCACGGCGGGCTCGGGCAAATCGCTGACGCTCGAACTCGGCGGCAAGTCGCCGTTCATCGTATTCGACGACGCAGACCTCGACGGCGCGGTCGAGGGCGTCGTCGACGCCATCTGGTTCAACCAGGGGCAAGTCTGCTGCGCGGGTTCCCGCTTGCTGGTGCAGGAAGGCATCGAGGCGCGCTTCATCGCAAAGCTCAAGCGCCGCATGGAGACGCTGCGTGTGGGGCCGTCGCTCGACAAAAGCATCGACATGGGCGCGATCGTCGATCCGGTGCAACTGGAGCGGATTCGCTCGCTCGTCGAAACCGGGCGGCGCGAGGGCTGCGCGATCTGGCAGGCATCGGATACCGCGTTGCCCGCCAACGGCTGCTTTTATCCGCCGACGCTCGTCACTAACGTTGCGCCGGCATCGACACTCGCACAGGAAGAGATCTTCGGCCCGGTGCTCGTTACGATGAGCTTTCGCACGCCCGACGAAGCCATCGCGCTCGCGAACAATTCACGCTATGGACTCGCCGCGAGCGTGTGGAGCGAAACGATCGGCCGCGCGCTCGACGTCGCGCCGCGGCTTGCGTCGGGTGTCGTCTGGGTCAACGCAACGAACCTGTTCGACGCGGCGGTCGGTTTCGGCGGCTATCGCGAATCGGGCTATGGACGCGAGGGCGGACGTGAGGGCATTCACGAATATCTGAAACCGCGTGCGTGGCTCAATCTTCCGAAGCGCCAGCCGGTTAGCGCGGCGACCAATGCGAGCGACGATCGTCAGGTTTCGAATCTTGCGTTGATCGACCGCACGGCCAAGCTCTTTATCGGCGGCAAGCAGGTGCGTCCGGACAGCGGCTATTCGTTGCCGGTTCATGCGCCGGATGGAACGCCGGTCGGCGAAGTGGGCGAAGGCAATCGCAAGGACATTCGCAACGCGGTGCAAGCGGCGCGAGCGGCGCAAAAGTGGTCGCAGGCGAGCACGCATAACCGTGCGCAGGTGCTGTTCTATCTTGCGGAGAATCTGGCGGTGCGCGCGGATGAATTCGCGCATCAACTGGCCGTGCGAAACGGGGCGACGGATGCCGCGGCGCACGCGGAGGTGCAAGCGTCGGTCACGCGTCTGTTCACCTACGCGGCGTGGGCCGACAAATTCGATGGCGCGGTGCATACGCCGCCGCTGCGAGGTGTCGCGCTGGCCATGCACGAGCCGCTCGGCGTGATCGGCATCGCCTGCCCGGACGAGGCGCCGTTGCTTGCTTTCGTTTCGCTCGTCGCGCCGGCGCTGGCAATGGGCAATCGCGTGGTGGTGCTGCCGGGCGAGGTGTGTCCGCTAGCGGTGACGGACTTTTATCAGGTGGTCGAGACGTCCGACGTGCCCGGCGGCGTAGTGAACATTGTCACGGGTAAACGGGAAGCGCTGCTGCCGGCGCTCGCCCGGCACGACGACGTGGACGCGGTATGGTCCTTCGGCAGCGCGGCGGATGCGACGCTGATCGAGCGTGAGTCGGTCGGCAACCTGAAGCGCACCTTCACCGACTACGGCCGCCAGTTCGACTGGTTCGACCGTGCGAGCGAGGGCGTGGCGTTCCTGCGTCAGGCCGTGCAGGTGAAGAACATCTGGATCCCGTACGGAGACTGACCGCGCAGCATACGCACGCCAACCAGAAAATGGAGGAGACAACGTGCTGAACACTCTTTACCTGCTGTTGACGAACCACGCGGTGCGGCACGCGCCGCATCGCGCTGCGATGAACACCTCGCGAGGAGGGCTGCGCTCATGAGCTCGCAGCCACAACAGAGCGGACGCGTCGTCATTCTCGGCATCTACGTGACCGATCTGACGTTTCGCGCGGCGCGCATGCCGCTCGTCGGCGAGACCATCGCGGGCTCCGCGTTTGCGATGGGGCCAGGCGGCAAGGGCTCGAATCAGGCAGTCGCCGCGGCACGCGCGGGCGCTGAGGTCGTGTTCTGCACGCGCATCGGCAACGACGCATTCGGCTCCATTGCACAAGCAACATGGGAGCGCGAAGGCATCACGGCGCGCGCCTCGGTTGTCGAAGGCGTCTCCACCGGCGCCGCGCATATCTTCGTCGACGACACCACAGGCATGAACGCAATCATCGTTGCTGCGGGCGCGGCGGGGACGCTTAGCGCGGCCGACGTCGACGCTATTGAAGCCGATATAGCGGGCTCGCGCGTCTTCGTCACGCAACTTGAACAGCCGCTGCCGGCCGCGCGGCGCGGACTGGAAGTGGCGCGCAAGCATGGCGTCACGACCGTGTTCAATCCTGCGCCCGCATTGCCGCTCGACGACGACATCTTCCCGTTGTGCGACTACATCACGCCGAACGAAACCGAAGCTGCCGCGCTGACGGGCGTGCCGATCGCGAACGTCGACGATGCGCGGCGTGCGGCCGACGTACTGCTCGCGAAAGGCGTCGGCACCGTGATCGTGACGCTCGGCGAGGGCGGCGCATTGCTGCATGACGCGAGCCAATCGATATGGTTGCCCGCGTTTCGCTGCGGCGCGGTGGTCGAAACCGCCGGCGCCGGCGACGGCTTCACAGGCGGCTTCGCGGCCGCACTCGCGCGCGGCGAGGACGCGATTTCCGCCATGCGTTTCGGCTGCGCGCTCGCGGGCATATCCGTCACGCGCGCGGGCACGGCGCCTTCAATGCCGACGCTCGCCGAAGTGAACCGTGTACTGAGCGAGTCGGGTCAGACAGCGCAGGCTTCGTAATCATTCGTGCAGTGTCAGGGAGATCGTCAGCGCCATGAAGTCTTCGTTTGCTGCGGGAAAACTGTTTGCCGACCGGCAACTTAATTTTCTGCTGATCGTCAACGTGCTCGTCGTGCTGGTCGCGACGTGGCTCTCGCGCGGCCAGTTCGTCGATATCGACAATCTTCAGTCGATGGGCGGCCAACTGCCGGAACTCGGCTTGCTCGCGCTCGGCATCATGCTGTCGATGGTGTCGGGCAACGGCGGCATCGACCTGTCCGGTGTCGGGCTCGCGAACCTGTCGGGCATGGTCGCCGCGATGCTCGTGCCGCGCTTTGTCAACGGCGACGATTCGCCGGTGCTGTACACGTCGCTCTTCTGCGCGATCGTACTCGTCATGGGGCTGCTCGGCGGCCTGCTCAACGGCGTGGTGATCGCGCGCCTCAGACTCACACCGATTCTTTGCACGCTCGGCACGCAGTTGCTGTTTACCGGCTTCGCGGTCGTGATCAGCAACGGCGCGTCGGTGCATGTCGATTATGTCGAGCCCTTGTCGGATATCGGCAACGGCACCGTGTTGCAGGTGCCGATTGCGTTCTGCATCTTTCTTGCTGCGGTGATCGTGCTGGGATGGCTGCTCAAGCGCAGCCCATTCGGCCTGCGACTCTATCTGATGGGCACGAATCCGAAGGCCGCGTTCTACGCGGGCATTCCGCGCGCGCGCATGCTGATCACCACTTACGCGATGTGCGGCGTGCTGGCTTCTCTCGCCGGCCTGATCAGCGCGACGCATACATCCAGCGCGAAGTGGGACTACGGCAACTCCTATCTGCTGATCGCGATCCTGATCGCGGTGATGGGCGGCGTGAATCCCGCAGGCGGGCATGGCCGCATCGTCTGCGTGTTTTTCGCAGCGACGGTGCTGCAGTTTTTGTCGAGCCTCTTCAATCTGCTCGGCGTGTCGCAGTTTTTCGGCGACTGCGCGTGGGGCTTTCTGCTGCTGCTCTCGCTGGCGTTCGCGGGCGGTGAACGCGTGCGGGCGATCTTCGGTCTCGGCGGCGGAGGAGGAGGTTCCGCCCAGCCCGCGCAGACGCCGGCTTCCGGCAGTGCGGGCGCGACGCCCAGGCGTTAGCGCATAGCGGGTTTTCGGTAAAGGCGGACAGGTTGCCCTGCCTGTTCGCGACGGCTGACACGGCCAGCACGGGCGACATCGAACGATAAAGGAGACTTTGCATGAAATTGACTCGACTGGGCGCCGCGCTCGCAGCAGCCGCTCTTACGGTGGGCGTGATCGCCGCGGCGCAGGCCGCGACCAACGAGACGATTGTCACGGTCGTCAAGGTGACGGGTATCAACTGGTTCAACCGGATGGACGAAGGCGTCAAGGAGTTCGCGAAGGACAACCCAGGCGTGACCGCGTACCAGACGGGCCCCGGCCGGGCGGACGCGGCGCAGCAACTGAAGATCATCGAAGACCTGATCGCGAAGAAAGTGAACGCGATCGCCGTGGTGCCCTACGATCCGCCGACGCTCGAACCGGCGTTGAAGAAGGCGATGGATCGCGGCATCAAGGTAGTCACGCATGAAGCGGACAACGCGAAGAACACGATGGTCGACATCGAGGCCTTCGACAACACCGCTTATGGCGCGGGTCTGAACGAACGCCTTGCTTCGTGCATGCACAACGAGGGCAAATGGGCCGTGCTGGTCGGCTCGCTCGGCAGCCGCTCGCAGGTCCAATGGGCCGACGGCGGCATCGGCAACGCGAAGGCCAAATACGCAAAGATGAATCTGGTCGAGCCGAAACTCGAAACCAACAACGACGGCGAGCGCGCTTATGAAGTCGCGAAGGAAGTACTGCGCAAGCATCCGGATCTGAAAGGCTTCCAGGGCTCGTCGTCGCTGGACGTGATCGGGATTGGCCGTGCCGTCGAAGAAGCGGGCATGCAGGGCAAGATCTGCGTGTACGGTACAGGTCTGCCGACCGAGGCCGGCAAGTTCCTCGAAAGCGGCGCGATCAACGGCATTGCGTTCTGGGATCCCAAGCTCGCCGGCATCGCGATGAACAAGGTCGCGAAGATGCTGGTGGACGGCAAGGCAGTGGAGAACGGCGCGGATCTCGGCATTCCCGGCTACACGAAGGTGACGGTCGCGAAGGGCCCGGGCAAGGGCATCATCGTGCGCGGCCAGGGCTGGGTGAACGTCGACAAGTCGAACTACAAGCAGTATCCGTTCTGATTCCGTTGTTCACTTCGAGGCGCGTCCGGTGGGCGCGCCTCGGCACCGCGACCGATCATCATGAATCAACAAGACGTATCTTCCGCGCCGTTGCCGCAACCTTTCCTGGAAGTGGTGGGCGTGCATAAGCGCTTTACCGGCGTGCATGCATTGCGTGGCGTGAGCCTCTCGTTCCAGCGCGGGCAGATCTATCACCTGCTCGGCGAAAACGGCTGCGGCAAGAGCACGCTGATCAAGATCATTTCCGGCGCGCAACCGCCGGACGAGGGCCAACTGCTTATCGAGGGCGTGCCGCACGCGCGGCTCTCCGCGCTCGAGGCGCTCGCCGCCGGCATCGAAACCGTATATCAGGACCTCTCGCTGCTGCCCAACATGAGCGTCGCCGAAAACGTCGCGCTCACGTCGGAGCTTGCGACACACGAAGGGCGGCTCGCGCGCACGTTCGATCGCCGCGTGCTCGCCGCCACCGCCGCGCGCGCGCTCGAAGCCGTCGGCCTGCCCGGCAACAGCGAGTTTCAATCGACGCTGATCGAGCAATTGCCGCTTGCGACGCGCCAGCTCGTCGCCATTGCCCGCGCGATTGCGAGCGAAGCGAAGTTCGTCATCATGGACGAGCCCACTACGTCGCTCACGCAAAAAGAAGTCGACAATCTGATCGCAGTGCTCGCGAACCTTCGCGCGCAAGGCGTGACGGTGCTGTTCGTGAGTCACAAGCTCGACGAGTGCTATGCGATCGGCGGCGAGGTGATCGTGCTGCGCGACGGGCAGAAAATGGCGCAGGGACCCATTGCTGAGTTCACCAAGGCGCAGATCAGCGAACTGATGACGGGCCGCCATCTGACGAACGAACGTTACCGCGAGAGCGCGCATGCGCAGGACATCGTGCTCGACGTGCGCGGCTTCACGCGCGCGGGCCAGTTCAGCGACGTCTCGTTCAAGCTGCACGGCGGCGAGATTCTCGGCGTTACCGGGCTGCTCGATTCCGGGCGCAACGAACTTGCGCGCGCGCTGGCCGGCGTCGCGCCGGCGCAGTCGGGCGACGTGCTGCTCGACGGGCAGCACATCGCGCTGCGCACGCCTTCGGACGCGAAGCGCCATCGGATCGGCTATGTGCCCGAAGACCGCTTGAACGAGGGCCTTTTTCTCGACAAACCGATTCGCGACAACGTGATCACCGCGATGATTTCAAGCCTGCGCGACCGCTTCGGTCAGATTGACCGCACGCGTGCTCAGGCGCTCGCCGAACAGACCGTGAAGGATTTGCAGATCGCAACGCCTGGCGTCGACAAACCGGTGCAGTCACTGTCGGGCGGCAACCAGCAACGCGTGCTGATCGGCCGCTGGCTCGCCATCGACCCGCGCGTGCTGATTCTGCACGGACCGACTGTGGGCGTGGACGTGGGCTCCAAGGACATCATCTACCGGATCATGCAGCGGTTGTCGCAACGCGGTATAGGCATCATTCTGATCAGCGACGACTTGCCCGAGCTTCTTCAGAACTGCGACCGCATTCTGATGATGAAGAAGGGACGCGTGGCCGCCGAATATCGCGCCGACGAACTGAGCGAAGCCGATCTGTATCACGCGCTGCTTTCCGAAGCGGCATAGAGGACGTCAACCGCCATGAACTCGCGCATCCAGTCGCGCATCGACTCGCCCGAAGACTCGCCCATCGACTCGCCCAAGAAGCAGACCATGACCACTCCCACCGTCGTCGAAGTCGCGCCGAGCGTCGAACCGCCAGGGTTGCGCACGAGGATCGCGCGCAACCCCGAGTGGTTTACCGTTGCGCTGATCGTGGTGACGTGCCTGATCGTCGGCGCAATCAATCCACGATTCTTCCAGTTCGCAACGCTGTTCGACCTGCTGCATTCGGCGACCACGATGTCGCTGTTCGCGCTCGGCACGCTCGTCGTGCTCGCGTCGGGCGGCATCGACGTGTCGTTCACCGCGATTGCCGCGCTGACCATGTACGGCATCACGAAGGCCGTGTTCGCGTGGTGGCCGGACGCGCCGTTCGCGCTGATCCTCGTCACCGGCGCGCTCGGCGGCGTCGTGCTCGGAGTGGTGAACGGGCTGCTCGTGCACCGGCTGAAAGCGCCTTCGCTGATCGTCACGATCGGCACGCAATATCTGTATCGCGGGCTGTTGCTGACGTTCATCGGCACGACGTTCTTCATGAACATTCCGCACAGCATGGATCGATTCGGACGCATTCCGCTGTTTTTCTATCACACCGCGGACGGCTTGCGCGCGGTGTTGCCCGTGTCGGTCCTCGCGCTGGTCGCGGCCGCGGTCGTCACGTGGTGGCTGCTGAATCGCACGATGATGGGCCGCGGCGTCTATGCGATGGGAGGCTCGCTTGCGATTGCGGAGCGCCTCGGCTACAACCTGCGTGCGATCCATCTGTTCGTGTTCGGCTATACGGGCATGCTGGCGGGCATCGCGGGCATTCTGCACGTGTCGAACAACCGCCTCGCGAATCCGTTCGATCTGGTCGGCTCCGAGCTCGACGTGATCGCCGCAGTGATTCTCGGCGGCGCCCGCATTACGGGCGGCACGGGTACGGTGGTGGGAACACTGCTAGGGGTGGTGCTGGTCACGCTCATCAAGAGCGTGCTGATACTCGTCGGCGTGCCGAGCACCTGGCAAAAGGCGATTATCGGCGCGTTTATTCTGCTTGCCGGGACGCTCTTCGCGCTGCAACGCAAGCGCTAGGCGTCCTGGGCCGGGCGCGGGCGGCGCTTCACGGGTATCGAACCGCAGCGCCGCACGCGAGAACGGACGCGGGCGCATGAAGAGACCGGAGCATGTGCGCTATCTGCGCTTGCGGTGTTCCTGGCCCAGTTCGGTGATGATCGAATCGAAGTCGTCGACCTGCGAGAAGCGCACGGCCTTGACGACGCCGAACTTGCTCATGTCTACCACGAGGTGCCGTTCGACGGCGCTCGCCATTGCGGCCTGCTTCAGCGCGACTTCGTGAAAATTCCAGCACGTCACGCCGCGCGCGGGGTCGACGCCGCCCGCTGAAATAAACGCCTTGTTGATGCCCATGCGGCGCAGCATCTCCAGGCTTTCTTCGCCCGCGAACGAATCGGAAGAAGGCACGTACACGCCGCCAAGCAGGATCATCCGCACATTTGGTTTGCGCCGCAAAATCTCCGCCACGTTCAACGAATAGCACACCACCGTGACATGCCGCTCAGGAGGAATGAGCCGCGCGAGCGTGGTGAGCGTCGTGCCGCAATCGATAAAAAGCGTCTCGTTGTCGCCGATAAGCCCCGCGGCGATTGACGACGCCTCTGCCTTGGCCTGCGCGAAGTGGTCCTTTTCCTGTTCGAGCGAATAGCCGGCGTTGTTCGGCACGTCCGTCGCGCTGACGATGTAGCCGCCGAGATACGTGAAGCGATCCGAGTTCGCCGCGATGTCGCGGCGCACCGTCATTTCGGACACACCCAGCAAAGCCGCGGCGTCGCGCAGACGCATCACGTTTTGCCTCGTCAATGCATCGGCGAGAGCACGAAGACGGTCGGGTTTCGGCATGGGGATCCTGGCGCGTGGGCTGCGTGAGCGGCGTTATATTTGAATCAGAACTGCTGAAAGAATTATAACAACTGGCCGATGCTACGGCGAGCGTGCAAGCGCGCGAGTGATCGCGAGTTTTTGCCTGCGTTCGTGAGCATCTGCGCACTCACGCCGTCGAGCCTCGACGTGTACTGCATGGGAACGGGCTTTGCTGCCTCACCGGCGCAGCCGCCGCATTGCGCGCGTGCTTTCGAGTCACAACACGTATGGAGATTGCAATGGCAGGCTTACCGGTCGAACCGACAGTAGAGGATCGAATTCGCAAGCGCGCGTATGAGCTATGGGAAAGCGACGGCTCGCCCGAAGGACGGCCCGACGATTACTGGCTGCGCGCGCAGGCACAGATCGAAGCAGAAGGCGACGCGGGCGACGCCGAGCCGCCGGCGGCTGCGGACCAGTCGGGGAAGGGTCGACGCGCGGCGGAAGCAATCGACGACGAGAGCGCGGAAGCAGCGGAGGCAGCGGAAGCAGCGCAGCCCCGCACCGCCGCCAGGTCGCGCGGCAACGGCGGCGCGAAGCGCAGCTAGCGCGGCATAACCACTACACGCGGGAGAAGACATCATGGACTTCGAATATGGAGGCTGCATCGTTCATCTCACGGCGGGCGTCGACGACGGCGCGATTGTCGCGCACGCGAGGATCGAGGTGACGCAAGGTGCGGTGAGTTCGAGCGACGATACGCATGACATGGAGTTTCATCGCGATTTCGTCGACGAACATGAGGCGATCGAGTTCGCGCGCGAGCGGGCGACGGACTGGATCGACGAGCATGTCGAGCGAGTCGAGCCCGCATCGCCAACCGACGGCTACAGCGGCCCGATCGCCTAGCTGCGCGTCACCGTCCATAACGTTTAAATTTCATCGCCGACAGGTACATTTTTCCATCGACGAAAAGCGCGGCGGGTCACGCGTGATTTCGCCGGGCATGCACCATGCGGCTCGCTACGTATCGGTTCGTCGAGCGGAGCAGCGCATGCGCATCGCCCAGGTTTCACCGTTGTATGAAAGAGTGCCGCCTGTCGCTTATGGCGGCGTCGAAAGAGTGGTGGCATGGCTGGTGGACGGCCTCGTCTCGCTGGGCCACGACGTCACGCTCTTTGCAACCGGCGATTCCCAAACGCGAGCGCGGCTCGTCTCGGGCAGCGACTCTGCGATTCGCCTGATCGAAGATACGGCCGACCCGCAGGCTTTTCACTTCGCTATGCTGGAAGAAGTGGTGCGGCGCGCGGATAAATTCGACCTCGTGCATTTTCACACCGACTACACGAGCTTTCCGTTCGCGCGGCGGCTGCCATGCGCTTCGCTGACCACCTTGCACTGGCGACTCGACATACCGGGCTTAAGCGCGCTGTACCGCCAGTTTGCCGATATGCCGCTGGTGTCGATTTCCGATGCGCAGCGTGCGCCGCTTCCATGGCTCGACTGGCGCGCGACGGTCCATCACGGCTTGCCCGTCGATCTGCTGCGCTTTCATGAAGAGCCGAGCGATTATGTGGCGTTTCTCGGTCGCATCTCGCCCGCCAAACGGCCCGACCGCGCAATAGAAATTGCGCGGCGCGCGGGCCTGCCGTTGCGCATCGCCGCGAAAATCGCCAATAGTGACCGCGAGTATTTCGAGCAGGAAATCGCGGGCCTATTCGAGTTGCCGCACGTCGAGTATTGCGGCGAAGTCGACGACGCGCGCAAAAACGATTTTCTCGGCCAGGCACGCGCCTTACTGTTCCCAATCGACTGGCCCGAGCCCTTCGGCCTCGTGATGATCGAAGCGCTCGCGTGCGGCACGCCTGTGATCGCGTTCAACAACGGCGCCGCGCCGGAGATCGTCGAGCACGGCGTGACCGGTTTCCTCGTCGATTCCGTCGACGAAGCGGTGGCCGCGCTCGCGAAAATCGACACCATCGACCGCGCTGCTTGCCGGGCGGCATTCGAGCGCCGCTTCTCCGTCGAGCGGATGGTCGATCAGTATTCGCGCATTTACGAAGCGATGCTGCGCGGCACCTGCGACGCGCAATCGGCGCAGGCCGACTGAAGCAAGCGGAAACGAAACAGGATCACGGAGCGCCTTCCATGCGATTTCTTGCCATTGCGACCGACTACGACAACACCCTCGCATCCGACGGACGCGTCGCCGACGCAACGTGGGACGCGCTCGAACGCCTGCGCGCCTCGGGCCGCCAGGCGATTCTCGTGAGCGGCCGGGAGATGGACGACCTGCTCGCCGTCTGCCCGCGGCTCGACCTGTTCTCACGGGTCGTCGCGGAAAACGGCGGCGTGTTGTATACGCCGTCGACGGGCACACGGCGTCTCCTCGCTCCGCCGCCGCCGCCCGCTTTCGTCGAAGAATTGAAGCGCCGCGGCCTGTGTCATTTCAGCGTCAGCGAAACGCTCGTCGCGACGATGAAGCCCGCCGAGCAGATCGCGCTTGCCGCGATTCGCGACCTGGGTCTCGGGTTGCAGATCATCTTTAACGGCGAAGCGGTCATGATCGTCTCGCCGGGCATATCGAAAGCAAGCGGCTTGCAGGAGGCGCTAAGCGAACTGGCGCTGTCGGCTTTCAACGTGGCAGGCGTAGGCGACGCCGAGAACGATCATGCGCTGCTCGACGCGTGCGGGTTTTCCGTCGCGGTTGCCAATGCATTGCCGGCCTTGAAGGAGCGAGCCGATATGATCACGAGCCACGCGGCGGGCGCTGGTGTCGCCGAGCTCATCGACGCGCTCGTGAAGGACGACCTGCGCGAACGGGCAAGCGTGACGCCGCGCAGCCGCGTTCTGGTCGGACATTCGCGCGACGGCGAGGAGCCCGCGGATCGGTATTGCGCGGCGCACGGCACGGTCGCGCTGCTCGCCGGTGAATCGGGATGCGGCAAGTCGACCGCGTGCGCGGGTCTCCTGGAACGCCTGGCGGGCATGCACCAGCAGTTGTGCATCATCGATCCGGAAGGCGACTATCAGAACGACGAGGATACGATCGTGGTGGGCGATGCGCACACCGCCCCGCAGATCGAGGAAGTCGTGCAGTTGCTGCTGCGCCCTCCGCGCGCGGCGGTGGCCGTCAATCTGCTGCGCGTGCCGCTGCCCGAGCGGCCCGCGTTCTGCGCGTCGTTACTGCTCGAAGTGCAGCAGTTGCGCGTGCGCACCGGGCGGCCGCATTGGCTCGTGTTCGACGAGGCGCATCATCTCTTTCCGGCTGGCTGGGCGGGTGCGAGCCAGACTATTCCGCAGACGCTGGAGACCGCGCTTGCGATCACGGTTTCTCCGCAGCAACTCGACGGCGCGTTCCTGCGCCAGGTGAATCTGATGCTCGCGATGGGTCCGAGCGCGGGCAAGGCCGTGCAGGAACTCGCGAAAGCCACGGACCGCGCTATGCCGAACGTCGACGATATGCTGGGGCAAACGCAACTGCAACCGGGCGAGGCGCTGTTATGGCGTCTCACCGAGCCGGCGCCCGAAGGTGTGGTCCGGCTCGAACCGGGCAGCAAGCACCGGCTCAGGCATCGAAGAAAATATGCGGAAGGGCTGCTGATTCCCGAGCGCAGTTTCTATTTCCGCGGACCCGAGCGTGCACTGAATCTGCGCGCGCATAACCTGGTGCTGTTCGTGGAGATTGCGGAGGGCGTCGACGCCGCCACCTGGCAGTATCACCGCGAGCAGAGCGACTATTCGCGGTGGTTCGAAAAGGAAATCGGCGACCCGGATCTCGCGGCGCAAGCGCGGCGGATCGAGCAGGACACTTCGCTCGATGCAGCCGGGAGCCTCGCGCAGATCAAGGCTGCGGTGCAGGCACGCTATACGCAGCCAGAAAATCCGTCGATGCCGGCCGTGCTGACCACGAAGCGTGACGATTCGGCGGCCGACGATTCGGCCGCCGACGCGTCGGCGCGCGGCGCACCGGTTCAGAAGGATGGCGGGGCGTAATGGCAGATGTTATGGATACCGTAATAAACCCGCATGTGGCACGCATCAGCTAGTCGACGCGTGCGAGGCTCCCGCCCGCCTTGCGCGGGCCACGCTTGCGCGAATCGGTTGGCGCAGAATTCACCGCGGCCGCCGGCGAGGCGCTCTTGCGTTTCGCTCCGCGCATCGTTGCGAGCGTATCGAACAGCGTCTGCACATCGGTCGCGTTCGACGGCGCATCGAAATACAGCGCCATGCGTTCGAGCATTTGCAGCGCTTCAGCAGCGCGACCGTATTCCTGCCGCAAGCCGGCCAGTGCAAGCGACGCGCGCAGTTCCCACATTCTCGCGCCCTGCGAACGCGCCATGTCGATTGCCTTAATGAAGCAGGCTTCGGCGTCGGCGAGCTTGCGCTGCGCGTGCGCGGCGACTCCGAGCACGCGCCACAGTTCTGGCGCGAACACCATCTCGCCGTTGGCCTCGCAAAACTGCAGCGTGTCGGTGAGCCGGCGCGACGCTTCATCGATCCGTCCGGCGGCCACGAGTGCCTCGGCATAGGCGGTGATGAACAGCGTGATCAGGCGCCGGAAACCACGCTCGATCAGCGCGTTGAGCGAGGTCTCCAGCAGCGCGACGCCTCGCTGCTCGTCGCCGCCGAGAATGCCGCGATACGCGCACAGGCAGTTGCAGTAGTCGCGCCAGACGTCGAGGCCATGCAGCGCCGCCTGCGAGCGCATGATCTCCAGATACACCGCGCCGCGCTTGAGGTCGCCGCACATCAGCGCGAGCGGCGCGGCCGAGGCGCCGAGCGTGTGCGTGAGCAACGGCTCCATGATGTCGGGCCGCACGAGGCCGACGAGGGTATCGACGAGCTTCATCGCCTCGCCACAATGTCCCTCGAGCCACGCAATGCGCGCGAGCGTGCCATTGCAGTAGACAAGCGGATGCACGGCGATCGTGTTGTCGCGCAGTCCGCTGTATTCGAGTTCCGCGAAGCGGTCACGCGTGCGCAGCAGTTCTGCTTTGGCCTCGGCATGGCGGCCCAGGCAATGCAGCGAAATCGCTGCAATCTGGTCGGCGAGCGTCTCCTGCCACGGGTTGGCGCAATGCTGTGCAAGCTGACGCAAGCGCTTCGCGAACTGCATGGACTCGTGGATGTTGCCGCTCGAAATCATGGTGGTCCACAAGCCCCACAGCGAGCGCGCCTGAAATCCAGCATCACCGTGTTCGGTCGCGAGCGTGAGGACGCTGCGCCACAGTCGTTCGGACGTCGGGACGGAGCCGCGCACGTGCGGCAGCGCCGAAGCCAACGCCGCGCGTACGCGCATTTCGCCGAGCGCATCGACGCTGCCGGCGGGCAGCGTGTCCAATGCATGGACCGCGCGGCTTGCGCGCTCACAGCATTCCGCGATCATTCCACTGTCCAGCAGCGCGCCCGTGAGATTCGATGCGAGCTCGATGCCCAGTTGCACATCGCCGTCTGCGGAGAAGGCCCAGTCGTCTGCGTTGCGTGCGTCGTCGAGCGTGTGCTTGAGCGCCGCGACGCTGTCCGCGTTGCCACGCACCGTTTGGGCCGATTGTGCCGATTGTGCCGTTTGCGCCGTGTGCGCCATGAAACATTGCGACAGATAGCGCGCGTGGCGCACGGCCATGTCCTGCCGCTCGCCTTCGGCCTGCAGCTTTTCGAGCGCATACGCGCGTGTCGATTCCAACAGACGGTAGCGCGCCACGGGGCCGTCGAACTCCACGTTCACGAGTGACTTGGCAAGCAGCTCGCTGATCGCGCTGATCGCATCGGCCACGGTCAGCGACGCATCGCATGCCACCGCGCACATTGCTTCGAAGCTGAAGACGCCGCCGAACACCGCGCTTCGTCTGAAGAGCGCTTGCGAATCCGGATCGAGCAGCGCGAAACTCCAGTCGAACGTCGCGCGCAAGGTCTGATGGCGCGGCAACGCAGTCCGATAGCCGCCCGCGAGTATCGCCATGCGGTCGTCGAGCCGTTGATGCACGCCGGCCACGCCGAGCGTCACCACGCGCGCCGCCGCCAGTTCGAGCGCAAGCGGAATGCCGTCGAGACGTTGGCATATCTCGCCGACGAGCCGCAGTTCCGCGCTATCCGCGGCGACTTCGCGCTGCAACGAGTTGGCGCGCAGCAAAAACAGACTGACGGCCGATTGCTGCAGAATCTGCGCGTCAGGGCAGCCAGGCTGCGGCACGTCGAGCGGCTCGACCCGCAAAATCGCTTCGGCCATGATGCGCAGCGGCTCGCGGCTCGTTACGAGCACCCGCAGGTTCGCGTTGGCGGCGACCAATGCCTCGACCATTTCAGCGACGTGCGCGATCACGTGTTCGGCGTTGTCGAGCACGAGCAGACGGCGCTGGTCCGCCAGCACCAAGGCGATTTGCGCGAGGCCCGGGGTCGCGTGTTCGACGGGCAACCCGCAGCCTTGCGCGGTGGCGGCCAGCACTTCGTCGCGCGTGCCGAGCGTGGCCAGTTCCACGAACCACACGGGCTCCGCAAAATCCACGGCGGCATGACGGGCAGCTTCAATAGCGAGGCTCGTCTTGCCGATGCCGCCGGCGCCGGCTAGCGTCAGCACGCGCGTGTGTTCGAGCATGGAGCGGATTTGAGCGACGGCCGTGTCGCGCCCCACGAGTGGCGTGCGCGGAGGCGGAAGAGGGCGTCCAGCCGGCGCAGGCATCGGCGGTTTCACGGCGCTCGCGGCGCTCGCGGCACGGTGCCGCTGCACGAGTTGGTAGCCGCGGCCAGGCACGGTCAGGATCAGATCGCGGTCCGCGCCGAGAATCTTGCGCAGCGCGGACAAATGAACCTGGATATTATTTTCTTCGACGATGGTTTCCGGCCATACGGCGTCCATCAACTCATCTTTCGTGACGAGACGTCCACCGGCCTTGACGACCATCGCAAGAATTTCGAAGGCGCGCGAGCCGAGCGGCACACGTTCGCCGTCACGCCATAAGGTGCGCAGTTCCAGATCTATTTGAAAGCGGCCTAGTTCAATCATGTCGTTTTCAACTTCCGGGACAACGAGCTTGGTAAGAAGAACCTGCAGTACGACAAGTGGAAATTACCGCGTCAAATCCTTCGCGTCTTGTCGGTTAGTGCGATGCTTTGTACGAAAGTCCATTTGCGTGGGCGGCGCACCGTGAAGAGTGTGCGCTGCGAGATTTTTTATCTGCCTATAGGCGAGCCTCACGACGCCAATGTCCTGGCGGCATGCCGACGAATTGCGAAAACGTGCGCGTGAAATGGCTCTGATCGGAAAAGCCGCAAGCCATGGCGATCTCCGAGAGCGAATGGTTCGAGTGTTTCAAAAGTTCGCGAGCCTGTTCGATACGCCGCTCCAGTAGCCATTGATGCGGCGTGCGCCGCGTGGACTCGCGAAACGCGCGAATGAAGTAGCTGCGCGACAGGTTGCACGCACCGGCGATCTCTTCAATGGACACATTGCCCTGAGATCTGGCGAGCAGCATCTCTTTGGCGCGGGCTTCCTGCAACGCGGACAGGCCCCGGCTGTTGCGGTCCGACCGACGCGCGGCCTCGCCGTAGCGATCGAGCAGATGCGTGCCGATGGTCACGCCGAGTTGTTCGATGAAGAGCGGACTTGCCCCGCTTTGCGCATTGAGCGTGAGCGCGAGCATCTGCGCCAGATGACCGAGCACCGGGTCTTTGCGGCCCGCAACCGTTGCGATGCGCGCGAGGCCGCTGCCGCCGCGCTCATGGCAGGCGTCGCTGACGAAATTGCGCGACAGTTCGATCAGCACGAAGTCGAAGCCGCCTAGCAGTTCGGCGCGGTAGTCGTCGGCGAAATCGCGGACGTAGACGCTGTCGCGCTCGAACTCGTGCGTGACCCAGCGATGTTGCGAGTAGATGCGCCGGCGGTGTCCTGTTTGCAGCGATACGCCAATCAGGAAACCGCGGCCCGAGCCGTCCATTGCGACGGGGCTCGTGTCGCTGCCCACCGTGCATTTGCGATAAAACTTGAACTCGCCAGTGTCGAGTTCGAGGTCCTGGCGCAGTTGACTCGACAGACACCCGAGGGAGTCTTTGGGACGTGCGGCCGTGGCGGCGGATGCATGAAGATCGTTGAACATGTTCGTCACCTCGGGTCGTTGCAGCGCCTCAACTGCCGGTAGTCATTTACTCGAATTTATTAGGTGTAAGTTATTTGTCATTATGCCGGGTCTTCCCGGAGTTGGGAAACCCCGCTAATTATCGTGCGCTCAAATAATAAGCACGAAACATCATATGTATTACGCGAGTACCGGCCTATGGGGCTTTGCACGGTTAGCCCACGTAGCTAACGCTCGAACACAATGTGATTTATTTTTGACCGACATATCGCCGTAATGGATTTTCGCGGACAAAATCCACTCGCGGTAATTCATGTATACATTGAGCTTCTATTAATCGGCTTCGCAATTTGAAGCCGATTGCATCAGCGATTGGCGCAGCGGCGCAATGCGTCGAAAGAAAGGAAAAGCGCAGGGAAAAGCGGAAGCGGCGCCGCTGTAATGCGGCGCGCGCCGGCTGGTTTTAGCTCTGCAGGAATTCGAGCAGGTCGGCGTTGACCTTGTCGGCTTGCGTGGTGCACATGCCGTGCGGCGCGCCGGCATAGACCTTCAGCGTCGCATTCTTCACGAGCTTGGCCGACAGGCGGGCTGAGTCGTCGATCGGCACGATCTGGTCGTCGTCGCCGTGAAGGATCAGCGTGGGCACGTCGATCTTCTTCAGGTCCGCTGTGTAGTCGACCTCGGAGAACTGCTTGATGCACTCATACTGGCCTTTGATCGAACCGAGCATGCCTTCGCGCCAGAATTCGTCGATCGTGCCTTGCGAAACTTTCGCGTTCGGGCGATTGAAACCGTAGAACGGCACCGCCAGGTCCTTGTAGAACTGCGAGCGGTTTGCCGCCACGTTCGCGCGAATGCCGTCGAACACGGACATCGGCAAGCCGTTCGGATTGGCTTCGGTCTTGACCATGATCGGCGGCACGGCGCCGATCAGCACGGCCTTGGCGACGCGCGAAGTGCCGTGGCGGCCGATATAGTGAGCGACCTCGCCACCGCCAGTCGAATGGCCGACGAGCGTGGCTTCCTTCAGGTCGAGCGCCTCGATCACGGCGGCCAGATCATCCGCGTAGGTGTCCATGTCGTTGCCGTGCGACGGCTGGTCCGAGCGGCCATGGCCACGACGGTCGTGAGCGATCACACGGTAGCCTTTCTGCACGAGGAACAGCATCTGCGCGTCCCATGCGTCCGCATCGAGCGGCCAGCCGTGCGAAAAGACAACCGGCTTACCGGAACCCCAGTCCTTGAAGAAAATGCGCGTGCCGTCTTTGGTCGTGACCGTGTTCATGGTGTGTCGCTCTCCGTGCTTTGAGTGAGAAGAATTGCCCGCATGGCTGCTGCCGCCAGCCGTTGCCGCCAGCGCGACGCTGGGCGCTGCGATAGCGGCAACGGCCGCGCCTGCGCCCGCTGCGAGCAGCTGGCGGCGGTTCGCCGATGGAATTGCGGATGAGTTGGCCAAATTTGTTCTCCGTGCCTGTGATGTTGTGATGTGCGTGCCGGCGCTTCGTGACGCGGCATCGCAGGGTTTCGAATCGTACGGGCGCGAATATTCCCCGTACTTCAGATTGCTTAATTGTTGTTAAGGCGGGTGACCGAACGCGTGCTGGGAATGGCGCGTCGTAAGGCGGCTTGCGCGCGTTCAGTCGTGGCGCCCCGACTCGAACAGGAACCACACGCGCTGCTCCGCTTCGTCGATCCAGTTTTCGAGCAGGCTCGCACTCGCGACGTCGCCGTATTCATCGCACAGCGAATGCGTTTCGCCCATATAGCCGGCGAGCGCCAGGTTGTCCTCGCGCAGTTCCGCGAGCATGTCGCCGGGCGTGACGAACTCGGCGTCGTTATCGGCGATACGTTGCAGCTTCGTGATGTGGCCTGCCGAGCGCAGCGTTTTTCCGCCGATCTTGCGGGCGCGCTCCGCGATCGGATCGGTCGTCGCGTAGATCTGGTTCGCCTGGTCGTCGAGCAGCAGGTGATAGTCGCGGAAGTACGGCCCGGACATATGCCAGTGAAAGTTCTTCGTCTTCAGATACAGCGCGAATACATCGGCGAGCAGGGTGGTCAATGCGGCGGCGATGTCGCGCGTCGCGTCTTCGGTAAGGCGGGTCGGCGTCTTGAGCGGTGCCGCGCGATGCGCCGCTGCCTGCTTTTCGTCTTTCATGGCGAGTCCTTGATCGAGGGTGGTGAGTGGCTCTGCGAGCGTGCCCGTTCATATGCCCATTGAGCGCCCAGTCAGTGTAGGAAGAGCGGGTGCATAAAGTCCTGCAAAAATAATGAAAACTTCTGAGGCGCGTGCGCACACTCGCCGCGGTGGTTTTCGCGGACAGTTCCTGCAAAAAAGTTACTTCGGGGATTCGCTTTGAGAACCCGCATCAGGAACTCGCTTTGAGAACCCGCCTTGAGAACCCGCCTTGAGAACCCGCTCTAGGAACCAGCTCTAGGAACCCGCATTAAGAACTCGCATTAAGAACTATTAAGGGCTTCGACAAGGACCTGGCAAAGCGCCGCCGATAGACTGCCTCCCAGTTCGACTCGCCATCCAGGTGAGCGCGGCATATCTCATCAGCCTGCCTGTCCTTTCTCACACGGAGCCCGTCATGTCCAAAGACCTGTCACCCGGATTCACCCCGGCCGAGGTCGTATTCTTCAACGGCAAGATCGCGACGCAGGACGAGAAGCGCTCGTTCGCCGATTCGCTCGCCGTCGCGAACGGCCGCGTTGTCGCCGCAGGCTCGCGCGATGCCGTGATGCGTCACGTGAACGACGCCACTCGCCACGTCGACCTGAAAGGCCGCACGGTCATTCCAGGTCTGAACGACTCGCACCTGCACATCATTCGCGGCGGTCTGAACTTCAACATGGAGTTGCGCTGGGACGGCGTGCCGTCGCTCGCGGACGCGCTCGACATGTTGCGCAAGCAGGTGGCCCGCACGCCCGCGCCGCAGTGGGTTCGCGTGGTCGGCGGATGGAACGAATTCCAGTTCGCCGAGCGTCGTGGACCGACGCTCGAAGAGATCAACGCGATCGCGCCGGATACGCCGGTGTTCATCCTGCATCTGTACGACAGCGCGCTCCTGAATGCGGCGGCGCTGCGTGCGGTCGGCTACACGAAAGACACGCCCAATCCGCCGGGCGGCGAGACCCAGCGCGACAAGCGCGGCAATCCGACCGGCATGCTGATCGCGCGGCCCAACGCCGGCCTGCTTTACGCGACGCTTGCCAAAGGTCCGAAGCTCGCGCTGGAAGATCAACGCAACTCCACGCGCCACTTCATGCGCGAGTTGAACCGGCTCGGCGTGACGAGCGCGATCGACGCGGGCGGCGGCTATCAGGCTTATCCGGACGACTACGCCGTCATCATGGAGATGGCGAAGCACAATGAGTTGACCGTGCGAATCGCCTATAACCTTTTCACGCAGAACGCAAAGAAGGAAATCGAAGACTTCGCGAAGTGGGTGAAGATGACAAAGCCTGGCGAAGGCGACGACTTCCTGCGCGTGAACGGCGCGGGTGAGATGCTGGTCTTTTCCGCCGCGGACTTCGAAGATTTCCTGGAACCGCGACCCGACTTGCCCGACACGCTCGAAGCCGAACTCGAGGCGGTGGTGCGGCTGCTCGTCGCGAATCGCTGGCCGTTCCGCCTGCATGCCACCTACAACGAGTCGATCGAGCGCTTTCTCAACGTGTTCGAGCGCGTGAACGCCGACATTCCGTTCGACGGCCTGCGCTGGTTCTTCGACCATTGCGAGACCATCACACAGAAGAACATCGAGCGGGTGCGCGCGCTGGGCGGCGGCATAGCGATCCAGCACCGGATGGCTTATCAGGGCGAGTACTTCATCCAGCAATACGGCGAAGAGGCGGTCAAGCACACGCCGCCCATCTGCAAGATGCTCGACGCGGGCCTGCCGGTCGGCGCGGGCACGGACGCGACGCGCGTCGCCAGTTTCAATCCATTCGTGTCGCTGTACTGGATGGTGTCGGGCAAGACGGTGGGCGGCACGGCAATGTATTCGAGCGCGAACAAGCTCGATCGCATGGAAGCGCTGCGCCGCTACACGGTGGGCAGCGCCTGGTTCTCGAACGAGGACGACCGCAAGGGCGCGCTCATGCCGGGCCAGTTCGCCGACTTCGCCGTGCTGAGCGACGACTACTTCAGCGTCGAGGAAACCAGCATCAAATACCTTGAATCGGTGATGACGGTGGTGGGCGGCAAGGTCGTCTATGCGGCCGACGAGTTCGCGCCGCTCGCGCCGCCCGATCTGCCGGTGAGTCCGTCGTGGTCGCCAGTCGCGGAGTTCGGCGGCTATAGCCGCTATAAGCCGACCGCCGTTGCTTGCGTGGACGGCTGCGTGAATTTGTGCGGCGTCCATGCTCATGCACATGGCTGGGCATGGCGCAAGAACGTGCCCGTCAGCGATTCCAACGGGTTCTGGGGCGCGCTCGGCTGCAGCTGCTTCGCGTTCTGACGCGCGGCGCGCTGCTCCACGTTGCTCCGACCTTCATCGTGCTTCGTCGTAAGCGGGAATCAACATGCCGACTCTGACCGACGGCGTGCTCTATGGGCTCGGCATTCTGGTTCTCGACTTCCTCGCGTGGCGCTTCATGGGCCGCCGCAACGCGAGCGCGCGGCTCGCGTTGCGCGTGATCATGTTTGGCCTGTCGAGCTACGTGCTCTTCACCCACGGCATGAATCCGCTGCGCGAGGCGCCGTGGCGCGCGGAGCCCGTGCGCCATCTGCTTGCGCAGATGCTCGAAGTGATCTGGTGGCTGCAGGGTGCGCGGCTCGTTACCGTCGTGCTCGATCGCATGGTGCTGCCCGAGACCTGGCACAAGGAGCGCCTCTTCCAGGACGTGCTCGGTGCTCTCGTGTTTCTGGCCGCCGCGATCGGCGCGATTGCGTTTGTGTTGCAACTGCCCGTGCGCGGACTGCTCGCCACCTCAGGCGCGGTCGCTGTGGTGCTGGGACTCGCGATCCAGAGCACGTTGAACGACGTGTTCTCCGGCGTGGTGTTGAATGCGACGCAGCCGTTTCGCATCGGCGACTGGATCACCGTCGGCGAAGTGGAAGGCAAGGTGGTGGAAAGCAACTGGCGCGCGACGAGCCTGCTGAACGGACAGGGCAACATCGTCGTGATCCCGAACAGCGCGGCGGCACGCACGAATATCGTCAACGCGAACCAGCCGATGCATACGCATGGCGTGAGCGTGCTGCTGCCGGTGAAACCGTCGATTCGTCCGGCGACCGTCTTGCAGGCGCTGATGCACGCCGCCGCCAGTTCGCCCGAGGTGCTCGCCGAGCCGAAGCCGCTCGTCAGCGTGAAGCGCGCCACAAACGACGCGATCGAGTACGAGATCGTCTGCTACGTCGACGCATGGAACAAGAAGATCGGCGTGCGCAACGACCTCTACGACCTCGCGCACCGGCATCTGCTCTCGCGCGGCGTGGTGTTGCGGCCACTGTCGGTAGCGGAGCCCACGGGCGAGCCCACGGACGAAAAGCAGCGGCTCTTGCGCAACGTGCTGATCTTCCAGACGCTCGACGACGCGGAGATCGGCGAGCTCGCCGGCCAACTGACGCTGCACGAGTTCAATGCCGACGGCACCATCTATACCGCCGCCGACGAGGGCGGGCATGAGTTGCACATTCTCGCGCGCGGCGTTGCCAAGGTCGTCGTGCCGAAAGACGGCGGCGAGGCGGAATTGCGCAGGCTCGCGCCGGGCGACTCGGTTGGGCAGTCGGGAATACTCGCCGGCGTGAGAACCGGGGTGGTCGTGCGCGCGCTCACGCGCGCCACGGTGTTCCGGCTCGACAAAAGCGCGCTTACACCGATCCTCGCGCGGCGCCCCGAAGTCGCGCGTGAAATGTGCCGGTTGCTCTCCGTCCATCACGAAAGCGAAAAGATGCTGCTTGCGACATCGGCCACCGCCGGCGAAGGCAGCGGCGGCCTGCTGCAATGGATCCGCGACGGCGTGCGGCGCTTCCACGACCTTGCACTGTGAGGGCCGCCGATTGGAATGCGGCCTTCGCTTAAGGCTTTTTAAGGTGGCGCCAAAGCTTTTATCGACGGCAATCGTTACGCTGGATGGAACCGGACCGCGGACGGTTCAGAGCGGCGGCGCTCGTGAGCGGCGCGAAGCTGGCCGTCTACGAAGGCGCGCCGCATGCCGTCTACTTCACGCACAAGGACCGGTTCATCAGGACCTGCTGGAATGCGCGCGTTCGTAGGCGTCGTGCGCAAACGAGGGCTCTCTGGCGACGAGGCCCGCGCGCATCGCCGGCGATGCGGCATATGGAGGAGGTGACATGAAGAAAACCATTGCGGGCATCGACATGCCCGACAGTGCGATGGCCCGTGGGGCAACCGAGCGGATCCGCGCGACCGAGTCTGCGCTGATGTTCCATCACGCGCAGCGGGCGTTTCTGTTCGGTGCGCTGACTGGCTATCGCCAGAACATGGTTTTCGACATGGAACTGCTTTATGTGGGTGCGATGTTTCATAACGTTGGCCTGAATAGCGCGCATCGGCGTTCGTCGTGCCGCTACGAAGTGGACAGCGCGAATGCCGCGCGCGATTTCATGCGCGAGCACCGGGCGGCGGCAAGCGCGATCGACGAAGTGTGGATAGCGATCGCATTGCACACGACGCCGGGCATTCCCGAGCATCTCGCGCCGCTTGTCGCGTTGCTCGCCGCGGGCGTGCAGATGGACGTGCGCGGCGCGCGCTACGACGAATATGCGGTAGAGGAGCGTGACGAAATCGTGCAGGCGTGTCCGCGCGAAGTGGGTTTCAAGAAGCGGATTCTCGAGGAGTACGCGCGCGGCATGGAGCATCGTCCGCAAACGACGTTCGGCACGGTCAACGCCGACGTGCTCGACCGATGGGATCCGAATTACCGGCGTCTGAATTTTTGCGGGCTGGTGCTCGGTTCGGAATGGCCGAACTGATCCGGCCTCGATAGGAGATTGGCATGGGCTACATCATTTCATTGGGAGTCGGCTTCGGCGTCGGACTCCTTTACTGGCTGCTCAAGGTGCAGTCGCCGGCGCCGCCGCTGATCGCGCTCGCCGGCCTGCTCGGCATGGTGCTCGGCGAACACGCGATACCCGTGGTGAAGGCTCAGTTCTTCGCACAGAGCGCGGCGGTGGAGGCGGCATCGCCATCGTCGGCATTGCCGGTTCCCGCGCCAATGCCTGACGGGTCCACGCAGAAGGCGGGCGCGCCCGGCGCCTCGAAACAGGGCGGTTGATTGCACTCGAATTCTTTCAACATCATCAGGTAAATCACATGTTCCATTTGCTTCAGCGTTATCGTCCTCTCGCGGCAGTTTCCGCCGCGTTGCTGATCGGCCTCGCGCCGCTCACATCCGCTTACGCCGATGCCGGTCCGCCCGAAGTCGCAAGCGCGAATACCGCGCTCGCCGCGCGCCAGCCGGATGTGTCGGTCGGTCCGCAATACGACACGACGCACGTGTACGTGGCGTCCGCGGATCTGGACGCGTTCGTCAGCAGCTTTATCGCGACGTTCGGCGGCAAGGCGTCGCCGCGCGCGGTGTTCACCGTCACGCCGACGCCCAGCAAGACCGCGTCGCAATATGTGCAGACGCCGGTCGGCATGCTGTCGGTGTTCGGCTTCGAAACGCCGGTTCCGTATCCGTTCGGCAATGAGCGCACAGGCTATCTGGTCACGAACATCGATCAGGCGGTGAAGGCCGCGCGCGCGGCGGGCGCGGATGTGTTGGTGGACAGCTTCGACGACCCCATCGGCAAGGACGCGATCATCCAGTGGCCGGGCGGTCTGACGATGCAGCTCTACTGGCACACGAAGGCGCCGAACTATGCGCCGCTGCAGAGCGTGCCCGATAACCGCGTGTATGTGTCGCGCTACGAGGCGAACAACTTCGTGCGCCGCTGGCTGCACTTTTCGCACGGCAAGATCGTCTCGGACAACCCGCGCGCCGACGCCGGCGTGATCGGCCGCCCGGGCGAAACGATCCGCGAGATTCGCATCGCTTCCGGCTTCGGCCGCATGGTGGTGTTCGTCACCGACGGCAAGCTGCCGTTCCCGTTCGGCCGCGAAACGACCGGCTATGCAGTCGACGATCTTGCACAGACGCTGCAACGCGCGCAAGCGGCCGGTGCAAAGGTGGTTTATGCGCCGTATGACAGCGCAACGGGCAAGACCGCAGTGCTCGAATTCCCGGGCGGATATATCGCCGAAGTGCACGATGGCCGGTAAAGCGCGCGCAATCAAGGCGCTGCTGGCAGTGGGTCCGCGTCGGCCGCCCCGGCCGCATCCGTCAGCGCGAGCGGCGCGAGCGCGGCCTGGGCGGGGCGCCGCGCTGCGCGCGTGGCTGCTCGGCAAGGGGCCCGCAGCGAGCTTCAAGGCCAGTCTGACCGTAGGGCTCGCGGCCGCGGGCCTCACCGCGGCACTGCCGGCAATGGCAGCCGACACCGCGCTCGGCAGCGCCGACGACACCACGGCCGTGAGCGCTCCGGCAGCAGGCACCTCGTGCGCGCGCCCGGCGGTGATGTTCAACCGCTGGCAGGAAAACTGGTCGGCGCTCGCGAACCCTTGCGTGCCCAGGCGCCCGTTCGACTCGCTCAAGTACATTCCGCTGTTCGGCAATCCCGACGCGTACGTGTCGCTCGGCGTCGTGCTGCGCGAGCGGCTCGAAATGAACGACGCGCCGCTCTTCGGTCTCGGCGCGGGACACGACGATACGTATCTGCTGCAACGCCTGGAAGTGCATGCCGACGTACACCTCGGTCCTCACGTGCAGATCTTCACTCAGTTCGAGGATGCCCGCCCGTACGGCAAGGACAATGTCACGCCGGTCGACAAGAATCCGCTCGACTTGCGCCAGGCTTTTGTCGCTATCGTCGAGCCGCTCGGCCCGGGCGTCGTCAAGTTTCGGCTCGGCCGTCAGGAGATGGCGTTCGACTTGCAGCGTTTCATTTCCGTGCGCGACGGCCCGAATGTGCGCCAGGCGTTCGACGCGATCTGGGCCGACTACGAGACGGGTCTGTGGCGCTGGATCGCGTATGCGACGCAGCCGGTGCAGTACCGCAATAACAGTGATTTCGACGATGTGTCGAACCGGCATCTGACGTTCAGCGGCGTGCGCGTGGAGCGCAAAGCCGTCGGCCCGGGCGACGTGTCCGCGTATTACTCGCGCTACAACCGCAGCAACGCGCGTTTTCTCGACGCGGCCGGCGACGAACACCGCGATGTATTCGATGCACGCTATTCGGGCACGCTGAACCACATCGACTGGGACATCGAGACGATGTATCAGTCGGGGCATGTCGGCACGAAGACGATCGGCGCGTGGGCAGTCGGCTCGCTCGCGGGCTATACGTTCGCGTCGACGCCGTGGACGCCGCGCATCGGTATTCAGGTGGATGCGGCTTCGGGCGACACTCATCCTGGCGACGGCCGCGTCGGCACCTTCAATCCGCTCTTTCCGAACGGCTACTACTTCGCGCTTGCGGGTTACACCGGCTATACGAACCTGATTCACGTGAAGCCGTCGCTGATCATCAAGCCGACGAGCAAGCTCTCGCTGCTCGCGGGCGTTGGTCTGCAATGGCGCGAGACCACCGCCGACGCTGTCTATCAGCAAGGCTCGGCGGTCGTGCCGGGCACGGCGGGGCACGGCTCGCGCTGGACCGGTTTCTATACCCAATTACGCGCCGACTGGGCAGTCACCGCGAATCTCGCGGCGGCACTCGAAGCCGTGCATTTTCAGGTGGGACCGTCGCTGCGCGAACTGGGCGCGCGCAACGCCGACTATGTCGGCGCGGAACTGAAGTTCGGATGGTAGAGGCTTGGTAGAGGGTTGGTAGGGGTTGGTAGCGGCTGATATCGGATCGATTGAGGCCGTTACGAAAACAAAGGTCATCGTTATGAGCACTTCCGGTTTATCGCCCGATGTGGCGCAACCGTCCGAGCTGGAGTTTCCGTATTCGTCGCTCGAATACCGGCAACATCAGATGTTCCCGCGTCTGTCGCCTGCGGAGATTCAAAGCGTGCGCCGCTTCGCACGCCCGATGAACTTCAAGGCAGGCGAGCTGATCTTCGAGACCGGGCAGATCGCGCTCGGGCTCTTCGTGTTGCTGCATGGCCGCGTGCGGATCTTTTCACGCGACAGCTTCGGCCGCTCGACGCTCGTGACCGAGCACGACGACGGCCATTTCATGGCGGAGATGGCGCAGCTTTCCGGCAAGCCCGCGCTGATCGACGGCCTCGCTCTGACCGATGTCGAGACGCTGGTGATCGAGCCCGAGCGTTTGCGAGCGCTGATCGTCGCGGATGCGCAACTCGGCGAGCACATCATGCGCGCGCTGATTCTGCGCCGGCTCGGACTGATCGAGCAGGGGCTCGGGCCGATCATCGTCGGTAATGGCGACGACGCACGCCTCGTAGGCCTGCAAGGCTTCCTGCGCCGCAATGCGTATCCGGCGACCGTGATCGACGCGCGTTCCGATCCCGAAGCAGTGACCTTGCTCGGCGGCATGACCACCGGCCCCGGCGACTTTCCGCTGGTGTTCTGCCCGAACGGGCATGTGTTGCGCGCGCCGGACGAGGCGCAACTCGCGTCGTGCCTCGGGCTCGTGCCGACCTTCGAGCAGTCGCACAGGTACGACGTCGCGATCGTCGGCGCCGGTCCGGCCGGACTGGCGGCCTCGGTCTATGCGGCCACCGAGGGACTCTCGGTGGCCGTGTTCGATCAGCGCGCGCCCGGCGGCCAGGCGGGCGCGAGCTCGCGCATCGAAAACTATCTGGGCTTTCCCACCGGCATCTCCGGGCAGGCGCTCGCCGCGCGCGCGTTCCAGCAGGCGCTGAAGTTCGGCGCGCATCTCGCGATTCCCGGCAAGGTCACCGAAGTAACGCGGCAAGAGGGCATGTTCGTGCTGACGCTCGTCGACGGCCAGCGCATCAGCGCGCGCACGGTCGTGGTGGCAAGCGGCGCCGCATACCGCAAGCCGACAGTGCCCGGCTTCGAACGTTTCGAGGGGCGCGGCACGTATTACTGGGCGTCGACGATCGAAGCGAAGCTCGTCAAAGGCCAGGACATCGTGCTGATGGGCGGCGGCAACTCGGCGGGCCAGGCCGTGGTGTTTCTCGCGAACTTCGCGCGCAGCATCCGCATGCTGATTCGCGGCCAGGACCTCAACGCGAGCATGTCGAAGTATCTGATCGACCGCATCGGCTCGCTGCCGAATGTCTCGTTGTGCACGGGCTGTACGCTGCGCGCGCTCGAAGGCGACGAAGCCGGCCTCACGCATCTTCGCGTGCGTCACGAACCGAGCGGCGAAGAGGAAGTGCTGGCCTCGCGGCATCTCTTTCTCTTTATCGGCGCGGAGCCGAAAACGGATTGGCTCGCGGCGAGCGGCGTCGAGCTCGACAACCGCGGCTTTCTCGTGACCGGCGTGGCGAGAAGCGCGCAGGGCGCGTCGGCGGCCAGTTCGCACTATCCGCTCGAAACCAGCGTGCCGGGCATGTTCGCGGTCGGCGACGTGCGCTCGGATTCCGCGAAACGCGTGGCCGCCGCGGTCGGCGACGGCGCGGCAGTCGTCGCCCAGATTCATGCGTACCTGAGCCAGTTGACGAAGGTCGCGGCCAACCCCTGACGGAGCAGATGATGAAGTCGATTCAACGTAGCGCAGCCCTGCATGCGGCGGCCTGCTGCCTGGTCCTATTGAGCGTCGTCACGAGCCTGTGGAGCGGCGTGGGGTTTGGCGCAGCGCCTCAGGTCAGGACTCAGGGCCCGGGCTTTTACCGGATCATGCTCGGCAGCTTCGAAGTGACCGCGCTGCTTGACGGCACGCATCCGTTTCCGATCGACACCGTGATCGAAGACGTTCCGAAGGCGGAGATCGCGCGCGACCTGGATCGCGATTTCCTGCAGGCGCCGGTGCAAGGCTCGATCAACGCGTTTCTGATCAACACGGGCTCGAAGCTGATCCTCGTCGACTCCGGCGCGGGCGTGTTGTACGGCGATTGTTGCGGCAAGCTGCTCGCCACTCTGCGGGCGGCCGGCTATCGGCCCGAACAGATCGACGAGGTGCTGCTCACGCATCTGCATAAGGACCATGTGGGCGGCATCGTGGCGAGCGGCGCGATGGCTTTTCCCAATGCTGTGGTGCGCGTGAGCCAGACCGAAGCCGACTACTGGTTGAACCCGGCCAACAAGTCCAAAGCGCCGGCCTTTCTCAGCACTTTCTTCGACGCCGCGAGTGCGAGCGTCGCCCCGTATATCGCGTCGGGCCGCTTCGAGCCTTTCAGGGGCGATGTCGAGCTCGTCCCAGGCATTCGCGCCGTCGCGCTGCCTGGGCACACGCCTGGCCACACAGGCTATCTGGTGCAGAGCGGCGCGAATCATCTGCTCGTGTGGGGCGACATCGTGCACGTGGCGGCGATCCAGTTGCAGAACCCGACGGCATCGGTCGAATACGACACCGATGCCGCCGCGGCCCAACGTTCGCGCCGAACCGCGCTCGAACTCGCCGCGAGCGAACGTTATCTGATCGGCGCCGCGCATATCGCGTTTCCGGGCCTCGGACACATCAGGAAGAACGGCAACACGTACGACTGGGTGCCGGTCAATTACGAAGCGGCGCCCGGTCAGTGAAGAAGCGTAGCCGGGCGACGCTGCCAGCAACTTCTGTCACGGGCGCCGCGCCAACACTCGAGGAGAATCACGATGCACATCGAATCCCCCGCCGGGCAATGCACGAATGCAGCGAGGCACGAAGCGGGCGTGCATCATGACGCTTGCCGCACAGCGCACGACGATCACGCGGCCACGCACGACGAGAGCCTTGCGCCGGTATGGAGCCACGTGATCAAGCGGCTCCTTGCCGGCTATCGCGGCGAAGCGGAAGGCGAAGCCTATCTTGCGGCGCCGCTCACGCGCGAGGCCGCCAATGGACCGTCGCGGCACCGGCAGGTCGAGGTGATCGAGCGTCTGTCGGAGACGTCGATCGCGGTCCTCTGGCAGGACGCGACGCTATGCCGTTACGCGGACCAGGTGTGGATCAGCTGCCGCGCCAGACTGAAGGGACGCTGCGCGGTGAGCGGGGCGACGATCCGCCGTAACGATCTGATCTACAAACCGAGGGTGCGCAGCGCGGTCCCGGTCAACGCGGCTGCGATGATTCTCGCGTCGGTCGTCGACCTGCAGCATCCGCTGGTTCAATACAAAAATTTTGAACGATAGCTTCAGTTTTTTCCGCGCATGCGAAGTTGCGGTTAGTCTAGACTTCGGGGACTCGTTGCCGGGCGGCTATTGCCCGGCCGCTTCTCCACCGGTTGCGTCCTGGATACCGCCTCATGATTCGCATCGGCCCTCTTCAAGTGGACCTTGCCAGTCGGGAACTGCTTCTCGACGGACAACCCGTGCGCATCGGCAGCCGTGCGTTCGACATGCTCGCCGTGCTGATCGCCGCGAAGGGCGAGCTGGTATCGAAGAACGACATGTTGAAAGAGGTGTGGCCCGACACCATCGTTGAAGAGAACAATCTTCAGGTTCATATGTCCGCGCTGCGCAAGGCGCTAGGCGAAAGCCGCGGACTCATCCAGACCGTGTCGGGCAGAGGCTACAGGCTCGTCGCAAGGCAGTCGCCGCTGCCGCCCGCCAACGGCGTCGATCAACACGATCTCCGAGTGGACGATGACCGGCAGGTCCGTTCTGCAGGTCAGGTGCCGCACAATCTGCCCGCGAGTTTTTCGCCGCTGATCGGCCGCGACGGCGCGTTGCGCGATGTCGCGCGCACGCTCGCATTGGCGCGGCATGTCACGCTTCTCGGCGCGGGCGGCATCGGCAAAACGCGCCTCGCGGTCGAAGTCGCGCGCGGTCTGCTCGACCATTATCCGGACGGCGTCTATCTGGTCTCGCTCGCGTCCGCGTCGGATGCAAACAGCGTGCTGGCGATGTTCGCCGCGAGCGTCGGCGTGAACAAGGCGAGCGGCCCGCTCACGCTTACGCGGGTCAGCCGGGAGTGGGGCGAACGGCGCGTGTTGTGCGTGCTCGACAACTGCGAACATGTGCTTGGGCCGGCTGCGGAACTTGCCGAGGCGCTGCTCAATGCGGGCCCTGGCGTACGTGTTCTCGCAACGAGCCGTGAGCCGCTGCGCGTCGCCGAAGAGCATTTGTACTGGGTCGCCTCGCTCGATGTTCCTGCGCACGACGATCAAGGTCAGCACGTGCTTCAGTGCAGCGCCGTGCAGCTGTTCATGTCACGCGCCCGCGCGATGGACGCACGCTTGTCGTCCGACGAGCGAAGCATCCAGCTGACCGGCACGGTATGCCGCCGGCTCGACGGCATACCGCTCGCAATCGAACTGGCGGCGGCCCGCGCGGCGATACTCGGCATAGAAACGTTGGCGGATCATCTCGACGACCGCTTCAATATGCTCACGGGCGGCAATCGTACGGCGCTGCCGCGGCATCAGACGTTGAAGGCCACGCTCGACTGGAGCCACGGTCTGCTCGACGACGCGGAGCGCGCAACGCTGCGCAGGCTCGGCATTTTCGTCAACAGCTTTTCGATGAACGCGGCCATCAGCGTCGTGACGGACATCGGCTTGCAGGAACCGGAGGTGATCGCGGCGCTGTCGGGTCTCGTCGAAAAGTCGCTGGTCGTCGCCAACGTGGAGCGCGGCCGGGCGAGCTACCGGCTGCTCGAAACCACCCGCGCCTACGCACTGCAAAAGCTCGACGACAACGGCGAGCGGCGCGCGGTCACGCTCAATCACGCGCGCTATTTCACGGGCTTGCTGGAACGCTACATGTCGGCCGAAGCGCGCTCAGCGGAGGCCGACGCCGACCGTTGGCATTCGCGCATGCGCGAATGGCTCGACGATCTGCGCGCGGCGCTCGGCTGGGCGCTTTCGTCGAAGGGCGACGACGCGCTCGGAGAAAAGCTCGCGGTCAAAGTGGTCGCACTGCTGTACGAGCTGTCACTCGTGGACGAATGCTGCGCGTGGGCGCGGCGCGCGCTCGACAGCGTTGCGCAAACCCATGGCGGCTCGGGCTCGACGCGGCATCTGCGAGTTCGCATGCAACTGCTCGCCGCGCTCGGTGCGGCGCTCGTCTATGTCAATGGACCGAACCGCGAAACGCTCGCGATCTGGGCCGAGGTGCTTGCGCTGGCCATCGCGCTCGGCGACCACGCATTCGAAGCGCGCGCGTTGTGGGGTATGTGGAACGCGAGCCAGTCTTCAGGTGCGGCGCGTAATGCACTTGCGTTCGCGCATCGATTCGCGTCGCTCGCGGCGCAGACGGGCGACGCAAGCAACGACATTCTTGCTTCGCATCTTCTCGGCATTGCGTCGCACTACGCGGGCCATCTGCAACAGGCGCGTGCGTCGCTCGAACGGTTTCTTCAGCATACGGACACGCTTCAGCACGGCTTGCCGCTCGGGCAGTCGATCGATCAGGGCGTGGTGGGGCGCGCCACGCTTGCGCGTCTGCTGTGGTTCCAGGGCTCGCGCGACGAGGCGCTCGATTTGTCCGAAGCCTGTGTCGCGAGCGCCTGTGCGCAGGACCAGGCAATCGTCACCTGCTACGTGCTGGTCGAAGCGGAGATTCCGCTTGCGCTGCTGTCGGGCAAACGCGAGCGCGCGGCTGAGGCTATTGCGTTGCTGCGCGATGTGTCGGCTCGTACGGGTCTCGGTGTATCGCAGGCGTGCGGCCGTTGTTTCGACGAGTATCTGCGCTCGCTCGACGACGTGAGCCCCGAGCGGCTGAATGGGTTTCGCGCCGCCCTGGACGAACTCGACGCACTGGAATACGGTGCTCAACGCGCGATGCTCGTCGCGCGGTACGGTCTTGCGTTGGGCCGCGCGGGGCGGCGCGACGAGGCAATCGCGGCGGTGACGCGGGCATTGGCGCAGTGCGACGAAAGCGGCGATCACTGGTATGTGGTCGAACTGCGGCGCGCGCACGGCGAGCTGCTTTTGCTCGGAGCCGCGGGCTCGCCGCCAGGTGGCGATGTCGTCACGGATGCGCAGGCGTGCTTGACCGCCGCGATGGAGGAATCGCTCGCGGAAGGTTGCCGGTCATTCCAATTGCGCGCCGCGACGAGTCTCGGCCAGTTGTGGTGTGCGCAAGGGCGTGCTGCCGATGCGGTGCGCCTTGTCGAATCCGCGTGCGCGAGGCTGAGCCAGGGGCGTGATCTCGAGGACTTCAAAGCCGCGCAACAACTGCTCGATGCCGCGAGAGTGGCGTCCCGGGTCGTCCCGCCATGCGTGGATAGGCAGAGCGATGTGAGCCCGCGTCTCCCGAAGCGTACGCGGCAGAAAGTCAGCGAAGGCCGCTAGCGTTGCGTTGAGCCGTTTGATTGCGCTGCGTTGCATGGCGCTTTCGCCATGTCACGCATTCACCTGCGTCTGCAGCATCTGCTGTTGCACGGCTTTGTCGATCAGGTCCGGCTGATCCAGCCGCTCGACCCACCAGCGCAGTGCCTTACCCGTCTCGTCGTCGCGCCACGCCAGATAAAAGTGCGTGACGTCACGCATGCCGAGCACTTCTTTTCTGACGAGTTCACCGCGCCTGAGCGCGTCGATGGCGAGGCACTCGGGAATCGTGCCCGCTGCGAGCCCGCGCAATTGCGCGGCGAGCTTCGTTTCGAGCGTGGGCACGGTCAGCACTTCCTGACTACTCGCAAGCGCGACGCTGCGCGGCGCGAGATCGCGCGATGTATCGCCAATCGCCACCGCGCGATGACGTGCGACTACATCCAGCGTCAGCGGTCCGGGCAACGACGCAAGCGGGTGCTGCGGCGCCACCACGAACACGTGCCGCAGCGAGCCGATGGGCTTCGCGACGAGGTTCGGGATCGGCGGCGGATCGCCCGCGGCCCCCACGATCAGATCGGCGCGGCGTGTGAGCAGCGCATCCCACGAACCGCCCAGCACTTCTTTGGAAAGATGCAGGCGCGTGTCGAGCTTCAGCCCGTAAAACCCGTCGACGTGGTCCCACAGCAGCGCGAAGGGAATGATTTCGTCGACGGCCACGTAGACGTCCGACTCCCAACCTTGCTCAATGCGCTTTGCCTTGCATTCGAGGTCTTCCGCCGCCGCCAGCAGACGGCGGCCTTCCTCGACGACCACGCGCCCCGCATGCGTGAGGGTGGCGCGCCTGCCGCTGCGGTCGAACAGCTTGACGCCAAGATCGAGTTCGAGCTTCTGCACCAGATACGTAAGCGACGAAGGCACCTTATGCAGCGTTTCGGCGGCGCTTGCAAAAGTGCCGGTTCGATCGACGGCGTCGAGTACCTGGAGAACTTCAAAGGAAAGGTTCATGGCGAAGAGAGAAATTCATCTGGGCCGGACGGCGGAAGCACCCAGCATACTGGATTTCATCACGATCGCGAGGGCTTCGTCGCTGCGTTTCTTATCCCGTCACGCGATGCGACCGTTTGGCGACAGCGAAGCTTGCATGGCGGCGGGCGTATGTCCGGACCTCTTCGCCGGCTCGTTCGCAGGGCGATTTTTTCAACGATCGAGACAGCGCGCCGACGACGCGGTACATTTGAAGTCCGCACAAAAAATCACGGAGACAAAAGTGGGACGCTATTCAGAAGAACAGCTTGACGAGTTCGGCGCGGCCTTCGAGCGCGACGGAATGGTGATGCTGAGGAACCATTTTCCGGCAGAGAAGCTTCGCGCATGGGCCGAGGCTTTCAAACCGCTGCTCGACGAGCGGCTTGCATCGAAAGCGACGGCCGTACGCGGTGAAAACCGGCACTACATCACGCTGCCGTTTACCGGCGTCTTTGCCGACGAAACGATCTTTTGCGATGCGGACGTGCTCGCGATAGTCGAGCGCGTGGCCGGCGACGATCCGGTTATGTGCCAACTCGCCACCGACACGCCGCTCAATGGCTCGACCTATCAGGACGTACACCGCGACACGCCGGCGCTTTTCGACGGCGAGCCGGAAACGCCTTCGTTCCAGCTTGCGGTGAACTTCCCGTTATGCGACGTCACGCTGGAAAACGGTCCGTTCGAGACCACGCTCGGCACGCATCGTATGCGCTCGGACGAAGCGTTGCAGGCGTGGCGCGAAGGGCGTTTGCCATTGCAGGCGATTCCAATGAAACTCGGCGATGTGATGATCCGCGACGTGCGTGCGCTGCATCGCGGCACGCCGAACAAAACCGACGTGCCGCGTCCGATGGTCGTGATCGGTTACAGCAGAAGCTGGTACTTCCGGCCGGAAGTGCATATCGACGTACCTGCGGCTGTCTACGATCAGTTGAGCGCGCGGGGCAAACGGTTGTTGCGATATATGCCGCGGGTCGAGGAACTGGATACTGCGCCGGGTGCCGAGCAGTATCGAAAGTTTGCTTATTGACGGTTGTTTTTTGCCTTTCGTTTGATGCGTTGGGAGTTAGGGGCTGCCGGGCTGCTGGACTTTGCAAAGTGTCGCGATGGTCTGTTGCCATTGCCCCTGAGTGGAGCGAATGGACCGAACAATCAGCCCCGCGCCTTGCGCGCAAAGTACTCCGCCGCCATCAAGCGGAAAGCAATGACGGCCGGATTGTCCTGATCCGCTCGCCAGGCCATGCTCATCTCTGCCTGAATCGAATGTTGGGCAATAAACCGGAATTCGACGTTGTCGTAATGGAACCGCTGCGCCGACGCGGGCAAAGTTGCAACGCCTAGCCCAGCGCGCACGAGAGACAGAATGGTAGGCGTCTGATCGATGTACTGCGCAATGTTCAGATTCACGCCTTCGGTCGCGAGCATGCCCATGATGCGGTCGTGAAAGTACTTGCCTTGCGTGGGCGAATGCATGATGAACGGATGCTCGTCGAGTTGCTTCAATGCGATCTGCTCGAATTGACACAGCATATGCCGCTTCGGCAGCGCGACGATCAACGGCTCCTCATCGACGAGAAGAAACTCCAGCTTTTGCCTGGATGGCAGCGGCCGGAGAAAGCCGAGATCGATCGTGTTCGCGGCGAACGCTTCGATCTGCGCGGCCGAAACCAGTTCGAGCAATACGACGTCGATCTCGGGCAGCACGTCGGCTGCCGCCACCAGCAACTCGGGAATCAGTTCGTAGCCGGCCGCGCCGGTGAAGCCAAGACGCACGCGCCCGGTTTTGCCCTTGCTCGCGCGCCGTACCGTGCTTTCGGCCTGCTCGGCGAAATTGAGCAGACTCGTGGCGTCCGCGAGAAAGACGCGGCCTTCTGTCGTCAGCTTGACCGTGCGGCCAATGCGCTCGAACAGCATTACGCCCACGTTGTCTTCGAGCAACTGGATCTGTCTGCTCAGCGGCGGCTGCGTCATGTTCAGCAGCGCGGCCGCACGTCTGAAGTTCAGTTCTGTCGCCGCCGCAACGAAGCAACGCACTTGTCCGAGATCGAGCATTCTTGTATCGACATGGATGGGGAAGTCGACGGTCATTATAGGTGCGCACGCTCGCGCTCGATCCGGACATGGTCTGACAGCCGCTGTATCAGGTCGTGAGGCTGCCCTCGGGACGTTGCCCGGCCAGTGCCTGCGCGAGACTTGCGAGCACCATTTGACCCATCGCCGTGCGCGATTCGACCGTGGCGCTCGCGCGATGCGCCTGCAGCACGACACGGTCCATCTCGAAGAGCGCGGGTGGCACATTCGGTTCGTCGACGAACACGTCGAGACCCGCGCCTGCAATCACGCCGCCACGCAACGCGTCGACCAGATCGCTTTCGACCACCAGCTTGCCGCGCGCCACGTTGATCAGATAGCCCTGCTTGCCCAACGCGTCGAGCACCGCGGCATTCACGATGCCTTGCGCCTTGTCGGCGGCGGCCGCCAGCACCAGAAAATCGCAACCGCGCGCGAGCGACAGCAGATCGGCAACGAACGGATACGCAATATCGTCCATGCGGCGCAAGTCGGTGTACGTGATGGGGCAATTGAACGCGGTGGCTCGCTGCGCAATCGCGCGACCGACCTTACCCATCCCGACGATGCCTACACGTTTGCCGCTCAGACGGTGTGACAACGGCAATGCGCCCGGATGCGGATTTTTCTGCCAGTTGCCCGATTTGACGAAGTCGTTGCCCGCGCAGATTTCGCGGCACACCGCGAGCATCAAACCGATGGCGAGGTCGGCGACATCTTCGGTCAAGGCGCCGAACGTTGCCGTGACCGGAATGCCGCGCGAACGCGCGGATTCGAGGTCCACCGCATCGGTGCCCACGCCGTTCACCGCAATCACTTCCAATGCGGGCAACCGTTGAATCATGTCGTTTGCGATGCCCGTATGGCCGCCGGTGATCACGCCTCTGATCGACTGCCCATGCTCGCGGATATACGCGTCCTTGTCGCTCTGTTCGAACAGGCGGTGCACGGTATAGAGCGAGGCGAGCGTGTCGTTGATCGCGGGAATCAGAATCGGGTTCAGTTGCAGAATGTTCGGTTTCATTCCGTGCGCTCCTTTGTTGTAGTTGGCGATCGTCGCTGCGCCGTAGTGGACGCACGCATCGAGTCGCAATGTCGGCGGATGATGGGCTTTTTCGGTTGCCACGTCCAATCCCAAAACGCTATCAGTTGATCCACAGATCGAAGCGTGAAGGGCGAGCGCTATCGATTCAATCCTGGCATCAAGTAATAGCGAGAAAAGATTGGACGGCGCATGGCACGGCGGCCAGAATCGAAAGCGTCAGAAGGAGCATTCCTTCGCCCACTTCCCAGCAGGGAAGGGAAAATAAGTTTCAAGCACATTGGAGACAAACGTGAAAACGTGCCGCCGTATCACGCCCACTACCTTTACGCTCCCATCCCGACGCAACACCCCGAGGGGTCCGGTATGAACAATGCCGAGGGTGTCGTCGCGGGCGCGAACGCGCAGCCGGTCGCGGAGAAGCGCACCGGCCACCGCTGGATCGTGATGGGGCTCATTTTCTGCATCTGGGCGATTGCCTGCGCAGATCGCGCCAATTTCGGCATTGCATTGCCGTACCTGAAGAAGGAATACGGCATTACGAACACGCAGGCGGGACTGATCGTGAGTCTCTTTTCGTTTGCGTACGGCTTCGTGCAGATACCGGTCGGCCTGCTTTACAAACGGCTCAGCGAAAAGACCACCGGGTTTCTGTTTTCGATCTTCATGATTCTCACATCGGTGTTCACGGGTCTCATGGGTACCACGTCGTCGGTGTTCCTGTTGCAGGCATACCGCGTGGGTCTGGGTTTATCGGAAGGGCCGCTGGGCATCGGCTGCACGAACGTGATCAATCGCTGGTTTCCCGCGAAAGAGAAGGGCACGGCAACGGGACTCTGGATCGCGGCGTCGAAGCTCGGCCCGTTGATCGTACCGTCGGTGTGCATCGTCGTGATCCAGTTGTGGGGGTGGCGAGAAATCTTCTATGTGTTCGCTGTGCCAGGCATTCTGCTCGCCATAGTCTGGATGTTCACGGTGACGAACTCGCCGAGCGAGAACCGCTTCTGTTCCGAGGCCGAGCAACGCTACATCGCCGACGATGCGCCGCGCCAGGCCCACGGCGCGCACGCGTCGCGGTGCAACGAGGTCGCGGATATTCCGTATCTGGACGCGTTCAATCGTACGAGGCGCGTTGCGCAGCTCGAGACGATCCGGCAGGTGTTCGGCTCATGGAATATCCTGGGCGTCGCGATCGGCTACGGTTGCATGATCGGGATCAGCAATATCTTCATGTCGTGGATGCCGACGTATCTCGTGACCGTCAAGGGTTTTACGTCGGTAAAGATGGGCTTTCTCGCATCGGCGCCATTCATTGGCGCGGTGGCCGGCAACATGCTGGGCGGCGTGATCTCCGACCGTCTGCTGGGCGGCCGCCGCAAGCCGACGATGATGCTCGGCGCGCTCGGCACCATGCTGATGATGCTTTTGCTAGTCGACGCGCCCGACAGTGTCGCGTATCTCGGTGTCGCGCTGATACTCGCGGGCCTGATGCTCGGCATCGGCTTTGCAGGATATTCCGCATATCCGATGGGACTCGCGACGAAGTCCACGTATCCGGCGGCCTTCGGCATCGTGAACTGCGTGGGCCAGATTGGTGGTGCATGCGCGCCGCTTGTCGTCGGCATTCTGCTCGACCGGTACAGCTGGACGAGCGTGTTCCTCTATATGGTCGGCACCGCGCTGTTGTGCCTGCTGCTGCTCTTCAGCGTGATCGAGCCGATTGCCGCGCGGCACGGCGATGTATCGGAGGGGAAGGCGAAATAACAGCGTGAGTAGCGGTGGTGCGCGGTGGTACGCGTTGATACGCGGCGGCCCGTTGATTCGGCCACCACGTCGAAGCCATACATGGACGAACGGGCGTGAACGCTTAGTCGAAATCGAACACGTCGAAAATCGAGCGCTTCTTCTTGTGCGTTCGATAACCCGAGCGATGATCTTCGTACCGGCGGTCGTTGTCGTAAGCACGGTCACGATCCCGATGGTCATCGCGGCTCGCCCGCGCCGCACTGCGCAGGTCGGTGTCTGCGGCGTCTTGTGCGATCAGCTTGTCGAGCTCGCCACGGTCCAGCCACACGCCGCGGCAGTTGGGACAATAGTCGACCTCGATCGAGCGGCGCTCGGTCATGAGCAGATCAGTTGTCTTGCAAGCAGGGCATTTCATGGTGTCGCTCCTCTAGAGTACAAGTACAAAGACGCCGGGTGCCCGACTGGACACGCCGCCCATTCCAGTCATTCGCCGGTAACCATCGCGCGTTTCGTTTTGGCGCGGCGTACCAGCATGTTCACCGCCTCGACGAACGCGGAGAACGCCATCGCCACGTAGATATAGGCCTTCGGCACATGCGTTCCAAAGCCCTCCGCAATCAGCGTCATGCCGATGACGAGTAGAAAGCTCAACGCGAGCGTCACAATGGTCGGATTGCGGTCGATGAAGCGTGACAGCGGGCGCGCAGCGAACAGCATCGCCATGACGGCGCTGATGACGGCGAGAAACATGATCGGCATGTGATCGGTCATGCCGACAGCCGTGATGATGCTGTCTACTGAAAACACGATATCGAGCACCAGGATCTGGCCGATCGCGCCGGCCACGGTCAATTGAACGGTGCTGCCTGCGCTGCTGCGTTCTTCTTCCGCGGAAACCACGTGATGATGCATTTCACGCGTTGCCTTCCACACGAGGAAGAGGCCCCCGCCGAGCAGAATCAGATCGCGCCATGAGAACGCGTGGCCGAGCAGGGTGATGGCGGGCGCGGTCAACTGCGCGATCCATGCAACCGTACCGAGCAGCCCGAGTCGCAGCCCTAGCGCGAGCATGATGCCAAGACGCTGCGTGCGCGCGCGCTGTGCCTCAGGCAGCTTGTTGCTGAGGATCGAGATGAAGATGAGGTTGTCGATGCCGAGCACGATCTCCATCACGACCAGCGTGAGGAGAGCAACCCACGCGGCAGGGTCGGCAGCGAGTGTGAGGAGGGTGTCCATGGTGTTCGTCTGCTTATGATTGAATAACGGTGGAATAGCGATCATGATCGCCGCGCGCGGGAATCGGATAAACCAGTGTTAATCTGATCGATAGATCGTTTTTTCCGAAGTTCATCGTTACGGGCCACCTACGTGCTCAACTACCGTCACTTGTACTATTTCTGGATCGTCGTGAAGGAGGGCGGCTTCGCGCGCGCGGCTGAGCGGCTCGATATGGCCGTTCAAACGATCAGCGCGCAGGTGCGCGAACTTGAAAAGTCGATTGGGCGCCAGTTGCTCAAACCCGCTGGCCGAGGCGTCGAGATGACGGAAGCCGGCGAGACCGCGTTTAGTCGCGCAGAGCAGATTTTCCAGCTAGGTGAGGCGTTGCTCGATGACATGCGCGACGCGGGCGGAGAGGGCGTGGCCCGGTTGGCGGTCGGCCTGTCCGACGGTATTTCGAAGCTGGCGGCGCACGCGCTGCTCGCGCCGGTGCTCGGTACGCCGTCGCTCAGGCTCTTGTGTCACGAAGGCGAGCACGCGCAGTTGTTATCCGAACTTGCACTGCACCGGCTCGATCTCGTGCTCGCTTGCCAGCCGGCGCCGCACAATTCCGACCTGCGTGTGCTGAGCCAGCGGCTCGTCGGTTCGCCGGTGGACTGGTACGGCCCTGCTGAAATCGCGCGCAAATCGGCGCGCGCGGGGTTTCCGCAGTGCCTTGCCGACTTGCCAGTGCTCCTGCCGACGCGCCACGCCGCGTTGCGTGGGCGGCTCGACCGCTGGTTCGATTCGCAGGGCATCCGGCCACGCGTCGTCGGCGAATTCGAGGACAGCGCGCTGATGGCGGTGTTCGCCGCGCGCGGCCTGGGCGTATTTCCGCTCGCTGAACTGGGTGCGGAAGATCTGTCGCTACTGCGGGGCTTGCGCTGGCTTGGCCGCGCGGACGGCGTGATCGAAGAGATTCACGCCATCCGCTCGCGCCGAGGCCAGCATCACGCGCTGGCTTCTCAGGTGGTGGCCACTGCGCGCCCATAAGTGCGCAACGCAGGCGACGTGAGCCCCGCGCGGGCCGCTGCCGGTTTCAGATCATGTCCCCATGCGTTGAACACCGCAGCAAGCAACGCAATCTCTCCGTCGGCCAGATAGTCGTCCGCGACCGTTACCGCAAAACATAGCCGGATGATCTTGCGACGCAACACGGGATCGTCGATTTCGTCGATGAGTGTTGTTAGCATGGCCGCGTCCAGTCGGCCCATCGGAGGCGCGGACGACATCTGCGCAATCGAGCGATCTTCGCAGAGCGTCTGCACGATGTGCGCGAATTGCGCCGGCGCGAGGCCGAGTTCGCCCGCGATGTTCAGTTTCTCCAACACGCGTTCTTCGGAGCTGCACACATGGCCGTCAGAAGTGAGGGCCAGCGCGACGATACGTGCTGCTGCCTGGGGGCTGTTACGCGGATAGGTTCGCATGATCGGGTCCTTTCGTAGACGATGTCTGGGTTGGAGTGAGCCCAGTCTGCGGCAATACCCGAATCGGATAAAGCTGTTAATCGCGAAGATCAGGTTCGAAAAACCCGATGCTTCACATCGTTGTCAATCGCGGCACGGATCGGCTTTACCGGCATGCGTGCAATGCGTGCACCCATGCCGGTAGGATCTAACGTTGAGAAATGCCGAGTTGCTGTGCCGTCGCGTCGATCGCCTTCTTCGCCTTCGAAACAAGCTCGTCGATTTCCTGTCTGCTGATGACGAGCGGCGGCGACAGCAACATACGGTCGCCGCTCGCGCGCATGATCAGGTTGCCGTTGAAGCAGAAGTCCCGGCAAACGCCGCCCACATCGCCGCCATTGGCAAAGCGTTTGCGCGATGCGGGCTCTTCCGCGAGCTGCAATCCCGCCACGAGTCCGGCACCCGCAATCTCGCCGACAATCGGATGGTGCGCGAAGGTGTCGCGCAGTTTCTTCTGGAAGTAGGGTCCCGTATCGGTCTTGACGCGTTCGACAATCTTTTCGTCGCGCAGCAGCTTCAGATTTGCTACCGCAACAGCGGCGGCCACCGGATGGCCCGAGTATGTCAGACCGTGATTGAACTCGCCGTTCTCGACAATGGCTTTTGCGACCCGGTCGTTCAGCCCGACCGCGCCCATCGGTACATAACCGCTCGTGAGCCCTTTCGCCATTGTGATGAGATCGGGCTCGAAACCAAAATGTTGATGGGCGAACCATTCCCCGGTGCGGCCGAAGCCGCCAATGACTTCGTCCGCGACGAGCAGAATGTCGTACTTGCGGCAGATACGCTCAATTTCCGGCCAGTACGTTGAGGCCGGAAAGATCACGCCGCCCGCGCCCTGGAAAGGCTCACCGATAAACGCAGCCACGTTTTGCGCGCCTGTTTCAAGGATCTTCGCTTCGAGTTGTTGCGCCCGCGCCAGCGCGAACTCTTCTGGTGTCTGATTGCTTTTCGCCTCGCCAAAGAAATATGGCTGATCGATATGCACGATGTTCTCGACTTTCGACGGCATCTGCTCGTGCATATACTCCATGCCGCCAAGCGTGCCGCCTGCGATTGTCGAGCCGTGGTAGCCGTTCTTGCGGGAAATCACGACCTTCTTCGAGTGCTTGCCGAGCGTCGCCCAATATCGATGGACGATACGCAGCACCGTATCGTTGCCTTCCGACCCGCTATTGCAGTAGAAGAAGTGATTGAACGACTCCGGCGCAAGTTCCGCGAGCGAAGCCGATAACTCGATTACGGGCGGGTGAGTGGTTTTGAAAAACGTGTTGTAGTAAGGCAATTCCTGCATTTGCCCGTACGCCGCATCGGCGAGTTCCTTGCGCCCATAGCCGACATTGACGCACCACAAGCCCGCCATGCCGTCGATGATCTTGTTACCTTCCGAATCCCACAAGTACACGCCGTGGGCTTTCACGATCACGCGGCTGCCGCTGCGATTGAGCGCGCCCATATCGGAAAACGGATGAATATGGTGCGCGGCATCGAGCGCGCGATACTCGGCGGTGCTGCGTTGCTGCGCGGTGGGTGTGCTTGCCGCGGGTTCGGCGGCTTGCACGTAAGCAATGTCTTCTGTTCTGTAGCTCATACAGCCTCCAGTTTTCTCACATCCGCATTTGCGTTCGCTTCAGACGTGCAGCAGCAGATGCCGGCGTTCCCACGAACTGATCACGCGGAAGAACGCTTCGTATTCGGTCTCTTTTAATGCAAGGTAGGCCTGCACGAACTTGTCGCCGAGTACTTCTGCAATGGGCTCGCAAGCGCCCATTAATGTCAGCCCCTCTTCGAGATTGCGCGGCAGTTGGTACGGCAACCCATATCCGTCGCTCAGCAGCGGCTCGGTAGCTTCGAGCCTTTGCGTCATGCCGAGGTAGCCAGCCGCGAGCGTCGCCGCTATCGCGAGATACGGGTTGCAGTCCACGCCGGGAATACGGTTTTCAATGCGGCGCGCGGCCGGCCCCGAATGCGGAATGCGGAAGCCGACTGTGCGATTGTCGTATCCCCAGGCAACATTGATCGGCGCGGCCATGAAGCGCGAGAGGCGCCGATACGAGTTGATGTACGGCGCAAAAATCGGCATCAACGCGGGCGTGTATTTCTGCAAGCCCGCTATGTAGCTGGTGAAGAGCGACGTGGGCTTGCCGTCGGCGCCGGTAAAAAGATTGTGGCCGGTTTCCCCGTCGACGAGGCTTTGATGCATGTGCATGGCCGACCCCGGCTCGCTTTCCATGGGCTTGGCCATGAAAGTGGCGTACATCTTGTGACGCAATGCCGCTTCGCGTACCGTGCGCTTGAAGAGGAACACGCTGTCCGCGAGTTTGAGCGGGTCGCCATGCATGAAGTTGATCTCCATCTGCGCGGCGCCCACCTCATGAATCAGCGTATCGACTTCCAGTTCCTGAACCTCGCAATACTCGTAGATGTCTTCGAAGAGCGGGTCGAACTCGTTGACGGCTTCTATTGAATACGCCTGACGTCCGGTCTCGGGGCGCCCGGTGCGGCCAATGGGCGGCTGCAACGGCAGATCCGGATCCTTGTTCATGTCGACCAGATAGAACTCGAGCTCGGGTGCGATGACCGGCTTCCAGCCCTTCGCCTTGTACAGTTCGAGCACACGGCGCAGCACGCGGCGGGGCGAGATGGCGACCGGCGTGCCGTCGAAGTGAACGCAATCGTGAATCACCTGAGCGGTCGGATCGACGGCCCACGGAATCATCCGTATCGTGCTGGAGTCGGGCACGCACACCATGTCCGGGTCGGTGACACCGGTTAGTGTGCCGTCGCCCGGATAATCTCCGGTGACGGTCTGGATCATCACGGCCTGTGGCAAGCGCATGGACTCGCCCGACTCGAACTTGCTGCGCGGAATGATCTTGCCGCGCGCAATCCCCGCCATGTCCGGGATGATCGCTTCGATTTCGGTGACGTGATTCTTCTTCAGAAATTCGTCGATGTCATACATGATTTTCTCTCGTTTTGTTGCGCTCTCGCGCAGGCCTGCCTGGCGGCGGCAAGCCGGGTGTCATAGCCGGCTCTCGTATTTGTCACGCATGCGTTCGCGGCACGCATCGCCGAACGCACGAAAGATCGCGGTGGAGAGCGAGTCGCTCGCATGCTTCCACTCCGGGTGCCACTGCACGCCCAGCGCGAAAGCGCGCGCACCGTTCACGCTCACCGCTTCGATCAGTCCGTCCGGCGCAGTGGCTTCGATCACGAGACCCATGCCCAACTGCCCGATGCCCTGGCCATGCAAGGAGTTCACGCGTGCTTCGTTTGCACCGCCAGCAAGCCGCTGCAACAAGCCACCTTGCGTAAGCGAGACCGTATGAGACGGTGCGTATTGCAGGTCGAGGCTCTCCGCCTTGTTCTCGCGATGGTCGCTGAAGCCCGCGATCGCGTGAATGCTTTGATGCAACGTCCCGCCGAACACCACGTTCATTTCCTGCATGCCACGGCATACGGCGAGCACCGGCACGCCCGCCGCAATCGCGGCGCGCAGCAGCGGCAGCGTCGTCGCATCGCGGGCCGCGTCGTGCAGCGTGCCCGACACACTGGGCTCGCCGCCGTAAAGGTGCGGCTCGAGATTCGAATAGCTGCCGGTGAAGAACAGACCGTCGACAGTGGCCAGCACATCTTCCGTGGACTGACGCTCGCCGAGCGCAGGCAGTAGCATTGCCAGCGCCTGCGACCCGTCGACGATTGCTGCGATGTATTTCTCACCGACCACGTGCGACGGATGAGCGCCTGTCGTCGTTCGATCAGCACTAATGCCGATTAGAGGTTTCTTTCGCATAACGAATTGACGTGCGTGTTCAGCCGCGGGACGCAGCAGATGCGGGACGCGGCATGAGCACCGTGAATGTCAGCGCGGCACCAGTCCACAGCCGGACGCGACGCGTCAAGCCGCCGGAGCAGGGCAGGCGGTCGCCGTCAACGGAACGCGCCGCGCGTGATGATCAGATTGGCCGTTCGATAAGGCCCGGTGCGCTGCACAGCCGGGCCGACATGTGCGAGACACGTGGACGGCATTGAGCACCGCACATGCGCAAACGCGCGGCTCAAGCGAACGCGCTCGCGCAAACGGACGAACCCAACGGCGAAAAAGAGGGAGGCGCTACGGCAACAGCGAGGCGACTTCGTCCGTACGGACAGCAATGAAGGCGCGGGCGGAGATAGAGTTGTGACGTCGAACTGAACGACGCGAAAGGATTGTGAAGACGGACACGAAGCGGCGGAACGCAAGGCTGCCGCTGCTGCCGTCGGCGATGGCGCCGTCAGCGCGAGGACAACTCGCCTGATTGCGGTTCCATCTCACCAAAGGGCCACGGACTCTCACGATTACACTCGACTGGCAACGTTGAAAGTATTGAACGGCTTGCTCATTCGCACGGGGCGTTTAAAGAAACAGGACATTGGGATGATCGCCTGCAACCGCTGTGAAGCGATTTCGCTGCAGCGCAAAACCATAAGCAGATGTTCTGCGATGAGCGGACGGCGAACGCCTATAAGCCAGCATATACGAGCCAATAACGCCGTCAAACGATTTTTGGAAAAATGCGCTCCGTGCTTTCCCGAGGCGATCCGCAACTTCGTCGCTAAAAAGAAGGACTGTTGCGTAATGGGTATTTCAATTCATTCGCGGTTTGTCGCCGCGGCGTGGAATTCAAAAAGCGTTGGAGCGGTGTGGCCCGGGACTACATCAGGCACCGTTTAGATAATCGATCAGGATGGCTAAAGATGCGGAATTGCATAGGCATCGATATTCTCGGTGCGGCATGGGTCCATGAAAACGATCCCAACCTGCGCGCTGACTGCGCCGGTTTCCTGCTTCAGGACGTCAACCTTGGCTCCGGCCATGGCCAGCCCCTTTTTTCGTTACGTACGTCAGCTCCGGCGGCTGACAGAACGCGGGCGTTCGGCTCGGCTGTCGTCGTCTCACCTGCGGCTCGGTTCACCGGCTCCGGCAATTCTGTCCGCTTCACTTCGCGAGGCCCGATCCCAAACCAGGGCACATCCTTTCGAATGTGAGCGACGTATGCATTCCAGCCGTCAACGTTGCCCTGAAAAAGGTTGTCCTTAACGGCTGAGGCAAGCGCGTCCCTATTTAGCTCTGTCTCAAGCAGTTCCTTCGGCCACTGGGAGAACGCACTGGCGACCCCTGCGCCGAACTCTGCAACCGTCATCTGCGGCGTTAATGCGCGGAGGAACCCGAAGGTCTGCAAGGCATCGTCTTTCTGCAGGACTTGCGTCACAGAGATGCCAGGTTTGGCCTTGGCGGTCAGATAGTTCAAAGCGTGGAGAATGTCGCCAAGATGGAGTAACAGTTCTCGTCTATCAAATCGGTCGTCCATGCTGCATGTCCGTTGAATCAATCGTAGCTTGATGCTGTTTGCGGAAAGGTCTTGTGCGGTCGCCTAACGTGCTTCCCGATATACCCAATGCCGGAAGGACAAATGCGAACCGAAGTTCGCATTTGTCGACCTGCAAGTGCGGTAAGAGGCCGCGGTCTTACTGTACGGTGGACACCGTAGCGACGAACTGCTTCGCAGCCTTGCTGGCCGATTCGTAGGTCGCGTTCGTCGCAGAGAAGACGGAGTTCCACGCAGCTATAGCCGATTCGCTTCCAGCGGGCGCGTTCTTTTTAAGGCCTTCGACAAACGCTTGCGTATCGCGCTGCAATTTTTCGCCTTGCGCTGTCGCAGCGGCCGAAATGTCGCTTCCAACTTCGGTCATGATTTCATGAACGCTACGGCCGTACGCCACCGCGTTTTCTGCAACCGGCTGTGAAAGGCCTGCTTGCAATGCGAACAGAGCGCCCGGATTGCCCGCCGAAACGGCTTTGATCACGATTTCCTGGCTTTGGGCTAGAGCCGCCTTACTGACCTGCAAGTTCAACGCGACCAGCTTTTCGAAGCCCGCGAATGCCTTGTTGAGCGCGCCAGAAAAGGCTTCAACGTTCGCTTGCTGCGCGGCAATCAACTGCTGGGGGGTAAATGTGGTCATTCATAACTCCGAAAGGTAAGGCGGCAGGGCCACGAGTGAACCAGACAGGCGTCAGCATGGCAGAAAGGTGAAATGCTGCACTGCAGCATGAAGCCTATTGTACGGGGTGGCGTCAGCAAGTCAAACTATTTCTCCGCGGATGTGTTCGCTACGGCAAACGTGCCGCCCCCAATGAGCTGGTCGGGCAGTCGGCCTTTTCCGTGGTTGTACTTCTGGCTGACTGCGATGAAGGGCTCGTCGTAGTCGGGCACAATCCCCAATCCTGCCGCGTCGTCCGCTCGACCAGGCAGTACTGCAGCAGCATCGCGGGTTGCTTGCCGGCCACTTTCGCCAGGCACGTTGACTCGGTGTTTCGGGAAATTGGTCGCTCCACGGTTAATCAGGCAACACAGCGACAGCCTTTATTTCAACGATATAACCAGCTGTGCCCCCGAGTTTCATCTTGTCGTCGCGACCAATCTGGCCAGACACGTATATGGTGCTTCCGACCTTGACCGCCGGAGCGTAGCGAATTCTTTCGTACACCGCTTCCATTCCGGCCGGCACGACGGCTTTGCGTTCCTTCATAGCGGCGTCTCTTGACTAATTTGGGTTCAAGGCTCTAGCCGTTGTCGCCGCCGGCAACCGGCAACACGGCACCCGTGATGTAGCCAGCTTCGTCGGATGCAAGAAAGAGAATCGGCGCGACTTGCTCTTCAAGCGTCCCATAGCGCTTGAAGAAGTTGGACTCAGCCACCTGCTTCACGGCTTCGCTCATCCAGGCCCTTTCCTGGTCGTTATCTCCGGCTGCGTTGCGAGGCACGCGTCGCGGAGGCGCCTCTGTCCCGCCCGGAGCAGCAGCGACCACGCGGATGTTGCGTTCGCCGTACTCCATCGCGAGCGACTGGGTTAGCGCATTGACGCCGCCCTTGGCAGCCGAGTAGGGCACGCGGCGAATACCTCGTGTGGCATTCGATGAGACGTTGACAATGGTTCCCCGGCCTTGCGTCAGCATCTGAGGGAGGACCGCGTGGCACGCATACAGGGTCGGCATCAGGGAACGGCGGATTTCAGCATCGATCTGGGCCGGTTCGAATTCCGCGAAAGGCCGCATGCGAATCGCACCGCCCACCGCATTGACGAGAATGTCGATCCGGCCAAACTTTTGCGCCGCGAAAGCCATTGTCGAAGCTGCACCTTCATACGTCTCGAGGTCTGCGACGAAGCCGGCTGTCTGGGCACCAATCGCCTCGGCGGCGACATCGGAGACAAACTCGGCGCGGTCCACCAACAGCACTTTCGCACCCTCCGATGCTGCACGCAGGGCGACGCCGCGCCCGATTCCCTGCGCCGCTCCCGTGACTACCATCACCTTGCCTTCGAACCTTTGCGCGTTCATGAGTCCACCAGTGCTACGTTGGGGGTAAATTTCTCGTAGTGAAAGCTCATTGGCTCTACACCGTTTTCGTCGAAGTATTTGCGTACAGCATCCACCATCGGCGGCGGGCCGCACAGGTACACGTCGACATCTCCGTCGTTCAGACATTCTGCGGGCATGTGCTGGGTCACCCAGCCCTTGCGCGGGTGGCTGGATTCGGCCGCGGCCACAACGGTGCTGAACGTGAAATTCGGAAGTTTTTCCGTGTATGCCTGGATGGCCTCGACCAACACCAGGTCGAGGTCGCGGGTCGCGCCGTAGACGAGGTGCACCGTCTGCTGGGAGTTCGCACTGGCCAGTACTTCCAGCATCGACAGGAACGGGGCGAGCCCCGTGCCGCCTGCGAGGAACAGCAAGGGCCGTTTGACGGGACGCAAATAGAAGATGCCCATCGGTCCGGTTAGCTGAACCTTGTTACCAGGCTGGGCCGATTCGAGCCAGGTGCTCATTACGCCACCGGGAATCTTCTTGATCAAAAAGCTGATTTTCGATTCGCCGGGCGACGATGAGAACGAGTAGGAGCGATGTTCGCCGCTGCCGGGTACATCGATGTTGACGTACTGACCGGCAAGGAAGACGGGCGGGTCGCCGTCCACGTCCATCTCGAGCACGACGGCCGCGTCGTTATGCTCCTCGACCTTTGTGACCGTGGCGGCGAACTTGCTGTGCTCAGTCTTGCAGGCCGTCGACGATGCCGGGACCGCAATGACACAATTGCTCTCGGGAACCATCTGACATGTGAGGACGAGACCGCTCTGCTTCTCGTCGTCGGTAAGCGCGTCCTCTATGTAGTCATCGCCCAGATCGTAGCTGCCACTCTCCGCCCGGCATTTGCAGGTACCGCATACGCCATCAGAGCAGTCCATCGGCAAGTTGATCCTGGCGCGAAAGGCGGCATCGAGAACCTTCTCGCCGGCCTTGCATTCGACGAAGCGGGTCACTCCGTCTTCGAAGTTCAGTGCAATGTTGTAGCTGGACATGTTGTCTCCTACTTCCTTGTCTCCATCCGACCGGTGGCATCAAACGTGATAGACGTCGAGCACCTGTCGGATATAGTCGTTCTTGAGTGCAATCTTCTTGCTGGAAATCAGCAGACGGTCGTCGACCGTGCGCAAGGTTACGTACATCGTGCCGAAGAACTGGTCCGTGATCTTGTAGCGGTGAATAAGCGTGTTGAAGTTGTATCGAAGGTCCACTTCGCCATCACGCTCAGCCAGCACTTCCACATTGGTCACGTTGTGGCTCGTGCGCGGTTCTGGCATCGAAGCGCCGCTTCGTTCGGTCTTGATGCGGAATACGCGGTCTTCGAGGCCACCTCGGTCTGCGTAGTACATCAACGAGATCTGCCTCTGCGGGTCCTCCGTCAGCGTGTCATCGTCGTCCCACGCCGGCATCCAGTAGGTGACGTCCTCTGTGTAGCAGGCGAGCCACTCGTCCCATTGACGGTCATCCAGGAAACGGGCTTCCTGATAAAGGGCGCGACAGAGTTTTTGATAATCGAAGCTCATGCCGTCGCCTCCGCTTGTTCTTTTCGCAAGGCATCGCGCATCACCTGCAACCAGTATTCGTGCTGGACCACAAAGAGGCCCTCGTCTTCGCTACGTTCTCCAGAGATGAGCGGATTCAAGCCCATGCTCCTCGCGTTTTCGTCCGGTCCGTGAATCCACAGCGGAGCACCGCGCGAGAGGTCATTCCACATCGTCGTTGAACCGGCGTACCCGGACTGACACGCGCGAAATTCTTCGAGGTCATCACTGGTCCCCATGCCCGATACGTTGAAGAAATCTTCGTATTGGCGAATGCGGGTCGCGCGGTCTTCGGCACTCTCGCCCTTGGGGGCGAAGCAGAAGATGCTGACTTCGGTCCTGTCGACGCTAATCGGACGAACCACACGAATCTGCGTGCTGAACTGGTCCATCAGGAAAACGTTGGGATAAAGGCACAGATTGCGGGTCTGGTTGACGACGAATCTCCCCTTGTCTTCGCCGACGCGCGCTGTGATTTCGTCGCGGTGCCGATAAACCGGCCTCACTTCCGGGTTCATGGTGTTGGTCCACAGCAGGATATGACCGTGCTCGAATCCGTACACGCCGGCGACCGACTTGCTCCAGCTATTCGCATCCACTGCCTTGGTGCCTTCGTCCTTGCGTCGGCCCATCGTTGCGGCGTAGTTCCAGTGGACGGTGCTGACGTGATAACCGTCGCAGCCGTTCTCCATCTGCATCTTCCAGTTGCCGTCGTAGATATACGAGGAGTTCCCGCGCAATACTTCCAGGCCGTCCGGCGCTTGCGCAACGATCTGGTCGATGATGACCTTCGTCTCACCGAGGTAATCCTCGAGCGGCATGACGTCGGCATTCAGGCTGCCGAACAGGAAACCGCGATAGTTCTGAAAGCGCGCAACCTTCTTCAGGTCGTGCGAGCCTTGCTTGTTGAATTGCACAGGGTATTCGGTGGTCTTCTCATCCTTTACTTTCAGGAGCTTGCCGGCGTTCGAGAACGTCCATCCGTGAAAAGGGCAGGTGAAGCTGCTCTTGTTGCCGTGCTTGCGACGACACAGCATTGCACCTTTGTGCGCGCAGGCATTGATGACCGCGCGTAATTCACCCGTTTTGTCGCGCGTGACAACTATCGGCTGGCGACCGATCCACGTGGTGTAGTAGTCGTTGTTATCAGGAATCTGGCTTTCGTGCGCCAGATAAACCCAGTTACTCTCGAAGATATGCTTCATCTCGAGTTCGTACAAATCGGCATCGGTGAAGATGTCGCGGCGACAACGGAAAACACCGTTTTCTTTGTCGTCCTGCACGGCGTTGCTCAGCAGGTCTTCCAGCTTCAACGCCTTGTCGATAGTTGCACACATGTCTGCTCTCCCTATGCGGACTCCGCGGACGAGCCCTTGCATCGGTTCAATGATTTATGCGGAGAATCAGGCAGCTAGCCGGTCAGAAAGCCGCCTTGTCGAGCGGTTACGCCGCAGCTGATGCCCGCGGGCGGTTGACGAGCTGGTTGTCTTTACCCTTAATCAGTGGACTAAGCGCGATGTCGAACTGGATTTCTTTGTACGCATCGGCTTTGAGACCCAGGGCAATGCCGCCCGTCTTGTCGACGACTTGAGGAACGAGTTCCTCGCGAGTGGCATAGGCGAAGTCGTCCCAAATCAGCGGGTCGCCTTCGATGTTGATTTGCGTCGTCAGCTTGCCCGTTTTATCGCTGGTGACGAAGAAGTGCACGTGCGCCGGACGATTACCGTGCCGGGCAAGCATGTTCAGCAGTTGCTGCGTGGCGCCGTGCGGCGGGCAGCCATAGCCCACCGGCATGAGTGTGCGGAATTCATATTTGCCATCGGCACCGGTTCGCACTGCGCCGCGAAGGTTGAACTCGCTCTGTGCGCCAGTCGGGTCGAAATGCGAATAAAAGCCCTTCGAATTGGCGTGCCAGCATTCGACCACTGCGCCCGCCACGGGCTCGCGGTCGGGCCCAGTCACAGTGCCATGGATAATGAGCGGGTCAGCGTCTTCGTCAGGATTGACATCGATTTTCGATACACCGTCACGCAGCGGCGCGCCAGCGACATACAACGGCCCTTCAATGGTTCGCGGCGTGCCGCCATGAATGTCTGCCTCCAGGTCCTGCGCATCCATCCGGATGTCGAGATACTTTTCCAGACCGAGGCCAGCAGCCAGAAGCGCGGCTTCGCCGTCTTGTCCGAGTTTATTGAAGTAGGTCACACCTGCCCAAATCTCATCGGGGGTGATGTCGAGGTCGTCGATGGCCTTAAAGAGGTCGCCCAGCAAGCGATGGGTAATCTCCTTGGTGCGGGCATTGCCGTCCTCGCAACCAAGATTGGCGGCGGCCTTGAGAAGGGCCTGCACTTCGTTTGTTTCGAACACTTTGGCGTTCATTGTCTGCTCCTGACTCTCTGTATTTTTCGATGGGGTTAACCCTTGTTTCTGCCCGGTTGAAGTATGCTCAGAAGGTATAATCGGGCTGTGAAACTCGGTATGAATGCAGGATAGTTGACGGCAAATGGACCGGTCCAACACCGATTTAGTATTGGGCTATATCTGAGAGGTATTGAATGGAACTGCGACACCTCCGGTACTTCGTGGCGGTTGCCGAGGAGCGGAACTTCACGCGGGCCGCGCAACGCCTTCATATCGCGCAACCACCGCTCAGTCGGCAGATACAGCAACTTGAAGAGACCTTGGGCGTGCAACTCTTCGAAAGAAACTCGCGCCCTTTGAAACTGACAGAGACGGGCAAGTTCTTTTACGGCCACGCAGTGCAATTGCTGGCGCAGACTGCGGAGCTCGAGTCGATGACACGACGAGTGGGCAACATCGAGCGCAGCATGTCTGTCGGTTTTGTCGCATCGACCCTATACGGGTTGCTGCCAAAAATAATTCGCCGCTTTCGCGACGAGAATCCGACGGTCGAGCTCAGCCTTCACGAGATGTCGACCACAGACCAGATAAGGGCGCTCAAGGACGGGCGGATCGATGTCGGTTTTGGCCGCATCCGGCTAGAGGATGCGAACATTCGGCGAGTGGTCCTGCGAGAAGAGAAGATGATTGTCGCGTTTCCTCTCGGCCACCCGCTCTCTATTTCCAAGCCTGTTTCAGCGTTGCGGGACCTTGTCAACGAAACGCTGATCATCTACCCGAAAACGCCACGTCCGAGCTACGCAGACCAGGTCCTCGCCGCCTTTCACGACCGAGGATTGAAGCCGCGAAAAATCTATGAAGTCCGGGAAATTCAGATTGCGTTGGGGCTAGTCGCGGCCGGCGAGGGGATTTCCATCGTCCCGAGCAGCGTTTATGGCCTTAAGCGAGACGACGTGAGTTATAAGGAACTGGACGACCCGACTCTGGTGTCGCCAATCATCATGAGTGTGCGTGCGATGGACGAGTCGCGCGACATCAGCGAGATGCTCGATCTCATTTATCGACTGTACGAGGAAGAGCAGGTCGCTTCCGTCGCCCGCACAGACGAGGGGCGGTAAGCCGGTTATACCTTGGCGGTATGACACTAGACGTCGATGGTCTTGGACAGGGGAAGATTGCGCGCGCAATACTTCAGCAACTCTCCAACCTCGTCCCCTCAGGTATGAACCCCCAAATCACCTCCGTCGAAGCGATCCTAGTTGACCTTCCAACCATTCGCGCGCATCAGCTTTCCATGGCGACGATGCAGCAACAAACCATGGTCATCATCCGCCTTCGCGCGAGCGACGACATCGAGGGCATTGGGGAAGCCACGACCATCGGCGGTCTCTCTTACGGCGAAGAAAGTCCCGAAGGCATCAAACTGACCATCGACACATACCTGGCTCCCGTGTTGGTGGGGCAGGATGCGACGAACGTTAACGACGCGATGCTCAAGCTGAACAAGGCTGCCCGTGGCAATCGGTTCGCCAAGTCCGGTATCGAAACGGCGCTGCTGGATGCGCAGGGCAAACGTCTTGGCGTGCCGATGTCGGCGCTGCTCGGCGGAGCCGTTCGCAAGACCCTTCCGGTCCTCTGGACGCTCGCGAGCGGCGACACCGATCGCGACATAGAAGAAGCTGAAATGCTTCTCGCTGAACGTCGGCACAATACGTTCAAGCTGAAGATCGGACGGCGTAGCGTTCGCGACGACGTAGCTCACGTGTCAAAAATCAAGGCAGCCTTCGGCGACCGCGCCAGAATCACCGTGGACGTGAATCAGGCATGGAATGAAATTGATGCCGCGATGGGAATTGCCGCGCTGGAAGCCGCCGGCATCGACCTCATCGAACAACCCACGCCTCGCGACCAACGCGGCGCACTTGCCCGGCTAGCTGCTCGTTTCATCGTGCCAATAATGGCAGACGAGGGGGTAACGGGTCCCGAAGACGCGCTCGAACTCGTACGTGGGTCCTGCGCTGACGTTTTCGCCTTAAAGATTGCGAAGTCAGGTGGCATCTACGGAATGATGCGGACTGCGGCCATCGCGGACGCCGCCGGCGTGGCGCTGTATGGCGGCACCATGCTCGAAGGCAGCATCGGCTCGATTGCTTCCGCGCATGGATTCGGCGCGCTTCCTCAACTGTCATGGGGTACTGAGCTTTTTGGTCCACTCCTGCTCAAGGATGACGTGGTGACGGCTCGCCCGCATTATCGCGATTTCGACTTGCACATTCCTGAAGGGCCAGGGCTCGGACTCCATATCGATGAAGAGAAGCTCGCTTTCTACCGCCGGGATAAAAAGGCCTGAGCACACCCGGTCATTCGACAGTCGAAATGACGCAATCACCCAGCAACTCAAGAAGCGTCTCGTAAGGAGCAAAAATGCTGTATCTCGCAAGAATGGATGTACACCTGCCGCAGGATATGCCGCTTGCTCAAGCCGATGAAATCAAGGCCCGTGAAAGGGCATATTCGCAAGAGCTACAACGACAGGGGAAATGGCAGCAGTTGCACCGGGTCGTTGGTCAGTATGCGAACTACAGTATCTTCGACGTCGACTCGCACGACGAACTGCACGAAATTCTTTCTGGCCTACCGCTATTTCCATACATGACGATCGAGGTGACCGCGCTTGCACGTCACCCATCGTCGATACGATAGAGCCAGCGCCGTTAGGACGGCATTCGAACGTAGGCTCCCGCCGGTCTGGGAGGAGCCCGGCATCGCTGATTGCAGGGTCGCCAGGCGCTGCAATGTTCGTTCCTCTTACTTAAGCGGTGCCGCCGCGCGCGCCTGACATTCCGTCGCCTGATCGGGCAATCGATGGAATGGGCGAGAACGTGCATGGACAAGTCGCGTCAGCACGCCGATCATAGTTCTCGACGGCAAAGCAGAGTTCTAACGATGAAGGACGATCTGACGACATGGCTGGTGCAGATTGGCCTCGGTGGGCACGCCACGAAGTTTGCATCGCAAGGGATCGACTGGGACGTGCTCGGCGACCTGTCCGAGGGCGATTTAAAGGAGCTCGGCCTGACGCTCGGCGACCGCAAGCGGCTCGCAAAAGGGCTTGCGGCACGGAGCGAATCCCACGCGCGATCGCTCGACCGCTCGAAGGAACCAGCAGACTCGTCTTCGCCGGCTGCGCGCGAAACCGCCGTGGCCGAGAGGCGGCAACTCACCGTGATGTTCGTGGACCTGATCGATTCCACGGCTCTCGCCGAGCGCTTCGATCCCGAGGACATGCGACGCCTGCTAGGGATCTATCATCAAGTCTGTGCGAGCGTGATCGAAGTTCATGAAGGTCACATCGCGCTTTACATCGGTGACGGCCTGCTCGTTTACTTCGGCTACCCGAATGCGCACGAAGACGATGCCGTGCGCGCGGTGCTCTCCGCTCTCGCTGTCGTTTCGGCGCTTCGAGAGGCCAACGATCGCATCGAACTCGAGCACGGCGTACGCCTGCAGATGCGTATCGGGATCGAGACGGGACTTGTCGTCGCCGGCGCGATTGGCGCTGGATCCACGCGGGACCACCAGGCGATCGTCGGAGAGGCGCCAATCATCGCCGCAAGGCTGCAGTCGGTCGCTCCGCCCGACGCGATCGTCGTGGGCCCGGCCACCCAGCGCCTGATCGAGGGATCGTTCCTGCTCGAAGACCTCGGTTGGCAAGAGCTGAAAGGGATCACTGGTCCGGTTCGAGTCCAACGCGTGGTGGCGCAAACGGATGCGATCGACCGCTTCGAAGTCAGGGCGGTCTACGGCATCACGCCGCTCGTCGGCCGAGCCGCGGAACTCGACATGATCCGGCAACGCTGGAAGCAGAGCGTCGACGGCGAAATGCGCTGCGTCGTGTTGAGCGGCGAGCCGGGTATCGGAAAATCTCGCGTGCTGCGGGCATTCGGCGACGGCATCAGTGGCGACAACCATGCGGTCGTTTCGCTCCACTGTTCCTCGTACTATTGCAACAGCCCTTTCTGGCCGGTATTACGCTGGCTGCGGCGCGCCTTTGGCCTCGGCCCCGACGCGCCCGACTCGTCGGATCTGGACAGGCTGGAGGCGGCAATTGCACGACTCCGACTGGATGCCGACGAGACGCTTCTCGTGCTGACGACCTTGCTCGGAATTCCGGCGGGCGGGCGCCATCAGGCAATCGATGCCTCATCCCCGTCCTTCAAACGCCGCACGCTCGACGTGCTCGTCGCCATCATCGAAAAGTCGACGCAAGTTCAGCCGGTGCTCGTCATCGTCGAGGACGCGCACTGGATCGATCCGTCATCCCTCGAGTTCGTTCGGCTGGTGCTCGAGCGGCTCGTGGCCACTCCGCTCCTGCTACTGCTCACGGCGCGGCCCGAGTTCGAACCGGGATGGATTTACCCTCATCTCGTGCAGGTGAACCTCGATCGGCTCTCGCGCCGCGATTGCATCGCGATGATCGAAAGGCTCGCCAATGGAAAGCGGCTGCCGCCTTTCGTACTCGATCAGATCGTCTCCAAAACGGACGGCGTGCCGCTCTTCGTCGAGGAGCTGACAAAGGCCGTCCTCCAAGGCGAATTGTTGCGGGATGCCGGAACAAGCTATGAGTTGAAAGGAACGCCGCAGACCATTGCGATCCCGGACACGTTACAGGGCTCGCTACTATCGCGGCTCGACCGGCTGGAGCCGGCCGTGAAGGAAACCGCCCAGATCGCGGCCACGGTGGGGCGGGAATTCGGCAGGAAGCTGCTTGGCCTGATTGCGTCCAGGTCGGAGAACGATCTGCAGGAAACGCTAGACCGCCTGATCGAAGCCGAAATCATCCTCCCTGCTTCTGTTAAACCGGGGGAGGGAGACGTGTATCTGTTCCGGCACGCGTTGATCCAGGAGATCGCCTATCAATCCCTGTTGCTGGCGCGCCGCCGCCAATACCATGCGCTGATCGCCGCTGCTCTGGAGGACCATTATCCGGAAGTGGTCAGTCGGCAGCCCGAATTGATCGCTCAGAACTTCGCTGCGGCCGACCTGCCGGATCGCGCAATCGGCTACTGGCAGCGTGCCGGGGAGCAGGCCCTTGCCGGCGCAGCTTACGACGAGGCTATCGCTCACGCGCAGCGCGGGCTTGAATTGATAAGCCGATGTTCCTACAGTAATCAGGATCGGGCAGCCCACCTGGTGCCTCTGCTGCTGACAAGAGGCGGAGCGGAGATCCGGTTGGCCCGCCGCGAGGCGATAGCGACCTTCCGGCAGGCCGCGCAAGTTGCTCGCGAGCAGAACTTGTCGTCGTTTCTTGTGCAGGCGGCGTTGGGGTTCGACACCGCCGAGACGTTCCTCGAAGGCTCCGGCAAAGCATCGCTTTCCTTGCTGGAAGAGGCGCTCGGCTTGATCGGCACCGAGGAGTCCGTCGAGCGCTGCCGCCTGTTGAGTCGGCTGGTCCGCACCGTTCACATGACCGGTGCAGGTGAACAAGCCGACGAACTGGTTCTGGAGGCTGTCGCTCTAGCCAGACGCCTGAACGACCTGCCGAGCCTGTTCGACGCATTGGCATGCGACATGATGCATATCGGGGCTCGCCCTTTGCCTGCGGACAAATTCCCGGAGCGTGCAAACGTGTTACAGGAATTGAGCCAGATTGCAGAAGATCTCGGTGATGCGCACACCATAGGTCACGCATGCGCTCGATGTCTTGCCGGCTACCTGGAGATCGGCGCGGTGGAACGCTTCGAGAGCGCGCTGGAAAGATATCGGCAGATTGCCACCAGTGGGCAGCATTTCGTCGACAAATGGTGTGTGACAGGTGCGCAGGCGATGCGGGCCATACTCGTCGGGGACTTCCCCGTGGCGGAGCACAAGGCGCGAGAGTCGTTGAAAATGGCGCAGAGCGTCGACGCGAAACTGGCAACGGGCGTCTACGGCATGCAGATGTTTTCGATACGCCGCGAACAAGGCCGGCTCGCCGAGGTAGCGCCGCTCTTCAAGCGGTTCGTCGACGAGCATTCCGAAGATGCCGCGTGGCGGCCCGGGCTCATGTTGATCTGCAGCGATCTCGGCTTCGACGCTCAGGCCCGCGACAATCTCGAACGGCTTGCGGAATCGGAATCCAGCATCCCCGTAGACAGCAAGCGGCTCGTCACGTTGACGTATCTGGCGGAAGTCGCTGCGCGGCTCCACGACGTCGGCCGCGCCGAACAGATTTATGCCCGTCTCCTGCCGTTCCGGGACCAGGTCGTCACCGTTCCTGTTTTTACGCTGTGCTGCGGATCGGCGGCACGGCATCTCGGCATGCTCGCCGGCACTCTTGGCGATTGGTCCGTCGCCGAAGAGCATTTCGAATACGCGCTGTGCATGGATGAGCGCTTGCGAGCGCCGCCCTGGCTGGCGCATAGCCGGCACGAATTCGCCCTCATGCTGGCAGCGCGCAATCGCATCGAAGATAGAGCACGAGCGCAAGACCTGCTCGCCGCGGCGGCCACCGCGGCCAGCGAACTGAAGATGTTTGCCCTCGTGGAGCGCATCCGTGCCGCTGGGACAAGCACAGGGCTCACACACTAGTACACGGCTGCATGCTGCGAGGCGCAGCGGTGAGAGCCACTCATCAAGGAGGATCCGATGCCACGTTTTATGATTGAACGAAATTTTGCGGAACAGTTGGAGGTCACCGGCGCAAGCGCGAGTGCCGTGAAACTGATCAACGACGAGGAGGGCGTCGAGTGGCTCTTTTCGTTTCTCAGTGCGGACAAGAAGAAGACTTATTGCCTGTACGAGGCGCCCAACGCCGAAGCCATCCGCGCTGCGGCACGCCGGGCGAACCTGCCCGCCGATGTGATCATCGAAGTGAGCGACTTGCGGCCAGAAATGTTCAATTAAAGGCAGGGGCGCGAATGGCACCGTTGTGTCGCGAGGACGATGCAACGACAGGAGCACCGCCCGCGTTGTCGAATCGATGGAATACATCGGGCAACGCCTGCGCTACGAGGCGAGCGCAGCGTCTATCGCAGGCAGATAGCTGCTGTATCCCGCTTCCACGAGGTCCGCGCGTACGCGCTCGAGTTCGCGCCGCGTTCCTTCAGAATGGTTGTGTTTCGCACGAGCGAGGGCGCGCCCGCGCCTCACAAACAGTTCCGCCCAAGGCAGCGGCTCGACGCGCGTATAGTCTTCGAGGGCAGTGGCGTAGTGCAGTGCGCCGGCTGCGTCGCCGGCGGACAACATCGCTTCGATCGCATCGCGGTAGAACCACAGATGATTGTGCCCGACCGCGCCGCGCCGCAACATGTCCGCACCTTCGGCGAGCAGACGTGTGCGCTCATCGTCGTCCTCGACGGCGCAGCTTAGTGCGCTCACGGCCTTGGGGGCGCTGAACTGCGTTCCCACCTCGCGGCAAATCGCCAGCGCTTCGCGCAGCAATTCGGCGGCCTCTCGCCGATGCCCGCTGTCGAGCAGTGCGCGCGCTCGCATTTCCATGTTCTGTGCTTCGAAGCGGCGAGCGCCCAGTTGACGGATGATCTGCATCTCGCGCTCGAGATGAGCGAAAGTAGCCGGCATGTCACCCATTTCGTAGCAGGCAAACACGCCCAACGTTTCGCACAGCATCTGCGCACGCGGCTGGCTGACCAGCGCCGCAGCGTGCGCGGCGGCGCTTACGTCCTCGCGCGCCGCGCATGCCTCGTTGAGGAAGATCCTGCTGAAGCCGGCCATCGAGCGATTGGCGACCTCAATGCGGCCGAAACCGTGTTCGCGGCTCAACGCAACGCACAGGCTGAAGTGCTCGAAGGCGGTGCGCATGCGCCCTTGTGCGTAGGCAGCATCCGCGAGGCCGCCGAGTGCACGCGCCTCCGCTTCGGGGATGCCGAGCTGCCGTGCATAGGCAAGCCCGCGCTCGTGCTCGGAGCGGCAATCCTCGATCCTGCCAAGCGGAAACAGGATGTTGCCGCGCAAGTGATGCAGGCGTGCGAGTTCGGGCACCTTGCCCAGACGCTCCGCCACTTGCTGCGCGGCGTCGAGCAGCGGCAGGGCTTCGGCGAGGCCTTCGCATACCCGCAGACCTTCGGCGAGCCCGAGTTGGGACTGACAGAGATCCGCTTCATTCGGCGCGGTGGCCACGGCCGCACGGTACGTCGCGATCGAGCCTGGAATGTCGCCGAGGTCTCGTTGAAGTTCGCCCTTGAAGCAGGTCAGCGCGTAGCGATCCGTATCTTTTTGCGCAATTTGCAGACCTCGCCCGACTAGCCGGAATGCCGCCTCGGTGAAGTAGGCCGCGCGTTGCGTGAGCGCGGCGTCGAGGTAGGCCAGCGGCGCCCGCTCGTCCTCGGCGCGATCGAGATGCTGGGCGCGCAGCACCGGGTCGGTCGCTGCAAACCAGTCGGCGGCGAGGCGGTGCAACTCGCGCCGGCGTGCCCGCAGCAGCGTCGAGTAGATGCTCTCCTGGATGAGCGCATGGGCAAACAGGAAATCTTCGCCTTCCGGCAAGACGAGCGCGTTGCGGACGAGCCCGTGACAGACGTAGTCCGGTGTATCGATCAGCCGCCGCAGCAAGGCGAGGCCAAAGCGCTGTCCAATGACTGCGCCGGCCTGGAGTGCCTCGCGGTCGCGCGTAGTCAGCCGGTCCATGCGCGCCAGCACGAGGCTTTGGATTGTGGCGGGGACCGCTTCCTGGCTGCCTTCCTCGGCGTTACGCAGGAGTTGTTCGAGGAACAGCGGATTGCCGCCGGCTCGTTCGATGCAGGCACGCGCGACACGCCCGGTGGCATCGATAAAGCTGCCGGCAAGGTTCAGCGCCTCCTCGCTGCGCAGCGGGCCAAGGTCGATCGTGGCAAAAGGCGTGCCGCGGCAACTGGCTCGCCATGCCGCGTCGAGCGGATCGCCGTCCACGCGCGAAGTCATGACGAGCAGGCCCGGACCGTTCGCGATCGCCGCGGCGAAGGCGGCCAGGTAACCGAGCACCTGCGGGTCGGCCCAATGAAGGTCTTCCACGACAATCAGGGTTGGCCCATGGCGGCAGACATCCTCCGCGATCGCTGCCGCGACCGTGCGCTTGCCGCGCGCGCGTGCAGCACTGTCCATCGCATCGTAAAGCGTGCGCCCTTCACCGGTTTGCGTGAGGTCGAGGATGTCGTGGAGAAACATAAGCTGCTCGGGGCCGACGGCCCCGGAGGCAGCAACCCGTGCGGCGGCAGCGCGCCTTTCATCGACGCCGGCCGCCGGTGCGAGGCCCACCATGCTGCCGACAATGGCGCGGATGGGATCCTGGCCTTTGCCCACGCCGAAATCGAGCACGAGGCCGCGGTGGCCGGCAAAGCCCAGCGTTTCGACGAAGCGGCGCATTTCTTCGACGAGCCGCGTCTTGCCGATGCCCGCCTCGCCGCGGACATACACGACGTGGCCGGCCCGCTGCTCGAGGCACGCGCGGGCGAGGCCCTTGAACTGCTCGAGTTCAGCCTTGCGGCCGACAAAAACACTTCGGCTTGCGGTGACAGTTTCACCGGCTAGACAGCGCAGACGCCACACGTGCACCGGCGAATCGATCCCCTTGAAGCGCATCGCGCCGCCGGCGTCGCTTATCACGCATTGACCGAGTGCGCGATGCGCGCCATCGGAGAGCAGCGTTTCTCCAGGCCCGGCGGCGGCAACCAGCCGGGCTGCCAGGTTCACGGACTCGCCAAGCACGGTGTAGTCCTGTGCGTCCGCGCGCTCGAACGGACCCGCGACTACCTCGCCGCTGGCAATGCCCACATGCGCCCTCAGCGGAAGCGACACTTGCTCGGCCAGTCCGTTAAGTGCCTCATGAATTTCCAGCGCGGCACGCGCCGCGCGAAGCGGATCGGTGTCGTGCGCGCGCGGTGCGCCGAAGATGGCCATCACGGCATCGCCGATGTGCTTATCGATCGTACCGCCGTAGCCGAGCACGATCCCATCGACGAGCGCGGTGTAGCGGCCGGTCAATTCGCGCAACTCTTCAGGATCGAGTGTTTGCGACAGCGCTGTGAAGCCACACAGATCGGCGAAGAGAATGGTGACTTGCCGGCGCTCGCTCGCGGGCGCATCCACGGCGGGCGGCGCTGCGCCCAGGGCGACGCGCTGATCGGCAATTGCCGCGAGTAGGCGCTTGCGGTGGCCGAGCGAGAGGACGCCGAGTTCTTTGAGGTCCGCGTCGTCTAGCTGTTCCAGCATCGTGAGGTCGATGTCGTTCCCGGCAAATGCGGGAGCGTATTGCCCAAGTCCCAATGCGTGCAGCCACTGATCGATATCCATCGCCGCCACCAATCCGATGCTCTCGAATCTACTCCGCGCCGCTCATTGCCGCACAGCTCATCGAACGCTTGGCCCGGACCGGGCCGTGTTGGACCCACGGATCAGACGAATCGACGCCTCGTCCGTTGCCGCGCTGCGACGGGCGCAATGGTCAGATACGCTCGTTGAAGGTATTCCCGATCAAAATACAGTGTACGTCCAGCGCGAGGGAGACGGATACCGTGCATGAGCGACGCGGGGAGGGCAGATGCCGCCCGCCGGGTGCCCCCGTGCTGCTGTGCCGCGGTGTGTTTGACACTGGCTGCGGCCGCGACGGATACTGCACGACGGGTCGGCCGCGTTGTCCCGCGAAGAGGCGAGCGCGATCTGCGGTCGTTCGTCATCCGAAACGATAGGTGATGTTCGAACACGTCGCAGCCGCGGCGTGCCGCGCGAACCGCACAGCCCAGGCAAGATTGCATCCGCTCTCACGGGGAAATACTGTGAAGCCAGCCATGTCAGGTTCCTCATCCGGCCCCCGCTCCGGGCTACGCATTCGGGGACTGGCCGGAGATCTGACGGCCGGCATGGTGTCGATGCTGGTCATGCTCTGCTATGCAATGAGCCTCGGTACCATGATCTTTAGCGCGGATCTCGCCCGTTACGCCGGGCTTGGGGTGCCCACCGCTCTCATCAGTTGCGTAGTGACGGCACTCGTGATCGCCTTGATGAGTTCGATGCGCGTGAACATCGCCGGACCCGACGGCAACGCCACAGCGTTTCTTGCCGGTGTGGCGGCCGGGGTCGCAAGCAGCGTGCGGGCTGACGGCGGAACACCGCAAACAATCTTGCTGACGGTGCTGATCGCCATCGCGTTGTGTTCGGTGGTGACGGGCGTCATTCTGTATGCGCTCGGGTCGTCCAGGCGCGGCCGTTCCCTGCAATTCCTGCCTTACCCGGTTGTAGGCGGCTTCCTTGCCGGGACTGGCTACCTGCTGCTGGCCGGCGCGTTTCGGGTCGTGACCGGCGAGCCCTTGAACTGGCACACCTTGGCGCTGGTGACGCACCTGAACTGGCTGGTCTGGACACCGGCTTTACTCGTGTGCGCGTCAGCCACGCTTCTGTCGCGCACCTGGAAACACGCTGCGGCACTGCCCATCACGCTTGCACTCGGCGTCGCCCTGTTTTACGTGCTCCTCTTTGCGGCCGGCCTGTCGATCGACGACGCCCGCGACACGCGATTGTTGCTTCCGCGCGTGGCGCCGCATGCCATACGAATTCCCGAGTTGCATTTGCCTGCATCGCTCATGCACGGCGGGGTCGACTGGGCGGCAATCGGTGCGCATTTGCCGGAGACCCTCGTCGTTACGTCGATTTCGGCGATTTCGATCCTGATGAATTCGACTGCGATAGGCGCAGCCACAGGGGAAGATATCGATCTGAACCGCGAGATGCGTGCGGCCGGCATCGCCAATATCGCGAGCGGGATGTTAGGCGGAATGGTCGGCTACCAGTCGTTCAATCGATCGATGCTCAATGCACGCGCTGGCGCGACAAGTCGTCTCGCCGGCGTGTTCGCCGCCCTTGCTTGCCTGTTCGTGCTGGCCGTCTCGCCGGATCTGGTGGCGCTATTCCCGGTGCCGGTGCTGGTCGGGTTGCAGCTCTTCATGGGAGTGCGTCTGTTGATCCAGTGGCTGGTCGGTGCTTTTGGCAAGCTCAACTGGCATGAGTACCTGCTTGTACCGCTTATTCTGGGCGCGATTGCGTTTTACGGCGTCGTCACGGGGGTGGTGGCCGGAGTGGTCGCCGCATGTGTGATGTTCGCGTTGCTGTACGGCCGCGTCAGCTGCGTTCGCATGGAGTTCGACGGGAGCACGCGTACATCGACTGTCGAACGCAGTATCGAGGCCACCGAACGGCTTCACGAACTCGGTGCACAGGTGTGCGGAACCTGTCTGCAGGGTTTTCTTTTCTTTGGTACGGCCAATTCGATCTTGCAGCGAGTGCGCCAACGGCTGGCCACGCGCGGGCCCTTGTCCGTTCGCTTTGTCGTGCTCGATTTCGCGTCGACCAACGGCATGGACGCATCGGTATCGGTTAGCTTCGTCAAGCTTTGGCAGATGTGCGCAACGACTAATGCGGACCTGGTGCTGACGGGGTTGCCGATACGCTCGCGTGATCTACTCATGAAGACCGGCACGCTGAATCTCCGGATCCACGAGTTCTCTACGCTCGATGCGGGATTGGAATGGATCGAGGATACGCTTCTCGCCTCGGACTCACGCGCGTTGCCGCGCGCCGAAGAGGATTTCCACACGATGCTCGCACAGTATTTCACGCCATGCGCGCTCACAAGGCTGCTGGCCCTTCTGGAAGTGCGCGAGCTTAGGGCGGGGCAGCCGGTGTTCCGTCGCGGCGAGCCGGGGGACGCCATGTACTTCGTCGAGAGCGGCCGTGTCACTGTCTCACTGCCGCTTGCCGATGGGCGTAACCTCAGGTTGCGTTCGTTCGGGCCGGGTACGATCGTCGGCGAAATGGCGGTGTACACGCAGCAGGCGCGCAGTGCGGATGTGCTCGCGGAGGGTCCCGCACGCGTCCTGCGTTTGACGCTCGAGTCGTTGCATGCGCTCGAACGCGACGACCCTGTGACCGTGCAGCAAATTCACCGTTTTGTCGTCAAGGTCATGGCGTCACGGCTGGCTGTCGCAGACGAGGCCTTGCGCGCCGCTCACTCCGTCCCGAGCGGGTAGAGTGCGGGGCGCCAACGCTTTCTTGAGGCACGCGTCCCAGCCCTCATCGGGCCAGGTAGAAATCCAGGGGGATAAGCTCGACGACCCATCCGCCTTCTTCGCCCAGCGTGGCCGCGGGGTGCATGGAGGCGATGCGCAACGCCTCGTCACGGGTATCCGCCTCGATGATGAACAGGCCGCCCACGACTTCCTTCGACTCGGTGTAGGGCCCATCGGTGATGTGCGTCTTGCCACCGCGCGGGCGGAGCGTCGTCCATTTGTCCAGATCGCCAAGCGACGCGGAAATCAGAACCTTGCCGGTAGCTCGCATCTTTTCGTCCAATGCGGGGCATTGGCTTACCAATGCCTTGACGTCGCCTGGCGCCATCGCGGCGAATTTTTCGGGTGTGAAGTAGGCCAAGCCGAGGTATTTCATGGGAGATCCTTTGGGTGGGGATACCCTGACGACGAAGCTGAGGATCGAAAATCGACAATCTTCTGGGAAAATTTGTAGCAGGTCTCGCCAGCCTGTCCGCTTTGGGTTCAGAAACGGTCAGTTACCCGCACACGGAAGCTGTCATTCCACGGCCGGTCCGCGCCGAAACCGGCTGGACGACTTACGAATGTATTGGGCGTCATTCAAAGTGTCTGGCCTGAGTCATTCGCTTCTCCTTCTAGCGGAAAAACGTTCCGCAATGGAAACATTCAGCGCCGGGCAGCGGGCCATAGACGATACACTCGTCCGGTGAACGAATTTCATCGCGGTTGATCGCAGGGCGGATGCTGTTTCGGTTACGCTTGATGCCGGGCGCGTCTGGCATTAGCCCGCGAGCCTACGTGGAGCCGATCCAGTCTCACAAGAAGTTCCGAACCCTGCTTGTGGATGTGGATAGGTATGTTCGGTAGTGCAAGCACGGCGCGAATACGCGTTCGCCAGTAGTCTGGTTGCATTACGACATTTGCCTTTGCGGTATTGTGGCCGCAATCCATGTACTCCAACTCAGAGATCATCGTCTGGATATGAGCCAAGTCTTTTTCCGCGTGCGTTTGCGTTGACATAAGCGCTTGATGTTTTTCTGATTTATTGTTCGTCAGTGTTCGAACATGCGCGACTAATCGCGCTGTCGCACAGGAAACCGTCACCGCCTGGACCGGGACCAGCGGCACCAGTCGTGGTGATCCAGGTTCCTGAGTAACTCTTCACGACGATATTCACGACGGTAGTGAGCGATTACGCCGGTTGCCGCAATCACCAGTACCAACATACCGATCACAACCCCAAGCCAGGATTCACCCATTGCAGTCTCCTTCGTTGCGTCCGGTCTGCGATTACGGACCGGCTGACGGTGCACTACAGGCGCTTCTTCTATCCTTGCGTTGAACGTTCGTTTGAACCTTCGTTGAACGACAGGCCGCAGGTCGGCGGAGGTTGATCAACACACCCGCCCGACGGCTTTCAGGACGGCATGGCCTTGTGGGGTGATGCTTAGCTGCCGCTGTCCGGTCGTCAGCAGTTCAATGTTCACGAGTTGACACGCCAGCAGTGTGTGAATTTCCTCTCGGTCGGGTCTGATCTGATCGGGTGCAGCGTTCACCAGCATCAAGGTGGTGAATTCATGCGGACTCAACATGCGTGCCTCCTCACGAAGCGGTATGTCTTCGAACTGACGGGTGAATGCTGAAACCGGTGTCCGGCGTCGCGATTACTGGCTGGACATCTTTGCATTGACCTATTTAATCGACGTGCGGGGGCCCTTGGCAGCTTCGATGGCCTGCTTGGCCGCCTTGCGGACGGTCTCTCTCGCATCTGGGGAGGTTGGGAGGGCCGATTCCAATACGGTGGTCGTGAGGTCTGTCCCGGCGGGTGCGTTCTGCACAAGGTCGTCTGCAAGTGTTCGTGCAGAGTGATTCTCATGCTCGTAATGTGCTTCGGCAACCTTCGTCAATTCCGCATTGGTGTTCGACGCGATGTCGTATAGCTGGCGGCTATATGAAAGAGCCTGTTCGGCTGCGGGCTGTATCAGACCTGCCTGCCACGTGAGGTATTCCTCGGGCGTCTTAACCGACAGCGCTTCATGCCAGTAAGCTTCGCTCGTCGCAAGTGCCGAATGAATGGTTTGCAGATTCAGTTCGGTCAGTCTCTGGAAGCTCTCGAACGTCGTATTCGTCAAGGCGAAGAGGGCGACAGCGTTGTTGGTCTGCGATGCGATGAAATGATCGGATTCAAAAAGGCTCATTCATGCTCTCCTTAATTATCGTCATGGCCGTCAGGCAGAGAAAACCCGGTGCGCCACCGAATCACCGACCGCGCACGGCTTACCTGACTGAGCGGATGCATTTCCCAATAAGTGGAATCATTCTAACGTCGTGTAAGCAACATTTGGCATGCTCTTTTGTAGGGGAATCCCCTAGCTCTGACGACATCAGAATGTCATCGATATGCCCGGCGCACCTGTACTGTTAGATGGTGGCGAACAAGGGTGCCCCAGGTCGTTTGCGTAGCGCTGCCACTTCCGCCACAGTTCAGGTTCGCGTCGCCTGGTGGCGGCCGTTTTCATCATATGGCCACGCTCCTCCTCCAAGGAGTGAGTCATACACTGTCTTAGTGTCACGAGCGACTGCAGACAGATAGTTAGGTCTCCAGTATATTTCGATGAAACGAACGCCCACTCAGAGTGCCCTGGAAAACGACGCTCATTTCCAGAGCGCCTGAACGGCACCAATGGTCATGGAACTGAGAAACAGCGGCGGGAGTCGCTTATGATGGTTGACCTCGATTCTGTCTTCCGCCGGTGTCCCTCCTTTGATAGCCTGGGGGAAGCCGTTGAAAAGATCGTCGGGATTATGATCGGTGGAGGATAACCCGCAGGCATGGAACAATTCGTGGACCGCAATCAGCAGCTTTATTCCATCGCCGGCTACGCGTCGCCCCAAATCGCCGATTTCAGGAGTGACCGGCACTACGATAAAGGCCTTCGCGATGCGCGCGACGCCGTTGAAGGAAAGCATGACCTGCGATGTGTGCCCCGCGAGAGCTTTACCGTCCACAGATACCGAAAATGCCTGTCCGAATGCGGTGAAATTCACGCTGCCGGCACCGGCTTCGAACTGTACATTCGCCCCGCCCGGGCCGTTTGAATCGGGTGCCTGAGTCGTTTGAGTCAGCACGACTCCGAGCGCGTGAGCGGTAGAGAGTCGGTTGAATTCCTTGATCGCGTTGGAAAACACACCGGACCATTTGCCGCCTGTTATGCTGCTGCCCGCGAAGACAGTCAACTGCTTTCTGTTCTTGACCGGATCTTCCCACGCGGTACCCACGCGACTCTCCTTTCAGTTTCAGACCGGCGCGCCGGTCTTTTGATCGAAGCGACAACAGACGCTTTCTATCGTTATTCGCGTCTGTCTCTCGCGCTGTGCAATTTCCTTATCCAGGGCGGCGATAGTCATCTTGCCGACGATGTTATCGGCTTTGGTCTGATAGGCGCGGTTGATGATGTTGCGCTTTTGTTTATAAGCAAGCACGGCCGCAGCGGTAGACGGTCCATACCGCTTTGTCTCTAACTCGAGCGCGACGATCTGCGCGCCGTCCAGATAGGCAAGCGCCGTCTGGATCTTGCCGACCGAATCCCCGACGCAACCGGGCGTGATGTGTGCCGGATCGGACGTGAGGCACGCCTGAAGCCGCGGATCATTGCGAAACAGCCGTGAAAATAGATGCATTTTCCGTCCTTTGCATACCCGATTGCTAATTCGTTTCAGGCGGATCGTTTTGCAATTTGCCGCTAGCTCTTTGGACGACGGGCGGGTCCTGATAAGACGAGCTGCGACCCTCTTGTCGCTGTAGACGAATTCGCACGCGTGGTTTTGAAATCTGCGCACGGCCGAACCGTCCTACAAAAAGGAGTAGAACGTGAGTCAGGCGCTGCTCGTCTACGTCAACACCGCCGCACCATGACAAAGTTCATTTGTATGGCGCGCTCCTGGGGGATGCATGCGCCTGTGCCTACTGGATTTCACTTTTCCAGATCGGTCGCCCTACACATCAACTGCGGGACTTCTGGAAAGCGTCCGTCGGGCAAACTTCCGATTGCTAAGAGCTGCGCCGATAGACTATTTTGTTGGAAGCTTGAGCCGGACATTTTGTCTCTTCTAAGCTGAGACCTACGATGTGGACTGGTACCACGTTGAGCCACCCGATTGGGACAATGGTTTTCCCCGCGGCGCTTGCGCTGCTTTGTCTCGATGCCGCGCGGGCGCAGGAAACTCAATTTGCGCAGTCTGGCGCCGTTTTGCCGGCATCGAAGTCTGCCCAACTTTTGATGCGAGAGTCCGGCTCCCGCATCCAGCGCGTCGATTTTGTTCTCGATCAGGCGTCCCAGCCGCGCGCTGACGAGTCGCAGAAAAAACGCAAAGCGGAGCAACGCGCCGCCGCGGCGAAGGCAAAGCTCCACGCGAAGGCTGCTTCGGAAACGGCGGTTCCTGCAGCAAGCCGGTCACAGCAAGCGGCCAGTGTGCCCACGGCAGCGTCGACGGTCTCCGCGGCGGCTCTCCCGGGCGCACCACCTGCGTCCCAACCAACTGTAATCGAGCCGACTGCAACCAGGCCGGCAACGGCGTTGCCGCAACCGGCGCACACACCGCAGCCGGCATCAGAGCCGCAGCAGACGCAAGCCAATACAAGTCCGCGAGCGCAGGCGGGTTCTGCCGGTCCCGACGATCAGCACGGGGCAGGTGCGGGGCGTCCTGCGCGACTTACTCGGGACCAATTGCTGGCGTTGCTGCCGGGCTCGACGATGCTACGAACCAATACGGCAGGCGCTCTCAGACAGTGGGTCAATAAGCCCGACGGTACGCTCACCGTCTACTGGGGCGGCGCGGGCTTCCGTAACGGCGCGCACAGCGCGAGCGGCCGCTGGAACGTCACCGAGGAAGGTCGCTTGTGCCTGCACATCGACTGGGAGGATGTCCCCGAAAACTGGTGCCGCTTCCTCGAGCCGACAGCCAATGGCAACTACCAGCCCATCGCCGATATCGCCGATGCGAACTGGACACCGCCGCAAGACAAGACCAGTTGGCGTCCTTTGACGATTCGCCACTAGGAACCGGCACCGCGGCGGGCCACGGTTAGGAGACAAAGGTCATGGGGCGTCGTCGACGCAAAGCACCGGATCGCTGACCAGGCAATCGGCATCTGATGCCGACGGCGCCATACCGGCGCGTTTTCATAGACGTTTCCTGGACGGGTTGTTCGCGCTCCCCGCCAACAAGGCTGGCAAGGCATGCAGACAACGCAAGCAACATATGGTCTGCATGCGGCCTCCCCGCCGAACATTGCGCGCGCGTTTATCCCGCCGGTTTGACGGCGTCGATGGTGAAGCTGGTCACGCCGAATTCATTGGGGCAGTCTGACGCACCCGCTGCACAGAGTGGCTTGCCGGCAAACGGCGAATACTGAGATGTGCGCCGCGTCGCGGCCTCGCGTTGGGCGTCCTCCGGAAAGGCGGCGAACACGGCTCCGGGTTTCAGGCCAGCCACAGAGAAATCGCGCGGCTCAGGCGACACCAGCACCAGAAAACGGTTGGGCCCGGGCGGCTCGCCCGCCAGCATCGGCCAACTCGCACGCGGCAGCGAGAGTGTCTGCCCGGCCGTGATCGTGTTGTTGCGGTCCAGTCCGTTCGGAAACAGCATCAGGTACTGATTGGACGGGTCAACCATGAACACATAGACGTAGCCGGCGCGGTTGCTGCTCACCTTGAATTGCAGATGATCCTTGCCGATGCGGGCCGTCGTGCTGCGCAGTGTTCCAGTGACATGAATAGCGGGATCAGCCAGCGTCGCGATCCGCTCGAATTCGCTGCCGGGCGTGAAGGCCGCAAGTGTGTCTGGAGGCGGCGTTGCCGCCGCCTGAGACACCGGTGGCGGCGATGGGCTCACGGATGGCGCGACCGCAGCCATCCGGGCCGAGTGTGAAGACGGTTCGGCGCTGGTAAGTGAAGATGGAGGTGAAGAGCGGGGTGCCGTCGCGACCGGTGCCGACGAACGCGTTGCCATCCAGGCACCGACGGCCGCAAGCGCAACGACGCAAACGGCGGCGCCGGCGATCAACCCGGTTCTGTTGCGATTCTTCGCGTCGAGCACGGCGGCTGCCGGCGGTTGTGGGCGGCGCTGTGTGCTGTTACTTTCGCCCATGGATTCGCCGCTGGCACTCGAGGGATTGCGCAACGTCGCGCTCGACGATGAGCCGCGCAGATCGCCCACTCCAGATGCATCGCTGCCGCTCGCAATGTCGGCAGGATCGGGCATCGAAATACCCAGTTCCCTAGCGAGCACATGCACGCTCTGTGGGCGGCTTTCCGGACGCACGGCGAGCGCGTGGTCGATCGCACGCAGGAAACGCTCTGAATACCGGCCCGCCGCCGCATCGGCGAGCGGCACATAGGTGTCGCTCATCATGCGGCCGACCGAAGGCGGTGGCGTTTTACCAAGAATCGCAAAATACACCACTGCGGCGAGCGCATAGACGTCGGTCCATGGCCCCTGCTTAAGCGCGGCTACTTCGGCGTATTGCTCGATCGGCGCATAGCCTGGCTTCAGAATGACCGTCAGCGCCTGCGTCATGTCGCCAATCACGCGCCGCGCCGCGCCGAAGTCGAGCAGAAGCGGGCGCCCGCCGCCTTTGAGCAACATGATGTTGTCCGGCGCTATGTCACGGTGATAGCACTGTGCCGCATGCAGCACCGCGAGCGCGTCTATCAACGGAGTGAGCAGGCCGAACAGCCATGCTTCGTCTGGAGGCGTGGGCATGAGGCGCAAACCGTCGCGCAGCGTCATGCCTTCGTAGTACGGCATCACCATGTATGCCGTGCCGTTCGCTTCCCAGAACCGGTACACCTTGACGAGGGAATGGTGATCGAAGCGCGCGAGCAGTCGCGCCTCGTTGATGAAGCTCTTGAGTCCCGCGCGGAAGGTGTCTTCATGACGCTGCGACCTGACCGACACTTCGGCTGTGCCGACGCGCGAGGCGAGCGCGGCCGGAATGTATTCCTTGATTGCGACGTTTCGCCCGAGCTGCGTATCGTGGGCGAGGTACACGATGCCGAAACCGCCTTCGCCGATCACGCTCACGATCTCGAACTCGCCGAGCCGCGTGCCGGCGGGCAGTGCGTGTTGTGCATTGCCAGCGGGCGTTGGTGGCCGGGTGACGACGGTGCGGTCCGGATCCGCTGCATCCGCGCCGCCTTGCTGACCATCTGGCGCGGGCTGCCGCTGCACGATCACCGTTTTGTCGTCGGGGCTGCTCATCGGCTTTGGCTCCCTGGAGTATTCCATGACGAAGCACCGCGCACGCAAGCGTCACCGCCACGCGTGAGACGCGTGCATCTTTAAGACGATCAGCGCGACGATTTTTGAAAAACGGCGCGCAAGCAGGCGAATCCATTCGTTCAGCGCGCACGCCGGGGATTTCAAAATCCGTGGGGCCAAATCGTTTACAACGATGTAGTCGAACTTCGCATGCAGCCGCAGGCCGTGTGCGCATTCCGTCCGCCAGCCGTTTCCTTTTACCGTCTTGCAGGATGTTAGACGTGAACGCGCGCGAAGGTCTGCCGAGCGGGATGGTGCGCATTGCCCTCAGGACGCGGTGCCACCCTGCGGCGTTGAGCCTGCGTAATGACGCGACGCTGCTAGCCGCAGCGCTCGCCTTCGGTTCGGCCATGCTGCTTGCAGCAGGCGGAGCGCTCGCGGCTGACGCGTCCGTTCCCGTAGCAGAACGTTCCAGCAACACTGGGCTCGCGCCCGAATCTCCCGCTTTTCGCCAGGCCGTCGAACGCGAACGCGACGCCGAAACGCTCAATACGCTGACCGCGGAAGGGCGGCTTCTGTTGTCGCGCGATCGCGTCAAATTGCCTGCCTACGACTATTGCAGCATGTCGGTCGCGGCTGCGGAGCGCGGTGACTTCCGCGACAGCGTCAACGCCGCGGCGCGCGCGCTGGTAATCGCCGGGCAGACCAATAACGCCGACCTCGCGGCGCTCTCCAAGCGCGATCTGGCGATCGCCTACAGCTACGCGGGCGACCTCGACAACGCAGTGCGCTATGCACGCGACGCGCTCGCCTCCACGCCCAAGGCGCCCGAGCAGGTCTATGCGCCGGCCAACAAGGTGCTCGGCGACGTCGCGTTGCGCCGTGGCAATCCGCAAGAGGCGCTCGCCGCGTACAACGACGCGCTCGCCACCGCGTCGCCGCGCTATAAGCCACTGGTTCTGCTGTCGATGACCAACGCCCGCATCGCAGCGGGCGACACGAGCACCGCGCGCACGACGTTTGACGCCGCCGGCCCGCCCGCAACCGCGGAGTTCGCGCCGGCCTATCGGCGAATCGAGGGCAACCTTCTGCTCGCCGAAGGCAAGCCCGATGACGCGAAACGCGCCTTTGAAGCGCTGCTAAAGCAAAGCGGCGCATCGAGCGACGCTGGCTACGACGCGTTATGGGCCTATGAAGGAATTGGCCGCGCGAACCTCGCGCTGGGTAACCGACCCGCGGCCCGCGACGCATACCTCACGGCCGTCGGCGAAGCGGAGAAGATCCGCGCGCGCTTTCACAGCGATGAATTCAAGACCGGCCTTTTCGGCGACACGCAGACGGTGTTCGAACAGGCGATCGCGTTGACGCTCGAAACCGGCGATTACGAGAGCGCCTGGAATCTGTCCGAACGCAGCCGCGCGCGCGCGTTGCTCGACGTGGTGCGCAACCGCGTCGATGCCGGTGTGGACAACCTGCAATTGAACGGGCAGGTGCCGAGTCTCGCCGCGACGCGCAGCGCGCTGAAGCCGGACGAGGCGATTGTCGAATTTCATAGCCTCGAAAAATCGCTGGTTGTCTGGGTCGTGCGTCGCGACGGCCTGACCGGACACACGCTGCCGATCTCGCGCGCGGACCTGAGCGCCGCCGTCACTGACCTGCGCAATGCCATCGTGCGCCGAAGTACGGCCGCGCTGACCTATGGCGACAAGTTCAACGCATTGCTGATCGGACCGCTCGGCCTGCGCCCGAACGAGCGACTCATCATCGTGCCGCACGGCGCGCTTCACTATTTGCCGTTTCAGGCGTTTCACGACGCCAGCGGCTTTCTGATAGAACGTCATGCCATTGCGCTCGAACCGTCGGCGAGTATCGCGGTGCAGCTCGCGCAACGACAGCAGAGGATCGCGAGCAACCTGGTCGCATTCGGCAATCCGACCATCACGCCCGCGTTCGCATTGCCCGGCGCCGAAGCGGAAGTGAAGGGCGTCGCGCCGCTCTTCGCGCGCAACGAGGTGTTCCTGCATAGCGCGGCGACACGCGTGAGCTTTCGCGACAACGCGCCCGCTGGCCGAGTACTGCACGTCGCGACGCACGCCCAGGCGGACACGCTCGATCCATTGCATTCGAGTATCTTGCTGGCACCTCCTGGACAGCCCGCCGACGGCCCCGACGTGCTGCTCGCGCGGGACATCTACAACCTTGACCTCAAGGACGTCGCGCTCGTGACCTTGTCCGCGTGTGAGACCGGGCTTGGCCGGATTGCGCGTGGCGACGAAATACTCGGCTTCACGCGCGCGTTCTTCTATGCGGGCGCCACCAGCCTGATCGTGTCGATGTGGCCGGTCGCGGACGAATCGAGCGCGCTGACCATGCGCACTTTCTACGCACAACTGACCGAAGGGCGTGAGGCCATCGACGCGATGCGGACCGCGCAATTGACCGTGCTCAAAAACCCGCGTTTCTCGCATCCGTTTTTCTGGGCACCGTTCGATCTGATGGGAGGCTGGCGCGTGACGATCGCGCGCTGAATGGCGATGATCCGAATCCGACTGATTGCCGCCGTTGTGTCCTGCAGCAGCGCACTGGCGTGGGGGCAGACCTTGCCCAACGCCGGCAGTCTGCTCAACCAGACGCAGCCGCGCGAGACACGTCCCGCGCCGCCCGGTGGAGCGGCCGCACTGCCGGCCGTGCCACCCCCCGCGCCGCCCGGCGTGACTGCGCCCGGACCGACGTTCGTGCTCAAGAGCATCTCGATCAGCGGCAACGATACGATTCCGGCTGACCAGTTGCTCGCGCCAGTGCGCGACCGGATCGGCACGGCAATTGGTTTTGCGGACATCGAGACAATTGCCGCACGCATGACGCGCATTTATCGCGAGCGCGGCTATGTACTCGCGCAGGTGGTGATCCCGCCGCAGGACGTCAGCGACGGCAATCTCCAGCTGAGCGTGCTCGAAGGACGCGTTGGGCACATTAATCTGAACGTGGCGGCGGGCACGCCGGTGCGCGAGTCGCTGCTGCGTGAGCGAGTGGCTGCGATTCCGGTCGGCGCGCCGCTCCAGCAGCACGACCTCGAACGCACGATGCTGCTGCTCTCGGATTTACCGGGCATCGTGGTGTCGTCGGCGATCGAGGCCGGCAGCGAGGTCGGCACGGCCGATCTGACGATCAACGTCGCGCCCGCCAAACGCTGGAGCTTCGCCGCCGATATCGACAACTTCGGCGTGCCGTCGAGCGGCACCTGGCGGCTCGGCGCGCTGGCGAGGTTGAACTCGCCATTCATGATTGGCGACAACCTGGATCTGCGCCTGCTCGGCAGCGAGCGGCTCGACACCGCATACGGACGCATCGGCTATGAAGCGCCCGTCAATCCGTACGGCACACGAGTCGGCGTCGCGGCGGCGCGGCTGAACTACGCGCTCGGCAAGGAGTTTTCGTCGCTCGATGCGCAAGGCGAAGCCACCGTCGTCGATCTGACGGTGACGCATCCGCTCGTGCGAGCCCGCAATGTCAATCTGCTCGGACGAGCGAACCTCGAGTACCGCGATCTGATCGACAACATCGGCCTCGTTTCCCAGCACATTCACAGGTCGATGATCGAAGGCAGCGTCGGGCTCAGTTACGAGAGCCGTGACGGTTTGCTCGGCGGCGGCTTCAACAGTGCCGATCTGGCGTTGCTGGTCGGCTCGCTCCACTTCAAGTCGGAGGCGGACCGGGCGCTCGACGAATCGGCTCTTGGACGAAATACAGCCGGCACGGAAATGCGCGTGACGTTCTTTGCCAACCGGCTCAATGCGCTGACCGACAAGGCAAGTATTTTCGTGGGCATATCCGGTCAGTATGCTGCGACGACGCTTGACAACTCGTCTCGCTTCCTGCTCGGCGGACCGCATGCTGTGCGCGCATATTCGCCTTCCGAGGCGCTCGTCGACGAAGGCTTCGTCGCGACTTTGGAGGGGCGTTACGCGGTGACGTCGCGGCTCACGCTCCTGGGTTTCTTCGACTTCGGCGCGGGCCGCTACAACGCGAACCCGCGACCGGCCGAGGGCGCCAACAGCATCACGCGCAGCGGAGTAGGCATCGGCGCATTCTGGGCCGCCCCGGCCGGGTTCTCCGTGCAAGGCACGATTGCGTGGCGCACGACCGGACCGGACACGACCAATAACGATCGCGTGCCGCGGATTTACGTGCAGTTGTCCAAGGCGTTTTGAGCCCGAGACTAACCATCGGACTTCCTCTTTTCGTCCAGTGCTGCTGACGGACAGAGCAGAGCAACAGGAAAGGGCTTGTTCCAACGCGTGTAGCCGGGTCTGTCCGGCGCGGAGGTCTGCCATGAAAAAGCCGTGCAGTGTGCTATGGAGGCGTGCCTCCATTACCGCCGGGGCGGCGGCGCTGCTGCTCGCCGCGTCCTGCCCGCCATCGTTGCTCGCTAATCCGACCGGCGCTCAGGTGGTCTCCGGTTCCGTCAGCGTCACCTCGCCGAGCGGGGGGCAGATGAACATCGGGCAGAAGACGCCCAATGCGATCGTCAACTGGAATTCGTTTTCTATCGGCCCGAAAGAATCGGTCGTGATCGCGCAGCCGTCGGCGAGTTCGGCGCTACTCAATCGTGTGACCGGCAACGACCCGAGTGTCATCGCCGGGCGCTTGCAGGCGAACGGCAAGGTGTTTCTGGTGAATCCCTCGGGTGTGATCTTCGCGCAGGGTTCGGTGGTCAATGTCGGGTCGATGATCGCCTCGACGCTGAATATCGGGGACGCGGATTTCCTTGCCGGCAATTTCCATTTCGTGGGGGCGTCTCCGGGCGCTGTTGTCAATCGGGGTTCGCTCACTGCGCAGGGCGGAGGGACCATTGCGTTGCTCGGCGGCACGGTCAGTAACGCCGGGACCGTGGCCGCGCGGCTCGGCACCGTTGCGCTCGGCGCGGGCAGCGATATCACGCTCGACTTCGCTGGCGATGGCTTGACGACCCTCAAGATCAATCAGGGCACCGCGAACGCGTTGCTCGGAAACACCGGCAGCCTGGCTGCGGATGGCGGCGTGGTTGTGATGAGCGCGCAGTCGGCCGATGCCCTTGCGGGGACCGTGATCAACCAGCAAGGCATCGTTCGTGCACAGAGTCTGACCGAACGCAACGGCCACATCCTGCTGGATGGCGGCAGGAGCGGCGTGGCGCAGTTGAGCGGCACGCTCGACGCAACCGGCGGCGCCGGGTTGACGGGCGGGCGCATCGATGCCACGGGCTTCAACGTCGCGCTTCTGGACGGCGCGCATGTCGACGCGAGCGGTGCGGCGGGTGGCGGCAAGATTCGTTTGGGTGGCGGCGCAGGCGGCGCGGACCCCGACATCCGCAATGCGAACGGTGTCTGGATGGCGCCGACGGCGGACGTTCGTGCGGATGCGCTGGCGAACGGCAATGGCGGAAATGTGGTGGCGTTCAGCAATATCGTCAGCCGCATCTACGGCATGCTGTCTGCGACCGGCGGCCCGCAGGGCGGCGACGGCGGACTGATCGAGACGTCCGGGCACTATCTGGACACCACTGGGGCGAAGATCGACGCCTCTGCGCCTAAAGGCAAGGGTGGCACGTGGAAACTCGACCCGCAGAATATCGATATCGTCCAGGCTGCGTCCGGCACTCCCGCGACCGAGACGCCCGGCAATAGCACAACGCCCACGACGTTCGAACCCGCGGGCGCGGATAGCCAGGTGGTCAGCTCGCTGATCACCACCGAACTGAACGCCGGAACTTCGGTGACGATTTCGACGGCCGCCTCAGCAGGCGTTGGGGCGCAAGCCGGCGACATCCTCATCCTGACGCCAATCCAGAAGACGGCGACCGCCGCAAACTCCAGTGCGGCACCGACGCTCACGCTCAGCGCACTCGGTTCCATCACGGATGCCGGGCAAGACATCACCTCTCTGTCAGGCCCGCTCAACGTGGTTCTGGAGGCGAACGTCAATGCGTCCACGGTCGGCACCGGTACCGTCAGTCTGACCACCGCGAATGTAGCCACCGGCGGAGGAAACTTTTCGATTGCCAACAACGGTCCGGTTAGTCTCACAAACAGCAGCATCACGACATTGAATGGGGCCGTCTCAATTTCAGCCGCCTCCAACCAGGGACCCGCCGCGGTAATTGACGGCTCCTCAATTACGACAACGAGCGGGAACATTACGTTGATCGGAACGAGCCGGGCAGCGGTTTCGTCCGCCGCTTCGGTTGACGGTGTCCGTATCGAAAACAGTGCCGGCACGGAAGGGCAACCCTCGCAAATTTCCACGAACACGGGCGTGATATCCGTGTTCGGCAGCGCGACGGGGTCGAACGCATACGGGGTTCTGCTGACCGACGGCTCCTCCATTCGGTCTGTGAACGGCAATCGCATTGATCTTCGTGGGGCGGTGGCGGGCCCAACAGGAACCGAAGGCCCGACGAATCAGCTCTTCGACTATGGCGTCCTGATCCTGAACGGTAGCGTTCAGGCTCAAGGTTCCGGCAGCTCCGTCCTGCTCACCGGATCGACTAACACCGCGGACGCCGGTGTGGCGATTGGCGCCGTACCGCTGCCATCAGAGTCCGGTGATAACCCGGGACCGGTCACGATCACGGCTGGCGATCGGGGTTCCGTCATTTTGCGTGCCTCCAACGACGGCAGCACCAGCAGCCTGCTCAGTCGGTCCTCGACCATCGACGGGTCCGCGACCATCGACGCACCTAACGGCACCCTGGTGTTGGCGCCCGCTTCGGTCGATGCTTCGAACAATTTCGCCACTACCGCGCTCGACGAGACGACGATTAGCTTATTCGGCACGGGTGGGGGCTTCAACATCGATTCATCGACAGTCCAGACGTTCGCGACGACCTTGCAGACGATCGTCCTCGGGTCCAGCACGCACACGGGTCCCATTACGGTGAACGGGCAATGCCCGTCGGGCAGCACCGCCTGCACCCCGCCGCGCCCCAGCTTCCGCACCAGCCTGACACTAGCCAATCCGGGCTCAGGCAGCCAGGGCATTACATTGCCCTTTGGCTTGTCGTTACCCGGCAAAACGCTGACGCTGGCATCGGCGGGGCAGGTTACCGATCCCGGCGGCATTCAGGCGGCCGGGCTGATGCTCGCAGGCCCGGGTGCGTTCCTGTTGACCGACCCGCAAAACCAGATTGGCGTGCTGTCGATGGTCGGCGCGGGCAGTGTCGACTTCCAGAATTCAAGCGGTTTCGTGATCGGTCCGGTCGTCAGTCGCACCTTCAATTCCACATCCAGCACTGTAACGACGATCGACGGCACAAACTCCACACTCACGGGCAGTCTCAACGCCCAGGCAGCCACGGGCAATATTGGGCTGGGCGGTGGCGCGGCGTCGCCCGGCGGACCGACTGGCGGAGCCAATACGAATCTGAACGCTGGCGGATCGATCGACCTTGTGATGGAAGGGGGCGTCTTCACTAATGCTGGAAGCGGGACGCTGAGCGCCGGCAACGCGTGGCGAACGTGGGCACTGACGTGGAATGGCGAAACGCGTGGAAACGTGCAGCCCAACAGCGCGCAGCCCAATTTCTACGGGTGCGTGTTCGGCTCTGGTTGCAGTTGGGGCGGCATGGTGCCCGCGACAGGCAACCATTTCGTGTATGTCGACCGGCCTACGCTAACGGTCACTGCCGATGGCAAAACGCGTCCAATCGGCGCGCCCAATCCGCCATTTACGTACACCGCGAGCGGCCTTATCAATGGGGACACCGCCGCGGGCGCGCTGAGCGGCAGCCTGAGCTCGGCTGCGACGCCGGCTTCGCCCGCCGGGCAGTATGCGATCGATCCGAATTTCGTGTCGAGCGCAGGTTACGTGGTGAACAACGTTGCGGGCACGCTGACGGTCGAGCAACTGGTTCCCCAGCCGGTCGCCCAAAGCGGCTTGCAAATTTTTTTCGGCAACGACGAACGAACCTTTGTCTATGAAAACAACCTGCAAGGCACCAACATTTGCGTCGGCTCGAACCAGCCGCTCTTCACAACGGCGCCACCCGGTGATACGCAGGATCTGCTCGCCGTGGAATGGAAGCGCGTTCGCTCGCAACCGAATCTGAACAGCTGTATGGTGCTGACTGGTCAGCACGGTTGCGGAGATTTTTAGGCGTGAGGGGCCAAGCCGCGCGAGACGTGCGCATCTTGCAACGTGGCGCGGGGAGCGGGGAGCGGGTATAGCTAAACCAGCGCCGAACGAGGTGTCGGTTTCAACACCGTCGTCTCCAGATCATCGCCTCGCACCCATACCGCGACCGCGGTGTAATTGTCGTGATTGGCCCTGGCGGTCGCGCGCACTCTGGCGGCAAGCGCGTCGAGCCACGCAGCGGGCGTCCCGGCGGACGCGAGCGCATCGCGAACAAAGGTTTCTTCGTCGTATTCCCAGAGACCATCGGTGCAGATCAGAAAAGCATCGCCTTCAAGCAATGCGAAAGTGCCGTCCGAGCCCGCAATGTCCAGTTGATCTTCTGTGCCGAGCGCGGCGTACAGCACGTTGCGGCGCGGATGATGGCGTATCTCCTCTGCAAGGAGCAACCGTGCGTCGACCATTTCCTGAACCATGCTGTGATCGCGAGTCTGCGCGTGAATCTGACCCTGGCGGAAACAGTAGAGCCGCGTGTCTCCGCAGTGCGCCCATGCAGCGGTTCGGCATTCGCGGTCGATCGCCAGCACTACGGCTGTCGACCGCATGTCCGTTTCGTCGCCGCTACCGCGCGATTGTTCTTCGACGATGTTTTCGTTCGCATGCGCTAGCGCGCTGACAAGCCGCTCGCCCGTCGGCGGCAATTCGGTAACGGTCAGATAGCGCAAATCCGCCAGCACTGAATCGACGACAATGCGCGAGGCCGTATCGCCGCCCCCGTGTCCACCGGCGCCGTCCGCGACGACGCAACAGTAGAGCCGCTCGCTCGACCAGTCGCCGAACGAGTCTTCATTGCGTGGCCGGCCGCCTTGGTCAGTCAGGCTTGCGGTGACGAGTTGCACCGTTGACCCCTCATTGGCTGATGGTCTTGCGAGCTCATTCCTGCGCGTGGGACTGTGCGGACAGAATGCCCAACACCAGCAAAATGGCGATGCGATTGCCCGGTACGATGTCGATGCCGAGCCTGCCCTCGATCCATTGGCCGATTCCCGTGCGGGCGAAGTCGGCCGGTATCGAACGCTTCTTCAACGTGACACCAAGCTTACGCGCGCGGTAGTGATACGAAGCAATGCCATAGCGCGCTGCTATTTGCGACAGACCGCCTTTCTTGTTCGAGAGCCAGCCAAGACTGCCGGCGAGCAGCATGCGGTCGGCGTCGTCGAGCGAGTCGATGAAGTGCGACGCCGATTCGCGCACTTCTGCTTCGTGCAACCCGTATTGCATCAGAACTGAGCCGATCGGATCGGGATGGAAAGCCGTTTGACGGTCGAGTTCGAGCATGACGTCGCCTTCATCCAGCGACACGTTGTGTTGATGGGCCGCACTGCGCAAGCAGTCGATGAGATAGCGGCGAAAGTACGCGCACACTGCATGGCTGCTCGAGGGCGCGCTGTGCAGCGGGAAGCTGGTTGCTGCCGTCGGCGCGGACTCCAGACGGAATACTTTCAGATAGAGGAACTGCGAGATGAGCTCTTCCTTGTCCTCGCCTAGCGCCTGCAACTCTGACGGGTGATAGCCCCTCAACGCACGCCGCACGATCGTATAGATGGACGCCATTTCGTCGTGACTTAACGATGTGCGCCGCTGCCACAGGTCGGGAAGCATGCCGTCCATTGCGTGGTCGACGATTGCCGTGGTGCTTTGGGTATTTTCCACCTGTCCCCCCGCAGTGCTGGGCTCTGCTGCCGCGGCGCTTTGCTGTCCACCTCGCCGGTGGGCTGGCATTGAACATGAAGCATCGCGGCCGCCTGCGATCGGTAAAGCGTACGTCCGGTCCCGCGCAATTCGCATATGCACAAAAATTGCGCCAACAGCAGCGCCAGACCGATAGCCGGTTTATTGGCTCGATCTCATTCGCAAACTGTTAAAGCTGATGTGTGATTAATGGTAATTCACGCTGCGGTCCGAACGCGTCTGGTATAAACCCTTAAATGCATGCGCGGCCGGGGTTGCCTCTTGATGGCACGGAAATTCTTGAAAAAAGATAGCGTCCCGTTCGTTTACCTATATGGCTGGAAAAACGGTGGATAGTCCGCCAGAAAAGCCGAAAGCATGTCCGAAGCAATGATATCGTCTTATGTTTACAGGCATGTAAGCTGACGGTCGCGTTTTAAATAGTTAATGAACCTGAACGACTGGATAATAGTTGATTCAATTAACGCAACCTCATTTTTATTGATGCCTGCCTTTGCTTTTTCAGGCTGCGTGCTACTCTCGTATTCGGATTGGCCGTGGAGAAAGTCCGGAGTGAGAATGCTGCACTGAATTACGGGCGCATAAGCAATTGAATGAACTTGACATGCGCTTCTGGAAGTGCTGATTCATTGCAATCGAGGCGCCCCGTGCCGGCCTTCGCGGTACGTAGAGACTATTCATCCGAGACCGATCCGAGACATGGCCACGCTTGCTGCCGGCGCAATGCTTGCCGAAATTTCAGATGCCAATCCTTGCGGGGACGACCTCGAGTACGACTCTGAGTTCCTCGAACTGGAACAGGTCGTACATGGCAAGCCGGATGTGCAGTACGGTGAGACCGTTGTCGCCGCCACCCCGCCAGACTGGAAAATTGCGGAAACGTTATCGCTCGGCCTGCTGGCAAAGAGCCGCGATCTGCGTATCGCCGTGCACCTGTCTCGCGCGCTTTTGAACCGTGAAGGTTTCAGCGGTTTTGCGGAGAGTCTCGCGCTTATCGAGGGCCTGCTGGAACAGCGCTGGGACCACGTCTATCCACGGCTCGATCCCGACGACGACAACGATCCCACTGCCCGCGTCAACGCGCTTGCTGCGCTTACCGATCAGTCCGGCCTGCTGCTCGACGTTCGCGATGCGCCGCTCGTGTCTTCCCGCGCACACGGCGTGATCACCTTGCGCAGCATCGAATATGCAACCGGCGAAGTACCGTCGCCGGATGACGCCGAAGCGCAGTCGCTCAGTTCTATCGACGCGGCCATCGCCGATGCGCACGAAGACGCGGTCGCAACGCATGCGGCCTTGAGCGACGCGCTGAGGAGCGCCACGCGCATCGAAACGGTGTTGACCGAACGTGTCGGCGCTGCGCGTTCGATCGACCTCGCGCCGCTCGTGCGGATGCTGCGGCGAGCCGCCGACTTTATCGGCGAGCGTATCGGAGATACGAGCAGCGATACAGGCGGCGGCCCCGTTGTCACGGATGCGCAGGCTGGCGAGGCGGACGCCGGAGCACGCAAGCTCGCGACGCCGACCGCCATGCAGATCTCCGGCGACATTTTGAATCGCCAGGACGTCGTGCGAATGATCGACAAGATCTGCGCTTACTACGAGCGCCAGGAACCCTCCAGTCCGGTGCCGATGTTGCTGATGCGCGCGCGTCGTCTGGTCGACAAAAGCTTCATGGAGATCTTGCAGGACCTCGCGCCCGAAGGCATGGGCCAGGCGCGGCAGGTCGGCGGTATCGAGAATGAGAACGAGTAGTCGAGCAGGGATGGCTTTTTCACGTTTTGCAACGCCAGTCACGCGCCACGCCGCTCTCGGCTCGTGCAGCGTCAACCAGGGGAACAGTCGTGGCAAAGGAAAGCAGCCAGAAGTTCATCGCGCGCAATCGAGCGCCGCGCGTTCAGATCGAGTATGACGTCGAGGTCTACGGTTCGGAGAAGAAGGTCAATCTGCCTTTCGTCATGGGTGTGCTCGCCGACCTCTCGGGTCAGCCGGCGGACCCGCTCGCGCCGGTAGCAGATCGAAAGTTTCTCGAGATCGACGTCGACAATTTCGACGAACGTCTGAAGTCGATGAAACCGCGTGTCGCGGTGCAGGTGCCGAACATGTTGACAGGCGAGGGCAATCTTGCGGTCGACATGACGTTCGAGAGCATGGACGACTTTTCGCCCGCGGCGGTCGCGCGCAAGGTAGATGCGTTGTCCAGACTGCTGGAGGCGCGAGGCCAGTTGCAAAACCTGCTGACCTACATGGACGGCAAGACCGGCGCGGAGGATCTGATCGCGAAACTGCTGAACGACCCAGCGTTGCTGCAGTCGTTAGCATCCGCACCGAAGCCGCAGGAATGAGCGTGATCTAAGGGGAGTCTACGATGGCTGAACCTACCACCCAAGGGCAAGCGCAACCCCGCGAAACGGCGCTTGAAGTGAGCGATTTCGCCAACTTGCTGCAAAAGGAATTCAAACCGAAGAGCGACAAGGCGAAGGAAGCCGTGGAAACCGCGGTGCGCACGCTCGCCGAACAGGCGCTGCGCGACAGCAACGTGATTTCCGGCGATGTGCTCGCCACGATCGAAGCGCTGATCGCGCAGATCGACGCGAAGCTTACCGCGCAGATCAACCAGATCATCCACTCGGAGGAATTCCAGAAGGTCGAGAGCGCATGGCGCGGCTTGCACTATCTGGTGAACAACACGGAGACGGACGAGTCGCTGAAAATCCGCGTGATGAACGTATCGAAGGGCGATCTGCACAAGACGCTCAAGAAATACAAGGGCACCGCGTGGGATCAAAGCCCCATCTTCAAAAAGCTCTACGAAGAGGAATACGGCCAGTTCGGAGGAGAGCCTTATGGCGCGCTGGTAGCCGATTACTACTTCGATAACAGCGGACCGGACGTCGATTTGCTGACGCAGATTGCGAAGATTTCGGCCGCTTCGCACGCGCCGTTCATCGCGGGCGCCGACCCCGCTGTGATGCTCATGGATTCGTGGCAGGAACTGGCCAATCCGCGTGACCTGACAAAGATTTTTCAGACCCCCGAGCATGCAGCGTGGCGCTCGCTGCGCGATTCGGAGGATTCGCGTTACGTGGGCCTCGCCATGCCGCGCTTTCTTGCGCGCGCGCCCTACGGCGCCAAGTCCAATCCGGTCGATGAGTTCAATTTCGAAGAAGACACGGCTGGCGCGGACAGCAGCAAGTATGCGTGGGCCAATGCGGCCTATGCGATGGCGACCAACATCAACCGCTCATTCAAGATGTATGGCTGGTGCTCGCGGATTCGCGGCATCGAGTCGGGCGGAGCGATCGAGAATCTGCCGGTGCATGCGTTCCCCACGGATGACGGTGGCGTCGACATGAAATGCCCAACCGAAATCGCCATCAGCGATCGCCGCGAAGCGGAGCTGGCGAAAAACGGCTTTATGCCGCTCGTCCACAAAAAGAACTCCGATTTCGCTGCCTTTATCGGCGCGCAGTCGCTGCATAAGCCGGCGGAGTACGAAGACCCCGACGCCACCGCTAACGCGAACCTGGCCGCGCGTCTGCCTTATCTGTTCGCATGCAGCCGCTTTGCGCATTACCTGAAGTGCATCGTGCGCGACAAGATCGGCAGCTTCAAGGAGAAGGACGACATGCAGCGCTGGCTGCAAAACTGGATCCTCCAGTACGTGGATGGCGATCCGGCGCACTCGACGGAAGAGTCTAAAGCGCGACGGCCGCTCGCCGCCGCGGAGGTGGTCATCGAGGAGGTCGAAGGCAATCCGGGTTACTACACATCGAAGTTTTTCCTGCGTCCGCATTATCAGTTGGAAGGTCTGACCGTATCGCTACGGCTGGTTTCAAAGCTTCCGTCCGCCAAGGCGGCATAACGGAAACCCTATTGCAGTGACGAATCGTTTTGAGTGGAGGAAGACATGGCCATCGATATGTTCATGAAGCTGGGCGATATCAAGGGCGAGTCGCAGGACAAGACCCATAAGGAGGAAATCGAGTTGCTCGCGTGGAGCTGGGGCCTGAGCCAGAGCGGCACGATGCATATGGGCACTGGGGGCGGGGCCGGCAAGGTGTCGGTGCAGGATCTTTCATTTACCAAATACAGCGACAAGGCGAGTCCGCCGATCATGGCGGCCTGCACCAAAGGCACGCACATCGACAAAGCGCTACTGACCGTGCGCAAGGCGGGCGGCGACAATCCGCTGGAGTACTACAAGATCACACTGGAAGGTGTGCTGGTTAGCTCTTATTCGACGGGAGGTTCGGGTGGTGAAGAGCGCTTTACCGAAAACGTGACGCTCAACTTCGAGAAGTTCCATGTCGAGTATCAGCCGCAGAACGCGAAGGGTGCGAAGGAGGGCGGCGTGGTCGAAGTGAAATGGAATATTCCCGCCAACGCCGAGAGTTGAACGGGTGACCGCATAGGGCGACCGCACTGCATGGGCCGCGCCGCCGCAGTGCGATGGCGCGTGGCATGACGTAAGCCTGACCGGAGCGAGCCAGCATGACCGCAGAAGAGCGTTTGCGCGAAGGCGATCTCGACGGGTGCCTGAGTGAATTGCAAAGCCGGGTTCGCAAGGAGCCGTCGAAAGCCGCATATCGCGTCTTTCTGTTCCAGTTACTCGCGGTAACCGGGGCATGGGATCGTGCGCTCACGCAACTCAACGTAGCGGGCGAGCTCGATGCCGCGGCGTTGCCCATGGTGCAAACCTATCGCGGAGCGCTGCAATGCGAGGCGCTGCGCGAGGCGGTTTTCAAAGGCGAGCGAGCGCCGCTGATTTTCGGCGAGCCGACCGGCTGGCTCGCGCTACTACTCGAAGCATTACGATTCGATGCCGCCGGCGACACCCGCGCGGCGGTCGCCGCGCGCGCGCAGGCCTTTGACGAGGCGCCCGCTACAGCCGGGACATTGAACGGCGAGCCATTCGCGTGGCTGGCGGACGCGGACAACCGGCTTGGCCCCACGCTGGAAACCATATTGAACGGCCGTTATTACTGGATTCCGTTTGCCCGCATCAAACGCATCGAAATCGAGCCGCCATCGGACCTGCGCGATCGCGTCTGGATGCCGGCCGTCTTCACGTGGGCCAACGACGGCCAGGCAGCCGGCCTCATTCCGACTCGCTATCCAGGCACGCTCGCAGAAAAGAATCCTTCGTTGTGGCTCGCGCATTTGACCGAATGGGCCAGTGACGATACAGCGGCTTCGCATCCCGTGGGGCAGCGCATGTTCACCTCGGATGTCGACGACTATGCGTTATTCGACGTGCGCACCATCGAACTGACGAGTGGCGACATGCATCCGCAAGAGGGCGGCGCGGCCGTGCCGAACCATGGCTGAGCTTACCGCCCGGGACCGCCTGCAGCCTTCGCTGCTCGACCGGCTGACCGACCTCGAACCCGAGAAGAAAGTGGAGCCGCGAGAGCGCCGCGTCCTGTCGATGCGCGCGCTGCGCCAGAGCGTGCAGCGCGATCTCGCGTGGCTGCTCAACGCCAATGGCCTCGCGTCGGTGCAGGATCTCACGGGCTATCCCTATGTTGCGACCTCGGTGATCAATTTCGGCTTACCGGACATTGCCGGCAAGACTGCATCCGGCATGGATCCGCTGCAACTCGGCAAGCTGGTGCGCGACGCGATCTGGGCGTTCGAGCCACGCATCTTGCGCGATACGGTGCGAGTCAGTTCCATGCAGCTCGAAGAAACGACTGGGCGTCATAACACCGTGTCGTTTCTCGTCGAGGGCGATCTGTGGGCGCAGCCTTATCCGGAGCGTCTCTACTTCAGGACCGAACTGGACCTGGAAGCCGGCGAAATCCGGGTGATCGACCAGGGCGGACCGCGCTGAAACCATGAATCCAGACCTGATCAAATACTACAGTCAGGAGCTGCAGCATCTCCGGGAGATGGGCGGCGAGTTCGCCCGCGAGTTTCCGAAAATCGCCGGGCGGCTCGGACTCGAAAGTCTCGAATGCGCGGACCCCTATGTCGAGCGTCTGCTCGAGGGATTCAGCTTTCTTGCGGCGCGCGTCCAGCTGAAAATAGACGATGAGTTTCCGCGCTTCACGCAGCACCTCGCGGAACTGGTGTATCCCCATTACCTCACGCCGACGCCGTCGATGGCCGTGGTGCAGATTCAGCCCGATCTCACGAGCACCAGTCTCGCGGACGGCGTGCGGATTGCCCGCGGCAGCGCACTGCGCAGCGTGCTCGACAAGAACGGCTCGACGCGCTGCGAATACCGCAGCGCGCATGAACTGACGCTCTGGCCGCTCGAAATCGCCGAGGCCAGATTTTTTACGCATTCAGGCTCGCTCGGCGGCATGGATAGCGCGTTGCCGGCGAGCATGGCCGCTGGGGGAGCTATCAAGGCCGGCCTCAGGCTGCGCCTGCGGGCGACCGCCGGTCTCAAGCTCAACCAGTTGAAGCTCGACCGGCTGACACTCTATCTGCGCGGCACCGACGGGCTCGCCACGCGCATTCATGAACGTCTGCTCGGTTCGGTGAGCGGCGTCGTCGTGATGCCGGCCAAACGTCCGGCCGCCTGGCATGTGCAGTTGCCCGCGACGGCGTTGCGCCCGCTTGGTTTTACGGAAGACGAAGCGTTGCTGCCGGTCAGCCGGCAGTCGTTTGGCGGCTATCGGCTCTTGCAGGAGTATTTCGCATTTCCGCAGCGCTTCATGTTTGTGGCAATCGACGGCTTGCAGGCGGCATTGCGGCGTTGTGCCGACACGGAGATCGAGGTGATCGTGCTGCTCAGGCGCAATGATCCGCTGCTCGAACAATCGCTCGACGCCACGAATTTCGCGCTGCATTGCACGCCCGCGGTCAACCTGTTTTCGCGGCGCACGGATCGAATTGCGCTGTCTGACGAGCAATTCGAATATCACGTGGTCGCCGACCGAACACGGCCGATGGACTTCGAGATCTATCAGATCCAGGCGGCGACCGGTTACAGCGCGGGTGCCGGCGGCGAACAGCAGTTCGAGCCGTTCTATCACGCGCGCGATCTCGGAGCCACATATCGGGCCGGTGCCTATTACCAGGTGCGCCGCGAGAAACGCCTGCCTTCCGCGCGACAGCACGAGCGCGGGCCGCGCACGAGCTATTTGGGCAGCGAGATGTTTGTCGCGCTGGTGGACGCGGCAAACGCGCCGTTTCGCGGCGACCTTCGCCAGCTCGGCTTGCAGGTGCTGTGTACAAACCGCGACTTGCCGCTGACCATGCCGATCGGTGTCGGGCCCGCCGATTTCACGCTCGACGTGGAAGCGCCGGTCCAAACCATACGCTGCGTGAGCGGCCCGAGCCGGCCGCTGCCCTCGTACGCGCATGGCGCGGTGGCGTGGCGGCTGTTGAGCCACCTGTCGCTGAATTACGCGTCGCTGCTCGACAACGACGCGCAGGAGGGCGCCCGGGCGCTGCGCGATCTGCTGGGCCTTTACTGCCCCTCCGACGACATCGCGAGCCAGCGCCTGATCGAAGGAGTGCGCTCGATCGATTCTCGTCCGGTGACACGGCGCTTGCCCTGCGCGGGGCCGATCGTGTTCGGCCGTGGACTGGAAGTGACGCTGACGCTCGACGAAGCAGCGTTCGAAGGCGCCGGCGCATTTTTGCTCGGCGCCGTGCTCGCGCATTATTTTGCTCAATACGTATCGATCAACTCGTTCGCCGAGACCGTCGTGAAGACCGTCTCGCGCGGCGAGATCATGCGCTGGCCAGCGAGGGTCGGACAATGCTGGACGCTCTGACACTGTTGCGCCGGCTCGAGGACGAAGCGCATCGCTTTGACTTTTTCCAGACGATCCGGCTGCTGGAAAATGCGTATCCGGACAAGCCCCGCGTGGGCGAGTCGCTGCAGCCTCGCGACGATGCGATTCGCTTCGTGCAGGAACCGGAGCTGGTGTTCCATCCCACCACGCTCGGCGCCTTCACAGCGGCGAGCGAACACCACCCCGCGCGCCTTGCGGTCAAGTTCTTCGGCCTGCTCGGGCCGCATGGTCCGCTGCCGACTCATCTCACGGAGTACGTGCGCGACCGTGCGCGCAACGCGAACGATCCGACCTTCGCCCGTTTTCTGGACGTCTTTCATCACCGGATGGTGTCGCTTTTCTACCGCGCCTGGGCCAATGCGCAGCCTGCGGTGAGCCTCGATCGTCCCGGGCGGGATCGTTTCTCTTTTTATGTCGGCAGTCTGTTCGGACTCGGCGAGGCGACGCTGCGAGACCGCGACGCCGTGCCTGATTTCTCCAAGCTGCACTTCGCCGGTTTGCTTGCCGCGCCGACGCGTCCGGCCGCGGGTCTGAAGCTGGTGCTGGCGCGTTTCTTCAACCTGCCGGTCGAGATCGAGCAGTGGGTCGGCCATTGGATGGCGTTGCCCGCCGGTTCGCTATCGCGCCTCGGCTCGCAGGACGGGTCCGCCGCGCTCGGCGTCTCGACGGTGCTCGGCGCACGCGTGTGGGATTGCCAGCACAAGTTCCGCATCGTCATTGGGCCGTTGAGCCGCGCCGACTATGAGCGCTTTTTGCCGGGCGGCGAGAGCCTGAACCGCCTCGCCGACTGGCTGCGCAACTATGCGCGCGACGGGCTCGACTGGGACCTTCGGCTGGTGCTCAGACAAGACGAGGTGCCGCGCTTAAGACTCGGGCGTCACACGCGGCTCGGATACACCACGTGGACGCTGCGCGGCACGGCGCAGGGTGACCAGCGCCAGTTGCTGTTGCATCCGACCGGTCCGGATGGCCGCTCGCGGGTTGCCGCCGCGGCCCGCACGCCGCTTTCCGACGCGTCGCCACAGACATCAGCGAGGGACTAGCAAAATGGCCGAGATCAAACGGGCGGCATTGTTTGGCAAGCTGAACAAGCTCGGATTCCGCGCAATCGAAAGCGCGAATGTCTTTTGCAAGCTGCGCGGCAATCCCTATATCGAACTGGTGCATTGGTTTCACCAGATTCTCCAGTTGCAGGACTCCGATTTGCACCGCATCGTCAAACATTACGGACTCGATCCTTCCGGGCTGGCGCGCGATTTGACCGACGCGCTCGACCGCCTGCCGCGTGGAGCGGGTTCCGTGACGGATATCTCGTCGCAAGTCGAGGAGGTGGTCGAACGCGGCTGGGTATTCGGTTCGCTGATGTTCGGAGAGGCCCAGGTGCGCACCGGTCATCTGATGGTCGGACTGCTGAAGACACCGTCGCTGCGCAACGGACTGTACGGTATCTCGCGGCAGTTCGAGCGCATCAAGCTCGATTCGCTCGTCGACGAATTCGACAGCATGCTGCGCGAGTCGCCGGAAGCGGGGATGAGCGCGAGCGACGGTTTTCAGACGGCCGGCGCACAGCGCGATAGCGGCGATCCCGGCAGCGCCGGCGGTGCAGGCGGGCCGGTGCCGCCTGCCGCGATGGGCAAACAGGAAGCACTGCGGCGCTTCACCACCGATCTGACGGAGCAGGCGCGCAACGGCAAGCTGGATCCGATCGTCGGTCGCGACGAAGAGATTCGCCAGGTAGTCGATATCCTGATGCGCCGCCGCCAGAACAACCCGATCCTGACCGGCGAGGCGGGCGTCGGCAAGACCGCGGTCGTGGAGGGCTTCGCGCAGCGCATCGTGGCCGGCGACGTGCCGCCCTCCTTGCGCGGCGTGGAGTTGCGCACGCTCGATGTCGGTCTGTTGCAGGCGGGCGCGAGCATGAAAGGTGAGTTCGAGAACCGCTTGCGGCAGGTGATCGAGGAGGTGCAGTCTTCGGAAAAGCCGATCATTCTTTTTATCGACGAAGCGCACACGCTGGTTGGCGCGGGCGGCGCGGCCGGCACTGGCGACGCGGCGAATCTGCTGAAACCGGCGCTTGCGCGCGGCGTGCTGCGCACAGTCGCCGCCACCACGTGGGCCGAATACAAGAAGCACATCGAGAAGGATCCGGCACTCACGCGGCGCTTCCAGGTCGTGCAGGTGAGCGAACCCGACGAAACCAAAGCGATCCTGATGATGCGTGGCGTCACTTCGACGATGGAGCAGCATCACAAGGTGCAGGTGCTCGACGAAGCACTCGAAGCCGCAGTGCGGCTCTCGCACCGCTACATTCCTGCGCGCCAGTTGCCGGACAAGGCGGTGAGCCTGCTCGATACCGCGTGCGCGCGCGTGGCGGTCAGTCAGCACGCAACGCCGGCTTCCGTCGACGATTCGCGCAAGCGCATTGCCGCTCTTGAAACGGAGCTGGAGATTATCGGCCGCGAAACGGCGGTTGGGGTGAATACGCAGGAGCGCGAGGCCGCCGCATCCGAAAAACTGGCTGCCGAACAGGCTCGCCTCGCCACGCTGGAGAGCCGCTGGGTGGCGGAAAAGGAACTGGTGACGCAGATTCTCGCGCTGCGCGCACAGCTGCGCGGCGAGACTGGCAAGGTCGAAGGCGCCAATGAAACCGCCAAAACCGGTGTAACCGCCGAATCGGGCGAGAGCGGAGCCAGCGACGCTGCAACGCGCGACGCCCGGCTCGCCGCGCTACGCGAACTTCAGGCCCGGCTAACCGAACATCAAGGCGAAGATCCTTTGATCCTGCCGACCGTCGACCAGCAGGCTGTGGCTTCCGTGGTGCAGGACTGGACCGGTATACCGGTAGGCCGGATGGTGCGCAACGAAATCGAAAACGTGCTGAAGCTTGCGGAGAACCTGAACCGGCGCATCATCGGTCAGGCGCACGCCACCGAAATGATCGCTCGACGCATTCAGACATCGCGCGCCGGTCTCGACAATCCGAACAAGCCGATCGGCGTGTTCATGCTCGCCGGCACCTCGGGTGTCGGCAAGACCGAGACCGCGCTCGCGCTCGCCGAGGTGTTGTACGGCGGCGAACAGAACGTCATCACGATCAACATGAGCGAGTATCAGGAAGCGCATACGGTGTCATCGCTCAAGGGGGCGCCGCCCGGATATGTCGGCTACGGAGAAGGCGGCGTACTGACCGAGGCGGTACGCCGCCGTCCGTACAGCGTGGTGCTGCTCGACGAAGTGGAGAAGGCGCATCCGGACGTCCACGAAATTTTCTTCCAGGTGTTCGACAAAGGCTGGATGGAAGACGGCGAGGGCCGCGTGATCGACTTCAAGAACACGCTGATACTGTTGACCACCAACGCGGGAACGGACCTGATCTTGAGTTTGTGCAAGGACCCGGAGCTGATGCCGGAGCCCGAGGGTATCGCGAAAGCGCTGCGCGAGCCGTTGCTGAAGGTTTTTCCGCCAGCCTTGCTGGGGCGCGTGGTGGTGGTCCCGTACTACCCGCTATCCGACGAAATGCTTGGCGCGATCATCCGCTTGCAGCTCGGACGAATCGAGAAGCGCGTGCGCGCGTCGCACAAGATTCCGTTCAGCTACGACGACGACGTGGTGAAGCTGATCGGCAGCCGCTGCACCGAACTGGAAAGCGGCGGCCGCATGATCGACGCGATTCTGACCAACACGCTGTTGCCGCGTATCAGCACCGAGTTTCTGACGCGGATGATGAACGGAAGCTCGGTGACGAAAGTGCAGATCGGGGCGCGCGACGGCGAATTCGTTTATACCTTCGATTGATTCATCGAAGCGACGCGCGCGGGTTTTCAGAGTTCTTCGCATGATGGACGCATTCATATGCCGCAACAAGTCAGCATGGGCGCAACGCTGCAATGTTCGTTCGGCGTGGCGCCCTCGTCTCTGGTGGTGCTGCCGGTCAACCGGGTGATGGGCGAGGGGCCGCCCGCGGCCAACATCATGGATCACATTCCGCTCGTCAACATTCTTCCGTTTGGCATGTGCACCTCGCCCGCGAATCCCATGGTCGCGGCGGCCACGGCGGCCGCGATGGGCGTGCTCACGCCGATGCCCTGCATTCCCGCGACGATGACGCCGTGGACGCCGGGTGCGCCGAGCGTGCTGCTCGGCAACCAGCCTTCGCTCGACAACGTATCGACCTGCATGTGCAACTGGGGCGGCGTGGTCACGATCATCAATCCGGCGACTGTCAAAACGATGATTCCATGACATGACCACGCAAATCCCGAACCGACACGTCACCGTCAGTTGCGCGCCTGCGGGCGAGGATCTGCTGTTCCTGCATATGAGCGGTACTGAGGAGTTGGGGCGCCTCTCCGAGTGGCGGCTCGACCTGCTGAGCACGCGCAACGACTTGCAGGCAGCCGATCTGCTGGGCCATGACATCTCTGTCGCGCTCTCGCTGCCACGCGACGGCGAGCGCCAGTTCAACGGCATCGTCACCGCGTTCCGGATCGTCGCGCCTGGCGACGGCACTCGCAATCGCATGGCGCGCTATGAAGCGGTGGTGCGCCCGCGGCTGTGGCTGCTGACGCGCGCCTCGCACAGCCGCTTCTTTCACGAGCAGAGTGTGCTGAACATCGTGACGAGTGTGCTTCAGGACTACAACGTCGACGTCAGCGATAAATGTCAGGCGACATATCCGACGCTGCCGCATTGCGCGCAGTACCGGGAAACCGACTTTGCTTTCGTCAGCCGGCTGATGGAGCATGAAGGCATTTACTATTATTTCGAGCACAAGATGGGCAAGCATACGATGGTGCTGACCGACTCGAGCGATGTGCATGGGCCGATCGATCACTATCCGTCTATCTCTTACGATGCTTGGTACGAGCCTTCGCACGAGAAGGAATGCATCTACGCGTGGAGTTCGGGCGCCGAATTGCAGACCGGAAAATACGAGGTCAACGACTACGATTTCGAAAAGCCTTCACTGAGCAATCAGCAAGGGCTGCTGTCGCGTGCCACGCGGCCGAAGGTCTACGACCCGCCGGTCTACACGATGCAGGAGCATCTGAGCGGTCACGTCGAGGCCGCCGATGGCGACCGTTATGCGAAGGTCGGTATCGAGATTCGCGAGGCGCGCAACGACAGTATCTCGGGCCGTTCAAGCGCACGCGGCATCTGGCCCGGGGGCCAGTTCAAGCTTCAGGATCATGCCTCTACCGCGCAGAACCACGAATATCTGGTGATTAGCGCGGTCTACGAAATAAATTCGGATGTCTATGTATCGACCGCTCGCAGCGATGCATCGCTGCCGTTTTTCGATTGCTCGTTCACTGCGTTTCGCAAGGAGAATCACTTCCGCTCGGAGCGCTTGACACCGCAGCCGGTCGTCGCGGGTCCGCAAACTGCCGTGGTGGTCGGCCCCGACGGCGAAGAGATCCTCATGGACAAGTACGGCCGTATCAAGGTGCAGTTTCACTGGGAGCAGTTTGCGCCGCCGGCCGATGCGGATACCCGTATGAAGCGTTGCTGGGTGCGCGTGTCGCAGGGCTGGGCCGGCAAACGCTGGGGCACGTTCTTCGTGCCGCGGATCGGCCAGGAGGTGATCGTCGATTTTGTCGAGGGCAATCCGGACCGGCCGCTCGTCACGGGCTGCGTCTACAACGCCAATACCATGCCGCCGTACGAACTGCCGGCGAATCAGGCGCTCTCCACGCTAAAAAGCAATTCGACGAAAGGCGGCGGCGGATTCAACGAAATGCGTTTCGACGACAACAAAGGCGACGAGCAACTGTTCTTCCACGCAGAAAAGAATCACGAAACGTGGGTGAACAACGACATGCTGTGCAACGTCCGGAACGACAGGCATCTGAAGGTCACCGGAAACGAATTCGTGTCGATCGCCGGCGCACGCCACGACGCGGTGACGGGCGACCAGAACGCCGAGGTCGGCGGCAACGCGTCGCTCAAGGTCGGGCAGAAGTTGCAGGAGAAAGTGGGGATGGACTATGCGATCGACGCCGGCATGAACATCCATATCAAGGCGGGCATGAACGTCGTCATCGAAGCGGGCGCGAGCATTACGCTCAAGGCGGGCGGCGCGTTCGTGGTGGTGGGGCCAGTGAGCGTGGCGGTGTCGGGCACGCCGATCCTGCTCAATTCGGGCGGCTCGGCGGGCGCGGGCGGCGGCTCGTCGCCGACCGCGCCGAGCGCACCCAAAGACGCCGACGACGGCACCAAGAAAGTTAAATCGTGACTTGTTACTGACCTGACCGGTTGTGGGGAGCCAAGTGAGCTATCCGATTCTTTCGCTGCGGGTCGTGCGATTCAACGACGAAACGCTGGCCGAGCCGATTGCCGTTGCGTTCGGTCCGACGGGCGGCACGATTGGCCGCGCGACCGACTGCACGCTCGTGCTGCCCGACCAGCAGCGCGCTATTTCACGCGTTCACGCGCGCGTCGAATTTCGCGGCGGCGACTATTTGCTGTGCGACCTGGGCAGCAATCCGAGTGTATTGAATCAGCGAGCGCTGGGCGGCACGCGCGAGGCCCGGCTCGCGGACGGCGACCGTCTGCTGATTGGGCCGTATCTGCTGGAGGTGTCGATTGGCGAGCAGACTGCTCCGTTGAGCGGCCTGACGGGCGGCCGCGATCCTCTGAGCGCCGCGCAGGTGCTCGGCGGACCGTTGGCCGATCCAGAAGGCGATGTGTTGCGTATTGGCTCCCTCGATCCGTTCGGCCAGCCGGGCTTCGGTGAACAGCAGCGGATATCGTCGCGGCCGGGCTTTGCGGGTTCGGAGAGCGATCACGTGTCGCCGGAGATGCAAGCGTTTTCGGCTCCGCAACCGCCGCGGGAGGAGCAGGGCACAGCGTCCCCGCCCGCTGCAGGCATTCCGGCCAATTACGATCCGCTCGCCGATGCGTTGGCGCAATGGGAAACGCCGGCGCAGGCGGGCGGTCCGTCGCCTGCGGCAGCGCCGCGTCATGCGGCGCACGAGACGGCGGCCACGGCGGCTGCACCGAGCGGCGGCCCAACGGGCTTGCCGCCGGGACTGCTCGATACCTCGATGACAGGGGCCGCAGCCACACCGTTCGACGATCTGTTCGCGACGCCGTCTGCTCAGCCGTCCGCGTCTTCTGGGCCGTCTGCTCCGGTGGTGCCGGTGGTCGTGCCGGTCGTGGCGCCACAAGCGGCTAGCGCGCGGCTTGTCACGCCTGTTGCGTCGATCCAGCCGGAGGCTACAACCCCTGATCCACAGCCCGCTCCAATCACCCCGCAAAATTCCGTGCCGTCACCGACCGCAGACCTTGCGCCGCTCCGGACATTCGCCACGAAGGCGGGTGACACTGGCCAATCAGCCGCGCCGCCGGCCACGCCTGGCGCGCCCGCCGCAGCGGCACGTCGCGATACTTCCGCCCCGATCAGCGAAAACGCCAGCACCATCCACGCATTGCTCGAAGGTCTCGGCCTCGATGCATCACGCCCGCCGAACCTGCCCGAGCCGGAATTCGCGCGCCTCATCGGCGAAATGCTGCGCGAGTCGCTGCGCGGAACAATGGCCGTACTGCGCGCACGGTCGATGACCAAACGCGAAGCGCGCCTCGATACGACGATGATCGTCGCGCGCGACAACAACCCGCTCAAGTTTTTCCCCGACGTCGACAGCGCGCTTGCGCAAATGTTGACTGGCCGCAGCGCCGGCTATCTGCCGCCGGAGGAGGCGCTCAAGCGCGCCTTCGACGACATCGAGGCACACGAACTCGCCGTGCTCGCCGGCATGCGCGCGGCGCTCGCGCACGTGCTCGACCGCTTCGATCCCGCGACGATCGAAGCCCAATTGAAGGAGCCCGGTGCGCTCGAAAAAGTGCTGTCGAACCGCAAGGCGAAGCTATGGGATCTGTTCGTCGAATTGCGGGGCACGGTCGCGCGCGAAGCCGACGACGACTTTCAGAAACTCTTCGGCAAAGCCTTCAACGACGCATATGAGGCCCAGATCGAGGCACTGCACGCGGCCCGCGAGCGTCAGCCGAAGCACCCGGCCAAATCCACCTGACTTACCTTTGAACGAGACGATATGTCCTGGAACAGCAAAGTCATCTGGTCGGAGGGGATGTTTCTTCAGCCCCAGCATCTGCAGCAGCACGACCGCTATCTGCAGAGGCAACTGGAGGCACGCGCGAGCGGCCTGCATTCGTATAGCTGGGGCTTTACGGCGCTGTGCATCGACGAGCCCTTGCTCAAGCTCGGCAAGCTCGCGCTGTTGTCGTGCTCGGGCGTGCTACCTGACGGCACGCCATTCGATCTTCCTGCCGACGACGACTTGCCGGAGCCGCTCGACATTCCCGAAGGCACGCGCAACATGCTCGTCCAACTGGCGCTGCCGGTGCGCAGACCCGGTGTCGCCGAAACTGGCAACGAAGCGAGCGAGGAAAACTTCGCGCGGCACCGCATCGCCGAACTCGACGTGAGCGACAGCAACGATCCCAATGCGGGAGCCGCGTTGATGCAGATCGGCAAATTGCGAGTGCGCCTCGCGCTCGCTCCCGAAGTGGCGAACGGCTACACGGCGCTCGGAGTTGCCCGCGTGCTCGAACGCCTGCCAGACAACCGGGTCGTACTGGAAAACGACTACAGCCCGCCGTGTCTCGACTATCGGGTAGCGCGCCGCCTTGGCGCTTTCGTCGACGATCTGGTGGGGCTTCTGCATCAGCGCGGCGAAGCGCTGGCCGCGCGCCTTGCCCAGCCGGGTGTGACCGGTGTCGCGGAGGTGGCGGACTTTCTGTTGCTGCAACTGGTCAACCGCCACGAGCCGCTCGCCTCCCATCTCTCGACGATGACCGGCCTGCACCCCGAAGAGCTCTACCGGATGGCGGTGCAGCTCGCCGGCGAACTGGCGACCTTCAGCCAGCCGTCGAAGCGGCCGCAAGCGTATCCGGTCTATCGCCATGAATGGCTGAGAGAGACGTTTGCGCCGGTGATCGACGATATACGCGCATCTCTAGGCATGGTGATGGATCCGCACGCGGTGCCGATTCCGCTCGAAGAACGCAAGTTCGGCTTGCGCGTGGCGCTCGTGCCGGACAAGACGCTGTTCACCGGGGCCGCCTTCGTCCTTGCGGTGCGCGCGCACATGCCGGCCGAGCAGATTCTGACCGGCTTCCCGCCGCAGGTGAAGATCGGGCCGATCGAGCGCATTCGTGATCTGGTCAACCTGCAATTGCCTGGCGTCGGCTTGCGTGCGTTGCCCGTGGCGCCCCGGCAGTTGCCGTTTCATGCGGGCTTTACCTACTTCGAACTCGACCGCGGCAACGACTTGTGGAAGCAGTTCTCCAGTTCCGCCGGTATGGCGCTGCATGTCGCCGGCGACTTCCCCGGGCTGACGATGGAGTTCTGGGCAATTCGCCGCTGATGCAATCGATTTGAGGAAGTTCATCGTGAGTCCTGACGAACTGCGCGGCCGCTCCGACGATCCCGGCGCGACGATCCTGATCCCGACGCCCGGCGGCGCGCGCGCGGCGTTGATGGCGGCCGCGACAACACCCGGGCCGATGCTGGCGGCAGGCGGGGGTCTCAATCCGCTGTTGCGAGCGGCGAATCCGCTGATCGAACTGGCCTTGCCGCTGCGTCTGTTGCCGACTCATCCGAATGTCGAGGAGTTGCGCAATCAGTTGGTGCAGATGGTGCGCAATTTCGAAGCGCAAGGCCGCGCCAACGGGATCGATGACGAAAAGCTCGGCGCGTCGCGCTACTGCTTGTGCACCTTTCTCGATGAGGCGATCGCGAGCACGCCGTGGGGCGCGGGCCTATGGGGCAGCCGCAGCCTGCTCGTCATGTTTCATAACGAGGCGTCGGGCGGCGAGCGTTTCTACATGATTCTTCAGCGCCTGGCGCAAAATCCGGCGGCCAACGTCGATGTACTCGAATTGATGTATGTCATTCTCGGCCTCGGTTTCGAAGGCCGCTACCGGCTGATCGACGGGGGCCGGACGCAACTCGACACGATCCGCGAGCGCCTCGAACAGATGATTCGCGGACAGCGCGGCGCCGCCGAGCGCGATCTGTCGCCGCACTGGCTCCCCGTGAAGGCGGAGCGCAAGCCGTTGTTGCACCTCGTGCCAGTGTGGGTGACGGCGGCGGTTGCGTGCGTGGTGCTGGTGGTCGTTCATCTGCTGTTGAGCTTCAGTCTGAACGACAGGTCCGATCGCGTTTTCGAAGCGCTTCACGGTATTCGCGTCGCGCCGGCTCCCGCGCTCGCCTCGAAACTGACGGCTGCGCCCAAGCTCGCGCCCAGGCTCTCGCAGTTCCTCTCGCCTGAAATTGCGCGCGGCCTCGTGCGCGTCGCGGAGTTGCCGGATCGCACGGTCGTCACCATCAATGGCGACGGCCTGTTCGCCTCGGGCAGCGCCGATCTCGCGCCGGGCTTCGTGCCGCTCATACAACGCATCGGCGACGCGTTGAAGGAAGTGCAGGGCAATGTCGTCGTCGCGGGCCACACGGACAATCAGCGGGTCCTCTCCGCGCGCTTCCCGTCGAACTGGCATTTGTCGCAGGCGCGCGCGGAAGCCGTGCGCGATATGCTCGCGGCCCGCGCCGGCACGCCGGGCCGCTTTAGCGCCGAAGGGCGCGGTGACGCCGAGCCCATCGTGCCCAATGACACCAGTGCGAATCGCGCGAAGAATCGCCGGGTCGATATCACGGTTCTTGCGCCGGGGGCGGCATCGTGAGCGCCGTAGTGACTAGCGCGCCGCGCGTGCAAGGGAGCCGGCCATGAAAATCTTCAACTGGCTGAGACGGCCCATCGTGCTGTCGTTGCTCGGCGTGCTGGCGCTTGCGCTGATCGTCTGGGTCGAAGGGCCGCTGCTCGGATACGCGGGTCACGAGCCGCTCGACACGCCCGGCAGCCGCTTGACGGTCATTGTCGTGCTGTTGCTGCTATGGGCGCTGTATTGGATCGTGCGCTGGATCGCAATGCGCCTCGTCAACGTCAGGTTCACTCGCGTCGTGGCACAGGAGCCAGCCGCGCCTGCGACCGGCAAGAAGGAATCCGAGGCCGACGTCGCGGCCTTGAAGCAGCGTTTCGAAGCCGCCATGGCGACATTGCGAAAGGCTCGCGTGAAGGGCCGCTTCGGAAGCCAGTACGTATATCAGTTGCCGTGGTACATGTTCGTCGGCGCGCCCGGCACCGGCAAGACCACTGCGCTTTTGAACTCCGGCCTCAAGTTTCCGCTGGCCGACCGGCTCGGCAAACAGTCGATCGGCGGCGTCGGCGGCACGCGCAACTGCGACTGGTGGTTCACCGACGACGCCGTGCTGCTCGATACCGCTGGCCGCTTCACCACACAGGACAGTTTCGCCGAAGCCGATCAGGCCGCCTGGGCCGGCTTCCTGCAACTGTTGCGCAAGTATCGTCCGCGCCGGCCGCTGAACGGCGTGATCGTGGCGCTGTCGGCAGGCGACCTGCTGCAACTGTCGGAAACGCAACGTGCACAGCAGGCGAACGCCGTGCGCGAACGGCTCAAGGAACTGTACGGCCAGCTCGGCATGCGCTTTCCCGTCTATGTGGTGGTGACCAAATGCGATCTTCTCGCAGGCTTCGCCGAGTTTTTCGACGATCTCGGCCGCGACGAGCGCGAGCAGGTATGGGGCATGACTTTTCCATTCAACGAGCAAGGCTTGCCCGACGAGGCGCTCGCCGCATTCCCCGTCGAATTCGACGCGCTGGAGAAGCAGTTGCAAGCCCGCGTGCTGAACCGCATGCAGCGCGAGACCGACACGCGCAGGCGCGCGCTCGTCTATGGTTTCCCACAGCAGTTCGCCGGTCTCGAGTCCGTGCTCAAAGGCTTTCTCGACGAGACCTTCAGTACCTCGCGTTTCGAGCAGTCCGCGCTGTTGCGTGGCGTCTATTTCACGAGCGGCACTCAGGAGGGGCGGCCGATCGACCGCGTGATGAGCGCCGTGGCCGCGGCGCTCGGCCTGCAGCAACAGGTCGTGGTGCCGGACGCTTCGAGCGGACGCGCGTACTTCATCACGCGCTTGCTGCGGGACGTAATCTTCGAGGAAGCCGGGCTGGCCGGCGCGAACCGGAAGCTGGAACGGCGCCGCGTGTGGTTCCAGCGCGCGGCTCTGGCAGCCATTGGTATCTTCACGGTCGTCGCGCTGCTGCTGTTCTTTGTCAGCTATCAGCGCAATCGCGCCTATATTGCCGATGTCGAACAGCATGTCGGCCAGTTGCAGAAACTCGCGCAGACTACTGCGCAAAGCGATAACCCGCTTGCGCTGCTGCCGTTGCTCAACGCCGCGCGCGATATTCCCGGCGGTTACGCGGACCGCGACAAAAGCGTGCCAGGGTTGTCCCGCCTCGGCCTCTATCAGGGCGACAAGCTGGGTCTCGAAGCGCAGGCGAGCTATCGGCGCTTGCTGCGGCAGACCTTGCTGCCGCTCGTGGTCGGCACAATGGAACAGGAGCTGCGGCGTGGCGACGCGAACAATCCGGACTTTCAGTATGAAGTCCTGCGCGCCTATCTGATGCTCGGCGACCCGCTGCACTATGACGCCGACTCCGTGCGTTTGTGGGCCGATGTCGATTGGCGACGCGGTCCGTTGCGTGCTGCGAGCGACGAACAGCGCAACGATATCGACGGCCATCTTGCAGCGCTATTCCAGCCGGCGCGCTTCGATGCGTCGCTACCGCTCGACAAGGATCTGATCGCGCAGGCACGTACGGTCATCGCGAGAATGCCGCTGACGCAACGGCTCTTCAACCGCGTCAAGCGCAATCTCGAACAGGCCGGCCTTCCGGAGTTCAGCGTCGCCAACGCGGCAGGCCGCAACGCGGCGCTGGTGCTCGTGCGCAAGAGCGGCGCACCGTTGACGCGTGGCGTTTCCGGAGCTTACACGCGGGCCGGCTATCGCAAGTTCATCCAGTTGCGCAACGAGGCGGTGCTCAATATCGCGAAGGACGACTGGGTTCTCGGCCGTGAGGAATCCGTGTTGACACCAACCGGCATAGAAGATTTGAGGACGGGCATCACGCGCCTGTACTTTGATGAGTACATCCGGCAGTGGGACGGGCTGCTGAACGACATCGACGTGGTGCCGTTCGACGGCCTGGAAAAAGGCGCGCGCGTGGCGAACCTCTTGTCCGCGCCGGATTCTCCGTTGCGATCGTTGATGCTGGCGGCCGCGCAGGAGACCACGCTGGGTGACGCGAAGACCGGCGGATCGCTGGCCCAGCAGGGCGTCGCCGCGCTGGGCGGCAAGCTCGATGCGGCCAGGAAGCGCCTGGAAAGCGCCTTGGGAAACCAGCCGGAAGACGTGGCAGCGCCACCACCGGCCGAACTCAATCCTGTCGATGCACATTTCCAGGCGCTACACGATCTCGCGGGCAAACCCGGCGCGGCAGGCCCGGTTCCGCTGGACGTGCAACTCGCCGCGTTGAAGGATGCGGCGGCCTATCTGGAGGCAGCGGACGCCGCGCGCCGCCAGGGTCTCGCGGCCCCTGCGGGCGATGCGTTGAACAAGCTCAAGCTGGTCGCGCAAGGCTCGCCGCCGCCGTTGGCAGCGGTAGCCACCGACGTCGCGGCCGGTGCCGGATTGCTGATGGTCGGGGGCGAGCGCGCACGGCTCAATGCGTTGTGGCAGGCGAACGTCGCGCAGTTGTGCCGGCGGGCGCTCGACGGCCGTTATCCGCTCGTGCGCGGGTCCACGCGCGATGCCGCGCCCGACGACTTCGGCAGGCTGCTCGGGCCGGGCGGGTTGATCGACGATTTCTTCCAGAAGAACCTGGCGACGCTCGTCGACATGTCGGGGCCGCAATGGCGCTGGCGCAGCGGCACCGAGACGCTCGGCATACCTGCGGATGTACTCGTCCAGTTCCAGCGTGCGGCGCAGATCCGCGATGCATTCTTCCGCGCGGGCGGGCGCGATGTATCGGTGCGCTTCGAAGTGAAGCCTCTGACGATCGATCCAGCAATCGTGCAGTTCACGCTTGACATCGACGGACAGCAACTGGTTGTAAAACCGGGCGCGCAACAATCAATGGTATTTCAGTGGCCGAGCGGCAAAGGGACGGGCGACGCGCACGTCGAGTTTACGCCGCCAGGTGGCGCACCTGCAGCACGCGCCGGTGGTCCGTGGGCGCTGCTGCACCTGCTTGATGGCGCGCACTTGCAGCCTACCTCGCAGCCGGACCGGTTCCGTCTGAGCTTCGACTCGGATGGCCGTCGCGCGGAATTCGAACTGGCGGCCAGCAGTATCGTGAATCCGTTTCGGCGCGGCATCGTCGAGCAGTTCCGCTGCCCGGACCGGTTATGAGCGCGAGCATCTTCCCAGAGCCCGGCTTCTTCGGCAAGGTGCGCACGCATGGCGACTTCGTATCCCGGCGCTTGCCCGCAGAGTTCTTGAGGCCTTGGGACCGGGGCCTGCAGGAAAACATGCTGGCTGCGCAGCAGCGCTTCGGTGCGCAATGGCTGCCGTTGTATCTGAATGCGCCGGTGTGGTGTTTCGCGCTGGGTCCACATGTGTATGGCGTGAACGCGTGGGCAGGCGTGTTGATGCCGGGCGTCGATCGCGTCGGGCGTTACTTTCCGTTCACGATTGCTCAGGCATTCGAGGGGGCGGAGCTCGGGCGCCGGCTGAGCGGCGCACAAGGATGGTATGACCGCTTGACGCAACTGGCGTTGACTACATTGACCCCAGAGTTCTCACTCGATGGATTCGATGAGGCGTTGCGCGCCGTGAAATTCTCCGGCGGTAATCAGGAGGCGACGCCATGGCGGCTCGCGGTAAGAAACGCATCCGATGACGGCTTCGCAACGTTGCTTGTGAAAGCTGCCATAGCAGGACAAGGTATCTGGTGGACCGAGGGGTCGCCCGACCTGGCGGCATCGGCGAGAATCTGTGCGGGCGCGATGAGCGGCTTGCGGTTCGCGAGCCTTCTCGACGTTGGCACGAATGAATGGGATTCGATTGTCGAACTGACGCTGCAGTGATATCGAATCCGGGTATGCAGACATAACTCACCGCAGCGCGCTGTGGGCAGGCAGTGGTTTCAAATTGTCTGCCCATCGTTCGTCTTTGAAGGTGAGGCTGTCATGCATTCTGCGGAGATCGCCGTATGTCGCGCCTTAGACATTCATCTTCCGGGCAACGCGCGGGAAGCGCTCTACTTGTTGTAGCGGTATGGCTCGTTGCATTGTTTTGCTCGCCCACGCATGCGGCAGAACCCGTCCTGAACGAGCAGGACATCAACGAGCAGTCGGTGACTCGCGCACTGGAGCCCGACGAGCCCAGTGACGACGTCGTGACACGCGGTTTCGTGCTCTCGAACAAGCAGCCGTCTGGCGCGGCGCGACCTACGGCAGCCGCGAGAAAGCCGGCCGCCCAAATGCTCATTACATTCGCCAGCAATTCGGCCACGCTCACCGACAGCGCTCAAGCGGCGCTCGACAAGGTTGCCAGCGCGTTACAGTCCGAAAAGCTCGCCGCGTACCGGTTTCGTGTGGAAGGGCACGCCGACCCGCGCGGTTCGCCCGATACGAACATGAAGCTCTCCGAAGATCGCGCGGCCGCGGTCGTCAAGTATCTGACACAGAAAGACGGGATCGCCCCGGAGCGGCTGTCGTCGCTCGGTAAAGGTTCTTCCGAGCCGTTGAACAGGCGCAATCCGACGGCGCCGGAGAATCGCCGTGTGACGATAGTTACCGTCACCGAGTAGCTGCATTTCGGGCCGACGCTGATGAAAAGTTATCGCGCGTGTTCTGCCCGGGCGGCAATGGCGGCGCTGCTGTTTGTTTCCGGAACGCCAGTCGCGGTCGCTGCGCAGGCAAATGCCTCGGTGAGCGCGGCCGATGGCACGAGTGAAGCACTTACGGTCGCAGTAGATCGCGAAACTGGCGCGCGACGTTTGCCGCTTGCTGATCTGCAAGCTGCCCTTGCATCCGACGCAAGACTGCAATTGTTCAGCATTACGGATAAACCGGGGCTCTACGTGATGCAGGCGGCAAGCCTCGCGCAACAGGGCGCCATGTTTGCACGAATAGTTGCGTTGCTGGAAAGGCGGGATATGCCGCGTAATCGCGTAGTGCCCGCGGCGGCCATCGCGGCGCATGCGCGGCGCTTCGGCACTGATTCCGCCGGGTTGACCGTCGGCAACGATTTCAGCACGGTCGAACTGGCGCATTTTTTCGAAGTGGCGCACGAGCAAGGCGTGGTGCTGAGCCAGGACGAGCGCGCGCTGCGGACGATCCTTGTGCGATGGCATCTGATCCGCGAAGTGCAACGGAACTGGAAAGCGGTGAGCGTTCACGATTTTCTGATCACTATTCCGGGTCTTGGACCAGGGCCGGGTGGAGGGACGATCGACACCGCCGTCAGAGCAGCAATACTCAGTCACGAATTAGGGCATTGGCTGTACTTTTCGAACAGTGCGTATGCGCAAGCGTGCCGCGCGTTCTGGTGGCGAGCGCTGAGCTTTGAAGAACGCGCAGAACTGACTCGACAACTAGCGAAGCTGGGTTACGACCCGAGCGACCGCGTGGTGATCGACGAAATGCAGGCGTATTTGCTGCATACGCCGGCGGAGTACATGCCGATCGTTGATAGCACGGGGGTTGGCGGCGTGGATGTGGGCGATGTGCGGCGGCGACTGCAGGACAGCGTGACCGTTGGGCCGGCGGGGCGAGAATTGGCGCCATGAAATGCAAGGTGATGCATGACGAACTACGCGGAACTGAACCTGTTTTTGCCTCATCTTTCGCGGACGGATGCGGACACAGCGTTGCACGAAGTGATTACTCCGCTTCTGGTTGATTTGTGGGCAAACGACTATTTCCGACGGTTTGCATCTTGCGAGCTGATCGAAGCTTCCGTTGGAGGATTCTCCTATCTGTTCGACGTTTCTACCGAACGCCTGGTTGCAGCATGGGGAATCAGTCAAGGGAAGAGCAGTGTGCCCCGCAAGGAAATTGCGACGCGAATGCGTGGACATCCGCTCAGTAACGGTGGCATGTACCACCGCGGACATGCGATTCCACATACGCTAGGCGGCTCGACCGATATCAACCTCGTGCCGCAGCTGGGCAAGATCAATAGCGGTCCGTTCCAGGTCTTGGAGCGACTGGCCGTGAGTAGTCCGGGGGCGCTCTATTTTACGTATTGGTTGTATGGGCCGGGCGATGGTCAGGTGCCCATCGGAGTAGAGCAGGGGCTTTTAAGTCCCGGCGCAACCGCGTATCCATTCAGGTTATCGACGTTTGCGAATTAGGGCAGGCGTTTTCGCGGCGAGGTCATCTATGACTGCAAGCATTGCTAAATCTGTAGGTCAGGGTGGCGCGAACAACAAAGACGACGTCGCTCTGGTTCAAACCCTGCTGGTCCAGCACGGATTCACCAGTCTCGCTCCGCCCGCAGGTGTCTGCGACAAGGAAACCATCCAGGCGATTGAGAGTTTCCAGCGGCAGTTCACAAAGCTTCCGGATGGACGCGTTGACCCGAACGGAAGGTCCTGGCGTCATTTAGTGGCGTTCGAACATCATCCACCTTCCGTGCTTTCTCCGTTTCTGCGCCTCGTCTCGCGCCCCGCGGCAAACACCATTAATCATGGCATACACCCCGTCTCCGACGCGTTCATGAAAAGCACGCTAGGGCAACCGCGCCAAAGTTATTCGTCCGACTGCCAGCCATTGACCGACTCGCGGCTGAAGAGAAACGTAGTGGTCGCCCGGATTGGGAATTTCCGCGTTCAGGGGTTGCTGCCTGCTGTGGACAGCTTGCGAGAGGTTTTCGCGGACATCGGGCGGGAGTTGCCCGATCTCGCCGCGCAGATCGGAACGGCGGGTATGTTGTGCTGCCGCTACCGGCGCGGTAGTGCGACAACGATTTCCAATCACTCGTGGGGCACAGCTGTCGACCTGACGATAGCCGGCGTGCTCGATACACGCGGAGACAACAAGGTGCAGGTCGGCCTGACTCTTATCTGTCCCATCTTTAATCGCCACGGCTGGTATTGGGGAGCCGCCTTTCCTACCGAAGACGGAATGCACTTCGAGGCGGGCAAGGACCTCGTCGCAAGCTGGCCCGCAGTACTGAAATGAAGCGCTTGCCGTTTGTTTTGCGAGCCTTGCCCGTCGCCATCGTAGCGGCGGTATTGGGATGTGCATTTCCGCGGGACGGTTGCGCGTCTGCGCTGAATGGGGCGGATACGCGTTCGGGATGCCGATTTGAGACCCCCGCTTCGTGGGACTTCACCGTCTTCCGGTGGAGCGGCGGTTGCTCTGCGGACGGAATAGCGGACGGATACGGAGTTTTGCGTGCTTACTCTAACGGTAAAGTCGTCGAATCCTATTTCGGAGAGCTAAAGCGTGGGCGCCTCTCCCTCGGGGTCATTGAAACGCCGTCTGGATACGTCGCGGGGAAGTTTGTTGATGGCAAACCACCAGGAGATCAGGACCGTAATGATCTGATCGCTGCCTTCAACATTGCTGCCAAGGCCGCGCGGCAGATTAGCGAAGTGTTTCGGCGCAATGGCGACACGGCCGCTTTCCATTACTATTCAAACAAGGCAAAGGCATTGCAAGAACAGATGGATTGATCGGGACCAGCGGCCGGCGACAGTATCGGCCAGGGGAATCGCCATTTCGCATTGTTTGTCGGCGATATAGACATTTACGACTTTGTGACCGCCCGTAGTTGACAACCAGCGGCGACGGTCGCAGACATGGGGTGGGCTGGGGCACGGGTCAGCATTGCCCAACAGGAAAGCGGACTCTATAGTGGAACCATCACATTGAGACTTCATTTGCGCACGGACGACGGGATGGCGCCGGCGCGTTCTTCTGCCGGATGCAGCGCGCGCGGATCAGTTCCGCGGCGGCTGAACGAGGAACGATCCGGATAAATCACGTACATCTCTGCGTGCTGCAGCGGGCATCTGAGAGCGATCGTGCGCCTGCCAAATGCGATCCGACGACGAACGATCTTCGTATAGGAGACATCGATGGCATCAGTATCAGCCACGCAACAAGAGGCGCCGCGCGCCGATCACGCGACAGAAGCGGAGCCTTCGCCCGAACAGATCCTGCAGGTGGCGATGGGGTTCTGGGCATCGAAGACATTGCTCTCGGCTGTGGAAGTGCAATTGTTCAGCCATCTCGCACGCGGCCCGCAAGACGCCTTGCAACTCACTGGGGCGTTGGGGCTGCATCCGCGATCGGCGCTCGATTTCCTGGACGCACTTGTCGCGCTCAAGCTCCTGAACCGCACTAACGGCGTCTACAGCAACACGCGAGACGCCGATCTCTTCCTCGACCGGGAGAAGCCGAGCTACGTCGGCGGGCTGCTCGAAATGGCGAACTCGCGGCTGTATCCGTTCTGGGGCTCGCTCACAGAAGCGTTGCGCACCGGCATGCCACAAAACGAGTCCAGGCAGGGCGGGAACGTCTTTGAGGCGATTTATAGCGACGGAGCACGATTGCGGACGTTCCTGCACGCGATGAGCGGCGTCAGTCTCGGGGCTGCGCGAGCAATCGCGCAGCAGTTTCCGTGGCAGAACTACCGTACGTTCATTGACATCGGCGCGGCACAGGGCGCGCTGCCGGTGCAGGTCGCGCTCGCGCATCCGCATCTGTCAGGTGGCGGCTTTGACTTGCCCCCAGTGCGGCCTGTCTTCGAGGAATACGTCGCATCGCACGGATTGGAGGAGCGACTGCACTTCTACGCAGGCAATTTCTTCGACGATCCGTGCCCAACAGCCGACGTACTGGTGATGGGCCACGTCCTGCACGACTGGGATCTTGACCAGAAGCGCGCCTTGCTGCGCAAGTGCCACGACTCGCTGCCGGATGGTGGCTCCCTCATCGTCTATGACGCGATGATCGACGACGAGCGCCGGGACAACGCTTTTGGCCTGCTAATGAGTCTGAACATGCTGATCGAAACTCCGGGCGGCTTCGACTACACAGGCGCGCAATGCATCGAATGGATGCGCGAGGCGGGCTTTACGCGGGTGCGTGTGGAGCGGCTTGTCGGCCCCGACTCGATGGCAATCGGCATCAAATAGCGGCGCTCTCGCTCATGGTGTTGTCTCCGGTCTGTACTCCGGCTCCTAATGGAACCTCCAGAAGCGGCCCTTGTAATAAATCGTAATCTTTTGACGTTACAATCTGCGCCGAGCAGCCGACCATCGTCGGCGGTCGCAACTGGGCGCGAAAAATATGAAGTTAAAAAATGCCGTTCGCTGGGCGCCACGCGGGACCGAGCCTTGGGCTTATACGGCACTTGCCGCTGACATCGCAGCGCCGTCCCGCTGTTGGACCGATTGGATGGCGACGTTTTCAAACACGTACACGCTACTTCGAAAAACCGTTATCGGGACGAGTCCAAAGTCCCTTTTCCGAGGGTTTCGGATTTTGTTGTATTCCGGGATCTATCCACGCGCGGCATGGTTTTGGTTTCAGGCGTTGAGCAGGCAATCCCTATTGACCGATCTCGCCGTCCACAACCGGCGCTTCGTAGAAAAACCATTCCATCGTTTCGGGCGGGCGGACATGCCGGCCCTCAGTCGGGCCGCGCTGATTTGCGGACACTATGCGGCGATGGAGCAAATGGTGGGCGATGCGCTCACGGCCCGCATCTATCTGCTTGGCGAATCGGTCTCACTGTCGTCCACGCTTCAATACGACATCGTTTTGCGCGAACCCACGCGGTGCTGGCGTGAAGGCCTGCTGACAGTGGCGTGGATGGACCGGCACACCGGGGTCGATCTTGCGTGGGCCACGGTAAGCATCGAGTACTCGGCGCAGACGCGCTCGTGGGTGCTTTTGATTGGTGGCCTACAGGGGCCAGCCGGAATTGATCGGGAACGTGTACGTGACGCGACGAAAGCGTGTCATGGTCTTCGTCCCAAAGCGGCCGTAATGGAGGCGCTTTGCGAGTTGTGCCGTTTGCTGAACATCCCGGTGCTCGCAGCTGTCGCGAAAAGCTCGCACGTGTCACACGCTCGGGACAAGGGGTTTCACGCTGACTACGACGCTTTCTGGCGTGAAATCGGTGGCGTGGAGTCTGGTGATCGTTTCATCCTACCTCGCATCCTGCACCATCGGCAGATTGGCCAGGTGCCTTCTAACAGGCGAGCCGCGTTCCGGCGGAAACATGCTTTGATCGCGGAGGTGTTGTCGCAGATTCAGGCGAGCCTTGGACAGGAGCTGTCAGGAATGGGACAGGTCAAAGAGACGGGTCTTTACGGCCAGAACAGCGAGCATGCATCGACATGCAGGCTACACGATGGACATCAACCGGGTCGGCAAGAGCCGCTAGCACCGGGTTTCTGCGGCGACTTGATTTGAGACGATGAACGTCGGCACAGGCCCCGAAGTACTCCTTCATGGCCGGGTGCCGACTCATGCGATTGGTATATATGCTTCGCTCTTGCGCAGCTGCCTTCGGCAGCACGCGACCCCACTCGTGCCCTTCAGTTAGTTCCTTCCAAGGTTACCGCCGCGCTGAAAGCGGCCGCAAACGGGAGGCCTGTCGAGGCTTTTTTTAAATGTCGGGGTCTGGGCTAATTAGAAATGTCTGATCTCAGAGGTTGGTGTGGAGTCTGTCTTTCACGGGTTTCAACTCATACAGTGTTGAAGGACTGCTTATGAACGGGCAGGGCGTGTCAGTCCGTTCAGTGTGCCCTTGCAGACCGACGGCCTGGTTTTGATGCTGCCTTTGGCTGTTTTGTGTGTTGCGTGGCGAGCTGCAGGATCGTTTCATTCAGATCGGTCTGCGTGAATGCGCGCGGCTTCTTCGTGCCCGGCGAGCCTGTCAGTTTGCGTACGGCCGCACCGCGATTCGTGCGTGACGGCGAGCCCGATACACGACGATTATCGCGTTGGGCCTGCAGGGCCTGCGCGACCTGCAGCGTATAACCCAGCCGCTTGTGCTCAACGACGGCCCCCTGGTCGATCTCCGCGAGCTTGTCGTACGGCACACAGGGCAGCGCCACGCCACCGGCCCGCAGTTCGATGCGACCGTCCGGGTACTCCCATACGTCGATGTAGCGGCCGATCAGCCGGCGGGTGGCCGGCGTATCGTCGAGCAGCCAGATCATGAGGTCATTCAGGACCGTCAACGATTCCGACACCTTGCGCATCACCCGCCACGTCAGGATCGCGTCCAGATCCTCGTCGGCGCGCAGCGGCCGGTGTGCATCGAACGGGCTCCTGGGCGGCTTCGCAAAGCGCGCGTTGTACGCGGCCATGAAGGCGGGCGCCCAGGCGTTGGCGGCCTCCTGTGTGCTGATCCCGCGCAGCCTGAGTTCCTTGACGAGCCGGTCCTGCAGCGTCAGGTTGGCGCGCTCGACGCGCCCCTTGGCGGGGCTCGAGTTCGCGCAGAACGTGTCGATATTGAGCTCGTACATCGCGCGGCCGAACTGCGTGACGCCCCGCGCGCCGTTGCGGCTGTACGTTGGCCGGAATACGCTGGCCCGGTCGCTGTAGAACGCCACCGGCTTGCCGTAGCGCTCGAGGTACGCGCGCGTCGCCTCGAAATAGCTGAAGGTCGACTCCGTGGCCGCGAAATGCAGCACCATCAGGCGGCTGGTCGCATCGTCGACATACACCAGCAGCGTGCAGGCGGGCGCGCGCTCCTCGAACCAGCGGTGGTCGCTGCCGTCGATCTGCACCAGTTCGCCGAGGCAAGCGCGCCGGGCACGCGGCTGGTGGATCTTCGGTGGCCGTTGCCGGCGCGGCACCCACAGCCCGGCATCGCGCATCCAGCGCCGCACAGTTTCCTTCGCCAGCACCAGGCCATGACATTCGGCCAGCTTCTCGCACGCGAGGGTCGGTCCGAAATCGGCGTAGCGCTCACGCACGAGTGCCATGGCCCGTGCACGCAGATTGATGGGCAACTCGCGGTTGCTCGGCTTGCCACGCTTGCGCGACACCAGCCCGGCTGGACCCTCGGTCTCATAACGCCGGCACAGCCGGCTGATCTGACGCTCACAGAGATCCAGCCGCTCGGCTGCCTGAAAGCACCGCAGACGGCCTTCAACGACAGCCTCGATGACCTTGACTCGTTCCAATTCGCGCATGGTTGCCGTGATCAGGCCACGCCCATTCATGATTGCCCCCTGGGTCAACGCATCGGGACAGCGTGCGCCTGAGGGCGGCAAACCGGACATTTCTAATTAGCCCAAACCGGACATTACTAAAAAGCTCCTACAAGGCCGCCCGTGGCGACCGGCTTTATGTCAATCACGGGTGTAGCAGGGGGGGCGCCGAATGGCCCGTGAGCGATCGCGGATAAAGCCGAGCGTGACTCGCTGACCAAGTGCCAACTTCTATCAAGCCCGCAAAAACATCATTGCGGGCGGACGAGCGCATCGTCTTCAGATACAGGCGCGGGGTCCGTGGGATTAGTGTGACGGAAGAGCGTTGGCGCACGTTTGTGATTCGACTGCCGCGATACAGTCGGGTGACTCGCGATGATTCGAGCCGCCGCGAAGCAACGGCGCGAAGTCCACCTGTCCAACTCATACCGTCGATCACCATGGCCTTTGTACAAGTCTGCAGAGGGGACGTCCAACTGGGTGCGCCCATCAGATTTTCGATTTACACGGCTAATGGCAGACTGCTTCTGAACCGGGGCTGCTGCATTAGTTCCGAGGCGCAGCTTGAGCGCCTTTTCGATGTCGGTGCATATCGCGACGACAGCAGGGCCGGGCCACGGAACGGGAGCGGTTCCGCCGGCAGCATACTGATTTCGAGCGCGAACCATCGTCCAGCATCGAGCGCCGCTACTGCAATCACCGTGGACTTTCCCGCACTGACCCAGGCACTGGATTGCTTGCAACTCACAGTGGAGGGCTTGGACAGACGCTCGGTGCAAACTGCGTATGTCGGCACCGTCAAGGGGAGTGCGCTGATCGTGACTGCGCCAACGGGTGATGAACTGCTGCAACCCGGGGTCATGGTCCAGGCAAAGATGATATTCGGGCGAGACGTGTATACATTCGGCACACGGGTGACCGCACGTCACGCGGCTCCTACCGATCTCGTAGTGCTCGCGCATCCCGAGAAGGTGGTCAAACACAGGGTAAGGCGCCATCGACGCGTCGAGACCAGGGTGGCCGCCCGCGTCATTCGTAACGATGCCGCCGCCGCGGGATACGATGCGACTGTCGTCAACGTCAGCATCGATGGTCTTCAATTGTCATTGCCCGATGCGGCACTGATGACCGGCGAGCACTTCAAGCTCGCATTGCGTTTGCCGACAGATGGCAAGACGCACGCTGTCCTATGGAATTGCGTCGCAAGAAACGTCAGGCGCAAAAAAGACGGCGTGCTGGTCGGTGCCGAGTTCGGCGCGCGCACCGACGAAGCCAAGGTCCTGCTCAAGGACTTCATCTTCGAGATGGCCACGGGAACCGCGTTCTAAGACCGGTGTTCATCGACAGATATGCTCGGGCCATGCCCGGATAAAACGGTGATCCATGGGCGAGAGCCGTAATGACCTCGGAGGAAGCGTGGGACGGAATCGCGAGGCTATCCGACGACGTCGCGGTCCGAATGACAAGTCGCCTGGAGGAATGGGTCGCACTGTATTGCGGCTTCTGTGGGAAGTCCATTTGACATAAGATAAATTATCAACCAAATCGTTGTAGGAGCTTTTTAGTAATGTCCGGTTTGGGCTAATTAGAAATGTCCGGTTTGCCGCCCTCAGGCGCACGCTGTCCCGATGCGTTGACCCAGGGGGCAATCATGAATGGGCGTGGCCTGATCACGGCAACCATGCGCGAATTGGAACGAGTCAAGGTCATCGAGGCTGTCGTTGAAGGCCGTCTGCGGTGCTTTCAGGCAGCCGAGCGGCTGGATCTCTGTGAGCGTCAGATCAGCCGGCTGTGCCGGCGTTATGAGACCGAGGGTCCAGCCGGGCTGGTGTCGCGCAAGCGTGGCAAGCCGAGCAACCGCGAGTTGCCCATCAATCTGCGTGCACGGGCCATGGCACTCGTGCGTGAGCGCTACGCCGATTTCGGACCGACCCTCGCGTGCGAGAAGCTGGCCGAATGTCATGGCCTGGTGCTGGCGAAGGAAACTGTGCGGCGCTGGATGCGCGATGCCGGGCTGTGGGTGCCGCGCCGGCAACGGCCACCGAAGATCCACCAGCCGCGTGCCCGGCGCGCTTGCCTCGGCGAACTGGTGCAGATCGACGGCAGCGACCACCGCTGGTTCGAGGAGCGCGCGCCCGCCTGCACGCTGCTGGTGTATGTCGACGATGCGACCAGCCGCCTGATGGTGCTGCATTTCGCGGCCACGGAGTCGACCTTCAGCTATTTCGAGGCGACGCGCGCGTACCTCGAGCGCTACGGCAAGCCGGTGGCGTTCTACAGCGACCGGGCCAGCGTATTCCGGCCAACGTACAGCCGCAACGGCGCGCGGGGCGTCACGCAGTTCGGCCGCGCGATGTACGAGCTCAATATCGACACGTTCTGCGCGAACTCGAGCCCCGCCAAGGGGCGCGTCGAGCGCGCCAACCTGACGCTGCAGGACCGGCTCGTCAAGGAACTCAGGCTGCGCGGGATCAGCACACAGGAGGCCGCCAACGCCTGGGCGCCCGCCTTCATGGCCGCGTACAACGCGCGCTTTGCGAAGCCGCCCAGGAGCCCGTTCGATGCACACCGGCCGCTGCGCGCCGACGAGGATCTGGACGCGATCCTGACGTGGCGGGTGATGCGCAAGGTGTCGGAATCGTTGACGGTCCTGAATGACCTCATGATCTGGCTGCTCGACGATACGCCGGCCACCCGCCGGCTGATCGGCCGCTACATCGACGTATGGGAGTACCCGGACGGTCGCATCGAACTGCGGGCCGGTGGCGTGGCGCTGCCCTGTGTGCCGTACGACAAGCTCGCGGAGATCGACCAGGGGGCCGTCGTTGAGCACAAGCGGCTGGGTTATACGCTGCAGGTCGCGCAGGCCCTGCAGGCCCAACGCGATAATCGTCGTGTATCGGGCTCGCCGTCACGCACGAATCGCGGTGCGGCCGTACGCAAACTGACAGGCTCGCCGGGCACGAAGAAGCCGCGCGCATTCACGCAGACCGATCTGAATGAAACGATCCTGCAGCTCGCCACGCAACACACAAAACAGCCAAAGGCAGCATCAAAACCAGGCCGTCGGTCTGCAAGGGCACACTGAACGGACTGACACGCCCTGCCCGTTCATAAGCAGTCCTTCAACACTGTATGAGTTGAAACCCGTGAAAGACAGACTCCACACCAACCTCTGAGATCAGACATTTCTAATTAGCCCAGACCCCGACATTTAAAAAAAGCCTCGACATCGTGTGTAGACGCGTTTCGCGTCGAGGCGGCGTCCCGACGTGTCGTTAGCGATCCTCACGGCCCTGCATCAAGCTACGATCCCGAAAACGGTCCGACCGCCGCGGCCCCTGAGCGCGTCACGCGCGGCGGTTCGTTCCTGTGCAGCGAAACTTACTGTATCAGCTACCGAACCAGCGCGCGCCGCGGCACGGACCCGATGAATGGCATGTCGCATCTCGGCTTCCGGCTGGCGATGGACGAAAACGAGTGGGAGCGGGAGTCGCGCCATTGAGGTGATCCTTCGCTTGAATATGGCGGCTCGTCGGGCAACGCGCGATTGATTTCTTGCGCCTCGCGGTATTCACAACTACACGTCATGCATCTGGAACGGGGTCCGGTGCAGCATCAGGATCAGAGTGCGTTGCGCGATCGATACGGACCTGTATCTGGGCGGTCTGTTTTACGAAGCTGCGTGCATGGCGCATGCAGGTCGAAAGCTACATGATCGGCACGCGCTCCGGGCATCGCCGATCACCAGCGAAGCACGTGAGCGCATCGGCGCGCTCTATCGCATCGAAGAGCACATTCGTGGCAAGCCGCCACAAGAACGACGGCGCGTTCGCCAGGACCCCTCGGAGGCGGTCAACGGTTAGCATTTGACGTTCGCGTACCCAGGCAAAGCTGAACCTTCACATGTCATGCTGGCCGACCTTTGACGGGAGGCTCACATCATGACATCCGGGACGATCACCATGACGAAGCGCGGGCCTCATTCCTTCTCCGGCATCGCCGACGAGTGGTGACTGGTAATCAGCCATTGCGTCCCGTCCCAGCGATAGGTGTACGTATAGCGCGCCTTCACAACCACGCCAGTTCGCGCGAACGTGAATGTGTAGAGCCCCGCGTCGACGGCGGAATTGCAGCCGACCTCAACGAAACGAAGGTCGATCTTTCCGGAAGGACGATCTTGTAGAAACTGATGAAAATAGTCTTCCTTGTCCGCAACCGTCAGGCGCGGCTTGCTGGATACCGTCGCGAGAAGAATCGACCGTTGCGCATAGTTGGCGACCACCTTGTGCGGGTCGCCGGTCTGCAGAGATTGATTCCATCGATCAAATAACGCCGCGATCTCGCCCTCTGTCGCGACCTTGCAACTGCCGGGCTGCGCCGACGACGCATTGTTCGAGGCGGTGTGATCCGCGGCGCATCCTGCGAGCGCCAGCGCCAGGACAGAAACGGTAAGCGGCCTCATGGCGGCACCTCTTCCTTCAGGAGCAGGAAGAAGCTGCGTACGCGCTTACTCTTCCCGGCATGTCCGAGGGCGACGCGGAGACAACCTGTGGCCGATCTATTGCTGCGTCCGCAAGCGGGACGCGCTGTCGCCAATTCAGGCAGACCGTATCGGAGAGAACAAGCCAAGTTGAACAAGCACTATGGGGCTCGTCTGTGCGCTAGCGAACACTTCCTGCCGCTTATCTGCAAACCTTATTGCGTGGCAATGCAATCATGCGCGACGCGGAACCCGCCAGGCTCCTGGCCATCTTCGTAGCGGGACAGCTAGGGACACCAGGGACAACAAGCTCCCGACCTTCCACATCAATTAACGGCACACGCTCCGTGACATTCGCTCAAGCGTGTCGCGCAGCGCATCTCTGCGCTAGAACTTCGGATGACATTCGAAGTTGACCGACGACGCATGCGTCGTGAGCATCTCCACCCCGCTCACCGTTTCCACATTGATGCTGCTCTGCATGCCGCGCCGCTCGCAGTAATCGCGCGCTTCGTTCAGCGCCTCGCCGTGCGCGCGCGCCCATGCCATGCGTCCGCCCGTCGCGCTTGCCGCGACCGTGTACGTGCCGGGTTTATCGGTTGCGACGACATGCGTCGAGGATGCGCAGCCGGCAAGCGCGCCTCCCATCGCGAGCGCCGCAGTGGCGACGCGAGCCCAATCGCGAAGCTTGTTCAACATGATGCACCTGGCTTTTCTGATCGTTTCGTGACCGCGCACCGAGTCGTTTCAGGGCGGTCGGTTCGGTTTTCCCGCAGCCGCAATTATCCGGAATAACGCATGCGAGATCAGCCTCACGGCTCAAAAACACTGTTGCCCTCACATGAACAATCTGTGCAGATGCAGCATCGACAAATGGCGCGCTGGAACTGTTTAAAGCGCTTCCCGAATCGTGGTTGAGCGATTAGTCTGTAACGACCTCTTCAAAACCATCCGGACAATGAACTGGAGGAGACATCGATGGAACTCGAAGCACGTACCATGAAACGTGTGACGGTTCGGCTCGTGCCGTTCCTGATCGTCTGCTATTTCATCGCCTATCTGGACCGCGTCAACGTCGGCTTCGCCGCGCTGCAGATGAACAAGGCACTCGGGCTTTCCGCAAGCGCATTCGGCTTTGGCGCCGGGATTTTCTTCATTGCGTACTTCTTCTTCGAAGTGCCGTCCAATCTTCTGCTCGAAAAATTCGGCGCGCGCCGCTGGATCGCGAGAATCATGTTCACGTGGGGTTTGCTTGCCGGTGCGATGGCGTATATCCCACATATCGCGCACTACACGGGACTGTCGGCGGCTCATGTGTTCTACGGCCTGCGCATTCTGCTAGGCGTGGCCGAAGCGGGATTCTTCCCCGGCGTCATCTTCCTGCTCACATTGTGGTTTCCCGCCGCGTATCGAGGCCGCGTGGTCGGCTATTTCATGGCGGCGATTCCGCTGTCGACGGTGATCGGCGGGCCGATCTCGGGCGCCCTGCTCTCCATGGACGGCTTCGCCGGCCTCGCCGGCTGGCAATGGGTTTATCTGATCGAAGCCCTGCCCGCTCTGATCCTGGCGTTCGCGGTGTGGTTCTACCTGACCGACAAGCCGGCCGACGCAAGCTGGCTCGCCGCCGATGAGCGCGACTGGCTCGTCGCACGTCAGAAGCAGGAACGCGAGCATCGCGAAGCCGTGCATGCCTTCAGTGTGAAAGAAGCGCTCCTCAACCGGCGCGTGCTCGCCATCGCGCTCATCTACTTCGGTGCCAACGCTACCAATTACGGCTTGAGCTTTTTTCTGCCGCAGATCGTCAAGGCCTTCGGTCTGACTAACTTGCAGACGGGCTTTGTAACGTCGCTGCCGTATATCGTCGGCGTAATCAGCATGGTTTACTGGGGACGTCATTCGGACCGCAAGCTGGAACGCAAACGCCATGTGGCGATCGCGCTGACGGTCGCAGCGCTCGGCATCGCGGCGTCGGCCGGGCTCGATAATCCCGTGCAGAAAATGATTGCGCTGTCGATTGCCGGCTTCGGTATTTTCGGCTGTCTGCCGGTTATCTGGACGTTACCGGCTGCGTTCCTGTCGGGCGCCGCGGCTGCCGGCGGCATCGCGGCGATCAATTCGCTCGGCAATCTCGCCGGATTCTTCGGACCTTACGCGATGGGCTGGATCAAGGACAGCACCGGCGGTTTCGGCGCGGGACTGCTCTGCCTCGCAGGCGCGGGCCTCGTCGGCGCGGCGGCCGCGCTGCTGCTGCATCACGACCCCGCGCTGGAAGCGTCGGCGGGCACGGCGGGACGCGACGCGGCGGGGCCGCCAGTCGCGGAATACTAGCCAACGCGGCGCGGCACCTCGTCGCCGTCAGGGCGAGCCGTTCGCCGCGCCAGATTGACTCCCGGTGCCCACGGCGTCCGGCGGCACGACGTCGTCCGGCGTGGGTGTCGGCGCCGATGCCGCCGTGCCGGCGCCCTGCGCGTCGCCGTGCACAGGCTCGCTGCCGAACACCGAAGTCGTTGTCGAGCCGGAAGCCGTTGCCTCGCCGGGCCTCGGCAGCAGGGGCGGTAACGCCCGCGATCCCGCGCTGGCCGCCGCTGCTGCGCTGGCTGCAGCCTCAGCCGTCACACCTTCTGCCGCCGCCCCCGGCGAAGCCGTCGCCGCCGGCGCCGCCGGCGCTCGCCGCGTGGTGTTGCGAGCCGTCACGGCCGTCTGAGACTTCACCGTCGGCGATGGAAACAGATGCTGGAACCACGCCCGCAGCCGCTCGGAACGCTCGGCGAACCAGCCGGGCTGCTGCTCGGTGGCGAACCTCACGCGTGTGTCGACCAGCTTCGAGCGCTGCGCGCGCTGGAAGAAGTCGCCGACGATCGGCAACGCGCTGTGCGCGCCCTGTCCCCAGTAGTCGCTGCGCAAGGTCACGCGGCTGTCGTTGAAACCGACCCACGCGCCGGCCACGAGTTGCGGATGAATCAGGATGAACCAGCCGTCTGCGTTGCCCTGCGTCGTGCCGGTCTTGCCGGCCACGTCGCCACGCACGCCGAAGCGCCCGCGTATCGCCGATCCCGTACCGCGGTTCACGACATCGCGCATCACGTCGACAAGCGTGCAGGCGGCGTCCGCGGGCAGTTCCTGTTGCGGTTGCGCCGGCGCGAAGTCGGCCAGCACTTCGCCGTTGCGGTCTTCGATGCGCGTGACCATCACCGGCTCCACGTATCCGCCGAGGTTGGCAATCGTCCCGTACGCCGACACCATCTCCTTCAGCGTCACGGGGCTCGTGCCGAGCGCGAGCGATGGCACGGCATCGAGTGGGCTGTCGCGCACACCCATGGCGCGGGCGAGCCGCGCGACCTTGTTCGGGCCGACCGTTTGCATCAGTTGCGCGGTGATGCGGTTGCGCGAATATGCAAGACCGTCGCGCAGCGTGATCGGCCGCTCGCTCGGTTCGTCTTCGTCGCTCGGACGCCAGACTTCTCCGCCCGCCAGTTGTATTTCGACCGGTTGATCGACGAGTGTGTCGGTCGGCTTCGCACCCGCCTCGAAGGCCGCCGCGTAGACGAACGGCTTGAACGTCGAGCCAGGCTGACGGCGCGCCTGCTGCACGTGGTCGAACGGATCCTGGCTGAAATCGCGGCTGCCGACCCACGCCCTGATCTGGCCGTTGCGCGGGTCCATCGCGAGAAAATCGGCCTGCACACGGGTCTTGGATTCGCAGACCGACTGCACGAGGTTGCGGTCGGACGATACGCGTTTGAGCGCATCGTCGTCGGTCAGGCCCGTGTCTTTCGCGGCGCGAAAGTCGGGCGTTTCGCGCAGGAACGCCGCGAGCAGATCCTTGCCGTTCGAGCAGCCCGAATGGCTGCCCCACGCCGCATTGGCGATGCCTTGCAACTGGTTGCCCTGCAGGTTCACCGCCTGGGTGGCCATGGTCTGCAGGCGCGAATCGATCGTGGTGCGCACCACGAGGCCGTCCGAATAAATGTTGTAGTCGTTGCGATCGGCCCACGCCGCGAGCCACTTGCGCAGTTGCTGCGCAAAGTGCGGCGCGGGTCCCGGCGGCTCGGTCTGCCGCTCGAAGTCGATGCGCAGCGCCCGTTTCCTGAGCGTCTCGAACGAGGCGGGCGTGAGCTTGCCGAACTTCACCATCTGTGCGAGCACCGTATTGCGCCGCTGCAATGCGCGCTCCGGGTTGAGCACCGGGTTGTAATAGCTGTTGCCCTTCAGCATGCCCGCGAGCGTCGCGCTTTCGAGCACGTTCAGGTCCGACGCGGACTTGTCGAAATACGTGCGTGCCGCCATCTCGATGCCGTACGCGTTGTAGAGAAACGGCACCGTGTTCAGGTACGTTTCGAGAATCTCGTCCTTCGTGTAGAGCGCCTCGATCTTGAAAGCGGTGATGGCCTCCTTCAGCTTGCGGGTCAGCGTCGGCGCACGGCCGATTTCGTCCGGATAGAGATTGCGCGCGAGTTGCTGCGTGATCGTCGAGCCGCCCTGCCGGTCGCCGGAAAACGTATGCAGCGCGGCCGATGCCGTGCGCCGCCAGTCCAGCCCGAAATGCTGATAGAAGCGATGATCTTCGGTGGCGATCAGCGCATTGACCACATTCGGCGAGATGTCCTTGAGCTTGACCCACTCGCGGTTGGACGGCTTGAACTCGGCGAGCAGCTTGCCGTCCGCCGAGAGAATGCGCGCGGGCTGCTCGATCTTGGCCTTGCGAATATCGCCGATACCCGGTGTGAACGGAATCAGGATCAGCACATACAGCACGAACAACAGCGGAAGCGCCGCGCAGGCGCGCAGCACGCCGCGGCGGCTCGGATGGCGCAGGTGCCGCAGCGCCCCGGCCACGAGCGGGTTCGCGCGGGTCAGACCTCGGTCGAGGGTCTCCAGAATCAGGGAAATAAAACGCTTCACACTGGTTACCGTCTGCCGGAAAAGGCTGAATCCTACCAAGATGTGCGGCGCGGCTCGATTTCCGGCAGGCGAGGCGGCCCGCTCGGCGCTCCTCATGACCTATCCCGCGCGCCACGCCAGGAGCCGGCGCGGGCCACTATAATGTCGCCAATTCCGACAAGAGGTGCTTCATGATCATCAAACCGCGCGTGCGTGGCTTCATCTGCGTAACCACCCATCCGACGGGCTGCGAGGCCAACGTCAAGGAACAGATCGAATACGTCAAGGCACGCGGTCCCATCGCCAACGGCCCCAGGAAGGTGCTGGTGATCGGCGCATCCACGGGCTACGGACTTGCCGCGCGCATCACCGCGGCGTTCGGCTGCGGCGCGGATACGCTCGGCGTGTTCTTCGAGCGCGGCGGCAGCGAAACCAAGGCCGGCACGGCCGGCTGGTACAACAGCGCGGCGTTCGAGAAATTCGCGAGCGCAGAAGGCCTGTACGCGACGAGCATCAACGGCGACGCATTTTCGGACGAAGTCAAGGCACGCACGATCGAGGTCATCAAGCGCGATCTCGGCCAGGTCGATCTGGTCGTGTACAGCCTCGCCGCGCCCAAGCGCACGCATCCGAAAACCGGCGAAGTGTTCAGTTCCACGTTGAAGCCGGTCGGGAAGGCGGTCAGCCTGCGCGGCATCGACACGGACAAGGAAGTCATCAAGGAAACCGTGCTCGAACCTGCCACGCAAACCGAAATCGACCACACGGTCGCGGTGATGGGCGGCGAAGACTGGCAAATGTGGATCGACGCGCTGCTGGAAGCCGGCGTGCTCGCGGACGGCGCAAAGACGACCGCGTTCACTTACCTCGGCGAAAAAATCACGCACGACATCTACTGGAACGGCTCGATTGGCGCCGCCAAGAAGGACCTCGACCAGAAAGTGCTCGGCATTCGCGAGAAGCTCGCGGCCAAAGGCGGCGACGCGCGCGTCTCGGTGCTGAAGGCGGTCGTCACGCAAGCGAGTTCCGCGATTCCGATGATGCCGCTTTACCTGTCGCTGCTCTTCAAGGTCATGAAGGCAAAAGGCACGCACGAAGGCTGCATCGAACAGGTCTACGGCCTCTACAAGGAGAGCCTGTACGGTTCGACGCCGCACATCGACGACGAAGGGCGCTTGCGCGCGGACTACAAGGAACTGGACCCCGACGTGCAAAACCAGGTTCAGGCGTTGTGGGACCAGGTGACCAACGACAACATCTACGAACTTACCGATTTCAGCGGCTACAAGACGGATTTTCTGCGTCTTTTCGGCTTTGAGATCGCGGGCGTCGATTACGAGGCCGACGTCAATCCCGATGTGCAGATTCCGCGGCTCGTTCAGGTCTGAGCGGTTGCGGTTGCGTTTGCGGGGCCGTTGCGGCCCCGTGTCGTTTGTCCGGTTTGCCCTCTTCCAGTTTCCCTTCTGTTCTCCTCTGCTCGCTGCCGCGCTTACGGCGTGCCGTTGCGGCAGTATTCGCGATAACCGTCGCGCTCCGCGAGACGCGTCATATAAGCGGCCACGGCAGGCAGATCATCGTGCTCGATCGGCGTTTCGAGCCAACGGTTGATCGACAGCGCGATCGGAATGTCCGCGAGCGAGAACGCGTTGCCCGCGATGAACGCGCCGGTACGCTGCAACTGCCCTTCGACGATCGCCATATGCTTCGCCCAGTTAGCCCGCGACGACTCGATCTGCTGCGCGTCGCGATGCGCCGGCGAGTGCCGCACGAGCGCGAGGAACGCGTAACTCCACGAGCGGTTCAGTTCGCTCGCCTGCCAGTCGATCCACTGGTCGCATCGCGCGCGCTCGCACGGGTCGCCCGGATATAGCGACTCGCCGCGATCCCGGTAGCGGCCGGCGAGGTAGCGAATGATCGAGTTGGATTCCCACAATACGAAGTCGCCGTCCTTGATGACGGGGACCATGGCGTTCGGATTGAGCGCGAGAAATTGCGGGTCGTTGGTCGGGCGAAACCCCGCGCCCCAGTCTTCCTGATCGAACGAGAGGCCGAGTTCGGCGCAGGTCCACAGCACCTTGCGCACGTTGATGGATGAAGTCTTGCCGAGGATTTGCAGCATAGGACGTCGGATGCGGTGATCGGGAAGAATCCGTTAAGTTAGCGCGTCGCGGGATTTTCCGCTGCTCGCGCAGCGCCGGTGCGGGCGCCGTGTCGGGAGGCCGTGTGCGCCAGGGTACGCCCGGGAATTGCCGCTGGTGAATTCTGCGTGATATTGTTAATAAATGCGGAGGACGGCCGCACGCCGCCTCCCCCGGAAAGCACTTTACCGCAGCGAGCGTCGCCATGAGTGATGTACGCCACCATCTGAGTCCGCGAGACCGTCTGGAGCTGTTGTGCTGGCTCACGTGCGGCAGCCTCGGCGCTTATTACCTCAACGAGGACTGGCCCGACGCGGCGTTCCACGTACAGGCTGCCCACAAATGGCTCGACCGGCGCGCGCGCGAAGCCGACTGGCTCTCCATTGCGAAGTTGTCGGCCACCGCTCTGGAGATTGCGCGCCGGCACGCGCGCTTTGTCGACGCCGACTGGGCGCGCGACGCTGTCGAAGAAATCCTGGACACCGACGAACTCGATCCACAAGCCCGGCTCGTGCGGCAGGTTCTTGCCGATTGCGAGAAGGCGTTGGCGGATCGGCGGACGGCGGATTAACTTCTCCAGTAAAACCCGGGTTCACGCGGCTGCGTAACGGTTCGACGAACAGTTCCGCGTTCGGGCCGCGTTCCCTCGCCCTCAGCCGGGAAACCGGCGAAAAGCCCCATGCGGCGTGCATCGCTTCGCGCACCGCAAACGCTAGAATACCGGGCACATCGCGCACCGCGCGCCTCCTTCCCCGGTCGAACACCTTGAAACGCAAAATGCCCGCGCTGAATGCGCTCAAAGCCTTTGAAGTGGCTGGCCGCACGGGCAGCTTCACACGCGCCGCGGAATTGCTGAACGTCACGCAAAGCGCGGTGAGCCGGCAAGTGCGCCAACTGGAGGCGCAAATCGGCGAGACGCTGCTGCAACGACATCATCACCATCTGGAGCTTTCTGCCGCCGGCCGCGTACTTCTGCAAGCGCTGCAGCAATCGTTCGACCGTATCGAACTCACTGTACGCAGCCTGCAGGAGAAAACGCATCGCAACCGCCTGCGCATCAACGCACCGCCCACCTTCACGAGCCGCTGGCTGATGCCGCGCCTCGGCCGGCTGCGCGACGCGCATCCGCACCTCGAATTGAGCCTGTCCACTCGCGTCGACGACAAACTCGCGGAATCAGGCGTGCTCGACTGCGCGATCCGCTTCGGTAACGGCGAGTGGGAAGGTTTCGACAATCGTCTGTTGATGAACGAACGGCATATCGCAGTCTGCGCGCCGGCATTGCTCGCGCGGCAGGCTGGCCGCGCCGCCATCGACCTCAACGAGTTCACGCTGTTGCATGTGCTCGCCAGCGCGGATCAGCGTTACCTGACCTGGCAACACTGGCTGAAGGCCGCCGGAATCGAGAATGTGGATACGCGCGGCGGTTATGAGTTTGATCTGCTCGACCACGCGATTCGCGCGGCCATAGACGGGCTCGGCGTGACGATCGCAGACCGCCACATGATCGCGCGGGAACTCGCCGAAGGCCGGCTGGTGCAGGTGTTGAACGTGCACGTCGACGGCCACCAGTCGTACTGGCTCGTCACCCGCGCGGGGCAGGACGAGCTGCCGCACGTCACGCTGTTTCGCAACTGGCTGCAGCAGGAAATCTGGCTGGGCGAACGGGCTTTCGAGTCGTCCGAGGCGATGCCGTTGGGCGACGTGTAGTGATAGCCGCGGCGTGGATGGTGGCTACGGCGTCGATATTGCAGAGATGAAAAAGCCGTGCCGATCGATTGTGATCGGCGCCGCGTTTCAGACACCCTCTGAACAAGGGCCAACCATCATTAAGCAGCGGTGGCGAACTCCACCACATGAGGCTCGCGCGCGACGTGCGCGGCCGCGTCTTCGAGAATCATGTCGGCGCCCTTCTCCGCGACCATCATTGTGGGTGCATTGATGTTGCCGGAGGTGATGTTCGGAAAGACCGACGCGTCCACCACGCGCAATCCCGCAACGCCATGGACGCGCAAACGCGCATCCACCACGGACGTGCGCGGATCGCTGCCCATCGCGCAAGAGCCGCACAAGTGATAGATGGAGCCGGACTGCTCGCGAAAGTACTGCAGGAAGCTTTCGCGGCTCGCCACCCCCGGCCCCGGCGAGATTTCCTCGACCGTGATTTCCTTTAATGCGGGGGACGCCATTACCTTGCGCACGAGTTCGCAACCCTGGATCACCTCGTCGATATCCTTTTGCGTAGTCAGCGCGTTCAGGCGGATTTTCGCCGCGTCTTCCGCACGATTCGACGCGATTTCGATAGAGCCGCGGCTCGTCGGCCGGCAAGGGTTGAATGCGAGCAGGAAACCCGAATACGGTTCGGGTTCCAGATTCGCCTTGTTGCTCTTCGGTACGCGGTACGACAGCGGATTGAAGTAAAGCTGCAGGTTAGGTTGCGCTTCGCGCTCGCTGCCTCTGAAAAAACCGCCCGACTGATTCACACTCATGGCAAGCGGCCCCTTGCGCGTGAGCAGGTACTGCAGCCCCAGCTTGAGCTTGCCGACGAGCGGCCGCAGTTCGTCGTTCAGCGTCTTCACGTTCGCACGGTAATAGAAGCTCACGCACAGATGGTCCTGCAAATTCCGGCCGACCGCGGGCAATTCTTTGATCGTCGTAATGCCGTATTTCGCGAGCAGTGCGCTATCGCCGAGGCCGGACAGTTGCAGCAGCTTCGGCGAATCGACCGCGCCGGCAGCGAGAATGACCTCGCGCTTAGCCATGAAACGCCGGGCCACGCCGTTCTGCGTGACGCTCACGCCAATAGCGCGGTGCCTGCCCTCGAAAAGAACGCGATTGGCCAACACATTGTGTTCGACCGTGAGATTCTTGCGCGCGAGAGCAGGATGCAGATACTCGAAACTGCTCGACGAGCGTTGGCCGTTGCGCGTGTTGACATCGTAAATGCCGGCACCTTCGAACTGTGCGCCGTTGAAGTCGTCGCTGCGCTGGTAGCCGGCCTGGTCGCAGCCCTTCAGGAACACATGACAGATCGGATGCGCGGCGTCTTTCATCGGCGAAATGCGGATCGGACCGTGAGCACCGTGATATTCCGTGTCGCCGAGCGGATGCGATTCGAGCTTGCGGAAATACGGCAGTACGTCGCGAAATGCCCAGCCTGGATTTCCGGCTGCCGCCCAATCGTCGAAATCGTGCGGTTGGCCGCGCACGTAGATCATCGCGTTGATCGAACCCGAGCCGCCCTGCACCTTGCCTCGCGGACAATAAATAGGCCGGTTATCGAGCTCCTGTTCCGGTTCGCTGTAGTACATCCAGTTGTAGGTTTCGTTGTAATACGTCTTTGTGAAACCCACCGGAACCTTGAACCAGAACGAGCTGTCCTTGCCTCCCGCCTCCAGCAGCAGCACGGAGTATTCGCCCGACGCCGACAGGCGATTGGCGAGAATGCAGCCCGCCGACCCGGCGCCGACGATGATGTAGTCGTAGTTCATGCTCTATGTCGCCAGAGTGGCGGTCAATTGATTGAATGCTTGTAAAAGGCCGCGCGGCATTCAGCCCTTGGCCGGCGCGAGATCTTTCACGTCGGCGGGTTGCGCGGCCATTTGCAGATGCAGGCGCTCGCCCGTGTACGGCGTGTGCTGCGCGACGACTGCCATGTTCAGTTCGACGCCGAGGCCAGGCTCGCGCGACGGGATGATGTAGCCGTCTTCCCACTGCAGCGGTTTCGTCAGCACGGCCGCGTGAAAACCGTCCCATGTGCCGATGCTTTCCTGGATCAGGAAGTTCGGCGTGCATGCTGCTAGCTGAATGCTCGCCGCCGCACCGATCGGACCGTTGTACAGATGCGGCGCGATCTGTGCGTAGTACACCTCGGCAAGTGCAGCAACCTTCTTCGCTTCGAGCAGGCCGCCCACGCGCGCCACGTTCAATTGCAGAATAGACGCAGCACCCGCCTGCAGCAGCTTGAAGAATTCGTACTTCGTAGTGAGACGTTCCCCCGCTGCGACTGGAATGCTCGTGTGCCGCGCGACTTGCGCCATCGCTTCTTCCTGACCCGGCGGCACCGGCTCTTCGAACCAGAGCGGATCGTATTTCTCGAGGCGCTTCGCAAGCCGGATCGCCGATGAGGGCACCATCTGCCCATGCGTGCCGAACAGCAGATCGGCCTTGCTGCCCACCGCTTCACGCACGCGGCGGCAGAACGTCTCGCAACGGTCGAGCACTTCCATCGACAGTTGATGCCCCGAGTAAGCCGTGTACGGCCCCGCAGGATCGAACTTCACCGCCGTGAAGCCGCGCTTCACATTCTCGGCGGCGCATTCGGCGGCGAGGTCGGGATCGTCGTAGTCGTATTCGCCGCGGCTGTTCTTCGGGTACAGATACGTATAAGAACGCAGGCGCGGATTGACCATGCCGCCGAGCAACTCGTAAACCGGCTTGCCTGCGGCCTTGCCGATGATGTCCCAGCACGCCATTTCGAGGCCGCTCACCACGCCCATCATCGTCAGGTCAGGGCGTTGCGTGAAACCGCTCGAATACGCTTCGCGCCAGAGCCGCTCGATATGATGGGGATCATGATCGAGCAGGTAGTGGGAAAACACATCGTCGACGATATGCGTCATTGCTTTCGGATGGAACGTGGCCGAATAGATTTCGCCAACGCCTTCAATGCCGCAATCGGTCTTCAGCTTCACAAAGATCCAGTACATGCCGCTTACGTGCGGCGGCGGTACGGCAACGACATGCGTTTCGAGCGAGACAACTTTCATTTACGCAACCTCTTTCCTGTTGAGCATGCTTCTGAGCGCGAGTCCGGCGAAACCGCCGAGCGCCGCCATCGCGGCCACATAGCCGAAGTACAGCTGATAGCCGAATACGCCCGGGAACGTCTGCGTCAAGTAACCGTTGATGAGCGGCAGAAACACATCGGGCGAATAGCCAAGTACGGAGATGAGACCGATTGCAAGGCCCATCGTGGAAACCGGAATGTTGCAGCGATCCAGCAGCGACCAGTAGAGCCCGCGAATCGCGTAGGTCAGGACGCCGATGAACAGCACGAGAAACACCAGCAGCACATGGCTCGAAATACGCGGCGCGGCCATCAGTCCGATCAGCGACAGCGCGGCGAGGAAGAGCGCGATAACCAGCACGGACACCTTCGAATATCTGTCGCCGAGAAAGCCGCCGCCAATGCCGCCGATTGGCCGCATCCACAGTTTCAGGGTGGTGATCGTGCCGGCCATGACGACCGTCAGGCCAATATCGCCTTCGTGCAGATAGGCCGAAAAGCTGTAGGTTGCCCAGAACACCTGGTAGCCGCAGAACACAATGGCTGCGACGAGCCACAGTTCGGGAATTTTCGCGAGCGTTGCGAGATCGGCGAATACGTTGCTGCGCCGACGCGCTGCGCGATTCGCGGCGTCGGCGCGGGCGCCCTGTTCGCCTTGCGGATCCTTCACCAGCACAAGTACGACGCCGAGCGCGATGCACAGGAACGCGTACATGTAGACGACCATTCGGAAGCCGGCTGCGACCGTCTCGCCTTTCGTCTGCGTCGCCCATGCGAACAGCGTGATCGCGACCGTCGCGAGCATCGCTTCGATGAGACCGCGCCCGCCGTCGAGCAGACCGAAGAAGCGCCCTTGCTCGTTCGTGCCGGCAATCATCGTGACGCGCTTGATGACGGCCGCCCAGAACGTGAGGCCGGTCGACAGGCCCCAGCCGCCGAAGATCAACATCAGCATCGGGAACGACGGCGCGCTCGAATACCACAGCCCGAGCGCACCGGTTGCGATCAGCGAGAAACAGATCAGCAAGCGCGGCGCGATGCGATCCGCGAGCCAGCCGCTCGGCAGATAGCTCAGCAAGAAAATCGTACCGAGTGACGAATACAGATAGCCGAGTTGACTATCGGTGATATGGAACACTTCGAGCATGGTCGGCTGATAGACCTGCCGCAGATACAGGATCGGATAGATAGCGCCGGCGGCGAGCACCAGCAACATCAACTGCGTATAGCGGCGCCCCTTCGTGTGTTGCAGCGCGGCTTGTGGGTCTGCTTTTATGCCGGCTTTTATGTCGGCTTCCATCTCGCCTAACGCAAGCGCTGCCGGGGTCGAAGACGATCGAACGGGTTGAGATGACACGTGAGCCTCCTGAGGGACACAGCGCCGCATGAGCGGCCTGTGCGTCTCCAATATGTTTTGTTATGAGTGACAGCGCTTCGCTGCCTCTGGACGAAGCAAGGCAAGCGCACGCCGTGCCTTGCGGACTGCCATGCACGGCGCGGCGCGCGCCGGTTCGAGATCAGTACTTCATGACGACGAGACGGGTCTGCGTGAATTCGAGCATGCCGTGCTTGCCGTCGTCGCCGCCGAGCCCCGAGCGCTTCCAGCCCGCATGGAAGCCCTGATACGGATCGGCCGGCGTGCGATTGACGTAGAGTTCACCGGCCTCGATACCGTTGGCGACTTTCATCGCGCTGCGGTAGTTCTCCGTGTAGAGCACTGAAGACAAGCCGAACTGGTGGTCGTTGGCCATTTCGAGCGCTTCATCGAGCGTTCGGTATTTGACGACCGGCATGACCGGACCGAAGGTCTCTTCCTGCACGATCTCCATGTCCTGGCGGCAGTTCGACAGCAGCGTGGCCGGATAGAAAAAGCCTTTGCGCTCCGCCGACGCAGGCAGCTTGCCGCCCGTTTCGAGCGTCGCGCCCGCTGCAATCGCCCGCTCGACCATCGCGTGGATCGACTGTCGCGACGCTTCATTGACAAGCGGACCCATCAGCGAAGGTTGCTCGCTGCGGTCGCCGAATTCCACCGCGCTCATGTGGCGCTTGAGCAGCGCGACGAAGCGGTCGCGCACGCTTTCCTGCACGTAGACGCGTTCGATCGCCGTGCAAAGCTGCCCGCAATGCGTGGTCTTCGAGGCGACCAGTTCGCGCGCGGCTGTCTCGAGGTCGGCATCGGCCTCGACGATGGCGGGCGTCTTGCCGCCCAGTTCGAGCGACGGCTTGGCGATATTCTCCTTGCAGTACTCGAGCACCTTGCGGCCCGCGCCGACGCTGCCCGTCAGCGTGATCATGCCGATTCTGGGATGCGTGCAAAGCGCCTGAGCAGTCGCATGGTTCATGGCCAGAATGTTGACGACGCCCGCGGGCAGGCCGGCCTTCTCGACTGCCCGCGCGATTTCGAATGCCGAGGTGGGCGTGTTGCTGCTCGGGCGAACAACCACCGTGTTGCCGGCGATCAGCGCGGGCGCCACCTTGCGCATGAACGTATAGACCGGATAGTTGAACGGAATCAGGCAGGCAACCACGCCGATCGGCTCGCGATGCAGCACGAGGTTTTCATCGGGCGTATCGCTTGGAATGACCTCGCCTTCGATGCGGCGCGCCCACTCCGCGTGGTAACGCGTGATCTGACCGGCGTAGACGGCTTCGCTGGTGGCGTCGGCGACGCTCTTGCCCGATTCGAGCGCAAGCGCGGCGCCAATGTCCGGCGCGCATTCGGTCAACGCGTCGGCGAGCTTGTGCAGATACGCGCCCCGCTCCGCGGAAGGCAGCTTGCGCCACGCCTTCTGGGCGACCGCGGCGGCGTCCACTGCTGCGATGACCTCGGCGGGGCTCGCGGCCGTGACGTGCGCAATGAGCGCTTCAGTGGCGGGGTTGTAGACGGCGATCAATTCGTGATCGGCGCAGCCGGCTGCGGCGGCGGGTTCGAGGAAACGGCCATTGGCAAAGTTTCGGTCGAGTCGCATGTTTGTCTCCTTCTTCTTGCTGTGCGGGAAACGCATGGCCAGTCATTTCCGGCTTCATGCGAAAGTGCATGGACGGAATTTTTGTCTGGGTCATGACCCGCCACAAGCGAATAATTCGCGGGACAAACATTCGAAAAAGTCACGTTTATCCAGGGATGTGCCTCATTCGAGAACCCGCTCACGAATAGCAGAATCCGGGCTTCGCCAAAAAGCAGCGGCCGCGCCAAGCCTCGGCCACACGCCGCTCATTTCCAACGTCTGGAGCTCTCGATGATAAAAAAAACCTTGTCCGCCACCGCTACCCTCAGTGCTCTTGCAGCCCTTGCGTCACTGGCTGCTCCGTGCGCGTTCGCACAAAGCAGCGTGACGCTCTATGGCGTGCTCGACGAAGGCCTCGACTACACGAACAACGCCGGGCACGGCGCAGTGTGGGAAATGGCGAGCGGCTACGCGCAGGGCAGCCGTTGGGGCCTGAAAGGTTCTGAGGATCTGGGCGGCGGCATGAAAGCCGTGTTTCAGCTGGAAAACGGCTTCGACGTGAACTCGGGGCGGCTCGGCCAGGGTGGCCGCATGTTCGGCCGCCAGGCCTTTGTGGGATTGAGCGACAGCCGCTTCGGCACGCTCACGTTGGGCCGCCAGTACGATTCGGTCGTGGATTACCTCGCGCAGACCACGGCTAACGGCAATTGGGCCGGCTACCTGTTCGCGCATCCGTACGACAACGACAACACCGACAACTCCTTCCGGCTCGGCAATAGCGTGAAGTACACGAGCCCCCAAATAGCGGGCCTGCAGTTCGGGGGCGTCTATAGCTTCAGCAACGACACGAACTTCGCCAACAACCGCGCGTATAGCTTTGGCGCCCAGTATGCAACCGGCGGTCTGCTGATCGCGGCGGCCTATCTGCAGGCAAACAATCCCGGGGTGGGCGCGACAGGCGCGATCACAGCGAACGACGCGAGCTTCATCGCCGCACGCATGCGGGTTTTCGGCGGCGGCATCGGCTATACGTTCGGCTCGGCCATCGTCGGCTTCGCGTATACGAACTCCACCTATAAGAGCCCGACCGGCAATGGCTATATCGGCGTTCCGCTCGCGGCGCCGGGCGTCGCGTTGAACACGCTCAAGTATCAGAACTTCGAAGTGAACGGCAAATATCAGTTCACGCCCGCGTTTTTCGTCGGTGCGCAGTACGTGTACACGATTGAGAATTACGATGCATCGTCAGGCAGCGTGAAGCCGAAAATCCATTCGGTCGGACTGATGGCGGACTACAACGTGTCCAACCGCACGGACGTGTATGCGCAGGGCGAGTACCAGAAGGTCACGGGAGACTCGACCCATTCGATTCTCGACAACGCGTTCATTCCTGGTGTGCAGGCGCCTTCGTCGACGGGCACGCAGGTCGCCGTGCGCGTCGCACTGAGGCATAAGTTCTAACGCTCGCCCCGCTATTTGCCGTCGGGCATGTGGCCTTTTACCAGGCGCGCGCTCAACAGGATCAGCAGCGCGATAACCACGCTGAGAATCGCCGTGGCCTCGCGCCCGAGGCCCGCGGCCACACCGACGCCGGCGCTGAGCCAAAGGCTTGCCGCCGTCGTCAGGCCGCGCACCTCGCGCTGCGCACTGAGCTTCATGATGGCGCCCGCGCCGAGAAAGCCGACGCCGGACACGAGTCCTTGCAGCACGCGGCTCATGTTGTCCTGCGAAAAACCGGCTTGCAGCGGCACGACGACGAACAGGGCCGCGCCCACCGCCACCATCATGTGCGTGCGCATACCGGCGTCGCGCCGCGATATTTCCCGCTCGAATCCGATCACGCCGCCCAATATCAGCGCGAGCCCGAGACGCATCAGCACCTGCGTTACATCGGCCGGATCCCCGAGATCGGAGAATTCTGCCTTGGCCGTCGCCCACACGGCCTGCCATCCGCTGTTCATGTACTTGCCTCGACGTTTGCGAAAACGCCAAGCATAGCCGGGATGGGCACCTGTGGGCAGGTGGGCCGGAGGCCGGCGATAAGTATCAGGCGCGCTGCGCGTTGCGCGAACTACTGATCACGCGCCAGAGGTTTTCTTCACGAATGCGCTTACCACTGCCTCCAGTTCCTTCGTGATCGAAGTCATTACGCCGGCCACGACCGCGAACTCGCGGCCGGTCACGTCCGTGCGGCTCGCCACGATCTGACCGTTGAAGGACACGATATGCGCTTCTCTCGCGAGCGACTTGATCCGCTCGTTCAAGTGCTGTTGCTCTTTCTTCTGGGCACGCGCAATGCGGCGGCTTTCCTCTTCGTAGACCGCTGTCACGCCATGCAGGTCGCTTAGCAACGGGTCCGCTGACGCGACCAGGGCCTCGACAGCACTTTCGGCGCTCGCAGAGTCGTGCGCTATTGCGTCGAGCGCTGCGCACGCCAATGCGATGAAGTCCTTGATCTTCTTCGCGACGTGTCCGCTGCCGCTCCCGTTGCCATGAAAAGCCTCGCGCAGAGCTGGCGAAAAGAGCCCCGGCAAACCATCGCGGCCTTGCACCAGTGCCGCATGACTGTCCGCAAAGGTGCGCAACGTCTCTTGCGCGATGGCCAGCGCGCCGGCGCTTTGACGCAGCGCGAGCATTGCCTTGAAGACGATGCGCTGCGAAAGCATCCGTTGACGCCCTGCAATGTTGATCAACGAGCTCAACACTTCGCTGGACACGTCCGCTTGCGCCGGGTCGGACCGTGCGCCCTGAAGCCGTTCTATTGTTGTGAGCATATCTACTTCTGAAGATCCGGATCGGCAGGCTGCGTCGGCGCGCTATTGCTTGCACGTTGACGCGGCCGTTGATGCGCTGGGTTACTGCTTGTCGTTACCCGGTTGCCTTACTCGGTTGCATGAGCGTGCATCACGCCCGATTGCATCGACCATGCCATCCACGGCCGACGCAGCGCGACGATTGCGACAAACGCACAGGCGGCCAGCGCGCCGAAGGTGGCAAAGCCCATCTGATATGAACCGGTGCTTTCCTTCGCCATGCCCATCACGACAGGCAGATAAAAACCGCCAATGCCGCCCGCCGCGCCGACGATGCCCGACATCAGGCCGGTGCGGCCGGCCCAGCGATGCGGCACGAGCTGGAACGTCGCGCCATTGCCGAGGCCAAAGGCGAGGTACAGGCAAAGCAGCAGCGCAATGCCGCCCGCGAGCGTAGGCATGACTGCGGCGAATACGAAGTCGCACACCGATATGATGGCGAGCAGCAAGGTCAGTGCGCGCACGCCGGAAACCTTGTCGGCGATCAGGCCGCCAAGCGGCCGCACGAGCGCGCCGGTCGCGGCGAGCAGCGCCATGAAGAGGCCCGCGTCGATCTTCGACAGTTGATAGAGATTGGTAAGCAGCAGCGACACATACGAGGACATACCCACGAAACCCCCGAACGTGATGCTATAGACGAGCATGATGACCCACGTGTCGCGCTCCGCCAGCACCGCGCGATAACGCTTGGGCAGCACCGCGATGGCAAGCAGCGCACCGATCACCGGCAACAGCAGCACACCGGTCTTGCCCGAACCGAAGATGCCCGCTTCGACCAGCAGCACGAGCACGATCAAGCCGACGAGCGTCACCACGAAGCTTCCGAATGCGCGCAGCACGCTGCCCGTCTTCACGCCGGAGTCGTTCGCCCAGAAGTACAGCGTGATCCCGGCGATAGCGAGCAAGGGCAACGCACCGCCCGTTGCGGCCTGCCAGCCGTAGTGAGTGGCGAGTTGCGGGAACAGGAAACCGTCGAGCACCGCGCCGATGTTCCCCGCGGCAGCGAGTCCCAACACGAGACCCTGGACCTTCGGCGGATAGTTGCTGCCGGCCATCGGCAATGCAACGGCGAAGCTCGCACCGCCCACGCCGAGGAACACACCGAGCACGAGCAGCAGCGTGTACGACGGAACGAACGGCAGCACCGGCAACACAATGGTCGGCACGGCCGACAGCAGCACGCCGAGCAACGCAATGCGCTTACCATGCGCCGATTGATAGAGGTTGCCGAGCGTCACCCGCAAGATCGCTGCGGAGAGCACAGGCACCGCGACCAGCAGACCTTGCTGCGCGGGGGTCATCGAGATGCTCTTGCTGATGAACGGCGCGAGCGGGCCATATAGAACCCAGACCGTGAAGCCGGTATCGAAATAGAGGAAACACGCTACCAGCGCGCGCCAGTCTCCACTCTTAAGGGAGCTCATCACGTTTTTCATCAGACATCCTCACTAAACTGATTTTTCGATCATTCGGCTGACCGCATGCATCGTCACGCACCGGAATGATCGCTATGTTGGAACCCGCGTTATCCATGCAACGTCTATGCCATGCGGGTCCGATTTTTAATGCAGAACTGGGTGCTCCTTGAAGCTTGAATCCGATGCGCGCATCGCGCTCAATAAACGTCGCGTGCGTAGCGTTTTTCCCGCGCGAGGCGGCTCACGTATTCGCTGGCCTTGTCATCGCTCATGCCGCCGTGTTTTGCCACCACTTCTTTCAACGCGGCGTCGACATCGCGCGCCATGCGGTTCGCGTCGCCGCATACATAGAAATGTGCGCCCTCTTCGAGCCATGCCCACAGCTGAGCGCCGTGCTCGCGCATGCGGTCCTGCACATAGATCTTGTCGGCTTGATCGCGCGAGAAAGCCACGTCGAGGCGAGTCAGCACTCCGCTGTCGCGCAGTGCTTCAAGTTCGTCGCGATAGTAGAAATCGGTCGCGGCATGTTGCTCGCCGAAGAAGAGCCAGTTGCGTCCCTTGTCCCCGCGTGCACGGCGCTCGTGCAGAAAGCCGCGAAACGGTGCAACGCCGGTGCCGGGACCGACCATGATCATCGGCGTATCGGATTGATGAGGAGGACGAAAGTGTGCCGACTTTTGCACGAACACGGGCACGTTCACGTCGTCGGCACGGTCCGCAAGGAACGTCGACGAGACGCCTTTGCGATGACGCCGGCCGTTGTTGTACCGCACAGCCGATACCGTCAGATGGACTTCGCCCGGATGCGCTTTCGGGCTCGACGCAATCGAATACAAGCGCGGCTGCAGGCGCTTGAGCATGCCCGTCAATTCGGTCGCGGAGAGCTTCACGGGAAACTCGTGCAGCACGTCCGCAAGCTGTTGGCCCCACAGCCACTGCTTGAGGTCGGCGCGGCGCTCGGGGGTGAGCAGTTCGCGCAGCGCACCGTTGCTGCTGCGCGATGCGATGAAGGTGAGCGCGTCCGGGTTCGGACGTGCAATCTCGTAGTGTTTGCCAAGGGCATCCGCGAGTCGCATCTCGCCCGCACTCGCAACATGCACCGGCGTATCCGCGCTCACGCCTGCGAGTTCGATCAGTTCTTCGACCAGTTCCGGGCAGTTGCTCGGCCACACGCCGAGCGCGTCGCCCGCTTCGTATTCGAGGCCCGAGTCGCCCGTGCCAAGCGAGAAGTAGCGCGTGTCCTTCGCCGCGCCCTGCTTGTTCAAACGAACGTTGGTGACGAGCCGCGAAGCGGCGGGACGCGTCTTGGTGGGCACGGCGCCCGGCACCACTGCGTTGATCATGCCGTCCGGCGGCACCGCATGCAGCGCGGCATCTTCTTCGTTGATGCGCACGATCACGCGTTCGAGCCACGCGTCCGCGCTTTCCTGATATTCGCCGTCGCAATCGATGCGCTCCATCAGACGCAGCGCACCCTGCGCGGCGAGACGTTCGTCGAGCCGGCGGCCGTAGCCGCAGAACTGGTCGTAATTGCGGTCGCCGAGCGCGAGCACTGCGAAGCGCACGCCGTCGAGACGCGGCGCGCCGTCGGCGCACAATTGCGTCCAGAAACCTTGCGCGTTGTCGGGCGCGTCGCCGTCGCCGAAGGTGCTTGTCATCAGCAGCACGTACTGCGCTTTTGCAAGCGTCGACACGGCATAGTCGGCCATGCACGAGGTACGGATTTCGAATCTGGATTCCATCAGACGCGTCGCGTAACGCTCGGTGAGCGATTCGGTGTTGCCCGTTTGCGAAGCCCACAGCAACGTGACCTTCGGGCGCGTGCGCACGATTCGCACGCCAGACTCTTGCGTGTCCGCATGTGCGCGGTTCAGCGTCGCATTCGCTGCGCTCGCGTGCGTGGCGCCGCGGCTATAGAGACCCGCGAGCAAGCCGTCCACGTACAGACGGTTCGCGAAATCGAACGGCGCGCTAGCCGGCAGAACCGGCACGGCATCGACGCCGTGCGCTTCCGCCGAACGCAGCCCGCTGACGAAGCCAGCAAGATACGCACGCTCGCGGTCATTGAACGACGGCGTGGGCACCGGCGGCAATTGAAGGAGATTCGTGAGTGCGTCGATACGCGGCATGTTTGCTTCCCTCGCGCTTGCCGGCAGTTCAGTGGATGACGCGCCGCTCGCGGCGCCATTCATCGAGCCGTGCGCCACCTCGCCTTCTGCCGCTAGTTCGGCCAGCGTGCCGCCGTCTTCAGCCGGATCAGACTGAGCGGTGTCGTGCTCCACGCGGCTTAGCGCAACTGCGCTGAACTTCAGTTCGGGCTGCTGCGAGACCGAATCGATTGCGTCGCTCGTCACCGCGTTGATGCACAGGTCGTCGCCGAAAACATCGTTCCAGTGCATCGGTGCGAAGCAATTGCCCGCGCTCACGCGATCGCTCACCACTGCGGGCAGAACCGCGCGGCCGCGACGCGAGCGGATTTCCACCGGGTCCTTCGGTTTGATGCCGAGCGTGACAGCGTCTTCCGGATGAATCTCGACGAACGGACCCGGGTTCAGCTTATTGAGCATCGCGACCTTGCCGGTCTTCGTCATCGTGTGCCATTGATGCTGCAAGCGGCCCGTGTTCAGCACGACCGGAAATTCGCGATCCGGCAACTCGGCCGGCGCCGCGAAGGCGCGCGCAAAGAACATTGCGCGGCCGCTCGCTGTCGGAAACACGAGCCGCGCACGCGTGCCGTCGGCTCGCTGCAGGAGCGGCTGATTAACGCCGTCGTTGATGTAGCGAAGCGGATTGCGCCCGGCGCAATCGTCGGCTGCCAGCGGCCATTGCAAGGGCGTTTCCTTCAGGCGGCGATGGCTCGCACCGCGCAGGTCGTAACCGGTTTTCGGATTCGACGCGCGCGTGATTTCCGCGAAAACTTCTTCGGCGCTTGCGTAGCTGAACGCGTGAGCAAAGCCCATTTCGCAGCCAATTCGCGCGATGATCTGCCAGTCCGGCAACGCCGCGCCTGGCGGCTCGATGCCCTTTTGCATCAACGTGAGATTGCGCTCGGAGTTGATCATCACGCCTCCGGCTTCGGCCCACAGCGCGCCAGGCAATAGCACATCCGCGTAACGGTTGGTCTCGGTATCGAGGAACGCGTCCTGCGCGATCACGAGTTCCGCCGCGCTCAAACCGGCAATGGCGTTCTGCCGGTTCGCGACGCTCGCGACCGGATTCGTGCAGATGATCCAGCAAGCCTTGATCTCGCCCGCGGCCATTCGCGCCAACATGTCGATGGTGCCGTTGCCGACTTCAGTGCGCAACGTGCCTTTCGGAATGCTCCACAGGTCCTCGATAAACGCTCGGTCTTCGTCGACCAATACGGATCGCTGCCCCGGCAAGCCGGGTCCCATGTAGCCCATTTCGCGACCGCCCATTGCATTGGGCTGCCCAGTTAGCGAGAACGGTCCGCTGCCGCGGCGGCAGATCTTGCCCGTCGCGAGATGCAGGTTGCAGATCGCGTTCGTGTGCCACGTGCCATGCGTGCTTTGATTGAGGCCCATGGTCCAGCAGCTCATCCACTCCTTCGCGTTGCCGATCATTGCCGCGGCGCGGCGGATGTCGTCGACGCAAAGGCCCGTGATTTGCGCGACGTTCTCGGGCGTGTAGTCGGCGAGAAACGCGGGCATCGCGTCCCAGCCAACGGTGTGCTCGTCGATAAAGGCGCTGTCCGTATGGCCGTTTTCGTGCAACAGATGCAAGAGGCCGTTGAGCAGCGCGAGGTCGGTGCCGGGCTTGATCTGCAGGAACAGGTCCGCCTTCTCCGCGGTCGCGTTGCGGCGTGGATCGACAACGATCAGTTTTGCACCGGCCTTCACGCGATCCATCATGCGCAAAAAGAGAATCGGGTGACAGTCGGCCATATTTGCGCCGATCACGAAGAACAGATCGGCGTGGTCGATATCGTCGTACGATCCCGGCGGGCCGTCCGCACCGAGCGAGAGCTTGTAGCCGCTGCCCGCGCTCGCCATGCACAAGCGCGAATTCGATTCGATGTTGTTGGTGCGAACGAAGCCTTTAGCGAGCTTGTTCACGAGGTACTGCGCTTCGATCGACATCTGGCCCGACACGTAAAACGACAACGCGTCCGGCCCATGTTCGTCGAGCAGCTTGCGCAAGCGCGCGGCGGTGTCGGTGATCGCTTGCGCCATCGGCAGCGGCGCCGGGTCCTGGCCGCGCGCGTGGCGCACGAACGCGCCTTCCAGACGACCAGACTTGCGCAACGCGACGTGCGCCGATTGCCCTTTCGTGCAAAGCCGCCCGAAGTTCGCGGGATGCTCCTTGTCGCCGGAAATCTTGACGACCTGTCCGTCCTCGACGTGCAGCACCATGCCGCAGCCAACGCCGCAGTACGGGCACACGGTTTTTACGTTAGTCGAAGACATAGCGGGCAACGTCGCTCAAAAAGTTAGTGGAAACCGCGCGACTCAAACCGCGACCCACACCTGGCCGTTCTCCACGCGAGTGGGGAACGTGCTCACCGAATGCGCCGGCGTTTCAAGGCATTCGCCGGTGCGCAGATCGAAGTGATGCTTGTAGATCGGCGAGGCGACCACCACGCGCTCGCCGAGACTGCCGATCAGGCCGCGCGAGAGCACCGCTGCGTGCGAGCCCGGATCGAAGTTTTCGATCGCGTATACGGCTGCGTTGTCTTCGTCCATGTTCACGTGAAATACGGCGACCTGTTCACCGTTGACGAGCGCACAGACTCCCGTGTTCGGAACGATGTCGTCGAGCGTGCAAACAAGCGTCCAGGTTTTCGGCAAGCGGTCGTTACTCATGGCGGAACTCCTTGTTCAATGATGCGAGAGAATCAAACGGTTTCGGCTACGACAGGAATGGCGGCAAGCTTCGATTGACGTTCGTCGTGCGTCGCCGGGCGGATCTGTCCGCGCTCCTCGACGAAGCTCACGGTGCTGTCGGACTGGTCGCTATTGACGAAATGGCGGAAGCGCTTGCGCGTTTCGGGATCGGTCACCGCCTTCTTCCACTCGCATTCGTAGGTGTCGATCACGCGCTGCATGTCCGCTTCGAGTTCGTCGGCCACGCCCAGGTGATCGTCGACGATCACATCGATCAGATACTGGAGTCCGCCTTCGAGGTTCTCGCGCCACACGCTGGTGCGTTGCAAACGGTCGGCGGTGCGCACGTAGAACATCAGAAAGCGGTCGATGTAGCGCACGAGCGTTTCGCGGTCGAGGTCGGAGGCGAGCAGTTCCGCATGACGCGGCTTCATGCCGCCGTTGCCGCACACGTACAGGTTCCAGCCCTTGTCGGTCGCGATGATGCCGACGTCCTTGCCCTGCGCTTCCGCGCATTCGCGTGTGCAGCCCGAGATGCCGAACTTGATCTTGTGCGGCGTGCGCAAACCCTTATAGCGGTTCTCCAGCTCGACCGCGAGGCCCACGGAATCGCCCACGCCATAGCGGCACCACGTCGAGCCGACGCACGACTTCACGGTGCGCAGCGATTTTCCGTATGCATGGCCCGACTCGAAGCCGGCCGCGATCAGCTCTTCCCAGATGAACGGCAGTTGCTCGACGCGCGCGCCGAACAGATCGACGCGCTGGCCGCCGGTGATCTTCGTATAGAGGCCGTATTTCTTCGCGACCTGAGCGACGGCGATCAGGCCGTCGGGCGTCACTTCGCCGCCCGCCATCCGCGGCACGACCGAATACGTGCCGTCGCGCTGAATGTTGGCGAGGTAGTAGTCGTTGGTGTCCTGCAACGACGCGTGCTCTTTCTTCAGCACGAATTCGTTCCAGCACGACGCAAGAATGCTGGCAACCACCGGCTTGCAGATATCGCAGCCGAGACCATGACCATGCTTCGCGAGCAGTTCGCCGAAGCTGCGCACGCCTTCCACACGCACGATGTGATACAGCTCCTGGCGCGAATACGCGAAGTGCTCGCACACATGGTTGTTCACCGCGAGGCCCTGCTTTTTCATCTCGGCCTTCATCACCTGCGTGACGAGCGGCACGCAACCGCCGCAGGAAGTGCCTGCGGTAGTCGCACATTTGAGCGCGCCGATGTCGATCGCGCCCGCGCAAACGGCGGCGCACAGGTCGCCCTTCGACACGTTGTTGCACGAGCAGATCTGCGCGGCGTCCGGCAGCGCGTCGACGCCGAGTCCCGGCTTCGCCTTGCCGTCGCTTTGCGGCAGGATCAAAAATTCGGGGGACTCCGGTAGCCCGATCCGGTTGAGCATCATCTGCAACAGCGTGCCGTATTCGCTTGCGTCGCCGACCATCACGCCGCCCAGCAGATACTTGCCGCACTCCGAGACCACGAGCTTCTTGTAGATCTGCTTGCGCTCGTCGCTGAACTGATAGGCGCGGCTGCCCGGCGTAATGCCATGGGCATCGCCGATACTCGCGACGTCCACGCCCATCAGTTTCAGTTTGGTGCTCATGTCGGCGCCCGCGAATTCGGCGGCCTCGCCCAGCAGTTGCTTGGCCACCGTGCGCGCCATGTCGTAGCCGGGCGCGACGAGGCCGAACAACTGGCCATTCCACAGCGCACACTCGCCGATTGCATAGATATGCGGATCGCTCGTGCGGCAGGCGTTGTCGATCACGATGCCGCCGCGCGCGCCCAGCGTCAGGCCGCTTTCGCGCGCGAGGTCGTCGCGCGGACGAATGCCCGCCGAGAACACGATCATGTCAGTGTCGAGATGCGTGCCGTCCGCGAACTGCATGCGGTGCGTGCCCTCTTCGCCGTCGACGATCGCCGTGGTGTTCTTCTGCGTGTGCACCGTCACGCCGAGTTCTTCGATCTTCGTGCGCAGCACGCGGCCACCGCCTTCATCGACCTGGACCGCCATCAGGCGCGGCGCGAATTCGACCACATGCGTTTGCAGGCCCATGTCGCGCAAGGCCTTCGCGCATTCGAGACCCAGCAGCCCGCCGCCTACCACCGTGCCGGTCCTGGAGCGTGCGCCGCATTCCTGCATCGCCTCCAGATCGTCGATGGTTCGATAAACGAAGCAATCGGTGCGCTCGCGTCCCTGCACCGGCGGCACGAACGGATAGGAGCCGGTCGCGAAAACGAGCTTGTCGTACGGCAGCGTCTCGCCGGTCGAGACAGTCACGGTGCGCGCGGTGCGGTCGATCGCGACAGCCTTCGCGTTGAGCTTGAGCAACACGTTCTGGCGTTCGAAGAAGCCTGGCTCGACGAGCGAGAGGTCGTCCGCCGTCTTGCCGGAAAAGAATTCGGAGAGGTGCACGCGGTCGTACGCCGGACGCGATTCTTCGCACAGCACCGTGATGTCGAGGCCGTGCGCGGCGTCTTGCGCCAGACACTCGACCAGTTTGTGACCGACCATCCCGTGACCGATAACGATGATTTTCATGACCGCGGTTTCCTCAATGTGCTGGGCATCGGTCGCCGCCATGCCGTCATCGGCAATGCGGCGCCGGAAATAAAAACGGCGTCCCGCGAACCCAGTCGATGACTGAATTCGGGGGACGCCGTTGTCCTGACCTGGTAGTGCGGCAAGTGCTTTGTATAGCGCTCGCGGCGGATCCACGTTGATCCGATGGCACGACTCAATGCAAGGGCTGTGCCAATTGCACGCAATTGCACGTGCTCCCCGTCGCGTGGGGCTTCGGGCACAGTTGCACGAGTCGTCGATGCACCGGGCCCGCGACGCATTTCGATGCAGGCCAGCACAGCGATGGTGCGACGCAGCACTGTGCGCGTACCGAAAGCGGGCGCGTGGCTGGTGCATACAATTCCCTCACGGCGAGCGCCGGGGTCACGTCGCGCTCTGTCAATGAGCGGCTGGCAGGGCGTCGGCCACGCGTTGGGACGCGCATCGCCGGAGCTTCGACTCGAACGGATACGCCGCGCCGACGTCACCTCGCGCAGCGTTGGCCTGCTACTTGCATAAACGTTGGCGTATGAATGCCGCTCCGGCAACGCAGCCGGCGCAACTCGACGGCATCACCTGGCAAGACACAACGCAGTGCCTCGCCAGATTGCGAATCAATGAGCGGCAAGTGAGCGGCAACTGAGCAGCATCGGACAACGGCGTCCCCTCGTGACCATCACGGGCGGACGCCGTTTTTTGTTTGGCGCCGGCGGCACCCTGCCCGGCGGCCACAGAGAGAAGCTAAGGACATCGCGATGAACACGAACTCCGGCAAGGTCACGTTATTGAGCGCGGGGCCAGGAGAACTGGATCTGCTCACTGTGCGAGCCGCGAAAGCCCTCGCCGCCGCGGACGTCGTGCTGCTCGACGATCTGGCGAATGCCGAGATCGTGACGCTTGCGCCGCAAGCGCGCGTGATTCGGGTCGGCAAGCGCGGTGGCTGCCGTTCGACGCCACAAGCGTTTATCGAGCGCCTGATGCGGCGTTATGCGCAGAAGGGGCTGCACGTGGTCCGCGTGAAAGGCGGCGAAGCGCTGCTATTCGGCCGAGCCGGTGAGGAACTCGCGACGTTGCGCGACGCGGGGATTCCTGTCGAGATCGTCAATGGCATCTCGTCGGGCTTCGCTGCCGCGGCGGGGCTCGGCATTTCGCTCACGCATCGCCGTCATTGTCACGGCGTCACGTTCGTCACCGCGCACACGGAAGATCACGGCGAACCGGACTGGGCCGCACTGGCGGCGACGCGAACGACGCTCGCGATCTATATGGGGATGCGGCGTATCGGCAGCCTCGCCAGCGCGTTGCTCGCGAGCCTGCCTGCCGGGACGCCGGCTGCGGTCGTTCAATGGGCTGGCGGCGCCAATGAGCGGCGCTTGCTGACGCGCCTCGACCGCCTGGCGGCCGATGCCACAGATGCGGGCTTCGGCAGTCCCGCCGTGATACTGATAGGCAGCGCGATCGGTGAGAGTATGGAGACAGGTTGGGCGCAAGATGCGTCATCGCGCGATAACGCGACGCATGCTCGCGCCGCGTGAGGGCGTTGCACTTCACGCCAGCGCCAGCGCCACCGCATCGATAGAAACGCGACCGTTGCAAACAGCGGCCGCACTTTCACTAGTCGCCAAAGCCCAGCTCTGCTTCGAATGCCTGGCCGACGCGCAGCCATGCGCCCGCCCCGCTCGTCACTAGCGCGTTGTTGCCGAAGGTGACTGCGCCGTTGCGCTGCGGGTTCGCACGATAGACGCTCATCGTGTCGGTCGGTTCGTCCGGCCAGTTGGGATCGCGCTCGCCCTTCGCCTGGTCGATGGTCGGCATCGGGCAGCGTGCGCATAGTTTGACAAGGCGCAGTTCGACACCTTGCGCGCTGTCCGCAGTCGCATCGTCCACCCTCAGCGTTTCAACATAGTCTTCTTCGTAAGCATCGAGCCCGCTTAACACCAGGTTCGGACGAAAGCGATCGATCGGAATGGACGGTGCGCCCTTCGCATTCAGGCGCGTGTTCAGGTCGTCGAGCGACGCCTGGCCGATCACGAGCAGTGGGAAGCCGTCGGCGAAATGCGTGGTGGCGCCGCCCACACTCTCCGTATAAGCCGGATCGACAATGCGCTCGCGCTCCGGATCTGAGCGCAACAGTCGCACCGGCATGCCGAGAAATGTGGAGAACCACTCGGCGCATTCGTCGCCAGTGTCGAGTCCATAGGCCGCGTCGCGCCATACCGTGGTCGCGACCCTCGCCGCCGTACCGGGTTGCGCGGCGTCGAGCGGCGTACGCAATTCGCTCATGCCGGGCGCGCGGATCACCAGTTCTTGTGCGGCGATCTCGACCTTGATCAGCGCCATGCGTGGATACGCGCGCTGCGTGAGCATTGCGCCATTCGAGTCGACGGCCATCCAGCCGCGGTCGTATTCGAGGCCCGTGGACAACACGCGCGCTTCGTTCAACGCGATACCCGCGCAGGATTTGATCGGATAGACAAAAAGCTCGCTGATGGTCGGCATGATGTGGGGCGTGGACGTTGGATGCGCGAGCGCCGGATCACGCACTCGCTCGTTTTTGTATGGCAAGTCTTGAATCAAGGCTCGATTGTAGATCGGTTCGGCACTGTGACCGCGTTTGAACGGCGCTGCCGTGCGTCGGTTTCGGGCCGTTTCGCGTCGGGTATTCCCGCATGGCGCTCTTCGGATGCGCCGCTCAGCGCCGGCCATGACAGGTGGCCACCGAGGGTGCCACCGATGGCTACCGATGTCCCACTGAAGGAGGCCGTTTCTTCACATCGCGCTTGGACGTAGAATCCCCAATCAGGCTGATTCGCAAGGGACCTGCCGCGGACCATCGCCTTTCACGGTCCCTGCATGTCGCACCCTACAATGAACGAGACAGGAAATTGATTATGCTGAGCAAACCCGTGTTGACCGTAGCCGAAACGACCCGGATCCTCGAAGCCGCGCGCGCGGAAGCCGAGAAAAACAAGTGGGCCGTCGCAATCGTCGTGGTCGACGACGGCGGCCACCCGCTCGGCATGCTGCGTCTGGACGGCAGTGCGCCCGCGAGTTCGTACATCGCGACTGAAAAAGCCCGCACTTCCGCGATAGGACGGCGCGAAACCAAGGCGTACGAGGACATGATCAACAACGGCCGCACCGCGTTTCTCAGCGCGCCGCTGCTCGGCACGCTCGAAGGCGGCGTGCCGGTGATCGTCGAAGGCCAGGTGGTCGGCGCGGTCGGTGTATCGGGCGTGAAGTCCGACCAGGATGCGCAGATCGCCAAGGCCGGTATTCAGGCGCTTGGCGTCTGAGTCAGCCATGGCGATGGCTCTACCCATCGCCAACGCGAGCGCGATCACGAGTGCCGTCGTGATTGCGTTGCCCCGGACCCGAAACGCAACAATCCGAAACAGGATCGTCCCAGCAGTAGCCCCAACGCGGGCCGATGTCCCCACTTCGGCCCCACTCAGACAGATGGAGCAGTCGATGACTCAGATGAACCCGCGCGGCGGATTGCAGGTCGCCGCCAATCTCGACCAGTTCGTCGAAACCGAAGCCCTGCCCGGCACCGGAATCGACAGCGCCGCATTCTGGTCGGGTTTCGACGCCCTCGTGCACGAGCTGGCGCCTAAAAACCGTGCGCTGCTCGCCGAGCGCGACCGCCTGCAAACGGAACTGGACAACTGGCATCGCGCCAATCCCGGGCCGGTGCGCGACTTGCGTGCCTATCGTGCGTTTCTTGAAGGCATCGGCTATATCGTGCCGGCGCCCGCGAGCGTGAAGGCTACGACCGACCAGGTCGACACCGAAATCGCCGAACAGGCGGGCCCGCAACTCGTGGTGCCTCTGTCGAATCAGCGCTATGCGCTGAATGCGGCGAACGCGCGCTGGGGCAGCCTGTACGACGCACTGTACGGCACCGACGCGATCCCCGAGACCAACGGCGCCGACAGGCAGAAAACTTTCAACCCGGTGCGCGGCGCCGCGGTGATCGCCTATGCCCGCAAGTTTCTCGACGAAGCGGCGCCGCTTGCAAACGGCTCGCATGCCGATGCGACGCGCTATATCGTGGAAGGCGGCAAGCTGTCCGTCGCGCTGAAGAACGGTACGAGCGAACTCAGGACGCCCGCGCAATTAGTCGGCTATCAGGGCGACGCGAGCGCGCCGTCGGCGGTGCTGCTCAAACATAACGGGTTGCACTTCGAGATTCAGATCGACGCGAACGATTCGATCGGCAAGACCGACACCGCGCATGTGAAGGACGTGGTGGTCGAAGCGGCGGTGAGCACGATCATCGACTGCGAAGACTCGGTTGCAGCCGTCGATGCCGACGACAAGGTTCAGCTCTATCGCAACTGGCTCGGTCTGATGAACGGCGATCTGACCGAAGAGGTCACGAAGAACGGCAAGACGTTCACGCGCCGTCTGAACGACGACCGCGTGTATGTCGCCGCGAACGGCACGGCGCCCGTCGTACTGCATGGCCGCTCGCTGCTGTTCATCCGCAACGTCGGTCATTTGATGACCAATCCGGCTGTGCTGACGAAGGACGGGGCCGAGATTCCCGAGGGCATTCTCGACGCTGTGATCACCACGCTGTGCGCGCTGCACGACCGCAAGCACAAGTTGAATTCGCGCACTGGCTCCATCTATATCGTGAAGCCGAAAATGCACGGCCCCGCCGAAGTCGCGTTCGCGAGCGAACTGTTCGCGCGCGTCGAAGATCTGCTCAAGCTGCCGCGCAACACGATCAAGATGGGCATCATGGACGAGGAGCGCCGCACGAGCGTGAATCTGCTCGCGTGTATCGCCGAGGCGTCGGAACGCGTGGCGTTCATCAACACGGGCTTTCTCGACCGTACCGGCGACGAAATGCACAGCGCGATGGAAGCCGGCCCGATGATGCGCAAGGGCGACATGAAGTCGAGCGCATGGATTGCCGCATACGAACGCAGCAACGTGCTCGTCGGTTTGCACGCGGGCCTGCGCGGCCGCGCGCAGATCGGCAAGGGCATGTGGGCAATGCCCGATCTGATGCACGCCATGCTCGAACAGAAGATCGCGCATCCGAAGGCCGGCGCGAACACCGCGTGGGTGCCCTCGCCGACCGCGGCAACGCTGCATGCGCTGCACTATCATCAGATCGACGTGCAGGCGGTTCAGCAGCAGCTGGAGCGCACCGACTATGCGAGCGTCCGTGACGAACTGCTAGACGGCCTTCTGACGATTCCCGTCGTCGAAACGGCCAGGTGGAGCGCCGACGAAATCCGCGCCGAGCTCGACAACAACGCGCAAGGCATTCTGGGCTACGTGGTGCGCTGGATCGATCAGGGCGTGGGCTGCTCGAAGGTGCCCGATATTCACGACGTCGGCCTGATGGAAGACCGCGCGACGCTGCGTATCTCGAGCCAGCACATCGCGAACTGGCTGTATCACGGCGTGGTGACGCGCGAGCAGGTCGAAGAGACCTTTAAACGCATGGCGCAAGTGGTCGATCAGCAGAACGCCGGCGATCCGCATTACAAGCCCATGGCGCCCGCGTTCGACACCATTGCGTTCAAGGCCGCGCAAGCACTCGTGTTCGAAGGACGCCAGCAGCCGAGCGGCTACACGGAACCGTTGCTGCACAAGTTCCGTCTGCAAGTGAAGAATGGCTGAGCTTGATATCGCGCCGCGGCTCGAAGAAGTTTAAATTTCGAGCGCGGCAAAAAAGGACGGGCGCCCGCGTGATTCGGGGCGCCCGTTTTCAATGCGCGCGATGTTTCGCGCGCTTCTGCGTGATGCTTCTGCGTGATGCCTGGATGCGATCCCGCGCCAGTTGCGCCAATTGCACCAATTGCACGAATCGCGCGATCACGGTGTCCAGGCTCGGATCAAGCCGCTTCGGCCGTGTACTGAGTCTCCAGGCTTTCCGGATTTTCCTGCGTATTGCCCTGCGTATGGGCCCGCATGTATGCATGCAGATACGCTTCGAATTCCTCCTTCACCTCCGGATGACGCAGCGCGAACTCCACCGTCGCCTTCAGATAGCCGAGCTTGCTGCCGCAATCGAAACGCGTGCCGAAGTAGCGATACGCGAGCACCTGCTCTTCAGTCAGCAGCGACTGCACTGCATCGGTCAATTGCAGTTCGCCGCCCGCACCCGGCTTGAGCGCGCGAATGTGCTTGAAGATGGTCGGCATCAGCACGTAGCGGCCCACCACGCCGAGGTTCGACGGCGCATTGTCCGGCGCCGGCTTTTCCACGATACCCGAGAGCTTGATCACATTGTCTTCCCACTCGCGGCCGTCCACGACACCGTACGAACGGCTGTCTTCGCGCGCGATGGTTTCGACGCCGATCACCGAGCTGTGATAGTGATTGAACGTATCGACGAGCTGGCTCATGACGGGCTTGGAGCTGTGCAGCAGGTCGTCGGCAAGAATCACCGCGAAGGGGCTGTCGCCCACCAGCTTTTCGGCGCACAACACAGCGTGGCCCAAGCCGAGCGCTTCCGCCTGACGCACATAAAAGCAGTCGACGTTGGCCGGTTTGATGCTGCGCACGAGGTCGAGCAGCTTCTGCTTGTTGCGCGCCTCGAGTTCGGCTTCGATCTCATACGACTTGTCGAAATGATCTTCGATAGCGCGCTTGCTGCGGCCCGTCACGAAGATCATTTCGGTGATGCCGGCGGCAATCGCTTCTTCGACAGCGTACTGAATGAGCGGCTTGTCGACGATAGGCAGCATTTCCTTCGGACTCGCCTTGGTAGCCGGCAGGAATCGTGTCCCGAGGCCCGCTACGGGAAACACGGCTTTGGTGACTTTCAGCATGGTAGGCATTCCCAGATCGGTTAGAAATTGGTGTCCGCGGGCATGGCGGCCCCGCGACGTCGCCCGAAAGGCTAACAAAAAAATTGCGCTAGATCCCGCGTGAATTTCACAAATAATGCTTAATTAGCCCGATTCACATCTATTTGCGCCATTTCCGAAAGACATAGGCAACATTTACTTTGCAAAATCGAATTATTTTCGGGCGATTCCGAAAAAATTACCCATGGCGGCGCTCGTGCCGGAACGCGTGACGCCCTTCCGCCAGCAAACGCATCGGCGCTCATCGGCGCTTTGTGGCGCTTACTGGCGGGCTTCCTCGTTTTCGTCGAGTTGCGGCAGCTTGCCTGGACTGATGCGGAAACGGCGGATCGGCTCATTGCGCAGCGCCTCGCGATAAGCGGAGGCGCTGACGAGGATCAGAAGCACGGCGATGCCGGCTAGCAAATGCAGGTTCATGACTTCACCTCTCATCAGGAGAATCCGTGCAGTAAATTAACACGACAAAAGCGATAAATAATTGTCCAGACGCATCTACTTAATGCGCAATTACAATTGGTCACAAAAGCCACTTAAATAGAAAAAGACTGTCATTTTTTTATTCATTTTTTGTGCGCGCCGTGCACTAGCATGTGATGCACCGCGTGCGCGAATCGCGCGTGCGGATCCGCATTGCATTACTTCAAATAAAGGACCGCGCATGAGCGACTCAGCACTGGATGCCGCCGGCTCATCCCTGCCCCTCTCCCCGCCTTTGAGGCCTGCCGCGTCGCGCGCGCAAAGCGACGAACGTGCCGACAGCGCGGGCAAGGAACATGTGATCGACGCAATGCGAGGCTTTGCCGCGCTGCTCGTCGCGTATTTCCATTGCCGCCAGATCGAATGGGTCGGCATGCAGGCGTTTCATCAGAATGCCGGGCATTCATTGAGTTTGAATACGATTGCCGCTTATCTGACTTTCCCTATTGCATGGGGATCGGCGGGTGTGCCGATTTTTTTCGTAATCAGCGGCTACTGCATTCACCGCAGCGGCGCATTACGGCTCGCTAACAACGCGGCTTACCGGCTGGACGCAGCCAATTTCTGGGTGCGCCGCTTTACGCGCATTTATCCGGTGCTGCTCGCCGCGTTGCTGCTGACGCTCGCGCTCGACTGGTTCAGTCTGCAATTACCGCCTGTCAGTCACAAGATTCGCGAGATCGGCGTAGAGGCGTTTCTCGTCAACCTGTTCTCGCTTCAAGGCGTGGCAGGCAAGACGTATGGATCGAACGGCGCGCTATGGACTCTTTCGCTCGAAGTGCAGTTTTACGCGATCTACCCGTTGCTATTCGCGCTGCGTCGACGTATCGGCATGACCTCAGTGCTCGCAATCGTCGCCGTGGTCAACGTCGTTTCCGCGTATGTGCTCGAACGGCATGACATTCAGTTCTTCACGTCGTACTGGTTTTCGTGGACCCTCGGCGCATGGATTGCCGACGCGAGAGCCCGCACTTCCGCACAGACTGGTTCGCCGCGGTGGCTCTATGCGCTCGCCGCTGCATTCATCGCGCTTGGTTGCGCGGCGTTTCACTACGGGCAATACGGCGCGTTCCAGTTGTGGGCAATCGGCTTCGCGTTCTATCTGTACAAGGCGCTGGAGCGCGGCAACGGCAACCAGCGCGACGGTTGGGGCTTGCGGCTTCTGTCGCGCTTTGGCGACTTCAGCTTTTCGCTGTATCTGATTCATCTGCCGATCTTCGTGCTGCTTTCGTCGCTACTGTTCCGCTCTTCATTGCAGATGTCGATCTGGCCGTCGTTTGGCTACATGCTCGTCGCCGTGCCGGCAGCTTACGTGTTCTACCGGCTGGTCGAATTACCGGCGATGAAGTGGTCCGCCAGTTTCAAGCCGAAATCCGCTAAAGGCGCGTTCGGGAAGTAGTCGTAAAAAAGCGGGGCGAAAGTCAGTGACGTCCGCCCCGCTGCGCCAAATGACAGGAACCGGCCGAGTCCCTGCCTACCCCGCGTCAATCGTTTCAGTAACAGGTGCTTCCGGCAGTGCCTCTCGCCGCGTTGTCCGCCGCGCGTCGGCGGTCCCGGGCGCGATTCATCGAGCCACGCGCTTCACCGCCTTCGTGCTTCATGCAGCTCATACAGGTCACGCCGGTCACGCAGGTCACGCGCCGGCAGCCTTGCCCGGCCCCGCCACGCGCCTCAGGATCCGCTCCACGCTCTCGACATAGTTCGCCGTACCGAAGCGGCTCAGCGCCGTCCTGTAGCCGTTTTTGACGAGCTTGTCGCGCAGTTCGTCGTTCGAGCGCAGTTCGGCTAGCGCGTCGGCCAAAGCATGAGCATCGCCCGGCGTGCACAGCACGCCGTTCTCGTAGTCGTCGATAATTTCAAGTACTCCGCCCGCGCGCGCGGCCACGACCGGCCGTTGCGCGAGCATCCCTTCGACGATCACCCGGCCGAACGGCTCTGGCGTGATCGACGTGTGCACCACCGCGTCCACCGCACACATGCAGGCGGGAATATCGTGCTGGAAGCCAAGAAAATGCACACGGTCGCCGAGACTATGCGCGGCGACGAACGCATGCAATTCGATCTCGTACTGATCTTCACCGAAGAGCGGCGCGCCAACCAGCACCGCGTGCATGTGCGGATTGAGCACTAGCGCCTGCAGCAGCACATGCTGTCCTTTCCAGCGCGCGAGGCGGCTGAACGAGCCCACCAGAAAGGCGTCTTCCGGCAGGTTCAACTTTTCGCGCAGCGCGGCTTGCGGCACGTTGCGCAAAGCGTCGAACGGTGCCGCTGAAATGCCGTTGAACACCACGTCGATGCGTTTGTCGTCGAAATGCGTAAGGTCGGCGAACGCGCGCGCCGAGGCGGCCGAATTGGCGATCACATGCGTGAGGCCGAGTCGCGCGCACCACTTGATGATCGCGAGCTGCTTGCCGCCGAAATGCTCCGGACTCACGATGTCGCGCAGATGCCAGACCACCGGCCGCCTCGCGAGCTTGCCGGCGACCGCGCCGATCACCATTGCGCGCTGCGTGTTCGCATAGATCACCTGCGCATTGCGCGCACGTCTGGCCGTCGCGCGAACGAGCGACATCAGGCCCATCAGCGCCTGCCCCTTCGGCAACGAACCGCCCTGCTTGCGCACGTTGCGCAGCGCACCCGCATCGAGCACCTCGACACTGGCGCCCGCTTTATCAAGCGCGGTACGGAACGGGCCGTCGTCGAACAGCACGACTTCCATGCGCGAGCGCAGCGCCTTGACGATTTCGAGCAGCGACAGCTCAGCGCCGCCTAGTACGCCGCTTTGATCGACAGCGAGAATACGCGGCGCATTGGCGGCCGGATCCGCTTCATACGGCGCGTACGGCGGCAGCGTCGCGTTGTGCAGCGCTGGCACGCAAGCCCGCACATGGGCGAAAAAGCGTTCCCGGAAGTTCGCCGCAGAAAAACGCTCGGCGTTCGCGCGACAATCGGTTGGCGAAAAGCGCTTCACGTGTCCATCGAAACGCTCGACCGCGGCGATGATCGAATCCGTGCTCTGCTCGTCGAAGAACATGCCGGTCGGACGCGGCTCCGACAGATCGCGCACCGTTTCGAGCGCACCGCCCTTGCCATACGCGATGACAGGCGTGCCGCACGCCTGCGCCTCGACCACCGAAATGCCGAAGTCTTCCTCGGCGGCGAAGACGAAAGCCTTGGCGCGGCTCATCCGATCCTTCAACACCTTGAACGGCTGGTAGCCCATGATCTCGACATTCGGCCCCGCCTTCGCGCGAATCTTCTGCATGTCGGGACCGTCGCCGATCACGACGAGTTTTCTCTCGGGCATGCGCGCGAACGCCTCGACGATCAGGTCGATTTTCTTGTACGGCACCATCCGCGAGGCAGTCAGATAGAAGTCTTCCTTCTGCGTGCACAGCGTGAACGCTTCGACGTCGACCGGCGGAAAGATCACCTGCGCATCGCGCTGATAGACCTTCCTGATCCGCCGCGCGATAAAATCGGAGTTCGCGATAAAGCCATCCACCGAATTCGCCGTGCGGATGTCCCAGTTGCGGATGTAATGCAAAATGAGCCGCGCCATTGCCGACTTCGGCCCGCTCGTCAGTTTCGACTGCTGCAGATACTGGTGCTGCAAATCCCACGCATAGCGGATCGGCGAATGCACGTAACTGATATGCACCTGGTCCGGACCGGTGAGAATGCCCTTGGCCACTGCGTGGCTGCTCGAGATCACCACGTCGTAGGCGGATACATCGAGTTGCTCGATCGCAAGCGGCATCAGCGGCAGATACGTGCGGTATTTGGTGCGCGCGAGCGGGAGCTTCTGGATGAACGATGTGGTAACAGGCTTGCCGCGCAGAAAGCTGCGATCGTCGAGAAAGTCGACGAGGCTGAACAGGTCCGCGTCCGGAAAGCACGCCACTATCTGTTCGAGCACCTTCTCCGCGCCCGCATACGTCACGAGCCAGTCGTGCACGATCGCCACGCGCACTGCTTTATCGCCGCGCAATGCGGCACGCCGCGGCGGCGCCTCAGCCGTAGGAACGGTGGTCAATTCGGCCAGCGCGCTGCGCGTCGGAGCTTGCAGCGCGGCTTCTTCAAGGACTTCGTGGTTCATGCGCTTTTCCTCGGATTCAGTCGCAACAGCAGTGAACGCGCTAGATCGCGCAAGGCGGGTGTCATCGTGATGGACCAGGCGATGTTCGCGCCCACCATCAACAAGCCGGCGACGATCGCCATGGCGAGGCCCGGCAGGAAGCTGGAAAGCCAGAGGCTCGCCAGCAGGAAAGCGAGGTGGGCGAGCATGTCGAGCGCGATTTGCCGTGCGCGGATCGCCGAAAGCCGCAACAGCACCGCGTAGTCGAACAGCGCGCGACCGGCCACTGCGATCGCCGCGCCAGTCAATCCGAAATGCGTGATGCCGAACCACAAAGCCCCCGCAAACAAGGGCAATTCGAATAAACCGACGCGCGCGGCCGTGGCCGGATTGACCTGCGACTGGATCAGGATCCGCGTCACGTTGGCCTGGCCCACGAGCCATACCGCGACGATCATGATGCGTCCCACGGGCGCCGCGACGGTCGCGATTTCATTGCCGACCCAAAGATGCAGGAACGGTTCGAGGACCAGCATCGCGATCAACGCGACAGGCGTGAACACGCCGTTGAGAAATTCGAGCGACTGCTGCGTGATGGTGTCGGCGTCCGCGCGGCCTACCGCGGAAAGCCGTGGAAACAGCGTGCGCACCATTGCGGTGGGCACGATGTTCAAGCGCGTCACGAGGTTTTGCGGCACCGTGTAATACGTGACGAAGCGCGCGCCGAGGCTCGTGCCGAGCATCACGCGGTCGAGCGATTCCGCGATCATGTTGGTGACGCTCGCAATCAGCATCCAGCCGCCAAAGTTGAAGAGCCCTTTCGCCACGCCGAGCTGCGGCGGCAGAATACCGCGTATTTCAAGCACTTTTAGCGCGGACCGGCCGAGCAGGATCGCGGCGAGAATGCGCGCGAAAACCGCGGCGGCGAGCACGTTCTGCAAGCTCGCGCCGAGCCACAGCGCCGCACCGAGCGGCAGCAGCTGGAACAGGAACGTGCCAATGGTCTGATTCGTGTTGTAGACGCCGAAGCGTTCCGCGCCGTTGATCGCGCCGGCGAACACCCACGAGACGTTCGCAATCGGGATCGCCACCGCGAGCCACGGCAGTGCCATGTACACCTCATGCTGCAGTTCCGGCGACAACTTCGTGAAATACGCGGTGTAGAGAAATGCGCCGAAATAGATGGTCAATCCGCCGATCACGCCCGTCACGAGATTGAGCCACGTCGCGCTCCAGAACACGCGCGCGCTCTCGTCCTTGTTGCCCGACGCGCGCGCCTTCGAAATGTGATTCTGCGCGGCCATGCTCATGCCCAGATCGAGAATCCCGAAGTAGCCGATCAGCGTCCACACGAGGCTGATCACGCCGTAGCGCTCGACGCCGAGCAGCCGGATATACGACGGCACGGTGACGAGCGAGACGAAAGTCGGCAGCACGAGACCGAAGAAGTTGATCGCTACGTTCTTGAGAATGCCTTTGTCCATCGGATACCCTGGGTTCGACTACGATTGCCTGTTTTTTTCCGTCACGCGTGGTGTTGCCGACGAGTCGTCAAGGTTTCCAGCGGTACATCAGCACCTTGCCGCGTGCGTCTTCCTCGACGAATACCAGGTACTCGCCGTTGGCTCGCTTCGCCGCGCTGATGCCGTTGGGTACGTCGACCCAGCCGGACGCGCGGCCCACTTCGGGGCCGGGCCGGATCACGCCCAGTTCGCGGCCGCTGTCCTTGTCCCACACATGCACCGCGCCCACCGGTTCGACGCCGAAGACGTATTGCCCCTCAACCGTGAGGCCGATAATCGTCGCGATGGGCTTGCTCTCGGTCTGCCACGGCAGCGCGATTGAATAGCGTTGCACCGGCTTGCCGCTCGACCATTTGTCGTAGCGCACCAGCACGCGGCCCACTTCCTTCCAGAAGCCGCGATCGGCCGGCGTGTCGGGCGTATAGCCGCTCACGTACATCGTGTCGGTGTCAGGCTCGTAGATCGCGCGATGCAGTTCCGTGAACGGTTGCGGCACCGGGTACTGCGTGAGGTCCGAATATGAATAGACGGGGTTGCCCTTCGCATCCAGACCGGCGATGCGAAAGCGATAAATGCCCTTGGTGTCACGCGTGCGCCAGATGTCTCCCGCGGTGTCGACCCACCAGCCCCAACCGCCCGCGAGCTTCGTGCCGCTCGTGTTCGGGGCGAATTCGTCGGTGTTGAATTTGCCGTCGCCGTTCGCGTCGCGCCAGATCCAGTCGCCGCCCGGCGGCGCGTTCGGCACCCTGGCGACCGCGCGCTCGCGGCCAGCGATAAAGCCGGACGGAATCGCCGTTTCACCATCGTGTTGCGGATCGAAGCGATAGATCTTCAGATGGTCCGCATACATGTCGGTCAGGTACAGGAACGTGTGGCCCTTCAGCTTACGGGCAATCGGCAAGCCGGGGTACTGATCGGTGTGAAAGACCGGGTCGTCCGGGTATCTGAAGCGGTTAGACAGGAATCCGACATATTTCCAGTCCTGTCCAGCGGGCTTCGAAAGATCGAGCTCGAAACGCTTGTTGCCTGTATACACACTGTCTGGCCGCGACGGATCGATCCACGCGCCATCGACGAAAAGCAGTCCCTGCACGAGCCAGTTCTGCTTGCCGTCAGGCGCGTAGCTTTCGAGCGTCGCGCCGAGGCCCGCGCCGATCGGCTCATAACGCGGGCCGATGCCGTTGGTCGATACATAGACGTTTCCGCTCGCATCCACGCCTACGCCTGTTAGTCCGTTAAAACGTTGCGGTCCCGGCCTTCCCGCGACGCCGCTAAAAATCCCGCCGCGCTCGCCCAGTGAGCCCGACTGTGCGTAACGGCCAGCGTTCTTGCCAAAGAACAGCACCTGCTGTCGCGGGCCGTTGTCGGCGATCAGAATGCGGCCTTTCGCATCGGCAGCGATATCGACTGCCAGGGTATCGGCAGGCAGTTCGATGTTCTCGTCGATGCGCTTGCCCCCCGGCGTGTAGCGCTCGACATGCGGCGCGCGATCGTTGCGCGTACCGCTCAGCACCCACAGCGTGCCGTCCGGCGCAAGCGTGATCCGGCCAGGCTCGTGCACGTTCCACGTGGCCTTCTGCTGCATCGACTCGGCGTCGTACACCTCGATGCGGTCGCGCGCCGTATTGGACGCATACAGCGTGGTGTCGTTGACCGCGAGTCCGCCGATCTCGGCGCTCGTGCCCGTCGGCACTTCGTTCATCATCAGGAAGCCGGCCGCGAGTTGCGCATGCGGGTCAGCCGCTTTCGCAGCGGGCTGAAACGGCGCGGCACGCTTTGGATCGGCAATCTGCCGGCGCGATATGCCAAACCACTGCTTGCCCTTTGCCGGCCACACGCCCTGCTCGACCAGCCGGCCTTTTTCGTTGCCGACCGCAATGGCGACAAAAGCGTACTTACGATTGATCGCAATCGCGTTGCCGCCGCTGTTGCCCCAGCCATGCGTGCCGCCCGCGAAGCCGAGCATCTTGCCGTTCTGATAGACGCTCGCCTCGGCGCCGCTTTCGTCCCACGGCGCATTCGTATAGACCTTGCCGTCGGGCGCGACCGCGATCGCCGTGATGTTGATTTGCGCCCACGTGCCATCGCCGAAGCCAAACGTGTTGCCGATCCATGACGTCTTCGCGTTCAACGCCGTTTCCGCGCGAGCCGTCAAACTGGCCGATGCAGCAGCCAGTCCGACGGCGCACCCGGATACCGCAAGCCAGCTTTTGAACGTGAAACGAGGCAAGGTATGTCCTCCAGTCGATGCGAACCGATGTTTTGACAGAACTGTGATGCGGGTACGCGAATATGCGAGCGTGCTGACGCAAGCGCCAATGCAAGCGCCATTGCAAGCGCCCATGCAAGAGTTATGGCAAGCGCCATTCATGAACGCGCGCAGCTATCGGCACATACAAAACTCAGTGAAAGATGACGGCGCAGTGCGAAGCTTGCTTTCCGGCACGGCGTCAGCACACGCGCCCTCCCGCTTCGGCCACGCAGGCCGCGCCACGCTGCGGTACGTCGCGTCGAGCGAATGCGGTGCGCGGCGCACGCGCAGTCCCTGGCCGCCCAATCCGCAGGGTTCACATTACGCGTAAAAAACGCCGCGACGAAAATCGAAAATAATTCAAAAATATTCGATGATTTAAAACGATGCGAAAGAAATCATTTTAAAAATAGATTAAAAGAAAGTATCTCCGTCCGGAGTGGCGAACGATCCATGCACGCACCGCTGTCGCTCATCTTTTCACCAGGCCAGGCAGTGTGGAGGGTCACTTCATCACGTTATTTGCAACCAGAGTGCACCCATCGTCATGAGCGCGACACAAGCATGGAAACGCCGCGCAAATGCATAACGAAACACCCTGTTTCAATCTGATTCATTTATCCATTTCATTCCCGTTTTTTCGCGATTTTCTTTTGCCTAGAATCAATTGCACCAACGTCGCGGCCGCAGCGGGCGCCACTGGCTTTCTGCCCCTGCTCGCGGCTCCTCGCGGCTCTTCCGCTTCACACCATGGACGGTTCATGACTGCTAGCGCACTGCCCACAGCGCCTTCCCATTCACGCCGCATCGTGCAGCTCGACGGCTTGCGCGCGATCGCCGTGTTAGCGGTGTTCGCGCAGCACGCGTTGAAAGCACCGCTGTGGATGGGCGTCGATCTGTTCTTTGTTCTCAGCGGCTTTTTGATCACCGGCATCCTGCTCGAACGCAAGGCGCGCGAGCAGTCGTACTTCGGCTACTTCTACGCACGCCGTGCACGGCGCATCCTGCCGCCCTATCTGCTGCTGATGGTGGTCTCCTCGATCCTGTTCGGCTTCGGCTGGGCGCAGCACTGGCAGTGGTACGCGTTCTTCGCAACGAATATTGGCGATGCGCTGAATCAGAGCGGGCACGACAGCCTGAACGTGCTGTGGTCGCTTGCGGTTGAAGAGCAGTTTTATATCGTCTGGCCGTTCGTCATTCTGCTCGTGCCCGAGCGTGTGCTCGCGTGGGTGGCGGCCGCGCTGATCCTGCTCGTGCCGGTGCTTCGCGCAGTTGCCACGCCCTGGTTCGATTCGTTCTGGCCGATCTATTACCTCACGCCGTTTCGCATGGATCTGCTCGCGGCCGGCGCGCTGCTCGCCGTCGCCGTGCGGCGCGATCGTCACGCACTCGAACCGTTCAAGGGCGTCGCGGTGCTGGGCCTGATCGCTGCCCTCGCCGCGCTCGCCTGGCTGCATCTGCACTTTCCGCGGTTTCGCGCGGCCAATACGCCGCTCTCGAATGCGGGGCTTTACAGCATTTCGTTGGTGCTTTGCACGTCCGTCGTGGTCATCGCCCTGCAAAGCAAGGGCATCGTCAAACGGCTGCTGTGCAATCCGGTGCTCGTGTACATCGGCACGATCAGCTACACGATTTATCTGATTCATCTGAGCGTGCTCCATGCGCTGTGGCCCCTGCAAATGAACCGCTATGTGAGCGCCGCGCTCGCGCTCGCTATCACGATCGCGTATGCAAGTCTCACGTGGTTCGGGTTTGAGAAACGCCTGATCTTCGGTTCTCGCGACCACTTGCAAGCGACGGCCGGGTCCGGTGCGGGCGTGGCGAGCGCTGCGCCGCAAGTACCGCAAAGCCGCGCATGAGACGCTCCGCACGGCCCACGGCGGCCGCCACATTCGCGTCGCTCGCGGCACTGTCTCTGTCTGCGCCGGCCGGCATCGTTCAAGCCGCTCAAGCGCAGATTCAAGCGCACATTCAAGCGCAGACACAGGTGCTGATCGACGCATACGGCGATTCGACCACCCTCGGTATTTCATGCAGCGAAGGCCGTTGCGCGCCGCAAGCGCAGAATGCCGTGGCTTATCTGCAGGACGAGTTGCAGACGCATCATGGCGACCGTGTGCGCGTGGCCAATTATGGCGTGGGCGGCACGATGGCCACGCAATTGCTCGACGGCACGGGCAATCGGCGCGCCGGGCCTACCGCCGGTTTGCCATGGCGCGAACGGCTCGCGGCGTCGCCCGCGCGGATCGTGTTGATCAACTACGGCATCAACGAAGTGATGCAGAACCAGACGCCCGAACAGTTCTACGCAGCGCAAACCGCGCTCGTCAAAACCGCTCGCGCGCTCGGCAAGGAGCCGGTGCTGGAGACAGCGAATCCGATGCCCGATAACCGGCTGAATGCGCGGCTCGCCTCGATGGTCGCGATGACGCGCCGTGTGGCCGCCGAACAGCAGGTGCCCCTCGTCGACCAGTTTGCGTACATCAGCAGTCTGCCGGACTGGAAGACGTTGATGTCCGACGGCGCGCATCCGAAGCCGGGCTTGTACAGGCTCAAGGCCGAGCAGGATTTTCAGGTCGTCGAACCGCTGGTGCGGCGGCTCCTGGATGGCACGCTCTGAGGTGCTCTTTTTTTCTTTTACCAATATTGAAGGCAAGCTATGAGCCAACCACGCAAAGCGATCATCACCGGTGTGTCCGGACAGGACGGCGCCTACCTGACCAGATTGCTGCTCGACAAGGGCTATCAGGTAACCGGCACCTATCGGCGTACGAGTTCCGTGAACTTCTGGCGCATGCGCGAGTTGGGCGTGCTCGACCATCCGAATCTGCGTCTCGTCGAACATGATCTGACCGACCTCGGCTCGACGCTGCGCCTGCTCGAAGGCGCGCAGGCCGACGAGTTGTATAACCTCGCCGCACAGAGCTTCGTGGGCGTATCGTTCGACCAGCCGGTGACGACCGCCGAGGTGACCGGCATCGGCGCGCTGAACCTGCTTGAGGGCATCCGCATTCTCAATCCGAAGATGCGCTACTACCAGGCGTCGACGTCGGAAATGTTCGGGCTCGTGCAGGCGGTGCCGCAACGCGAGGACACGCCCTTCTATCCGCGCAGTCCCTATGGCGTCGCGAAGCTGTTCGCGCATTGGTCGACGATCAACTATCGCGAGTCGTATGGTCTTTTTGCGAGCAGCGGCATTCTGTTCAATCACGAATCGCCGCTGCGCGGCCGCGAATTCGTGACGCGCAAGATCACCGACACGGTTGCAAAGATCAAGCTCGGCAAGCAGGACGTGCTGGAACTCGGCAATCTGGGCGCGAAACGCGACTGGGGCTTCGCGCTCGAATATGTGGAGGGCATGTGGCGCATGCTGCAAGCCGACGAGCCGGACACCTTCGTGCTCGCGACCGGCCGCACTGAAACCGTTCGCGACTTCGTGCGCATGGCGTTCGCGGCGGCGGATTATCAGATCGAGTGGTCGGGCAAGGAAGAGCGCGAAACGGGCGTCGACGTGGCGACTGGCAAGACGCTCGTACGCGTGAATCCGAAGTTCTACCGGCCGGCCGAAGTGGACCTGCTGATCGGCTGCGCGGACAAGGCGCGCGAGAAACTCGGCTGGCAGGCGCAAACCACACTCGAACAACTGTGCCACATGATGGTTCATGCGGACATTGGGCGCAATCAGCATCACGAGACGTTTTAATCAGCGGCCGCGCACGCCCGCATTGCGATGATGCGGGCAACACCGCGGCGATGCAGTGGCGGCGGCGCAAAAGTAAGCGTACGAAAAAAGGCGGCGGCTCCCTTGTACAGGAGCCGCCGCCTTTTTCATTTCCTTCCGCACGTCTCACTGCTCGATCAATGCACCCCGCCCGCGGCAATAGCCTCGCTATACACCGACGCGACCCGTTTCGCGATCACCGAGTTATCGAAGTTCTCGCGCGCATAGCGCCGGCACGCATCGGCATCGGGCAGCTTCAGCGAGCCGCTCAGCGCGCCGGATAGTCCCGCCGCGATCGCCTTCGCGCCGGTCTCCGGCAGCACCAGATCGGGCGACAGGCCCGCGACGGCCTCGGGCAAGCCGCCAACCGGCGTGACCAGCACCGGCGTGCCGGACGCGAGCGACTCGACCGTGATGAGACCGAAGCCTTCGAGCGCGACTGTCGGCACCACGCTGATATTCGCCGCGCGATAAAGCGCCGCAAGATGCTGATCCGGCACGAAGCCGAGAAGCTTCACGTTGTCCTGCAAGCCGGCCTCGTCGATGCGCGATTGCAATTCGTCCGCGAGACGCCCCTTGCCCGCGATCAGAAGCAGCACATCAGGGTGGCTCGGCTTGAGCAGCTTGACCGCATCGATCAGATCCTCGAGGCCCATGCGCCGCACGAGACGCCGCACCGCCAGCACGATCGGCCTGTCCTGCGGCAATTGCAGCTTCAGACGCGCCTCGGCGGGCGTGATCGGCAGATTGAATTGTTCGACGTCGACGCAGCCCGGCACCACGCGCACACGCTCCGGCGAAATGCGATAACGCGAAGTGAGAATCTTGCCGAACGCCTCGGACAACACGATGAGACGCGACGAGCGCGCATAGACCGATTGTTCGAGATAACGCTTCGCGCGCTGGCCGAGTGAATCCGCGCCTTCGACATGGCTCTCGTCGGCCCACGGTCCCTGAAAATGCGAGACCTGCGGAATGCCGCGCGTCACGTCGAGACCGGGGAACGTGTAGAGCGCGAAGTGCGACGAGATCACGTCGGGCCGCGACGTGCCGATTTCCTGGCGCAGCGCGCGGCGCGCGGCCATCAACCGCAAAGGTAGCGACTGGCCCGCGGAGCCGAAACCGTTGATCGCGCCGCCTGTGTCGGCGGCAACCTTCGGCGAGCCGGCCACGACGCCGCGCACCGCGACGCCCACGCCCGGCAGCGCGCCGACCAGCGAGTAATACATGCGGTCGAGGCCGCCCGCGCGCTCCGGGAACCAGTGCATCCCGATCTGCAGCGATTTGATTGAGCTTGTCGTCATTGTCGTTGCCTCTTTGTATCCGGTGAGTTGTGGTGAACGGTCGCACGTCGCGTCATTCAACGCGCTTGTGTCCGGCCAGCGTGTTCAGCGTGAGCGCGTCGGTCTTCGCAACCACTGCCGCCTCGGCTTCTTTGCGCCGGCGATTCTTCTGCTGCCCTTCGATCTGCCGATACAGCGCGATATATTGCGCGGCCATGCGCGCCCAGCCGAAACCGGTCGCGAGTTCGTTGGCGGCCACGCCCATCTTGCGACGCGCGTCGTCATCGGCGGCGAGGCGTGCGACCGCCCCCGCGAGCGCCTTCGGATCGTCCGGATCGTCGAGCACGATCCCGCATTCCGGCGTGATGATCTCCGCGCCGCCAGCGGTACGCGCGGTCACGACCGGCAGCCCGGCCGCCATCGCTTCGAGCAGCGACAGGCTCATTGCCTCGTAACGCGACGGAAACACGAACGCATCGACCGAATGCATCAACACCGGCATCTCTTTGACGAGCCCGAGAAAGTGCACGCGATGCGCGATGCCGAGCGCCTTCGCCTCGTCCGGATACGGACTGCCCGGCAGAAAACCCGCCACCGCGATATGCACGTGCTCGGGCAAATGCTTGAGCGCGGCCAGCACGGTGCCGAGGTTCTTGCGCGGAGTACGCAGATCGCCGACGAACAGCAGCAAGAATGCGTCTTGCGGTAAACCGAACTTCGCGCGATCGCCGGTGGCCGCGGCAAAGCCGCGCGTATCGACGCCGTTGTAGATCACGTCCACACGGTTATCCGGCGTGAGGCCGATCGCGCGGATTTCATCGGCGACCTTTTGCGACACCGCCGTGATGACCTTGGAGCGCCGGTAGGCCCAGCGCTCGAGCAACGCATTGCAGCGCGTATACACCGACTGGTACGCGGACCATGCGCCCTTCGTGAGACCGAACGGGTAGTACTTGCTGCCGAGCCATCCGCTATGCACGAAGTGCGACGTGTTGACGTCGGCGGGCATCCACGTGATAAAGCCGTTCACGTGGAGCACGTCGTATTCGCGGCGATGCGAGCGCAGCCACATCGCGCTCTTGAACGCGAACACCTGCTGGCGTAGCAGATTGGTCGGCCACCAGCGGCCGATTTTCATCGGCACCCAGCGTACATTCGGATGAACGAGCAGATCGGGCGCCACGTGCGAGGCGATCAGCGTGACGCCGATATTCTCGTCGAGCGCCGCGCGCGCGATCTCGTGGTTGACGCGCCCCTGGCCGTCGTTATGGCGCACAACGTGCGTGACAATGGCGACTCTCAATCAGTGCCTCCGTGGAAAAGTTGCGTGCGGAATAACGTACCGGCGCGGTTGATTTTTTCGTAATGCACCGCGGAAAGAATTGAAAAAACGCTCATGAAAAGCAGCAGCCCGCCAGTGCCGACCAGCGAATTGGTGAACACGAGCATCGCGAAAGTCGCAAGGCACAGGCTCAGACAAGCCGATACGTACTTGTCGTTGCGCAGCCTGAACGACGCAAGCACGGCGCGCGTCAATAGCCAGACGATGCCGGACATGTAAAGCAGCGTGCCGGGCCAGCCAAGCACGAACGGGATGTTCATCACGCCGCTGTCGAAGTTGCCGTACTGGCCGAGCTGGCCGCCGTCGTTCGAGAGCTTGGTCGAGGTGCCGGTCGCACCCATGCCTTCGCCGGAGACATCGGTAAAGGCCGTTTTCGCGAAGGTTGCATAGAACTCGTTGCGGGCCGCGTAGCTCTGGTCGTCGTTCAGATTGACGATGGTCGATAAACGCGCCTGCATCCGCTCGGCCACCGGACCGACGGCAAGGAGCGGCACGCACAGTCCCGCGAGCAAGACCGCGCTCGCGACAATACGCACCCGTACCTTGTTGTTGGACTTGATCAGCTGGATCAGCAACGCGATGACCCAGCCGCCCCATGTGGAGCGCACGAGGCTCAAAGCAAACGAAAAGAAACCGAGCGCCGCGGCGACCCAGCGCACGCGGTGCGTGGCCGCCATCACGTACACCATCGCGCCCATCATCGCGAACGCGAACGGCCCTGACGAATTCATCGTGCTGAATACGCGCACGCCCATCGGCACAGGGTCGCCTTGCGAGTTCATCTGCGAGCCGAGCATCCACAGTGCGTCCCACTGCGGCATGATGAAAAACTGGATCAGACCGTAGCCGCCCATCACGAGCATGCCCCAGATGAACGTGTTCACGATGGTGTCGCGGTACAGCGGATACTGGCGCGTGTTGGCCATGATGTGAAAGCCGATCAGAATCGGATACAGCCAGTTCGCGAGGTCGTAGGTGGCCGCGAGCGGACCGCTCGAAATCACGCCGACAAGATAGGCGTAGACGAGCCCGAGCAGGATCAGCAGCACCGGAAGGCCGCGCCGTTGTCCGAGCAGCCTGTAGTAGCGTACGAGCGATAACGCGCTGATCATCGTAACGGCGAGCGGCGCGACCTGGATCAGGCTCGTCGGCGTGAACGAACCTTTGGACCAGTCGGCGAGACGGCGCACTTCCGGGCTCAGAAACCAGAGCCACCACATAAAGCCGATATAGCGCGCCGGGCTCTTGAAGTAGAGCCACAGGCCCGTCGCGATTGCGAGGACCGGAAACGCGAGCGTGAGCACCGTGCCCTGATGCGCGACGATCAGCACGGCCGTGACCAGCCACAGCATGGCCGCGGGCAGCCACTCGCGGCGTTTGCGCGACGCGGTGCGCGGCGCGCGTACGGTGCCGGGCATGCCAGGACCACCCGGCATGCCCGGTGTGGGCGGAAGGTCTGCTCGCGGAAACGTCGACATCGCTTAGAGGCCCCCGCGCGGTTCTTGCGCGGCGCTACGTTGACCACGAGCGCCCACCGCCTTGTCCGCGTCGGCAGAAGGCGCCACGCGGCCGCGTGCAGCGGCGCCGCGAGCGCGGAGCATCTCCTGCGTGATGCGCACATGCTGCAAGGCGTAGTGCTGCGTGGTCAGATCGCGCGACAGCAAACCGGCAGCCGCTGCCTGCGCCTGCCGCAATGCGTCTATCGGCGCGGCGGCGAGCCGGTCGACCGCATCGCGCAACGCAGGCGCATTGAACGGCGGAATGTACGCGGCCTCGCCCGCCGGAAAATAGTCCTGCAAGGCGCCGACGTCGGTAGCGACCATCGGCTTGCCGACTGCCGCCGCCTCCAGCATCACGGTGATGCCCGACGCGTGGGTGTTCGGCCGCAACGGCACGACGATCACATCGGCCCAGTCATACAGTTCGTGCTGTTTTCTGATGCCCGAAAACAGCGCGATTTCGACGTTCGGCGCGCGCAGCGACGCGGGAATGCGGCGCCGCGTGGCGAGCTTCACCGTGTAGCGCGCGTCGTTGCCGAACGCCTTGATGAGCGTGTCCCAGTCGCGGTCGCGGTCGTTGCCGATCGCGGCAATGCGAATCGGCGAATGCGGCTTCCATTCGGTCGGCGCTTTAACCGGAAAGTCGCGCGTGTTCAAACCATAGAGAAGCGGCTTCGCGTCCCGATTGAAATAGCGGTTGCATAACGCAGCGTTTTCGCTCGCGAGCGTGGTCAGCTGATCGGCGCGAGTCATCAGCTTGCGATACAGCCATTTACGCACGATTCCATACGAAGGCCACTTGTCGAGCAGCCACACGCTTTGCGCGAGCAAAAGCGGCGAAGAGTCCGCGCCGGCCTTGCGCCCGCTCAGCAAAAGCATCAGCGCGGCCGACAGCCATTCCTGTTCGGTGTGCGTCCAGATCACATCCGAGCGCAGCATTTCCGCGCGATTGCGCCACGTATGAATGAAGTCGAAGCCGAGCGCGGCCTTCAGAGCGCGCCGAACGAGCCGCATCGGCTTGCCTTCGCGGGCGTCCTGCGAATAGGTGAGCGCAAAGGCGTCCGATTCGGCGTGGTGATAGCCGTACAGACAACCGATGTTGTCGCCCGGTCGATAGAAACGCGGATCGGCGCCGTAAAACAGATGAACGTGGACCTTCGTACTCATGCAGACACTCCCTTTGCCGATGCTGTAGCGTGTGAGGCGCTGCGTGCTGCTCGCGCCCGTTGCATTGGCCGCCGCTCAGGCGGTGCGCGACAGCGCGCGCCGGGCTTCGTGCGCGCCGGTACGCACCGCGCGCCAGCGCGACAGCTTCAGGCGCGCCTCTTTCGACACGAGCGCTAGCGCCGCATGCGTGAGGCCCGGATAAACACGCGTGCCGACGAGCGTCCACCACCACCACGCGGTTTCGCGGCGCAACGGCGGCAGCTGGTCGCGCAGGATCAGATGGAAATTGAACGCGGCATTGCGCAACGCGGCCATGGTTTGCGCGTCGCGCCGGTCGTCGTCGAAACGTTCGGCGGGGAAATGATCGACCGCGACGCGCGGGTCGTACATCAGCTTCCAGCCGGCGTTCTTCACCGCGAGGCTGAACGCCATGTCGTTGTGAACCTGGGCGCCCGCGCCGCGCAGCCGTGCGTCGAAACGGATGTTGCGCACCGCGTCGCGCCGGTAGCTCATGTTGGCGCCCTTCAGAATGTCGACTTCGCGTGCGCTGCCCACGCCGAGATGATGGTTGCCGATGATCTTGCCGTGTGCCGTGACCTTGCCGACCAACGGCCGCTCGCCGTCCAGCACGCGGCCTTTTTCGTGCACCCAGTCGCGCCCGCCGAGCGCGCCGAGCCGGGCGTCGCTCTCAAACGCGGCTGCTATGCGTTGCACCCAGTCGGGATGAGGCGCGGCGTCGTCGTCGGTAATCGCGATCACGTCGCCGTTGGCGGCGTCGAGTCCGCGATTGAGCGCCGCGACCTGGCCAGGCGCTTCGACCAGCGCTACCGAGAGCGGCAGCATGCCCGGCACCGCCGGATCGCGCAGACACATATGGGTTGCCTCGTCGTCGGCGCGCGCCACCATCACGACTTCATCGGGCGCGCGCGACTGCCGTTGCAGCGCCGCGAGGCAGCGCGCGAGGTCGGCCGGGCGGCGGTAAGTCGGAACCAGTACCGTCACTTTCATTGCGATGTCCTTATTGCGATGTCCTTTGTCATTCATCGTCGTGTGCTCCTGCCCGATCAGGTGCTCAGATATTCCTGGACCGCCGCGTAGCTGCGGTCGTAGCCGCCGCGAGCCCGCGCCGGCATGCCGTTGAAGATGCCGCCCTGCACGTGCACGCCGGCTGCGCGCAGACGCTTCAACGCGTCGGTGATCTCGCCCTCGCTATGCATGCCCGAACGCATCACGAAGAAGGTCGAACCGGCATACGCGCCGATGATCGACGCATCGGTCACCGCAAGCACCGGCGGCGTGTCGATCAGGATCACGTCGTAGCGTTTCGCGAGACCGTCGAGGTATTGCGGCAGACGCGGCGACATCAGCAGCTCGGACGGATTGGGCGGACGGCGCCCGCACGAAATGAAAGTCAGGTTCTCGATCTCCGACGCGCGAATCGCCTCCTCCAGCGAGATCTGGCCGCTCAGCAGTTCCGACAGGCCGTTATCCTGCGTGCCGCCGAGGAAGCGTTCGAGCACACCGCGGCGCATGTCGCCGTCGATCATCAGCACGCGCTTGCCCGAATGCGCGAGCAGCACCGCCAGGTTGACCGTGAGGAAGCTCTTGCCGACGCCTGCCATCGGGCCCGTGAGCATGACGATGCGGTTCTTCGCGTCCATCATCGTGAACTGCATCGACGTGCGCAGGCTGCGCAAGCTCTCGACCGTGACGTCCTTGGGACGCGCATTCGCGAGCACCGAGCGCAGGCGTTCGCCGCCGCGCTGGAAGCCGTTTTCGAGCAGCGTCTGCTCCGCGCTCATCGGCACGAGCCCGAACACCGGCAGATGGAACGCGCGCTCGATGTGCTCCGGGTCGTCGATGCCCTTGAACATATTGCGGCGCAGGAACACAAAGCCGGTGCCCGCGATCAGCCCGAGGATCGTGGCCGCCGACAGGATCAGCGCCTTCTTCGGCTTGACCGGCGCGCCGGGGCGCAGCGCGGCGTCGACGATATGCACGTTGCCGCCCGTGCCGGCCTTCTGCACCGAAAGCTCCTGCACGCGATTGAGCAGCAGCACGTAGATGTCTTCCGCCACCTTCGCGTCGCGCTGCAACTGCACGGCTTTCACTTCGGTGGCCGGCAGATCGCGGAAGCGGTCCGCGTATTTGGTGCGCTGCGCCTGCAACTCGGCCATCTGCTCGCGCGCGGCCTTGAGCATCGGATGGTCGTCGCCGTAGCGCTCGGTGAGCTGCGCCATCTGCAGACGCAAGCCGGCGATCTGCTGCTCGTACTGCACGCTGCCTTCGAGGTACACCTTCGCCTCCTCGCTCGCATTGATCGAGCCGGACTGGCGCTGATACGCGGTCAGCGCGGCCTCGGCGCGTTCCAGGTCCGACTTCAGGCGGGGCTCCTCGCTCTTCAGGAAGTCGAGCATCTTGCTCGCGTCGGCCTGTTTGTTCGAAATATGCTGGCGCACGTATGACTGCGCGAGCGCATTGGCGACGAGCGCGGCATGCTCGGGATTCTTGTCCTCCAGCGAAATCTGGATCACGCCGGTTTGCTTGCCCTGCTCCTGCACGTTGATTGCCGACTGGAACGCGCTGATCGCGTCGAGATCGTTCGCGCGGACCACCGTGAATTCCTCGCCCGGACGCGCGACCAGTTTGTTCACCAGCATCGTCACGCCGCCGCCCTGCGCCTGCTGCCCGACTTGTCCGCGCAGCAGCAGCGCGCCGTTTTCCGCATGCAGTTCGTAACGGCCGCCGTCGAGCGCCTTCATGGTGAGCTTCTGGCCTTCGAGTGCGGGCAGCACGTCGATCGAATCGATGTCGGCCACTTCACCGCCCCACGCATACGACGTCAGGCCGAGCCATGGCCGCGCCGGCTCGCCGGGCGTCGCCATGCGGGCGGCAATGCTGCCGAGAAGCGGCAGCGTCTTCGGTGTGACGCTGAAGTTCAGCTTCATCTGCTCGACCACAGGACCCACGACGCCGCGGCTTTTGATGATTTCGATCTCGGCGTCTGTCGGCAGCGAGGTCGAGCCGCTCGTGATCGCGGCGCCGGTCTGCGTCTGCGTGAGCGCCTGCGACGTGTTGTCGGCCTGCTCGACGCGCACGTGCGCATCGGCCGAATAGATCGGTTTGGCGAGCACACAGTACGCACCGGCAATCGCGACGACCGCCGCGGCGATTGCGATCAGCCACCAGATGTCGTCGAGGATCACTTGCAACAGTTGCCCGAGAACGACGTCCTCTTCTTCGGTCCTGAGCGGACCGGTGATGTGTGGAGAGATTTGATTGCTCACGATTCGATCCCGTATCGGTTGCTTTTGCGGTTGCGTGCGTGCATCTGCTTCGGCGTTTGCTTATCTGTCTGCTTATCTGTCTGCTTATCTGTCTGCTTATGTGTCTGCTGATGTGCTCGTTTCGTGCGTTTGCTTCCTGGCTTCGCCTCGGTCCCGCGCCGCGGCCATCGGAGGATGGCGCGGCGCGGGCCTGTCGCGGCTCAGGCGCTTAGCGCGTGAGCTGCTTCAGGTAGAACAGCGTCTGCACGCTCGGCAACACCTGCTGCAACACACGGTTGAACGTGGTCGATGCAGCGGTGCCCACATACACGACGTCCATCGGCTGCAACTGGAACTGCGCGGACAGCATGATTGCGTCGGGCTGTGTCATGTCGAGGCGGTACACGTCCGGCGTCGTCGGATGCTCGCGCATGCCGCGCATCACGAAGATCTGGCGCGGATTGGCATCCGTGTCGAGAATGCCGCCCGCTTGCGTGAGCGCGTCGGCAATCGTGAGACGGCCCTTGAGCATCGGCAGCTGGATCGGCGTCTTCACCTCGCCCATCACGAAGATGCGGCTGTTGCTGCGGTCCGGCACGTTGATCACGTCACCGTTTTGCAACATCACGTTCTGAGTGGTGTCGCCGGCATCCAGCATGCGGTTCGCATCGAGTACATAGAGCTTGTTGTTGCGCGTGAGGCGCACGCGCTGGATATCGGCGTCGGCAGTCGTGCCGCCCGAGCGCGTCAGCGCATCGACCAGCGTGAGCGGCACGTCGCTCACCGCGAGCGGGCCCGGCGTCTTCACTTCGCCCGTGACCTGCACTTTCTGGCCGCGGTACGACAGCACGCGCACGTCGACCTGTGGATTGCGGATAAAGCGCACGAGGCCGCTCGCGAGCTGATCGCGCAGTTCGCCGACGGTTTTGCCCGCAGCCCGGATACGGCCGACGAACGGGAAATAAATAGTGCCGTCGGCAGCGATGGTCTGGCCGTACGGATCGGCCTGGCCCGGCAGCGCTGCCGTGTACGGCTGCTGCAACGCGCCGGCGATGGTCTGCGTGCTGGTGCCGCCCGCCGACAGCGTGCTGCCCTGCGGCGTGGTCAGTTCAGGGTGATCCCACACGGTGATGCCGAGAATGTCCTGCGGCGAAAGCCGGTAGACGTATTGCGACGGATCGCTGAAGGTCGACGTGGGCAGCGGGCGCGGCGGCGCGCTTGCTTCGGCTTGGGCTTGCGCAGCGACGACGCTCGCGTCGATTACATGGACCGGATAGGTTTCCGCGGGCTGGCTCTCGTGCTGGCCGTCGTCTTTCAGACGCGACGTGTCGAGATAGTTGCCCGGTGCGGTGGCGCAGGCCGTCAGGAACGACGTCAGCAGCAGCGTGGCGGCGAACCTGGCTTTGAGGTTCGCTCTGAGGTTTGCTTTGCGGTTCGCGATTGCGTGTGTAGCGTGTATTTTCATCAGCATATTTTTTTCAGCCATCCCATGACCAGGTGTTCGATGAGCACGAGACTCTCCCTGTAAGCGGATTCCTCGCCGCCGTGCGGATCGGCGACGTCGGGCACGTCTTCCCACTTGCCGAGCGGGAAGACCTTGCCGCGCGAAGCCGGATCGAGCGCTTCGACTTCGCTCACCTGCGCGCGCTCGCTCACGAGCACGAGATCGGCGGACCGCACGAGTTGCCGGTCAAGACGCCGCGAACGATGCGTTCCGGAGGCGACGCCGCGCTCGGCGAGCAGGCGTCGCATGACCGGGTCCATGCCGTGACCGTTCATCGCCCGCACGCCCGCCGAATGAAACGCAATCGACCCCGCCGACGCATGCGCGCGCGCGCCCTGGCGTGCCTTGAACAGCATTTCGGCGGCGGGCGAACGGCAGACGTTGGCGTGGCACACGATCAGAACATTGGCGAACATGTCGGGGCTCCGTGAAGATGCGCGGCGGTTCAGCATGCAAGCGACCTGCGAGCCGGCCTAGTGGCCCGCCTCCGCTGCCGCGAGCGCGTCCGCCGGCGTGAGCGGCAGGCCGTTTGCGCCGACTCGCGCGGGCGCATTGCGCAACGCATGCTGACGGCCGATCGCGTGATACTCGATGCCGAGTTCGAGCAGCGTGTCCGGTTCATACAGGTTGCGGCCGTCGAAAATGAGCGGCGTCTTCAGAATCGCTTTCAGCGCGTCGAAGTCGGGGCTCTTGAAGACCTTCCACTCGGTGAGGATCACGAGCGCGTCGGCGCCTTCGGCAGCTTCCATCTCTTCGTTCGCGAAATGAAGGCGTGCGTACTGCTGCGGCACGTCCTTCAGATCGAGCGCGAACACACGCTTCGATTCGTCGATTGCGACCGGGTCATAGGCTTTCACGCGCGCGCCGCGGCGCAGCAGCTCGGCGATCAGCGCACGGCTCGGCGCTTCGCGCATGTCGTCGGTATTGGGCTTGAACGCGAGGCCCCACACGGCGAACGTGCGGTCCGACAGGTCTTCGCCGAGGCGCGCGACGATCTTCTGCGCAAGCACCTTCTTCTGCGTATCGTTGACGGCTTCCACCGCTTCGAGAATGCGCAGGTTGGCGTTGTGATCGGCGGCCGTGCGGATCAGCGCCTGCACGTCTTTCGGAAAACACGAACCGCCATAGCCGCAGCCCGCATACAGGAAGTCGTAGCCGATGCGCGGATCGGAGCCGATGCCGCGACGCACGGCCTCGATATCGGCACCCACGCGATCGGCCAGATTCGCGAGCTCGTTCATGTACGAGATGCGCGTGGCGAGCATTGCGTTCGCCGCGTACTTGGTGAATTCCGCCGAGCGCACGTCCATGTAGAGCGTGCGTTCGCGGTTGCGGTTGAACGGCGCGTAGAGGCGCTTCATCAGTTCGCGCGCTTTTTCGCCGGGCACGTCCTCGTCGCAACCCAGCACGATGCGGTCGGGCCGCGTGAAGTCTTCGACCGCCGCGCCTTCCTTGAGGAACTCGGGATTCGACACGACCGAGAACATGTGATTGAGATTGCGCTTCTCGAGCTCTTGCGCGACCGCCTCGCGCACGCGCGATGCCGTGCCGACCGGCACCGTCGACTTGTCGACGATCACCTTGAAGCCCGTCATATGGCGGCCGATGTTGCGCGCGGCGGCGAGTACGTATTGCAGATCGGCGGAGCCGTCTTCGTCCGACGGCGTGCCGACCGCGATGAACTGGATGTCGCCGTGCGCGACCGCCGCTTCGACATCGGTGGAGAACGTGAGGCGGCCGGCCTTGCGATTGCGCGCGATGATCTCCTGCAGACCCGGTTCATGGATCGGCACGCCGCCGTTGTTGAGCACGTCGATCTTGCGCTGATCGACGTCGAGACAGAAGACGTCGTGGCCGATGTCGGCCAGACATGCTCCCGTTACGAGGCCTACGTAGCCACTACCGATGATCGTCAGGTTCATGTATTACCTCGCAGGAAATTGGAGTTGGTTCAATATGCGTTGTTGCCGACAAAGCCCTTCCACAGCGTCAGCACGACGATCTTGATGTCGAGCCAGAAGGTCCAGTGCTGCATGTAGTACAGATCGAGCTTGACCCGGCCCATCATCTTTTCGATGCGGTCTGTTTCGCCGCGATAGCCGTTGATCTGCGCCCACCCGGTGATGCCCGGCTTGATCCGGTAGCGGTGCATGTAACCCTTCACCAGGTCCTTGTAGATGTCGTCGTGTTCGAGCGCATGCGGACGCGGCCCGACCACCGACATCTCGCCGCGCAGCACGTTGATGAACTGCGGCAGTTCGTCGAGGCTCGTGCGGCGCAGGAACGCGCCGACAGCGGTAATCCGCGGGTCGCGCCGCGTCGCCTGGGTGATCCTGCCGGCCTCTTCCTTGTGCACCTTCATCGAGCGGAATTTGTAGATTTCGAACTCGTTCCCGTCGATGCCCTTGCGCTTCTGGCGGAAGAACACGGGACCTGGCGAACTGAGCTTGACCATCGCCGCGATCACGAGCATCAACGGAGCGAGCGCGGTCAATGCGGCGAGCGCAAAGAGCCGATCGAAGATGCGCTTGGGCAGCACGCGCAAATCGGTGATCGGCGACGCCGCCAGATTGATCGCCGGCACGCCGAGCAACTCGACCATCGGCTGATTGAAAAGAGTCAGGCTGCGCACATCCGGAATGAAGCGGATGTTCACGAAGTCGTTGCGCAGATCCATCACGAAGCGATGGATCTCCTTCTCCTTCGAGATCGGCAGTGCGAGCCATAACTCGCGAATCGCGCGCTGACGCACGAGCTCGATCATGCGCTGGTAGTCCCGCTCCACGGGCACGCCTTCGATCGCGTCGGACGTATCCGGGTCTTCGTAAGGGTTGATGGTGGCGTCTCCGTCGAACACCACTACCGGGCTGAAGCCCGCGTCCGGACGGCTGCGCATCTGCTGGATCAGAAAGCGCCCATACGGCGCGCCGCCGACAATCGCCACCGCGCGCTGGTTGAAACCTTCGCGGCGCAGTCCGCGCAGAATCGAATAGACGATCACCTTCGTGACGATCAGCAGCACGATCGTGACGACCGCCCAATACACGAGCCACAGCCGCGACAGACTATCCGCGCGATGCAGGCTGAAGCTGATCAGCACGCCGGTGACTTCCACCATCGCCCAGCCGCCCGCGACGCGGCACAGCAGGTCGTACAGAGGCTTGCCGCGCCACGACTGATAGATGCCGAGCGCCGGAAAGAACACCACCACGAGCAGGACGTCGAAGGCGAGCGACACGCTTTGCATATCGTCCAGCCACACCGCTTCCCCGCTGTGCACGGCCGCCGCGATCGCGGCGCCGAGCGCGACCATCGCGATGTCGATGATTCTCGATAGAACGCTCAGCATGTGCTGCCCCTCAGTTCGTCAGTCAAGTGCCATGCCGTTGGTTAGTCGGCTGGTGGGTTCGAATCACGCGGCCTCTTCGATCCGGCAGCAGCGCGCACAACGCCGGTATTCGCGTTGGCAAATAACTGCCCGACGCGAAACCGATTGAAGCCGTGCTAATTGCAATTCCGTTCCCCGCATTGCCAACCGGATGCTCGGCCGCAGCGAAAAACGTGTCTCGGAATGAGTGAATGTCCTTCTGCAGGTATAGATAAAGCGTTATTAAAATTCGCTTCGCAAGGCCGCAAAAATCTCAAAATGTATCGGTCAAAAATTCTATGTTTTTTATGCAATTTATTCGGTATCTTTTACCGCAAAATATGCGGTATGGCGGTGTGAACTGGTTGCGTTTCGCCCGTTCACGGCGTTGCTCGGCCTCGAATCTTGTTGGCGTCCTACCGCTTCGACCGATAGTCTCGTCCATGCGTCAGCGTAAAAAAATGCGTTGGCTGTTTTTTTCGCTTAATTTTTATTTTTGGAAAAGCAGCGGTGACATTCCTTGTTCACGAGACATTGAATTTATAGCGCGCTTTATATAGTTTCCATTTAACGCGCTTTTATTGATTTCGCCCTTCGTGATAAAACTCGATGCGTTCACCCAGCCCCCGAGGAGTCCATCATGACAGCTCCGGTTACGGCCACGTCCGCCGACACCCGGTCCACGCAAGCGACGTCCGCGCACGTCAAACTCAAGGTCCATCCCGTGATTCTGGCGGGCGGCTCCGGCACGAGGTTGTGGCCGATGTCGCGCGAACAGCACCCGAAACAGTTGATCGGCCTGCTCGGCGAAGATTCGCTGCTGCAATCCACCACACGCCGGCTCGACGGCCTTGAGGCCGGCTATCCGCTGACCGGGCAACTCGTCGTGGTGGCCAACGAGGAACAGCGCTTCACGACCGCAGAGCAGTTGCGCACGAGCGGCAAACCGACTCGGCTGATTCTCGAACCCGTGGGCCGCGATACGGCGCCTGCGCTGACCGTGGCCGCGCTTTCAATCGCCGCGCAGGACGAGGACGGCATCATGGTCGTGATGCCCGCGGATCATGCGGTGACCGACATCGACGGATTTCATGCAGCGGTCGCCGCAGGCGTGCAGCACGCGGCGGCGGGCAATATCGTCACAATGGGCATTGTGCCGACCCGCGCGGAAACGGGCTATGGCTATATCCGGATCGGCGCGCCTATCGCTACGCCTGGCAATCCTGATGAAACGCAGGCACAGGATGCCGCCAACGCAAACGCAGACGCGAACGCTCCGATCACTGCGCACAAGCTCGACCGCTTTGTCGAAAAGCCCCACCTCGAACTTGCGCAGCGCTACGTCGAATCGCGCGAATACTGGTGGAACAGCGGCATTTTCATCATGCGAGCGTCGACGTGGCTGAAGGCGATCCGCCACTTTCAGCCCGCCATTTACGAAGCGTGCGACGCGGCTTATGCGGGCGGCAAATCGGATGGCGATTTCTTCCGCCTGCAGCGCGATGCGTTCAGCGCGTCGCCGTCCAACTCGATCGACTATGCAGTGATGGAGCAACTCGGCCACGATCAGACCGCCGCCTCGGGCATCGTCATGCCTTTGCAGGCGGGCTGGTCGGACGTGGGTTCATGGGATGCGATCTGGGACATCTCTGAGAAAGACGCCGAGCAGAACGTCGGCCGCGGGCGCGTGATGTTCGAAGGCGCATCTTCCACGTTTGCCCATTCGGAAGGACGCCTGATTGCCTGCGTGGGCACGCAGGATCTCGTCGTAGTCGAAACGGCCGACGCCATTCTCGTCGCGGACAAATCGCGCGTGCAGGACGTCAAGAAGGTCGTGGCGCGCATTCGCAGCGAGGGCGGCCTCGAAGCGGCCAATCATCGCAAGGTGCATCGCCCGTGGGGCAATTACGATTCAGTCGACACCGGCGAGCGCTTCCAGGTCAAGCGCATTGTCGTGAAACCGGGCGCTCGCCTCTCGCTGCAAATGCATCATCACCGCGCGGAACACTGGATTGTCGTGCGCGGCACCGCACTCGTCACGCGAGGTGAAGAGCGCTTTATCGTCTCCGAAAACGAATCGGCTTATATCCCGCTAGGCGTCACGCACCGTCTTGAGAATCCCGGCAAGATGCCGCTTGAAATGATCGAGGTGCAATCCGGTTCGTATCTCGGCGAAGACGATATCGTGCGCTTCGACGACACATACGGACGCCAGTGAAGCACTGAATCACGTACGCGAAGTTACTTGCAGGCACAGCCCTGAATCACAGCGAATGAAGCGGAAACCTGCGGCGGTTGCTCCGACAGCCGCGGGGTACTGCATGCTCATCCCGCGTGGGAGATGAGTTCTGTGTATGACGGATAACGCTCTGCTGGTTCGCGCTCGGTGACCGCATGTGCTGCCGCGTCCGCAGCATCCACCGCATTTGGGATATTCACCGGGCCTGACGCGGTCACCGCGGCCGGTTCGCCCGGATAACGCCGCAGCGGTCCGCGAAACGCATTCAGAGGACCATGCAACGGCGCGCCATGATGCGCGGCGACCGGCTCCGGCAAATGACGCATGCCGGGTAACGGACGAGCCGGCGCCGCAGCATTCGGCGCGTGGCTTGCTGGTCCATTTGGCGCATAGGCAGGCTTGTGCGCTTGCATTGGCGTTGCATGCGGTTGCGGCGCGCGAGCCTGCGGCGCGGCTTGCGCTGCGGCCAGCGTGCGGCACTCGCGATCGACCCACTGCGCCGCCCACTCGAACGCATACTGCTCGGCGGCCTGAGGATCGGCGAAACGCGGACCGACGAGGCCGGAACGCTCGACGCGCCTGCCGTCCATCATGATCTCCGCCCATGCGCGATACATCTCGTTAGGCACGCGCTCGGCGGCGACATAGATCAGATAGCCGTGCCGCTCGGCAACTTGCCGGCCACGCGGTGCGAGACTCGCCGGCAGCGGGCTGCGCTGCAACGCCGCTGCGGGCATCGTGCGCGCCGAGGCAATCGCGGAATCCAAGCCCTGCATGGCGGCGCCAACCGCACCGGCTTCGCCCATTGCGCGCAAGTCCACGCGCAGCGCAGGGCGCGGCGCGTAGGCGACCGAGGGCGTCGGAAAGGCCGGCGCGCGCGCTACAGCCCGTGGTGCATAGGGTGCGGACGGTGCCGATGGTGTGTACGGTGCGAACTGTTCGGTTGGTGCGACATTGTCGATACCCGCCAACTGACGTGTGATGTCCGCAAACGGATCGGCAGAACGCCAGTCGCGCGCGTGAGACGGCAGAGCCGCGTGCAGCGCATTCGCGGCGTTGCCGCTCGTGCCGGGCGCCTGCCAGGACTCGGGGCTTTTCCACGACACACCACGCGGAGCCTCGTCGCGCGATCTTGAGGTTTCTGCCGCCTGCGCCGCCGGTTTGGCCACAGGCTTGGCCGCAACCAGCGGCGTAGGTTGAGGGACGTACGCGAACGTGCGCCCGGTCCTGGACAGAAGCCGAACCATCTCGAGCAGCGTGCCGTTCAACTGCCATTCTTCAAAGCGGCGCCGGCAAGTAGGACCCGACGGATACCGGCCCGGCAGCTTCGACCAAGGCTCTCCGGTGGTCAGGATCCACAACACTGCATTGGCCACGACACGTGGGTCGGCGCGGGGCCGCCCGCGTCGGTTCAGACGGACGGCCGGCTCATCTGAGACAAGCGCTGCCAGCAGCGCCCATTCGTCATTGCTTAGCTCATCGAAAAACATGGATTTTCTCCACGCAGCCTGGCCGGGCCGCGGCTTTGGGCTGACCACGGATTCAACTTTCACGATCCGTGTGTAACCCTCGGTTGCACAAATATGTTTTGTACGTTCTGTCTGGTGATCAATACCGCCCTGTATTAGTGCGGTTTGTCCCTATTGCGAAGCACAGAACGTGGTCTCACTCGTGCATGGGAGAATTGTGCACGAAGCATACCATCATCAGGGTTTGCGTGAATATCGTTGCGACAAGTGTTACGGATAGAAACAAACTTCTCTTGTGCATTCCATCTTTTCACGTCAGGCCGTAACGGAAATGCTTGCTGCGATAGCACCGGTTTTTCTGTAGCGAGCCTGAGAATTCGAAAAAGCCGCGAATAACCAATACGAATTCGGCAGCACGACGGCACTCGAAATCTTGCTAAATCTTTGCACGGCCGCATGGGCCGGTTCGTTGTGAGCGCATCGAGTGCACGGTGCCAACGATCGATGACATCGATGTGGCAAGAAAGCCTTCCCGCGTCTTACCGACAACGCGGGCGAAACACCTCGCCCGCGCGTACGTCGGCGTCTTCTAACGGACGGGACTGGCTGCACCCTCGCCGACCACGGTCGTCCATTCGCGCACGCGCCAGCGTGTCACAAGGCCGGCTTGCACGTACGGATCCGCCTTGGCAAAGGCCTCGGCGGCTGCGGGCGACTCGCCGGTGAAAAGCAGCACGGCAGTGTCGACGGGTTCGTTCAACGCGCCGGCGAGCAGCAGTTCCCCGCGCTCCGCCGCAGCCCACGCAAGTTTCAGATGCTGCTCGCGGTGAGCGCCGCGCTGTTCGAGATAGTCCGGCACAAGATCATAGGTCAACAGGTAGTGCATGGCATGCTCCTTTGGTTGGTCTGACACGACAGCATCGGCGCACCAATGCGCACGGCTGCGGGGGAGATAGATTTCAGCATTTCCGTTCGGATTTCCTTACCAATTGCCATTCGTGTGCGGGTGCAGCAAAAAGTCAATGCAGCGCGAATTTTTCTCATTCCGGCACTCGCGGCGGCAACAGCCCGATTTACAGCCCCAACTGCATTTGTGGATTAATCTGCAATGCATAACATAATGGCCGGTCGGCGATTGCGCCTTTTGAATTCCGCGAATGCCGCAATCGCTGCTTCATCAGGGAAAACGCGCGGGTGCGCATGTCAGCGCAAACGCGGTTTTGGCCGTTGATGCAGACAGCATTTGCCATAATGGACTTGCCGAGGGCCGGATGCGTCGACGCCCGCGTGCAGGAAGACCAAAACGTTTTTACACCGATGGAGTGTCACATGAAATTTCAATCCGCAATCGCTGCACTGGTACTCGGCACCGTCCTCGCTTCGCCCGCGTTTGCAGAGAACAGCCAGCAAACGAAGATGGCGGACTGTAACAAGCAGGCCGCCGACAAGAAAGGCGACGAGCGCAAGGCGTTCATGAAAACCTGCCTTTCCGCGAAGCCGGCTGCCGCACCCATGAGCCAGCAGGACAAGATGAAGGCGTGCAACGTGCAAGCCACCGGCAAGAAAGGCGACGAGCGCAAAACGTTCATGAAGAGCTGCCTGTCATCCGCGCCGGCTAACTAAGCTGCGGGCATTGCCGGAAAGCGCCGCGTGCCTCGCGCGGCGCCCGATCCTCGCAATATGCTGTCTGCGTTTTTCACGTACCCGCTTTCCCCGCCCCTCTCCGTGCCGCCGCCCGAACGCGCCGTTTTTCTTCTATGATGGCTGCGGAGACGGCCCACCCCACACAATATCCATACGGGCCGCCATCTTGTCGTTGATGCCGAAAAGCATCGATTGGAGGCAAGGATGGTATCGAAGCATAAAAACCGCTGGTTGAGGCGGTGGCTGGTCGTCATCGTATGTTGGGCCGTGCCCGTGGCGATCGTTGCAGTCAGCGAGATTCGCGAGGAGATGGCCTACAACGCCGTCGACCTCGAGCGCGCGCTGACCACCTGGAATTTCACCGACGCACAGCGTGCCGCCGGCGCCCCCGCCCGCTGCCACGGCAAGCCCGACGAGGCGCAAGCCGCCGGTTGCCCGGCCGATGTGCTTGCGGCCAACGCGCCGCGCCAGCAGGACGCCCGCAACGAATACAGCGTGCGCCGCTCTACCCTGATGGCTTATCTGTGGCATGCGTTCGTCGGTTACTGGATCGTGCCGGCGCTCACGCTGCTTGCCGTGGGTGTGCTGATCGGCGGGGTGCGGCGCGCACTCAGGCGCCCGCCGGCGGTCAAGAGCCCGGCTAACCACGGCGGATAGTGTGCGGCGTCGAGACAACACTTTTCGTTCGATCGTGACGCGAATCGCAGGGCATCCGAATCGGTAAAAATTGGCATCTGCATGGGTTTCCGTGCGCCCGCCGCTCGACAACCCGCAAGCGAATCCGCGACGCCATGAGCCCGTTCGATCACGCTTTCTGCGCCCCGCGAGCCTCGTTGCGGCAGCCGGTCAGATTTACAGCGCGTCTTTTTCGATCCCCCGCAAAGCCCCGCCGCATAAGGCTTTTCGCCTATACGTGCGAGGGCGCCTTTTGGCGTGCCGTGTGATATAACTCAGAAGGCAGCCCCGCAACTTCCGCGGCTGCGCCCCGGAACCATACGGAGAAAAACGATGCAAAGACGACACTTCATGATGAAGACTACCGCTGCGCTCGCTTTCGGAGGCCTTGCACTTGCCGGTTGTACCACCAACAAGGGCGGCCACGACACACCGGCCACCGACGCGTCCAAACGTCAGTCGATCGACGCCAGCGTCGACGGCACCTTGTCGCGTCTCTACACGACCGTGAAGGGTTCACACGAACTCGTCTCGAAGGCGCGCGGCGTGCTCGTGTTCCCGTCGGTCCTGCAGGCCGGCTTCATCGTCGGCGGGCAGTACGGCGAAGGCTCGCTGCGCGTGGGCGGCAGCACGGTGGGCTACTACAGCACGATTTCCGGCTCGTTCGGCTTGCAGGCCGGCGCACAGTCGAAGGCCATCATCTTCCTGTTCATGACGCAGGACGCGCTCGACAAATTCCGCAATGCCGACGGCTGGTCGGTAGGCGCCGACGCTTCGGTCGCGCTCGTGAAGATGGGGGCGAACGGCGCGATCGACACCAACACCGCTACGGCGCCTGTCGAGGTATTCGTGCTGACCAATACCGGCCTGATGGGTGATCTGTCGTTGCAGGGCACAAAGGTTTCGCGCCTGAAGATCTGAGAATCTGGCGGCGGACCAGCGGCCTCGCATCACGAACAACCGCCCGCGGACGTATGCGGCTGCGCGTCCGATTCGCCTGATTCCCGCAACGGTGTCCGGGTTGGACGCGGGGCTTGCGCAGTGTGAACCGCGCAAGGCATCGCAGTGCGCGGAAATCTCACGACAGGCCGGCTCCGTCGCGGAGGCCGGCCTTGCCCACCCCTTGCCCACCTTTCATGCGTTCAACTTACGGTTCCGGCAAACGGTGCGCAGACCAGGCATGAGCTTCTCGTAATGCGCAAGTGCGCACGTTGGCCCGGTGGCCAATCGTGCTGAACCGTCTGCGCGCCCCGCTCGCGACAATCAACGCCCCGAGCTGTCCACCACCTTGAAACGCGAACGCTTTTGCGCGCGAATCACCGACTGATACGCATCCACATATTGCTGCGCCATCCGGTGCGATGTGAAGCGCTCCTCGAAGCGCTGACGCACGCCGGCACGCGGCATCTTGTGCAGCCGGTTGACCGCCGCCACCGCCCCGATCTCGTCTTCAACGATAAAGCCGGTCAAGCCGTCTTCGAGCACCTCCGGCACCGAGCCGCGATTGAACGCGACGACCGGCGTGCCGCAAGCCATGGCCTCGATCATGACGAGGCCGAACGGCTCGGGCCAGTCGATCGGAAACAGCAGTGCATGGGCGCCTGACAGGAATTCGGCCTTCTGATGATCGGCGATCTCACCGATGAACTCGACGTGCGGCAAGTCCAATAGCGGCCTGATATCACGCTCGAAATATTCGCGATCCGCGGTGTCGACCTTTGCCGCGATGCGGATCTGCATACCGCAACGCCCAGCAATGCGGATAGCCGTGTCGACGCGCTTTTCAGGCGAAATGCGCCCGAGGAACGCGAGGTACTTCTGCTCGACCGGCTGCGGCGTATAAAGCTTCTCCGGCAGGCCGTGATAAACCGTGGTCAGCCAGCGCGCTTGCGGCAGCGGATGGCGCTGCGCGTTCGAAATCGAAATGACCGGCGCGGTGTTGAATGTGTCGAACACCGGCTGTTGCTCGGGCAGATCGAGGCGGCCGTGCATGGTCGTGACGAACGGTGTCTCCTGCCGCTTGAACACCGAGAATGAGTAATAGTCGAGGTGAAAATGCAGGACATCGAACTCTTCGGCCTGGCGGCGCACGAGTTCCATCAGAAGCATGTGCGGCGCCACGCGGTCGCGAATGCCGGGATCGAGGCGCAGCGCGCGCGGCCACACGGCCTCCAGCTTCGCGCTCGTCACCGAGTCGCCGCTTGCGAACAGCGTCACGTCATGGCCGAGTTCGACGAGCGCCTCGGTGATGTACGACACGACGCGCTCCGTGCCGCCGTATAACTTCGGCGGCACCGATTCGGTCAAGGGGGCGATCTGCGCAATCTTCATAGTTGTCTCCGTGAACTGACGGTTGCGGCGCTGGCTTGTGCGGCGGCCCGGTTCATACCGCCTTGTTAGCGGCGCCGGACCGGGAAGCAGGTCTTCCGTCTTTCGATTAATGCGCTGAGGCCGGCGCGCGCGCCACAGGCATCGGAGCATTATTCCCTGGCAGGCGCTAAAAAGCGCCCGGTATTGCATTTTTTGGGCGCTGTTACATTCAGCTTACATCGCACGGGACATCGAAATATGAGGGCCGCTCATACGTTTTCGGCCTCAACGCGACGGCCATTTCCACGGCGGTATATCGCGCTCTTCGGCATCGGCGAGACGCGTTGCACCGAAATGCTTCTCGAGCACGATCGACTCGCTCGCGTCTTCGCGCTCGAGTGCCGCGATCAGCCGCGCCGCATGCGAGACGACAAGCACCTGTGAGTGGGCGGCAGCCCGCGTGATCAGCCGTGCGAGCGCCGGCAACAGGTCCGGATGCAAACTCGTTTCCGGCTCGTTCAACACCAGCAACGCGGGCGGACGCGGCGTCAACAGCGCGGCCACCAGCAATAAATAACGCAAGGTCCCGTCTGACAGTTCTGCGCCCTTTAGCGGACGCAGCAGGCCGTGCTGCTGCATCAGGACTTCGAAGCGGCCGTCTTGTGTCGCGACGTCAAGCCGCGAGCCGGGAAACGCATCGTCGATGGCGGCGTCGAGTGCAACAGGGTCGCCGATCTCGCGAATGGTTTGCAAAGCCGCGGCGAGATCCGCGCCGTCGTCGGAGAGAACCGGCGTATGCGTGCCGATTTGCGGCGGGCGCGCGGGCGCGTCGACGTCGGTTCGGAAATGGTCATAGAAGCGCCACGAGCGAATCTGTTCGCGCACCGCGATCATCTCCGGCGCACCGCGCGGGTCGGCGAACTCGGTCATCATGCTGTCAAAGCTCGCGACGGGTTGCGGGACCGTCTGCCAGTCGCCGTTTTCGTCGCGCGTGCGCAGCGCCGCTCCTTGCCGGTCCACCAGCAACGCCGACGGCCGCAGCACCGGTCCACTCCAGATGCACTCGCACTTGATGACGGGATCGAGCACGAACCTGCTTGTACCCGGATGCGGCAAGCCGAGGTCGATTGCATAGCTGAACTGGTCGCCAGCGAAGCCGAGCCGCAGACTCACCGGTGAGTTGCGGGTCGTGCCTTGAACCTCGAATTCGCCGCTCAGCATGCCTCGGGAAAAACGCTCCGGGCCGGCCCATAAGGTGGACGGCAAGCCGCCTTCGCGCGCGAGCGACGTGATCACGCCGCTACGCGCCGTATCGGCTAGCAAACGTAGTGAACGATAGACGCTCGACTTCCCGCTGCCGTTGGCACCTGTGATGACGTTAAGCCGCCCAAGCGGCACGATCAATTCGCGCAACGACCGGTATCCGGCGATGGCGAGCGCGGTCAGCACGCGGCCACCCGTGGATACGATGTCCGGCAGGCCGCAGGTACCCCGCTACCTCGCGTGCCCCGTTTGCCCCGCCGGCATGCGCGCGTGACATCCCGTTTCGGACCGCTCATTACTTATGCCCGCCGCCCACGGCCGGCTTCTGCAGCGGCACACTGCGCAAGTCACGCAGGAAGCTGTCGCGCCACACGCCGAGATCGTTCTTGCGCAGCGCCGCCATGTTGATCTCGTGACGCCGCTGACGCGCGTCGAGCGGCATTTGCAGCGCGCGCTGCAAGGCCTCGCACATGCCGATCGCATCGTGCGGATTCACGAGCAACGCGCCTGTTAGCTCAGCCGCGGCGCCCGCGAAAATGGACAGCACGAGTACGCCCGGATCGTCGGGATTCTGCGCGGCGACATATTCCTTGGCGACGAGGTTCATGCCGTCGTGCAACGGCGTGACGAAGCCGATCTGCGACTCGCGGAACAGCGACATTAATTTCCAGCGGTCGTATTGCTGGTTCAGATAGCGGATCGGCGTGTAGTCGAGGCCCGAATAGCGCCCGTTGATGCGCCCTGCTTCGTACTCCAGATCCTGACGGATTTTCTGGTATGTGGCGACGTCCGAACGCGTGGGCGGCGCAATCTGCACGAGCGTGACGTTGCCGCGCCACTCGGGCGAACGTTCCAGCAGATGCTCGAACGCGCGAAAGCGTTCGACGAGCCCCTTCGAATAATCGAGCCGGTCGACGCTCATGATCAGCTTGCGGCCTTCGAGGCTTTGCTTCAGATCGAGCACGTGCTGACGGCTTTCGTAGCGCTTTGCCTGCTCTGCGATCTCGTCCGGAAACACACCGATGCGGTAGACGCCCGTACGCAGCTTGCGGCCGAACGCTTCGACGAGACCGTTCGACACCGAGCCGCGCGCGTGACGGGTGACGTAATCGTGAAACGCCTCCTGATCGGTCGCGGTCTGGAAGCCCAGCAGGTCGTAGCATGACAGCGACTTCACCAACTCCTCGTGCGGCGGAATGTTGAGCAGAATCTGCGGCGCCGGAAACGGAATGTGCAGGAAGAAGCCAATGCGGTTCGTGATGCCTTCGCTGCGCAGCGCTTCCGCGAACGGGATGAGGTGATAGTCGTGAATCCAGATCACGTCGTCTGGCTCGAGCAGCTTGATCAACTTATGCGCGAGCCACGCGTTGACGCGGCGGTAGCCTGCATACTCCTCGCGCTCGTAGCGCGCGAGGTCGTTGCGGTAGTGGAACACCGGCCACAGCGTCGCGTTCGAGAAGCCGCGGTAGTACTGGTCGTAGTCCTTGCGCGTAAGACCCACCGTCGCGAAGGTGACCGCGCCGTCCTGTTCGAGCGTCGGCCCGGCATTGGCGACGGTCTCGCTAACCACGTCGCCGCTCCAGCCGAACCACACGCCTCCGGCATCCTTGAGCGCGCCGAACACGCCGACGGCGAGCCCGCCCGCCGATCCTTTGGTTTCCGTCGGCGTTGCGACGCGATTCGACACGACGATCAGTCGGCCCATGTTGCTAGTCCTCCTTGTTGCGCGCGGCATCTGCCAGAGTGCAGCCGGCGCTCGTCACGCAGCGAGCGCCTCGAAAACTTTCGCATGGTGCACGCCATGCCGCGCCGAGTTTATGAGTAAGTGGACGGTTCGACCCTTTGACGTCCGATCGGTTGCATCGCCGACGGCGTCGGTCCGAGCAGAAAGCCCCATGCGGACGCCTGCGGTCCGCTAGGCAATTTCTTTTGCCTTGTGCGACGGCGCTGCCGCGGCCGCCGCCTGACCGGGCCGGCTCGCCACCGGGTCTGCCTCAGTATGCGCCGCCGTGCTGCCGGCCGGCGTGCGAGCGCTGCGCGGAACCCAGTCGAGCGGCTCGCTCTTACCGTTTTCGAGTTCTGCGGAGACCTCCGCACGTGCGCGCGGCAGATACTGCGGATAGTGCTTCTGGATGAAGTCGAGCAGCCCCTCGCGCACGCGGCAGCGCAGATCCCAGTTGAGGCCCGAATCGAGCGAACTCACGAGGGCGCGCAATTGCATCGAGCGCTCCGTGCCCTCGGTGACTTGCAGAACCTGCACGCGCCGGTCCCACTCGGGCGCCGCCTCGACGATGCGCGCAAGTTCCTCGCGCAGCGGCGCGAGCGGCATCCGGTAATCGACGTAGAGAAACACCGTGCCGATAATTTGCGAACTGCTGCGCGTCCAGTTCGAAAACGGGTTTTCGATAAACCATTGCAGCGGCACGATCAGCCGCCGCTGGTCCCACAAACGCACCGACACATATGTTCCGGTGATCTCCTCGATGCGCCCCCATTCGCCCTGAATCACGACGACGTCGTCGAGCCGAATGGGTTGCGACAGCGCAATCTGCAAGCCGGCGATCAGATTGCCGAGCACCGGCCGCGCGGCGATACCGGCAACCAGACCGGCCACGCCCGCCGATGCAAGCAGGCTCGCGCCGATCTGCCGGACATTCGGGAAGGTCATCAACGCGCCGCCCACGCCGACGATCACGATCACGAGCATCACCGAGCGAGCCAGCACTCTCGCCTGCGTATGGATGCGGCGCGCTTGCAGATTGTCGGCGGTATCGAGCGGATGCGCCTGAATGATTGCCTCGCCGATGGCCGCCGCCGAACGCACCGACAGCCACGTCAACGCGCCGATCAGCGCGATCGCCGCGGCGTCGCGCAACGGCGAGATGAAGGTGAGCGTGTCAGGCGCCTCCCACCATACGGCTTCCAGCGCGAGAATGATGAGCACGAACAGCGAAGGCTTGTCGATATAGCGCAGCACGACACTGGTGAGCGGATAAGGCCGCGCGATTCGGGTCACGATACGTGCGCCCACGCGGTGCACGCCGATGCCGATCAGTACGGCGACGACCGAGATCATCAAAGCGCCCAGCCACGTATGCAGCGGTGCTTCGGCGATGCGGTCAAGGTGGTCGAGTTCTTCGAGAAAAGGCATGAAGGACAAACTCCTTTTCGATTGAGTGTGGAGAGGCCGGCGGCCATGAAACGCGGCGACGGCAAAATGTGACGCGCGCCGCGGGACGGACCCGCCGGACGCGCTCGTGAAAGGCGCACTGAAAAACACCGTGAAGCGCCTTCGACGCGGACGCGCGCATCGAAAGATGCGCTCCGCTTTTCGAGCCGGCCGCGTACGTGCAGTGTCGCGTCCGGCTCATGGGAGAACGTGTGTGCGTCGTGCAGCACACGTCCTTTCAGCTCATATCAACTGCCGCTTTTGCAAGGAAACGCTTTGCCGAGTCCCAGTGAGATCGCCGTGCTCGCGTTGTAGCCCCCGACAATCGGATTTTCCGCGATGTACTTGCGTACCGCGTCGGTCAGTTGCGCCGAGCGCGCGTCCTGGGGCAAGCAGAAGTATTGCCCGACGCGCGGGCCCGTCGTGCCGCCGATCGCGTCGATGGTGTTGAAGATGCCGTCGGCGGCGCCTTCGATGTATGCGGCGCACGCACTGCGCGACGCTACGTCGGTCTTTGTGCACAGCTTGTTGAGGTCGCCTCCCGTGAACGCGGCTGCCGACAACGGTACGGCAAACGCGCTGGCGAAAATCAAAGCCCGCAGCATGGTGTTCCTTTCCAGGGTCGTTTATCAGGCGGTCTGTTGCCGCATGCGGACGGCGCGCGAACGCGCCGCAACAAAGTCGTCATTCTGCACTGTTTTGCGATGCGGCAGCAGGCCGGCAGCCGCGATCTTCAGGCAAGCAGCGGCGTACACCGGCACATGCCGGTGCGCCGCGCGCTCTACTTTTGCTGCATCTGCTGCAAACGCGCGGTCAGGCCTTCGACGACGTCCGGCTCCTTGTAGGTCTTCGCGAAATCCAGTGCGGTGAGGCCGATCTGGTTCTTGACCGTCAGGTCCGCGCCGTTGTCGAGCAGCAGCTTCACCGTCGAAACATGGCCGCCGCGCGCCGCCATCATCAGCGGCGTGGTGCCGTTCGGGGAGCCTGCGTCCACGTAGGCGGAATGGTCGAGCAGCAGTTTCACAATGTCGTCGTGGCCGTTCGCGGCCGCGTAGTGCAGCGGCGCCCAGCCCTTCTTGTTCACTTCGGCGTCCTTCGCGATCAACTGTTTGACGAAGTCGATGTCGCCGTTCAGCGCGGCCATCATCATCGCGTTTTCGCCGGCTTTGTCTTCGATCTCGACGTTGGTTTTCGGATTCGCGAGCAGCGCGGCGCCGACCTTGTCCGATTTCTCGCGCGCGGCCAGCACCAGAAGCGGCATGCCCTGATTATCGACGCTGTTCGGGTCCATGCCCTTGGCGAGCAGTTTCTTGACACCGTCGACGTCGTCGAATTTGACCGATTTGATCAGCGAATCGATCGGCGCGGCCTGGGCCGGCGCCGCTATCAGCGAACTCAGCGCGGCGCACGCCACCGTGGCCGCCAGCGCGGCGCGGGAGAAGCTGCGGCGCGCAGACGTGCATGCTGCACGGGCCGTTTGAGCGGCTTGCCGCGCGTGGATCAAAGTGGAATCGTTCATCATGTTTTACTTTAGGGTTGGCCCCTATCCTATTGATATTTATCCGCTTTCACAGCGCGCCGACCGGCGCGGGAAGCTTGAAGAGACGGAAAAAGTTCTGCGTGGTTGCGGCGGCCAGCGCTTCGTCCGTCATGTCGCGCTGCTGCGCGATGAAACGTCCGACATAACTGACGTACGCAGGTTCATTAGGCTTGCCGCGATACGGCACCGGCGCCAGGTATGGCGAGTCGGTTTCGATCAGCAGGCGCTCCAAGGGCACGCGGCGCGCGACGTCCTGCACGTCGGTCGCGCTCTTGAAAGTGACGATGCCCGACAGCGAGATGTAAAAATTCTGCGCAAGGGCCTGTTCGGCCACGGCCCACGGCTCGGTAAAGCAATGCATCACGCCGCCCGGCTCGCTCGCGCGCTCCTCGGCCATGATGCGCAGCGTGTCTTGCGACGACGAGCGCGTATGGATGATGAGCGGCTTGCCGGTGGCATGCGCGGCACGGATATGCGTGCGGAAGCGCTCGCGCTGCCATTCCATATCGGAGATCGAGCGGCCTTCGAGGCGGTAGTAATCGAGCCCCGTCTCGCCGATTGCGACCACTTTCGGATGTTCGGCCAACTCGACCAGTTCCGCGACGCTCGGCTCGCGCATGTCCTCGTGGTCGGGATGCACGCCCACCGACGCGTACACGTTCTCATGCCGGCTCGCGATTTCCAGCACGGACGGCAGCGTTTCCAGATCCACCGACACGCACAACGCGTGCGTGACCGAGTGGCTTCGCATATTCTCGAGCACCTGCGGCAGGCGGTCGGCGAGTCCTTCGAAATTGATGTGACAGTGCGAATCGACAAACATGATGATGTCCTGCAAATGAATGACCCGTGGCGGGTCAGGCTGCCGCGCCGTGCGCGTCGAGGCGCTTGCCGACGATCACCAGATCGCGCTCCACGCTGTCCAGCACGGCCACGCGCGGCAGCGAGCCCCACGTGTCGAAACCAAAGCCGCGGAACAGGCGCAGGCTCGCCTCATTGTGACCGAAGATAAATCCCAGCACGGTGTCGATGCCTAGTGCCGGCGCCGCCGCCAGCGAGGCCGCCAGCAACTGCTTGCCGAGGCCCTTGCCGCGCGCGCTTTCGTCGAGATAGATGCTGACTTCGGCGGTGCGCTGATAGGCGGGACGGCCATAGAAGTCCGAAAAGCTCAGCCAGGCGATCAGACGGCCAGGCTGTTCGGCGTCTTCGACAACCCATAGGGGACGTTTCTGCGGCCCGTGCGCGTGAAACCATTCCACCCGGCTTTCGACGCTGACCGGTTCGAGATCGGCGGTCACCTGGCGCGAGGCTACCGTCGAGTTGTAAATGGCGACGATGGCAGGCAGATCGTCGAGCGTGGCATCGCGGTAAGACAGGCTCATGGTGCTTTCAGATTGAATTGAAGAAGCGGCTAACATGTAAAGCGGTAACGGATGGAAACGACGCTCGCCGCGCGTCTGGAGCGCCGCCTTGCGTCATGCAAAGAGCTCGCGGTAGCCAAGAAACAGTTCCTCGAACACGAGCCGCGCATTCAGCGGATGATTCTCGACCGCGCGCTGGCGCGTGACGGCCCGCATGAAGCGGGCGAACGCGCTCGCGTCGGCTTGCGACGCGCAGCGCGTCAAAGCCGCCGACGCCTGCGGAAAATAGCGCGGCGCGCCCGCGGTGCGCTGCGCGAGCAGATCGTACATCCAGCGTTGCAGCCAGCCGAGCACGAGCGGCACCGGCAGCTTTTGCAGCGCCTCGCCGCACGCGAAGGCGTCGCACTCCGGGCCGGCGGCCAGTTGCTTGAGCGTCCAGTCGCGCAGCGTGCGGTTTTCGTCGCTGGCGAGCGCGAGTGCGGTCAGCGGCGCGCCGCCCGCTTCGGCGAGCAGCGCCGGCGCCTCGGACACGCCTTGCGCCGCGAGCCAATGGGTCGCGGCCTGGGGCGCGGGCAGGCTCATCGGCCATTGGCGGCAACGGCTGATGATGGTGGGCAAAAGCCGGTCGATCCGCGCCGACACCATCAGGAACACGACGCCCGCAGGCGGCTCTTCGAGTGTTTTCAGCAGCGCATTGGCCGCCGCGATGTTGAGCGCCTCCGCCGGAGCCAGCACGACCACACGGGCGCCGCCGCGGTGCGAACCCACGCCGACGAAGTCGAGCAAGCCGCGAATCTGCTCAATCTTGATTTCCTTGCTGGGCGCGCGCGTTTTTTTGCCTTCGTCGGCATCGGCTTTTTCGGCTTTGTCGTCCGCACCGTTACCGATGCCGGCTTCGGCCGCCAGCGCCTCGGGCACGACGATACGGTAATCGGGATGGTTGCCTTGCGCGAACCAGTTGCACGCGACGCACGCGCCGCACGGTTCGCCGTTCTCCCTCCGGTCCTCGCACAGCAGGCCTTGCGCGAGATGCTGCGCGAAGCGCAGCTTGCCGATGCCCGCCTGTCCATGCAGCAGCAAGGCGTGCGGCCAGTGGTCGCGCAATTGCTGCAGGCGGTTCCAGTCATCGGTTTGCCACGGATAAATCATCTTTTCTCTTTCTGATCAGTCAGTTGGACGCGTTATCTGAGGTATTTCACGAGCATCTTGTTCACAGATAATAAATGTTTATATGGATTTAATGTCATAGACTTGCGAGCAATTCTTCAAGCTGTTTCTGAATTCGCGCAATGCTCTGCGAAGAGTCAATGATAGCGAAACGATAAGGCGCTTCGTCCGCGCGACGCAGATATTCGGCTCGGGTGCGGTCAAAGAATGCGGTCGATTCGCTCTCGAAGCGATCGGGATCGCGCGCCGCGCTGCGCCTCTCGTTCGCGATCTCGGGTGCGAGGTCGAACAGCACCGTGAGATCCGGCTGGAAGCCGCCTTGAACCCAGCGCTCCAGCGTTTCGAGCTTGTCGCGCGGCAGCCCGCGGCCGCCGCCTTGATAGGCAAAGGTGGCGTCGGTGAAGCGGTCGGACAGCACCCAGTCGCCGCGCGCGAGCGCCGGCTCGATCACTTCGGCCAGATGCTGGCGGCGCAGCGCGAACATCAGCAGCGCCTCGGTTTCGAGATCCATCTTCTGATGCAGCACGATCTCGCGGATCTGCTCGCCGAGCGGCGTGCCGCCGGGCTCGCGTGTCATGACCACCGAGCGGCCGGTGGCCGCCACCTTCTGTTCCAGCCGCTCGCGGAACCAGGCCAGATGCGTGGTCTTGCCGGCGCCGTCTATGCCCTCGAACGTAACGAATCTGCCGCGCGCCATTATTGCCCTCGAATGTATTTGTCCACGGCCTTGTTGTGATCGCCGAGGGTGTCGGAAAATATGCTGCTGCCGTCGCCGCGCGAGACGAAGTACAACGCGCTGGTTTGCGCAGGGTTCATCGCCGCTTGCAGCGACGCCACGCCCGGCAGCGAGATAGGTGTCGGCGGCAGGCCCATCCGTGTGTAGGTATTGTAGGGAGTGTCCGTCTGCAGGTCCTTCTTGCGGATGTGGCCGCTATAGCTCTCGCCCATGCCGTAGATCACGGTCGGGTCGGTTTGCAGCGGCATGCCCACGCGCAGACGATTCGCGAACACGGCGGCGACCATCGCGCGGTCGGATTTCTTGCCGGTTTCCTTCTCGATGATGGACGCCATGATCAGCGCATCATACGGCGTCTTGTACGGCAGGTTCGGCGAGCGCGCGAGCCACGCTTCGTCGAGGCGTGCGCGCATCAGCCGATATGCGCGGCGGTACACGTCGAGATCGCTCGTATTCTTGTCGAACAGGTAGGTGTCCGGGAAAAACAGCCCTTCGCCGTTGCCGATCGACGCCTCCGGCGCGCCGATCGCGCTCATCAGCTGCGCGTCGTTCATCCCGACGCTGTCGTGCTTGAGCGCCGGATTGGCGTCCAGTTCCTGGCGCATGCGCTTGAACGTCCACCCTTCGATGATGGTCGCAACGTATTCGTTGACGTCGCCGCGAGCGATTTTTTGCAGCACTTCGTACGGCGTAACGCCGGTCTTGAACTCGTAATTGCCCGATTTGAGTTCGCTCTGAAGACCGAGCAGCCGCGTCATGACGATGAACAGTTCAGGCTCGACCGGCACGCCGCTGCGGTTCAGCTGCAGCGTGACGCTGCGCAGACTGCTGTGCGGTTTGACGGTGACGTCGAGTTGCGCGGGGTTAAGCTCGAGCGGGCTGTTGGCCCAGTGGTATCCGCCAGCAATCGCGGCTGCGGCCAGCACGACGATAATCGAGCCGGCGACGAAACATTTCTTGAAGAGGGACATGAAAACGTGACTGGGTTGGACTGCATATAATACTTGTTTGCCTTAGCTAAAGTCAGAATTGACTGTTCCAGGAATCCATGAACACACCGCTCGCTACCGCTTCAGGCAATCCTTCCGCTACTGCTTCAGGCGCTGTTCCTGCCACCCCAGGCGGCGCGCCCTCGGGCCAGTCCGCCACGGCGCTGCCCGTGCTGCCGCGTCCGTCCGCCGATGAGTTCGCCGCAGTGCTCGAACACGGCGCCTACATGGCGCTCACGCAGTTCGGCGTGATCGACGCCACCGGCGACGACGCCGCGAGCTTCCTGCACGGGCAGTTGACCAACGACACGCAGCACCTGGACGCCGCGAACGCGCGTCTCGCGGGTTACTGCTCGGCAAAAGGACGGCTGCTGGCGTCGTTTCTGACGTGGCGCAGCGGCGACACGATCCGTCTGCTGGTCTCGAAAGACGTGCAGGCGGCGGTGCAAAAGCGCCTGTCCATGTTCGTTCTGCGCGCCAAAGCAAAACTCGTGGATGCAAGCGGCGAGCTCGCCGTGATCGGCCTCGCGGGCGATGTCCGCAAGGCGCTGTCCGGCGTATTCGACGCGCTGCCCGACGGCGTTCATGTGAAGGTGGACGGCGCAGCCGGCTCGCTGATTCGCGTGCCCGATGCGTTCGAGCGTCTGCGCTATCTGTGGATCGGCCCGAAAGCGCAAATCGAAGCTCACTTGCCGCAGCTTCGCGAAAAGTTGAAGCAGGTCTCGCCGGCAGTCTGGGACTGGCTCGACATTCGCGCAGGCGAGCCGCGCATCACGCAGCCGGTGGTCGAGCAATTCGTGCCGCAAATGGTCAATTTCGACGTGCTCGGCGCGGTCAATTTCCGCAAGGGCTGCTATCCCGGCCAGGAAGTGGTGGCGCGCAGCCAGTATCGCGGCACGATCAAGCGGCGCACGTCGCTCGCCAACGTGGCGGGCGAACTCGATACGGTGCAGGCCGGCGCCGAACTCTTTCACTCCGACGATCCCGGTCAGCCGTGCGGCATGGTGGTGAACGCGGCATCGGCGCGTGACGGCGGCGTCGATCTGCTGGTGGAGACCAAGCTGGCGGCGCTCGAAAGCGGCTCGGTGCATCTAGGCGCGGCGGAAGGTCCGGCGCTGCGGTTCCTCGCGCTTCCGTACGGCCTGCCCACCGAGGTTTGAACGCCCTCCTAGATGCGGCGCGGCGCAGTTGGACGAAAAGGCGCCGCTTTCTCGCGGCGCCCTCGCGAGAACTCCTGCCCGCCATGTCATTTCCGAAGCCCCCAACCGGGAGACGCCCCCGATGTGCCTGATCGTCTTCGACTGGCGACCCGATGCGGTCGACGGCCCGATCTTCACGCTCGCCGCGAATCGCGACGAATTCTTCCGGCGCACGGCCGAGCCGATCGCCTGGTGGAGCGACGCGGCGGGCGTGCTGGCCGGCCGGGACTTGCTGGGCGGCGGCACGTGGCTCGGCATGTCGCGCGACGGTCGATTTGCAGCCCTGACCAACTACCGCGCGCCGTACGAGATGCGCGCCGATGCGCCGACCCGCGGCACCCTCGTCAGCGACTGGCTGGCTTCGGCCAGCGCCGCCGCGAACCGCAGTGAGAACGGCGGTGAGAACGGCAGTGAGAACAGCGGCACAGACGGCGGCTCGCACGAAACGCCGCTGGCCTATCTGCGACGCGTGGCGAAAACCGGCGACATGTACAACGGCTTCAACCTGCTGGTGGGCGACTGGACGCGCCGCGAACTCGCCTGGTATTGCAACCGCTCTAACGTCGCCCCCGCGCTGCTTACGCCCGGCACACACGGCATCTCGAACGCGGTGCTCGACACGCCGTGGCCGAAGCTCGTCAGAAAGCGGGCCGATTTGAGTGCGCTCCTCACGCGCAACCCGATGCCGCCGCTCGAACGCCTGATCGACCTGATGCGCGACCCGCGCGTCGCCCCCGACGATGAGTTGCCTGCCACCGGCATTTCGCTCGAGCGCGAACGGGCGCTGTCGGCGGCGTTCATCGAAACGCCCGAGTACGGCACGCGCGGCACGACGGCGCTGCGCGTAATCGCGAACGCGGAGATGGTCAGCGTGGCGGTCGCCGAGCGAAGCGACGATAACGGCTCACACCGGATCGCGCGCCCGGGCGACTTCGAGCGCAGCTTCGCGTTCAACGTCGAGCGGCAAATCGCGTAATCATTGCTCGCCGAATGCCGTGCGCAATGCCGCGGCGGCCTCCGCGTGCGCGTGCGCAACATCTGGCACGAAGCCGCCCATCTTGAAGAACTCGTGGATCATGCCGGGGTAGCGCCTGAGCGTGACTTCGTTGCCATGGTCGCGCAGCTTCTGCGCATAGGCGTCGCCTTCGTCGCTCAGCGGATCGTATTCGGCGGTCGCGATCCAGGCTGGCGCGAGTCCGCTGAAGTCGGGTGCGCCGCACTTGCCGTCGAGCGGCGCGAAACGCCAGTCGTCGCGATCGCTCGTGTCGCGTACGTATTGATCGAAAAACCATTGGATCGTCTCGCCCGAAAGCAGGAAGCCGTCGGCAAGGCGCGAGTGCGAATCGGTCTGTTGATAGCCGGTCGTGCCGGGATAGATCAGCAATTGCAGTGAAAGCGCGATGCCGGCGTCGCGCGCGAGCACCGCGCAGACCGTGGCCAGCGTGCCGCCCGCGCTGTCGCCGCCTACCGCAAGCCGCTTGCCGTCGATGCCGAATTCCGCCGCGTGAGCATGAAGCCAGACGAGCGCGTCGAAAGCGTCGTCGACGGCGGTCGGGAATTTGTGTTCGGGCGCGAGCCGGTAGTCGACCGACAGCACCGTGCATTTTCCGTCGCGCGCGAACATGCGGCACAGCGCATCGTGAGTATCGACGCTGCCGACCGTGAAGCCGCCGCCGTGATAGTAGACCAATGCCGGAGCCGGCTCGGCCCAGCTCGGCTCGACGGCCTGATAAAGACGCGCGCGAATCGTTGCGCCGTCGCGCGTCGGTACGCGCAGGTCTTCGACGGCGAACATAGGCGCGCTCGCGATCTCGAGAATCGGTGCGCTTTTCTGATACGACGCGCGCGCCGCTTGCGCAGTCATTTCATGGAGCTTCGGGCGCTTTGCGCGCGCGATCATGTCGAGCACCTGCTCGATCTTCGGATTCAGCGGCATGTGACGCAGGTAACGTTGAATGGCGCATACGCGCCGCAGGTTGAAAAGTGGCGCGCGGCACTGCGCGCAACGAGCGGCTCTAGTCGGAACCCGCGTGCCTGACTTCGGGCTTCAGCGACATCGGATCGGTGGGATCGCGCAACTGCTCGACGTCCTCGTGACGCAGTCTCACCGTCGCCATGATGGCCGGGTGCGTGACGATATAGAAACGGCGCGCGGCGATGGCCTCGAACGTGACGCCGGCAACATCCGCGGCACTGAGTTTGCCCGATTGCACCGCGCGTTGCAGTTGCTTGCCCGCAGCGATCTGCGAGCGCGTCGGGCGGCTCTCGTTGCGCAGTTCAGCGGGCCGCGAGCGCTCGGCATCGGCGATGCCCGTGGGCACGAACGCGGGGCACAGCAGCGAACAGCCGACGCGGCCGCTCGCCTCACGCCCGGCCTGCGCGATTTGCAGGTCGTGATACAGCGTCTCGGTGAGCGACACGACCGCATGTTTCGACGCGTTGTAGATGCCCATTGCGGGCGGCGACAGCAGGCCGGCGACGGATGCGGTGTTGACGATATGCGCGGGCTCGTTCTGCGCCAGCATGATCGGCGCAAACGCACGCACGCCGTGCGCGACGCCCATTACGTTGACCCCGAATACCCACGACCAGTCGTTGGCGGAACTCTCCCACAGCAACCCGCCCGAGCCCACGCCCGCGTTGTTGAACAACAGATGCACCTTGCCGAATGCATCGAGCGCGGCTTGCGCGAGCGCCTCCACCTGCGTTGCGCTCGACACGTCGGTCGGCACGCCGATCGCATCGGCCCCCGCCGCGCGCAGCGTATCGACAGCCTGCGCGAGCGCGTCGGGGTTCACGTCGGCGAGCACGAGCTTCATGCCGAGCGCCGCGCCTTTCTGCGCGAACGCAAGGCCGAAGCCGCTAGCCGCGCCGGTGATGACCGCGACCTTGCCTGCAAATTCGAACATCCATGGACTCCTTTGTGTGCGGCTGCAAGCGCGGCTGCAAGTGCGGCTGCAAGTGCGGCTGTGAATGCAAGTGCGGCTCCAGGCGCTTTCATCCGCCCGCCGCCGCAATCGCATCACATCAAATCAACCTCACAAGCTGCTTGCCGAAGTTCTTGCCTTTCAGCAAGCCGATGAACGCCTCGGGCGCCGCATCGAGCCCTTGCGCGATGCTTTCGCGATAGTGCAGCTTTTTCTGCGCGACCAGCGTGCCAAGCTGCCTGAGCGCTTCCGGCCAGACATCCATATGCTCGCTGACGATAAAGCCCTGCACGAGCAGACGCTGCGTCAATATCAGCGACGGGTGCTTGAGCGGCACCGGCTGGCCGTCGTAGCCCGCAATGAACCCGCAAAGCGCGATGCGGCCGGCCGGGTTCATGCGTGCGAGCGTCGCGTCGAGCACTTCGCCGCCGACGTTCTCGAAGCAACCGTCGATGCCGTTCGGCGTCGCCGCCTTCAGGTCCTGATAGAGGTTGCCGGCCTTGTAGTCTACGCAGGCGTCGAAGCCAAGCGTCTCCACCACATACCGGCACTTCTGCGGGCCGCCCGCGATACCCACCGCGCGCGCACCCGCCTCTTTCGCCAGTTGGCCGACCACGCTGCCCACCGCTCCGCTCGCCGCGCTGACAACAACCGTCTCGCCAGCCTTCGGCGCGATGATCCGGTTCAGTCCATACCACGCGGTCACGCCCGGCATGCCGACCGGTCCGAGATAAGCCGACAGCGGCACATGCGTGTCGTCCACTTTCTGCATACCCGCGCCGTTCGACGTGCCGTACTCCTGCCAGCCGAACATTGCGACGACCTTGTCGCCGACCGCGAACTTCGGATTCTTCGACTCGATCACTTCGCCGACCGTGCCGCCGATCATCACTTCGTCAAGCGGCTGCGGCGGCGCATACGACTTGCTGTCGTTCATACGGCCGCGCATGTACGGGTCGAGCGACAGATAGTGATTACGCACGCGCACTTCTCCGTCGGCAAGCGGTGCAAGCGGCGTTTCGACGAGGCGGAAGTTCTCGGGCGTGACGGCGCCTTGCGGACGCGAAGCCAGCACGAACTGACGGTTGATCTGTGGCATGACGATCGTCTCCCTGGTTTGCTGATTGTGAATTGCCGACTACGGGTTGCGGGCTGCGGGTTGCCGACCGCATATTCCTCCGGCAATGCAGCTAGTCGCGCGCTCGGCCTGCGCTCGGACAACGCGGATGCAAACGCCGTATGCCTCGCACGCGTTCGCACGCGTTCAGCCGTCGCTAGGACCTGGTTTCGCCGATGGGTCGCTGCGCAAGCGCTGGCGTGTCACGTCGCGGCCCACGGCAAGACGGCGCATGTATTTGAACGTGCCGAGCGCCTTGGCGACGAAGTGCCCTTCGCTATCGCGGATCTCGCCTTCGCAATAGGCCATCGTCGTCGAGCGGTGCAGCACGCGGCCTGTCGCGCGCAATTCGCCACGGCCGGGCTGCATGAAGTTGACCTTCATTTCGACCGTGACCACGCCGACACCGTCGCCCGCGAGGCTGCGCGCGGCCATCGCGAGCGCAACGTCGGCGAGCGTCATCGTCACGCCGCCGTGCGCGACGTCCCACGTGTTCATATGCTCGGGCAGCAAAGGGAGCGTCACTTCGCTGACGCCGTCCGCCGCCGACACGAGCTGCGCGCCGAGCCGGTCGACGAAGGGGCTCTCGGGCAACGACGCGCCCGTCGCGGTGGATAAAGATGAATCGGTCATTGCGGCTTCAGGTTGGCTTGTCTTGACATGAGGGCGGCGCACAACTCGCAATGAATGTGCGATGCAGCAGCATTCACGCGACGACGCACCGCGCCAAAGGAGAGGAAATGATACCCGCTATGGCGCTGCGCAGTGACGAGCGAAACTTCGGCTCGCCGGGCGTGACGCGTTCACGCCGCTTGCGCCGCCGCGCGCGCGGCCATGGCTGTCGCAAGCCGGCCAAGCTTGAGCACGGCTTCATCCGCGAGTTCGAGGTCCGTGCTCGGACAACTGAGCCTGATGAACCGAGCGAAGCGGCCCGCGTTCGAAAACACAGTGCCCGGCATCACACGAATGCCCTGCTTCAGAGCGGCATCGAACAAAGCAGCCGACGACACGGCGTGCGGCAACTCTATCCAGAAGAACATGCCGCCAGCGGGCGGCGTAAAACGCGTGCCATCGGGAAAGGAGGCGCCGATTGCCGCCGACATCCGCTCACGCTGCAACCTCAAGCGATCGCGCAGACGCCGCAAATGCCGTTCATACGCGTTCGTTTGGAGAAACTCGGCAAGCACGACTTGCGACAGCTGCTCGTTATGACGCGACTGCGCAAATTTCAGCATGCCGATACGCGGATGCCAGCGCCCGCCGTTGATCCAGCCGATCCGCATGCCGGGCGCGAGCGTCTTGTTGAACGACGTGCAGTGGATCACGGTGCCGTCGGTGTCCCACGCCTTCAGCGAGCGCAGCGGCTGCGCGCTGTCGACGAGCTCTCGATACGGGTCGTCTTCGATCTCTCGGTCGCCGTCGCGAGACTTACGCCGTGGCGCTGCATGAACGCGCGCATCGACGGCATGCGCTCGCCGGGACGCAGCACTCCGTTGCGGATTGCACGACGGTAGTGGCCGGCCAGTTGACGATAAAGCGGCTGGCTCGCCGGGGAATCGTCCGCAGGCGCGAGGTCCGCGCAATGCGCGGAATGCTCCGAATGCGGTGACTGCGTGACGGTGTGCATCGGCGTGTGCGTGTGCATGTAGGTGGATCGGCTCATAAGCCGATGGTGCGCACCGCGGGTGCGCCGCAACAGATACACATTCTCTTCATTTCGACCGATACAGCGCGCCAAACCGCCGTCTTGTAGCGGTTCAGATTGTGGATGACTGAGGCTGTGTTCACGGGCACCTGCTCAATATGCTGGATGGCATGCAAACGGTCTCAAGGAAACGGTCATGTCAACTCGCCCCACCGTCAATCTGTCACGCGTCACTGCCGGTCAAGTCGCCCTCCAGGACGTGCGCGCAACAAGCACCGTCGTTGCCGTTGAAGGCGATCTGCAGTTGGCGTTTCGCGATCATTCGCTCGCCTGGCTCGGCGATGCCGTTCCATTGACGTCCGTCACATTGCACGAGGGCCAGTGCTTCGTGGCACGGCAACACGGCATGATATCGATCAGTGCGGCGCATGCGCAGGCTGCGGCCTTCGTGGTGCAACCGTCGCTTGCTGAAGACAGAGGCAGTAGCGCGACAGGTCGAGCCGTGCTTTGGTTGGCCACATTCCTGAAAGCGACGCTGCGGCGCGCAACCTGAGACGCAACATGAGCCACCACCCGACTGGCCACCCGAAAGGCCGCATGAGACAGCCCCGCGCACCGGAGATCGCCAGCTACAATGCATGACCCCATCCGCTCTTCGAGGTGCCGGTCATGTCCTTCGTCCGCATGCTGTTCAGCGCGAGTCTGTTCCGCGTGGCCGCGTTATGCGCTGTGTTCGCGCTCACGGTGAGCGGCTGCGCCGGATTCTTCGGCGGCGACCCGTTGCGCGTGAGCGTCGCCGGCATCGAACCGATCGAAAGTCAGGGCTTCGAGATGCGCTTCAACGTCAAACTGCGCGTGCAAAATCCGAACGATTCGGCGGTCAGCTTCAATGGCGTGTCGCTCGATCTCGAACTGAACGGCAAGCCGTTCGCGAGCGGCGTCAGCGACCAGAGCGGTACCGTGCCGCGCTTTGGCGAAACAGTTGTCAATGTGCCGTTGACGGTGCCCGCATTTGCCGCCGTGCGCCAGGCATTCGCGTTCGCGGGCGCGATGCAGGGCGGCGCCGCGCAGTCGGGGCAGATTCCGTACATTATGCGAGGCAAGCTCGCGGGCGGCCTGACCGGCACGACGCGCTTCGTCGATCAGGGAGCGTTGAGCCTGCCCGCGGCCGGCACCGCCCTGCCCTGATCACGTGAAGCGCCGACCACATAATTACGCGACTTCGAACAGCCCCGCCGCGCCCTGTCCGCCGCCTATACACATCGTCACAACGACGAGCTTCGCGCCGCGCCGCTTGCCTTCGATCAGCGCATGCCCGGTGAGCCGCGCGCCCGACACGCCATACGGATGGCCGACTGCAATAGCCCCGCCGTTGACGTTCAGACGGTCATGCGGAATGCCGAGCTTGTCGGCGCAATACAGCACCTGCACCGCGAACGCTTCGTTCAATTCCCACAGGTCGATGTCCTCGACTTTCAGGCCCGCCTGCTTGAGCAGCTTCGGCACCGCGAAAACCGGGCCGATGCCCATCTCGTCCGGTTCGCAACCGGCCACCGCGAAGCCCCGGAAAATGCCGAGCGGCTGCAGCCCTTCGCGCTCCGCGACCTTCGCGTTCATCACCACGCAAGCGGACGCACCGTCTGAGAACTGGCTCGCGTTGCCCGCCGTGATGACGCCGCCCGGCAGCGCGGTGCGGATTTTCGATACACCTTCGAGCGTCGTGTCCGCGCGAATGCCCTCGTCGCCGCTGACGGTCACTTCTTTCGTGTACAGCTGCCCGGTCGCTTTGTCGGCGACGCCCGCGAGCACCGTCAACGGCACGATCTCGTCCTTGAACTTGCCGGCTTCCAGCGCCGCCGCGGCGCGCTGCTGTGAGCGCACGCCGTATTCGTCCTGACGCTCCTTCGAAATCGAATAGCGTTTTGCGACGTTCTCGGCGGTCTGCAACATCGACCAGTAGATTTCCGGCTTGTTCTTGCTGAGCCAACCGTCGGTCATCATGTGCTGGTTCATCTCGTTCTGCACGCACGAGATGGATTCGACGCCGCCCGCGACGAACACGTCGCCCTCGCCGGCAATTACGCGTTGCGCGGCCAGCGCGATGGTTTGCAATCCCGACGAACAGAAACGGTTCACCGTCATGCCCGGAACGCTAACCGGCAAGCCGGCGCGCAGCGCGATCTGCCGCGCGATGTTCATGCCCGTCGCGCCTTCAGGATTGGCGCAACCTATGATCACGTCCTCCACGCGCGCCGGGTCCAGCTTCGCCCGTTCGACGGCGGCTTGCGTCACGTGCCCGCCGAGCGTCGCGCCATGCGTCATGTTGAAACCGCCGCGCCATGATTTGGCGAGCCCCGTGCGGGCGGTCGATACGATTACGGCGTCAGTCATGCAAGTCTCCTACTTGTAGATGGCGAGGGTGGCGCGTGTGTTCCGTGCGGGCGATATCGCCGCCGCGTCGCAAGAACGCGCGCCACCGCTGTCGTTCGATATGAGCGGCGTGTGCCGTGCGCGGCGTCAGCCGTTAAAGCCCCGGCCCTGGGCCGCGAGTTCGGCGATGCGCGGCGCAAGCTGCCACGCGTCGCCATTGGATTGCGATGCGTAGCGGCGAATCGCGCGCTCGACGTTGTAGAGGCCGACGGTGTCCGCGTACAGCATCGGGCCGCCGCGATAGAGCGGAAAGCCATAGCCGGTCAGATACACCATGTCGATGTCCGACGCCTTCGACGCAATGCCTTCTTCAAGAATCTTCGCGCCTTCATTGACGAGCGCAAATACGAGACGCTCGACGATCTCGTCGTCGCCGATCTTGCGGCGCTCCGTATTCGTTTCCTTCGAGTGAGCGACGATCATCTCGTCGACCAGTTTCGACGGATACGCGGTGCGGTCGCCCGCCTTGTAGTCGTACCAGCCGCCGCCGGTTTTCTGGCCGAAACGCCCCGTCTCGCACAGACGGTCGGCGATCTTGGAATAATGCATCTCCGGATATTCCTGGTAGCGGCGCTTGCGGATCGCCCAGCCGATGTCATTGCCGGCCAGATCGCTCATGCGGAACGGGCCCATCGCGAAGCCGAATTTTTCAATGGCGCGATCGACTTGCGCGGGCAGCGCGCCCTCTTCCAGCATGAAAAGCGCCTGGCGGATGTACTGCTCGATCATCCGGTTGCCGATAAAGCCGTCGCACACCCCCGACACCACCGCCGTCTTTTTGATCTTCTTCGCGAGCCTCATGACGGTGGCGAGCACGTCTTTCGCGGTTTCCTTGCCGCGCACTACTTCAAGCAGCTTCATTACGTTGGCCGGGCTGAAGAAGTGCATGCCGACCACGTCTTGCGCTCGCCTGGTGAAAGCGGCGATCTTGTCCACGTCGAGCGTCGAGGTGTTCGATGCGAGGATCGCGCCGGACTTCGCAACTTCGTCGAGACGTTTGAACACCTGTTCCTTGACGCCGAGTTCCTCGAACACCGCTTCGACGATCAGATCCGCGTTCTTCAGGTCGTCGTAGGAGAGCGTGGGCGTAATCAGCGCCATGCGCTCTTCGAGCGCTTCGGGCTTGAGCTTGCCCTTCTTCACACTTGCTTCGTAGTTCTTGCGGATCGTGGCGAGGCCGCGGTCAAGCGCCTCCTGTTTCGTTTCAAGCAGCGTGACGGGAACGCCCGCATTGATGAAGCTCATCGCGATGCCGCCGCCCATCGTGCCCGCGCCGATCACCGCGACCTGGCGGATCTCGCGCACTGGCGTATCGGCCGGCACGTCGGGAATCTTGCTCGCCGCGCGTTCGCCGAAGAACGCGTGACGCAGCGCACGGCTCTCGGGCGTTTGCACGAGCGCGACGAAACATTCGCGCTCGACCGCGAGGCCCTTGTCGAAGCCGTTCTTCACGCCGGCCTCGACTGCGTCGATGCATTTGAGCGGCGCGGGGAAATTCTTCCCGACGGTTGCGACGCTATTGCGAGCGAACTGGATAAAGCCTTCGGCATTCGGATGCTCGATCTTGCGCTCGCGCACTTTCGGATGCGGGCCTTCTTTTGCGCCGACCTTGCGCGCGAACGCGAGCGCCGCTTCGGCGAGATCGCCTTCTGCGAGTTCGTCGAAGAGACCGGAATGGGCCAGCTGCTGCGACATAACCGGCGTGCCGGAAACAATCATGTTGAGCGCGGCTTCGAGGCCGATTGCACGCGGCAGACGCTGAGTGCCCCCCGCGCCCGGCAAAATGCCGAGCTTCACTTCGGGCAACGCGATCTGCGCGCCGGGCGCGGCGATCCGGTAGTGCGCACCTAGCGCGAGTTCGAGCCCGCCGCCCATCGCGACGCTGTGAATCGCTGCGACCACCGGCTTCGCGCTGTTTTCCACGGTCTTGATGACGGTGGCGAGAGTCGGCTCCTGGGTGGCTTTCGGCGTATTGAATTCGGTGATGTCGGCGCCGCCCGAGAAGGCTTTGCCCGCGCCCGTCAGCACGATGGCCTTGATGGCCGGATCGTTCTGCGCACGCTCGATGCCCTCGACGATTCCCGCCCGGGTCGACAGGCCGAGGCCGTTGACGGGAGGATTGTTCAGCGTGATGACGGCCACGCCGTCATGGGTTGTGTAGTCCACTGCCATCTGCCTGCCTCCGTGCGACGCATCGCATTCTTGAGATGAGGCGGCGCAGCGCGCGCCGCCCGTCCGGTTCCACCAGCCGACTTATGTCTGGCTTAAGTGCTCCAACCTTCGTCTCGAGTTCAGGTCGGCCGTTCCGGTGTCAGCAGGCAGAATACACAAAAAAGCACGCTCGTTCAATTTATCGTCAGGCGGGGTTTCCCCTGGCAAGCGGGCAGTCTCCCTCGTACATCTGGTCTTCCAGCGCCGACGGCAGCACATGATCGCGGAAGATTTCGCGCAGCTTCAGTTTTTGCAGCTTGCCCGTGGCCGTATGCGGCAATGCGTCGACGAACACCACGTCGTCGGGAATCCACCATTTGGCGACCTTGCCGTTGTAGAACGCGAGCAGTTCCTCGCGCGTCACGTCGAGGCCCGCGCGCTTGACCACAGCCAGCAGCGGACGCTCCGTCCACTTCGGATGAGCGCATGCGATGCACGCCGCCTCCGCGACCGCCGGATGCGCAATGGCGACGTTCTCGACGTCGATAGAACTGATCCACTCGCCGCCCGACTTGATGACGTCCTTCGAGCGGTCCGTGATCTGCAAAAAGCCATCGCGGTCGATGGTCGCGACGTCGCCGGTCGGGAACCATCCGTCCACGAGCGGCGAGTCGTCCTTGCGGAAATACCGGTCGATCACCCAGGGCCCGCGCACATACAGATCGCCGAACGCGACGCCGTCCCACGGCAACTCCGTGCCGTCGTCGCCGACGATCTTCATATCCACGCCGTATAGCGCATGTCCCTGCTTTTCGAGCAGTTTGCGCTGCTCCGCCAAGGGGCGCTGCGATTGCTCCCAGGTCAGCTTCGCCAGCGTGCCGAGCGGCGACATTTCTGTCATGCCCCATGCGTGAATGACCTGTACGCCGTAATCGTCCTCGAACGTGCGCAGCATCGCGGGCGGACACGCGGAGCCGCCGATCACCGTGCGCTCGAGCGACGAAAAGCGCGCGCCGGCATCGCGCAGATGGTTCAGCAGGCCGAGCCAGACGGTCGGCACGCCAGCCGAATAGGTGACGCGCTCACGCTCCATCAGTTCGAACAGCGACTTGCCGTCGAGGTCCTTGCCGGGAAAAACGAGCTTTGCGCCGGTGAGCGGCGCGGCGTGCGGGATGCCCCATGCGTTGACATGGAACATGGGGACGACGGGCAGCACGGAATCGCGCGCGGACAAGCTCATTGCGTCAGGCAGCGATGCGCCGAACGCATGCAGCACCGTCGAGCGATGCGAGTACAGCGCGCCTTTCGGGTTGCCGGTGGTGCCCGACGTATAGCAGAGATACGACGCCTGACGCTCGTCGATTGGCGGCCACTCGAAATTGCCGTCCTGTGCGTTCACGAGCATTTCGTAACTCAGCGCGGGCGTTTGCATCGCCGGCAGATGTGCTTCGTCGGCGAGAGCGACCCAGCCGCGTACTTTCGGGCATTGCGGCGCGAGCACGTCGACGAGCGGCGCGAAGGTGGTGTCGAACAGCACGTAGGCATCGTCGGCATGATTGACGATGTACGCAATCTGGTCGGGAAAAAGACGCGGGTTGATCGTGTGGCACACGGCGCCGAACCCGGTCGTGCCGTAATAGGTTTCGAGATGCCGGTAGCCGTTCCACGCTAGTGTCGCGACACGCTCGCCGGGCTGAACGCCGAGCGCGATCAAGGCCTGCGCGAGCTGCTTCGCACGCCGTTCGCAATCGCGATAAGTGTATCGATGCATGTCGCCTTCGATACGCCGCGACACGATCTCGGTGCTGCCGAAATGCCGCGCGGCGTGCGCGAGCAGCGAGGACACGGTGAGAGGCACATCCATCATCTGGCCAAGCAGCGGCATCGTCATAAAGGGTCGTCTCCTGGCCTTTTTCTTTTCAGGGTGCGGACAAGGGAGCGCCGTTAGGTAGAAACCGGCGCGGCAGTGAAATTGCTGAAGCAATCGACAAGCGGGTCACGCATCCGCCAACACTGGAACGTCTGTATGCGCCACACACGGGCCGCACTCGGGCCACAGGCGGACCACACACCGTTCACTCACGGTTCACGCACGGTTCACGCACGGGCCGAATGCCGGCCCACCAGCAGCGCCGCGGGTGCGGACTTACAATATCGGTTAATAGTGAGGCGCTCAACATGTCGTTTTCCCCAAGCATTGCAAGCCTGTCCGGGCCTTTGGCGGCACTTTCCGAAGCTCTTACCACCCCCACCGAAAGCGCGTTTGCGCGGCTCGGCAGCACGTTTCTCACGCGTCTGCCGGCCACGCCGCTGAGCGCGCCGTACCTCGTCGGTTTTTCGGCCGAGACCGCCGCGCTGCTCGGGTTAGAGCCGGGCCTCGAAAAAGATCCGGCGTTCGCCGAGCTGTTTTCGGGCAACGGCACCCGCGAATGGCCGGCAGAGGCGCTCCCCTATGCGTCGGTGTATTCGGGGCATCAGTTCGGCGTGTGGGCGGGTCAGCTCGGCGACGGCCGCGCGCTCGGACTCGGCGAAGTGGAACATGGCGGTCAGCGTTTCGAGCTGCAGTTGAAAGGCGCCGGGCGCACGCCCTATTCGCGCATGGGCGACGGCCGCGCGGTGCTGCGCTCGTCGATTCGCGAGTTCCTCTGTTCGGAGGCCATGCATCACCTCGGCATTCCGACCACGCGCGCGTTGTGCGTGATCGGCTCAGACCAGCCGGTGCGGCGCGAGGAGATCGAAACCGCTGCCGTCGTTACGCGCGTCGCGCCGAGCTTCGTGCGCTTCGGCCACTTCGAGCACTTCTATTCGAACGATCGCACCGACGCGCTGCGCGCGCTCGCCGATCACGTGATCGAGCGCTTCTATCCGCATTGCCGCGAGGCCGACGATCCGTATCTCGGGTTGCTGAACGAGGCGGTGTTGTCGACCGCGGATCTGATGGTCGAATGGCAGGCAGTCGGCTTCTGCCACGGCGTGATGAACACGGACAACATGTCGATCCTCGGCCTTACCATCGACTATGGTCCGTTCGGCTTCATGGACGGCTTCGACGCAGGCTACATCTGCAACCACTCCGACTCGCAGGGTCGTTATGCGTACCGGATGCAACCGCAGATCGCGTACTGGAATCTCTTTTGCCTCGCGCAAGGACTGCTGCCGCTACTTGGCGAACGCTACGAGGAAAGCGCGCGGAACGACAAAGCCATTGAAGACGCGCAACGCGTGCTCGGCGGTTTCAAGGACCGCTTCGGACCGGCGCTCGAGCGGCGCATGGCGGCGAAGCTCGGTCTCGAGACCGGGCACGACGGCGACGCGCCGTTGGTCAACCGCCTGTTCGACGTGATGCACGCGAACCGGGCGGATTTCACGCTGACTTTTCGCAACCTCGCCCGTATGTCGAAACATGACGCGAGCGGCGATGCGCCGGTGCGCGACCTGTTCCTCGACCGCGCCGCGTTCGATGCCTGGGCGAACGAGTATCGCGCGCGCTTGTCCCATGAAACACGCGACGACGCCGCGCGCGCCATTGCAATGAACCGCGTGAACCCCAAATTCATTCTTCGCAATCATCTGGCGGAAACGGCGATTCGCCGCGCGAAAGAGAAGGATTTTTCCGAACTGGAGCGTCTCGCCGCCGTGCTGCGTCGTCCGTTCGACGAGCAGCCCGAGCACGAAGCGTACGCCGGGTTGCCGCCCGACTGGGCGAGCTCGCTGGAAGTCAGCTGCTCGTCATGACGCGCACGCTGCAAGCCGTTCTCACTACAAGCCCGAGACAGGAACCGACCATGAACAATCCCGACGACCTCAAGCACGACACCCCGGCGGTGCAGAAAGACGACGCCGAGTGGCGCGAGCAGCTTTCCGACATCGAATATCAGGTGACGCGCCATGCTGCCACCGAGCGCCCGTTCACGGGTCGTTATCACGATCACTGGGAGTGCGGCATCTATGATTGCGTCTGTTGCGGCACACCGTTATTCGAATCGGATACCAAGTTCGACGCCGGCTGCGGCTGGCCGAGCTACTTCAAACCGATCGACGGCGAAGTGATCGCCGAGAAAACCGACCGCTCGCACGGCATGCTGCGTATCGAGGTGCAATGCAAGAATTGCGGCGCGCATCTCGGCCACGTCTTCGAAGACGGACCGGCGCCGACAGGTCTGCGCTACTGCATCAATTCGGCTGCGTTACAATTCGACCCCAAGTAACGCAGTGCCGGAGTCTGCGCGCTCTGTGCCTCAACTGGCGAATTGCGGTCGGCGTCGGCGGGCAATCTCGCGTCCGCCGGCGCGACACCGCGCCGAAGCGGCCTTTAGCAGTCAGGCGCGGCGCTCGACGCCGCGCACTTGCCCCTCCGACCCACTCTCCGACTTCCCGTCAGATAAATGAAATTCCTGTTCGATCTGTTCCCGATCATCCTGTTCTTCGTCGCCTTCAAGGTGTGGGGCATCTTCACGGCGACCGCAGTAGCGATCGTCGCCACGCTGGTGCAGATCGCGTGGGTGGCCTTCCGCCACCGTAAAGTCGACCCGATGCTGTGGGTGAGTCTCGGTGTCGTCACCGTATTTGGCGGCGCGACACTCGTTCTGCACAACGACACCTTCATCAAGTGGAAGCCGACTGTGCTGTACTGGGCGTTTTCCGTCGTGCTGATCGTGTCGCAACTGGCGTTCAACAAGAACCTGATCGAAGCGATGATGGGCAAGCAGATCACGCTGCCGCATGCGATCTGGGGCAAGCTGAGCGTGATCTGGGCAATCTTTTTCGTGCTGCTCGGACTGCTCAATCTGTTCGTCGCGTACAACTACACGACCGACCAGTGGGTCAATTTCAAACTGTTCGGCGCGACAGGCTGTCTGGTGGTGTTTATCGTCGGACAGAGCTTGTGGCTGTCCAAGTACATGAAGGAGGAATGACATGAGCGATACGTTCATGCACGCCACCACCGCCGAGCGTGCCGCGCTGATCGAAGCGCGCCTCACCGCCGCGCTCGCGCCCGTCGCGTCGATCCAGATCACCGACGACAGCGCGCAGCACGCCGGCCACGCCGGCGCTGCCGCCGGCGGTCATTTCAGTGTCACGATCGTGGCTGCCGCATTCGCCGGCAAGCCCCGCGTGGCGCGGCATCGCATGGTGTATGATGCGCTGGCCGATGGCATGCAGCGCGGCATTCATGCCCTTGCAATCACGGCTTACACGCCCGAAGAATTCGCTTTGTTGCCCCGCTAGGAAACTTCCGATGACCTTGAAGAAAACCCGTCTTTGGGTATTGCTGGCTGCGTTTGCGGCCGCACCTGCATTCGCACAGAACATCGCCGTCGTGAACGGCACGCCGATTCCGAAAGCGCGCGCCGACGCGCTGATCGACCAACTGGTTCATCAAGGCCAGCAAAACACGCCGCAACTTCAAATGGCCGTGCGTGAAGAACTCGTCAACCGCGAAATCCTGATGCAGGAAGCGCTGCGCCGCGGCCTGCCGAATCGTCCGGACATCAAGGCGCAAATTGCTGTCGCTCAGCAAACCGTCGTGCTGCGCGCACTGATCGAAGACTTCGTGAAGAAAAACACGCCGAGCGACGCGGAAGTCACCGCTCGCTACAACGCGCTGATCAAGGACGCAGGCGGCAAGGAATATCACCTGCATCACATCCTCGTGGACAACGAGCAGCAGGCGAAGGACCTCATCGCGAAGATCAAGGGCGGCGCGAGCTTCGAGGATCTTGCCAAGCAATTCTCAAAGGACCCGGGATCGGGCAAGAACGGCGGCGACCTGGACTGGTCGGACCCGAAGGCTTACGTGCCTGAATTCGCGGACGCGGCCACGCATCTGCAGAAAGGCCAGATGTCGGACACGCCGGTGCACACGCAATTCGGCTGGCACATCATTCGCGTTGACGACGTGCGCAGCATTACGCCGCCGCCGCTCGAGCAGGTGCGCCCGCAGATCGTGCAGCAGATCCAGCAGGAAAAACTGCAGGCATTTGAAGAAGGTCTGCGCAAGAACGCGAAGATTCAGTAAGCGGCAATTCGCAAACTTCGATATTGTTCGCAAAAAGCCCCGTTCAGTTGATGACTGAACGGGGCTTTTTTAATGGCCCGCTCAACGCCGCATTTCGTCTCCGTCAGGGGGCGCGCGCGGGCCGCCGACGCCGGGAACGCACAGAAGTTGCGCTCCCCCGAGGCCGATCCCGCTCTACCCCATCACCCCAGCCAGCGGCGAGCGTTCTGGAACACGCGCATCCACGGGCTTGCGTCCGTGGCGCCCTCGCCCCAGCCTTCCGGATGCCAGCTCATCTGCACCGCGCGATGCACGCGCTCCGTGTGCGGCATCACGACGGTGAAGCGGCCATCGGGCGTAGTGACGGACGTGATGCCGTCCGGCGAACCGTTCGGATTGAACGGATACTGCCCGGTCGCCTGACCACGGTGATCGACGTAACGCATCGCCACCGCGACCTTCGACGCATCGCCTTGCTGCGAGAAGTCGGCATAACCTTCGCCGTGCGCAACCGCGACCGGAATGCGCGAACCTTCCATGCCGGCGAAGAAGATCGACGGCGACGCCTCGACTTGCACGAGCGAAAAGCGCGCCTCGAATTTTTCTGACTTGTTGCGCGTGAACTTAGGCCATGCTTCGGCGCCGGGGATCATCGACGCGAGGCTGCTCATCATCTGGCAGCCGTTGCAGATGCCGAGCGCAAACGTGTCCGCGCGGCCGAAAAACGCCGCGAACATATCGGCCAGTTGCGAGTTGAAGCGGATCGCCTTCGCCCAGCCTTCGCCGGCGCCGAGCGTATCGCCGTACGAAAATCCGCCGCACGCCACCGCACCCGCGAAGTCCGCCAGGTCGGCGCGGCCCGCAAGCAGGTCGCTCATGTGCACGTCGTGCGCGTCGAAACCGGCGCGGTCGAACGCATACGCCGTTTCAAGGTGTGAGTTCACGCCCTGCTCGCGCAGAATTGCCACGCGCGGACGCGCGCTCTTGCCGACGTACGGCGCGGCCACGTCCTCCGCAGGGTCGAATGTCAGCACCGGGGTGATGCCCGGATCAGCGGCGTCGAGCAGCGCGTCGTATTCAGCGTCGGCGCAAGCCGGGTTGTCGCGTAGACGCGAAATGCGCCAGCTCACCTCGCTCCATGTGCGATGCAGTTCGACACGCGGCGCTTCGTAGACCTTCTTCGCGTCGCGATAGATTTCGATGGTGTCGCGGTCGTTGATCTTGCCGATCACATGCGAGCACGCCGACAGACCGTGCTCGCGCAACGCGGCCAACACCGCATCGCGGTTGGCCGCGCGCACCTGAATCACGGCGCCGAGTTCTTCGGTAAAGAGCGCGCGGATCGTGCGGTCTTCGCGGCGGCCGCTAGTCTGCTTTGCCCAGTCTTTCGCGTCGCCGTAATCCGACTCGTGATGCGGATCGAGCACGAGCATGTCCACATTCAACGACACGCCGACGTGACCCGCGAACGCCATTTCGCATACGGTCGCCCACAGGCCGCCGTCGGAGCGGTCGTGGTAGGCGAGCAGCTTGCCGTCCTGGTTCAGCGACTGGATTGCGTTGAAAAAGCGTTTCAGGTCTTCCGGATCGTCCACGTCAGGCACCGTATCGCCGATCTGCTGCGTGACCTGCGCGAGAATACTGCCGCCCAGACGATGCTTGCCGCGGCCGAGGTCGATCGCGATCAGCACGGAGTCGCCCACGCCGTCCGCACCGCTTGCGCGACGCAGTTGCGGCGTGAGATGACGGCGCACGTCTTCGACCGGCGCGAATGCCGAGATGATGAGCGAAACCGGCGCGACGACTTCTTTCGCGACGCCGCGGTCTTCCCACTTGGTGCGCATGGACAGCGAATCCTTGCCGACCGGAATGCTGATGCCGAGCGCCGGGCACAGTTCCATGCCGATAGCCTTGACCGTCTCGTAGAGCGCCGCGTCTTCGCCCGGTGCGCCGCACGCGGCCATCCAGTTCGCCGACAGCTTGAGCTTGTCGAGCGACGCGATCGGCGCCGCCGCGATGTTGGTGACCGCCTCGCCGACCGCCATGCGGCCCGACGCCGGCGCGTTGATGACGGCGAGCGGCGTGCGCTCGGCCATTGTCATCGCCTCGCCGCGAAATCCCGCGTAGTCCATGGTCGTAATGGCGACGTCGGCAACCGGGACCTGCCACGGGCCGACCATCTGGTCACGCGCCGTCGTGCCGCCCACCGAGCGGTCGCCAATCGTGATGAGGAACGACTTGCTCGCGACCGTAGGATGACGCAGCACGCTCACCGCGACTTCCGAGAGTGCGATGCCGGTCACATCCACCGGCTGGACTTTCGGCTCGACGCGCTTGACGTCGCGATGCATGCGCGGCGCCTTGCCGAGCAGCACTTCCATCGGCATGTCGACCGGTTGATGCGCGTTGTCGTCCTTCAGTTCGGGATCGATCAGCTTCAGCTGACGTTCGGCCGTTGCCGTGCCGATCACGGCGAACGGGCAGCGTTCGCGCTCGCACATGGCCTTGAAAGCGGGCAGATCGGCGGGCGCGATAGCGAGCACGTAGCGCTCCTGCGCTTCGTTCGACCAGATCTCGCGCGGCGACAGGCCGCTTTCTTCGAGCTGGATTTTGCGCAGATCGAAGAGCGCGCCCTTGCCCGCGCCGTCCACTACTTCCGGGAACGCGTTCGACAGACCGCCCGCGCCCACGTCGTGAATGCTCAGGATCGGGTTCTTGTCGCCGAGTTGCCAGCACGCGTTGATCACTTCCTGCGCGCGCCGCTCGATTTCCGGGTTGCCGCGCTGAACCGAGTCGAAGTCGAGTTCGGCGGTATTGGTGCCGGTCGCCATTGAACTCGCCGCGCCGCCGCCCATGCCGATGCGCATGCCCGGGCCGCCGATCTGGATCAGCAGCGACCCTTCCGGCAGGTCGTGCTTGTGCGTGTGCTGATCCGAAATATTGCCGATGCCGCCCGCGATCATGATTGGCTTGTGATAGCCGCGCACGAGGCCCGCCACGTTCTGCTCGTAGGCGCGGAAATAGCCGCCCAGATTCGGCCGGCCAAATTCGTTATTGAACGCGGCGCCGCCGAGCGGGCCGTCGATCATGATTTGCAGCGGCGACGCGATGCGGTCCGGGCGGCCATACGCTTCATGCTTGTCGTTCGGATTGCGATGCGCGAGCGGCTCGGCGACATCGCGTGCGTTTTCCCACGCCTCGACGCCGTCGGGCAATTCGAGATTCGACACCGTGAAGCCCGCGAGGCCCGCCTTCGGACGCGCGCCGCGACCCGTCGCACCTTCGTCGCGAATTTCACCGCCCGCGCCCGTCGCGGCGCCCGGGAACGGCGAGATCGCGGTCGGGTGGTTGTGCGTCTCGACCTTCATCAACGTGTGCGTGAGTTCGACGCTGCGGCGGTAGTGTTCCGGCAGTTCGTTCTCACCAAGCTTCTCCGGCGTGCGCGGGAACCAGCGCTCGGCCATGCCGCCCGCCATGATCGCCGAGTTGTCCGAATACGCGACGATCGTGCCTTGCGGATTGAGCTTCTCGGTATTGCGGATCATGTTGAAGAGCGAGATGTCCTGCTTCTCCCCGTCGATGGTCCATTCCGCGTTGAAAATCTTGTGGCGGCAGTGCTCGCTGTTGGCCTGCGCGAACATCATCAGTTCGACGTCGGTCGGATTGCGGCCGAGTTTCGTGAATGCGTCGACGAGGTAGTCGATCTCGTCGTCGGCGAGTGCGAGGCCCAGTTCCGTGTTCGCTGCTTCCAGCGCGCGCCGGCTCTGGCCCAGCACATCGACGGTTTGCAGCGGCTTGGCCGGCAATTCGTCGAACAGATGCAGCGCATGATCGCGCGACGGCGCGACGCTCTCGGTCATGCGGTCGTGCAACGCGGCGGCGACGGCCTCGCGCGCTTCGTCGGAGAGGGCCTTCTTTCCGCCCAGCAGGCCGCTTTTCAGCGTGACCGTGTACTCGACACCGCGCTCGATCCGGCGCACCTGTGTGAGCCCGCACAGGTGCGCGATGTCCGTTGCCTTGCTGGCCCACGGCGACACCGTACCGAAGCGCGGCACCACCAGAAACGTTTCAGCCGCGCCGCGCTCTCTGGTTTCTTCGAGCGGATGGCCATAGTGCATCAGCGCCTCGATCTTCGCGTTGTCTTCAGCGGAAAGCGGGGTCTGCGCGTTGACGAAGTGCAGATATTGCCCGCGCACGCCCGTGATGTTCGGGTCGATGCGCGTAAGCGTTTCGAGCAGGCGGGTTTGACGGAAATCGGAAAGGGCCGAAGCGCCGGGGAAACACGAGAAGTGGGCCATGGACTTGACGTTGCGTCGCTCAATGATGCCGAAGAGTCGCGCGTGATGGCGACATGAGGCGGAAAGGAAGTCCGGGATTATACCCCGGGAACGGCCATCCAGCGGGCCGCGCCATGGGCCCGGAATACGCTGCGCGCGTGCCGCGGGCGGCGCCCGGGCGGGAGCGCGCATGGCCATGCGCGGGCGTTGACTGCTATCATTCGCCCTTTCATCAGATCGGTGCGAGCAAGGTTTTGGCCTTGCCGCCGGCAGTATGTCGCGAGTCCTGCCCGGATCGGATCCGGGAGTCATGTCTTCGCGCCATGTCCGGCCGCGCCGCATGTCACGCCTAGCGGGGCTCGCACAACGGCCCCCGCCCGGCAAATCGAATCAGAACAATGGATGTCATCGTCATTGGCGGCGGGATTGCGGGCGTCGCCACCGCTTATCAGCTACGCGCCGCCGGCCATCGGGTATGCGTCGTCGAGCGCCACGCCACCGTCGCGCAGGGCGCGACCTATGGACACGGCGGCACCGTCCTGCCGACGCCGCTCGACGTCTGGTTCGGCCCGACTTTCATGGCGAGCCGCCAGAATGCGAAAAACGGCGTGATCAGCAAGCCCGGCTTCAACGGGCCGGCGCGCCAGTTCGTGAAGAAGCTGGCCGAACTGCAGGAGCCGGACGAGTTCGGTCGCCAATACCGGTTGTTGCGTCCGCTTATCGAGCTGTCGCGCGAAGCGATGGCCGACATGGAAGCGCGCTTCGGCTTCGAGTTCGAACAGGCGAGCGGTCTTCTCTACCTGGTCCGTTCCGCGCAGGAGTGGCAGCAGTTGCAGCCCGCGCTCGGGCTGCTGGCGCTCTACGAAGTGCCGCATCATGTACTGAGCCCTGCGGAATGTGCAGCGTACGAGCATTCGGTGCGCACCGAACCGGAATTCGCGGGAGGCGTTCTGTTCGAACATGAGCGAACCGCCAATTGTCCGCTGTTCACCAAACTCATCAAGCAGACGCTCGACACCCAGGGCGGCGTGCAGTTCATGCTCGGCTGCCAGGTCTCGGCGATCCGCCTCGACGGCCAGCGCGCCGCTGTTGAACTCGCGCCTCGGCCGGGCGCGGCGTCCCGGTCACGCGAAGTCGATGTGATCCACGCGGACGCGATCGTGGTCGCCGCCGGTCACGGCAGCCTCGATCTGCTCGAGCGCCTCGGCCTGGGCTTGCCGCTGCATCCGCTGCGCCTGCATACGCTCGTCGCGCCTATCGCACATGAGGAATGCGCGCCGCATGTCGCTATCGTCGACGCGATCAAGCGCATTGGGATCAGCCGGATGAATCACCGCTTGCGCATTGCGGGCGGTGCGGTCCTGCAAAGCGCCAATCTGATCGACAAGCCGCTCGGTGAAGCGCTGACGAAAGAAGCGCTGGCGCTGCTAGGCCAGGCGACACATGACTGGATTCCGGGGGCGGCGCGTATCTCAGCGGCCTTGCCTTGGGAAGGCATCAAGCTGCTGTCGCCCGACGGCTTGCCGGTGATCGGCAACGCGCTGCATCCGCGGCTTTTCGTCAATGTGGGCCACGGGCCCTCCGGTTGGGGCCTCGCGTGCGGCGCGGGCAAGCTGATTGCCGATCTGGTCGCGGGCAAGGCGCCGGATCTGCCCGAGGAAACGCTCGCCGCATTGCGGGCGGAGCGGTTCAAGTAACAGCGCGTGCGCCGGAATCGACGCATCGCGCGCACATCGGCACTACCATAGCGATTCCAGACGCTCTCGCACCTTGCACAAAGGTGACCGCCCGCCTCGCCATGACCGAAGCCGACCTTACGCCGCCGACACTGATTCGCCCGGATAACCGCGCCCTCCCGCTGCTGACGCTGACCGACCTGCGGATCGCGGAATCGCAAGCCGCCGCTTCGCTGCCGGCGCACACGCTGATGGACCGCGCCGGCAAGGCGGCAGCCAGCTTCCTGCTCGAACAGCTCACTCGCGACACGTCGCTTGAAAAATCGAGGCAGCGCGTCTGGCTGATAGCCGGCCCCGGCAACAATGGCGGCGACGCGCTGATTCTCGCGGCGGAGCTGCACATAGCCGGCATCGCCGTCGAATTGTGCATGCCCGTGGAAGTGAAACCGGACGACGCCCGCTGGGCGCTCGCCACGGCACGTGCATCCGGCGTCGAAATCACCACCGCGCCGCCTGCCTCGCTCGACGGCTACACGTGGCTCGTCGACGGCATGTTCGGCATTGGCCTCGCGCGGACGCTGGAAGGCGTGTTCGCTGCGACCGCGCGCCAGTTCTCTCAACGCAGCCAAACCCGGCCGCACACAGGCGGCGTGCTCGCGCTCGACGTGCCGAGCGGCCTCGACAGCGACACGGGCACGATTGTCGGCGACGGCGACGCAGCCGTGCGCGCGACGCACACGGTCACCTTCATCGCCGCCAAGCCGGGGCTCTTCACCGCACAAGGCCGCGATCTCGCCGGCTCGGTAACGGTCGCGCCGATCGGCGTCGACTGCAGCGCGCGCACGGCGGTGCAACTGAACGCACCCGAACTCTTTGGCTCGTTCCTGCCGCCGCGCGATTTCGCGACCAACAAGGGCACGTTCGGCAGTCTCGCGGTAGTCGGCGGCGACACCGGCATGTGCGGCGCGCCGATTCTCGCGTCGCGCGCGGCGCTCTACACCGGCGCGGGCAAGGTCCACGTCGCGTTGCTGGGCGCGGGCGCCCCGCCCTACGACCCGCCTCATCCCGAACTGATGCTGCATGCCGTCGACGATTTGCCGCTCGACAAGATGGATGCGCTGGCGCTCGGCTGCGGCATGGGCCACGGCGAGCGAGCCACGCGGGTGTTGCACGATGTGCTGCAACTCGATGTGCCGAAGCTCTTCGACGCCGACGCGCTCAATCTGATTTCGAAAGACCCCACGTTGGCCGCGGCCGTCACCGCGCGGGGCGTGCAAGGCGATCCCTGCGTGCTCACGCCACATCCGCTCGAAGCCGCACGCCTTCTCGGCACGGAGGTTGCCGGCGTACAGCGTGACCGGCTCGGCGCGGCGCGCGCTCTCGCCGCGCGCTTTGCCAGCGTGGTGGTGCTAAAGGGCACCGGCACGGTCATCGCGGCCCCCGACGGCCGTCTCACGATCAATCCGACCGGCAATGCCGCGCTCGCGACGGGCGGCACCGGCGACGTGCTCGGCGGCATGATCGGCGCTTTGCTCGCGCAGCACTTGCCGGGCTACGAGGCGGCCTTGGCCGGCGTCTACCTGCACGGCCTCGCCGCCGACACGCTGAGCGCGCAAGGTCACGGTCCCGCCGGCCTCACGGCTGGCGAACTGGCGCCGATGGTGCGCAGCTTGTTGAACCGCATGTTTTATCCATCGGTGCAATCGTGATGTTGCGTGAGGGTATTGAGCGGTATCGATCGGTATTGGGCCGCATCGGCTACTTGCTTGCTGCGCGGCGTTGCGTCAAAGCGCTGCCGCCTGTCACGCAACGCCGCTATACTGAGTAATCGAGTGAGAAAGTACGTGAGCAACTGCGCTGACCGGTCGTAACTACGGCCGCGTGCGGACCGCGCGCGAATCGAGCGTGCTTGCTGCGTGCACACTGGCTGACGGCGCGGCGGTTCGCACCGGTCACTCGCGACATGCGGCGGAATCAGCGGGCGTTCATGGCTGCGCCGGCTTTGAAATCTCACCGCGAACCCGGCCGTGCTGCCTCGCTCTAACAGCATCGTTGCATCATCCTCGGCGGCGCTTCGCGCGCGCCTTTCTTTGTGCCCCTTGGTTAGACGGACGCTATGACCCAGAATTCGCTCCCCTCCTGGTCCTCTCTGCAAACGCACTACGAGCAGATCCGCGATGCGCATCTGCGCGACTGGTTCGCCCCTGGGAACGACCCAGCGCCGACGCGTGCCGAGCGCTTTGCGTTAGCGGGCGGCGGCATCGCCGCCGACTTCTCGAAGAACCGCATCACCGACGAAACCCTGAAGCTGCTCGTGCAGCTCGCGCGCGAAGCCCGCGTCGAGAAACGCCGCGACGCGATGTTCGCGGGCGAAGTCGTCAATCCCACTGAAGGCCGTGCCGCGCTGCACACCGCGCTGCGAGCGAGCAACCCCAACGCGCCGTTCCATCAGCAGGTGCAGGCCGAACGCGCGAAAATGGCCGCATTTGCCGATCAGGTGAGGAGCGGCGCCTGGACCGGCTACACAGGCAAGCGCATTCGCCACGTGGTGAACATCGGCATCGGCGGCTCGGACCTCGGGCCGAAGATGGTCGTGCACGCACTGCATCATCTGGCCACGCCGGAAATCACCACGCACTTCGTGTCGAATGTAGACGGTGCCGATCTCTACAACGTGATGCAGCAGATCGACCCCGAAGAGACGCTCGCCATCATCGTTTCGAAGACTTTCACGACGCTCGAAACCATGACCAACGCGCGTTCGCTGCGTGACTGGTTCACGGAAAAAGGCTGCCCGGAGAACGCGCTGGCGAAGCACTTCGTCGGTGTGTCGGCGAATCCCTCCGAAGTCGTCAAGTTCGGCATCGCGAAAGAGAACGTGTTCGAGATGTGGGACTGGGTAGGCGGCCGATATTCGCTGTGGTCGGCGGTCGGTCTGTCGATCATGATCGCGGTCGGGCCGCAGCAGTTCGGCGAGCTGCTCGCCGGCGCGAACGACATGGACGAGCATTTCCGCACCGCGCCGCTCGAAAAAAGTCTGCCGGTGCTGCTGGGCATGATCGGCATCTGGTATCGCAACTTCTTCGGCTCGCAAAGCTATCTCGTCGCGCCGTACTCGGAGGCGCTGCACTTCCTGCCGTCGTATCTGCAACAGCTGGAAATGGAGAGCAACGGCAAGTCGGCGCGTCTCGACGGCGCAATGGTCGACTATCCGACCTCCGCGGTAACGTGGGGCGAACCGGGTACTAACGGTCAGCATGCGTTTTTCCAGATGCTGCATCAAGGCCCGACCATCGTGCCGATCGACTTCGTTGCGGTGCTCACGCCCGAGCATCCGCTCGTCAGCCATCATCCGAAGCTGCTCGCCAACTGCTTCGCGCAAAGCGAAGCGTTGATGCTCGGCCGCACGCTCGAAGAAGCGAAAAAGGTCGCCGGTCCGGACAAGCCGGAGCTGGCGCCGCACCTGGTGTTTCCGGGCAACCGCCCGACTACCACGCTCCTCGTCGAGGCACTCACCGCGCGTTCGCTCGGCGCGCTGATCGCGTTGTACGAGCACAAAGTGCTGGTCCAGGCGTCGGTATGGAACATCAATCCGTTCGATCAATGGGGCGTCGAACTAGGCAAGATTCTCGGCAAGGTGGTCGAGGCCGATCTGACGGCCTCAAGCGTCGATGAAAAGAAACACGATTCGTCGACCTCCGCGTTGATCGCAAGGGCGCGCGCGGCTTTGAAGCGTTGACGACCCAGCGTGCGCGTCAGGCGAGACGCCCGGCTTCGATCGTTACGGTCGTATCGCAGCGGCGCGCCAGTTCCACGTCGTGCGTGACGAGAATCAGCGTTGCGCCGTTCGCGCGGTTCATCTGGAACATCAGGTCGATTACTGCGTGGCCGGTCGCGGCGTCGAGACTGCCCGTGGGTTCATCGGCGAAGAGAATCGCCGGATGCGTAACGAACGCGCGCGCCAGTGCGACGCGTTGCTGTTCGCCGCCCGACAGCAGCTTCGGATAATGGCTGGTGCGCTGGCCGAGGCCGACCTGTTCGAGCAGCCCGCGCGCACGCAGTGCGGCTTCGCGCGTACCAATGCCGCCTTGCAGTTCGAGCGGCAACGTGACGTTTTCGAGCGCCGTCAAATGCGGCATTAACTGGAACGACTGAAACACGAACCCGACCGAGCCGCTGCGCAATGCAGCACGCTCGTCTTCGTTCAATGTGGTGAGCTCGCGGCCGAGTAGCCGAACCGAGCCCGAACTCGCGCTGTCCAATCCTGCGAGCAGTCCAAGCAGCGTAGACTTGCCCGACCCGGACGCGCCGACTATCGCGACACTGCTGCCGGCTTCGATAGCCAGATCGATGTTGTCGAGAATGGTCAGTTCGCCCGTCGCATCCTTAACCTTCTTGCACAAACCCCGCACTTCAATGACTGGATCAGTTTTGTTTAGCATAGTGAAGCGTAGGTTGAAAGTGCGCGCCATGAAGCTTCGCGCGAATGCACTGACTTCGGCAACGAGCTCGGTGGCAAGCGGCTCGGTCATAGTGGCCGCCGCCCTCTTTTCGGCGACCTTCGCGGTTCGCGCAGCCAACGCGCCGGAACCGGCCAAGCCGGTGATCGTCGTACTTGGCGATAGCATCTCCGCCGAATACGGCTTGCCCCGCGACACTGGCTGGGTCGCGTTGATGCGCCAGCGCCTCACGGAAGAGCGAATCGATTATAGCGTCGCCAATGCAAGCATTAGCGGCGATACGACGAGCGGCGGGCGGGCCCGCTTGCCGGCGCTCATGCAACGCCTGAAGCCCAGCATCGTGATCGTCGAACTGGGTGCCAACGATGCATTGCGCGGCGTGCCGCTCTCGACTACTGAAGATAATCTGCGCACGATCATCGAGCAGGCTCAGCAGGCTCACGCGAAGGTCGTGCTCGTCGGCATGTACGTACCGCCTAACTACGGCCCCGACTATACGCAAAAGTTCCATGGTCTATACGGCCAGCTCGCGAAGCAACTGAGCGTGCCGCTCGTGCCGTTCCTGCTTGCCGGCATCGCCGATAAGCCCGACATGTTCCAGGCTGATCAGATCCATCCGACGCAGCAGGCACAGCCAGTGCTACTCAACAACGTGTGGCCCGCTGTCAAGCCACTCCTTCGTACAAGTTCGTCGCACTGAAAAGCTGCTGTCGGCTTGTTTCCGAAACTACGGGGAACACGGATCCGCGAGCTTGATCTGATGCTTGCGCAATCCCGTGTACCCGGCTCGATACCGAGCGACTTATGAGGAGATAACGTGAAATACTTACCGTTAATCGCTTTGACCGTGGCAATTTCCGCCTGCGCCGCTCAGCCGCCGGCTGGCGTCCAGTCCGTCGGACAGAGCCAGCAAGCGCCGAAGGCCGTTGCGACCTGCATCGCGCAAAAATGGGCAGACGGCTCCCAGCAGCAAGTCGTGTCGCAAGACACCTTGGCCAACGATCAGGCTGTAGACGTGTATGTCCCGGGCCAGCAGCCGCCCAACGGCGCGGCCGCCGTGGTGCGTCCTTCGTACTCGGGCAAGGGCTCGTGGGTCGGTTTCCGCGCGAACGGAGCAGCGGGCAGCGACGCCACCAGCGCGATCAGTTCTTGCCTCTGACCTAAACCCGCTGATCGACGCAAATCGTTCGATGAGCGTCGAGCTTGCCTAATGTCAGCTTCGAGACAGATTCGAAAATGAAAAAGCCCCGCATTTGCGGGGCTTTTTTGTGTTCGCGCGTTCGGCGCGGCTTGCATGATTTCGCAGCGGCCGAGGTGCGGGTCGAGTGCGAGTCGATGAGCACCCAAGGCGCGCTACGAACACCTACGCGCAAGACGAGTGTTGCGGCGAAGCTTACTCGTCGCTTGCCTGCGCGTTGCTGCTGTCGAGCGAGCCATACAGCTTTACTTTCGATCGGGCACGCAACGCCTGAACGTAGGCCTCTGCCTCGGACTGCGACTCCACCTGCGCAATCTGCTGCTGCGCCGCGGCCAGACGCTGCGGCTCCACCGTCGCACCCGCGACGACGGCATTCACACGATAGATCGCATAACCGTCGTCACCGAGATCCACGCCCACGTATGCCGGCAGTTTTTGCGCATCGGCCTTGTAGATTGCGCTTAGCGCAGCGGGAGGCACGCCTTGCGCGTCGTTGCGCGACACCTTCAACGGGGACGAGAAACCCGTGGTCGCCTTAGACTTCTCGAACTCCGCGAGCTTCGCGATGCCGTCTTTGTGCGCGGCTTCGATTGACTGAGCCGCAATGACCTTCTGACGCACCTTGTCTTTGATCGCGTCGAGCGCCGGCACGGCCGCAGCTTTATAGTCGGTGACGCGTGCTGCGATCAGCGTGTTGGCGCCGACGTCGATTGCCTGCGTGTTGTTGCGCGCCACGGCTGCGTCGTTCGCGAACACGGCGGCGAGGAATTTCGCGTTGTTCAGCGGGCTGTCGGGCGGCAGCTTGGGATCGGGCTGCGGAGTGACCGTGGCCGTCTGCAATTGCAGCTTGTACTTATCGGCGGCAGGCTGCAGGCTCTTCGCCTTCTCATAGACGATCGACGTGAAGCCCTCGGAGTCGTCGCTGAATGCTTTGCTCGCCAACTGCGTTTTCAGGTCTCTCGAGATCTGGTCTTTCACTTCGTCAAAAGGCTTCGTGACGGCGGGCTTCACGTCGGTGACCTTGACAATGTGATAGCCGAAGTCCGTTTGTACAATGCCGCTGACTTCGTCCTTCTTCAGGGCGAAGACGGCATCGTCGAACGCCTGGCCGCCTGCAATCATGCCGCGCCCGAAGTAACCGAGATCGCCGCCCTTTGCTGCCGAGCCAGGATCCTGCGAGTTCTGTTGCGCGATCTGAGCGAATTGTTCAGGATGCGCCTTGATCTGTGCGAGCAGCTCGTCAGCCTTCTGCTTCGCCTTGGCCTTGTCGGCCGCACTCGCGTCTTTCGGCGCGGTGATCAGAATGTGGCTGGCGCGTACCTGACCTTCAGTACGGTAGTGCGCGATGTTGTCGTCGTAATACTTCTTCAGGTCGGCGTCGCTCGGCTGCACCGACGCGGCGAGCGTGGCCGGCGACATCACCAGATACTGAATGGTCGCCGTGGCCGGCGTGGCGAAGTCGTTACGGTGTGCGTCGTAGTAGGCCTGCAATTGCGCGTCGGTGGGTTGCACCTTCGCGGCATAGTCGCGCGGGTGGAAAGCGATGCCCTGCACTTCGCGTTGCTGCTCAGCGAGTTCGGTCAGATGCTGAGCGAGCGTTTTCGACGTGAACGCGCTGCCCTGAATGCTGGCAGGCAACTGCTGCGTGGCGATGCTGTAGCGCACGCGCTCGTCGTACTGGTCGGGCGTCATGCCCTGCATGGCAAGCAGTTGCTTGTAACGGTCGACGTCGATCGAGCCGTCCGGGTTCTTCAGCGATGAGATCACCGGATCGTTGAGCAGCATGCGGCGCACGGCGTCGTCGGATGCGGTCAGGTGCAGGCGCTGCGTTTCATCGGCGAGCACGCGTTGTTCAATCAGGCCGTCCAGCATCTCGCTGCGGCGTTGCGGCGTATCGAACGCCTTCATGTCGAATTGCGCGCCGAGCATCTGACGGGCGCGGTCGAGCTGTTGACGCATCGCATTGTCGTACTCTGCTCGCGTAATCTTGTGACCGTTGACGCTTGCGACGTTTGCACTTTCGTCAAAGAAGCCGCGAAAGCCCTGAATACCCACAAAACCCAGCCCCGGCACAATGACGAGGATGAGCATAAACATCATCAGGCGTTTGTGATTGCGGAAAAAATCGAGCATGCGTGAGTGCCAAAAACAGAACGCCCGATCTTACAACAGCGGGCAATAAAAAAGGCGAACCGGAGTTCGCCTTTCGAGGATACTGGCGGAGTGGACGGGACTCGAACCCGCGACCCCCGGCGTGACAGGCCGGTATTCTAACCGACTGAACTACCACTCCTTATACTGCGCTTTCACTGCGTCACTGCGCTGAAACACTTTAAGAGAATCTGAAACTGGTGGGTGCTGAGAGGCTCGAACTCCCGACCTACGCCTTGTAAGGGCGCCGCTCTACCAACTGAGCTAAGCACCCGGCTTCATGATTCATGTGCTTCTGCTATTGCTGCCTGATTGGTCCGTCTCGCTTGATTCAACAACAACCGAAACGAGCAACCAGTAATTCAAATTCGCCGCCCTTCCTACTGGCGAACCTACGCTTCTCAAGCAGCAAGCCCATTAGTTTAGCGCATCCTTTAGCGCTTTGCCAGGCCTAAATTTCGGCACCTTGGCCGCCTTGATATTGATCGCATCGCCGGTCCTCGGATTGCGCCCCGTGCGAGCCGTGCGCTTGCCGACGGCAAACGTGCCGAAACCAACCAACGTCACCGAACCGCCTTTCTTCAACGTGCCTTTCACACCGCCGATCACCGCGTCGAGCGCGCGTCCGGCCGCAGCCTTCGAAATCTCCGCTTGCTGCGCAATGTGATCGATCAATTCCGTCTTGTTCATCCCTACCCCCGAGAATGTTTTAGAACCGAACGGCGCTTTGCAGCGCCTGACATCATCTGGCCGGCGGCAATGCCGGGCCGAGTCATTAGAATTGGCCGAAACCCACGTGTCAACCGGGATTGAGCCTGATTCAGGCGGTTCTGACGGTCTATTTATCTCGCGACGTGGGATGCCGGCTTGGGATGCCGACTTGGGGATGCATTAGATGCGAGCGCAACGAGTTAGCACGTCAGCAGTTCGCTGTTCACGTGATTTTTGATGCAATCACAAGGCGCGTTGCCGCAAGTGTCTTCCGGATCGTGCGGCAATAAAAAACCCGCGGCCGTTAAGACCGCGGGTTCTTGTACAGCAAGGATTTTGCTGAAAGCTTAGTGCTTCACGACATCCGTAGCGCCGGAGTCCTTGCCGGGCTCGGCCGCAACGGGCGACGCAGGCTTCGGCTCTTCTTCCGGCAACGGCGACGGCACACGTTCGAGCGCAAGTTCGAGCACCTTGTCGATCCAGCGGACCGGCACGATTTCGATCGCGTTCTTCACGTTGTCCGGGATCTCCGTCAAGTCTTTGACGTTTTCTTCCGGGATCAGCACCAGCTTGATGCCGCCGCGATGCGCCGCCAGCAGCTTCTCTTTCAGACCGCCGATCGGCAGCACCTCGCCACGCAACGTGATTTCGCCTGTCATCGCGACGTCGGCCCGCACCGGAATACCGGTCAGCACCGACACCAGCGCAGTCGTCATCGCGATACCAGCCGAAGGACCGTCTTTCGGCGTTGCGCCCTCAGGTACGTGGATGTGAATGTCCTGCTTTTCGAACGCTTCGTCCTTGACGCCAAGACGACGCGAACGCGAGCGGACCACCGAGCGCGCTGCTTCGACGGATTCCTTCATCACGTCGCCAAGCGAACCCGTGCGAATCACATTGCCCTTGCCCGGCATCACGGCGGCTTCGATGGTCAGCAGATCGCCGCCCACTTCCGTCCACGCGAGACCCGTGACCTGGCCCACCTGATTTTCCTTCGCTGCCAGACCGAAGTCGTACTTGCGCACGCCGAGGAACGTATCGAGGTTGCTGCCGTCGACCTTCACCGCGCCTTCCGCCTTCTTCAGCAGAAGCATCTTCACGACCTTGCGGCAGATCTTCGAGATTTCACGCTCGAGCGAACGGACGCCCGCTTCGCGCGTGTAGTAACGAATGATGTCGCGGATCGCGGTTTCCGTCACATCGACCTCGCCATCCTTGAGGCCGTTGTTCTTCTTCTGCTTGGGCAAAAGATAACGTTGCGCGATGCTGACCTTTTCGTCTTCCGTGTAACCCGACAGACGGATCACTTCCATCCGGTCGAGCAACGGCGGCGGAATGTTCAGCGAGTTCGACGTCGCCACGAACATCACGTCCGACAGATCGAAGTCCACTTCGACGTAGTGATCGGCGAACGTATGGTTCTGTTCCGGATCGAGTACTTCGAGCAATGCCGACGACGGATCGCCGCGGAAATCCTGACCCATCTTGTCGACCTCGTCGAGCAGGAAGAGCGGATTGCGCACGCCGACCTTGGTCAGGCTTTGCAAAATCTTGCCCGGCATGGAACCAATATACGTACGACGGTGACCGCGAATCTCGGCTTCGTCGCGCACGCCACCGAGCGCCATACGCACGAACTTGCGGTTCGTTGCGCGAGCGATCGACTGGCCCAGCGACGTCTTACCAACACCCGGAGGCCCAACGAGGCACAGAATCGGCGCTTTCACCTTGTCGACACGTTGCTGAACCGCGAGATACTCGAGAATGCGTTCCTTCACTTTCTCGAGACCGAAGTGGTCTTCGTCGAGCACGCGTTCCGCATTCGAGAGGTCGTTGTTGACCTTGCTCTTCTTGCGCCACGGCAAGCCGATCAGCGTATCGATATAGTTGCGCACGACCGTCGCTTCAGCTGACATCGGCGACATCAGCTTGAGCTTCTTCAGTTCCGCGTCGGCCTTCTTCTTCGCTTCCTTCGGCATGCGGGCAGCCGTGATGCGCTTCTCGAGTTCTTCGAGGTCCGCACCTTCTTCGCCTTCGCCGAGTTCCTTCTGGATCGCCTTGACCTGCTCGTTCAGGTAGTACTCGCGCTGGCTCTTCTCCATCTGGCGTTTCACACGCCCGCGGATACGCTTTTCAACCTGCAGGATGTCGATCTCGGCTTCGAGTTGCGCGAGCAGATGCTCGAGTCGCTCGATAACCGGGAACATTTCCAGGATGTGCTGTTTCTGGTCGAGCTTGAGCGGCAGATGCGCCGCGATCGTGTCGGCCAGACGCCCGGCTTCGTCGATACCCGACAGCGACGTCAGGATCTCAGGCGGAATCTTCTTGTTCAGCTTCACATACTGATCGAACTGCGACACGATCGCGCGGCGCAGCGCTTCGGTTTCAGCGCTGTCGGCGTGGTCGGGCTCGAGCGGCATGACTTCGCACGAGAACTGCGTTTCCTGTTCTTCGATGGAAAGCGTTTTCGCGCGCTGCAAGCCCTCGACGAGCACCTTTACGGTGCCATCCGGCAGCTTCAGCATTTGCAGGATGTTGGCAATACACCCTACTTCGTACATGTCCTTTTCGGTCGGCTCATCTTTCGCAGCCGTTTTCTGGGCGACGAGCATGATGTGCTTGCCGCCTTCCATCGCTGCTTCGAGAGCCTTGATCGACTTCGGGCGGCCTACGAAGAGCGGAATCACCATGTGCGGGAAAACGACTACGTCGCGCAGCGGGAGCAGCGGGAGCGTAATGCGTTCCTGCGGGAGGAGTTGGGTTCCTGACATTTCATTTCCCCATGAGTGGAATCAGTTCGTTCGATAGGTGAGGCCAGCAGAAACTATTGCAAGGCCTCCGCGTGTGGGAAAAGTTCAGTGACTCCGAAGGTTCAGTGACTCCATTGTGAAAACAACCATTCTGACCACACGATAAACGAAAAAGCCGTTCACGTCGCCATGAACGGCTTTTTGCAGTACCCGAAGCCGATCAGTTCGAACCCGCGACTTTGGGCGCGTCTTCGTAGATCAGTAAGGGCTTGCCGTCGCCGTCAATCACATTGTCGTCGATGATGACCTTGCTCACGCCTTTCATTTGCGGCAGGTCGTACATCACGTCAAGCAACGCCTGTTCCAGGATGGAGCGCAGCCCGCGCGCACCCGTCTTGCGACGAATCGCCTTACGCGCCACAGCCTGCAGCGCAGCCGGGCGAATTTCGAGCTCGACGCGTTCCATGTTGAACAGTTTGTGGTACTGCTTCACCAGCGCATTCTTCGGTTCGACGAGGATTTTCATCAACGCCGCTTCGTCGAGCTTGCCGAGCGTGGCCACCACCGGCAGACGGCCGATCAGTTCCGGAATCAGACCGAACTTGATCAGATCTTCCGGTTCCACTTCGCGCAGCACTTCGCCGGCGTCGCGGTCCTGCTTGCTCTTCACGCTTGCGCCAAAGCCGATTCCGGTCTTTTCAGTACGATCGACGATGACTTTTTCAAGGCCGTCGAACGCGCCACCGCAGATGAACAGAATGTTCGTGGTGTCGACCTGAATGAAGTCCTGATTCGGATGCTTACGGCCGCCTTGCGGGGGCACCGACGCCATCGTGCCTTCAACCAGCTTGAGCAGCGCCTGCTGCACGCCCTCGCCCGACACGTCGCGGGTGATGGACGGGTTGTCCGACTTCCGGCTGATCTTGTCGATTTCGTCGATATAGACAATGCCGCGCTGGGCCTTGTCGACTTCGTAATTGCAGTTTTGCAGCAGCTTCTGAATGATGTTCTCGACGTCTTCGCCCACATAACCCGCCTCAGTCAGCGTGGTTGCGTCTGCAATGACAAAGGGAACGTTCAGAAGACGCGCGAGCGTTTGCGCGAGCAAGGTCTTGCCCGAACCGGTCGGGCCGATCAGCAGGATGTTGCTTTTGGACAGCTCGATCTCATCCTTTTTGTCGAGATGCTTCAGGCGCTTGTAGTGGTTGTACACCGCAACCGCGAGAATTTTCTTCGCGCGTTCCTGACCGATCACATACTGGTCAAGAATTTCACGGATTTCCTGCGGACTCGGCAGATCGGACTTGGACAAGCCCGCCTCGATACCCGCGCCTGCTGCTTCATCGCGAATGATTTCGTTGCACAGGTCGATACATTCATCGCAGATGAACACCGACGGGCCCGCAATCAGTTTCTTAACCTCATGCTGGCTCTTGCCGCAAAACGAGCAATACAACAGCTTTTCGCTGTTAGAACCTTTCTTGTCCGCCATAGATGTGTGAGCCTCCGGACACTCGATTACATGATACGCCGTTTGCCCCCGCCTCGCAGTTGGGCGCGGCCGGGCTGAGCAAGGTGACGGCGTTTGCCGCAGGCGCTCGGACGAGTCTTGATTATTTCACAACCGATCAGACGCGGGATTTGCCCCGATTTAGCGCAAACCCGCACCCGATCAAGGGCGCTTGTGGGCTACCTGATCGACCAGACCGTAGGCTTGCGCGTCGTCGCCGGACATGAAGTTGTCACGGTCGGTGTCGCGTGCAATACGCTCGACGGGTTGGCCGGTGTGGTGCGCCAGCAGATGATTGAGCCGCTCCTTCAGGTACAGGATTTCGCGCGCCTGAATTTCGATGTCCGACGCCTGACCGCGGGCGCCACCCAACGGCTGGTGGATCATGACGCGCGAATTCGGCAGCGCGAAGCGCTTGCCCTTCGCGCCTGCTGCGAGCAGGAACGCGCCCATGCTCGCGGCCAGTCCCATGCACAGCGTGGAAACGTCCGGCTTGATGAACTGCATCGTATCGTAAATCGCCATGCCGGCCGACACGGAGCCGCCCGGGCTGTTGATATAGAAATAGATGTCCTTGTCGGGATTCTCGCTTTCCAGAAACAGCATTTGCGCGACCACCAGGTTGGCCGTCTGGTCGTTCACCTCGCCCACCAGGAACACAATGCGTTCCTTCAGCAGACGCGAGTAGATGTCATACGAGCGCTCGCCCCGGCCGCTCGTTTCCACGACGATCGGCACCAGTCCGAGCGCCTGCGCTTCGAGATCCCGGGACGACTGGGAGGTCAACGTGTCCAGCATTTGGGCGCGAAAGGTCATGCAATGGATCCTTGTCTGGAAATATTCTAAATATTAGATGCTAGACAGGTGTGGTCGACCAGCCCGTATTCAAGTGCACACAAACTGCACAAAAACAGCACAAAAAAACGGCGTGCGGGCCGTCACTCCGACAGCCGGCACGCCGTTGCAGCGACGCTTATGCTTGCGCCGTTGCGCTTGCCAGTTCTTCGAAGCTCACTTCCTTGTCCGTCACCTTGGCCTTGCTCAGCACGAATTCGACGACGTTGGCTTCAACGACGTACGCTTCCATTTCAGCAAGACGTTGCTGGTTCGAATAATACCAGCGGACGACTTCCTTCGGGTCTTCGTAGCTTTTCGCGAACTCGTCGACTTCTGCGCGGATCTGCTCCGGCTTAGCCTGCAGGTTGTTCGCCTTCACCAGCTCGGCCAGCACCAGGCCCAGCTTGACGCGGCGCTCGGCCTGTTCCTTGAACATAGCGGCAGGAATCGGCGCATCTTTAGCGTTCGGCACGCCACGTTGCTCCAGATCCTGACGCGCCATTGCGACGAGACGCTCCTGGTCCTGCTCGATCAGCGCGTTCGGCACGTCGAGCTCCGAGATCTTCAGGAGCGCGTCCATCACCTGATTCTTGACGATGGATTGCGTGCGGCGCTTCGCTTCACGCTCCAGATTGTCTTTGATCTCCGCGCGCATCTTGGTCAGGTCGCCGTCTTCAATGCCGAGCGACTTCGCGAATTCCGCGTCGATTTCCGGCAGGTGCGGCCACTCGATCTTCTTCATCGTGATCGTGAATTGTGCCGTCTTGCCGGCCACATCCTTGCCGTGATAATCGGCCGGGAACGCCAGATCGAATTCCTTCGTTTCGCCGACTTTCAGGCCAGTAGCTGCCTTTTCGAATTCCGGCAGCATGCGGCCTTCGCCCAGCACGAACGCGAAGTCTTCAGCGCTGCCGCCCTCGAACACTTCACCGTCGATCTTGCCGACGAAGTCGACCGACACGCGATCGCCTTCCTTGGCCGCCGTGTCACCGCCGCCGTCGCCGTGCTCGCCGGCTTCGCCGCGAGCGTGGAAATGCACGCGCTGCTTGCGCAGGATTTCAAGCGTGCGGTCGATTTCCGCTTCGCTGATGGTCGTCGTGGTGCGCTCGATTTCAGCCGTGGCGACGTCGCCCAGCTTCACTTCCGGATAGACCTCGAAGGTCGCGTCGAAGGCGTAATCGCCCTCATTAGCGTCGGCCTTCGGCGCGAAGCTCGGCTGGCCTGCGACGCGCAGGTTTTCGGCGCGGCTGATGTCGAAGAATTCCTTGCCGACCTTGTCGCTCAGCACTTCAGCTTCCACCTGGCCCGAATACTGTTGCGTCACCATCTTGAGCGGCACCTTGCCCGGGCGGAAACCCGGCATGCGCACGTTCTTCGCGAGTTGACGGATACGCGAGTCCACTTCCTTCTGCACGGCGTCCTTCGGCAGGGAAATCGTTACGCGGCGTTCGAGCTTGCCGAGGTTTTCAACAACGTTAGCCATGGCTTCAATCGTCCTAAAATTATTCGAGCGAATTCAGTTATCTTCTCCGTGCCGCATTTGCGCGCCTGCGCCGCGGGCTTGCAGGCCACCGGCAGCACGGTTGAGTCCAAAGAGCCGAATATTTTAGCAAACTATTTGCGCGGCTAACCGGGATTCGATGGTTGCGCGCATTTTTATCGGCATCCGGAGCCCTTTCGGGCGCTTTTTGAAGCGGTTTCGCGCTTCTCGCACGACGCAGCCGGCGCGAGAGCCCGGCATTGTGGCGCCACACATCACCACGCATGACGATGCCGGCTATGCCGATCGGGATATTCAGTCGGCGCGGCCATGCTGATAAGCTAGCGAACGCGCTCGGGGCTGCGCTGCGTCCGCTAAAGCGCTCGCCTCGCCAGCGGCTTTCCCGCCCGGCAATACTCCAACCATTCAGAGACACCATGCCCAATTCGCCGTCCTCGCCTGTCGTCGTCATTGCCCCGGATTCGTTCAAAGGTTCGCTCGGTGCCGAACAGGTCGCGCAGGCGATCGCGTCGGGGGTGCGGCGCGCCCGCCCGGACGCCGAGGTACGAATCTGCCCAATGGCGGACGGCGGCGAAGGCACGCTCGACGCCATGCTGACGAGCGGCGGCGAGCGCCGCAAGCTGACCGTGCGCGGCGCGGCTGGCCCGGTGCGCGAAGCGCTGACAGGCGTGCTCGCCGACGGCAGCGCGATCGTGGAAACCGCGGAGATCGTCGGCATTACGGACCCTGTTGGAATGGGCGTGCCTGTTCAGGCGCGCAACACGCGTGGCATGGGCGAAGCAATCAGCGCGCTGCTCGACGCAGGCGTGCGGCGGTTTTTCGTCGCGCTCGGCGGCAGCAGCACGAACGACGGCGGCGCGGGCCTGCTCGCGGGTCTCGGCCTGAAACTATTCGACGCCCAGGACCGGGAACTCGAACCGACGCCCGAGCAACTGGCTCGCGTTGCACGGGTCGACGTTTCACAACTCGACTCGCGGCTCGAACACACACAGTTCATCGGCATGTCCGATGTCGACAATCCGCTTACCGGCGAGCATGGGGCGACAGCGGTTTTCGGCCCGCAAAAAGGCGTCGAGCCGGAGCAGGTCGCCACCATCGACGCCGCCCTCGCCCGCTACGCCGATCTGCTCGAAGCAGCGCTCGGCCGCACGGCCCGCGACCTTCCCGGCGCGGGTGCCGCAGGAGGACTCGGCTTCGCGTTGCACATGCTCGGCGCGCAGTTCGAGCCAGGCGCGGAAACGGTCGCGCGGCAGATCGGCCTCGACGCGGCACTGCAGGGCGCGAACTGGCTGATCACCGGCGAAGGACGCTCGGACGTGCAAACGCTGCACGGCAAGGCGCCCTTCATCGCGTGCCGTCATGCGCAGGCTGCGGGTGTGCCGGCCACGCTGCTATCAGGCGCCGTGGACTCCGCAGCACTGCCACGTCTTGCCGAATATTTCAGTGGTTGCTTCTCGCCGGCCCCTGGGCCGATCACGCTTGAATTCGCGATTCGCGACGCTGCACGTCTCCTGGCGGATGAGGCCGAACAACTGACGCGTTTGAAGTACGGCGCGCGTTGACCCGGCGGCATGGTTGCGGCAACAATCACAGCGCCACAACCGCGTCACTCATCACGGGAAGACCATGAAGGACTCCGCCAAAGCCGGCTTGGAACAGCTCCTCACATATCGTCTGCATGTACTCAACAAGCTCGCGGAGCGTGGTATCAGCGAGCGTTACCAGGACAAGCTCGGCGTGACGTTGCCGGAGGCTCGCGTGATCGCGTCGGTGGGGTCGTTTGGACCGTTCTCGATCATGGAACTCGCGAGGCATGCCAATCTCGACAAGAGCCAGGCGAGTCGCGCCGCCGAGGCTTTGATCAGACAGGGGCTCGTCAAACGCGAAGCCAGTGCGGAAGATGGCCGCGTGGTGCTCGTGTCGCTCACGCCCGAGGGCCGCGCGTTGTATCGCAGGGTCATGCCGATTGCGCGAAAGTGGAACGGCGACCTGTTCGACTGCCTCGACGAGAAACAGAAGCTCGCGCTTGGCGAAGCGCTCGATAAAGTCATCGAAATGATGACTGCGCCTGACGCGTAAGCCACGAGTCAAAAGCGGCCACGCGCACTGCGCGAGTTTCACGGCGCAGAGGTGTCGCTCGCAGTGGGTTTACTTCGCGCCAGGTTGCGCGGTGGAATCAGCCATGGGTTATTTGCGCACGCTCTGCGCTTTAAACCAACCATTAGTTGCATGCGCTCCTGACGTCTAACCAACCATGAGTTCCATACGTTCCTGACGTCGAACGAACCATGAGTTCCATACGTTCCTGACGTCGAACGAACCATGAGTTGCATGCGCTCCAGGCACCAAACCAACCATGGGCTCCACACGTCCCTGGCGTCAAACGCACCACGAGTTGTGCACTTCTCGACCCTCGAACCCAGCCACGAGCCGCGCGCGTCGCTGACTATTCGAACGCCGCAATTCACTCGTTGCCATCGGGCTTATGCCCGGCTTGCGTCGTGCCAGCCACACCACCGGTCATTGAATTGGCTGCATTCTGAGCAGAAGCGCTCGCTGCGTGGCCTGTGTCCGTTGCCGCGGCAGACGTACCCGCAAAACCACTCGCCGTACTTCCCGGCACCGCTGCCGCGGCATCACCGGCCGGCATCTTGTGCGATACGCTGCGAGCAAGGCGCCAGGCTATGGCCGCAAGCGCTCCGACGGCGAGAACCAGAGCGGCCCACAGCACATAGCGACGGTATGCATCGGCACTCGCCGCCGACGGCGCATTCGCATTCTGCGCGAGCAACACAGGTTCGCCGACGCGCGCCGTGGCCACCACCGACGAAGCTCCCATCAGCAGTTCGTCGCGCCCGAGCGCCGTCGATACCGCCGCAGCATTGCCCACGCCGAGCGTAAAAGGCGCCGCGCCGCGCGCGACGAAAGTCAGCGTCGCGGGGCGCCAACCCGCCGCGATAGTCAATGCTCCGCTTCCCAGCCCGCCGTTGCGCGTGTCGACGACCACGCGCCAGTGACGGTCCGTGTCGGGCGTCAACTGCAGCGAAGGATTGTCCTGTTCGACATCGCCGTTATGCAAACGGAAGAGCGTCGCGCTCGACACCTCGTGCCACGCCGCGCCGAGCGCGCCGCGTGAGTACACGACGGCTGGCGCGACCGTATTCGGCTGCGGCAAACGGAGCCGCAAGCGGTCGATCGGATAAGGTCCGCCAGTTGAGAAAAAATACTCGCCGGCCTTGGGTCCCGCCTGCGCCAGGATGTTCTCGCGCCATTCACGCTGCTTGTCCGCGAGTTGCGCGCCGCCGGAGCCGGCCGCCTGCACTTCCACGTTCATCGATTCGAGGTACGGCGCGCCGTCGAGCCAGTGCAAGCGCAAATAACGCGCGTGCGCGCCGCTCAGCTCTATCCGGTCCTGGCTCAGCGTGCTGCCGTTGTAGCTGACCTTGAGCAATTGCGCGTCGCCGGCGGGCTGCCAGTTACGCAAGTCGTCGCTCGACTCCACCGACACACGCCCCTGGTAGTTATCGTTACGAAGATGAACCACCAGCGCGCTCGCGCGGCCCTCGTGCGAGGCCTCTCCCGCGTCGATCAGATCCGTGTCGTGCTGGGCGCGGCCCGGCGGCGCAGCGGTGGCACGCAGCGAGCCGTCGGCCGCGATCGTCACGCCGAGCGGCGCGCCAGTCTGGCCCGCCGGCACCGGGCGCAACGGAAACCATCGCGCGGGGCGCAAAGTCGGCGGCGTGCGTGCCGGCTCGCGCGGTCCCTCGAGCGAATACGGCACGGGCTCGCCCGCGCCGTTGAACACGCGCACGTCGCCGAGATCGTTGCGCTGACTTGCGGCGTAGACGGCGGCCGGCAGCGTGACGCTGTAATAGGCAGCGCCCTCTTCGAGCTGGAGCGCAAAGTGCCGCGCGAAATCTTCAGCGCAGGCAGGCGCCGCGGCCCACGCGGACACGATCGCGACGCACCAGGCCGTCACCTTCAGAAAATGCTTCATTGTTCAGTTTCCCCGACCACCAGCTTGGGCGGCAACGGCGAGAAGTAGCCGATCAGCAGCAACATCAGGCCGATGCCGATAAACGATACGATCCGCTCGATACCGGTCACGTGCGACAGGTCGAACAGGAACAGTTTGACGACAGTCGCGGCGAGCAATGCGCCGCCGATGAACCAGACGACACGGCTTGCCCGCCGCGTGGCCCAGATCATCGTCGCGAGTGCGCATAGCGTCCAGAATACCGATACCGACGCCTGCACGAGCATCGACTGCGACATCTCGACGAACTCGTATGGAACCGCGGTCCAATGGTGCAGCGTGCGCAGCAGCATCGCGTTCAACCAGACAAAGCCGGTTGCCCCGGCCAACACCTGCAAAGGCAACCGGTAGTCGCCGAGCGGCACGCCGAGACGACGAACGCGCACCAGCCACAGCGCGGCCAACGCGAAGACCACGGCCTGCACCAGATCGAGCGGATTGAGCAACGGCAGACGCGCCCACGCGCCGCCGTCCTGCGTCAGATTCGCGTAGAACGTCCAAAGCCACATCACGAGCACTAGCGGCGTGGAAGCAATCGCGCACACCCGCACGATGCTGTCACGCCTCGCGAGCCACAAACCCGCGAAGGCGAACGCGCTCCAGCCGACCAGAAACACCTGCTGCAACGCGAACGACGCGAGCACCGCGGCAATATCGTACGCCGCGTCGAAATGATGGTGCAATGTACGCAGCAGCAATGCATTGAACCACAGGAACAATGTCGCGAACACCGCGTAATCGAAAGCACGCGGATGCCACTGCACGCCCAATGCGCGTAGCCGGCGCAACCATATTGCACAGGCGACAAACGCGAGTATCTGAGCCACGTCGAGCGGGTTGAAGACCGGCAGCCAGAAGAGCGGCGCCGCGCTGCCGTCGCTCGTGACACTCGCTATGCTCCACGCCCACAGCAACGCGGCGAGCGGCGCGGCAGCCCACACCTGATACGCCCGCGGGAACCGTGCGACAGGCCAGCGCAAACGGTGCCCTGCGCCCGCCACCACCAGCAGCAGCGAGCCGAAGCCGTACGCCCACGCGCTCCAGCTCCATGCGCCTTCGGGCACGTAGGCGCGCAATGCCCAGTAGCCTTCGAGGGCGGCGAGCGCGCCCGACGTCCAGAACATCAGTGTGTGCAGCGGCGCGAGAACGCGATCGCCGACCTCGCGCTGTTGACGCCACAGCAGCGCGTAGACGCAGACTGCGGTCAGCATGCAAACCAGCCAGCCATAACCGCTCACCGGCTTCAGATCCAGCGTGAAGAGGCCGACGGTCAGCGCGGCGAGCACGGGCACGAGAGCAAGCGCCGGCCATTCGGCGAGCGGCCACCGCAGCTTGCGACGCAAACCGTGCGCGAGCCACGCGGTGAGGACGGCGAACAGAGCGATGAGCGCAGAGCAGACACGCTCACGATCGGCCGGCACAAACAGGCGCAGGTACGTCTCGATTTCATCGAGGCCGCCGCCCACCCACCACAGCAAACCCCACAGACTGGCGACGATCCCGATCTGCGGCGTCCATGCATGCCACTCGCGCGCCTCGCTGCGGCCGTGCAAGCGCCATCCGGTGAAGATGCCGGCGAGCGCGATCAGCACGCTCGCCAGATAAGCGCCGTTCAGCACGAGTAATGTCGGCGCATGGTTGAACGGCGCGAGGGTGCCGACGACGAATGCGCCAGCCGCGGCCAGTTGCATCAGCAAGCCGAAAGCAAATGCGACGAGACGCCGTTGCCGCACCGCAAGCCACGTGAGCGCGGCGCCTTCGATGGCCCACGTCGCGCTCGTCGTCGGTCCCGTGAACGCGAGCGGTACGGCGAGCGTGGCGAAGATCACCGCGAGCGCGAACATCGAGTCGAACAGCATGCCGAGGCGCCCGCGGCGCGGCGCAAGCCAGCCCGCGATTGCCAGGTAAAAGGCGGCAAGCGCGACAGCGCTCCATGCGAGCCCGAACTCGGTGCCCTTCAGCAACGCCGTTTGGAGGCCGATTGCAACGAGCGGCGTGCCGAACACGAGCGTACCGTCGACATAGTGCCTGACCGTCAACTCGCGACGAACCGCGTAGAGCAACGCGATACCGACATACATGACGAAGAAGAGGATCAGGAAGGGCTCGGTGGTGGCCAGCAATTCCGGGCGATAGGCAGTTGCGCCCCACGCCGCGCCGATCGAAAACGTGAAAAGGAAGCCAAGAAGATTCAGCGGACGCCATGCCTTGAACCACGCAATTGCAAAGATGCCCGCATTGAGCAACGCGTAGTAGCTAAAGAGCATGACATGACTGCCGCCACCCGTGGACAGCAGGAGCGGCGCGAGAAAACCGCCCGCGCTGCCCATGAACGCGAGCGACGGCGCGTTCTGCCGTACCGCGAGAAACGCGCTGAGCGTGCACGTTGCGACCATCAGCGGCAAGGCAGCGGCGGCGGGCAGCAGATGATAAAGCCGTGTCGCGGCGAACACCGTCAGATACAGCGCGCCGACGCCGCCGCCCTGCAGCACGAGCCCATACGCGCCCCGACTATCGCCGATGCGCCAGCCGAGCACGAGCAAGGCGGTCGCCGCGAGTGCGACGCCGGCGAGGCGGAATTCGATCGGCAGCAGACTGTTGTCGGCGGCGTATTTGAGCAGAAACGCAATGCCGAAAAAAAGCACGACGATGCCGACGCGCACCACCGTATTGCCGCCGAAAAGCCAGTCCCGGCCCGCTTTGAAAAGACGCTCGACGACACCTGGGCCGCGCGGAGGAACCGGTGGAGTTTGGACATGCGAGCTATCGGCGGTGTCGGCTCGCGCCGACGCGACGGCTGGCGCCAGCGGCGAGGTGTGCGCGTGCTGTTCGACTGACGCAGTAGCATTCACATCGACCGATGGGTGCTCAAGCGGGTGCTCAACCGCTGCTCTTGCCGTGAGCTTCACGGCCTCTTGCGGCGCGATTGGGTAGCGATGTTTTGCAGCGCCACGCGAGGCCTCGACGGGCGTCGCGGCGTCGCTTTGTGGTTGCGCTTGCAGCTCGTTCTGGACCGGCGCAATTTCCGTACTTTCGCGCAGTTGCCGGATTTCGGCACGGAGCGACATGACCTCGCGTTCCAGTCTTTCGACGCGCCCCGCCAGGTCGCCGGGCACGTCGGGCGCATCCATTGTCATGGGCAACGGAACTGACTGTTGCCCGGCATGCGCGGAGTTCTTTTTCCGCAGGCGGGCGAGCGCGATACCCGCCACCGCGCCGAACAATGCGCCGTAGCCGACCGGCAGATCGTTCGACAACGAGGCCAGCATGCCGACCACAGCGCCCAGCACGGCAAATATCACGCTCATCGCATCCCTCTTTTATTGTCTTCTGCGGCGATATCCGTACGGTGCAAGGCTCGGTCCGAACGGATTGATTCGCGAATACTGCATTGGCAAACCAGCGAAAATCGGCGCGCAGAATAACATGTACAGCGAGGTTTTCAACCGGCTATCGGCTTCGACTTGATAACGAGCCGCATTGAAGCCAAGTGAACTGAATTCCGGCATCTTCCGCCCGACATTTGCTGAAATTTCCGCGGCGATTATGTGATTCACAAGCGCCGATAAATCGACGTGGTCAACCTGGCAAATCAAAGCCGGCAGGGACGGTCATTCCACGCCGCACATCTGCAGGTCATTCGCGCAGGAGCACGCCAAGCGATTATCCGCTCGCCAGATTCCGGCAACTGCGTCGCTGTCTTCGCGGCAATGTACCAACCGTGTCAAAATTCGGGATCCGCCGCCGCGCCCCGGTTATCGGTCGCATTCAGTCGATGACCTGCGCGGCGCGCAAGTCAATCGTTCAATCTATTCAGGAATGTTTTAGTGGATATCAACAAACAGATCGCGGCGCTCACCGCGTCGGAACTCCAGACGGCCGGCGCGAGCCAGGCGACGGCAATTGCAGTCAGCGTGCTGCTGCGCCATCTGCGCTCGCCGGAACTGGCGAAGCTGTTGTCGTCGGCATTCGAAAACCATCAGGCGGTCATGCTGCAAACACCGTGGCCCGATCAGATGCTGCAGGCGTTCGAATCGACTCGACGTTTTCTCGAAGGCGCCGCGCAAGCCGACCTGCCGGGCACGCAGGCACCGCCGGAAACGCCGGTCGCCTGAGCGCGCTCGAACAAGCGGCCCGAAAACGAAAAACCCCGCCAGTCCAATGACTTGACGGGGTTTTGCGCTACAGATAAGTGGTGCGAGGGAGGGGACTCGAACCCCTACACCCTTGCGGGCGTCAGGACCTAAACCTGGTGCGTCTACCAATTTCGCCACCCTCGCAGCCGGACAAGCGTTGTGCGTCTTGCCCGATGTCCTGCACGCTTCGCGCGGCGCCCGAATGAGCGCGCCCAAAAGCGTAAGCGCGAGATTCTAACGCATTGATTCGCGCTTGTCTGCAACTGCCGCGCATCTGTCCTTACGCCGCCGATGCTACAATTTTCGGCTTCATGCACGCTTGCCGTGCTCTCTTCGCCTGCCCTTCCCCACATTCCAGCCCGTGAATTTCGACGAATATTGCCAGCAAAAAGCGGCGCCGCCAGGATCAAGCACTTACTACGCACTCCGGCAAGCTCCCGCAGCCAGTCAGCCGCGCTTGACCGCGCTGTTCGCACTGCGCCGCGAGTTCGAAGAAACGGTCAAGGAAGTCAGCGATCCCGCTATTGGCCGCACCAAGCTCGCATGGTGGCAGAACGAACTGGCCGCGCTAGCTGCGGGCACGCCCACGCACCCGGTTTCGAAGGCGCTCGCGGCCTCGCTGCCCGACGCGAGGGCCGAATACCCTGCGCTGCAGGCACTGTTGAGCGGCTTTGAGATGGATCTCGACCAGGCGCGCTACCTCGACTATCCGAACTTGCGGCGCTATGTTCAAGCGGTAGGCGGGACCTTCGCCGCGCTAGTGGCGCGCGCCGCGAGCACGGAAGCCCCCGCCGACGGGTCACAAGGGCCGGGTTGGTCGGCGCCGTTAGGCGAAGCACTGCTGCTCGCACAGCTCGTGGTCGAAACGGGCAACGATGCGCGCCACGGCCGCATCTACATCCCTATTGACGAAATGCAGCGCTTCAATCTGACAGCGGCGGACCTGATCAATCGAAAATATAGCGACGCATTCACCGAGCTCATGCGCTTTCAGACGAAGCGCGCTCGCGATGCCTTGCAAACGGCGTTCGTCGCTGTGCCGGCCAGCGAGCGCCGCTCGCAGCGCGCGTTGCTCGCGCAAGGAGCGCTCGCTTCCGCTTTGCTGGATGAGATCGAGCGCGACGGCTACCACGTGCTGCATCAACGTATCGCGTTGACGCCGATCCGCAAGCTGTGGATCGCCTGGCGCGCGAAGTGAGTGCCGCCGCCGCGCGCCATTTGCGGGCCGCGTCGTGCGGCGTCCGGGTTGGCGTCGAGCGCGCCGGCCGTCAAGCGCGAAGCAAAGGCAGCGGCGCAAACTGCTGCCGTAAAATCGCCGCGGCATCGAGCCCCCACCACCTCGCAAGTACAGTCGCGTAAAGCCGGCGGAAGTCAACGGCGACCGGCAAGTTGCCATGGCCGTCGAGCCGTCCAAGCTCAGGCGGCGCACCGTGCAAGCCCCCGAGCACACGTCCGCCCATCATGAAATGCGGCGCCGACGTGCCGTGATCCGTACCGTTGCTGTCGTTTTCTCGCGGATGCCGCCCGAACTCGCCGTAAGTCATGACGAGCGTGTCGTTCCAACGGCCCAGTTCGATCAGCGCCGATCTCATCGCTGTCAGGCCTTCGGCAAGCTGCTTCAACAACGAGCGGTGCCTGTACGGCTGGTTGCGATGCGTGTCGAAGCCGTTTAGCGTCAGGCGAATCGCCGCGACGCCGCCGCTTTTGCCCGCTTCAGCGCGCGGCATATAGTCGGCGTGGAGCATGTGCATTGCTGTTTCGATCGACGCGCCGAACGCGCTGCAAGGAAAACTGGTCGTCAGTTGCGGCGCGCGTGGCATTGGCTTGGTCCGCCCGCCATCGTATGTCATGGTTTTTGGGGTGCCAGGCGGTTGCGTGGGATTCAGGAGTGCTCGCGTACGAGTGCCATTCGCGAGCGGTCCCATTTCAGCATTGCCAATGACCACACCGTCCACGCCGAACCCTGCGGGCAACGGGGCGCTTCTGAATGCGCGAGTGAGCCAGCCGTCGCGCAGATACTCATCGGCGTGCGAAGCCGTGTCCCATATCTCCCCTGAGCGGAAATGCGAGAGATTGGGCTGCGCGTAGCCGACGCCCTGGATGATCGCCAGTTGCCGGCTTTGCCAAAGCGGCATCAACGGTTCCAGCGACGGATGCAGCGCCGTGCGGCCGTCGAGCTGGATTACGTGCTCGCGCTTGATGCCGATTTTCTTGCGAAGCCGATAGTACGCAGGATCGGCAAACGGGATCACGGTGTTCAGGCCGTCGTTGCCGCCTTTCAACTCGACGAGGATCAGCAGGTTGCCGAACCCGGCACGCAGCGCGGGAAGCTGCATTGCGGTATGCGCCGCCGGCTGCGCGCGAACCGCACGAGGCAGCCAGAGAGTCGCGCCGGCGGCGGCGCTCATCGAGAGAAAGCTGCGTCGTTTCATGATGTACTCGCGTCGGTGACTTCTTCCGTTGCAGGCTCGGTTTTTCAGGCGATAAGTCGGGCCGGCCTGCAATGCGCAAGTGCGCGCTCTGCGGTCGAGGGCTATGCATGTACGAAGCCTACGCGCGTTGCTGCCGTGACGCATCTTGCGCGATCGCGCCGCGCATTGGTCGGTGCGTCCGCCGCGCATTCGCATGCCGCGGATGCTTTCGCATGCACAGTGCTATGCACGATCAATTACGCGAATGAACTACGGCTGCATACGCCTGCTCCTCACATAACGTGTGAGCGCAGCGGGCGACACGTGAAGTGCTGGATAGAAACAGGAAGCGCGCGGAAAGCGCAGAACGAAAGCTCAAGAGCGTCAGGACAGCGACAAAGATCAACACCGCATGAAGCAACGCATCAAGCAACGCATGAAGCAACGCAACCAGGGCAATCACAGCAGACAACGCAAGCAAAGCGCCTACCGCTTGTAAAGCTCGCGCACAGCGTCTTCGATATGCTGTCTCAACAAACGACGTTCGTCCGGCGTCATATGTCCGTCACGGCGGCGTTGATCGAGATCGGGGGGAACTGCGGTACGCAACATTGCGTCTGATGCAGGACGCTCGACGCTGGAACTGTGGCGGCTTGCCCTTGAGTTGCCTGCCTTGGGGGCGCGCTCGCTCGCAGCTCTGTCGGCGGAAGGCTGGGCGTGGGCGAGCGTTGGTCCCAATGTGCCTGCGAGCGTACCGGCAACCGCCAGTGCAATCACGCTCAGGCGCACATTCGGCCAGACCCCTCCCTTCATGTTGTTCCCTTCGTGGCGCGGCAACCGGCTACCTCAAATGCGTATGACAAACCCGGTAACGAGCCGGGCGCGTGGGTTTTAGTCGAGTGAAGTATCCACCGAACAGCCGCATTCAGTAAAGGAGTCTAACTGCCACCGCTTTACGTCGTGCCACAGTGCGGGTAAATTTTGTAACTGACTGTAACTCGATAAATGATGCAAACGCGCACCACTTTCTAATCGCGCTAAGATGCCGACCATGGAAACCAAAAACCCTTCGAAAATCCTCGTCGTCGATGACGATCCGCGCCTGCGCGATCTGCTGCGCCGTTACCTCGGCGAGCAAGGCTTCAATGTCTATGTAGCCGAGAACGCGCCGTCAATGAACAAGCTCTGGGTGCGTGAGCGGTTCGATCTGCTGGTGCTCGACCTCATGCTGCCTGGCGAGGACGGCCTGTCCATCTGCCGGCGCCTGCGCGGCAGCAACGACCGTACGCCAATCATCATGCTGACGGCCAAGGGAGAAGACGTCGACCGTATCGTTGGGCTTGAAATGGGCGCGGACGACTACTTGCCGAAGCCCTTCAATCCGCGCGAACTGGTCGCGCGCATTCACGCGGTGTTGCGCCGTCAGTCGCCGTCGGAGCTGCCGGGCGCGCCGTCGGAAACGACCGAAGTCTTCGAGTTCGGCGAGTTCGCGCTGAATCTCGCCACCCGCACGCTCACCAAGGCCGGCCAGGAAATTCCGCTGACCACGGGCGAGTTCTCCGTGCTCAAGGTGTTCGCGCGTCATCCGCGCCAGCCGCTGTCGCGTGAAAAGCTGATGGAACTGGCTCGCGGCCGCGAGTACGAAGTGTTCGACCGCAGCCTCGACGTGCAGATTTCCCGTCTGCGCAAGCTGATTGAACCGGATCCGGGCAGCCCGCGCTTCATCCAGACCGTTTGGGGTCTTGGCTACGTGTTCATTCCCGACGGCGCAGCCTGAGTTTGTTCACGTCTCCTGCTTTTGTTTTCAGATAAGAAGAAGGGCCCATGCGGATCGACCGGCGCCTCCTGACGCTCGCGTTCGGCGGCCTTTTCTGGCGGACCTTTCTGTTGATCGCGCTGTTGATCGCAGTGAGTCTCGCCGCGTGGTTCCAGAGCTTCCGGGTGATCGAACGCGAGCCGCGCGCGCAGCGCGTGGCGTTGCAGCTCGTCGCGATCGTGAAGCTCACGCGCACCGCACTCCTCTATTCCGATCCCGATCTGCGGCGCGCATTGCTGCAAGACCTGGAAAGCAATGAAGGGGTGCGCGTGTACCCGCGCGAAACAACCGACAAGTACAAGCTCCAGCCCGACGAGTCGCTGAACCGGCTGATCGAACACGACATTCGCGGCCGTCTCGGCGACGACACCGTGATCGCACAGAGCGTCAACGACATTCCCGGCGTCTGGATCAGCTTCAAGATCGACGACGACGATTACTGGGTCGCGCTCGACCGCGATCAGCTCGACAACGCGACGGGCTTGCAATGGGCCGGCTGGGGCGTGTTCGCGCTGGCGCTATCGCTCTTCGGCGCAGCCTTCATCACGAGTCTCGTGAACCGCCCGTTCGCCCGTCTCGCAATGGCCGCGCGCAAGGTTGGCTCCGGGCAGTCGCCTGAACCGCTGCCCGAGCGCGGCATGGGCGTGGCTGCTGAAACCAATCGCAGTTTTAACCAGATGGTTCAGGACCTCGAGCAGCTCGAGGCCGACCGCGCGCTGATGCTCGCAGGCATTTCGCACGACCTGCGCACGCCGCTCGCACGGCTGCGGCTCGAAACGGAAATGAGTCCGTCGGACCAAAGCACGAAAGACGCAATGGTCGACGACATCGAGCAGATGGACATGATCATTGGCCGCTTCCTCGACTATGCGCGCCCGGTGCAGCGCGTGCCGGAACCTGTCGATCTGTCCGTCATTGCGAGCGAGCTCGCGGCGCGCATGCAAAGCGAGGACAGCATGCGGCTTATCACGCGGCTCGCGCCGTCGGCGGTGATCGAAGCCGACGAAACGGATATGCGGCGCGTCGTCGGCAATCTGCTGGAAAACGCGCGCAAGTATGGTTTGAGCGATGGCGACGGCATCCCGCGCGTGATTCTGGAAACGCGGGTGTCGCATTCGCGCGTGGAACTGTCGGTGGTGGACGAAGGCCCCGGCATTCCGGAAGATCAACTGGCGCTTGTCACACGTCCCTTCTATCGCGTGAATTCAGCGCGCACTCAGGCGAACGGCACGGGTCTCGGCATGGCGATCGTGCAGCGGCTCGTCGGCCGTTATCGGGGCGCGCTGCGCCTGCGGAATCGCACGCCCGGCCCGGGCCTGGAAGTCACCATCGAGTTTCCTCTGGCCAAGGGCGTTTAAGCGAGCTTGCCGCCCCGTGTCTGCCTAAGAACGCACACGGCCCACACACGAGGCACGCACTCCGGATGCCCGCTCCGTTGAATAATAACTATCCAGGTTGTTAGGAAAAAACTATTGAGGCGATAGTTCAATAGAGCTATAGTGAAAAGCCTGTCACGCGCTCGTGATGACGCGCTGGTAGCCTCAGCATGCTTTTTTTCCAACACACGAAGGAGCACTCGCATGAAAACCGTTGGCGACAAACTCGAAGCGTTCACCGTCACCGCTGCCAAGCCTGGCTTCAACAATCACGAGGAAAACGGCGCCTCGGCGTTCGAAGAAATCACGGAGCAGTCGTTCCCGGGCAAGTGGAAAATCATCTACTTCTACCCGAAGGATTTCACGTTCGTGTGCCCCACGGAAATCGTTGAGTTCGCCAAGCTGGCGAAAGACTTCGAAGAGCGCGACGCAGTGCTGCTAGGCGGCAGCGTAGATAACGAATTCGTGAAGCTCGCCTGGCGCCGCGAGCATAAGGACCTGAGCAAGCTGAACCACTATTCGTTCGGCGACGTGAAGGGCGAGTTGATCGACCAGCTCGGCGTGCGCGACAAGGAAGCGGGCGTGGCGCTACGCGCAACGTTCATCGTCGATCCGGACAACACGATCCAGCACGTGTCGGTGAACAACCTGAACGTCGGCCGCAATCCCGAGGAAGTGCTGCGTATTCTCGACGGCTTGCAGACGGACGAACTCTGTCCGTGCAACCGCGCAGTCGGCGGCGCAACGCTGTAAGCCGTGCCGCCCGAGCCCGCCACGCTTGAAAGAGCCGCGGGCTTTTTTATCGACAATCCGATAGGAGAAGACAATGGAGTTCCCGGCTTCCATTAAGGCGCTCATACCCGACTACGCGAAAGACATCCGCCTGAACCTGGACGGCACGATCGCGCGCTCGTCCCTCGAAGGCAACGACGCAGTCGGCGTCGCGCTGGCTGCCGCCTTCGCCGCCAAAAGCACCGCAATCGTAAGCGCGATTCGCAACGCGGGCGTGCTCTCTCCTGAAGAGACGAACGGCGCGCTGACCGCCGCCGCGTTGATGGGCATGAACAACGTCTGGTATCCGTATGTCGAGATGGCGGAGAACGCGGACCTGAAATCGCAACCGGCGCAGTTACGCATGAATGCCTACGCGTCGCACGGCGGCGTGGACAAACGGCGCTTCGAGATGTACGCGCTGGCCGCTTCGATCATCGGCAAGTGTCACTTCTGCGTGAAGTCGCACTTCGATACGTTGATCGCCGAAGGCATGAGTTCGACGCAGTTGCGCGACGTGGGTCGCATCGCGGCCGTGATCAACGCGGCTGCGCAGTGCATTGCCGCCGAATAAGCTATCGGCTTCCGGGTCTGCCTCGCCTGAACCGGCGCAGCGGCGAACGTTTTCGCCGCCGTGCGCCCGGCTCCTGCTGCGGCAGTGCCGACAAGTGCATCAGCCCTTGATCAGCAACACCACGGCTTGCGCTTCTATGCCCTCGCCTCGGCCGAGATAGCCGAGCTTCTCATTGGTCTTGGCTTTGACATTGACCTTGTCCGTCGGCAGGCCGAGGTCGGCGGCAATGTTCGCGCGCATGCCTTCGATATGCGGTGCGAGCTTGGGCGCCTGCGCCACCACGCTGCTGTCCACGTTCGCAATCGCGAAGCCCGCTGCCTTCACACGAGCCACGCATTCGCGCAGCAAGACGCGGCTGTCGGCGCCGGCGAACTTCGCATCCGTATCGGAAAAGTGGCGGCCGATATCGCCCATCGCGGCGGCGCCGAACAGAGCGTCGGTGATCGCGTGCAACAGCACGTCGGCATCCGAATGGCCGAGCAAGCCGCGCTCGTACGGAATCGTCACGCCGCCAATAATCAACGGACGCCCCGGCACCAGCGCATGCACGTCATACCCTTGCCCAATTCTGAAATCCATCTGCGTCAAGTCCTCAAGTCCGTTCACTAAAAATCAAATCACTCATCACGATGCCGAAGTGCGCAGCAGAATCGCCTCGGCAAGATCGAAGTCTTCTGGATACGTCACCTTGAAGTTTCGCAAGCTGCCCTGCACCAGCTTCGGCGCATGCCCGGCCCATTCGATCGCGCTTGCTTCGTCGGTCAGGTCGTGGCCGTCGGCCTGCGCGCGCAAGATCGCTTCGCGCAACATGCCGATGCGGAACATCTGCGGCGTTTGCGCCTGCCACAAGCCGTCGCGCGATTCGGTGCGGGCAATGCGCCCATCCGCCGATGCCGCGTCGATACGCTTTAACGTATCCGCGACCGGCAACGCCATGATGCCGCCTACCGCATCGTCCCTGAGCGCGCCCGTCAGCGTACGGATCAAGCCAGGCGTGATGCCCGGCCGGGCCGCGTCGTGCACGAGCACCCAGTCGTCGTCGCGCGCGTTGAATTCCGTCAGCGCATGCAGGCCGTTGAGCACCGACGCCTGGCGCGACGCTCCTCCGCAGCGGCGCACGGCAAACCGCAAGCCGCCGAAGCGGCGCGCGTCGAAGTGCTGGTCGTCGGGCGCGATCACGACGAGCGTTTGTGCGAACTCACTGCAGGCGTCGAACGCGGCGAGCGAATAATGCAACATGTCGCGGCCGGCCACAGTGCGATATTGTTTGGGCATCGCGGCGCCGGAACGGCTGCCGGTGCCTGCGCACGGAATCAGGGCAAATAGACGGGAAGTCACGAGTGCGGATGCCGCGAGGTCAAAGTAAAGGACGGATTTTATAATAGGTCCTTCGCATCCACGCCCCGACACGCGTAAACTTGGCCGTCCGTGTGAGCCCGAGGCCGCCTTTTCTCTTCTATGCCAGACATCGCCGCATCATCGCAGTACTCCCCGCCCGTCGCGCTCGTCAAAGCCGGCCAGCGTTTTGCCTTCGACGGCACGCACGGCTCGTCCGACGCGCTGCTGATCGCCCGCTACCATCTCGCCTATCGCGAGAAGGTGCCGCTGCTCGCCGTCGTGTGCGAAAGCGCCGTGGACGCACAGCGCCTGTCGCAGGAAATCGGCTCTTTCGCGCCGCAGGCGCGCGTGCGCCTGTTGCCCGACTGGGAAACGCTGCCTTACGACACCTTTTCGCCGCACCAGGATCTCGTTTCCGAGCGCCTCGCCACGCTGCACGATCTCGGCGAAGGCCGTTGCGACATCCTGCTCGTGCCCGCCACCACGGCGTTGTACCGGATGCCGCCGGCGTCGTTTCTCGCTGCCTACACGTTTTCGTTTTCCCAGGGCGAACGTCTCGACGAGGCAAAGCTCAAGGCGCAGTTGACGCTGGCCGGCTACGAACACGTGAGCCAGGTGGTGCGTCCGGGCGAATACTGCGTGCGCGGCTCACTGCTCGACCTTTATCCAATGGGCTCGCCGCTGCCCTACCGGATCGATCTGTTCGACGACCAGGTAGACTCGATCCGCGCGTTCGACCCCGACACGCAGCGCAGCCTGTATCCGGTGAAAGACGTGCGTCTCCTGCCTGGCCGCGAGTTTCCGTTCGACGAAGCCGCGCGCACCGCTTTTCGCAGCCGCTGGCGCGAGACGTTCGAAGGCGATCCGAGCCGCGCGTCGATCTATAAGGACATCGGCAACGGCGTGCCGTCCGCGGGCATCGAATATTATTTGCCGCTTTTCTTCGACGACACCGCCACGCTGTTCCACTATTTGCCGGAAGGCGCGCAACTCGCGTTCATCGGCGATCTCGAGGCGGCGATCCGGCGCTTCAGCAACGACACGAAGCAGCGCTACAACTTCCTGTCGCACGACCGCGACCGTCCCATTCTGGAGCCGCAGCGCCTGTTCCTGTCGGACGAAGACTTCTTCATACTCGCGAAACCGTTCGCGCGGCTCGTGCTGCCGGCCAACGCAGGCGGCGGCTGGTCCACGCCGCTACCGAATCTCGCGATCGACCGGCACGCGGAAGATCCCGTATCGGCGTTGCGCACCTATCTCGACACCACGCCCAACCGTGTGCTGTTCGCTGCCGAATCGGCGGGACGGCGTGAAACGCTATTGCAGCTGCTCGCGGACAACCATCTGAAGCCCGCGTCGAGCGACAGCTTCCAGGACTGGCTGACGGGCGACGCGCCTTTTTCGCTGGGCGTCGCGCCGCTCGCGAACGGCTTTGCGGTCCCCGTGGACGGCATTGCGATCATCACCGAAACCGAGCTTTATGGGCCGCTCGCGCGGCGCGCCGGTCGCCGCCGCCAGGAACAGGCTAGCAACGTCGATTCGATGGTGCGGGACCTGTCGGAGCTCAAGGTCGGCGATCCGGTCGTGCATTCGCAGCACGGCATAGGCCGCTATATGGGCCTCGTCACCATGGATCTCGGCGAAGGCGAGACCGAGTTTCTGCATCTGGAATACGCGGGCGACAGCAAGCTCTACGTGCCGGTCGCGCAGCTGCACGTGATCTCGCGCTACAGCGGTGCCGATCCCGAAAGCGCGCCGTTGCATTCGCTCGGCTCGGGTCAATGGGAAAAGGCCAAACGCAAGGCCGCGCAGCAGATTCGCGACACCGCCGCGGAACTGCTCAATCTCTACGCGCGCCGCGCCGCGCGTTCGGGCCACGCGTTCGCGCTCGAACCGAAAGACTACGTGAAGTTCGCGGAGAGCTTCGGCTTCGAGGAAACGCCGGACCAGGCCGCGGCGATCGCAGCCGTGATCGGCGACATGACGAGCGGCAAGCCGATGGACCGCCTCGTATGCGGCGACGTGGGCTTCGGCAAGACCGAAGTCGCGCTGCGGGCGGCCTTCATTGCTGTCATGGGCGGCAAGCAGGTCGCGCTACTCTCGCCCACCACGCTGCTCGCCGAACAGCACATGCAGACTTTCTCGGACCGCTTCTCCGACTGGCCCGTGCGAATCGCCGAACTGTCGCGCTTCAAGTCGACCAAGGAAGTCAACGCGGCGATCCAGCAGATCAACGAAGGCAGCGTAGACATTGTGATCGGCACGCACAAGCTGCTGTCGTCGGACGTGCAGTTCAAGCGGCTCGGACTCGTGATCATCGACGAGGAACATCGCTTCGGTGTGCGGCAGAAAGAGGCGCTCAAGGCGTTGCGCGCGGAAGTGGATGTGCTCACGCTCACCGCCACGCCGATCCCGCGTACGCTCGGCATGGCGCTCGAAGGTCTGCGCGACTTTTCTGTTATCGCGACCGCGCCGCAAAAGCGTCTGGCGATCAAAACGTTCGTGCGTCGCGAGGAAGAAAGCGTGATTCGCGAAGCGATGTTGCGCGAACTGAAGCGCGGCGGCCAGGTTTACTTCTTGCACAACGAAGTCGAGACGATCGAGAATCGCCGGCAAATGCTCGAAGCGCTCGTGCCCGAGGCACGCATCGCGGTCGCGCATGGGCAGATGCACGAGCGTGAACTCGAACGCGTCATGCGTGACTTCGTCGCCCAACGTGCGAACGTTTTGCTGTGCACGACGATTATCGAAACCGGCATTGACGTGCCGAGCGCCAACACGATCCTGATTCATCGCTCGGACAAGTTCGGCCTCGCGCAACTGCATCAACTGCGCGGACGCGTGGGACGCTCGCATCACCAGGCGTATGCGTACCTGCTCGTGCACGATCCGCAAGGGTTGACCAAGCAGGCGCAACGCCGGCTCGAAGCGATCCAGCAGATGGAAGAACTCGGCTCGGGCTTCTATCTGGCCATGCACGATCTGGAGATTCGCGGCACCGGCGAAGTGCTCGGCGACAAGCAGTCGGGTGAGATTCACGAGATCGGCTTTCAGCTTTACACCGACATGCTCAACGACGCAGTGAAGGCGCTCAAGGACGGCAAGGAGCCCGACCTCACCGCGCCACTCGCCGCCACGACCGAGATCAATCTGCACGCGCCGGCGATTCTTCCTGCCGACTATTGCGGCGACGTGCAGGAGCGTCTGTCGCTGTACAAGCGCCTTGCGAATTGCGAGCACAACGATGCGATCGACGGCATTCAGGAAGAACTGATCGATCGCTTCGGCAAGTTGCCGCCGCAAGCGCATGCGCTCGTGGAGACGCATCGTCTGCGGCTTGCGGCAAAGCCGTTGGGTATTTCGAAGATCGACGCGGGCGAAGCGGTGATCGGTTTGCAATTCATTCCCAATCCGCCCATCGACGCGATGCGTATCATCGAGATGGTGCAGAAGCACAAGCACATCAAACTGGCGGGCCAGGACAAGCTGCGTATCGAAACGCGCAGTCCCGATCTTGCAGTGCGGGTGGCAACGGTCAAGGAAACGTTGCGGGCGTTGGGCTCGCCAAGCCGGGGCACCACGGCGGCGGCCGCGGCGCGTTAGGTTCGCTATCGGGCCTCCGCGTTCCCGTTGCGTGCCGTCGTGCCGTCGCGCCGTCGTGCCGTCGCGCCGTCGTGCCGTCGTGCCGTCGTGCCGTCGTGCCGTCGCGCCGTCGTGCCGTCGTGCCGTCGCGCCGTCGTGCCGTCGTGCCGTCGCGCCGTCGGCATGGCGCTGCGCGGCTGCGAAAAAACGCGGTACGTCTAGCGTTTTCCGGCAATGCTGCGGCGCGCAAAACGCGCGCCGCAGCATACGGGGCGGCTTTTTTTGGGTATGATCGAAAGACTCAAATGCCGGAGTCCTGTCATGTCTCATGTCGCTGATTCAGCGCAGTCCTCGAAAACATCCGCAACTGCTTCGTCCGCTTCCGCCTCTGGCACCACGCCTGTCTCGCTTCCCTGGGTCACCCGTCTCGTGTCGATGGACACGGTAAGCCGCAATCCGAATCTCGGTCTGATCGAAACCGTGCGCGACGAACTGCGCGGGCTCGGCATTGAAGGCACGCTCACGCACGACCCCAGCGGCAAATGGGCCAACCTGTTCGCAACGATCCCCGCACACAACGGCGAAACGAACGGCGGCGTGGTGTTGTCGGGCCATACCGACGTGGTGCCCGTCGACGGTCAGCAGTGGGACAGCGATCCGTTCAAGCCGGAAATTCGCGGTGACAAGCTTTATGGGCGCGGCACTTGCGACATGAAGGGCTTTATCGGCGCGGCGCTTGCGCTCGTGCCCGACATGCAGCGCGCGAAGCTCGCCAAGCCGATTCACTTCGCACTTTCATTCGACGAAGAAGTGGGCTGCGCGGGCGCGCCGCTTTTGATCGCCGACCTGATGAAACGCGGCGTGAAGCCGGACGGCTGCATTGTGGGCGAGCCGACCAGCATGCGGCCCATCGTGGCGCACAAGGGCATCAACGCGTACCAGTGCTGCGTGCGCGGCCAGGCGGCGCACTCGTCGCTCACGCCGAAGGGCTTGAACGCGATCGAGTACGCAGCGCGCCTCATCTGTTATATCCGCGACATGGCCGATCAGTTCCGCGAGCAAGGCCCGTTCGACGAACTGTACGACGTGCCGTTCACCACCGCGCAAACCAGCACGATCGTCGGCGGCAATGCAATCAATACGGTGCCGGCCGAGTGCAAATTCCAGTTCGAATTCCGCAATCTGCCCACGCTCGACCCCGAACCGATCTTCGCGCGTATCGACCAGTACGCACGCGAAACACTGTTGCCGAAAATGTTGCGCGAGCATCCATCGGCGGCAATCGAGATCACGAAGATTGCCGCGGCGCCCGGACTCGATTCGTCTGAGCAGGCCGCCATCACGCAACTCGTGCGCGCGCTGACGGCGGACCAGGACAAGCGCAAGGTCGCTTACGGCACGGAGGCCGGGCTCTTTTCGCTGGCGGGTATTCCGAGCATCGTGTGCGGGCCAGGCGACATTCAGCAGGCGCACAAGGCGAATGAATTCGTCGCGCTGGATCAGCTCGTGCAGTGTGAACGCTTCTTGCGCAAGTTCATTCACAGCATGTCCGTCGAAGCGCATGCGCACTGAAACCGTCGTCTGAGCAACGAGAAACCATACTTTCATTATCGCCCGCTTCTCTCCACATCTCGCCCACGCCCATGTCAAGCGCCACGCCGCAGCACACCGACCATACGATCGACGGCGAGCCGATCCCCACTCTCGACGACATCGCCGCGCAGCACTTCGCGCTGACGCCGTGGGTGGCTCGAACGCCGGTGTTCGACAGGCTCGACTTCGCGTCGCTCGAAGGTACGGTGGTGAACTTCAAGTTCGAACTGCTGCAAGCGGGCGGCAGCTTCAAGGCGCGCGGCGCGTTCACGAACCTGCTAGCGCTCGACGAAGCCCAACGCAGCGCAGGCGTCACGTGCGTGTCGGGCGGCAACCATGCAGTGGCCGTCGCGTATGCGGCGATGCGGCTCGGCATCAGCGCGAAGGTGGTGCTGTTTCGCGCGGCGAATCCGGCGCGGGTCGCTCTGTGCCGGCAATATCGCGCGGAGATCGTGTTCGCTGAAGATCTTGCGGAAGCTTTCGAACTCGTGCGCCGCATCGAGGCCGAAGAAGGCCGCTATTTCGTGCACCCGTTCAACGGTTATCGCACGGTGCTCGGCTCCGCCACCCTCGGCTACGAATGGAGCACGCAAACGCCCGACCTGGAAGCCGTGATCGTGCCGATCGGCGGCGGCGGTCTCGCGGCCGGGGTGGCCACGGCCATGCGGCTCGCGAATTCGGGCGTGCACGTGTTCGGTGTCGAGCCGGAAGGCGCGGATGCAATGGGAAAAAGCTTCGCCGCCAATCACACGGTCAAGATGGGCCACATGCACGGTATTGCGGATTCATTGATGGCGCCGCATACCGAGGAATACAGCTATGAGTTGTGCCGCCGCCATATCGACGAACTCGTGACCGTTTCGGACGACCAACTCCGCGCGGCCATGCTCACCTTGTTCGGACAACTGAAGCTCGCTGTCGAGCCCGCTTGCGCCGCCGCTACCGCAGCGCTGCTTGGACCGCTGCGCGAGAAGCTGCAGGGCAAACGCGTGGGCGTTCTGCTATGCGGCACGAACACGGACCCGGTCACTTTTGCTGCGCATATCGAACGCGCCCGCCAGGGCATGTCACGGTTTCCGGCATAAAAACAATCCTCGTTTTTCCGGGCTTTCCGGGCCGAAGGGCTGGCCTATCTGTCTGAGATTGGTATGATTTGGTCATCGATATCCAGGAGGAAACCCTATGAGCATGGTCAAGGAATTCAAGGAATTCGCCCTTAAAGGCAACGTGATGGATCTCGCGGTCGGTGTCATCATCGGCGGCGCGTTCTCCACCATCGTCAATTCAGTTGTGAAAGACCTGATCATGCCGGTGGTCGGCGTCGCTACGGGCGGCCTCGACTTTTCGAACAAATTCGTTCGCCTCGGCGCCATTCCGGCGAGCTTCAAAGGCAACCCGGAGTCGTATAAAGACTTGCAGACGGCGGGCGTTGCGGTATTCGGTTATGGCTCGTTCATTACCGTGGCCATCAACTTCGTCATTCTCGCGTTCATCATTTTCCTGATGGTCAAGTTCATCAACAATCTGCGCAAGCCGGCCGATGCTGCGCCGTCGGAGCCGCCGCAGCCGGCGGAAGACGTGCTGCTGTTGCGTGAAATCCGCGACTCGCTGAAAAATTCGCCGCGCTAAGCCAGCGGCCAGGCGAGGCGCGCTCGCACGCTTTACCCAGCAAAAAGGCCTGTTGCGACGCACTCGCAACAGGCCTTTGCTTTTGAACCCGCTCACAGCAGTTGTTCACGCTTCGCGTTACGTCTGCTTTCGCGCCTTCGTGTTGATCGCGCTCTCGATCATTGTTTCGAGCTGCGCGAAATTGACCGGCTTCGTCAAATGCGAGGTGAAACCGGCGGCAAGGCAGCGGCGTACGTCTTCGTCGGTGCCGAAACCGCTCAGCGCGACCGCAGGCGTATCCCAATGCTCGCGATACGCCTTGATGAAGTCGAGGCCAGTGCCATCGGGCAAGCCGACGTCGCTGATAACCAGATCGAAATTCTGCAACTGCGTGGCGGCCAGTGCGTCGTCCACACGGCCCACCGTCGTGACGTCGTGGCCGAGCGTGCGAATCAGCTGCTCCATGACCTCGGCCGTATCGACGTGATCCTCGACTAGCAGAATATTGAGCACGCCGGCGGGATGCACATGCTCGGGCAATACCGCCTGCGACCTTTGCGCAGGCGCCGCCGCGGTCGGCAGCGTGATGGTGAACGTAGCGCCGCAATGCGGCCCCGGGCTTTGGGCCGTGACCGTGCCGCCATGCACGTCCGTTAACGCCTTCGTGATTGCGAGGCCGAGCCCTAGTCCGCCGAACTGCCGCGTCATGTTCTGATCGCCCTGCTCGAACGCGTTGAACAATTTGCCAATCTGTTCCGGCTCGATGCCGATGCCCGTGTCTTCGACGCAGATTTGCACGTGCATGCGCTCATCGCGCGTGCGCACATAGATGTGTCCACCGTCAGGCGTGAACTTCGCGGCATTGCGAATCAGGTTCCATAGCATCTGCTGCAGGCGCGCGCGATCGGCAAGCACGTAGTGATGTTTCGCGTCCTTGTGCACATGCACGTCCTGCTGCTTGACCTGGATCTCGCTGCGGAAGAGTTCGAGCACACTGTCTATTACCTCATGCACGTCGACCGTTTCGAGCGACAGGCGCAGCTTGCCGTTGGCCACGCGCGTAAGGTCGAGCAGATCGTCGATCAGGCGCGCCTCCAGTTCGACATTGCGGCGGATCATGCGCACGCTCGAGCGCGCCTGATCCGGCAGGTCGGGAATCATCTCGAGTACGCTTGCACCGGCCAGCACCGGTGTGAGCGGCGTGCGCAGCTCGTGCGAGAGCATCGCAAGAAACCGGTCTTTCGCGCGATTCGCTTCTTCGGCGATCTGCCGCGCCGCCTGTTCAGAAGCGAGAAGCCGTTCGCGCTCCTGCATGGCTTCGCGCTCCGAATGAACATCCGTGCAACTGCCGAACCATTTGCTGAAGTTGCCTTCGGTGTTGCGCGTCGCGACCATGCGCGCGTCGAACCAGCGGTACTCGCCGTCGCGGCGGCGAATGCGCAGTTCGTGCCGATAAGTGCCCGCATTGCTCGCCACCGCTTTCAGCCAGCTACGGCGCACTTCTTCGCGATCGTCCGGATGCACGGCGTCGAGCCAGGCCAAACCATGCGAACTGTTCTCGCCAAGGCCGGTGTAGTCGTACCACTGCTTTGACAGGAAATCGCAGTCGCCCGACGCATTGCAGGTGAGCACGAGGTGCGGCAGCGCTTCCGACAGGTTGCGGTAATGCTGCTCGCGATCGCGCAGCAGCAACGCTTCTTCCGACGCGCGCTGCAAGCGCACTTGCGACAGAACCCGCTCCACTGCTTCGGGCAGGTAATCGAGGTAATCGCCGGACTTGGGCACCACGTCGGACACGCCGGCGCGCAACGCCTCGATTACGCGCGACTCGTCCGTAAAACCTGTCACGAGGATGGCGGGAATGCGCACGCCTTCCGAGCGTAGCCGGCGAAAAAAGTCGAGGCCCGTTTGGGGCCCGCTGAGTTGATAGTCGAGCACGAGCAGGTCCAGACCGCCGGCGACGAGCCGTTCGCGAGCCGCCTCGACGCTTGCGCAGACCCAAACGCGGCAGCCGGCGCGTTCGAGCGACTTGCGCGCGAGCCGCAAGATGCCCTCGTCGTCATCGAGGACGAGAATACATGCTGCGGGCGGCGGGGACACTTCTTCGAACATGCGCGGGTCGCGGTCAGTAGGTCTGGAGAGTATGTGGCAATCCTGTCACGTCATGATGACGCAGTGAAGCGATGCCCGGACGGCAGCTTGACCACCTGCAGGAAGAAGCCGAGGCGGCGCACCGCTTCAATAAACGCATCGTACTCGACCGGCTTTGTAATGTAGACATTGCAGCCGAGCTCATAGCATCGCGCGATTTCACGGGGGTCGTCTGTGGTGGTCAACACGATCACGGGCACGGGCGCCGTTTGTGGCGACTCCTTCAGGCGCCGCAACACCTCGAAGCCATCGACGCGCGGCATCTTCAGGTCCAGCAGTACGACTGAATTCTTCAGATCTTCGGCATTCGCATGACGGCTTGCGACACTGTCGCCCACCGCAGCGGCGCAGCCACCCGGGTCTGCGCCGAAAAAATAATCCAGCGCCTGCTGACCGTCGCGAAAGCGCACAAAGCCGTTCGAAATGCCGGCACGGCGCAGATTGCGCTCGACGAGCGTGGCATGGCCGTCGTCGTCTTCGATCAGAATAATGCTGACCGTTTCCCCGTGACTCATATGCTCTCCATTCTGTCGGTTCGACCCGGTTCATGCAGATGCGGCGCACGCATTGAGCGATGCGACGCGAATCGTTCCATGCAACTTTTTGCACGGCACCCGGCGCGGTTCAAGGGCGCGCGGGCTGCTCCGGCAACACCACGAAAAAGGTCGATCCAGCGCCTTGCGCCGACTCGACCCACACGCGCCCCCCATGCCGCTCCACCGTGCGCCGCACCACTGCCAGACCGACTCCGTCGCCGTTCGCTACATCGCCGTGCAGACGTTGAAATGCACGGAACACCTTCGACATATGGGCGGCCGGAATGCCCAGGCCGTTGTCGCGCACATAGTACGTGCGCATGCGAACCGCGCGCGGCCCGTTTTCGTCGACGGGCTCCGGTTCGAGCGCGCCGATCTCGATGCGTCCGTTGCGTGCCGGGTCCAGGTAGTTCAACGCATTGCCAATCAGATTGCTGAAGATCTGTTCGATCGCGCCCGGGTCGCCCCATGCCGGCGGCAACTCGCGTACGGTAACGACCGCGCCGCGCTCCTCGATGGCTCGCTGCAGGGTATCGGCGACGCGCGCCACCACGCGCGCGACGCTCACCCGTTGCCATTGATATTCAAGCCGGCCGGCACGCGAAATTCGCAACAGCGCTTCGATGATCGCCGCAGCCCGCGTGACCGCAGTACGCAAGTAGTGCAAGGATTCGCGCACATCGCTGTCGAGAATATGCGCCATACGTTTTTGTTCCGCTTCCGGCAGCCGCGCTTCGACGACAATGCTGTCCAGCTCGTCGCACGAGACCTGCAACTCCTTCGAGAAACCTTGCAGGTTCACGAGCGGAGAGCGCAAGTCGTGCGATACGCTGTAGATAAACATTTCGTTGTCTTGCGTCTCCTGGCGCAGTTCCTCATTGACGCGCGCCAGTTCCTGCGCGCGCGCCTCAAGACGCGTCTTGAGCGACGCCTGTTCGGCCTCCGCCTCGCGCAGTCGCGCGCCTGTCTGATGCAGCACGGCGTCGAGCGCCGCGATTTCGTCGTTGCCGGACAGGCGCGCGGCAAGCGGCCGCCCGTTGCCGAGGCGCTCCGCGTTATCGGTCAGCACTTCGAGGCGCCGCCCAATGCTGCGCGCAAACACGACTGCAGTAGCGGCCCAGATCAGCATGGAGCCGATCACTGCGGCGATCAACGCATATTGCTGATGCTCGCGACGCCGCACGAGAGCCGCCGAGCGTTCCGCATCGAGACGCGAAGCCTCTTCGCCGAAGGCCGCGAGTTCGTCGCGAAATGCGGCGACTGGCTCCGGCAACGCGCCACTCTCGAGCGCAACGAGCGATTGCGGATTGCGCCCATCACGCAACGCCTGCGAAACCATTACGGTTTGGGCGCGATATGCGTCGATTGCGCGCTTCATCTTATGAACCCGCTCCACCTGCTGCGGCGTATCGGCAACCAGCGCGTCGAGCTTCGACAGACGGTCGCTCACGTCGATCCACACCGTATGCCGGTCGAGCAACGACGGATCGCCGATCACCATGCCGGTACGAACCCGAGCGGCCTGGCGCAGCAGCGGATCGACAATTGCCGATGACTGGTAAAGAATCTGCTTGCTATTGGTAACCCATTGCGCGGCCTGGGCTGTCTGCTCCTGAGTATCGAAGACGACGCCAAGAAGCGCCAGCTCCACCAGGCTGGGCACTGCGATCAGCAGCAGACCCTTGGTGAATAATTTCATGTTCGCCCGAAGGTCGTTCACGCAGCGGCAGCTCGCGGGAACCCGCCAGCCAGACGGGCCATTATCGACGTGAATCGGCAATATTTCAACGTGAGCGCAGGATGCCCGCGCCCACATAAAAAAGACATTTTTATTGGTGCAAGATGTTTTTTCGGCGCGTCGTGCGTCTATGATGGAGTCAGATGTGCTGGAATGCGAAGGCGCGCGGCGAGGCGGTTCGGCATGATTCGTGCGGGAGTCGGTGAGGCGGCGGAGTCGTCGAATCATCGTGAATCCGGCCTTGTCGTATGCTATAAAAGATCGACGTGCGGCGCGCGAAGCCGGGAGTTGTCGCATGAGGACGCTGCGTTTCTTGCAATTCTTTTTCAGGCGAATTTTTATGTCCTTCCCGAAAAAGCGTAGACGCGCGAAGGTGGACGGCGATGAGTCGTTCCTCGCGGTACTGCGGCATTTCAAGCCCTTCGGGCAACTTGACACCAAGATCGCGCGCGCTCGCGCGCAAGACGAGCCGGTTCTTTATGCACATGTGTTGCCCGGACTCGACGTGCTTCTATGCAGCGTGCGCGGCGCACATCCTCCTTACCCGGCCGCGGCCGAATTGCGGCGGCGCTGCATCGAATCCATTACGAATGCACTGGAACAGCCGCTCGACGGTCTCGAGAACGGCGGTTACTGGTATGAAGCGGACGGCTTCGGATTCCTGGTATTTGCGAGCCGCGCTCGCGGCAAGATCCTGACCGAGTTCGGCGCAACACGCGTGGGCGCGCGTCGCGGAGTACGCCGGCAAGATGCGGCGGGCGACGCAACGCCGCGGTCGTTGCGTTAGGCGGGCCCTCTCGCCCGTTCTTGCGCGTTGTCGTAGGCTTTTGCTGCCGTATGCGGTGTCGTCAGCGCTGTTGTCAGTCTTACTGTGTCGCGCATGCTCCTCCGGGAGAAGCGCGGCGTGTTGAAAAGCTGCCAGCACGAGTCCTGCACATAGAGCTACCGCGAGCTTTCTCTTTCCCCTCGCCTCATTCCTTCTCTTTCATCGCGCGACGCGATTCGCTCCCGCGAACCGATTACATCAGTGCTGCGCCATCGCGCTTACGCCGACTCCGCGCTCCCCGCGCTATGTCGAAGGCACGCTGATCAACCATAAAAAGACGAACGAAAAGCCGCTGCCAAGGTTCCAGTGGAACCAGTCCGCCGGCAGAAAAAAGTGCATCAGCTTCCCTTGTACTGGGCTGCGCTCGCGGGCGAAACCGTCGCGGGCTTGCGTCCAGTCGGCGCAGGCGCTGAGGCCGCCGACGCGGCCGACGCCGCGTCCGCTGAACGCTTGTTGACCGGCACCCCCTCGAGCGAAATGGCGGGCTTCGGCTTCTGTTTGGTGCCGGGCGGCGGCGCCGTCGGAGCCTGCCGGACTTGCGACAGCAATTGGGTGCACGGCAACGGCTTGTTATTGCTCGGCGCGAGCAAGGGCAGCAGCGCCGCGAATGGATTGATCAGGCCGAGGCCCACAGCCGCGCCGCCCCGCAACGCCAGCGCGCCCACGTTCACGCCGACGTGCGGGTCCTTGAACGTGCCCTTCGCATATAGCGGCGAGCGCAACGAGAACACGCGGAACCCCTTCGTATGCGGATGCACGCCGAGGTCCATCGTTTCGTCGCGCAGATTGACGTTGCCGTCGATGTCGATCACGGCGTCGTCGGTATCGAGTGCGAACACGCGCGAATCGAGCACGCCATTGGTCGCAACAAAATCCGCGGCGGCACAGTTGATCTTTACGTCCCGATTGCCGAAAAGCTTTTCATACACGACGTTCGCGACGTTCAGGCCCGCGGCTTCCATCAGCAAGCGGCTCACCGTACCTTCGGTGACGAGCGCCTTCACCTCGCCGTTCGAGGTGGCGGCGAGCGCCGCAGGCGAGTTGCCCGTCGCGGTCAGCGCGGCGTCGCCATTGATCTCGCCCAGCGCGTTTTGCATCGTCTTGAAGTTCGGAAACAGCTGCTTTAACTTCAGATGCCGCGCGGTGGTCGCAAAGCGTCCCTTCAGCGGCGCGCTGCTGCCGTCCAGATGAATGTTGGAGGCGAGCGTGCCGCCGGCCACGCCGAACTTCAACGGCTCGAGCGACAGCACGCCGTCTGTCATCACGACGTGGGTGTAGAGATCGGTGATCGGCAGATCGGCGTTCTTCACGATACGCCGGCCGGTGAACTTCACGTCGGCGTCGATCGCCTTCCAGCGGTCGGTGCGGAACTCTTCGACGGGCAAGACCTTGCTCGACGGCTGCCTGGCCGCATCGCCGCGCTTGGCCTTGCTCGCGTTGGAATCCGCGCCGATCACCGGCGCGAGATCAGAGAACTGCAGCAGGTGCGACACGAGTTCACCCTGCAACAGCGGTCGCGGTCGGCGCGCCGTGTAGGTCAGCGAGCCGTTCAGGTCGCTGCCGCCCACGCGGCCTGTAAAGTTTTCATACTTGAACACGTTGCCGGTGGTCTTGAACTGACCGACGAGCCGCCCTTCGGTTGCGTAAGGCGGCGTGTCGGGCAGCGTCACGCCCGTCAGCGAATAGAGTTTTGCCATGCTGCTGCCCTGCACCCACAGGCGCATATCGACGGCGGAAAGATGCGCCGGGTCGGTGAGGGTGCCCACGAGACCGACGTGCAGGTCGCCTGCCTTCACATCGGCCTGAACGGGGAACGGCCGGTTGGCGTCCTGGAGCGCCAGCACACCGCCCACTTTGCCGCTGCCCGAGACCGGCGTCTTGTTGTAGGTGCCTTTCAAGGTCCAGCCGATTGCATACGGCGGCACCTCGCGCTGAGCGCCGCGCGCCGCGCTCGTGCTGTCAGCGCTAGCGCCGCTTGCACTCGATGCCGCTGCCACGTCTGCACCGCTCGCGCCGGACGCCGCTGTGACCGCCGCGCCGCTTGCGCCCTTCGAACCGCCCGCTGTGAGCCCGCCCGCGGCGCCTGTCGCCGCCGTCGTGCCAGATGCGTGGATGTCTGTTGCAGAAGCGCCTGAAGCCGCCGCCGCGGAAGCGGCCGAGGCCGCCGAAGCCGCCTGCGCCTCAGCCTGGGCGCTCAATTTTTTCGCGCCGTCCTTGCCGACCGCTTCCGCCGATGCCTTGCGCGAGGCCTCCTCCTGCTGCTTCATTGCCTCGCCGATCGGAATCGGCTGACCGAGCGTATCGACGACCATCTGCACGTCGACCTTCTTCTGCTCGTCGGACAGCGCGATATTGCCCTTCGCGAACACGATGTCGTGCAACTGCAGCTTCCATTGCGACGGCGTTTTCGACGACGGCAGCTGGAACGTCCAGTTATTGCGCCCATCGACCATGCGTTCGAGATCAACAGAAGGATTCACGAGGTTGATCGCGGGGATCACGATGTTGTGCGCAATGAGCGGCAGCACCTTCACCTGGAAGTCGATCTCGTCGAGCGTCGCGAACTGCGGGCGCTTCGCCCAGTCGGGGTTCGCTATCGTGATGTTGGCCGCCGAGAAACGCGGCCAGGGCACCCAGCTTTTCCAGCCGGTTTCGCCGGCCCGGTGCCGGAAACCCACCTTCAGATCGCCATTGATGGTGAACTGCCGACCGATCGCCTGCGTCACCTTGTCATTGACGTAGGGCCGCGCGCGGTTCCAGTCGAATGTGAGAATGAAAACGGTGAGCGCAATCACGAGGATGACGATGATCGCGAGTATCCATGCGACGATTTTGCCGACCCGTCTTCCCACTGTGCTCGACCCTGCCATCAAAAGGCTCCCTTTTGCTCGTTGGTTGTCGATCGCGCAGCAGATATTGTGCCCGCGAGCGCCGGCGCAGTGCTTCGCAGGTTCGTCGCTTTGTTGCTTTATGCGCGCGGTGCGCGCTCGGCAGCTCGCGGCCGGTCTCAGTCCACTTTATGATGCTGCATCGCGCACCCCGCCCTCTACGCACCACTTGTTTCCATGACCGATGTCCCCTTCGTCTTCGCCGACGGCATCGTCCGGCGCGATGCATCGCGCGGCCAGACCCTGCTCCAGTCCACCACTTTCGCGCTGCACGCCGGCGACCGTGTCGCAATCACCGGAGCGTCGGGCTCAGGCAAGAGCGTGTTCCTGCGGGCACTCGCGCTGCTCGATCCGCTCGACGCCGGACGCATCGTCTGGCATGGCGCGCCCGTCGGCCGAGCCGCGATTCCGCGTTACCGGCGCAGCGTCGCCTATATCCGGCAGCGGCCCGCGCTGCTCGACGGCACAGTCGAAGACAATCTGCGTTACCCGTTCGAGCTGCGTGCGTATCGCGATACGCGCTTCGACCGCGAACACGCGGCTGATCTGGTCGCGCAGGCGGGCCGTTCGGGCGATTTTCTCGCCAAACGCGCAAGCGAACTGTCAGGCGGCGAAGCGCAAATCACCGCGCTGATTCGCGTGCTGCAACTCGCGCCCGAGGTGCTCCTGCTCGACGAACCGACTGCGTCACTCGACCCCGAGTCGTCGCACGCCATCGAAGGACTCGTGCGCGCATGGTTCGGCGCCGATCGCCGTGCTCACGCTTCTATCTGGGTCTCGCACGATCCGGCACAAGCTGCTCGCATGAGCGAGCGCCATCTGACGATGCATGCGGGCGTCCTCGAAGAGCCCGCCGTCATGTCCGCGCAAGGAGCGCCCAACCGATGACATTGCAAAACCTGAGTCTTTGGGACGTGGCGATCGCCGCGTTGCTGATCGTCGTGAACGGTGTGGTGTCGGTGGCACTCAAGCTCGATCTCGAACGCAAGCTCGCGTGGGCCGCCGTGCGCACCGTCGTGCAGTTGCTCGCGATCGGCTATGTGCTGGGTTGGGTGTTCCGCTACGACCACTGGTTCGTGGTGCTGCCGTTGATGACCGTGATGACACTGATCGCCGGCTTCGCGGGCGCGCAGCGCGGCAGCCGCACATACGCGGGACAACGCGCGGACAGTGTGCTGTCGATCTGGGTCAGTTCGTGGCTGGTGGCAGCGGTTGGGCTCTTCGTCGTGATCCGCATTCACCCCTGGTACGAACCGCAATATGCGATTCCGATTCTCGGCATGATCCTCGGCAATACGCTCACAGGCGTCTCGCTCGGCATCGAACGAATGACCGAGGAACTGACCGCCCGGCGCGACCGCGTGGAGATGGCGTTAGCGCTCGGCGCGACGCGCTGGGAAGCGGCGCAGGCGCCCGCTCGTCAGGCGGTGCGCGCGGGTATGATGCCGACGCTCAACCAGATGGCCGTGGTCGGCGTAGTCAGCCTGCCCGGCATGATGACCGGCCAGGTGCTGGCCGGCCAGTCGCCGTTGCAGGCGGTGCGCTATCAGATCGTGATCATGTTCCTGATCGCGGCATCATCGGCGCTCGGCACGGTGGGCGCGGTGCTGCTCACCTACCGGCGCCTCTTTTCGGCGGAGCACCGGTTTCTGCCGGCGCGGCTGGTCGAACGGGCCGGCGCGCGGCGCTGAACCGCTCAGACTGGATCCGGCGATCCAGCGGTCCAGCGGTCCTACGGTCCGGCGATCCGGCGATCTGGCGATCTGGCGATCCGGCGATCTGGCGATCCGGCGATCCTGCGATCCTGCGGTCCGGCGGTCCGGCGGTCCGGCGCGGTCAGCGTTTCGCGCTGACCGCGACGACCGTGCCGTCACTGAGCGTCAGCGTCTTCGTGCTGCCGTTCACCGGCATCGTAAAGCGCAGCACCTGGCTCACGCTGACATCGTTCGGACACTTGAGCGATTTTCCACCGGCCGTGACAGTCTTCACGCCGTCTGGCTTGTGCGCCTGGAAGCTCAATTGCACGGTCGCGGTGCCATCGTCGGCGACGACCGGCGCAAGGCGGATCTGCGTCTGGCGGATCATCGCGCCATTGGAGTCGAGCGGCAGCGACGCGTAGTTCGGACATGCATCCGTCGCCGGAATTGCGCCGCCGGGCGGCACCGTCTTCCACGTGAAGTCGTCCGACTGACCGGAGCGGATGGTGCGCGTTTCCTGCGAGTTGCCGAACTGTTTGGATGTGACGCGGACCGTGTAGCGAATCGGACCGTCGAGGGCGGATTGCGACGTCACCGTAATCGGCGTGGCCGCGTGAGCGGCAGGCGCGAGCAGGCCGCAACAAAGCACGCAAGCGAGAGAAGCGACAACCGGAACGGCGGAGAGTTTGAAGCTGGAGCTCATACTGTCACCTCGTTGTTGTGCCGCTGCATGCCCGCGCAAGTGCGGCTGCCCGCGCATGATCCTGGTGCAGCGCGCGGAAGCCGCCGGCGGACGCGAGACACGCAACCGTTTTAGCATGATGCGTCACCAGTCTACCGCCAAGCGATGCCGCGCGCGCTCCCTGGGCATCGGGTGTTACCCCGCTTGCGTGGACGGGTTTTATCAGAAGCCGGTCAGGACGAGCTTGCCGATCGCGCGCCCTTCTTCGAGCAGAGCATGCGCGCGGCGAAGGTTCGCCGCATTGATCGCGCCGAGGTGTTGGCCGACGGTCGTGCGCAACGTGCCGGCATCGACGAGACGCGCCACCTCGGTCAGCAGCTTGTGCTGCTCGATCATGTCGGGCGTGCCGAACATTGAACGCGTGAACATGAACTCCCAGTGAAACGCGGCGCTCTTAGCCTTCAGCAACTCAACGGGCACCGGCTTGCTGTTTTCGACGATCGAGCAGATGCCGCCCTGCGGTTTGACGAGCTCAGCCGCGACCGGAAAGTTTTTGTCCGTGTCGTTGAACATCAGCACGTAGTCGACCTGTTCGATGCCAAGTTGCTTCAATTGAGCGGGCATGTCGCCGAAGTGATCGACCACATGATCCGCGCCCAACTCTGTTGCCCATTTCGCCGACTCGGGACGCGACGCGGTCGCAATCACTTTCAGCTTCGCGAGCTGTTTGGCCAGTTGGATGCCAATCGAGCCGACGCCGCCCGCGCCGCCGAAGATCAGCACCGCGCGCCCTTCGTGCGCGCCTTGCGGCGAGACGCCGAGGCGATCGAACAACGCTTCCCATGCGGTGATCGCCGTGAGCGGCAACGCGGCCGCATGGGTGAAATCGAGCGACGCGGGCTTGCGTCCGACGATCCGCTCGTCAACGAGATGGAACTCGCTATTCGCGCCCGGTCGCGTGATGCTGCCCGCATAGAACACGGGATCGCCGACCTTGAACAGCGTCACGTCCGGACCGGCTGCGACAACCGTGCCGGCGGCGTCCCAACCGAGCACGCGCGGCGCTTTTTCGACGCTGTCTTTCGGCGCACGCACCTTGGTGTCGACCGGATTCACCGAGATGGCCTCGACTTTCACGAGCAGATCGCGACCAGTTGCTTCAGGTTTCGGGATATCGACGTCGATCAGGGCTTCGTCGTGGTCGATGGGCAAATAGCGGTAAAGGCCAACGGCTTTCATAGGTGCTCCCGTGTTTGTTCCGATGACGTTGAAGAACCGGCGAAGTCGGCGCGGGCTTGAAGCCGCCCGCGTCATGTCAGGCAGACCGCTGATCCGTGGACTTGATCGTAAGCCCTCTCTTACTTTGATAATAGCGGCATCGTTCCGTCGCGGACTTCGACGTCCGCGCGCTGGAAGGTCCGCTCCACTGCGTGGAAGTAACGGGTATTGCGCAGTGCCCAATGCGCCGCTTTACCGATCTGATGCCAGTTTCCGGTCATAGACGCCTCCGGTCAGGCCGCGAGCTGGGCGACCATCCCGCTGACGATTCGGCAGAACCCGTCGGGCTCCTCGAGCATCATCATGTGGCCGACTTCCGGCTGGACCACGTAGGACAGCGCCGCAGCGTGCGCCCAGTCCGGCGCGTTCCATCCAGCCGCCGACCTTTCGCCAGCGAGCATGAAGAAGGGAGTGCCCCCCTCGACGACCATGCGAATGCGCGAAAGGAAATCGGGCGCGCCGGTTTCCGCCACCACCGCGCGCGCCATTGCCTGAATCGTTTCGCGCGGTTGGTTTGCGAGTGCGGTGCGCGCCCACTCGAGACGCTGCTGCGTGACGGCAATGCCGCCGCTCTTCAGCCAGCCCTCCGGATCGGCGACGAGGCGCGCGTGCTCTGCCTGCCACGCGGTGGCGTCCAGACCGGCGATTTTCCGACACCAGAATGCGTCGTCGAGCGTGAAATTTCCTTCGCGACATTAATCACCCCGCACACGAGGTCGGGCGCGGACGCGGCTACGAGCATTGCGACTGCGCCGCCTACACTGTGTCCCAGCAGGACACTCGGCGCGCCGACGCGCTCTTGCATATAGCGGATCACATGCGCCACCTGGCCGGCCAGCGTGATCGGCTCAACCGCGCTGTCTCCCAGCGCGCGGTAGCCGATCAGATCGGGGGTATGAACATCGACGCCGGCTATGCGCCGGTTCGGCGCATAGAAGCTCTGCGACCCAAACAGGCCGTGAATCATAACCAGCGGCATAGCTTTACTCATGGTGTTTCGCCTGACAATGGGAATGCAGCATATCCCCGGCAACGCCGACGACCGTTGCCCACTTCAGCGGCTAAAAGCCGATTCGCGCACGGCGCCGATGTCCCGTACTGCGTTCCACGTCATGCTCGCCACGTAGAACACGACGAGCGGCGTTGCGCGGCCTGCCTCGATGCATCATGCCGCGCCGTTAGGTACGGGTGTCCACTTGTGGCGTCGCTGGCGCGTAGAAATGCGTCGACGACCGGCGAAATCGGGACCTGCAACTCAAACAGCGCCGCGCCGAGAATTTAAGGATCTATGCGCGGAGGCTCAGCGACAACGCCAGCCAGCAAGCCGCCACGTCCGTCGATGTCGGCAGCAGTCCGGCCATGAATGCAGCAAACCTGCCAAACAGATGAGCACCGCAAAATTCGTCGCTCTCATTAAACGCGGAATTAACACGGGTCACGGAGATACAGCGATAAATAAATACCTCTAAATAGAATGCATTAATTTATATAATTTAATATAACAACATATTAACGCTATTCAGTTTCGTATATTGGCGCGAGTCGGCCTCTAGCACCTTCAGTTCGACACAACTCGACCTCAGTCGGTCTGCCACTCGCCCCAAGCCAACTTCACGGTGCCGCAGGCGGGCCTACGGTTCCCCAAGTCGGCTTGCAATGCCTCACGAGTCGCCCTTGCCGGCTGCCGTGCCTGGCGATTTCTCATCCGTGTTGACGTCGGCCTGCGCGTCGTTCTGCGTCTTTTCCTGATACTCGCCGCCACCGCGGCGGTCCGTGTCCTGCAGGCCGCGTTCGACGTCGCTATGCGCCTGTTTGCCGATAGGCCGTGGCTCTTCGTCGTGCTGGGAGCCGGCGCTCTGGTCGTTCTCATGCGGCAACGGCGCGGCTGCGTCCTCCAATGACTGCGGATTCTTCTCGGCATGCGGATCGGCCTGCTTGCCGCCGTCCGACGATTGCGGTGTGCTCTTCATAGCCAGCTCCTTCTATCTGTTCAGTATCGCACTCGACGCGAACGCGCCGGCTACGCTCCGTTCAGGCGTTTTCTCATTGCCGCGGTGATACGCTGGCGCGTCTTCGAGTAATCGGCCCACGGGTCGTTCTTCAGATTTGCAAGACGCTCGTGCAGGTTCTCGATATTCCACTGATCGCCGCCGGTGGTCGCCGCGACTTCGTCCCATGCGAGCGGCACCGAAACGCCCAGCCCCGGCCGCGCCCGCGCGGAAAACGCGGCGACCGTGCTCGAGCCGCGGTTATTGCGCAAATAGTCGACAAAGATCTTCTGCTTGCGATTTTGCGCGCCCATTTTGGCGCTGAAATACTTGGGCAGCGTGCTAGCCATGTGCTGAGCGACGGCCTGCGAAAACTCCTTCACCTCGTCCCAGCCCGCGTGTTTCGACAGCGGCACCACGACATGGAAGCCCTTGCCGCCGCTTGTCTTGCAAAAAGACGTGAGGCCGAGTTCGTCCAGCAGCGAGCGCGTCAATTGAGCGGCCTCGATCATCCGGTCCCAGCCGAGCGACGGATCGGGATCCAGGTCGAACACGACGCGGTCCGGCTTTTCGATATTCGACGCCACACCATTCCACGTGTGAAATTCGATCGTGCCCATTTGCGCGGCGCCGACCAGCGCCTTCACGCTCTCCACCGTGATGAGCGGAGGATGACCGGGGTCGAGCCCGGGGTGCTGTGTGATGTTCGGGATCGACAGCTTCTGGCTGTGCTTCTGGAAAAAGAGCTCACCGCCAATGTCCTCGGGCGCGCGCACGAGCGACACGGGCCGGTCCGCCAGATGCGGCAACATCCATTGCGCGACCGATTCGTAGTACTGCACGAGGTCGATCTTGCGCGTGCCGGTGCTCTTGTCGATCACGCGGTCCGGGTGCGATACGCGAACGCCGGCGACTTCGGCGGGCGACGCGGATTTTTTCGACCGCGGAGCGGCGGTTTTAGTGTCCGCGGTTTCTTCTTTTGATGTGGTGGTTTTTGCTGCTTTACTCGCTGGTTTCGCCGCCGCCGTGGTCGTAGCCGTTGTTTCGCCGCCGGTTTTGGCCGTCGTTTTAGCCGTCACCTTAGCGGTGGTTTTAGCTACCGCTTCGGCGCCCTTTTCCGTGCCCTTACTTGCGACCTTTCTTGCGCCCTTTTCCGTGCGCATTCCCGTTGCTTCTTCCCCCGTTGCCTTGCCGGCGGAGCGCTTCTTATCTGCGCCCGAAGTCTGCACGTCGCCATCAGTCTCAGCCGCCGCGCGCCGTCCCGAACGCTTCTTCGGCGCCGTGTCGGATTCGGCCTCAATATCGGTTTGTTGTTGCACGTCGTCCCCCTTGCGTGGTGCTTCCTTGACGATCTGGCGCGCCGGCTTGTCGCTGCGCAAACTGACGAACGACGCCTGGCGCACGATACCGTCGCTCGTCCATTCCGCGAAATTGCATTCCGCGACGAGCACGGGCTCGACCCAATGCACCGGCGTGCGACTGCGCTCGCGCGGCGGGCTCGCGAACGGCATGCGCTTCGTCTCGTGTGCGTCGAGTTCTTTCTTCACCGAGCGCAGCAAGGCGGCGTCAAAACCGGTGCCGACGCGCCCGGCATATTGCAACTTGCCTTTGCTGTCGTGCACGCCGAGGAGCAGTGCGCCGAACGCCGCGCGGCTGCCCGACGGTTCCGAATAGCCGCCGATCACGAACTCCTGGCGTCGGCGGCACTTCAGCTTGATCCACGTCGCCGAGCGGCCGGACATATAGCCGCTTTCGCGCCGCTTACCGATGATGCCTTCGAGCGCCATGTCGCACGCGCTTTTCAGCAGATCGTCGGCGCTGAAGTCGAAGTCGTTCGAAAAGCGCAGCACGCTGTCGTCGACCGGTTCGAGCAGCGCGCGCAGGATTGCGCGTCTCTGCTGCAGCGGCACGCCGCGCAAGTCGTAGCCGTTCAGAAACGGCACGTCGAACAGATAGACGACGATGTCTTGCGGCCGGTTCGAATCGAACGCGTTTTGCAACGCCTGGAAGTTGGGCACGCCGTTCTCGTCGAGCACCACCGCTTCACCGTCGAGCCACGCGCTTTCCAGGCCCAGTTGTTCGAATGCCTTCACCTGCTTGCCGAACTTCGCGGTCCAGTCGTTGCCCGCTCGCGTGAAGACCTGCACATTGCGGCCCTTCGCGTTCGCGTCGATGCGGGCGAGCACGCGATAGCCGTCGAACTTGATTTCGTACGACCAGTCATCCCCAGGCGGCGTAGCGTCGACGAGCGTCGCCAACTGGGGCTTCAGCGTCGCAGGCAGTTTCGCTGCCACCGCACCTTCTATCGCGGGCGACGCGGCCAGTTCGCGCAACGACTCGCTGCTGCGCGTCGCCACGATGTCCGGCCGCTTCGGATCGCCGCGTACGGCGGCCGCCTTACTTTTCTTCGCGGCAACCTGCTTGTCGGGCCGCTTATCTGTTTGCTTATCTGTTTGCTTATCTGTTTGCTTGTTCGTCTGCTTGCCGGCTTTCCCGTTGCGGGCCGGCGCCGCGCCGAGCACGCTGCCGGGCTGTTCTGCGAGAACATCGTATTCGCTCTCGGGACGCGCCTCGTCGTCGCGTTCCTTGATGAGCAGCCACTGCTCCTTGTCGGCGTTGCCGCGCATGTGGCTGCGCACGAGCGTCCAGCCGCCGTGCAGCTTTTCGCCGTGCAGGTGAAACTTGAGCTTGCCGGCCTGATACGCACGCGCCGCCTCGGCCGCGCCGCCGACCGGCTCCCACGTGCCGCGATCCCAGACGATCACCGTGCCAGCGCCGTAATTACCCGGCGGAATTTCGCCTTCGAACGAACCGTATTCGACCGGATGATCTTCGACGTGCACAGCGAGACGCTTGACCGACGGATCGAGGCACGGCCCTTTCGGCACCGCCCATGAAAGCAGTGTGCCGTTCAGTTCGAGACGGAAGTCGTAGTGAAGGCGCCGCGCGTGGTGCTCCTGGATGACGTACGACAAGCCCTCGTCTGGTCCTGGCCGCGCCGCGTTGCGCGCGCCGCGCTTCCTCGTCGCCTTGGCGCCGGCAGGCTCGGGCGTTTCGTCGAAGCGGCGCTTGCGGTTATAGAGATCGAGTCGGTCGTTCATGGCGCGGACTCCATCGGGGTCGAGGTAGCGACGGCTTGCGGCGCTCGAACCGAGCGGTCGGGTCGGGGCATAGCCGGGTTCGTGCCGCAGTTCGTGCCGCTATCTGCGCCCCGTTGCGCTCGCCGCTCCATCATGCCGCCGCGCGGCGCTTGCGCGCAGTCGTCGACTTGGCCGTGGCACGTCCGCCGCCACTGCCGCTGCTACTGCCGCTTCCACTCGATCGAGGCGCGCTTGTCGAGCGCGTCGTGCGTGGCTTTTTACGCGACGCCGTCGAGCCGCTGTCCTCTTGTGAATCGCTATCTTCGTCGGCAGTCTCGTCGGCGGCAGCGCGCTTGCGCGTGCCCGAAGCGGGCTTACTCTTACCGCGCCCAAGGCTGCGCTTGAGCAGGTCGGACAGATCCAGAATGTCCGCCGATTGACGCGACTCGCGCGGCGCTTCGATGTCCGTGATTTCCTCGGTCTTGCCCTCGCGGACCTTCCGGTCGACGAGCGCCATGATGTCGTCGCGGAACGTGTCGTGGTATTTCGACGGGTCCCAGTTGTCGCTCATGTCGTCGATCAGCTTCTTTGCCATGTCGAGCTCGCGCGCGCTGACACCCGCCGCCTTGGTGCCTTCGGCGGGCAGCTTGAATTCGTCGAAGTCTCGCACTTCCTCCGCCCAGCGCAGCGTGTTCAAGGCAAGCACCGGCCCGACCGGAATCAGTGCGGCAAGATGCTGCTTGTTATGCAAGACGACACTGGCCACGCCGACCTTGCCCGACGATTTCATCGCCTCGCGCAACAGCGCATAGACCTTTTCGCCCTTGCGGTCGGGCGTCAGAAAGTAAGGTGTGTCGAGATAGAGGAAAGAGATGTCGGGTGCGTCGACGAACGCCAGAATATCCACCGTCTGCGTGGATTCCGGATTCGCCGCGCGAATCTCGTCATCCGTCAGCACCACGTACTTTTCCTTCTCGTATTCGAAGCCGCGCACGATGTTATCGCGCGTCACGTCCTTGCCCGTGCGCTTGTTGATCTGCTTATAGCCGACCGGATCGATCGTGCGCTTATCGAGCAGGTTGAAGCCGACCTTCTCCGACTTCGTGGCCGGATACAACTGCACCGGTACGTGGACAAGGCCGAAGCTGATCGCGCCTTTCCAGATCATGTGTGCCATCGTGCGCTCCCCTGGGCCTAAGACCCATGAAGAAGCACCAAGCGTGCCACGGCCTTTTAACGACGCGCGGCGCAAGGGCGTTGGCCTACCCGCACGCCGCGCTGTAAGTCTTGCATGATGGCGGCAAAAACTACGGAGTCCCCTGCATTGCCGCCTGCACCTCTATCGGCAAATCAGCGGTACGGAAGCGAACCCGCGAAACCTCACGCGCCCGCCGCGCGTCGGCTCGCCGTCCAGTCGATAAGAAGGAAAACGCTGGATGAAACGGCCGATAGCAATGCGTGCCTCGAGCCGCGCGAGCGACAGACCCGCGCATTGATGGATGCCGAAACCGAAAGCGAGGTGCCGATTGGGCGCGCGGCGGATATCGAAGCGGTCGGGCTCCGGGAACTGCTCCGGGTCGCGATTGGCCGCGCCGATGCACAGCGTGATCGGCGTGCCGCGCGCAACCGGCAAGCCGCCTATCTCAGTGTCGACAGTCGTCATGCGGTTGCCGAGCTGGTTTGAACTCTCAAAGCGCAGGCATTCTTCGACTGCCGATTCGATCAACGACGGTTCTTCCAGCAGCGCGGCGCGCTGATCCGGCCATTCGGTCAACGTGACAAGCCCGTTGCCGATCAGGTTCGTGGTCGTTTCGTGACCGGCATTCAGAATGAAAATACAGTTCTGCAGCAACTCTTCTTCCGACAATTGCTCGCCGTCGCCGCTTTCGCCGCGCTCGCCTTGAATGAGGCGCGTGAGGACATCGTGTTGAGGATCGCCCGGCTCGCGCCTGCGCCGCGCGACCAGATCGCGCAGGTAGTCGACGAACTCGGTCACGGCGCGATTGCCCCGCTCGAACTGCGCGTCGGTGAGCGACGGCTCCAGCGCGCCGAGAATCGCGAGCGACCAGTCGCGCAACGGCGCGCGTTCCGCATGCGGCACGTCGAGCAGGTTGCCGATGATCTCCACCGGAATCGCCGACGCGAACTCGCCGATCAGATCGATGCGCCCGCGTTCAGCCGCGGCATCGAGCAGGCCGTCGACGAGACGGACCAGACCGGGCTCCATTGCCGCTATCGCGCGTGCAGTCAGCGCGCCGGCGATCAGCTTGCGCACGCGCGTATGGCGCGGCGGATCGTTGAACACGAGGCTCGTGGTGTGATGCGCGTAAAGCGGCGAGTCGCCGTACTTCGGCTTGAATTCGACGGTCTTATCCGAACTGAAGGTCTTCGGGTCGCGGTATACGGCCTGCACGTCGCGAAAGCGCGTGAGGAAAAGCGACCCGTCGGGCATGCGCTTGACTGGCTCATGAATGCGCAATGCGCTGTAGACCGGGTATGGGTTCGCGTAGAACTCAGGGCTCAGATGGCGCAGATCGAAGTCGCGCGCGAGGATGGCTGTGTCGCCGGCGGTCGCCGTGGGCATGCGTTGTCTCCGTATGGTGTGCTTTGTTGCTCCTGCATCGCAACGACCGTGCTCCGCGCTTTTAGTGCGCTTTCGATGCGCTCTCGGTGCGCTTTGCGAGCGTTGGTCGATGCCTTTCTCTGTACGCTTCGCGCAGCGCTCGTTGATGGAGTTCTCGCGGCGACTTGAAGGCGTGGATGCAGTGAGCGTCGAGCGTCGTTTGACTCGTCAGTATGAACCAGGCACGCGGGGATTGCATTGCCGCTAACCCGCGTTTGGGCGTTTGGGCGTTTGGGCGTTTGGGCGTTTGGGCGTTTGGGCGTTTGGCGTTTGGGCGTTTGGCGTTTGGCGTTTGGCGTTTGGCGTTTGGCGTTTCGCCGTTTCGGCGTTTCGGCGTTTCGGCGTTTCGGCGTTTCGGCGTTTCGGCGTTTGAGCCTTGCCGCGATGGCACATCCCGTTGAACCGTTACAATAAGCGGATCTCCCGCGAGCCCTGTGCTCCTTTTTCCTGGTCAATGCGTCGTTCATGAACCTCGTCATCCAAAGCCCTGCGCCGATTTCCGCCGATCACCACAAAACGCTCGTTGCGCTCGCGCGCGGTTCGCACGCCACCGTTGTCGACGCAAGCGCGATCCGCATCGCCGACGCCGATATCGCGCAGCGTCCGGACCTGGACGTTTATTGCGGCACGCATCGGCTGGACTACGCGTTCGTCGAAGCAGGCCGCCAGTTGCACGACTTCGGCCTTGTCGCAATGGACATGGATTCGACGCTGATCACGATCGAATGTATCGATGAAATCGCCGACTTCTGCGGTCTCAAAGCGGAAGTCGCCGCGATCACCGAGGCCTCGATGCGCGGCGAGATCAAAGACTTCAACGAAAGCCTGACGCGCCGCGTCGCGCTTCTGAAGGGACTCGACGCAAGCGCGCTCGAACGCGTTTATGAAGAACGCCTGCAGCTTTCGCCGGGCGCCGAGCAGATGCTGGCAGGCGCGAAGGAAGCGGGACTGAAAACGCTGCTGGTGTCGGGCGGATTCAACTTCTTCACCGAGAAGCTGAAGGCACGGCTCGGCCTCAACTTCACGCGCGCCAACACGCTCGAAATCGTGGAGGGCAAGCTGACGGGCAAAGTGCTCGGCGAAATCGTCAATGCCGACGTGAAAGCGCGCACGCTGCGCGAGACCTGCGCGCGGCTCAACATCGACCCGTCGCGCGCAATTGCGATGGGCGATGGCTCCAACGATCTCAAGATGATGGCCGAAGCAGGACTTTCCGTTGCGTTCCGTGCGAAGCCGGTAGTACGTGAAGCGGCCAGCGTGGCGTTCAACTACGTGGGTCTGGATGGGTTGTTGCGCTTGTTTTGAGGTTCGATGCCAGGGTGGGGAGTTGCGTTTCGTTGCGTTTCGTTGCGTCTTCGTTGCGTCTTCGTTGCGTCTAATGGCTGCGCGAGGTGGCGCAGCTTGGACAGACTATCTTTCCGTAAACGCCCAAAGCAACGCCACGACCATGAAGAGAAGGTCGATAGCCATTACGATCGAGGTCCACTTTAAAATACGCCAATGATTTCTCTCCGACGCGAGGAAAGTTACTAGCTTGTTCATAAGTGCCTCCTTGAGAGAGCCAGTATAAATGCTGCACTATCCAATAAATCGGTTCACATAGATGTGTAGGATTGCCAACAAGATAGCCGCAACACAGGTAGACACGATCGAACAACCGATTGCCACTCGCGAGAAAGTCCCTCCGGTCCGCTGCGTGTAGGGGCGACTAACACGTCTAGCTACCCTGCCGTAGTGAGAGTTGAGAAGGCAAGACATGACGATGATGGAACATACGAAAGCCAGCAGGCAAAAAGTCACCATGCCCAACTCAAGAACGGCGACTGCCCTGCCGCCCTGCTCCAACGCCGTCACCAGCTCATAAACCCCGGCGGCGCACAGCCCGATCGCACACCAGAACAGTTGCCCATCTTTGACCGAGTCTGCAATCAGTTCCTTTGCAACCGCCCAGCCGTGTGCGGGTGCGACCAGCGCCAAGGTAAAGATGGGGCCGACGATGGGCACACCGAGATTGAGCAACATCCACAAAGACAGGTTCATCGAAGCGCGCCATCGTGCCTGGCAGTGAGGTCAGATGTACACGATCGTACAGGGTCGAGATGGCGCCTAACAATCAGCCAAACGGCCAAGGCGTTGGGCGAAGCATAAGAAAAAAACCCACCGTGAACGCATCACGGTGGGCTTGTCTCACTGCGCCGACGCAGCGTCAGTTCACTCGAGTGCCGCGAGACACTGCTCGATATCCGCTTGCAAATCGGCTTCTTCCTCGAGGCCGATATAGAACCGCACCAGCGTGCCGCGATGCGGCCACTCGCCTTCGGTACGCATCGACGCAATGTCGTACGGCATCACGAGGCTATGCGCGCCGCCCCAGCTCCAGCCAATGGCAAAGAGCTCCAGCGACTCGCAGAAGGTGTCGATCTGCGCGGCGCTATAGCGGCCGTCGAACACGACGGAAAATAGTCCGCCAGCTCCCGTGAAGTCGCGCTTGAAGAACTCGTGTCCCGGACAGTCCGCAATTGCCGGATGCAACACCGCGGCGATCTCCGGCCGCGTCTTCAGCCACTGCGCGAGCGCGAGCGCCGAGCGGTCGTGCTGCTGGAAACGCACCTGCATCGTCGGCAGGCTGCGCAGGATCAGCGAGCAGTCGTCCGACGATACGCCGAGGCCCATGCGCATGCGCGCCGCCTTGAGCTTCAGATGCAGCTCGCGATCGACGGTAATGGTGGCGCCCATCAACACGTCGCCGCCACCCGACTGATACTTCGTGAGCGCCTGCACCGAGATGTCGACGCCGTGATCGAACGGACGAAAACCGAGCCCGGCGGACCAGGTGTTGTCGATTGCCGTCACCACGTTGCGGGCGCGGGCGGCCGCGGTGATTGCAGGCACGTCGGCCACTTCCATCGTCACGGAACCGGGCGCTTCCAGCCAGATGAGCCGCGTGTTCGGCTGGATCAGTTCTGCAATGCCCGCACCGATCATCGGGTCGTAATAACGAACCGTCACGCCGAAGTCGCGTGCGAGCCAGTCGCCGTGATCGCGGTTCGGCGAGTAGACGTTGTCGGGAATCAGCACGTCGTCGCCCGATTTGACGAGCCCGAAGTACACGTTCGAAATAGACGACAGGCCCGAAGGCTGCAACAGAGCATGATTGCCGCCCTCGATCGCGGCAAGGCGCTGCGCGAGAGCCAGCGACGTGGGCGTTGCGTGCAGACCATAGCGCCATTGCGCGTCGTTTTTCCAGTCGAGCGCGCGCATGGTCGCGAGGTCCGGAAAAACGACGGTCGACGCGCGCGTGACCGGCATGGAGAAAGACTCGAAGCCCGGCGTGAGCTTGTCCTCTGCATGCACGATGCGAGTCTGCAAAGCTCGTTTGAGTTTGGATTGGGTCATGGTGAATTCAATGAAGAAAGACGATGCGAAAAGCGGAGAACGCCGCGCCGCTCACGCAAGAGTAGACGAGTCGGCGGAATTTCGCCGCGCCGGGCGCCGGGCGCCGGGCGTTGGAGCCGCGAGCCCCGCGCAGGGTCACTCGCCGGTTTGCAGGTTGCTGACGCCGCCTACAGGCCGCCCTGCTCCCGTTGGCGCTGCCGGCGGAGCAGCGGCTGCGGGCGCCGTCGCAGCGGGGCGAGTCGCGGAAGCCGTGTCGCCCGCAGCGGCTTTGCCGTCTTTCGCGGCAGCCGCCGCGGCCGCGCCGGCTGCCGGCACAGCTTGCCCTGCCGCCAGCGGCTTGAGATCGAAAGGCTGCGGGTTCGAATCGTCGACGTTCATCCGGTCGCCGGTCACCGAACCGTCAGCCGCGAACTTGCCGACCCAGTTGCCGGTAATGTGCGTGCCGTCGTTCGATTCCTCGACTTCGAGCGTGTCGCCATCACGGTCGCCGGCGATCAGGATCACTTCACCGGTGTCCGTGAACTGATACTCGCCATGAACGCCGGACGGATCGTCCGTCTTCGGGCCAAGGCGCAGCACGATCTGGCGTGAGCCGAGCATGCCGCTATAGCGCGGGAACCTGGCGAACTCGGGGCTCGGCCTGAGCGGCAACTGGATCGGCGGGGGCGCGGCGAGTTCCTTTACCGCGTCGCTTTGCGCCCAGGCCGTTTCCGGCGACAACGCCACCGCGCTCACGGACAGCAATGCGGCAACGCTCACGGCCGCCCAGCCGCGCCGACGCATCGCGCCTTTAACCGATTTCGATTCCTGCATCCGTTCTTTCCTCAATTGCCTGACTACTGCTTGCCGCGCTTCCGGCCATTCAGATCCGTTCGAAGATCGCGGCGATGCCCTGTCCGCCGCCGATGCACATCGTGACGAGTGCGTAGCGCCCGCCAATGCGCTGCAGTTCGTACAGCGCCTTCACGGTGATCAACGCGCCGGTCGCGCCGATTGGATGGCCGAGCGAAATGCCCGAGCCGTTCGGGTTGACCTTGGCCGGATCGAAGCCCAGTTCCTCGCTGACCGCGCAGGCTTGCGCGGCGAACGCTTCATTGGCCTCGATCACGTCGAGGTCCGCAACCGTCAGTCCGGCACGCTCGAGCGCCTTGCGGCTCGCGGGCACAGGACCGATGCCCATATAGGCCGGATCGACGCCCGCATGCGCGTACGAAACGAGCCGCGCCAACGGCTTGATGCCGCGCTGTTCGGCGACGCTGCGCTCCATCAGGACGACGGCAGCGGCCGCGTCGTTGATGCCCGAAGCGTTGCCTGCGGTGACCGTGCCGTTTTCTTTCGCGAACACGGGCTTGAGCTTCGAGAAATCTTCCGCCGATGCGTTCATGCGCGCGTGTTCGTCGGTATCGAACACGGTGTCGCCTTTCTTCGACGGAATCGTGATCGGCAGGATCTGTTCCTTGAAGTGACCGCTCGTGATCGCGTTGGCTGCGCGGCGATGCGATTCGAGCGCGAGCGCGTCCTGTGCTTCGCGCGAAATGTCGTATTTGCGCGCTACGTTCTCAGCGGTCACGCCCATGTGAACAGACTGGAACGGATCGTTCAGCGCGCCGACCATCATGTCGACGAGGCGCGCGTCGCCCATGCGCTGACCGAAGCGCGCGGCGGGCATCGAATAAGGTGCGCGGCTCATGTTCTCCGCGCCGCCGCCGATCGCGATGTCCGCGTCGCCGAGCAGCACGCATTGCGCGGCCGACACGATCGCCTGCAAGCCCGAGCCGCACAGACGGTTCACGGTCAGCGCGGGCGTGTGCTGCGCGACGCCGCCGTTGATTGCGGCCACGCGGGCAAGATACATGTCTTTCGGTTCGGTATGCACGACGTTGCCGAACACCACATGGCCGACTTCGTCGCCGGACACATTGGCGCGTGCGAGCGCCTCGCGCACGACGCGCGCGCCGAGATCGGTCGGCGGAAAGTCTTTCAGACTGCCGCCGAAGCCGCCGATTGCCGTACGCACACCGCTCACCACCACCACGTCCCGTTGCATTGCTCGCTCCTCGTTTAGTCTCTCAAGATGGTTGGCTTTGGCTAGACCGGTATCGCGGCGCGTAATGCGCGGCGCTCAGCCCGCCAGAATCTGTTCGACCGCCGCCCGCGAAGGAATCGGCGCAACTGCGCCATAGCCTTGCGTGGACAGCGCCGCGGCGACGTTCGCATAACGCGCCGCTTCGAACGGATCGTCGCCTTCGACCAGCCGCGCGATGAACGCGCCGCCAAAGCAGTCGCCCGCGCCGGTTGCATCGACCGCATTGACGACGTGGCCCGGCACGACGCGCCGCTCGTCGGGCGTCGCGATGTATGAACCTTCCTTGCCCAGCTTCAGCGCAACGACGCGCGGGCCGTGCGAAAGAAGGAAATCGACGATCTCGTCGCGACCGGTCAAGCCGGTGAGTTCGGTGACATCGTCCCAGCTCGGCAGGCAGATGTCGGTCTGACGGATGGCTTCGAGCATCAACGCGCGGGCCCGGTTCAACGGCCACAGCTTCAGGCGCAGATTTGTGTCGAAGCTTACCCGCACGCCGTTGGCGCGCGCATGCGCAATGGCTTCGAGCGCGGCGTCGCACGCGCTCAGGCTGATCGCGAGACTGATGCCCGACAGGTGAACGACTTTGGCAGCGGCGATTGCGTCAAGCGGCAGGTCGCGCGGCGCATAACGGCTCGCCGCGGAACCTGCGCGCAGATAGTCGAACGCGTGGCCGTCCGGGCCATGCGAGACGAAATAAACGCCGGTGGACGCATGCGGGTCGACGCGTACGAGCGCGGTATCCACTTGCTCGCGTTCCCACAGATCGATGAACAGGCGCCCGAAATGATCGGCACCGACCGCGGACACGAAGCCGGTGCGCGCGCCTTGCCGCGCGGCCGCGATGCAGAAGTTCGACGTGTCGCCGCCGAAACCCTGCAGATAGTTCGGCTCGTCTTTCGCCGACTGGTTGAACTCGATCATCGCCTCGCCGAGCGCGAGGACTTCCGGTTTAGCGGACATGTTCACCGACATCGCTCAGACCTCGCCCCACAAGTCGTGGCCGTCCGCGCCGGTGATCTTCACCGACACGAAATCGCCGACCTTATAACGCTTCGACGCCTTCACGGCGGGGGCGATATACACGACGCCGTCGATCTCCGGCGCATCCGCGGCCGTGCGGCCAATACCGCCGTCGACGTTGATTTCGTCGACCAGCACTTTCAGCGTCTTGCCGACCTTCTTCGCGATCCGTTTCGCCGACACTTCCTCGGCCACTTCCATGAAACGCGCGCGGCGCTCCTCGCGTACTTCATCGGGCAACGCGCCGTCGAGTTCGTTCGCCGTAGCGCCTTCGACCGGCGAGTAGGCAAAGCAGCCGACACGATCCAGTTCCGCCTCGCGGATGAAGTCGAGCAGCGTCTGAAACTGTTCTTCGGTCTCGCCCGGAAAGCCGGCGATAAACGTGCTGCGGATCGTCAGGTCCGGGCACATTTCGCGCCACGCCTTCACGCGCTCCATCACTTTCTCGGCGTTGGCCGGGCGCTTCATGCGCTTCAACACTTCAGGATGGGCGTGCTGGAACGGCACGTCGAGATACGGCAATACGTGACCTTTGTACGGACCTGCCGCCATCATTGGGATGACTTCGTCCACGCTCGGATACGGATACACGTAGTGCAGGCGCACCCACGCACCGTATTGCGCGGCCAGTTCGCCGAGTGCGCCGACCAGATCGGTCATACGCGTCTTGATCGGCTTGCCGTTCCAGAAGCCCGTGCGATATTTGACGTCGACGCCGTACGCGCTCGTGTCCTGTGAAATGACGAGCAGTTCCTTCACGCCGGACTTGAACAGATTTTCCGCTTCGAGCATCACTTCCGCGACCGGGCGCGAAACGAGATCGCCGCGCATGGACGGGATGATGCAGAACGTGCAGCGGTGATTGCAGCCTTCGGAAATCTTCAGATACGCGTAGTGACGCGGCGTGAGCTTCACGCCAGCGGCCGGCACGAGATCGACGAACGGATCGTGCGGCTTCGGCAGATGCGTGTGCACGTGCTGCATCACCTCGCCCAACGCGTGCGGACCGGTGACGGCCAGCACCTTCGGATGCACTTCTTCAATGAGCCCCGAGCCGCTCGCGCTCTTCTTCGCGCCGAGGCAGCCGGTGACGATCACCTTGCCGTTTTCATTGAGTGCCTCGCCGATGGCGTCGAGGCTTTCCTGCACCGCTTCGTCGATGAAGCCGCAGGTATTGACGACCACGAGGTCCGCGCCGTCATACGTGCCGGAAATTTCATAGCCTTCGGCGCGCAGCTGGGTGATGATCTGCTCGGAGTCCACGAGAGCTTTCGGGCAGCCGAGGCTGACGAAGCCGACCTTCGGACTGGAAGGCGTCGGCGAGGTGGAGGGAATGGTCTGCGGCATAGGAGAATCCGGCGTATAGCGGTGACGTGGCGACAATGGGGACGATCGGGACAGCGCGGCAAGGACAGGGAACTGGAAACTCACAACGCCCAGATCCGAAGAACCAGCGTCCCGCGCACGCAACCCGCTATTGTACCGCGCTCGCGCCGCCCAGCCTGCTGCGCGCCGCACCATCCGTGCTGCAAGCCCGCACCGCCATGCGGGTGCACGCCGCGCTCGGACCGCTACTTCTTTTCCGGTTCGGGATTGGCCTGCGGGCTCGCCGGCGCCGCGGTGTTGGCGCTGCCCGGCACGTTGGCCGCGCCGCCCGGCACGTTGACCGCGCCGCCCGGCGTGAACGGGAATGTGGCGAACATGGACTTCGCCTGGTTCTGCATCTGCTCCTGCATCTGCACGAACATGTTCTTCGACTGCTCGATGTAGCTCGTCATCATGCCTTGCATCATCGGCGCCTGCATGTTCATGAACTGCGACCACACCTCGGGGTTCATCGCCTTGCCTTCATACAGGTTCTTCGACTGATCGGCGAGCTTCGCCTGAATGTCGATGAAGGCCTGAATGTTCTTCTCCAGATAGGTGCCCATCATGCCCTGCATCGCGTGGCCGTAGAAACGGATGATCTGCGACAGCATCGACGACGAGAACATCGGCAAGCCGCCGCTCTCCTCCTCGAGGATGATCTGCAGCAGGATCGCACGCGTCAGGTCTTCGTTGCTCTTCGCATCGATGACCTTGAAATCCTCCTGGTCCAGCACGAGCTGTTTGACGTCCGTCAGCGTGATGTACGTGCTTGTCTCGGTATCGTAGAGCCGACGATTCGGATATTTCTTGATCAGTCGTTCGGCTGCTTTCTTTGTAGTAGTGGTCATGTAACGCCTTTGAGCGCAAGTAGAGCGCGGACGGCGTGCCGGCTGCGCAATCGGGCATTTGCGCAACCGGGACGCCGCCGGAACCATCCGAGCCAGAACGCGCTGCCTTGTGAGCGGCGCGCCTGTAACTCAGCCCATATGCAAACCGCCGTTCAGCGAAAAATCCGCGCCCGTGGAAAAACCGGATTCTTCCGACGCGAGCCACGCCACGATCGAGCCGATTTCGTCCGGCTGGCCGAGGCGGCGCACCGGAATCGTCGCAACGATCTTTTCCAGCACGTCCGGGCGGATCGACTTGACCATGTCCGTGCCGATGTAGCCCGGCGACACGGTGTTGACCGTCACGCCCTTGGTGGCCACTTCCTGCGCGAGCGACATTGTGAAGCCGTGAATGCCGGCCTTCGCGGTCGAGTAGTTGGTCTGGCCGAACTGCCCCTTCTGCCCATTCACCGACGAAATGTTGATGATGCGGCCCCAGCCGCGCTCCACCATGCCGTCGATCACCTGCTTCGTGACGTTGAAGAGACTGGTCAGGTTGGTATCGATCACCGCGGTCCAGTCTTCGTGGGTCATCTTGCGGAACACGACGTCGCGCGTGATGCCCGCATTGTTCACCAGCACGTCGATCTCGCCGACTTCGGCCTTGACCTTGTCGAACGCGGCTTTGGTCGATTCCCAATCGCCGACGTTCCCTTCGGACGCGACGAAATCGAAGCCCAGCGCCTTCTGCTCCTCGAGCCACTTCACGCGGCGCGGCGAATTCGGGCCGCAGCCTGCGATGACCCTGTAGCCTTCTTTGTGCAGCCGCTGGCAAATGCTCGTGCCGATGCCGCCCATGCCGCCCGTTACATACGCAATTCGCTGTGTCATGACCTAGACTCCGTTATCGTTTTCGAGGCGCCGACCGGCTGCCCCGACCGGCTACCTATCCCCTCGCCCGATGCTTGATCTCGCCGCCGTCTCGCTAACGGCTGCGAGGCCGTTACTGCGCTCTCGCGCCGCGTGCCGCGCGCCTGAACACCCGGCCTGGCACCTGCTGGTGCCTCGCGCGCGCAGGCGGCGCGCGCGCTCGATCAAACTCGCTCGAGCGCCAGTGCGACGCCCATGCCGCCGCCGATACACAGCGAAGCGAGACCCTTCTTCGCATCGCGCTTCTGCATTTCGTGCAGCAGCGTGACGAGAATCCGGCAGCCGGACGCACCGATCGGGTGGCCGATCGCAATCGCCCCGCCGTTCACGTTGATCTTCGACGTGTCCCAGCCCATCTGCTTGTGCACCGCGAGCGCCTGAGCGGCGAACGCTTCGTTGATTTCCATCAGGTCGAGATCGTTCACGCTCCAGCCTGCGCGCTCCAGACAGCGGCGCGAAGCCGGCACCGGGCCCATGCCCATGATCTTCGGATCGACACCCGCGTTCGCGTACGCCTTGATGCGCGCAAGCGGCGTGAGGCCGAGCGCTTCGGCTTTCTTCGCGGACATGACGAGCACCGCCGCCGCGCCGTCGTTCAGACCCGACGCGTTGGCCGCCGTCACCGTGCCTTCCTTCGAGAAAGCCGGCTTGAGGCCCGCCAGCGCTTCGGCCGTCACACCGTGACGCACGAACTCGTCGGTGGCGAAACGCACCGGGTCGCCCTTGCGTTGCGGAATTTCGACCGGCACGATTTCGTCGTCGAAACGGCCCGACTTCTGTGCGGCTTCAGCCTTGTTCTGCGACAACGCCGCAAACGCGTCCTGCTGTTCGCGCGTGATATCGAATTCCTTCGCGACGTTTTCCGCCGTCACGCCCATGTGATACTGGTTGTACACGTCCCACAGGCCGTCGACGATCATCGAGTCGATCAGCTTTGCGTCGCCCATGCGGAAACCGTCGCGCGAGCCCGGCAGCACGTGCGGTGCGGCGCTCATGTTTTCCTGACCGCCGGCGATCACGATGTCCGCGTCGCCCGCAATGATTGCGTTGGCCGCCAGCATGACCGCTTTCAGGCCCGAACCGCAGACCTTGTTGATCGTCATGCCGGGTACTGCCGCAGGCAGACCGGCCTTGATCAGCGACTGGCGCGCCGGATTCTGGCCCGAGCCCGCCGTCAGCACCTGCCCCAGAATCACTTCGCTCACCTGCTCGGGCTTCATACCCGCGCGTTCCAGTACCGCGCGGATCACCGTCGCGCCGAGCTCGGGCGCCGCGATCTTCGCCAGCGACCCACCGAATTTGCCTACTGCCGTACGGGCGGCCGATACGATCACAACATCAGTCATTTCGATATCCTCCGGGCACATCGGCTGATTACGCCGCAGCCCGTCACGTTAAAAATCTCGTTGCTCGTCAAAATCGCTAGCTTGTCTGCTTCCCTGCGTTCGGTCGAACCTCGCGCCATGTCCGCCTCACTCGCGCTGCCGCACGTAGCGCCCCGGCGCCGGTTCGATGACCGGGAATTCCTGGGAGCCCGCCGCAGCGCGCGGCTTCACCTTCTTGCCGCCGTACTGATCGAGCCATGTGGTCCACTCGGACCACCAGCTGCCGGGCACTTCTTTCGCCTCGCCGAACCATTCGTCGGGGGTTTCCGGCAACTCTCCGGTTTCGCTCTCGAGCGTCCAGTAACTGCGCTTCTTTTTCGCGGGCGGATTGATCACGCCGGCGATATGACCGGACGCGCCGAGCACGAACTTCAACGGTCCGGCGAGGAGCGGCACCGACGCATAAGCCGTTTGCCACGGCACGATATGGTCTTCGCGTGAACCGTAAATGAAGGTGGGCACGTCGACCTTCGACAGGTCGACCGGCTCGCCGCAGGTAGTCAGCGCGCCCGGCTCACGCAGACGGTTTTCGAGGTACGTATTGCGCAGATACCAGACATACATGGGGCCCGGCAGGCTTGTCGAGTCGCTGTTCCAGTACAGCAGGTCGAACGGCACCGGCGTGCGTCCCTTCAGATAATTGTCGACCACGTAGTTCCACACGAGGTCGTTCGGCCGCAGAAACGAAAACGCGTTGGCGAATTCGACGCCGCGCATGAGTCCCGGCGGCGTACCGTTCTTGCCGCCGATGGTCTGCTCGCGCATCTGCACATGCGCTTCGTCGACGAAGATATCGAGCACGCCCGTGTCGGAGAAGTCGAGCATCGTGGTGAGCAGCGTCATCGACGCGGCCGGATGTTCACCGCGCGCCGCAGCGACCGCGAGCGCAGTGGCGAGCAGCGTGCCGCCTACGCAGAAGCCGAGCGTGTTGACCTGCTCGCGCCCACTGATCCGGGTCACCGTTTGCAATGCCGTGAGCACGCCCTCGCCGACGTAGTCGTCCCACGTTTTATGGGCGATCGAGGTATCCGCGTTACGCCAGGAGATCAAAAACACCTGGTGTCCCGAATCGAGCACATGCGCGACCAGTGAGTTCTCCGGCTGCAGGTCGAGAATGTAGTACTTGTTGATGCAAGGCGGCACGATCAGCAGCGGACGCTCGCGCACGGTCGCCGTACGCGGTTTGTACTGGATCAACTGCATCAGCTCGTTTTCGAAAACGACCGAGCCTTCGGTGGTCGCGAGATTCTCGCCGACCACGAAGCGCGATTCATCTGTCTGCGAAATCTTGCCGCGCTGCATGTCGGTAAGCAGATTCATTACGCCCTGACGCAAGCTCTCGCCGTGACTTTCCAGCAAGGTCTTCTGCGCCTCGGGATTCAACGCGAGGAAGTTGCTCGGCGATGCGGCGGCCGTCCACTGCTGAACTGCAAAACGGATGCGCTCGCGTACCTTCGGTTCGGCTTCCAGCGCATCGACCATTTCCTGCAGATAGCGCGCGTTCAGCAGATACCATGCGGCGGTGAATGCGAAGGCCGGCGTGGAACTCCATGCGTCGGAACTGAAGCGGCGGTCCTTGAGTTCGGGCGCCTTTGGCGCTGCGCCGTTGCCGCTCGCCTGCTGGAGCAGGACCATCGCTTCGCACGTGTAGTCGGCTTGCAGTTTCTGCAGACGTTCGGGCGGAATCGCCGCGGCTGGCATAGTCAATCCTGCCAGCGAAGGCATGGCGGGCATCCCGCCCGCTGCCAGCTTGCTGAAGTCAGGCATGCCTGGGAAGCCTGGGAAAGCGGGAAGGCCTGGAAACGCTGCAGGAAAAGTCGCTGGAAACGCCGCCGAAAACGCCGGCATTTGCGGCAGGCTCCAGGGGGCCGCGCCTTGCGCTGGAGGAAACGTGCCGTTGCCACCGGGCGCCGCGCCGAGCGCGCGCCACGCATTCAACCAGGCGTCGAAAAATTGCTGCATGCCGGCGGCCGGTGTCGCTCCGCTCGTATCGGCCTGCTGCGTATGCTCCTTCGAGGAGTCGGTGCTGGGGGAAGCTGAGGAATGAGAAGCTGCCATACCTGCTTTTGACCGGTAAGTCCTTGCGGACGGTTGAGAGGCAGGTTCTTGCGCACGTGGGCGATCGCTCGCGCCCTCGTCACGCCCTGTCCCATGTACGAGGAGCTGTGAGAAACATTCTTGCTCCCCATCGCAAGGCATGTCAATGCTTGTTCCCGATTTTGCCGCAGTGCGATAGTTTTTTAATTATCGTTTTCCCTGTATCGCCTGTCATGATTTTCGGCCATATGTCCTGCGCATGTCGGATCGCGAAAAAAGCACGCGTTCTACGGCGCTTTAATCACATTTATGGATTGCAGCGGAACTCTCAATCGGGGCCGTTTTATCGGCTCGAATGAGTTCCGGCAGCGCAGCAAAAAGCGTAGTCCGCGCGCTCCGAGAAGCTGCATACGCATGCTCGTAGATAATCCGGCGCGCGACGCGTGCGCGCGTCAGTCACCGAGTGTCTGTGCCTGATCGTCGAGCCAGATCAAAGCGGCCATCCGGCCGGTCTCGCGATCGCGACGATACGAATAGAACCGCTCGCGTTGTTTGACCGTGCACAGATCGCCGCCGACAATGCGCGTCACGCCGAGCCGCTGCAAGCGCAAGCGAGCCAGCGCCGGAAGGTCCGCAAGATATTTGCCGGCGTTCCGCGGATGCTCGACGAAAGCACTCGCCGTGGCCTCGCGCTCGCTTTCGTCCGTGCTGTTCATGAAGGCGTCGCGCACGTCCGGACCGACTTCGAACGAGTCCGGTCCAATGCACGGTCCGAGGTACGCGTGCAACGCGCCCGCCTGCACGCCGGCGAGTTCCGCGACGCGCCCGGCCGTTTGCTCCACGATGCCTGCCGCGAGTCCGCGCCATCCCGCATGCGCCGCGCCGACTGCGCGCCCGGCTTCGTCGCACAACAGCACCGGCATGCAGTCGGCGATCATCACCACGCAGGCGATGCCCGCGCGATCGGTAACGCTCGCGTCAGCCTGCGCCGGCGCGCCGCTCGCGCGCGCCTCGCTAAGCGCGTCTTCCGCACGCACGATGCGCGCTCCGTGAACCTGATCGAGCCACGCTGCCTCGCTCAAGCCCGTTAGCTCCAGAAGCCGCGCGCGATTGGCGGCGACGGTCGCCAGATCGTCACCGGATTTCATCCCGAGATTCAGGCCGCCGGGCTGGTCCGCGCCGTCGCGCCAGCGCCCGAACGGCGGCTCGCTCACGCCGCCGTCGCGCGTGGTGACGAGCGCGCGCACGCGCGGCGCCACATTCCATGCGGGTTGCACGACATCGGCAAAGCTCAGTTGCGGCAGGCTCGTCATGCGCGATCGTCCTCGTCTTGCTCTGGATGGTCCGTGGCTGCGTCGTCTTCATCGTGCTCGTCGAGGTCGTCGATCTCCTCGCCGGGGGATGCTTCGTAGCCGTCTTCCTCATAGTATGTCTCGTCGAACTCGCCCGCATCGTCGCGGCCGAGACCGAGCGCCGCCGACAGCGCCGCGATGTCCTCGGGCACGTCGGCGCGCCATTGCATCGTGCGGCCGGTTTTCGGGTGAATCAGACCGAGGCGCCATGCATGCAGCGCCTGACGCGCGAACTCGCCGGGCAGCGGCGCAACCGAGCGCTTGCCGCGGGCGCGGCCATAGACAGGATCACCGAGCAGCGGGTGGCCGATGTGCGCGCAGTGCACTCGAATCTGATGCGTGCGGCCCGTTTCCAGATCGCAGTGGATCGCGGTGACCGGCTGACGCTGCCAGATCGCCGTATCGACGCGCCGGAAATGCGTGCGCGCCAGTTTGCCCGATGCGCCTGTGACCACCGCCATGCGCGTGCGCTCGCGCGGATCGCGGCCGATCGGGGCGTCGATCGTGCCTTCTTCGGGCATGTTGCCCCACACGAGCGCGAGATAGCGGCGCTTCACCGTGCGCGCCTGCAACTGGCGCACGAGGTCGGTCTGCGCTTCGAGCGTGCGCGCAACCACCATCAACCCTGACGTTTCCTTGTCCAGCCGATGCACGATGCCCGCGCGCGGCAAGCCCGCCGCCGCGTCGCCATAGCGGTACAGCAGACCGTTCAGCACCGTGCCGCTCCAGTTGCCGGCCGCTGGATGCACGACCATGCCGGCCGGCTTGTTGATGACCACGAGCGTGTCGTCTTCGTAGACGATTTCCAGCGGCACCGGTTCGGGCGTGAAAGCTAGCTGTTCGGGCAGCAGATCCGGCACGAGTTCGATCGTCGCGCCGAGCGGCACCGGCTGGCGGATTTTCGCAGGCTTGCCGTCGATGCGCACGCGCTCCGCCTCGATCCAGCTTTGCAGACGGTTGCGCGAAAACTCGGGGAAGACACGCGCAAGCACCTTGTCGAGGCGCTCGCCTGCCAGTTCGTCGGGCACCACGACATTGCGCGGCGTTTCGTCAGTGACACGGTTCGCCACGGTGGGTACCGTGCTCGCCGCACGGGCCGCGCCGAGCGCGTCGGCGCCGAGATCGTCGTCGAGCGAATCGGCGCCTAACGCGTCGGAGGGGTCGGCGCTTACGTTATAATCTTCGTTGCTATTCCCGGCACCGGTTGCAGCGCCTGGAGTATTTGAGCGGGTCATTGAGTCTGGGTCACCTGGACGTAAAGCTAGACTGGAAAATGCGAGCCTTGAACACCATCACTAAAGCGGCGATCAATTTGAAGGCCCTGAAGAACGCGGCCCGGAAAGTGGCCGGATACATTGCGTGTGCCGCAGCCGTCGCGGTTGTTGCGGCTTGCCACGGCCTGCCGGAGAAGACCGACGAAACGGCAACGTGGAACAACAACAAATTATATACGGAGGCGAACGACGCCTTAAGCGGCGGCGATTTCGGCAAGTGCGCGAAATACTTCGAAATGCTCGAAGGCCGCGATCCGTTCGGCCACTTCGCACAGCAGGCGCAGATCAACGTCGCGTATTGCAGCTGGAAAGACAATGAAGCCGCGGCCGCCGACCAGGCTATCGACCGCTTCATCCAGCTTCACCCGGATCACCCGGACATCGCCTATGCGTACTACCTGAAGGGCATGATCCACTTCAACGACGACCTGGGTCTCTTCGGCCGCTTCTCCGGTCAGGACATGAGCGAGCGCGATCCAAAGTCGCTGCGTGAGTCGTACGACGCTTTCAAGGTCGTCGTCGACCGTTACCCGAACAGCAAATACGCGCCCGACGCTGCACAGCGCATGCGCTACATCGTCAACGCGCTGGCGTCGCACGAAGTCCACGCGGCGGACTACTACTACCGCCGTGGCGCCTATGTGGCTGCGATCAACCGCGCGCAACTCGCGTTGAAGGAATACAAGAACGCACCGGCTATCGAAGACGCACTGCATATCATGATGCTGTCGTATGAGAAGCTGAACCAGCCGCAACTCGCCGACGACACGAGGCGCGTCCTGGCCGGCACCTTCCCCGACAGTCCGTACATCACGGGCCACGCAAGGCCGGGCAAGGAAAAGTCGTGGTGGCAGTTCTAAGCCGCGCGGCACGCTGAAAATCGGCTGCAAATGAAAAACGCCACGACCCAGGTCGTGGCGTTTTGCTTTGCGCGTTCAGTCCAGGCGTTCGCTGGTGCTTCGTGCGTTCGTGTGTCCGTCAATCGCGCTCGAACAACGCAATCGACTCCACGTGCGACGTGTGCGGGAACATGTTGACGACGCCAGCACCCACCAGCCGGTAGCCCGCCTCATGCACGAGCAGACCCGAGTCCCGCGCAAGCGTCGACGGGTTGCAGGACACGTAGACGATGCGCTGCGGCAACGACCCGTTGCCGCTCTGAGCGATCTCGGCCAAAGCTTTCGCGACAGCCAGCGCGCCTTCGCGCGGCGGGTCGATCAGGAACTTGTCGAAGTGGCCAAGCGCGCGAATGTCGTCGGCGGTGACTTCGAAAAGATTGCGGCACGCGAATGACGTATGCCCCGCCACGCCGTTCAGCTCCGCGTTGGCGAGCGCCCGCGAGGTCAGCACTTCGCTGCCCTCGATACCCACGACTTCCTTCGCGACACGCGCGAGCGGCAGCGTGAAGTTGCCGATCCCGCAAAACAGGTCGAGCACTCGGTCGGCGCGCGCAGGCGCCAGCAGACGCAGCGCGCGGCTCACGAGCACACGGTTGATCGCGTGATTGACCTGCGTGAAGTCGGTCGGCTTGAAAGGCATCCGGATGTCGTATTCGGGCAGCGTGTAGTCGAGCTGCACGTCGAGCGGATAGAGCGGCGCGACGGTGTCGGGCCCGCCTGGCTGGATCCAGAACTGGACCTTGTACTCGTCGGCGAACTCTCGCAGCACTTGTTCGTCAGCCGGAGTCAAAGGTTCCAGGTTGCGCACGACGAGCGCCGTCACCGACGAGCCGACCGCCAGTTCGAGCTGCGGCATGCGATCGTAAATGGACAGCTTGCGCACCATGAAGCGCAGCGGCATCAGCATTGCCGACACATGCGGCGGCAGAACTTCGCAGGTTTTCATATCCGCGATGTAGCTGCTCTTCTTCTCGTGAAAGCCGATCCGCATGCCGCCTTTTTCCGGCAGGAAACGCACCGCGAGACGCGCGCGGTAGCGGTAGCCCCAAGCCGGTCCGTGAATCGGCCGGAACACCGTTTCGGGGCGTAGCTTCGCCAGATGCTGAAGGTTGTCCTCGAGCACGCGCTGCTTGACCGCGACTTGCGCGCGAATATCCAGATGCTGCATCGAACAGCCGCCGCAAATGTCGAAGTACACGCACTTTGGCTTGGTGCGCATGACGCTTTCGCGGAACACCTGAACGACTTCGGCTTGCTCGAATTTCGGCTTGCTGCGATGTGTCGAGTAGCTCACGCGCTCGCCCGGCAGCGCGCCTTCGACGAAGACCACCTTGCCGGGCGTGCCGTCCTCGCTCTCCATGCGACCGACGCCGCGGGCTTCCATATCGAGCGAAACGATTTCAATGACCGGTTCATTGCCGGTGATGACGTGCGCTGGCGCAGGAGCGGGCGTCTTATGGTATTTCGACGGGCGCTTCGGCGAGCGACGGTGGGGGGCAGTTCGGGACACCTGCTACTTCCTGGCAAACTTTGGGGAAAGGCGAGATTGTAGACGAAGCGCCGGGCGACGCCTTCGCCCCACGCGTATCTCCACCACCGCCTGCACCGCTACTGATCGAACGCCGCCAGATACTCCGCCCATTGCGGCGCCGTTTCGAGCGCCAGCGCGTTCTTGACCAGATTGATCTCGTCGGCGTATTCAGCCGCGGAAAATGCGCCGCGAATGAGTTGGAAGCGGCAATAGAGCAGATACGTATTCACGACGTCGGTCTCGCAGTAATTGCGGATTTCCTCTATCCGCCCTTCCTGATACGCGTGCCACACCTGGCTGCCGTCCATGCCCATCTTGCCGGGAAAACCGCACATTTTCGCCAGCGCGTCGAGCGGCGCATTGGCGCGCGCCTGGTACATCGCGAGCACGTCCATCAGATCGGTGTGGCGCGCGTGATAACGGCTAATGTAGTTGTTCCACTTGAACTCGCGGTCGTCCTCGCCGAGATCCCAGAACCGGTAGGCGGGTATCCCGTTGACGAGCGCGCGATAGTTCAGCACCGGCAAGTCGAAGCCGCCGCCGTTCCACGACACGAGCTGCGGCGTGTACTTCTCGATCACGCGATAAAACGACTGCACGAGCGCCGCTTCGCCGTCTTCCAGTGTGCCGAGCGAGCGCACGCGAAAACCGTTGTTATCGCGGAACACGCAGGAAATCGCGGCGATCCGTTGCAGATGATGCGGCAGAAAATCGCTGCCGGTCTTGTCGCGACGGGCGGCAAACGCGTGCTCGGCGACTTCGGGGTCGCTCATCGAGGCGGGCAAATCTTCGAGACGGCGGATGCCGGCGACATCGGGAATCGTCTCGATGTCGAAAACAAGAATCGGTGTCATCAGGTTAGAGAACGGCGTCTTTCCGAACGCCGTTGGAGGCGAAAAAGCGCTTCAGCCGCACGAGCGCTTCCTGTTGGATCTGGCGCACACGCTCGCGCGTGAGGCCCATTTCATCGGCCAACTCTTCGAGCGTGGCGGGCTCGATATGATTCAGGCCGAACCGGCGTTCGATCACATGACGGTGCTTGTCCGACAAACGCGCAAGCCACGCGCGCGTGAGCGTTTCCAGTTCGCGATGCTGGACCTCGGCGTCCGGCGACTGGCTCTGGTCGTCGGACAACAGATCGAGCAGACTGCTGGCCGGATCGAGATCGAGCGGCGCGTCGAGCGACGCCGTGTGCTCGTTGAGCGCAAGAATGTCGGTGACTTCGTCAGTGGTCTTACCAGTCAGATACGCGATGTCGTCGATGCTAGCGTCGCGGCGCTCGGCTGCTTCACCCGAATTCATTGAATTTTTTTCCAGATGGCGCTTCGCACGCAACACCTGATTGAGTTCGCGAATCACGTGCACCGGCAAGCGCACGGTGCGCGCCTGGTTCATGATCGCGCGCTCGATGCTCTGTCGTATCCACCAGGTCGCATAAGTGGAAAACCGGAAGCCGCGCGTGGGATCGAATTTTTCGATGGCGTGCATCAGGCCGAGGTTGCCCTCTTCGATCAGATCGAGCAGCGGCACGCCGCGGTTCAGATAACCCTTAGCGATGCTGACGACAAGCCGCAGATTGCGCTCGATCATCACCTGCCGTGCCTCGAACTCACCCGCCTTCGCAAGACGGGAGTACTTCTGCTCCTCTTCGACAGTGAGGAGCGGCTTTACGCTGATGCGATTCAGATAATGCTGGATCGTGTCGGCCGTAAGCTCGGCCTGCAGCAGCGCGCGGAAATCGTCGGCGTCGGGCACGACCTCGGTCGCGCCTTCGCGCGCGTCGCCGCCTTCTTCCGCGCTTTGACGGTCGTCGAGTTCGCGCTCGTCCGCCGTCTCTTCTTCCGCTTCGGAAGCGCCGCTTTGGTCCACCGAAGCGGACGTGGCATCGCTGATCGTTTCAGATTCGGCTTGCGGCAGGCGGCGCTTCGATTTCGGCATGGTCGTATCGCTTATTGCGGCGGCAAATACTTCAGTGGGTCGACAGGTTTACCCTGTCGGCGAACTTCGAAATGCAACATGACGCGGTCTGAATCGCTGTTACCCATTTCGGCGATTTTCTGCCCTTTCGTTACCGCGTCCCCCTCTTTTACCATCAAAGAGCGGTTGTGTGCATACGCGGTGAGATAAGTTGCATCATGCTTGATGATAATGAGATTGCCGTAACCACGCAGCCCATTTCCGGCATAAACCACACGGCCGTCGGCGGAGGCCTTTACCGCGTCGCCCGCCGCGCCGCCAATATTGACACCTTTGTTTGTCGAATCGTTAAACGTACCGAGCAGCGGACCGCGCACCGGCCATGAGAAGTTCACGTTGCCGGATGCACCGGCGCTCGATTCGCTCGCTGCACCAGCACTGGACGGTGGCGTGAGCGCAGCGTTGTTCGCAGTCGAACCGTAGATCGGCGGCGCGGCGACGCCGGCCGCACCACCTGCGGACGGCGACGTGCCGTTCAGCGGCGCGCCCTGCACTGCGCCGGTGCTGCCGATGGGCGCGGTGGTCACGCCGGGCGTCGACGCGGCGGCATTGGCGCCCGGCGGTACAACACGCAGCAGTTGATCCACCTCGATCTGATTCGGGTTCGTGAGATTGTTCCACGCGGAAATGTCGCGGTAGTTCTGGCCATTCTCGAGTGCGATCCGATACAGCGTGTCGCCGGGCTTCACGCGGTAGTAGCCCGGCGGCGGCGGCCCGAGCGGCACTGGCGGCTGCTGCGCTGCCTGTGTGCCGAGCACATTGCCGCCGGAGCGGTCGAGGACCGGCGCCTGATCGAGCCGGGATGCACAGGCTGTCATCAACAGGGACAAGGCGAGCACGCACACGCTGCGCTGGGTTACGGACATGGGGACATTCAGGCTGGTTCTTTGCATCGCGCGCAACATACTCATCGGTGTCAAATCACTCCGGATTTTAAGGGTACAAAGAAAACGCGATCAAGCCGCGACTCGCGCCACTGCGCCGGTCCGAGACGCTCGACGAGCGTCAGTACCTGGCTCTGACCTTCCTGCGAGCCGACCGGCGCGATCAGACGGCCGCCGATCGCGAGTTGTTCAAGTAATGCTTGCGGTACGTCGAGGCCCGCGGCGGCAATCAGAATCGCGTCGAAAGGCGCCGCCGACGGCAGACCCAAACGCCCGTCGCCATAGTGCAGCCGGATGTTCGGAATTCGCAGCGGACGCAAGTTTGTCTTCGCGCGCTCGGACAACGGCTTGATCCGTTCGATCGAATACACCTCGCGCGCAACCTGGCTCAGCACCGCCGCCTGATAGCCGCAACCCGTGCCGATCTCGAGCACATTGGTCAGCGCGCGGCCCGCCGCAGCGAGTTCGATCATTCGCGCAACCACCGACGGCTTCGAGATAGTCTGGTGATGCCCGATCGGCAGCGCGGCATCTTCGTAGGCCTGAACCGCGAGACCCGGATCGACGAACATGTGGCGCGGCACGACCGACATTGCGTTCAACACGCGCTGATCGGTGACGCCGTTCGCACGCAGGCGTTCGACCATGCGTTCGCGAACCCGTTCCGAGGTCAACGCCATGGCGCCGTTCAAAGCGACGTTCGGCGCGGCGCTGCGCTCCACCGGCCGGGTTGCGGGTTTTGCCGACGGCGCCAACTGCGCAGCGGGTTTGGCTGGTGTTCGCGCGGGCGCTGGCGCCAGTGCAGCGGTCCTGCCCGAAGACGACGGACGCACACTCGCACTCTGCACGACGGGCCTCGCCGGCGCTTTCGCTGCAGGCGCGGCAAGCGGCTTTGGCGGCGTGATGACTTGCGGCCTCGCTTGTGCACCGACCGGCGACTTTACCGGGACCGGCGTCTGCGCTCGACCTTGCTTTGACGGCGCTTTGCCCGCCGCGCCGGGCTGCAGATTCTTCGCGGGTTGTTGCCGCGCATTGAGTGCCGCGCTCGCGGCAAGCGCCGCGGCGCGCACTTCGCCCGGACGGCCTTCGGGCCGGCGCGGCTCGCGCACCAGGTCCTCGAGACCGAGCGGAAAGCGCTTCGCGCGCTCGCTCGTCATGAAGCGCCGCTGCCCGCGCGCGCCCAGTCGCGCGCCGCCGGCAGCATTTGCGTGTGAGTCAGATCCAGCTGCAGCGGCGTGATCGACACATGGCCGTTGGCGACTGCGTGGAAATCCGTGCCTTCGCTTGCATCGCGCGCGCTGCCCGACGGTCCGATCCAGTAGATCGGCTCGCCGCGCGGATTGGTCTGGCGGATCACCGGCTGCGACGGGTGCCGCTTGCCTAGACGCGTGATATGCCAGTTGCGCAATTGCTCGTACGGCAGGTTCGGAATATTGACGTTCAGGAGCGGATGCCCCGGCAGCGGATGCGCGAGATAGTGCGCGACGATTTCCGCGGCGACGCGCACCGCGTCTTCGAGATGCACCCAGTCCTTGTCGACCAGCGAGAATGCGATGGCCGGCACACCGAACATGATGCCTTCCGTAGCCGCCGCGACGGTGCCCGAATAAAGCGTGTCCTCGCCCATGTTCTGACCGTTGTTGATACCCGACACGACGAGATCGGGCGTGTGGTCGAGCATGCCCGTCAGCGCGATGTGCACGGAATCGGTAGGCGTGCCGTTCACGTAGTAGAAACCATTGGCCGAGCGCAGCACCGAAAGCGGCCGCGACAACGTCAGGGAATTGGATGCGCCGCTGCAGTTCTGTTCGGGCGCCATCACGGTCACGTCCGCAAGCGGGTTGAGCGCGTCGTAAAGCGCGCCAAGCCCGGGCGCCAGATAACCGTCGTCGTTGCTGAGTAGAATTCGCATGCGGCGATTGTAACCGAGGAAAGAAGGCGCGCGAACGACACGGCAGGCGTGTTGCGCGCGCCACGCTAAGCCGGGGTGCCGGCCTCGCGATACAGATGCATGCGGCTTGCGGCAACGCGAGCCGCGCTCGGCCAAAGGAGATAAACGTACGGTCGTACGGATGCTTTACACTCGAAGCGACTGCGAACCCTGACCGAATGGAGACACGATGCGCGCGATACGCTGCAACCAGTACGGGCCGCCCGAGAGCCTTGCCGTAGAGAACCTGCCGGACCTTCTGCCTGAGACCGGCCAGGTCGTGATCGACGTGAAGGCCGCCGCCGTCAACTTTCCCGATGTGCTGATCATCGAGAACAAGTATCAATTCAAACCGCCGCTGCCCTTTACGCCCGGCTCCGAGGTCGCGGGAATCGTGCGTACGCTCGGCGCGGGCGTCACGCAGTTCGTGCCCGGCTCGCGCGTGGTCGCGTTCACCGGTTCTGGCGGCTTCGCGGAGCAGGCCGTCGCGAGCGCCTCGGCATGCGTTCCGCTCGCGGACGGCGTCGACCTCGAACTGGCCGCGGCGTTCACGCTCGCGTATGGCACCTCGCACCATGCGGTCGCGGATCGCGCCGCGTTGCAAGCTGGCGAGACGATGCTCGTGCTCGGCGCGGCAGGCGGTGTCGGCCTTGCGGCTGTCGAAATCGGCAAGGCGCTCGGCGCTCGCGTGATCGCGGCCGCTTCGAGCGACGAAAAGCTCGCTATATGCACAGAGCATGGCGCGGATGCGACGATCAACTACAGCACCGAAGACTTGCGCGAGCGCATCAAAGCACTCACCGAAGGCCACGGTCCGGACGTGATCTACGATCCGGTCGGCGGTGCGTATACCGAGCCGGCGTTTCGCAGCATCGGTTGGCGCGGGCGTTATCTGGTGGTGGGTTTTGCGAACGGCGAGATCCCGAAGCTGCCGCTCAATCTGACGCTGCTCAAAGGCGCAAGCGTGGTCGGTGTGTTCTGGGGAGATTTCGCGAAGCGCGAGCCGGAGCGCAATCACGCCGCCTTCGAACAGATGATCGGCTGGATAGGCGAAGGCAAGCTCAAACCTTACGTGTCGGCGCGCTACCCGCTCGAAGAAACGGGGCGCGCGCTGCGCGATATGGCCGAGCGCCGCGTGATCGGCAAGGTGGTGATTACGCCATGACTGAGGCGCGCGCGTGGCTACGGTACGGCTGCGGCCCGCAGCCCGTCACGGGGCGTTCGGCAAAATAAAAGCAGCGTGTGGCTTTTCAACTCACACGCTGCTTTTCTCTTGCACGGCGTTTGCGATTCCTAAAGCTTTTCGGTATCGCCGGTCTTCGGCTGCCACTTCATCAGATGCCTCTCCCCCACGCCGACGATCGCGTCGAGAACCAGCGCGAACGCGGTCAGCACCAGAATGCCGGCGAACACCGTGTTGATGTCGAAGGTGCCTTCGGCTTGCAGAATCAAGTAGCCGACGCCGCGCGCCGAGCCGAGATACTCGCCCACCACCGAGCCGACGAACGCCAGCCCCACCGACGTATGCAAGCTCGAAAACACCCAGCTCATTGCGCTCGGCAAATAGACGAAACGCAGCAGTTGCTTGCCGTTCGCGCCGAGCATGCGCGCGTTGGCGAGCACGACCGGGCTCACTTCCTTCACGCCTTGATACACGTTGAAGAACACGATGAAGAACACCAGCGTGACGCCCAACGCGACCTTCGACCAGATGCCGAGACCGAACCACACGCCGAAGATCGGCGCGAGAATCACGCGCGGCATCGAGTTCGCGGCCTTGATATACGGATCGAACAGCGCGCTCGCGAGCGGCGAGAGCGCAAGCCACAAACCGACGCCAAGTCCCAGCGCCGTGCCGAGCGCAAACGCGAGCACGGTCTCGAGCAGCGTGATCCACAGGTGCAGATAAATCTCGCCGGTCGTGAACCACTCCCAGATCCGCAGCAGCACTTTTTGCGGTTCGCCGAAGAAGAACGCTGCCTTGTTCGGGTCGTCGAAATAAAACGCCGGCAAGAGCGTCGGGCTCGTCAGCACGTACCAGAGCACGAAGCACAGCACGAGCAGCAGCCATTGCCAGATCACCAGATTCGCCCGATTAGGGCGCAACGTCTTCCACATGACTCGGTTTGCCTTAGACGATTGATAGACGTAAAACGTGACGCGCGCGAACAGTCATTACACGGCGGTCAGTTGTTGCTGATAGCCCTTGAGCACCTCGTCGCGCAGCACGCTCCAGATCTGCGCGTGCAGTTCGACGAAGCGCGGATGCGAGCGGATTTCCGCGACGTCGCGCGGACGCGGCAAGTCGATCGTGAATTCGCCGATAGGATGCGTGCCCGGCCCCGCCGACAGAACGACCACGCGGTCGGACATCGCGATCGCCTCGTCGAGGTCGTGCGTGATGAAGAGCACCGCTTTGCGTTTGGCCGCCCACAGGTCGAGCAACTCGTTTTCCATCAGCTGACGCGTCTGGATATCGAGCGCTGAAAACGGTTCGTCCATCAGGATGATGTCCGGATCGAGAATCAGCGTCTGCGCCATCGCCACGCGCTTGCGCATGCCGCCCGACAACTGGTGCGGATAGCGGTCGCCGAAGCCGCCGAGGCCTACGCGCTTGAGCCATTCATCCGCCTTGTCGCGCGCCTCGGCTGGCGGCACGCCGTGAAACGCGAGGCCCGCGAGCACGTTGTCGATAGCAGAGCGCCACGGCATCAATGCATCGGCCTGAAACATGTAACCCGCGCGCCGGTTGATGCCCTTCAACGGCTCGCCGAATACGCTGACCGTGCCCGACGACGGCCCGAGCAGACCGGCGCCGACGTTCAGCAACGTGGATTTACCGCAGCCGGTCGGGCCCACTACGGAGACGAACTCGCCCGGCGCGATTCTCAACGTGGTGTCCTTGACCGCCGTGTATCGCTGCGCGCGGTTGTCGCGCGCAGCGAACGTGCAAGTGATGTTTTCGAGCGCCAGGGCTGCAACGGTCATCGTTCGACTCTGTTCGTGGATCGGTTTGAAGTGGGACGCCACGCGTCGAGCGTGGCGTCACGTTACGCTACGTTCCGCTATGACGGGCGACCTTAGGCCTTCACCGTGGTCAGCGCTTTCTTGACGAAGTCGTTCGTCCACGTCTTCGACACGTCGATCGGCTTGCCCTGCACCGCCGGATCGAACGCCTGCAAGGTCTTGAGCGCCGTCGCCGGGCCGTCGGCGGGCATCAGGCCATCTGGCGACATCGCTTCCTTCACGTGCTGCCATGCGTCCAGATAGACCGCGCGATCTCCGAGCAAATAGCCTTCGGGCACCGTGTTGATGAGTTCGGTGCCGGTCGCGGTCTGCAGCCACTTGAGCGCGCGCACCATCGCGTTGGTCAGCGCCTGCGTGGTGTTCGGATTTTTCGTGATGAAACTTTGCGATGCGTACAGGCACCCTGCCGGCATGTCGCCGCCGAACACGCTGCGCGTGTCGGCGAGCGTGCGCGTATCGGAGACGACGCGAATCTCGCCGGTACGTTCAAGTTTGGTCATCACCGGGTCGAGATTGGCGAGCGCGTCGATCTGCCCGGACTGCAGCGCCGCGATTGCGCCGGCGCCCGCGCCGACGCCGATGAACGCGACGTCTTTCGCAGTCAGCCCGCCCTTGGCCAACACGAAACTCGCCATGATCGAAGTCGACGATCCCGGCGCCGTCACGCCGATTTTCTTGCCCTTCAGATCGGCGATCGACTTGTAGTTCGGCATGGTCTTCTTCGACACCGCGAGCACGATCTGCGGCGCGCGTCCCTGCAATACGAATTCGCGGAACGACTGCTTCTGCGCCTGCAGCAGCAACGTGTGTTCGAACGCGCCGGAGACGACATCGGCGCTGCCGCCCACCGCCGCCTTCAACGCTTGCGAGCCGCCGGCGAAGTCGGAGATCTCGACGTCGAGTCCTTCGTCCTTGAAGTAATTGCGGCGCTCGGCAATCGTGAGCGGCAAATAGTAGAAGAGGTTTTTTCCGCCGACAGCAATGGCCACCTTCGTGGTTTCCAGTTTGCTCTGTCCGAAAGCGAGCGGTGTGGCCGTCAGCGTGGCGCCAGCAAGCGCGGCGGTACCGGCGAGGAAGCTTCTGCGATGCATGTTCGTTGTCTCCGAGGCTCTTGCAAAATCTGGTCTTGCGATTTTATTTGTCCGGCGCAGCGGGCGTGGCTCGCATGCGTTGCTCATCTGCGTGGCTCACATGCCCAGCCCAAATGCGCGGGTCACGCACGGTGCTCACACAATTTGTTGCGCGTGCAACCTTGCGATGTGGTCTGCATCATAACCTAGCGATTGCAGGACTTCATCCGTATGTTCACCCAGTTCGGGGCCGAGCCAGCGCGTTTCGCCGGGCGTCTCCGAGAGCTTCGGCGTGACCGCCGGCAGCGTGATCTCGCGGCCGTCCTGCCACTTGAAGCGCTGGATCATCTGGCGCGCCATGTACTGCGGATCGGTGAACATATCGGCCACGCTGTAGATGCGGCCCACCGGCACATCTGCTGCGTTGAGCACCGCGAGCGCTTCGTCAATCGTGCGCGTGGCGAGCCACGCGGCAATCGCAGCGTCGATTTCCTGCGTGCGCGGCACGCGGCCGTCGTTATGCGCGAGAGCGGGATCGTTCGCGAGGTCTTCGCGTTCGATCGCGATCATCAGGCGCCTGAAGATCGGATCGCTATTGCCGCCGATCACAATGCTGCCGTCGCGGCAAGGATAGGTATTGGACGGCACGATGCCCGGCAGCGACGCGCCGGTGCGCTCGCGCACCATGCCATAGACGCCGTATTCGGGCACCACGCTTTCCATCATGTTGAAGACGGCCTCGTACAGCGCGACGTCGACGACCTGCCCCTTGCCGCCGTTCACCTGCTTGTGATGCAGCGCCATCAGCGCGCCGATCACACCGTGCAGCGCCGCGATCGAATCGCCTATCGAGATGCCGATGCGCGGCGGCGGCAAATCGGGATAGCCGGTGATATGCCGCAAGCCGCCCATCGACTCCGCGATCGCGCCGAAGCCGGGCCGGTCGCGATACGGTCCGCTCTGGCCGTAGCCGGACAAGCGCACCATCACGAGCCCGGGGTTTTCCGCCGACAGCACGTCATAACCGAGCCCAAGTTTCTCAAGCAGACCAGGCCGGAAATTTTCGACGACGATATCCGCTTCGCGCGCGAGACGCCGCACGATCTCCTTGCCCTCCTCGGCCTTCAGATTGATCGTGACGGATTTCTTGTTGCGCGCCTGCACGGCCCACCACAAAGAGGTGCCGCCGACTTCCGGATAAAGCTTACGCCATTTGCGCAGCGGATCGCCGCCTTTGGGGTCTTCGATCTTGATCACGTCCGCGCCGAACTCGCCGAGAAAGCGGGCGGCAAACGGTCCCGCGATCAGCGTGCCGAGTTCCAGCACCTTCACGCCGGCAAGCGGGCCTGATTGGCTTTGCGGCGCCTCTTTCGCCTCTTTCGCCTCTTTCGCCTCTTTCGCCTCGTTGACGCCTGATTCGGGAGTTGCGCTCATAGTCTCCTTCGTTCTGTTCTGTATTTGCGGCGGCGGCGCCGCTTGCACGGGGCTGCGGCGCGCGGTGTCGCTACATCGAGCGGCGGTCGAGCATTGCGCGGGCGATCGTGCCGGCGTCGACGTATTCGAGTTCGCCGCCCACCGGCACGCCGCGCGCGAGGCGCGTGACGGCGAGGCCGCGCGCCTTGAGCGTCTGCCCGAGGTAATGCGCTGTCGCTTCGCCTTCGTTGGTGAAATTGGTTGCCAGCACGACTTCTTTCACGACGCCGTCCGACGCTCGCCTGACCAGTCGGTCGAAATGTATCTCCTTCGGGCCGATGCCGTCGAGAGGACTCAGACGGCCCATCAGCACGAAGTAGAGACCGCGGTACGTCATGGTCTGTTCGAGCATGATCTGGTCGGCTGGCGTTTCGACGACGCACAGCAGCGTCGGATCGCGCTCGGGATCCAGGCACACTTCGCAGATCTGCGCTTCGGTGAAGGTATTGCACTTCTCGCAGTGCTGCAGATGCTCGGTCGCGAACAGCAACGCGCGGCCGAGTTTTTCGGCGCCGTCGCGGTCGTGCTGCATCAGGTGGTACGCCATGCGTTGCGCGGACTTTGGCCCGACTCCGGGCAGCGTGCGCAGCGCTTCGACGAGCGCCGACAAGGCGGAAGGTTGTTTCATGCGAATCGGCGTCGAGGTGGGTATGCCAAAGCAGGCGGGTTTGTGATGCGGTTCGGCGTGTAGCGGTTCTTCAGACTCTGCCAGACTTTGCCCGCCTGCGGATGGATCGCGCAAGCGCGTTTGCATCGCACAGTCGGCGGCCGTCGACATGCCGGCCGCAAAGTGCGCGCCACGCCGCACTCGCGCGGCGCGGAACGGTCGGCTCGAATGCGAACTCGGTGCTTGCGACGCACAGCCGTCACGCGCGACGCTTGTCGCTCACACGCCGCGTTAGCTAAGCGTTCGCGCCCGCTCCGGCGTGCGGCGTCACTCTCAGAACGGCAGCTTGAAGCCCGGGGGCAGCGGCAGGCCCGAGGTCATGCCGCCCATTTTTTCCTGGGCGGTGGCTTCGGCCTTGCGCACGGCGTCGTTGAACGCAGCGGCGACGAGGTCTTCCAGCATGTCCTTGTCGTCGGCGAGCAGGCTCGGATCGATCGACACGCGGCGCACGTCGTTCTTGCAGGTCATCGTCACCTTCACGAGACCGGCGCCCGACTGCCCCTCGACTTCGATCTGAGCGAGCTGCTCCTGCATCTTCTTCATGTTTTCCTGCATCTGCTGGGCTTGTTTCATCAGCCCGGCGAGTTGACCTTTCATCATGGAAATGCTCCTTCTTGATAGCGTGAAATTCGAAAAATCGCGCGCGCCTCAGTGCGTTTCCGGCGTGATGGCGCGGCGAATCAGTGAACGGAGGACGCGCCGTTCGGGCCGGCGTCCGGATCAATCGAACTAATCGGGCGGATCGAGCCCGGCACGATGCTCGCGCCGAACTCGCGGATCAGCGACTGCACGAACGGATCGGCGCCAATTTCGCGCTCCGCCTCCTGCTGACGTTGTGCCCGCATGGCGGCGTCGTGAGAGGCTGCCGTGCGGCGCGCCGGGCCGACTTCGACCTGCACGTCGACATGCTGGCCGAGCTTGTCGGCGAGCGCGCTTTTCAGTTTCGCGACCTGCGAGGCTTCCGCGTATTGCGGCACGGGCACGTTCAGTTTCAGCGTATTGCCTTCGAGCGCCATCAGTTCGCTGTTGAACGCCAGCTGATACGAGATGCCCTTGAGCGGCAGGTCGACGGCGAGCGCGGGCCAGTCGCCTTTGAACCCGAGCGGATCGAGCGGCACGGGGGGCGGCAGCGGACGCTGATCGACGACCGGCGCGGGCGCAGACGTCGGCGCGTTCACGCGGACGTCGTCAGGGCCGCTGTCGAACACGGGCATGTAGTTGTCGTCGGGCGGTCCGTAATAGCCGTCATCCGATGCCGAAAGCGGCACGTAGTCGTCTGGCGGCATGTCGTCCCACGGAGGAACCGGCGAGCCGTTTGACTGCGGCTCTTTACGCGCCGCAGATTGAGCTGGCGTCGCTGCGGGTGCTGCCGCGCGAGCGCCCGATGCGGACTCCTGCTGTGCCGCGCCGCGCGGCGCGCCGGGCGTCGGCACCGGAACCACCACGCGCGGCGCAGCCGGCTTCGGAATTGAAGGCGCCGCAGGCTTCGCGGGCGAGGCGGCGTTCGCGCGGCCACGGTCGGACGACACCTTCAGGCCGGCGCTGCGCAGAACGTCGAGTGCGGCGCTCGCGCCGCCAGCGCGGCGCGGCGGTGCGTCGGGCAACATCGCAGGCGCGGGCTCGGCCGCTTCATTCGAATCGGTCGCGGACGCGGCTTCGCTCGCGCGCGCGAACGCGGCGGCTGCCGGTGCGCTGAGCGGGGCGGGCGGCGTGCTTTCCGGAGACGCTGTCTCCGCGGACGTCAATTCCGATACAAGCGCAGCAGGCGTATCCGCTGCTGCGAGCGTCGGCGGGGTTTGAGAAGGCGCTGGGTCGGCGGTCACTGAAGCGGACGCTGCTTCGGCAGCGCTCGTGTCCGACGCCTGGGCCTGGTTGCCGACAGCCACTTCGGGCTCCTCGTCCCACGGAGCCAACGCACGCGCTGGCGTACCATCCGAAGCGGCGGACGTTCCCGCGGCGGGCGCTCCCGCGGCGGGCGCGGGCACATTGACGCGCGCAGGCGTCTGGGCGGTAGTGGCTTCGTCCTGGATCGGCGCCGACTCTGTTTTGAACGCCGGGTCCGATTTTGGCGGCGCCGGATTTTGGGCCGTCTTTTGAGCGGCATCGCCGGAGGCGGATACAGCTTGTGTGCTTGCCGCGACCTCCTGCCTCCGACTGACGCTTGCAGGCGCGCTCCCGGCAGCACCGGCAACGCCTGCTGGTTCCCGAACCGGCTCCGCCTGGGAAACAGCGCCGCGCGAGCCCGCCGCCCGTGTGGGCGACGCAGCAACTGCCGCCGACAAACCCGCCGCTCCTTGCGCCGCCGCTACCGCGGGCGTCCCCGCCCGCTTCGCTCCGCTCGCGCCTGCCTGACCGGCTTGCCGGCCAGGTCCGGCTGCTCCACCCCCGCCGCCCGTTGGAGCGGGCTCGAAGGCCAGCATGCGCAGCAGTGTCATGCTGAAACCGGCGTATTCGTCGGGCGCGAGACCCAGTTCGCTCCGGCCGATCGTCGCGATCTGATAGAACAACTGCACCTGTTCGGCGCTGAGCGTATCCGCAAAGCGGCGCAGGTCGCCCGCCTCCGGCCACTCGTCCAGCACCGACGACGGTGCGAACTGCGCCCACGCGATGCGATGCAGCAGGCTCGCGAGATCCTGCAATGCCGTCGAAAACGACAGGCTGCGCAGCGCCATTTCGTCGGCAACCGACAGCACGGCGGCGCCGTCGCCTTCGGCGAGCGCGTCGAGCAGTCGGATCAGGTAGCTCTGATCGAGCGCGCCAAGCATGCCTCGCACGGCCTCTTCATTCACCTGATTCGCCGAATAGGCAATTGCCTGGTCGGTCAGCGAGAGCGCGTCGCGCATCGAACCGTCGGCGGCGCGCGCGAGCAGGCGCAACGCCTGCGCCTCGTACGGCACATTCTCTTCGCCCAGGATGTGTTCGAGATGCGAGACGATGTGGCCGGCCGGCATCTGCTTCAGATTGAATTGCAGACAGCGCGACAGCACCGTGACCGGAATTTTCTGCGGATCGGTGGTGGCGAGAATGAACTTGACGTGCGACGGCGGCTCTTCCAGAGTCTTCAGCATTGCGTTGAAGGCGTGGTTCGTGAGCATGTGCACTTCGTCGATCATGTAGACCTTGAAGCGCGCATCCACCGGCGCGTACACCGCGCGCTCCAGCAGCGCGGCCATTTCGTCTACGCCGCGATTACTCGCCGCGTCCATCTCGACGTAATCGACAAAGCGCCCTTCGTCGATTTCACGGCAGGCCCGGCAGACGCCGCACGGCGTGGACGTCACACCGGTTTCGCAGTTCAGCGCTTTGGCGAAGATGCGCGACAGCGTCGTCTTGCCGACGCCACGCGTGCCGGTAAACAGATACGCGTGATGCAGACGGCCGCCGTCGAGCGCGTGCGTGAGCGCGCGCACCACGTGCTCCTGTCCGACGAGCGACGCGAAATCTTTCGGCCGCCATTTGCGTGCGAGAACTTGATAGGTCATCGGGAAATTGTATCAGTAACAATGCCGCGCAAAACCGATTCGCGACCCGACGCAAACGCGCCTGGCTGCCCAATTGAACTGCGCGATTGAAAGCGGCTAATGGCACGATAGAAAAAAATATCGGCGACAGCGCCGAGCGTCGTCGCAGATCCTATGCGCAACGTACAGGGCCGTGCAGCAGAAGGCTTGGAGCGCATGAGCACACGCGGTGCGAAGAACAGCACATACGCGACCGGCATCTGAAACAGACGCGATCCGAATAAGCGCAAGGGGAAGAAAACAGAACGAACAGAAAGAGGAAGGTGACGAGCCTGACCCTCGGCACTGGTGGAAAACGGCTGTGGCTGCTTCGTTCCCGACCTGACCAGGTTGACCATCCCTCCATGCGAGGAGGCCCGTCACGAAACATTCTATCACCGCCTGGCTCTTCGCGCGACTGTTAATACGGCCAAAGTGCAAAGCGCGAGCCAAATCGCCGCCGTTCGCGCGTGGCCGCACGGCTCGCGCCGCACACTTGAGTTTGCTCGCCGCACCTCCACATAGGCTACGTCGTAGTGATGAAACACGGTGGCACTTCATCGGCAGCCGTCGGCCCCACTGCCCCTGATGGGTACTATCGCCCCCGGCAACGCATAGCGAATTAAGCTAAACTGCCGTACGGATGACCCGCAAGCGCGAGCCTTCCGCCCATGCCGGATCGTCCTCGACTTTTCGCGCGCAGGCGGTGAGGTTCGGAGTGCGGTTAAGCGAACGGAAGTTTCCCTAGGTTTTGACGTATCGTGGCGAGCAATTCACGCGGGCCTCGAACCGATAGAGGTATTCATACAATGAGCGAACAAATCAAGCATATTAGCGACGCATCGTTCGAACAGGACGTCGTGAAATCCGATAAACCCGTGCTGCTCGACTTCTGGGCTGAATGGTGCGGTCCGTGCAAGATGATCGCGCCGATCCTCGACGAAGTCGCAAAGGATTACGCCGATCGCCTGCAAATCGCGAAGATCAATGTCGACGAACATCAGTCGACGCCGGTCAAGTTCGGCGTGCGCGGCATCCCCACGCTGATCCTGTTCAAGAACGGCGCCGTTGCCGCACAGAAGGTCGGCGCATTGTCGAAGTCGCAACTCACCGCGTTCCTCGACGGCAACCTGTAAAACGGTCACGCGGGCGCGCCGCGAGGTCCACCGGACCAGCGCGCGCCTCGTCCGCCCTGTTGTGGGACGACAACGTTTCCCACAAGAAACATGCGGTAGCGCCCCACTGGCGAAAACTGGCGTGTGCTATGCTAGAATCCGCAAAACGTCGAAAAGACGTGTAAGTCCTTGAGCGGTTCCGCTCACTTCTCCTCCCAGATTCCATTTCGTCGCACCTTCTCCTGCGGGTTCTCCGTATGCATTTATCCGAGCTTAAGACTCTGCACGTGTCCGAATTGATCGAGATGGCCAATGGCCTCGAGATCGAAAGTGCGAACCGCCTGCGCAAGCAGGAATTGATGTTCGCCATTCTAAAAAAACGAGCCAAAACGGGCGACACGATCTTCGGCGACGGCACGCTTGAAGTGCTGCCGGACGGCTTCGGCTTCCTGCGTTCGCCGGAAACCTCCTATCTCGCCAGCACGGATGACATTTACATCAGCCCGTCGCAAATCCGCCGCTTCAACCTGCATACGGGCGACACGATCGAAGGTGAAGTGCGTACGCCGAAAGACGGCGAGCGCTATTTCGCGCTGGTAAAGGTCGACAAGGTCAACGGCCAGCCGCCGGAAGCCTCGAAGCACAAGATCATGTTCGAAAACCTGACGCCGCTGCACCCGAATAAGGTGCTGCTGCTCGAACGTGAAATGCGCGGTGAGGAAAACGTCACCGGCCGCATCATCGACATGATCGCGCCCATCGGCAAAGGCCAGCGCGGCTTGCTGGTTGCGTCGCCGAAGTCCGGCAAGACCGTGATGCTTCAGCACATCGCGCACGCCATCAAGCAGAACCATCCTGACGTCGTACTGTTCGTGCTGCTAATCGACGAGCGTCCGGAAGAAGTGACGGAAATGCAGCGTTCGGTGGCCGGCGAAGTGATCGCCTCCACGTTCGACGAACCCGCCGCGCGTCACGTGCAGGTCGCCGAAATGGTGATCGAAAAAGCCAAGCGCCTCGTCGAAATGAAGAACGACGTGGTCATTCTGCTCGACTCGATCACGCGTCTTGCGCGCGCGTACAACACGGTCGTGCCGGCTTCGGGCAAGGTGCTGACGGGCGGTGTGGATGCCAACGCATTGCAACGCCCGAAGCGCTTCTTCGGCGCGGCGCGCAATATCGAGGAAGGCGGCTCGCTCACCATCATCGGCACGGCGCTGATCGAAACCGGCAGCCGCATGGACGACGTGATTTACGAAGAGTTCAAGGGCACCGGCAACATGGAAGTGCACCTGGAGCGCCGTCTTGCAGAAAAGCGCGTGTACCCGTCGATCAATCTGAACAAGTCCGGCACGCGTCGCGAAGAACTGCTGATCAAGCCCGAAGTGCTGCAAAAAATCTGGGTCTTGCGCAAGTTCATTCACGACATGGACGAAGTCGAGTCGATGGAATTCCTGCTCGACAAAATTCGCCAGACGAAGAGCAACTCCGAGTTCTTCGACATGATGCGCCGTGGCGGCGGCAGCTAAAAGCTGCGCCTCCAAGCCGCGTGAAAAAACCGCTCGTCACCGACGAGCGGTTTTTTTTCGCCCAGCGGATCTGCAACAGTGTGAAGGTGGCAGCTTGTACACGCGTTGCGCAAGAAGGTGTTCCAGGTCGGTCTCGTGCTGTACATGTTCTATTACTATCTGTCGACCGCGTTCAGCTATCTGATTTCGCGTTTCCTCGAGAGCGGTCTCGGCTACCCGATCGAGAACACCGGGCAACTCGTCGGCGTCACGTCGCTGATTTCCGCGAGCGCGCTCTTCATCTACCTGCGCTTCGCAAAACTTCTGACGCGCAAGAAGCGGATCATTGTGCCGGGTTTCGCGATCGCCGCGCTCACGGCCGCGTGGATGACCCGCATGTCGCCGTCCGTCGGGGAAGCGGCGCTGGTGGGACCGCTCCTGTTGCGCGGCCTGCTGTTCCTGTTCATCGTGCTGCCGGTGGCGAATCTGACCTTCAGAATCTTCGCGATAGAGGAATTCACGCACGGTTACCAGTTGAAGAACATCGTGCGGCAACTGACGATCTCCTTCGCCACAGCTTCGGTGATCATCGTTGAGCAGCATCGGCAGGCGTTGCGTCAGGCGCGACTCGCGGAGTGCGTGAATCCGTACAATCCATTGTTTCAGGACTCGCTTGCCGCGCTCACGCGCGCGTTATCCGCCGCCGGACACTCGTCTTCGGACGCGCATTCGCTTGCGGTCGTGGAGATCAGCCAGGCGGTGGCGAGGCAGGCCAGTTTTCTGACCTCGCTCGACGGCTTCTACTTCCTGATCGGCATCGCGATTTGCGGCGGGATTTTCGCCGCGTGGCAAAAACAGATCGACTAACGGTTTCATCGGCCCATGCTTTCGAAACTCACTCAATGGCTCGGCGCCCGCCGGCGCGAGCGTGCGCTGCGCAACTACGCAATCGGCGATGCCCTGTGGCAGGCCACGCTCGATGGCCTGCCGTTTCTCGCGCGCCTGGATGCACCGGATCTCGCGCGCCTGCGCGAGATGAGCAGCCTTTTCATCGCGCAAAAGGAGTTCTCGACCGCGCACGAACTGGAGTTGACCGATGCGATGACTGTCGCCATCGCGGCACAGGCGTGCTTGCCAGTGCTGAATCTGAGCCTGGATCTGTATCGCGGATGGGTCGGCGTAATCGTGTATCCGGGCGAATTCGTGATCCGCAAGACCGTCGAGGACGAAGACGGCGTCGTTCACGAGGTCGAGCACGACGCGAGCGGCGAAGCGTGGGAAGGCGGGCCCGTCGTGCTGTCGTGGGAAGACGCGCAGATGACGGACGGCGCGGACGCGTACAACGTGGTGATCCACGAATTCGCGCACAAGATCGACATGCTCAACGGCGAGGCGGACGGCCATCCGCCGCTCGTGCGCCGCTGGCACGCGCCACTCGACTCGCAAGCCTGGGCGGACGTGTTCGACGCCGCCTACGATCAGTTCTGCGCCCGCGTCGACGCCGTGCCGCAGCGCCGCTGGACGCGCTTCGAGCGCGAATCGCTGATCGATCCATACGCCGCGGATCATCCGTCGGAATTTTTCGCGGTGTGCAGCGAGGCGCTTTTCGTCAAGCCACAAGCATTCGAAGCGGAGTATCCGGAGCTATATCGGCTTCTCGCCCGATATTATCGTCAGGACCCGGCGCGAGTCGGCCTGACGTTCGCGCCCCCGCAATAAGCGAAATGCGGGCAAAACGCCGGCAAAAACCTGACAGAATTCGTCAAGCGACTGATTTTCTGGCATAATCGCCGTTTTTCGACCATAGGCAAGTGGCTCGCGCCTAGATGCAGTCCGCGCATGAGCGGCCGCACGCGGGTTGGCTACCGCCAGATTAAAGGAAAGATCATGAAAGAAGGCATTCACCCGAATTACCGCGAAGTCCTGTTCATCGACATGTCGAACGACTTCAAGTTTGTGACGCGCTCGACCATCCAGACGCGTGAAACCGCCGAATTCAACGGCAAGACCTACCCGCTCGCCAAGATCGAAGTTTCGTCGGAATCGCATCCGTTCTACACCGGCCAGCAAAAGATCATGGACACGGCAGGCCGCGTCGAAAAGTTCAACAAGAAGTTCGGTTCGCGCGCTACCGGCAAGGCAGCAGCGAAGTAATACCCGCCGCTTTGGCTTGCTGGGCAGAATCAGGCCGATTCGGCTACTTTCGTCCGGCAGCGAAGCAGCAAAAAGAAGGGCAGCGCGAGCTGCCCTTTTTTGTCGCCTGCACGCAACTTGAAAGCCGGCGCCACCGCGGCGAGAGTTCGAGCCGCCGCACACGTCGGACCGACGGCTCGGTGTAGCGGCATGCTCAACGCCGTTGCAGGCCATTACCGGCCGTGACGCGCATAGTGGCTCCCGACTACAATGCCGGATGCTCCAATAAGGCCGTGTCAGCCGGACCCGCAGTCCAGTGGCGGCTTCGCTTATTAAATATCCCAAACCGCATGAGACCTGTCGTTCGCCTCACTGCTTCCGCGACCAGTGCGCTCCCGCGCTGGCTGCTGTTGACCATCTGTATCGTCTACGCGTCGTTCGGCCTTTTCGGCCGCGATCCGTGGAAGAACGAGGACGCAGCCGGCTTCGGCGTGATGTGGACCATGGCGAACGGCAGCGCGCACGACTGGCTCCTGCCGAATCTGGTCGGCAAGTACCTGACTGAAGACGGCCCGCTTGGCTACTGGCTCGGCGCCAGTGCCATCCGCGTATTCGCGCCGTGGGTCGACGCGAGCAATGCCTCCCGTGTCGTTACCGGCTTGCTATTTTGCGTGGGCTGCGCGTTCGTCTGGTATGCCGCCTACCTGCTCGGCCGACGCGCCGAAGTCCAGCCGTTCAAGTACGCGTTCGGCGGCGAGCCGGAACCTCGCGACTACGGTCGCACGCTCGCCGACGGCGCCCTGCTGATCCTGCTCGCCTGCTTCGGCCTTGCCGAGCGCGGCCACGAAACCACGCCGCAGTTGGTGCAGTTCGTGTGTATCGCGATGCTCGTATACGGTCTCGTGCGAATGATCGACAAGCCGATTCAGGGCGCGTCGATCTGGGGCCTGGCAATGGGCTTCGTCACACTCGCGAGCAGCCCCGTGCTGGTCGGCGCGCTTCTGCTGGGCACGCTCGCCATGACGCTGATCGTCCGCGAGACGCGCTCGCGCTGGCTGCTGCTTGCGGGTCTGCCGATCGCGCTGGCGCTCTCGGTCGCGTGGCCGATCGCCGCGCTCTCGGCTTTTCCCGTCGACGCCGTCTGGTATCTGAACCAGTGGGTACACGTCAGCCTGAGTTCGTTTGCCGGCCCGCCCGGCTCGGTCGCGGCTTACGCGCTGAAAAACCTGCCGCTCTTTACCTGGCCCGCATGGCCGCTCGCGCTATGGGCGTGGTTCAGCTGGTCGGGTCTGCGCCGCGCGCCGCACGTCGCCATTCCGCTTTCGGTGATCGGGCCGCTGCTGGTGCTCGTCATCTTGCAGAGCCATCAGTCGAACCGGCTTTATATGTTGCTGCTGCCCGCGCTCGCGGTGCTGGCCACCTTCGCGCTGCCCACGCTCAAACGCGGTGCCATCAACGCAATCGACTGGTTCGCATTGCTCAGTTTCACGATCCTCGGCAGCTTCGTCTGGCTCGTGTACGTGGCCGGGCTGACCGGCTTCCCGCATCCGCTCGCGCGCAATCTCGCGCGTCTCGCACCGGGCTTCGCGCCGCAGTTCAAAATACTTTCGTTCGTTTGCGCGGTCGCTGTGACCATTTGCTGGTTCGTGCTCGTGCAATGGCGTCTCGCGCGCCATCCGAAGGTGCTGTGGCGCAGCGTCGTGCTCTCGAGCGCCGGCACGACGCTCATGTGGGTGCTGCTGATGACCTTGTGGCTGCCGGTCGTCAACTACAGCCGGACTTACAAGGACGTCGCCGAACAGATCGCGAGTCACTTGCCTGACGACTACACCTGCATATCGCCGGTGCGCCTCGGCAATGCGCAAATTGCGACCTTCGCGTATTTCGGCGACATGCACTTCTCGTTCAATCAGGATTGCGACGTCATTCTGCGCCAGGACACGCAGGACTTCGGCGAGCCGAGCGCGATGTCCGACTTCATGTGGAAACTGGTCTGGGAAGGCCGCCGCGTGGCTGACCGCGACGAACGCTTCCGTTTGTATGTGCGCATCGACCGTCCGAAGCCGCCGGTCGTCAAACGGCGCAACTGGCATAAGAAGCCTGGCTGAACATGCTCGCCGACGTACGGAAAATCGCCGGGCTCGCGTGGCCCGTGCTGATCGGTCAACTGGCCATCATCGCTTTCGGCGTGATCGACACGGCCATGGTCGGCCGCTACTCGGCTGTCGATCTCGCCGCGCTGGGCCTCGGCTCGTCGATTTACATCTCCGTCTACATCGGCTTGACCGGCATTCTCACCGCGCTGCAACCTATCACCGCGCAACTGTACGGCGCGCGCCGCTACCAGGAGATTGGCGAGGAAGTCCGGCAATCGCTGTGGCTCGCGCTGGCGCTCACGGTCATCGGCTTTCTGATCCTGTTCTTCCCCGGCCATCTGCTGCATCTCGCGCGGGTGCCCGATGCGCTGCACGAGCGCACGGTGTCGTATCTGCGAATACTCGCATTTGGCCTGCCTGCCGGCCTCGTGTTTCGCGTCTACGGCTCGATCAGCAATGCAGTGGGCAAGCCGCGACTCGTGATGATTCTGCAGATCGGGGCGCTGTTGCTAAAGGTGCCGCTCAATACGTGGTTCATTTTCGGCGGCCTCGGCGTGCCGGCACTCGGCGGCCCCGGCTGCGCGCTTGCCAGCACCTTGATCAACTGGGGGCTCGCGCTCCTCGGCATGTTGCTGCTCACCCGTGTCGACGTCTTCACGCCCTTCGCGATCTTCAAGCGCTTCTGCTGGCCCGTCTGGCGGCGCCAGGCCGCGCAGCTGCGGCTAGGCATTCCGATGGGACTGTCGTATCTGATCGAAGTCACGTCGTACACCTTCATGGCGCTCTTCATCGCGCGCTTCGGCACGACGACGCTCGCCGGGCACCAGATCGCCGGCAACATCGGCGCGGTGTTGTATATGACGCCGCTGTCGATCGGCATCGCTTCGTCGACGCTGGTCGCTCAGGCGCTCGGCGCACACCGCCCCGAGGCCGCGCGCACGTTGTCGCGCCACGGAATCATGATGGCGGTCGCCCTCGCCTGCTGTTACGGCGCAGTGCTGCTCGTGCTGCGACCATACGTGATCGAAGGCTATACGCCGAACGCGCAAGTCGTGGCGGCGGCGATGCCGCTCGTGCTGATCGTCGTCTGCTATCACCTGTTCGACGCGTTGCAGATCACCACCGCGTTCGTGTTGCGCGCCTACAAGGTTGCCGTCGTGCCGACCGTGATCTACGCTGTCGCGCTCTGGGGCGTGGGTCTCGGCGGCGGATATCTACTCGGCTTCAATGTGACCGGCGCGATCCCGCCCTGGCTGACGGGGGCGCGCGGCTTCTGGGTCGCGAATACGGCGAGTCTTGCGATTGCGGGCATCGGCTTGCTGCTTTACTGGCGCGTGGTCAGCAAGCGGCATGTGCGCGCGGGCGCGGCAATGCGACCGGAAGCGGCTGATTGAGGGCTACGTTGGCGGCATTGCGCAATGGCGCCGGTTGGATGCCATCGGTTGGATACACAAGTTAGACGCCACCGCTTGGCACCACCGCTTGGCACCACCGCTTAACACCACCGCTTGGCATCACCGCTTGCCCTTAAAACCGCGCGCGCAGCCAACGCGAGTGGCTCGTGTCTGCGCGAACCGCGTGCTTTAGCGGCGTGCGTCGGTTCCTCGGCCCGTTCCGCATGCTCAACCCGCATGCGTCACGTCCTCCGCCCGTTCCGGTCGCGCCTCTTGCAACGCCTGATCGTGGCGCTCAAAAACCTCGCGCGCGGCGAACAGCGCGTTCAATGCCGCCGGGAACCCTGCATACAACGCCAACTGCATGAACACCTCGACGATTTCCTCGCGGGTGCAGCCGACGTTCAGCGCCGCTTCGATATGCACCTTGAGCTGCGGTTGCGCGCAGCCGAGCGTCGCGAGCGAAGCGATGGTGGCAATCTCCCGCGCGCGCAGATCGAGTTGCGGACGGCTGTAGATATCGCCGAAACCGAATTCGATCAGCAGACGCGCGAAGTCCGGCGCAATCGGTGCAAGCGCGGCGATCACCTGCTCGCCGGCAGAACCATCGATTTCCCTCAGTTTGTTCCAGCCTTGCGTGTAGCGGTCGTTTTGCGCGTAGTCCATGGTGAGTCCTTTTCCGAGTGTGAGAACGATGACGTCTCGTCGATCCGTCGTGACTGGCTGTCCGCCGCGGACATCTGGCCGGCCTCTTCGCCTTCGTAATGCGCGATCTTGTCGACGATCGCGCCAAGGTTGGCCTGCAAGTCGGCGACCCGCGCCAGAACCGCATCGCGATGCGCCACCAGCAGGTCGCGGCGCGCACCGATCGTCTGCTGACCCTCGGCACGCAGCGCCGCGAAGGCCTGCATGCCCGCGATCGGCATGCCGGTGGCTTTGAGGCGCATCAAAAATCGCAGCCAGTCGAGGTCGGCCGGCGAATACAGGCGATGCCCCGCCCGCGTGCGGCCAATCGCGGGAATCAGCCCGGCCTGCTCGTAATAGCGCAGCGTATGCGGGGAGACGCCGATGGTGTCGGCGACTTGCCCGATGGTGAGTGCGTTCGACGTTTTCGACATGACAGGACTCAGGTTAGGACTTCGAGTGCACTCTAAGTCAAGTGCGCCGCGCTGTCATTCTCACGCGACCTCGCGGCTCAGACGATGCGATGCGAGCAATCCGGCTCACAACCGCCTTATTACCGGGCAAAAGGTTTAAGGATTGTTCATGGCGATTTACTTGCCATTGATCGGTCGGTATAAATCGTCGGCGGTCGCCAATAAGAGCGCGCGTTTGTCCTATGCTTAAGCGCAGCGCCTGGTGACACTTTGCGTCGTCCGTTCCCGGCTAACTTTTGCCCTCAATGGAGTGCTTGCCATGCTGAAAAAGCTTGTGATGCTGTGCGTTGCCCTGGCGTTGTCGCTGTCGGCGGGATTCGCGGCCGCAGTCGAAGTGAATTCCGCCGATCAGGCCGCACTCGAATCGGTCAAGGGCATTGGGCCCGCGCATGCGAAGGCGATCATCGAAGAACGCACGAAGAACGGGCCGTTCAAGGACGCCGACGATCTGGCCACGCGCGTCAAAGGCATTGGCAGCAAGTCGGTCGTAAATCTGGAAGCAGCGGGCTTGACCATCAACGGCTCGTCTACGCCGCCAACGGGCGCGAAGCCCGCGGCGAAGTCCACGGCCACGAAGACCGCGCCTGCGGCCAACACCCCGGCCAACACCACAGCAACCACCACGGCAACCACAACTGCAATCCCGGCCGCGCCTGCCGACGCTTCAGGCACGAAAGCTTCGAAGTCGTCGAAGAAAAAGGCCAAGGCCGCAGCCTCGGACGCGACAGCGGCATCCGCGCCGGCGGCCGCTGCCACCGCACCGGCAGCACCTGCCGCGGCAGCCAGCGCGCCTGCGGACGCGTCTGGCGCGAAGGCCTCGAAGAAGAAAGCGAAGAAGAGCAAGGCCGCGTCGGCGGCCGCGGCTTCGGGCGGCGCATAGCGAACCTGCGCGCAGAAATCGGATCAGAGACTGACCAAATCAGCAAGGTAGAGCGCCAGCAGCGAAGTTCCGATGCAATCCACGCGATCCGCGTGGGACGAGCATGCCGCACCTGCCTGCAGTGCGCCTACCTTCCCCCGACGCCGCGCAGCCGCGCGGCGCGTCACCCGCCGACCCGTCATCGACGTTCGGCATTCAAGAGAGACCGTCATGAGCCTACTCGACACCCTCGGTTCCCTGGTTGGCAAATCGCCCGAAGGCGGCGGCCAGCAAGCGCTGATCGCAGCCGCACTCGAATTCGTCAATAGCCAGCCGGGCGGCCTGAACGGCCTGATCCAGCGCTTTCAGGAGAAGGGCCTCGGCGACGTCGTATCGTCGTGGGTCAGCAACGGCGAGAACCAGCCGATCGCGGCCGATGCTTTGCATAGCGTGCTCGGCTCCGAAGCCGTCACCGGGCTCGCCACCAAAGCCGGCGTGCAACCGGATCAGGTCACCGGCCTGCTCTCGCAGATCCTGCCCCACGTGGTCAACGCCGCAACGCCTGACGGCGAAGTGCCCGCCGAAGGCAAGCTGAACGCGACAACCGTGCTTGGCGCGCTCGGCGGCCTGTCCGCGCTGTTCGGCAAGGGCACTGCGTAAGCGGGCTGTGCGGCGCAAGCGGCACCTCGCCTGTTCATTGAGCGGGCAAAAAAAAGCGGCAACGAAGGTGACTTCGTTGCCGCTTTGTCATGTGTGGAGCTACCGCGTGAGGCGGCGTCGAGTAGCGGGCGTCAATTCACATCAATACGTGGATCGACGCGCCGCGCCAACACACGGCATCAACGCAACATGAATTAATGCACCACTCGCTCGAACACCAGGTTGCCGTCTTCCAGCTCGACCGGAATGACGTCCTTCGGACCGAACTTGCCGGCCAGAATCAGCTTGGCGACCGGGTTCTCGATCTCCTGCTGGATTGCACGCTTCAACGGCCGCGCGCCGAACAGCGGATCGTAGCCGACCTTGCCGACGTGCTCCAGCGCCTCGTCCGACACCACCAGTTGCATGTCGAGCTTGGCAAGCCGCTCGTGCAGACGCTGCAGCTGGATTCGCGCGATGGACTGCACGTTCGAGCGATCGAGCGCATGGAACACCACGACGTCGTCGATACGGTTCAGGAACTCGGGGCGGAAGTGCAGCTTCACCTCTTCCCACACCGCGTCCTTCACCGCTTCCTGCGGTTCGCCGACCATTGCCTGAATGACCTGCGAACCGAGGTTCGACGTCATCACGATCACCGTGTTCTTGAAGTCCACGGTACGGCCCTGGCCATCGGTCATGCGGCCGTCGTCGAGCACTTGCAGCAGCACGTTGAACACGTCCGGATGCGCCTTCTCGATTTCGTCGAGCAGAATCACGCTATACGGCTTGCGACGCACGGCTTCCGTCAGATAACCGCCCTCTTCGTAGCCCACATATCCAGGCGGCGCGCCGATCAAACGCGCGACGCTGTGCTTCTCCATGAATTCGCTCATGTCGATGCGAATCAGGTGATCTTCCGAATCGAACAGGAACGCCGCCAGCGCCTTGCACAACTCGGTCTTACCTACGCCGGTCGGCCCGAGGAACAGGAACGAACCGTACGGACGGTTCGGATCCGACAGACCCGCGCGCGAGCGGCGGATCGCATCGGCCACCGCGCTGATCGCCTCGTCCTGGCCGATTACGCGCTCATGCAGCCTGTCTTCGATCTGCAGCAGCTTTTCGCGCTCGCCCTGCATCATTCGCGAAACCGGAATGCCGGTGGAGCGCGACACGACTTCCGCGATTTCCTCCGCGCCGACCTGCGTGCGCAACAGACGCGGACGCGTCGGATTGTTCTGCTCCTTCGCTTCGGCCTGCGTGACTTCCTTTAGCTGCGCCTCGAGACCGGGCAGCTTGCCGTATTGCAATTCCGCGACCTTTTCGAGCTTGCCCTCACGCTGCAAGCGCGTGATTTCCGCGCGCGTCTTGTCGATCTCTTCCTTCAGTTGCGCGCTGCCCTGCACCGCGGCCTTTTCCGCGGTCCAGATTTCTTCGAGGTCCGAATATTTGCGATCGAGCCGCTCGATTTCTTCTTCGATCAGTTGCAGACGCTTTTGCGACGCTTCGTCCTTCTCCTTCTTGACGGCTTCGCGTTCGATCTTCAACTGGATCAAACGACGGTCGAGCCGGTCCATCTCTTCGGGCTTCGAGTCGATTTCCATCTTGATCTTGGACGCGGCTTCGTCGATCAGGTCGATTGCCTTGTCCGGCAGGAAACGATCGGTGATGTAGCGATGCGACAGTTCGGCCGCCGCGACAATGGCCGGGTCGGTGATGTCCACGCCATGGTGCAGCTCGTACTTCTCCTGCAAGCCGCGCAAAATGGCGATCGTGGCTTCGACCGTCGGCTCGTCGACGAGCACCTTCTGGAAGCGGCGTTCGAGCGCGGCGTCCTTTTCGATGTACTTGCGATATTCGTCGAGCGTAGTGGCGCCGACGCAATGCAGCTCGCCGCGCGAGAGCGCCGGCTTCAGCATGTTGCCGGCGTCCATCGCACCTTCGGCCTTGCCCGCGCCCACCATCGTATGAATTTCGTCGATAAAGACGATGGTCTGCCCTTCGTCTTTCGCGATGTCGTTCAGCACCGCCTTCAGGCGCTCTTCGAATTCGCCGCGATATTTCGCGCCGGCCAGCAACGCAGCCATGTCGAGCGAGAGCACGCGCTTGCCCTTGAGCGTTTCCGGCACTTCGCCGTTGACGATCCGCTGCGCGAGCCCTTCGACAATCGCCGTCTTGCCCACGCCCGGCTCGCCGATCAGCACCGGATTGTTCTTGGTGCGGCGTTGCAGGATCTGAATGGAACGGCGGATTTCGTCGTCACGGCCGATCACCGGGTCGAGCTTGCCGGCTCGCGCGCGCTCGGTCAGGTCGACGGTGTACTTCTTCAGCGCCTCGCGCTGGCTTTCGGCGTCCTGGCTATGCACTTGCGAGCCGCCGCGCACAGCGGCAATCGCGCTTTCGAGCGACTTGCGCGACAAGCCATGCTGGCGCGCGAGGCGGCCGGCTTCGCCTTTGTCGTCCGCGATCGCGAGCAGGAACATTTCGCTTGCGATGAACGTGTCGTTGAGCTTTTGCGCTTCCTTGTCGGCCTGATTCAGAAGACCCGTGAGTTCGCGGCCGATCTGCACGTTGCCGTCCGTGCCTTGCACCTGCGGCAGACGCGTGATGGCGTCGTCGAGCGCGGTTTGCAGCGCCTGAACATGCACGCCGGCGCGCGAAAGCAGTGAACGCGCGGACCCGTCCTGCTGGGCGACGAGCGCCGCGAGGACGTGAACGGGTTCGATGTATTGATTGTCATGGCCGACCGCGAGGCTCTGCGCGTCCGCCAGCGCTTCCTGGAATTTAGTGGTGAGTTTGTCGATTCTCATGCGAGACCTCCAATTTCGATTACCACCAAAATGAGGCGTTTTATTCAGGTTTCAAGCGCTTTTTTAACGTCGCGACCGAGTTTTGAACATCTCGCGCGAAGAAAATGCGCGACCGAGCTTCACAACCGCGCTCGCGCTGCGCTCAGGTCGCGCTCAGGCGATCGGCAACGGCTTGTCGCTCGCCGCCGTGACAGGCGTCATCGGCATGACCGGAATGACGGTGCGTATGCCGAGCAGCGCCGCCAGCGGACCTTGGGGACCTGCAACCTCGTCGATCGTATGGCGATCGAGTTCCGCGAGAAAAGCGTGACGCGCCGCCTCGAGCGCGCCGCGCAACCGGCACTGGGGCGTAATGGCGCAAGCGCGGCGTTCGCCGTTCTGATCCGGCAGGCAGGCAACCAGCGCGAAGTCGCTTTCGGTTGCACGCACGACCTCGCCGACCGTCAGCGCGCCGGTTCGTCCGGCAAGCCGCAACCCGCCGTTGCGGCCGCGCACGGTTTCCACCCAGCCGAGTTCGCTCAGCTGCTGCACCACTTTCATCAGGTGATTCTTGGAGATACCGTACGCCTGCGATATGTCCTGAATGGTCGACAACCCCTCGCCCCGAACGGCGAGGTATAAAAGGACGCGCAGCGAGTAGTCGGTGTAGTCGGTCAGTCTCATGGGTGCAGTTTCACAATGAGCGCAAGCCGCGATCCGTGGGATAACCGCGTCGATGCAAGGGTTGCCGGAGGCCGCAGCTTCGCCATAAGATGCACATGGCATATATTTATTATGCTGCATGAGTAAAAACCGGGCGTTCGACGCCCATGGTAACGTTTCCCGCCGCGCCCATTCACAGGAAAAGCGCGCTTTTTTCAGTCCACTTCTGTGGAACTCGCTTTATTTGCGGCGGTTCGTGCCAGTGCGTGGCGCGCTGTGGCAAGCGACGAACCGATCGTCGCATACTTCCGGAACTTGCATGAAGCCCTCTTTTCCCGCCGCGCCGGTTGTCGAGCGCGCCGCCGAGCCTGATGAAGCCAATATTCGCGAGCTTGTGTACGGTTTTTACGATCGCGTACGTGCGGATCCGCTGCTCGAGCCGGTTTTCGATGCGACGCTAGCCGGCCGCTGGGACGATCATCTGCCGAAAATGTGCACGTTCTGGGCGAGTCTCGTGCTGGGCGCGAAGCAGTACCGCGGCAATGTGCAGCAGGCGCATCAGCCGCTCGAAGGGATCGAGCCGCAGCATTTCAGCCGCTGGCTGTATCTGTTCCTGGACACTGTCGAGTCGCGTTATGAGCCGGCCGCCGCGGTCCGCTTCATGGAACCGGCGCTGCGTATCGCGCAAAGTTTGCAATTGAGCCGCTTCGGTTGGGACTACGAGATTCCGGCGGAACAACAGGCGTTGCTCGAACGCGTGGCGCCAAAGCGCACGCCCCGCGACGATGAGCCGCTGCTTCCCGCGCGGCCGGCTGGGGAGCCGTTTCCGACGCGCATTATCGGGCGGTCACGCGACGAGTGACGACGACGGCGCGGCGCGAGCTGCGCGAGCTGCGCGAGTCTCACGCTTGTCACGCTTGTCACGCCCGTCAGGCAGTCACCCTCGTCACGCCACTCGCGCGACGAGCGCGGCAAACGCCTACTCCAAAGAGCCGTTCCCGGATTCGATGCCCCATCGCGCGAGCGCGGCGTCGTCGGTCACGCGGGCGTCGACCCAGCGCTCGCCCGCGTCGGTTTTCTCCTTCTTCCAGAACGGCGCCTGCGTTTTCAGATAGTCCATCACGAATTCACACGACGCAAACGCGTCCCCGCGATGCGCGGCCGTGGTCGCCACCAGCACGATCTGGTCGAGCGGATAAAGTTTGCCCACGCGATGCACGATCAGTACCTCGATACCCGGCCAGCGCCGACGCGCGCTTTCCACAATTGCTTCGAGCGACTTCTCGGTCATGCCCGGATAATGTTCGAGTTCCATTGCCTCGACCGTGCTGCCCTCGTTCAGATCGCGCACGGTGCCGACGAAGCACGCCACGGCGCCTATCTTCGGATTGCGCGCGCGCAGCGCGGCGACCTCGGCGCTGAGGTCGAAATCTTCGGTCTGGACACGTACGGGCATGGCGGGCTCCTTGCGGTTCAACCGCCTGTCACGGGCGGGAAAAACGCGACCTCGCAACCGTCGGTGATTCGCGTGCCGGCGTTCGTCATCACGTGATTGCAGGCCATGCGCAGCGCGCGGCCTTCGGCGAGCGTGTCGGCCCAGATGCCGCCGCGCACGCGCAGCCACGCGCGAACGTCGCCGACGGTTGCGACGCCCTCGGGCACGTCAACCGTTTCGTCGGCCAGATCGAGTGCTTCACGCACGCTCGCAAAATATCGCAGTTGAATCTTCATTGGATGCCGCCGGCGTCGCCGGCCTCAATTCAGCAATTCGGAAAAGGGAATAAAGCGCACGGTTTCGCCGGCGCTGATCGCATGATTGGGCGGATTGTCGATCAGACCGTCGCCCCATACCGTCGACGTCAGCACGGCCGAACTCTGGTTCGGAAACAGATCGAGCCCGCCGGCGGCGTTGATGCGCGCACGCAGGAATTCGTTGCGGCGATCCGCCTTGCCCTGGGTGAAGTCCGCGCGCAACGACAGCGCGCGCGGCACGACGGCTTGCACGCCCGCCAGCCGCAAGATGAACGGACGCACGAACAACAGAAAGGTCACGAAGCTCGACACAGGGTTGCCCGGCAGACCAATGAAAAACGTTTCGGCTGACGATGGCAGAGACGCTGCAGCAGTTGCATGCGTTGCAGCGGAAGCGTCGTTGGCGTTGGAGTTGGCGTTGGAGTTGGCGTTGGCGTTGGCGCTGGCGCTGGCGCTGGCGTTGGCCTCGGCGTTGGCGTTGGCCTCGACGCCGCCCTCAGCACCGCCCTCAGCGCCGCGGCGTACGGCGCCGAACGCGAGCGGCTTGCCGGGTTTCATCGCAATCTGCCACATCGCGAGGCGCCCTTCCGCCTCGACGGCCGGCTTCACGTGATCTTCCTCGCCGACGGACACTCCGCCGCAAGTCAGGATGAGATCGTGCGCGTGGGCGGCTTCACGCAGCATGTCGCGCGTCGCATCGAGCCGGTCGGCGACGATGCCAAAGTCGCTCACCTCGCAGCCGAGCTTCTCGAGCAGTCCACGCAGCGTGAAGCGATTCGAGTTGTAAATCGCGCCGGGCTTCAGCGGCTCGCCCGGCATGGTCAACTCGTCGCCGGTGAAGAAAACGGCAACCCGCACGCGGCGGCGCACTTCCAGTTCGGCGCAACCGACCGACGCGGCAAGCCCCAACGCCTGCGGCGTGAGCCGCGTGCCGGCCGGCAGGATGACCGAGCCGCTGTGAATGTCGGCGCCTTGCGCGGTGATCCATTCGCCGGGTCGGGGGCTGTGCAAAATAGTGACCTCATCGCCGTCGGCTTCCGTTTGCTCCTGCATCACGATGGCGTCTGCACCCTGCGGCACGGTCGCGCCGGTGAAAATGCGGGCTGCCGTGCCGGGCTTCAGCGGCTCGGGCGCATGGCCGGCCGGAATGCGTTGCGACACCGGCAGACGGCGATTGCCGTGCGCCGTCACGTCGGTGGCGCGAATCGCGTAGCCATCCATTGCACTGGTGTTCATCGGCGGCACGTCGAGCGGCGAGACCACATCGGCCGCGAGCACGCGGCCTGATGCTTCGAGCGTCGGAATGAATTCGCTGCCGATGACCGGGCTCGCAGCGCTGAGCAGGGTCGCCAATGCGTCGGCGGTTGCGAGCATCGGAGCGCGGGGCGTGGGTGTGGACATCTGGGGTTCGAAGCCGCAGGTTAAAAGAACATTGTAGCGGCCGAAGGCTGAGCCTTGTCGGGCCCGCGCTTACTGAAGGGTTTTGCGGCTCGTACCGGAGTTCTCAGGGGTTCGCAGCAGCGGGGACGGTAAGCCGCCGCATGGATCGCCACCCGAGCGCGCAGCGTAGATTCAGCACTGCTGGTTCAGCATGTCACGCAGGCCGCTGGCCCGCGTGACAGTCAATTACGCACTCGTGTTCGCCACGATGAAGTCCTTCACGCGCTGCGCGTCGGCGGGCAGCACTTCGAAACGCTGCGGCAGCGACTCCAGTCCCGTGAACGCGGCCGGACGCTCGGGCTCGCGCAACAGCGCTTCGCGAATCGTCTCGCCGAACTTGATCGGCTGCGCCGTCTCCAGCACGATCATCGGCACGCCGGGTTGCAGATGTTCACGCGCGACCTTCAGGCCGTCTGCCGTATGCGTGTCGATCATCGTGTCGTAGCGCTGGAAGACGTCGCGGATCGCTTCAACGCGGTCGTCATGACTGCTGCGCCCCGACACGAAGCCGAACTGCTTCACGCGAGCGAAGTCGCCGCTCGCCGCGAGGTCGAAACCGCCCTTTTCCTCGACGTCGCGGAACAATTGCAGCACGCGCGCCGGATCGCGCCCGAGCAGATCGAACACGAAACGCTCGAAGTTCGACGCCTTCGAAATGTCCATGCTCGGGCTGCTCGTGTGATACGTCTCCGCGGCCTTGCGCACGCGGTAGATGCCGGTGCGGAAAAATTCGTCGAGCACGTCGTTTTCGTTGGTCGCCACCACGAGTTTCTCGACCGGCAGCCCCATCATGCGCGCGATGTGACCCGCGCACACATTGCCGAAATTGCCCGACGGCACCGTGAACGATACGCGCTGGTCATTGCTCTTCGTCGCGGCGAAATAGCCCTTGAAGTAATAAACGACCTGCGCGACGACGCGCGCCCAGTTGATCGAATTGACCGTGCCAATCTTGTATTTCGCCTTGAACGCGTGATCGTTCGAAACGGCTTTGACGATGTCCTGGCAATCGTCGAACACGCCTTCGACCGCGAGGTTGAAAATGTTCGGATCTTGCAGGCTGTACATCTGCGCGGTCTGGAACGCGCTCATCTTCTTGTGCGGCGACAGCATGAACACGCGAATGCCCTGCTTGCCGCGCATCGCGTATTCGGCGGCGCTGCCGGTGTCGCCCGAAGTCGCGCCGAGAATGTTCAGCGTTTCGCCGTGTTTTGCGAGCGCATATTCGAACAGGTTGCCGATCAGCTGCATCGCCATGTCCTTGAACGCGAGCGTCGGACCGTTCGACAGTTCCAGCAGCGACAGCGGCGCGCCGTTCTCGACGCCGAGTGTTTTCAGCGGCGTGATCTGCTCCGCGCCTTCGTCGTCGCGCACGTTGCAGTATGTCTGCGCCGTGTAGGTCTTGCGGGTCAGCGCGCGCAGGTCTTCAGCGGGAATGTCGTCGCTGAATTTCGACAGTATCTCGAAGGCAAGGTCCGCATACGGCAGCGTGCGCCAACGCGCGAGTTCGTCGGCGCTGACGCGCGGGTATTCGGCCGGCAGATACAGCCCGCCGTCTTTTGCGAGACCGCCGAGCAGAATGTCGGAGAAAGTGTGGCGCTCGCCGGCTCCGGCGCCGCGCGTGGAGAGGTAGTTCATAGTTCGGCCTAGTTCAGCGCTTCCATGCGCAGCTTCGTGACTTGCGAGACAACGGTCTGCAGCGCTTCGATCGACCTGATCGCCGCGTTGACGTTCATTTCAACCGTTTCGTGTGTGATCAGGATGATGTCGGTCTCGCCCTTGCCGTTTGCATCCACGTGCTCCGATTCCTTTTGCAGGAGCGCGTCGATCGAGATGCCGGTATCGGCCAGAATGCGCGTGATGTCGGCCAGCACGCCGGTCACGTCCGCGACCCGCAAACGCAGGTAGTAGCCGCTCGTCACTTCGTCGATCGGCAGGATCGGCGTGCTCGACAGGCGGTCCGGCTGGAAAGCCAGATGCGGCACGCGATGCTCCGGGTCGGCCGTATGCAGGCGTGTCACGTCGACCAGATCGGCGACCACGGCGGACGCCGTCGGCTCCGCGCCCGCGCCCTTGCCGTAGTACAGCGTGGTGCCGACTGCATCGCCGTGCACGACGACCGCGTTCATCGCGCCTTCCACATTGGCGAGCAGGCGCTTTTCCGGAATCAGCGTGGGATGCACGCGCAACTCGATGCCTTTGTCGGTGCGCCGCGCGATGCCGAGCAGCTTGATGCGATAGCCGAGTTCCTCGGCGTATTTGATGTCGATTGCGGCGAGCTTGCTGATGCCCTCCACATACGCGCGGTCGAACTGCACCGGCACGCCGAATGCGATTGCGCTCATGATCGTGGCCTTGTGCGCGGCGTCCACGCCTTCGATGTCGAAGGTCGGATCGGCTTCGGCGTAGCCCAGTTCCTGCGCGGCCTTGAGCGCGGTCGCGAAGTCGAGCCCGCGGTCGCGCATTTCCGAAAGAATGTAGTTCGTCGTGCCGTTGATGATGCCCGCGATGTACTGGATGCGATTGGCCGTCAGCCCTTCGCGCAGCGCCTTGATGATCGGGATGCCGCCCGCCACCGCCGCCTCGAATGCGACCATCACGCCGTTGGCGCGCGCCGCTTCGAAGATTTCCGTGCCGTGCACCGCGAGCAGCGCCTTGTTGGCCGTGACCACGTGCTTGCGATTCTTGATCGCGCGCAAAACCAGGTCGCGCGCCACGCCCGTGCCGCCGATCATTTCCGCGACGATGTCGATCGACGGATCGTCGACCACCGCGTTGAAGTCGTCGGTGAGCGCCACGCTCGCCGCGTCAGCGCCCAGCGCCACGGTCGCCTTCGCCGGATTGCGCACGGCAATGCGCGCAACCTCGATGCCGCGGCCGGCCCGGCGTTTGATTTCTTCCTGATTGCGGCGCAGTACCGTGAAGGTGCCGCTGCCTACCGTGCCGAAGCCCAGCAGTCCAACTTTGATCGGTTCCATGCAGCGTGTTTTCGAGTAGATGTTGAAAAAGCGCCCCAACCCTGGTGCTTTGCGCCAGGCCCCGAGGGGGTGAGAAAACTTGGGCGGCCCGGCGTTTTCTCACGAGGAAACGGGTATCGGGTGCGATGCGCCGCCGAAGCCGCGGATCGCCTATTGTGCGCTAGGCCGTGTGACGTTTGCGATAACCGTCGAGAAAACGCGCGATGCGGTTGATGGAATCCGCGAGGTCGTCGACATTCGGCAGGAACACGACGCGGAAATGATCCGGCGTTTTCCAGTTGAAGCCCGTGCCCTGCACGAGCAGCACGCGCTCTTCCAGCAACAGGTCGAGGATGAACTGCTGGTCGTTCTGGATCGGATAAACCTTAGGGTCCAGGCGCGGGAACATATAGAGCGCCGCTTCCGGCTTCACGCAGCTCACGCCGGGGATAGACGTGAGCATGTCGTACGCGAGCTCGCGCTGTTTATAGAGGCGCCCGCTCGGCACGATCAGGTCATTGATGCTCTGATAACCGCCAAGCGCGGTCTGGATCGCGTACTGGCCCGGCACGTTCGGACACAGGCGCATAGAAGCGAGAATGCCGAGTCCTTCGAAGTAGTCTTTCGCGTGACGGCGGTTCTCGCCGGTCAGGCCAGAAATGAACATCCAGCCGGCGCGGTAGCCGCACGAGCGGTAGCTCTTCGACAGGCTGTTAAAGGTGACCGTCAGCACGTCTTCGGAGAGCGCCGCCATCGACGTGTGCGTCTTGCCGTCGTAGACGATTTTGTCGTACACCTCGTCGGCGAAGATCACGAGGCCGTGCTGGCGCGCTATCTCGATCAGGCCCAGCAGCAGTTCGTCGGAGTACAGCGCACCGGTCGGGTTGTTCGGGTTGATGACGACGAGCGCGCGGGTGTTCGGCGTGATTTTCGCGCGGATGTCGTCGAGGTCCGGCATCCAGCGGTTCGCTTCGTCGCAGATGTAGTGCACCGGCGTGCCGCCCGCGAGGCTCACGCCGGCCGTCCACAGCGGATAGTCGGGCGCGGGCAGCAGCACTTCGTCGCCGTCGTTGAGGAGCCCCTGCAGCGCCATCACGATCAGCTCGGAGGCGCCATTGCCGATGTAGATGTCATCCAGCTCGACACCGTGCACGCCCTTTTGCTGCGTGTAATGCATGATCGCCTTGCGCGCGGCGAACACACCTTTGGAATCCGAATAGCCGGACGAACCGGGCAGGTTCAGGATCATGTCCTGAATGATTTCGTCGGGCGCCTCGAAACCGAACGGCGCCAGATTGCCGATGTTCAGTTTGATGATGCGATGGCCTTCTTCTTCGAGCCGTTTTGCATGTTCGAGGACGGGCCCGCGAATGTCATAACAGACATTCAACAACTTGTTGGATTTGAGAATCGGTTTCACGGCGGGCACTTCATCCTGGTTAATTGGCTTGGAGCCGCGGGTCTGCAGCTTCGGGCGAACGGGCACGGGCAAACAACTAAACGCGCCAGCCGGGTTCGCGGATACGGGCAAACGGGCGCGGCCGGCGCGGGTCGGCCGCCTTTGCAGCCACTTCCCGAGGTTCTGTGCAGAGTCCGGTCAGCGCGCATTGCGGCGGATTGCGCCGATGCAGCAGTGAGATAGGCCCGCCCCGGATCGTCAGCGCGGCTTGTGGCGGCGCACGGCGAGGGGCGCCGCTGGGCGGCTAAAAAGTTATAATTTAGCGGATTTTGGCCGACTTCCGCAATGCACCAACCGCAATGGGACTGTGACGGGACCACAACGGAACCGTAACGGAACCGCAACGGGAGCTTTTTCGGCCCTTTCGTGTCCCACTGGCGTCTGACCGCCCTGCTCGCGCTTGCCGCGATCAGGCCGCCAACACGCATGATGTCTCGCGACGACTTCGGAAAACGAATTTGAAATTACATCAGGATTCCAGCGGCGCCCTCAATACCGTGACCGGCTACGGCGCCCGCTATGTCGAAATCAATCTGGTGCGTCATTCCGGCAGCCTCCTCGTGCTTCCGGAAGCGCCTGTCATTCCCTGGCCTGTCTCGTCCTTCGAGCAACTGAGCCCCGAGCTTTTTTCGATGCTGGTCGAGCCCGCGCCCGAAGTGGTGATCTTCGGCAGCGGCGAGCGGCTGCGGTTTCCGCACCCGCGGCTGACCGCCGCGCTCACCGCCAAACGCATCGGCGTCGAAACGATGGACTTCAAGGCCGCCTGCCGTACGTACAACATTCTGATGGCCGAGGGCCGCAAGGTCGCGGCCGCGTTGCTGATCGAAGGCTAGCGGGCCTGGCGGATGGTGCGAAGACGGCGCATCTGTCGCGTCTGCGGCCTTGAGTCGACCGCCGCAGCTCGAATTGCGCGGATGCGTTCAGCTAGTGTTCCTGTCGTGGCCCACAGTGCTGCCCGCATTGCTGGCCCAAGGGCGCTGAGTGAGCGCTTCACGCGAAATGCAGCAGCCCCGCGCTCGCCGGGTCACGGACGATCACGTACACTGCGCGCCATCCGTGCGAAGCCGGCGGTCTGGATATAAGCGATCGCGGCTCGCGTCGGCGTGGCTGCGCGAGCCGCTCAGCTAGTCGCGGCAGCGGCCGACGCCTGTTCGCCGGGCGCCCGACGGCGCAGGCAGCCGCGTGCTCAGCGGCGCGAAATGCGGCGGGCACAAGAGCAGCCATAAGACCTGGCGCGAGCCAGGGCATAGCAGCACCGCGGCTGGCCACGAAGTTCAGGCCTACCGCCAATTCCGAATAACAACGCAGCGCCGCTAACGCGGCGTCGCCAGAAAGGTTTAAATCCATGAACGATACGCCGTCGAGGCTACCGCTCAACCGCACCGCGATCCTGCTGCTGGTGCTGGCCCTTGCCGTCATCTGGTTCGTGCCGCTCGGATGGCGCCATCTGCTGCCGAGCGACGAAGGCCGCTACGCCGAAATGGCGCGCGAAATGTTCGTCACCGGCGACTGGATCACGCCGCGCTACAACGGCTACAAGTACTTCGAGAAACCGCCGCTGCAAACGTGGGCCAACGCGCTCACGTTCGCGTGGTTCGGCATCGGCGAATGGCAGGCGCGGCTCTACACGGCGCTCACGGGATTTGCCGGCGTGCTGCTGATCGGCTTCACGGGCGCGCGCGTGTTCAATGCGGTCACCGGCGTGTTTGCAGCGCTGGTGCTCGCGACGTCGCCCTACTGGAACCTGATGGGCCACTTCAACACGCTCGACATGGGCCTGTCGTTCTGGATGGAACTCACGTTGTGCGCATTGCTGCTCGCGCAGCGCCCGAATCTCAAGACCGCCTGTGTGCGCGGCTGGATGTGGCTGTGCTGGGGCTCGATGGCGCTCGCCGTATTGTCGAAGGGCCTCGTCGGCGTCATTCTGCCGGGCGCCGTGCTGGTGCTCTATACGCTGGTCGCGCGTGACTGGGCGGTGTGGAAGCGCCTGCATCTGATCGGCGGCCTCATCGTGTTCTTCGCGATCGTCACGCCGTGGTTCGTGCTGGTGCAGCAGCGCAATCCAGAATTTCTCAACTTTTTCTTCATCGTTCAGCAGTTCAAGCGCTACCTGACGCCCGAGCAGAACCGTCCCGGGCCGTTCTATTATTTCGTGCCGGTGTTGATCGTCGGTTTCCTGCCCTGGCTCTCGGTGGCACTGCAAAGTGTGCGTCACGCATGGCGCCTGCCGCGCCAGCCGAATGGCTTCGCGCCGGTCACGATGATGCTCGTCTGGACAGGCTTTATCTTCCTGTTCTTCAGCGCGTCGCATTCCAAGCTGCTCTCGTACACGCTGCCTATCGCGCCGCCCATCGCGCTTCTGATCGGAATGTATCTGCCGCTCGTCACGCGCGACCAGCTGCGCCGCCATCTCGCCGGCTATGCACTGTTTCTCGTAGTGGCCGCGTTCGCCGCGCTGTTTCTGCCGCGCTTCGGCAGCCAGCGCAATCCCGCCGAACTGTACGCGCAGTACCGCACGTGGGTGCTGGCCGCGCTTGCCGTCGCGTTCGTGCTGACGCTCGCCGCACTGTGGTTCAATCGCCGCAGCCGCGCCGGCAGTCTCGGCACGATCGCGAGTTTTGGCGCGGCGTGGCTTTTGCTCGGCACGATCGCCGGCATCGGTCACGACGTGTTCGGCCGCCTCAGTTCCGGCGCGCCGCTCGCGCCCGCGATCAAGGCCCAAATGGCGAAGTTGCCGGCCGACACGCCGTTCTACTCGGTCGGCGTGCTCGATCACACGTTGCCCTTCTACATCGGCCATACGATGACGATGGTCGAGCATCCGGACGAACTGGCGTTCGGCGTGTCGGTGGAACCGCAGAAATGGCTGCGGTCGGTAGAAGCGTGGGTCGAGCGCTGGAAGACCGACCGCTACGCGCTCGCGCTGATTCCGCCGTCGACTTACGACCGGCTCCTGAAAGAAGGCCTGCCGATGCAGGTCGTCGCCCGGGACTCGCGCCGCGTCGTCGTAATGAAGCCGCTCGCTGCAGGCGCGGCGGCTACGCCGGTGGAAAAACCGCAACAGTGACCCCATATCAGGAGCTCCACACCCGATGAACCCGATTTCCCTCTTTTGTATTCTTGCCGGCGTCGCGTTGAATGCCGGCGCGCAGTTGCTGCTCAAAGCCGGAACGAATGCCGTTGGACACTTCGAATTCACCCGTGCGAACATCGTGCCGATTGCCTTTCGCATTGCGACGCAGCCGCCGATCATCGGCGGTGTGGCCTGCTATGTGATCAGCCTCGCCGTCTGGATTGTCGGGCTGTCGCGCGTGGATGTGTCGATCGCCTATCCGATGCTGTCGCTCGGCTATGTCGTCAACGCTTTCGCCGCGTGGTATCTGTTCGGCGAAGTGCTGTCGGTGCAGAAGCTGGTCGGCATCGGCGTGATTCTGGTGGGCGTGGTGATCGTCGCGCGCAGCTAGCGCACCACGAAGAAACCGCGGCAAAGCTGCCGCAAAGATAGCGTAAGCCGGCATCCGTGCCGGCTAAGCAAAACGTAAGGTTGATCGCGGTATGCTCCGCGGTTTGCACCCTTTTTAGCCTTGGCCTGGATTTGCGCGTAGTGTGTGTCCACCGCGCCCTTCAGGCCGCGGCCCTTTCGATCGAGCGAAGCATTCATGACCCAGTCAACCGTTCCGCCGCTGCCGTTCCTGCCGTTCGTCAAACCGGAGATCGACGAAGAAACGATTCGCGGGGTAGCCGACGTTCTGCGCTCGGGCTGGATCACTACCGGCCCCCAGAACCAGAAGTTCGAGGCGGCGCTCTCCGAGTTCTGCGGCGGCCGTCCCGTACGCACGTTCAACTCCGGCACGGCCACGCTCGAAATCGGACTGCGCATCGCCGGCGTGGGCGAAGGCGACGAAGTGATCACGACGCCCGCCTCGTGGGTGTCGACCAGCAACGTGATCTACGAAGTCGGCGCGACGCCGGTGTTCGCCGACATCGACCCGGTCACGCGCAACATCGACCTCGACAAGCTCGAGAAGGCGATCACGCCGCGCACGAAGGCGCTGATTCCGGTTTATCTGTCCGGCCTGCCCGTCGACATGGACCGTCTGTACGCGATCGCGCGCGAGCATAAACTGCGTGTGGTGGAAGACGCCGCGCAAGCGTTCGGCTCGACGTGGAACGGCAAGCGCATCGGCGCGATCGGCGACATGGTCTCGTTCAGCTTCCACGCGAACAAGAACCTCACGTCTATCGAAGGCGGCGCACTGGTGCTGAACAACGAGGACGAAGCCGTCCTCGCGCAGAAATACCGGCTGCAGGGCATCACGCGCACGGGGTTCGACGGCATGGACTGCGACGTGCTCGGCGGCAAATACAATCTGACGGATGTCGCCGCGCGCGTCGGCCTCGGTCAGTTGCCGCACCTTGAACGCTTCCTCGCGCAACGCAGGAAACTGGCGCGCGCATACTTCGCCGGCTTCGAGGGCGGCGCGGCGCTGAAGCTGGGCGTTGGACTGCCGTTCGCCGACTTCGGGAACAGTAACTGGCACATGTTCCAGATCACCTTGCCGCTGGAGAAGCTTTCGATCGACCGCGCCGGTTTCATGGGCCAGTTGAAAGAACGCGGTATCGGTTCGGGCGTGCACTATCCGGCCATTCATCTGTTCTCGCTGTACCGCGCGCGCGGCTTTACGGAAGGTATGTTCCCGCACGCCGAGCGTTTCGGCGCGACGAACGTCACGTTGCCGCTCTTCACACTGATGAACGAAGGCGACGTGGAGCGCGTGTGCCGCGCGGTCAATGAAATTTGCGAACAATACGGAAAATAAGCGGAAATGATTTATACGGAACAACGCGCCGTCGCACCGGAAGTGTCGATCATCATTCCGGTGTACAACGAGGAAGCCGGGCTTGCGGCGCTATTCGCGCGGCTCTATCCGGCGCTCGACGCGCTCGGCACGTCTTATGAAGTGATCTTCATCAACGACGGCAGCCGCGACAAATCCGCCGCGCTGCTCGCCGAGCAGTTCCGCGCGCGCCCCGACACGACCCGCGTCATCCTGCTGAACGGCAACTACGGGCAGCACATGGCGATTCTCGCGGGCTTCGAGCAGTCGCGCGGCGAGATCGTCATTACGCTCGACGCCGACCTGCAAAACCCGCCGGAAGAAATCGGCAAGCTGGTCAACAAGATGCGCGAAGGCTTCGACTACGTTGGCACGATTCGCCTGCAACGTCAGGACAGCTTGTGGCGCCGCAAGGCTTCGCGCGTGATGAACCGGCTGCGCGAGCGCATCACGCGCATCAAGATGACCGATCAGGGCTGCATGCTGCGCGCGTACAGCCGGCACATCATCGACACGATCAATCGCTGCGGCGAAATCAACACGTTCATTCCGGCGCTCGCGTACACCTTCGCGCAGAATCCCGTCGAGATCGAAGTCGCGCACGAGGAGCGCTTTGCCGGCGAATCCAAGTACTCGCTCTATTCGCTGATCCGCCTGAACTTCGACCTCGTGACCGGCTTCTCGGTCGTGCCGCTGCAGTGGCTGTCGTTCATTGGCGTGATCCTGTCGCTCGGTTCCGCGGCATTGTTCGTGCTGCTGCTGATCCGGCGCTTCATCATCGGGGCGGAAGTTCAGGGTGTGTTCACCCTCTTCGCCATTACGTTCTTCCTGCTCGGCGTGATCATCTTCGCGCTCGGGCTGCTCGGCGAATATATCGGTCGAATCTATCAACAGGTGCGCGCCCGTCCGCGCTATCTGGTGCAGACGATTCTCGAACAGCGCGACGGCGCGGCCGTGGTTGAAATGCCGCGTCAAACCGTCGTGCAAGCGATTCAACCGGCGCCGCTCGCCGACCATCACGACGAGAGCCCGAACCGATGAAACCGCGCGCCGTCGTATTCGCGTATCACAACGTCGGCGTGCGCTGCCTGCAGGTACTGCTCGCGCGCGGCGTCGACGTGGCGCTCGTCGTCACGCACGAAGACAGCCCAACCGAAAACATCTGGTTCGGCAGCGTGGCGACGGTCGCGGCCGAGCACGGCATTCGCGTGGTGACGCCCGCAGACCCGAAGAGTCCTGAATTGCGAGCGGCCGTCAGCGCCGCACATCCCGACTTCATCTTCTCGTTCTACTACCGCCACATGTTGCCGGTCGACCTGCTCGCGCTCGCCGCGCGGGGCGCTTACAACATGCACGGCTCGCTATTGCCGAAGTACCGCGGCCGCGTGCCGACCAACTGGGCAGTGCTGCATGGCGAAACCGAAACCGGCGCGACGTTGCACGAAATGGCCGCGAAGCCCGACGCGGGCGCGATCATCGCGCAAACGCCGGTGCCGATTCTGCCCGACGACACCGCCGCGCAAGTGTTCGACAAAGTCACGGTGGCCGCGGAGCAAACGCTGTGGCGCGTCTTGCCCGCCTTGCTCGCCGGCGAAGCGCCGCATCTGCCGAACGATCTCGCGCACGGCAGCTACTACGGCGGGCGCAAGCCGGAGGACGGCCGCATCGACTGGACCCAGCCGGCGCAACAGGTCTACAACCTGATCCGCGCAGTCGCGCCGCCCTATCCCGGCGCGTTTGCCGACGTCGACGGCCGGCGCTTCGTCGTCGCGCGCGCGCGGCTTGCGGCGCCCGGCGCGCTTCGCCCGAATTTGCCGCCGGGCCTGCACGTAAGCGATAATGGTGTTTTCGCGATATGCGGCGACGGTCGCGCGATCGCCATCCACGAATTACGGCATCAGCACGACGGCACTGAAACCGTCGTCACTCCGGCCGAATTCGCCCAGCTCATTCAAACTCCCCGACATTTATGAAGAAAGTCCTGATCCTGGGTGTGAACGGCTTCATCGGCCATCACCTGTCCAAACGCATTCTCGAAACAACCGATTGGGAAGTCTTCGGAATGGACATGCAGACCGAACGTCTGGGCGATCTCATCAATCATGAGCGGATGCACTTTTTCGAAGGCGACATCACGATCAACAAGGAGTGGGTCGAATATCACGTCAAGAAGTGCGATGTGATTCTGCCGCTGGTCGCGATCGCCACGCCCGCCACATACGTGAAGCAGCCGCTGCGCGTGTTCGAGCTCGACTTCGAAGCGAACCTGCCGATCGTGCGTTCGGCGGTCAAGTACGGCAAGCACCTCGTATTTCCGTCGACCTCCGAGGTCTACGGCATGTGCACGGACGAGCAATTCGATCCCGAAGAATCGCAACTGTCGTACGGTCCGATCAACAAGCCGCGCTGGATTTACGCGTGCTCGAAGCAGTTGATGGACCGCGTGATCTGGGGCTACGGCATGGAGGGTTTGAACTTCACGCTGTTCCGCCCGTTCAACTGGATCGGCCCGGGCCTCGACTCGATTTACACGCCGAAGGAAGGCAGCTCGCGCGTGGTCACGCAGTTCCTCGGCCACATCGTGCGCGGCGAGAACATCAGCCTCGTCGACGGCGGCGCGCAAAAGCGCGCGTTCACGGATATCGACGACGGCATCGGCGCGCTGATGAAGATCATCGAGAACAAGGACGGCGTTGCGACGGGCAAGATCTACAACATCGGCAACCCGACCAACAACTTCTCGGTGCGTGAGCTCGCGCACAAGATGCTGACGCTCGCCGCGGAATTTCCGGAATACGCGGACACCGCGAAAAAGGTCCAACTGGTCGAAACGTCGTCGGGCGCGTATTACGGCGCCGGCTATCAGGACGTACAGAATCGCGTCCCGAAGATCGACAACACGATGCAGGAACTCGGCTGGGCACCGAAGTCGACCTTCGACGAAGCGCTGCGCAAGATTTTCGAAGCGTATCGCGGCCACGTCGGCGAAGCACGCGCGCTCGTTGAACAGCAATAAGGGCTGATCCTTGGCCCGAATCGTCCTGAAGATCGACGTCGACACGCTGCGCGGCACACGCGAAGGCGTGCCGAATCTCGCGCGTATCTTCGACCGCTTCAAGGCGCGCGCTACTTTCCTCTTCAGCCTGGGCCCCGATCACACAGGTTGGGCAATGCGCCGTGTGCTGCGGCCGGGCTTTTTGCAGAAGGTGTCGCGCACGTCGGTGGTCGAGCACTACGGGCTCAAGCAGTTGATGTACGGCGTGCTGCTGCCGGGGCCGGACATCGGAGCCAAGGCGTCGGCGGAAATGCGGGCGATCCACGAAGCCGGTTTCGAGTGCGGCATTCATACATGGGATCACGTGTACTGGCAGGACAACGTGCGATCGAAAGATCGCGCGTGGACATCGTCGCAAATGCAGAAAAGCCACGACCGTTTCATTGAAATCTTCGGTGCGCCGCCCGTCACGCATGGCGCGGCCGGCTGGCAGATGAACGGCCATGCGTTCGAGCAGATCGACGCCTGGGGCATGCACTACGCGTCCGACGGCCGGGGCCATTCGCCGTATTTTCCTGTGGTCGACGGAAGAACGCTCGCGCATGTGCAGATGCCGACCACGCTGCCGACGCTGGACGAAGTCCTCGGCGTGGACGGCGTGGACGAACACAACGTCGCGGCCTTCATGCTGAGGCACACGGAAAACAATCCGCACGATCAGGTGTTCACGCTGCACGCGGAACTCGAGGGCCAGAAGCTCGCGCCGATCTTCGAACGGTTGCTGGAAGGCTGGCGTGCACAAGGCCACACGTTCGCGACCATGGGCGATTACTACGCCACGCTGGACCGCGGCGCGCTGCCATCGTACCCTGTTACGTGGGGCGAAATTCCAGGGCGCTCCGGCGAGCTGATCGTCCAGCCGTGACTGGCCGCCCGGCGTGCTGAATTCACGCAGCCATTGAGTTGCTGTCCGGCAGCCCGCTCTGACGACTCAACCGCCACGCGAGAATATGCGCGCACCGGTAGCCCCTTCCCCCAACTCGATGCCAGGCCGACACCGCCTTGTCGGATTCACACGGCGCCGCCGCCCATAACAACCGGAGAACCTCGTGTCCATCGCAGTCGACCAACCCATCCCCGACTTCACCGCTCCCGCCACCGGAGGCGAGATCACGCTGTCCAAACTGCGGGGCAAGAAGGTGGTGCTGTATTTTTATCCGAAGGACAACACGCCCGGCTGCACGACCGAAGGTCTGCAGTTTCGCGATCTGTATCCGAAGTTCAAGAAGGCCGGCGCGGAGATCATCGGCGTGTCGCGCGACAGCCTGCGCTCGCATGACAACTTCAAGGCAAAGCTCGAATTGCCCTTCCCGCTGATCTCGGATCCGGAAGAAAAGCTGTGCGCGCTCTTCAACGTCATCAAAATGAAGAAAATGTATGGCAAAGAAGTACGGGGAATCGAACGCTCCACGTTCCTGATCGATAGTGACGGTGTGCTGCGCACGGAGTGGCGCGGCGTGAAGGTGCCCGGGCATGTCGACGAAATTCTGGAGGCTGTACAAGCGCTTTGAGGCGCGTTATATTGGGTTGCAATGAGTGCCTGTCCACCCCAAATTTTTCGTCGCTGCGCCACGTTCGACGGCCGCTTTGCCGGATGCATCGGGTCCGTCGGAGTCGTCAGGCGCAATGCGAACACCGTAGGCGAGCCGCTTGCCCCGTACGCCGGGGCGGCGGCTTTTTCAATTGCGCGCAGCCGTACGTTCACTCGGCCGCGCGTTACCGTTAAGGAGCCGATCGAAGACCAGGCGAACCGGCATCTCTAGACCGAATGCGCGCCTCCGGGCGCAAACTGCGTGCGCAACATCGGCACGGGCAGAATGCGACAGGCGGCGCACGATATGTGACCCGATAATTTCGAGGGAAACCATGCCTTTGCCTACCCCCCCCAGCAAGCTCGGCAATCTCCTGCCGCCTGACGAATACAAGGCCAAAGCCGCCACACCGGCGCGCTCCGTTTCGAAGAAACAGGCCGAAGGCGAATCCGCGGAGTCGACCGATTACGGCCGTGCGAACGTCGCCACGCCCATGTCGCACGCCGCCAATGCCGCGACCACGTTGCGGCCGGTGCCGGCATCGTCGGCAGCCGCAACGGGGACCGCGGCGGACGAGGCCGCTCAGGCACGCGGCGCATCGGGCTCCGGGCGCAAGACGAGGCAAACCGCCGCGCTGCTGCAACCGGTTCCCGCTGCCCGTCCGCAAGCCGAACCCGCTGCCGAGCCGCAGCCGGCCGTCGCACGCACGCCTAGCGCGAAGCAGCCCACGGCGAGCACGCCGGCCGCCGCGCCTAGCGCCCGCGGCACGAATAAAAAACGCGGCAACGCCGCCGAGCCGGTCGAAGTCCAGAAGCTCTTCGTGCTGGACACGAACGTGCTGATGCACGACCCGAGCTGCCTGTTCCGTTTCGAGGAACACGACGTCTATCTGCCGATGATGACGTTGGAAGAACTCGACAACCACAAGAAAGGCATGTCGGAAGTCGCGCGTAACGCTCGCCAGGTGAGTCGCACGCTCGACGCACTGGTGGCGAACGCGGGCAATATGTCCGAGGGCATTTCGCTCGCGCGTCTGGGCAGCCGCGAGGCGTCCGGGCGTCTGTACTTCCAGACCAAGCTGACCGCGATCGAACCGGTCGAAGGTCTGCCGGAAGGCAAAGCCGATAACCAGATTCTCGGCGTCGTGCGCGCGTTGCAGCGCGACCGGGCGGATCGCCAGGTCGTGCTGGTGTCGAAAGACATCAACATGCGCATCAAGGCGCATGCGCTCGGCCTGCCCGCCGAAGACTACTTCAACGACCAGGTACTCGAAGACAGCGACCTGCTGTATTCGGGCATCCGCGCGCTGCCGCAGGACTTCTGGACGAGGCACGCGAAGGGCATGGAGAGCTGGCAGGACACCAAGACGGGCACCACGTATTACCGTGTGACCGGTCCGCTGTGCCCGTCGATGCTCGTCAACGAATTCGTGTATCTCGAGCCGCAGAACGGCGAGCCGGCGTTCCACGCGCTGGTGCGCGAGCTGAACGGCAAGACAGCGCTGCTGCAAACGCTGCGTGACTATGGCCACCACAAGAACAACGTGTGGGGCATCACAGCGCGTAACCGCGAGCAGAACTTCGCGCTGAACCTGTTGATGAACCCCGAGATCGACTTCGTGACGCTGCTCGGCCAGGCCGGCACCGGCAAGACACTGGTTGCGCTCGCGGCGGGTCTCGCACAGGTGCTCGACGACAAGCGCTACAACGAGATCATCGTGACGCGCGCCACGGTGCCGGTTGGTGAGGACATCGGCTTTCTGCCCGGTACGGAAGAGGAAAAGATGCAGCCGTGGATGGGCGCCTTCGACGACAACCTCGAAGTGCTGCAGAAAACCGACGACGCCGCCGGCGAATGGGGCCGCGCCGCGACTCAGGAACTGATCCGCTCGCGCCTGAAGATCAAGAGCATGAACTTCATGCGCGGACGCACGTTCGTCGACAAGTATCTGATCATCGACGAGGCGCAGAACCTGACGCCCAAGCAGATGAAAACGCTGGTCACCCGCGCGGGTCCCGGCACGAAGATCATCTGCCTCGGCAATATCGCGCAGATCGACACGCCTTATCTGACGGAAGGCAGTTCTGGCTTGACCTATGTGGTCGACCGTTTCAAAGGCTGGGCGCACAGCGGCCATGTGACGCTCGCGCGCGGCGAGCGCTCGCGCCTTGCCGATTACGCGTCCGAAATCCTTTAAAAATCAATTAGCTGGCTGTGCCTTGGAGCCGCGCCCGGAGATTTCCGGGTGCGGCTTTTTCAATGCGGCGGCGTCTTCAGTCAGCGTCTTTAGTCAGCAACACTTAGCGCACGAACTTCAAGTAATTTGTCAAGAGTTCTTGCCGCTCCCGCGTTTCACCGGCTACCATCCGGACATCGTCCGCCTTTAAACGAGCGTTTACCGCTTTACTCTTTCATGCGCCGACTTGCGTTCTCGCTGCTGACCGTGCTGTTGCTCGCCGCCTGTGCCGGCGCGCCGCAGAAGACGTCGTCGCGCGGCTCGTCAGGCGCGGTTGTCGTCGCAAACGGCGCGTATCGCGCGCCACCACCCGGTTTCCCCAACTTTGTCGACCACAGCATTGGCCGCGAGGAAATCTCTATTCAGGCGATGAGCCTCGTCGGCGTGCCCTACCGTTGGGGCGGCAACACGCCCGATAGCGGCTTCGATTGCAGCGGCCTGGTTCGCTATGTCGTGTCGCGCGCGGCTTCGGTGAATTTGCCGCGCACGACCGCCGATATGAGCGGACGCGGCGAATCGGTCGAACCAGACGAGATCGCGCCGGGCGATCTGATTTTCTTCAACACGACCGGTCGCGCGCACTCGCACGTGGGTATCTACGTGGGCAAGCTACGCTTTGTCAACGCACCGTCGACGGGCGGCACGGTGCGGCTCGATTATTTGACCAATCCGTATTGGGCGAAGCGCTTCGACGGCATTCGCCGCGTGGCCGGACCGGCCGCGAAGCCGGCACCGTTCGACGCGCCTAATTATCAGGCAGCGGCGCCGCAGACGGAGCGTGCGGTAGCACAGGCGGCGAGCGCAGCATATGGCGGCGGCGAGGCGACGTCGGCGAATGCACCATCGGCTGTGACCCGAGCAGCCTCCGTCTATGTCACCGGTTCGTCGCCCTCCCAAGCAACGGCTCGCGCCGGCGCGGAGCCGCGCGCGCCATCGACTGCGGCGGCCGAGCCGGCCCTAGCGGCCACGCCGGTAGCGCGCGCGCCCCAGGCCGATCCCTTCGAACCTCCCCCGCCTGGCATGAGCGCGGCGCAGATTCAGGCGCGAGCAGCAGGCGCGGTATCGCCGACGCCTGCTCTGTCGGCTCAGGCAAGTGGGTATGACGGCGGCGCCAGCGCACCGGCTCAACGGCAAGCCGCTGCAGGTGCCCCGCCCCTTTCCCAAACGGCAACCGCGCGCGAAGCCGATGCAATCGACGCCGCCGCCGATGCGTTCGAGCCGCCACCGCCCGCTTCGGTCGCGGCACGTCAAGCACGCCAGGCGCGGCAGGCAGACGCGGCAGAGCCCGCACCGGCCGACAATGGCAGCGTGTGGATCATGCGAGCCTCGACGGCCTCACGAGGCCTCGCTGCCCCCTCGCAAACCAACGACGACCCGATCGCCCGGTTCGCCAACGGGAATTTCTAACTAGCCGGTGTGCCTGGCGCGTGCGCCGCGACGCACGCGCACGGACAGACGTCTACGGATCATTGGCATTGCCGGCAGGTCACAAAGTGGCCGCGTCCTTTTCAAGACCGAGCAGTCGCTCGACATACGCGCTTACCCCTTTTCCGACGTCGGCGAATACATGATCGCAGCCCACGGCCCGCAGGTTGCTCAGATTCGCCTCAGTAAAGCACTGATACTTGCCGTGCAACGCGCGCGGGAACTCGACGTATTCGATCAGCCGCTCGGCGACCATGCGATCCAGCCCCAACGCGCCCAGCTTTTGTGACGCACGGATCGCGTTGACCGTGCTCAGCGCGACGTCGTTGAAGGGCTGCGCGCGGCCGGATCCCAAGTTGAACACGCCGCTTCGATCTGGATGATCGAAGAACCACAAATTGACAGCGACAACGTCGTCGATGAACACGAAATCGCGCATCTGCTCACCAGGGCCATAGCCGCCATAGCTGCCAAACAGTTGCACCTTGCCGGCCGCCCGGAACTGATTGAAGTGGTGATAGGCCACCGATGCCATGCGCCCCTTATGTTGCTCGCCGGGACCATAGACATTGAAGTAGCGAAACCCCGCAATCTGGCTGCGCGACGCTGGCAAAGCGCGGCGCACCACCTGGTCGAACAGGAGCTTGGAGTAACCGTAGACGTTCAACGGCCGTTCAAATGCAGGATGCTCGATGAAGCCGCTGGAGCCGCCATAAGTGGCAGCACTCGATGCGTAGAACAGCCGCGTGCCTGTCGCCATACAGGCGTCGAGCAAGGTCTTGCTCGACGCGTAGTTGTTGTCGAGCATGTAGCGACCGTCGTGCTGCATGGTGTCGGAGCACGCGCCTTCGTGAAACACCGCGTCGACATGGCCGAAGCGCCCGCTTGCGAAGGCCTCGTAGAACGTGGACTTGTCGCTGTAGTCGCTGATCTGCAAATCGACCAGGTTGTGGAACTTGTCAGCGGACGTTAGATTGTCTACGGCAATCACGTTCGTTATGCCGCGCGCGTTCAGCCCACGCACGATATTGCTGCCGACAAACCCGGCAGCACCGGTCACGATAATGCGCTCAGACATGCCGATTGAGCTCCTCGAGTGTGATGGGCGCGGTGCCGATCTTCCCAACTACGACACCGGCGGCCGCATTAGCGAGCCGTGCTGCACTTTCCATGTCATGGCCTGCACCCAGCGCGGCGGCCATGGTGGCAATCACTGTGTCGCCCGCGCCGGAGACGTCGTAGACCTCGCGCGCCTGCGCGGGAATGCGAACATGCCGGTTCTCGACAATGAGGCTCATGCCCTCCTCAGATCGGGTAACGAGCAACGCTCCAAGCTCCAGTTCGTCGCGCAGTTTGAAGGCGCGCCGCTCGAAGTCCGACTCGCCATTCCACTTGCCCGCAGCCTGCGCGAATTCATCGCGGTTCGGCGTGACGACGCTTGCGCCGCGGTATATCGAGTAGTCCGGCCCCTTCGGATCGATCAGAATGGTTGCGTTCGCGGCCCGCGCGTCGCCCATCATCATGCGTAAGTGCGCGAGGCCGCCTTTGCCGTAATCCGAGAACACGACGGTCTTGCACGTTTTCAGCTTCTCCCGGAACTGGGCCACTAGCGGAAACAATAACTCGTGGTCCGGACGCTGTTCGAAGTCAGCGCGCACGATTTGCTGGTTGCGTGAAATGACGCGAAGCTTCACGGTGGTTTGCAGTGCCGGATCGCGGAGGAACGCGCAGTGAACGTTGCGGGATTCCAGCAAGGACTGCAAAGCACGCCCATCCTGATCGTCGCCCACGACCGACAACAGCGTGGTCTGAACACCCAGGTTCACCGTGTTGACGGCGACATTGGCCGCGCCGCCAGCCACGTCTCGCGTGCGCTGAACGTGAACCACGGGCACGGGTGCCTCCGGCGAAATACGCGTGCTGTCTCCAAACCAGTAGCGATCCAGCATTACGTCACCGGCGACGATGACGGAAGCCGATGAGCAATCTAGACTCACTTCAGAATTCCTTGAGATAGTGTTTTACGACGTTTGAAAACGTGGCGAGCAGAATGCGGTCAACCGCTCTCGGCTTCACGGGCCGTGTTGCCCGCAGCGGCCGGTTCATAGCGGCCACGCGCTGATGCGGCCTGGCCATACGCCCTGGCAAGCTTGCGGCCATGCAGACGGGCCGGCACTTCGATCAGTCGATAGGTCAGTTCGGCCAGGACCAGTGTGCAACTCAAAAAAACGCCGGTGAGGAGCAGCAGGTCTGTTGTGTTCGCGCGGTCCATACCACTGAATGGCGAGAGGCGAAGCCCCAACGCAATGACTGGCCCATTGACAAGATAGATTGCATACGACCTGTCGCCGACCCACGAAAGCAACCTCGCAATGCATCCGTGCAAGCCGAGGTAGCCTTTGTCGTAGCTTGCGATAAAGACCAGCAACCCGGACAGTGCAGCCATGAGTCCAACGCCGAAAGGCAACGCGTACATGAGTTGCGGCATCACTGCGACGCTTGCAAGTAAGAAAACCACAAACGGCAACGCGAACCAGCCAGACCGCAACAATGTCGGCTCGACCAGCGACATGAGTACACGGTTCGAAGCGAACAGCGACAGCAACACGCCCCACGCGAATGCGTCGCTACGAATGAACCACGCCAGATCGTCGCTATTGGCAATACGGGCAATTGGAAACTGAACCGCAATCGCGAACACGAGAAGCGCGATAACCCATTTGCGCGGCACGAACAGAAGAAGCGGCGCGCATAGCAGATAAAACTGCTCTTCGAGAGAAAGACTCCAATATGGGCTGGCAGAAAGCGATTGCATGCCGTGGTGGTGCCAATAAGCCCACTGCTGGATGTTGACCACGTTAAGAATTCCGCCGAACAGGAACGACACGTTCGCTCGCAGGTTGGCGTCATGACGCATCTCCGGCATTGCCATCAATGCAATCACGAACGGCAGGACAAGCCAGAGCCACGCCGCTGGCCACAAGCGCCAGACGCGCTTGATCCAGAACGAAACCAATGTCCTGACTCTGTCCTGAACCGATTGAAGACCGGTCAGGGAACGAAGGAGGGATTGCGTGATGACAAATCCGGAGATTGCGAAAAAGAGATCGACGCCGCCCCATAACGACACATAATCACTCAATGCCGACTGCAGCCCTTCGATATTCCAGAACCCAAGTAGATGGTCCGCAACCACGAACACGATAGCCACGCCGCGAAGAATCTCGATGTCGTCGTTGCGCTTGCCGCCGAATACCGTTGCCAGGTTTTCACCCCGCATAAGCTTGCCCTTGCATCACTGCCGCACTTACAGGACGAGCCGCGCCCAAGGCCGGATTGTCGAGCTTACTCACTGGCTGCTCGTCCAACAATCGCAATGCCTGCGATACGACCTTCAGCGGATCGATGCTGCCCATGCAGGTAGGACGTTCATGTCCAGCGGGACAAAAATCCATCCATGAGTCTGTTGACCACCAGCAGTTACCGCATTGCGTTGGCGCTATGTTGGCGTTTTGCGGGTAACCAAACCACTTCACATTGGTTGGCCCGAACATCACCACGCTTCTGACTCCGAGCGTTGCACCTATGTGCACGAGACCTGATTCGGTGTCCACGTGCAAAGCGGCCCCCGCGAGAATGGAGGCCGACTGTGCGAAGCTCAGCTTGTTCTTGAGATTGATGTCCACGCCGGGGATGTCGTCGCCCGTCTTGCCGCCCAACTGCACGATGGACAGATCCGGGCGGGCTGCCTTGAGTTGTCGCACGATGTCGATCCAGCTCTGCACTGGCAACGCCTTGGTCGGGCGATGCGCGACCAGCTTGAACTTGGTGTCCCATCCGTCGTGCACGGTGATGTAATTGCCCGGCGTCAGGCCAAACTCCTCGCAAGCTTTCGGGTTCGCGCCGATGTCCAAGGCGTCGCCCCCGTAGCTGATACCGAGCATCTCGTGCAGATAGGTGTTGCGCGTGTGGCCCTGGCGCACAGCCAGGTCGGCGAACGAGCCGTCGAGAGACGGATGCGCGGCGATGTACCGCTCGATCTCCTTACGAGCTGCCTGCACGTGGCCGAACAGGCTAATAACCTTAGGATTGCTGCTCAGCAGTGCACGATACTTCAGGTGCTCGTTCAGGAACGTGACGAACTGATTAGCGATCAGCGAGAAAGTGTAGTGCGGGCCGGCTGTCGGAAATGCGTCGATATGGATGCTTTCGCGGAAGCCAGCAATGCCCTTGAAGAACGGCTCGATTGTCTTGGGCGAGAGAAAATACACGTCAAAGCTGGCTGTGCTGCCGAGGATGGCCTGAAGGTCGCGCGCGAGGCGCGCAACGATGATCGCGTCACCCAGACCTCCTGTGATACGAATGGCGTAGACCGTCTGCCCCGTGAGATCGCCGATGGCTTCGGGGGCACGGTCGGATCGTTTCCAGAATCTCAATTTCATAGGTTTAATCAGTCTTGATTTGACCAGCGACCAGCCTTTGGCAAAAGCGCGATTCATGAAGTAGCCGACCACAAGCGGCTGCGGGTAGATCGCGGAAAGTTCGCGGTAACGGCGAACGCTACGATCCAGCAACGGAGTGCGCTGACTGTTGAGGTCGATGTGGCGAAGACGGCGAATCTTTATCGCCTGTAAGTCAGCGCTCATGCTGCAGGTCTCGGGTGCATGAAGTCGTCGTAGGCGCGCACCACTTCATGTGAATCTCCCAGCATGCGAACGCTGCCTCGGTCCAGCCAAAGCGCCTTGTTGCACATTTCCATAATGGCCGGACTGGAATGCAGGGCCAGCACGACGATGCCCGATCCCGAGGCAACCTCGTGCAGCCTCGCCTTCGCCTTCTCCTGAAAAGCGCTGTCGCCGACGCCTAGCACCTCGTCGAGCAAGAGAATGTCGGCCTGGACCGCCATGGAAATGGAGAATGCCAGCCGCATACGCATGCCGGTGGAGTACGTGCGAACCGGCATGTCGAGATAGTCGCCAAGTTCGGAGAACGCTGCGATGTCGTCCTCCCGATCCCTGATCAACTCGGGGTGCATTCCAAGGAATAGGCCGCGCAAGCGAATGTTCTGGCGGCCCGTGGAGTGTTCGTCGAGGCCCAGCGTAATGTCCAGCAGCGGAACGGTTTTCCCGGTTCGGGCCAATACGCCCGCGGTCGGCTTGTAGATGCCCGACAGCACCCGAAGCAACGTGCTTTTTCCCGCGCCGTTCTGCCCGATCAAGCCAAGACGGTCCCCCCGCGTGAGATGGAAGCTCACATCGCTGAGCGCCCGCACGACGACTGCGCCTTCGGCACTCTCGGCCATCGCGTTCCGCCTGCCAAGCGCTGCGACGCGCTTGCGCAACGACCTGCCCTGCACTTCGAACACAGGAAGTTCGACGGTGATTTTTGAGGCTCGAAGCTCGGACATGCGATCAAACCCAATAGGCGACGCGATCGGCCGCGCGCGAGTACATCCATAGCGCGGCCAGCCAGCCGACGATCGCGCAACAGACGCCGCCCATCCAGCTATTCGTTGCCGGCGTTTGTCCAAGCAGAGGCGAGCGCACAAGGTCGACAAGCGCAGCAAACGGATTGAACGTGATCAACCAGGCGTGCTTTGACAGCATGCCGGGACGCCACATGAGCGGCGTGATGTAGAAAAGAATTTGCACCACGGCCGCCACCAGTTGCGGCACATCGCGATAGCGAGCCGACGAGAGCGCGAAGATTTGCGCCATCCAGGTCAGGTTGAGCATGAGCAGCACGAGACCGGGCGGAAACCATATCAATGCCTGGGCGTGATCGACGCCGAAGACGGCAACGAGGACCAGTACGATCACGAAGTTGTGCCCAAACATGATGAGTTGCCGGCACAACACCTGGAAGATATAGGTCCAAAGGCTTGCATCGCTCTGCCGGATGTAGTTGGCGTTGTTAATGTAAGCGCCGCAAGAATCGTTCAATACTCCGGCGATCAGCCCCCACACCACGAAACCGGTGCCGACGAGCGGCAAATAACCCGTCATAGGTTGTCCGAAAAGCGTGCCGTAGACTACGCCGAGCGAGCCCACCATCACACCCATGCTGAGTGTGATCCAGAAGGGGCCTAGGGCTGAACGCGCGTAGCGTTGGCGGATGTCGAGCCAGGCTAGCAAGGACCACAAACGCCAACGCCCGAGAGCCGGGAAAAAATCACGAAGTAAGACGAGCGGCATGCGTTGCTTCAAGTAGATGGTGTGTCAGGACAAAAACGCTGCGGGCAAGTCAAATGATGCACCAACCCGCTTCTTATAATTCGCTATCCTTAATTAATAGTCGCGATCGACGAACAAGCGGTACGGGCCAAACGCGCGGACATTCTCATAAATGAGATGGTCAGCCGACGCGGCCTGACGTTTCCACACAACACACCACATCAATCGGATTCATCCGATTGACGCGCTCTCAAGCGCGGTCCGCAATCGCGGCTCCGTCAGCACACGTTGGCCGCCGATCTGCTATCGTCATCGATATTCTTCCGAACGGGTGGCGACAATGGATCTCGGGCTGAAAGACAAAGTGGTGCTGATCACGGGCGGCAGCAAGGGAATCGGCTTCGCGTGCGCCCGGGCTTTCGCGCTGGAAGGCGCGAAGGTGGCAATCGTTTCGCGTGATCCCGCGAATCTTGCGCGCGCCTACGAACAGTTGAAGCAGGAAGGCTTGCATGTGCACCGCACACGCGCCGATCTCCATGAGCCGCATAGCGCCGCCGACATCGTGGAGGAAGTCAGCACGGCCGTCGGCCCGATCGACGTGCTGGTCAACAGCGCCGGCGCGGCGCGCCGCTACGACCCCGAAACGCTCGATGCGGATGCGTTCCGCGCCACGATGGAAGCCAAATATTTCCCTTACATCTACCCGCAGCAGGAAGTGCTGCGCCGCATGGCCGAGCGCGCGAAAAGCGGCAATCCTGGCGAGCCCGGCACGATCGTCAACATCATCGGCATGGGCGGGAAGATCGCGAGCGATATCCATATCGCCGGCGGTGCCGCCAACGCTGCACTGATGCTGGCCACGGTCGGCCTCGCCCACTATTACGCGCGCTACGGCATCCGGATCAACGCGATCAATCCGGGTGCGACGCTTACCGAGCGCGTCGAAGAAGCCGTCATGCTCGAAGCAACGCAACAAGGCATTCAGAGCGCCGAAGCGCTCGCGCGTGGACAGGCCAAGGTACCGCTTGGGCGTTACGCAAAACCGGAGGAAATTGCAGATGTCGCGCTGTTTCTGGCAAGCCGCCGCGCAAGCTATGTGACGGGCGCGATCGTCCCGATGGATGGAGGCAGCGCGCCGCTGATCTGAGCGATGCGCGCTGTTTGTCGAGGCTGTAGCGCAGCATTGCGGTTGCGGAGCGAACGGTCTTGCCGCCCGCCCCACAGCCTGTAGTGTTACAGCAAGCGGTGACCGAGCCACCAGGCGGCGGCGGCGAGCGCCGCTGACGCCGGAATCGTCAGAATCCACGCCCAGACGATGTTGCCGGCCACGCCCCAACGGACCGCGCTCAGTTTCTGCGTCGCGCCCACGCCGACGATCGCGCCGGTGATCGTATGCGTGGTGGACACTGGAATACCGAGCCAGGAAGCGGTGAACAACGTGATCGCCCCGCCAGATTCGGCACAAAAACCGCCAACGGGCTTGAGCTTGGTAATTTTCTGACCCATGGTACGGACGATTCGCCAGCCGCCGAACAACGTGCCAACCCCCATCGACAGATAGCAGCCGCCGATCACCCACAGCGGCGGCGCCTCCGCGATCGACGATGCATAGCCGGTCGCGATCAGCAGCATCCAGATGATGCCGATGGTTTTCTGCGCGTCGTTACCGCCGTGGCCGAGGCTGTACAGACCGGCCGACACGAGTTGCAGACGCCGGAAGCGCCGGTCGACCTTGCTCGGCGGCGTACGGAAATAGATCCACGACACAGCCAGCATGAAAAACGAACCGAGCACGAACCCGAGCAGCGGCGAAATGAAAATAAACGCCACCGTCTTCAGCAACCCGTCGAGGTTGAGCGAACCCCAGCCCGACTTGGCAAGCGCCGAGCCGACGAGCCCGCCGATCAGTGCGTGCGAGGAACTCGACGGAATGCCGTAGTGCCACGTGATCACATTCCAGCCGATCGCGCCCACCAGGGCGCCGAAAATCACGTAATGATCGACGATGCCGGGGTCTATCGTGCCCTTGCCGACAGTCGCGGCCACTTTCAGGTGAAACACGAAATATGCGACGACGTTGAACGCCGCGGCGAACGCGACCGCCTGTTGCGGCTTGAGCACACCCGTCGAGACGACGGTGGCAATCGAGTTGGCCGCGTCGTGAAAACCGTTCATGAAGTCGAAAACGAGCGCGACGGCGACCAGGCCGGCGACGACCCAGATAGCAAGTTGTATCGATTGCATTATGCGTTTTCCAGCACGATGCCTTCGATGATGTTTGCTACGTCTTCACACTTGTCCGTGATCGTTTCGAGCAATTCGTAAATGGCTTTGAGCTTGATCAGGGTTTTGACGTTGTCTTCTTCGCGGAAAAGCTTGGACATGGCCGAGCGCAGCACCCGGTCGGCCTCGGACTCGAGGCGATCGATTTCCTCGCACGCCTTCAGAATCTGGCTCGCCTGCTTCATGTCCGACAACAGGCTGACGGCGAATTGCACCCGCTCGGACGTCGCCGTGCAGATGTGCGCAAGCTGGCTCGCCTCGGAAGTGACCGACTGGACGTCGTAAAGGGAAATAGCGGTGGCGACGTCCTCCATCAGGTCGAGGATGTCGTCCATCGTGGTGATCAGCTTGTGGATCTCATCGCGGTCGAGCGGCGTGATGAAGGTCTTGTGCAGCAGGTCGATGGTTTCGTGCGTGAGTTTGTCTGCAGCCTTCTCGGCTTTTTGCACGTTTTGCTTATGAGTTTCGGCGTCTTGCAGATTGTCGATCAGCAGCTCGAGTTCGCGGCTCGCCGAGACGATGCACTGTGCGTGCGCATTGAAAATATCAAAGAACTTGCCCTCGGTGGGCATGAATCGACCGAACATTGGGATCCCGAAAATTGGTCACATAATGGCTGACATAAAACCGCCATATTGTACCGTTGCGGGCCCGATGTAGCACTTTGCAAAGCGCGGTTACAACAGCGGCTATTGCGTTTGCGCGATTTTCCGGTCGCGCCGCCGCTATTCGCGATTAATCGCCGTAAAAATTCTGCGCGCCCGCAAAGTTGTCGAACTTCGTGTATTGGCCGTGGAACGTGAGCCGAACCGGCCCGATCGGGCCATTCCGCTGCTTGCCGATAATGATTTCCGCCGTGCCTTTGTCCTGGCTGTCGGGGTTATACACTTCGTCGCGGTAAATAAACAGGATCACGTCGGCGTCCTGCTCGATAGCGCCCGATTCCCGCAGATCCGACATGATCGGCCGCTTGTTCGGACGTTGTTCCAGACCGCGGTTGAGCTGCGACAAAGCGATGACCGGCACGTCCAGTTCCTTCGCGAGGCTCTTGAGCGATCGCGAGATTTCCGAGATTTCGGTGGCGCGGTTTTCACCCGACGACGATCCGCTCATCAGCTGCAGGTAGTCGATGATGATGAGCCCGAGCTTGCCGCACTGCCGCGAGAGCCGCCGCGCGCGCGAGCGCAGTTCCATCGGGTTCAGACCACCGGTTTCGTCGATGAAAATCTGCGCCTCGCTCATTTTTTGCACGGCGTGCGTGAGCTTCGGCCAATCCTCGTCGGTCAGACGTCCGGTTCGCATGCGGTGTTGATCGAGGCGGCCGACCGAGCCGAGCATACGCATGGTGAGCTGCGAGCCCGGCATTTCCATTGAGAACACAGCGACCGGCAAGCCGTATTCGACCGCAACGTACTCGCCGATGTTCATCGAAAACGCCGTCTTACCCATCGACGGACGTCCCGCAACAATGATCAACTCGCCGCCGTGCATGCCCGATGTCATGCGGTCAAGGTCGACAAAACCGGTCGGCGTGCCGGTCACGTCGCTCGGATTCGCGGTGTGATACAGCGTGTCGATCCGCTCGACGACCTGAGTCAGCAGCGGCCCGATTTCCAGAAAGCCTTGCGTGCCACGCGCGCCGTCTTCCGCAATCGAAAACACCTTCGATTCCGCCTCGTCCAGCAATTGCCGGACTTCCTTGCCTTGGGGATTGAAGGCGTCGGCCGAGATTTCGTCGGCAACGGAAACCAGCCGGCGCAGCACCGCGCGGTCGCGCACGATTTCCGCGTAGCGCCGGATATTCGCCGCGCTCGGCGTGTTCTGCGCGAGTGCGTTCAGATACGCAAGGCCACCGACCTCTTCGGCCTTGCCCGACGTTCCGAGCGCTTCGTAAACGGTAATGACGTCGGCCGGGCGCGTCGCTGCGATGAGCTTGCCGATGTGCTCGTAGATGATGCGGTGGTCGTAGCGATAGAAATCGCTTTGCGACAGGAAATCGGCAATCCGGTCCCATGCCGCGTTGTCCAACAACAACCCGCCCAGCACCGATTGCTCGGCCTCGATCGAATGCGGCGGGACTTTCAGCGACTCGAGTTGGGGATCTTTGGACGGTGCGTTCATGGAGAGGAATTATCGTGGAAATCAGGCGACCGCGGCCAGCGGAACGAGCAAAAAATAACGGGCACAAAAAAGGCAAGGGCCGGTTGCCCGGCCCCTGCCCTCAGCCAGCAACAACCTGGCCAATACTATCTGATGCTTGATGCGGTCGATTCAGACGCGCTCGGCTTAAACGTGCTCGCCGAGTACCGACACCGTCACGTCGACAACCACGTCGGTGTGCAGCGAAACCTGAACCGGGTGGTCGCCCACCGTCTTCAGCGGGCCTTCCGGCAGGCGAACTTGCGCCTTTTCAACCGCGAAGCCTTGCTTGCCCAGTGCTTCGGCGATGTCGGCGTTCGTCACCGAGCCGAACAGACGGCCGTCCACACCGGCCTTCTGGCCGATCTGAACCGTCGAACCGGCCAGCTTTTCGCCTTGAGCTTGAGCAGCAGCCAGCTTTTCAGCTGCGGTCTTTTCGAGTTCAGCGCGGCGGACTTCGAATTCGGCCAGCGCTTCCTTCGTTGCACGGCGAGCCTGCTTGTTCGGGATCAGGAAGTTACGTGCGTAACCGTCCTTGACCTTCACGATATCGCCCAGGTTGCCCAGATTGACGACTTTTTCCAGAAGAATGATTTGCATTCGGATGCTCCTTATCGCGTCGTCGGGTTAGGCCTTGTGCTGGTCGGTGTACGGCACGAGCGCGAGGAAACGGGCGCGCTTGATAGCCGTGTCCAGCTGGCGTTGATAGTGCGACTTCGTACCCGTGAGACGCGCCGGCGTGATCTTGCCGTTTTCGCCGATGAAGTCTTTCAGCGTTTCGATGTCTTTGTAGTCGATGTATTCGACGCCAGCAGCCGTGAAACGGCAGAACTTCTTACGCTTGAAGAGCGGATTTTGTTGCTGACGACGCTTGTCGAATTTCTTACCAGTCGGGCGGGGCATGTTCAGTCCTTTCCAATGTCCTGCAATGCTGTGATGTGAAATACCAGAGTTCTTGCGTTGCGGTGCTTTTTTGCCAGGAAGCCTGTGAAGAGCGTTTCCACGCCCATCGGACAGCTTTCCAGCCTACCGCTCGCCTCGCCTGCGGCTACCGCCTGCATGGTCAGTTCGACTTGCCGGGCAATACCGGCTTCGACGACTTCCGTGCGGTGCTGCAACGTGCAGCTGGCAATCGGAACGCCGGCGGGGGTGTACCGCACCGGTTCGCGTTCGACGACGCTGGCTGTGAGCTGCAGCCGGTTCATGAAGCCTTTGGCAAGGGCGACGCCTGGTCTGGTAGCTTAAATAGTGTGTCTTAAGCCTGCGCTTCGGACGGTTGCGTAGCAGCCGACTTCTTGGCTTCTTCGCGCTGCACTTCCTTCATCATCGGCGAAGGGCCGGTTTCGGCTTTCTTCATCTTGACGATGAGGTGACGCAGAACGGCGTCGTTGAACTTGAACGCGTGTTCCAGCTCGTCGAGCGTGGTCTGGTCGCATTCGATGTTCATGCAGACGTAGTGAGCCTTCGCGAGTTTCTCGATCATGTAGGCCAGTTGGCGACGGCCCCAGTCTTCGATACGGTGGATCTGGCCACCGTGCGACGTGATCGTGCTCTTGTAACGCTCGATCATGGCGGGCACCTGCTCGCTCTGATCGGGATGCACGATAAAGACGATTTCATAATGACGCATACACACTCCTTGTGCTGACTTTTGGATAGAAGCCACCCGGGCGTCGAACCGGTGTGGCAAGTGAGAAGCCAAAGATTGTAGCCTGATTGGGGACGGGCTGCAAGGCATTGCATCGTCCGAAGGCGTGATTCGGGCTTGTTTTTGAACGATTTAGCGTCCTCGTTGCACGCGCCGCATGAGCCAAGACCGCTCGAATTTACCCGCCATGCGCGCTGGGCCGCTCGCAAACGCGCCCCCACCCCCGCTCCGCGGGCCCGCTCCAAGCCTCAAGCCCCGTCCGGCCAAGGCGCGGTAGCATCCGAGCGCTGTACTCGGCCATGCTCGCGTGTGTCAGCCCACTGTGTGTCAGCCCACTGTGTGTCAGCCCACTAATACGCCGGCCGGTTCCAGTAATCCTCGCTTGCGTAAATCTCTTTCAGATAATCGATGAAATAGCGCACCTTGGCCGGCACGTAGCGCTGCTGCGGGTAGACCGCGAGAATGTCGTAGTCGGGCAGCGCGAATTCGTCGAGCACCGTTTCCAGTTCGCCGCGTACGAGTTGCTGCTGGATTTCCCAAGTGGACCGCCAGCCGAGTCCGAGCCCTTCGGATACCCAGCGGTGCAAAAGTTCGCCGTCGTTGCAATCGAGCGTGCCCCCCACCCGCACCGTGACGAGCTTGCCGTTGCGGCGAAAATACCAGCCGCGGTTCTGGCCGCCTTGCAGATTGAACGCAAGACAGTTGTGCCGCGGCAGGTCTTCGAGCGTTTTGGGCTTGCCGTGCCGGCGGAAGTAATCGGGCGTGCCGCACACCACGCGCCGGTTCGACGCGAGCTTCACCGCGACGAAGTTCGGATCGACCGCGCCGCCGATGCGTATCGACAGGTCATAGCCCTCGCGCACCAGATCCACGACGCGGTCGGTCAGGTTGAACGACACCTGCAATTCCGGCTTGTCGGCGACAAACGCCGGCGCGAGCGGCGCGACATGCTTGCGGCCGAACGCAGCCGGCGCCGACACGATCAGATGGCCGTTCACCGCGCGGCGTCCGGCGCTCAATTCGTTCTCGGCTTGGTCCCATTCGGTCAATAGTCCGCGGCAGCGCTCCAGAAAGGCTGCGCCGTCCTCGCTGACCACGAGCCGCCGCGTCGAGCGATACATCAGCTTCACACCGAGGCGCTTTTCGAGAGCGTCGATGCGCCGCCCGAGGATCACCGGCGACACGCCCTCCTCCAGAGCCGCGGCCGCAAGGCTACCCGCGTCCGCGACGCGCACGAAGGTTTCAATCTGCTTGAAGCGATCCATGGCGGTCTCCTTGCGGGCGAACACTGCTTGTGCCCGCATTCCATACTTTTTGTTTCGGAATAAGCGACGCGGACTGATCTTATCAAACCTTTAGGTCGAGCCTAAAGTGCGTTCAAGAGCCTTATTCGCCAATTTCCAAACATTGAGGAGACATTCATGGCCAAGATGAGAGCCGTCGACGCCGCCGTGCTGGTGCTCGAAAAAGAAGGTATCGACACCGCGTTCGGCGTGCCGGGAGCAGCGATCAACCCGTTCTACTCGGCCATGCGCCGCGCGGGCAACATCAGCCACGTGCTCGCGCGCCATGTCGAGGGCGCTTCGCACATGGCCGAAGGCTATACCCGCGCGCAGCCCGGCAATATCGGCGTGTGCATCGGCACGTCGGGTCCCGCCGGCACCGACATGATCACCGGTTTGTACTCCGCTCAGGCCGACTCGATCCCTATTCTGGCTATCACGGGACAAGCGCCCCGCGCGCGCCTGTACAAGGAAGACTTCCAGGCCGTCGACATCGAATCGATTGCGAAGCCCGTCACCAAGTGGGCCGTGACCGTGCGCGAGCCGGCGCTCGTGCCGCGCGTGTTCCAGCAGGCTTTCCATCTGATGCGCTCGGGCCGCCCGGGACCGGTGCTGGTCGACTTGCCGATCGACGTGCAGGTCGCTGAAATCGAATTCGACATCGATACGTACGAACCGCTGCCGGTCTACAAACCGAAGGCAACTCGCAAGCAGATCGAAGCCGCGCTCACGCTGCTCAACGATTCCGAGAAGCCGCTGATCGTCTCCGGTGGCGGCGTGCTGAACGCAGCCGCCGAGGATCTGCTCGTAACCTTCGCCGAAACCGTCGGTGTGCCGGTGATTCCGACGCTGATGTCGTGGGGCGCGATTCCCGACGACCATCCGCTGATGGCCGGCATGGTCGGCCTGCAAACCTCGCACCGTTACGGCAACGCGACGATGCTTGCATCCGACTTCGTGCTCGGCATCGGCAACCGCTGGGCGAACCGTCACACGGGCAGCATCGACGTTTATACGAAGGGCCGCAAGTTCGTGCACGTGGACATCGAGCCGACGCAAATCGGCCGCGTGTTCGGTCCGGACCTCGGCATCGTGTCGGACGCGAAGGCCGCGCTCGAACTGTTCGTCGAAGTCGCCAGCGAATGGAAAGCCGCAGGCAAGCTGAAGGACCGCAGCGCATGGGTCGCCGATTGCCAGCAACGCAAGCAGACCATGCATCGCAAGACACACTTCGACAACGTGCCGATGAAGCCGCAGCGCGTCTACGAAGAAATGAACCAGGTGTTCGGCCGCGACACGTGCTACGTGAGCACGATCGGCCTTTCGCAGATCGCCGGCGCACAGTTTCTGCATGTCTACAAGGCACGCAACTGGATCAACTGCGGCCAGGCCGGCCCGCTCGGCTGGACGATTCCGGCTGCGCTCGGTGTGCGTGCAGCAGATCCACAACGGCCGATCGTCGCGCTCTCAGGCGACTACGACTTCCAGTTCATGATCGAAGAACTCGCGGCCGGCGCGCAATTCAAGCTGCCGTACGTGCATGTGGTCGTGAACAACTCGTACCTCGGCTTGATCCGCCAGGCGCAGCGCGCATTCGACATGGACTTCTGCGTGCAGCTCGGCTTCGAGAACATCAACTCGCCGGAGACCAACGGCTATGGCGTGGATCACGTCGCGGTGGCCGAAGGTCTCGGCTGCAAGGCGATTCGCGTGTTCAAGCCGGAAGAACTCAAACCGGCGCTGCAAAGAGCGCAGTCGATGCTCTCCGAGTTCAACGTGCCTGTGGTCGTCGAAGTGATTCTCGAACGCGTGACCAACATCTCGATGGGCGCGGAGATCGACGCGATCAACGAGTTCGAGGAACTCGCCGTGACGCGTGAAGACGCGCCGACTGCGCTCAGCATTCTCGACTGAGCTTTACCACCCGATCGCGGGGGCGCGATTGCACCGACTGCATTGCAATCGCGCTATGAAGTTTTTCAATGACCGACCAAAGAGACCTGAGCACCATGCCCAAATTCGCAGCGAATCTCACGATGCTTTTCAACGAAGTTCCGTTCCTCGACCGCTTCGCGGCCGCAGCTGACGCGGGCTTTAACGCCGTCGAATTCCTGTTTCCGTATCCCTATCGAATCGCCGAATTGAGCGAGCGTCTTCAGCAGAACCGGCTGAAGCTCGTGCTGCACAACCTGCCCGCGGGTAACTGGGAAGCCGGCGAGCGTGGCATTGCCTGCCTGCCCGATCGCGTGAGCGAGTTCCAGGAAGGCGTGGGCCGCGCGATCGAATACGCGAGCGCGCTGAAGGTGCCGCAATTGAATTGCCTCGTCGGCATTCCGACTGCGGGCGTCGATGCCGACAAGGCGCGCGCGACCATTGTCGATAACCTGCGTTTTGCAGCGGGTGAATTGAAGAAGGCCGGTATCAGGCTGCTAGTCGAGCCGTGCAATTCCTACGACATTCCGGGCTTCGCATTGAACCGTTCGAGCGAAGGCCTCGACGTGATTCGCGCGGTGGGCTCGGACAATCTGTTCCTGCAATACGACATCTATCACATGCAACGGATGGAAGGCGAACTCGCGGCAACGATCAAAAAGAATCTGCCGCAAATCGCGCATATCCAGCTAGCCGACAACCCGGGGCGCAACGAACCCGGTACCGGCGAAATCAACTACCCGTTCCTGTTCGAGCTGCTCGACTCGATCGGCTACGACGGCTACGTCGGCTGCGAATACAAGCCACGCACGAACACCACTGCCGGCTTGTGCTGGGTGCAGAGCGTGGCCGGGCAAAGGCGCGGCGCCGCGCACGCCGCAGCTTGAACGATGCACTGAACTCCGCATCGGACAGATCAGGCGCGTGACGCCTCGCAAGAGCTCCCGTCAAGGGACCGCAAACAACACTGGAAACACTGGAGATTCAGACACATGGCAAAGATCGGTTTCATCGGGCTCGGCATCATGGGCGCGCATATGGCGCGCAACCTCATCAAGGGCGGTCACACACTGTTCGTGAACGGCGCGTATCCGGTGCCCGAAGATCTGGGCAAGAGCACGAACGTGGTGTCCAACTCGACCGCTGTCGCGCAAGCCGCCGACATCGTCATCATCATGGTGCCCGACACGCCTGACGTAGCCAACGTTCTATTCGCCGACGACGGCGTTGCCTCCGGCCTCACGGCAGGCAAGCTCGTGATCGACATGAGCTCGATCTCGCCGCTCGATACTCAGGCGTTCGCAAAGAAGATCAATGCGCTCGGCGTCGACTATCTCGACGCGCCCGTGTCCGGCGGCGAAGTCGGTGCACGCGAGGCAACGCTCACGATCATGGTGGGCGGCCCGGAAAAAGCCTTTGCGCAGGCAAAGCCGCTGTTCGAACTGATGGGCAAGAACATCTCCCTGATCGGCGACAACGGCGCGGGTCAGACGTGCAAGGTCGCGAACCAGATCATCGTGGCGCTGAACATCGAGGCGGTGGCCGAAGCGCTGCTGTTCGCATCGCGCTCGGGCGCCGATCCGGAACGTGTGCGCAAGGCGTTGATGGGCGGCTTCGCTTCATCGCGCATCCTGGAAGTGCACGGCGAGCGCATGACGAAGCGCACGTTCAATCCGGGCTTTCGGATCGAACTGCATCAGAAGGATCTGAACCTCGCACTCGACGGCGCGCGCAAGCTCGGCATCGCGCTGCCGCACACCGCGAGCGCGCAGCAATTGTTCAGCGTGTGCGCGGCGAACGGCGGCAAGGCATGGGATCACTCGGCGATGGTTCGCGCACTCGAAATCATGGCGAATTACGAAGTCGCGCAAGCGCCGGACAGCGAAGCGAAGGCAGCTTGATCCTGCGGCGTTTCTTCGCGGCTTGCGGATCAGCAACAACAACGGCCGCATGCATGGAGAAGCGCGGATAGCTCAGTAATACCGATTGCCGCGGATGTTGCCTCGTCAACGCCACGGCAATCGCAAGTGGGGCGCCCGGTTCGTCGCGCGGCATCGCGGCGGAACGGGCAAATCGTGCCGCTCTGGGCTGAGAGCGGCAAAGTGGGGTCCGCAGCGGCACCCGGCGGCGCCGGGGAAGCCTTGGTCGGTCAGACGTCGTCGTCGGGTGTCCGGCTGTCGGATTCATCTTCAGGCTTTTTCCGCCACTCACTCGCGCAGCGCGCTCGCTCATGCGCCGCCAGGATGCACGCACGTTTGCATTTGCTTGCAACTTGGTGCCCTCTTTCCTACCTTTCTTGACACTTCGTCACCCGCTTTCTCCTACACTCGTGAGTCATTGCATGCATGCGGTCGCTCGTCCCGCTTTATCACGGCATGCGCGTTGGGCGGCTTGCTCCGTTCTGGAGCGCTCCATGGCCCCATGCATCGCAACGAGTGCTTAACCTGTACGCAATGCATGCTTGCGTACCAACATGAGGAGTGTGATCGATGGGTATTCTCAGTTTCATCAAGGAAGCCGGCGAAAAATTGTTCAGCGCCGCGTCCACGCCGGCCAAGGCCGAATCCGCCCCCGCCGCACCGGACCTCGCCGCGCTGAACAAGACCGCGGGCGACGCGATCGCCACTTACATCCGCAGCCAGGGACTGGACGCAATCAGTCTGCAGGTGACCTACGACGGCACGAGCCACACGGTCACCGTATCGGGCGAAGCCGCCGACCAGCCAACCAAGGACAAGATCCTCGTGGCAGCCGGCAATGTGCAGAACGTCGACAAGGTCGACGACCAACTGAGCGTGACCGCGCCCGCCGCGGCACCCACGCAGTTCCACACGGTCGTGCCGGGCGACAACCTGTGGAAGATCGCCGAGAAGTACTACGGCAGCGGCGCTAAAAACGACGTGATCTTCCAGGCCAATACGCCGATGCTTAAAAGCCCGGACAAGATCTATCCCGGCCAGGTGCTGGTGATTCCGGCTGCGCAATAACCGGTTGCAAATGCCCGCATTGCGCGGGCAAAAAAAACTGCGGTAAAAGACAACGCGGCGCTCGAAGTCGTCAATCGAGCGCCGCGTTTTTCATTCGACAACTTTTGTTGAACGCCGCGAGGCGTCAGTAGGTATCGAACGCTTTTTGCAAAGCGACCGGTCCCGCGCCGCCTGCGGCCAATGCCAGCATCAGCAGCACACGCGCCTTGTACGGATTGAGCGAGCCGGCGCTGACAAAGCCGAGTGCATCGTCGGCGGCTGCGCCATTGCGCATCACATGCCCTGAGCCCACACGCGACGAACGCACTACCGCGACGCCCTGCGAAGCGGCATCGGCCAGAGCCTGCGCAAGCGACGCGTGAATCGAACCATTACCCGTGCCCGCAACGACGATGCCGCGCACGCCGGCTGTCACGAGCGCATCGACGGCAATGCGCGACACGCCGGCATAGCTCGCGACGATTTCCACATGTGGCCAATTCGCGCCGATCACGAATTCAGTCGAAAGCGTGTGCGGACGTACCACGCTGCGCTGAAACTCGACGCGCCCGTCCTGCACCCAGCCAAGCGCCCCGACTTCGGGCGACTGGAATGCATCGACCGCATAGGTGCTCGTCTTGACCACGTCACGCGCACTATGAATCTTGTTGTTGAATGCAACCAGAACGCCCTGTCCGCGCGCGCCCGCATTCGCCGCGACGGTCACGGCGTTCAGCAGATTGAGCGGTCCATCGGCGGACAACGCGGACGCGGGCCGCATTGCGGCTGTCAGCACCACCGGTTTGTCGGACTTGATAGTCAGATGCAGCAGATACGCCGTTTCTTCGAGCGTATCGGTGCCGTGCGTGACCACCACGCCGTCGATGTCGTCGGCGGCAAGCAGCGCGTTGATGCGTTGCGCGAGCGTGGTCCACAGCGGCATCGCCATGTCCTTGCTGTCGACGCTCGCAATCTGCTCCGGCGCGATGCGGGCCACCGTCGACAACGCCGGCACCACGGCCAGCAATTGCTCGACGCCGACCACGCCGGCCTGGTACCCCGACGTATTGGTGGCGTCCGCGGCCGCGCCGGCAATCGTGCCGCCGGTGGCGAGCACGGCGACGCGCGGCAGCGGCGCCGCGGCGCTGGAAGAGGAAGAAGAGGTCTGTGGGTTCATGGCGGCGATTGTAAGCGATGATGCGCCGCCGTCGCGCGCCTTTGAACCGGCCACAGAAGCTTCGCAGTTAGCGCTTCACACTGCCTCGCGCAACTGCGCGGCGATTTCCGCCTCGGTCAATTGCGGCGCGAACATCTCGATCAACCGGTACGCATACGCGCGCAAAAACGCGCCCTTGCGCAAGCCGACCCGGGTCGTGCTCGCCTCGAACAGGTGTTGCGTGTCGAGCGCGACCAGTTCGGTGTCGCGCTTCGGATCGTAGGCCATTGCCGCGACCACGCCGATACCCATGCCGAGCTCGACATAGGTCTTGATCACGTCGGCGTCGATCGCGGTCAGCACCACGTCGGGCAGCGCCCCTGCTTTCGCGAACGCCTGGTCGATATGCGAGCGGCCCGTGAAGTCCTGGTCATACGTGACGATCGGAAATTCGGCGATTTCATCCAGAGTCAGATTGGGGCGGCCGACGAGCGGATGATCCTTCGGCACGACCACGACGTGATGCCACGAATAGCACGGAAACGTGACGATGTCGGGGAAACGGTCGAGCGCTTCCGTCGAAATGCCGATATCCGCCTCGCCGTTGATGATCATCTGCGCGATCTGTTGCGGGCTCCCCTGGCGCAGCGCCAGATGCACCTTCGGAAAAACCTCGGTGAATTGACGGATCACCTTCGGCAGCGCGTAGCGCGCCTGCGTGTGCGTGGTCGCCACCACCAGATGGCCGTTGTCCTGATCCGCGTACTGGCGCGCGACACGCCGCAAATTCTCCGCGTCCAGCAGCATCCGCTCGATCAGTTGATGCACCGCCTTGCCCGGCTCCGTGAGACCTGTGAGCCGCTTTCCGCGTCGAATGAAAATGTCGACGCCGAGTTCGTCCTCGAGATCCTTGATCTGTTTCGATACGCCCGACTGCGACGTGTACAGCACGTTCGCCACTTCGGTCAGGTTCATGTTCTGACGCACGGCCTCGCGCACGAAGCGCAATTGCTGGAAGTTCATCTTGAAGTGTCCGGTTCAGCGAGAGTTGAGTTATTCGAGTTATTTGAGTTCGTTCGTGTTGGGTCGCATCGGGTCATGCGCTCATTGCGCCGGGAACACCCGCAGCGCGCGCGGCACCGCCGTCACGCCGTCGCCGACCGCGAGCCGCAGCTCGCGCCAGGCTTCGCGATCGAGTTCGGCTTCGAGCAGATTGCCCTCGCGACCCGCGAGCTCGACCCGCACGGAGCCGCCCAGTGTCACGACGCGCCGCACATCGACGACGATACCCTCGCGGTGCCCCGCCGACTGTGGATACAACTGCAGGTCGTGCGGACGCACATACGCGAAAGCCGGACCGCTGAAGTCGGTGCTGATCGCGACCGGCAACGCCGCGCCGTCCACCACGAATCCGCTCGCGTCGACGTTGCCGTGCAGGCGGTTCGCCGCGCCGAGAAACTCATACACAAACGACGTTTGCGGATGGTCGTACACGTCCTGCGGACTGCCGACCTGCTCCACGTGTCCGCGATTGAGCACGACGATACGGTCCGCCACTTCGAGCGCCTCTTCCTGATCGTGCGTGACGAAGATCGTCGAGATATGCAGATCGTCATGTAGACGCCGCAGCCAGCTGCGCAATTCCTTGCGGACCTTGGCATCGAGCGCGCCGAACGGTTCGTCGAGCAGCAGCACTTTCGGCTCGACGGCAAGCGCGCGAGCGAGCGCGATACGCTGCCGCTGTCCGCCCGACAGTTCCGACGGATAGCGTTGCGCGAGCCAGTCGAGTTGCACGAGCTTGAGCAGCTCATGCACCTTCTCGCGGATCACCGCTTCGGACGGACGCTCCTTCCTCGGCTTCACCCGCAGCCCGAACGCCACGTTCTCGAACACCGTCATATGACGGAACAGCGCGTAATGCTGGAACACGAAGCCCACTTCGCGCTCACGCGCGCCGACGGTCGCGACGTCCTGGCCTTGCAACACGACCTGGCCGCCGTCTGCGTATTCGAGGCCTGCGATCACACGCAGCAACGTGGTCTTGCCACACCCCGAGGGCCCGAGCAGCGCAACCAGTTCGCCCGGCGGAAAATCGAGCGAGACGTTGTCGAGCGCGACGAAATCGCCGAAGCGCTTTTGCAGGTTACGTACGGTGATACCCATTACAGCTCTCCTTGCTTGAGCGGGTGTTGCTGCGAAGATTGCATGTTCAGCGGTTGCGCGGTCGACGGCAAAGCGGACGGCAGCGTGACGGGTCCGGCGTGCGCAGGCACGTCGCGGGCGTCCGACAGTTCCGCCGACATATGACGCTCGGCGAGCAGTTTCAGCGCGAGCGTCACGAGTGCGAGCAAGGCCAGCACCGACGCCACGGCGAACGCCGCCGAGAAGTTGTATTCGTTGTAGAGAATTTCGACGTGCAGCGGCATCGTGTCCGTCTGGCCGCGAATATGGCCCGACACGACCGACACCGCGCCGAACTCGCCCATCGCGCGAGCGTTGCACAGAATCACGCCGTACAGCAGGCCCCATTTCACATTGGGCAGCGTGACGCGGCGAAAGATCTGCCAGCCGGACGCGCCGAGCACATGCGCGGCTTCCTCTTCGTCGTTGCCTTGCGCCTGCATCAGCGGGATCAGTTCGCGCGCGACGAACGGGAACGTCACGAAGATCGTCGCGAGCACGATGCCGGGCACGGCGAAGATGATCTGCACGTTATGCGCTTGCAGCCACGGACCGAACCATCCTTGGGCGCCGAACATCAACACGTAGATGAGACCCGAGATCACCGGCGACACCGAGAACGGCAGATCGATCAACGTGGTGAGGAGCGCCTTGCCGCGAAACTCGAACTTCGCGATGCACCACGAAGCCGCGAGGCCGAACACCAGATTGAGCGGCACAGCGATTCCCGCTGTAATCGCCGTCAGCTTGATGGCCGCCAGCGCGTCCGGGTCGGCGAGCGACTCCAGATAAAAGCCGAGTCCCTTGTTCAACGCCTGATAAAACACGGCGACGAGCGGCACGACGAGAAAGAGCGCGAGGAACAGCAGCGCAATGCCGGTCAGAATCCAGCGGACGAGCGGCGGTTCAGTGACCGGATCGGGCCGGCGTGCAATGTTCAGTGGCGCGCGCGGAGCCACGGCGTGCGCCTTGACGCTGCCGGCGTTATCGACGTGACCTGCTGAATGGCGGCTCATTGCACACCTCCGCCAATGCTTGCAACGCTCGCTGCGCCCGGCGCCGGACCCGCGCTGCCGCGGCTCGTGCGGCGCTGCAGATACCACTGCAGCGTATTGATGAAGAGCAGCATCAGGAACGAGACAACGAGCATCACGACGGCAAGCGCCGTAGCGCCGGCGTAGTCATACTGCTCGAGCTTGGTGATGATGAGGAGCGACGTGATTTCCGACTTCATCGGCACATTGCCTGCAATGAAAATGACCGAGCCGTATTCGCCCAGCGCGCGGGCGAACGCGAGCGCGAAGCCCGTCAGCAACGCCGGCAACACCGCCGGCAACACCACGCGGCGAAACGTCAGCCAGCGCGATGCGCCGAGGCACGCGGCGGCCTCTTCCTGCTCGCGCTCGAACTCTTCGAGCACCGGCTGCACCGTGCGCACGACGAACGGCAAACCGATGAAGGTCAACGCGACCAGCACGCCCACCGGCGTAAAAGCCACCTTCAGACCGAGCGGCTCCAGAAACTGTCCGATCCACCCGTTGCCCGCGTACACGGCCGCGAGCGAAATGCCGGCCACCGACGTGGGCAGTGCAAACGGCAGATCGACCACGGCGTCGACGATGCGTTTGAACGGAAACCTGTACCGCACGAGCACCCATGCGACCAGAAAGCCGAACACCGCGTTGATCAGTGCGCCGCCGAGCGCGGAGAAGAATGTCAGCCGGTACGAGGCCAGCACACGCGGCGAACTGACGGCGCGCACGAACTGACTCCAGTCGAGGGACGCCGTCTTCAGAAAGGTCGCCGCGAGCGGAATCAGCACCACGAGGCTCAGATAAGCCACCGTGATGCCGAGTGTCAGGCCGAAACCGGGCAAGGCGCTTGGTTTGCGGAAGGTCAACGTGGTCATGCTCGTTACTCTTTCAGTTGATGCTCGTGTTGCCGGCCGCCTGGTCCTGATCGGCCAAAAGCGCGCCAATGGCGCGCTCCGGAAAGTGACGCGCCGTGGCGCGTCGCGTTGCCTCGGTCCACGCCTGCTGCGGCGCGGACCTCGGCTGTGTTACTGCGGCTGGTAGATCGAATCGAACACGCCGCCGTCGGCAAAGTGCGTCTTCTGCGCGTTGGCCCAGCCGCCGAACGAATCGTCGACCGTGTAAAGCTTCAGCTTCGGAAACTTCGAGGTCAGTTCGGCCGGAACCTTGTTCGAACGCGGACGGTAGAAGTTCTTCGCGGCGATTTCCTGGCCCTGCTCGCTGTAGAGGAAATTCAGATACGCTTCGGCCAGCTTGCGCGTGCCGTGCTTGTCGACGACCTTATCCACCACCGCCACCGGCGGCTCGGCCAGAATGCTCACGGACGGCACGACGATTTCGAACTTGTCCGGACCGAATTCCTTCAGCGACAGGAACGCCTCGTTTTCCCACGCGATCAGCACGTCGCCAATGCCGCGTTGCACGAAGCTGGTGGTCGCGCCGCGCGCCCCGGAATCGAGCACGCCGGCATTCTTGTACAGCTTGCCCACGAATTCCTTGGCCTTCTGGTCATTGCCGCCCGGCTGATGCGCGGCATACGCCCACGCCGCGAGATAGTTCCAGCGCGCGCCGCCCGAGGTCTTCGGATTCGGCGTCACGATCGACACGCCCGGTTTGGTCAGATCGTCCCAATCCTTGATGTGCTTCGGATTGCCCTTGCGCACCAGAAACACGATCGTCGACGTGTACGGCGACGCGTTGTCGGGCAAGCGCTTCTGCCAGCCTTTGTCGATCAAACCTTTGTTCGCGATCGCGTCGATGTCGTAAGCGAGCGCGAGCGTCACGACGTCGGCCTGCAAGCCGTCGAGCACCGAGCGCGCCTGCGCGCCCGAACCGCCGTGCGACTGCTTGAACGTGACGGTCTCGCCGGTCTTCGCCTTCCATTCCTTGGCGAAAGCCTGGTTCACGTCCTGGTAGAGCTCGCGAGTCGGGTCGTAGGAAACATTCAGCAGCGTCGTGTCGGCGGCTTGCGCGTGGCCGGCCGCGCCGAGGGCGCCGAGCGCGGCTGCCGCGCCGAACGCGAGCGCTGCGATGAGTTTTCGGCTCCTGCCTGCCCGACCCGTGTCCTGATGATTCATGTCAAGTTCTCCGCGTGTTGGTGCGCTGAAACAGCGTGTGGTGTTGTTTTGCGTCGGATCACGTGCACATGAGCGCGACTGGAAGGCCAGTCTATCGAAGCGCTTTCATCATTAAAAATAATGTTTATTCATTTTTTAATACGCAAAAGTGGTAATGACAGCCAGATAAGGCGTTGCGGCACGAAAACGGATGTTTTGACGCCGATTTACGACGTTGCAGCGAGGCGTCCACTCCCGAACTTAAAGTAAAGCTTGAATTGCGCCGGATACTGTATAAAAATACAGGCACCTGTTCATCCATACAGTGACGCCATGACCAAACTCACCGCACGACAGCAGCAGGTTTTCGATCTGATCCGCCGGGCCATAGACCGCACCGGTTTTCCGCCCACGCGTGCGGAGATCGCCGCCGAACTCGGTTTCAGCTCGGCAAACTCGGCTGAAGAGCATCTGCGGGCGCTTGCCCGCAAGGGCGTGATCGAACTCGCGGCCGGCGCGTCGCGCGGCATTCGCCTGCTTGCCGGCCCGGACGACGCGCCGCATCAGTTCACGTTGCCGCACGCCAGCATCATGCAGCTGTCGCTGCCGCTCATTGGCCGGGTTGCCGCCGGCAGTCCGATCCTCGCGCAGGAACATATCGCGCAACACTATGCGTGCGACCCGGCGCTCTTCTCGAGCAAGCCCGATTACCTGCTCAAGGTGCGCGGACTGTCCATGCGCGACGCGGGTATCTTCGACGGCGATCTGCTCGCGGTGCAGAAAAGAAGCGAGGCCAAAGACGGCCAGATCATCATTGCGCGGCTTGGCGACGACGTCACGGTCAAGCGCCTGAAGCGCCGCGCGAACGGTATCGAGCTGATTGCCGAGAACCCCGATTACGAGAACATCTTCGTTGAGACAGGCAGCGCGGACTTCGCGCTCGAAGGCATCGCTGTCGGGCTGATCCGCCCGGGCGAGTTCTGACAGCGCCGGGTCGGCTCAATGAGCAACAAGCTCAGTGCGTCATTAGTGCGTCCTCAGTGCGTCATTAGCCAACCGCCCGCCTGCTCACCGACTAAAGCAGTACTCATGTTGAATCGCCCGGAGAGACTCATGGAACGCCTTGCCCGTCTGTTGCCGTTTCGCCAGTTCGGCCGTCTGCGCCATCTGCGTAAGCTGGTGCCTTGCTCACTGATCGAAGCGTCCACGGCCGCTACCGCGTCGCTGTTCGACTCGCCCGCTCGCGGCTCCGACCTGCAGGCCGCGTTGCCGTCTTCACTACCGGCATTCGCCCGCGTTTCGCTGAATTCAGGGCTCAATACTGCGGAGCCGGAGCGCCGCGCGCCGGTGCGCGTCTACCATGGGCCGTCCCGGCTCATCATGGTCGGCACTGTGGATGCGGTGTGCCGCATGATCGACCGTTGCATCGCCGAGGAAACCAATGTCCACGGCGCGGTGTTCGAGTCCTGATGATCTGTGAGGTGTGCGGGCGCGCCGTGGCCACATGCTTTGTGGCAGCGCACGGATCGTTTCAGCGTGGCCGCGGTCCACGTTAGATCACACCTGACGGAGATTTCCGCTCGATGGCAGTTCGAACAAACAGGAAGCGCAGCGCCCGTCCGCTGATCGTCACGCTGATAGTTATCGCGGTGATCGCGGCGTTGGGCTTTGCTTATGCCTCGCCATATATCGCGCTCAATAACCTCAAACGCGCGGCCAACGCACGTGACGCGCAGACGGTGAATCGGTACGTCGATTTTCCGGCCTTGCGCGAGAGCCTGAAGCAGCAAGTCACAGGCTTGCTGACGCGCCGGCTGGACTCACATGGAAACGGCAATCCGTTGGCTGCGATCGGCGCGATGATTGGCGTCGCATTGATCGGCCCGCTCGTCGACGCGTATGCAACTCCCGACGGCGTGGCTGCGCTGCTGAACGGCATGCCGCCGCGCGGTGAGCCCGGTGAGCGGCCGAACGCTGCGCCGGTCACCGGCAATCCGCCCGTTGCCAGCGCGCCTGCGCCCGCATCGCCCGGTGCGGACATCGACGCGCCTGGCGGCGCTACCGGGAATGCGAGCGGCAACGCGACCACCAGGGGCGCCCCGCCGCAACCGCCGCAAACCACAGCCGGCTATCGCAGCCTCAACGAGTTCGCAGTCACCTACCAGCACGGCGCCGGGGACGCGCGTTACTCCGCCATCTTCATCCGCGAAGGTCTCTTCACGTGGAAGCTGGCAGCGGTCAATCTGAACGAGTGAGCGTCAGGCGCGGCGTGTCAGACCGAACACTCACGCCGCCGATCAGACTGAACGCCCACGCCGCTCACGCCCCACACTCCGCCCAACCCGCTCATCCGGCCGAACGCTCGCGTCCCGCACCAAGGCTGCATGCCTGGCGCGTGTGGCCGCACGCCCGAACCGCACTCTCAGGCCGCTTCTTGCTGCTGCTCATGCGCGGAAGAACACGCGACCAGAATGCTGCATGACACTCGGTCGAGCAGCGGTGTATTGCCTGCGCCCATCCACCATCGGGACAAGCCCGTGCGGCAACGGTGGCCCACCACCACGAGGTCGACGTGCAACTCATTCGCAAGATTGGCGATCTCGTCGATCGGATGGCCGAACGCAAAGTGTCCCTGAGCGTTTACGCCGCGCTCGGTCAGCCAGTCCACACCCTCTTGCAGGATGTCGCGTGCAGTCTTTTCGAAGCTGCCGCACGCGACGTCCGTCAGCAGGCCCGCGCTTTGCGCAATGCTCGAGCGCATGTCCACCACCGAAAGCAGATGCGTTTGCGCCTTCAGATCCAGCGCAAGGTCGGCGCCGCAACGCAGAGCCTTGCGGCCTTCGCGCGAGCCGTCATAGCACAGCAGAATTTTCTGGTAGCTCGCCATCGTTTTTCCCCTTTCCGCGAAAGCGCGGTCTGAATCAATCATGGTGCGCCGCAATTCAGCTTGCAAGGGATGGAAAACGCTAAGTGCGATTGCTGCGTGCCCCGGCCTTGTGCATACGAGGCGCGCTCCGTGGAGACAGTGCCCGCGGCGCTTATGCGGCGGTGCAAGAACGCGCTGTGCGGCGCGCTCCTCGAACGGCCACTTCGCAGCCAATGACCTAGAATGAGCAGCCTTCCCGTCGATTCGCCTCTTTTGCCTGAGCCTCGAACCAATCCATGCCCGACACCGCCATCGAATTCCAGCAGGTTGAAAAAAGCTACGGCGAAAAGAAGGTTGTCGACGGACTGGCGTTTCATGTCGACGCCGGAGAGTGCTTCGGCCTGCTTGGACCGAACGGCGCGGGCAAGACCACCACTTTGCGCATGCTGCTCGGCATCGCCGCGCCGGACGCCGGCTCGATCCGCCTGTGCGGCGAGCCGATTCCCGGCCGGGCGCGTATCGCGCGGGCGCGCGTCGGCGTGGTGCCGCAGTTCGATAACCTCGATCCCGACTTTACCGTCCGCGAAAACCTGCTGGTGTTCGGCCGCTACTTCGGCTTGAGCGCCGCGCAATGCCGCGCGATGGTGCCGTCGCTGCTGGAATTCGCGCGTCTGGAAAGCAAGGCCGACGCGCGTGTGAGCGAACTGTCGGGCGGCATGAAGCGGCGCCTCACGCTCGCGCGGGCGCTCGTCAACGATCCCGACGTGCTGATCATGGACGAGCCGACTACCGGCCTCGATCCGCAGGCGCGGCATCTTATCTGGGAGCGACTGCGCTCCCTGCTCGCGCGCGGCAAGACGATCTTGCTGACCACCCACTTCATGGAGGAAGCCGAGCGGCTATGCGACCGGCTGTGCGTGATCGAAGAAGGACGCAAGATTGCGGAAGGCGCGCCAAGGGAGCTGATCGAGTCGGAAATCGGCTGCGACGTCATTGAGATTTTCGGCCCCGATCCGCTCGCATTGCGCGATGAGCTTGCGCCGCTCGCACAGCGAACCGAGATCAGCGGTGAGACGCTCTTCTGTTATGTGAACGACGCCGGGCCAGTGCATGCGCGACTGAAGCAGCGAGCGGATCTGCGCTATCTGCACCGCCCGGCGAATCTCGAGGACGTCTTCCTGCGCCTCACTGGCCGCGAGATGCAGGACTGACTTCCATCGACACTGCAAGAGACACGCAAGAGACACGCAATGGATGCACGCACGTACCGAAGCAACGAAGCCACCCCGCCCATGCAGGCCCCTTTCGCCGCGATGCCCGCGAACGCGGTCAACTGGATTGCGGTGTGGCGCCGCAACTACCTTGTGTGGAAGAAGCTTGCGCTCGCCTCCATGTTCGGCAATCTCGCCGATCCGATGATCTATCTGTTCGGCCTTGGCTTCGGCCTCGGGCTGATGGTCGGCCGCGTCGACGGCGTGCCGTATATCGCGTTCCTCGCAGCGGGCACGGTTGCGTCGAGCGTCATGATGTCCGCGAGCTTCGAGTCGATGTATTCGGGCTTCTCGCGCATGCACGTGCAGCGCACCTGGGAAGCAATCATGCACACGCCGTTGACGCTCGGCGATATCGTGCTTGGCGAAGTGATCTGGGCGGCCAGCAAGTCGGTGCTGTCGGGCGCCGCGATCATGCTGGTGGCGGGCGCGCTCGGCTACGCCAGTTTTCCGTCAGTGCTGCTCGCGTTGCCCGTCATCGTGCTGACGGGCCTCGCTTTCGCAAGCGTCGCGATGGTCGTGACCGCGCTCGCGCCGTCGTACGACTTCTTCATGTTTTATCAAACGCTGGTATTGACGCCGATGCTGTTGCTCTCCGGCGTGTTCTTCCCGATCTCGCAGTTGCCTGCCGCCGCACGCGCTGCGGCCGAGGTCCTGCCTCTGGCGCACGCAGTCGATCTGATCCGTCCGGCCATGCTTGGGCGCCCGCTCGACAACGCGCTGTGGCACGCGGCCGGGCTGGCGGCTTATGCGGTGGGCGGGTTTATCGTCGCCGGCGTGCTGTTTCGGCGCCGGATGATGAAGTAACTCGTGCCGGGCCGCAGATGTGCGCGGAAAATTCGAGGGCGGCTGACCCGAGAAGTCGGCGCCCACGAATAAACTTGCGGCACGGACGCGAGTTCAGTCCTCTTCGTCGGTCCAGGGAATGTCGACGTCCGAGATGAACGCGACTGTCGCAAACGGGCCGCCTTCGTGTCGCCCGATCTTGCCATCGGCACGCTGCCATTCCACCCGGAACATTGTGCCCGGATCGTCGGCAATCAGCCGCACGGTGCGGATCTCGTCCGGATCGGCGTCCTCGACCGGACCGTCGAGCGAAATCTGCAGTTCTTGCGGCCACAGACCGTCGGCCGGATCGTAAATCTTGTCGCCGTCCGGAATCAGCGTGAACGCTTCGACGCCGATCGTCGCCGAGGCATCCACGATCATTTTGGCTAGCGCGCGCAGCAGCGCGGTGGCGCGCGCCGAATTTGCCTGACGGATTGCGAGGTCCCCGCGCGTCAGCGCCTGCTCAAGTTTTGGGTTTGTTTTTTGTTGCGCCATTCGATGTCCTGAGTGCTATCGCCGAGTGTGAACAGCGCGGCTGAAAACCCGCCGCCGCTGCCGATTTTCCGGGCTGCATCCTACCATTCGTACGCGCCGCGCCTCGCGCGGAAGCACGACACGAACGGAGAAGCCCGTCCTGCTCACCACAGTTTAGGTCGTGATTTGCCGACAGGGAGAGACATTTGCCTTTCGTTGCATGTCCAGCGAACTCAAGGCGCCGGGTTCGGCTGCATCTGATGCAGTGCGTCGATTTCGTCGAGCACGTCCTGCGGCAACTTCACGTTGACGCTCGCAATGTTCTCCTTCAACTGATCGAGCGAGGTCGCGCCAATCAGATTGCTCGTGACGAACGGCCGGCTATTGACGAAGGCAAGCGCCAACTGGGCGGGCGACATGCGATGGCGCTTTGCCAGTTCGACGTAACGCGTGGTGGCCTGGATCGCTTGCGGTTTGCTGTAGCGCTGGAAGCGCTCGAACAGCGATATGCGTGCGCCAGCCGGCCGCGCGCCGCCCTCATATTTGCCGGACAGCCAGCCGAAGGCGAGCGGCGAATACGCGAGCAAGCCGATATCGTCGCGGTGCGCGTACTCGGAGAGCCCCGCCTCGTAAGTGCGGTTCAGGAGACTATACGGGTTCTGGATGCTGACAATACGCGGCAAGCCGAGCTTTTCCGACGCGCGCAGGAACTGCGCGACGCCCCACGGCGTTTCGTTCGATACGCCCACATGGCGCACCTTGCCCGCCTTGACGAAGTCGGCCAGCACCGAGAGCGTTTCGTCGATGGGCACCGTATATTCGTCGTCGACCCACGGATAGGCCGGACGGCCGAACGTCATCGTGTTGCGGTCCGGCCAGTGCAACTGGTACAGATCGACGTAGTCCGTTTGCAGACGCTTCAAGCTGTCGTTCAGCGCCTCAGTGAGGTTCTTACGGTCGAACTGGTTGGTCTCGCCGCGGATATGTCGCGGGTTATGCGGCTGGCGCGCGGGCCCCGCGATCTTCGTGGCGAGCACGATTTTTTCGCGCTCGCTGCGATGCTTCGCGAGCCACGTGCCGATAAATCGCTCGGTCGAGCCTTGCGTCTCGGCGCGCGGCGGCACCGGATACATCTCTGCGGTATCGATCAGGTTGACGCCGTGATCGAGCGCGTAGTCGATCTGAGCGCGCGCATCCTGCTCTGTGTTCTGCTCGCCCCACGTCATGGTGCCGAGTCCGATCAGGCTGACCTGCACATCCGAATCGCCGAGTCTGCGGTATTCCATGGAAGCTTTCCTATTCGTTGTATGAACATAAACCGCTGACGTTACCATGCCCGCGCGATGCCTGCAGCACGGCTAGAATGCCGTGCCGGCGTGCAGTGCAAGCGCGCCGCGCCCAACATTCCTTTGCGCCGGTCCATCACGATGAATCCCGAACACCTCGAACTGCTGGTCACACGTGTGATGCCCTACGGCAAGTACAAAGGTCGTTTGATCGCCGACCTGCCCGGCCATTACCTGAACTGGTTCGCGAGCCAGGGCTTTCCGCCGGGCGAGATTGGACGGCTGCTCGCACTGATGCACGAAATCGATCACAACGGTTTGTCGTCGTTGATCGAACCTTTGCGCAAGCGTTAAAGCGTTCCTACGACCAACCGCATCGCATGATAAGGGCGGCCGCCGCTGTTCTGTTGCAGAAGATTAACCGCGTGTTACCGCGCGACGGATGCTCCGACGCAGTTCCGGTCGCAGCATGCTGCGCTCGCCGTGGAATATCCGTGCGGCGCAAGGATGCGCGCTGTTCAGGCACGCGGTGCGATCGTAATGTGCGGACACAAATGCGGCTGAACTCCCGGGCCGGCGATCTTTCTGATCCTTTATGTCAGGACGGGTCAGGACGGGAGAAAACTGTGAGCAGACTCTTTGCAGCGATGCCATTGCTGGCCGTGGTGGCGGGCGTCAGCGGATGCGCAGTCGCGCCCGCCTATGACTACGGCTACGCCCAACCCTATTACCCCGGTTATGGCTACGGATACGGAGCGCCCTATGCGCCGGTTTACGGCACGGTCGGCATCTGGGGCGGCTGGGGCGGACCATGCTGTTATTACCACGGCGGTGGCGGCCACTGGGGCGGCGGTTGGCATGGCGGTCACGGCGGAGGTAGCGGTGGCTGGCACGGCGGCCATGGCGGCGGATATGGGGGATATGGCGGATCGCACGGCGGCAGCTCGTGGAGCGGCGGCGGTGGCGGGCATGGAGGACGCAGCCACTGACGAGCAAAGAGCGAACAAGCGAGCGAGCCCCAAAACAAAAACGGCGTTGTGATTTCTCACAACGCCGCCTGCCAATCCATTTTCAATCTTTACTGCCGAAATTCTTTGGGGTGGCTGATGGGGCTCGAACCCACGACAACAGGAATCACAATCCTGTACATCCATACATATACGACAAGGGTTTCCGGTCGATTAATGGGAACGCAAGCCGGAAATCGCCCCTTGATTAATAAGGGTTTTCCGGACTTCGTTCCCGAAATTCGACGCACCCAAGGTGCGTGGATATACTGTACATCCATACAGGATCTGCGCCATGCCTCACTTCGACCCATACGGAAACCCGCGCCCTTGCGTCGAGTGCGAGCACTTTGCCGAGTTCCGCGCCGGCGGCTCTATCGTTTCATGCATGTACGACGGTCGTGAGCAGATCAATGCGCAGCCGGAACAGGGCTGCGTTCACTGGGTCCGCGCGATCGGAGCCGACGACGAACAGAAGTTGAAGCGACGGGCATAGGTCATGCTGAAGGGCCAGCAGGAGGCCCGTCATGCTAGAAGAACCCACCTTTGACCCGTTTCAGCAGCCGCCCCTAGTTCATGCGCTACTCGTCGCGCTGCACACTCTCGTCGTTCACGACAGCATGGAGGTGACCAGCGAAGGCCAGACATGGACGCTCGATTTCGTCCCTCAGATCCGGCAGATTGAAGCGGCACTGAAGACCGCCGGTATTGACGCCACAAAGCCTATGCTCGCGCCGGTCCACTGGGCGGACGACGACGCGCCACCGCCGGCCGACGAACTCAAGTAACCGGCGATGTCGCGATGGAGTTCATCCCGGGCGAGCCGTAAGCACCCCGCCAAAGAATCCCCCGCCGACGGCATACCGTCGTTGATCGAGCCGCAACTCGCGACTCTCGCCGCGCATATCCCGGCCGATGGCGACTGGTCGTATGAAATCAAGTTCGACGGCTATCGAATGCTTGGGCGCATCCAGGACGGCCAGGCTCAATTGTTCACCCGCAACGGCCACGACTGGACCGATCGCATGCCCCGCTTGCGCGACGCGCTCACATCACTGCCCGTCGACGACGCATGGATTGATGCAGAGGCCGTCGTGCTCAACCAAGCAGGCGCACCCGATTTCAATGCCCTGCAGAATGCGTTTGACCGGCGCAGCACAGCCCAAATCGTCCTTTTCATTTTTGACCTGCTATGGATCAATGGCACCGATATTCGTGAGCAGCCGCTCCGCGCACGCAGACAGCTTTTGCGCGAACTGATGGAAGACGTCGAGAGCCCACTATTGCGCTACTCCGAAGATTTCGCCGAGGACCCTGCCTCGCTGGTCTCGTCCGCATGCCGCATGAAGCTCGAGGGCATCATCGGAAAAAGAGGCGACGCGCCCTACCGGTCTGGGCGCTCCACGGACTGGATCAAGCTGAAGTGCAACTTGCGGCAAGAATTCGTGGTCGGCGGCATATCGCGGGTCAAAGGCGCGAAGTCCGGCGTTCGATCGCTGCTGCTGGGAGTGCACGAAAAAGACGGGTCACTACGGTATGCGGGTCACGTCGGGCCAAACTTCTCGCCGCGGCAAAGCGCGGCATTCATGAAAAGGATCGCCGCGTTGACGGTCGAGCAGCCTCCGTTCTACAACCCGCCTGAAGCGGAACGCGACCGAGACTTCCACTGGCTGAAGCCGGACGTGGTGGCTGAGGTGTCGTTTCTTGAGTGGACTCCCGGCGGAGAGATAAGGCACCCGCTTTTCCACGCTATACGGGAAGACAAGCCAGCCGGCGCAGTGACGGAAGAAACGGTCGTCGACGCGCCCGACGAGGGACATTTCGGATCCACGCGCGAGCGTCCCGGCCCGCGCGGAACTGTACTCGTGGGCGACATCAAGATCAGCAATCCGCAGCGCGTGATGGATGAGATTACCGGCCATACCAAGCTGGATCTCGTCCGGTACTACGATGCGATTGCAGAGTGGGCGCTGCCTTACCTTCACAATAGGCCGCTCACTCTCGTGCGGGCGCCGGACACAATCAGCGGCGAGCTGTTCTTCCAGAAGCATGCCGAACGTATGCGCATTCCGGGCGTTGAGGAATTGCCCGTCGAACTGCACCCCAATCACCCACCACTGCTGGTAGCGAACAATATCGATGCTCTGGTAGGGCTCGCGCAGATGAGCGTCGTCGAGCTGCACTCATGGAACGCAGTGGCTCCTGACCTTGAACACCCCGACCGCGTGATCTTCGACCTTGACCCCGACCCCGCTCTGCACTGGGCTGCCATGCTCGAGGCGGCCGAACTGGTGAAGACCGTGCTCGACGAGCTAGGCCTGCGATCCTTCGCGAAGACGAGCGGCGGAAAAGGCTTCCACATCGTCGTTCCTCTGACGCGCAAACAGGGCTGGGATGAGGTGAAAGACTTCTCACACGCGGTCGCTCGCCACATGTCGCGCGTGGTGCCGGAAAAGTTCTCTGCCGTCTCGGGGCCGCGCAACCGCGTGGGCAAGATCTTCATCGATTATCTACGCAACAGCCGCGGCGCGAGTACCGTCGCGCCCTTTTCAGTGCGCGCACGCGGCGGCATGGCCGTGTCGATGCCGATCTCATGGGACGAGCTGAAGGACGTCCGGCGCGGTGACGAATGGACAATGAAGAAGGCGGTAGCCCGGCAGCGTTCACTGCAGGCAGATCCGTGGGAAGGCATCTGGCGCACGCGACAGGGAATTACCGCCGCGATGCGCCGTGCCGTTGGTATGAACCGTTAGCTGCTGCGTTGCTCGGTTCCCTTAAGCTGGTCGTGACGATGGGAGTGCGTCGCCGCATATTTCAGCTCGAAATGAGCACCCTTGCCGCTACGTGTCGGAGGAAAATGCTCGCCCTCGACGCAGGTCACTTCGAAGGTGCCCTTCCCGTCATCGTGAACGACGGAATAAATGCCAGACGTCTTAACGATTTCGCCGGGCTTAAAAGAGTTGTCGCCTGCCATGGTGTCTCCTTTCGTTTGGATACACGAAACGGGGCAGCAACCGTTATACCCGAACGCCTTACGATGAAATAGTCGGCTCTCCGCCATCGGTCAGCGCCGGCCTCGTCCGCTGGCGGGCGGGGGAATCACGGCATGCTGGCACCGGTTGCGTGACGGCAGCGGCCGCGGCGGGCTTGGTCGATGTTGCCGCGGGGATACGGGCGGCGGCTTTCTCACTCGGTGATCGCTCGTTTGCCTAGGTCATCCATCAGCAATGGCAATCTAGTCGCGATGCGCCACCTCCCGTTGCACCGCCAGCTAAAGATTCTTCTTATCCGGCCGAAATCACGAGAATGGAAAACGACGACTGCCTGGGCCCCATTGATCCACCACTTTACACAGAAGCGATGGCGCTTCAAATGACCGTCCGCTTAACCCGCCGCGCGCGAGGCAAGAAGAATCCCGAGGACTTGCCATGGGGCTCGCCTGCGTGGAAAGAAGCGACCGAGGAATTCGTGCAGGACATCTACCTCGCGATGGGCGGAGACCCGGACGATCTGGATCAGCAATAAAGCGGCCTTGGACGAGCGGTTGACATAGGCCATGCTGAAGGGGCGGCCCCAATCTGGCCTGCGGTACATGCAACCGACAACCGGCGCATACTGTCGGTCCTTGACTACCTCAGCAGTTCTTCGAGACATGTTCCTGACGTGCAAAATTTGCGGCAACGGCTCCATGAACCCGCTCTTTTTTGGCGGGAGGCCCGGCGACAGGCCCCAATACAGGGACATCAAAGCTCAGTGCGATAAATGCGGAAGCATTCTCAGCACTGGTCCGGCATCTCGGTCTGATGAACTAGCGGCGCCCAGCAGGGACTTCAGCAGCTGGTAAAGCCGTCTTTTTTCGCTGCGGCGGACGTCCGTTGCAGACGCCTTGGCCCGGGAGCGCATCAGCCCCGCCGGATCCGCCTTAACGCCCGGGTCCGCTTGCATCTTTCCCCGGAAGAAGCTGGCCACGCCCAAGACGCCACCGATGGCGACCCACGCCTCTGCAGGAATGGTCGGCTGTGCGATGTTCGGCCACCAGCCGCGCAGCACCGGAATGACGAAGTACGCGCCGATCCACGCGAACCCGAAACAGAACCCGACGAACGGCCGCCATGCGTAGGTAGGCCAGTGGTCGGCCTTCGCCTCGATCTGCATCGTCTGATTAACCGTTGCGGTGTTTGCCTCGTCTGCGGCGAGCTGGGCTTTCTCGACGTCGGCCGCGATCTGCGCGAGCTGCACCTGATTGTCGAGGACCGCTTTCTGAAACTGTAGCGAGAGTGCCGGGTCTGCCTGAATCGCGGCAAGCGCAGCATCGGGCGCCGACTGACCAGTCACAGCCTGCGCGATGCCGACCACCTTGCCGGCGACATCCTCGGCCTTGGAGCCACCGAGCCAGCCGGCGATCATCGGCGCGAACTGCGCGAGCGCCATTGCGATAGGGATAAGCGGCATCATGCGGCTCCTTTGCTGAGGTTGTTTGCGATCCGGCGGGCCCAGCCCTTGCCGAACGTTTGCCACGTGTTGAGCGACGTGAAATAGGTCAGGCGCAGGGCGTTCCAGCGGAGGATGAAGCGCAACGGGTCGGTGGCTTGCACCGCAGCGATCGTCGCAGGGCCTATCAGCCCGTCGACCTTCGCGCCGGCGGCGCCCTGCATCCAGATCACCGGGTGGCCGCCGTTATAGTTGGCGTCAAAGATCTGGAACGCGACGCGCTGGTCGAGCTCGTCGAGCCGTAGCGGATCCCAATACAGCTTCTTGGCGATCGCCTTCGCGGTGTCACGCGGCAGCTCGCGCATTGCGCCGGCGTACCCACTCGCGCGCGCGACGCGCGCCGTGACGCCCCACATCGTCTCGCCGCCCGGGTCGGCGGCATTGTTTGAGTAGCCGCCCTCGTTGCCGATCAGCGCATTGAACGCGTCGTCAAAGCTGGTCATTTGCTGAACCCCCTCGTTTGCAGAAATGCATACGCCAGCGCGGCGATTCCCAGCGAAGCAATCCCGCCGAGCGTCCACTTGCCGAGCGTAGCGAACTGCTTGTCGAGCCACTCGGTCAGGCCTTCCTTGAGGGCGTTTTTTACTTCGTCTTGCGTCAGGCCTTCTACTGGCATGGTGAGTCCCCGGTCACGGGCAAAAGCCCAATAAAAAACCGCCCGAAGGCGGCTAATAAAAAAGCCAGCTCGAAAGCTGGCTTCTCTCTATTGCTGGCTACCGCGTCATGTGCCGGTAGCTGAAGCGCCGCTCGCTGGGGCCGGCGCAGTTGCCTGCTTGTAGAGCGTCGCGATGTAATCAGCGATTGCGTTGGTGCGCATGTTCAGCAGATACGCATCGGGCGTACGGCAGTCGGCGCCCAAATGCACTAGTTCTGGAGTGGGGATGGCATTTCCTTGGGAGCCGCCAAAAGCAACCCCGAACGGAATTGCTCCCATTGTGTTGAGATTTGAATGGTTCTGCGCGGCACGAATGGCTTCCATAAGACCAAACGCGGCGCCGGTGCCGTTCGGTGCATCGCATGTCTGGATAGGCAGAACTGCGTACACCAACTTGCCGCTAACCGCTGCGCGCTGCGTGAACACCGTCAGATCCTGCGCAAACTGTGAGATCGAGGCGGCCTGCGCGGCGTCGGTCGATGGCGTCACCATGTCGTCGAGTTGGAAGTTGACGATAAGATATTCGCTCGGATCAGTCTTGAACTGGTCAGGCGTAGGTGGAAGGCCGTTGTTTTCGCCCATTACGATCTGATGAAGCGTCGTTCCGTCCATCACCTGCGCCGTGACCGTTGCCGGCACGCCGCGCGCTGCGAGCGCATCCTGCAACGTTTGAACGGTTGCAGCCGCGTCGCTTGACGGCGTCGACGCGCTGGCGACGACTCGCGCATGAGAAACGGCTTGGCTTTTGGTGAATGGCTGGCCGTAAAGCGACAACTTCATTGTCTTCGCCGCCGGCGCCGAACTTCCCCCGCCTCCACCACCGCCACATGCCACAAGACCTAATGCTGCGAATGCAAACACCGCAATTTTTTTGAACATCGTTATCCCCCGTTGTCGCCTTTCAGAATATTTCTGCGTCAAAGTTTACACGTAATTCCCGAATCCGCTACTCGATTATCTCGGCGCCTGCGAATGCATAACGACTTGCCGAAGCGAAGCCGCCTCCGTCCGTGGGTGCTGCGCTGGCCAACGATGATTCTGCGAAATCCCGAGCATCGACGCCCTTATCCGGCAGACCCGATATTTGTATCTGTTGCGCATACATCGCGAATTTCCCGGCGTCTTTCGCATCTTTTGACAGATACGAAGAGACAGTTGCAGTCGCAATCTTCATCTCGTAGTCGAGTGCAACGTTTGTGACCACGTGAAAGCTAGCGTGCGCGCCCGTCGCCGGGGTCACATAATTAATTTGAAGAGGCATAGCGTTCCTTTTAGGTGATGCCGGTCATATCAAGCACCATGAATCGATACCGAGTCGCTTCGGCAAATCCAACGAAGGTGCCACTGTTGTTTCCTATGTACTGGTGAAACTCCCAGCTAATTGAGCCACCATCTGCGCCGAACGCCGACAGGATGAACGGGCTAGTGTTGACGAAGTAATGAGCAGCCAGCGCACCGCCGAATGCGACCGGCACGCCATATGACTTGGACTGAGTATTTGGGCCAGGCACCGAGTTGCCTACTGCCTGCCATCCCAAGCCGGGCTGATACTGCCCCTCGACCACATCAAGCACCCGCGCAAAAGGGTTCGCGGCATCAGCGATCAACGCGCCTGAAGCATCAAATACCTGCAACCCGAAACGATTTGACGTCACGGGAACCTGATCAAAAACGTACAGACGGATGGTTGCCTGGCCTACCGAGATGAATTCCGCCGTGAAGGTGTTGCCGGTTTTCGAGAACTTCCATGGCGTGACCATGACGCCGCCATCGGCCCTGAAGGCATAGAACGGCTGCGTTGCGTTGAACGTGAATGTCGTATGCCACAACGTGGCGTAAAACTGAGTATTCACGTTGTTGAATACAGTCGGAATACTTTCTTGTTGTGTGACCTGAGCCAGCGATGCGATCACTTGATAATTTGGCGTTGCGCCATCGATCTGGACAACGCCGGTGTCGGTGAAAGCCTGAAAGCCAGCGGTCATCAGTAACATCCCCAAAAGAGATACCCAGTTATCGGGTATAGGTAGTCGCCATTCGGTGGCGTACTGTATGTCCAGACGACTCCAGTCGAGGAAATCGACACCACAGGAACAGGAGAATTGCCGTTGATGTGCTTGAACAGGAAGTCAGGCTGAAAAGACCAGAACGGCGTGCCATCGGACAGATCCATATCGATGTGCCCACCGTTGCCGTCAAGGTGCTGGCTACCTTTGATGCGCCCGATCCGCTGCGTCGCGTCGAGCATGAGCTGCCCGGACGCATTCCATATCTGCAGTCCCGCCGTCATTACCAGAGCCCCAGGCGGACGCGCAGCGTCCCATTGCCGTCATAGACGAGCAGCGTCGAGTCGCTCAACGTGAGATAGCCGCTGCCGCCGTTGGCGCCGTTCATCGTCAGCGTGCCATTCTTGTCCAGCTTCCAGCGCGGCTGGCCGTTGGCGCCGACTGAAGTCGACTGGATAACGTCTCCGATCATTGCGTTCTGGATCCAGCCCGTGCCGATGAAGGCTTGGCTGATGAAGACCTGGCCGCCCTGCACGACGAACGGCGAGCTCACCGCGCTTCCGTTCGGGTCCAGGATCGCAACCCGGCTCGCCGACAAAAGCACCGTCGACTCGACGACGCCGCTCGTGTTATCCACGCCGACGCCGATCCCGGCGATGTAGGTGCGACCGTTGGTCGTAATCTGCGTCTTGATCTGGTAAGAGGCTGAGACGCGCCCGTTAAGATCGGCATAGGACGTGGCGACGGTCTGCACCGCCGCCGTGTTCGTATTCGCCTGAGCCTGTACGGTCGTGATCTGCGAGGCCATCGAACTGTCGGCATCGACGCGCGCCTGTGTTTCGGTTTGCACCGCCGCGAGCAGTGTTGTCTTCGTCGAAGAAATCTGCGCAGTGGTGGTCTCGACGTCGCGCGCCAGCGCAAGGTCGGCTTCCGCGCGCGCCGACTGTTCTGACCATACGCCCGCGTAGACCTGCGTTGAACCGGCGTAATCACCCGTGCTACCCGCCATCTCGGGAATGACAACCTGCGCCGTTACCTGGTCGATGCGGTTAGACAACGCCGTGTCGCCGGCCGCACGCGCAGTCTGCTCGGTCGAAATCGCTGCGGCATTGTCCGTGACGGACTGCTGAATACCGGGAATGGCCTCAATCGGCGCGAGGACGTCTTGTGCAAGCTGCCCCTGCGTAATCTGGTTAGTCAGATACGAGAGGATCTCTGTTGCGTCGCTGCTGCTCTGGCCGTTCACTCCGTTGGTGGTCGGATACCACGGGCCGATGTTGCCCGAAGTGTCAACAAGCCGGCCCCAGAAGAAGAACGAGCGGCCGGCGGCAAGGCCCATCAGGTTCGCGCGCGCCTGCGGGTAGGCATAGTCGGCCAGCTTCACGGCCGTGCTGCGGTCATTGGTCTGGCTGTACCAGATTTCGGTGCGCTGCGTATCGCCAGCAGAGCCGTCCGACGGATAGGTCCAGTCGAGTTCGATCGCGAAGACCTGAGTCGTCGTCGTGAGCGACGCCAAGGCGGGAGGCGGGCTTGTCTTGCCAGTGAGCGCGGTGTCGGTGCCGTACGCAGGAATCGAGGTTACGCCCATCGCATTCTGCGCGCGCACGCGCGCCAGATAGGTACCCTGATAGATCCCGACGACCTCAACCTGCAAGCCGCCGGTCTGGTTCGCGGTCACCCATTCGCCGTTATCTTTGCGCCACTCAGGCAGGTAGTTCACCGAGCTCGCCGCGGCGTCCCACGCAATGACCATGACAGTCTTCGAGATGCCCTGGTCAATCACCGAATACGTCGAAACGCGGACGTTCGTGGGCGGCGGCTGCACCGACGGCGGCACGATGGTGATCGGCCGCACCTGAATCTGCGCGCCGCTATCGATCGCCGCGTACTTGCCGGGCTCGTGCTGTGCCGCGTTGATCACGTACGTGGTTTTGTCGTTGTCCGACGCCTCCTGCACGCTCACGACTCTGAACAACTGCGACGCGAGCTCTGTGCTCTCAAGCATCCAGACCGCGCCCGCGACGGGCGTCGCGTCGAAGAGCGCTGTAACCGTGATCGTGTCGCCGCTGACCGACTCTACGCAGCGCGCCTGTGCAGTGCCCGTCGGCAGGATCACGGTGAGGGTGTCGCCGGGCGCTGCAGTCGGCGCCTTGTCCAGCGTGATCGCCCGACCGGCGGCCGCCCGGATTCGTCCGCCGATGCGCTTGCCTGCTTTCGCGGGATCCGCAACGGCGATGATCTGCCCCGGCGCACACAACGTTGCGTCGAGGCCGACCGAAAACGAAACGGTGTTTGTCTCGTACCGGCTCGTCAGCAGCGTCCACAAGCCGAGGCGGTGCGCCTGTCCCTGCGACGTCATGCCGAACGCGGTGATCTGCGCCTTGGTCACGCCATAGCGCGCGATCCCGTCTTCGTCGGGCACATACTCGACCGCTTGCTTGTACTGATTGGCCGGGTCATTCCAACTTACGAGCGCGGTCGTGTATCGCGTCTTGAGCGCGGAGCCGACATAGGTGAACGGCCCAGACACGCAGCGGTTCGCATCGGTGTAGACGTAGACCGGATCGGCGGGCATGTCAGCGGAGGCAACGACAGACCCCGGGCCCCAGTAAGCGATGCCGCGGAACGTCGTGGCGAGATCCTGCAGCACCTTGTATGCGTCGGCCTGCGACTGGATCACGCAATTGCATGTGAAACGTGGCTCCAGACCGCCCTTGCCGTCCGACACCATGACGTCGCAATACTGCGCAATCGCGTACAGCCCCCACTTGTCGACCATCGATGCGTCGACGCGGTTGCCGAGACCGTACCGCGCGTTCAGCACAAGGTCATAGAAGACCCACGCCGGATTGTTCGACCATGCCGTCTTGAATGTGCCATCCCACGTGCCGGAATACGTCCGCGCCACGGGGTTATAGTTCGTGGGCACGCGGATCATCAACCCGTTGATGTCGTACGAACGCGTCGGCACGGAACTGAACGACCGGGCGTCGAATGACAAACCGACGAGTGCGCTCATCGGATACCGCAGCTTGCGGTCGATGATCTCGGTGATGGCCTCGATATTTACCGTGTCGGCGATCAGCGAGCTATGTGCATTCGCCGTGATGCGTCGCACCCGCACCAGCCAGCTCGTCGTCGCGGCCGGCAATTCGATGCGAACCGTGCGCTCATAAAGCGATGTGGTTTTCCCGTCAAACGCGCCGCTCAATACCTGCGCATATGAGCCGCCGTCGACAGCGAGGTCGATCGCATACTCGATCCGGTGGCCCGTCACGTTCCCGCTGCTTGCGTCGGATTTCTGAAGCGCGGGCAAGCCAAACCGGATGCGCACCGCAGTCAGCTGGGCGTTCTGCACCTGGTGCACCCAAGGAGCATCCGACGTCAGCGGCGTGCTGACCGCCGTTTCGTTCTCGACGGACGGAAAGCCGGACATGTAGGTCTGATCGGGCGTGCCGGTCCGCGTGTCAACGGAGTAATTCGAGAAGTTCGTCGAACCGTCACTGTTCTGGATGGGCGTGCCGTAAAGGAAAACGGATTGCAGACCGTTCGCGAGGCCCGCTATCGGGCCTTCGGAAATGACGTCGAGCACCTTTGCATACGCAATCGAATGCAGGCTATCCGGCGATTCCGTCGGCGTGCTGCCGCTCGATCCGCCCTTCGATCCTTGGATGCGCATATCAGTTTTGGTCCTCGGCGTAGATGCCGGAGCTGATTACCTTTGAACCAACAAGCATGCGACCATAGACGAGCGGTACCGGCTCGCCCTGCGCCGCACTGTTCACCGGTCCGTTGAAGTAGTACGACGTCCCGTTGTTGGGGCCCTCGCCGGCGAGCCCGCTGGTTTGCGGACTGAGCATCTGCATGACGCCGCCGAGCATCATCGACGCGCCCAAGCCGATCAGCGTGGAGCCACCGAACTCGCTGGTGAAGACTCCGACCACAACGAGCGCAGCACCGAGAATGGTCTGAAACAGGCCTCCGTTCTTGCTGCCGATCAGGATCGGCGCGATGCGTATTTCGTCGCTACCGACCGGATGCTCGATCTCATCCTCTGCCACTTTGCGCCGTCCGTGGAATACGGCGAACGTCAAGCCGTTGTCCTTGGCGTTCATCATGAATTTCTCGAAGCCGGGAACGGTCACGCAAAGGGCGCGCACAGCCTCACGCGTCGAGGCGACAGCAAGGCGATGCACGCGGCCAAAGCGAGTCCCAGCGACGCCATAGAGGCGTACGGTTCTGAGTGTGTCGGTCATTTGCTTATCCTTTGTAACGCAGCACCGTGCGTAGGCAGTGCGCCCACATGCCGCCCCAGACCGTACGCCGGGAAAGCTGCCCATACATGTGGTGCAAGAGCACGTTGTCACCCAGATACACGCCAGCGTGATTCGGCACACCGTTCCTGCTGCGGATCTGCATCAGCACGACATCGCCAGCAAGCAGCTCAGCTTCCTGTCCGACATTCGTGAAACCTGCCTTCGCGAAGTTATCGAGGTACAGGTTCGACTTGCCGTCGTCCCACCACGCGTCCGGCCGCTCGAAATCCGGAAGATCAACACCGCGCTCGAGGCGATACCAGTCGCGAATAAGGCTGTAGCAATCGACGGAGCCGTGCACGAACTCGCGCCCGAGCAATGGCGGCACATAGCCATCTGGCGAAAACTCGCACCAGTCATCGACGGCGATGGACCCGTCGGCCTGGACACCCAGCGACACGATCACCCACTTGTCGACGCCGCTCTTTTCGCACATAGCCCGGTCTGCAACGCTCGGGCGGGCCGCGGCGCCCGGGTGCGAGTGCACAACCGCGACAATCGTGCCGCGATCCTCGGCGGCCGCGTAGTCCTCGGGCGACATCACGAAGTGCTCAGACGGCGTGCCGGCGATGTTCCGGCACGGCGCATAGAACTCGACACCGTGGACGAGCAGAATCAGACCGCAGCACTCGCGCGGGTATTCCGCGAGCGCGTGTTCCGCGATCGCGTTCTTCGTCTGTTCGTTCATCAGGAAAGGGTGTCGCTGAGGAAGCCGCCGAAGCTGAGCGGCTGGTTGACGCCGAACCTGCACTGGCAGCCGGTAGTGATTTGCTTGCTGCACCGATCGAGCGCCGGATCGGAAACAGGGTTCCCGTTCACATCGAAATAAGCCGTCCCGGTGTATCCGCAGTTAGAGTCCCGGTAGGTCCATTGACAGGTCGGCGCGATCTGCCGCGCGGGCAACTGCTGACCGCCGAAGTCGAGCGCCGACGAAAGCATGAAGTCGACTTGGACGTTCGTCTCGCTGCTTTTCTGCTCGATGTACCACAGCTCGGGCGCCATCTCCTGCGTCGGGTCGGCTGTCGGATTCCCGCCCGGGAAATTGACGGCATCAAGATACTTAGTGAGCGTGCGCCGGCGCCGCACCTTGGCGCCAACCATGTCGGCTAGATAGACGCACAGCGCCGAGATTGTGCCGCTGAGATTGCCGACCGACAGTGTCGGCGATGGCTGCTGCGAGGCCGATGTGTGCTCGAATCCGCTCGCGTCTATCGGCCATGGCTTGTATTCGTTACCCTGCCAGAAGATCAACGCCGATTGCAGATGGCCGTGAAAGCGCAGCATGTCGCCGCCGATCGCCGTGCAATCGACCTCGAACAGCTCGACAAGCGCGCCCGGCTCAAGTTGCTGGACGTCGGCCGTAATCATTTGGCCTCCAGCACAGCAATACGCGCTAGCGCCGCGTCTAGCTGTCCTTTCAGTTCTTTGATGGCAGCTATGGCGACCGTAGCCAATTGCGGGTACTGCACCCCAATGTAGCCCTTTTCCGGGTCAACTACATCCACTATTTCCGGGAAGTGCGCTTGTACGTCCTGGGCTATGACGCCGATATGTACACGGGAATCGTTAGCCTCGCCTAACGCCTCCGCATGGTCGTCGTCCGACTTCCACGTATAACGAACCGTGGAAATAGATATTACCGCGTCTAACACTCCGGTAAGGCTACTCCTAACGTTCTTTAGGCGCGAATCAGACTGGCCCGCCCATGAGGTCGAGCCGTCTACGATGTAGCACCCGCCCGCGCCCTGGTTAAACACAACAATGTTGTTTGCCGCGTTAGGCCCCACTAACCAATATTTACCAGCCGGTGCGAGGTTATTCCGTATTGCTAACGATGCGTAGTTTGCCGAGGACGATACAGTAAGGCCGGGAGTAATGGACGTTTGGCTTGGTCCAATATTAACGTTCCCGGACGGGTCTACCATCATGGCGAAAGTAGACTGACTGGCCACGAAGAAATACAGCGGGTTGCCCGTATTTATGCTACTACCGGCACCACCGGAGTAAATATAAGAACCCGCACCACTAGTGTACATCGCTAAAAACTTAGCGTTAGTAGGGTCCGCAGCGTTCCATGAGTAGAAGCCCGCCGTGGAGCCCGTCCCATTTGGAATGGCCCCTACGGTAGTTCCGCCGTTAGCCGCAGACGTTTGGAGCAGTGTTTGATTTTTGCCTCCACTGGAAAAGTCACCGACAATACGAGCTTGCGCCCCCGTCAGTGTTAGCCCGGTACCGCTGTAAGCTCCCGCGCTAGATATAGTGGCTTGGCTGGACGCACCGAAAGACGCGCCTCCTGTAAGCGTTGCTAGGCCAGTTTGCGTGAGCGTGCCCGTTACAGACAGGTTCCCGCCTACGGTCTCACTACCACCTACGGTACAGTTACCATTTACAACCTCGTTATCCGAGTTGCTACGACCCCGCGTAATCACGTTCCACGCGTGGATACCGTCTGTATCCATAAGGGCCGATTCACCCGGATTCAATTTTGAGAGGGCTACGGTATCGCCCGACCCCGCAGTGATCGCCAGCGTTACAACGGTCGCGCCAATATTGCGCAAAAGCAGAACGTTGTCGGCGCCGCAGGCTGACGCGGCCGGAAGATTGATAACGCCAGCAGAGGCTAGAGCGATATTAATTCGCTTGCCGACATGTGCAACAGTGAGAGCTTGTGCGCTAGTGATGCCCGTTGCGCTGGCGAGCGCGGCCTGTGAATTGAAGACGTCGACGTTCGAATTGATTTTCGTGAATGCCGTGCGCACGGCATCGCCATCGGTGCCGGTCGGAGCCGTACCGAGAACTACTTTCTGAAGTGATGTCATGGTGCTCAGGGAGCGAAGGTTTGATCGAATGTCGCAGTGATCGTGTATGCGTCGCCATCTCTCGTCGGCTGCGAATACTTCTCACACGTAAACAGCGCGGGCGCAGCCCACAGCAGCGGCGTCCAGTTGAATGCGATTGCGCCAGAATGCGCATCGAGGAACGCCATGATTGCGCTGATCGTCGCGGCGTCCCCGATGAACTGAAGGTTGAAACTGGACGACTTGCTGTTGATGCCGTCGGCAACGCGTTGCACATATCCGTCGGCAAACTGCGCCTTGCGGACGCGCTGGGACGTGCTGCCTGACGTGCCTGCTACCGTGGGCGACCACGTAAATGTGTCGGCCATTACGCGATCCCGTTTTGCATCTTCCAGAGAGCGCCGCCCTGCTTACGCTCACTTTGAAGCACGGCCTGCACCGCCTGCTTGATCTTCATGCCGAGGTCGCCTGCGTTGCGCTGATCATCAGCGGACCCGCCACCCTGGACCGACACCGGCACGCTTACACTGATGTCACCGCCACCGCTCGAGGAAGTGATCGCATGATTCGGGATGATCGTTCCCGATGTGCCGGGATTAAAGAGCTCCGGTCCTTTCTCGCCGACGAGGTACGTCGTGCCAGCGTCTACTGAACCGCCGCTCGCGCGCGCCGGGACCGTCCCCCAGCCGCCGGTGTTGTTGACGAGGTTGTCGAGTGAATTGCCGCTCTGCACGTTTGCGCCGAAGGTCGCAAGGCCATTGCCGAAGTAGCTGCCAGCCGCGCTGATCGCCATGTTGAACAACCCGGAGATCGCGGCCTTCGCCTGCATCCGGACAATGTCAGCGATGATGCTGTCGGCCAGGCTCTTGAAATTGAGCTTCCCGGTCGTGGCGAACGACACAAATGCGTCTTCCATGCTCTTGGCGACGTTCGTCACGGCTGACTCGGTCTGCGCCGCCATGTTGTGAGCCGAATCCATATAGTTCGCGATTCCCGCCGTCGCGCCATTCGTCCAGTCGGCCTGCTTCGCCTTCAACGAAGCGTAGTACGCGTCGTAATCCTGCAGCGACTGATCCAGCCCGGCCTTGATGTCTGCTGACGCCTTCATGTAATCGGCGCCGCCAATGAGATCCTTAGGCGTCGCCTTGTCCAGCTGCTCCTGCAGGCGTTGATACTCCGCATAGATCGACTTCACAGCCTGCACATTTTTCAGTGCGTCGGATCCCATGCCAAATGCGTCAAGCTGTCGTCCGTACTGATCGTTCTGCCCCCGCTGGTAGCTAGCAATGGAAGCGTCAATCTGTGCCGACCGCTCCTGCAACTTTGCGACTTGCTCGCGATGCGCGATCTCTTTTTCGAGCTCGACGTTGCGCTGCAATTGCGCGCGGATGGCATCCTGGTCCTTGACGAGGCTTGCTTGCTGCGGCGTGAGCGTCTTGTTTTTCCAGTCGCTGATCTGCTGGTTCAACTTCGCGAGTTCACCTTCTGCAGTCGTCAGCTTTCCAGTGACAGATAACTGCGCCTCGAGCGCGGCCTGCTGGTCGTGAAGTTGCTGCAGCATCCGCTCGCCAGCATCATCCTTATATGCCTTTGGTTTGGGCGTCTTAGGGTCCTTGTACTTGGCATCGATGTTTGCCTCATCGGCAAGCTGCTGCTCAGCGCTCAACCCTAGCGGACCGGCGATCGTATCGAGGTATTTCTGGATTTCTTTGGCGCGCTTTTCGGCGGGCGTCGCGAACTGCTGGTTGAACGTATCGTACGCGTGCTTTGCGTCGATGGTCTGCTGATTCTGACGCTCGACCCGTGCCTTGTCCTGGGCAGCCTTGATCGCTGCGTCGCGCGCGGCGATAGCTTTCTGAAGTTCCGCCTCGTCTTCCGACGACCATTGTCCGATCGGCAGCCGGGCAGTTTTGTTGTCCTGCAGGCGAGCTACGACCTGCCCGGGCGTCGCCGCTGCGCCGAACGAGCCAACTGCCTCGATGGCGCCGTTGATCATCGCCTTGATGTCGCGCCAACCCGCGAGAATGATTCCCTCGTTGGCCGCGATTTCCTTCGTGCGATCGTCCATCGCTTGAGAGAAGGCCTCGACCGCGACTTTCGCTGCGCCGGTTGCATCGCCCTGACGCTCGAGCGCGGCGATCTGGTCATAAGTCGCCGCGGTCAGGTAGTGATACTGGTCGTTCAACTTCACCGAGGCTTTCACTGGCTCATCGGCGAGCTTGGTGAAATCGTCCACCATCTGCTTCACCGACACGCTCGTGTAGGTCGCGGCGTCGGCCGCCGACCGGCCAAGATTTGCGATTTCTTCGCCGGTGAGCCGGCCGGTCATCGCCAATTCTGTGACGGCTTCAGCCGCGGTGTTGAACGTCGCGCCGCCCGCCGTCGCCGCCGTCGCCATGTTGCGAAGCTGGTCGGTCGTCACGCCTGCGTAGCCGCCGGTCAGCAGCAGCGCTTCGTTCATCTTCTCGTTCTGGCTCGCCACCATATACATGGCAGCGCCGACGCCCGCGATGGTCAGCGAAAGCGGATTGAGCAGCAGATCGAGTGCGCCGGCAAGCGACAGGAAGCGCGTGAACGAACTGGCGAGGCGCGTGAAGTTGCCGCTCGCCGCCTCGCGGCCCAGCACCCCTAGTTCCGCAGTAACACCAGCCGTAGCGCCCGCTGCGCCGTGCGCGGCAGTGGCCTCCACCGCGTACATTGCTGCCATTTCCTCGCCGAGCGCAATCTGCTGCTTGCGCAATTCGATTTCCTTGGCGATCGCCGCGACCTGCGCCGTCTCGGCTTCGGTGAATCCGGCCATCTGCGCGTCATACTCGACCATTTGCGCCTGAGTCGCGGTGAGCGCGGTCAGTTGCCGGCCGAGTGCCTCGGCGACCTTTTCCGCCTCTGCGCCGATGGTCGTGGAGGCAGCCTTGAATTCTGCCGTCACTGCCGCCTGCGCAGTCGCAGCGGTCCGGGCCGAGGTCGCGATACCGGTATTCGCGCGCTCCGCCGCCGTCGCCGCGGCGGCCATGGCGTCGACGCTGGCCGCGTAGCGCTCGGCCGCGTCGTTCTGGCTATTCAGCGCGGCTGTAGCCTCGAGCGAGGCCGCAACCATGGCGGAAATGCGCGCGGCAGCGGCCTCGGCCGTTTCTCCGACAGCCGCCGTCGATCCGACGACCTGGCCATTCGCGGCGTCGATCGCATTCATCTTTTCGATGTACGGCGCAATCGCATCGGAGACGCCAAGCAGAGACGCCTTATAGGCGAGCAACTGGCGCGAGTTCATGCCGTACGTGTCGGCCATCTTCGCCGCTTGCTGCACAAGCGAGTTGATCGCGCGCTCACTTGCCTTGCTGCCGTTCGAGTTCGCCTCAGCTATCGCCGCCTGCGCGATCTGCGTGCGCTGTGCCGCCGCTTCCTGCGACGCGATGAACGCATCCATGCTGCGCCGCGCGCGCTCCACTCCGGATTCAACGCCAGTAGCATCGAGCGAAACTCGAATCAACGTCTCTTTGTCAGCCACCAGTTAGCTCCGATATTTTCTTCAGCAGAACCGCATCCACCGCCTCTGCCGCGGCCGTTCTTTTCGCGTCGAAAGACGGCCGCAAGAATGGCTGTGCGGCCATCTTTGACGTGCCCGCCTCGACGAAGCGCCCATAAAACGCGTCTTTGCTCCAAGTCACAATGTATGAAGCAATCCGCCCCTCGACGGATTGCTCTTTGTCGTATGCGATGAGCAGATGGTCGCGAAGGAAGCCGGGGTAAATCTTGGTGCCTTTGCGCTCATAGGAGCGAATGCCCACTGGAACGCGGACCTTCATTTCTTCGAAATAGACTCGCGCGCCGGCAACTGCGGCCTGCCGCAAAACCGGCTCGCTCGCTATTCCGTCCAGTCCCCGGAGCGCCTCTGTCAAGGCCTCAGGGTTCTCGATGCTGAAGCTCTTTCCCATCAGTTCGCCTTGCTCGGGAACATCATGGATAACAGCAGGGTTGATTGCGCTTCGGGGTCGTCGAGCAAGACCGGCTCTACGTCTACCGCGGCCTGCTGTGCATGCTCATTCCACGTCATGAAGTCGAGAGGCCCGAAAGGATCTTTGCGGACCTTCACATCGCGGTTGATGTTCGCGAGCATCGACGCAATCGTGCCCGCGCGGAGATCGTCGTAATGGCTACCGCGCCGGTCAAGCTGGTACGAGGCCATGTATTCGACGAACTCCGCGCTTGTGATGCGCTGCTGCAACTCGGTTACTGGGATGCCGAAGTCGACGCTGAGTTGGAGCCAGAATCGCCGCTCGGGGCGGCTGCGGAGTTTTTTACCGCATCCTCCACAGCAGCCGGTTGCATGCCGTTGAGGCGAATCGCAACGTTGGCGATTCGATCAATGGCGGCAGTTCCCTGAGCGCGCAGGTTCGCGACGTCAGATTCGTCGAGCACGAGCGCGCCCGATTCATCGACGACGGTTGCAAGCAGCAGACTGGCTTGCGACTCGCTGATGGGAACCTTGCCTGCCTCGCGCTTCGCGTAAAACGCGTCGCGGGCGAGGCCCGACATTTCCGACACAATGACAGTGACGCCATCGCCCCACTCGGGAACGTCGACGGTTTCCGTCTTGAGGTGAGCGGCGCTGAGGACTGCGGTTTTCGTTTCTTTGCTGAGAATGGGCACGTTAAATCCAGTGTGGTTCAGTGTGAAAGGACTGCGGCCGCGCTTTACGCGTAGACCACGTCGCCGGTGATGCGGATGGAGACGCCGGTCGTCTTCAGGATCTGATCGACGCCGCCATCGAGCGGGCTGTTCTTGACGTAGCCGCTAAACGTTGCGGTCTTCGTGTTCGGCAGCGTCAGCTTGAAATTCTTCAGCGTGCCCGCGCGCTTCGCCGCGTCGCATGCGAGTTGACCCGGATCGGTGAAATCCTTGTCCACGTCAAATGTGAAGTGGCCGAAGTCCTGGAGGCCCAGCATGAATTCCTTTGCCGTGCTCGACAGGTTCGTCTTGTCGATTTCGTTGGCCTGGCCGTCGAAGCCTTTGAAGTTATTCAGGTTGCTGATCGGCGTCCACGACACCGGCGTTGCTGTGCCCGCCGCAGTGACGGTCTTGCCGGTCGTGTCGATGTCCGCCGCGAAGGTATTCGCCGTGACGTTCTTGATGACGACGGTTTGGCCATTCAGCAACGCGGCATCTGCGCCCGTCAGGCCCGCCAGCGTCACGATGTCACCGTTCGCGAAACCGTGCGCCGTCGAGGTCACGATAGTCGGGAAGCCGAGAGCAATCGCGGTGATGTTCTTTGCCACGCCGGCCGAGCCGGACACAGCGAGGGTCGATCCCTGAGCGGAAATCGCGGTGCTTGTCATTTAAGACCTCACAAATGAAAAAACCCGCTCAGGGCGGGTCGTGGTGGAAAAAGAAGCGGTGGTCGGCGTTACGGATAAAACCAGATCGAGAAGTCTTCGCGCGAGCCATACAATTTTGTATCTGGCTCGTAGTTGCTAACCGGCGCGCCGATCGTCACTGCCTTGACGGCGGGCGCGGTCAGCGCGGCGATCACGCTTTGCATGAGCGTCGTCGCCGCCGTGCGCGTGTCCGCCCACACGTTGAGTTGCATCCGGGCGTTCTGCAGATCAACGTTGTTGCTAAGGTAGTTCGGCGACTGGCCGCCGACAGCCTGATAGGTGATGTACGGTCGAGGCGCGCCCGTTAGCGCCACGTCCGGATACACGCGAAACGTGCCATCCCCGTTCGGCACGAGTGCCTTCAACGCAGCGAAGACAATGGCCTCTGCTGAGTTAGCCATTGTTCAAGCCTTCTTCCGCCATCAACGTGACCATGCGGTTGCGCTCGTCTTCGTTGATTGAATCGTGAATGTCGAAAATGCGGGTTCCGAAGACGATGCGCATCGCGGCTACGTCTTTGGGATTCGCGAGTTGCGGCGCATAGCGCACAGTCACCGAGTGCGTCACGGATGACTGAACAGCCTGTGCGGCGAGCCGCTCCCGGCCGGTGGTCGGAGAAACCTTTCCCCAACACGTGAAGACATCGGTCCACACGTTGACAGGCTCGCCCAACTCGTCCTGCGCCGTAGATTTCGCCTGGAATGTCAACAGGTGACGAAGTTCGCCGGCGCGCATCAGGCGTAACCCATGATCCGGTACGGATCGAGCAGAGTGTCGACGTAAGGCAATTCCTGAACCGTGACGCGCGTCGCGACAGACACCTCTTCGCGGTTTTCATACAGCGCGCCGACGCGCAGCAAGATCCACGACTTGATGCCGGCCGGCACATCGACAGCATCGCCATAACCCGCGGTAAAGCTGATCTGGACAGCGTTAGTCGTGTTTTCAGTGTCGGGCCAATAGGTGCCGGTCTTCGGCGTCAAGACGCCCGGCTCGCTGATCGCGTCGACCACGTATGCGGACGGGCCCATCGTCTGCAACACGCCGTTCGGATCGATGTATTTCACAGCGTCGACTGACTGCAGGCGCGGAAACGGAATGTCGATCTTGCTGCCGCGGAAGCGCACGGCGTAATTGCGCATGGTCATCCATGCGGACGGCAGCTGATCGACCGGAACATACCCTGGGATCACGCCGTAGTACGTGTAGTACGGGAACGCGTCGAGGAACAGGTCCCACTTCTGCGTGACGAAGACGCGCCGGCACACGTTTTCGGCGTGGATCCGCGCGGCACTGATCAGCATCGCGATCAGCGTGTCTTCACTGGAGCCGGTCACGCGAAGATGCAGCTTCGCCTCGTCAACCGTGACCGGCTCTTCTGCCGGCGCCTGCGTCAGTCTGATGCCCATGCTTTAGCTTGCCGCTGCCTGCGAACCGTCAGCCGCGTCGGCCTGCTTCTCTTCCGAGATCGCAGCGGCGACCTCGGCGGCCGCGGCGGGGTCTTCAAGCACGACAACGGGGGCGCCCTTGCTGGACGCGTACGCGACAGCATCCTCGTGGTTGTCGACCACGCCAGCGGCCGCCAGCGCCTTGATGACGGTTTCCGGGCCTTCGGCGAGCTGGCCGCACTTGATGCCCAAGCCGACATGATCGGCCAACACGCGGGCTCGCGCGCTTTGAATTTTTGCCATGATGGATTCCTGAGAGAGGTGACGCGGCGAGCCGAGACCCGCCGCTAACCGAACCGAAAGACGGCTTACCGATTACGTCGCCGAGTTCGCGTAGGTCTTGACGGCGCCGCCGGCGTCGATCAGGTTGCCACCGGTGCGAAGGAAACCGACGAAGCCGATCTGACCATTCAGCGTGAATGCCGAGTCGGTCATGCGGAACAGCGTCAGGTCCATCACGTCGCGAATGACGTACTTGGACAGTTGGCCGAATGCGATCGATTCAGCGTTCGCCGCCATCACCGGCATGTCCTGGTTGATGTAGATCGGACGGCCCATCAGGCGATCAGGTGCGCCGCCGTTGACCATGGCGTCGGCCTCGTAGCCCGGCACGAAGATCGGACGGCCTTGGCTGTCCTTGATCTTGCGGATAACCTTCACCGACGAGTCGTGCATCATGTAGCCGACGCCCGGCTGGCTACGGTATGCTGGGTCTACGGAATGCTCGAGGTCGACAAGATCGTCATAGACCACGGTGAGCGTCTGGCCGGTGGCGCCGACCTTGCCCGTGTTGGCGGCCGTAATCAGGCCGCGCGGCTGGTTCGTGCCGGTGCCGGTGGTGAAATGCGTGTTCTGGATACGGCCCAGACGCATCGCCAGCAAGCTCTGGATGTATGCCTCGATGTCGATGAAAGAGTCCTGTACCAGTTCGAAGGGCAGAGCGATTTTCTTCGAACTGTATTTGTAGACGTCCATCGAGATGTTGGAGAACGTCGTATCGAGACCCGTAACCGGCGCATTCTGGCCGACGATTTCGCCGACTTCGGCGGTCGGATCGGTCGTCGGGAAATTCATCGACGCGCCCGTCGCGGTGCGAATCGCGTGCGCTACTGCGCGCATGCCGCCGTATGCCCTCATGGCGATTTCGAGCGAGCGCTGATACTCGGTCGCCACCGTGAAGCCGCCCTCGGTGGTCGTCGTCGTCGACATCGCATTGCGGATGTCAGGCGTCTGGCGTGCCAGCATGCGCGCGCGGTCTTCGTCAGCCATGTTCGAAATGCCGCCAGCCATGAATGCGCGAAGAGCGCGCGTTTCATCGCCGTGCGCACCGGGCGTGCGCGTCGCTGCGTTCATGGCTGCGGCATGCTGAGCAGCCGGATCTTCTGCGGCTAGTTGCGCGCGGCGGTTCTCGCGGGCGATCTCGCCGTCGATGGCCTCGATTTCGGCCAGAATCGAATCCATGCGCTCCGCTTCGGCGGACGGCATGCGCTGGTCGGCGGGAAACTTGTTGTTGATCTCGTTGGCTTCTTTCGCCTTCGAATTGCGCAGTTCACGCAGTTGTTGCAGCTTCATGTGAATCTCCTGACAGGGATGACCGCTCGCGCAGGTCGTTAGGACGAAAAAAAAACCGCCCTCAGGCGGCAGTTCTCAGGTGCGCGAGGCGCGTCACTGATGGTTGATGCGATTCAGCATGCGCATACGCTGCTGCTGACGCTCACGGTGTTCTGCCGTAATGGCTTCGACGTGCTCCGGCTCGGCGTTGGCCTGAGGCTTCGGAGCATTGGCGTAGGCGCTCAAGTCCCACGATGCCTGCGCTCTCGGCGCGTTCTCAGCGACGCGGTCGGCGAGGCCGATTTCGACAGCCTCTTCGGCCGTGAACCATGTCTCGGCGGTCATGAGTGCCTTCATGTCGTCCGCGCTCTTGCCGCTGCGCTTCGCGTACTGGCCAGCAATCACGCCGTCGGTCTTGTCGAGCAGCGCCGACGTGGCCGCGAGGTCAGCAGAATTTCCGATGGCGACAGTCCAGGCGCAATGGATCATGTACATGGCGCCGTCCGACATTTCGACTTCATCGGCCGCCGACGCGATCACGGTCGCCGCGCTCGCCGCGACGCCGTCGATGTGAGCAACCACCTTCACGCCGGTATCACGGATCGCCGCGACGATCGCCTGCGCCGCGAACACGTCGCCGCCGGGGGAATTAATGCGCAAATGAACCGTGCCGCCCTTGATGCCCCGAATTTGCGGCACGAGTGTTTGAGCGGAGACGCCGCCCCACCATTCCGCCGTGTCATCGTCGGCGACAATCGCGTCGTAAATGTAAATGGTGACGTCTTCGCCCTGCACGTCAAACGCTCGTGGCTGCGCTGGCCGGCGGTTTTTCGCCAGCAGCTTGATGAGCTTGCTCATGTTGCTCCTTCGTCGGGTTGCTGGCTCGGTGCCGGAGCCGTTTCTGGTGCCGCCGGCGTCGCGACTGCGGTTGCCGTAGTCGACACGCCGCTATTCACCGTGTCGCCGCCCGCGATCGGAGGCAGCAGCTTGATATGGCGGACTTCGTTGGTCGTCATCCATCCCGGTTCGCCTGCACGGCCGAGCGCAACGCGTAGCGCCTCGTTTTCCGTCTTCAGGTCGCCGCGCTCGATGCCGGAGACGTCGAACTCGACGAAGAGCTTCTGGCGGACCGGCCACAGCTTGCGATTGAATTCCTGCTCAAACTTGCGCAGGTCGCGCAGGAGGGTGTATTTGACGAAGCCGCGGCCCATGTTTTCCTGACCGGTGCCCCATGACGTCGATTTCTCAGTGCTGCCCACCATGAACGGCGGTACACCCAACACACGGCAGATCTCCTCGAGGTTCCAGCTCGACGTCGCGAGGATCTGTGAATCGACAGCCGACAGCGTCAATTGCTGCACCTCCAGCCCGCCCGTGAGGATTGCCGGAAGGTGCGCATTCGCGACGCCGCTGTGCCGCTCGCCCCATGTCGCGCGCAGCAGCTTCGCCTGCTCTTCGGTCAGGTTGCCGGTGGTCTTCAGAGCAAAGTCGGGTCTGGCGCCGTTCGAAAAGAAGCGCGCGCTGTACTCGCTCGCGGCAAGCGACGTGCCGATCGACTGGCGCGCAGCATAGGTGATCGGGCTCGGACTGCGGATGCCGTCATAGCCGAGGCTTGGAATGTGGATGATGTCGGCAGGATGCAGTACGTACTCGGCACCCACCAGCGGCTGAACACGGTAAAACAGGCTGCCTTTGCTGTCGCGGAACGGAAACACGCGCAAGGGATGGTGAGCCTTGAACCCGCTTACTGCGTTGCTCCGGAACGACGGTCGAATGATTTCAGCGAAGCAGTCACCGTAGAACAGCCGCGCCGCGACCATGTATTCCCAGAAGACCGCCGACGAGATGTCTGGCTCCGGCTGCTCGTTCAGCAGCCACCAATAAGGGTGCTCGACTCGCTTCCGGCCGTCCGGCGTGCGCTCATAGATCGGCAGCGGCAGCGTGGAAATAGCGCCGCCGATCAGCGCGACGCAAGCGTACACCGCCGACACCTTCATCGCGGTCGTCTCGTTGACGACCGGGCCGGCATTGCTGATTGCGCCGCCGCCGATGATGTTCGCCAACTCCTGCACCGTCAGGCTCTGGCGCGTCTCGTTCAGGTTGTTCACGCGGCCCGTCGTCTCGGGGCCATGCTGAGCGCGCCAGGCGTTGAGCACAGCGGAGCCAGGCAACCGGGCCTTCGCTTGTGCAGCCTTGAATGCTTCGCTCATAGGATCACGATTCCCGGTGTTGGCGCTGACTGCGGATTGAGACTCATCAGGGTAATGGCGTTGAAACTCGCCATAAGTGGGTCGATTTTTGCCGTCCCGCTGACTTGTTTTGTGATATTCACGGCATTTCCAACAGGCACAATGCGCGCATTGCCAACGCACCACGCCATCATTCGCTGACCGCCGTGCACGAGGACGCCTTCGGCAAGTTTTCGCTCAGTGGTTTTGATTGCGCCGGACATCTTCCAGCCTTGCGAAATACCGATAACCAGTTCCTCGGGCACATTCGCCTCGACTAGCGCGTCAAGAACGCCACCGATGCCGGCCGGATCTGCGCCGACCTTATCGAGCCGACCCGACGCATAGATTGTCGCGACGATTTCAGCGACGTCGCGCACGTCATCGCCGATCTGCTCAACAACAGTCAGATCGCCTTCTCTCTCGAAGTCGCGCAGCGTCGGTGCGACTTCTTTGCGTCGTTCGAACACCGACGGGTGCGCCCAGGCATGCGTCCAGAGCAACCAACGCCGCGTAGAACGCTCGCGACCGACTACCGCCAGCCCCAACAAGTCGTCCAGGCCGCCACCGTCGATCCCAACATCGATCACTTCGGAGCGCTCGATCAGGTCTTCCAGCGACAGCTGCGGTGCCAGAGCGGAACGCTCCCAGAACTCCGCACCGGCCCAGCGATCAGAGCGCAGCGCAAGGCCGATTTCGACGTTTGCATGCTTTGCGAGGAAGCCGCGGAACGATTCCTCGCCCTCGGTCTGCGCCTTCTTGAACTCGCGCTCGAGGAACTCCTGATCAACCGAATAGCCGAGGTTCGGGTTGACCATGCCGAGGTTTTCGACCTTCAGATGCTGCTTGCTCGCCACCATCTCAGGCGGGTGCTCGAAGATCACCGGCACGAAGCGCTTGTCTTCAATCTTGCCGTCGCGCACGTCGCGCGCATACTGCAGCTTCTGGCGAAACACGCCCGCCGGCGGATCGTCGGACTGGGTCGTCAGATAGATGACGAAGCCTTCGGGCCGCGAAGCCAGCCCGCCGATCGCTTCGCGCAGCATGTTCTCGGCGTTCGCCTGCTTCCCGAACAGCCACAGCTCGTCGACCAACGTTCCGACGCTCTTCTTCCCGCCGACGGTATTCGAATCGGCTGCAACCACCTTCAGCGTCGCGCCGCTGTTGCGGTGCGTGATCGTCTTGATATGCGTTTGCACCTGAAGCAGCTCGTCGAGCTCTTCGTCGTGCTTCACCATATCCCGGCTGGGGCTGAAGCTGTTCTGCGCGACCTCGATCGTCGGCGCCAGAATCGCGAACTCTGCAGACTGCCGCCAGTTGAGGATGACGGCGGTCATCATGATCCCGGCCGCAATCGTCGACTTCGAGTTCTTCTTGGGCAGGCAAATGAACCACTCGGTGATCAACCGGCGCCCGCTCTCCGGGTCATACGCGCCGAAGATGGACGCCACCAGGTCGAAGACCCACTGCGCGCACGACTCGCCGAACGTTGGGCTGCCTGGCGCATCGACAATCTTCAACTGCTTGAAGATCGCCAGCGCCTGATCGGCCTGCTCAGGGAAGATGGGCGGCGGAATGATGGACTCGCCACGCTTGAGCCGGTCGGCCCAGTCGAGGCAGCTTGTCTTCCATTCCATCGATCACTTCCGGTTGTTCACCACCAGCTTCGGGGGAGCCGTCGCCGCGAACTTGCCGGCGCCGACCTTCTTTGCTGCATCCGCTTTCGCGTCCTTCTTACCGGCCTCGCCGACCTTGGCATGGACAAACGGCATGAGTGTCTTGGCGGCGTCGATCCGCAGCTTCGGCTCGGTGTTCTGGTCGTTCATGGCAGCGAGCAGGAACGCCTTGGGATCCGAAAAAGTCAGGATCGTATTCAGGTCGAAGCCTGCCGAGACCGCTGCCGCCGTCATCGCTTTGTCGGTTTCTGTCGGCTGCGCTTCTGCGCGCGGCGCCCCCTTCTTTCGGCGCTCGGCCAGGTACGCGACCACGTCCTTGTCTTTAACAAGTCGCGATCCGGCCGCCGACGCGGTCGCGGCGCTGTAACCAGCCGCGATAGCCGCGTCCTTATTGGACTTCCCGGCTAAAACAGCATCGGCGAAGAGCCGTTTCTTGCTGTTAAAAGCCATTAACAAAAGCTCCAAAAGGGGAAAAATTCTGCGCGTGAGAGAACGGTCGGTTTCCCGTCATGCGGAACGCTAGAGTTTCGATGCCCCCACCCCCTCGACGCCGCTGCGGCGCGCCGGGCGGGGCTGTGACGGCCTGCCGTGCTGCTCTTGGTGCAGCTCGAACCCATCGCAAGCCAGCCCGCTACAGCGCGCCTTCTGCTGATCGGCCCTTCGCTTCGCTCGCCGTCTTGACCTTGTGGCAGTCATCGCACAGCAGGTTGAGGTTGCTGTCGTCGTTGCTGCCGCCCTGCTCGAGCGGCACGTGGTGGTCGACCTGATCGCGCCACGGCAACCACACGCATCCGCAACCCTGACACTTGAACTGCTGATCGACTGCAACGCGCTGGCGCATCTGCACCCATTTGCGCCCACGCACGCGAGGCGTCGTGCCTGCCTTGGCTTCGAGCACCGGCAAGCGGTTTGTGTTCGCTGCTGGCACACGTGGCTTCAGCGTGGTGAGCTTGCGGCTCATCGCACCGTGACGCGCATCGCGCGCTTGACGATCGCTGCCAGTTTGTCTGCGTCGGGCCGTGCGCGAGCGAGCACAGCGCAGATCGCGAGCACATATATGTATGGCTTGAGCCACCACGCGAACGTAAGGCTGAGCTTTACCTGCGTTTGCGCCATGTGATGCACCCATTGAATAGAAAAAGCGCCAAGCCGGTTAAGGGTTTGGCGCAAAGCCACACGCGGAGACAGCGACGACAAAAGCGGCTGTAGAATCGTTGCGCCGGAAGGGCCGGCACACAAAAGGAGAAAACGAATGTCAAACGGCGGACCAGCTTTCCCGGTGCCTGAAGTTCTATTGCAGAACGGACAGGTCCGGCCTACAGGCGCTGCGGGTATGACCTTGCGGGACTACTTCGCTGCGGCCGCACTTCCTGCCATCATCGGGCGAGTTCCGGGCGGCACGCGCCCAACTGGCCCGGGCAGAACCATTCAAGACGAAGTGGCGGACGCTGCCTACGCACAAGCAGATGCGATGATTGCAGCGAGAGACAAGTAAACGAGAAAAGCCCGCGCGGCGCGAACCGTGCGGGCCTAGTGAGCGGGTCGAGCAACGTTGCAGCTTTTCTTTGGCAGGGAGATCGGGCGAACGCACTTGATGCGCCCGGCTCGTCCGTCGCTCCCTCGTTTCTGCATACGTGCGCATTCGCGCGCCGCTCACACTCAGAATAGCAAAAAGCCCGCTGGCTTTCACCTGGCGGGCTTCGACAACGATTTTCCCAGCCTTATGCCAGCCGACTCGCAAGGCTGCCGGCCGATTCCTTCTCCGGATGCTTGAGCGACTGTGCCATGAAATCGCCCTGCTTCAGATCCTTCTGATCGAACCATTGGCAGCGGACATCGTGTCCGTTCACAAATGCAACTGTCAACAAAGGACTGCCGCTTTTCAGGACGACGACGTCGCCTGCTTTGATCTCACTCACACACACCTCCGTTTTTGTGGAGATGCAAGAATAATCGAAGTCAACGAAACGAAAAAGCCCGCTCAGCTTTCGCTTTGCAGGCTCTGTTCGCACCAATGGTACGGTATATGAAAATGGATGATATGACGGCGTTTTCCGCCAGTCAAGCGGTTTGTAACAGCATGCCCGCCTCGTCGAGCCGCTCGTACCATTTTGTCCACGCGTCTTTCTCTGCATCCTTCAGGAAGTTTCGGATCAACGAAGCGTGCCGATCAGCCGTGCGCGGGGGGATGCCGAGATCTTCGGCGATTGACTTGATGTCGTGCTTTTCGCCGAAGTACTTATCGACGACGGCATGCCGATGCCGACGGAATGAAAATGCGCTGCCCAATGCAGGCATCACCAGCTCGGTGATCTGGCTCACGGCGTCGCGATAGATCGGATTTGCCTTCCAGCCGCTGCAGCACGCGTGCTTGCACTCACAGCGCTCTTTTCGCGGCGAGTTCTTCGCCACCAAGATGAGCATCTGCAGGTAGTCGAGGGCGTCTAGTTCGGCGAACACCATGCCCGACTGCGCTGCGCCATCCAGACCGACCAGCCCGCGCCCGCTACCATGCGCGCCGCGCTGCAGCAGCTTAGCCATCGGCGACATCGCGTACTGCTGTGACGTGTAGTTGCATGCAAACACGATCGCCTCGTGCGCGCTCTTGAAAATGCCTTCGTGTTGGATGGCTTGCATAGTCACCTTGTGTTTTTGGTAATCGGTCACATGACCACCGTGAAATTAATGCCGTGATAGGTCAGCCAGTCGCTGAGTGAGCTTCGCAACTCGACTGCACGCGGCCACGGGAATTCGACTTGCAAGCGCCCGTTGCTGAGTTGGTCGATCTGCCCCACGAGCGGACAGCCGTCGAACGAAATCAGCTTCGCGCTGCCGTTGTCGTCGACGCGTTGCCGGCTGGACGCGATCAGTGGATCAGGCACGTCGGCGTATTGGATGTATGCGTGTGCGCTCATGCTTCACTCGCCGTCGGCATCTTTTGGTAATCGACGGTCACGGTAACGATCGCTTCATACTCAGAACCGTAATTGCCCATGCGGCTGCTCAGTTGAACATTCACGCGGGTGCTATCGGCGTCCATCGGCACATCAGCGGCTGCGCAGACTTCGCGCGCGAGGATCTGCTTGATTTCGTCGACGCCAAGCACGGCGCGATGCGTCTGCGTATTGGTGCGCGCAGTGTTGAACTTGATCTCGCTCATGCTGTTTGCTCCCTCACGTCCCATTCAAGATCGCCACTGGCGAGAAACGACGCCAAGGTGCGCTGGTTGTCCTTCACTATCGCGCGGCATACGAACACGCCCTCTTCCACCCAGCCCGGATCATTTTCTGTGATTGCGGCCCGGTGATGTTCAGGAATCCATGCGTGCACGTAGATCGACGGCAGATCACGATCCAGTCGCCGCGCGGGTCCGAAAACCTTGTAAACGGTCGTCGTGATTGGGCGGTACCGCTGATACGTCGTCACAACGCCCATGCCTTGACGCCGCTTGTGGTAACCAATGCCGTCTGGAATCAACACCTGCAGAATCAAGCGGCCTCCTGCATTTCCAGTCCCATCTTTCGAGCGCGGACCGGCTCCCATCGCGCGAGAGCATCGTCGAACACCTCACACTTCTCTTCGAATGGCGCGCCGCTGCGATCCAGCCAGTCATGGCAGATTGCGCAACCCGGCACAGTGAACCAATGCTTGGACTTCACACCCATGCCTTTTCCGTGTTTCGACTGATTCGAATGGCAATCGACAACTGTCGGATCCGCCCAATCCGTCCATTGGCACTTCACATTCAGGTAGCACGGTTCGCCGCGGCACGCCGCGAGATACTTCGCGCCGTCGGCGATCGTGACGCGCTTGCGTTGCGTTTTCATCGCGGCTTTGCGCGCCAGCGTCTGTGTGTTGCGGTCGAGCTGATTCTTGGCTGGCTTGCGCTCGATTCGTTTGCCCGGCTTCTTGAATGTCGAGTTCCACATCACTCGGCCTTCTCGCGCTTTTGGATTTCGCGGTCGATGTACCAGCGCGCCTTCTTCAGATCCTCGACCGCGTCGCTCTTCAGGTCAGCGCGCCACACGTACTTGACCGCGTTCCCGAGATTGAAGCCCATATGCTCCGTAATTTGAATGCACTCGACGCCGCTAGGGTGTTGGGTGTAATGCTTCGGGTGATTGACGCTGTCCGGCGGCGCATGGTCCCGAATCGTCGGCGACTTGCCGTCTTCTGCGCACGTGTTACCGGCTATGCATAGTTCGGCGCGTGCGCAGACGTGGCCAGAACCACAAACGACTACTTTTCCCTTGAGACTCATGCGGCCACCTGATTCATAATTGAAAAGAATGGATTGCCTTGACCGGCTCGGATCATTCGCCGCTCTTTCGCTTCCCGATTGGCGCGCGATGCCGACTTCCGCGGAGGCCGCGGCGCATCCGGCCCACTCCCTAGCTCCCACAATCCCGCATTGCACCCGAACGTTGAGAATCGGGCCCACTCACCGACCCGGAACTTGCCGCCGTGCAACTTAACGAGCGCCTTATGTACGGCATTGCGCGATGCCCCGGTGCGCTCCGCAAGCTGAATGATCGAAAGGCGTTGGCCGTCCTGCAGGATCTCTTCGCACGCCCGCGCTACCCACGAATACCCAGTGCGCCCGGTCCGTGCCTTGCACCCAGAAATACCTAGACGCTGCGCCTCGCCCCGAGCGGCTAAGTAGCCGCGGTGTGGAAGCAGGCGCGCAACAGCGGCTTTGATCGACTCGTTACCGCGCCAGATCTTCTTCAGGATCCGCACTTCTTCAGGCGTCCATGCCTCAGCAGCGCGCAGGGAAATACCGATGCGACTGGCGTGCGTCCTGGCGGCATCCCAAGTGCGCCCAGGGAAACGGTGCATTTGGGAGCACAACGACATGTCGCTGTTTGCTATTTCTGCCAGCAGCGCATTCTCTGCGGCGGTCCACTTGCCGGCCATTACTTGATCCCCTCCATCTTGATGCGACGCGGCGCCCTCATCAGAAATCCTCCCTTATCCACTCACCTTTCACGAGACGCACTGCGATAAAGCGTGCCCACGGAACAGACGCGGCCGCGACCTTGATCTTCACGCGCGCGTCGTCGGTCCAAAAACCCTTGACCTCATGAAACTGGACGCGACCGCCCGCCCACACGCAAAAGTCCGGCGTGTAGAAACACAGCGTCGCGCCAGCAAGCCGCAACTTCACAGACTCGAACGCAAAGTCATCAATCTCGCCGATGTGCTTGCGCGCGGCCAGCAGCTGGCTGTACGCACGTTCAGTCTTGTTCATCTCTCCGCGCGGCTTGCGGCCTAGCGCCTGCATGCGTTGCACCGATGTCTGCGCGCGGCCAAGTAGTTGCGCAATGGGCGCGTCTAGCGCGGTCGGCGCCGTCGACTCGAGGCGTGCCGCGGCACTAGCTACCTCGCCGTGAATACGGGCTGTGCCGAAGCGACCGCCAGCGATCGCGCTTTCCGGGTAGCGGAGTGCGTTCTTGTTCATGACGCGTAGTCGTCCACAGGCATTAGCGCGTCGCCAAATGTGCGGCGAGCGAATTGGTACAGATCGACGGAATTGAACCGCTGCGCATCGGTGAGTACGTGTTCTATGGCCTTCGTGTCTTTTGCGGCGCGAGCAACGATTACCCGGTAGTACCGCCAGTCTTCGTCTGCTTTGCGGTCACGCCGACCGAGTTCTTTGCCCTTCGCATCGACGCCTTCAGGCGACTTGAACCATTCCCCTACCGGAGCGGTTACCGTCGCGGGCGCGGCCGTCGGCGTCATGACCTCGGCAACGAAAGGAGCAACGAAGCCTGCATACGTCGGGCGCTCGTCGCTGTCATCGTTGCGGCGCGCAACAGCGCGGCGGTGCGCTTCACGAAGCTGGTCTGCATTCACACCCTTCCCGACCCACGTGAGGACGTGGACGCGATCCTTGGTTCGATCAATGGTCAGGCTCTTGCCGCGTTCGGCTTCCATTGCGATCAGGAGATCAGTGAGTACGCGTTCGGGGTTGTTTTCGCTTTTCGAATCACTGGCAGCAGCAGCGGCAAAGTTATCCACAGGCGGCTTCGCGTGCGTTGCTGCTGCTGTAATCTCTGAAGTAGTCTCTGCAGTAGTCTTTGTCTGAATAACGACTTGGTCTTTTCCATCCCCGCGGTCGAGGTTTTCAACTGTCGGCGGACAGGGTTTTTGCTCATCGGCGGACTTGGGTTTTCCTGTTTCCCGAAATGGACTTTCCCCATTCCGGGAAGTGGACTTAACCTGTTTCGGCGCATCGCCACACAGCAACGCTTCGAGAGCATCTTCATCGATGCGAAAAAACAGTTTGTGTTCGAGTCGCTTGTTGGTTTCGACCAGAACACCGCGCGTGCGCAATGCCTTGCGCGCGGTGCGCTGCTCTTCGTATGAAAGCCCAGTCTCTTCCTCCAACTCATCGGCCGTCTTGAAGACGCCAAGAGGGTTCTGTGTGCGCGCCTGCCAATAGAACAGCTGACCGAACAGAACGGCCGCGTTCACGCCGCCGAGCTTAGGCGCCAGGCCAGGGTGATACGCGATCGGACGCCCGATCTCGCGGAGCAAGTCTGTCAGCTTCACGCGGCGTCCTTGACCGGCAGGCCCACGGTCTCGTTCAGCACGCCGGTCGCCACGCACTTTTGCGTGCCGCGCACCTTCAGCGCTTCGTCGTCGAGCAGATCACGCACGCGCCCACAGACGCTCGACAGCCGCAAGTTCGTGCGGTCAGCGATCTCCTGCCGCGTCAGGGTCAGGTGCTGGCTGTAGAACAAGTCGAGAATCATCTGCTTCTGCGTGCAGCGCTTGGCGCCGGTGACAGAGTCGTAGCCGGCCAGTTGGGTGTGCGTGGTGCGCATGGTTACTCCGCCATACCGCGCAGGCGCGCAGCGATGTTGAACAGGACTTGCGCGTGCTTAAAGATGCGAGCCTCAACGCGGTCAACCTCTTTTTCTTCCACCCGGCCGTCTTCCAGCGTTTTGCAGATTTCCTTTCCGACTTCGCCGTGCGTGGCCCACGCCTCGCCCATCAGTTCGACGATCGCGGCGTCGGTGCAAGCGTCGACATTAGGGATCTTCACCAAGGCGTAGCCGCGCTCAGTGGCCCACGCTTCCAGTACGCGGTCGTCGTCAGCCATCGCCGTGATGTGAACGGCATCCATCAGCGTTGCCTTGTGCGTCTCGGTGTTCGGGTTGACCTTGCTGCGGAGCACGGCCGCCGACATGCCCACCCGGGGCGCGAGCGACTCGCATCCGCCTTTGTAGGCATGCGCTACGGCATGAAGGGTGTCGAGGATGTTCAATTGCTGCTCCACACAAACGTGTTTTGTTGCGCTTAGGACAGCTAAAGTGCAACTCAACAAGAAGAAAATCAGGAAAAGAAAAATGAAAACGCTACGGGAATCTTTTGCTGCCGCCGCGCCCGATGGACGCGCGGCAGTTACTTCGCTACTGCTGATTGCTGCTTTACAACCTCTTTCAGCGCCAGATATTCGGCCGTCAACGAAACTCGAATTTCAGTCAGGCGAGCCGGCGATGCGCCGTTTGCCGCTGCTTGCGCCTGCGCATCTCGAATCTGCTTCTGTTCGGCTGCCGTAAGCGCCATGCCTTCTATCTCCAGCGTGCTGCGCAATGGGGCGGGTACCCCGGCTCTCGCCTGTAGAATTTGGAGTTCTCACACAACCAAGTTCTACGGGGATACCCATGACGACATCTCAAGAACAAGTTTTCAATTTCATCGTCGTGCTGGATTCCACATCCAGTACTGGGCAACTTTTGGCGGGGCTCTCCGACACTCAATTCAGGTCCGGAGACGGGTTGCATCCCGTGCTTCGATGCATCGATCTCGATACCACCGGGCATCCTTATCTACGGGCCACGGTCCTAAGAAAGGAAGATCGCTCGCGTCGAGTACTACTGGTCCCTCATCACAGCGTTCTCGCAATCTTCGAGCTAGGGACTCAAGATGACCCGCAAGCCATTGGGTTCCGCGTCGATTAGACATATCAAGCAGCCTCTCTAATCGGAGTGCTACGCAGGTACGCCCAGTCCACGCTAGGCGCCAAGTCCTCGCATCGGACGCGACCTGCCGACTCCCGATCGATGTTGATGCAAAGCGATTCGCCGAGCTGCTGACCGGCGCTAATTGCCTTGCGTAGGTAGCCGATCGTCGTACCGCACAGACGGGCAAACTCCTCCTGCTGGTCGGGAGTCATCGAGTTGAGGAAGGTGCGTAGCTTGTCCATACCGTTATATTACCGAACGGTAATAGCAAGTCAACACCTTTTGGTGATTTACCTTTTGGTAATAGGCATGGAAAATTGCTGCATGACGGAAACTGACCAACTGCGGAAAGAGGCAGCGACGCGTCGCGCGGCGCGCCTGGACGAACTCATCCGTACGCGGTTCGAGCGGCAAGCCGACTTCATTAGTCTGATCGACGGCAACCAGGGCGAAGTGTCAGCCCTCTCAAGCATCCCTCCGAAAAAATCATTCGGCGCGGTCAAGGCTCGCAAAATCGAGCAGCAGGCCGGCTTGCTCGCTAATTCGCTCGAAGCGGACGTAGGCAGCCCCTTCTATCAGCACGAAATCGATTCGGCGAAAAGCGACGAGAAAGCGCCTGTCATCCAGCCTTCGAGCGCTGACGCAACAGGTACGATTGACGCGTCTTCATTGACGCCGAATCAGCGGCTCAAAGCAGCACTGGCACCTATCGGGGTCTCAGCTGAAACTTTGGCTGGCGTGGCAAAAGTTGGAGCCGACATCGCCTCGCAATGGCTGGCTGGAGAAGGGCCGGAACTCTCCTTAATGCAGGCTGTTTCGCTCCAGAACACGTACGGCGTCAATTCGGTGTGGCTGCTTAAGGGCAAGGGAGATCCGGGCGTCGCCGTCCGCTACAACGATGAGTTCCGGCCAAAAGACGTTGTCGGCAACAAGTTAATCCCGGTGGTAGGCATGGCTCAACTCGGTGACAACGGGCACTGGTCAGATCTGGAATATCCTGTCGGGCACGGGCACGGATACGTGGATTTCCCGTCCCGAGACAAGAACGCCTACGCGCTCCAGTGCGAAGGCGACTCCATGAGCCCGCGCATCGAAGCCGGCGAGTTCGTCATCGTCGAGCCGAACACTCCGGTGAAGCCGGGAAAGAACGTGATGTTAAGGTCGAAGGACGGCCGGGTCATGGTCAAGAAATTCCTTTACCAAGCTGCTGGGCGCACCTATCTGATCTCCATAAACAAGGCGCATCCCCCTATCTCGTTCGGTGAAGAAGAGATAGAGAAAATGCACTTCATCCGCGCTATCGTCGACGCGGACTCGTGGGTCCCAGACGTCCCAGAATCGATATAGCCGTTCTCCATGGCTGCCGATAACCCGCACTTGCGGGTTTTTTTGTATCCAAACAACGCTCGATTCGCGCCGCGCAAAAAAAACATTACCAAACGGTATTGACATCCTATATTACCGTCCGGTAATCTACGTCTCATGCACTCACCGACCTAACGGGAGACCTTGAGATGGCAACACTGCACGCACCGGCGCCGCGTTTTACCGAGCAGACGCGCGCCAAAAACGAAATCGAATACTTCGCCGACGGCGGCATGACCGATGCCGAGCTCGAGCAGTACGCTCGCCGCACGACGAAACGTCCCCTGCTCTGCTTCGCGATCCTCGCCGCCTCGCCGTTCATCGTCGAAGGCATCTGCCGCTTGCTGGGTGCCTGGTAATGCGCGACCTCAAATTCCTCGCCCGCATGGTGTTCGCATTCGCCGCGATCGTGCTGGTGCTCGGCATCGCTCAAAAGTGGGACGACGCCGAAAGCATGAATGTGCGCGTCTCAATGCGTAGCGTCTAATCCCGTAAAGGCTCACCGTGGAAACGATCCTCCAAATGTGGTTAGCAGTACTAGTTGTTCTGGCGATGGTCGCGTTTGTGACGTTCCGCATTAACTGGCGCGGCGCGAAATACGACGCTCAGTTTGATCGCGGCTTGCCGGGCAACGACGAGCACGAATGCGACGCGCACTACCCGCGTAGCTGGGAATAACCCGCAGTCCTTCACAAAACGGAGTCAACCAATGAAGAAGGCATTCACACAGACCTTGATGGAACTGCGCGGTGGCGCCGTCGTCGAGGAAGCCACCAACGAACTGAACACGCTCGTCGCGATGGTTCGTGACACCGGCAAGGCCGGAAAGATCACGATCACCGTCGAGGTGAAGCCGTTCGCCAAGGTGCAGGACGCGCTTGAGGTGACCGGCAAAGTGGTCGCCACGCTGCCGAAGGAAAAAGAGTCGGCCGAAGTGTTCTTCCCGACCGTCGAGAACAACCTGTCGCGCCACAGCGAGCGGCAGACCGAGTTGCCGGGCATCTCGCTCGCGGATTCACGCTCCGTCTCGCACGGCTAACCCGCCGCGCAGCTCTTTCACCCTCTCACTTCACACGGAACAAAAATGCCCTTCGATAACGAAAACGTGCACAACGCAGCCGCTATCCTCGCCGCCGGCACTTCGCTGGCTGGTCCTCAAAAGAGCCCCCTCAACGACGGCGTGCCGTTCGTCGTCGTGCCGGAAGGCTATAAGGTCGAGCACCTCTTTGAACGCGACGAGAGCCCGGCCCGCGCCACCGGCGTCGTGAAGCTTCGCGACGCGAACAGCTTCATCACGTACTTCAATCGTCAGAAACGCACCGAAAGCCTGATCTATGCATCTCTCGACCCCGCGAAGATCCTCGGCGTGATCGATGACCACCTCGCCTACGACGATGCGCTGTCGGGCGACCATTCGGCCAAGGGCGCCAACTGGCGCGCGTACCGAGTGGAATTCGCCGTGCCGGCCTCGCGCGAGTGGAAGACGTGGACCGGCAAAGATCGCCAGCCGATGACGCAGCTTGAACTGGCCGAACTGATCGAAGACAACCTCCCCGACATCGTGTCGCCGGACGGCTCGACCATGCTCAGCGTCGCGCTCAACTTTGAAGCCAGCAAGGAAGGCAACTTCGTCTCGGCGACTCGCCTGCAGGACGGCAGCACCAACTTCGTGTGGAAGGAAGACGTCAACGCCACCGGCAACAAGATCGCCATGCCGTCGCAGATCACGCTGTCGATCCCGGTGTTCGAGAACGGCGCGCCCTACTCGGTCGACGCGCGCATCAAGTACCGAGTGCAGAACGGCACGCTGAAGATTTGGTACGAGCTCGTGCGTCCACACAAGGTGCTCGAGGCGGCGTTCCGCGCGATCTGGTCGCAGATCGAAGATCAGACCGCTACGAAGATCCTGCTCGGCTCGCCCGAGTAACGCCCCGAAAAACTTATCTGCCGGACGAATAAACGTCAAATATTCGTCCGGCGGATATTTGAGCAACGGTCCTGCGGCCCCCAGCTGCGGCTTCGTGGGTGCTGTAGCGGCCCACTCTTTTTGAGATTCAGGCAATGAGCGAAAACAGCAAGATCGAATGGACCGACCACACGTTCAATCCGTGGGAAGGCTGCCAGAAGGTCGGACCCGGCTGCGATCACTGCTACGCCGAGACGCGCAACGCCCGCTTCGGCGGTGGCGTGGCGGTCAACTGGGGTCCGGGGGCACCGCGGCGCCGCACGTCGGCCGCGAACTGGCGTAAGCCGCTTGCGTGGAATGCCGCGCATGCTGAGTTCTTCGCCGCGCACGGCCGCCGTCAGCGCGTGTTCTGCGCATCGCTCGCGGACGTGTTCGACAACGCTGTTGATCCTTCGTGGCGCGCGGATCTTTTCCGCCTGATTCGCAGCACACCGAATCTCGACTGGCTATTGCTGACGAAGCGAATCGGCAATGCACGTCAAATGATTGAGGATGCACGCGACGCGGATGCCCTTGGTCCGGTGTGGCCGTGGGAAAACGTCTGGCTCGGCGCGACGATCGTCAATCAGGAAGAGGCAGACCGCGACGTTCCGAAGCTGCTCGCGATACCGGCGCGCGTGCGGTTTCTCTCGATGGAGCCTCTGCTGGGGCCAGTCGATCTGGAAAGCGTCGCATGGCCGTCGATACCTGGGCATCGCGTCGACGTATTACGCGGAGGCTACTGGAACAAGGCGGGTGTGTTGGCGTGCGGGCAGTCCGCTGGCCTCGGCGAAGCGCGCGGCGGATTCACCAATCACAGTGACATGCCCGGACGAATTGACTGGGTGATCGTCGGTGGCGAGAGCGGACCCGGCGCCCGGCCGATGCATCCGGTCTGGGCCCGCGACATCCGCGACCAGTGCGAAGCGGCCGGAGTGCCCTTCCTGTTCAAGCAGCGGGGCGAATGGGCACCCGGCGAGAACTGTGGCGGCACGCCGACCCGCACCGAGCGCACCGCTGACTGGTTCGCAGGCAAGTGGACCTTCAGCACGATAACGCCGCGCGCTCACGAGGGGTTGCATACCGACGACGAGCCGACGCTATATCGGATTGGCAAGAAGCTGGCAGGACGTCATCTCGACGGCCGTACGCACGACGAATTCCCGGAGGCGCGATGAGCCTGGTTGCCTATGACCTGTTACGTTTGCATCGCATCGATCGCCTGTTTCATCTCCAGACAGACCATCTTCGCAGACTTGGCAGGTCGTGCCGGGTCCTCGTGTTCCGACCCGAGCTCCGATTCTGCTCGCCGGCAAACAGAAATCAATTTCGTGATGGACGACCGCACCAATTCAATTTGGCTGATTGTGTGGACGTCCAACGGCAGCAGGAGCAGCCGATCGAAGGAGGTCCGTCTGTCGATAAGGACGTCTATAGCGTTCAACAGGCTCGGGGAATCGTAATGGATCTCGAGGGCGAACACGAACTCATTGGCTGTTTGATACGCCCTCTTCGCGAAAGTTATCGCGAGCCGATGCGCCTGTCTTGTTTGCGCCCAATTTTGGAACAAGACGACACCGAAAGCTCCAAGAATCGCGACAGCCGAAACGGCAGCTTGCGCGAGCGACAACCAATCCCCATGGTGCCAAGACATGCGTGAACTCCCGATGTTGTTTTCTGGCGCGATGGTACGTGCGCTGCTCGACGGTCGCAAGACGCAGACGCGGCGAATAGTAAAGCTGCCGCACAACAACCCGCTCGGCCAATGGGAACCCACTACTGTGGGTGGCGAGAACGGTGGCAAGACCGCGGCCGGCGCGACGGTACCGCTGCAGGGTGGAATTTGGCACACCCGCACCGGGGATGCCCTGCTCTGCCCACACGGGCAGCCGGGGGATCGTCTGTGGGTGCGCGAAACCTGCGCCGCAGAGGAGCTTCGCGACGGGCTCGACGGTGTGCGCTACCTCGCGGACAAGGGTTTCATGCCCATCGCGGACACTCAAGACGCCGCAGAGCGCTGGATTGTACTCAACGCATATCGCGGCCAGAAAGGCGCTGTTGTTCCGGCAATCCATATGCCTCGTTGGGCGTCCCGTATAGCGCTGGAAATTGTCTCGGTCCGCGTTGAGCGTCTTCAACAGATCGACGAAGCGAGCGCGAAAGCTGAAGGTGTCGAGCCAGTCAAGCACGGTCCAATATGGCCGACCTTCGAAGAAAAGCAGTGCTGGCGCGGCTACATGAACCACGAGCGCGCCTATCGAGATACCGCGCTCGACAGCTTCAACAGTCTATGGAGAAGCATCAACAGGCCGGAATCGTGGGATGCCAACCCGTGGGTTTGGGTCGTCGAGTTCAAGCGGGTGGCCTAAATGAACGGCCTCGAATGGTTCATCGCTGCTCTCGTGGCCGCCGTAGTACTCGGCATTGCCGCAGCGCTGATCTATTCGCGTATCTGGCCGGTCGATACCGGCACCCACGATTTCCACCGGCCGCTCGAGCGGCGACAGCGCGACGCGGATGCGCGCCGCAACGTCAGGGAGTGATGCATGAGTGCAACGACCAAAAGCCGTTTACTTCAAGCAGGTGCCGAAACCTCAGTTGGATGTTCAACGCACCCGTCGATGAACCTCTTTGCCTGCCGCTCTCCGTATGCGAATGCAGCGTCGGGCGTGAGGAAATTGAGCTGCTCGGGCAGGCTCAGCACGGGTGTAGCGAGTGGATCGGCCGAAAGGATTGACCAAGAGACAGCGTACCGAACCTGTGAGCCGTCAAGCGACGGCGCCTTGTTAGCGGCGACGCGGACGTCGATGGTGTACCCGCGATAAGGCAGGCAAGACTGATTATCTACTTCCATGGTAGCTCCCTATTACACACCAGGAGCGGCATGCCAAACCACTATACGCGCTGTCTCGAACCAGCGTCGGTGGTTTCTTCGAATACCCGCACTGCGGCTATTCACCAGTTGTTTGCGACACAGTTAAACCTGAAACCCTTCTATTGAGGCGAGTATGAGCACAGCACAGGACAAAGAGCGCGCCCAAGAGCGTGAGCAAGTGGACATGATTCTGGCGAGCTTTCAGCGCGACGGTATTGCCACAAAGACCGGGGCGGAAAAGATTGATTACCTCGCGGCAGGTTTGCTCGTCAGCTATCAGTTGTTGCGCGGCATTGTCGGCGATGAGTGGGTGAAGGGTTGGCTCGAATCGGCGCTCGCAGACGTCGAGAGCGGCTCACCCCACGTGATGATTCGCAAGCCGTCCTGACCCACTACGTTGCCGGCATGCCCGCTTACTACAACGAGATCGACCCGCACTGCGGTCAGCCGGCGGGCGCCTTATCCGGACTCGTGGAAATATCGCCCGCCATCCGCCGGTTCGATGGAGTCGAGAGCATCGAATCGATGAACGTGTGCGCCCGCTTCTCCCCGTACCGGAAGGCCTGCTCCTCCGCAAGAAAATCCATTTGCTGTGGAAAACTTACCAAGTCGCACTCCGGATGACCTTTCGAAGAGACCTGCCACGATACGCGGTAGCGCCGGCAAATACCGCCGAACGCGTGGGAGTTCGACGGCGTGACATGAACTTTGATGTAGCAATCTCGGTACTGCGCATACGTCTGGGTGGACATGACTTTTCTCCCTGAAGAACACAGCGCGCAAGTCAATGAATCGGCCGCATCCCATGTGCCCTGAACAGCATCAGGGAGCTACCCGCCAGCAAACATCGTACAAATTAGGAGTCGAAAGCTATGAGCAACACACAACCGGAAACGCCAAGCGCTAAACGCCTGATCGATGCCCAGCAACCCGCCGCTCCGCCGACTGATGAAGCGGGTATCCACAGAGAATGGAGATCGGTCATGAATGGCAACAAGCGCTTTCTGTGCGGGACTACCGGGGTCGCCCCAGCACTGAGGCAAATACCTCCTTCGTCCAGTCCTGGTCGGGAGGCTTGGGCTCAGGGACTTCCCGTACGGGAACGCTCGACTCGCATGCGCACCAAAGTCCGGCTGGCAATCCATGGGATGTGTTTTGCTTCATCCAGCAACCGCAAGAGGTGCATCGGTAAAGCACGTAGCGCGTTATCGGCGCTTTTGGCGAGCCAAAAACACCCGATCCAGAGCAATGGAGTTTTTCGTGTGGGAGGGCGGTCGAAGCCCTTCCGATCAACGTCTCGCACGCAGGGCACCGCTTCATGTCGCCCTCCCTCTCGGACGCAACAGGCCTATGCAATTAGCATAGGCTATTCCGTAGAAGCGGGAGAGCCACAATGAAGCTCGATGAACTCATTCAGCTAGTCGGCGTGGATAACGTCGGTGTGCAGTTTTTGCACGAATCGATCACTGGCGCAAAGCAACGCCGCGGCTATGTCGAGGTTTCGTTCGGAACCGACTGCGTTTCCATGCGTGATATTGCCGTCGGCCAATGGGACAACATTGTCTTTGTGGTCAGCATGAAGCGTGAAGCTTTCGAGGCCGTCAGGGACGCTTCGAAAATCGAACGGAAACCGGGATCACCCGACGATGCGTAGAAGCTCAGGCAGGGTCATGTCGCCGAAATGCTCTTCGAGCACGACAAACAGCGCTGCATCGTACGCGGAGCAGTGCCTCGGTTTGAAGATGTCGAACTCTCCGAACTGCGCGACAACGCTCGCTTCGGCTGCAGCGCTCGCCGATTCGAAGATTGCTTTGGCTTGGGCGATGGTGATGTTTTGGTCCATGTGGTCAATGCCAAGGCGAAAAAAGCCCCGAACCTCAGTGAGGGCGGGGCAAGAGCAATCCTGAGAGATCTCACCGCATGGGAACAAGAAGCGATGAGAACTTCAATAACGGCCGCCCCGCCAGAAACTTTAGCGGAAGAAGCTTTGATCGAAGCAGCAGCAAAACGAATGATTGAAACCACGCGCAAACACTGGGGTGTGTATGGCCATCGTAACTAACGCAGAACTGGTAGAACTGACTGGCGGCCTGACGCAAGGCGCAGCGCAAACGCGCTGGATCAAAAAGGCATTGGGCATCGACGCGCCGCGCAAGGTCGACGGCCATCCGCTGCTCACATGGGAGCAGGTCAACAGAGAGCCCGGCGCCGCGACGCGCCGCACAGCGCCCAAGTGGAAGAACGCAGCATGAGAAAGCCCGTGCGCGACGGCCTCCTGCCCCGTATGGAGGCCCGGCCGACGAAGTCAGGATTCACCTATCGCTATCACCCCGTCGGCGGCAAGCCAGTCAACCTGGGCGGCGATAGGGTGGAGGCGATTCGTAAGGTGCTGGACATGACCGGCGCCGGCGACGACCTCGGCACCATTCGCCGACTTTGGGAGCAGTTTCAGGAAACGCCTGGCTGGAAACGCTATTCGCAATACACGCGCGCCGACTACACGCAGTGTTCGCTGAAGTTGCTCGAGATTTTCGGTGACGTGCGCGCCGCGGACATCGACGCAACGGACGTCGCGCGATACCTGCGCAAGGAGCGCGCAGACGCGCCGGTCCGCGCAAACCGCGAGGCCGCCCTACTCTCAAACCTGATCGGCCTAGCGATCGAGCGCGGCGAGGCTAAGCACAACCCCTGCCGCGAGGTAAAGCGCAATGAGGAACAGCCGCGGACGGAGGCGCCGGAACCTGCGGATTTCGCCGCGTTCGCGCAATGGCTCAAGGAACAGGGAAAGCAGCGGGCGGTGATCGGCATGGCGGCAGAATACGCGGCCGCCGCCGGCAATCGGAAGGTGGAATTCTTGGACCTTGCCTGGCCGCAGATCGATCGCGCGGCCGGCCACATCCGCGTCAAGCGCGCGAAGCAGCGCGGCAAGAAGCGTGGCGAGGTAATCGAGCAGATCGAGATCACGCCGCACATTTCCGCGCTAATCGACCGGCTTGCGGCAGCGCGAAAGGACGACTGCCTCTACGTGTTTTCGAACCGATCGGGCAACACGTACACGCAGGCCGGCTTCAAGGCCATGTGGCAAAAGCTGATGCTTCAGGCGCTCGATGAAAAGGTCATCGCGCATCGGTTCACGTTCCACGATCTTCGCGCGTATTACGTGACGCAGCACAAAGCGACGCGCGGTGCCCTGCCCGATTTGCATGCGAATCCGGCGACGACGGCACGGGTGTACGACCGCTCGAAGATTGTGAAGCGCCGCGCGCTGTGACTGGATGGATGCACAGGACTATGTGCGTTGGCGTATGGCTGAGGGGTGCCGGTCGATTCCCAAAATGGGAATTTCCGCGGGAATCACAAACAAAAACGGCACTGTGTTTTTGCACAGTGCCGTCTTCTAAACGCTTGAACCGCTTCAGTATTCTTTGGGGTGGCTGATGGGGCTCGAACCCACGACAACAGGAATCACAATCCTGGACTCTACCAACTGAGCTACAGCCACCACTGATATCTGCTTTGACTTGCCGGAAACTTGGCTCGTCAACGAAGAAACGAGATTATACGAACACGTTCGGCGTTTGCCTAGTCCTTTATTCAAAAATTTCGGCGGGCTCACGCAGATGTTGTCTCGCCTCGTTGAAGATAGTGAGGTCGCGCGCAGCGAGGCGCTTGCTATCTGAGAGCACTCGGCGCCAGCCGCGCGCACCCGCTTCGCCTCGATAGAGGCCGAGTGCGTGACGAGTGATCGCGCCGAGGTAGGTGCCGCGGGCCATCTCGGCTGCGCAATATTCGATCAGCTTCGCCTCCACCTGCTCGCGCGTGAGCGGCGCCTGCGTCGACCCGTAGAAGAGCGCGTCCACGTCGGCCAGCAGATACGGATTGTGGTACGCCTCCCGCCCGAGCATCACGCCGTCGACGTGTGCGAGATGTGTCTGCACTTCGTCGAGCGTCTTGATCCCACCGTTGATGACGATCTCCAGTTGCGGAAAGTCGCGCTTCAGTTGATACGCGTAGTCGTATTTGAGCGGCGGAATCTCGCGGTTCTCTTTCGGGCTCAGGCCTTTGAGGATCGCGTTGCGCGCATGAACGATGAAGACGTTGCAGCCGGCGTCCGCGATCGTGCCGACGAAGTCGCGCACGAAGCCGTAGTTCTCGATGGCATCCACGCCGACTCGATGTTTGACCGTGACCGGCACGGAGACGACGTCGCGCATCGCTTTCACGCAGTCGGCGACCAGTTGCGGCTCGTTCATCAGACACGCGCCGAACGCGCCGCGCTGCACCCGCTCCGATGGGCAGCCGCAATTCAGATTGATTTCGTCGTAGCCCCACTGCTCGCCAAGCTTCGCCGAGCGCGCGAGATCGTCAGGCTCGCTGCCGCCGAGTTGCAACGCAACGGGCGCTTCGTCGGGCGTGAAGGCGAGATGGCGCGGCACATCCCCGTGCAGCAGTGCGCCGGTCGTCACCATTTCCGTGTAGAGCCACGTATGACGCGAGATGATGCGATGAAGCGACCGGCAATGACGATCGGTCCAGTCCATCATGGGTGCGACGCTGACACGGCGCGGACTGGGAATGCTAGCTGAAGACATGGGCGGCCAAACGGCTTGAATCGAAACCGCAATTTTAACGCAATGCAGGCGATTGCCCGGCCGCCGCGCGGCCGATCGCCTCATAAAACCCCTTCCCGATCAGGTCTTTAACCCGTATCGACCGCTTGGCGATCGGGGCCGGACCGGCGCTCACCCGCGCCCACTCTGCGACTGACGGATTATTTCATCAGCGAGAATAGTGCTTTCAAATTATCGGCACAAATTTTCGATAGTAGGGGTATACACTGCCTGCATCGACGTTGCAAACACAGCCCCGGCTCCTGCAACGCCATCTCGAAAGTCGAACATTATTGGAGGTACACCATGAAGACCAAATTTATCGCCGCCCTTCTCGTTGCCGTTTCCGCCTCGATCGCCGCACCCGCTTTTGCGAGCGGCTACGGCCCGGCACCTTTCTATCGTCCGTCGGTCGGCGCACCGGCTTCGCAGCAAGGTCAGAATGCGCAGACTGTCGCGGCTGAACGGGCTAACGCTGAATCGAACGCTTACGGCGGCGTGAACAACGTGTCGTCGCAATCGGGCTCGGGCACGCGTGAATCGGCTTCGGGTCCACAGTCGGTTTTCTTCGGCCACTAAGCATTCGCCGTCAAGCCTGCTGCCCCTGGCGGCAAGCACGGTGGGCGCCGAGCATCGGGTTCCGATGCCGGCGCCCTCTTTCGTTTACGTGCCTAAGACGTGCCTAAGCTGCGAGACCTGCGTCGATCACTTCGCGCGCGGCGCGAAAGCCTGCTTCGGCCGCGGCGTGCTCGGTGGGCCAAAGGCTCTCGATGTGCACGAGCCGCCAGTCGACCACGACTGCGTTCTCGCGCAGCACCCGGAAATGCGCCTTGACACCAATGAGCACCTGTTCGACCGCGACTTCGATGTCATAGTCCTGATAGCGCTCCTGGTAATCTCCCATGTCGAGCCCCGTAGGCTCCATGTTCACCTCCACGTCTCGCGTGGGCTCCTGAGGACATTCATAGCGCCCCAGCGTGCCGGCGCTGGCGTTCGCACGGCATCCTGCGCCGTGAAAACGCCGTTACATGCCCTGATCCCCTGATGCGGCACCGCGCAGTCGCCGCCGTTCGTGCTCAATCGCAATCGCCTGAAAGGTACTGCCTGCCGTTACAAGTGATTTCGACTTCGTCCCCGCTTGCCTCGGTGACGAGCCCGCAGGCGAGCAGTTCGGCGGTAACGGTCTGCGGGAATTTTGGCGGCGGCTGACCCACGCCGACCTCATTCAAGCGGCGCAACGCTTCGATTGCTTCGGGACTCAATGACTTCGACATGGCTGCCTCCGCCGAAATGGCTAGATTCATCCTAGCAAGTTTCGAGGGCGAATGCAGTCGCGTTGGTGCATCGTCATGACCGAATGGCTTTGCGCGAGAATTTTCGCCGCGAACCCGGGTCTACCCCGGAGCCTCACGCAATCAGACGGGCCGCGAAGCACGCAAAGGAGAAGGAGATGAAGCGAAGCACTCTGACAGCTCTGACCGCAGTCGCCGCACTGGCAGCGATGTGCGTGGGCGAAACGGCGGCCTGGGCGGAAACGGCCAAAGCGCCACAATCAGCCCAAGCGGCCAAAGCGCCCCAAGCCGGATCAACAGCTTCCAGGAACTCGCCTGCGCAAGCAAAGCAGCCGGCGGCGCCGGGCGACGCCTCGTCGTCGATGGTGAAGCCGCCCGAGGCGGCCTCCGGCTCGACAGGGTCGAGCAATCCGGACAACATGCCGATCAAGCGTCCGCGCAAGCCGACCAACGACAAAATGATGCACGAGCCGCCCGCGAGCGGCGCGAACGCGAAATAGCGCGGCGCTTACAGGCGCGCGATCGAGACCTCCGTCGACTTGACGAGCGCGACGACTTCCGAGCCGACCTGCAGTTCGAGTTCGTCGATCGAGCGCGTGGTGATCACCGAGGTCACGATGCCGAACGGCGTGTCGACATCGACTTCGGACACGACCGGCCCACGGATGATTTCCTTGACCTTGCCTCTGAACTGATTGCGTACGTTGATTGCGGAAATGCTCATTGCGAGTGGCTCCAGGGAAGCGATTGAAAACAGTCAGTCAAGGAATGTCAGACAGCCCAGCGGACGTCTGTAGGCCGCCGGAAGCGGCCCTGGCTACGTGTGCCGCGTGCGTCTTCGGGCTGCCCGGACAACGCGTCGTCGTTCGGCGCATTCTTCAGCACGCGCTGCAGCACATGTTCTTCGAGCGCCGCGAAGCCCGCCGACGCACGCGCTCGCGGACGCGCGAGCGGCACCGGCTGATCCAGCGCGATGCGCCCTTCTTCGATCAAAAGGATGCGGTCGCCTAACGCGACGGCCTCGTGTACGTCATGCGTGACGAGCAAGGCGGTGAACTTGTGCTCGCGCCACAGGCGCTCGATCAGCGAGTGCATCTCGATGCGCGTCAATGCATCGAGCGCGCCGAGGGGCTCGTCGAGGAGCAGCAATTGCGGACGATGCACGAGCGCCCGCGCCAACGCGACACGCTGTCGCTGACCGCCGGAAAGCTGCGCTGGCCAGTCGTTGGCGCGCTCCAGCAAGCCGACTTCGGCCAGCACCGCACGGGCGTCTTCCCGCGCGCTGCGGGGCAGTCCCAGCATCACGTTCTGCAACACGCTTTTCCACGGCAACAGGCGTGCGTCCTGGAACATGATGCGAGTGTCGAGCGGCCGGCCGTCTTCGGCACGCTTTTCGAGCACGCCGGCCGTGCTCTTCTCCAGACCGGCGACGAGGCGCAGCAACGTCGATTTCCCGCAACCGCTACGGCCGACGATCGCGACGAAACTGCCGCGCTCGATCGACAGGTCGAAGTCCGTCAGCACTTTGCGCTCGCCATACTGCTTGCCGACGCCGCGCAACTGGACCGAATAGTCGGCCGCGCCGTTTGCCCGCTGTGTACCGTTTGCTCCGCCAGCAGCATTTGCGTCGCGCACATAGCCATGCGCTGTGTCACCACACTCGGAGTCAGCGGCTACGTCGGCGTCGCGATCGGCGATGCGCGCCTGCGCCAGTTCCGCTTCCAGATCGCTGCCCGCGATGCCGCCGAACGACGCCGAAAATGTCGTTGCGCTCATGCCTTGCCTCCCCGTTGATAGGCCGGATGCCATCGCAGCGACACGCGCTCCAGGCTTTTTGCCAGCACGTCGGCGACTTTGCCGAGCGCCGCGTACAGCAGAATGCCGACCACGACGACATCGGTCTGCAAAAATTCGCGCGCATTCATCGTCATGTAGCCGATGCCCGACTGGGCCGAAATCGTCTCCGCGACGATCAGCGTCACCCACATCAGCCCGAACGCAAAGCGCACGCCGACAAGAATCGACGGCAAGGCGCCGGGCAGAATCACATGACGGTAAAGTGCGAAACCCTTCACGCCGTAGCTGCGCGCCATCTCGATGAGATTGGAATCGACCGAACGGATGCCGTGGAACGTGTTCACGTAGACCGGGAAAAACACGCCCAGCGCGACGAGAAAAACCTTCGCCTGCTCCTCGATGCCGAACCACAGGATCACGAGCGGGATCATCGCGAGCGCCGGGATATTGCGGATCATCTGCACGGTCGAATCGAGTGCGATTTCGACCGGCTTGAAGAGGCCCGTCGCGAGACCGAGCACGAGACCGATCCCGCCGCCAATCGCAAACCCGGACACCGCGCGCCACGTGCTGACCTTGACGTCCGCCCACATCTCGCCCGACTGGATCAGCGACCACGCGGCCTTCACGACGGCGAGCGGTTCAGGCAGAACGCGCGTCGACAGCACGCCGCTGCGCGCGGCGGTTTCCCACGCGAGGAGAATAAGAAGCGGTGCGACCCACGGCGCGAGCGACGCACCGACTTGCCGTAACGACCCGGAAGCGGAGGCCAGCACGGAACCGAAGCCCGCGCCGCCGCGCGCGCCCTCATCCCGATCCGCACTCACAGTGGATTGAGCCATGGTTATTTCCCTCATTGCATGTCGAAGATGCCGTACCGAGGCGGGCGACGCTCAGCTCGCGCTCGCCGCCTTCGGCAAATAGTTGTTGCCGACGATCTCGCCGAACGGTCCCGACAGCGGCCCGTTCGAAGTCTTGCTCTGCCGGTTCGGCAGCAGCGGGAACACGAGTTCGGCAAAGCGGTACGACTCTTCGAGATGCGGATAGCCGGACAGGATGAACGTCTCGATACCGAGGTCCGCGTATTCCTTCATGCGCGCCGCCACCTGCTCCGGGTTGCCGACGAGCGCAGTGCCCGCGCCGCCTCGCACGAGGCCCACGCCGGCCCACAGATTCGGATAGACCTCGAGCTCGGCGCGCCCACCTCGTTTGCCGCCGTGCAGCGCGGCCATGCGGCGCTGGCCTTCGGAATCCATCTTCGAAAAGGACGCTTGCGCACGCGAGATGGTTTCGTCGTCCAGCTTGCTGATCAGCTTGTCGGCGGCGGCCCACGCTTCTTCTTCAGTCTCGCGCACGATCACGTGCAGGCGAATACCGAAGCGGATCGTGCGGCCGTGCGCGGCGGCGCGGGCGCGAATATCGGCGATCTTCTTCGCAACCGCGGCGGGCGGCTCGCCCCAGGTCAGATAGGTGTCGATATGCTCGCCCGCCATGTCATGCGCGGCCGGCGACGAGCCGCCGAACCACAGCGGCGGATGCGGCTTCTGCACCGGCGGATACAAGGCCTTGCCGCCCTTCGACTTCAGATGCTTGCCGTCGAAGTCGATCGCGTCGTTCGTATGCGCGGCCGTGAGCAGCTTGCGCCAGATGTGCAGGAACTCATCGGTGATCTCGTAGCGCGTGTCATGGTCGACGAACACACCATCGCCCTCCAGCTCGGCCGCGTCACCCCCCGTCACCACGTTGATCAGCAGGCGCCCGTTCGACAGACGGTCGAACGTGGCCGCCATGCGTGCCGCAAGGCCCGGCGACGAAATGCCCGGCCGGATCGCGACGAGAAACTTCAGGCGCTTCGTCGCGGCGATGAGGCTCGATGCGACGACCCATGCGTCCTCGCATGAGCGGCCGGTCGGCAGCAGCACGCCCTCGTAGCCGAGCGTATCGGCGGCGACGGCGATCTGCTGGAAGTAGTCGTAATCCGCTGCACGCGCGCCTTGCGACGTACCGAGATAGCGGCTGTCGCCATGAGTCGGAATGAACCAGAACACATTCATTTACTGCTCCCTGCGAATTCAAAACTGGATTGAATGAAGACGGTGCATGCCGCGCAGGCAAACGCGAAGGCAAAAGCAAACGCCGGCGCAGACGCGGGCCGCGCGCATCCACCCGGTCATCGGGCATGAGCCGGGCGATGCATCGCGAAAGAACGGAAGATGCGCTATCGACGCTAAGGGCGACGGCGGCAAGCGCCGTCTGCATGGAGAAAGAGTCTATGGACCGGAGCGCGGCTTTTGAACGATTTTTTTGAGCTTAGGTTTTCCACTTCCGTGATTAGCCCGACGCTAAAGCATACGAACGCGACGCTTCGCACAACCGGAAAAGCCGTCACCGCTGGCTATAATGGCGCACGTTTCCAATAATCCGGTGCGGGCAACGCGAACCACGCGCCTGTACCCTGGCGGTGCAATGCATGCAAAAACTCATCCTGCCGTTCGTCGCCGGTTTTCTGGCTTCTCTGTTCTTTCATGAATCGACGCTGGCGCTGCTGAACGCAGCGGGTGTTACCGATCAAAGCGGTTTTTCGACTGCCCCGTTTCTACCGCTCGGCCTGCCCGAGTTCATTGCGAACGCAATCTGGAGCGCGTTCTGGGCCGTACTCATGGCGTGGCTCTTGCGCGTGGCTCCCGAGCGACGCGCGCCGTGGCTGCCCGCGTTCGTGTTCGGCGGCATCGTGTTGACGGCGGCAAGCGTGTTCGTCGTGGATCCGCTGCGCGGCATCTGGCCGAGCGGCAACATGCTGCCGCGCCTCGCCATGGGCTTCGCCGCGAACGCGATGTGGGGCTGGGGCGCGCTCGTCTTCATGCGCGCCTTCATGGCGAGCGAAGAGGTGGATTGAGCGGCACCACCGCCCGGCGGCCTCGCCGGCGGTTCAGATGGCCCGACTCGACAAGCGGCGTTTCGATCGTGTGGGCCGCATGCGCCTTAACCGTGCAGATCCCGCAGCGGATGTTCGCTGGCCGGCCATGGGCTTTCGAACATTTTCGCGACATCGGCGGCGCTCACGTCTTCAATGCGTGCGAAGCGCCAGTGCGGCGCGTTGTCCTTGTCGATAATGCGCGCGCGAATCCCTTCCACCGCGTCGCCTTGCAGGAAACTCGAACGCGTGAGATCGAGATCGCCGCGCAGCACTTCCGACATCGAGCCTTCCGCGCGCGTCACTACCTCCAGCGAAACGGCCATAGATAGCGGTGAACGCTCCCGCAGCACGGCGATGGTCTGCTCGGCCCAATCGGCGGTGTCGCGATCGCACTTCTGCTGAAGCGAGGCGAGAATGCGGGGCACGTCGGGCAGCGCAAAATGCCGGTCGATCAACCGCCGCGCGCGAGCAAGCGACGACTCCTTCGGCTGCGGCGCGACCTGATAGGCGCGGCTCTCTCGCTCGACGCACGCAACCACGTCCGCGCCGCGCTCGAACAGTTCGCTGCGCAAGGTGTCGATGAGCGCGGGCAGCGCGGCGTCGTCCATATAGAGATCGGCGAGGCCGGCGTACAACGCGTCGGCGGCACCTATCGCTTCGCCCGTCACCGCGAGATAGCGGCCAATCGCGCCGGGCGTACGCGCGAGAAACCAGCTCGCGCCGACATCCGGGAAGAGGCCAATGCGCGTTTCCGGCATCGCCATCTTTGTCGACTGGGTCACGACGCGCAGGCCGCCGGTACGATGCGCGCCCTGCGAGATGCCCATGCCGCCGCCCATCACCACGCCGTTCGTCAACGCGATGTAGGGCTTCGGGTAAGTGAAGATTGCGTGATTGAGGCGGTATTCCTCGATGAAAAACGCGTCGCGCGCTTCGTGCTCGCCGCGTTTCGCCGACTCGTACAGGAAACGGATATCGCCGCCCGCGCAGAACGCGCGAGGATGCTGGCTGCGCACGACGACCGCAAGCACATCGGGATTTTCGCGCCAGTCGTCGAGCGCGGCATGCATCGTGCGGATCATGTCGATCGACAGCGCGTTGAGCGCCTTCGGCCTTTCAAGCTCGATGAAACCGATGCGGTTGGCTACGTAAGTCGCGACTTCGTCGCTAGCTGCGGGCGAGGCGAAAAGAGACATGGGAGACAACGCACGGCGGCGCAAAGACATGGAAACGCAACGTTATCACGGCCCGCGACTCGGGGCCCCTTTGAGGTGCAAGGTGGGGGACGAGGCGAGCGCTTGCGGCCTCGCGCGAGTTCGGGTGGGGACGTCCCAAAGGTAGGCGCTGACCCGCTGTCTACCGCGTCTTCCTGGCTGAGCGACGCCGGGTAGGCGTAGGTTCTGCGTCCGAACCGCCCTGCGTCTCGGACTGCGTCTCGGATTGCGTCTCGGACTGCGTCTCGGATTGCGTCTCGGATTGCGCCTTGGATTGCGCCTTGACTTGCGCATCGACTTGCGACGAGCCTTCCGCGCCCGTGGCACCGGCCCTCTTCCTGCGCGAGACCGCCGCGTTAGCATTGGAGCCTGCGATGCCATCCGGATCTGCATCCGCAGCAACACCGCCCGCCCCAAGCCAGGTGTCCAATGCGATTCCCACGACGGTGTCGAGCGGCGCCGACGGAAAGACCGGACACGCCAGATGGAGCGCGACGATGCCATGCAGCGTCGCCCAGAAAGCGTCGGCCCACGCCCTCGCATCCACCGATGCAGCAAGGCGCCCCGCCGCTTTCAGCTCGTTTAGCGCGGAAATCATGAATTGCAAGGCCGCGGCGCCCGGGTCGTCTTCCGTGCCGGACTGCACCGCCTGAACGCGCGTTTGCGCCTTGCCCACGACTGACGGACCGGGCGCCGCTGCGGCTGCCTTGGCGCCGAGCGCCGCGCCCGTATAGCTCGGATCTTCCATGAAGATCAGCCGGTACGTTTCCCGATGAGCGACGCCAAAGGCGACATAAGCGCGCCCCATAGCCTTGAGCCGTTCACCTGGGTCGGCAATCCCCGCGAGCGGCTCGAAGGTCTTCAGCAACTGCGCATAGCCTTCGGCGCACAGCGCCCGAGCAATTTCGTCGCGGCTCGCGAAATGCAAATACAGCGCGGCGGGCGAATACTCGATCGCTTCCGCGATCTTGCGCATTGATAGAGCCGCAAAGCCTTCACGCATCACGATATGTCGTGCGGCCCCGAGGATGCGTTCCCGCAACGCCTGCTTCTCCCGATTCTTTCTTTCAGCGATTCCCATGCAGGGCATTTTCCGGTTGACAAACTGAAAAGTCAAATTAAACTGAACACCGTTCACTGAACACTGTTCACAAAGTTTTGACAGCTCAACACATGGCGTGCATCCGGGCTCGCCGCGTCACAAGAAAGGTACCGTCATGCACAACGAAGGAAAGGTCGGCCTGTTCGGAGCCGCCGGCGCCGCCGGCCGGATCATCGCGGCATCGCTTGGCGCGGCGGGTCGCGACTACCGTGTCGTGGGCCGCTCGCGGGAAGCGTTGGTTGCCGCTTTCGGCCACGATCCGCACGCGGAGATCGTCACGTGGAATCCGGACGATCCGGCTTCGATCAGCGCTGCAGCGCAGGGGCTGCAGAGCGTCGTCTATCTGGTCGGCGTGCCCTACGACCGCTTCGCCGAACATCCGCCGCTGATGCAGAAAACGCTCGCAGGCATCACGGCAGCGGCCGTGGAACGCTTCGTTCTGATCGGCACCGTGTATCCATACGGTCGTGCGCGCGGCAATCCGATCGGTGAGGACCATCCTCGCGAGCCGCACACGTTCAAAGGGAAAATGCGGCTCGCCCAGGAAAATCTGGTGCTGCAGGCGCATGGAAAAAACGGACTGTCGACGCTGGTTCTGCGGCTACCCGATTTCTACGGCCCGGGCATCGAGCGCAGTCTGCTCAACGGCGTATTCGAAGCTGCCGCAAATGGAAAGCGCGCGCAGATGGTCGGCCCCTTGGATGTGCCGCATGAATTCATTTATCTGCCGGATATCGGAGCCGTGGTCGAGAAGCTTACGCGCACGCCAGAAGCGTACGGGCGTTGGTGGCACCTTGCCGGCGCGGGCACCATCACGCAGCGCGAAGTGGCACGACAGGCTTATGCACTCGCGGGCGGCCAACCCAGGCTGATGATGGCCGGAAAGACGATGCTGCGCGTGCTCGGCCTCTTCAATCCGCTGATGCGTGAGCTGGTCGAGATGAACTACCTGATGACCGAACCGGTCGTGCTCGACGACTCCGCATTGACGAAGCTGATCGGTCCGATCGCGAAGACGTCTTACGAAGAAGGTATCCGCCAGTGCATGGCCGTCGCGCGCGGTTCTTCTTTCTCTAGCGAGCCGCATCCCCCGGCGGAAAGTGCCCGCTCTTGAGCAGCACAGGTGTGCCGTTGCTGATCTGCAAATGCTCGCGCGCCACGGCTTCTATGCGCGGACGTCCGGCGTCGAATGCGCGCATCCAGCCTTCCAGGTCTTCGGAGTGTGCGCCGAAGTGATCTTCTAGCGCCTCGACGGAGATTGCGCACGGCACGGGTTCACCGTCCACCAGCGCGGGAAAGACAACGGTCAGATTGGAATCGCGGTAGGCTGGCGCGCCCGCGGGAAACCTGATTTCCATGGTCGCCTCATCAGAAGTATCCGGCACACAACCGGAGCCCGCGAGAACCGGCCGGCCCCGGACGACCCGAATATGGTACTCGCGCGGCCGGACCGCGGTCCACCCCGCCGCGGCGCCGGAATCGCGAGGAGCGTCGGCAGGGGTTGCAGTGCGGGCTTGCTTGCCAGGCGCCCTCATGACTTGCCTCGGAGCAGACGTTCGACGTTCATGACTTGCCTCCCAACAGACGGTCGACGTAATCGCGCGCGGCCTGTTCAACATAGGCGAGCGCCTCTTCTTCGCTGCCAAACCGTTGCTGATCGCCGAGATCGAGCAGCGTCTCCATCCGGTGTGCATCGTCCGGACCAAGCTCGGCCAGGCTGACCGAGCCGACGTAGGTGCCGCCCGTGCCACCGGTGCCGTTGTTGCCTTGGGCGCCGGCCGCCGGCACGAGGCGCGCGGCGGCACTGATGTAATAGCCGCGGTAAGGGCCGCTGACCCGTTCAGCCATGTTCGTTCTCCTCGTTGCGATAGATGAGGTAAGGCGCGCGGCGATCGAATAAGTTCTGCACGTTTTGAGAGTTGCACTTGTCGGATCCGTACAGGTCGAACCGGTTCGACGGCACGCTCCGTGCTGCTGCAGTGCCTCCATTTCGAGTTCAGCGAGCGCAATATGGGAAAATATTTTCTGCACGATCACGAACTGCCCGAGCCGGATGCGGCGAATCGATGGTTTGCGTATGCCGAAAGCCATGACATCGACATCGCGAAAGCCATCAGCATCTGGGAAGACGCGGCCACTGAAAGCGGTGTCGAAAGCCGCCGCCTCGTCAGCGCGGCGGGCATTACTGTCGAAACGCCCTGAGCTTGCGCGCGTGGCAAGCCAACACATCAAAGGAAAGAATCACGATGCATTTCATGACGCAATGGCCGGGCCGAAGTCATTCGCCGCGTGGCAACGCGCGGGCTCTGCTGCGCCACACGTCCCTTCTTCTCGCATTGCCAGTAACAGTTGCGCTGGGCGCGGGCCTGGCAGGCTGCGCGTCGTCCAACACGACATCGCTCATCAATCTGCCGAACGGCCAGACCGGCTTCGCGGTCAATTGCAGCGGCGCCGACGCCGGTTCGAGCTGGGCCTCATGCTATGTGCAGGCGGGCAAGGCGTGCGGCGCGACAGGCTATGACATCGTGTCGAAAGACAACGACGAAGGCGGGACCGCGGGCGGCAGCGTGACGAACGTCGTGTCGGCCAACGTCAAGAGCCGCTCGATGATCGTACGCTGCAAGTAAGAGCCGACATCGCCGGCAAGCGCAGCAAAGCCCGAACGCATGCACAACGGATGCAGCCAGAGCCCAGGCGGTGCGTCGGGCTCGCGCTTCAATGCGCCTGCATCTTCGAGAACATGTTCAGCACAGCGACTCCGGAAACGATCAGCCCGAGCCCGATGACGGCCGGCACATCGGGCACCTGCCCATAGAGCAGAAGCGCGACGAGCGTAATCAGCACGATGCCCGCGCCCGACCACACGGCGTAGACGATGCCGACCGGAATGCTCCTGAGCGTCAGCGACAGGCAGTAAAAGGCGACGCCATATCCGAGGACCACCACCGCCGACGGCACGAGCCGCGAGAAACCGTCCGACGCCCGCATGGCGGACGTGGCAATCACCTCGGCCACGATCGCGATGCCGAGCCATGCATAAGGCGGCACCCGCATCGGTTCAGGCCTTTGCAAGCGCGAGCTTGCTGTAGTCGTGACCGAGGTGCGCGCAGAGGGCTTCCACCACGAACTCATGATCGGCACGCTGCGGCAAGCCGGACACCGTGATCGAACCGATCACGCCCGCACCCGAGACCGTCAACGGGAACGCGCCGCCGTGCGATGCATATTCGGTAGCGGGCAGGCCGTGCTTGTCCGCGAGCGTGCTGCCGGCCTGCTGCATTTTCAGGCCGATCGCATACGAGCTGCGCCGGAAATGCGCGACCGTGTTGCCCTTGCGGCGTGCCCAATCGACGTTGTCCGGCGTCGCGCCGTCGAGCAGGCTGAAGAACAGAGGCTGACCAAACGTGCGCACGTCGATGGCGGCAGCGATGCCGCGTGCCTTCGCGACCTCGTGCAGATAGGCACCGATTTGCCATGCGCGGTCAGCATCGAATTGGGGGAACACGAGCGCGTGTTCCTGAGCGGCAATGATCTGCAGGTCGTGAGCGATGTCCATGAAGTTCCGGGGGCAAGGTGTGAGTGCGGGCTCGTCGTCGTGCATTCGCGACCGACTCGGCGTGGAGTCGGCGTGGAGTTGTAGTGATTTCCACGCAAATCGCGTGACGCGCGCCGGGAGACTCCGATTCTAGCGCAGCGTCTTGCAGCGGCCTTGCGCGATGCGACGCCGCCCACGCATCGCGCGACGTTTTGCAGGAAGCCGTTCGGCGAGCGCGAGTAATTGCCGGGAACTGCGAGCGGGAGTCCGCTTGTTAAACGACTACCGCATCGACTATTGCATCGCCTCCCGGTTTGGTCTATACTCTTTTCTTCGACGGACGCGGGGTGGAGCAGTCTGGCAGCTCGTCGGGCTCATAACCCGAAGGTCGTAGGTTCAAATCCTACCCCCGCAACCAAAAGCTGGAACGTCGAAAACAACATTGAAGGCTTGCCAAACCGGCAGGCCTTTTTTGTTTGCGCAGCAGTCTTTTCGCGTCGATAGTCCTGGCATGAGTCGATGCATATGAGCCGCGTCGTCAAGCGCACGCATAAGCACACCCATAAGCGCACCCGCGCCCCTTCACACCGCCCGCTTGCCGGCACCGCCTCCATCACGCGTCACCATCACCGCGCACGGTAAAACGCCGCCCCAGTGATAAACTCCTAGCACCCTTTCTCGTGCCTTTCCTATGAAATTCTGTTCTGTCTGCGGCCACGGCGTCAGCCTGAGCATTCCGCCGGGCGACAACCGCGAGCGCTTCGTATGCGGCAATTGCGGCACGGTGCACTATCAGAATCCGCGCAACGTCGTGGGCACCGTTCCGGTCTGGGACGACAAGGTGCTGCTATGCCGCCGCGCAATCGAACCGCGCTACGGCTACTGGACGCTGCCCGCAGGCTTCATGGAAATGGGCGAGACCACGGCCGAAGCCGCTTCCCGCGAAACGCTCGAAGAAGCCGGCGCGCGCGTCGAGGTGCAGAATCTCTTCTCGCTGCTGAACGTGCCGCATGTGCATCAGGTGCATCTTTTCTACATGGCGCGCCTCCTCGATCTGGACATTGCCGCGGGCGAGGAGAGTCTCGAAGTGAAGCTCTTCGAAGAAAGCGACATTCCGTGGGACGAGATTGCGTTTCCCACCGTCGGACAAACGCTGCGCTTCTTTTTCGCCGACCGCGCGGCCGGCAGCTTCGGCCTGCATACGGGCGACATCTTCCGCTCGCTGCGCGAAGGCTGAGCGGCGCGCATGGTTCCCTGGCTCGGACCCGACGAACCGTTTCCGCCCGTCGAGCGCGCGCTCGGCGCGGCAAGCGGCGCTCCGGGCCTGCTCGCCGCGAGCGGCGATCTGCTGCCGTCACGCCTTATCGACGCGTATCGTCACGGTATCTTCCCGTGGTATTCGGACGGCCAGCCCGTGTTGTGGTGGAGCCCCGACCCGCGCATGATCCTGCGCCCCGCCGAGTTCAAGGTGTCGCCGTCGCTGCGTAAAACGCTCAAGCGCGTGTTGCGCGACGACGCATGGGAAATCCGCGTCGACCACGACTTCGCAGCCGTGATGCGCGCCTGCGCAGAGGCGCCGCGGCGCGGCCAGCGCGGCACGTGGATCACCGCGGACGTAGTCGACGCCTATTCGTCGCTGCATCGCGTGGGGGACGCGCACAGCATCGAAACATGGTTCGAAGGCGAGCGCGTGGGCGGCTTGTACGGTGTCTCGTTCGGCAAGATGTTCTTCGGCGAATCCATGTTCGCCAACGTCACGGATGCCTCGAAAATGGCGCTGGCCGCGCTTGTCGGGCACTTGCGCCGTCACGAAGTAGAAATGATAGACTGCCAGCAGAACACGTCGCATCTGGCGTCGCTCGGCGGTCGCGAGATAGCGCGCAAAGCGTTCATCGCGCATGTTCGCGCGTCTGTCGACGCACCGCGCATTCCCTGGCGCTTCGACAAGACCGTGTTGCTCGATGTGCTCGCGCGAGCGGCGTAGGAAGAATCAGGCCGAATCCGGATCCGTTCAATGAAACGCGCGGATCAAGTGCTGCAAAATGAGCTGCAACACGATCTGCAAGACAAGTTGCAACGCGCGCCGGGTTTGCATTACCAGAGATGCTTCGAGAGCTGCCAACGTGACTCATCCTAACGAGCTGCCTCTTTCTCCGCTTTCGGCGCTGCAATTTTATGCAACGGCGCCTTATCCCTGCAGTTATCTCGACGGGCGTATCGCGCGCTCGCAAGTCGCGACGCCCAGTCACCTCATCAACTCGGACGTCTATACGGACCTCGTCAAGGCGGGCTTCCGGCGCTCGGGTGTGTTCACATATCGGCCCTATTGCGACGGTTGCCGCGCATGCGTGCCGGTGCGCGTGCCCGTCGACCGGTTCGAGCCGAACCGCACGCAACGGCGCGTCTGGAAAAAGCATGGCGACATGATCGCCACGGTCGCGCCGCTTCACTACGACGAGGAACACTACGCGCTCTATATGCGCTATCAGTCGGCGCGACATGCGGGCGGCGGCATGGACCGCGACAGCCGCGACCAGTACGAACAGTTTCTGCTGCAAAGCCGGATCAACTCGCGGCTCGTCGAATTCCGTGAAGCGCTGCCGGACAAACCCGAATCGCCCGGCCTTCTGCGCATGATCAGCATGATCGACATTCTCGGCGACGGGCTCTCGTCCGTGTACACGTTCTTCGAGCCGGGACTGCCGCATACGAGTTTCGGCACGTACAACATCTACTGGCAGATCGAGCAGGCGCGCAGCCTGAAGTTGCCGTATGTGTACCTCGGGTACTGGATCCGCGAGAGTCCGAAGATGGCCTACAAGGCCAATTTCAGGCCGCTCGAAGGTCTGATCGACGGCGTATGGCGCGTGCTCGATCCCGCAGGCGTGGATCTCGCGACGGTCGGCGCGGCGTCGCAGGGCAAACGCGGGCCGCTGCGGCCTTAAGTAGCGAGCGCCACTCCTGCCCCGCCCTATCTCATTGATAGCGCAAAGCCGGTAAAATAGCGGGTTCCCATTTTTTGGCCGCCCGGCTTCGTCCTGTGTTCAGTTCCCTCTATCCGCTCATACGCGCCCAACTCTTTCGCATGGACGCGGAAGACGCTCATCACCTGACCTTGCGTGTGCTCGGCGCCGCCGGCCGCACCGGCCTCGCCGGCGCGCTCGCCGCGCGCGTGCCTGACGCGCCGCGCACGGTGATGGGGCTGACGTTCCGCAATCCCGTGGGGCTTGCAGCAGGGCTCGACAAGGACGGCGCGTCTATCGACGGGCTCGCCGCGCTCGGCTTCGGCTTCATCGAAGTGGGCACGGTCACGCCGCGCGCGCAGCCCGGCAATCCGCGGCCGCGCATGTTCCGTCTGCCCCAGGCGAATGCCGTGATCAACCGCATGGGCTTCAACAATGCGGGCGTCGACCAGTTCGTGAAAAACGTGCAGGCCGCGCGCTATCGCGGCATTCTCGGCCTGAACATCGGCAAGAACGCCGACACGCCGATCGAGCGCGCCGCTGAAGACTACCTGTATTGCCTCGAACGCGTCTATCCGTTCGCGAGCTACGTGACGGTCAACATCTCGTCGCCGAATACGAAGAATCTGCGCCAGTTGCAAGGCGCGGGCGAACTCGACGCGCTGCTCGCGGCGCTCAAGGACAAGCAGCAACGTCTTGCCGACATGCACGGCAAGCTGGTGCCGCTCGCGTTGAAGATCGCGCCTGATCTCGACGACGAGCAGATCAAGTCGATCGCCGACACGCTGTTGCGCCACCGCTTCGAAGGCGTGATCGCGACCAATACCACGCTGTCGCGCACCGCCGTCGCGGGCATGCAATACGGCGACGAAGCGGGCGGCCTGTCGGGCAAGCCGGTGTTCGACGCGTCGAACGAAGTGATCCGCAAGCTGCGCGCCGAAGTCGGTGAGGCAGTACCGATCATCGGCGTGGGCGGGATCTTTTCCGGCGACGATGCCCGCGCGAAGCTCGCTGCCGGCGCCTCGCTCGTTCAGCTTTATACGGGCTTCATCTATCGGGGACCGGCGCTCGTCGCCGAATGCGTGCAGGCGCTTCGCTGACTGCACGGGCAGTCGCAGTGGCAGTCGCGGTCCCAAGCGGCACGCGGACTCAGGCTCGCGGCGACCGGGTAATACAGACATGAACAAACGGTATTTAGCGTTCGGCATTCTGCTTTGTTAAGCTTTCGTCCGCTAAAACGACATACGAACAAAAAGGAACACAATGCAACTCGGGTTGTTGAAGAAAGTTTTCGTCGCCGCTCTGATCGGCGCTTCGTTCACCGCGGTCACGGCCCATGCCGACGACCTGCTGGACCAGGTCAAGCAGCGCGGCGCGCTGCGCATCGGTCTGGAAGGCACATTCCCTCCGTTCGATTCGAAAGCGCCGTCGGGCGAACTCGTCGGCTATGACGTCGACATCGCCAAAGCAGTGGCGGCGAAGCTCGGCGTCAAGCCCGAATTCGTCACGACCGAATGGAGCGGCATCATTGCGGGTCTCCAGGCCGGCAAGTTCGACGTGATCGTCAACCAGGTCGGCATTACGGATGCGCGCAAGCAGGCGCTAGATTTCTCGCCCGCTTATACGTACTCGGCGGCCCAATTGATCCAGCGTAAGGACGACACGCGCCAGTTCAAGTCGCTCGACGATCTGAAGGGCAAGAAGCTCGGCGTCGGCCTTGGCACCAACTACATGGACATGGCGAAGTCGGTGCCCGGCATCGACGTGAAGACGTACCCGGGCGCGCCCGAATATCTGCGCGATCTGGCGGCTGGCCGTCTCGACGCGGCGCTCAACGACCGTCTGATGCTCGCCTATCTGTTGAAGAACTCGCAGTTGCCGCTGCGCACCGGCGCGAATGTCGGCGCGGGCAACCCGTCGGGCATTCCGTTCAAAAAGAACAACCCGAAGTTCGCCAAGGCAATCGACGACGCGATGACGCAGCTCGAAGCAGACGGCACCTTCGCGAAGATCTCGGACAAGTGGTTCGGCATCGACGTGAGCAAGCCGATCAAGTAACCGGCTTCGGATGAAACGAAGGGCGGCATCCCCGGAATGCCGCCCTTCGCACTTTTGCAGCACGCGCCCAGCCTGGGCGATGTGCGTCTCGCGCGCCAACCCGAGCACCGCTCATGTCCACCACTTCCCTGCTCGTTCAATCGCTTCCTGTGCTCGCGCAGGGCGCTGTCCTGACGGTCAAGTTTGCAGTTCTGTCGATGTTCTTCGGCCTGATTGCAGGCGCCGTGCTCGCGCTAATGGGCGTGAGCCACAGCCGCACATTGAACTGGATCGCGCGCATTTACGTGAGCGTGATGCGCGGCACGCCGTTGCTCGTGCAGATCTTCGTGATCTACTACGGCTTGCCGAGCTTCGGCATTTCGCTCGACCCGACGCCGGCCGGCGTGATCGCGCTGTCGGCAAACGTGGCCGCGTATCTGTCGGAAAGCATGCGCGGCGCGATCCTCGGCATTCACCGGGGACAATGGCTCGCCGCCTACAGCCTCGGACTCTCGCGGCGCCAGACGCTGCGCTACGTGATCGCGCCGCAAGCCTTGCGTATTGCGGTGCCGAGTCTGTCGAACAGCTTGATCAGCCTGATCAAGGATACTTCGTTGGTCTCCGTGATTACGGTGACCGAACTGCTGCGTAGTGCGCAGGAAATCATCGCGTCGACGTACCAGCCATTGCCGCTCTATCTGGCGGCAGCGGCCGTCTACTGGGTGCTGTGCCAGATACTCGAACTGCTGCAGCGCTGGTATGAACGGCGGCTCGCGCTGCCCTCCAGGCACTGAGCGCTGGCGGCGGGCATTCAACACCGAGCGCGCGGCCGGAGCCTGTGCTAGAGACTGAGCCGCCGCTAGCCGAATCCACGTCGGCTAGCGGCTCGCAAGTGGCGCGGCCTGGTCCTGCGGCGCGCCGAAACGCCCGAATCGCAGCGCGTAATGCCGCAAATCGTACTGGCCGCATGGGGCGATTCGCGTCACTCGCCCGCAAACCTAAGCCCTAACGCCGCGCGCGCGGCATCAGCCATCGCGATCATCTGCAAAGACTTGCTGTGCGGCATTAGCGGACTCTCGAGCCGTCCCGCGCGGATCAGCTCGCAGAAATGCGCGGTCTCGTAGTTCAGGCCACCGCCTTCGAATGGTTCGTCGAGTTCGATCACGCGACCGTCGGCGTAGCGGATCGTCGCACGCGACGGGTTCCACCACGGCTCGTGAATCGTCACGTGCCCGCTTTTCGCCATCAGCAGCGCGTCGCCCTTGCCGTGCAGATCGAGTCCGCAGAAGAGCTGCGCGATGCCGCGCTCATGCTGGCTGTTCAGGCTCGCGAACGTATCGACGCCGGTCGCACCGAGGCGCCCGAGCGTTTGCACGTCGAGCGGCGCGCCGAGCCAGTCGACGGCGAGAAACATCTCGTAGATGCCGATATCGAGCAGCGCGCCGCCCGCATGCTCGAACGACAGCGACGGGTGATCGTCGGGCACGCCTGGCACCGAACAGCCGGCCCGCACGAGTCCGATTTCGCCAATCGGATCGTCCTTTAGATGCGCCTGCAACTTTCTGTACAACGGATAAAACGGCGGCTTCATCGCTTCCATGAAGAGGCGCTGGGCGCGGCGCGCGGCGTCCTGCACGCGCTCGAGTTGCGACCTGTTGATCGCGGCGGGCTTTTCGCATAGCACGTGCAGGCCGGCTCGCAGTGCCGCGATCGCGTAATCGGCGTGGCTGTCCTGAACGGTGGCGATATAGAGCGCGTCGATCCCGCTGGCGAGCAGCGCATCGAAGCTCGCGCAAAGCCGGCCGCCGAATTCGTCGGCGAAAGCCTGCGCCGGCTCTGCGCGTCGCGACCACAACGCCGCGAGGCGCGCGTTGGGCACATGGGCGAGGCCTTGAGCGAACCGGCGCGCAATGCGGCCCGTACCGACGATTCCCCAATGGATCGTGCCGTCCGATGGGATTGCTTGCGTTGAGTTTGTGGCGGCGTTTGTCGGGGCATCTGTGCCCGCGTTGATCACAGCGTTTGTCACGATCACCTGGCGTCCCTGCGGTTAAGAGCAAGGCGCTATTGTCGCGCATGCCGCCGGCAGGTGTGTCGTCATGGGGAACGCATCACGTCGGTGGGACTGCAGGCCAACAACGATCAGCAAATTGGCGCGCCGCTGCGGCAACGCGCGCAGCAGCGCCAGAAGCCATACGTTGGCTCGGCGTTATCCGGCGTTTCCGCCATGCGCGGGCGGAACCGGCGGCGCTACGGCAAAGGTGCCGGCGATCTCTTTGGTCGTGAAGTCGATCATCGCCATCGACGCGAGCTCGGCTTCTTTCGGGTCACGCCGCTCTATCGCTTCGACCACGCGCCGGTGTGAGTTAATCGCCGTCTCCCACATCCCTTCCTTCTCGTTGACGATCCGATTGCCGGACGACAGCGCCCCGCGAATGATCGCCGCCATCTGCTTGAAAAACTGATTGCCGCTCGCGACGACGATGCGCGTATGGAACAGTTCGTCGGCTTCCTGATAGCCCGGTTCGGCGGGACGGATCACGCGAAACGCCTCGAACGCATCGCGCACCGCGGCGATGTCGGCCGCGCTGCCGCGCGCCGCCGCCTGCGCCGAGGCGCGCGGCTCGATCAGAATGCGAAACTCGATCACGTCGCGCAGGAATAGCGGATCGGGCTTCGCGCGAAAACGCCAGTTCACGACGTCTTCGTCGATCATGCGCCAGTCGCTCATCGGCCGGATGCGCGTGCCGATCTTCGGACGCACATCGAGCATGTCGCGCGCGAGCAGCATCGACAGCGCCTCGCGCATGACGGTGCGGCTCACGTCGAACTCTTTCGACAGCACGTCCTGAGGCGGCAGTATCGCGCCGTACTTCTCCTCGACGATGCCCGTGACGAGCCCGTCCATCACCTTGCTGACCAATGATCGATCTTTGTTTCCCTGTTCCATGACCCTCTCCCCGAAGCGGTGTTTGCCCCCGCGTAGCCTGTTGATAAACCGCCGTTCTTTGTGTGTTTTATCGTCACGTGGTGTTCATCCACGCTACGTTGCTAGCTTCACAACGGTTACGCCAGTTGGGACACTTCCTGACAGGGTTATCCCTCTGAAGAATTGTTTCTTCCATGTAACGCGCTACGTGCCAAAGGGCCACAAGCTTGCGTTTCAAGCATGCCTGCGGCCTTGACTTTGCATGGTGCGACGACGCACGTTGTGAGACAAATTGTCTGAACCCAAACGGCCTGAAATCACTCATGGCTCCTCGCAAACGATGGACCCGGTTCGCCCTGTTCGCAGTGCGCGGATGGGGGCAATGCGTGTGCCGGTGTCGCGATCTGCGAACCGGCCACCGACCCATAGCGTCCGCCGAAGAAAATGAGCGGTGCGTGCTCGTCGAGCGAAAACACCAACACCTCGCCGACGAACAACGTGTGGTCGCCGCACGGATGCCGGTCCACTACACGCGCAGCAAAGCGGGCCGCCGCATGTTCGAGCAGCACCACGTCAGCAAGCCCGTCGACGCCGGCGAAGCGCGGCGCAAGCCGGCTCTGCGGCTCGCCCGCGAAGTGGCGGCTGTGCGCCTCCTGGGCGTCCGACAACACGCTCACGCCGAACACCGCGCAGGCCATCAGGCGCTCGTGCATGCGCGCGTGCTGTCCGACCGACACGACGATCAGCGGCGGCCTGAGCGAACCTGACATGAAGGCGTTCGCAGTCATCGCGTGCAGGCGTTCGCCGCTGCCGGTCGAGATCACGACGACGCCGGTCGCGAAGCGCCCGAGCGCATGCCGAAAGCGCCGCTCGTCGAAGTCCGCGTCTGCTGCGCGCGGCTCATCAAGTCGAAGTGCGTGGGCTTGCATGGCCGCTCTCCTGACCGAAGCGATACGCCGCAAGCGGCTTGTGCGCGATGAAGTGAAACCACCAGGCGTCGCTGTCCTCTACGTCGTCGGCAATCCGCCTGCCATCGCAACTGCCGAACACCGCATCGCATTGCAAGCCGACCTGCGCGAGTTGCCGGCGCTGTTCGGGAAGCGTCGTGTAGACGATCACGATGCCAAAGTTGTGAGCCGCCGCTGTCTTGACCGAGTAACCGCCGTAGTCGCGATTCAGCTTGACGTTACGTACATAGTTCAGCGTGCCGAGCTGGAAGCGGCGCATTGCGCGCAGCGAGCGCCAGCCGAGCCTGAGCGGATTGAAGGTGAACTGCGGCAGCAGTTGCCAGATGTTCTCGCGATAACCGGGGCCGCCGCGATTGTGCGACGAGAACAGCACATAGCCCCCCGGCCGCACTACGCGATACATTTCTTCGAGGATCTTCACGCGACCGTCGTAGTCCACGCAGTCGATACCGTTCCAGCTAAACGCAGCTAGCCCGTAATGATTGGACGGCAGCTCCGACATGTCGCGCGCATCCATATGCCGCAAGTCGCGGCCGGGATAGCGCGACCTCGCCATGTCGAGCAGCTTTGGCGTGTAGTCGACGCCGGTATAGTCGTTCGAGATGGCGAGCATCAGCGCAATGGTGCGCCCCGTGCCGATGCCGATGTCGAGCAATGGCGTCGCCGCGCAGCGCGGCGCGAGCCACTGGAACGCGGTCTCCTCGCCGGCGTCGGAGAAGGTCTTGCCGGCGGCGAAAACGCGCGCTGCGTCGCGCGAATTCCACGCCACGCGATTGATGCGGTCCAGGTCGGATTGTGTATTCACGGCACTCCTCCAGCGTATCGGAGTGCGCCGCAAAAAGTAATCAATGTCGGCTAGCCAGACGGCGCACTGGCGAGCCGATCGGGACAGCGCGACGTCAACGCCGCGACGCGTGGCACGCTGTCCCACGAGTTTCATCACGCTTCTCCGCTTAGGCGAAATGCACGCGCATGCTTGACAAGCCATTGCGCCGCGCGCGTACGGGACCCGTTGCAATGCGCCGCAACAGAGTCGCCGGCTTCGGCTTCCGCTTCGGCTTCGGCTTCGGCTTCGGCTTCGGCTTCGGCTTTCGTTTTGGCTTTGACTTCGGCGGCGCTGAGCTTTTCGCCGAACCGGCTGCGATAGAAGTCCTCGAAATGCGACATCACGTTTTCCTGCGCGCTCGCGGACAGAATCGCGTGGTCGGTGTGCTCGCAAAAAACCACGCGAACGCGGTTCAGACGCTGCAATCTGATGCCACGCACTCCGAAGTATTTTTTAAGCTCTTCGACACCTTCGTCGAGCACGCCATAAAGAAGGCGCGTCTCGACGCCACGCGCTTCGAGCGCCGCAAATGGCCGACGCTCCTCGCTCGCGCCAAGCTCCAGTCCGGTGATTCGCTCGATCCGATCAGCAAGCGTCGCTCGTAGAAGCGACGCAAAACGGGTAGCCAGTTCGCGCGCAACGGGCCAGCCGCCCGTCTGCCCTTTGACGACGCGAAGCCATTTGCGCGGCTCGCACATCGAGCGCAGATAGCTGCGCGTCGAACCGATCGCCGCGACCCGCACGGTCGGCTTACCGTTTTCATCGCAGATGTTGCGCCATGTGAATTTCTGCAGATTGACGAGCATCGCGCCCGTCACCGCCGGCTCGCGCGACGCGGCATGGAGACCGACGTAGGCGCCCGCGCAGATGCCAAGCAGCACCGCACCGCCGTGGCCACGCGCCGTGAGCCAGCGTGCGGCGCAGGCGGCGTCGTCGGCGCCGTCCTGCGCGTAGAGCGCATCGAGCGTTACTGCATCGAGCGAAGGCTGACTGTCGCCGAGTCCGCCGAGATCGACGCGAAGCGAGGCAATACCTTGCCGCGCGAGACGCCGCGCAAAACGCACGCCGAGCCGCGCGTTGCCGATTCTCGACACTGCGCCGGTGTTGACTATCAGCACCGCGGGCGCGCTTGCGCCGCCGCCCGTCGCTGGATGAGCAAGAGGCGCGCAATAGATGCCGAACAGTCTGCCGCCCTCGATCGATACGGGCGTTTCGGTGACATCCGCTTCGACGATGTGGCCTTCGACATCGCCCGCGTATGCACTCCCGCTCGGCACCTCTGCAGTGCTGGCTGTCGAGTCTCCCGCCAGCCAGTTTTCAATCGACTCGAACGCCGCGCGCGGGATCTCGCTGTCGAGCGCCTCCATCATGAACTTGCTGTATTCGCCGAAGCCCTGGCGCTCGACTTCGACGCCCTGTTCCCGATAGTGCTTGACCAGCGCATCGACGCGTGTCGCGTCCAGCGAATCGAGCACCAGCACGCGCCTCGCGGGTGCCGGCGCATCGCGCCGCAGATCGACCGCACGCAGGCTTTCGATGGTATCGCGATAGAGGCGAAAGCCGTACGCCTCGACGAACTCGTCGGTGTCGGGCTCAGGCGTGCAATCCATTGCCGCGGGCATCGACAGCCATTGACGATATCCGGCGCGCAACTCACGCTGATAGTTTTTGCCGGACAGCACGGGCGAGAGCAGCACGAGACCGTCGACGTCGCCCAGTTCCTGAGCTGCGAGCGCGGCGAGCGTGCCGCCAAGCCGCAGGCCGCACAAGCTCACGCGTTCGATGCCCGCCGATTGTCGCAGCAACGCCACGGCCTTCCTGATGCCGTCGATCCACGCCCGCCAGAGGTCCGGCTCGCTTGCGTCGCCCGCCGAGTCGCCCGTGCCTGGATAGTCGAAGCGCAGCACCGAGACGCCGCGCATGGCGAGCCGCTCGGCGAGCCGGCGCATGCCGCGATAGGTGCAAAGCGCGTCGTAGCCGAATGGGTAGCAGAGCACCACGCCATGCGGCCCGGCTGCAGGATGCAACCAGCCGAACTGGCCATCGAAGACTACTGGCCTCACGCTACGCTCCTCACAAGTCTTCTTTCGGGCATTACAGCAAAGCCCGCCCTTCGCCTCTGTACGCCCTGCCACATTGCCGCTGCCGCATTGCTTCTGTCACACCGCTTCTGCCACATGCCCCGGGCAACACGCATCCGCACACGCGTCGTAGAGCCAGGCGCCGGCTCAACTGCCCGGCGGCATGCGGCCGCCGAGCGTCGAGCGCGTGGCAAGCAGCAGGTGGTACAGAAAACGCGCGCGCAGCCGGTCGCGCAACGCGTAATGCTTCGACAGCAGCACGCGCCACGCGGCGCGCGCGTCACCGGCGCGCGCATACGCGGAAGCGGCGCGCGGTGCGACGCGCCGCAGCGCATCGTCGCGCGCGGCATGTGCGGCAGCGGGCACATCGCTCGAGCACAACTGCGCGAACGCGTGCATCGCGGGCAACGCATGCGTCGAGATGGACAAGGCCGTCTCGCGCGAGATGGAAACAAACTCGTCGACGAAGCAAACGGCTGCCGCCTGCACGCACAGGCGCAAACCGAAATCGAAATCGCAGGCTTCGCCGACTTGCGCCGCGAGCCGATAACCGATGCGTCGAGCGGCCAGCGTATCCACCAGATAACCGTTGTTCGGGAACATCTGGTCGATGCCGGCGAGCGCGGGCACGGCGAGCCGTCCCGCGCGCTCAGGCACCCGCCGGTAGTCGCGATTGAGCCGCGCGGTGGCCTCCGGCCGTGGCGTGCCGTCGTCGGCGATCACGCGCTGTTTGCCGAATGCGGCGGTCAATTGCGGATGTGCGCGCCAGCAGGCATCGAGCGTACTGAGCGCATGCGGTTCGAGCAGATCGTCGTCATGCAGCAGCACGAGCCGCGCGCCGCGCGCGCGAGCGAAGAGGCGGTTCACATTGGATGCCTGGCCAAGCCTGGGCCGGTTGCGTTCGTAGCGGATCGGGTGCGTCGCGCGCGCACGGCAACGCTTGACCATCTGCGCCGTGCGCTCGTCGCTCGAATCGTCGCCGATGACGATTTCGAACTCGCCGTACGTCTGCGCTTCGCAACTTTCGATGGCTTCTTCGAGCAGACCCGGTCGATTGCAGGTCGGTATGCAGATCGAGATGAGCCGCGGGTTTAATTCTTTCGATTCCTTCACGCTGTCCTCGCGATGCCCGTTCACCGGCCGTATGCGGTCGATGCTGATTTAACCGCGATGCAGAGCGCCCATCTGTACGCCCAGCCACACACGCAAGCGGCGCACGAGCGCAGTATCCAAGCCTGCGACAAGCCGACGCCCTCGTGCGGAACGCGCTCGTGGGTGCGGCCGCGCACCGACAACGCCCCGCACCGACCGCACCATTGCACGACATTCCCGCGGACAGCGCACCATGGAAAGAAGTATCGTCAGAAACATCGTCATCAACTTTGCAGGAGCGATCGCTCCGACGTTCATCTCCCTCGTCACGGTGCCCGCCTATATCCATCTGATGGGCGTGGAACGCTATGGCGTCATCAATCTGGTGTGGACGCTGATCGGCTATTTCAGCGTGCTGGATCTCGGCACGAGCCTCGCCACCGAAAATCAGATCTCCAAAGCGCGCGCCGCCAACGACGACTCCCTCGAACGCATTTTCTGGAGCGCGTGGTTCATGAACCTCGGCACCGGCATCGTGGGTGGGCTCATCATCTATGCGGGCACGGTCATCTACATCACGCATGGTGTCAAGATCGAGCCGGAGTTCCAGCGCGAGGTGATGGCGAGTTTGCCGTGGATTGCGGTGGCCGTCCCCATTGCCAATGTGTCATGGGTATTCGCGGGCGCGATCAACGGAGTGGAACGCTTCGCGAGCTTCAACGTCAATCAGACGCTCGGCACCGCGCTCTTCCAGTTGTTGCCGCTCGCGGCGATCTTCTGCTTCTCGCCTTCGCTTGCCGTGGTCATTCCGGCCGCGGTTCTCGCACGGCTTTTCGCCGGTTTGATGCTCGGTGCCGCGGCGTTTCGTGCGATCGGCATTCGCCGCGTGCGCATGCCGCAATGGCGCGTGATGGCCGAACTGTTCCGTTATGGCCGCTGGATGCTGCTCTTTTCCGGCGCGGGCATGATCGCGTCGACGCTCGACCGCGTGCTGGTCGGCGCGCTGCTCGGCGCGAGCTTCGTGACTTACTATGCGACGCCGCAGAACCTGATCACGCGTCTGAATCTGCTGCCTGTTGCGATGGTGCGCACGCTTTTTCCGCGTTTATCCGCCGTGTCGCGCGCGGATGCCGACGCGATCGCGCATAGCGCGCTTGCATTGCTGAACGGCGCGTTCACGCCTTGCCTGATCGTTGCGATGTTCGCGCTCAAGCCTTTCCTTGTCGTGTGGCTAGGGCCGACGGTGGCCGCTGCGGCGCCCGTCGCGTGCGTGCTGATACTCGCCGTATGGCTCGGCGGCCAGGCGGGCATTCTCGGCATACTCATCCAGGCGCAGACCAGTCCCGCCGCTATCGCGGGCGTCAGCTGGGCGCAACTGCCCGTGTTCGCCGGCGCGCTGTGGTGCGGCATCCACTGGTTCGGCATCATGGGCGCGGCGGTCGTGGTGGTGTCGAAGGCGCTGTTCGACTACGCCATGCTGCTTCACTTCGCCCGGCTGCACGTCGGCTCCATCGTGCGCAATATGCTCGTGCATCTCGCCTTCTTGCTGGTGGCACTCGCGCTCGCCGAGTCGATCAGCGCGCCGCCCTCACTGATTGCCGCCGCACTCGTACTGGTGTGCGCGAACCTGGCTCTGTCGCTGCATGGCTCCAGTGAATTGCGCGGCCTCGTGTACAAGCTCTGGACCAGACTGACTTTATCGGCAAGCTGACGTCTCGTCACACCTTCACGACGTATTGTGGAGGTCTACGAATCATTCGTGGCTATTGTGCCGCTGAAGTCACGCGGACACAGTGAAAACCGCTCGCAGTGAACGCAAGGCCGCGCTTACAGCGGCGTCGAATGGCTCACACTTTCTACCATGCCGGCACGAGCTGCGTCGATACCTCGCGTGGCAATGGTGGCGAAGCGGCGCGGCTGGCAACTCGCAAGCGTGCGTTCGTAGATCGCCAGATAGCCGTCGCTCACGCGCTGCACGCTGAACTTCTCGAGATCCCGCACCGCGCGTGCGGCCAATCCGGCGCGCCCGGCCGGATCGGTCAGAAGCCGCTCAAGCGCCGTTGCCAGCGTCACCGGATCATGCGGCGGCACGAGCACACCCGCCTCGCCCCCGTCGAGCATCTCCGGAATGCCGCCCACGCGCGTCGCGACGATCGCGCATCCCTGCTCGCGCGCCTCGCATAGCACGAGGCCCGCCGGTTCGTTGTGCGAGGCCAGCACGAACACATCGGCTTGCGCGAGATAAGCCCGCGGATCGGCGACAAAACCTTCGAAACGCGCATGTCGCGCGAGGCCAAGTTGCGAGGCCAGTTGCTCCATCGCGTTGCGGTCGGGACCTTCGCCCACGAGATACAGCACTGCGCCGGGCACGCGCTCGCGCAGCGCGGCAAACGCGTGCAACAGGTCGCGTATGCCCTTGCGTTCGTACATGCCGGCCAGCGTCACGATGCACGGATGAGCGAGTACAGGTAAGCGCGGCGCGATTGCGTCGGCGAGCCGCGGCGTGCCGAGCGCGCCGTTGCGCACGACGCTCAAGCGCGACTTCGGAATCCCACGCCGCTCCATCGCGGCGGACACTGCTTCACTGACCGCGACAACGCGGTCGCCCACACGCATCATCGTCGCGCTCTTCTGAAATTCGTTGTGCACCGTTGTGACCAGCACGAAGCGTCGCCGAGGCACACCGAAGCGCGCGATCAGCGCGCCCGTCATCATGTGCGCATGCACGACGTCGGGGTCGATTTGCGAAACCACCCTGTTGAAGCGCGCCACCATCGCCGGCACGCGCAAAGGCCGCGGCGATTGCGGCAATAGCACATGACGCACACCGTGCCGCCCGAGCAGTTCCTCGAATCCGCCGCCACCCGAGGCCACCGTTACGTCGTGTCCGGCGCGTGCCTGCATGCACGCGAGATCGACCATCACATTGACGATGCCGTTGCCCACATTCAGCGCATGATTGGCGAGATGGATGATTTTCATGGTTTTCCTGCAACGTCGATGGAGTTGCGATGAGCAGCCGCAAGCGCGGCGGTTGACGGCGTGAACCGGTACATCAATGCCTTGCCATGCGCGTCTTCTTCGACGAATACGAGGTACTCGCCCGACGCGAGACGATGCGCGGTGACAGGCATCGGCACGTCGGCCCAACCGCTCGCCGAGCCGACCTCCTTACCCGGTGTGAGACGGCCGGCTTCGCGCCCGCTCGCGCGGTCATACACCCGCACGGCCGCGCTGCGGGTTTCGACGGCGAAGATGTGGTCGCCCGCCACCGCAAAGCCGTTGATCGAGAGCCATTCCGGCGGACCGCGGTCCGGCAGGTCGATCAGGTAGCGCAGCACGGGCTTGCCCGTCTTCCAGTGGTCGTAGCGGGCAAGCTGTGAACCGGCACTATTCCAGTTGTCCTGAACAAATGGACGCGCGCGCGTCGAACCGGAGACGAACATTGTGTCGTCGTCGGGAAAGTAGTTGAGCCGTGCGACGCGATAGAACGGCGCAGGGGCCGGATATTGCCGCATCGCCGCGTAACGGTAGACGGGATTGCCGACGCGGTCGAATCCTTGCAGAGGAAAGCAGCGAATGCCGGCAGCCTCGGTGCCCTGCCAGACGTCGCCGCGGCTATCCACCCACCAGCCTCGCATTGCGGGCGCATCGGCGCCGTTGCTGCTCTGATCGAATGCGGTACGGGAGAAGTCGCCCGCGCCCGTCACGTCGCGCCAGATCCACTCGCCGTGCGCCGGCTGATTGCGCGGCCAGGGTCCGTCGATGTGCGATTGCGCGAACAGTCCCGAAGGAATCGCCGTCTCGCGATCTTCGGCGAAACGATAGATGCGCAGATACGACGAATACATGTCGGTGGTGTACAGCAGCCGGTGTCCGTCGACGTCGCGCACCATCGGCATGCCTCGCTGGCCGCCGAGGTACGGATGAAAGTATGGATCGTACGGGTAGCGGAAACGGTCGGCGGTATAGCCCGCATACGACCACTCGTGGCCCGGCGCGCGCGTGAGATCGAGCGTGAAGCGTTTGCTGCCGCTATACACGGACGGCGGATCGCCGTCGACGAACTGCGCGCCGTCGACGAACAGCAGCCCTTGCAAGCTGAAGCGCTGTCGCCCATCGGGCGTATAGCTTTCGAGCAGCGCGCCGTCGTAAGTGCTCGGCCCGGTGCCGAAGCGGCGCGGACCCGCACCGTTCATCGACACATAAATGTTGCCCGCGCGATCGACGCCCACGCCAGTCAAACCGTTGAAGCGCCGGGGCCCCGGCGCGCCCGCGCGCCCAGCGTAGATGCCGCCCTTCTCTCCGAAGCTGGCCGTCAATTTCATGGCCGTTCCTTGTTGCATATTGCCCGCCGACGTGCTCGTCCGCGCGCTCGCTGCCGCACCCGCGAGCGCGCCGGCGTCACCGGTATAGATCAGGATCTGTTGGCGCACGCCGTTGTCCGCGACCAACAGGCGCCCGCTTGCATCGACGGTCAGATCCACCGGCACGACGCCTTCAGGCAACGGCAATTCGCCGATGATTGCCCCATTGCGCGAATGGTGCACCACGCGTTGCGCGCCGTCTGTGCGGCTGTTCTCCAAGATCCATAACGAACCATCGGGCGCGAGCGCGAGGCGGCCCGGCTCGCGCACCGGGAATGCGCCGACTGCCTGCATGGTCTGCGCGTCGAACACCTGCACGCGATTTTCAAGCGCGTTCGACACAAAGAGCCGCGTGTCGTCCGCGGCCAAACCACGAATCGCATAGTCGGCCTTTGCGGAATAAGTGGCGATCAGCAGGAACGCGAGCCGGCTGCCAACCGGGAACTTCACCTGCCCGGCGAACGGCACGCCGTCGCGAATGTCCGCGCGGCTGCGGCGCGAGATACCGGTCCACACTTCCCCCTCGCGTGGCGACGGTCTGTGCTTTGCGGTTTCGTTGCCGAGGCTGACCATGGTTTGCGCGACGAACACGTACTCGTCGTTCGCGGCAATCGCGTCGCCCCCCATCATTCCCCAGCCATGCGTTTCGCCGCCGTGACGGAGCAGTTCGCCATTGCGGTACTGACCGAGTTCGCCACCGCCCTCGTCCCAAGGTGCATTAGTGAACACGTCGCCTTGCGGCGTGACGGCGATCGCCTGTATGTCGATCTGCATCCAGCGCTCGTCCCCGTAGCCCCATGTATTGCCGATCCATGACGTTCTATAGGATGACGAAGCATATGCACTGGCCGCTTGTGCGTCGGCTGCGGAATTGCTGGCCGCCGCGTGGGTCGCTTCGGTCGCTTCGGTCGCTTCGGCCACCTGCAACATCTTTGCAGCCGCGGCCGGAGCTTCCAGCTGGCCCGTAGAGACCCCACCGCCCGGCAGACGACGAACGCCCGCGCTGTGCTCCGATTCGCCCGCCGCGAGGAGCACGACGAGCGGCAGCGCGAGAGCGCCCGCGCACACTAGCCGCTCGAATGTTTTGCGTGTGATGCGTCGCATGATTACCGGCGCGTCAGAACACGTCGATCGCTTCGCGATAGATTCGCGCGACCTGTGCGGCCACCACCGGCCTGTCGAAGTTCTCACGCGCATACGTGCGGCACGCGTGTTCGTCCGGCAACTTGAGGCGGCCGAGCAACGCATCGGCCATGCCTTCGCCGATTGCCCTGAAACCGCCAGACGGCAGCACCAGACCCTGCGACAACGGCGCCACGGCTTCAGGCAAGCCGCCTACCGGCGTGACCAGAACCGGCGTGCCGGCAGCAAGCGATTCGATCGTCGTAAGGCCGAAGCCTTCTAGCGATACGGTCGGCACGACCGAGAGGTCGGCCGCACGATACCACAGCGGCACGGTCTCGTCGGGCACGAAGCCGGCAAGCGTCACGTTGCCCTCGAGGCCGCGCGCGGCGATGCGAGCCTGCAACTGCGCAGCGAGCGGGCCCTTGCCCGCAATCGTCAGCAACACGTCGGGCAGCAGCGCCTTCACGATCGCCATCGCGTCGATCAGATCTTCGAGCCCCATGCGCGACACGAGACGGCGCATGCAGAAAATCAGCGGCCGGTCCGCTGCCAGGCCGAGTTGCCGGCGTGCTTCGAACCTCGTCAAGCCAGTGTCGAAGTGCGCGACGTCGACGCATCCTGGCACGATGCGGATGCTGTCCTCACTCACGCCATAGGTCTCATGAAGCAGACGGCCGAATGCCCGCGACAGCACGATATGACGTGTCGCGCCGCGATACACGAAGCGTTCGAGCGCGACACGCAACGCGCGCGATAACCCACCTCCGCCGCCCGGATACGATTCCGCCGCCCACGGCCCATGAAAATGCACGACCTTCGGCACGCTGCGAAACACGCCTGCCGTCGGCGCCGCATAAAGCGCGAAATGCGTCGCGACGATGTCGGGCATGCGCGCGGCCCGCAACACACGCGAATGCCTGCGCGAGGCCAGCAACCGCGCGCCCAGTTGCGCCTGCGCGCCCGCGAACGATTGCACACGGCCACCGGAAGCCTTGACCACATCTGCACTGCCCGCCACCATGCCGCGCACGTTCACGCCTTGCGCGGGAAGCGTATCCACCAGCGCCTGAAACATGCGATCAAGGCCGCCTGGCCGTTCGTTGAACCAGTGCATGCCGATTTGCAGCGAATCGATTGGAGCCGCGCTCATAGTTTCACCGGCTCGCTTGCGCATGCGGGCGGCAACGATTGTGCCGCGCGGCGTGCATGCACCTGCTCGTAGACGGTCAGATAGCGCTCTGCCATGGCCTGCCAGCTCAGGTTTTGCGCCACCTCTCTCGCTCGCGTGCCGAGGCTTCGCGCGTAGTCCGTATCGCTCGCGACACGCATGATCGCGGCGCCGAGCGCCGCAGCGTCGTTAGGATCGTCGAGCACCACGCCGCTGCCCGGCGCGATCACTTCGGCGCCTCCGGCGGTGCGCACCGTGATTACCGGCAATCCCGCGGACAGCGCCTCCAGCAATACCAGCCCCATTGGTTCGTAGCGCGAAGGAAACACGAACGCATCGACCGAACGCATCAACGCGGGCATGTCCATCACCATGTCGGTGAAGTGCACGCGCGCGCTTAGTCCGAGCGATTCGACCAGCGCCGGATACGGGCTGTTGTGCAGAATGCCCGCGACCGCGAGATGCACGTCGGCGGACGTATGGACGAGCGCGTGCAGCACAGTGTCGAGGTTCTTGCGCGACATGCGCAGATCGCCCGCGAACAGCAGCATGAACGGCACTTGCGGCAAGCCGAAACGCGCGCGTTCGCACGCGCCGGGCCTGAACTCGTCGACATCCACGCCGTTATGGATCACCTGCATGCGTGCCGCGCCGGCACCCAACGCCCGCACCTCGGCCGCCACTTTCTGCGAAACCGGCACGATGACCTCGGTATGGCGAAACGCCCATTTCTCGCACGCAATGTTCAGCCACGTGTAGATAACCTGATACGCGTGATAGAAGCTGTGCTGCAGACGAAACGGATAGAAGCCGCAGCGATACCAGCCGTCGTGCACGAAGTGCGCCGCGTTGACGTCGGATCGAGCCCATGCAATGAAGCCGTTGACATGAACCACGTCGAACTCATTGCGGTGAGCGCGAACCCACGCACCGCAGCGCAAAGCGAACATCTGATACTGAACCAGCCGGGTCGGCAGGCGGCTCGTCGCAACGCGCGCGAAACGCACGCGCGGATGCGCGACCAGTTCCGCGGCCGCTTCCGCGGCAAGCAGCGTCACCGTATGCCCGGCGGCGAGCGCCGCCTGTACGATCTCGTAGTTCACCCGTCCTTGCCCATCGTTCTTGCGCACGACATGGGTAACGATGAGAATTCGCATCCTGTTGTCCTTCATCTGTATGCATCAGGTCCGCGAAAGCGCCGCGCCACTCGTGGCGTGCCGCGCTCGCGCATAGCGCGAGGAAATCACCGGCAAGGTCACGCCGAGAAAGAAAAACATCCCGGATACGGAGGTGAGCGTATTGATGAAAACCATCATCGAGAAAATGGCGACGGCCACACCCACGCCGGAGATAGCGAGAAGATCGGTTGGATGCGATCGGCTCGCGCGGTACGCGCGCCACAGCAACATGAGCACGCCTGTCGCGTAGAGCAGCGTGCCTGGCCAGCCCATCACGAAGGGCACTTCCATCAGGCCGCTGTCGAAGTCGGCTATCGCGGACGCGGATTTGTCGTCGGACAGCTTGGTGCCCTGACCCGTCGTGCCGAGGCCCTGGCCCGCGATATCGGTGAGCGCCGACGAGAGGAACGTCTTGTAGAACTCCGCACGCGCCTGGTAGCTGTTGTCCTCGCCGATGTCCTGTATGGTGCTGAAGCGCCGCATCACGGGCTCGGCCACCTGGTCGATCATCATCAGCGGCGCGGCCATCACGGCAAGGCCGAATACGCCGGCGAGCAAACGCATCCGGCTCCTGCCGTCGAGCATGGCAAATGAATAGACGAGCGCGATTGCAAAGCCGCCCCACGTACTGCGCGCGCTGGTGAGCAGCAGCGCGGGAATGCCGACACAGCCGAGCACAATGCGCGCTTTGCCTCGCGCCGCGAGCGACATCAGCAAGATCGTCATTAGCGTGACCGCGAATGGGCCGCAAGAATTCATCGTGCTGCTGATGCGCATGCCGAACGGCACCGGCTGCCCCTCGGATTCCATCTTCGAGGCGATCAGCCAGAAGGCATCCCACGGCATGGGCGAAACGAATTCGAGCAGGCCGTAGAGACTCATCAGGAGTCCGCCGTAAATGAACGTCTTCAGCAGGACCCGGTGGTAGTGCGGATAATGGCGCCACGTCACGGTCATATAAAACGCGACCATCACTGGATAGAGCCAGTTGATCAGCGTAAAGGTTGCGGCAGCAGGACCGGCTTGCGCAAACCCCACTACATACGCGTAGAGAAGTGCGATCACGATCAGCAGAAGCGGTGCGGCCCGGCGCTGGCCGAACGCGGAGACGTGCTTGACGAGCGTGAACCCCATGAGTGCGACCGCCAGCAACGGTGCGACCATGATCGGGCTTTGTTGATTGAACGCTCCGTTCACGAAGTCCGCGAGACGCCTCACCTCCGGCGTGAGAAAGAAAAGCCAGCAGACGAAGCCGAGGTAATGCGCGGGCGAGCGCCGGTACAGCAACAGCGCGACGCCAAAGGCGCCGGCTGGAAAGAACAGCTCGACCACTCTGCCCTGATGCAGCAGGATGAGGCCCAGCGTCGCGCCGAACAGCAGCAACGGCCAACGCAGCGGGTGACGCAGCGTTCTCGACGCACGGCGAACGCGAGCGGCTCTGGCCGCTCCTGCTTCGCTCCTTGTCGTTGCGCCGTGCCTGCCGTCAGCCGACGTGCGCAGCGCGAGCCGCGCGCTCGACGGCGTGATCAGCACCGGCTCCATCACAGCATCTCGAACGTGTTGACGAGCGCCGCACGGTCGCGCTCGCGCCGCCGGAAGGCAGCGAGCGGCTGCGAGCCGCGCATCTGCCGCGTGAGACCGATGAAAGGCACGCCATGTTCGAGATATGGGCCTTCCGTCTTGCGAAAGCCGAACTGCTCGTAGAACTCGCGCAAACCGAGGGGCGCGCACACACGCGCGGCGTGCCCCGGCCAACGCTCCGCAATGGCCTGCAACACGCGCTCCACCAGCATTTCGGCGGTACCGTCGCCGCGCCGCAGCGGGCTCGTCAATACCTTGTCGATCGTGATCTCGGGGTCTTCAGCATCGCCGGGCCGCACGCGAGCGTAGGCGAGAATCGGCATGGGCCGCCCCATGTCCTCCACGGCGAACACATGCAGCGAGCCCTCGTCGCGGCCATCGGCGTCGAGGTAGACATGCGATTGTTCGACGACGAACACCGCGCTGCGCGCCCGCAGGATCAGGTACAGCTCGCGTGCCGAAAGCTGCTCGAATTCCAGCGTTTTCCAGTTCATCACGTTCCCCAGCGGAATCTTTTATGTTCAACGGGACCGGCGCCGCACGCCGCCCGCGTGGGCCTCGTTCGACACGCCGGCCCGTCTGATGGCTACACGTTAAGGCCCAGATACACGCGTTTCCGTGCGGCATCGCACTGACGCTGTGCGTTGGCGATTCTTAAATACGAGGCACCGGATCGCGCATCACGTCGCGAATAAAAATCGTCCACATGCATTCGTCCACGTCGGCGAACGCGAAGAGACCGCTGCACAACTGAGGGGTACACCACCATGAAAACCGCATTGCGACGCATCCTTTCCGAATCCGCTCGCCTCGACGTATCGCCGGAGAGCCTCGCGGACGATGCCGATCTCTATGCCGCCGGCCTCTCCTCCCTCGCGACCGTGCATCTGATGCTCGCAATCGAGGATGAATTCGACATTGAGATTCCCGACCGTATGCTCACGCGCCGGCTGTTCTCGAGCATCGATTCGATGGCGGCCGCGATCACCGAGTTGCAACAGGCGAAAGCAGCATGAACGCCCCGCTGCTGGATCCGGCTGCTTCGGCGGCTGCGACCGCGCCCGCGGCACTGGCGGCGATCGAGCCCGAACCCGCCTGGCGCGCGGCGGCGCAACGCTGTGCAGCGGTAGCCGCGCAGTTCGCCGACGCCGTCGACAGCGACGCGCGGTTTCCCGCCGAAGCGTTCGCGGCGCTCAAGCGCGAGCGCCTGCTCTCGGCGATGGTGCCGGCGGCATACGGCGGCGCGGGCCTCTCGCTCGCGGACGTCGGCGCGATCTGCGAAACGCTTGCTCAAGGCTGCGCCTCCACCGCGATGATCTATGCGATGCATCAGATCCAGGTCGCGTGTATCAACGAACACGGCAGCGAGTCGCCATGGCACCGGCAGTTGCTCGCGCAACTTTGCGAGCAACAATGGCTTTTCGCATCGGCAACGTCTGAGGAAACGATCGGCGGCAATATGCGCACGAGCGCGTGCGCGGTCGAGGCCGACGGCGAGCGCTTTTCGATCGAAAAGCTTGCCCCGACGATTTCATATGGCGCGCATGCGGACGCCATTCTGGTCACTGCGCGCCGCACCGCCGAGTCGGCTGCCGCGGACCAGGTGCTGATCGTCGCGTTACGCGATGAAACGCTGCTCGAAAAGCGCGGCGCCTGGGATTCGATGGGCATGCGCGGCACCTGCAGCGAAGGCTTCAGGCTGGTCGCCAGCGGTCTTGCCGAGCAGATCCTGCCGACGCCCTTCGCCGAGATCGCCGACCAGACCATGCTGCCGGTTTCGCACACGCTGTGGGCATCGGTATGGACGGGTGTGGCCGCCGATGCAGTGAATCGCGCGAAGGCCTTCTACAGAGCACAGGCGCGTTCGAAGCCCGGCGCGATTTCGCCGGCCGGCATGCGCCTCGCGCATGCTGTCGGTCTGCTGCAGATGATGCAGGCGCGTCTTTCGGTGGCGCTCGACGCGGCGCGTGCAGCGCACGCCGCACGTCTTCATGAATCGCGGGCCGATGCGCCGCTCGCCGCGATGCTCGGCTTCGCGTCCGACATGAACACGCTGAAGACCAGCATCTCCACGACCGCACTGGATGTCGTGCACGAAGTGCTGATGATCTGCGGCATGGCCGGATACAAGAACGGCACGCCGTACAGCGTGGGACGCCATTTGCGCGACCTCTACTCGGCGCCGCTCATGATCAATAACGACCGCATCGCGCAGAACACCGCGAGCCTGCTGCTCGCGCAGCGTCCTGCCGCGTCGGGGAGAGTCTTATGAATACGATGACCGATACCGCTGCTCTCGCCACCGCCGCGAATGGCGACGAACACATTGCGCCGAGCTTTCGCGACGAGTTGCTGGCCGCGGGCCTGTTGATAGACACCGGCGAAAATGGACTGTATGGCCGCAGCCAGGTTTTCGAGGACGTCGTCGATCGGCTGAACGCCGCTATCACGCACCTCGGAGCCGATCAGGATGCCGAAGTATTGCGCTTTCCGCCGGCCATGCGCCGGACAGACTTCGAGGACAGCGAATATCTGAAGAATTTCCCCGACCTCGCCGGCACCATTCACTCGTTTTGCGGCAACGACATGGGCCACCGGCGCCTGTTGCAAGCGCTGGACCAAGCGATGATCGCAAGCGACGACGATCGCAGCGACGAATGGATGGCTCAGCAAAAGCCCACGCGCGTCGTGCTGACACCGGCCGCCTGTTATCCGGTCTATCCGGTACTGGCGCGGCGCGGCCCGCTGCCTGCCGGCGGGCGCACCATCGACGTGCTCTCGTATTGCTTCCGCCACGAGCCGTCTCTCGATCCCGGGCGCATGCAGATGTTTCGTCAGCGCGAATATGTGCGGCTCGGGAACGCGCACGAGGTAATGGCGTTCCGCCAGATGTGGATCGAACGCGGCTCGCTGCTCGTCTCGCTGCTGCAATTGTCTGTTGAAGTGGACCTCGCCAACGACCCGTTTTTCGGGCGCGGCGGGAAAATCGTCGCCGATAGTCAGCGCGCCCAGGCGCTCAAGTTCGAACTGCTGATTCCCGTTGCGAACCCCGACAGCAAAACCGCGTGCCTGTCGTTCAACTATCACATGGACCACTTCGGCAAGATCTGGAAGATCGCCTGCGAAGACGGCACGCTCGCGCATACCGGCTGCGTCGGCTTCGGCATGGAGCGCATCACGCTCGCGCTGTTCCGTCATCACGGACTGGACGTGAAAGCGTGGCCCGACGACGTTCGCGCATTGCTATGGGGCGATACTGCAACGCGCGTCGCGCAGGGCATGGCACAGATGCAGGCGTTGGCTGCTGCACCGGGCACCGGAGACGGCGCATGAATCCATCGCAGAGGCGCTTGCCGGGAAACACGTTCTCCACATTCCAGTTGCCTCGGCGACGCGCATTGTCTGCTAACGCTGAGCACGTTTCATCGCAAGCCGCGGCATCTCGCGCGCGAGAAGCGCGCCCGCGTCAGCACGAGCCGCATGCATTGCATCAGGGCGAGCGCGTCTGGCAGGAAACCAATTGCTATGTGGACCTGTGGATCGAATTGCTGCACGGCTTCGGTCTCGATCCGCGCGCCGCGTTTGGCTTCACGGTCACGCAGGACTTCGAAGGCGATCAGTTCACGTTCTTCAAGTTCCCTCTTGAAGACCTGGAGCGGCTCTACGGCACGCAGGTCCAGGAGCTCGCGATCTACGACTCTCTCGAAGCACGCGTGCTCGCGCAGACTCTGCGCGGCCACACCGTGCTCGTCGAAGTAGACGGCTTTTATCTGCCGAACACGCGCGCCACGTCGTATCGTCGCGAGCATCCGAAGACCACGGTGGGCATCGACTTCATCGACCCGGACGCGCGCCGCCTCGGCTATTTCCACAACACCGGCTATCACATGCTGGATGGCGAGGACTACGACGGCGTATTCCGCAAGCTGCCGCAATTCGCACAGCAGCCCGACCTGCTGTTTCCCTACGTCGAATTCGCGAAGCAGGCGCGGCCCGCGCTGGAAGGCACGGCACTCGCGGAAGCGTCGGCGGAACTGTTGTGCGCGCATCTGGGCCGGCGGCCTTTGACGAATCCGATCTCCGAATGGCGTGCCGCATTCCCGGGCCACCTCGATACGCTGCTCGCGCGCGGTGAGGCGTTCTTTCACCCGTACTCATTCAATCTGATGCGGCAGCTCGGCGCGAACTTCGAGTTTCTCTCCAAGTATTTGCTGTGGCTCTCCGCGCAAGGCTTCGAGATTCCCGCGACGATTCCCGCCGCCGCGCAGCGTATCGCGTCGGAGTCGATGGTCATGCAGTTCCGGCTCGTGCGCGCGATCGCACGCGGACGCCGCGACACGTGCGACGACTGCTTCGACGTGCTGGAAAGCGCTTACGAACAGACACTGCCGCCGCTCGCCGCTCTCGTGTTGTGACGCATGCGCCCCGAGCCCCGGGGACTCATCAGGAACCCGCCGTGGATGCACTGACGACCGACCCGGTGCCCGAACACGATGACATAGGCGGCTTGCCGGCTGCCGCGCTCGACGTTGCACCTGCGCATGCGCAAGCACCAGGCTCGCTTTCGCATGCCGCGCAAGCCGTGCAACTCGCGCCCGACGACATCTGGCCGCTGCGACTCGACACCGGCTGGCAATGTGTCAGTACGCCGGCCGGCGCATGTGCGTCACCGAACGAGCTGCCCGCCCACGGCTGGCTCGCGGCGCAAGTGCCCGGCACGGTGGCGAGCGCGCGCCGAGCCGCGGGTCTCTTCGACGTGGCGCATCCCGAACCCCTCGCCTTCGACGATCACTGGTATCGCATTACGCTGAACGGCACGGGCAAACGGCGCTTGCGTATGCACGGACTGGCGACCATCGCGGAAGTCTGGCTCGACGGCGTCAAACGCCTCGAATCCGATTCGATGTTCGTCGCACACGACCTCGACGTCGAACTGAACGGCAGCGCGACGCTCGACATATGCTTTCGCTCTTTAACGCCAGCGTTGGCGGCAAAACGCTCGCGCGCGAGATGGCGGCCGCGGCTCGTCTCGCCGCCCACTTTGCGCAACGTCCGCACGACGCTGCTCGGCCATATGCCGGGCTGGTGCCCTTCTGTACACGCGGTTGGGCCGTGGCGGCCAGTCGAGATGCTGAGCGATGCACGAAACGCCGTTGACCACTTTGAAGTCGCGAGCAGGATCGACGGCGACGACGGTATTGTTTCGCTAACGCTACATTTCGTTCATCCGCACGATGCCGCGGCGTGCCGCGCTTCACTCAGTTGCGGCGGCCACGTTTCGTCGTTGCAATGGCGCGATGCCCGCACGCTGACCGGCAGCGTGCGGGTGCCGTGCGTCGAGCGCTGGTGGCCTCACACGCACGGGGCGCCCACTTTATATCCGCTTCTATTGCACCTCGATGACAGCGGGGTATTCCCTCAACCGCTGGGCTCGATCGGCTTTCGTGAGATCGCAGTGGAACGCGGCGCGCATGGTACGGGCTTCTCGCTGCATATCAACGGCGTGCCGGTGTTTTGCCGCGGCGCGTGCTGGACGAGCGTCGATCTCGTCACGCTGGCCGGCAGCGAAGCGCAACTGCGGCACGCCTTCGAACTAGCCCGCGGCGCAGGCATGAATATGCTGCGCGTGGGCGGCACGATGGTCTACGAGTCCGACCTCTTCTATACACTCGCCGACGAATACGGTGTGCTCGTGTGGCAGGACTTCGCATTGGCGAATTTCGACTACCCGAAGGATGCGGCCTTCAGTGCGTCGATCGAATGCGAGGCGGCGCAGTTTCTCACCCGCACGCGCCGCTTCGCTTCGCTCGCGGTGCTCTGCGGCGGCAGCGAGGCCGATCAGCAGGCCGCGATGTTCGGGTTGCCGCCTTCGATGCGCGTGCAATCAGTATTCGACGAGCTGTTGCCCTCGATCGTCGCTCGCGAACGGCCGGACGTGCCATATGTGAGCAACTCCCCCTCAACAGGCGTGTGGCCGTTTTGCACTAATGAGGGCATCACTCACTACTATGGCGTGGGCGCGTATCAACGGCCCCTCGACGATGCACGTCGCTCGCAGGTGCGGTTTGCCGCCGAATGTCTCGCCTTTGCCAATGTCCCCGACGACGCCACGTTGAATGAAGCGCTCGGTACGATCCATCCGCACGATCCGCGCTGGAAAGCCGCAGTGCCGCGCGATCCCGGCGCAGGGTGGGATTTCGACGACGTCCGCGACTACTATCTTCAGACGCTTTATGGCGTGGAGCCGGCGCGCCTACGCTACGAAGACCCGCAGCGCTATCTGGACGTGTCGCGGGCAGTGGTGGCTGAATTGATGGGCGAGGTATTCGCCGAATGGCGCAGGACCGGGTCGGACTGCGGCGGCGGACTCGTCTGGCAGCTTCAGGATTTGCGACCGGGCGCCGGCTGGGGGTTGATCGACGCCACTGGACGGCCTAAAAGCGCTTTGTACGGCCTCGCGCACACGCTGCAACCCGTACAGGTGCTCCTCACCGACGAAGGCCTCAACGGCCTCGATATCCACCTGATCAATGAGCGCGCGCAAACGTTGTCGGCGCAACTCGAGCTTGTCTGTCTGCGCGACGGCCGCGTGAAAGTTGCGCAGGCGAGCCGCGCGGTGCAACTCGCGCCGCGTGCCACTGCTCGCATATCCGCCGCCGACTGTCTGGGTCAGTTCTTCGATCTGACGCATGCCTACCGCTTCGGCCCGCGCGCCCACGACGTGACGATCGCGACGTTGCGCGATGCGGCGAGCGGGCAGATCGTTTCTGAAGCGTTTCATTTACCGGAGCGGCGCATTGGCGAGCGTCACGAACTCGGTTTGACCGTCACACTGGAGCGCGCCGGCGACGGCTGGCAGTTGGTGATAGAAGCGCAGCGCTTCGCGCGCTTCGTTCATATCATTGATGCACACTACCGCGCCGCGCACGACTGGTTCCACCTTGCGCCGAACCGTCCTTGCATCGTGCCGCTCATTCCGCTCGCGCCGTATGCATCGCAAAGCACGATGGTTGCGCGCGCATCGAACGCCGGCTTTAAAGCTGATGCAACAAATGCGGCACCCGCCGGTGAAGTGCGTGCGCTCAATGCCGCGTGCCGCACGTTCTACCGGTAAACGTATCTTCTACCGCTGATTCCTTCGCAGGGCGCGTAAAACCTCGCGCTGCGCGAATGCATTCTGTCTGCGGCGGCCCACCACTGTCGGTTTTCTCGCGACTTCTGAAACCACAAACGATGAACCGTACGGCAGCGAACGCAGAGCGTTGAACACATCTGAATCAATTCCGGCACATCGCGGACATCGCGTGAAGCGGTGCCTGGAAAGGCCCGGTTCCCCTCAGTGCTTGCTGCGCGCTACCCCTGCCAACCGACGCGAACCCAATCGGATCAAGCACTTGGCTCATATTAAAACAGCGTCCACGACGCCCGCCGCCACGATGGCCGATGTACAGAATTGAAACAAAAAGCCGCATACGAGCACACCGATCAACCAGGGCATTCTCGCTGCGTCGCACCAGTCAGGCTTTTCCCCATGGTTGGCACAGTCCTCGCTAATAGAAGAACGCGACACCGCGGCGCCGTAGGGGAGCGACGAAAACGGCGCGGCGCATCAGGAAAATACGGGGCCGGTTCTATGCATCCTCCCGCTGCTCGCAATGCAGCAGGACTTATAAAAGGATGCGGGAATCGGATCAAAAACAGGAAGACGCGCATACGCGCGCCTTCACGCGAGGACCGATCATGTTGACACTTCAATCAGATCTGCATGGAAACCATTTGCTCGGCGCATTGCCGTCCTACGAATGGCAAGCACTTGCTCCGCACCTCGAACTGGTTCATCTGCGCACTGAACAACTGCTCTGCGATTCGGGCCAACGCATTCATCATGTGTACTTCCCCACTACCGCAATCATTTCGATGCTGTCGACGATGGAAGACGGCAGCTCGGTCGAAATCGCCGCGGTCGGCCGCGAAGGCATGACGGGCGTGCCGGTGCTGACGGGCGGCGAGACCATGCCGAACCGCGTGCAGGTTCAATGCGCCGGCTTCGCGTACCGGATGAGCGCTCAAGCTCTGAAGCAGCAATTCGCACGCTCCGATTTCCTGCGCCGACTGATGCTGCTCTACATGCACGCCCTTCTCACGCAAGTCGCGCAAACGGCAGCCTGCAACCGCCATCACGCATTGAACAAACAACTGTGCAGGTGGCTTCTGATCGAGGTGGACCGTGTCGCGTCGAACGATCTGACGGTGACGCAGCAATTGATCGCCGACATGCTCGGCGTGCGCCGCGAGGGCATCACCGAAGCGGCCGGCAAGCTGCATGACGAAGGCCTGATCCATCATAGCCGCGGTCACATCAAGGTACTCGACCGCAAGGGACTCGAAGCGCGTGCGTGCGAATGCTACGGACTCGTCAAGCGCGAGTTCGACCGCCTTCTGCCGCGCCTGCGCCAGGCTGAGACTGTCGAATAACACACCGCACCATTCGACTACCTCGCAGAGTCAATAATGTTCAGGAATACTGCGCGATGCCTCGACGCACTCTTCGTGATTGCGGGAGGCCTGCTCGCCCAATGGATGCGCTTTTCGCCGCTCGTCGCATTGCCTGACACGGAACGCCTGATGATCGCGTTCAACTGCGTGCTGGTGCTGCTGATGTTTCCCGGCTTCGGCGTGTACGAGACGTGGCGCGGCAAGCCCTTGACCTCGATGCTGGCAAGAGTCGCGGCAGCATGGCTCGCCGTCGTCGCGGGTGCGTTGCTGCTCGCATTTACGCTGCATCGCATGGATGCGGTGTCGCGCTTGTGGCTCGCTTATTCGACGCTGATCTCCGGCGTGCTGATCATCGTGACCAAATGCGCGGTGCACGCGGCGTTGCGCAGCGTACGCCGGCGCGGCATGAATTTCCGCACGGTTGCAATCGTCGGCGCCCCCGGGTTTGCGCGCACGCTGCTCGCCCATCTGGAACACGCGCCGCAAGCGGGCTTCAAACCGGTCTGCGTATTCGATAGCGGCATCCACACGAGCATTCATGCGAGCACCGAAGCGTCCGGCGCTTACGGCGCGCGTCTGAACCGCCTGCCGGTGCTGAGCGACCTGAACGCATTTGCCGCAAAAGTGCGGGACGAGCACGTGAACGAAGTATGGCTCGCATTACCCTTATCAGAAGAACGCATGATCTATCGTTTCCAGCGCATGTTCAGGAACGACTTCGTGAATCTGCGCTTTATTCCCGATGTACGCAGCCTCTCGCTTTTCAACCACTCGCTCGTCGACGTGGTGGGTTTGCCCACGCTGAGCCTCGGTGCACCGCCGTTCTCGCCGCCGCAGATGTGGCCGAAGCTGATTTTCGACCGCCTCTTCGCGGCCGCCGCGCTGATCGCGCTTGCGCCGGTTTTCCTGGTGCTTGCCGTCGGCATCAAGCTCACTTCGCCGGGACCGGTGTTCTTCCGGCAGACCCGCAAGGGCGCCGACGGCGAGACGTTCTCGATCTACAAGTTCCGTTCGATGACCGTGCATCAGGAGGCGCATGGCGAGCTCACCCAGGCCTCGCGCAATGACGCGCGCGTGACGAAGCTCGGCGGCTTCATGCGCCGCACGAGCCTCGACGAACTGCCGCAGTTTCTGAACGTGCTGCTCGGCCAGATGTCGGTGGTCGGGCCGCGTCCGCACGCAATCGAGCACGACGATCTCTACAAGGACCAGGTGTACGGCTACATGCACCGCTACCGGATCAAACCCGGCATTACGGGTTGGGCGCAGGTGAACGGCTATCGCGGCGCAACACGCAAGGTAGAAAAGATGGAAGCGCGCGTGAAGTTCGACCTCTTCTATATCCACAACTGGTCGTTCTGGTTCGACATGAAAATCGTCTTCATCACGATCTTCAAGGGCTTTGTCGGCCGCAACGCATTCTGATCATGCCGCTACGTGAACCGCTCGTGAAAGTCTCCGTGATCGTGCCGACGTATCGACGCACCGCCGATCTGGCGCGGTGCCTCGCGGCGCTCGACGCACAGGAGCGCCGCCCAGACGAAGTGATCGTGATCGCCCGTCACGACGACCATGCGACGCTCGACTGGCTGCGCACGCGTGAGGCCAACCGGCCCGATCCGCGCCGCTGCGTCGTGCTCGTGCATAAGCCGGGTGTAGTGGCCGCATATAACCTCGGCATCGAAAGCGCGTGTGGCGACGTGCTGTGCTTTACCGACGACGACGCCGCTCCGCATTCCGACTGGGTCGCGCGAATCGCTCGCGCATTCCAGAGCGATCCGTGCCTGGGCGGTCTCGGCGGGCGCGACATCGTGCATGAACGCAACGGCATCCTGCAGGGGCAGAAGCCGTGCGTGGGCATCGTGCGATGGTATGGCCGCACGATCGGCAATCATCACATCGGCCACGGCCAGGCGCGCGAAGTCCACGTGCTCAAAGGCGTGAACATGGCGTTTCGCCGCGAGGCGATCGGCACGCTGCGCTTCGACGCGCGTTTGCGGGGCAGCGGCGCGCAGGTTCATTGCGAAATGGGCTTCAGCCTCGACGTGCGGCGGCGCGGCTGGACGCTCGTCTACGACCCGGCGCTGCTCGTCGAACACTTTCCGGCTCAGCGCGGCGACGAAGATCAGCGCTTCACATTCAACGACACGGCTTTTTATAACGCGTCTTTCAATCTCCGACTCATCATGTGCGAACACCTGACGCCGCCTGGCCGATGGGCGTTCGTCGCTTACTCGACGCTGATCGGCGATCGCGCGGACCCGGGGTTCCTGCGCGCATTGTCGCTGGCATTCGAGCGCGGCGGACTGGCGCTTGCGCTTCGCAAATGGCGAGTGGGTTTACGCGCAATGCGCGGGGCATGGCAGGAAGCGGTGCGCTAACTATCGACGCACCGGCTACACGCGAAGGGACCATAAAATGACTATCAAAACAATTGCCGCGGCGCTCGCGGCTGCATCTCTATGCGCCTGTTCACTGGCGCCCGGACCGTACCTCGACACCAAACGGCTCGAACCGCCGGCACCGCCGGAACAGACCGCCGAGAAGTTTCCGGTGCATGCAATCGACGTGGGTTATTTCCGCGAGCAACGCGCGGCCACCGTTCCCGCCGTTTGTCCGTTGACGTGCCTTACGCCGCAAACGCGCGGCCTTTACGAGTATCGGCTCGGGATCGGCGACCAGTTGACCATCATCGTCTGGGATCACCCCGAACTGACGGGCGGCATGGGCCTCGCTACCGGCACGCCGCCGTTGCCGGGCGGCAGCGCTGCGCCCTCGCCCGGCCCCACGCAGACGCAAGGCGCGTCGCCCATCGCGCCCACTACGATGAGCAGCGGCGAAGGCGGTCTCACGGTGCGTGTCGCGAATAACGGCACGATCTTCTTTCCGCGCGTGGGCCGCATGAAAGTGCAAGGCATGACCGCGCAACAGGTTCAGGAAGCGTTGACGAAGGGGCTCGCGCGCACGATTCGCGACCCGCAACTCGACGTGCGCGTGTCGGGCTTCAACAGTCAGTCGGTGCAGGTGACCGGCAACCTGCGCACGCCCGCGTCCGAAGCGATCACCGATGCGCCGCTCACCGTGCTCGACGCGATCAACCGCGCGGGAGGCGCGCTGCCCGACGCGGATCTGCAGAACGTCGGCGTCACGCGCGACGGCAAACGTCATACGGTCGACGTGGCCGCGCTTCTCGAAACCGGCGATCCGCAGCAGAACGTGTTGCTCAAGGACGGCGACATCATCGACGTGCCGGACCGCTCGAACAGCCGCGTATTCGTGCTCGGCGAAGTCAACAAGCCGACTTCGCTGCCGATGAACCGCGGCCGTCTCACGCTCGCCGACGCACTCACCGGCGCAGGCAGTCTCGATGTGAAGACGGGCGATCCCCGATACGTATATGTGGTGCGTGGCGCCGACAAAACGCTGACGCCGGACGTCTATCAACTCGACATGACGCAGGTGGACGCGTTGATGCTGATGACCAAGTTCGATCTGCAACCGAAGGATGTGGTGTACGTGCAAGTGTCGAATGCCGCGCGCTTTAATCGCGCACTCGAACAGATCACGCCGACTCTGCAGTCGTTGTTCTACACCGTCCAGTTGTCCAGATAAATTGCTTGCAACGGAGTATCGACATGAGTACGTATGACATGCTGGACCACGGGCCGGCGCCGGGCGGCGACGAAGACGCCGTGATGCGCGATCTGTTGCGCACGGTCACGGAACAGATCTGGTGGGTAATCGGCATTGCGGGCAGCGTGATCCTCGCCGCGGTCGTCTATACGAAGATCGCCACGCCGGTCTATTCCGCCGATGCGCTGCTTCAGGTCGACGCGCAAAGCAACGGCAACAACGCGCAAGGTCAGAAGCTGCTTTCGTTGATGCCGAGCGTGGGCCCGATGCGCACCGAGGCCGAGATAGAAATCATCAAGAGCCGCGCGGTGGTCGAGCCGGTAGTCGAGCAGTTCAAGCTGAATTTCAGCACGTCGGCCAACACCGTGCCGGTGCTGGGCAAGATTGCGTCGTTGTTCGCGAGCCCTGGGCATCCGTTCGCTGCACCGTTCGGCCTGACCGAATATGCGTGGGGCGGCGAGCAGTTCGAGGTTGGCTCGATCGTCGTGCCGAAGGCGCTCGAAGGCGCGCAACTGACGCTGCATGCGCTCGACAAAGGCCGCTACGTACTGACCGATGCGCGCGGCGCAACGCTTTTGACTGGCGTGGCCGGAGCGCAGGCGCAAGGCCACGACGTCACGCTGTTGGTGAAAAAACTGGTGGCCCGTCCCGGCACGGAGTTCTACATCACGCGCTTCAATCAGCTTGACGCAGTGTCCGCGCTGTCCACTTCGTTGCAGGTGACCGAGAAAGGCCGTGACACGGGCGTCGTGCAATTGTCGTATTCGGGCACCGACGCCCACGCAATCACCGCGATCACGAACGCGGTGGCCGCCTCTTATCTGAAGCAGCGCACCGAACGCGCACAGGAAGAAGCGAGCCACATGCTCGACTTCCTCAACAGCGAACTGCCACGCCTGCGCGCCGAGGTAAAGAAGACGGAAACCGCGCTATCGGAGTATCAGTCGAAAGTGGGCTCGTTCCAGCCGACTCAGGAAGCGGGCGTATATCTCGCCGGTGGCCTCGACTATGAGAAGCAGATCGCGGCGCTGCGCATTCAGCGCGCGCAATTGCTGCAGCGTTTCACTCCCGAAAGCCCGGAAGTGCTGCAGGTCGACTCGCAACTGGCCGCAATGGCCCGCGAGAAAGCGCGCTTCGAAGATCACTTCACCACGCTGCCGAGTTCCGAGCGTGACGCGCTCGCATTGCAACGCGATGCGAAAGTCGCCGAGGAAATTTACGTCGCGCTTCTCAACAAGATCCAGGAGCTGTCGATCTCGCGGGCCGGCACCATCGGCAACGTTCACATCGTCGACGAAGCGCTGCTGCCGTCGAAGCCCGTGCGTCCGAAGTCGGCGCTGATCATTTCGGCGGGCACGCTGCTCGGCGTGATCGGCGGCATTCTGTTTGCGTACTGCAGGCGCAAGTTCTTTACCGGCGTGGCCGATCCGGAATTCGTCGAACGCCGCTTCCAGTTGCCGATTTTCGGCGCGATCACATTCAGTCCGGAACAGGCGCGCAGCGACCGGCAGTTGAGCGCGACGCGCGGGGCTGCCCTTGCCGCACCTCGTTCGCGGCCGACCGAGGTGGAAGATGCCACTGCGTCGTCAAGCGGCATCGCGGGACTGTTGTCGTCCCGCTCGCGCGCGAATGCAGCAGCAGACGAAGCGCGAAGCGAGCCGGTCGGCACACAGACCGTGATTGCGTCGGGCCGGACGCCGGTGCGCCCGCTCCTCGTCAAGACGCATCCGTATGACACGACTGTCGAAGGCTTGCGCGGCCTGCGCGCGACGTTGCAGTTCGGCCTGCTCGACGCGCCGAACCGCATCATCGCGATTACGAGTCCCGCGCCGTCTGACGGCAAGAGCTTCCTGAGCGCGAACCTCGCGGCCCTGATCGCCGAATCCGGCAAGCGGGTGCTGCTTATCGACGCGGATTTGCGGCGCGGTCGCCTCGCACAATATCTCGGCCGCTCGCCTGAAGGCGGGCTCACCGAGTTGCTGACAGGCGAGGTGGACCTTGAAACGGCGGCACGCGCGACGGGCGTCGCGGGTCTGCACTTCATCGCCGCGGGCACATATCCGCCGAACCCGTCGGAGATTCTCACCTCGTCCCGGTTCAGTGAAATCCTTGCGCGTTTCGAACAGCAGTTCGATCTGATCATCGTCGATACGCCCCCGCTGCTCGCGGTCGCCGACGCCGCGGTGGTCGCGAATCTCGCGGGCTCGACGGTGCTCGTGATGCGCGCCGGCGCGCACACCGAAGGCCATCTCGCAGAAGCGTTGAAGAAGCTGCGCCGTGCGCGCGCGCGCGTGGTCGGTGGCGTGATGAACGCTGTACCGCTGAAGAGTCACAATAAAAACGGTACGTATGACTACGCTTATGCATACACGTATGCGACTGCCCATCCTGACGACAGCAGCACGAAGGGCTGATTCACGCTGTAAGCGGTAAACGGTAAGCGATCGAGGGCTGCGCTGCATGAAGGCGTGGCCCTTTTTCTATTGCCGCGTCGACGTGCAACGATGAAATGATGCAATGATGAGAGCGGCGCTGAAGCTAGAGCAGACAGGACGCCGGCGGCGGAAAAACCGCCGGCGCAGAACGAGTGAGACGTCTTGAGTGAAAGCAGCGGCGTAGGCCGATCGCGGAAGATCACCGCCGCCTGGCTACGGCCTTATAGAAACGCGCTGACGTCCGTCTGGAAACGCTGGGCAAGAGCCTTGGCGACCTTCTTGCTGATCGAACGGCGGCCCGCCAGGATATCGCTCACCACCGTCGGGGATGCGATGCCCATCAGGTCCTTCTGCTTCAGGCCGTGCGTCTCCAGCAGATGCCGCAACACCTCGCGCGGCTCCCCTTTCGGAAGAGTCGTATTCTGCGCTTTCCAGTTGCGCACGAGCTCCGACACGATCGCATGAAGATCGGCAAGCGGATCGTCCTCCTTGCCGTTCAGATGGGCGGCAAGCGCGCTGGCGAGCTCGACCATCGTCTGGTAATCATGCTCGTTGCGAATGGGAGTAATGGGCACGTTAGCCTGCAGCGCGGCCCAGCTTTGAGCAATGTCGGGAAAAGATCCCGGAAGGCGATCGGCATTCATGAGTGTAGGTTCTTCCTCGTCCAAAGGTCGTGCTCGCATGCGTCACCACGTGACGAACGAATAACGACTGCCTGTTGTAATGAATCGCCGCGACAATCCGTGCCGGCTGCCGCCGCGTCGACGACCGTGTATCGAGGCGGCCATGACCCACGCTGGCGCCTCCCCCCGGATAGCCGCTCGGGTGGCATCGCCCGGCGGCTTGTTCGATGATGCTGCCCTGCTGAAACAGGATTGAATCGCCGAGCAAGAAAGCTCGCGAAAGCCTCGGCTCATCGTCCCCAACTGCTCCGCGGCGCCGGCTGTGCTGGCCAGCCGACCTCGTCGGTGACGAGATCGGCGCCAGCCCTCTCCGCTACCACCGCCTCGCTGCGCAAGCCCGCCGCGGCGATCGTGCGTGTGACCTCGGCCATGAACGCGCGACGAAACACGGCCGACGAGAACCGCTCCGCGTTCGCACGGCATGCGGCCGGCGTGATCTGCTCGCGCTGCCGCTCGAAACGGTCGATGGCGTCGAGCATCGACACAACAGTTTGTCGTCCGAAATAAACGCCTGTAGGATGCGCTTCACCGACAGGCACGACTGTTTCAAGGGCCCCGCCCTTGCCGAAGGCAATCACCGGCGTGCCGCACGCCTGAGCTTCGAGCGGGACGATGCCGAAGTCCTCTTCGGCAGCAAAGACAAAAGCCTTCGCGCGCTGCAAATACTCCTTGAGAACTCCGGCCGGTTGATAGCCGAGTATCGTCACATTCGGCCCAGCCTTGGCGCGAATCGCGGCCATTTCGGGTCCGTCGCCGATCACGATCAACTGGCGGTGCGGCGTTGCGCTGAACGTCTCGACAATCAGATCAATGCGCTTGTACGGCACCATTCGCGAGGCCGTCAGATAAAAGTCGTCCTTGCTCGTGCATAGTTCGAACTGGTGCACGTCGACGGGAGGCGGAATGACGGCCGCGTCGCGCCGGTAGGTTTTCATCATACGGCGCGCGACGAATTGCGAATTGGCGATAAGACGGTCCACGCTATTCGCCGAATGCGAATCCCAGCCACGCAGATAATGCAGCAACACGCGCACGATCCAGGACCTGGGCCCGCGCGTCAATCCCGCTTCACGCAGATACTGATGCTGCATGTCCCACGCGTAACGCATCGGCGAATGCACATAACTCACATGCGTTTGATCGGGTCCGACGAGCACGCCCTTCGCAACCGCATAGGAACTCGTGATAATAAGATCGTAGCCCGAGAGGTCGAACTGCTCGACCGCGAGCGGCATCAACGGCAAGTAGGCGCGGTAGCGGCGCCGCGCGAACGGCAGGCATTGAATGAATGAGGTGGTGACCGGTTTGCCGCGCAACGGCCGGCGGTCTTCGAGAAAATCGACGAGACTGAAAAGATCCGCGTCGGGAAAGCATTCGATGATCTGCTCGAGTACTTTCTCCGCACCGCCGGGTGCGACGAGCCAGTCGTGCACGATCGCAACTCTCATGATCTCCTTATCCTCAGTCAACGCCTCTGGGCTTAACAACGAGTGTATGTGGCGCTTCGTTTGCTGCGTGTGCGCGTGCACACATTCGACGCGCGACGGGACGCGAATAATTAATCATCGCCATTCGCCTCTTGCGAACGCACAAAAACCAATTAATTCGCCTTCCTATGCGCCCTACGCTCGACGCCTCTCCGCTCGCTACCCCGCTGCCGCTCGTCTCGCCGGTATTCATCGACCCAGTTGCCGCGCCTGCCGCGCCGGTTAGCTCCGGCACGCCGGCATCCACAGTCAGGCACACGGGCGCGTTGCCACGCGTCCTGTTCGTCGATCAAAGCGGCCAACTCGGCGGGGCCGAGTTCGCGCTGCTGCAATTGGCAGAACATTGCAGATCGCACAGCGAGGTCGTATTGCTTTCCGACGGTCCGTTTCGAACGCGTCTCGAAGCGCTCGGCGCACGCGTGCAGGTGATCAACGACGCGAGTGTTTCGGGCATCGCGCGCCAAGCGTCGGCCTTGAACTGTTTGCGCGTGCTGCCGGGCATCGTGCGGCAGGTCCGTGCTCTTGCGGCACGCGCGCGTGCGTTCGACGTACTGTTCGTCAACACACAAAAAGCACTTGTGCTGGGTGCGTTGGGCAAGGCGCTGTATCGCAAGCCTGTGATCTGGTATCAGCACGACATTCTCACGCGCGAGCATTTCGGGCGAGTGCAATTGAGCGTTATCAAGTGGGCGGTGCGGCTTGCGGTCGACCACGTGGTCGTCAATTCGCAGGCGTCGGCGAGATCGCTTGCAGCGCTCACGGGTCTTGCGGCAGACTCGGTGCCGGTCGTCTACAACGGCATCGACGCGAGCGCCTTCGATCGTGTGGATGGCACCGACATCGGCTCGCTCAGGCAGCGCCTCGGCTTGCCAGAGCACGCTTGGCTCGCCGGTCTGTTCGGCCGCCTCGCGCCGTGGAAAGGTCAGCACATCGCGCTCGATGCGTTGGCGCGATTGCCCGATGCACACCTCGTTCTGGTCGGCGCACCGCTATTTGGTGAGGATGCCTATGCGCAGCGTTTGCGCGATCAGGCCGCCGCGCTCGGCATTGCGGAGCGTGTGCACTTCGCGGGCTTTCAGGACGACGTGCCCACGTGGATGAAAGCGATGAATGTGATCCTGCACACGTCGACGGAACCCGAGCCCTTCGGACGTGTGATCGTCGAGGGCATGGCGGCGGGCCGCCCGGTGATCGCGGCAGCCGCGGGCGGCGTAACGGAGATCGTGCGGCATGGCCGCAACGGCTGGCTCGTCAAGCCCGGCGATGCAGCGGCGCTCGCCGAGGCAATCGCTGTCTTGCGCACAGATCCCGCGCTTGCACAGCGCCTCGCGCAACAGGCGCTGATAGATGCACGAGCGGAGTTTTCGGTGGAGCGGTACTTGGAGCGAATGATCGACGAGTTGACGGCCGCAATGCAGCGCCCCGGTGACAGAACGAATACTCAGGCGAGCCGCTAGAACGCGTGCCGCCGCTCAAACGATGGATGCGTGCGAGCCCGCGTGAGAAGGCTCGCGCGCGACTCAGTCCTTGCGGTATTCGATGGTTTGCACGCCGGTGTCCGTGCCGAGCAGGCACAGATTTGCGCCGCGCGCCGCGAAAAGTCCAACCGTCACGACGCCTGGCCACGCGTTGATATGCATTTCGAGCGTGCGCGGGTCGCTAATGCGCAGACCTTTGACGTCGATGATTTCGTTGCCGTTGTCGGTGATGAACGGGGCGCCCTCTTGCGTGACGCGCACCACCGGCACACCGCCGAGCGCGGTCACGCGGCGGCCGATTGCGGTGCGCGCCATCGGCACCACTTCGATTGGCAGAGGAAAATTGCCGAGCGTGTCGACGAGTTTGCTCGCATCCGCGATACAGACGAACACGTCCGATACCGACGCGACGATTTTCTCGCGCGTCAGCGCGCCGCCGCCGCCTTTGATCATCGCGCCGCCGTGGTCGATCTCGTCCGCGCCGTCCACATAGACCGGCAGCGAATCGATTTCGTTCAGATCGAGCACCTTGAAGCCGTGCGATTGCAGGCGCGCGGTGGTGGCGAGCGAACTCGACACCGCGCCGCGATAGCGCGCCTTGTTGGCGGCCAGCGCGTCGATGAAACAGTTCGCGGTGGAGCCTGTGCCCACGCCGATCAACGAGCCTTCCGGCACGTTGGCGTGGACGTAGTCGGCGGCGGCCTGGCCGACCAGTTGCTTGAGTTCGTCTTGAGTCATGGGAATGCCGGCTAGCAGTAAAAAACGCTAGTTTACCGGAGTAGACGCCGCGGGCCGGCCGGAATTACTTCTTCACCGCCCGCTGCCTGACCGCCTCGAACAGACACACGCCGCTCGCCACGGACACGTTCAGACTCTCCACGGTGCCAGCCATCGGAATCTGCATGACGACGTCGCAGGTATCGCGCGTGAGGCGGCGCATGCCCTCGCCTTCGGCGCCCATCACGAGTGCAACGGGACCGTCCAGCTCCGTCTCATAGAGGCTCTTGCTGGCCTCGCCAGCGGTGCCCACGACCCACACGCCGGCGTCCTTCAGTTCGCGCAACGCCCGTGCGAGGTTCGTCACGGTGATGTACGGCACGGTGTCGGCAGCGCCGCTCGCGACCTTCGCGGCCGTCGCGTTCAGGCCGACCGCGCGGTCACGCGGCGCGATCACCGCGTGCGCGCCGGCAGCATCGGCGACGCGCAGGCAGGCGCCCAGATTGTGCGGGTCCGTTACGCCGTCGAGCACCAGAATGAGCGGCGAACCATTGATGCCGTCGAGCAATTCAGCCAGGTTCTGCGCCAGCGGCATGTCGCCCGCGCGCGCCACCACGCCCTGGTGACGCTCGGTGTGCGCGAGGCCCCACAGGCGCGTTTCGTCGGCGGCGATGAGACGCACGCCCGCTTCCTTCGCCACGTGCAGAAACTCGGTCATGCGACGGTCCTTGCGCGTGGCGTCGTAATAAACATCTTCGACTGTCGACGCATCGTGCCTGATACGCGCGGTGACTGCGTGGAAACCGTATAGAACCTTGTGACGTGCCATGACTGATACAACCTTTGATTGAGCGCGGCAGGATAGCCGCGCTGCTGTGATGAATATATGTGCCTGTTCGCTATCCAGCTAGCGCGTGCAGCCGGCATTGACCGTAGATCGAACCAGGCAGATGAAACGAACACCGCGCGCAACCGGTACGTGTTGACGTACCCGCTGCGCGCGGTTCAAGCCACGAGGCGGCTTTAGCGCTTCTTGCGCACCGTCGGCTTGGACGCCGGTTTGGGCGCCGCGCCGTGTTTCTTCGCGGCACCGCGCGCGGCGCGTGCTTCCTTGACGGCAGCGCTTTGTGCGGGAGCCGCTTTCTTGCGGTGCGCGCCCGGCGCCGCGCCGCCATCGACCGGCGGCAATGCGCGCACGCGCGCGCCGCCGTTTTCGCCGGACGACTTGTCGGCCGCCACGCCGCGGACCGGATGCGGCTTGATCGGCGTATCCCGCACGAGGCGGAAGTCGATCTTGCGCGCGTCGAGGTCCACGCGGCTCACCTGCACGCGCACGCGATCCGACAGGCGGTAGCGAATGCCGGTGCGCTCGCCGCGCAGTTCGTTCTTGATCTCGTCGTACTGGAAGTAGTCGGAGCCCAGTTCGGTGACGTGCACGAGACCTTCGATGAAAAGCGAATCGAGCTGCACGAAAATGCCGAACGACGTGACACCGTTCACCATGCCGCCGTATTCTTCGCCGAGCTTGTCGCGCATGAAATAGCACTTGAGCCACGCTTCGACGTCGCGCGACGCTTCGTCGGCGCGACGCTCGTTGGCCGAGCAATGCAAGCCCAGTTCTTCCCAGATCGCCACGTTGTTCGAGCGCGAGCGGCCGCTTTTTTCGTCGTCGGCCTGCTGCATCGCGCGAGCGCGCGGCGACAGGGCCGTATTCAGCGTGACGCCTTGTGGCGGCTCCGGCTGATACTTGCGGCCCTGCAGGATCGCGTAGATCGCGCGGTGCGTGAGCAGGTCGGGATAACGGCGGATCGGGCTCGTGAAGTGGGCATACGCCTCATACGCGAGACCGAAGTGGCCGATGTTGTCGGGGCTATATACGGCTTGTTGCATCGAGCGCAGCAGCATGGTTTGCAGCATCTGCGCGTCGGGCCGTTCGCGGATTTGCGCCATCAGCGCGGCGTAGTCGCTTGCGTGCGGCTTGTCGCCGCCGCCGAGCGTGAGACCCATGCCGCGCAGGAACGTGCGCAGATTCTCGAGCTTCTCCGCAGTCGGCCCGGCATGCACGCGGAACAGACCCGGATGCTTGTTGCGCTTGAGGAAGTCGGCGGCGCAGACGTTCGCGGCCAGCATGCATTCCTCGATCAGCTTGTGCGCTTCGTTGCGGGTACGCGGCACGATCTGTTCGATCTTGCCCTGCGCATTGCAGACGATGTACGTCTCGGTCGTGTCGAAGTCGATCGCGCCGCGCTTCTGACGCGCGGCGAATAGCGACTTGTAGACGCCGTACAGGTTCTGCAGTTGCGGCAGCAGCGCGGCGCGACGCGCGGCTTCCGGACCCTTGGTGTTCTTCAGCACCGCGGCGACTTCGGTATAAGTCAGACGCGCGGCCGAATGCATCACGCCGGGATAGAACTGATACGCCTTCACTTCGCCCCGCGCGGTCACGATCATGTCGCACACCAGCACGCAACGGTCGACGTTCGGATTCAGCGAGCACAAACCGTTCGACAGTTTTTCCGGCAGCATGGGAATCACGCGGCGCGGGAAATAAACGGACGTGCTGCGTTCGATCGCGTCTGCGTCGAGGCCGCTTTTCGGATGCACGTAATGCGAGACGTCCGCGATTGCGACGATCAGGCGGAAGCCTTCGCCGCGACCTACCTTGACGGGCTCGCAATACACTGCGTCGTCGAAGTCGCGCGCGTCTTCGCCGTCGATCGTGACGAGCGGCACGTCGCGCAGGTCGATGCGGTGACGCACGTCGGCCGGGCGGACTTCGTCGGGAAGTTTCGAGGCTTCGGCAAGCGCGTCGGCGCTGAACTCGTGCGGCACGCCGTATTTGCGCACTGCGATTTCGATTTCCATGCCGGGGTCGTCGATATCGCCGAGCACTTCGGCCACGCGGCCGAGCGGCTGCGAATGACGACTCGGAAAATCGGTCAATTCGACTACCACCACCTGACCGACCTTGGCCTTCTTGGTGTTCTGCGTGATCAGGATGTCATGGCCAATGCGCTTGTCTTCGGGCGCGACGATCAGCGCGCCGTTCTCGTTGAGCAGGCGGCCGATCACACGCTTGTTGGCGCGGTCGGTGACCTCGACGATATGCCCTTCCGGCCGGCCGCGCCGGTCATAGCCGACGATGCGCGCGAGCACGCGGTCGTTGTGCATGACCTTCTGCATTTCGGCGGTGGGCAGGAACAGATCGTCCTGGCCGTCGTCGCGGATCAGGAAGCCGTAGCCGTCGCGATGGCCCTGAACGCGCCCCGCGACGAAGTTCGACGGATGAGTCAGTTGATACAAATTGCGCTGATCGAGCCGGATCTGGCCGTCGCGCTCCATCGCGCCCAGGCGCTTGAAGAACCCCTCGCGCTCCTGGCGCTTGATCGACAAGGCTTCGGCGATGTCGTTGGCGGCGAGCGGCGCTTCGCTCGTACGCAGAACGCCGAGGATTTCCTCGCGGCTCGGAATCGGATACGGAAATTTGCTCAAGGGCTTGTCGATGATTTTTTCTCGTTGCATGGACGTCGGTCTGCGATGTGGCTCGGCTTAAGAAGCGTTGCAGCGCGCATGAGTCGCGCCTGCCGTTGCACTGAAAAGACTCTCTCGGGTCCGGCTCGTTCAAGGCTGAGTCCGACGGGCTTGTGCACCGTGCCAACGAACTACTGCGAGGCATTCTAACACCCGTCCGGCGCGCCACGCGGGCCGTCAATAGTCGCCGGGAAGCCCGCGCAGCCTCGTGGGCGGGTTGTTTAAGCAAGTTTTGAGAAACGCTTGACAGGTTCCATTCTGTCGCTATAATGGCGGTCTTTGCTGTTCATCACCTGCCCAGGTGGCGAAATTGGTAGACGCACTAGGTTCAGGTCCTAGCGGTGGCAACACTGTGGAGGTTCGAGTCCTCTCTTGGGCACCAAGATTCAAAACTAAAGCCGCCATGTTGCATTGGGCGGCTTTAGTTTTTGTGCAACGAGTTTTGATTTGAGGTCATGTAGTCTCATTGCCGTTCGTCGGCATTGGATGCATTACTCGTGGCGGTAAAAGCGAAGTTTGCTAAGTTTGTTTAAAAGCGGGGATTGACACGCTGCATCAGCTCGCTAAAATAGCGGTCTAGCTTGAAAACGTGCCCAGGTGGCGGAATTGGTAGACGCACTAGGTTCAGGTCCTAGCGGTGGCAACACCGTGGAGGTTCGAGTCCTCTCCTGGGCACCACAGTTGTTCCGGCGTAAGCCGCAGTAGTTCGAGGAACCCCGTAAGATCAACGTCTTACGGGGTTTTTTGTTGCCTGCGATCCGATGAGTTCAACGTGCGCCATCTGTCCCGTTCAGAACGGACTGATGCCCGACATGCCACCGTCGACTGCGAGATCGGCGCCGGTCACATACCCCGATGCATTCGACGCAAGGAAAAGGATCGCCGCAGCAACCTCGGCGGGTTCGGCCGGGCGCTTCATGGGAATCGCATTCGACCATTGCAACAGTTGCGCCTCGGATATGCCCAGCGTATCGAAGATCGGCGTATGGGCAACTCCCGGTGAAATGCTGTTCACGCGCACGCCGAGTTCGACCAGATCGGCTGCAAAGCACTTTGCCAGCGAGACCACCGCCGCCTTCGACGCACAATACGCGGAAAAATTCTTCGTGCCCTGACTGGCCGCGAGCGACGCCACGAGAACGATCGACGCTGGTCGGGCCAGGAACGGCAGCGCCTCTCGTACGGTCGAGTACACGCCGCCGACATTGATGTCGAGAACATCGGAAAACTGTTGCAACGTCGTCTCGCGCAGCGGAGTTTGCCGGGAGATACCCGCGTTCGCGACCACCACATCGACATCGCATTGAAAATGGCCGACCGCTGTTTGATATAGCCGTTGCATGTCTTCCGGGTTCGCGGCATTGGCTATAACCGGCAACGCATTCTCGCCGAGCTTGTCCGCGGCCTGTTGGAGTTTTTCCGCGTTGCGCCCGCTGATCACCACGCGCGCGCCTTCGGCTACGAATCGTTCAGCGGTTGCGAAGCCTATGCCGCTGCTGCCACCTGTCACCACTGCCAGAGCATGCTCGAGCTGCATCGCGTTATCCCCGCAGGTTGACGACTAATGCGCGGCCCGAGCGGATTGCGCGCGTCGTATGGCCAGTGCCTTGCAGATCGCCTGCAACGAAAACCGCGCCCGCTGGAAAACGCTGCGCTGTGTCCGGACCTTGCACGCTGATTTCCAGTTCGCCGTCGAGCACCACGACGTATTGCCGTGATGGCGGGTTATGCCAGCCGAGAAAGTAGTCACCATCGAATTCATGCATGAGCACGCTTTCGCATGGCAGCGGCGAAGACAACGACACGGCAACACCCTTGAACAGCACCGGACTCGGTTCAAAGGCCTGAATGGTTCTGAAGTTCGAGTGTCCGTCGGCGCTCGTGTATATCTCGATGCATTCCATCGGTTCTCCTTTTGTCGTCAACGGAGAGGCGCAAGCGGTTCGGCAAAGCGCAGACGATTCCACGCGGCCATCAACCGCTTGCGGACAACAATCGAGTCTAGGAGGTGAAACGGAAAAGATCACGCCGACTTTGTTTGAATCGGCGCTTTGAACTGCATCCGCAAGAACATGGCGGTGGCGCACGACATGTGACATCGACACATGCCGGAGCGTCAGTCAGTCACCGCCGGGTAAAGACGGCTCGGCATACGTGCCACATAGCCGACCGACCGGCGCGCGGCAAGGCGCACCGCTCGAACGAGTCACGCCGGAACTCGACATACGGGCGAGCACTATGCGTTGAAGCCACCGTCGATGGTCAGGCTCGCACCCGTGACGAACCCGGCGTCCGGTCCGACAACATAAGCCACCATGCCGGCGATCTCGTCAGGATGTGCATGACGTGGCAGCGCCATCAAGCCGTGCAATGCCGATGCAAAGTCGCCGCTCTCCGGATTCATGTCGGTGTCGGTCGGGCCAGGCTGCACGTTGTTGACCGTGATCCCGCGCGGGCCAAGATCGCGCGCCAGGCCTTGAACCAGTCCTTGCAGCGCGGACTTGCTCATCGCATAAGCAGCGCCGCCCGCAAAAGGCATACGCTCCGCATTGCAACTGCCGATGTTGACGATGCGCCCGCCATTTCCCATGTGCGGGAGCACCGCTTTTATGGCCACGAACACCCCGCGCACATTGACTTCCAGCGTCTTGTCGAAGTCTTCCAGCGAGAAGGTGTCGACCGTGCCCATCAACAGCACGCCGGCGTTATTGACCAGGATGTCGATCTTGCCGAGCGCCGCCGCTGCGTCATCGACGGCACGCGTCAGTGCGGCCGCGTCGCCAGCGTCGGCCTGCAGCGCGATGGCGCGCCCGCCCGCACGTGTAATGCTTTCCGCGAGATCGTTCGCAACCGCCGCCGAGCCTTTGTAGGTGAACGCGACAGCCGCACCGTCGCGAGCTAGCCGCCGCACGATGGCGGCTCCGATTCCGCGGCCGCCGCCGGTTACAAACGCCACTTTGCCATTGAGGGTTGAATCCATGATGTCGTTCCTGGTTGAATTGAGTGCATGAAGTATGGGCTCGACACCTAATTACCGGTAGCGTCTAATGTAGAGTTGGTCTTTCAACCATTTGTATCAAGTCACGATGGAAGCGTTGAACTCGATCGAGTCGTTTGTCCTTAGCGCCGAGTCGGGCAGCTTTTCGGCGGCGGCCCGGCGCCTCGGCCTCACGCCCGCGGCAGTCAGCAAGAATGTGGCTCGACTCGAGGCGTCGCTCGGTCTGCGTCTTTTTCAACGCAGCACGCGAAACCTGACGCTCACGGCGGCCGGCGAACGTTTCCTGCGGGACGTGGCCGATCCGTTTTCCGCAGTTCGCGATGCCATTGCAAATGCAGCCACGCATGAAGGCAAACCGTCCGGCTCGCTGAAGGTCAGCATGGCGCTCGCATTCGGTCGCGAGTACCTGGTGCCGTTGCTCGGCGAGTTTCTTCAACGCTACCCCGCGATCGTTCCCGACTGGCACTTCGACAACCGTCCGGTCGACCTGATCGCGGGCGCATTCGACGCCGCGATCGGCGGCGGCATCGAACTCACGCCGGGACTCGTGGCACGCGAACTCGCCCGGACCCACGTGATCGTGGCGGCTTCGCCTTCGTATATGGCGACACGTGCAATGCCCCGTCATCCCAGCGATCTGGCTGACTTCGACGGCATCGTGCGGCGCTCGGCTACATCGGGTCGACTGCGTACATGGACGCTGCGTAACCAGGTCGGCGAGCAGGCCGAGGCCGAGTGCCGTCCGAGGCTGATTTTCGACGACCCCGAGGCGATGGCCCACGCCGCCATGCTAGGCCACGGTGTTGCATTCCTTCCAATGCCGCACGCGGCGCGCTGGCTTTCGAGCGGAGCGCTGGTGCGCCTGCTACCCGGCTGGTATGCGGACCATGGGCCGATTTCGATCTATTACTCGAACAAAAAACTCCTTCCGGAAAAAACACGGGTGTTCATCGACTTTGTGGTCGCTACTTTCCGGGAGCAAAGGCTCGCGTCCAAGTTCGACGCTCGATGACACTAGATTCACGGCCAATCTGTCATCGCGACGCTTGCGTGAGGTGTCCATCGCTCGCGCTCAACAAAGGATCACGTGCCTCCGACCGCGACTCGACAGCCGCAAATTTGCCCGTTGCACGCCGCGCGAGGGAAAACCCCTAAACCGTGAGACGGGCTCGTATGCCCCGCCAGGCATGGATCTCGGCATCGCATACCTGGAATCGTTAGCCTCACGATAACGAACGCCTGGCAAACGTCATTGAACGGGTAACTCGCGCTCCCATAGACTCGCGCCATGCTATCGACAGTCCGATGAAAACCACCTCAGCGGTGGCAGAGAACCGGCACTGGTGCGAGCGTTTTCACGCACATAACACTGCCTCGCGAGAGGCTGAAAAAACAATTAGCAACCGCCCTGCATGAGGTGAGAGTAAGCACATTGCGAGCTCTGGCCGACAGCTTTTGCATGAGACACGGGACAGGAGACACGAATGATTATTTATGGAACTGCGCTGCTTGCTTTCTGCCACCTGGCCGGTCTGTTTCTCGGTGACCTGCTCGGGCTCGCCATCGGCGTAAAGACCAACGTTGGCGGAGTCGGCATTGCGATGCTGCTGCTGATCTTCCTGCGGCTCTATCTGCACGGCAAGGGTCTGCTGCCCAAGGAAACCGAAGCGGGCGTGGGGTTCTGGGGCGCGATGTATATCCCCGTCGTGGTCGCGATGGCGGCCAACCAGAACGTCGTCGCCGCGCTCAAAGGCGGCCCCGTCGCGCTCCTTTCGGCATTGGGCGCCGCAGCCTTGTGCGCCGCCTGTATCGCCGTGCTGTCACGCACCGGTCGCGACAGCACGTCGTTCATCGGCAGCCCGCAACCCGAAGAAATCTGAAGCAGGAGCCAGCCATGATCCAGATGCTCGACAAAGTACTGATACACAACGGCCTCGTCACGGCGTTTGCGCTGGTCGGGCTCATCATGTGGGTGTCGTCGCTGATTTCGCGCAAGCTCACGTTCGGGCGCGTGCACGGCTCGGCGATCGCTATCGTGATCGGACTCGTGCTCGCGTACTTCGGCGGAGTCTTCACCGCCGGCCAGAAAGGTCTTGCAGACCTGCCGCTCTTCGCCGGCGTCGGCCTGATGGGCGGCGCGATGCTGCGGGACTTCGCGATCGTCGCGACGGCCTTCGAGGTGCAGGCCACCGAAGCGCGCAAGGCCGGGCTCATCGGCGTCGTCTCGCTGCTGCTCGGCACGGTGCTGCCGTTCATCGTGGGCGCAAGCGTCGCTCATGCGTTCGGTTATACCGATGCGGTCAGCATGACGACCATCGGCGCGGGTGCGGTCACCTACATCGTCGGACCGGTGACGGGCGCGGCGATCGGTGCAAGCTCGGACGTGATCGCGCTCAGCATCGCGACCGGCCTCATCAAGGCGATCATCGTCATGATCGGCACGCCGCTCGCGGCCGGCTTCATGGGACTCAAAACGCCCCGCTCCGCAATGATCTTCGGCGGCCTTGCGGGCACCGTCAGCGGCGTGAGCGCGGGACTGGCGGCCACCGATCGGCGGCTCGTTCCTTATGGCGCACTCATCGCCACTTTTCATACGGGCGTGGGCTGCCTGCTCGGACCTTCGCTGCTGTTCTTCACGACGCGCGCACTGGTCGGCGGTTGAGCTTTACCGCAGCCGGGTTTTCGCGGGTGGCGCGTGGCGACCTTCGTGCGCCGTCATGCACCGCCTCGCGACGCGCGCGCAAGCGGCCACGAACACGGGTGCTAACTCTTATGCTTCGCGCGCCTGGAGCCGGCCGTCGCTTTGCATTGCGCAACGCTCGACGAAGCCGCGGCTCCGAAGCATCAACCGGCGTTTCTCGTTCGAAGACGGCACACGGCCATGAGCGCGAGCAGGTTCGGATCGCGCTCGCGTGCCCGCAGGAAACTGACGCCGATCGTCTGGCGCATCATGTATTGCGGTTTGAGCGGGATGAACTGCACCTTGTCGCCGAATACGCCTCGCACGCGGCCAGGCAACAGCGTATAGCCGACGCCTCCGCTTACCAGGTTCATCAACGAATAGATGTCGCCCACTCGCATCGTCACGTTGGGCGTGAACTCCGCGACGCGAAACGCTTCCTGAAAGCCGTGATATGTAGCAAACCCTTCGCCGAGCGAAACGAAGGTTTCGTCGCGGCAGTCGCGCAGATCGACGGCCTCGAGGTTTGCATACGGCGAATTCGAGGGTGCGGCGAAGAAAATATCGTCTTCGAAAAGCGGAATGAATTCGACCTCGGGCTCGGCATCGGGCAAGGCCATCAGCGCCGCATCTATCGCGCCCTGCTTGAGCTTTTCGATCAGTTCCGCGTTCGGGCCGAGCACCAGTTCGACCTGAAGCGTGGGCCGCCGTACCTTGATGTCGACGACGATGCCCGGCACGGTCCTGATAGTCAGCGAATAAAGCGAGCCTATCTTCAGGCGATCCGACGAATAGCCCGCGGCCTCGCGCGTCGCGCGGATGCCGTCGGACATCAGCGTGATGACTTCTTGCGCGACGTCGGCGAGCATTTGCGCCGCATCGGTGGATTTGAGGTTGCGGCCTTCATGGCGAAACAATGCGCAGCGCACACCCTGTTCGAGCGAGTGCAGCGCGCGATGCACGCTGACCGTGCTCACGTTCAGCGCCTCGGCCGCCTTCGCGAGACTGCCGGTCTGCATGAATGCGAGCAGCACTTCCAGCTTGCGGAAGGTGATCTCGTCGTCGATTCGGTCGCGCATGTCGAGCTATGGAACGGTCGAAACCGTCGATTATCGGCTCGCGAGCGCCTGCGGCAAATAGCGTTAATCCCTCACGGGCTGAGCGAAACAGCCAGCGCGGGCGCGCGTTGCGTCAGTTGAATCAGTTGACTCAGTTGCGCGGCTGATGGCGCTGCCAGTACCACCCGGGTATCTGATCCAGTTCCCGTAGCAGCTTGCTGCGGCGATGTTCTCGCCGATAGTGACCTACTGCAAAGACGACCGCGATCACGAGGACCGCTACGCCCATCACGATGCTAACTAATTCTTCGTTCATTACCGCCCTTCGTTCAGTACAGGGATTCTGGACGTGGCTGCTGCGCGGCTCAGCGCTTTCGCGCCACGGCGTTGAGCATTGAATGTCCCGCGCCGGTCACATGCAGGCGCTGGTGACCGCAAGCGAGTTCCTCCAGTGCAACCAGTTGGCGTTCAAGCAGCGTGTCGAGTTCTTGCCTGCACATATCGATCTGGTCTGGCGCGGCCTTGACCAGCATCAGCGTGGCGAACTCTTTCGGACTCAGCATGAGTTGTCTCTCACAATTTTGTATTAATGAAGACGGAAGAACGAATTACCTCTGGGTCGTTTCATTCCGGTAATTTCCGACATTTATCCCATGTATGGACTGGATGCGAGTCGGGGGAGGCGTCGGGTGAACATTCTAAACTGAAAGGTACGGTGTTTATCAAACGAAATAAACATCGCCGTTTGACGATGATAGTCGTTATTTAAACATATGATATACAGCGTCCCGGAAAATGGCCGGTCGGCCTTGATCTCCGCGCATGGCGATCTGGACGGGCGCCGCGGCGAGCCCGACGGCTATTTACAGGCAAATGTTTTGTTTATCGGTTAAACGGTACTGGCTCGCACATTAAAACCGGGCGGACAATAAATCGACAGTAATTACTTCGCCAAAAAGGTGAACGCTGTTCGAACCGGTTCAAACAAAGTATTAATCCGCGCGGCGCGAATATTCACAAGTCGTTCATTCGCCGTGAAAAAAGACACGAACAACGTTCCGCTTGCGGCGCAGTTACCGCACCATGGCTTTCAGCTGCCTGTACGGAGCGAGCCGACCCAGCGAGCCTCGGAGGCTCGCAAATGCGAGCGCATGGCGGCTTGCGCCTCCAGTGGATCGCGCGCACACAGCGCCCCGACGATCCTTTCGTGCTCCACGAGTGCCGCGCTCCATGTCGAGGCATTCTCAGTTTGCATTCGCAGCTTTTCAGCAATGGGCGCGTGTCGCTCGTCGAACAGTTCGCCAACCAGCCGCGTAAACACCGCGTTCTGCGCGATCTCCGCAATGCAGATATGAAACTGCCGGTCTGCTTCCACTGGCGAGCCGCCTTGCGCAATCGAGCGGCGCATGTCCGCGACGAGTGCTCGCAGACGGGCCAGCCCCTGGTCGGTGAGACGCGCGCATGCCAACGATGCGACACAACCTTCGATTGCCGCTCTCGCCTGCATGATGTCGCTGGGGCTATCGCCTATTTTGTCGCGAAGCGCGTCCGGGACCGGTGCGACGGAGCGAACGAAGACTCCCGCGCCCATCCGGATCTCGATGACGCCTTGTATCTCGAGCGCGATCAACGCCTCGCGCACCGAAGGTCGCGACACATTCAGCTGCTGCGCGAGATCGCGCTCGGGCGGAAGCCGGTCGCCCGTCGACAGACGGTTTGTCGCGATATAGGCCCGGATCTGATCTCCGATCAGGTGATAGAGCCGACGCGGCTGTACCGATTTGAGTTCCATGGTCCAAATCCCTGACGTATCCAACTGGCCTGACCATGCATGTCGAAAATGCAGGAAAAGCGCGCGGTTATGCTGAGAATATGCGCACCAGCGGTCCGCCAAACTCCGTATTTACCCGCAAATTGCGAAAGTGGCTTGACCACTTCCGAAAGGGAAAGCTATTCTACGTTCAGCGAATGCAAGGCTATTCAGTTCGGTCTGCTTTGGACCACATCAGGCGGCAACGGCGCCGCTATCAGGGCAGCCAAACCACCCCCACATAGACAATGTTTCGTCTTGTCCGACTTTTCGATAGAAAAGCCCACATAGGTCATTTAGTCATGCTTACAGTTGTCTGCGAGAAGCCCGGCACTCTTCGATCCGAAACGCGCTCGATTCCCGAACGTGGACCTGGCGAAGTGTTGCTGAGGGTCAGGCGCGTCGGTGTATGCGGAACCGACATGCACATCTTCACGGGCAATCAACCGTACCTCGAATACCCACGCGTGATGGGCCACGAGCTGTCGGCCACGGTCGAGGCAGCCGATGCGGAGTCCGGCCTCGCTGCCGGCGACGCGGTCTACGTCATGCCTTATCTGTCGTGCGGCAAATGTATTGCCTGCCGCAACGGCAAGACCAATTGTTGTGTGAACATCAAAGTACTCGGGGTGCATCGCGACGGCGCGATGACCGAATATCTGAGCGTACCCGCTCAATTCGTTCGCAAAGCGGACGGCGTTACGCTCGATCAGGCCGCGATGGTCGAATTCCTCGCCATTGGCGCGCACGCAGTCCGACGCGCCGACGTCAGCGCCGGCCAGCGTGTGCTGGTCGTCGGCGCGGGCCCCATCGGCATGGCTGCGATGATCTTCGCGAGCCTTCGGGGCGCAACGGTCACCGCGCTCGACTCCAGAGCCGATCGCTTGAACTTCTGTTCCGGGAAGCTAGGCGTGGCAGCGTCAGTCGCCGTCGGCAACGGCGATGTCGAAGCGCTGAGCGAGCTGACCGGCGGCGAATTCTTCGATGTGGTGTTCGACGCAACCGGCAATGCCGACGCCATGCGCCGTGGCTTCGAATTCATCGCACACGGTGGAAAATATGTGCTGATCTCCGTCGTGAAGGACGTCATATCGTTCTCGGACCCGGAGTTCCATAAGCGCGAAGCAACGCTGCTCGGAAGCCGCAACGCGACGCTCGAAGACTTCGATACGGTTCTGGACGCGATGCGTGCGGGCAAAATCCCCGACGCGGCTTTGAACACGCACCGCTTGCAGTTGTCGTCTCTTCCCACCGATTTCGCGAAGCTGCTCGATCCGTCAGCCGGCGTCGTGAAAGCCATCGTCGAATGCTAACGAACGGAATCCGAGCATGACAAACACGCCCTGTCCGATCCTTCAGTTCGGGACCAGCCGATTCTTGCAGGCGCATGTCGACCTGTTTGTCTGCGAAGCCGCGCGTCGCAATCCGGATGACGCGCTCGGAAAAATCGCGATGGTGCAGACCACCGCGAGCACACAAAGTCGTACGCGCATCGACGCGATCCGGGCAAACGCGTGTTACCCCGTTCGCATTCGCGGCTTGCATCGCAAGGAAACCGTCGACCTGACCATCGAATGTGACAGCGTTGCACAAGCGCTGCATGCCGACGACGACTGGGCGCTGTTGCTCGAACGCATCCGCGACGAGGTGGAAGTGATCGTTTCGAATACCGCGGACAACGGCTATGCGCTCTTTGCCGAAGATACCGCTTCGGTGCTCGACGGCCGCACAGCGCCGCGCGGCTTTGCGGCGAAACTGGCCGTTCTGTTGCATGAACGCTATCGCGCGGGAGGCAAGGCAATCACGCTGCTGCCGTGCGAACTGGTTTCCCGAAACGGCGACGTGTTGCGAGATCTGGTGCTTTCGGTCGCGCGCGGCTGGCGGATGGAGGCTGACTTTCTGCGCTATCTGACGAACGATTGCATCTGGGTGAATTCGCTGGTCGACCGGATCGTCTCCGAAGCCATCGAGCCGGTCGGCGCCGTAGCCGAGCCGTATGCGTTATGGGCGATCGAACGGCAGGAAGGCATGGCATTGCCCTGCCGCCACGAAAGCATCGTCATTACCGACGATCTGGCGCACTACGAACGATTGAAGCTCTTCCTGCTGAACCTCGGTCATACGATGCTTGCGCAACGCTGGCTCGATTCGCGAGGCGAGCCGGCCGCCACCGTTCTCGACGGCATGCGAAACGAATCGTGGCGTGCAACGCTCGAATCGACATGGAAGGACGAAGTGCTTCCCGTGTTCGAAGCGTTGGGCCAATTGGAAATTGCCACGAAGTATCTCGACGATGTGCGAGACCGCTTCAGCAATCCGTTTCTCGCGCACCGGCTTGCCGATATCGCCGGCAATCACCAGAAAAAGAAACAGCGCCGGCTCAAACCTGTCGTTGAACTCGCCAGCGAACTGGGCGTGCGGGTCGAGCAAAAGCGCCTCAAGGCTGCGCTAGCCGGTACCTAGTCGTTCATAATCGGTTCGTTACCGGTCTTGACCGAAACAGGCGGCCCAGCTCGAAGCGAGAGGCCGTCACTAAAAACTAAGGAGACAAATATGCGCAACATGCGTTGGATAGTGATACTGCTGTGCTTTCTTGCGATCGCGATCAACTATATCGACCGCGCGAACATGGCCGTCGCGGCCCCCGCCATTCAGAAAGCTCTGGATATCGGTCCCGCGCAAATGGGTCTTATCCTGAGCGGCTTCTTCTGGACTTACGCGTTGATGCAAATGCCGTTCGGCTGGTTCGTCGATCGCGTCGGTGCGCGCATCGCGTTGCCGCTCGCGGTTGGCTGGTGGTCTCTTTTTACGGCACTGACAGCGGCAGCGAGTAGCGTCGGCGCCATGTTCGGTTGCCGTCTGCTGCTAGGCATTGGCGAAGCCGGCGCCTATCCTTCGTGTGCCAAGCTCGTGAGTCAATGGTTCAAGCCCGCACAACGCGCGCTTGCTACAAGTATCTTCGACAGCGGATCGCGCGTCGGCTCGGCATTGTCCATTCCGGTGGTGGCGCTCATCATCAGTGGGCTCGGCTGGGAAGCGTCGTTCATCATCACGGGCGTGGTCGGCTTCGTTTGGGTTCTCGGATGGTTTCTGGTGTACCGCAATCCCTCGCGCGGCGATCTGACCGGCGAGTCCGATGCGGCGGCCCCGCGAGACGCCGTCCCTGGGCGAAAGGTGCCGTGGCTTTCGCTCTTCAGGCATCGCACGCTGTGGGGCATGATGCTCGGCTTCTTCTGCCTGAACTTCGTCATCTATTTCTTCATTACCTGGTTTCCCAGCTATCTCGTTCAGACGCGCGGTTTTTCGCTGAAGTCGCTCGGCACACTCGGCATGATTCCGGCGCTGATGGCGATTCCTAGCGGCTGGCTCGGCGGCTTCGTTTCCGACGCGCTGTATCGCCGCGGCTGGAGCCTCACGAAGGCTCGCAAGACCTGCATGGTCAGCGGTATGCTGCTGTCGTCGGTCATCACGCTGTGCGCATTTACGACGAACATCTACCTGATGCTCGCCTTTTTCGGCATTGCTTATGGAAGCCTCGCATTCGCCGCCGCGAGCATCTGGTCGCTGCCCGCTGACGTCGCCCCAACGCCCGATCACGTCGCCTCTATCGGCGGCATCCAGAATTTCGCGTCCAATTGCGCCGGCATTGTGATCACCACGTTCACCGGCCTGATGGTTTCGTTGACGCACGGTTCGTTCACGATTCCGCTGTGCGTGGCGGGAGGCTTCTGCGTGCTTGGCGCGTTCAGCTACCTCGTCATTGTGAAGAAAATCGAGCCGTTGCCCGTCGACAGCGATGCCAACGACGACGCGCGCAGCCCCGCTCATTCAACGGTATGAACACCATGTCCAGTCAATCGACGCAATTCGATCCTGCAGTCATTCGCCTGCATGCAAACGACGACGTCGTCATCGCAACCCGGCAGTTGATGTCGGGCGCGCGCATCGCGTCGGAAGATCTCGTGGTCGCCGGATTGATTCCGCCGGGCCACAAGATCGCGACACGCGCTATCGCTGCCGGCGAGCCGGTCAAACGCTACAACCAGATCATCGGAATAGCGACGCAGCCGATCCAGCGTGGCCAGCACGTCCACGTTCAGAATCTCGGCATGGCCGAGTTTGCGCGCGCTCACGAATTCGGCGTCGCTGTGCATGCAACGGAATACGCCGCCATGCCCGCGACCTTCATGGGTATTCGTCGCGCCAACGGGCGAGTTGCGACGCGTAACTTCATCGGCGTATTGACGAGTGTGAACTGTTCGGCCACGGTCGCGCGTGCCATTGCCGATCACTTCCGGCGCGACGTGAATCCGCACGCGCTCGCCGACTATCCGAATGTCGACGGCGTCGTCGCATTGACGCACGGGCTAGGCTGCGGCATCGATACGCTCGGCGAAGGACTTGCGGTTTTGAGGCGCACGCTTGCCGGATATGCGGTTCATCCGAACTTCCACTCGGTGCTGTTCGTCGGACTTGGCTGCGAGACGAACCAGATCGCAGGCGTGCTCGAGTCTGCCGGATTGAAGGACACGGAGCAGTTGCGCAGCTTTACGATTCAGGATTCCGGCGGATCGAAGAAGACGATAGAGCGTGGCATCGCGATGGTGAACGAGATGCTCGCCGATGCTAACCGTATGACGCGCGAGCCGTTGCCCGCATCGCACCTGATCGTCGGTTTGCAGTGCGGCGGATCCGACGGATACTCCGGCATTTCGGCCAATCCCGCGCTCGGTGCAGCGGTCGATCGTCTGGTGCAGCACGGCGGCACGGCGATTCTCTCGGAGACGCCGGAAGTGTACGGCGCGGAACATCTGCTCACGCGACGCGCCGTCAGTCGCGCGGTAGGCGAAAAACTGCTGGCACGCGTTGCGTGGTGGGAAGAGTATTGCGCAAGAAACGGCGCGGCGCTCGACAACAATCCCTCTGCGGGAAACAAGGTCGGCGGCTTGACGACGATACTCGAGAAGTCTCTCGGCGCCGTTGCCAAAGGTGGAACGACAAATCTCGTCGACGTGTATCAGTACGCCGAGCGCATCGACGCGAAGGGATTCGTCTTCATGGATTCGCCCGGTTACGACCCGGTGTCCGCGACGGGCCAGGTCGCGGCGGGTGCCAACCTGATCTGCTTCACGACAGGGCGAGGTTCGGCCTACGGCTGCGCGCCCTCGCCTTCGTTGAAACTCGCGACGAATACCGCGCTGTGGGAACGCCAGGAAGACGACATGGACATTAATTGCGGCGGCGTGATAGATGGATCGGCTTCGATTGAAGAACTCGGAGACGCTATCTTCACGCGCATGCTCGAATGCGCGTCGGGTGTGCCTTCGAAAAGCGAAGTGAACGGCTACGGACAAAGCGAGTTCGTGCCCTGGCAGTTGGGCGTGATCACCTGAAGACAGCCGCGGCACGCGTTGCCACTCGCGCCGTCCTCCTTTGCTTAAGCACAATGCGATCACGCTCTTCATGCAGCAGCAGGTTCAGGCGTCGGTAGACAGCGTGACGGATTCCCACGCGGCGATTTCACCGGACAGTGCCGACAGTTTCGCGCGCACGAGGCCAAGCGCATCGCTGCCAAGCAGAAGATGCGCGGCCGGTCGCTCCGCAGAGATCGCGGCCAGCATCGCGCGGGCAGCCTTGACAGGGTCACCGGTCTGCTTGCCGCTCTTCTCTTCGCGAGCCTTTCGCACGGGATCGAACAAGGCGTCATAGTCCGGGATGGAGCGCGGCGTGCGGGCCATCGAGCGGCCCGCCCAGTCGGTGCGAAACGAGCCCGGCGCGACGGCGGTCACCGCGATGCCGAACGGCTGCACTTCCTTTCCGAGCGCTTCTGAAATGCCCTCTAGCGCGAATTTGCTGCCGCAGTAATAGGCGATGCCGGGCATCGTGATGTAGCCGCCCATCGACGTGATGTTGAGAATGTGGCCGCGGCGGCGTTTGCGCATGTACGGCAGTACCGCTTTGATCACTGCCACCGCGCCGAATACGTTGACGTCGAACTGCCGCCGCATCTCGGCGAGCGGCGACTCTTCCATGACGCCCTCGTGGCCGTAACCGGCATTGTTCACGAGGACATCCACCGGGCCCACGCTTGCCTCCACTTCGGCCACGACGCCGTCGATAGCGTCGAAATCGGTCACGTCGAGCACGCGGCCGAATGCCCTGTCGGGCGCAAGCGCCTCGAACTCATTTTTTGACGCGTGGCTGCGCACCGTGCCGACCACACGGTGACCCGCAGCAAGCGCTTCCTGAGCGAGCGCGCGGCCGAAACCGCTACTCACGCCGGTGATAAGCAAAGTCTTGATCGATGCCATGATGCCTCTTTTCGCAAGTTGAACAGAAAGTGCATACTATTCTCTTCACCTTGCCAATTTGAGGCCCAATCGTGGGTTTTTCTTGCCTATTCTTATGACCGCTCGGAGACTACCCCGCGAGAGGGGCGCTGCCCGTCAACCTCTTCGCAAAGACCAGCGGAAGATGGCCGCGCTACTGCGCGCACTGGCGCCCGAAGAGGGCTACAACCTGACGACGCTGCCTGGCGTGCGCATCTTGCGCTCGGACCGGCCCTTGTCGTCCACGCCCGTGCTGTACGACCCGGGCATCGTGATCGTCTGCCAGGGACGCAAGCGTGGCTATTTCGGCGATCAGCTTTATGTGTACGACGAGCAGCACTATCTCGCGGTGTCGGTGCCGGTGCCCTTCACAATGGAGACCGACGCGACGCCGGAGCACCCGCTCCTCGCTATCTACTTGCACCTCGACTTCAAGCTGGCCGCGGAACTGATGGCCCAGATCGAGCGTCATGAAATGGCCGGCCACGCGCAAGCGCCGCAGAGCATGATGTCGAGCCCCATGGACGAGGCGCTGCAAAACTCCGTGCTGCGCTTCCTGGAAGCGATGAACCGCCCGCTCGATGCAGCGGTTCTCGGTCCTGGCCTCTTGCGCGAGCTGTACTTTCGGGTCCTCACAGGCGCGCAGGGCATCGTGATGCGCGCCGCGCTGGCCATGCACGGGCAGTTCGGCAAGATCGGCAAAGCGCTGCGCCGGATTCATTCCGACTATGCCGGCGCGCTCGACCTCGCTGAACTCGCGAGCGAAGCCGGCATGAGCGTTCCCACGTTTCATACGCATTTCAAGGCCATCACGCATACATCGCCGATGCAGTACGTGAAATCGACGCGCTTGCACCAGGCCCGCTTGCTCATGTTGCGACAGGACATGACGGCCGAGGCAGCAAGCAATGCGGTCGGTTATGCGAGCACGTCGCAGTTCAATCGCGAGTTCAAGCGGCTTTTCGGGCTCACGCCTGCCGCGGAAGCGCGGCGCATGCGGGCGAGTTTCGCAATTCCGCCCGCGCATGCCGGTTCGGAGTATGTCTCTTCGCATTGACGCCGATGGTCGCGCCATTGTTCACCATGTCGCCACTTGAGCTGGTCCGCTTGCCACACGCGCCCGCGAAGACCGGGGACGATTGCACATGACCAGAGCCCGTGCTTCGTTGAGTCACCGCGTGCCCAGCCTTTGCAGAGTTCGCGTCGACGCTATCGTCGATTCGCTGCTTTTCATATGCGCAAACATTGGTTGGATTTGCGCGCGCCTCGATTTAACGTCGCCAGTTCAACGCGAATCTCGCGCGACTGCGACAGTCCGCGCGGCCACCCTTCACGCACAGAGCCAGGCACCGATGAGCACACGCAACGATTCGATCGACACACTCAGGCGCCGCCTCCTGCGAGGCGCGGCAGCCGGCTTCACAGGCGCCGCGCTCGGCGGCGTCCTTTCGCCTGTCGCGCCCTTCACGAGCAGCGCCGCCCATGCGCAAGGCAACAACAAACGCATTCGCATCGGCTTTCAGAAGTACGGCAACTTCGTCGTGCTCAAGGCGCGCGGCACGTTGGAAAAGCGGCTGGCGAGCGAGGGAATCGCGGTTCAGTGGCTCGAGTTCCCTGCCGGACCGCAGTTGCTGGAAGGGCTGAATGCGGGCGCAGTGGATGTGGGTACCGTCGGCGAGACGCCACCGATTTTCGCGCAGGCGGGTCGCGTCGACTTCGTTTATATCGGCAACGAGCCGCCGGCGCCGCGTGGCGAAGCGATCGTCGTGCCGAACGATTCGCCGATTCGCAGCGTGGCGCAGTTGCGCGGCAAGAAGGTCGCGTTCAACAAGGGCTCGAATGTCCACTTCCTGCTCGTCAAGGCGCTGCAGCAGGCGCAACTGTCGTATTCGGACATAGAACCCGTCTACCTGACGCCCGCCGACGCGCGCGCCGCGTTCGTTCAGGGCAGCGTGGACGCATGGGTGATCTGGGACCCCTATCTGGCCGCCATCGAAAAACAGGCTAATGCGCGCACCATCGCGAATGGTGACGGGCTCGTGCGCAATACGCAGTACTACGTCGCGGCGCGCAAGTTCGCCGCGGCGCAGCCGCAACTGCTGAATGCGCTGCTCGAAGAGATCAACGCGGTAGACAGTTGGGGACGCGACAACGTGACCGAGGTGGCCACGTTGCTGTCGCCGCTCGTGGGACTCGATGCGGCCACGCTCGAAGTCGCGCTCAAGCGCACCGGCTACGGCGTGCAGCCGATCACCGACGCCACCCTTGCCTATCAGCAGCAGATCGCCGACACCTTTAGCGCCCTCAAGCTCATTCCAGGCAAGCTGAGCGTCGTAGACGCGCGCTGGAAAGCGAGCTGACGAGCCTATGCAAGCGCCCGGCGTCCGCATATGTCGCGGACCCCGGCTTCATCGGCTCAATTCGTGCAACGCGCCGTGCCAGGTGCCAGGTGCTAGCCCGCCGTGCCTGCATACGCCGCCTTCAGTGCGGCGACGTCGAACTTCACCATCTTCATCATGGCCTCGGCGGCGCGCCGCGCTTTTTCCCGATCCGGGTCGGCCATCATGGCGATGACGTCGGCCGGAGCAATCTGCCACGACACGCCGAAGCGGTCTTTCAGCCAGCCGCAGGCGTCGGGCGTGCCACCGCCTTCGAGAAGCGCGTCCCAATAGCGGTCCACTTCCGCCTGATCGGCGCAGTTCACAAGGAGCGAAACGGCGTGGTTGAACGGGTCGTTGCCGGCGGAGCTCATTGCGATGAACGGCTGTCCGAACAGAACGAACTCGACGACCTTCGTGGCGCCGGCGCTCGGCACCGGCGTGACGCGGACTACGCGCGAGTCCGGAAAGATGCTTGTGTAGAAGGCCGCAGCCTCCTCGGCTTCGGTGGAATACCAGAGAAAGGGGGTGATCTTCTGAATCGTCATTGAGCGTCTCCTGTCAGTATCGGCCAGATGGGCGGCGAGGCCGCATGCCGCTATGGGGACGACGAAGGAAGACCATCAAAATCGACACGCCGGGAAGAAAAATTGCGCTCTTGAGCCGCCCCCCGGATCCCGCATCGACTCCGTCGCTCCACCGGAGCCGATTATAGGCAACGAAGCGCTTCGCTATCCTTCCGATGCGTCCCGGCCCGGCGCTGCCAAGCACGACGCCGCGCACACCGCCATCGAAATCGCGGCGCACGTGGCAATCGGAAAGAGGCAGACGAGAGCAGATACACCGTCCGGCTGACGCAGCACCCTCCTCGCCCTCGCGGCGCTGCATGCACCGAGGTTCTCCGCGCTCCGAAAGAACAACGGTCGGACGCGCCGCTACCGCACGACGCTGATTGGGGTCGTCGCCCGCGTTTGCATGTATAGGCGACGACCGTTCTCGTTGCCGTTACTGCTTGACCTCACCCGTTCGGCCCGGCCCGGACGCTCCCTCCGGCGACATTGCGTTTGCGCGCTTGTCCATCAGCGTTCCCGGCTTGTTGCCGGGCGCGCCCAGCGCCGCGGGCTCGTCGACGGTGCGCCCGGCCTGTCCAGGCTGCGCCTGCTTGCCGCTTTGCGTGCCGCTGTTCGCCGGCGCGTTACCGCTTTGCTGCGCATAGGCCGTGCTGCCGACGCACAGCACCAACGCGATGCCTGCCACTTTCACCATATTCATGACTGTCTCCCGATTTCACGGCGCTCTTGCCGTTTTCGGAGAATCCAGCATGGAGCGTGCCGCGGACGGAATCACGACGCGCGACGCTCGGCACAACCAAGGGAGTACACGAGCGGCGCTATTCGACGCGCCGCCGCGTGGAAATTGCAGAGGCGGTGGAAATGACCAGATCGGCGAAGCGCTTTTCGTCGCGATCGGCCTGCCAGCGCGAGCGCGCCACCGCAATATTGACCGCGCCGATGCCGCGCCCGTGTGCGTTCGTAATCGCGGCCGCCGTCGAAATATCGCTCACGAAGTATTCGTCTTCGGTATGCGCGTAGCCCTGCTTGCGGATCTGTGCGATCCGCTCCCTGATCTTGCGCGGCTGGTAGACGGTGGACGCGGTGTACGGCACGAGATTCGTGCGCGACAGAATGTCGTCGATCTCGGCGTCGGTGAGCGTCGCCAGAATGGCGAGGCCGGGCGCGGTGCAATACGCGGGCAGCCGCGAGCCGGTGATGACATGCGCATTGAACACGTTGCGGCTCACGATCCGCAGCACGAACACAATGTCCGTATCGTCCAGCACGGTGAGGTTGGTCGCCTCTTCCGTCTCGGAGCCGAGTTGCTGCAGATAAGGCGTCGCCCGGCTCACCAGATCGTTCGACGTGAGATAGTGATACGTGAAGTCGAGAAGCCGAGGCGACAGTTCATATTTGCGGCTGTCCGGGTCCTTGAGGAGATAACCGAGCGCGGCGAGCGTATAAGTGAAGCGCTGCGTCGCGCTCATGTCGAAACCCGTGAACGACGAGATTTCCGAGAGCGACAACTGACGCTTGCTGCCGTCGAACGCGGTGAGCACCTTCATCGCCTTTTCCACCGACTGCACATAAAGCGAAGACGCGGTCGGGTCGGCCGCTTCGGCCGGCGGCTTTGCCGCAGAAGTCTTGCGCTTGCGCGGGGCTTTGGGCTCGTCGCTCATCAGGTCAGTTTCTATCCGGTTCGAACGAAGAATTATCGCATAGCCCTAAAGCGTTATCTATCTACGATAGCTACTGCTTTGCGGTCGCGAGCCGGTCCCACGCGTCGCCGGTGTCGCGGGACAGCAGGTGTTTCTTCACGCGCTCGCTCGCCGTCATCTCGAAGCCGGGCACCGCGCGGTAATAGCGCGGCAACTGGAAACTCGCGAGACGCTCGCACGCCCACGCGTGCAATGCGTGCCACTCCACCGGTTCGTCCTTGAACTGCACGTCGAGCAAGATGTCCTGCTCGCCGATCGCCGAGGCAACGCCGATTGCCGCGCTCGCGCGGATCGCCGGATGCGCCGCGAAAATGCGTTCGATTTCCCAAGCGGACACGTTCTCGCCGCGCACGCGCATGCTGTCTGTTTGCCGGCCGATAAAGAACAGATCGCCGTCCGCATCGCGGCGCGCGCGGTCGCCGGTATGAAGCCGGCCGTTGCGCAAAGCGGCTTTCGTTGCGTCGGGATTCTTCAGATACGCCGGCAAAAAAGTGCCCTCTACCTTGCTTGTCAGCACGATCTCGCCCGCCTCGCCCTCTTTCACGGGACGGCCGTTTTCATCGAGCAATGCGATGTCGATCCAGGGCAGCGTGCGGCCGATCGAACCGGCCTTGCCCGTCACGTTCGCCGTCGCGATGCTCGAACATTCGGTCATGCCGTAACACTCGCGCAACGACACGTTCAGCCGCGTCTGGATCGGCTCCCACGACGAAGCGCTCACGCCCGCGCCCCAAGCGACGCGCAGCGTGTGCTCCGCAGGTTGTTCACTCCCGGGCAACTGCATCAGGATATCGAGCACGCCGCCGAGATAATGCAGTTGCGTTGCGCCCGCGCGCTCGATCTGCTGCCAGAACTGCGATGCCGAGAAGCGCGGCACAGCGTGCAGCGTCACGTCGGCAAGAAACGGCAGCAACAGCATCTGCGCGCCGCCGATGTGGCACAACGGCTCCCACAGAAAGAGCCGGTCGCCGTCGCGCACGTCCGCCACGCGAAGTGCCGCCTCGCTCGCGATGCGCATCATCCTGTGCGTGAAGACGACGCCCTTCGGCGCGCCTGTCGTACCCGACGTGTAGATAATGCACAGCGGGTCGTGCACGCCGATAGCCGGCGTCGCGAATTCCGCGCTCGTGTCGTGCGCATCGAATGCCGGCAGATGCGTGCGCCGCGCCGCGCCGCAATCGAGCTGCGCCGTCACCGCGTCGAATTCATCGTCGACGACGAAGAGCTTCGGCTCCGCGTGCTGCAGCAGATATTCGAGGCCCGCCGCGCGCAGCTTCGTGTTGACGGGCACCCACACCAGACCGCTCAAATGCAGTGCGTAGATCAGATGAATATGCTCGGGACTGTTGCCGAGCATCACGGCGACGCGGTCGCCCTGCTCGAGACCTTGCGCGGCAAACCAGCGCTGCAATTGCACGACGTGCCGCGCGGCGTCTTCGCACATGATTGCGCGATCCTCGAAATGCACGATGGCGCGCGCGGGGTCGCGGCGCAATCCCGCTGCGAGCAGCGGCACAAAGTCGAGCTCGTCGTTGGCGTGCCGATGAGCGAAATATTCTGGATAACGATGCATGTGTGAACCGGTCGAAATACGAAGACTCAGCGCGTCTTGCGCTTGAGCCAGGAGGAAATCGCGACGACAAGCGCGATCAGAATGACGAGCGTGGTCGACACGGCTGCAAGCGTCGGCGTAATCGCGAGCTGAATGTCGTCCCACATCTGCTTGGGCAGCGTCGAGTTGATGCCGCCGGAAACGAAGATCGCGATCGTCAGGTCGTCGAACGAAACGAGGAATGCGAACAGAAACGCGGCCGTCACGCTTGCCATGAGAAGCGGCAACACGATCGATGTGATGCGCCGCAATGGCGACGCGCCCATCACGCGCGCGGCGTCGTCAAGACGCCAGTCGAAGCGCTGGAAGCCGGCAGCGAGCGTCACGACCACATACGGAATTGCGAGCACCGTATGGCCGATCACGAGGCCGAGGTTGGTGCCCGTGAGCCCAAAGCGCCCGAACAGATATAGCAGGCCGACTGCCACCACGATACGCGGCACGATGAGCGGTGCGACCAGCAGCGCGAAGATCGGCTTGCTCGCGCGGCGCGGCATGCGCGTCATCGCGAGTGTGGCGCCAAAGCCGAGCAGCAGCGACAACAGCGCGGTGCCGAGACCCACTTCGAACGAGCGGACGATCGCGCTTTGCCACACCGGCGAATCCATGAACGTGCCGAACCAGCGCACGCTGAAAACTTTCGGCGGGAAAGAAATGTAGTCGCTCTTCGTGAACGCATAGGGAATCACGGAAAGCACCGGCACGACGAGCACGACCATGATCACGCACGTATAGAGACCGAGCGGGCTCACCGCGCGCGCGCCCTCTTCGGCGTGCGTCTTACGGCGCATCATGAACGGCGCGAACACGCGCCCCGCCGCGATCAGAAGCGCGAGCTTGACGCCTTGCGCACGCGAGCCGCGCTGGCGCTCCGCGACTTCGCCGGTGAGCGACGTAAGGCCCACCATGCGGTCGTACACGAAGAAGATCACGATCGAGCAGACGAGCAACACGGTCGACAGCGCGCCTGCAAAGCGCATGTCGAAAAGCTCCAGCACCGACGAGATAACGAGTTGCGCGACCATCGTCTCCTTGGGCGAGCCCAGCAGCGCCGGCACGATGAAGAAGCCGAGGCTCGAAATAAACACGAGCAGGCCGGCCGCCGCGACACCCGGCGACGACAGCGGCAGAAACACCGTGAAAAAGCTCGTGCTGCGTTCGGCGCCGAGCGTTTCGGCGGCTTGCGCGAGCCGATCGTCGATGCCGCGCATGACCGGCAACATGGTCATCACGGCGAGCGGCAGCATCGAATGCACCATGCCGATCAGCACGCCGGTGAGCGACGGAATGGTGCCGCTCGTCTCGCGCACGAGGCCGAGCGACAACGCGATGGTCGACAGCACACCCGTCTTCGAGAGCAGCAGCATCCATGCGTAGGTCTTCACCAGATAACTGGTCCAGAACGGCAGCATGATCCACAACAGCCAGCGTTCGCGTGCTCGCTCGGACAGACGGCTCAGCATATAGGCGACCGGATAGCCGAGCAGAATGGAGAGCGCCGCCGTCATGAACGAAATGGCGAAGGTGATCCACAGCACCTTTGCGTAGACCGGCGTGCGTGCAATGCGCTCGAACTGCGCGAAGCCGACCTGCCCTTCGGCGCTGACAAGTCCGCCTTGCAGAATTTCGCCAACCGGCACGATGAAGAACACCAGCAGGAACAAAAGCGTCGGCACGATCGGCAAAAAGCGCATGCAGCGCGCGATCCAGATGGACCGGCCGCGGCGCGAGGCTTCGTTCTCGCGGTGCGCGTGAAGAGCGATGGTCATCGTGGTCCTCTCAGGCCTGCAGAAGCGTCGTGCGATACGGGTCCCACACGAGGCCGACTTTGTCGCCGATGCGCGGCGAGAGACTGCGCTCGCAGCGCACGGTGAGTTCGCTGCCGTCGTTCATCGCGAGTTGCACGCGCGTATCGCTGCCGAAGAACACGATGTCCGCAATCGTGCCGTCGACAAAGCCGCGTTCCGGTTCGACAAGGCGCGGCGCCTCCGGGCGGACCAGCAGCGTATGGCGGGCGCCGGATGCAACGGCTGCGTTCATCGGCAGAGGAATGCGGCCGCCCGCCGCGAGCAGAATCGCCTCGCCGCTCACACCACGTGCGTCGTCGAGCGCTCCTTCGAGCAGATTCGAATGGCCGATGAAGCCGGCCGCAAAGCGCGTCGCGGGACGGTCGTACAGATCGGTGGGCGAGCCCACCTGCTCGATGCGCGCCTGATTCATCAGGCAGATGCGGTCGGACAGCGTGAGGGCTTCGTCCTGATCGTGCGTGACATACACGAAGGTCGCGCCGAGTTCCTTATGCAAGCGGCGAATCTCCGACTGCATATGCTCGCGCAGTTTCTTGTCGAGCGCGCCGAGTGGCTCGTCGAGCAGAATCACCGACGGCCGGTACGCAAAGCAGCGAGCAAGCGCAATGCGCTGTTGTTGCCCGCCCGACAACTCCTTTGGAAAACGCTTGGCGTATTCGGTCATGCGCACCATCGCGAGCGCGTCGTCGACGGCCCCGCGCACTTCGTCGCGCGACTTGCGTCGCATGCGCAAACCGTATGCGACGTTGTCCCACACGCTCATGTGCGGAAAGAGTGCGTAGCTCTGGAACACCATGCCGATGCCGCGCTTTCCGGGCTCGACATGCGTGACGTCGCGCCCGTCGATCTCGATACGGCCCGCGCTCGGCGCGACGAGGCCCGAGATCATCTGCAACAGCGTGGTCTTGCCCGAGCCCGAGGGACCGAGCAGCGTCAGGAATTCGCCGGCTTGTACGGCGAGGTCCGTCGGTTCCAGCGCGACCGCATCGCCGTAGCGCTTTGCAATGCCGATCGCCTCGAGCTTCGAACTCATGGTGCCGTCCTTACGAAATGATCCACGAATTGAACCGCTCAGTGACTTTCTGGCGGTTCGCTTCCCACCATTGCGGACTGGGCAGCCGCATATCGCGAATGTTGTCAGGAGCCGTGGGCAACAACGTCGAGCGGTCTTTGGAAATCGTCTCGAACGCTTTCCTGTTGGTGGGACCGTAGGCGAGCGTGCGCGTGAGCAGCGCCTGACGCTTCGCGTCGGCGCAAAAGCGCACGAACTGCTTTGCCGCGTCCGCGCGCGGCGTGCCCTTCGGAATGCCCCAGCCTTCGATCGAATAAAGGCCCTGGTTCCATACGATCGTGACCGGCGCGCCGCCGTCCTTCGCGGCCTGCGCGCGGCCGTTCCACGCCGAGATCATGTCGACGTCGCCGCTCTGGATCGCCTGCATGGCCTGCGCGCCCGAGGTCCACCAGATGTTGACGTGCGGCTTGATCTTGTCGAGGCTTTTGAACGCGCGGTCCACGTCGAGCGGATAGAGCTTGTCGAGCGGCACGCCGTCGGCGAGCAGCGCCTGTTCGAGCGTGTCGAGCGGACTGCGCCGCAGGCAGCGGCGGCAGGGGAATTTCTTCACGTCCCAGAAGTCCGCCCACGATTTCGGGGCGTTGTCCTTGAACTTGTCCGCGCGATACGCGAGCACGGTCGAATATACGTCTACGCCGAGCCAGTTCGGCGTGATCGCTTCCGGCATGATGTCCGGATAGTCGCTCGCCTTCAGGCCGATAGGTTCAAGCAGGCCTTTCGATTCGAGGTACGGAATATCCGCCGACAGCGTGAGCGTGGTGACGTCCCACACATAGTTCTTCGTCTGCACCATCGCCGCGAATTGCGCGACGGGCTGCGATTCACGCGCGACGCTCACGACCTTGATACCGGTCGCTTTCTCGAACGGATCGTAGAACGCTTCGCGATACGCGGTCGTATAGGGACCGCCCGGGTCCGACACCACGATCTGCTTCGATTGGGCTCGCGCGGCTAGCGGCATCGCGCTCGCCACGGCAAGCGCGCCCGCGCCGTGAAGAATGCGACGGCGCGTTGCATTGAAGTCTTGCGTCATTGTTCAGGTCTCCCGCACATGGGTTGAGATTGGAACGGCTCGCTTTGCCCCGGTTCTGGCGGCTTCTGGCCTCTCATTCGGCCTCGCTCGCTGCCGGCTACTTTCCGCGCTTACGGAAGAACTCTTCCATCATGCGAGCGGGTTCGCCCGAGTCGTACGCTTCGCGCTGAATGCGCTCGCCCGCTTCGATGCAGTCGACGAAACCCGGCTCTGTCATCTCACGAAAGCGCTGCTTGTCCAGACGCATCGCGACGGGCGGCTTGGCGGCGAGTTCGGTGGCAATTTCCAGCGCCTTCCCGAACACCTTGTCCTCGTCGACCAGATGATGGATGAGGCCGATGCGATGACACTCGTCCGCGTCCATCAGACGACCCGTCAGCGTGAGCTCGATGGTGCGCGACATGCCGAGCATCGAGTTCATGATCCAGGGACCGGTCGTGCTGGCAATGCCCGCGTTGATCTCCGGCTGACCCATGCGCACGCCTGCATGCCCGACGCGGATATCGCCGAGCAACGCCACCTGGAATGCCGAGCCCGCGGCCGTGCCGTTCAACGCCATGACGAGCGGCTTGGCGAGGCTGCGCAGCGCCGAGTAGTAGCGCTGCCATTCCTTGACCCACGCCACCGCGCGTTCGCCGTCGAAATCATGTGCCTCCGACAGGTCCTGGCCTGCCGAGAACGCCCGGTTGCCCGCGCCCGTCATGATGATCGCGGCGACGTCGGGGTCGTTGTTGAAGCGCTCCAACGCCTCGATGATCATTTCGCGCATCGGCGTGGTCCACGCGTTCAAACGCTCAGGACGATTGAGGGTAATGACCGCGACGCGGCCGTGATTCGAGAACAGCACGTCATTGTTCATGGGTTATCGCATCGCAATAGTTGATGGTGTAATGCAATATAGGCTCATCAAAATTATGGTGCAAGCGGGTTTACCAGAGAGATGACAGGCGCGTTCCAGCCGTTCCGGACAGGTGCGGCGCGGCTCTCGTTCAACCTTTGCCGTGCAGTGAGCGTCGGGGTCCGGCCAGCGGGCACTCAAGGAGTGTCTTGTGGCGCGTGGGACGGTCGGCAAGGGACCTTGCGGTGATGCTCGGTGAGCAACCTTTGTGGGTTTCGAGCGTGCTTATTAGTTAGTTAGCCAATCTGACACGATCGCGTCGACGTGCCCTATCAAGCTTCGTTCTGTGAAGGAGGAGTTGAACTGCTGGGCTGGCGCGCGGAGCGAGGAAAGACAGAATCGACGCGCAGAAAAAAGCCGCAGACAAGCTGCGGCGAACAAACACACACGCCGAACGTTTGGGAACGCTGACGCTTCTCGAATCGTAGCCACGTTTGCGGGGCATGAACATCGGGTGTTTTGTATGAAAGCATGCCCTGATCGCGTCAGAAGCTTCTGGCACGTGCGTGTCGGCGCAACCGGCCCTTCGTCAAGTCGCGAAAAAACAACGCGAAACGCACGACAGGATTGCCACGTGCACGAGAGGTGACGGGCGCGATCGGCGTAGACATCTGCGCAACAATGTAAAATCACCCGCCGGCCGAACGCTAAACCCGTACTCGTGCAGTAACCCAGGTGCACGTGCATCGCTTTGTCAACGAGCAGCCGCCGCGGAAGGTGCAGGACGGTTCCCCGCATGGCGTCTTCGGCTTCCAGTTCGATAGCAGGACCGCGCACGATTGCGCGCCCGGCACAATATTGATTGTCGCGATGACCAAGGTGCTCGCGCCCGGATGGTGAAACGCCAGCCGGTCCAACCCATTACTTCAGGTTTCGATTTGACTCCACTATCCGTCTACGTTCTCACCTACAACAGCGAGCGCTATCTGGACAAGGTTCTGACGGCCGCGAAGCGTGCCGCGGATGATCTACTGATCGTGGACAGCGGCAGCACCGACGCGACGCTGTCGATTGCGGCCAAACACGGCGCGCGAATCGTGCATCGGCCATTCGATAATTTTCGCGCGCAACGGCAGTTCGCCAACGGACTCTGTTTGCACGAAACCGTGATGTTCTTCGATAGCGACGAAATTGCGAGCGACGCGCTAATCGACGAAGTACTCGCACTGAAAGCCCGCGGCTTTGATCACGACGCGTATGCCGTCAGGCGGGACTGGGTGGTCATGGGTAAGGTCATTCACGCGCTGCTGCCGATCTCCTCGCCGGACTACCCGATCCGCATCTATCGGCGCGCCACGCTGCGTTTCACCGACCATAGCGTTCACGAGACCCTGACCGGTTACGACAACTGTGGGCGAATCGAGTCGCCGGTCGTGCATCGTACGTTCGAGACCGCGACGGAGATGAAAACCAAGCTCGATCTGTACACGGACCTCGCCGCCACCGACCTGCTGGATAAAAGAGAGCCGGCTCGCGTGCTGTGGCTCAAAAGCTGGATTAGCCCATTGGGGGCCTTTCTGAAGTGGTACATCCGCAAAGGCAATGTCCGCGACGGCCGCATCGGTCTAACCCTCGCGCTTTACGCTTCCTCCTATACGCGCCGAAAGTACCGCAAAGCGCTCGTGCAACTCCAGGGAAATCGTTGAGGTGCTTTTTTCTCCCGGCGCGTGAGAGCAGAATGAAAACCCGCCGCCCAAACTGAGCCGTGCGATCCAGCCAGCATCGCATCCCACCGACCGGGAGTTTCCTATGATCGTATCGATGAATACGTATTTCGATGTTCCCGGCGGTTTGCGCACGGGCACCGTCGGGCTGACACTGGCGCTCTTCGTCTCCAGCGCCGGCGCCGCGTCGAACTGTCCAACAGTGATCACGACGCCGGCCGGCAGCGCGTTCGACATGGCCTCGCTCATTTCAGACAGCGGCTCGCCGCTAGCGGCGCTCGCGAAGCTGCGCTCGGTGTTGTCGAAGCTCGGTTGGGGAGCCCGTTGCAGCATGCTCCGAAACGTGGCCGCATGTGACGAAACGGTCGAGCTTGCGAAACGTGCGGTCGTCGCGCTCGAAGCCTGCGCAGGCCCGACGCCGCCCAAGACGGGTGCCGATAAGCCGGGCGAACAAAGCGGCGATAAAAGCCAATGCGCGCGACTAGATCAATGAAGCCATAGGCGGCCGGGGCTGCCTGTCGATCCACACGCTGCTCGTTCGTCGTATCTGCGGGACCGATCGGGTCCGTCGATCTGGCGAACGTCATGCGCAAGCTCACTGTTTCGGCTTTCATCAGCCTGGACGGCGTCATTCAATCAGCCGGCGGGCCGGACGAAGATCCCAGCGGTCAATTCCGTTCTGGCGGCTGGATGGTGCCCTATGCTGACGAAGCCATCGGGCAACATCTGCAGGATCTGCTCTCGCAGCCCTTCGAATTGCTGGGGCCGCTGCACTTACGAATATTCGCCGCGTACTGGCCGCACGTGCCGCCGATTCGCACAGCCGCGGCATCGCCGATCTGTTCAACAGCGTAGCCTGGCACGTGGCCACACATCGGCCGGACACCCTTGATTGGGAGCACAGCCATGCGCTGGAGGGCGGCCTGGGCGACGGGATACGCGCGCTCAAACGTCGGGACGGCGCCGATCTATTGACGTTCGGCAGCGGTGACATGGTGCGCCAACTGCTCGCAGAAGATCTGGTGGACGAACTGCGCCTTCTGATCTACCCCGTCATGCTCGGGCCCGGCAAGCGCCTGTTCGGAGACAACGCACGCGCGCGTGCCTTCACTCTGACGCACTCGACCGCGACGCCAGGCGGTGTGCTGATTACCCGCTACGTCCGCAATGGTGAAGTGCGCACAGGATCGTTCGACGAAGACACCTGACGATATGTGCGATATGTGTCACTGCAATGCGTGTTCGATCGGAAGGCTGTCCGAAGATTGTGCTCGTCGCGTTCTCTGTCGAAACAGCACGGCTAGCCACGTTTCTTCGCCGCGCGGTCCTACTGCGGCTGCCTCGCGCGAAGCTCCGATGGATTGAGGAAGAAGCTCCGATTGCCGGCCACGCGCTCGACCACGAAGTCGATAAACGTCTTCACCCGCAGCGACTGTTCGGTTCGATGCCTGTACGTCATCGACTGACTTTGCTGACTGAGCCAGGAGGCGGCGGTTCGGCCTGGGTCGAGCCGCCGTGCGCGTGAATGGCCGCTACAGCCTCGGCAGCCCGTGGCCGGCTCGCCGTCGCCCACACCGACTGTGAACGTGCATATGGCCGGAACGCAGGCGAATCGGCTTGCAACTTTGCCGCGCAACGCGCGCGGTCACCGCGGTCGTACTTCAGCCCGACGGAGCGACCGTACGTCGAGGCGCAGCTTCGCCAGGCGCCGCCGCAAGCGGCGAGCTATCGACATCCGCTGTCTCGACGACGACGCGTCCTAGCGCTCTGAACGGCGCAAGACGCGCCTCGTCCGCGACGCTCGATGTAATGAGCCGCCAGTCACGTTCGAGCGGAGTCCAGTGTTGCTGCCGCGAGCGGCCGAGTTTGTCGGCGTCGGCGAGCACGATGACCTGCGCCGCGCGCCGGACGATGCAGTCTTTCAGATACGCCTGCTGCGCGCTGGCTTCGCAAAGCCCGAATTCGGCGACCACGCCATCGGCGCCGAGAAACGCCTTGTCGACGCTCAAACGGCTCAGCGAAAGTTCGGCGAGCGGCCCGAGCGTGCTCATGCTCGAATTGCGCAAATCGCCGCCGAGCAGCGTCAGATGCACGCCCGGTGCGTTCGCGAGCGTCATCACGGCAAGCAGATTATTGGTGACCACGTGAAGATCGACGCGCGAGCCGAGATGCCGCGCGAGCGCGGCGCAAGTCGTGCCGCCGTCGAGCAGTACCGTGTCGCCGTCGTGCACATGCGCGGCAGCCGCCCGTGCGATAACTTCTTTCTGTTCGCGCTGCGTCGCCTTGCGTTCCTCCAGCGACGCCTCCGGCTCATGCGAGCCGATCAGCGCGGTCGCGCCGCCATAGGTGCGCACGAGGCGGCGCTGGTTCGCGAGCGTCGTGAGATCGCGCCGGACCGTTGCCTCGGACACGCCGAGCGCGGCGCTCAGTTGTTCGACGTTGGCGTCGCCGGTCACAACGAGATCGAGAATCGCGCGATGGCGCTCGGACGCTTTCATGGCTGTCATCTGCAGTAAAGAGGCTGCCGATCTTACACCACGGCCGCCGCGCCACTTGCCCTGCTTCAGCCTCGCCGCGTGGCGAGTTCGGCGCCCTGGCGAAGTGCCTCGAGCAAGCTGCGCTCGTCGGCGATGCCCTTGCCCGCAATATCGAACGCGGTGCCGTGATCGACCGACGTGCGGATCACTTCGAGGCCCACGGTCACATTCACGCCGGCTTCGAGGCCGAGCACCTTCACCGGGCCGTGGCCCTGATCGTGATACATCGCGACCACCAGATCGAAATCGCCGCGGCCCGCGCGGAAAAACAGCGTGTCGGCGGGCAGCGGCCCCGTCACGTCGAGCCCGCGTTCCTGCAGCACTTTCATGGCCGGCACGATCTTCTCTTCTTCCTCGCCGTAACCGAACAGGCCGTTTTCGCCGGCGTGCGGATTGATGCCGCACACGCCGATGCGCGGCTTCGCAATGCCGGCCTTCACGAGCGTCGCGTTGCCCCGCTCGATGGTGCGTTGCACGAGGCCCGGCTCGATCTTGCGGATCGCGTCGATGATGCCGATATGCGTGGTCACGTGAATCACGCGCAGTTGCGGCGCGACCAGCATCATCGACACCTCGTCGACGCCCGTCAGGTAGGCGAGCATTTCCGTGTGGCCGGGAAACTTGTGGCCGCCCGCATGCAACGCTTCCTTGTTCAGCGGCGCAGTGCAGATCGCGTCGATCTGCTTCGCCTCGGCGAGTTGAACCGCGCGCGCGATGAACTGATAGGCGGCGTCGCCGGCGACTGCCGACAACTGGCCAAACGGCATGTCGGCGGGAATCAGGTCGAGGTCGATGCAGTCGATCATGCCCGGCTCGTAGCGCGCTTCGGCCGCTTCCTTGATGCGGCGGATTTTTGCGGTGCCGCCGACAATCTCGTTCGCGCGTTCGAGCCGGCGCGCGTCGCCGATCACGAGCGGACGGCACTGCTTGTAGACGATGTCGTGCGCAAGGCTCTTGACGATGATTTCCGGGCCGACGCCCGCTGCGTCGCCCATCGTGATGCCGATGACTGGGAGGTAGTTGCTCATGATGTTTTGCCTGGTCCTTGATGTCTGCCTGTCCTGCCCGCCTGATCGCGCCGATGCGGCGCTCAGGCTGGATGGTGTGAGCCGTGTGCGCCGCTCGAGCCGTTCGAGCCGTTTCCCGCGACCGCCGACGTTGCCGGCGTTTCATGCAGATAGCGCCACGCCGCAAACAGCGCGTGATCGGTGCCGAAAGCGCCCGCCTTCGTGACGATACGCAGATGCGGCTGGGAAGCGCGCGCGTCGACCGGCTTGCCGACGGCCACGCCCGCTTCTATCTCCGCAATCAGTTCGACACTGCCGACGTTGACGGCACTCAGCATCGCGCGGGCGGTTTCACCGCCCGTCGCGATCAATCCGCCGAGCGCACCGAAGTGCGGCTCGACGAGCGCGGCAAGTGCCGTGGACAGAAGCGCGCCTTCGGCTGGATCGAACGCGTCGTCGCGGCCGATGCGCAGCAACAGATCCGCGCGCGTAGCGATCACCTCGCCGATGCGCGCCCGCCATGCGGGCCAGTCGGGGTGACGCTCTGCGTCGCGCAGCATCGCGGGCGGTACGGTCAGTTCCGCCATGCCGGCACGTTCGCGCAACATCGCGCACTGCCGGTCCGACACCGTCGAAAGACTGCCCACGAGAATCAGCACCGGCGCGTTCTCATCGCGCGGTTGCGACGTGCACTGGGTCTGTGCCGCCGCTCGGGCGTCGAACAGACCTGCGAGGCCCGCGATCTCGCGCGCGAGGCCGCCTGAGCCGACCCAGAACAGCGCCTCGCTCATTTGCGTCGTTACCTGAGCGAGCGTCAATAAATCCTGCCTCGTCTCGGCGTCCACCACCAGTGCCTGCTTGCCGCTCGCTGCCACGGCAGCGATCCGCGCGGCGAGCGTGTCAGTACCTTCGCGCAACGCGTCGACCTCGAGTTGCGCCGTCGAGAGGCCGGCTTCCGCGAGCATCGCGTGCAGGTCGGCGGCGCGGCCGGGATTGTCGAGCTTCCACGTGTCGGTGGATTCGAGCGGTTCGCCGTGCACGAACACGCGGCCGCCCCGCAAGGTGCGGCCCGTCGCGGGGAACGCAGGCGCGACGATCGCGAGGCCGGCTAGCGGCTGCAACGCGGCGACCTCGGCCGCCCAATTGCCGCGCAGCGTCGAGTCGATTTTCTTGTACAGACGCCGGCCGGGCGCGCGCAATGTCTGCCAGGCCGCCGCGCTACGTTGCGCGGCCTCGGCGGGCGTGAGACGGCGGGTGTCGGTGTCGGCGGCGATCACGTCGGCCGCCTGTGCGTCGAGCCCATGCGCCGGCACGTCGAGCGTCACGATGGTGCGGTGCCCGGCGCTCGCAAAGCCGATCGCGCAATCCGCGGCGCCGGACAGGTCGTCGGCGATGATCAGTATGCTCATCGCGCCAGTTCCCTTGCTTCGCGCCGAACCTGCACGCGTTTCGCGACGGCGGCTGTGAGGATCGGAGAAAGGATCGCGGTCACCACCACGCACGCGGCCACGAGCAGTGTCGCGCTTTTAGCAGCCTCTGAGTAGACCGGGTTCGCCGCCGCGATCAGCGCCGGCACGGCGGCCGCATTACCCGCCGTATTCGCTGCCGCCACGCCCGCGACACCGGTGCCGCCCGTCAGACGATCGGCCAGATAAAGCGGAATGCCCGTGACGATCACAACCGCGATGCCGAGCCCGATGCCGAGTACGCCAGCCTGCCACACCTTGTGCAGATCGAGGCTCGCGCCGAGCGCCAGCGCGAAGAACGGAATCATCACCGGTACGGCTTTGCCGAGGAACGCGCGCATTTCGCGGTCCAGGTTACCCAGCAGCATGCCGAAAACCAGCGGCAGGACGCTGCCGACGAGCGTGGGCCACGGGAACGCCGACAGACCGGCGACGCCCAGCGTGACCATGGTCAGGAAGGGACCCGATTCGAGCGACATGATCGTGTAGGCGCCCACGTCTTCCGAGCGGCCATACTGGCCCATCAACGCCATGTAGAGCCCGCCGTTGGTGTCGTTCATTGCCGCGACGACCGCAAGAGTCGACAGGCCGGCGAAAAGTCCCGACGAAATCGGCTGTTCGCCGAGGAAATGCCCCATCACGACGCCCATTATGATCGCGGCGCCAACCTTGGTGACGAACAACGCGCCGCCCTTTTTCAGCAGATAAGGCGTGGCTTTGACGTCGATGCTCGCGCCCATGCAGACGTAGAACACCGCGAGAATCGGCAGCGCGCCGGTGAACAACGCGTTGGTGAACGAGCCGAAGAATTTCGGCATGCCCGGCAGGAAGGTCGCGACGAGCGCGCCTAGCAGCAACGGGACGATCATCATGCCGCCGGGTACGCGTTCAATGCCGCGCTTTATGTGTATTTGGGCCATACGAGTCTCCAGTCTGATCCGACCTGATTGATTTGGTCACTAGTTTGATTGAAACGATCAGATTGCAGTGTACTTCTTCAGCGAACCTTGCGCAAATCAATCATTTGTGTGATCGATGTGAGCAGACGGCGAGCCGCACCGTGCGCGCGGCACGCCGTTCTGCTTTTCCGTGAACCGCCTGCGGCAGGCCTTCGCCGACGGTGCGAAACGCATACTGGCCACGTACACTGCGGCCAGGAATAACGAGCAACCAAGAGGAGCGAAGTAAGCAATGACGAGCGCGGCGTTCTCCCCTGCAGGTTCTGACAACTGGCTAGAGGCGCGGCGCGATCCGGAAACGGGCATCGAGAGCCTGCGCGCGCATTTCAGTGGCCACGCGTACGATCCGCACGATCACGACGACATGCTGATCGGCTACACCGAACAGGGTGTGCAGCGCTTCCGGTGCCGCCGGTCGCTGCACACGAGCGTACCGGGCCGTGCGATCCTGATCGAGCCGGGCGCGTTGCACGACGGCCATGCGCCGGAGGCGAGCGGCTTCACTTACGCGATGTTGTATCTGCCGCAAGCGTGGGTCGAACGCGCGACCCGCCGCCTGAACGTTCCCGGTCTCCAGCGGGTCGACGCGGCTTTTGCGCATACGCTCGTCGACGACAGCGGCCTCGTCGACGCGATTCAGCAGGCGTTTGTCGCGATCTACGGCAATGAGGGACGACTAGCGCGCGACCAGACGTTAGATCGCCTTCTCACGCGGCTCGCGGGTCACTTATGCGATATGCCGATGACGGGCGGCGTGGCTATGTCGGCCATGATCGCCCGAGTCCGCGATTTCCTGCACGACCACATGGACGGCAACGTCGGGCTCGATGAATTAGCGAGTATTGCGGGGATAGACCGGTTCCGGCTGACGCGCCTGTTCCAGCAAGCGTTCGGCACGTCGCCGCACGCGTATCTGGTCCGCTTGCGCCTGCGCGCGGCGCGCAGACTGCTGGCAAACGGCCGCACGCCCGCGGAGGTTGCCGCAGAAGTCGGATTCGCGGATCAAAGCCATCTGGGCCGCTGGTTTCGCCGTGCGTACCGGATGACCCCGGCCGCCTATCGGCGCATGTGCACGAACGTTCCAGACTGATTGCTCCGGCTCGCCGATCATGAGCGCCTCACCGAGGAGCAAACATGTTCGATACGAAGGTAGCCCTGATCGTGCGCGACGATCTGGCAATCTGGCAGAAACTCAATGTGGCCGCGTTTCTCGCGACGGGTGTCGCCGCCGCGATACCTGAAGCGTTGGGCGAGCCCTACGAAGATGCCGCGGGGCGCCGATATGGCCGCATGCTGGGTCAACCGATGCTGGTGTTCGCCACCGATCTTTCCGGGCTGCAAGCCGCGCATCGGCAAGCCCTCACGCGCGAACTCACAATAGTGCCCTACGTGCACGCGATGTTTTCAACCGGCCACGACGCGGCAAATCGCGAGGCTTTTCGTGCGCAGGATCTGGCGAACCTGGACCTCGTGGGTCTCGCGCTGCACGGGCCGAAAAAAGCCATCGACAAAACGGTGAAGGGGCTGAAGTTGCACTCGTGAGTCGGCACGAGCGCCGGGCGAGACGCGCGACGGCGTGCAATGGCGCACGCTCGAAGGGCTGCCGCTCATAACCGTGCCGAAGGTGTGCGTTGTTCCAGCGCCGCATCGCCGTCTCCCGCATGCAAGCCGGCATCGCTTCATAAATACTCGACGTTGCCATCCACGCTGATTGCCTGCCCCGTCACATTGCTGCCCGCCGGCGACGCGAGAAACAGTGCCATTGCCGCGATGTCGTCGACAGTCACCATGCGGCGCAGCGAGATCTTCTTCAGATACTCCTCGCGCACCGCGTCAAACGCAATACCAAGGGCCTCTGCGCGAGCGGAGATCACGCGGTCCATCCGTTCGCCTTCCACCACGCCGGGCAGGATCGCGTTGACGCGGACATTGCTCGGCCCGAGCTCCGCAGCGAGCGATTTGACGAGCCCCACGATCGCCCATTTGGTCGACGCGTATGGGGTTCGGAACGGATACCCAAGACGCCCCGCGACAGAAGACATCGCGATGATGCTCGCGCAGTCCGATGTCTCCTTGAGTACCGGCACCGCCTTGCGCAGGAAATAGAACTGACTGTTGAGATTGGTGGAAACAGTACTTTCCCATTGCGCGGGGTCGAGTTCCTCCACGGCACCCGTAGGTCCCGCTATGCCGGCGTTATTGACGAGAACATCGAGTCCGCCGAGCTTGCGCCGCGCGTCGTCGATGATCTGATCGACCTGTGCCTGCTTCGACACGTCGGCGATACCCGCGTGCAGTTTGGGGAACCGCAATCTGGCCTCATCGATGGCGGCCTGGTTTACATCACAGATATAAACCTCTGCTTGCGCCTCGATGAACGCTTCGGCGATCGCCAGGCCGACTCCCGCAGCACCTGCCGATACGAATACCCGCAGCCCGGGCCTCGGCTTCAAAAGATCAATGATGCTCATGCTCGTGTCTCTCCGATGTTCTTGATATGGCTTGTTATGCAGCTCGTAGCGTGGCTAATAAAGCCGCTCACAGCGTGAGTCCTCCGGTGGCCTCGATGACCGCGCCGTTGACATAGCTTGCTTCGTCGCTCGCGAGGAACGCGTAGATGCTGGCGATTTCCTCGGGCTTGCCGAGCCTGCGCAGCGGCACCTCGTCGCGCATCTTCGACAACACATCTTCGGGGATCGTCTTGAGGATAGGCGTGTCGATGAAACCCGGCGCAACCGCATTGACGCGAATGCCTTTCGGACCGAGCTCGCGACTCCATGTCTTCGTGAAGCCGATCACGCCGAACTTGGCAGCCGCATAGTTCGTCTGCCCGTAGTTACCGTAGATGCCCACCACAGAGCTCGCGTTCAGGATGACGCCCGAGCCCTGTTCGATCATGGTATCGACGACTGCCTGTGCGGTATGGAAAACGCCGCGAAGATTCACGTCGATAACGTCGTCGAATTGCTGCAACGTCATCTTCTGCAAACGGGCGTCGCGCGTGATGCCCGCGTTGTTGACCACCACATCGATGCGCCCATACGTGCCGCGCACTTTGGCGACCATTTCATCGACTTGCATGCGATTCGTGACATCGACGGCGAATGCGTCTGCGTTGCCGCCCGCTTCGCGACACAAATGCGCGACCGTCGCCACCGCATCCAGATTCATGTCGCAAGCGATCACAACCGCCCCTTCGCGTGCGAACTTCAATGCAGTAGCCGCGCCGATCCCCTGCCCCGCGCCTGTAATGATGGCGACTTTACCGTTCAGTTTCATCGTTCAATATCCTTCCTGTAAAAGCCAGGCTGCACACGCCCGCTATGGTTTCATCTGTGCAGCCGGCTCGGACGACACAAGCACACCGGCCTCGCTGCGCATTGCTCGTGCCAGCACAGGAACCAGTGCGAGACCGAGCACCGCGGCAATCAGTATCACCGTGAAACCGGCATCGCTTCGACCGGAGGCTGTTTCTGCAATACCGAACAGATATGGTCCCACGAAGCCGCCAATCAACCCGATCGTGTTGACGAACGCAAGGCCGGCGGCTGCCTGAATGCCTTGCAGACGTTTCATCGCGATCGCCCAGTAAGACGGCAGCACGCCGCCAGCAAAGAATGCAGTGACAGTGAGCAGCGCGATTCGCGCGGCGGGATTCGTCACGGCAAGATATGCGCAAGCACCGACGATAAGCCCTGCGGTCAGAACGCCGAGAAACACACAGTCCCTATTCGTTCGGCGGTGGATACGCGGGAGAACCAGCACGCCAAGCAGAAAGCCGAGACCCACGCTCGCCGACAGAAAACCGACCACGAGCGACGAATCGACATGCATCTGGTGGATGATGGCGGGCGTAAAGAAATACAGTCCGACGAACGCGACCTGATTCAGAAAATAGATGATACCGATCAGCACCGTAGTGGGCCGTTTCAGAGCGGCAATCCAGTTTGCGGACGAATAGTCGGCGCGGCCGTGCCCGTCAATCACCGCATGCGTCTCCAGCACATCGCGCTCGGCCGCCGGGAGCCATCGTGCGTCGCGCGGCCGTTCGGGCATCTTGAAGAACAATACGATGCCGACGATCACGCTCGGAATGCCCTCGAGCATGAACATCCATTGCCAGCCATGCAGGCCGCCAACGCCGTCGAGTTGCATCAACGCCCCGCCCAACGGATTTCCCAGCATGAGCGCGAGCGCCGGCGCAATATAAATCCAGCCGACTACGACGGGCCGGTCGTGAGGCGCGAACCAGAGCGTCACCATATACATCAGCGCGGGGAAAAGGCCCGCTTCCGCTATGCCCAGCAGAACGCGCAACACGTAGAACGAGGACGTTCCCTGCGCGAACATCATCGCCGTCGACAGAATGCCCCACGTCACCGCGATGCGTGCGATCCAGCGGCGCGGACCAACCTTGTGGGCAGCCAGATTGCTCGGGACTTCAAGCAATGCTAGCCGAGAAAGAAAATGCCCGAGCCGAAACCGTATGCAGCGGCGCTGATGCCCACATCCGCCGCGAGCTGAAGCTTCGCGAGCGCCACGTTGGTGCGATCGAGGAAGGACATGAAGTAGATGGCGCACATCAACGGGATGAGTCTGACCATCGCCTTGTGCGTGGCAATGCGATGCAACTGTCCGACCCGCTGATCGGCGGAAGCGGCATCCATAACGTCGTCTCCAATATTTGAAACAGCTCTATTTTTTGTTGTTGCGAGGCAGATCGAGACTCATCGAATGATGGTCTCGTAGCAAGTACAGATCGCGGCTACAGGTTGACCTGGTCGGCGCCCTTGAGGCCCAGCATTTTTCGCGCGTCGGCGGGCGTGGCGATCTCCAGCGACAGCTCTTCGAGAATGCGCCGGATTTTGCGGACCTGTTGCGCGTTGGTCTCTGCCTTCACGCCCTTCGCGAGATACACACTGTCCTCCAGACCCACGCGCACGTTGCCGCCCATGATCGCGCTCATGGTCACGAGCGGCATCTGATGCCGACCTGTGCCGAGCACGGAGAAATGATAATTCTCGCGACCGAACAGCCGGTCTGCCGTCGAACGCATCAGCAGCATATTTTCAGGGTCGGCGCCCAGACCGCCCAGAATCCCGAACACCGATTGAATGAAAAACGGCGGTTTGACGAGGCCCTGATCGACGAAATGCGCGAGGTTATAGAGGTGGCCCACGTCGTAGCATTCGAATTCGAAGCGCGTGCCGCTTCCGCCCAGTTCCAGAAGAATGTTGCGAATGTCCCTGAACGTGTTGCGGAAAATCATGTCTTCCATTCCTTCGATGTATTCCTTCTCCCAGCCGTAGCGCCACGACGAAATTTTTGCGGCGACGGGATGAATCGAGAAGTTCATCGAGCCCATGTTGAGCGAACACATCTCGGGCCTGGCCAGCCGCGGATACGCAACACGTTCTTCGAGCGTCATGCGCGTGCTGCCGCCTGTCGTAATGTTGACGACGGCGTCGGTCGCTTCGGCGATCGCGGGCACGAAGGCCTTGAAGATTTCCGGGCTCGGTGTCGGGTGGCCGTCAACTGGATCGCGAGCGTGCAAGTGGATGATGGCGGCGCCCGCCTGAGCCGCTTCGATCGCCTGATCCTTGATCTGCTCGGGCGTGATCGGCAGAAATTCGGACATCGACGGGACATGCGTTGCCCCCGTGATCGCGCATGAAATGATGACCTTTCGGCTCGTGTCGCTCATTGAAATATCCTCGAATGTGGACATGACCCTGCGCACTGTCGTGCGCAACCGGATCACGCGTCCACGTTGTCTCCAGATTGTCTGCAGACGCCACGGCCGCTGTGCGGGCGCATCGTCCTGTGCAGTCAATCTTATTTCGATACGATCGCCGGGGTAAGGTCATTTCCGGACATGGAGATGTCCCCCGAGGACAATTTGCGGAGCTCTTTTTGGCATCGACCCGCCCATTGCTCAATGAACGTATCTACGCACCGTACAAGATAGCCGCGCTGGTCGAAGTCCTCGCGGAGCAAGGCATTGCGCCCGAAAGTAGCCTGAAGGGAAGCGGCCTGACGGTGGATCAACTCAACGACGCGTCTGTGATGACATCGGTGCGTCAATATGCAGTCGTGGCTCGCAACGCGGTGCTGCTCTCGCGCGACCCGGCGACGCCGTTCGAGGTCGGCTCGCGTCTGCACCTGTCGGCATACGGCATGTACGGCTATGCGTTGATGTCGTGCCTTTCGTTGCGCGATTACTTCCGTCTCGGCGTCAAGTACCATCGCCTCGCAACACCCACGGTTACGATCGAGTGGACCGAGTATCCGGACAAGGCTGTCTGGTCGTTTCCGGACGCGTTCGTTTCGAGCCCGGCGCGCGAACTCCGCGAGTTCATCATCGAGCAGCAGTTCACGCAGCATGTCACTCATCTGCAGGACGTAGCCGGTCATAGCTGCCCGCCGCTCAAGGCATGTTTCTCGTACCCTGCTCCGGGACATGCCGGTATCTATTCGCAGTACCTCGGCTGCCCGTATTTTTTCGACGCGCCGCAATGCGAGCTCGTCTACGACAGCGCGATTCTGAACCAGAAGCCGCAACTCGCGCACAAGCTCACGGCAACGCTGCTACAGGAAACGTGCGATCGCCTGATCGGGCAGGCGAAGACTTCAGTCGGCACGTCCGGCGAGGTGTACCAGATTCTGATGAGCATGCCGGGTGTTTTTCCGGGCATGGAGGAGGTGGCGACGAGGCTGAATTTGACGAGCCGGACCTTGCGGCGTCACCTCGAAGCAGAAGGAACCTCTTTCGTTGCAATCGTCGACGATGTGCGCTGCTCGCTCGCTATCGAATACCTGCAGTCGACACGAATGAGCACCGAAGATGTCGCGATGCTTCTAGGGTTCAGCGACGCTGCAAACTTTCGCCGCGCATTGAAGCGGTGGACAGGGAAAGGACCTGGTGAATTGCGTCGGTGAGCGGCTCTCGAAGCGCTCTGTCAGCGATTGAATGCCTGTATCGCGAACGCCAAAGCACCCTCCGGACGTCGATACCGTCTTGGTGCGCAAGCGCGATGCCGTTGACGGAATTTTGCATGGCGCGGCGGCATGGAAAGCTTGACCGTCAGATCCGCGCGTAGATAGAACTGCCGATCGTCAGCGTCGTGGCACTGGTCGACGCGAAACGGATCTCGTAGAGGTCGCGCCCGAAATTGCCCGGCACTTTGACGGACATGCCGCCGAGCGTGTCGCTCACCGGCACGAACAGTTGGTAGCGAAGATCTTCGTTGCCGTACAGCACGTAACCCGGAAGTTCGCTCAGTGTCGCGAAAAAACCCGGCGGATTGCCAAGAACGACGATCGGCACGGCGCTTGGCGAATCGTTGGTCAATGTCCATTGCGTGCCGACGCGTTGCTGCCACGCGCTATCGAGCGCCGCGAGCGGTGCCAGTTGCTGACCGACGGGCAACGTCAGATAGGCGTAGCCCGCGCCCGGCACGACCCGCTTCATCAGATAGCGATAGTTGAACGCACTTCCCTCGCTGTCGTTGCCGGACACGACTGCGAAGCGATACGAGACCGTATCGGTATCGCTCCACCACCAGCCGTCGCTGCGATACCGGTATGCGCCGATCTGCGCCCAGCCTCGAGTATGGGCGTCCCACTGGTTGATCTGCAGACTACCGTCCGCGTTGGCGAGCACCTGATACGGCGAGTCAGAATTGCCGTAGATGCCCGCGCCGCTCGCAACGCCCGGCCCCGAAGCGACCGGCGGCGCCGTGGTACTGATCTTCGCCGGCAGCGACGAAATCGTGCCGTCTTCTTTCAACGCCGACAGCACCAGCGTTTCAGCAATCGCGCGAGCGTTGTATCCCGCATTGCCGGTCACCAGCAGCGCGAACTGCGAACCGGGCACGACGAAAAATTCGGTCGAGTAGAACGCAGTGCCGCCGTCTTTTTCCCAGCCGAGCACGCCTGCAGCGTTGAGCGCCGGCTGTACCACGGTGTCCCAGCCGAGACCCCAGCGCCATTCGGGCGATGGGTTGATCGTCAGGCTTTTCGTCTGGTCCGCGCCCATCTCCGCGATGCCCGCCGCGGAGACGATGCGCTGTCCTTCGAACATGCCACCGCCGTAGACCATCTGCGCAAGATTCATCATGTCGGCGGGCGTGGAACTCAGTCCTCCTGTCGCGTACGCATTGACGAACTCCTGGTGCTGCGTGCCGTTCACGTACGGCAGCGAGAACGATCCGCTGGAAGGCACGCTCGTCAGGTAGCTGGAGTTCGTCATCTTCAGCGGCGCGAGGATCTCCGACTGGACGAAGTCCACGAAGTTCTGGCCCGTCACGGCGAGCACGACCTGCTCGACCATCGTGAAGCCGTCGTTGCAATAGACGGCCAGTTCGCCGGGCAGATGCTTCAGGTGCGAGTTGGCGAGTTCGGCTTGCGTGTCGGCGGCATAGCCAGTGACCGGCTCAAACGTGAAGAGATTGCGCCCATTTGTGCCGGGCAGACCGGACGCATGCGACAGCAGATGACGCATGGTGATCTGCGCGTATTGCGGCGACAGCATCGTGAAGGTCGGTAGATATTTGACGATCGGTGTGTCGAGCGTGATCAGTCCACGATCAACGAGGATCGTCGCCGCCAGCGCCGGGAACAACTTACTGACCGAGCCGATGTTGAAGCGCGTCTGCGGCGTCGCCTTGATCTGCCCCGGCACCGACGCTAGCCCGAACGCCTGCTGCCAGACCACCGCGTTGCCTTTGATCATCGCGACTGAAATCGCCGCGACGGGACTCGACGGATCACTGACGGCCTGCTGGATCATCTGTTGACCAAGCGCAATGGTCTGCTGATAAGGCGTTGAGTGGAGCTCGTCGTTGCCGCAGCCAGGCAGCACCGCCGCGAGCACCCCGGCGCCAGTGTAGCCGAGAAACTGCCGCCGCCCTTCGCTGACAAGACCCTCGTGATTGCGGTTGCACCTGGCCACGGCATTCCCCTTTGTTCAAGTTTTGCAGGACCTGCAAGCAGCGTTTTCTTCAACCGCGACGCCGCCGACGCGGCGAAGCCATTTTCCGCAAGTTTGACGCAGCAGGACGGCGTTTTTGAGTGCGCTACCTGCGCCAAATCATAGCGGCGCGGTGCAAGCGCGAATAGCGAAGTGTCGAGATGCTGCGAACCTTTGGCTCAAGAGTGCGCCCAAAGAATGCCAGACACCTGCGCGGCGCAGCCGGCTCAGCTCGCGAACGAGATCTACGTATTGTTCGAGCCGGTTCGCGGATCCCCAGGCTGGCGTGATCGAGGTTCGGAAAACCGGCCGAATACTTCGGTCGCAGCGGGTTCATTCGCCACACATTCACGCCTCGCATGGGCCAACCACTGCAGACCTTCACCATGACGTTCGCAGCGAAAGTTCGGCGCTCGTCGACGAATTCTGCGCGACGCTGGATCACGAACGCCTGCCCGTCGCGTTGAAGCTGGCCGCGCTGCCTGATCGGATTCGCGGCTTCGGCCATGTGAAGGCGCGGAGCATGGCTGCCGTGGCGACCGGGAGAGAGCGCTGGTAGCAAACTACCGCGTGCCTGAATCGCTCGCTGCGACTGCTTGAGATGCAGGCGGCGGCATGCTTGTCAGACTCGTTCCAACGGCCCGCCTAGCCAGCCGCTTCCTCCAGTTTTTCCATCAGCATCAAGGCGTTCGGAACCGCCTCGCCGTGCGCGGTGTTGTCGAAAACACACCAGACGTCCGCCCCGGAATCTCGGGCCTCGACAATCCGCGCCGCGACCGCTTCGATGAACGGCTCGTCGTAGGCCGAATAGTAGATTCGAGGCGAGCCGTGCAAGCGGATGTATAAGGCGCGCGGATCGCCGACCGGTTCCACTCCGGCGACGGGCGGTGGATGCGCGCGCACGCAGGCGACCTTGCCATCTATTAGCGTCTGCGCGGCTTCGTCGGTGAACCACGTCGCATGGCGCGGTTCGCAGACGACGCGCACGCTTGTGAGGTCACGCAGTAGCGCAAAGAAGTCGCGTGCGATGGATTTTTCAAACGCAAGGCTCGGAGGCAACTGCAGCAGCAGGCAGGCCAATTTCTCGCCCAAGGGCGCGAGTTCCGCGAGAAATGCGCTCATGGCGGCATCTGCGTCGCTCAACCTGAGTTCGTGCGAGACCGTCTTCGGGATCTTCACGGAAAACCGGAATCCTTCGGGCACGGTTTCAGCCCAACGGGCGTACGTTTTCGGCTGATGCGAGCGATAGAACGACGAGTTGATTTCCGCAGCAGAGAAGACCCGCGCGTAGCGCTCGAGATGGCTCCCCTGCGTGGGAAATCGCGCCGCGACGTTGGACGACAGCGCCCATCCAGCACAGCCGATACGTATCGGCGATGCGGTTTGAGGATTCTCGCGGGGCGTCGAATGGGTCATGCGTGTAGGCGGAGCAAGGTCTGGGCCCATGCGGCGTTTTCATGCCGCTGGGCTATCGGCAAGATGCGATACCTACAAAAAGGGCCCGCGAGGAAGCGGGCCTGGCTAGATGCTGACGGCGGGAACGCTGCATAGGAGCAGCGTTGCCGGGAAGACCTCTGGCGTCGACGACGGCTTTGGTCTTTTGCGTCGGTTAATGGACCGGATGTGCTCGACCTGCACTCCGGTTCTTACCGCTTATTCCCCGCCGCCTTGACGATGTCCTCTACGCTCGTCGCGGCCAAACCCTTTTCAAGGAAAACGCTCCGCGCAGCCTCGAACAGACGCTCTCGCGTCTGCTGTTTCCTCCGTGCGTGGGTCGGGCGTTCGCGCTTCATCGCGTAGCTCACCAGTGACATTGCCGTCTGGGCTCGCCGAGCCTCAGCGAACGTGTCAGATGGCGGGTTGCTCGACCGCTCTACCGGTGCACCGAGCGGCGCACTGGTCCTTTCTGTATATATAAAATCATCATTGATTATATAGTCAACTGGTGAAACCGGCATGGAAATGGAGAACCGTCCCGGCTAGTACGTTCGTCCTGACGTTACGCGGGCTCGGCTTCAGTCGCCGGCTGCACGACGTTCACGTCGCCGAGGTAGACGCTTTCGCCCAATTCACATTCGCGTGACGCGTTGCCGAGCGCGTGAACTATCTCCACTCGGTAGAGGCCGCTGCCATTTGCAAGGCCCGGGAACCGGAAATCGCCGAACGCGTCCGACACCGTTTCGGCAATCTTCTCGCCACGCGCATACAGTACAACCACGGCATCGGCAACACACTCGACGATGCCTTTCACCTCGGCATTGACGCTTCCACCGATAAAGCAGCTTTCCCAGCGTTCAAGGCCGCTGTACCACACTCGAGGTTTTGTGCCGAGACGCGGTTGCAAGACCTTCAGTCCCTCCTGCCTGGCCTTTTCCGCCATCTTTGCGTCGTCCAGCTTGACCGTTTCAAACACGCCGGTCGGGCATGACTGTTCACATCTGGGGCGCTGCCAACCCTCGTCGAGCAGGTGGGCGTCGAAGATCCACGTCTGCGGCAGTTGCAGTTCCTCGTTCCACACAATCGCCTTATAGGGGCAGGACTTCACGATATCCTTCCGCCCGCGCGCCTTGTCAGGATCGATGATGACGATGCCGTCGGCACGTTTGCGAACGGCGCCGTCACCCGCTCGCACGCATGGCGCATCGTCGCAGTGATTGCACATCACGGGCAGGTAGGTCGTGTCGACCATGTGCGAGCGGCCCTGCACACGGCGCAAGATCCGGATGGGGCTTCCGGCGCCGGCGGCAGCGGGCGCGGCGTAACCGGGGAAGTCGTTGCCGACGTGCTCGTCGCGCGCGGCGATGACGCAGTTCTGGCAGTTCTCGCAACGTCCGACCTTGATAATCAGATTCCATTTTTTCACGCTGTGCTCCTTACGCTGCGCGGGCGAGCAGAAACGCTTCGGCACCTCGCCATTTTTCGACCTGTACGAGGCAAGAATTCGGGCTCATGCTGCTCGTTCCTGCCGTTTGGGGCCGGTCGGGTGTCAGCATATTCATGCAGCCACCAATTTCGACGCGCTCGCCGTCGACCTCGATCAATTGAAACTCGGCGCTCGCCTCATATGACTTGACGACCCCTGCGGTGACCAGCGGCGAAACGTCGGCCGCGCAGATAACGGCACCGCGGTCGTTGTAGACCTTGACGAGATCGCGATGACCGATGCATCGCATTACCGCGTCGGCCGCGCTCAACCTCAGGAGCCAGAAACGGTGCCCGCCAACGAGCGCGCGATGATCCTCGACACTGTTGATGGACGAATTCTTCCCGTCACAATGAGTATGAAAGCTGTAACGGCTGTGCGTGGCGATCAGTTGCAATGGATACCGGTGAGCCAGGTCCGAGCGCAGCCCTTCCCAAGATGGGATATAGCGGTTCAGCGGCGGCCGCTCAGGGTTGTCCGCGGTATGGCGCCTGAGCAGTTCGGGTATGAACTCGAACTTCCCGCTCGGCGTTTGCAGTCCCATGCCGAATTTTTCGGCATGCTGCGACGGCAGCGGATGCGGTTCCTGCAAGTCCTTGCGACGGCCCTGCGCGAACCAGCGCATATCCGGCGGCTGGCGTAATTCCGCTTTCTCGGGTGGCACGACGAAATAGCCTTTGCGGCAGAAATCCCGCCACGAGACGTGATCGGGTAAATCCGACGATTCGAACACACGCTTGACCCAGTCGAGTTCGCTGCATCCCTCGGTGAACACACCGCCGAGGCCGAGCCGGGTCAAGATGGCAGTGAAGATGTCGTAGTCGGAGCGCGACTCGCCCAGTGGCTCGATGCATTTATGCTGCATGGTCATGATGCGATGATTGACCGTGCTGAAACCATGATGTGCGTAGCCGCCCGAATTCGACCATTCGCCGATGTCCCATCGCTCGAGCGATGTGCACGCGGGCAGGATGATGTCGGCGAACTGCGCCTCGCCTTCCATCCAGATCGACTGATTCACGACGAACTCGATGCTCGGGTGCCGGTAAGCCTCGGCCCAGCGACCGGATCGGGTCACCGTGCTGAAGGCTGAGCCGCCATACCGGTAGATCATGTGGATGGGCGAGTAACCGGGCATCGGGTAGTTGAACGGCGCAAACTGCGCTTCCTGAGAAATGCCGTCCCACAGATATCCGGTCGCATGGCCGTTGATAATCGCGTCGGGCAGTTGCTGGCGCGGCACCATCTGCTTGACCGGATTCATGGTGAGAATGTGCGGCATGCGCTGGTAGTTGTTCACCGCGTTCGCGGTCCATGCCAGGTCGCCGGACATGCCGCCGTCCGCATAGCCCGGGAAGTAGAACTGCAGATCGTGGGGGACCCCGATCTCCAGGCAGCCGAAATTGACGCCCGGCTTACCCCAGCCTTGCATCGCCATCATCATGACCATGCAGCGGGCCCATTGCGCGCCCGTGGCGCCGCGTGCGGCACCGCCAAATCCCGCCCCTGTCATGCCGACGGCGAGATAGACCTTCCTGTTCCCCCATCTCCGCGCGAGCGCGCGGACGTCTTTTGCAGGTACGCCGGTTTCCGGCTCCTGCCATTCCGGCGTCTTTGGCACACCATCGGATTCGCCCAGCAGATAGGCACGCCATTCGTCGAAGCCGGTCGTACGCGTGGCAACGTAGTCCTCGTCGTACAAGCCTTCAACGGCCCATACGTGCATGATGGCAGTGGCCAGCGCTGCATCGGTTTGCGGCCGCACGGGAATCCACCGTCCGCCGAACAGTTGGGCAGTCGGATTGCAATGCGGATCGATATGCACGAACTCGATGCCGAGCTCCTTCGCCCACAGACGCCTCGCCGTTCCTTCGAACCCGGCGTATGCCCCATTGGTGCTCTCCGGATCGCAAGACCAGAACACGATCATTTCCGCTTCCTTCAGGCAATCTTCGACGCCGCCGTAGCCGGACGGTACGCCGACCCGCATCGAGTTGCCGAAATGATGCATCGCCCCCCAGTACCATCCTTCCCAACTGTCCGGATTCGCGGCCACGCGGGTGAACCCGATCAGGTTCGCAAAGCGGGTCAGCGCGCTCAGGTAGTAACCGACATTGCCCCATTGGTGATGGGAAGACATCGGAAACGTGATCGAACCGGGACCGTGAACGCGCTTTTGCCGGTTGATCTCCCGCGCGACCATGTCGAGAGCCTCGTCCCAACTGATCGGCACATAGCCGGACGTGCCGCGGTTTTGCGGATTGCGTTCGCCATCAGGGTCGAAGTCGACCCGCTTCATCGGGTGAAGAATGCGCTTGTCCGAATAGACGAGTGACTTGATCGCCAACGCATGCGGCGCGACCATGCCTCGCCGCGGCGGGCTAAAACGGCGTCCGCGCGCCTCTATCTCCCAGCTTGCCGCATCGGAGCGATCCAGGTCTATCGGCGTGACCCGGACGATGCGGCCATCCTTTACATAGACGAACAACGGCCCGCCGTTCGTGCAGGTCGCATAGCGCCGCGTGTCATCGCGCATCGGCGTACCCATCGGCAGGCCGACGGTTTGCATCATGCTCAGTGTTTGCATGAGCCAGACCAGCAGTTCGTCGTCGCCTTCCGTCACGACCTTGAAATTCTTCGCCGCATGTACGATCTCGGCCTGATCGGGACGTGGAGAGAGAAATTTGAGCGCGGTGGCGACATCCTTGAATGCGATCCGTACGTCTGGCTTTCGGCGCGTGTCAGCAAGAGAGCGGACTCGCCCGTTCTTTATCTGGATTGCGCGCCCCATACTTTCATCCATCAGCCCGATCGAGGCGACCAGATCGTGTTCTTTCAGACGATGTCGATAAGCCGGAAAGCGGCGTGCCGTCAGTTCGAGAACTTTGGGCAGCGCAAAAAGAATGGTCTTGAGGACCTGTCGTTTCATCATTCGATCCTATGTGAGCTTTGTGTTGGAAGCGTAGCGGGCAGACTCGCGCTAGAACGTGTACGCCACGTTCACGAAAACGCTGACGGGATCCAGCCTGAGCGTGGATTTCGACACGACCTGGGTTCCCGTGGCGGTCTGCCCGTGCAAGGTCAGGTTGGTCTTGACCGGCATGTAGTTGACGTTGCTTCCAACGGACCAGTGCTTTGTGATCGCGTAACTTGCGCCCAGCTCGAAGACCGGGTTCCACGACGAACTGAGCGTCGCGTGCGCCGATCCGCCGGGCCCAAAGCTTCCTTCGACGAACGCTTTGTTAGTAGCCTGTACCTGTGTGAACCACGTATAATTCACACCGAGCCCTACGAATGGCCGGAACGCCGAGCCGGCCGAAAACAGGTGATAGCGAAGTTCGATCGCCGGCGGCATGGGCTTCGTCGTGCCGAGATTGCCGTACTTCGCGAGCGTCCCTTCCCCAATCAGGTCGACTTTCACAGGAAAACCCAGAAGCGCGGCAACGCCGATGTTGTCCGTCACGTAGTATTCGGTCGTGATTCCCACCGTATCCGACGTCGATGCATGCGCCCCCGTGCCTGTGAGCGTCTGATTCACTGGCTGCCCGCCAACGCTCTCGACCGTGAGCGGCGTTGCGTGGCCCTGTGGCGCCACATGCAACCACCCGACCGACAGCGTCAAGCTGCCTGCGCTCTGCGCTTGGGCCGCATCAGTCAGCGCGAACCCGCAGACGCACGCCACCGCTCCGGCAATGCCGGTTCTCCTCTGCTTCGTCATTGTTTTCTCCTGTCTCCATTTGCCGCAACTGTTATGAATTGGGCTTATCACATGCCATTAGTGAGGCATTTTTTTTGCTTTTTAATAGTCGTACTAATTTAATTTTGTCGTTATACGTGCGATGAAGAGGCAATGCGCGCAAACGGCTTTGCGTGCGGTGACGCCTTATCGTCGTGTCCCTTCTATGGTGACTTCACCGCTCCTGCTGCTGGCGCACACAAGAAAACGAAATGGCGAACGGAAAGCGTGCGAGTGCCGAAGCGGCCAAAGCCTCCAGCGCGAGATCGGGAAGTTCAACGCGCAGCGCAAGTCCTTTTGTCGCGTCTTCAACGACGCTAACGCTGGCGCCGTCGACGCCAGCCGCTGCGAGAGCGCAATCAACTGCGTCTACCGTCTCGCGCCGTTTGAGCGCGGGCTTGAAAATCTTGCCGACAGCCGTCAGCGGCATGGATTCGACAATGCGGATCGCCTTCGGCAGCGCGGCGCGCTCGTGGATCTCGCCACGCAAGAAATCGAACAATTCCGCCTCTGTCGCGCTCATGCCCCGCTTCGTTTCGACATAGGCGACGGGCAGCTCGCCTGCGTGTGTATCCGGGCGGCCCACTGCCGCGGCGAGGCGTACCGCCGGATGACGATGCAGCGGTTCTTCGATTGCCGCGGGATCGATGTTATGTCCACCCCGGATAATCAGCTCTTTTTTGCGGCCGGTGAGCCAGAAGTAACCGTCGACGTCACAACGGCCGAGGTCGCCCGTGTTAAGCCAGCGGCCGCCGTCGCCCGTATCCATCCAGATGCCGCTGTTCTGCTCTTGTCTCGCGTAGCCGACGAATACATTCGGGCCGGAGATCAGCAACTGTCCGACTTCATTTGCAGCGCAGTCGCGGACGTAGCTTCCGGCTTCGTCGACCACCACTGCTTTCATCGCCTGACCGGGCAGACGCAGACCGATCGAGCCGGTCCGGCGTTCGCCGAGCGGCGGGTTGACGCTGCTAACGCAACCGCCTTCCGTAAGACCGTAACCTTCGAGAATTCTTATTCCCGTGCGAGCCTGAAATGCGCGAAGCAACTCAACCGGCATGGGTGCGGCGCCGCATAGTGCGTATTCGAGTGAACCGATATCCCGGCCTTCGACCGGAACCTCCATCAATGAACCATAGAGGGTCGGCACTCCGCTGAAAAAGTTGATCCGGTAATGCTCGACGATTTCCCAGAAACGCTTGACGACGCCCTCGCCCCGATAGCCCTGTGCAGTACCGAGCACGACATGCGCGCCGCGCGAAAACGGCAGCAACCCGGTCACCGTCACGGCGTTGACGTGAAAGAGCGGTAGTCCGCAGAAAATCGTCTTCCCGGGCCCGACGCTCTCTCCAAGGAACCGGCCGGCGCTCCACGCGTTGGCCACTTCGTTGCCGTGTCGGCGCATCGCGATCTTGGGCAGCCCGGTCGTGCCGCCCGTGCAGAAGTAGGAAGACACGTCGTCCGGGTTCATTCGCTGCGGGGTGCACAGCGCCTCGCCCGACTCGCGCGCCACTGACGTGGCGAAATCGTGGAAGGCAATCTGCGAGGCCACGGCGCGACTCTCGCCGACAGGTTCGCACTGCGGCGAGCATTCGCCGGCTCGAACCGTTTGGGCCGGACCCGCCCGGTCGCTGCGCGCTTCGCCTGCGAGATCCACCAGCACGACATGCTTGAGCGAAGGCACCTTATGCAGAACCGGCTGCACCTTCTGCCAGACGTCAGTGCCTGGGAGCGGTGCCAGCGTGACAAGCACGGCAGCGCCCGACGCCTTCAGCAATTGACCGATCGCCTCGCCTTCGAGCATCGGGTTGATCGCACAGACTATCCCGACTGCCTCGCCGCCCCAGATCACACAATGCGTCTCGGGCAAATTGGGCAGCACGTAGGCGACAACGGTGCCGCGCTGTACTCCGAGGCGCGACAACATGTTCGCCGTCCGCGTGATATCGCGCAGCAGTTCGCTGTACGTCCAGTGCGTCGCGTTCGCATAATCGTCGGCAGTTGCGAAATACGAAAGCGCCGGTGCCGACGGATCGATCGCGGAGCCCCGGCAAATCATCTCGTAGGTGTTTGACGGCAGATCGACCGGTTGTCCTTGCGCTTCCATGGCAAGAACATCCTGTAGGTTCGCGACGCCTTTCATGCTGCCTCTGCGACGACCAGGTTACGCTGCACCCCAAGGTCGATCGAGCCGTCGGGGCTGGCGATACGCGCTTCCACCACGTCTCCCATGCTCAAATACTGCGGCCGCTCGGACTGCATCTTGAGGAACATGCGCCACTTTTCCGCTTCCGGAAGTTGCGCCGCGGCGCGCTGCTTCTCGGGCGACGGAACGATGAGCGCGCAGCCGGACGGTGTCCCTGTCGCGAGCAGGTCGCCTGCGTACAGGTCATGCACTCCGGAGAGTTCAGTCAAAGTCTCCGCCGGACCGTAGACGAGACCCGCCGTCGAATCGCTCTGGCGAACCGCGCCGTTGACAGTCAGCGTCAGCTTGAGCTCCTTCAGCTTGGTAATGTCCTGCTGTTGAAGCAGACAGAGGTAAGGACCGACAGGACCAAACGTGCGGTAGCTCTTGCCTTTGTAAAACTGCATTTGCGGAATCTGGATGTCGCGCGCCGAATAGTCGTTGACGATGACGATGCCCGCGACGAAGTCGTGGAGATTGTCGTCGGTAACCGTTTGGCGGGATGTGACGTTGCGCTTGAGAACAAGGCCCAGTTCGATCTCGTAGTCAAGAAACTGCACCTCTTTGGGCTTTACCAACCGGGAATCGGCGGCAACGATACAGCTAGACGCCTTCGTGAAGATCATGTTGAATTTCTTCACATCGGGGTCCAAGCCGGACTCGATCATATGCTGGCGGTAATTGGCACCCTGGCAGATGAACTGCTGATCGGCCGTGACGGGCGAGAGCCACTGCACGTCGGACTCGGCGATCTTTTGACCGTCGAGGTACAGCAACTGCTCGGCAGAATTGGCCTCGATGAACTCCGCGGTCGACTTGAACTCGCCGGGGATGGGCGTGATAGCGCCATCAGCCACGACGCCCCATTGTGCGCGGCCTTCATGCAGGTAATGCAGAACGTGAACTGGCATAGATCGATCTCCGGATTTCAAGGGAAAGGTGTGGTGTCACGCGAAAATTCTGGCCAGCGTCCTCAGCTTGCTCAGCGTGAGATCTGGGCAGCGTCGCAAATTTGAAATCAATGCGGCAATGCTCGCGGGAGTGAATCTGGGCCTCGTGAAACTGCGTGGCATCGTGGGACCCCACTGAGCCATCGCCTCGCGGCTCACGCCATGAATGCCCGTTGGCGCGGCGGACGTGAACAGATCGCCATCGCAGTAGTGCTCATGCTTGTCGCCCCACGGGTCCTGCCAATAGTCGAATATCTGGCTGCCGAGAATGTGCCGGCCGATGCCCCAAGCGTGCGTCCAGCCTTTGTCGCGCAGAACCCGTTGGCCCATACCGACCGCGTCGGCGTCCACGACTTCGTAGGCACTATGGCTGTAGGTCGCCACGAAGCCCTGTGCGAGTGCGAGCGTGTGATGATCGGCGGGCTCGTCACCGAGATCCAGCCGCAGGAATGCAACTGCCGGCGAACCGTCGGGAAGCACCTGCACGTCGCTCGGTATGAAGCCGAAGTGGCGCGTGTACCACGCACAGGTCTCCTGATAGTCGGCGAGTTCGAGCACGACATGCCCGAGCCGGATAACCTCCGGCGGCTGCTCCGGTGGCCGCTGTGTATCGTTGATGCGGACTGCCGCATCGACGGAATTGAAAGGCAACGGCTGCCGATGGGGCAAAGCCTCCGCCGGCGACTGGCCCCATATCGCATCGACTCGGAAACCCGACGGATCGGTTAGCTGAACGACGTAGCCGCCGCCCACGAGCGCAGACGCTTGCACCTGGGACGCGCCCGGCAGGTTTGCGAGTGCATCGAGTTCGGCCAGGCTGCCGACCTGCAAACCGAAACCGGCAAAGCGAGCTTTCTGCGACTTGCGCACGGCATAGCAGAAATGCGAAGCGCCGGTACCGCGAAGAAGCAGGAGCGCGTCGTCCAGCGATACGGTTAGGAGCCCGAAGTCGTTGAGAAATCGTTCGGCCTGCTCGAGGTCCGGCCGGTCGAACATCAGATAACTCAATGCCGTTGCTTTCGCCGTCGGGTTGGCGTGACGAGCCGGCTGTGCCGTAGTGATTTTCATGGCGGGATGTGATCAGGCGATCGTAGTGACCGATGCGGCTTCGAAAGCCGGCGAACCGGCAGCGCTCGCAGACGGTGGAAGATGTCGGTGCCCACCGCGGTTGCCGACGGTACCGTGAACCTGAGGAGTGCCTGGACAGACGCAGGATAGGCCTGTCACGCGACGGCTCTCAGGTCGCCGGGCAATCGCTATCGCCGCTGACGGGCACTTCGCCGGCACGGCATGAATGACGCATGACGACGCCGCCATGCGCGGAAGAATGAGGTAGTGCCGGCCGGCCGGCGCGACACCGTTTCGGGTTGCTGTCTCCACAGTCACTCCATCTGTTTTCGTTAGACCGGCCGTTGCGCCGTTGATGACATTAAACTCATCGATGATCGTTTTGTCAACATAGACGTTCGAATCTATACTGTGGACATAACCAGATCAGGATCTAACATGACGAACACGACAAATCGCCGTACAGCCCAGCGCCCGGGGCGTAACGCGCCCGTCCCGCCGGCTCCCGCCGTCGAAGAACGCGAGCCGCGCGGCGCGCGCCGCAAACGAGAGACACGTGCGCGGCTGCTGGACGCGGCGCTCAGATTGATGGCTGAAAAAGGCATGGAGGGCGTGGCGATCAATGAGATCACCGAGGCGGCAGACGTCGGCTTCGGCTCGTTTTACAACCACTTCGAGTCGAAAGAGGCGATCTACGCGACGCTGATCGACAACGTGTTCGAGGAGTTTGCGGACATGCTCGATCGTCTGGCGGCCGGCGTTTCCGATCCGGCCGAAGTGGTCTCTGTCTCGGTCCGCCATACGGTGCTGCGCGCACGGCGCGACCCGGTTTGGGGACGTTTCCTGATTCGCGAAGGGTTCTCTGCTCGCGTTGTGAGCCGCGGCCTGGGCCAGCGACTGCTGCGCGACATTGGAAACGGCATCGCTGCGAAGCGTTTCATCGTCGCAGATCCGTTTGTCGCATTCCTGGCAGTGGGAGGCACGGTCCTCTCAGTTATTGCGGCCGATCTGAACTTTGCCGCACCTGGCGCAACCGCACCGGCAGTGCTCGCAGAACTCGGCTTCAGCGGCGAGCATTTTCCCGAGCGCACGGCGGCCGTGCTACTGCAAACGCTGGGTCTGAAGCGCGCGGAGGCGGAAAAGATTGCGGCGCGTCCGCTGCCCGTGGTGGACGAGGCCGCCGAGGAGCAGTGAGAGGGATGACTGACGCGAGCGGTCCGGGTGCGTTTGCCATCGCACCCGGAATGTCACCCGGAATGTCACCAGCGGTGCCGCTCGCACAACGCTCATAGAGCGTGATACGCGGCTCGCGCGGCTGCTTTAATTCTCGCCGCGCGGGACTAATCGGTCGGCGATTGTTGCAGCGCTATCGGACAAACGGGGACATGCCAGCGCCGCCTTCCCCGTTTTGACAGATGCCGCCGCAGGTCGAAGACCAGCCTCCGTCGATGTGCTGGAGAACGCGCGCACAGCCTGCGCGATCTGTGTAGCGATGGTCCGTATCGCGCGCCGATGACCATTCACCATGGCCTGATAGCCATCTTGCACGGGCTCGCTCACCACGCTGCGACAGGTCAATGTCTGGCTACCGGCGAGCCTGTGAACGTTCCATACGACGTCGATCAGTACACGCGATCCAGGCCATGATTCGAAGCGCTGAACGTCTGCAGCGATCTGATAGGTCGGAACATCCGCGTCTTGCGCGGCGCTGTCCCCACTCGAGGCGCCGCCGGCCTGCTGACTCACGCCGGCCAGAAGCGCGTAGCGGATCTCGTCGGGAAGCGGGGACGCCCACCGGTCGTCCTCCAGCACCTTCACCCGGGCCGCGTCGATCTGCACGACAAGCTGACTTCTGGCGACGGCGGGCGGCACCTTGACCGGGCGCATATCTACCCCGAAGGCCGGACTCGACGTGCTGTTCGCAATCGTCGGCTGCGCGTCGGCACCCAGCGTATAGAAGTGCGTAGGCGGAGACGCGCACCCCGCTAGAGCGGCGAGTCCAACGGCGGCAGCGATACGCGCCGCGGTGCTCAACGGACGGGGGTAGTCCAGTGTCATGGCTTGTCTCCTTTTTTGCCGATCAGCAGCGCCTGCGGATGGCGCTCAAGGTAGTCCGCGAGCGCGTTGAGCGATTGCAGCGTACGCGTGAGCTCCTGCATCGCGTCCTGAATGTCCGACTGCATGGGCGCAGTCTGCCGGAGCGTCGATTCTGCGGTACTGAAGGTTTTTTGCGCGGCCGCGAGCGTGTCGCGGGCTTGCGGAACGATCTCCGTGTCCATATGCCCGAACAGCCTGTTGGCGTTCGCGAGCGCGCCGTTCAGATTGGCGCCGATCTGGTCGAACGGTACCTGGTTCAGTTTTCTTGCGATGTCCGCGACTTGCACCTGTAGTTCGTCGAGCGTATTGGGCACGGTGGGCAATTCAATTGGATTGCGGTGCACATCCACGCTCGCGCGCGGCGCTTTCGGGAACATGTCGAGTGCGACATAAAGCTGTCCGGTCAGAAGGTTTCCGGTTCTTAGCTGTCCGCGTAGCCCTTCCATCACAAGATGCTGCAGCAACTCGTGGCCGCCGGGCGTGTCCGGCGCCGGCAGTGCCTCGCTAGAGCGGCGGCTGAGCCGGTCAGGATAGAGCGCCATGGACACCTTCATACTGAAGCTCTTCTGGCCTTCGTTGTACTCGATGCCGATGTCCGTCACATGCCCGAGCGCTATGCCGCGAAGATCGACTGGCGCGCCGACGGACAACCCGCGCAGAGACTGGTTGAATCGCATCACGACATTCAGCGGCGGGCCGTCGGCCTCGCGCATCGCGTCCGATTCGTCCGCGGCCAGCCGGAACACCGCCTTGTCGGCCGCCGGTTGTCCGGCCTCCTGTCCCGGCGGAGACTGGAACGCGAGCCCTCCCACGACGACCGTCGCGAGCGATTGCGTGTTCAGCTTGAGCCCGTTCGAATCGAGCCGTAGATCGACGCCGCTTGCATGCCACCAACGCGTATTGGTAGCGACATACCGGTCGAACGGCGCATTGACGAATACGTTGACCACCACGCCCGCTCCGTGCGGATCGAGCGAGAAGCCAACTACCTGGCCGACCTGGATACGGTGGTAAAAAATCGGCGCTCCGATATCGATCGAGCCCAGCGACTCGCCGCGCAGCGTGTACTGGTGGCCAAGCTGCCCTGTCGTGACGATGGGCGGATTTTCGAGGCCGGAAAACGCGCTTTGCTTCTGGGCGGAGCGGCCGATATCCACACCGATATACGCACCCGAAAGCAACGTGCCCAACCCGGAGATGCCGCTTGCGCCGACGCGCGGGCGCACGACCCAGAAGCGCGTGCCCTCGGTCGCGAATTTCTCCGCGTCCTTGCTCAACTGGATATTCACGATGACGCGGCGCAGATCCTTCGACAGCGTGATCGTTTGTACCGAGCCGATCTCGACGTCCTTGTACTTGACCTTTGTTTTGCCCGCTTCCATGCCGTCGGCGCTACTGAAGGTCACGCTCACCACGGGCCCCTTGTCCACGATGGATCGCGCTACCAGCGCAACGCCGATCAATGCTGAAATGAGCGGCACTAGCCAGATGAGCGAGGGAAGCCAACGTTTGCGCGGCTTGAGTTCAGGGCTTGACAGGTTGGAAAGATGCATCGTTTCAGAACTCTTTCAGGAATTGCGGTTTTTGGTGATCCGCAGCGCGGCGGCGGCTACACCATGGGTTGGGCGGTTGAAGCACTGCGTCGCATCCTCGTGGTCCCAGATGAGCCGCGGATCGAACTGATGCGACGCGAGCATGGTGAGCACCACGACCGCCGCGAAAGCGAGCGCGGCGGGACCCGCAGTGACGACGGCGAAGGAGCCGAAATGCACCAGTGCGACCGTCAGTGCGACAACGAACACGTCGAGCATCGACCATCGGCCAATGCGTTCGACTATCCGGTACAGACTGGCTCTTTCGCGAGCGCGCCAGCGCGAACCCCGGCGAGCGGCGAGCGCCAGAAGTGTCAGAACCAGAAGCTTGAGCACGGGCACGAGAACGCTCGCAACAAAGACCACGACTGCGAGCGGCCAGTCTCCGGATGTCCAGAAATACGCGACGCCACCGAGGATCGTGTCGTCCTCGGAGCGACCCAGCGAAGACGCGTGCATGATCGGCAGCAGGTTCGCCGGAATGTAGGCAATTGCAGCGGCCAGCAGCAGACTCACGGTTCGCGTGAGACTGTCCGGGCGGCGCTGATGCAGTACGCTCGCGCATCGCGAGCAACGCGCAGCCACCTCGGCTTGCTGACCCGTCTGAACGAGACCGCAGGCGTGACAGCCCACGAGCCCCGCGCGCCGCGCGCTGACGGCAGCCCAAGAACGGCGTTTGACTGCCCGCTCGGGCCTCGCGAAGCAAACACGTTTGCCGCTCACCGACGACCAGCGAAGCCTGGTTACGCGAGCAGACTTCGATTCATCGCCAATTGCCCAGAGTGCGCGGGGATCGAAGGCGGCAAGAATGCCCAGCATGACCGTCAGCGCAGCCAGTGCGAATAGTCCGGGCCCCGCGATCACCTCGGCTATGCTGACCATCTTCACGATCGTCACCAGCACGCCGAGCATGAACACTTCGACCATGCCCCAGGGCCGCACGAGCTGAACTACGCGTAACGTCGTATCGAAATGCGGTGGCCGCCTGTCGAAGCGAAGCGGCACCAGCAGATACAGCAAAGCAAGCAGTTCGATCAGAGGAAAAAGGATGGATGAACAGAACACCATGATCGCGACGACGCCCATGTTGCCCGTCCAGAGCGAGCGCACGGCGCCCCACAGTGTTGCCTCGGATGTCATGCCGTTCGCGCGCAGTCCGATCACGGGGAACGCCTGCGCGATGCAAAACGTAATCAACGCCGCGAGGGTCAACGCGCAAACCCTGTCAAGCGCCGCACCGGCGCCTTGCAGCGCCGTCAGACTCGCACCGCAGCGGGAACAGGTCGCAACACGCCCCCGGACGTGTAAAGGCTGGCGAAACAGCATGTCGCATTCGTGGCAGGCGATGAGTCTCTGGTATTCCATATGGGATGAAGCGGAAATCCGGGGAGATGGACAGGCGGAAAGGCCCGCAGCGCGTGTTCCGCGCCGCAGGACTCGGATGCAGGCGTTGTGCAACAGCTATCGTTCGACCGACGCGGAAGCCGCGGCTTCATGGCAGTGCCGAACTTGCGGCACCGCCCGGGTCGACTGGCGGGAACGTTCCGTCATCGCCCCGTCATTGCCCCGACGCTGCCGTCTGCTGGTTCACTGGCAGCTCGCCCATCGCCTGGAAAAGCGCCGCGGTGTCGCTCATGCGCTGGCTGGCCGCCCGCACCGCGCCCATCTGCGCGTTCAGATAGCGCGCTTCGCTCGCGTACTGCGCCGTGGCAGGCAGCGCGCCCATGCGATGGCGCGACGCGGTGTCGTCGAATGCTGCGCGCGCGGCCTGAGCGGCTACTTCGTTCGACGCGAGCGTCTGTGCATCGTTATCGAGTGCGGCAAGCGAGTTCGCGACGTCCTGGAACGCGGAAAGCACCGTCGACTTGTAGTGCAGCACTGAGGCGTCGTAGGCGTCGATCGACGCGCGGCGCTGTGCAACGAGCGCACCGCCGTGGAAGATCGGCTGCGACAGGCCGGCGCCGATAGCCCATAGCCCGCCCGCGCCCGAGAGCAGCGCCGGCCAGCTGAAGCCGCCGCGGCCCATCGAGGCGGTCAGCGACAGGCTCGGGAACATCTGCGCCGTTGCAGAGCCGACATCGGCGGCCGCGGCCTTGACGGCGGCGTCGGCGGCCTGGATGTCAGGGCGCGCACGCAGCAGGTCCGAAGGGACGGCGACGGGCACATGCTCGGGCAGCGACAGGCTGTCGAGTGCCGGCACGCTCGGCGCGTTGTCGGGTGTACGGCCGAGCAGCACAGCGAGTGCATGAATCGCAGACGCGCGCTGCTGACGCAGCGCCGGCAAAGTCGCCGCGACCGACGCAGCATCCTGTTTCGACCCAAGCGCCTGCGCACGCGAGACCGAGCCCAGCGCATAGCGCTGCTGGTCGTCGTTCGCCGTGTCGCTGGATACTGCAACGAGCCGTTCGGTGAGCGCGATCTGCCGGTCAAGCGCCGCGACATTGATCGAAGCACCCACGATGTTCGCGGCCAGCGCACGCCGCGACGCTTCCAGCTCATACGCCTGCACGTTCACTCGGGCCGCACTTGCCGAGTTCATGTAACGGGTCTGGCCGAACAGGTCGAACGTGTAGTGCGCCGCAAGCTGACCCGCGAAGAAGTTGTATTGCACCTGCTCGGGACCAAGTCCGGGCACGACCGGTGACCGGGCGCGTTGGATCTGTGCGACACCGTCGATCGACGGAAGCGTCGTCTCGCCGATCTGCGCCCGCAGTTGCTGTTGCGCCGACGCGAGCGTGCGCTGTGCCGCCGCGAGCGTGGGACTGTTGCGCAAGCCCTCGTCGACGAGGGCGTCGAGCGCATCGGAGCGATAGAGGCGCCACCATTGAGGCGCCGAGGTCGCTCCTACATCGAAAGTCTGTGTAACGCCGCCCGCCGCCACTGTCTTCGAAGGCTGCGCCTGCTCGCCGTAATGCTCGGGCGAAGGCATGGCCGGCGGCTCGCCGCCTGGTCCGAACGAGCACGCGCTCACAGCGAGTGCCGCAGCCACCGCCAGCACGGACGTCCTGTAGTTGAAGCTCATGATCAAACCTCCGTATGCTCGGCGACGACCGGTTGCGTGCCCCGCTCGTCATGGCGGACCCTGAAGCACGTTGCGTACAGCGCCGGCAGGAAGAACACGGTCAGCACCGTGGCGATCGTGATGCCGCCCATCAGCGCGGTCGCCATGGGCCCAAAGAAACCCGAGCGAAGCAGCGGAATCAGCGCGAGCACGGCGGCGGCCGCCGTCAGCATGATCGGCCTGAAGCGCCGCACCGTTGCGCCGATGATGGCGTCGAAGCGCGCATGCCCCGCCGCGATGTCCTGATCGATCTGATCGACCAGGATCACCGAGTTGCGCATGATGATGCCGAACATCGCGATTACACCGAGCAGCGCGACGAACCCGAATGGCTTGCCGAACAGCAGCAGCGCAGTCACCACACCGATCAGACCCAGCGGCGCCGTCAGCACCACGATGAACGTCCGCGCAAAGTTCCTGAGCTGAATCATCAGCAGCGTCAGCACCGCAATGATCATCAGCGGCATTTCCGCATTGATCGACGTCTGCCCCTTCACGCTTTCTTCGACAGCACCGCCCACATCGATCCGATAGCCCACAGGCAGCGTGGCGCGCACAGAGGTGAGTGCGTGGTCGATGTCGCGCGTGACGTCGATGCCCTGTGCGTCGCCGCGCACATCGGCCTGCACCGTGATGGTCGGCTGCCGGTCGCGTTCCCAGATCACGCCGTACTCGAGCGTATCGCGCACATGTCCCAGCGAGCCGAGCGGCACTGGGCCATTCGGTGTCGGAATCGCGAGGCTCGTGAGCTTTGCCGGATCGACGCGCTCGCTCTTCGGCGCGCGCAAGTCCACGTTGATCAGCTTGTCGCGCTCGCGATACTTCGTGACCGTATATCCCGACAGCGTCATGGCGAGAAAGCTCGATACGTCTTCCGAACTCACACCCAACTGGCGCGCCCTGTTCTGGTCGATCTCGAACGAGATGGAGCGCTCGGCCGGTTCGTCCCAGTCGAACTGGACATTGCGCGTGCGCGAGTCGCCACGGGCCTTCTCCGCGACCGTCTCGGCAAGCGAGCGCACCATCGCGATGTCGTCGCCGCTCACGCGGAACTTGATCGGGAAGCCCACGGGCGGCCCGTTCTCGAGTCGTGCAACGCGGGTACGTACGCCGGAGAAGTCTTTCTCGAGTTTCGCGTCAAGCCAGTGCATCAGCTCCTCACGGGTCTCGACGTCCCTGGCCGTAATCACGAATTGCGCGAAGTTCGGCTGCTGAAGCTGCTGGTCGAGCGGCAGATAGAAGCGCGGTGCGCCCGTGCCGACAAAGTCGACGAAATGCTGGATCTCCGCCTTGCCGTCGAGCACTTTCTCGAGGCGCTTCGCCTCACGCAGCGTTGCTTCGAACGAAGCGCCTTCGGGCAACCTCAGGTCCACGAGCAGTTCAGGCCGCTCGGAGTTCGGGAAAAACTGCTGCGGCACGCGCGTGAATGCGCCCATTGCGATCGCAAACAGCACGGCGGTCACGCCGAGCACGACCCAACGCCGCTCGATGCACCACGTCACCCAGCCTGCCAGACGCTTATAGAAGCCCGTGTTGTAGACATCGTGCTCGTGCCCATGGCCGCTGCCGGCATGACCCTTGCGCTCCGGCAGCATGTGAAAGCCCAGCAGCGGCACCAGCACGACGGCCGCGAACCACGAAACGACGAGTGCGATTGCCGACACTTCGAAGATCGAGCGCGTGTACTCGCCCGTGCTCGATTTTGCGAGCGCGATCGGCAGGAAACCGCAGACCGTCACGAGCGTGCCTGTCAGCATCGGAAATGCGGTGCTGGTGTAGGCAAACGCCGCAGCGCGCGTGCGGCTCCAGCCCTGCTCCAGTTTCACCGCCATCATTTCGACCGCGATGATCGCGTCGTCGACGAGCAGGCCGAGCGCGAGCACGAGCGTGCCGAGCGACACCTTGTCGAGCCCGATACCGAACAGATGCATGCACAGCGCCGTCACTGCGAGCACGATCGGAATCGTGATCACGACCACCATGCCCGTTCGCAAGCCCAGCGAAACGAGGCTCACGACGAGCACGATCGCCACTGCCTCGCCCACCGAGCGCACGAACTCGTCGACCGAGTGCTTGACCGCATGCGGCATGCTCGAAACGGGTGCGAGCTTCAAACCCGCGGGCAGCGTGGCCTGCAGTTCGGACGCCTTTGCGTCGAGCGCCTTGCCGAGGTCGATGACGTCGCCGCCCTTTTGCATCGTCACGCCAATGCCGAGCACCGCCTGACCACCGACGCGCATCTGCGTCACGGGCGGATCGTCATAGCCGCGCCTGATGGTGGCGATGTCGCCGAGCCGGAACGTGCGCTTGTTGATGGTGATCAGCACGTCCGCCAACGCCTGCTCGTCCTTGATCGCGCCGCTTGGCCGGACGAACACCCGGTCGTCAGCCGTGGTGACAGTGCCGACGGGCGCGACGGTATTCTGCGCGTCGATGGCCTGAGCCAGCTGCTGCGGCGTGATCGAAAGCCGCGTGAGCTGCGCATTCGAGATCTCGACGAAAATGTGCTGGTCGGGATCGCCGAAGTAGTCGACCTTCGCCACGCCGGGCACGCGTAGCAGCACCGTGCGCAGCTTGTCGGCATAGTCGTGCAGCTGCGCGGGCGTGAAGCCGTCGCCCTCGAGCGCATAGATGTTGGTGTAGACGTCTCCGAACTCGTCGTTAAAGAATGGCCCGACCGTTCCCTTCGGCAGCGTTGCCCGGATATCGCCCACCTTCTTGCGAACCTGGTACCAGGTCTCGGGCACTTCCTTGACGGGCGCCGAGTCCTTCATCGCGAAGAAAATCATCGACTCGCCGGGGCGCGAGTAGCTCTTGATGTTGTCCACATACGGCGCCGCCTGCAACTGGCGGCCGATACGATCCGTGATCTGTTCCTGCACTTCGCGGGCGGTCGCGCCCGGCCAGTAGGTCTGAATGACCATCGTGCGGAACGTGAATGGCGGATCTTCCGACTGCGCGAGGCGCATATAGCCGATGACGCCGAAGAGCGTCGCCAGCCCGATCAGGAAGATCACGAGCTGCTGATGACGCAGTGCCCAGGAGGAGAGATTGAAACCGCCTGCGTCAGCGGTCTCTTTGTCGGAAGCATTCACGGGCGGCTTGTCCGACCCGTTCTCATGGTCGCGTGCGTTCATGCCGGGAAGTCCTCCGGATGCAGCGGCGGCACGACTTGCACATGCTGTCCCGAACTCACGGCGTGCACGCCTTGCAGGATCACGCGGTCGCCGTCGTGCAGGCCCGAACCGATCGACACCATACGTTCTTCGTATCGCTGGATCGTGACCGGGCGAAGCTCGAGCGTGTCGCTTCCGCTACGCACGACCCACACCGCGGGATTCTCGCCACGATGGAAAAGCGCAGTCACCGGCAGCGTGAAGGTCTGTCCAGCTGCGTTGCCTTGAACCGAATCGAACGCGACGTTGGCCGTCATGCCAAGGCGCACTTCCGGGCTCGCTGCCGCGAGCGTCAGCTTGACCCGCCAGGTGCGGCTTTCCTGATCGGCGGCGGCCGACACTTCGCGCACGCTCGCTTCGAACGACTTGCCCGGCAACGCGGGCAGCGTCACACGCGCCTTGCTGCCGGCCTTCAGCGAGTTCACCACGCGCTCCGGGGCATCGCAGACGATATCCACATCGCCCGTCCAGTCGATGTGATACACGGCCTGCGTCGCCTGAACGTTCTGCCCGGTGTTGGCATCTTCGGAAGTCACCACGCCGTCGTGATCCGCGGCAAGCGTTGCATAGCGCAGGTGATCGGAGGCGAGCGCCATCTGCGCCAGCGCGGAATTGCGCTGCGCCAGCGCGGTCGCGTAGGCATCCTGGGTCTGTTCGAGCTGTGCGGGCGCAATCAGGTTCGCGTGCGCCTGCGCCTCGTCGCGGTCGAGCTGCTGTTTGGCAAACACCAGGCGATGTTCTGCCGCGTCGAGCTGCGCTCGCGCGTTGACAAGGTTGTTCTGCAGATCGGTTGGGTCGAGCAGCGCCACCGTCTGTCCCGCCTTGACGGTATCGCCGATACGCACTCGCCGCTCAGTGATCTTGCCGCCGACGCGAAACGAAAGCGTCGTGGAATAGCGCGCCTCTACCTGCGCGGGCAGTGAGTCGCCCGGGATGCGTCCGTCGGGGCGAACCACACGTGCAACGACCGGCTTGGCCTCGGGCGCCACGGCCTCGCGTTGGTGACATGCGGAAAGAAGGATTGCGCTGCACGCCATGACGATGACGGGCGCCCGATACGTCGACCGGATGATGGAAGGTAACAACGAACGCGCCCGCTTCAGCGCGACAGGAACGGAATGTTTCACGATGTTCACAAGACAGGTGGTGAGTCCAGGTAGAAAAGTCGTCCGCGCTGATGAAAGGCCGCCGTGCCCGGAAGCACGCGTTGCCATTGGCGCGAAAACAGGAAAGCCCTCTGATGCGCTACTGATCCTCTCGAGCGCCGCGGCAAACGATGGCACCGGCTTCTGGCCGGCCATCGAACCTGGCACGCAACACGTGCGTGTTGCAGATCAGCATTGACGGAGTAGCGCGATTGCGTAAGCGCACGCGTTGCTCTGCACGGTATCTGCGGATTCCGGCCTGGTGGCCGTCAACGCCTGAGACGTTGTCGCTGCACCCACCCTGCTCGTTCAGTCCTGCTAGCCCACGTTTCCGCATGTCAGCCGCACGGATGAGATTAGACCCATACCTGATGATCTTGTCAACCATGACGTTTGAATCTAAAATCCGAACAGACAATGACCGAGGAGGCAACAATGCCTGATGGCTCCAACCCGCGCGCGAGCCGCCGACAAGCAGTCACGGCCTTGATTCCGGCGCGCGAGCCGCCCGCCGGAGATTCGCCGCGTCTCGCCCGGCGCAAGAGCGAAACCCGCGTCCGCCTGCTCGACGCCGCCTTCGCACAGATCGCGAAAAAAGGAATGGACGGTGTGACGATCAGCGAGATCACGGACGCAGCCGATGTGGGATTTGGCTCCTTCTACAATCACTTCGACTCAAAGGAGGGCATCTTCACCGCGCTGGTCGAATGGCTGTTCGAGGAATTTGCCAATACGCTGGATCGACTCGCAAGCGGTTTGTCGGACCCCGCCGAAGTGATCGCGGTGTCGATTCGCCATACGCTTTTGCGCGCTTGCCGCGAGCCGGTCTGGGGACAACTGCTGATACGCGAAGGCCTGTCGATGCGCGCCCTCAGCAGAGGGCTCGGCCAGCGACTCCTGCGCGATACGGCGAGGGGCATTTCCGAGCAACGCTTCGTGGTGGCCGACGAACTGACGTGCGTGATTTCCGTCATCGGCACGGTGCTCGCAGGGGTAGCCGTCGAACTCAATTCCTCCGCGTCGTCGAAACGCATGGTCCGTATGCGCAAAACGCTTCGATCGAAAGAGGAGAAGCTCGCAGAGGGCACGGCAGCCATCGTCCTGCAGGCGTTCGGCCTGAAACGCGCGGAGGCGGAGAAGATTGCCCGGCGGCCACTGCCGACGCCGCTCCAAAGCCAGCAGTATTTTTGAGGAATCCTGATTCAACCATGCGAGCCTCTTTGTCGAACCGCGAGACAAAGGCACATCGACGGATGCCGGCTTCGGCTCGCCAGGCCGTGTCTAACTCTCTACGCGCTCCGCGCATGTGCGTCATGCGATATTTCTTTGTGGTCGTCCTCCGCCTGAGCGTTCTTGCGCTGTTCGGCATTCTTCCTGGCACTGCCTGCCCGGCCAACGCGCCGCCTCCCGGGACCGCAGAATCCGCCCACGTTCTGCCCCCGATCGCTCCCGCACCGGACGCCTCCCACGCACTCAATGCCCTTCAAAATAGGGAAGATCTGATCAGGCAGCGTGCATCTGCGGCAACCAGCGACGCCCAGCTACTTGAACTGGACGCACTGAGCCGCCGTGTAGCCGAAGATGTCGACAGCTTGATAGTCGGCTCTCTGCAGCCCGATCTCGCGAGAACACATGCGCAGCTCGACGTGCTGGGTGCGATGCCCGCCGCGGACACCGGTTCGGAAACCCCCGCCGTGGCGAGGCAACGCGACGCCCTGACGGCGCAGCAAGCGCGACTCGATGCAGAAGTCAAACAGGCGCAAGCTATCAAAGACAACCTTCTCAACGTGAATGCGCAGATTGGGCGACTGCTGCACGAACATTTGAAAGACCAATTGGCGCTTCGTACGGGAAGCATTCTGAGCATTCCATTCTGGACGCCGGTCCTGCTCCCTGAAGCGGCGGACTATCAACATCTGCGGGCATTCGGTGAGCAGATCGAAAAACAGATGCAGTCGATGTGGCAACCGGAACGGAGGATCACCACGACGATTCTTCTGCTGATGGCGCTGGCCTGCACGACAATCGGGACGCGCATCCTTGAAAGAACGTTGGGCTCCCTCTGTCTGAGGCGTCTTCCGGAAGGACGGCTGCGGCGCAGTGCTTTCGCGGTATCGACCGTGCTTGCGACGTTGGCAACCGCGATTTGCGCCGTTCACCTCGTCAGCCTGGCGGTCGCCAGTCAGCAGCCCCTTTCGCCTGCCCTTCAGACCTTCGTCGACGGTCTCGTCAAACATATCGCCAATTGTGTGCTGGTCGCCGCTCCGGGCAGGGCGTTCCTTTGTACACGACATCCCTCCTGGCGGCTGCCGGCCATCGCCGATCCGGTTGCGCGCGCGCTCAGCCCTTTCCCGCGAATATTGGCGGCGCTGCTGCTATTTTCAGGGACGATCGAGCAGATCAACCGGGCTGTCGATACGAGCCTCCAGCTTACGATTTTCACTCGTGGTCTGGTGGCGTTGATCGTCGTGTTGACCATCGGTGCGTCGCTGCTGCGGGTCAACCGGGTACGCACCGCGCTTGCCGCTGCGGGCCATTTCCCCGAAGCGCGGTCGACGCTTGCCGGCTTGATTCACGCTGCCGTCTGCGTGAGCGTCGTGGGCGCCCTGGTTGCACTGCTCTGCGGATACGTTTCCGTCGCGCGCTTCCTCACGTACGAACTCGTATGGTTCGACATCGTCCTGTGCAGTCTCTATTTTCTTGTCAAGCTCACGCACGACGTATGTGAAAGCGCGCTGTCTCCCGCGCATGCAAGCGGCAAAACGATCAGACATCTGTTTGCTCTCAAAGACTTTCATCTCGAACAGATCGGCACGGTCCTTTCCGGCATTTGCCGCAGCGCACTGATCGTCGCTGCGGTGGTCGCATTGCTCACCGGTGGCTTGGGAACGACCCCAGCCGAACTCTTCGACAGCATTCTCGACATGCTGGGCGGCGATCGCCTGCGCGCGCTCAATATCGTCCCCGCTCAGATCCTGAGCGCCATACCGACGTGCGGCATCGGGCTATACCTGGTCCGTTCGGTGCGCAAATGGTTCGACAAGGACTTGCTGCCCAAGACAGAGATGAGTCCGGGCATGCGCGCTTCACTGCTGACGCTGTTCGCAAACGTCGGCTATGCATTGGTTGCGTTGCAGACTTTGTCCGTGCTTGGAGTGAGATGGCACAACCTGGCCTGGATTGTCAGCGCGTTATCCGTGGGAATCGGTTTTGGCCTTCAGGAGATCGTGAAGAACTTCATCTCGGGGCTCATATTGCTCGCCGAGCGGCCCGTCAAGGTAGGCGACATGATCAGTATCGCAGGCATCGAGGGCGACATACGGCGCATCAGCGTACGTGCCACCGAGATCCACCTGTCAGACAGGTCAACGGTGATCGTTCCGAATTCGCAGCTCATATCGCAGAACGTGCGCAACGTGACGATGGGAAACACCACGCAAGGCGTCGCCACTCTTGTTCTCACATTCGCGCTGGATGTCGACCCCGAGCGGGTCCGCGATATCCTTGTCGATGCTTACCTGGATCATCCGGCGGTTCTCGAACACCCCCTGCCATCCGTCATGTTCAGTCAACTGACGCCCGACGGCATTACGATGACGTTTGTCAATCAAACGCAGACGCTGGCGCGGCCCTCTTCCTGCGCCTTGCGCACCCTATCACCCTTATCATCCCTATCCCCCCTTCTCTCACCATGCTCAAGAACCTCAGTATCCGTTTCCGCCTGGCTCTGGCGATGGGTTTTCTCGGCGTGCTGCTGGTCCTCGGCGGCGTCATCGGGATCGTCGGCGTGTCAATGAGCAACGCCGATATGCAGGAACTCTATTCCAACGATCTCGCCTCTTCAGCGGCGCTCGGTCAGGCCAGCGTTGCACTGTCGACGTCCCGTCTCTGGCTGTATCGCATCGCGCTTGATCCGGCCAGTCCAGACGTGCCCCAGGAAACGCAGACCGCCCGTGATCTGCTCACGGCGTCAAAGCGGGCGTGGGACGTGTATCGCACGCTGCCCTTCTCCGGACCCGACGAGGCGCGCCGCGCGGCCGACGTGAATGCGAAGCTCGATGCACTCGTCGCCAATGGCCTGGAGCCGATGTTCCGCGCGATTGCCACCCATGATGCGGCGAAGATCCCCGAGGTCTGGCTGCACATCCCGCCGTCGCTGGCCAGTGATGTGACCGGCGGCCTGAATGCACTGGACCAGATCCAGGTCACCACTGCGCGGGCGACGTTTGATGCCGCGCGGGCCCGCTTCCATGAGTTCGTCGTTGTAGCCATCGCCGGTATGCTGATCGCGCTCGGTGCGGCGGTGCTCGCCTGGTGGTCGCTGCAGCGCGCGATCGGTGCGCCATTGGGTGAGGCTCTGCGTCATTTCAGGGCGATCGCCGACGGCGACCTGACGACGCAGGTCGAGGTTCGCACGCGCGACGAGATGGGGCAGCTGATGAGCGGCCTGCAGGCGATGCAACGCAAACTGGTCCAGACGATCAGTATCGTGCGGGACGGCTCCCGGTCGATCGACACCGCCGCGCAGGAAATTTCGGCCGGCAACCTGGACCTGTCGCAACGCACCGAAGAGCAGGCCGCCTCGCTGGAGGAAACTGCCTCGTCCATGGAGCAACTGACGTCGACGGTTCGCCAGAATGCCGACAACGCGAAACAGGCCAGTCAGGTGGTGACGAGTACGGCGCTGCTGACCGAGCAGGGCAATCAGGCGACGCAGGAAGTCGTCCAGACAATGCGAGGCCTTTCCGACGCGTCCGGCAAGATTGCCGAAATTACCAGCGTCATCGAAGGGATCGCCTTCCAGACCAATATCCTGTCCCTGAACGCCGCCGTCGAAGCGGCGCGCGCCGGCGAGCAGGGGCGCGGTTTCGCGGTGGTCGCCAGTGAGGTGCGCTCGCTGGCCCAGCGCAGCGCCACCGCGTCCCGGGAGATCAAGGAACTGATCACGGACTCACTTGGCCGCGTCGAGACCGGCGCGCGGCAGGTCGAGCGCGCCAGCCAGGCGATGGCGGAAATCCGCGCTTCGGTGCAAAAGGTCAGCGACCTGATGGGCGAGATCGCCGCCGCGTCCGACGACCAGTCGAAGGGTATCGAACAGGTCAATGTCGCGGTGGCACAGATGGACCAGGTGACGCAGCAGAACGCGGCGCTGGTCGAACAGGCGTCCGCGGCGGCACTGTCGCTCAAGGAGCAGGCGGGGCAACTGGAAACCACGGTGTCGGTATTTCGCGTCCGTGCGGGAGGGGATCGCGGGGCCGGTCCCGCTTGACGCTGAAGCTGAGGCCGCGCGCTGCAGCGATGCCTGGCTCATGCCTGTTGCACATCACGGGGATGGCACCTCAATTCCGATATGGCGTCTTCCGCGTTGACCAACGACCGGAAACGATTTCTCGACTGGACCTCTACCATGAATTTCAAACGTCTGCCGATGAAGGTGAAACTCTCTGCCGCCTTTGGCGTGCTGGCCGTCCTCGTGCTGATCGTGGCGGGCATGTCGCTGGCAGCACTGGGCGACGCCAACGAGCGCTTTTCCGGCTACGTAACTGGCATCAACGCACGGGCTGAAATGGCGGCGTCCGTCCGGAACGCCGTTGCGAATCGCGCCATAGCGGTACGCAATCTGGTGCTCGTCACCACGCCCGCCGACGTCGAGATCGAAAAAGCCGCCGTTGTCGATGCAGAAGCGAAAGTCGAGACTCGCCTCGAAAAATTCAATGCAATGGTGGCAGCCGCTCACGACATGAGCGATGAGGCGCGTAGTCGCGCTGCAGAAATTGCACGAATCGAAGGCCTTTATCGTCCGGTGGCGTTGGAAATTGCAAGGCTCGCCCTGAACAACCAGCGTGATGCCGCCATTGCAGACATCGACAATAAGTGCAGGCCACTACTTTCTGCCTTGATCAAAGCGTCCAACGACTACCAGGATCTAACCCACCAACGCGCAGCACGAATGATTCAGGAGTCTGCAGACCAGTATGCGAACCAGCGCAATCTGCTGATCGCCGTCTGTCTGGCTGCCATCGCAATAGCGGTGTTGGCCGGGGTTGTGATTACTCGCGACCTGTTGCGTGCTCTCGGTGCCGAGCCGGGCGCGCTGGCTGAAGTGACGCAACGCATCGCGGCCGGCAATCTGAGCCCGGTCCCGGGTGCGGAGAATGCACCTGCCGGGAGTGTGCTCATGTCGATGGGCGACATGCAGGTCAGTCTTGTCAACCTGATCGGCCAGGTCCGCACCGCTGCAGACAGTATTGCCACCGGTTCCAGCGAGATCGCATCAGGTAACACGGACCTGTCTTCCCGGACCGAACAGCAGGCGGCCTCGCTGGAGGAGACGGCATCGAGCATGGAAGAACTGACGTCAACCGTGAAGCAGAATGCCGAGAACGCCCAGCAGGCGAGCGCGCTGTCTGCCAACGCTTCTGAAGTGGCGCGGAAAGGGAATACCGTCGTCAGCCAGGTCGTCGATACGATGGGCGAGATCAGCGCGAGTTCCACGAAGATTGGCGAGATCACCGGCATCATTGAAGGGATCGCGTTCCAGACCAACATCCTGGCATTGAACGCTGCGGTGGAAGCAGCCCGGGCAGGCGAACAGGGCCGCGGGTTTGCGGTGGTCGCAAGCGAAGTGCGCAGCCTCGCCCAGCGTTCATCCAGTGCGGCCAAAGAAATCAAGGATCTGATCAACGCGTCGCTACAAAAGGTTCAGGATGGTTCGTCGCTGGCGAGTGAGGCGGGAAAGACGATGTTCGAGGTCACGCTGGCCGTTGGACGGGTGACCGACATCATGGGCGAAATCGCGACGGCGTCGATGGAACAGAGTCGCGGTATCGAGCAGGTCAACCAGGCGATCACCCAGATGGACGAGGTCACGCAGCAGAATGCCGCGCTGGTAGAGGAAGCGGCAGCCGCCTCGAAGTCGCTGGAAGATCAGGGTCGACAACTGCACCGGACCATTTCCATCTTTCGGGTTGAGCCGGCAGCCGCGAGTCGACCCGCCTTCGCTGGGAACCGCGTGGCGTCTCCCGGACGGGCAGCCGTGCCGGTAGTCAGAAAAGCGGTAGTCTCCGGCACACAACCCGCAAGGCCGGCCGCCCGGGCGAGCATCGCAGCAGCTGCCGACACCGATGAATGGGATACATTTTGAGTTCGGCCGAACGCGATCGTGCGTGTCCTTGCCGGCGAGCCCACCGACGCCGCAGCGTTCCGGCCAGCCAGTTCGCCCGAGGCAACCTGGCTGTGCCGGTGCGACTCGCGCAGACGGTCAAAACATCTGACGGCATCGCTTGACGCGACCCATGCATTCTGACGGGATATGAAAATTGGACAACCTCGAAGAAGCGCTTGAAGGAATCGACAGGCTTACGAGCGCCAACACAAAGAAAGTGAGCGTGCTTGGCGCGCGGGCGGTGGTTCTGAGCAAGTTTCTTGAGGCAGCCTTGCCACACCTGAGGAGGTCGCAGCGCGCCGGGATCGCCAGGTCGTTCCGGCAGGGCATTGAAGAAGCCATGTCCCTGACGGACGATGTGCGCCTGCCCGCCGAATATCACTTGGCGCTGCTTGAACTCACAAATACCATCCTCGCCACACTCGGTCACGAATCGTCCCGGCATCGATCGGATTAGCTGGGGCTAACCGTTGCGGCTTGCATTCGAAATTGCCATGCCTGGATGGCGCTGATCGGCAAATGGCACGAAAATCACGGGCGCTCCTGCGGGTTGCCGTACGACGGAGTGTGGCCGGAGAAACGGCGCTGACAACGAAGGAGTTGGGAGACGGCTGCCGGTCGCGTTGCCCGGCGCCCTGGCTCCTACGCCCAATACAACGGCGCTGTGAACGTCAGTCAGCTACCGTAAAGCGCACTCGCGAGATAGCGGCGGCGCAGTTCGCGCAGACCCGTCGCCAGGATCGCGCTGGCCGGCAGCGCGAGTAGCACGCCAAAGAAACCGAAGAGCTGACCGAACGCCAGCAAGGCGAAAATCACCGCGAGCGGATGCAGGCCGATGCGTTCACCAACGAGGCGTGGCGTGAGAATGAAGCTTTCGAGAATCTGGCCGACGGTGTACACGACGACCACCGCGCCAACGCCATACCAGCTACCGAACTGCAGCAGCGCGGCTAGCAGCGCAAGGGCAAGCCCGGTCGCAAATCCGATATACGGAATGAACACCGCAAGCCCGGTAAAAAGACCGACGGGTAGCGCGATTTCGAAGCCCGCGATCGTCAGTGCTATCGGATAGAACGCGGCGAGCACTCCCATCACGAGCACCTGGCCACGCAGGTACTGCGACAGCATCAGGTCTATGTCTGTCATGAACTCCCGCGTTCTGCCCAGCCAGCGTCGCGGCACGAAGCTTTCCAGGCGAGCGAATGCCTCGTGTCTGTCATAGAGCAGATAGAACAGCACAAGCGGCACCAGCACGACGTTGCCGACGACAGTGATCATCACGTTGCCGCTCGCGCGCATGGACTGCCACACAGCCAACGCGACTGTCTGTTCGCTCGCTTTGAGATCCACCGCCACCATGTCGCGAAGATTGCCCAAATCGAGCGAGTAGCTCAGGCCCAGGAAAGCCAGTTTGGGTTGCAACCACGTGTTGAGCTTCCCCACCAGGGAGGGAATCTGCCCGATCAGCTCAGGTCCTTCCTTCTGGATCACGGCGAACACGAGCAGAGCGAGCAGCGCAGCCATCAATCCGAACAACAACATCATCGCGAACGCCGCGAGCCCGCGTGGCGTGCGATGACGAACCAGCCACTCGACCCCCGGCTGCAGAACATATGCGATGAGCCCACCAAGAAGGAAGGGCGCGAGGACGGGGCGCAAGATCCATAGCAAGACAGCGACCGTCAAGACTACAGCGCCCCATGAGATGGTTTGGCGATTGTACAAAGTCATAAGCGCAAGGTGTGGTGAAAAAATCGGGTGCTCTCGCATCGGGAAGTGGGAGATTCCGAACTGACCGGTGTATTTCGGTGCGTCCGTCAGAGGGAACGCAAACCATCAAATGACTCGCACTGCATCGTCGCCCCTCTCTCTTCCGCGGGAAAAAACTTGCCGAAGCCGCAACGCCTTTCCGACAAGGTTTCGCCCTCCACGCCCGGAATTGACGGAGGACCGGGACACTTCGTGCTAGTCACCCGACCTGACGCCATCTTCCATCCATGATCGGAACCATTGAGGTCGACGCAGTAGCGAGGCGCTTTCAGCCTCGTGGGCAGCCGTGATCAAACAGGGCCTCCCATGCTCTCGGCCACATAGTTGACATTATTATCAGTTGTGTGTTTAATGTCAATTACAGCATGGCGACCCAACTCCGGTGGACAGATGACCGACGGAGGAGGATAGAACCGGGTTTTTCGTGACAGGTTTCCGCAATGAACCCAGACTGACTGCATGCGGCCAGTACGTCATTCAGCGGATGTCATGGGAAGGAGCGTTCCCGCTCGCTGAATGCTTCCGGGATTGTCCGTCAGCCTTATCGTGTTTTTGTTCCCCCCTTGACTGTGGGACGCAGGTAGAATTTTTACGCAGGATTTCCTATGGCGCAGCAACCCAGAGCCCTCGGCCGGCAATTGAAACCTCATGCCGTCCATGAAATCGTACAACACGCCCTGCGCAGTGCTGCGACAGCCTCAACAGCCAATGGTGCTATCGACGCACTCGGCGAGGCGCTACTGGAGCTTGAGCGCCTGGTTGGAAACAGCAGCCAGCGGACGCACTAGGGCTTTTTATCCTCTCGCTGGGCGAATGCACGTTTGCAAAGGGTATGGCCTTCGCCCTTCGCAGACAGCATGTGCGCGCCGTCTGCGTTTGTCCCCGCCACGCCCTCCCCTGTTTTGGACGGGTCCGTGCGTCCAGACTAAACCCGTGCAACTGGTTGGTGAGCGATATCCGTCCACGTGATGACGGCACCCGCGGGTGGTCTGCTGTGGACGGCCGGCGTCCAGAGGCAGGTCGACGATGAACTCGCTGCCCGTCATGCCGTCGCTGATCGCTCTCACCGAGCCGCCATGCAGCTCAACCAGATGCTTGACCACTGATAGCCACACGCCCAGTCCATTGTTGTGCTGGCCGCCGGATGCCGGCCCCGGAACGAACATCTCGAACAGACTCCCAAGCATCGCAGGCGGAATCCCTCGCCCATTGTCCTTGTTGCTCAGTAAAAGCCGATGCGCCGCCGTCGTCGCGCTCAAAGAATCAGTGTAAAAGGACGTCCGCGCCGGAAACGAGTGACCCGGTCTGTTTGGTCACGTCACCGGTTGTCATTCACAACCGCTCGCAGGTCCCTATTCGGAGAAAACCATGCCGAAGAGAAGTGCGGCCCACGCCCGAGCTTAGGTCGCCACGTCGCGATGCGGCGTGTTTGGCGACCTAGGCCTGGATACCACGGCCACAACGCAAAAGTCTCCCGCAGCCGCCGGCTTTGCGCAACGCGTGGCGCCCACGGTGGCAGAAAGCGTGGAGGAATAGCACGACATGGCCGCACAGGCGACCTGGCCGAATTGCCCGCCATCCTGCACCCCAAGGCCGTTTTCCGCTCGCCCATGGCGCACACGCCATACCCCAGCGCGCAGGCTGTGCAGCTCGTCCGGGGCATGGTGTTCAAGGTGTTTATGGACTTCACCTACCGGTGCCAGTTTGCCGACGCCGACGGGCCTGTGTGGTGCCGGAGTTCTCGGCCAATGTCAATGGCAAGGAACTCATGGGTATCGACATGATTCGCTTCGACAACGAGGGCAAGGTCGTCGATTTCGCGGCATCTCGCAGGACAACGTGTTTGGTTCTGGCACGAGCCTCGCCGTCAACGTCAACACCGCGAAGACCTACCGCACGCTGACAGTGACGCAAACTGATCCGTATTTCACGGTGGACGGTATCAAGCGGATAACCGACGTGTATTACCGGACCAGCTATCCGCTCTACAACTATACAGACACGAGTTTCCGCATCATCACCATGGGCGCGGACCTGAAATTCGGCATTCCATTTTCCGAAGCGGACACGGTTTATTTCGGCGTCGGACTCGAGCAGAACCGCTTGTCTACAGACTCCTCGACGCCGCAAAGCTATCTCGACTACGTTTCCGAATTCGGCCGCGTGGTGAACAACGTCCCGCTTACTACGGGTTGGGCTCGCGACAATCGTGACAGCACGCTCGTGCCGAGCCGCGGCTACTTCATCCAGACCAACGGTGAAGTCGGGACCCCGGCGGGCGGCACCGAGTACTACAAGGCAGATGTTCAGGCGCAGTACTACTACTCGTTTGCGCGCGGCTTTATTCTTGGCCTGAATCTCCAGGGCGGTTACGGCAACGGTTTTGCCGGCAAGGCCTATCCGATCTTCAAAAAACGACTACGCAGGCGGCATCGGCTCGGTGCGGGGCTATGAGTCCGGCTCTCTCGGTCCGACCGACAAGACAACTGGCGATCCGATCGGTGGATCGCGGATGGTGGTGGCTAACGTCGAGATGACGTTCCCGCTGCCCGGCAGCGGCTGGGACCGAACTCTACGCGTATTCACCTTCGTCGACGCCGGCAATGTTTGGGGAGACGAAGGCAATAGCACCGGCGCAAACGGGTTACGTTACAGCTACTGCGCCGGTCTCGAATGGATCTCGCCCATCGGCCCACTCAAGCTGTCGGTCGGTTTCCCGATCGTCAAACATGCGACCGACAAAACTCAGAAGTTCCAGTTCCAGATCGGTACGTCTTTCTGAGCGGCACGCAGCCAATTCGTTGAACAATCGTTTTGCGCATACAAATCCGTATAGAAGACGCAACTTGGGAGGGGGTGATTTCTTCGAGCTTGAGCCGCCCGAATTCCGCCGCGAGATTTCGGTCGTAGACGGACTTCCTCATTGCACGGGTCGACTCCGCCAGTGGCGCTTCCGCGAAGTACTTCTCGGCCCAATTCCCGAACGTCAGCGCCTCGGCCGCTTCCACCCGCTTGTCGACCTTTGCTCTCGACGGGCCGATGCCCTGCTCAACTTCCCGACGGGCCCGTTCGAGCAAAAGCCTCGCCTCCGCAAGACTCAGTGACATACCGAAGCTCAGTTCCTCGACATCACGGGTCCCGCGGGCAGGCAGCCGGGGATCGTAGCGACCTATGACTAACGTCTCGCGACGTCCATTGAGGCGATAGTCAAAACGGAAACTAACTACCCCGGACGACCTAACCGCCACATACAGGCCACGTTGGTCGGTCACCTTGCAGATACTGCCGGTCGGCTTGAGCGCCCGCAACTCGCGGTCCGTAAGCATGCATACTCCGTGAACTGATACCGTCGCTCGATACCGTCACGCCTGGTGACGGTATCAGGTTGGATCGTCTGCAGAGAAAGATGCTATACCGTCGCCGGTACCGTTGATCACGCGCTGCTGTCGTCGGATGCTGGCGGATGAAAAAAGACAATACACCTTTGATTCCGTAGGGGAAATCGAAAGACTTATAGACCTCTGCAGACCACTGCAGAGAAATCTAATTTACTCCCACTCGATCGTTGCCGGCGGCTTCCCCGAGATGTCGTACACGACCCGGTTGATCCCGCGCACTTCATTGATGATGCGGTTCGACACGTGCCCCAACAACTCATGCGGCAGATGCGCCCAATGCGCGGTCATGAAGTCCAGCGTCTGCACGGCGCGCAACGCGACCACGTACTCGTAAGTGCGGCCGTCCCCCATCACGCCGACGCTCTTCACCGGCAGAAACACCGCGAACGCCTGGCTCGTCAGGTCGTACCAGGACTTGCCGGTTTCCTTGTCGATGAACGTGCGCAGCGTCTCGATGAAAATGGCGTCTGCACGGCGCAGCAGGTCCGCGAAATCGCGCTTCACTTCGCCGAGAATCCGCACGCCCAAACCCGGGCCGGGGAACGGATGGCGATACACCATAGCCGGCGGCAAACCGAGCTTCACGCCGAGTTCGCGCACTTCGTCCTTGAACAGTTCGCGCAGCGGTTCGAGCAGCTTCAGATTCAACGTCTCAGGCAGGCCGCCCACGTTGTGGTGGCTCTTGATAGTCTGCGTCGCCTTCTTGCCCTTGCCCGCCGATTCGATCACGTCCGGATAGATCGTGCCTTGCGCGAGCCACTTGGCGTCGGTGAGCTTGCCGGCTTCCGTCTGGAACACCTCGACGAACTCCGCGCCGATGATCTTGCGCTTCGCTTCCGGGTCGGTCACGCCTTCCAGCTTGCGCAGGAACACGTCGCTTGCGTCGACATGAATCACCTTCACGCCCAGGTGATCCGCGAACGTAGCCATGACCTGCTCGGCTTCGTTCAGGCGCAAGAGGCCATGATCGACGAACACGCAAGTGAGTTGATCGCCGATCGCGCGATGCAGCAGCGCCGCCGCCACCGACGAATCCACGCCGCCCGACAAGCCCAGGATCACATGCTCGTTGCCGACCTGCTCGCGAATCTTCGCGACTGCTTCGTCGATATAGTGGCCCATTTCCCAGTCGGGCCGCGCGCCGCAAATCTGCAGCACGAAGCGCTCGAGCATCGCACGGCCTTGCACGGTGTGCGTGACTTCCGGATGCCATTGCAGGCCGTAGAAGCGGCGCGTCTCGTCGGCCATTGCCGCGATGGGGCATGATTCCGTCGACGCCATCAGCGCGAAGCCCGGCGGCATTTCGAGCACCTTGTCGCCGTGGCTCATCCACACCTTCAGCATGCCGTGACCTTCCGGCGTGGTGAAGTCGCTGATGCCTTCGAGCAGGCTGGTGTGATTGCGCGCGCGCACTTCGGCATAACCGAACTCGCGCAAATGGCCGATGTCGACCTTGCCGCCCAGTTGTTCGGCCATGGCCTGCATGCCGTAGCAGATGCCGAGCACCGGCACGCCGAGTTCGAACACCGCTTGCGGCACGCGCGGCGTGTCCGTTTCGGTGACCGAACTGGGGCCGCCGGACAGGATCACGCCCTTCGGGGCGAAGTCGCGGATGAACGAAGCATCGACGTCGTAAGGATGAATTTCCGAATACACGTTGGCTTCGCGAACGCGACGTGCAATCAGTTGGGTGACTTGCGAACCGAAGTCGAGGATCAGGATCTTGTCATGCATGGCAGCGGACGGAGTCAAAAGTGAGCGGATACGGAATGCCGCGCACGAAGCGCGGCGTTGAATTCAAAGCGGTCCACGCGGACACGCGGGCCAGCGGATGCGATGGCGAAACGCGATGATGAAGCCAGTGTGCGCCTGACCCGCCACAGCTGCAGAGGCCTGCCTGGGGCACGCGCGTACGGATTGCGGTTGCTTGGGCGAATGCAGTGGCGCGCGGCGCGTCAGCCATGAAACGGGGGCCGGGGCGCATTGGGCGCATCGGCAGCGGCATTGCGGGCTTCGTCGCGCGCGGCAGCAGCTTCCGCGCGTGCAGCGCGTTCCGATGCGCTGAGGCCGGGCTCGTCGGCCGGATGCAACGGCGCGGAAGATGCCGAACCGAGCGGCCGCGTGGCCGGAGCAGCAGGCACGGCCGTCGCAGCGGGCATAGCCGGCTCGACGAGTGGCTCCGCGCGATACACCGGGAAGCCCGCCGTGGCAGGAACCACGGGCTCCCGCCGGCTATCCATGCTGGTTGCTGTGTTGCCGGCCGCTTCGTTCGCCGCCCTGTTGGCCGCATTCTTTGCGGCGTCTTTCGCAGCCTGCTTTTCGGCACGCTCGGCGGCAGTGGCTTCAGCGACGAGCAACTTCTCGCGCCGCCGCACCGCGCCCGACAACCGCACGCCGCCCAGACCCAGCACCAGCAGCACCACACCCGTGAGCACCGCGACGATCTGCCCGAAGCCGGTCAGCGCCGGCGTATGCAAACCGAGCAGCCAGACCAGCATCAGCACGCCGGTCAACCAGTTCACGTGGCCCACAACCCTTGCAACCGACGACGTCAGCCCACCGTCGATCGACGCATGCAACGCGAGCCACGCGAGCCCGATCAACGCAACGCCAAACGCCTGGCCGACCAGCGCCGGCTGCGTTTGCACCAGCAGCAGCGCGTTGTACAACGAAGTCCACGGCGTCAGCAGGAACAGCAGGCCGAACGCGAGCAGCAACAACGCGTCGACGATGAGTACAGCGCGCAGCAATGGCTTCATTGGCGTTTAGTCCACGTGGTAGTTGGGCGCTTCCTTGGTGATTTGCACGTCGTGCACATGCGACTCGCGCAAGCCCGCGCCCGTGATCTGCACGAACTCGGCCTTGTCGTTCATCTCGGCAATCGTGCGGCAGCCGCAGTAGCCCATGCTGGCACGCACGCCGCCGATCAGCTGGAACAGGATCGCGTTGACCGAGCCCTTGTAGGCGACGCGGCCTTCGATACCTTCCGGCACCAGCTTGTCGATGTTCGCGGAGTTGTCCTGGAAGTAGCGGTCCGCCGCTCCGTCCTTCATCGCGCCGACCGAACCCATGCCGCGGTACGACTTGTACTGACGGCCCTGATACAGGAACACGTCGCCGGGTGCTTCTTCGGTGCCGGCGAACATGCTGCCCATCATCACGGCATTTGCGCCCGCTGCGAGCGCCTTGCTGACGTCGCCCGAAAAACGCACGCCGCCGTCTGCGATGACCGGCACGCCTGTGCCTTTCAGCGCTTCGGACACGTTCGAGATCGCAGTGACTTGCGGCACCCCGACGCCGGCGACGATTCGCGTCGTGCAAATCGAGCCCGGGCCGATACCGACCTTCACACCGTCCGCGCCGTATTCGACGAGCGCCTTGGCTGCCGCCGCGGTGGCGATGTTGCCGCCGATCACCTCGACGTGCGGGAAGTTCTGTTTGACCCAGCGCACGCGCTCGAGCACGCCCTTGCTGTGACCGTGCGCGGTGTCGACGACGATCACGTCTACGCCCGCCTGAACCAGCAGTTCGACGCGCTCTTCGTTGTCCTCGCCGACGCCGACCGCCGCGCCCGCGCGCAGCTTGCCGTGTTCGTCTTTACAAGCGTCCGGGTGCTCGGTCTGCTTGGTGATGTCTTTCACCGTCATAAGGCCGCGCAGTTCGAATGCGTCGTTGATGACGAGCACGCGCTCCAGGCGGTGGCTGTGCATCAGCGCCTTGGCTTCGGCGAGCGGGGTGCCTTCCTTGACGGTCACGAGCCGCTCACGCGGCGTCATGATGTTGCGCACCGGCTCGTCCAGACGCTCTTCGAAGCGCAGGTCGCGATTGGTGACGATACCGATCAGCTGCGCGCCCTCCACCACCGGGAAGCCGGAAATGCCATGCTGTTGCGACAGCGCAATGACGTCGCGCACCTTCATTTGCGGCGGTACCGTGATCGGATCGCGCACGACGCCCGACTCGAAACGCTTCACCTTGGCCACTTCACGCGCCTGCTCGGCCGCCGTGAGGTTCTTGTGGATGATGCCGACTCCACCCATTTGCGCCATGGCGATAGCGAGGCGGGCTTCGGTGACGGTGTCCATAGCGGCGGACACGAGCGGCATATTCAGGGAAATATTGCGGGTCAGCCGGGTCTTGAGGCTGGTGTCGCGCGGCAGAACATCGGAGAAGGCCGGGACGAGGAGCACGTCATCGAACGTGAGTGCTGTTTGGATCAGACGCATGGCAAATCCTATAGGCGCAAAAGCGAATTATACGCGATACCTCCCCGCTTTTCACTGCGCGAACAGCAGCTTAGCGAATTTCGGGGGCTTTTTTTCGTGGCTTCGCGCCCGCGATTTCGCTTCGTCTTTCGCCTCGGGTTCGATCGCGTTTCGTTTGCTCGCCTCGAATGCAGAATCAAACAAGACGCGCCGGGCGCCCAACGGCTAATCTGCGGACCATCCCGGTTTTCTTGCAGGAGCAGTCGATGCAGCGCGGTGTCGCATATGGAGTGATAGCTGGAGCGTTGTGGGGCATGGTTTTTCTGGTCCCGCGCGTGCTGCCGGATTTTTCGCCGCTTCTGCTGTCCGCAGGCCGCTACACGATGTACGGCGTCGTCTCGCTGGCGGCAGCGCTGCCAATGGCGCGCTCGCTCGTCAAACGCCTGACTCGCGAGGACCTGGTCGCGCTCGTCAAGCTCGCGCTGGCCGGCAATCTGCTGTATTACCTGCTGCTGACCGCCGCTGTGCACCTGGTCGGTGTTGCGCCGGCGTCGCTGATCGTCGGCGTGCTGCCCGTCACGGTGACGCTCATGGGCCGCGGCGACCACGGCGCGGTGCCGCTCTCCCGCCTCGGCTGGCCGCTCGCGATGGTGATGGCTGGCATCGCCTGCATCAATATCGACGTCTTCACGGTCGCCGACGCCACGCCGGTCAGCGTTCTCACCAAAGTGCTCGGCCTCGCCTGCGCGGTCGGCGCGCTCGGCTGCTGGACCTGGTTCGCGGTCGAAAACGCTCGCTACCTGCAGCGGCAGACGCATTTCAGCGGCAACGAGTGGTCCGTGTTATGGGGCGTGGTGACGGGCATGCTCGGCGCCGCGCTCTGGCTCGCGGCCGCCGCGCTGCCGCCGGGCGGCCCGCAAGGCGAACTTGCGCCGGGCCGCTGGCACAGCTTCTGGATGCTCAATCTCGGTCTCGCGATTGGCGCGTCGTGGCTCGGCAACGGGCTGTGGAACGCGGCGTCGAAGCGGCTGCCGCTCACGCTTTCCGGCCAGCTGATCGTGTTCGAAACGCTGTTCGCGCTGCTCTACGCGTTCATTTACGACGAACGGCTGCCGCGGCCGCTGGAGATCGCCGCGATCCTGTTATTGGTGGCGGGCGTGTGCTGGTCGGTGCGTCAACATGCGGATGACGACTCCGGAGGCGCCGCGCCAATTGGGAAGAAGGCGCACGGTTCGGCGCCTTGAAGCGAGCGGTGCGCCCACGAACCGGCGCGCCTACCGCGAATCCTTGTTCTGCCAGCGGCGCCCTTCGATCGAGCCCGCCTTGCGGGTTTTCTCGACGCGGCGTTGGCGCGACACCTTCGGGTCCACCAGCAGCGGCCGGTAGATCTCGACGCGGTCGTGATCGGCCAGCGCCGTATCGAGTGGCTTGAGCTTGCCGAACACGCCGACCTTCTGCGTGCCGAGATCGATCTGAGGATAACGCTGCAAAATGCCGCTGGCCTCGATCGCCTGCATGAGTGTGGCGCCCGCGGGCAGTTCGACGGCGATCAGCACCTGCTCGGTGGCGAGCGCATAACAGACCTGAACGGACAGACGTTCGCTCATGCCTTGCCGTAGCGCTGATCGGCGCGCTTCACGAACGATTCGACGAATGTATTGGCGATGTGATTGAACACCGGCCCAATGATCTTCTCGAGGATGATGTTGGTGAACTCGTAGTGCAGCGCGAATTCGATCTTGCAGGCGTCCGCGCGCAGCGGCGTAAAGCGCCAGAAGCCGGTGAATTTGCGAAACGGGCCGTCAGCGAACTCCATGTCGATACGCGTGGGCCGCTCCATGCTGTTGTGCGTGGCAAAGTGCTGCTTGATACCCTTGAAGTTGATGTCGATCTTCGCCTCCATGCTGGATTCGTCCCGATGGCGGATCTCCACTCCTCCGCACCAGGGCAGGAAGTTGGGGTAATCGGCAACGTCGGTGACGAGGTCGAACATCTGTTCCGCCGAATGGCGGATCAACACGGTTTTCTGGACATCTGCCATAGATTGAACAGCGCGCGGCGAGGGTGGGCAAGCGGGTTGAAAAGCGCGGCGGGCTTTCCTTGCCCCGCTTTGCTAAAATCGTGATTTTAAACGAGTTGGGCACTTTCCATTCATGAGCATTATCGACAACAGAAAAGCCTTCTACGACTACTCGGTCGAAGAACGCTATGAAGCAGGGCTCGTGCTCGAAGGATGGGAGGTCAAGGCCTTGCGCGCCGGCCGTGGCCAGATCAAGGAAGGTTACGTCGTGATCCGTAACAACGAACTGTTCCTGATCGGCACGCATATCAGCCCGCTGCCCGAGGCCTCGACCCACATCACGCCCGATCCGGTCCGCACACGCAAACTCCTCTTGCATAGCGAGGAAATCAGCAAACTGATCGGCAAGGTCGAGCAGCGCGGCTACACGCTCGTGCCGCTGAACTTCCACTACAAGGGCGGCCGCGTCAAATGCGAAATCGGTCTCGCCAAGGGCAAGAAGCAGCACGACAAGCGCGAAACCGAGAAAAAGCGCGATTGGGAACGCGAAAAGGCGCGTCTGATGCGCTCGCCGGGCTAAGGTCTTACACGATCTGCGTCGTTCGCTTTACGCGACGCGGGAGAAGTGTCGCGCGGATATGGCCGCACTTCGCCCGAGGGCGCCGCGTCTTTTTTCACCAGATCTAACGAAAATGGCCCGCACTGATGCGGGCCATTCTTTTTTCGCGCGACATTTCCGAAGGCACTCAGGGGCCGGCTCGCCCGCGTCTCGTTCGGCTCGGTCAGCGCCGGCCGGACAGCACATCGGCTATCCATGTGCTCAGCGCGCGTCCGCGACGCCCTTGCCTTTATTCACGATGGCGAGCGCCGACGCGATCATCGAACTCATGTCGGACAGGTTGCCAGGCACGATCAGTGTGGTGCCCTGCTTCGCCAGATTGCCGAACGCGTTCACGTATTGTTCGGCGACCTTGAGGTTCACCGCCTCCATGCCGCCGTTCGACTGAATCGCAGCGGCAATTTTCTGGATGGCCTGCGAATTTGCGTCCGCAACGGCAAGAATCGCCGCGGCCTGACCTTGCGCCTGGTTGATCGCCGCCTGCCGCTCGCCTTCCGATTTCTGGATCGCCGCTTCGCGCCCGCCCGACGCGATATTGATCTGCTCCTGCTTGCGCCCTTCGGACGCCGCGATCAGCGCGCGCTTCTCACGCTCGGCGGTGATCTGCGCCTGCATTGCGTGAAGGATTTCCTTTGGCGGCGTCAGATCTTTGATCTCGTAGCGTAAGACCTTCACGCCCCAGTTCGCCGCAGCTTCGTCGAGCGCGGAAACAATGGCGTGATTGATGAAATCTCGCTCCTCGAACGTCTTGTCGAGTTCGAGCTTGCCGATCACCGAGCGCAGCGTGGTCTGCGATAACTGTGTGATCGCGAACACGAAGTTGCTCGACCCATACGACGCCTTCATCGGATCCGTAACCTGGAAGTACAGCACGCCATCCACCTGCAGTTGCGTATTGTCGCGCGTGATACAGACCTGGCTCGGCACTTCGAGCGGAATTTCCTTGAGAATGTGCTTGTACGCAATCCGGTCGACGAAAGGGAATACGAAGCTCAAACCCGGCGTCAGCGTACTGTGATAGCGGCCGAGGCGCTCGAGCACCCACGCGTGCTGCTGCGGCACGATCTTGATGGTCTGCGCCGCCAGCACGATCACGATGACCAGGAACACCGCCCCGACGATGGTCGAATCCATATCTGCCCTCCAAAACCGTTAGTTGGTTTAATTAATTTCTGCGAGGCCCGCCGGTCAATGTCAAAGATGCGCCGCATTGGGCCGCGCGTGCTGTCTCGCGGCGACAACGAGGCAACTACCGCGCAACTCCCTGATCTCGTAAGTGTGCGCATCTTCCGGCTCTCCGGGCGCGAGTTCGACGTCCCAATCCGCGCCGCGATAGCTGACTCGCGCACGACGCTCGTGCCAGGCCGGCACGTTCACCGTCTGTCCGATGTCGAGATTGACGTCCGGGTTTCTTGACGCCTCCGTGCGCCTTCTACGGCCGAAACGCGAACGCCGCAGCACGAGCACCGCTGCGAGCGCGACGATTGCCGCGACGGCGAACTGCATGTCTGCTGCAGCGCCCGCGATATGCGCGATGGCCGCAGCGACGCAGCCGAGCGCGATCGTCAGCAAATAGAAAGTGCCGCTGAGCAACTCCAGCACGACCAGCACACCGGCCCCGACCCACCAGAACAGTCCACCTGGCGCCACGTCGACCTCCACAAAGCAAAACACCCCGGATCTACCGGGGTGTTTATAGCACGAAGCGGATGCGGATCACCGGCATTGAACGTGCGGTTGGACCTACCTTTGATGCGCCGTTGATATGCCGCACCTTTCGTCATCCGTGCCGCTTAGGACGCGGCACGCGCAACGCTTACTTCGTCGACGATTTCGCCAGCTGCTGCCATGTCTCGATGATCGTGTCCGGGTTCAGCGAGATCGACTTGATGCCTTCATCCGTCAGCCATTGAGCGAAGTCGGGGTGATCCGAAGGACCCTGACCGCAGATACCGACGTACTTGTCCAGCCGCAGGCACGTTTCGATCGCGCGCTTGAGCATGAACTTGACCGCCGGGTCGCGTTCGTCGAAATCGACGGCCAGCAGTTCCATGCCGGAGTCGCGGTCGAGGCCGAGCGTGAGTTGCGTCAGGTCGTTCGAGCCAATCGAGAAACCGTCGAAGAATTGCAGGAATTCTTCGGCCAGAATCGCGTTCGACGGCACTTCGCACATCATGATGAGACGCAGGCCATTCTCGCCGCGCTTCAGGCCGAACTTCTCGAGCAGCCCGACCACGCGCTCCGCCTGCTTCAGCGTACGCACGAACGGCACCATGATCTCGACGTTGTCGAGGCCCATCTCTTCACGCACCTTCTTCAGCGCGATGCATTCCATCTGGAACGCTTCGGCGAAGTCTTCGGCGATGTAGCGCGACGCGCCGCGGAAGCCCAGCATCGGGTTCTCTTCGTCCGGCTCGTAACGCGAGCCGCCGATCAGCTTCTTGTACTCGTTCGACTTGAAGTCCGACAGACGCACGATCACGGGCTTCGGATAGAACGCCGCAGCGATCGTCGCGATACCTTCTGTCAGCTTGTCGACGTAGAAAGCGCGCGGCGATGCGTGACCGCGAGCGACGCTTTCCACGGCCTTCTTCAGGTCCTGATCGATGTTCGGATATTCGAGAATCGCCTTCGGATGAACGCCGATGTTGTTGTTGATGATGAACTCGAGCCGCGCGAGACCCACGCCTGCATTCGGCAGTTGCGAGAAGTCGAAAGCCAGTTGCGGGTTGCCGACGTTCATCATGATCTTCACCGGAATCGGCGGCAGGTCGCCGCGCTGCACTTCGGTGATTTCGGTTTCGAGCAGACCGTCGTAGATCTTGCCTTCGTCGCCTTCAGCACACGAGACGGTGACGAGCGAGCCCTCTTTCAGCACGTCGGTCGCGTCGCCGCAGCCCACCACGGCCGGCACGCCCAGTTCGCGCGCGATAATCGCCGCGTGGCAGGTGCGCCCGCCACGGTTCGTAACGATCGCCGATGCGCGCTTCATCACCGGCTCCCAGTTCGGGTCGGTCATGTCGGCGACCAGCACGTCACCCGGCTGCACACGGTCCATTTCCGACGGATCGTGAATCACGCGCACCGGACCCGCGCCGATCTTCTGGCCGATCGCGCGGCCGGTGGCCAGCACGTTCGATTGTCCCTTCAGCTTGAAGCGCTGCTCCGCCTTGCCGGTGGCCTGGCTCTTCACCGTTTCGGGACGTGCCTGCAAGATGAAGATCTTGCCGTCACGGCCGTCTTTGCCCCACTCGATGTCCATTGGACGCTCGTAGTGTTTTTCGATGATGACCGCGTATTTGGCGAGCTCGATCACGTCTTCGTCGGTGATCGAGAAGCGGTTGCGCTGTTCGTGCGGCACGTCGACAGTTTTCACACGGCCTTCTTCACCGGCCTTCGTGAATTCCATCTTGATCAGCTTCGAGCCGATCGAACGGCGGATGATCGGATATTTGCCTTGCGCAAGCGTGGTCTTGTAGACGTAGAACTCGTCCGGATTTACCGCGCCTTGCACGACGGTTTCGCCCAGACCATAGCTCGACGTGATGAAAACCGCGTCTTTGAAGCCGGATTCGGTGTCGAGCGTAAACATCACGCCGGCCGCGCCGACGTCCGAGCGCACCATGCGCTGCACGCCCGCCGACAACGCGACTTCAGCATGCGTGAAGCCCTTGTGGACGCGATAGGAAATAGCGCGGTCGTTGTACAGCGACGCGAACACGTGCTTCATGCGATCGAGCACGTCTTCAATGCCGACCACGTTGAGGTAGCTTTCCTGCTGACCCGCGAACGATGCGTCCGGCAAGTCTTCCGCCGTTGCCGACGAACGCACGGCAAACGAAAGCTCTTCGGGCGAGCTGTTTTGCAAGGTGTCGAAACCTGCGCGGATGTCAGCCTCGAGTTGCGGCTGCAGCGGCGCTTCGATGATCCATTGGCGGATCTCCTTGCCCGCTTCGGCCAGCGCCTTCACGTCGTCGACGTCGAGCGTCTCGAGACGTTTGGCGATGCGTTCGGTCAGATTGTTGTGATGCAGGAAGTCGCGGAAAGCCAGTGCCGTCGTGGCGAAACCGGTCGGCACGCGCACGCCCGCTTCGGCGAGTTGACTGATCATCTCGCCTAGCGACGCGTTCTTGCCGCCGACAATCTCCACATCGGTCATCCGCAACTGCTCGAACGGAACTACATACGCCTTATCCTTTGCGACGGTAACTGCGTTAGTCATACAAGCCCCTAAGTGTGAAAGAAATTCACGGCTGTGCAAGTGGGCTCGAACGCGAGACGCTTATTGGAAGCGTGACCTCGCGTCTTGCACAACCTGTTGGAGAAGCAATCGCTTGCGGCGCTGATGCAACGCGCTTGCGCAATGCATCACCTCGGCAAAGAAGGCGACGAAGCGCGCGAATGGTGGGATTTAGCGATCGATGCGCCGCAATCCGTGCCGTTTTACGCCCGATAGCGTAGCGTTGAACCACCGTTCGCGGCGAGTTAGCCGCCAATCGCCTGCAATTGCTTATCCAACAGGTTGCCGCTATTCTACCGTGCCGACTCTCGAAATGTGACAGTCGGACGAGAATTGCGCCTCGAACCGCGCCCGGACCGCCTGCGCGGCTCTTTCGATGTTTTTCAAAGAGTCCACGAGTGCGTCCCGGCGCAGTAGCGATGCCCACGGCGCGTTGTTTGACGCCGCTGCTTTGCGGTCAGCCACCGCGCAGCGAAATCAACCAGCGATGTTCCATTCGAGCGCTTTTTGCCGCTCACGTTCCCTGCCCCACTGATGCCGCCCACCGTATTCATCGTCTCCGACGGTACCGGGATCACTGCCGAAACCTTCGCGCATTCGATCCTCTCCCAGTTCGACCAGAAATTCCGCCTGGTTCGCGTGCCTTTCGTCGACTCGACGGAAAAGGCCTACGCCACGCTCGAAAAGATAAACGAAGCGATCCAGCAGGACGGCCGTCGCCCGATCGTGTTCACGACGCTCGTGGACAGCGCCTCGAATCAGATCGTCAAGGGCTCGAATGCGCTCGTGCTGGACATGTTCCAGACGTTCGTCGAGCCGCTCGAACAGGAACTGGAACTGAAGTCGAGTCACGCGATGGGGCGCGGCCACCAGAACGCGGACACCGAGGAATACAAGAACCGGATCGAGGCGATCAACTTCTCGCTCGCGCACGACGACGGCCAGTCGAACCGCAATCTCGCCGATGCCGACGTGATACTCGTTGGCGTGTCGCGCAGCGGCAAGACGCCGACGAGCCTGTACCTGGCCATGCAGTACGGCGTGAAAGCGGCCAACTATCCGCTGATTCCGGAAGATTTCGAGCGAGGCAAACTGCCTACGCCGCTATTGGCGCATCGGCAGAAAATGTTTGGATTGTCGATCGATCCGCAGCGCCTGTCGGAGATCCGTAACGAGCGCCGGCCGGGCAGCAAATACGCCGCGCCGGAGAATTGCCGTTACGAGATCAACGAAGCCGAAGCGATGATGCGTCGCGAAGGGATCAAGTGGCTGTCGTCGACGCACAAGTCGATCGAAGAGATTGCGACCACGATCCTGCAGGAGATCAAGCTGGACCGGCCGTCTTATTGAGCAGCGGGAAAACGCGCGTCGCAGTGCATGTTCGCGGCGCGCTGTTGTCTGCATTGCTCGAATACGCACACAGCGGCCGCGGCCGCGACATTGAGCGACTCCATGCCGCCCGGCTGGGGAATCGTCACCCGCAATGAGACGGCGTCACGCCAGATTTGCGATACGCCGGCCCCTTCGTTGCCGAACACCCACGCAAGTTGTCCGCTCAGGTCGCAGTCGTAGATCGCCTCTGCGCCGTGCGAGTCCGTGATCACGACAGGCACCGCCAGGCGTTCGATCAACGTCTGCACTTCGACATCTTCGTGGATCTGCAGCAGGAAGTGTGCGCCCATGCCCGAGCGCAGCACCTTGGACGACCACGCGTACGCCGTGCCCGGCGCGCAGAACACGTGTTGAATACCCGCGGCGGCTGCGCTGCGCAAGATCGAACCCACGTTGCCTGCGTCCTGCACGCCGTCGAGCACGACGCATGTTCGCGCGACCGTCTCCGGCAGCGGCGTGTCGAGCTTTTCCACGAGCAGCAGAATCCCGACGCCGTGCACGACATTCGACAACTGTCCGAACAGCGCATCCGGCAACGTTACGATGCGCTGTTCGTCGATGCGCGAAACGATGGCCTGAGCTTCGTCGTGACGAAGCGCGCCGTCGGTGACCACGCACATTTCCGGCTGCCCGGCGACATCGAGATAAGCGCTCGCGAGATGGAAACCTTCCAGCAGCGCATGGCCGCTTCGACGCTGTTGATGCGTCGAACCGGCGAGCGCCTTCAGGCGTTTATAGAGCGGATTGTCCCGCGAGGTGATAGCTTTCACAGGCAGCGAAGACGGTGAGGGTCAGGAAAAAGGTTAGCGGGTTGGCGAGTGAGCGGAGTTGGCGGGGGTAAAGCGTTACGCTTGCTGCAAATCGCGGCATCGGGTGTGAATGGAGCCGCCTGCCACGTTCGCGCGATACTCACGCGCCGCTGTGTTCGCCGAACGCGTCACGATCGAGCATTGCTTCGTCCAGCATGCCATGCGCCAACATATCCGGCACGACGATAACTTCGCCTGCGGGCAGCGGCACCCCAGTGCCGAATCGCAAATGCGCCTCGCGCACGGGCGCGAACGAGCGCCGGTGATGCTCGCAGGGACCGTGCTCCCGCAACGCCGCGAGGTGCTGCGGCGTGCCGTAGCCCGCATGCGCATTGAAGCCGTACAGGGGATAAGTCTGATGCAATTCCAGAAGCATCCGGTCGCGCGTGACCTTGGCAAGAATCGACGCCGCCGAAATGCATTTCACGAGCGCGTCGCCACCAATCACTGCTTCGCTACGAACGCTCAATGTAGGGCAGCGATTACCGTCGATCTTCACCAGCGTGGGCGTGACGGACAGCCCTTCCACCGCGCGCTTCATTGCCAGCATGGTTGCGTGGAGGATGTTCAGCGAATCGATTTCTTCGACGGTTGCCGATGCAATGCAATACGCAAGCGCGCGGTCGACGATCTTGTCGTACAGCTCGTCACGCTTTTTGGCGCTCAGCGCTTTCGAATCGTCGAGGCCGCGAATCATCGGCTTAGACGGATCGAAAATGACGGCCGCAGCCACGACCGGACCGGCCAGCGGTCCGCGCCCTGCTTCGTCCACGCCGCAAATAATGTCGTCGGGCGTCTCGAAGTTCAGGCCGACCTGCCGGCCGGCCGATCCGGCCGCGCCTGCGACGGCCGCGGTCTTGCGACGTGGCGCGCGCGCGTTGGTGCGTTCGTTGCTCACGGCCGCGCCTTGCGCTTTTCGACGACGCTCGCGACGACTTCCGCCGCACGCTGCGCGGTGTTTTGCTTCAGCACGTGATGCATCTCCGTGAAGATTTCCGTCAGCGTGCGCCGGTTGGCTTCATCGCGCAACTGTTTCAGCGTGGCTTCGGCCAGCGCTTGCGGCGTTGCGAAATGCTGGAGAATTTCCGGCACCACGAAACGCCCCGCCAGAATGTTCGGCAAACCGACATACGGCAGATAGCCCTGCCGGCGCATGATCTGGCCGGTCAGCCAGGGCACCTTGTACGAGATGACCATCGGCTTTTTCAGCAGCGCCGCCTCGAGCGTGACGGTGCCGCTTTTCACGAGGATCGCGTCCGCGGCCGTCATGGCGAGTTGCGCCTGGCCGTCGGTAATTGTCAGCGCGAGGCCGGGGTGCGAGTCGACCAGCGGGCGCAGCATCTCTCGCAACGCGGGCGTCGCCGCCGGCATCACGAAGCGGAGACCGGGCTCCTGATGCTGCATCATTTCCATCGCCGCGAAGAACGTTGGCCCGATCAGATCGATCTCCGAGCGGCGGCTGCCCGGCAGCACCGCGATGACAGGGCCGCTTTCCGCGATACCGAGCGTCCGGCGCGCGCCGAGCGTGTCGGGTTCTAGCGGAATTTCGTCGGCAAGCGGATGACCCACGTACGAAGCCGCGACGCCCGCTTTTTCGAGCAGCGCCGTTTCGAACGGGAACACGCACAGCATATGGTCGACGGCCTTCGCGATCTTTTTGATGCGCCCGCCGCGCCACGCCCAGATCGACGGGCAAACGAAGTGAATCGTCGGAATGCCCGCCTCGCGCAACGGATGTTCGAGCCCGAAGTTGAAGTCAGGCGCGTCCACGCCGACGAACACCGCGGGCGGCTCGGCCAGCAATTGGCGCTTCAGGTCGTTGCGAACACGCAGGATTTCGGGAATGTGCCGCAGCGCTTCGACATAGCCGCGCACGGACAGCTTTTCCATCGGCCAGTGCGCGTCGAAACCCGTGGCAATCATGCGCGGGCCGCCGATCCCGTAGTAGTGCGTGGCGGCAGGCAGGCGGCTCGCGAGGCCGTTCAGCAGCGACGACGCCAGCAGGTCGCCGGACGGCTCGCCGGCCACCATCGCGATGCGTAGCGGACTGGGTTGCAATGCCATCGCTTAGCGGATGATGCCGCGCTGCGACGCTTCGACGAATGCCAGCAGCGTTCGCACCGGCTCATCGCCGTCGCCGCCGGCCGACGCCAGCTCACGCAACTGCACTTTCGCTTCTTCGAGCGACAGGCTGTTCTTGTACAACAGGCGGTACGCGGAGCGCAGCGCCGAAATCGCGTCGGGCGAGAAGCCGCGGCGGCGCAGACCTTCGACGTTGATGCCGTGCGGCTCGGCCTTGTTGCCGGCCGCGATCACGAACGGCGGAATGTCCTGCACGAGCGCCGAAGCGCCGCCCAACATGGAATGAGCGCCGATGCGCACGAACTGATGCACGCCCGACATGCCGCCGACGATCGCATGGTCGCCAATGGTCACGTGGCCGGCCATCTGTGCGTTGCTCGACAGAATCACGTTGTTGCCGACGTGGCAGTCGTGCCCGATGTGCACGTACGCCATGATCCAGTTGTCGTCGCCGAGCGTGGTCACGCCCGCGTCCTGGACCGTGCCGGTGTGGATCGTGGTGAACTCGCGGATCGTGTTGCGGTTGCCGATTTCGAGCCGGGTGGGCTCGTCTTTGTACTTCATGTCCTGCGGACGGCCGCCGACCGATGCATAGTGGCCGATCCGGTTGTCTTCGCCGATCGTGGTGTGGCCTTCGACCACGCTATGCGAACCGACGGTGGTCCGGGCGCCGATCGTCACATGGGCGCCGATCACCGCATACGGTCCGATTTCGACGGATTCGTCGAGTTGTGCGCCCGGTTCGACGATCGCAGTGGGATGAATCCTGCTCATGCGTCCTCGCTTCTGATTCTGTTGCGTTGTCTGGATGGGCTGGGTCGCGCCGGCTGCCCGAACAGTGACTCAGGCGTCTTTGTCGGTATGACGCACCGCGCACATCAGGTCTGCTTCCGCCGCCACCGCGCCGTCCACCTCGGCACGCGCCTTGAACTTCCAGATGCCGCGCATATGCCGCTCGAACGTGCAGTTCAGGATGAGCTGATCGCCCGGCTCCACGACGCGCTTGAAGCGCGCGTTGTCGATACCGACGAACAGGTACAGCGTGTTCGACGGGTCGCTCGGCTCTTCCGAGAACGTGAGGAGCGCTGCCGTTTGTGCGAGCGCCTCGAGAATCAGCACGCCAGGCATGACGGGACGCGTCGGAAAGTGTCCCTGGAAATACGGCTCATTGATCGACACGTTCTTCAACGCTTTGATGCTCTTGTGCGGCTCGAGTTCGAGCACCCGGTCGACCAGCAGGATCGGGTAACGATGTGGCAGCAGCGTGAGAATCTTATGAATGTCGAGATTGATTTTTTCGGTGCTCATGGTGTTTCTGCTCACGCATTGACTGCGCGATGATGACTGCGGATGCTGGTGCAGGTGGGTTGGTAACGCGTGCTGCCGGCGCTCGCCGTGACCCGGGGCCGTGCCACCGGGTCACGGCAACCGTCTTCGCTTCCTGATATTCGCCCGCCATTTTACGCGGTACTGGCGGGCCGCCCAGAAATCTAGCTTTTGTCGCTCTGTGAATTGCCCGTCGCGCCGGATGCCGCAGGCGCTGACTTGCTGGCCGGCTTTGCGTCCGGCCGGTCAGCCGCGGCAGTTTCCAGCGCCTTGATACGGTCGCGCAGCTTGTCTATATTGCGCAGCAGAGCCGCGCTTTTGTTCCAGTCAGCGTGGTTCACGGCCGGGAATGCGCTCGTGTACATACCGGGCTTGAGCAGCGACTTCGACACGCCGGACTTCGCGGTGACGATGACATAATCGGCGAGCGTCACGTGCCCGGCAATCCCGACCGCGCCGCCGATCATGCAATGACGGCCGATGGTCGTGCTGCCCGCGATACCCGCGCAACCGGCGATTACCGTGTAGGCGCCGACCTTGCAGTTGTGGCCGATCTGCACCAGGTTGTCGATCTTCACGCACTCTTCGATGATGGTATCGGCCATTGCGCCACGGTCGATCGTGGTATTCGCGCCGATTTCGACATCCGCTGCAATCGATACGCCGCCAACTTGCGGAATCTTCACCCAGCTACCGGTACGCGCTTCGCCTTCGCCGACGAAATCCGGCGCGAAGCCGAACCCGTCGGAGCCGATCACCGCGCCCGCGTGCACGATCACGCGCTCGGCGAGCTTGCAGCCGTGATACACGGCCACATTCGGATAGAGATGCGAACCCGCGCCGATGCGTGTGCCGCGGCCAATGACGACATTCGCGTCGAGCCGCACGTTTTCGCCGATGACCGCGCCGGCTTCGACCGTAACGTGCGGTCCAATCACCGCGCTCGCGGCGATCTGCGCGGACGGGTCGATCGTCGCACTCGGATGAATGCCGGGCGCGAGCTTTGGCGTAGCCAGGTCGATGAAGGTTTGCGCGACGCGCGCGAAGTAAGCGTACGGATTCGGCGTGACGATGAAGTTACGGGCGCTGCGGGACGTGAGCTTCGCCAGGTCGTCGGCATTGATCAGCACGGCGCCGGCCTGGGTCGTCTCCACTTGCGACAGGTACTTCGGGTTGGCGAGGAACGCCAGCTGGTCCGGGCCTGCCTGGTCGAGCGGCGCGAGGCTGCCGACGCGCTGCGAACCGTCTCCTACTACTTCACCGCCGAACCGTTGGACGATGTCCTCGAGCGTAAATGCCATGCCTGTCCTGTCTCCTGCTGTTCAGTGCGTCTTGTCAGAGTCACCGGTTGGAGCCTCGCCCCGGCGCGCCCTGCATAGTCCGAGCGCGGGTCTGGCGTGCTTCGGGTTCGCGTAACGCTGATTTGGAGGCCACCAGACGGCGTGCGCCGTGCGCGGCGTTTGCATTCAACGCCCTTGCCGAGGCCGCCTTTCAACCGCTGCTTGCAACGCTGCTGCCTGTGCTCTCAGTTGCCCGAAGCCGCGAGAGCCTTGAGCACCTGATCCGTGATGTCGATGCGCGGGCTCACATACACTGCTTCCTGAACGATCAGGTCGTAATGTTGCGCCTCGGCGATCTGCTTGATCACCTTGTTCGCGCGGTCCAGCACCGCCGCCAGTTCTTCATTGCGACGCTGATTCAGGTCCTCGCGAAACTCGCGCTGCTTGCGCTGAAAGTCCGTGTCGAGTTGCGACAGATCGCGCTGCTTTTGCGCGCGATCCGCCGACGACATCGACACACCGCTCTTGTCGAGCGAATCGGACATCGACTTCAGCTTCTGCGCCATGTCCGCGAGATCCTTGTCGCGCTTGGCGAACTCGCCCTCGAGCTTGACCTGTGCCGCCTTTGCCGCAGCCGATTCCCGCAGAATCCGGTCCGAATTCACCGCGGCAATCCTGGCTTCCTGCGCGTGCGCTACTCCGACGCCCAGCGTCATTGCCAGCGCCAGCGCGCAAGCCACACGTTTCGAAAACATACCGGTTAGCAAAGTGATCCTCTCGATACTGTTGTTTGGCGAGCTGTCCGCAAAGCGGATCAGAACGCCGTTCCGATCTGGAACTGGAACTTCTGGTACTGGTCGCCCGTATGCTTGGTGAGCGGGAAGCCCAAGCTCAGCTTGAGCGGTCCGATCGGCGAGATCCACGCGAGGCCGACACCGTAGCCGTAACGCAGACCGTTAGCGCCATTCGACGTGGCGGCGGTGCTCGCGTCCGCCCACACGTTACCCGCGTCCAGGAACGTGAACACGCGCAGGGTTCGATCATAGCCGGTGCCCGGCAGCGGGAATGTCAACTCGATATTGCCGACAAGCAGCTTCGAGCCGCCGATCGGGTCGCCGGTGGTCGCGTCGCGCGGGCCGAGCGAACTCGGCTCGTAGCCGCGGACCGAACCGATACCGCCCGCATAGTAGTTCTTGAAAATCGGGTATGGCTTGCCGCCCATGCCCTTGCCGTAGCCGCCCTGGAAGTTGAAGCCCAGCACGAAGCCGCGCGAGAACGAGTAATAGTACTGCGCGTTGATGTCGGCCTTGTAATACTGGGTGCCGCCGATCGGCGTGCCGTATTCGGCGTTTGCCTGCGTGAAGTAGCCACGGCTCGGCACGAGCGCGCTATCGCGCGCATCACGCGACCAGCCTACCGTGAGCGGCACGTTGTTCGACACGCGGCCAAAGTCCTGAACGTATTGCTTATACGACGCGGGCGTATTGCTGTCCACGTCCAGCTGGTTCTGCTCGAGACCCGCGCCGAAGTACACCGTATCCACTTCGGAGAACGGAATACCGAACTTCAGGTCGCCACCAATCGTAACGATCTTGAAGCTCGAATCGGTCGAGTAGTACAGCGGCTGATAGGTACGGTAATAGACGTCGGTAATACGCTTGATGCCGTCGACCGTGAAGTACGGATCGACCTGCGTAACCGTCAATGTGCGGTAGGTTTTCGCGGTATTGATGTTCACCGCGAGGCTCGTGCCCGAGCCGAACACGTTGTCTTGCGAGACGCCGGCCGACAGCACCACCTTGTCGGTCGACGAAAAGCCCGCGCCCAGCGTAATCGCGCCTGTCGGCTTTTCAGCGACCTTGACGTCAACATCGACCTGGTCAGGCGTGCCTTCGACGGGAATCGTGGTCACGTCGACGTCGGTGAAATAGCCGAGACGGTTGATACGGTCTTTCGACAGTGCAAGGCGGTTCGAGTCGAACCACGAGCTTTCGAGCTGACGCATTTCGCGGCGCACCACTTCGTCGCGCGTGCGTGTATTGCCGACCACGTTGATGCGGCGCACGTAGACGCGGCGGCTCGGGTCCACCTGGAGCGTCAGGTCGACCTTGTGGTTTGACTGATCGATTTGCGGCTGCGCGTTGACGGTAGCGAATGCATAGCCGTATTCGCCCAGTTTGTCGACGATGGCCTTGGTGGTGGCCTGCAGCTTTTCAGCCGAGAAGCGGTCGCCCGGTTTTATCTTGATGAGCTTGGCCAACTCCGGCTCGCGGTCGAGCAGATTGCCGGCGAGCTTGATGCTCGAAATCGTGTACGGCTCGCCTTCATGCAGCGTGACCGTCAGATACATGTCCTTCTTGTCCGGCGTGATCGACACCTGGGTCGACTCGATATTGAACTCGAGGTAGCCGCGGTTCAGGTAATACGAGCGGACATTTTCGAGGTCGCCGGTGAGCTTGTCTTTCGCGTACAGGTCGTTCTTCGTGTACCACGAGAACCAGTTCGGCGTGGACAACTGCATTTCGTCGCGCAGCGTGCCTGTGCTGAACGCCTTGTTGCCGATGAAGTTGATCTGACGGATCTTGGCGCTCGGCCCTTCGGCCACCGAGAACAGCACCGAGACGCGATTGCGGTCGATCGGCGTGATCGTGGTCGTGACTTCGGCTGCGTAGTAGCCGCGCGTCAGGTACTGACGCTTCAGTTCCTGTTCGGCCTTGTCGACGAGTGCCTTGTCGTAGTAACGACCTTGCGACAAACCCACGGCGCGCAGCGCCTTGGTCAGGTTTTCCTTGTCGAACTCGTGAATGCCCGCAAAGTCGATCGTGCCAATGGCCGGACGCTCCAAGACCTGCACGACGACCACATTGCCTTCGGTCGCGATCTTGACGTCGTTGAAGAAGCCCGTTGCGTACAGTGCGCGAATGGCTTCCGATGCCTTGTCGTCGCTGAACGTGTCGCCCTGCTTGATAGGCAGATAGGCGAACACGGTGCCAGGTTCGACGCGTTGCAATCCCTCGATCCGGATGTCTTGCACCACGAAGGGCGTGGTTGCGTGAGCAACCAGCCCATGCGCGGCGAATGCCGCGGTTATAACCGTCTTCGGAACAAAGCGATGAGGTTTAAACAACGTGCTTCCCCAGTGTGTATAGCTGCATCAGGTCGGACGGTCGCCATTGTTAGCGCCGCCGGACACTTTAAAAGTGGATTAAACGAGCGAGATCGTTGAACAGTGCAATCGCCGACAAAGCGACGATGCAGGCGAGACCCGCCCTCTGAAAAACGAGTTGCCAGCGATCGGAGACAACTTTACCGGTCACAGCTTCAACCAAATAATATAACAGATGACCCCCGTCCAATACCGGAATTGGTAGCAGGTTCAGTACACCGAGGCTAATACTGACGAGGGCCAGGAACGACAGAAATGCAGAAGGACCGAGACGTGCGCTCTTTCCCGCGTAATCGGCGATCGTCACTGGACCCGACAGATTTTTCAGCGAAGCGTCGCCGACGATCATGCGGCCGAACATACGCACCGAATAAACCGCCAGATCCCACGTACGGCGCGCGCCCAGTTGAAGGCTTTCGAAAGGTCCATAACGCACGTTGATCGACGGCACCTGGGTCGCCAGTTCGGCGCCGATGCGGCCGACCTGCTGCCCCGTTGCCGGGTCGCGCTGTGCCTGCGGAACGATGCTGATGTCTTCGAGTTTGCCCTGCGCTTCACCCTGCGCTTGACCCTGCATCTGGCCGCCGGCCGCGCGCTCCACTTGCAGCGTCAAAGGCTTGCCGGCGTGCGATTTTACATACGCGATGAAGGCCGTGGCGTTGTCGGTTGCGACGCCGTTGATCGCGCGCAAGCGGTCGCCCGGAACAAGCCCGGCTTTCTGCGCCGCGCTGCCCGGCTGCACACCCGCAACGGTCAGCTTGCCGCCGCCGGGTTCAAAGCCGAGGCGCGACATGAAGTCGTCGTCTACGTCCTTTTCGCCGACACCGCGCAGGTCGAGTTGGAAGTCCGACGTGCCGCCCGGGCCTTTCGCGCTCAGCACAACACGCTTGTGATCGAAGGCCGCGCCGAGCAGCTTCCAGCGCAAGTCCGACCAGGATCGCACCGGCTCGGAGTCGGCAGCGTTCTCCGGGCGCACGGCGACCACCGTCTCCCCGCCTTCGAATCCGGCGACGGCAGCCGCCGTGTTCGGCGCGGGCACGGCCAGAATGGCGGCGGGCTCTGTGACGCCGGTGGCGAACACGAGGCCGAACAGCACGATGGCCAGCAGAAAATTTGCAACCGGGCCGGCCGCGACGATCGCGATACGCCGCCACACCGACTGCCGGTTGAACGCATGCGGCAACGCTTCGGCGGGAATCGGCGCGTTGCCTGTCTCACGCTCATCGAGCATCTTCACATAGCCGCCGAGCGGCAGCGCGGCCACGGTCCATTCGGTGCCGCTCCTGGGACTGACCCACTGAAAAAGCGGCTTGCCGAAGCCGATCGAAAAGCGCAGCACCTTGACGCCGCACAGCCGCGCCACGCTGTAATGCCCATATTCGTGGACGACCACAAGCACGCCAATCGCAACCGCGAAGGCGAGCACTTCGATCAGCAGATTCATAAGCGCCTCACTGGACGGCGCGTTCCGTGCGGCGGGCGGCGTCAGGCAGACGCGCGATGAATTCGGCAGCGGCGCGACGCGCTGCGGCGTCTGCTTCGATTACGTCTTCGAGCGCATGCGCGCTGCCATTCGGCAACCCGTTGAGCACCGAGTCGACCACTTGCGCGATCGCCATGAAACCGATCTGGCGCGACAGGAACGCTTCAACAGCAATTTCATTAGCGGCGTTGAGCGCCGCACTGGCGAGGCCGCCTTCGGCCAGTGCCTTCATCGCCAAAGCCAGACACGGGAACCGCGCATAGTCCGGTTTTTCGAAGGACAGCGACGCGATTTCCGCGAGGTCCAGTGGCGCGACGCCCGAATCGACACGGTCCGGAAATGCGAGCGCATGAGCGATGGGCGTACGCATGTCCGGGTTGCCGAGTTGCGCGAGCACCGAGCCGTCGGCGTACGAAACCAGCGAATGGATCACGCTTTGCGGATGGATCAGCACGTCGATGCGCTCGCCCGGCAAGCCGAACAGCCAATGAGCCTCGATCACTTCGAGGCCTTTGTTCATCATCGTGGCGGAGTCGACCGAAATCTTGCGGCCCATGACCCAGTTCGGGTGCTTGCAGGCTTCTTCCGGCGTGACGCCGGCAAGCGTGGCCGGTTCGCGCGTTCGGAACGGGCCGCCCGACGCGGTCAGAATGATCTTGGACACGCCGCCATGCAGCGCGGCTTCGCGCGGCAAGCACTGGAAAATAGCGTTGTGTTCGCTGTCGACCGGCAGCAGAACCGCGCCGTTGTCGTGGACCGCGTCCATGAAGATGGCGCCCGACATGACCAGCGCTTCCTTGTTGGCAAGCAGAATCCGCTTGCCGGCGCGCGCGGCGGCGAGGCTCGGCGCGAGACCGGCCGCGCCCACGATTGCCGCCACGACCGTGTCGCAGCCACTGGCCTTCGACACGTCGACGAGCGCCTGGGCGCCATACGTCACTTCGGTCTTGCAGCCGGCCTCGCGCAATTTGCCCGCGACGCGTGCGGCCGTGTCGGCGTCGCCGACCACCGCGACTTCCGGGCGAAAACGCAGGCATTGCTCGACGAGCTTGTCGCCGTTGCGGTGTGCGGTGAGCGCATAAACCGAAAAACGCTCCGGATGACGCGCGACGACGTCGAGCGTGCTGTCTCCAATCGAGCCCGTGGAACCGAGCAATGTCAGACGTTTTTGCATATCTCTTTCTCTAGCCGAGCAGCAGCATGGCAAGCGGCAGCACCGGCAACAATGCGTCGATGCGGTCGAGCACGCCACCGTGCCCCGGCAACAGGCCGCTCGAATCTTTCACGCCGGCCTGGCGCTTCATCATGGATTCATAAAGGTCGCCTACGACGCTGAACACCACCAGCAGGGTCAGCGCGAGCAGCGCACGCAGGGCGCCCCAGTGCGCCCACAAGCCGGAATACAGGGTCGGCTCGAACGCATGCAAAACAACCGCCGCCAGAGCGACGATCATGACGACGAGCCAGCCGCCGATCGCGCCCTCCCACGTCTTGCCCGGGCTGATGGCGGGCGCGAGCTTGTGCTTGCCGAACGCCTTCCCCGAGAAGTATGCGCCGATATCGGCGAGCCATACCAATAGGAGCAGCGACAGCACGAACGGCACACCCAGGATGCGCGCGGCGACGAGAGCATGCCAGCACGCGACGAATATCACAATGCCGGCAAGAAACAGAAAGTTACGCCACGCGCCCTGCGCGAGCGTCGGCTTGCGCAGCAGCACGAACGGGCCGGCGATCACCCAGAAAATGGCGGCCGCTTTGTAAAACGGCCGTGCATCGTCGACGCCGATCCCAAGGCGCGTGCTGGCCACTAGCGCCACTGCCGCCACCAGCGCGTAAATGACCGGGCCCGCGCCGCCAAGCTTGAGCAGGCGCGCCCACTCCCACGCAGCGAACACGACGACGAACGCAATCAGCGCGCCGAACGCGCCGACCGGCGCGAACAACGTGACGGGCAGGAACACCGCCAGGAGGACGACCGCCGTGATGACACGGGTTTTTAGCATGGAAGCGAATCGACGTTTTGCGATTGCGGCTCGAGCTGAGCACTGGTGCGGCCGAAACGGCGCTCGCGCTCCGCATATGAAGCGATCGCGTGGCCGAGCGCGTCGGCGTCGAAATCCGGCCAGAAGGTGTCGGTGAAGTAGAACTCGGTGTAGGCGAGCTGCCACAGCAGGAAATTGCTGACGCGCCGCTCGCCGCCCGTGCGGATGAACAGATCGGGCTCCGGCGCATACGCCATGGACAGATGTTCGGCAAACGATTCCTCGTTCACCTCGACCGCCTTGCCCGCCAGCGCCGACTGCTCGGCGAGCTTGCGGGTGGCCTGCATGATGTCCCAGCGACCGCCGTAATTGGCTGCAATGGTGAGCGTGAGCCGCGTATTGCGCGCGGTCTTGGTCTCCGCGCGCTTGATCAGATCGCGGATGCGCGTATCGAAACGTTCGAGATCGCCGACCACCCGCAAACGGATGCCGTTCGCATGCAGCTTGCCGATCTCGCGCTCGAGCGCGGTGACGAACAGGCGCATGAGGAACGACACTTCCTCGTTCGGCCGACGCCAGTTTTCGGAACTGAAGGCAAACAACGTCAGATATTCGACGCCCTGGCGGGCGCACGCCTCGACGGCTGCGCGCACAGCGTCGACGCCGCGCGTATGACCGGCCACGCGCGGCAAGCGGCGTTGGGTGGCCCAACGGCCGTTGCCGTCCATGATGATCGCGATGTGTCGCGGCACCGCGGCGACATCAGGCACGCGCACGGTTGAACTGGTGTAGGTCATGGCCGTCGGGACAATAACTGCAAATGAAGAAGTGAAAACCCTGAATTGGTGAGTGCTCCCGGACCTGGCGCTGTACGGTTCGCACTTCGCGCCAGCCCCTGAAGGGGCAGAAAAAGCTGCACCGGCTCCGCGTTTCCGACAGAGCCGAGCCGCCTTACACCGTCATGATCTCTGCTTCTTTGGTCACGACGAGCTTGTCGATTTCAGCGACGAATTTGTCCGTCAGCTTCTGAATATCGTCGCCTGCACGACGCTCGTCATCTTCCGAAATTTCTTTGTCTTTGACGAGCTTCTTCAGTTGCTCGTTCGCGTCGCGGCGCAAATTGCGGACAGCGATCTTGGCCGTTTCGGCTTCGCTCTTGACCACTTTCGTCAGCTCGCGGCGGCGTTCTTCGGTCAGCGCCGGCATCGGCACGCGGATCACATCGCCCTGGGTAGCTGGGTTCAGACCGAGGTCCGACTCGCGGATCGCCTTTTCGACGACCTGGACCATCTTCTTTTCCCACGGTTGCACGCCGATCGTACGTGCGTCGATCAGCGTCAGATTCGCGACCTGCGAAATAGGCACCGGCGAGCCGTAGTAATCGCACTGGATGTGATCGAGCAGGCCCGTGTGCGCACGGCCCGTACGGATTTTCGACAGATCGTTCTTGAACGCGTCGATGGAACGCTGCATCTTTTGCTCAGCGCCCTTCCTGATATCAGCCACAGACATTTTTAAACCTCCGAACCTTCAAAACGGTGCGAGCCGGCCAGCACGCGCGATATGCGGCGGCCCGGGCTCGCGTCAAAGCCCACGTTATGTGAACGAGAGTTTACACGTGGACGAGGGTGCCCTCGTCCTCGCCGAGCACGATACGCTTGAGCGCGCCCGGCTTGACGATCGAAAACACGCGGATCGGTAGCTTCTGGTCGCGGCACAGCGCGAACGCGGTGGCGTCCATGACCTGCAGATTGCGGCCGATTGCCTCGTCGAAGCTGATCGTGGTGTAGCGCGTCGCGCTCGGATCTTTCTTCGGGTCGGCGGAGTAGACGCCGTCAACCTTGGTGGCTTTCAGCACGACTTCGGCGCCGATTTCCGAGCCGCGCAGCGCGGCGGCCGTGTCGGTCGTGAAGAACGGGTTGCCGGTGCCGGCCGCGAAAATCACGACTTTGCCTTCTTCGAGCTGGCGAATCGCGCGCGGGCGGATATACGGCTCGACCACCTGGTCCATACGCAGCGCGGATTGCACACGCGCCTCGATGCCCGCATGGCGCATGGCGTCCTGCAGTGCCAGCGCGTTCATCATGGTGGCCAGCATGCCCATGTAGTCGGCGGTGGCGCGGTCCATACCGGCCGCGCCGCCCGCTACGCCGCGAAAAATATTGCCGCCGCCGATCACCACGGCCAACTGCGTTCCGAGACGGACCACTTCGGCCACGTCCGCCACCATTCGTTCGATGGTCGCGCGATTAATGCCGAAGGCATCATCGCCCATCAGAGCTTCACCGGAGAGTTTGAGCAGAACGCGTTTGTAGGCAGTGGGCATAGGGGTATCCAGATCGCGCAGAACAGGGCAACAACAAGGGACTAATGTAGGGGTGAAATGCTGATTCGGGCAAGCGCCGCCAAATTGATCGACACATGAGGCTCGTCAATGGCGGCTGCACAGCGGGGGTCGACCCGCGCGCAGCAGCCTTGCGGCGCTGCCGACCGCGGCACAGTCTTGCTCTGCCGCGGGTACAACGGTACTAGCTGAAGCTTAGGTGAAGCTTATTGTTGCTTTGCAGCAGCCACTTGAGCGGCGACTTCAGCAGCGAAGTCGTCCTGCTTCTTCTCAATGCCTTCGCCGACCACGAACAGCGCGAACTTCTGGACGCTCGCGTTGCCAGCCTTCAGCATCTGCTCGATCGTCTGCTTGTCGTTCTTAACGAACGTCTGGTTGAGCAGCGACACTTCCTTCAGGTACTTCTGCACGCTGCCGTCGACCATCTTCGCGACGATTTCAGCCGGCTTGCCCGATTCGGCGGCCTTCTGCTCAGCGATGCTGCGTTCCTTGGCAATCAGATCCGCCGGCACGTCGTCCGACGACAGCGAGACCGGCTTCATGGCTGCGATGTGCATAGCCACGTCCTTGCCGACCTGCTCTTCTGCGCCCGTGTACTCGACCAGCACGCCGATGCGCGTGCCGTGCAGATACGCAGCCAGCTTGTTCGACGTCTCGAAACGCACGAAACGACGGATCGACAGGTTTTCACCGATCTTGCCGACGAGCGCGAGACGCACTGCGTCGACGGTCTGGCCGTCGAGCGGCAGAGCCGACAGCGCTGCGACGTCAGCCGGATTTTGCGTTGCGACCAGCTCGGCGACCTTCTTCGAGAAAGCGAGGAAGTCGTCGTTCTTCGAGACGAAGTCGGTTTCGCAGTTCAATTCGACGAGCGAACCCGCATTGCCGCCGATGAACGAGGCGACCACGCCTTCAGCCGTGACGCGCGATGCAGCCTTGCTCGCCTTGTTGCCCAGCTTCACGCGCAGCAGCTCTTCAGCGCGCGCCATGTCGCCGTCGGCTTCCGTCAGCGCCTTCTTGCATTCCATCATCGGCGCGTCGGTCTTTGCGCGCAGTTCTGCAACCATGCTTGCGGTAATTGCCGCCATCATTTGCTCCTTGAGTTCGGTCTGTGTTGCTTCTGTAGCACGCCGCCCGGACTTCGATACCGGCGGCAAGAATTCGTTTCAGCGTTATGCGCATTTTTTGCGGATAACGCGTCGGGCACCGCCCCAACCAGAGACAGCGCCCCGCTGCGACGTCGCGACTTAAAAAAAGGGGGCCTGTAGAAAGCCCCCTTTTTTGCCGGACACGGGGCAGCTTTACGCTTCCGCGTTGACCTCGACGAACTCGTCGCCGTCGTCGCCGCGTGCAGCCTGCACCACTTCGTTGACCGCATTGGCGCGGCCTTCGAGGATCGCATCAGCCACGCCAGCCGCGTACAGAGCGACGGCCTTGCTGGCGTCGTCGTTCCCCGGGATCACGTAGTCGATGCCTTCCGGCGAGTGGTTCGTATCGACCACTGCAATGACCGGCACGCCGAGCTTGTTAGCTTCGGTGACGGCGATCTTGTGGTAGCCGACGTCGACCACGAAAATCGCGTCCGGAATGCCGCCCATGTCCTTCACGCCGCCAATCGACTTTTGCAGCTTGGCCATTTCGCGTTCGAACAGAAGCGCTTCCTTCTTGCTCATGCGTTCCGTTTCACCTGCTTCCAGCGCTGCTTCCATGTCCTTCAGGCGCTTGATCGAAACCTTCAGCGTCTTGAAGTTGGTCAGCATGCCGCCGAGCCAGCGTGCGTTGACGTACGGCATGCCGGCGCGCTGCGCTTCCTGAGCGATCGTGTCGCGCGATTGACGCTTCGTGCCGACGAACAGGATCGTGCCGCGGTTCGCCGCCAGTTGACGCGCGTATTTCAGCGCGTCGTTGTACATCGGCAGCGTCTTTTCGAGGTTGATGATGTGAATCTTGTTGCGATGACCGAAAATGAAGGGGGCCATCTTCGGGTTCCAGAAGCGCGTTTGGTGACCGAAGTGGACACCGGCTTCCAGCATTTGACGCATGGTAACTGCCATGAAAATCTCCGCGAGGGTTGGGTCTTAAGCCGGCTGCCGTATCCGCCGCGCCGCCAGGTCAAGTCTTGCCTGGCTACGCGCCGCGAACACCCTGGGTGCGCCGGCTTGCGAGTCTGCTGCCCGATACTGCTGGTACTGCTTCTTCCCGTGGCCCGGGCAGCAAGCGCCATGGGAAGCGTCAACCTGATCTGCTTGAACGCTGCCTTACTATCGTCAGGCAGTGGCAAGAGGGGGATCGACTTAGCCAAAGATTATAGCATGCGACTATCGGCCGACTCAACCTGCCTGGTGGCTCCCGCTCCCTGCCGCGGGTTGCACCCGGACGCTTCCCGCCACATCGCGCGCCACTTCAAAGCCATGAACGGCGCGGCACCGCTCCTGGCGCAAAAGCCGTCTGACGACCGCCAAAACGCTGCGGTACCGGGAATATGGTGCGATAATCCCGGAATAAATCGCATTTCAGGCCCGACTCATGGCTATCACGCTCAAAAACGAACACGATATCGCGCAAATGCGCGTCGCCTGCAAACTTGCGAGCGAAGTGCTCGATTACATCACGCCGTTCGTCGCCGCCGGCGTCTCGACCGGCGAACTCGACCGCCTATGCCACGAGTACATGCTGAAGGAACAGGGCACGGTCCCCGCGCCGCTGAACTATCAGCCGCCCGGCTATCCGCCCTACCCCAAGGCCACCTGCATTTCTGTCAACGACGTGATCTGCCACGGCATTCCCGGCGACAAGACGCTGAAAAATGGCGACGCGCTGAACATCGACATCACGGTGATCAAGAACGGCTATTTTGGCGATACGAGCCGGATGTTCATCGTGGGCGAGGGTTCGATTCTTGCCAAACGGCTCGTTCAGACCACTTTCGAGTGCATGTGGCTCGGCATCGACCAGGTGCGCCCGGGTGCTCATCTCGGTGACATCGGCTATGCGATCCAGAAGCACGCCGAGGCGCAAGGCTACAGCGTGGTGCGCGAATATTGCGGCCACGGGATCGGCACGGTGTTCCATGAAGACCCGCAGATTCTGCACTATGGCCGTCCCGGCACGGGGCTCGAACTGCAAGCCGGCATGATTTTCACGATCGAGCCGATGATCAACGCCGGCCGCCGCGACATCCGCACCATGCCCGACCAGTGGACGGTCAAGACCAAGGACCGCAGTCTCTCGGCCCAATGGGAGCACACGGTGCTCGTGACGGAAACCGGCTACGACGTCCTGACCGTCTCCGCCGGCACGCCCGCGCGCCCGCCGGTGGTCGCCGCCACGGCCTGACCGATTTCGCCCCCTGACCGCCAGCCGCCCATGAGTAGTGTTCCAGCCGTCGCCCCGTCCCATGCCAGGTCGCTCAAGGCGGACTACAAAGTGGCCAAAGCCCAGTTGCTGGAACGCTTCAAGACCGCCACCAACGTGGAAGCGTTGATGGCGGCGCTTTCGCGCACTACCGACGACTCCCTGCGCGCCGCCTGGAACACCTGCGAACTGCCCGCCGATCTTGCGCTGGTCGCAGTGGGCGGTTATGGCCGCGGCGAACTGGCGCCGCATTCGGACATCGACATCCTCGTGCTGCTCCCCGATGCGCCGCTCGAGCACCTGGAAGCGCGCATCGAGCGCTTCATCAGCCTCGCGTGGGATCTCGGGCTGGAACTCGGCAGCAGCGTGCGCAGCGTTTCGCAGTGTCTCGAAGAAGCCGCCAACGACGTGACCGTGCGCACGTCGCTGCTTGAAGCGCGGCGCATTACGGGCAGCGCGGCGCTGTTCGACGACTTCGCAAAGCGTTATCGCGAGGCGCTCGACCCCAAAGCATTCTTCCAGGCCAAAGTGCTGGAAATGCGCCAGCGCCACGCCAAGTTTCAGGACACGCCTTACGCGCTGGAGCCCAACATCAAGGAAAGCCCGGGCGGGCTACGGGATCTTCAGCTGATTCTGTGGATCACCCAGGCGGCCGGTTTCGGCAGCAGTTGGCGCGAACTCGAAGCGCGCGGCCTGATCACGGAGCGCGAAGCGCAGGAACTGCGGCGCAACGAAGGCTTCCTGAAGTCGCTGCGCGCCAGGTTGCACGTCACCGCCGGGCGTCGTCAGGATATTCTGGTGTTCGACCTGCAAACGCCGGTGGCGGAAAGTTTCGGCTACAAGCCCACCGCCACCAAGCGCGCGAGCGAACAGCTGATGCGCCGTTATTACTGGGCGGCCAAGGCGGTCACGCAGCTTGCCACCATTCTGATCCAGAACATCGAGGCGCAGCTTTTCCCGAGCACGAGCGGTATTACGCGGGTGCTGTCGGACCGCTTCGTCGAAAAGCAGGGCATGCTCGAAATCGCGAGCGACGATCTGTTCCAGCGCGAACCGAACGCGATTCTCGAAGCGTTCCTGCTGTACGAGCAGACGCCGGGCGTCAAGGGTCTGTCGGCGCGCACGCTGCGCGCCATCTACAACGCGCGCGAGGTGATGGACCAGCACTGGCGGCGCGATCCGGAAAACCGGCGCCTTTTCATGGACATCCTGAAGCAGCCGGCCGGCATCACGCACGCGTTGCGGCTGATGAACCAGACGAGCGTGCTGGGGCGCTACCTGCTCAACTTCCGGCGCATCGTTGGACAGATGCAGCACGACCTGTATCACGTCTACACCGTCGACCAGCACATTCTGATGGTGCTGCGCAATCTGCGGCGCTTCGCGGTCGCCGAACACGCGCATGAGTATCCGTTCTGCAGCCAGTTGATCGTGGGCTTCGACCGGCCATGGGTGCTGTACGTCGCGGCGCTGTTTCACGATATCGCCAAGGGTCGCGGCGGCGACCACTCCACGCTCGGCATGGCCGACGCGCGGCGTTTCTGCCGCAATCACGGCATCGAGGGCGAAGATGGCGACCTGGTGGTCTGGCTGGTGCAGCAGCATTTGACCATGAGCCAGGTCGCGCAGAAGCAGGACACGAGCGACCCGGAGGTCATCAAGCGTTTCGCTGAACTGGTCGGCAACGAACGCCGTCTGACCGCGCTGTATCTGCTGACGGTGGCCGACATCCGCGGGACCAGTCCGAAAGTCTGGAACACGTGGAAGGGCAAGCTGCTGGAAGACCTGTACCGCGCGACGCTCGCAGTGCTCGGCGGCGCGCGGCCGGACGCGCATTCGGAACTGGAGTCGCGTCAGGAAGAGGCGCTCGCGCTGCTGCGCCTCGAGACGGTGCCGGAAGGCGCGCAGAAAGCGCTGTGGGACAAGCTCGACGTCGGCTACTTTCTGCGCCACGACGCTGCGGACATCGCATGGCAAACGCGCGTGCTCTACCGTTACGTCGAGACGCCCACGCCGATCGTTCGCGCCCGTCCTTCGCCGATCGGCGAAGCGCTTCAGGTGCTCGTGTATGTGAAGGACCAGCCGGATCTGTTCGCCGGCATTTGCGCGTATTTCGACCGCAACGGCCTGTCGGTGCTCGATGCGCGGGTCAGCACCACGCGTCACGGGTATGCGCTGGATAATTTCCTCGTCGCGCATACCGAAGAAGACGTGCATTATCGCGACATTGCCAATCTCGTCGAGCAGGAACTGACCGCGCGCCTCACCGGCGACGGCACCTGGCTCCCGGGGCCGTCGAAGGGCCGTTTGTCGCGGCTGTCGCGGACCTTCCCTGTTACACCGCGCGTCGATCTTCGGGCCGACGAGCGCGGCCAGTACTACATCCTGTCCGTGTCGGCGAACGACCGGCCAGGCCTTCTTTATTCGATCGCGCGCGTGCTGGCCGAACACCGGGTCGGCGTCGCGTCGGCGCGGATCAACACGCTCGGCGAACGCGTCGAAGACGTGTTTCTGCTGGATGGACACGGTCTGTCGGACAACCGCCTGCAAATTCAGGTCGAGACGGAACTGCTGCGCGCGATTGCAGTGTGAGATTTCATGCGAGTCAAATTAACAGCCAAGCACCCGCGGCCGGTTTCGTCCGAACGCGCCCCTGTCCGTAGCGGCAGCACGTCGGCGCGTAAGCCGACACGGCCGGCAGGACCGAAATCGTCGATGGCTGGCCCGAGCGGCCCGCGGGGCGAAGGCGCGAGCACGTCGTCCGGCGCCAAGCGTCCGGCTGGCGCGGGCGGGCGTGCGCCGCGTGCACCCCGCGAGGAAGGCTCGTTTTCCCGCGAGCGCGAAGCGGGCGGAGCCGGCGGCGCACGGCGCGCGACGTCTGACCGGCCGCCGCGCCGCGAGGGCGCGGGCGCGCCTGCGCGGCGCTTTGAAGGAAGCGGCGAGCGTGGTCCGCGGCGTGAAGGTGGTGAGCGCGCGCCGCGCAGATTTGAAGATGGTGGAGAGCGCGCGCCGCGCCGGTTTGACAATCGCGCGGCTGGCGACGAGCGGGCGCCTCGTGGCGCTGGCAGCGAGCGCGGTGAACGCGCGCCGCGTCGTTTTGAGGATCGGACTGGTGGTGGCGAGCGTGCCGAACGCGCCCCGCGCCGGTTTGAGGATCGGACCGGTGGTGCCGAGCGTGCGCCCCGTGGCGCTGGCGGTGAACGCGCTGAACGCACCCCACGCCGTTTCGAAGATCGCGCGGGCAGCACCGACCGCGCGCCCCGCCGCTTTGAAGACCGTGCGGGTAACAGCGAACGGTCGCCCCGTGGCGCGGGCGGCGAACGCGCTGAACGCGCCCCACGCCGTTTCGAAGATCGCACGGGCGGCACCGACCGCCCGCCTCGCCGCTTCGAAGACCGTGCGGGTAACAGCGAACGGTCGCCCCGTGGCCCGGGCGGCGAACGCGCTGAACGCGCCCCACGCCGTTTCGAAGGTCGCACGGGCGGCACCGACCGCCCGCCTCGCCGCTTTGAAGACCGTGCGGGTAACAGCGAACGGTCGCCCCGTGGCCCGGGCGGCGAACGCGCTGAACGCGCCCCACGCCGTTTCGAGGATCGCTCGGGCAGCACCGACCGCGCGCCCCGCCGCTTCGAAGGAAACGCGGATCGCGGCGCCCCGCGCAGCTTCGACGGCAATCGGACACCGCGCCGGGACGACGGCGAACGCCGTCCGTTCAGCGGCCCGCGAGCGGGAGCAGGCCGTCCCTCGGAAGGCGGCCAGCGCGGCGAGCGTCCGATGCGCGGTGAACGCGAGGCTTCCGACCGCCCCCGCTTCGGCGCAGACCGTGGCGCCTCGCAAGAGCGCCGCGGCGGCGAGCGCGGACCGCGCAGCGACAGCGCGCCTCGACGCGTAGAGGGCGAGCGCGGCGAGCGAAGCTTTGCAAAGCCCGTCAAGAGCGGCTACGGCGACCAGGCCGATCGTCCAGCCCGCGCGCCTCGCGACGAACGAGGCGAACGAGGCGAACGCGCACCGGTTCGCCGCGAATTCGGCGACCGCGCCGCGACGCGCACGGACCGTGCGGAACGGCCGGCGCGCAACTTCGACAAGGCACCGGCCGCCGAACGCCGTTTCACCGGCGACCGCCCCGCGCGAGCCAGCAAGCCGCGCGGCGCCGCTCCGGCCGAACACCGCCCGCACGCAGAAGCTGCCCCGCGCACGCCGCGTCGCGATATCGAGGATGCGCCCGGCACCTTGCGCCTGTCCAAGCTCATGTCCGAATTGGGCCTGTGCTCGCGCCGCGAAGCCGACGAATGGATCGAGAAAGGCTGGGTGCTCGTCGACGGCGAACGGATCGACACGCTAGGCACGAAGGTTCGCCCCGATCAGCGGATCGAGATCGATCCCGCTGCCGAGGCCGTGCAAGCAAGCCAGGTCACGGTGCTGATCCATAAGACTGTCGGCTACGTGTCGGGCCAGGCAGAAGACGGCTATCAGCCGGCCATCACGCTCGTCACGCCGGAGAATCGCTGGGAAGGCGACCACTCGGACATTCGCTTCTCAGTCGCGCATCTGCGTCAGCTCGCGCCGGCCGGGCGTCTGGACATCGATTCGACAGGCTTGCTGGTGTTGACGCAGGACGGCCGCATCGCCAAGCAGCTAATCGGCGGCCATTCCGAGATCGACAAGGAATACCTGGTGCGCGTCGCCTACGGCGAGCACACAGTCGACGTCGAAAATCACTTTCCGCCAGAAAGCCTCGCGCTCTTGTGCCACGGTCTTTCGCTCGACGACGTGCCGCTCAAGCCCGCGCAGGTCAACTGGCAAAACGGCGAGCAGTTGCGCTTCGTGTTGCGCGAAGGAAAAAAGCGCCAGATTCGCCGGATGTGCGAACTGGTCGGCCTTGAAGTGATTGGCCTTAAACGTGTACGTATGGGCCGTGTGATGCTTGGCGCGCTACCGCCCGGGCAGTGGCGCTACCTCGCAGCGGACGAGTCGTTCTGACGCCCGCCAGCAAGCTCAGAGGCTTCACGATCGACCGCTTCGCGCGATCTTGAAGCGCATCGAGCGCCGTAGCGGCCCAACAAAAAACCCACGCAATTGCGTGGGTTTTTTATTACCGCCGCGCGGCATCGACGAACGGCCGCATCAATCGTCGATATTCGGATCCATGTCCGGAAACAGCACTTCTGTATAGCCAAACTTGGCGAAGTCGGTGATCCGCATCGGATACAGCTTGCCGATCAGGTGATCGCATTCGTGCTGTACGACGCGCGCATGAAAACCTTCGGCGACGCGGTCGATCGGCGTGCCGTACTGGTCGAAGCCGTGATACTTGATCATCGAAAAGCGGCTGACCGCGCCGCGCAGGCCCGGAACAGACAGGCAGCCCTCCCAACCCTCTTCCATATCGAGCGAAACCGGCGTGACGGTCGGATTGATCAGCACCGTTTCCGGCACCGGCGGCGCATCCGGATAGCGTTCGTTGCTGCCGAACCCGAAGATCACCACCTGCAGATTGACGCCAATCTGCGGCGCGGCGAGCCCCGCCCCGTTCGCGTGGTGCATGGTCTCGAACATGTCCTTCACGAGCTCATGCAATTGCGGCGTGTCGAAGTGATCGACCGGATCGGCAATGCGCAGCAGGCGCGGATCGCCCATCTTGAGAATTTCGCGGATCATAACTGCCCCTCCAGGAGCTTACGCATACCATCTTCGTCGAGTACGGGAATGCCGAGTTCCTCGGCCTTCGCTAACTTGCTGCCTGCTTCGGCCCCCGCCACCACATAGTCTGTTTTCCTGGACACCGAGCCGGCCACTTTCGCACCGGCCGCTTCGAGCATTTCCTTGGCCTCTTCGCGGGCGAGACTCGGCAAGGTGCCCGTCAACACGACGGTCTTGCCTGCCAGCATGCCCTGCGGCGCCTTCGGCGCGGGCGGCCCTTCGGGCCACGTGACCTTGCCCGGCGCGCGCAGCTGCTCGATCACCGTACGGTTATGCTCTTCGGCGAAAAACTGGTGAATGGATTCGGCGACGACCGGCCCAACGTCGTTCACCTCCAGCAATTCTTCCACCGAAGCTTCCATGATCGGGTCGAGCGAGCCGAAGTGCTTCGCCAGATCTTTCGCCGTGGATTCGCCGACATGGCGGATGCCGAGCGCGTAGATAAAACGGGCAAGCGTAGTGTGCTTGGCCTTCTCGAGCGAGTCGAGCAGGTTCTGCGCGGACTTGTCGGCGAAACGGTCGAGCTCTGCGAGCGTCGAGAAGCCCAGGTTGAACAGATCGGCGGGCGTGCGAACCAGGTTCTGTTCTACCAGTTGGTCGATGATCTTCTCGCCCAGCCCGTCGATGTCCAACGCGCGCCGCTGCGCGAAGTGCCACAGCGCCTGCTTGCGCTGCGCCGGACAGAACAGGCCGCCGGTGCAACGCGCAATCGCCTCATCGGGCAGCCGCTCGATGTTCGAGCCGCACACCGGACAATGCGTGGGCATCACAAATTCGTGCGCGTCATTTGGGCGACGGTCGATGAGCGCGCTCACCACTTCCGGAATGACGTCGCCCGCGCGCCGGACGATCACGGTGTCGCCGATACGGATGTCCTTGCGACGCACCTCGTCTTCGTTATGCAGCGTGGCGTTCGTGACCGTCGCGCCGCCGACGAACACGGGCTCGAGGCGCGCCACCGGCGTGATCGCGCCGGTGCGCCCGACCTGCACGTCGATCGCGACCAGTTTCGTCAACGCTTCCTGCGCCGGGAATTTGTGCGCGAGCGCGAAACGGGGCGCACGCGACACGAAGCCGAGCGCGTCCTGCTCGTCGCGCCGGTTGACCTTGTACACCACGCCGTCGATGTCGTACGGCAGCTTGTCGCGCTTCTCACCGACCGCATGGAAAAACGCGAGCAGACCTTCGGCGCCCTTCACGACCGCGCGCTCCGCATTGACCGGCAAGCCGAGTTCCTTGTACCAGTCGAGCAGTTCGCTATGTGTGGCCGGCATCTCGACGCCTTCGAGCACGCCGATGCCATACGCAAAAAACGACAGCGGCCTTTGCGCGGTGATTTTCGAATCGAGCTGACGCAGGCTGCCCGCCGCGGCATTACGCGGATTGGCAAACTCCTTGTGACCCGCGGCGCGCTGGCGTTCGTTCAGACGCTCGAAGTCACGCTTGAACATCAGCACTTCGCCGCGCACGTCGAGTATGTGCGGCACGCGCTTGCCCTTGAGTTTCAGCGGAATCGAGCGGATCGTGCGGACGTTTTCAGTGACGTTCTCGCCAGTCGTGCCGTCGCCGCGCGTGGCGGCCTGCACGAACACGCCGTCGACATAGCGCAGCGAGATCGCGAGGCCGTCGAACTTCAACTCGGTTGCGTAGTCGACCGGCACCGGCGGCTCCTTCGCATTGTTGCCGAGTGCGTCGCCCACGCGCTTGTCGAACGCGAGAATGTCTTCGTCCGCGAAACCGTTGTTCAGTGACAGCATGGGCTGGTCGTGGACGACCGGCTCGAATCCGCTCGCCGCCTCGCCACCCACGCGCTGAGTGGGCGAATCGGGGACGATCAGATCGGGATGCTCCGCCTCGATGCTCTCCAGTTCCTTGAACAGCCTGTCGTACTCCGCGTCCGGCAAGTCAGGCTGGTCGAGCACGTAGTACGCGTAATTGGCGCGTTCGAGTTCCGCGCGCAGCCACGCGGCCCGCTCGGCCGGAGCGCTGGTTGCTGGATCTGAGGCGGGAGTTCGAGCCATGCTGTGGGGCGCTTCTTCAGTGAAATTGGACACTGGATTATCGCAGGAAGCGTGCCCCTTTACATCGGCCGAATGGCCAGCTTGCAGACCTGAGCGCGAGCATGCGAAAGTCGGCGCCGCGACGCTTCAGAACGACAACGGCCGCGCATCGCGCGGCCGTTGTCGTTCTGAAGGCGTCTGGAAACGCAGCGGTTACTGACTGAACAAACGCCGCGTGGCCGGCGAGCCTGCAGGAATGCCGGCCTGTTCGAGCTTCGCGTAAAGCGTCATCAACTGCTTTTCGATGGCGAGCAATGCGGTCTCGGGCAACGGACGACGGCCGTCGTCCACCACCCGCCCGCCGATGCGCTCCGCCAGCGACTTCGCGTAGTCGCACATCAGACGGAACGGCAAGATGTCTTCGTCGGCCACCGGCACGTCGAGCACCAGCGTGATCATCTGGCCGCCCTTGTACGTGAGGTCGTCGCGCAAGAAGTTCGTGTCGCCGAATTGCAGCATGAACACCGGACTCTGGCGCGCGTCCAGCTTGACGAAGCGCGTGCCGTCGCGCGAGAGCAGCAAGCCGTCTTGCGATGCCACGGCTTGCACGTAATTGGCCGACCAGGGCGCGCCGTCGGAGAGCACGTTGATCGACAACTGCGCGTCGCACTGCGCGGCGAAACCGTCGAGTTCACGCGCCATCGCGACTGTTTCGAGCATGTCGGGAAATTCCGGCGATGCGTCGATTGCGTCGGCGAACTGCTGCACGCCCGTCACGAACTCGGAGAACTCGAGTTCGTTCAGCGCACCGCTGCGATTGGCCAGCTGGGCGGCCGCGCGCAACTCTTCATAACGCGCGCCGTTTTGCAGCAACTCCCACGCGCCGCCCTCCAGCTTGCCTTCGATATGCACCGGCTTGCTGCCGGCGCGGCGCAGCCGCTGCGCAAGCGGAATCACCTTGTCGCCCGCAACCGGTCCGTTCAGACGAATCGGCACGATGCAGTCGATGCGGCGATCGACGATGGCCGGCGGCGCGGACGAAATCGTCGTGGCAGCCGGCAGAATCGGCTCGATCTGTTCGTCGGCTTCGCGTGAGGTGTTGCTCGCGGGTTGTTGACCTGCTGCCGCCACTGCGTCCTTGTCGGCGTCGGCACCTGCTCCGCCCTTAGTGCCGCCTTCAACCTCGGCATCGTCGCCGTCTGACAGATAGCCGTTCGGTGTGGTCGTCTCGGCCTGAATGTCGGCCGGCGTATCAAGCGGCGCGGCGCCTACCGGCACGCCAAAAGTCGGCTCGACGCGGGACGACGCCGTATCGGCAGACGACTCCGCGCCCACTACCGGCTCGCGGCGCGTAGTGGGCCGAGCCGGTTCGATGAACGGGCTCTGCTCCTGATGGTCGTCACGCGCAAAATTCTCCGCGGCGTCCGCGGGCATGGGCCGCGGCATCTTGCGGCGCACCTTTGCACCCTGCCACGCGTTGTACACGACCACGCCCCCGACCACCACGGCACCCGCGCCGATCAAACCGAGTGTCAACTCGTCCATGCATGCTCCATCAGCAATTCTTTATCTGCGCGGCCTCTCGCCCGCCCCACGTATCGCGCGGCCACTGGCCGCAGCGCTGAACTCGGGCGCCCGCGCTTCCTTGATTCAAACGAAAACTTAAACGATATTCTGGGCGAAACCCGCAGCCGTTTCCATGTCGACGGCAACGATGCGCGACACGCCCTGCTCCTGCATGGTCACGCCGATCAGTTGCTGCGCCATTTCCATCGCGATCTTGTTGTGCGAGATGAAAAGGAACTGGGTTTTGTCCGACATCGCGCGTACCAGGTTTGCGAAACGTTCGGTGTTGGCGTCGTCTAGCGGCGCGTCCACTTCGTCGAGCAGACAGAACGGCGCGGGATTCAACTGGAACATCGCGAACACGAGCGCGGTTGCGGTCAGCGCTTTTTCGCCGCCCGACAGCAGGTGGATCGTCGAATTTTTCTTGCCCGGAGGCTGCGCCATCACCTGTACGCCGGCGTCGAGAATCTCGTCGCCGGTCATGATCAGCTTCGCCTGGCCGCCGCCAAAGAGACGCGGGAACAGTTCGCCGAAATGACGGTTCACTTCGTCGAACGTGCCTTGCAATAGCGTGCGCGTTTCCGCGTCGATCTTGCGGATTGCGTCTTCGAGCGTCTCGATCGCACTCGTCAAATCGGCCGATTGTGCGTCGAGGAACGACTTGCGCTCGGTGGCCGCCTTGAGTTCGTCGAGCGCGGCCATGTTGACTGGACCGAGCGCGGTGATCGCGTTGTTGATGCGCGTGACTTCGCCCTGCAGATACGACGGCTTCATGTCCGGCGTGAGCTTCGCCTGCAGCTCCGCCTCGTCGACGCCCGCTGCCGCCAGTTGCTCGATGAACTGCTCACCGTTCAGCCGCGCGGCCTGTTCCTTCAGTTGCAATTCGTTGATGCGGTCGCGCAGCGGTTGCAGCGCGCGCTCGGCGGTGAGGCGCGTTTCGTCGGCGGCGCGCAGCTTGGCAGTCAGGTCGTCCAGTTCGAGACGCGCGGCGTGCAACGCCTCTTCCTTGACCGCCCGAATGTCGAGCGCGTCCTGCAAGCCCGTGTGAGCGGTCTGTTCGTTGATGGTTTCGAGTTCGGCGCGTGCATCTTCGAGCGACGCCGCCACGCGCTCGCTCTGTTCGTGCGCGACCTGAATGCTGCGCTTCAATTCGTCGATGCGGTTCGCCATGTTGCGCGCGGCGAAGCGCGCGTCGGTCGCGGCCCGGTCGAGATCGCGTGCCTCGCCGCGTGCCGCGGTAAGCGCTTCGTCGAGCGCCTCGAAAGCCAGTTGATGGTCTTCGAAACGCGCCTGCAATTCCGCGAGTTCGCCGTCGTAACGCTCGAAATTCGCTTCGGATTCCGCACGCATCGCGCGCTGCTCTTCGATCTGTGCGTTGATCTCTTCGAGCTCTTCGCGAATCTGCGTGCTGCGCTGCGTGTAACGTTCGTGCGCCTGCGTGAGTTTGAGCACGTCGAGTTGCAACGCGTGCACGCGCTGCGTCGCCCGCTCGGCCTGCTGACGCACGTCGGTCAGCGCCTGCGCCGCTTGCGTGTGCGCGGCTTCGGCGCGAATCGCGGCAGCCTTCGCTTCGTCGGCGAGCAGGGCTTGTGCACGCACCTGACGCGCGAGATTTTCGATTTCCTGCTGACGGGCCAGCATGCCGGCCTGTTCCGAATCGGCGGCATACAGTTGCACGCCGACGCGCGTCACCACGTGCCCCGCCTTCACGACGAACGAGCCGCCTTCCGGCAATTGCGAGCGCATGCTGAGCGCCTGCTGCAGATCGTCGGCGACGAACGCAAGGCCGAGCCAGTCGTTCAACACCGCGCGGATGCCCGCGTCGTCGATACGAACGAGCGACAGCAGCGGCCGCAGAGCGGGCGCCGCGGCGACCGGTTGGCCGGCGACAGGCGGTGCGTAGAAGGCGAGCTTGGCCGGCGGCGCGTCGGTAGCGAACGCCTTGACCCAGTCGAGATTCGATACTTCGAGCGCGGCGAGCCGCTCGCGCAGCACGGCTTCGAGCGCGGCTTCCCAACCGGGCTCGACGTGCAGCTTCTTCCAGAGTCGCGGCAGGCCGCCCAGCTCGTGCTTTTCGAGCCACGGCTGAATCTTGCCTTCGGTCTGGACGTTTTCCTGCAACTGCTTGAGCGCGGCAAGGCGTGCGTCGAGCTGATGGATCTGCGCGCTTTCCGCCTGCACGCGCTCCTGGGCGGCACGCCGTTCGGCGTCCAGACGCGGCAGCGTTTCCTGCGCATCGGCAAGGCGCGTCTGCGCGTCGTGCAAAATCTCTTCGTGCTCCGCGAGTTGCATGCGCAACTCTTCGAGCTGTGCTTCGTCGGGTGCGTCGAGGCCGCCTGCTTCCGCCTTCAGCCGCTCGTGACGCTGCTGCAACTGCTGCAACTGCTGATCGGCATTGCGCTGGTGCGCCGCTTCCAGCTTGAGTGCCTGTTCGGTCTGCGCGATGCCGCCGCGCTCCGCGTTCAGTTCGGCTTGGGCATCGCGCCAGCGTGCTTCGAGCGCGGGCAGTGCGTCGTGCTTCGCGGCGGCTTCTTCTTCGGCGAGCGCGGCCTTTTCTTCGGCGACGGCGAGTTGCTCCTCGGCGTCTTCGAGATCGCCCTGCGCTTTTTCAGCCTGTGATTGCCACTGTTCACGCTGCGCGGTCAGCGCAGCGATTTGCGCCTGCACGCGGTTGCGCGATTCGACGATGAACTTGATTTCGGCTTCGAGCCGGCTCACTTCGGCATTCGCTTCGTAGAGTGCGCCCTGCGCGCCCTGCATGGCGTCGCTCGCCGAGTAATGCGCGATGCGCAGCGTTTCGAGTTGCGCTTCGACTTCGCGCAGCTTCGCGGTTTGCGCTTCGAGGTCGATCTGCGCCTGTTCGATGGCGCGCTGCTGACGTTCCTGCTCGCTGCCGGCCTCGTTCTTGCGCAGCAGCCATAACAGGCGTTGCTTCTCTTCGCCGTCGGTTTGCAGTTCCTTGTAGCGCGTGGCGACCACCGCCTGCGCTTCGAGCTTCTCGAGGTTCGTGCCCAGTTCGCGGACGATGTCCTCGACCCGCGTCAGATTCTCACGCGTGTCGTGCAGACGGTTCTCCGTCTCGCGGCGGCGCTCCTTGTATTTGGAGACGCCCGCGGCTTCTTCGAGAAAGACGCGCAGTTCTTCGGGCTTCGCTTCGATCAGGCGCGCGATCATGCCTTGACCGATGATCGCGTAGGCGCGCGGGCCGAGACCCGTGCCGAGGAAGATGTCCTGAATGTCGCGGCGACGCGCCGGCAGATTGTTGATGTAGTAGCTAGACGTGCCGTCGCGCGTGAGCACGCGCTTCACGGCGATCTCGGCATACTGGCCCCACTGCCCGGCGGCGCGCCCGTCGGCGTTGTCGAACACGAGTTCGACGCTGGCGCGGCTGCCCGGCTTGCGCGCAGTCGAGCCGTTGAAGATCACGTCCTGCATCGACTCGCCGCGCAGCTCCGAGGCGCGCGATTCGCCGAGCACCCAGCGCACGGCGTCGATGATGTTGGACTTGCCGCATCCATTGGGTCCGACCACGCCGACTAGCTGGCCCGGAACCTGGAAATGCGTGGGATCGACGAATGACTTGAATCCAGCGAGTTTGATCGAGGTCAGACGCACGGCGATTTCGCTGTTTGAAAGGGAGAAAAAATAGGTGGCTCACGAAGGCCGCATGAGCCGTCCGCCGCTACAGCGATGCGGCCCGCGCTCCTTGCCAGCCCTCGAGACATGGGTGCCGGCTGCACGCGCACCGCGCATGCGCCGGCTAATGAGGGGCAATCATACCATCGCGCGTGGACGGTTCTTGCCGTCCTTATGGTCGTCGCGCTTGTCGATGTCGGCCTCGCGCTCGCTCGCGGCGCCCGGGTCCTCGCTCGGGTCCTGACTGGCGGGATCCGGGGGCATTGTCTTCGTGCGATGCATCCAGCTCGACAGCGCCGAAGCAAGCACGATGCACGCGCCGCCCGCCCATTCGCGCGGGCCGGGCGTCTCGCCGGCGAAGAGCCACGCGGACATGGCCGTGACCACGAGTTCGAACAGCATGATGATCGACGCCCGGTTGGCCGGCACGCGCGACAGGCCGTATTGCACGAGCATGTTGTTCGACGCGAGCAGGAAACCGAGGCCGAGCACCAGCCAGGCGGCGGTACCGAGATGTGCGCCGGTGGGCGGCGCGGGCATCGCTTCGAATAGCGACGCGCAAGCGCCGAAAATCGCCGCGCCGCCGAAGATGGTCGCGGTGCGCATTTCCGGCTTCATCTGCGGCAATACACGGCTTGTCTTGAGGATCAGGACGTTGCTCATCGCGAAGCCCATGCCGCCCGCGAGGCCTGCCCATTCCGCGAGGTTGCCCGGCAGCGGAATGCCGAGCTGCGGCGACCACAGCATCGTCATCGCGCCGGCCAGCGACAGCGCGGCGAGACCCGCGCCGGCCCACGTCAGGCGTTCATGCAGAATGAAGTGCGCGAAGAGCGCGGTCCATGCAGGCGTCAGATAGAAGAGCAAAAGCACGCGCATCACCTGCCCGTGGATCGATCCCCATACGAACCCTAGATTCGTGATGCCCGCGGCGAGCGCGAGAGCCGGCAGCAGCCAGTGCCAGCGCACGGTTTTCAGCGCCCGATGGCGCACCAGCAGCACGAACAGGCAACCGGCGCCGCTCGTGAGCGCGCTCGCGGCCGTGCCGGTCAAGCCAAGCGCTGCGAGCATACGCAGCGGATACCAGATCATTCCCCACACCGACGCGCCCAGCATGATTGCGAGCGTCGGCCAGCCTGTGCGAAGCCAGTTCGTCATGGCGACGGGCTCCTCGAGACAGTGCTGCGGGTGATGCGGGTGATGCGGGTGACGGTGCTGTTCGTGCCACGGACTGCGGCGTTTTCGCACGTTCCTCGTCCGGACGTCTCCTCGATTGCTTCGTACATTGCTGCTCCTGCCTTGTCTCTGCGCGGACTATTACGTTCCGCGTCGTTCCCGCTGCAGCGCATTGCGTGCGCCGCCTGGCGGGCGGTGATGCCTTGGTTGATGCCTTGGTTAACACGTGGTTAATGCCTGGTTGGTGCCTGGTCGACGCCGATTAATGACCGGCTGGTGCCTGATCGGTGGTGCTGGTGCGCTCGGCCGATGCCCGCTTGCCGCCCGCTTGACCGGTGGACCACGCCCGCCAGCGACCTGACGCCAGCCCCCGGCGCGCACGTTATAATCCCCTGCTCGCCGCCGCTGCTATTTTCACGCGGCGCGGCCCAGCGCATGCGCCGTCGTGCATCTTTCCGCGCCCTTTTCGATCAGGCTCGATCCGCCCAGTGAATCCGCTACTCGACTCCCTCCAGCCCTATCCGTTCGAAAAGCTGCGCGCGCTTTTCAAAGACGTCACGCCGGCTACCGGCCTCGCGCATATCAGCTTCGGCATTGGCGAGCCGAAACATCCGACACCCACGTTGATAACCGACGCCGTGATCGCCTCGCTCGGCGGCCTCTCCGCGTATCCGGCCACGGTAGGCTCACTGCCGTTGCGCGAGTCGATCGCGAAGTGGGTTACGCAGCGCTACAGCTTGCCGCCGGTGGATCCCGCCACCCAGGTGCTGCCGGTCTCGGGCTCGCGCGAGGCGCTGTTTGCTCTCGCGCAAACGGTGATCGACCCGAAGCGCAATGCGACAGGCGAGCCTGCGATCGTACTCTGTCCGAACCCGTTCTACCAAATCTACGAAGGCGCGGCGATTCTCGCGGGGGCGGAGCCCTACTTCGTCAATAGCGACCCGGCGCGCAACTTCGCGTGCGATTACTCGGCGGTGCCGGCCGACGTCTGGGCCCGCGCGCAACTGCTTTATGTCTGCTCGCCGGGCAATCCGACCGGCGCGGTGCTGACGCTCGAAGACTGGCGCGAGCTCTTCGCGCTGTCGGACCGCCACGGCTTCGTGATCGCCTCCGACGAGTGCTATTCCGAGATCTATTTCGACGAAGCCAACCCGCCGCTCGGCGGCCTCGAAGCCGCGCACAAGCTCGGCCGCGGTTATGACGGGCTCGTCATGCTGTCGAGCCTGTCGAAGCGCTCGAACGTGCCCGGCATGCGCTCGGGCTTCGTCGCGGGCGACGCCGCGATTCTCAAGGACTTCCTGTTGTACCGGACGTACCACGGCGCGGCGTTGTCGACGGTGTATCAAAGCGCGAGCATCGCCGCCTGGAACGACGAGGCGCACGTGCGCGAGAACCGCGCGAAATACGTGCGGAAGTTTTCCACGGTCACGCCGATGCTTGCCGCGGTGCTCGACGTGCGCCTGCCCGACGCCGCGTTCTATCTGTGGGCCGACGTCTCGCGCACCGGCCTTACCGACACGGAGTTCGCCCAGCGTCTTTACGCCGACTATAATGTGACGGTTCTGCCGGGCTCGTTCCTCGCGCGTACCGCGCACGGCGTGAACCCCGGCCGCAATTTCGTGCGCCTCGCGCTCGTCGCCGACGTCGACGAATGCACGCAGGGCGCGCAACGAATCGTCGATTTTTGCCGCGGGCTCGCGGGCTGAGTTTTTCGCCGGCGGGCTGTCGGCTGGTTGTGGGGTTCGTAGCCAGGCTCGTCGTTCGATTCGTCGCGTGGCCTGCCGCTGATTGTTCCTGTTCCGTTTTCCCGGCGAACGCCTTGCGCACCGCCTCCCTTCTTCAGACTTCAACTCTTCAGAAAGCACGCATATGTCGCAACAACTTCAGCAAATCATCGACACCGCCTGGGAAAACCGCGCCGAGCTGTCGCCTAAGGCCGCGCCGGCCGACGTGCGTGAAGCCGTCGCGCACGCAATCGAGCAACTCGACAAGGGCGCGCTGCGCGTCGCCGAGAAGAAGGACGGCGACTGGGTCGTCAATCAATGGCTGAAGAAAGCCGTGCTGCTGTCTTTCCGCCTGGAAGACAACGCGCCGATGCCGGCGGGCGGCTACAGCCAGTTCTACGACAAGGTGCCCTCGAAGTTCGCCAACTACACCGCTGAAGACTTCGCCGCCGGCGGCTTTCGCGTCGTGCCGCCCGCCATCGCGCGCCGCGGCTCGTTCATCGCGAAGAACGTGGTGCTGATGCCGTCGTACACCAACATCGGCGCTTATGTCGACGAAGGCTCGATGGTCGATACGTGGGCAACCGTCGGTTCCTGCGCGCAGATCGGCAAGAACGTGCACCTGTCGGGCGGCGTGGGCATCGGCGGCGTGCTGGAGCCGCTGCAGGCAAACCCGGTCATCATCGAAGACAACTGCTTTATCGGCGCCCGTTCGGAAGTGGTGGAAGGCGTGATCGTCGAAGAGAATTCGGTGATTTCGATGGGCGTGTACCTGGGCCAGAGCACCAAGATTTACGACCGCGAAACCGGCGAAGTCACGTACGGTTGCATCCCGGCGGGCTCGGTCGTGGTGGCGGGCAACCTGCCGTCGAAGGACGGCTCGCACAGCCTCTACTGCGCCGTGATCGTCAAGAAGGTCGACGCAAAGACACGTGCGAAGGTCGGCCTGAACGAGCTTCTGCGAGGCGACTGATGGCGCGCGGCACCAAGACTGTCGTCTACGGAATTCCGAACTGCGACACCGTGAAGAAAGCGCGCGTGTGGCTCGAAGAGCACGGCGTCGAGTTTGAGTTTCACGACTTCAAGAAAGCCGGCGTGACCGAGCCGCTCGTGCAGGACTGGCTGAAGGACGTCAAGCTCGACGCGTTGCTGAACCGCCGCGGCACCACATGGCGCGGCTTGGCCGACGACATGAAGGCGGCTGCGGACACCCAGCCGGGCGCGATCGCGTTGATGATCCACAAGCCGTCGGTCATCAAGCGGCCCGTGCTGGTGATCAACGGGCGGGTGAAGTCGCTTGGTTTTTCGCCCGAAGAATATACGGCGCTGTTTGGTGAGCATGGCGCTGTTTGCGTGAGCGCCGCGCGCTTGCCAAAGCGCGCCGCACTGCGCTCAGGCGCTGCGCCGCTTGCCCTGCCGCTGCATTGTGTTGCTTGAGCGCGGCCTCGCCGCGTTGCGTCAAAGCTGTTGCCGGCTGCGGTGCGTCACCGCCAGCCGGCATTTTTTCATCCCAAAGTGGCTTGTATCGAATCCATGTCCGGCACCCTCGCCCTTACCGAACAACTGATCGCGCGCGCCTCCGTCACGCCCGACGACCAGCATTGCCAGCGCCTCCTGATCGAACGCCTGTCCGCGCTCGGCTTCCAGCACGAAACCATCGAATCGAACGGCGTAACGAACCTGTGGGCCGTCAAACGCGGCGTAGACGGCCGCGCGGGCAAGCTGCTCGCGTTTGCCGGCCACACGGACGTGGTGCCCACCGGCCCGCTGGAGCAATGGCGGTCGGCGCCCTTCGAACCCACGCATCGCGACGGCAAGCTGTACGGTCGCGGCGCAGCCGACATGAAAACCTCGATCGCCGGCTTTGTGGTGGCCAGCGAGGAGTTCGTCGCGGCGCACCCGCGGCATCGCGGCTCGATCGCGTTTCTGATCACGAGCGACGAAGAGGGCCCCGCCACCGACGGCACCATCAAAGTCGTCGAAGCGCTGCAAGCGCGCGGCGAGCGCATGGACTACTGCATCGTCGGCGAACCGACTTCGAGCACGCAGTTCGGCGACACGGTGAAAAATGGCCGGCGCGGCTCGATGTCGGGCAAGCTCGTCGTCAAGGGCGTGCAAGGCCATATCGCTTATCCGCATCTGGCGAAAAATCCGGTGCATCTGCTCGCGCCCGCGCTGGCCGAACTTGTCGCCGAGCGCTGGGACGACGGCAACGAATACTTCCCGCCCACCACGTGGCAGGTGTCGAATATCCATAGCGGCACGGGCGCCACCAACGTGATTCCCGGCCACGCTGACGTGATGTTCAACTTCCGCTTCTCGACAGCCAGCACGGTAGAAGGTTTGCAGCAACGCGTGCATGCAATCCTCGACCGGCATGGCCTCGAATACGATCTGCAGTGGACTGTGAGCGGGCTCCCGTTCCTCACGCCGCACGGCGATCTGTCGAACGCGCTGGCCAAAGCGATCAAGGACGAAACCGGCGTGAACACCGAACTGTCGACCACCGGCGGCACGTCCGACGGCCGCTTCATCGCGCGGATCTGCCAACAGGTGGTCGAGTTCGGCCCGCTGAACGCCAGCATCCACAAGATCGACGAACATATCGACGTCGCCCACATCGAGCCGCTCAAAAACGTGTACCGCCGCGTGCTCGAACAACTGATCGCTTAACCGGGAAATATCCAAGGACTATTGCGATGACGCTGCCCTTTTCCACTGTCCGCGACCTGCTGCGTTTCGCGGTGTCGCGCTTTAACCAGTCCGGCCTCTCGTTCGGCCACGGCTCGGCCAATGCGTACGACGAAGCCGCCTATCTGGTGCTGCACACGCTGCATCTGCCGCTCGACCTGCTCGATCCGTTCATGGACGCGCGCTTGAGCCCGGCCGAGATCGACGCGGTTCTCAACGTGATCGAGCGCCGCGCCACCGAGCGGGTGCCAGCTGCGTACATCACGCAGGAAGCGTGGATGCACGGCTTTCGCTTTTACGTCGACGAACGCGTGATCGTGCCGCGTTCGTTCATCGGCGAGTTGCTGCAAGACGGGCTGCAACCTTACGTTGAAGATCCCGAACAGGTCGGCGCCGTGCTCGAACTTTGCACGGGCTCGGGCTGCCTCGCGATTCTTGCGGCGCACGCGTTTCCGAATGCCGACATCGACGCGGTCGATCTGTCCGCGCCGGCGCTCGAAGTCGCCGCACGCAACGTGGCCGACTACAAGCTCGAAGAGCGCATCGCCCTTTTCGAGGGCGACCTGTATGCGCCGCTCGCTGAGCGCCGCTACGACGTGATCATCAGCAACCCGCCATATGTGAACGCCGCGTCGATGCAGGAGTTGCCCGCCGAATATAAGCACGAGCCGGACATGGCACTCGCGGGCGGCAGCGACGGCATGGACATCGTTCGGCGGATCATCGCCGACGCACGCGACTGGCTGACCGAAGACGGCGTGCTCGTGATCGAAATCGGCAACGAGCGCCAGCATGTGGAAGCGGCCTTCGGCGGATTGAACCTCGTATGGCTGTCGACGAGCGCCGGCGACGATAACGTGTTCCTGATTCAGGCTGCGGACCTGCCGGTCTGAACCCGCCAGACACTAGACCGGAGTTGAGGCTTAGCTGTGGGCTCGCAGTGAGTGCTTCGGCTGCTCACTGCGACTTCATGCAAAGTGCTTGCTTCGCTTCTGTCAAGAGCGCTCGACCAGAGCTGATGCTTTAGCTGCCGGTCATCGGTCACAGTTAGCGCCTCAACAGTCATTGCGACGCCGTGCAAACGGTGGCCGTGGTTTCATGCAATAACCCAACTCGCCCCCAATCCGCGCGCCTTCGGTAAGATGAGCGCCGTTAGCTCGTTAGCTCGTTAGCCGCCCGTGTTCGTCCAGCGAGCCCGCGCAGCGCTTCATCATCCCTTCGCTCGCCTATGCAATTCGACCTGCTTCACGTCGGCACGCTGGTGGCTCTCGCCCACATACTCGGCGTGGTCGCGGCATGTCACGCGATTCTCAATACGCGCACGTCACAAGGCGCGATTGCGTGGGCCGTGTCGCTGGTCGCGATGCCATATCTCACGCTCGTCCCATACCTCTTTCTCGGGCGCAGCAAGTTTGCGGGCTACGCCGACGCGCGCCGCGTCGAAAACGAATTGCTGCGCGCGCACGCGCATCCTCCGGAGTGGGACAGGCTTGCTTCGTCGGCGCAACTGCCCGCGCATGCGCTTGGCGGCAGACTCGTCCACTCGCTCACACGGCTGGGCGGCATGCCGTTTCTGCCGGGCAATTCCGTGCGCACGCTGGTGAACGGCACCGCGACATTCGAGGCGATTTTCCAGGCCATCGAGAACGCGCGCCATTACGTGATCGTGCAGTTTTTCATCGTGCGCGACGATGCGCTCGGCGAAATGTTCAAAGACGCACTGATAGCGAAAGCGCAGCAAGGCGTGCGCGTGTATTTCCTCTACGACAGCATTGGCAGCTTCGACCTGCCGCACCGCTATGTCGCGTCGCTGCGCGCGGGCGGCGTGGACACGCGTCCGTTCGCCACCAATCGCCGGTTCGTCAACCGGCTGCAACTGAACTTCCGCAATCATCGCAAGATCGTTTCCGTCGACGGCGAACGCGCGTTTGTCGGCGGGCACAATGTCGGCGTGGAATATCTGGGCGGCAAGCCGCCGCTCTCGCCGTGGCGCGACACTCATATCGAAGTGCGCGGACCGGCGGTCGCCAGCATCCAGTTCGTGTTCACCGAAGACTGGTACTGGGCAACGCAGCAGTTGCCGCAACTCGATCTACCGCCGGGGCCGCCGCCCGACCTCGCGGCGCCGTCGGACCCGGCATACTCCGCGCACCCGGCAACGGGCCACGACATGCACTGCCTCGTCGTGCCGAGCGGTCCGGCCGACAAGCAGGAAACCTGCTCGCTCTTTTTCGTCGAAGCGATCAATGCTGCGCGCGAGCGCATCTGGATTACGACGCCCTACCTGGTGCCCGACGAAGCCGTGTTCTCGGCGCTGCGGCTTGCAGCGCTGCGCGGCGTGGACGTCCGCATTCTGATTCCCAGCCGGCGCGATCATGTGGTGGTGTTCGAAGCGTCGAAACTGTATGCGTACGATTCGCTGCGCGCGGGCATCCGCATTTTTCGCTACCAGCCGGGCTTTTTGCACCAGAAGGTCGTGCTGATAGACAGCGTGGCGGCGGCGGTCGGCAGCGCCAATCTCGACAACCGTTCGTTTCGCCTGAACTTCGAGATCATGGTGATGACGGTCGACCGCGATTTTGCGAAAGAGGTCGAGGCGATGCTGCTCGCCGATTTCGCCGAATCTCGCGAGATAGATCGCAACGAGTACCGCCACGCGAGCGCATTGCGGCGCGTGCTGATGCATGTGGCTCGACTGTTCTCGCCAATTCTTTGAAGCATCGCAGTGCGCACCGCGGATTCACAGCAGTTTTTCGATGTCCTCGACAATCGCCTCGGGCTTGGTCAGAGGCGCGTAGCGCTTGACCACATTGCCGTCACGGCCGATTAGAAACTTCGTGAAGTTCCACTTGATCGCTTCGAGACCCAGGAGGCCGGGCGCCTCGCCGGTCAGATAGCGGAACAGGGGATGCGCGTTGGCGCCGTTCACGTCCACCTTGTCGAACATCGGGAAAGTCACGCCGTAGTTCTTTTCGCAGAAGCTGCCGATTTGCACCGCGTCGCCCGGCTCCTGCTTGCCGAACTGATTGCATGGAAAGCCCAGCACCGCGAGCCCGCGCGCCGCGTAGCCCTCATACAGCTTCTGCAAGCCCGCATATTGCGGCGTGAATCCGCATTCGCTCGCCGTATTGACGATCAGCAAGACCTTGCCTTCGTACTGCCCGAGGCTCACTTCCTCGCCGCCTAGCGTGCGGGCCGAAAAAGAATAAATCGATGTCATGTGCTCTCCCCAGGAAAGCCGTCAGTCTATGCCAAAAGCGCGGCGGATACAGTCGGCCGAATGGCTGATGCCGGCTAAGCGCCCTGTGTCACCCCCGGCAGTCTAAAATAGCGTTTTTCTCAAGCCGGCCTCTTCGTGATCCGCTTTAACCAGTTCAGCCTCGCGCGCGGTACCAAGCCGCTCTTCGACAACACCACGTTCACCCTGAATCCCGGCGAAAAGGCGGGCCTCGTGGGAGCAAACGGCGCTGGCAAGTCGACACTGTTTGCCGTGCTGCTCGGTGAACTGCACGCGGACGGCGGCGAATTTTCGATCCCGCCAACGTGGCGGATCGCGCACGTCGCGCAGGAAACACCCGCTGCGGACAAGACCGCCCTCGCCTATACACTCGACGGCGACGCAGCGTTGCGTGCAATCGAAGCGCAGATCGCGGCCGCCTCCGCCGCTCACGACGGCGCGGCCGAAGCAGAAGCGCATGCAGCCTTTGCGGACGCCGACGGCTACACCGCGCCCGCGCGCGCCGAAGCGCTGCTGCTTGGCCTCGGTTTCACGCTCGACCAGACCCGCGAACCGGTCAGCAGCTTCTCGGGCGGCTGGCGCATGCGGCTGAACCTTGCGCAGGCGCTGATGTGTCGTTCCGACCTGCTGCTGCTCGACGAACCGACCAACCACCTGGATCTCGACGCGATCGTCTGGCTCGAAGACTGGCTGCACCGCTATCCGGGCACATTGATCGTGATCTCGCACGACCGCGAATTTCTCGATTCGGTGTGCAACGTCACCCTGCATCTCGAACAGCAGCAGATCAAGCGTTACGGCGGCAATTACTCGCAGTTCGAAGTGCTGCGCGCGCAGCAGATCGCGTTGCAACAGAGCGCATACGAAAAGCAGCAGCGCACGGTCGAGCATCTGCAGAGCTACATCAACCGCTTCAAGGCGCAGGCCACCAAGGCTCGCCAGGCGCAAAGCCGCGTGAAGGCGCTCGAGAAGATGGAACTGATCGCGCCGGCGCACGCCGCGTCGCCGTTCACCTTCGAATTCCGCACGCCCGATTCCGCGCCGAACCCGATGATGGTGATGGAAGACGTGCGCTGCGGTTATCACAGCGAAGAAGGCGTCGAAATTCCGATTGTCGAGCGCGTGATGCTGTCTATCCAGAACGGCCAGCGCATCGGGCTGCTCGGCGCGAACGGCCAGGGCAAGTCCACGCTGATCAAGACGCTGGCCGGCACGCTCGCGCCGCTCGGCGGCCACGTGCGCGAAGGCAAGGGTCTGCGCATCGGCTACTTCGCGCAGCATCAGCTCGAAACGCTGCGCGCGGACGACACGCCCTTGCAGCACCTCGCGCGCCTTGCACCGGATACGCGCGAGCAGGAATTGCGCGACTTCCTCGGCAGCTTCAACTTTTCGGGCGAAATGGCGACGTCGAAGATCGCGCCCTTCTCCGGCGGCGAAAAGGCACGGCTCGCACTCGCGCTGATCATCTGGCAGAAGCCGAACCTGCTCCTGCTCGACGAGCCGACCAACCACCTGGATCTCGAAACCCGGCACGCGTTGACCATGGCGCTCGCGCAGTTCGAAGGCACGCTGATCCTCGTGTCGCACGACCGCCATCTGCTGCGGGCCACGACAGATCAGTTCATGCTGGTCGCGAAGCACCGCTTGCAGGAATTCGACGGCGATCTCGACGATTATCGCGACTGGCTGCTGCAACATGCGGCCGAGCAGCGCGCGGCGTTGAAGGCGGGCAATGCGGCGAACGGCGCGTCGAATGGCACCGACAACGGCGCGGACGGCGGCGTGAATCGCAAGGAGCAGCGCCGGCTCGAAGCGGAAACGCGTCAGAAGCTCGCGCACTTGAAAAAGCCGCTGCAAAGCCGTATCACGAAGATCGAGAAGGAAATGGACGCGCTCAACGCGGAGAAGGCGACGCTCGATGCGTTCGTCGCCGATCCTGCCAGCTACGAGCCGGCTCAAAAGAGCAAACTGACGGACGCAATTCGCCGTCAGGCAGATGTGAACGCGCGCCTTGAAGCACTCGAAGCCGAATGGCTCGAGACACACGAGGAACTCGAACAAATCGGCTAGCGGGACGCTATCCGCGATCCGCGCCGGCATCGACGAGAGGTTGGCTTTGTCATCTGCGATGTCCTCCGCTGCATCTTCCGTTTCAGCCGCCAAATCGGCTTCAGGGGCGGCGTCCGCGCCGCCTCCGTTAAGAGGCCTGCGCGTGCTCGACCTCACGCGGCTGTTGCCCGGCCCGGTCGCCGCACTGCGGCTTGCCGAACTCGGCGCCGAAGTGCTGAAAATCGAAGCGCCCGGCGCCGGCGACCCGACGCGCACAATGATGCAGTCGTCGAGCGACCGCGTGGCCGGACGGCCTGGCGCGTTTTACCGGCTAGTGAATCGCGGTAAGCGCGAGACGCGGCTCGACCTGAAATCCGAAGCGGGACGCAATGTGCTGCGAGCGCTCGCGGCGGAAGCGGACGTGTTGATCGAAAGCTTCCGGCCGGGGGTGATGGATCGGCTCGGCGTGGGCTACGCGACGCTGCGCGCGGTTAATCCGCGGCTTGTGTACTGCGCGATCAGCGGTTACGGCGCACGCGGCCCGTTCGCCAATCATGCCGGGCACGATCTGAATTACATCGGCTACGCGGGCGTTCTCGATCAACTGACGAGCCGCGACGGCGCGCCAATCGTGCCCAATTTCCAGATAGCCGATCTGCTCGGCGGCGCGCTCAGCGCGGTCACGCAAATCCTCGCCGCGTTATGGCATGTGTCGCGCGGCGGCGAAGGCCGTTTCGTCGACGTTTCGATGACACACGCCACTCATGCGCACAACGTGATCGCGCAGGTCGCCCTAGCTAATGAAGACGCCGCGAGAAATGCCGCGAGAAATGCCACGGTCAGCACCGCAGGGAACACGGCGCGAAGCACAACCGAAGAAACAGCGGCAGGCGCGGGCCTGCTGAACGGCGGCGTGCCCTGCTACAACCTGTACCGTACGCTGGACGGCCGCTGGCTCGCAGTGGGCGCGCTGGAGCTGAAGTTCTGGGAAAGCTTGTGCATGGCGCTCGACCGCCCCGAGTGGGCCACGCGCCACTGGAGTCTCGGCCAGGCGATCGGCGGGCCGGACGCCGTTGCGCTCACGCAGGAACTTGCCGACGTCATCGGCACGCGTGCGCTCGATGAATGGGTCGCGTTGCTGGAGCCGCTCGATTGCTGCGTCTCGCCAGTCTTGACGGCGGGCGAAGCGGCCCAGCATCCGCTGTTTAATCTAGAAGCGCACCAAGATCATGACGAGCCGGATGAACTCACGGGAGAATCAAGAGACCGGAGCGACGCGCGCCCTAAAGCGTGACGGGAGCACGATTGAACCGCAACTCAAGAGCAACCGAAGCGCAACTCGAGCGCCAGCAAAGCGCAATCGAAGCCTGACCCAAGCGCAACGTGCTTCAACTCCTCGCGCCGGCCTGCAACCTCACCGGCGCACAACCGTCTGCCGCGGCAACGTCTGACGCGGCGTATTTTCGTCGTCGTACAGCAGATGCTTGCGGCCTTCCACGTGGCGATTGATGGTGGCGCGCACCTCGGCGGCGGTCGCGTCGCCGGCTACCACGCGGCGCGAAATCTGCCCCGTTCTGTCGATCCACTCGACAATCCGGCAAGTGCCGCCCCACGGCTGATGAATGGGCGCTGAGACCCGGCAGCCGCGCACCTGTATCGGCCCCTCGGCTATGGTTTCATGTGACTGTTTCAAGGCGCGATCCTTTTTCAGGCATCGGAAGGGATGCAATAGCTTTGCAGCTTAAGGAAAAAGGAAGGGCTTGTTGGTTACAACCAACCTGGAGATATTTACGGCGCATTACGGCGCGCGCGTCGAGCACCACGCGCGCTGTGGGCGTCTACTCGAGCGTGCGGACCCGGTCGATAGCCTGTTCGATACGCTCGACCGCAACGACCTGTAAGCCTTCTATCGGCTGCTTGGGCGCGTTGGCCTTCGGAATGACGGCGACCGAAAAGCCGAGCTTGGCGGCTTCCTTCAAGCGCTCCTGGCCGCGCGGCGACGGCCGGATCTCGCCGGCGAGCCCCACTTCGCCGAACACCACGAGCCCCTTCGGCAGCGGCTTGTTGCGCATCGACGAATGAATGGCGAGCAGCACCGCGAGATCCGCGGCCGGCTCAGTGATCTTCACGCCGCCCACCGCATTCAGGAACACATCCTGATCGAAACACGCGATGCCCGCGTGCCGATGGAGCACGGCGAGCAACATAGCCAGCCGGTTCTGCTCAAGGCCGACGGCAAGCCGCCGTGGATTCGGCGCGTTGGCGGAATCGACCAGCGCCTGCACTTCGACGAGCAGCGGCCGCGTGCCCTCCTGCGTGACCAGCACGCACGAGCCCGGCACCGACTGCTCATGCTGGGACAGAAAGAGCGCCGACGGATTCGCGACGCCGCGCAAGCCGCGCTCGGTCATTGCGAACACGCCGAGTTCGTTGACCGCGCCGAAGCGGTTCTTGATCGCTCGCACGAGACGAAACGACGAGTGCGTGTCGCCCTCGAAGTACAACACCGTATCGACGATGTGCTCCAGCACGCGCGGCCCCGCGAGCGCGCCTTCCTTGGTCACGTGGCCGACCATGATGATCGTGGTGCCCGACTGCTTCGCGATGCGCGTCAATTGCGCCGCGCACTCGCGCACCTGCGCGACCGAGCCCGGCGCCGACGTGAGCGCGTCGGAATAGACGGTCTGGATCGAGTCGATGACTGCGACGTCGGGCTGCTGTTCCGCAATCGTCGCCTGAATTTTCTCGAGCTGGATTTCGGCGAGCAATTGCAGCTCGCTCGCTTTCGAGCCCGGCTCCAGCAGCGACAATCGTTGCGCGCGCAACGCAATCTGCGCGGCCGACTCTTCACCGCTGATATAGAGCGCGCGCTTGTCGGCGGCGATTTCGGCGAGCGATTGCAGCAGCAGCGTCGATTTGCCGATGCCCGGATCGCCGCCGATCAGCACCACGCCGCCCGGCACGAGGCCGCCGCCGAGCACACGGTCGAACTCGCCGACGCCGGTGGAAAAGCGCGGCACGTCGGACGCTTCGATATCGGCGAGACGCCGCACCGGCGCACTCTTCGCGAGCGACTGGAAACGATGCGTGGAAGGCGTTTCGGCGACCGATTCGACGAGTGTGTTCCAGGCCTGACAGGACGGGCACTGGCCCGCCCACTTTGGCGTTTGACCGCCGCATTCACTGCATACGTACAACGTTTTTGCTTTTGCCACGCGTTCTTGCCTGGTTACTGTTGTTTGCTGTTCTTGTCTCGGCCGCGCCGTTCGATGATGTAGCGCGCCCCGCTATTGCCCGGCGATATTACGCGTTGCCGCACATTACTCGGCACGCACCGGCACGCGCGGCGCGACCGCGCACATCAACTCGTAGCCGATCGTGCCGCAGGCGCGCGCGACGTCGTCGATGGGCAGCGACGCGCCCCACAATTCGACGCGCGAGCCCACGTTCGCAGTGGGAACCGGCGTGAGGTCGACGGTGAGCATGTCCATGGACACGCGTCCCACGACTCGCGTGCGCACGCCCTCGACGATCACCGGCGTGCCTTCCGGCGCGACTCGCGGATAACCGTCCGCGTAACCGCATGCCACCACGCCGATGCGCATCGGCCCACGCGCCTTGAAGAGCGAACCGTAGCCGACCGTCTGGCCTTCCGCGATGGTTTGCACGGCGATCAGTTCCGACGTGAGCGTCATGGCAGGTTGCAAGCCGGTGCCCTCGATCGCCGCGGACATGCCCGACGGCGACGCGCCGTACAGAATGATGCCCGGGCGCACCCAGTCGAAGTGCGATTGCGGATGCCACAGCGTGGCTGCCGAATTGGCGAGGCTGCGCGTGCCGGCAATGCCCTGTGCGCCGCGCTCGAACGCTTCCATCTGGTGAGCCACGCCACGCTCGCTGTCGGCGTCGGAAAAATGGGTCATCAAGGTGATCTGACCGACGCCCTGGCAGGCGCGCGCGCGCTCCCACGCCGCGCGGAATTTCTCCGGCGTGTAGCCGAGCCGGTTCATGCCGCTATTCATCTTCAACTGTATGTTGACAGGCTTCGAAAGCCGCGCCATTTCAAGCATGCGCAACTGCTCGTCCGAATGGAGCGCCGTGGTCAGGCTATAGCGGTCGATGACGTCGATATCCGTCGGACGAAAAAAGCCCTCGAGCAAAAGAATCGGGCCGGCCCAACCCAATTCACGCAACTTCACGGCTTCTTCGAGGTCCAGCAACCCAAAGCCGTCTGTTGCACGCAGACCTGGGAAAGCGCGCGCGAGGCCATGGCCGTACGCGTTGGCCTTCACGACCGCCCAGATCTTCGATTTAGGCGCATAGCGGCGCGCGACGGCGAGGTTATTGGCAAGGGCGGAGGTGTGAATCGTGGCTGAGAGGGGGCGCGGCATGGAGTATTTTCGTAAAGACGCTTGCGAATCAGCGGCTTACAGGGCGTTTTCAACGCGCGGCAGCCCGCTGGGCGGTGCGATCAAGGATTCTGCTAGTCTGAATGCAGCTATTTTCATGATATAAAGCCGTGCGCACAACCCATTTCGAACGGCATAAGCCCGGACGCATAACAAACGGCCGGGGCGGACAGACCGCAGCGAGGACAGCATCGCATCAGATGAAAAAAGGTTTTTACACCATCATGGCCGCGCAGTTTTTTTCGTCGCTGGCCGACAATGCGCTTCTGATCGCTGCTATCGCACTGCTGAAAGATCTACACGCCCCCAACTGGATGACGCCGCTGCTCAAGTTGTTCTTTGTGCTGTCGTACGTCGTTCTCGCCGCCTTCGTGGGAGCCTTCGCCGATTCGCGTCCCAAAGGACGCGTGATGTTCATCACGAACACTATCAAGGTGCTCGGCTGCATCACGATGCTGGTCGGCGCGCATCCGCTTCTTGCGTATGGAATCGTGGGTTTTGGCGCGGCCGCGTATTCGCCCGCCAAATACGGGATTCTCACCGAACTGCTGCCGCCTGACCGGCTCGTTGCCGCGAACGGCTGGATCGAAGGTACCACGGTCGGCTCGATCATTCTGGGCACGGTGCTCGGCGGAGCGCTGATCAGTCCGCATATTGCGGCGCCGATCCTGCGGCACCATATCCCCACGGTCAACACGCCCGCTGAAGCGGCGATGCTGGTCATCATGGTGATCTACGTCATCGCCGCGCTCTTCAATCTGCGTATTCCCGACACGGGCGCGCGCTACCCGAAGCAGGAACGCGGCCCGATCAAACTCGTCACCGATTTCGCCGACTGCTTCCTCGTGCTGTGGCGTGACAAGCTCGGGCAGATCTCGCTCGCGGTCACGACGCTGTTCTGGGGCGCGGGCGCGACGCTGCAATTCATCGTGCTGAAGTGGGCGGAAGTGTCGCTCAATATGTCGCTCTCCGAAGCCGCAATCCTGCAGGCGGTGGTGGCCGTCGGCGTCGCGGGCGGCGCGATCTACGCGGCCTCGCGCGTGCCGTTGAAAAAGTCGCTGTCGGTGCTGCCGGTGGGCATCATGATGGGGCTTGCCGTGATGCTCATGGCGTTCTACACGCGCAGCCTCTTCCCTGCTCACTGGGGGCTGTACTTCGGCCGGATGCACGTGCCGGGTTATCTGATCGTCGCTTATATCTTCCTCATGATCGTCGGCGGCCTGTCGGGCTTCTTCGTCGTACCGATGAATGCGCTGCTCCAGCATCGCGGCCACGTGTTGCTGTCGGCGGGTCACTCGATCGCCGTGCAGAACTTCAACGAGAACCTCTCCGTGCTCGTCATGCTGTGCCTGTACGCGGTGCTCGTCTGGCTCGACGTGCCGGTCACGGCGGTCATCGTGCTGTTCGGCACCTTCGTCTGCCTGATGATGTGGCTCGTGATGCGGCGTCACCAGGCGAATCAGCGCGCGTTCGACTCAGTCGCGCTGATCGGCGAAGTCAAGCACTAACGCGTCGGGGCGTGTCCGCTTCTTCTGCCGCCCTCGCGCCTTTACCCTTTCCCGCTTTGCGATGACCCAACCGATTCCCAATGTGCTGACGATCGCCGGTTCCGATTCCGGCGGCGGCGCCGGCATTCAGGCCGATCTGAAGGCTTTTTCGGCGCTCGGCGTTTATGGCGCGAGTGTGATCACCGCGCTCACCGCGCAGAACACGCGCGGTGTCACCGCGATCCACGCGCCGGACGCGGGCTTCATCACCGCGCAACTCGACGCCGTGTTCGACGACATCCGCATCGACGCGGTGAAGATCGGCATGCTCGCCAACGCGTCGATTGTCCGTGCGGTTGCCGACGCGTTGCGCCGACACAAGCCCAAGCACGTCATCCTCGATACGGCGATGATTTCGAAGAGCAATCACGCGCTGCTGCTGCCGGATGCGGTCGCCGCATTGCGTGAAGAATTACTGCCGCTCGCCGATCTGCTGACGCCCAATCTTCCCGAAGCCGCCGCACTGCTCGGCGGCGTGCAACCGGCTGCCGACGAAGCCGGCATGGTCGAGCAAGGCGAAGCGCTGCGCGCGCTCGGCGCTCGCGCGGTGCTGATGAAAGGCGGCCATCTAAGCGCCACCGATAGTCCGGACTGGCTGGTCCAGGAAAGCGGCACGCTGCGACTGGGCGGTCCGCGCGTGCCGGCGAAGAACACACATGGAACGGGCTGCACGCTGTCGTCGGCGATTGCAGCACTGATGCCGCAACGCGACGATCTGGCGAGCGCGGTCGCGGATGCCAAGGAGTACCTGACCGGTGCATTGCAGGCGAGCGATCGGCTCGACGTCGGCAACGGCGTCGGACCCGTGCATCATTTCTATCGATGGTGGTAACGCGGCCGCCCTACTGCCTTGCGTAGGCTTGGGCTTGCTCAGGCCACTCGTCCGGCACGACGAAGCCACGCGAGCGTTCAACGAGGTTGCCCGCGGCGTCCTCTGCCAATGCGGCGATCATGGTCGGTCCCGGTTGCTGAGCGCTTCGAGCGGTGAGCGTTAGCGGATCGATCAACGTACTACTGGCGGTCTGCTCCGCGTCCTGACGATAGCGCCGCGGCGCGAGCCATTCGAGCCGCGGCAAGATGCGCCAATGCGGCGCATGCGCCGCCGCGAAGTCCGGCCACTCACTACGTGTCACCCACCAGCCGCGGCCATGCGCGGGGTCGAGTTCGACCGGATCTGCCGGCGTTTCGCCATGCCTGTAGAACAACCATCCTTTGATGAACATTTGCGGTGTCCACGGTCCCGGATAACCCGTCGACGCAAAGTCTTCGCGCGCGCTCAAGGGCAATTGATGATTTAGTAGATGCGCGAGCTTGAGGTCGAGGCGGTCTTTGAGGTTCGGACCGACATAGTTCGATAACTGCGGTGATGCGGATGGTGATAGCGGCACTGATAATGGTGCTGACAAGCCGGCATTTGACCGTGACACGGTTCGCGAGTCGACACCACCGGCATGCAGATAGCATTTCACCGCTAGCTCCCAGTGAAGCTGCGCACCCTCTTGCGTGTGTAGGAGGAAATCGCACTCGCCGAGCGTGACCCCTGCGCGCCGAAGCGGCACGCCCGCCGCGATCAGCCGCGCAGTCGGGCCATGTTGCAGGAACCAGCCAAGCAGGCGTTCGGCGTAGCGCCCGAGGCGAGTGATGCGCGTTGCGGCGAGATCGTCATGCAACGGGGCGGGCACTGCATCGAGCGCGCGCAGCCAGTCGACGATCTCGTGCAGTTGCCGCGAGGTCGCGAATGGAGTGGCGAGTTCGCCCATCGGCGGTTGCGGACGCAACAAATCGGCGCTCAACAGCAGCCATGCCAGATCGCGAACCGCGCTGTCGCCCAGACTGTCGAGCAATGTGGAAAGAGCGGGCTCCGCGCTGGCGGCACCCGCGGCGGCGGAATCTGCGCCGGCGGCATCGTCGCTCACAACAGCCGCCCTGACTGAGTCCGCTCCGGTGGTGTTTCCGCGCGCCGTCGCAAGACGACGCGCCGCCGGCTCATCCGCGCTCACTCGTTCGCCGCGTTCGACGCTGCGCCACCGGCCGCACGCCACGTATCGCGAGCGAGACACAAATCGGCCCATGCCTTGGCCTTGTCCGGCAGGCTACGCAGCAGATAGGCCGGGTGATAGGTGACGATCACCGGCACACCCTCGTACTCGTGGACGCGGCCGCGCAGCGACGAAATGCTCGCGTCGGTCTTGAGCAGGCTTTGCGCGGCGAAGCGACCGAGCGCGACGATCAGCTTCGGTTTCACGAGCCCCACCTGGCGTTGCAGATATGGTTCGCAACGCGCGACTTCGTCGGGCTCCGGATTGCGGTTGCCGGGCGGCCGGCACTTGATGACGTTCGCGATATACACGTTGGTGTCGCGCGCCAGCGTGAGTGAACGCAGCATGTTGTCGAGCAGCTTGCCGGCCTGGCCGACAAACGGCTCGCCCACGCGGTCCTCGTTCTCGCCGGGCGCTTCGCCGATCAGCATCCAGTCGGCGTTCCGATCTCCCACGCCGAAAACAGTCCTGGTGCGCGTCTCGCACAGCCGGCAGCGCTCGCAGGTCGAGACCCGCTCGCTCAGTGCGTCCCAGTCGAGCGTGTGGATCGCGGGAGGTTCGGGCGTGTCGCGGCGCGCGTGCATGGGCGCGCTAGCGTCGCCCGGCGGTTGAAGCGGGAGATCGTCGAACCAGGCGAAGTCGTCGGCGGGCGGAGCGTCGAACGAGGACGGCTCTTGCATGCGCGGCTCGGCGGTTGCCGGATCGCGGCTTTGAGCGGCAAGTGGCGCGCGCTGTTGGGTCGCCTCCGGCGCAGGCCGTGGTTCGCGTTTTTCCGATTGACCAGCGAAGCGCGCGGAGTCTTCAGCACGCTCAACCGGCTCTGCCTGCTGCAAATCATCGCGCGGCGCTATCGGCTGGGACCGCTGAGTCTCGCGACCTGGCGTATCGTTTTCAATACGCGTTTGGGCCTGCGCGACGCCGTCGGCTCGTCGCGACGGCTCTCCCGCGCGCATAGCGGGCGTGGGCGACGTCTGCGGCGCCAACCCGATCGAAGAAGACTCGCGCGCATCGAGCCGTGTGAGGTCGCTCGCACCGTGCGGGCGCGGCGCGTTGGCGCCCTGCTCCGCGCCGGGCCCGTGAGCTGCTTCCTGCGCCGCGGCCATCCCGCGACGCACCCAGCGCGGCGCGAGCCCGAACTCTTCCAGTACCGATTCATGCAGCGCCATCCGCGCCCTCCCTGACAAACGATAAACGCATCACGATGGCGTCCTCCCGGCTGCGATGCCGCGCCGGATAATAGTTTTTGCGCCGGCCGATCGACGCGAAGCCGAAACGCTCATAGAGCCGGATCGCGCGATGATTCGACGGCCTCACCTCCAGCAGCAGACCGTCCAGTTTTTCGGCGCGGGTAATCCGCACGGCCTCCCGCAGCAGCGCGAGTCCTGCGCCCGCCCCTTGAGCGGCAGGCGTCACGCACAGATTCAGCAAATGCATTTCGTCGACGACCGGCATCAGCACGCAATAGCCGATCAGCGTGCCCGTAACATGCCGCAGACAAACGCCGAAATAGCCGTTGCGCAAGGAGTCGCCGAAATTGATGCGGCTCCAGGGAAATTCATAGGCGAGCTTTTCAATCGCGGCCACTTCGTCGAGGTCGCCTTCGGTCATCGGCGACATGTAGCGGTCCGCCAGCAGCACGCCGCTCATTGCCGTCCCTCGCGAGACTCGGCGTGATGAGCGAGCGCCGCAGCCTGCCCCGCCTTGGCGGCCTTTTCCGCGATGCGCTCGGCCGTGGTTTGCGCGACCTTGTTGCGTATGTATTCGGGCGCGGCCTGATCGGCCGGGACCGTGCGGCCCGCGTGGAATGCGCGCAACGCGGCGTACGCGAGCGGCAGCGCATGCGGCAATGCTTCCTGATCGACGGTTCGGGCGGCTGCGAGCGCCGGCAGCCGTGCGCCGAAAGCCGCGGCGGCGTTGCCCGCGAGCGTGAACGGTTCGTCGGGTAATACGAGCCGCTCGGGCGTATCGAGCGATGCGCTTTGAACGGTGCGCCATTCGCCTCCGACGCCGTCCCACGCGTAGTCGGCCCAATAGATTTCGTCCATGCGGGCGTCGAGCGCGGCCAGCACGCGCGTGGCGGACGGATCGCGGCGCCGGGCACTCTCCGCGCAGACCAGCAGCGTGCTGACCGGCACGACCGGCAGACCGAGGCCGAACGCCAGGCCCTGCACGGCGCCAGTCGCGGTGCGAAGACCGGTGAATGAGCCGGGACCGGAACCGAACGCGATCGCGTTGCAGTCGGCCAGTGTCAGACCGGCTTCGTCGAAAAGTTCGCGGATTGCGGGTAGCAGACGGGTGCTGGACACGGCGCCAGTCTGTTCGTGACGGACCCACGCACGCGGCTCGGCGCGCCCGTGGCCCGCTGCGCCGACGCCGACGGCGGCGGACAGAAGCGCTACCGAGCAGAATTCGGTGGAAGTATCGAGGGCAAGAAGCACTGTTTGAGTCATGGACCGTATTGTAATCGGCGCCGCGCGCGCGGATGCGGTTTGGTCTCGGACGCAACGCGCTGTCGTTGCCGCGAGGTCGACGGTCGCATGGCCGCTGATTCAGAAGCGGGCGTGAATTCCGTGCTCGCAGGCGCCTTGCGTTTCGAATAAGCCCTCAGCACGCCGCGGCATGCAATTGCTATGATCGTCGGCCACCTAACCATCTCGCCGGAGAGCACCACGATGACGGACCTCGACACGCAATTCATCCACGCCCAGGAAGACGTCAAGCAACTGCCGGAGCGTCCGGGCAACCTCACACTGCTGCGCCTCTACGCCCTCTACAAGCAAGCCAGCGAAGGCGACGTTCAGGGCGACAAGCCGGGCTTCACGGACATCGTCGGCAAATACAAGTACGACGCGTGGGCCGCGCTCAAGGGCACCGCGCAGGACGCCGCCAGGCAGCAGTACGTGGAACTGGTCGAATCGCTGAAGAGCGGCGCGTCCGCATGAAGTCCAGGTGACGCCGAGCCCCTCGCAGCGGGGCGTAACGCGACCTAAGGCGCGAGAGTCGCGCTCAGAAATGTCTTAACAGTGGCGCAGTGCAACAAATACCTATACAATGTTGCCTGCGCTTCACTGCTTTGCCCGGTTTTAATAATCGGCGTTTGCGGCGCAGCGCCTCGTAGCGTTTAGCTCCAATCCAGTTTAGAACCTGTCCCCTCCTGCCTAGCCCCCTACGGGCGATCATGTCCCAGGCTGGCGGCAAGCCATGTTGGCCTGTCGCATCCGATACAGCTTCTAACGAAAAGCTCGCCTTTATTGTTGCGAGTTGCCCCCGTTTTTCGATTTGCTCGCTGCTTCTTTGCTCGCTGAATCCGACGACTTGGGTATGCCGATTGGCGCCGACGTTTTAATTCCCTGTGTTTCAAGGATTCTCATGACCTCGAGCAATACCCCCAGCAGCCCGTTGAACGCCATCGCCGATCAGGCCCTCGGTCTCGCCGACGCACCCGTGCAAGCCGCAGCCGTTGCTGCCGCGCCGGCCGTCGCCGCTGAAGCCGCCGCGCCCGCTGGCCCGACGTTCGCGTCGCTCGGCCTGTCCGCGGATGTCGTCTCCGCGCTGACCGCCGCTGGCTACCAGAACCCGACGCCGGTTCAGCAACGTGCTGTTCCGGCTGGCATCGCCGGCCGCGACCTGCTGGTTTCGAGCCCGACTGGTTCGGGCAAGACCGCTGCCTTCATGCTGCCCGCCATCGAACGTTTCTCGCAGTTGCAAAAGTCGCAAGCCAGCCAGCCGCGCGAGCCGCGTCCGGCCGACGGCGCACGCACGCGCCGCCCGCAACCGGTTGCCCGTCCGACCATGCTGGTTCTGACGCCGACCCGCGAACTCGCGATGCAGGTCACCACCGCCGCCGCCACGTACGGCAAGCATCTGAAGCGCCTGCGCACCGTCAGCATTCTGGGCGGCGTCGCTTATGGCCAGCAATTGATGCTGCTTGCAAAGAACCCGGAAATCCTGGTCGCCACGCCGGGCCGTCTGATCGACCACCTCGAACGCGGCCGTATCGACCTGTCGCAACTGCAGATTCTCGTGCTCGACGAAGCTGACCGCATGCTCGACATGGGCTTCATCGAAGACATCGAAACGATCGTCGCGGCCACGCCGGCCACGCGTCAAACCATGCTCTTCTCGGCCACGCTCGACGGCAAGATCGGTTCGCTGACCGGCCGCCTGTTGAAGGATCCGGAACGTATCGAGATCGTTCAACGCCTGGAACAGCGCACCAACATCGCGCAAACCGTCCATTACGTCGACGACCGCGATCACAAGGACCGTCTGCTCGACCATCTGCTGCGCGACGAGGGCCTCGACCAGGCTATCGTCTTCACGGCAACCAAGATGGACGCGGACCAACTGGCCGGGCGTCTTGCCGACGCCGGTTTCGAATCGGCCGCACTGCACGGCGATCTGCCGCAAGGCGCGCGTAACCGTACCATCAAGGCATTGCGCGAGCGTCGCGTTCGCGTGCTCGTGGCAACGGACGTCGCCGCTCGCGGTATCGACATTCCGGGCATCACGCACGTGTTCAACTACGATCTGCCGAAGTTCGCCGAAGACTACGTGCACCGTATCGGCCGTACTGGCCGTGCCGGCCGCTCGGGTATCGCGGTGAGCCTCGTGCATCACGCCGAACAGGGCGCGCTCAAGCGCATCGAGCGCTTCGTGCGCACTCCGCTGCCGGTCAACGTCGTCGTAGGCTTCGAGCCGCGCAAGTCGGCTCCGTCGGGTAACGGCCGTCCTGGCTTTGGCGGCCGTGGCCGTCCGGGCGGCGGCAATGGCGGCGGACGCCGCTTCGGCAGCGGCTCGGGCAAGCCGGCCGGTAATGGCAGCAGCTCGCGCAGCGGCACTGGCGGCGGCTGGGCCGGCAAGTCGGCTGGCGGCGGTTCGCGTGATGGCGGCTTCGGCGGCGGTTCGCGTGAAGGCTTCGGCGGCTCGCGCGACGGCGGCTACGGTGCACGCCGCAGCGACGGCCCGCGTACCGCGCGTCGCGGCAGCTAAAGCGCGCAAGCGCTCACGGCCAGCAGCGGTTCGCCTGCTTCAATGCGGCAGCCGCGTCTGGCTGGTGGAAGCTAGACGTAACTAGTTGTGCAGACCCCGCAGCCTCGTGCTGTCGTCGGGTCGGACTGAAAACCGGTGCCTAGGCACCGGTTTTTTTTCGCCCATGCTCCATCCCCTCCCAAATTTCACGATGTGAAAAAATTTTTTGCGTCGTAAAAAACCGTGCTGCACGGCACAACATGACGATTGCAAGATGGGAAAAATCGTTTCTTAATGCGAAACGAAATTCGTAAGCTCTTGATCCTACGCAAGAATAAATATCAGAAAATCGCATGCGGGCGGCTATTGCGTGTCCATTGATTTGCCTAGACTCTTATATAAGACTTCACGAAACGGAAGGCCTCAGCGGCTGACCGCTTCCACGAAGACAGAGCTCACCATCCATCTTCAGGCAACCAAGGAGCAAATCATGACGACGCGCGAAGAACAAGCCCGCCAACTTCAACAGCAATGGGAAACCGATCCGCGCTGGAAAGGCGTCAAGCGCAGCTACACCGCGGAGGACGTAATCCGTCTGCGCGGCTCCGTGCAGGTCGAGCACACGCTCGCCAAGCGCGGCGCCGAAAAGCTCTGGCATAGCGTGAATACCGAGCCGTTCGTCAATTCCCTCGGCGCGCTGACCGGCAACCAGGCGATGCAGCAGGTCAAAGCGGGTCTGAAAGCCATCTATCTGTCGGGCTGGCAGGTCGCGGGCGATGCGAACGTGGCCGGCGAAATGTACCCGGACCAGTCGCTTTACCCGGCGAACTCCGTGCCGCTCGTCGTCAAGCGCATCAACAACACGCTGACGCGCGCCGACCAGATCCAGTGGTCGGAAGGCAAGAATCCCGGCGACGAAGGCTATATCGACTACTTTGCACCAATCGTCGCGGACGCCGAAGCCGGCTTCGGCGGCGTGCTGAACGCTTTTGAACTGATGAAGGCGATGATCGAAGCCGGCGCTGCAGGCGTGCACTTCGAAGATCAGCTTGCGTCGGTCAAGAAGTGCGGCCACATGGGCGGCAAGGTGTTGGTGCCGACGCGCGAAAACGTCGCCAAGCTCACGGCCGCGCGTCTCGCCGCGGACGTATCGGGCGTGCCGACCGTGCTGCTCGCTCGCACTGACGCGGAAGCAGCCGACCTGATCACGTCGGACGTCGACGAAAACGACAAGCCGTTCCTGACCGGCGAGCGCACCGTCGAAGGTTTCTACCGCACCAAGCCGGGTCTCGAACAGGCGATTTCGCGTGGCCTCGCCTACGCGCCCTACGCCGACATGATCTGGTGCGAAACGGGCAAGCCGGATCTCGAATTCGCGAAGAAATTCGCCGACGCGATCCACAAGGAGTACCCGGATCAACTGCTGTCGTACAACTGCTCGCCGTCGTTCAACTGGAAGAAGAACCTCGACGATGCGACCATCGCCAAGTTCCAGCGCGAACTGGGCGCGATGGGCTACAAGTTCCAGTTCATCACGCTGGCCGGCTTCCACGCGCTGAACTACTCGATGTTCAACCTCGCGCACGGCTATGCCCGCAATCAGATGACGGCGTTCGTCGAGATGCAGCAGGCCGAATTCGCCGCCGCGGAGAAGGGCTTCACCGCCGTCAAGCATCAGCGTGAAGTCGGCACCGGCTACTTCGACGCGGTCACGCAAACGGTCGAACGCGAAGCATCGACGACCGCGTTGCACGGCTCGACGGAAGACGAACAGTTCTTCGACAAGAAAGTCGCGTAACGGCCTCGCGGCCCGATCGCGAACGTAAGGCAGAGGACGGCGGAACAACGGCGAAGCGGTTTTGCCGGGGATTCGCCATCGACAGGGAGGAGCCTCGCCATCGACGCATCGACATATTGATGCGCTGCGCCGATGGCGGGTTCTCGCAAGGCGGGGGCTAGACAGAAAGCCAGCACAATGCATTGTGCGGCGAACGGACGACGCGCCGGCTGATCGCCGGCGCGTTTTTCCGCCGTCTGATGCAACGTTGTGGAACCGAGCGCGCGCGCAGTTCAGCGGTACACGAGCACCGGGATTTTAGTATGCGTGAGCACCCGCTGCGTTTCACTGCCGATCAGCAGGCTGCCCAGACCGCGGCGCCCGTGTGAGGCCATGAAGATCACGTCACATGCGCCCCGCTCCGCCGCTTCGATGATGCCGAGATACGGTGCCGGATGCACGCTGGTGCGCCTGTCGACGACCACCCCGACACGGCTCGCGGCGAGTTCCACTTCGCGCAAATGTTGCTGCGCTTCGCGTTCGCTGCGTTCGAGAAACTCGGACGGCGGTTCGACAACGATGTCGGAGAACGGCGCATACGGATATTGCGGCAGGCATGCATAGGCGGTGATGCGCGCGCCGACAGCCTGCGCGAGGTCGATTGCGCCGGCCATCGCCTTGCGCGAGAGATCTGAACCATCGGTCGGAACGAGAATGTGCTTGAACATGTGCCCTCCGTATCCGTGTCCAGCCGCCCTGCCGGCTGCGTTCGGCGCGGCATTGCCGCGCTTTTTTCACGCCCGTGAACAGCACATGCGTCAGCGTCGGCCGAGGCTTTGCGTGCTGCCCTCAAAAGGATTGTAGGTCGTGGATATCTCCCGCAAACCGTCATCGAGGGTCTGTCCGAATATGGAAAACCCGTTGCGCCGCGTCAGCCCCAGTATTCCGGAAGGCCATACGTATGCTTGAGAAAATCGAGAAAAAGCCGCACGCGCAGCGGCAGATGGCGGCGCTGCGGAAACACCGCATGAATTCCGATGGGAAGCGCGGCGAACTCGTCGAGCACGCTCACGAGGCGCCCCGCCGCGATATCCGCGCCGACTTCCCACCACGAACGCCACGCGAGGCCGTGGCCTTCCAGACACCACTCGTGCAGCACGGCGCCGTCGGAGCATTCCATCGTGCCGGACACCTTGATCGACACGACCTTATCGCCCTGCTGGAACATCCAGCCGCGCTGCTGGTTGGCGCTTGCACCGAGCGCGAGACAATTGTGCTGCGCAAGATCCGCAAGGCTGTGCGGCGCGCCGCGCCGGCTCAGATACGACGGCGACGCCACGCACACGCGCCGGTTTTCGCCGAGCTTGAGCGACACGAGCGAAGAATCGGGCAATTCGCCGAGCCGCACCGCGCAATCGAAACCTTCGTTGACCAGATCGACGAGCCGGTCCGACAGATCGAGCGTGATCGAAACATCCGGATGCGCGACCGTGAACGCCGGCACCAGCGGTGCGACGTGGCGGCGCCCGAAACCGGCCGGCGCCGAGAGCCGCAAGTGGCCGCTCGCCTTGACGCCGCCCGCCGACACGCTCGCCTCTGCGTTCTGCATGTCGTGAATGATGCGCTGACAATCTTCGAGAAACGCCGACCCTTCGAAGGTCAGCGTGATCTTGCGTGTCGTGCGCACCAGCAATTTGACGCCGAGGCGCTCTTCGAGCGCATCGATACGGCGGCCGATGATCGCGGGCGCCACGCCTTCGGCAAGCGCCGCGGCGGACAGGCTGCCTTTCGCGGCGACAGTGACGAAGGTCTCGATCTGCTTGAATCGGTCCATGGAAGGGCGCCGCTAACGCGGCGAAGTTGGCCGGTGCGCGTCAGATTAGGTGCACGAAAGTAAAAGATCAAGTGATCTTTGCCCTCTTTTTTAGCGCGGAGCAGCGCTAATACAATCCGTCCTGACCTCTGGCAGGAGCGCACGGCAATGTCGGCCACAACGACACTCTCCCCTCAAGCAGTGATTTTCGACGCCTATGGCACGCTTTTCGACGTGCATTCGGTAATCGCTGCCGCGGAGCAGATCTTCCCCGGACACGGCGACGCCCTCTCGCAGTTGTGGCGTCAGAAACAGATCGAATACACGCAGCTGCGCACGCTGGCCGATGCCGGCGGCGACGTCGCGCATTACCGTCCGTTCTGGGACGTCACGCTCGACGCTCTGCGCTTCTCCGCGAAAAAGCTTCAGCTCCCGCTCGGCCGTACCGCTGAAAAGCGTCTGATGGATGAGTACGCGTGCCTGTCCGCGTTTCCCGATGCTGTGCCTGCGCTGCGTTTGCTGCGGGATGCGGCGTCCGGGTCTGGGGCTCGGATTGCCTCCAGGCCCGTGTCGGCATCCGCATCCGGACCCTCACGCGCCGTATCCTCCGCGGCGGGCACGTCACGCGGTTCGCGCCCCGGCCTCGCGATCCTGTCGAACGGTAACCCTCAAATGCTCGACGTCGCGGTGAAGAGCGCGGGCATGAGCGGCCTGTTCGATCATGTACTTTCCGTCGACGCCGTGCGCGCATACAAACCCGCGCCCGCCGCCTATGCGCTCGGCCCGCAAGCCTTCGACGTGCATCCGCGCGAGATTGTCTTCGTGTCGTCGAATGGCTGGGACGTCGCCGGCGCAACCTGGTTCGGCTTCACGACGTTCTGGCTCAACCGACAGAACGCCCCGCTCGAGGAACTGGGCGTGACGCCGCACGGCACGGGCGCGGGCATGAGCGATCTGTTGGCTTTCCTGAAGACCGTCACATCTGCCGGACGCGCCCACGTCACAACGAGCCGCATACGCCACAGTCCCGGCGCATGACGCTCACCTCCGGCAAAACTCATCGAATCAACTGAATCCACCACCGCATTTCAACTTTGCATTTTGCAATCTGACCGACCAAGGAGAAAACATGGCGAATCCGCTGTCATCGTTGTCGCTGCCGCAGGGCATGGAAATCACCGCTGAAATCAAGCCGGGCTATGAAGCGATCCTCACGCGCGAGGCGCTCGAACTCGTCGCCGCGCTGCATCGCACGTTCGAGCCGCGCCGTCAGCAGTTGTTGCAGGCGCGGGCGGAGCGCACGAAGCGGCTCGACGCCGGCGAGCGTCCCGACTTTCTCGCCGCGACGAAGAGCGTGCGCGACGGCGACTGGACCATCGCGCCGCTGCCGAAAGACCTGCAATGCCGCCGCGTGGAGATCACCGGCCCGGTCGAGCGCAAGATGATCATCAACGCGCTGAACTCGGGCGCGGATTCGTACATGACCGATTTCGAGGATTCGAATGCGCCCAGCTGGGACAACCAGATCACCGGCCATATCAATCTGAAGGACGCAGTGCGCCGCACGATCTCGCTCGAGCAGAACGGCAAGAGCTATAGATTGAACGACAAGGTCGCCACGCTGATCGTGCGTCCGCGCGGCTGGCATCTCGACGAGAAGCACGTGAAAGTGGACGGCAAGCGCGTGTCGGGCGGCATCTTCGACTTCGCGCTCTTCATGGTGCACAACGCAAAGGAACTGGTCGCGCGCGGCTCGGGCCCCTACTTCTATCTGCCGAAGATGGAAAGCCATCTCGAAGCGCGCCTGTGGAACGATATCTTCGTCGCGGCGCAGGAAGCGGTCGGCGTGCCGCGCGGCACGATTCGCGCGACGGTGTTGATCGAAACCATTCTTGCCGCGTTCGAGATGGACGAAATTCTGTACGAGCTGCGTGAACATAGCTCGGGGCTGAACGCCGGCCGTTGGGACTACATCTTCTCGGCGATCAAGAAGTTCAAGTCCGACCGCGACTTCTGTCTCGCCGACCGCTCGAAGATCACAATGACCGCGCCGTTCATGCGCGCGTATGCGCTGTTGCTGCTGAAGACGTGCCATCGCCGCAACGCGCCGGCGATCGGCGGAATGAGCGCGCTGATTCCGATCAAGAACGATGCCGCCGCGAACGACAAGGCAATGGCCGGCGTGCGCTCCGACAAGGCGCGCGATGCCGGCGACGGCTATGACGGCGGCTGGGTTGCGCACCCGGGCCTCGTGCCGATAGCGATGGAAGAATTCGTCAAGGTGCTGGGCGACAAGCCGAATCAGATCGGCAAACAACGCGACGACGTGCTCGTTACTGCCACGGACCTGATGGACTTCCGTCCGGAAGCGCCAATCACCGAAGCCGGTCTGCGCAACAACATTAACGTCGGCATTCACTACCTGGGCTCGTGGCTCGCGGGCAACGGTTGCGTGCCGATCCACAACCTGATGGAAGATGCCGCTACTGCCGAAATTTCGCGCTCGCAGGTGTGGCAGTGGATTCGCTCGCCGAAGGGCACGCTCGACGATGGCCGCAAGGTGACTGCCGAGCTGGTGCGCGAACTGGCCGTGCAGGAACTCGACAAGGTGAAGCAGGCCGTCGGCGGCGATACGAAACCGTACGAACGCGCGGCTCAAATCTTCGAAGAAATGTCGACGTCGGAGCAGTTCACCGACTTTCTGACGCTGCCGCTTTACGAAGAAATCTGAACGCAAAGGCTCGTCGGGTTGTAACGACGACCGCGTGCAACGATTGACCAACTGAACGGCCCGACAGGCGCATGCCTGGCGGGCCGTTTCTTATGCGCTTAAGCGCATACAAGCGAGCGCATACGAGCGCGCGGTGGGCGTGTCAGCGCGTGGCGCGATACTCGACCCAATCGCCGGACTTGATCTCCGGCAGCCCCTTCACCGCGTGAGGCGTGACCGGATAGAAGCGACAGTTCACGACGTTGCCGTCCACTTTGACCATCACTTCACGGGCCAGAAAGCGATCTTCGACGCCGGGATACACCGCTTCGATCTCGTCGAGCACGGCGACGAGTTCATCGTCGATTTCGTAAACATCGCCGGTTACGTCCACGCCCTGTTCGTCGACAACGAGTCCTGGATACGAACCGAAGTCGAACAGATGGCCCCGAACCGTGGCCGTGCCGAGCAGATTCGGCTCGGCTATTTCGTTGCGAGCCGCGGCTTCGCGGATGTCGTTCACTTCGCCCGCCCGCAGCGTGCCGTATACAAAGACGGTTTGCATCGTCGTTCGTGCTCCTCGAATAGGTGGTCGGTCAATCGGGACATTATGCAACGTCCGAAACCATGCACGCTCTACAATGAGAATCCGCTCATGTTCGGGCGTTGAACCCGTAGCGTTTTGGTCCGTAAATCGACTTTGCCATGACTCCGTACGCCGGCTCGGACCGGTCCAGCTTCGTCAGCTTGACCGACACTCCGCCAGAGTTTCAGCCGAACGACACGCATCCTATTCGCGTGCGTTCGCGTCCCATGCCGATGGGCTCTCACTTCGCGCGTCATACGCACGCCTGGGCGCAGGTCGCGTATGCATCGCGCGGCGTGCTGCGGGTGGCGACAACCGGCACGACCTGGATGGTGCCGCCCTCTCGCGCGATATGGCTACCGCCGCACGTCACCCATGAAGTAGTGGCCGTCGAAGACGCGTTCCTGCGCACGCTGTACATCACCGAAAGCACGGTGCCTGCCGGGCTCGACGCCCCACGCGTGGTCGAAGTCTCGAACCTGCTGCGCGAAGTGATCGCCGCGCTGGACACGCCCGGTATCTCGCCCGCACGCGAGCAGTTGCTCGGCGCACTTGCGTTAGATGAACTGACCCGTTCGGAGCCCCTGCCGCTGTCGGTGCCAATGCCGAACGAAAAGCGGCTGCGGGCGTTATGCGAGGCGGTAATCGCGGATCCGACGCCCGGTGAATCGCTCGAGCAGTGGGCGGCGAGCGTGGGAGCGAGTACGCGCACGATCGCGCGTCTCTTTCGCCAGGAGCTTGGCGTGAGCTTTTCTCAATGGCGGCAACAGGCGATTCTGGCGCGGGCGATTCCCCTGCTGAGTCAGGGACGGCCGCTGTCGCATGTCGCGCAGGAGTTGGGCTATCAAAGCCAGAGCGCTTTTTCCGCGATGTTCCGGCGCGCGTTCGGTGAAAGCCCACGTGCGTTTATCGAGCGGGGCTCGGAGCATCGACTGGAAAATGGAGAGAATCGCGACGACGCGCAGCTGAACGACCATGCCGATCAGCCGGCCGCCCCGAACCGCGCGGCCGCGCCGAGCGGCGCGGAGCGCTAAACCGCCGACTGGCGGCTCAAACGCGCCGCGCGAGATGACGGATCGCGCCAAGCTGGGCAAGCCGCGGGCCGGCCAGCTTATAGCCTTTACGCTGATAGAGCCGCGCCGCGGGATTGTCGACGAACACACGCAATTGCAGTTCGCGCAGTCCGCGCTCGCGTGCCCATTGGTGGGACATATCCAGTAGATAGGTGCCCGCGCCGAGCCGCCTGTATCCCTCGGCAATCTGCACGTCGCGGATATGAAGCGAATCGCCTTCCTGCGTGATGCGCAGCACGCCAATCGGCTTGCCGTCCATTTCGAGGATGAAATTCTCCGACTCGCGCCAACTGCCGAGAAACAGATCGCCGCGCCAGACGAGATGATGCCGCTGATAATAGCCGCCCATGTTGCTATGAGTTAGCGCCTCGGCGAACTCGAAATCGTCCATGCCGGCTTTGCGCAGATGGAACGGCAACGGAGCTTCGGTTGGATCGAACATGGCGGCACGGCGAAGAGAAGTCGGATCAACGGTAAAACAGGCCGCGCGCGCTGGCAATGGCTGTTTGTCCCGAGCATATCCAGGCGGGACCGTCAGCGGAAATAAAAAAAGCCCACTTCTTTCGAAGTGGGCTTTTTCCAAATCTGGCGGAGCGGACGGGACTCGAACCCGCGACCCCCGGCGTGACAGGCCGGTATTCTAACCAACTGAACTACCGCTCCAGATTTTGACACCAGGCAAGCAAGCTGCGCTCGCTCACCGGCTGCACCGTTCAACTTCCAACCGAACGACGCCGATGTTCTGGCGTCCCCTAGGGGATTCGAACCCCTGTACTCACCGTGAAAGGGTGATGTCCTAGGCCTCTAGACGAAGGGGACAACGTACTGCTTACACCTTTAATGAAAAAGCCCGTTCAAGTGTATATGAACGGGCTTTGTCTGGCGGAGTGGACGGGACTCGAACCCGCGACCCCCGGCGTGACAGGCCGGTATTCTAACCGACTGAACTACCACTCCAGTCTTCACACCCTGGCTTGCGAGCGTCGGTTATTTCTCTGCAAGCTGCGCTGCTTTACTGCAATTCGGGGATTAACCCAAACACTAAAGCGACGCTGATGTTTGGCGTCCCCTAGGGGATTCGAACCCCTGTACTCACCGTGAAAGGGTGATGTCCTAGGCCTCTAGACGAAGGGGACATAATCTTTTCAGACATGTCTTCTACTCGCCGCTGAGTCGAATTAACTAGCGCAACGCCAACTGCTAGTTATTTATTCCGTCAACTGCGAAGACCGCTATTTTAACTACGATACTGCTGCTTGTGAAGTCTTTTTTGCTACAAGTTCCATGGTTAGGAACGACTTCACTCTGCTCTGATGGTGGAGGTAAGCGGGATCGAACCGCTGACCTCTTGCATGCCATGCAAGCGCTCTCCCAGCTGAGCTATACCCCCTTGCAGAACAGAAACGAGATTCTAGAGGCCAATTTGCGCTTTGTAAATACCCTTTGAGCAATTGCATGCGACTTTTTTCCAAAGTCGCATGCAAACAATCTCACTGCGTCCGCGAACGCGCTCGGGCTTACTTGCCGGCCATTCCACGCCTCATGCCAACGCCTTCTCGATGCGACCGACGACCACGTCGCGACCAAACAGCATGAGCACCATATCAATGGAAGGCGTATGCGTCGTACCGGCCACTAGCAGTCGGACCGGCATCGCCAGCTGCGGCATTTTCAGCTTGTGCGTGCCGAGCGTTGCCTTGAGCGCAGCAGCGATCGCCTCCTTGGTCCATTCCACCGTCTTCAGCGCAGCGGCAAGATCGCCGAGCGCCGGGCGCACCGCTTCAGTCACATGCTGCGCTAATGCCTCGGCGTCGGGAGCGGGCGTGCGATAGAACATCGCGGCGTTCTCCGCGATCTCCTTGACCGTCGACGCACGGTCCTTCAACAAGCCCACGACCGCCGTCAGATCCGCGCCCTGAGCGATGGTGGCCTCGTCGATACCCAGCTCCGCGAGGAACGGCCGCGCGAGTCCGGCGAGGCGGGCGTTATCCGCTTCCTTGATGTAATGCGCGTTCAGCCAGTTCAGTTTGTCGTGGTCGTACTGTGCCGGAGACTTGCCCAAATGCTCGAGATCGAACCATTCGACGAACTGCTCGCGCGAGAAAATCTCCGCGTCGCCATGCGACCAGCCAAGGCGCGCCAGATAATTGACCACCGCCTCCGGCAGATAGCCAGCGTCACGGTAACCCATCACGCTCATCGCGCCGTGGCGCTTGCTCATCTTCTCGCCCTGCTCGTTGAGCACGGTCGGCAAGTGCGCGTACACCGGCGTTTCACCGCCGAGCGCCCGCAGAATATTGATCTGCCGCGGCGTGTTATTGACGTGGTCGTCGCCGCGAATCACATGCGTGATGCGCATATCCAGATCGTCTACCACCACGCAGAAGTTGTAGGTCGGCGTGCCGTCGGGCCGTGCGATTACGAGGTCGTCCAGCTCCTCGTTCGAGATCTCGATGCGCCCTTTCACCGCATCGTCCCAGGCCACGACGCCAGTGAGCGGATTCCGGAAGCGCAGCACCGGCTGCACGCCCGCCGGCGGCTCGGGCAGCACCTTGCCCGGCTCCGGGCGCCATGTGCCGTCGTAGCGCGGCTTTTCACCGGCTTCGCGCTGACGCTCACGCAACGCGTCGAGTTCCTCCGTCGACATGTAGCACGGGTAGACGAGCCCCGCGTCCTGCATCTGTTTCAGCACTTCGCGATAACGGTCCATGCGCTGCATCTGGTAGAACGGGCCCTCGTCGAAATCGAGGCCGAGCCATTCCATGCCTTCGAGGATCGCGTCCACAGATTCGGTCGTGGAACGCTCCACGTCGGTGTCCTCGATCCGCAGCACGAAGGTCCCTTTCATCTTGCGCGCGAACGCCCACGGGTACAGCGCGGAGCGAATGTTGCCGAGGTGAATGAAGCCGGTGGGACTCGGTGCGAAACGGGTACGAACGGAGGTGGTCATTAGCGGTTACTCGAAGACTGGCGCCGGCGCAGGGCAAGCATCGCCCGTAAAGCGCGGCAGCGAACCGCGCCCAAACGGCACGACGGCTGCCGCGCATGGACACGAAGGAATTGAGGCGAAAGTCGAATTATACCTTTCGTGAGCGCGCGGCCTGCCCTCGTCCGAACGGGCTATTGACGGCCACGGGCGGTGGCTGTGCAACGTTTCATTACCGGCCGCCGCGCACGTCCCGCTTTGTTTTATGATGTGCGCGCGCTAAAGCGGAGACGCCGCCATTCGCGCATTGAACCGCTATTTGCACTTGCCCCGACCCTTGCCTGAGCGCGGCGAAAAGTGGCCGCTCGCGCCGCACACGCCCGACACGCCCCACACGCCGTTGCTGGAGAACTCGTTGAAACCTTCGTCGCCTCGTTACGGCCGTCGCAATTTTTCGCTCGCGGCCGCCTCCGCGGTACTCGCCGCCTGTACCACCGCGGGCAGCAAGATCGACGGTGGGTCGTCGTCGAATGCGGCCACAGCCGCGCCCACCACGAACACGCCACCGCTCGACAAGCCGCAGCGGCCCATTCGGGTCGCCCTTGCGCTAGGCGGCGGCGCTGCGCGCGGCTTCGCGCATATCGGCGTTATCAAGGCGCTGGAGGCGCGCAACGTCCAGGTCGATCTGGTGGCCGGCACGAGCGCCGGGTCGGTGGTCGGCGCGCTTTACGCGTCGGGCATGAACGGCTTCGCGCTGAACAAACTGGCGTTGAACATGGACGAAGCATCCATTAGCGACTGGGCCATGCCGTTTCGCACACGCGGCTTTCTGCAAGGCATCGCGCTGCAGAATTATCTGAACACGACGCTCAACAATCGCCCGATCGAGAAGATGGCGAAGCCGCTCGGCGTAGTCGCCACCGATCTGAAAACCGGCCAGCCGATACTCTTTCAGCGCGGCAATACCGGCATCGCAGTGCGAGCGTCGTGCAGCGTGCCGTCGATTTTCGAGCCGGTCAAAATCGGCGGGCATGAGTATGTGGACGGCGGGTTGGTGAGCCCAGTGCCGGCGTCGTTCGCACGCAAGATGGGCGCGGACTTCGTGATCGCCGTGGATATCTCGCAGCGCCCCGAAAGCGGCCTGACGGCCAGTTCGTTCGACGTGCTCATGCAAACCTTCACGATCATGGGCCAGACCATCAAGGCATATGAGCTCGACAAATACGCCGACATCGTCATCCGGCCGAATCTCGCGGCCATGAGCGGCAGCGACTTCTCGCAGCGCAATGCCGCAATTCTGGCCGGCGAGGAAGCCGTCTCGAAGATCATGCCGGAGTTGCAACGCAAGCTGGCCTCGAGCCGCGCAGCGGCTTAGGGTTGCTCCAGCGCCGTCGCTCGGGAGATAGACCCGCCCGAAACGCAAAAGCCTGCTTCAAACGAAGCAGGCTTTTTGTTGTAGCCGAAGCACCGGCGCGGCAAAAATCAGTTATTGCCGCCGATGGTCGCATTCACACGTTTGCGCAGATCTTCGCCCTCCTGGTACGACGTCTCGATCCGGCGTGCACCGGTGAAACGCTTTTCCCAGTAGCCGCTATCCATGTCGTCCACACGGATCGTGCTGCCCGTGGAGGGCGAATGCACGAACTTGTTGTCGCCGATATAGATGCCCACGTGGGAGAACGTGCGGCGCATGGTGTTGAAGAACACCAGATCGCCCGGCTTCAGGTCGCTCACGCGGACCTTTTCGCCGACACGGCTCATTTCCTCGGCGCGGCGCGGCAGCGCCATGCCCAGCGTGTCCTGGAATACGTAGCGCACGAAACCGCTGCAATCCAGCCCTGAGTCCGGCGTATTGCCGCCCCAGCGGTAGCGAACGCCGATCATGTTCAGCGCGCCGACAACCACGTCGCCGGCCTTGCCGGCCATGCCGGAGAGGAACGATCTGGCGCCCCCGTCAGTATTGCCGGTGAGCGTTTGCGAATTGGAGGAGGACGAGGAATTCGCCGCGTTGCTCGGCGAAAATGAGGCATTCTGATTGAAACTGCTGACTTCTTCGGCGAAAGCGCCGGGAGCTGCTGCGATCAAGACGCCAATGAACATCCCGGCGACGGCGCGCGTGCAAGCCTGGGTCAAATTTCTGTGCTGCATTGGTCGGTATTTTTTGCTAAAGAATCAGTGGGATACGGAAAAAGTTTGGTCGATACTAGCCAGTAAGTATTCACATGTCAAAACAAATAGAAAAATACAATCGAGACCCGCACCCAATTGGTGAAAGGGTGAAAAATCAGCGGTCCAATGCCGCTTTCAGGAGCTTTCGAGTGTAGGGGTGCGCGGGCGTCGCAAAGATTTTCTCAACCTCTCCGCTTTCCACGATAGAACCGTTTTGCATCACAGCCACGCGGTGCGCCATCGCCCCGATCACGGCCAGATCGTGGCTGATGAAAACAAAGCCCAAGTTGTATTTTTGTTGCAGCCCGGCGAGCAGTTTAAGTACTTGCTGCTGGATAGAAACGTCGAGTGCGCTGGTCGGTTCATCCAGGATCAGAATCCGCGGCTCGACCACGAGCGCCCGCGCAATGGCTATGCGCTGGCGCTGGCCGCCGGAAAACTCATGCGGATAACGGAGCAGCGCAGTCCGGTCCATCCCAACCTCGCGCAGCACGGCAACCACCCTGTCGCGCCGCGCTTGCGGCGTCATTTGCGGCCGGTGCAGCGCCAGCCCTTCGCCGACGATCCGCTCGATCGTCTGACGAGGCGAAAGCGAGCTGAACGGGTCCTGAAACACCACCTGCATGTTCGAGCGCAACGCTGTCTGCTCGGCGCCGCGGTAGGCGGCGAGCGCCCTGCCCTGAAACTCGATCTCGCCGTGCGCGGTCCGCTGCAGCCCGAGCAAGGCCATGGCAAGCGTCGATTTCCCCGAACCGGATTCTCCAACGATGCCGAGCGTCTCGCCCTGACGCACCGACACGCTCGCGTTAGCGACCGCGCGGAACCGCCCGGCCCGGAACCAGCCCGCGAATCCCGGCAACTTCGTTTTGAAATCGACGGAAACGTCGCGGGCTTGCAGCAGCACCGGCGAAATAGGCAGCACCGGCACGACCGTGCGCTGCGGCCGGCTTTCTAGCAGCCGTTGCGTGTAAGGATGTTGCGGCGACTCGAACACCTGCTCGACCGGCCCGCTTTCGACCAGAACGCCCTTTTCCATCACCGCAATGCGCTGTGCGAAATGGCGCACGAGGTTCAGGTCGTGCGTGATGAGCAGCACCGCCATGCCGCGCTTTTGCGCTTCGTCGCGTTGCAGTTCGAGGAGCAGCTCGACGATCTGCGCGCGAATCGTCACGTCCAGCGCGGTAGTCGGTTCGTCGGCGAGCAGCAGACGCGGACGGCACGCCAGCGCCATCGCGATCATCGCCCGCTGCCGCTGCCCGCCCGAAAGTTGGTGCGGGTAGCTGTTCACGCGCTTGCCCGGCTCGGGAATGCCCGTGCGGCCCAGCAGCGCGACCGCGCGCTTGCGGGCTTCCGCCGGCGGCACGCCGTCGTGCACGACGATCGTTTCCGCGATCTGGTCACCGACCGTGTAGAGCGGATTGAGCGCGGTCATCGGCTCCTGAAAGATCATCGCGATGTCCGAGCCGCGCATGCCGCGCATCTCACGCTCGCTTTTGGCAAGCAGATCCTCGCCGTCGAACCGGATCGAGCCGCTTACCTGCGCGTCGCTCAGCAGACGCAAGACCGACAGCGCGGTCACGCTTTTTCCCGAGCCCGATTCGCCGACGAGCGCAACGCGCTCGCCGCGATGGATCGCCAGCGTGACGTCGTTCACAGCCACTGTGTCGCCGAAACTCACATGCAGATGATCGAGTTCCAGAAGCGGCGCGGCATTCGCCGCTTCGGCGCCGTCATGCCCTCGCCCCTTGCGCTGTGCTGGCGCTTGCCGTTTAGCGGTCACTGATTGCCTCCAGCGCGCATTGCATCGGAGATGCGGGTATCGAGCGCATTACGCAGCGCGTCGCCCATGAAGGTGAGCAGCAACAGCATCGCGACCAGCACGCCGAAAGTTGACAACGAGATCCACCACGCGTCGAGATTCGCCTTGCCCTGCGCGAGCAGTTCGCCGAGGCTCGGCGTCGGCGAAGGCACGCCGAGGCCGAGAAAGTCGAGACTGGTTAGCGCGAGAATCGCGCCGCTCATGCGAAACGGAAGGAACGTGATCACGGGCGTGAGGCTGTTGGGCAAAAGGTGCCGCCACATGATCTGCCAGTTCGACAGGCCCATCGCCCTCGCCGCGCGCACGTAATCCTGTTGCCGATTGCGGAGGAACTCCGCCCGCACGTAGTCGGACAAGCCGATCCACCCGAACAGGGAAAGCAGCACGATCAGCAGAATGAAGCCCGGCTCGAAGATCGACGAAAAAATGATCAGCAGATAGAGCTCCGGCAACGCGCTCCAGATTTCGATCAGACGTTGCCCGACAATATCGGTACGTCCTCCGAAATATCCTTGCACGGCGCCGGCGGCAATGCCGAGTATCGTTCCAATGAAAGTCAGCACGAGCCCGAACTCGACGGAAACGCGAAAGCCATACAGCAGTCGAGCGAAAACATCGCGGCCGCGGTCGTCGGTACCGAGCCAGTTTTCACGCGAAGGCGGCGCCGGGTTCGGCGCCTTTGAGAAATAGTTCAGCGTGTCGTAGTAGTAATGGTTCGGCGGATACACAGCGAAGTTGCCCGGCGCGTCGAAACGCTGCTTGATGTAGGGATCCAGATAGTCGGCAGGCGTTGGGAAATCGCCGCCGAACGTGGTCTCCGCGTAGGTCCTGAACAGCGGGAAATAGAGGTGGCCGTCGTAGCGCACCACGAGCGGCTTGTCGTTCGACCAGAGTGGACCCGCAAGGCTCGCCGCGAAGGCCACCACGAATACGATGAGGCTCCAGTAACCGAGACGCTGCTGGCGGAACCGCCGCCATACACGGCGCGCGGGCGAAGGCGAGACGAATGCACGCGCGGGTTCGACGCGCGCCGCTGCATCGGCTGAAAGGCGGGCTCGATTCATCAGCGTTCCAGTTGTTCGAATTGGATGCGGGGATCGACCCACACATAGCAAAGATCGGAAACCAGCTTCGTCGCGAGACCGATCAACGTGAACAGGTACAGCGTGCCGAGCACGACCGGATAATCGCGCCGCACGACCGATTCATACGACAGCAAGCCGAGACCGTCGAGCGAAAAAAGCGTCTCTATCAGCAGGCTGCCTGTGAAAAAAGCGCCGATAAACGCAGCAGGAAAGCCGACGATTAGCGGCAGCATCGCGTTGCGAAACACATGCTTCCACAGCACGCGTTTTTCGGAGAGACCCTTCGCGCGTGCGGTCAGCACGTACTGCTTGCGAATCTCGTCCAGAAACGCATTCTTCGTGAGCATCGTGATTACCGCAAAACTGCCGACCACCGAGGCCGTGATCGGCAACGCGATATGCCATAAATAGTCGAGGATCTTGCCCACGACGCTTAGTTGCGCCCAGTTATCCGACGTGAGATTGCGCAACGGAAAGAGCTGCAGGAATGTGCCGCCGCCGAACAGCACGAGCAGCAGCACGCCGAGCACAAAACCCGGAATCGCGTAACCGATCAACACCACGAGGCTCGTCGCGATGTCGAAGCGCGAGCCGTTGCGCACCGCTTTCGCGATGCCGAGCGGCACCGAAATCAGATACGTGAGAAAGAACGTCCATAAGCCGATGCTGATCGACACCGGCAGCTTCGATACGATCAGCGACCACACGCTCTGATGGCGGAAATAGCTCTGCCCGAGATCGAACGTCGAAAAACGCTTGAGCATCAACACGTAGCGCTCGAGCGGCGGCTTGTCGAAACCATAAAGCGCTTTCAGTTGCGCGACCTGCTGCGCGTCGACACCGTTATGCGCGCGCAGGCCGAACGGCACAGCGCCCTCCGCGCCCTTGCGCAGTTCGTGCTGCATCTGTTCGACGGGGCCGCCGGGCACGAACTGGATCACGACGAACGTGAGTGTCAGCACCCCGAGCAGCGTCGGGATCATCAGCAGCAGGCGTTTAAGAATGTAGCTCCACATGGCGGGCGTTTCCGATGCGAGGGCGAAGTATGAATAGCGGTGGCTGGGGACCGAGTGAGCAAATTGGCCGCTGCGTTACTGCGGCTGCGCCTGCGTGGCTGCTTGCGGCTGCGCGAACCACCACGTCGACGTAATCCAGCCTTCGGCTCCATAGTACAGGGGCAGCGTCGACGGCCACGCGAGCCCGCGCTTGAACGCCACGCGATGCGTCGCACTGTACCAGTGCGGCACGACGTAGTAGCCATGCATCAGAACGCGATCGAGCGCATGCGTCGCGTCGAGCAGTTGCTCGCGCGTCTGCGCCTGCACGAGTGCGCGCAGGATCGCATCGACCGCGGGCGACTTCAGTCCGATCATGTTGTCCGAGCCGTTCGTGTCCGCCGCCTTGCTGCCGAAGCGCTCGATCTGCTCGGAGCCGGGCACCTGTACGTCGGGCATGCGGATCGTCGTCGTGTCGAAGTCGAATGCATCGAGCCGCTTCTGATAAACGGCAAAATCGGCGACGCGAAATGTTGCGGGGATGCCGAGCTTTTTGAGGTTTCGAATGAACGTTGCGACGATCGGCTCCATTTGCGCGGCCGACCCCGAATCGTCGAGTATCTCGAACTCGAACGGCTCGCCCTTTGCGTTGCGCAGCGCGCCGTCGCGATACGTCCATCCGGCCTGCTGCAACAACGCGCGTGCTTGCAGCAGATTTGCGCGCAAGGAGCCAGGCGGGTCGGTGTCGGGCTGCTTCGGCGGCGGACCGAAAACCGCAGGATCGAGCTTCGCGCGCCACGGTTCGAGCAGCGCCAGTTCGCCTGGCGACGGCAGGCCCTTGGCCTGCAGATCGGTGTTGGCAAAGAAACTGTCGATACGTGCGTACTGATTGAAGAACAACTGCCGGTTCAGCCATTGAAAGTCGAGCGCGAGATCGAGCGCCTTGCGCACGCGCACGTCCTTGAACAACGGCCGCCGCGTGTTCAACATGAAGCCCTGCATGCCCGTGCCGTTATGTTGCGCGAACACCTTCTTGATCAGCTCACCGCTGTCGAACTTCTTGCCGACGTCGCGCCGCACCCAGTTTCGCGCGACGTACTCGACGAGCGCATCGTATTCGCCGGCCTTGAACGCCTCCAGCCGCGCGACGTTATCGGAATACAGCTTGTAGACGATGCGATCGAAGTTGTATGTGCCCGCACGCACCGGCAATGCCGCGCCCCAATAGTCCGGATTGCGCCGGTATGTGATCGTGCGTCCGTTGTCGTAGCGCTCGATCAGATACGGGCCGCTCGTGACCGGCTTTTCGAACGCCAACTGATCGAACGGGATATGGCTGCCGTCCGGCTTCATTCCCCACTTGCGCGAGAACACCGGCATGCCGCCGGCGAGCAATGGCAACTCGCGATTACGGTGCTGAAACTCGAACCGCACGGTGTGCGGATCGACCACCACCGCGCGGACGATCTGGCCGAAGATCGACATGAATTGCGGCGCGGCCTGCGGACTCTTCAATGTGTCGAGCGAATACTTGACGTCCTCCGCGGTGACCGGGTCGCCGTTCGCAAACCGTGCGCGCGGATTGATACGGAACGTGGTCGACAAGCCGTCGGGCGCGACCTTGATATCGTCAGCGAGCAGTCCATATGCGGAAGCCACTTCGTCGCTGCTGCCGGTCGTCAGGCTCTCGAACAGCAGGTCGACACCGGGCGCGGTGTTGCCGCGCAAGGTGAATGGATTGAACTTGTCGAAGCTGGTGAGGCGGCTCGGATTGGCCAGCACGAGTGTGCCGCCCTTCGGCGCATTCGGATTGACATAGTCGAAGTGCTTGAAGTCGGCTGGATATTTCGGCTCGCCGTACTGCGCGATCGCATACACCGCGTGCGCTTGCGGCGCTGCGAACCAGCCGGCGGCGGCCAGCGCGCCACACAAGATCGCGACACGGGCCTTGCGCGATGAACGGGACACGAGCGCGGGACCGACACACGAGGGCCTGGAAATCGTGCATTCATATGCACGAGGCGATGGAACCCGTCGCGAGCCAGTTGTCATAAGCGCCTTGGTGATCAGTGGGCAATTGCGTTGTCACGGAATTCTACCCAATAAACCCGCGCAAACCGTAGCTGCGACTGGCATTCATGGGGCGGACGCGCGATTCGCGAATATGCCGCGATCGGCTCGCGAAGGCCTCGCCCAATACAAACGTGCGCTTTCTCACGGCGTCGTCTGACGCGCAGTGTTTGTGCGCGAACGACAATTGCGCAGATCCGATCAGGCGATGCGCGAGAGCATGAAAAAACCGCCCATCGGGGCGGTTCCTGTCATCACTACCGTTCGTCCAGCGTTCAATGCCAGCCGCGATGATGATCGTAGTGATCGCGACCGTAGTCGTAACGGCCGGGGGGATGATGACGATACCAGTCGTCGCGCGCCCAGTAGCGACGGCCGTCCCAGTAGCGGTCGCCGTGCCAGCCGATCACGATGGCCGGTGCGCCGTAATAGACGGGCGCGGGCTGATACACGACGGGCGGCGGAGGCGGCGGAGGCGGCGCATAGACGGGCGCCGGCGCGACATAAACGGGCGCGGGAATGCCGATATTGACCCCGATGTTGACCCCGCCGGCCATTGCGGCACTCGACGCGCCCCACGCGATAACCCCGATCACAAGCGGAACAAAACGAGCGGACTTCATGGATTACCCTTGGAAGAATGTGTTGTTGGCGGAAATATAGCGCAAGGTCGCGAACGGCGTATTTCAACTTTGTAATAACTGATGCATAAGATCGCAGGCGGCGCGGGACGTTACGTGTCGTTACATTCGACCCTGTTCGGAGCCAAAGCGTCGATATCGCCAACGCGACAACCTGGCTGCGCGACGAGAAATACATAGCAGAAAAACTTGGTTTGAACCGAGACGACGTCCTACTAGACTGCACGTCATCTTGTCATAACAAGTTCGAGCAATGTCGAAAACGACTCTCGTGCCGGTGCCCGCCGATTCGCCAACCGTATCGGCCGCGCCTCTTCCGCTCTACGCGCAGATCAAGGACGTCCTGCGTGAGCGCATACTCGACGGCAGCTACGCGCCGCACTCGCAGATGCCGTCGGAACACGAATTGTGCCGCATGTTCGACGTAAGCCGCATCACTGTGCGGCAGGCACTCGGCGATCTGCACAAGGAAGGTCTGCTGTTCAAGCTGCATGGCAAAGGCACGTTCGTCTCGAAGCCCAAGGCGTTTCAGAACGTCGCGTCGCTGCAGGGCTTTGCGGAGGCCATGTCGTCGATGGGCCATGAAATCGTCAACCAGCTGCGCAGTTGCAGAACTGTCGAAGCCGGACACCACATTGCCGCGCGTCTGAATCTTGCCGAGGGCGCGCCTGTCACCGAGATTCATCGTGTCCGGCTGCTCAATCGCGAGCCGGTGTCGCTCGAATTGACGTGGGTGCCGCAGGCGCTCGGCAAGCGCCTCGCGAACGCGGACCTCACGACACGCGACATATTTCTGATCCTCGAAAACGACTGCGGTGTGTCGCTAGGTCATGCCGATGTATCCATCGACGCGATTCTCGCCCACGACGACATCGTCGACGCATTGCGCGTCGAAGAAGGCAGCCCCGTGTTGCGTATCGAGCGACTCACGCATGACGCGTCGGGTCAGCCGGTCGATTTCGAATACCTGTACTTCCGCGGCGACGCCTTTCAGTACCGGCTGCGTATCGACCGTGAAAAAGACCTGCGAAAGAGCAGCAAAAACGCAATGGAGGCACGATGAACACGCATGTACTCGACTACGACGTCGTGGTGGTCGGCGGTGGAACGGCGGGCCCGATGGCCGCCATCAAGGCGAAGGAGCGCGATCCGTCGCTAAAGGTATTGCTGCTCGAGAAGGCCAACGTGAAGCGCAGCGGCGCGATCTCGATGGGCATGGACGGTCTGAACAACGCCGTGATTCCCGGTCACGCGACGCCCGAACAGTACACACGCGAGATCACGATCGCGAACGACGGCATCGTGGATCAGGAGGCCGTGTATGCGTACGCGCGCCATAGTTTCACGACGATCGAGGAACTGGACCGCTGGGGCGTCAAGTTCGAAAAGGACGGCAACGGCGACTATGCGGTGAAGAAAGTGCATCACATGGGCTCGTACGTGCTGCCGATGCCCGAGGGCCACGACATCAAGAAAGTCCTGTACAGGCAGCTTAAACGCGCACGTGTCGCAATCACCAACCGGATCGTCGCCACACGGCTATTGACCGATTCGCAAGGGCGCGTTTGCGGCGTGCTGGGCTTCGACTGCCGCACGGCCGACTTTTACGTGGTGCGCGCTAAAGCCGTCATACTGAGTTGCGGTGCCGCGGGAAGGCTCGGGCTGCCGGCATCGGGCTATCTGATGGGCACATACGAAAACCCGACTAATGCCGGCGACGGCTACGCCATGGCCTACCACGCAGGCGCCGCGCTCGCGAATCTCGAGTGTTTCCAGATCAACCCGCTCATCAAGGACTATAACGGCCCCGCTTGCGCGTATGTGACAGGGCCGCTCGGCGGCTTCACTGCGAATGGCAAGGGCGAACGCTTCATCGAATGCGATTACTGGAGCGGCCAGATGATGTGGGAGTTCTATCAGGAACTGCAAAGCGGCAATGGGCCTGTATTCCTGAAGCTCGACCATCTCGCGGAAGAAACGATCCAGACGATCGAACAGATTCTGCACACCAACGAGCGTCCGAGCCGCGGCCGCTTTCATGAAGGACGAGGCACCGATTACCGCACACAGATGATCGAGATGCACATTTCGGAAATCGGTTTTTGCAGCGGGCACAGTGCGTCGGGCGTGTACGTCAATGCGCGTGCGGAGACGACCGTGCCGGGCCTCTATGCCGCTGGCGACATGGCGGCAGTGCCGCACAACTACATGCTCGGTGCGTTTACCTACGGATGGTTCGCGGGTCACAACGCGGCAGAGTACGTAGCGGGCCGCGAACACGTCGCCGTCGACGAAGAACAGATCGACGCGGAACGCGCGCGCATTTATGCGCCGTTCGAGCGCGAGAACGGCATCGCGCCCGCGCAGGTCGAATACAAGCTGCGCCGCATGGTCAACGATTACCTGCAACCGCCGAAGGTCACACGCAAGATGGAAATCGGCCTGCAACGCTTTGCAGAAATCACTGAGGATATCGAATCGATATCGGCCACGCACCCACACGAACTGATGCGCGCGGCCGAGGTGCGTGCGATCCGCGATTGTGCGGAAATGGCCGCACGTGCGTCGCTTTTTCGAACCGAGAGCCGCTGGGGTCTTTACCACCATCGCGTGGATTACCCGCAGCGCGACGATGAGCAATGGTTCTGCCATACGCATCTGCGCAAGGACGCCAATGGCCGCATGACGAGCGAAAAGCGTGCGGTCGAACCCTATATCGTCGCGCTCAACGAAAACGAACGCGATGCCTATCGGAGCCTGCGGATCGGCGAGCCCGCCCTCGACCCCGCAACCGCCTGACGGAGTAACCAAATGTCTTTTACGCCACACGATATTTTCCAGCGCAGTTCAGCCCCCGTCACGATCGACGAAAGCAAGTGCATTGCTGAAAAAGGCTGCACTGTATGCGTCGATGTTTGCCCGCTCGATCTGCTCGCAATCGACATGAAAAAAGGCAAGGCGTATATGCAGTTCGACGAGTGCTGGTACTGCATGCCTTGCGAACAGGATTGTCCGACGGGCGCGGTGAAAGTGTCCATTCCGTATCTTCTGCGTTAAGCGATCCGCGACGTTCCTTCTTCCCATTCAAGTCCATCCATGTCCCACGCGACCGATCCGACCGAGCCGACCAATCCGGGCGATCCGCTCGATATCATGCCCGGGGAAGCAGCCGCCCTTCTGTCACGGCTCGCCGACAACGATGCCGTCGTGCGCCGCATTGCGCTGATCGAACTCGCCGATCTCGAGGACGTCTGCGTCGTAGCGCCCATCGTCGCAGCGCTACGGCGCGACACATCGCCCGAGGTGCGCGGCGAAGCGGCCCGTTTGCTTGCTTCATGGGAGCGCGGCGACGTGGTGGACGCTCTATGCAACGCATTGCTCGATCGCGACGCCGAGGTTCGCGCGAGTGCCGCGCAGAGCCTGTCGGAACTCAAGCAGGCGTCGTCTGGCGCGATACTGCTTGAGTGGCTTTAGAAACCCGACCCGTTCGTGCGCTCCGCGTTGTTGCGCGCGCTGCGCGAGCTGCGGGTCGCGGACGCGCTTGCACCCGCGCTGCAGGCACTCGCCGATGCGGACGCCAACGTGCGCGCCGAAGCCGTCGGCGTCCTGGGATGGTTGAAGAATTCCATTGCGCTAAGCCCGTTGGCATCTCTTGCGACCGGCGACGCCGATGCATCGATCCGGCGCGCCGCGACAGCGGCGCTCGGCTTCGCGCCGCCGGCCCACGCCGAGACAACGGCGGCGCTCCTCACCGCCCTGCACGACGACGCGTGGCAGGTGCGCGAGGAAGCTGCCACGACGCTCGGCAAACTGCGCGTCGCTGAATCGCGCGATGCGCTTATCGAAGCACTCGGCGACGCCTACTGGCAAGTACGTTTGCGGGCACTGCGCGCGTTGGGCCAGATCGGCGACGCCGCCAGCGCGACGCACGTCGCCGCCCTGCTCTCGCATCCGATTAGCAACGTGCGCAAGGAAGCCGCGCTTGCGCTCGGCGAAATCGGCGAAATGAGCGATGCGCAGATGCTCACCGCACTCGAAGCTGCACGAACCGACGCGGACCCGGAGGTACGCAAGGCGGTGCGCATCGCGCTGGCGCAGATCGCCGGGCGCCCACGATGAACGCGCCCGAGCTGGTGGCGATCGACGCGGCTAGCGCAAGCCTGTCCATGCGCTGGCCAGACGGTGCGGTCGCCCGGTTGCCGTTTGCCGTGCTGCGCTCGTCATGCATGTGCGCACAGTGTCGCAAGCGCAAGCTCGACGGAGATACGCCATCGACGTCATCCGACGTGAAGCTGCTCGACGCGCGGCCGTCGGGCTACGGCCTGCAACTCGTGTTCGACGACGGGCATGAGCGCGGAATCTTCCCTTGGGTTTATCTTGAGCGGCTGGCGAAGGATCTGCAGAAGGCGGAACGTCAGGGATCCAGAACGCTATAACGACCGCACGCCAGGCTGCTTACTCGCTACCTAATCACGAACATGGCCCGCTCAAATGAGAATCCTCCCATTTTTGCGACGAGCTCACGCACGGATACTCGTCGACCAGACAGGCACACCGCCGCGCATAACGATGAGATAGGCAATGAAAGTGTTTTTGTTGAGCGACCTCGTCGCTCATGAACTGGCGTGCATGCAGATTGACGGGAAGTGGCTCTCATTTGCGCATTTCACAGAGTCGGCGCAGCTTTGGGTCTCGCGTCATGCACCAGAACTCAAGTTTTCTGAGGCGTTCTTGCAGGAGATCGAACGTGAGGTTCTGGAGATTGCAACCCGACTCTCCGATAACCAAGCCGTTCCGGCAGACTACTCGCAATCACCGCGTCTGTTCGACGATCTTCTGACAGCCAACTACGCGCATCCTTTGGGCGAGCAAGCGCTGTCCGCAACGCTTGCAGCCTGCCGCGAAAAGGGTTCCTGCGGTGCTTTATGTGCGGCATTGAACGGTCGCACGCTGGTGCAAGGCGTCGCTTCCTGTGACGACGCGGCTGCGCAGGCGCTGACTTGCCACCCGGCGCTTTGCCGATTGGTGTGCCACGTGGCGGACCTCGCTGAGTTGGCTGATCTCAGTGACCGTGCCAATGCAGGCGAGAGTGCATGCGCCGATGGCAAGGACTACAGCGTCTGAACTGGCTAATGCGTCGACTCGGAGCGCGCTCGTGGTCTCCGGAGAAAAGGCGTCTGCGTTCCTTCGGCGCACGTTTGTCGACACGCCGCTCCTTGCCCCAGGCGGCGTATCCATGCAGTCCGGAATCTCGGATTGAGACTTCGTCGACCTGTATGTCAAGCGCGGGACGATCCGCGCGGCTCGGACCGCCCGCCTGTTGACGGACTGACAGTGTGTGCACGACGTGGTTCACCTCGATTGGTCCCGAGATCGTCTATGCCTGAAAAGTGGAGCGTTTCTCGAAGCCGAGGCGCGTCCATGTCACTCCGCTATTTCGATTCGCCTGTTGGACCGACGGGGTAACGACACGGAATACGGCTTGCAAACCCGCGACGCGTGCAAGCTCGATTGTTTCTTCTGGCGCGACGTCGAACATGCGACGCCCGCGCGGAACGGGCCCATGGCGCAACGACATGATCAACACGCCATCGTCTCGTAGAAGAGAACTCACGCGAGGCATCGCGCGGCGCCGCTGTTCGTGATCGAGATGCATCCACACCGCAGTCAGCATGACCACGTCGAACGTTTCGTTCATCGAATTGATGATGCGCAGATCGGGGAGACTGTCGTCAATCCATTGGACGCGCGACGACTGATGCAAGTTGATGGCTGCAGTGCGCAGTTCGTCGACCGGTTCGACGGCTACCACCGCGTGCCCCATCGCTGCTAACGCAGCCGCATCCGTTCCTATGCCCGCACCGATGTCGAGAACGCGCGACGGGGCGTCCGGCAGCAGGTGTAGAACCTGAGAGTGCTGGTCGGCGAACGAAATGCTCCGCCATCGCCGGATAAGACTCCCGGCTTCTTGCGCATAGCCTTCAGTGCCGCTGACCTTGACGAGCATTGACGGTGCCTCGGGTTCGACGGGTTCGTCGGATCGACTGCCTTGCCTTAAGCTGACTCGAATCAGGCGTATCTATCGAAAATCGACTTCCAGGCGCGTTCCGCCGCGCGGTTGTGGTGACGCGTGGCCGGAAACGTGCCACGGGCGGCCGGGCGTTACTCCGGCTGCTATGTCCGCGCCACTGTGTCGGGCGATTTCTCCGACCATACGCTGGCGAGTGATGCGCACCTTCACACCCGCAAAGCAGGCGCCCGTGGGTTTGTTTATTGTGCGCTGTTCGTCCACGTAAAGGCTCGCAAACTGAGCATGGATAGCCGCTTATTATGCGACCGACAAAACAAAAACCCCGTAAGTCTTCCGACTTACGGGGTTTCGCCACCATCACTGGCGGAGACGGAGGGATTCGAACCCTCGATCCAGGTTTTGGCCCAGATGCTCCCTTAGCAGGGGAGTGCCTTCGACCTCTCGGCCACGTCTCCCAAACTTTCGGTCGCGCAGGGAGTCAGCGCGACGAAGCCAAGATAATAGCGGGCCGAACCGCCAAGGTCAATGTCTGACGAACGCTTTTTGTGCCAATATCGTCATTGAATTGGGATTTTTTTCGCGCGCCCGCGCAAACAGATATAAACGACCGGGGCGCTCCTGTACGCCCCGCCGTTTGCGTCGAATTAAGCCTGATCCAGTTCGAACGCCTTATGCAGCGCGCGCACCGCGAGCTCCATATACTTCTCGTCGATCAGCACCGAAATCTTGATTTCGGAGGTCGAGATCATCTGGATATTGATGCCCTCTTCCGACAGCGTGCGGAACATCGTGCTCGCGATGCCCACGTGCGAACGCATGCCCACGCCCACCACCGAAACCTTCGACACCTTCGGATCGCCCAGCACCTGTTCGGCCTGAACGTGACCCTTCACCTGGTTCGTGAGAATGTCCATGGCGCGCTGATAATCGCCGCGACCCACCGTGAACGTGAAAGCCGTTTTGCCTTCGACGCTCTGATTCTGGATAATCATGTCGACGTCGATATTCGCGTCCGCCACCGGGCCGAGAATCTGATACGCAATGCCCGGCTTGTCGGGCACACCCATCACGGCGATGCGAGCTTCATCGCGCTGAAACGCGATACCCGAGATGACTGCTTTTTCCATGGTCTCGTCTTCTTCAAAAGTAATCAGGGTGCCCGACTTCATTTCAGTGTCGAGCGGGATGAGCGGATCGGTCAGGCTAGACAGCACGCGCGTCTTCACCTGATATTTGCCGGCGAATTCCACCGAGCGGATCTGCAGCACCTTGGAACCCAGGCTTGCCATTTCCAGCATTTCTTCGAACGTCACGCGGTCGAGCCGGCGCGCCTCTTCCACCACGCGCGGGTCGGTGGTGTACACGCCGTCGACGTCTGTATAGATCAGGCACTCGTCCGCCTTCAACGCAGCCGCGACCGCAACCGCCGAGGTATCGGAACCGCCGCGGCCGAGCGTGGTGATGTTGCCGTCAGGGTCGATACCCTGGAAGCCCGTGATTACCACCACCTTGCCCGCGTCGAGATCGCGCACAACGCGTTCGCCGTCGATCTCGCTGATGCGCGCTTTGGTGAACGCGCTGTCTGTCCTGACCGGCACTTGCCAGCCGGCGTAGCTGACCGCTTCAACACCGGCTTCCTGCAACGCGATGGCGAGCAGACCCGAGCTGACCTGCTCGCCCGTGGCGGCGATCATGTCGAGTTCGCGGGGGCTGGGCTGAGTCGTGATCTCTTTCGCGAGGCCGAGCAGGCGGTTCGTTTCGCCGGACATTGCCGACGGCACGACCACCATCTTGTGACCGGCCTTATGCCATTTCGCGACGCGCTTGGCGACGTTCTTGATGCGCTCGACGGAGCCCATCGAAGTGCCGCCGTATTTATGTACGATGAGTGCCATTGTCGTTCTGAACTGGAGGAGAAACCGCGCTGGCGCGCTCGCGACGACCGCACAAAAGCACAGGGGCGCAACGTCTCGTGAACGGCGGCAAAGTGTGTGGCGGCGTAAATGCAGCGCGCGTGCAGCACGCGCGGATTTGCCCGTGATTGATCGCTAATGGCTTACCGGAAAACTCGGATCACGATCGGAAAACCGACAAAAGCGACGGCAAAAGCGGGTCGGGCAAACAAGTTAACGTACCCGATCGTACGCAAAAAGACAAGCCGCAAAGCCCGCGGCGAGGCTTGCAATACCGCCAGCAAAGGCTTGCAGGGCGTGCGTCGGCACCTTTCTTCGTGGCCTCATTCGAACCGGAACTCGCGCCCCAATTGAAGACTCACAGTGTGATAACCGCGCGACCGACCGGCCGGTCAGGCGATCAGCAGATCCTCGCGCCACACGATCGTTACGCTGGCCTCGCCGGGCGACATCTGTAGCTGCAACGCCGCGCGATTCACGCCGAGCAACGGCACGAACAGCAGTTCATCGCCGATATAAAGCAGCGGCACCTCGCGCTTCCACGCAGGAATGCCGCGTTCCTGGAACAGGTTCTTGAGGGTCCGACTGGGCGCGCCGGGCGCATCGCTCGTGCGCATGCGCTCGCCGCCGCTGCGCGAACGCGCGCTCAGCAACCCACGCTGGAAGACGCTAACCGGAATCGCATCGGCATGCGCAGCATTAGTCGACGAAGTCACCTCGACCGCTTCAAACACATACGTGCCGCGCCATTGCGGCAAACGCCACGTCGCTTCGCCGTGCCAGGCAAATTCGCTGATCTCGCGTTCGACGAACGCGGACTCGTCGGCGGAATCGCTGCTATCGCCTGCTTCCCAATACACGAGTCCTCGATAGCTGCGCAACGCATGCCCTGCGTGGTCGATACGCAAGCGGTGCCCGTCGCCGCCCTCGCCCACTTCACGCAGTTGACGAAGCGCGTCGCCAAGACGCGCGCTCGATGCGGCGACGAAGCCCTGCGAGCGCATCCAGTAACGCATCAGGTTGAGCGCGCGGTCGTCGTCGAGGGCGATGAGTGCGTCGTGCGAGAGCGCACGCCCATCGTCGCGCGAGACAACGTCGAGGTCGATACGCGCGAGTTGGTCCAGCAAGCGTTGCGCTGCCGCGGCGTGCGACGCGGTGCGGGCCAGGGCATCGCGAAAACCGGGAAAGTGCACGGCCAACGCGGGCGTGACCTGGTGGCGCAGCGCGTTGCGGGCATATCGCGTGTCCGCGTTCGATTCGTCGTCGACCCAGCGCAGATGGCGTGCGCTCGCATACTGTTCGAGTTGCGCGCGCAGCAGATGAAGCAAGGGCCGCACGCGCACCGCCGCTGCACCCGCTGGCGAAAACTCCGGCGCCATTGCCGCCAGACCTGCGAGGCCGGCGCCGCGCAGCAGTTGCAGCAGCACGGTTTCCGCCTGATCGTCCGCGTGCTGCGCGAGCCATAGCGAATGAACGCCGTGCTCCTCACAAAGCGCGTTCAACGCGCGATAGCGGGCCTCGCGCGCGGCGGCCTCCACGCTTACACCCGCATCACGCGACACCTCGACGCGACGCGCCGCGAATTCGACGCCGCGTTCCAGTGCGAACGCATCACAGTGGGCGAGCCACGCATCGGCGTTAGCGCTCAAGCCGTGATGCACATGGAGCGCCAAGCAACGCGACGCGCCCGCGACACGCACGGCCGCATCGAGCAGCACGCTCGAATCGACGCCGCCGCTGAATGCGACCGCGATCCGCGCACTAGAAGGCAAAGCGGCAAGCGCAACGCCGACCGCCTCGAGAACGAGGCGGTCGGTGGGCGATTCAGAGGTAGGAGTCACGTCGTTCAGCGCAGTATTAAAGCGTCATGCGCCGATGGACGAAGAGAGAACGCACGGGCTTAGGCGCCCGGCGTTGTCTCCTTGAACTTGCCGTATGACATCAGGCGTTCGAAACGGCGTTGACGCAGGTCGTTGATACTCATGCCCTGGAACTGGCGCAGCGAATCGGCGAGCGCACGGCGCAGCATGGCAGCCATGCCCTTCGGGTCGCGATGCGCGCCGCCGAGCGGCTCGTTGACGATCTTGTCGATCAGGCCGAGCGCTTTCAGACGATGCGCGGTGAGGCCGAGCGCTTCCGCTGCTTCCGGCGCTTTCGCCGCGCTCTTCCACAGAATCGACGCGCAGCCCTCCGGCGAGATCACCGAATAGGTCGAGAATTGCAGCATCAGCACGTTGTCGCCGACCGCGATGGCAAGCGCGCCGCCCGAACCGCCTTCGCCGATGATCGTCGCGATCAGCGGCGTTTTCAGTTCTGCCATCACATACAGATTGCGGCCGATGGCTTCCGACTGCCCGCGCTCCTCAGCACCGATGCCAGGATACGCGCCCGGCGTGTCGATGAACGTGAAGATCGGCAGGCTGAATTTCTCGGCAAGACGCATGAGACGCTCGGCCTTGCGATAGCCTTCCGGACGCGGCATGCCGAAGTTGCGCAGCGCGCGCTCTTTCGTGTCGCGACCCTTCTGATGACCGATCACCATGCAGGCCTGGCCGTTGAAACGCGCGAGGCCGCCGACGATCGACAGGTCGTCCGCATAGTTGCGGTCGCCATGCAGTTCGTGGAAATCGGTGAAGAGTTCGTTCACATAGTCGAATGTGTACGGGCGCTGCGGATGTCGGGCGATTTGCGAAACCTGCCACGGCGTGAGGTTCGCATACAGATCTTTCGTGAGCTGCTGGCTTTTCTTGGACAGCCGCTCGATCTCTTCCGAAATATCGACGGCCGAATCGTCCTGCACGAAGCGCAATTCTTCGATCTTTGCTTCGAGTTCAGCGATCGGCTGTTCGAAATCCAGAAAGGTGGTCTTCATTGGTTTTAATCCTTGGACTTACCGGCAGCGCGTATTCTAACCGCGCTCGCCGATGTCTAAACCACTTCGCAACTATCAATACTTAACAATTGATAGTCGCGAAGCGGCATCGCTTCTTGTTTGCTTCAGTAGTCGACCGGCAATGGATCCAGACTACGCCACATATACCAGGTGGCGACGGTGCGCCACGGCTCCCAGTTCGCTGCGACCTCGCGCGCTTCACTGCGCGTGACGGGCTCGCCGCTAAAATAATTGACGCTGATTGCGCGAATCAGACCGAGGTCGTCGAGCGGCAGCACATCCGGACGCGACAGGTTGAAGATCAGGAACATCTCCGCGGTCCAGCGGCCGATGCCGCGAATCTGCGTGAGCTCGGCGATCACGGCCTCGTCTTCCATCGACCTCCACTTGCCGACGTGCAGCGCACCCGAGACGAAGTGCTGCGCGAGATCGAGCACGTACTCCGCCTTGCGTCTCGACAAGCCGCAGGCAGTCAGCTTTTCCTGACCCAGCTTGATGAACTGCTGCGGCACGAGCTTCGGACATGCGGCCGCGACTTTCGCCCAAACGGCCTGTGCGGACGCCACCGAAATCTGCTGACCGACGACCGAGCGCGCGAGCGTGACAAACGGGTCGCCGCGACTTAGCAGATGCACCGGACCGAACTTCGGAATCAGCTTCTTCAGAATGCGATCGCGCTTGACGAGATCGGCACACGCCTTGTCCCAGTAGTCGGGACGCGTCACTTCGGGTACGAGGCCGCCGATCTGCACCGGCACCGCGACTTCGCTTGCGCTCGCCGCTTCGCCGACCGCCGGGGACGACGCACGCGTCTTGCGCACAATCTCGCCTCCGTCACCCTCTTGCGCCTTGGCGACACGCGCGAGTTCCTGAACGTCGCCTGCAAGTTCGGCGGGCAACGCGCCGTTGCTGCTGCCGCTATTCAAGCGCGACGTTTTGCCGGACGATGCTTTCCCGCGTTTCGCAACCGGCGCGTGCACGGACGTGCCGTTGAGCGCACGTTTTACCGCAGTCTTTTTCGACGCGCCGGCCGCGGTCTTGTCCGCCGCGCCCGCGCCTTTCGACGATGCTGCTTTCACCGCGCCGCTTGCCGTGCGAGCCGACGTTCGAGTCGACTTTGCCGCGGCTGCTGCGTTTGTTTGAGACGTGGCTCGTTTAGCCGGCGTCTTCGTGGCCGTTGCCATCCTGCCTCCTGCCTGGCGAGTCGTTCAGAGGGAAGTACGAGGTGCGCTCACACGCGCCGCCACTCGGTCAACCCGCCGGGTTTGTCTTCAAGTGCAACGCCGGCCTCGAGCAATTCGGCCCGGATCCGGTCTGCTGCCGCATAGTCTTTCGCCTGCTTGGCGGCCACACGCTCGGCGATCTTCGCTTCGATCGCGGCGGGTTCGAGCGCGTCTTGTACCGCGGCGCCCGCTGCCTGCTGCAGGTACGCACGCGGCTCGCGCCCGAGCAACCCGAGCACCGCGCTGAGCGAGCGCAATTGACGGGCCAGCGCGGGGTCGCGCGTGCGGTTTACTTCAGTTGCCAACTCGAACAACACCGACACCGCAACCGGCGTGTTGAAGTCGTCGTTCATTGCTGCCCGGAAACGTTGCGCATGCGCTTCGTTCCAGTCGAGCGCGGCGCCGTCCGGCGTGACGTCCTTCAGCGCGGTGTATAAACGGCCGAGGGCGTTGCGGGCGTCGTCGATATGCACGTCGCTGTAATTCAACGGCGAACGGTAATGCGCGCGTGCGATGAAAAAACGCACGACCTCGGCATCGTACTGCGCCAATACTTCGCGAATCGTAAAGAAATTATTCAACGACTTCGACATCTTCTCATTGTCGATCTGCACGTAGCCGTTGTGCATCCAGTAATTCACGAAGGTTTGACCGGTAGCAGCTTCGCTCTGCGCGATTTCGTTTTCGTGGTGCGGGAACTGCAAGTCCTGCCCGCCGCCATGAATGTCGAAGCGTTCGCCGAGCAACGTGCAACCCATAGCCGAGCATTCGATATGCCAACCGGGACGGCCGCGTCCGTACTTCGAATCCCACCCGGTGTCGGCCGGTTCGCCGGCCTTCGACTGCTTCCACAACACGAAGTCGAGCGGATCTTCTTTGGCGTCGTTTGCGGCAACGCGCTCGCCCGCGCGTAAATCTTCCAGAGACTTGCCGGAAAGCTTGCCGTAGCCAGCGAACTTGCGCACCGCGTAGTTCACGTCGCCGTCGCTCGCCTGATACGCGTAGCCGTTCGCTTCGAGCTTCTCGATCATGCCGAGCATCTGAGGAATGAAGTCGGTGGCGCGCGGCTCGATATCGGGCCGCGCGATGCCGAGCGCGTCCGCGTCTTCATGCAATGCATCGATGAAGCGATCGGTCAGCGACTTGATCGTCTCGCCGTTTTCGACGGCGCGGCGAATGATCTTGTCGTCGATGTCCGTGATATTGCGCACGTACGTGACCTCGTAGCCGAGCGTGCGCAACCACCGCTGCACGATGTCGAATACGACCATCACGCGCGCATGACCGACGTGACAATAGTCGTACACGGTCATCCCGCAGACGTACATCCGCACGACGCCTGTTTGCAGGGGCACGAAAGTTTGCTTGTCACGCGCGAGCGTGTTGTAGATGCGCAGTGATTCCATAGAGAACGGTGCGTGGGCCGAAAGAAATCCGCAATGTGTTTCGTGCGTGCCGTCCCGCAAACACAAGACGGCCGGGACGAACATTTGCCTGACTGTTACCTGACTCCAAGCCGGGCTGTTGCTTGACTATTACCCAACTGTGTCTGGCTATGTCCGGCTCTTGCCCGACTGTTGAAACACGCACAGCAGCAAACCGGTGCACCTGGTGCGGCGGTCAGACTGCTATCAAGGCGGAGACGACCACGAGTGGCGAAAAGACAGCCGGCGGTTCGACGGAACGCGCAGACCTTTTGTTAGAATGGCTCGGAGTATAACATCCAGACCCGAGCCTATGAAACCTTCCAGCGGCCGCGCGCGCAGCGCTGCGACCCTTGCCGCGACGGCCTTCGAGAGCCCCGTGCGCAGCGCCCGCCGCGGCATTGCGCGCGACGTTGCACGCAGCCTCGCACGCGCCGTCACGTTGCGCTTTACCGTGGCTGTCGCCCTTGGCATTGTGCCGGGCGCCGCCGCGTTCGCGCAGAAGACGCCGACCGTCTCGCAAGGTCCCGCAGTGCGCGACAACACGCCTGAAATCGACGCGTCCATCGCGCAGAAAGACTGGCAGGCCTCGTTGACGCAGCTCGACGCGCGCATCGCCTCGAACCCGCGCGACGCGCAGGCTAAGTTCAAGCGCGCCACGGTGCTCTCGCATCTGAACCGCGACGACGAAGCGATCACCGCGTTCACCGAACTCACGCAGTTGTACCCCGAGTTGCCCGAGCCGTATAACAATCTCGCCGCGCTGTACGCAAAGCACGGCCGTTATGTGGAAGCACGCGCGGCGCTTGAAACCGCGACCAAGGTGAACCCGGGCTACGGCCTCGCTTATGAGAACCTGGGCGACCTCTACCTGCGCATGGCCAACGAAGCGTACCGGCGCGCGCAGAGCCTCGGAAAGGCAAGCGCCACGACCACGCAGCGCATCGCCGACATTCAGAAGATCGTGTCGCCGCCCAAAACGGGCAAGTCGACCAAACGAGCCGCTGCAGTGCAAGAGAACTATACGGACCGCGCCACGGCGAACATGACGCAAACGCCGAGCTTCCAGTACGGCGGCGCAAACGGCTCGCTCGCCATGCCGCCTTACATGGCGCCCTCGCAATAACGCCGCCACGCTCGCGGTCATACGTTTTTTCCAACCCTGAGGATCTTCATGAAATGGTTGATGTTGGCGCTCGGCAGCGCCGCCCTGATCGCAAACGCACCCGCGTACGCGCAGTCCGGTTCGCAAGCCGCGCATCCGTCCGTCCTCCTCAAGACGTCGGAAGGCGATATTCGCGTCGAGTTGTATCCTGAGAAAGCGCCTAAGACAGTCGCCAACTTTCTCGACTATGTGAAGTCCGGTCAGTACAGCGGTACGATCTTTCATCGGGTCATTCGCGGCTTCATGATTCAGGGCGGCGGTTATACGCAGAGCTTCGCTGAAAAGCCCACGCGCGCGCCGATTCCGCTCGAAAGCCGTAACGGTCTGAAGAACATGGCAGGCACACTGGCGATGGCGCGCACCAGCGATCCGAATTCGGCCACTGCGCAGTTCTTCATCAACACGGTGGACAACGCCGGCCTCGACTATCCGAATCCGGACGGCAACGGCTATGCAGTGTTCGGCAAGGTCACGAGCGGCATGGAGGTCGTGAAGAAGATCGAAGGCACGCCCACCACCACGCGCGGCCCGATGGGCGACGTTCCCCAGAAGCCGGTGGTGATTGAATCGGCTAGCGTCGTCAGCAGCAAGTAACAGTAGAAGAGCACTAACGGAACACGGAACGCTCGCATCCAAGCGTCAGATCACGCCCCGGCGCGGCCCGCCGTCGAATGCATGAAGCGCCAGGCAAGCGCACGAAAGCACACGACGGCTCACCGCGCCTCTTCCACCCACCCTGTTCATCAAAGGATTCCATCATGGTTGAACTGCATACGAACCACGGCGTCATCAAACTCGAACTGGACGCCGAGAAAGCGCCGAAGTCGGTTGAGAACTTCCTCAACTACGTGAAGGCCGGCCACTATGACAACACGGTATTCCACCGTGTGATCGACGGCTTCATGATTCAGGGCGGCGGCTTCGAACCCGGCATGAAGCAGAAGCCGACGGCCGAGCCGATCAACAACGAAGCGAACAACGGCCTGAAGAACGTGAACGGCTCCGTCGCAATGGCTCGCACCAACGACCCGCATTCGGCAACCGCGCAATTCTTCATCAACGTGAACGACAACGACTTCCTGAACCACTCGTCGCCCACACCGCAAGGCTGGGGCTATGCAGTGTTCGGCAAGGTGGTCGAAGGCCTGGACATCGTCGAGAAGATCAAGAAGGTCAAGACGGGTTCGAAGGGTTTTCATCAGGACGTGCCGGTTGACGACGTCGTGATCGAAAAGGCCGTGATCGTCGACTGATTGCCGGTCGCACGCGCGCTCACACTATAAAAACCAGACTCAGGCACCTTCAATGCTGCAAGAAACGCCGCTGCGAAGCGTCGCCGCGGGCGTGCCTGGCGAGGGCAAACGCCCGCACGCCGCACGCCCGTTTTTGTTTGTCTCCGACATTCATTTGAGCGGGGCGATTCCGCGCACGGTCGCCGCGTTCGAACACTTCATTCGCGTCACAGCCGACCAGGCGGATTCCGTTTTCATTCTCGGCGATCTGTTCGAATACTGGATCGGCGACGACATGCTCGCCGAGCCGTTCGTCGCGCGCATGGCCGCGCTGTTGCACACGCTGACAGAGCGCGGTATCGCGCTCTACATCATGCATGGCAATCGCGATTTTCTGCTCGGCAAGCGCTTCATGAAAGCAGCTGGCGCAATCTGGCTACCCGATCCGTTCGTGATCACGGCATTCGGCACGCGCATCGCGCTCGCGCACGGCGATCGCCTGTGCACCGCCGATCGCGGTTATCAGATCTTCCGTGGCTTGGCGCGCAACCGTCTCGCGCAGATGCTGTTTCTCGCGTCGCCGTTTTCGTGGCGTCAGGCGCTCGCGGAAAATATGCGGTCGAAAAGCGAACATGGCCGGTCGCGGCCGGTCTCGCTGAAATACGACGTGACCCCGAAAGGCGTCGCGTCGTTATTCAAATGGTCCAAAGCTGCAACCATGATTCACGGGCACACGCACCGCCCTGCGCGTCACCGTGAGCCCGGCGGAATACGCTGGGTACTGCCGGACTGGGATCTCGATCATGGCGAACGGCGCGGGGGTTATCTGCGTATCGACGCCGATGGGATCCGGGCGTTGCCGCTCGACTGAGCGCGATGCGTGCGTGCTCTTAGCCGCCGCGCGCCGCGCGCAGCGGCGTCGCCGCTGATACACCGCCGACTCAGATCAACGCCCCACCACCGCCCCGTCCAGCTTGCCCGCAATCGCCGCCGACAGGCGCCGCAAATCCAGCAGCGCTGCGTCAGCGCCTTGCAGTCCTTCGAGACTCGTGCCGAGATGCTCGAGCGCCATAACGATTTCGTCGATGCGTTTGGCTTGCGTGGCCGCATGATCGATGAGCCCGTGAATGGCGAGCGACACGGGATCGTCGGCATTCGGCGTGATGCCGTATGCGCAGAAGCCGCTGCGCTCGACGGCGAGCTTGCCGCTCTCCGGACTCGTGCCGTTAGCGGAAGCGGGTTCATTCGTTGCAGCATCGCGAGCCGCGCTCACGCCGCCGTTGGCAGCCGCATTTGGAGCCGAATTGGCAGCCGCATTGGCAACCCCGTTGTTCCCAGCATTGGCAGCGGCCCTCGTAACGACAGCAGCCACGGCAGCCGCAGCAGTCGCGGAAGCAGTTGAAGCCGCCGCCGGCACGATGACTCGCGCCGGATTGCCCACAGCGGTGCCGCCAGCCGGCACGGGTTTGGTCACCACCGCATTCGATCCGATCTTCGCGTCCGCGCCTATCGTGAAACCGCCTAACACCTTCGCGCCCGCACCCACGATCACGCCGCGCTCGAGCGTCGGATGCCGTTTCGCGCCGCGCGTGAGCGACGTGCCGCCGAGCGTCACGCCCTGATAGATCGTGCAATCGTCGCCGATCTGCGCGGTCTCGCCGATCACCACGCCCATGCCGTGATCGATGAACACACGCCGCCCGACCGTCGCCCCCGGATGAATTTCAATGCCCGTCATAAAGCGCGCCATCTGCGAGACGAAACGCCCGAGCCAGCGGCGCCGCGCCTGCCAGCATGCATGCGCGAGCCTGTGAAGCACCAATGCGTGCAAGCCCGGATAACACGTGAGCACTTCCCAGGCACTGCGGGCAGCGGGATCGCGCTCGCGGATCGTGGCAATGTCTTCGCGAAGTCTCGTGAACATGGCAGGGACTGTGTTGTGTGGGAAGGAGACCGCATGCGCGAACCGCAATGCGCGTGCAGCAGCGCCGCATAGCAGCACGGCAGCTTTGCTTAGAACGTTTCGAGGATTGTAGGGCGGTTCCCGAAAACCTGCCGGAAGTCCATGTAGCGCAAAAGGTCGTCGTGTTAGCCGGGCTCCCCCAACTGGCCACTCGTTACACCGGGCGCGCCGCCCTACTGCACGCCGTCGTCCTTGTGGCCCGTCTTCAGAAGGATGTGTTTGGCGATGCCGCGCACGATGTTGACTTCCTCGCGCTCCAGGCCCGAGCGCGCGAAAAGCCGCCGCAAGCGCGACATCAGTTTCTTCGGATTCGCGGGGTCGAGAAACTCGAGCGCGACGAGCGCGCTTTCGAGGTGCGCGAACATGCTTTCAATTTCATTGCTCGCGGCACGCGCGGCTGCCGGCTCGGCAGATGCGGCTGACGTTTGCGGCGCACTCATTGCGGGCGCGGCTGTGTCGGCGCCGCTCGTCAGGTAGATCATGCGCAGCTCGTACGCCAACACCTGGACCGCTTGTGCAAGATTGAGCGAACTGTAGGCGGGATTGGCGGGAATGTGTGCGAGCGCGCTGCATCGCTCGACGTCTTCATTCGATAAGCCAGTGCGCTCGTTGCCGAACACGAGCGCGATCTCGCCGTGCAACGCCTCGTCGCGCGCGAGACTTGCGGCTGCGCGCGGCGTCCATTGCGGAGGACCGTATTCGCGCTGCCGCGCGGTCAGCGCGATCGACCAATGCACGCCGGAGAGTGCATCAGCAAGCGTCGGCACGACGTGGGCCGAAGCGAGCACGTCGTCGGCGCCGCTTGCCATTGCGATGGCTTCCGGATCGCTCTGCACATGCGGCACGCGGGGCGAGACGAGCACGAGCCGCGAGAAACCCATGGTTTTGAGCGCACGCGCGGCGGCGCCGACGTTGCCCGGATGGCTCGGCTCGACGAGCACGAAGCGCGTGGAGGTGAAGCCGCCGCGCAAGTCGGCCACGGCGGGATCGGAAGAATGGTGGGTGTGGTCCACGATGATGTTATGCAAGCGAAAGAACGCGTATGGTAGCGCCAACGCGGGCAGACCCCGAAATACGCGCGATGGCACACACCACGTTGCACGTCATATGGCACGTGCATCGCATGTCATGTCCCGCACCGTGCGCCCATTGAAATGAGCATGAAGGCCCTGCCCGCTTCGAACCCTGCCGCGACCTGCGGACTGAGGTAAAATATCGCGATTCGCGTCCGGCACAGTCAGTGCATGCAACTAGCAAAACCGGGCGCTTCGTTCTTATTCAATTCGTCTCCGTTGGCGGAATACGCACCGGTCGTGTACCGGGCGAGCATTCCGTGCTGTTTCTGCGCCTCATCGAGGGCGCCAATTAGTGTGCGCGTAGCGCCCATTCACCGGCAAGCAGCCGTGCTGCCCCGGCACAAGGATCAATCCATGCATCCCATGCTCAATATCGCTGTCAAGGCCGCGCGCCGCGCAGCTCAGATCATCAACCGCGCGTCGCTCGACCTCGATCTGATCCAGGTCAGCAAGAAACAGCACAACGATTTCGTCACGGAGATCGACAAGGCGTCTGAAGCTGCGATCATCGACACGCTGAAGACCGCCTATCCCGATCACGCGATCCTCGCCGAAGAATCCGGCAAGTCGGACAACGAGTCCGAGTACCAGTGGATCATCGATCCGCTCGACGGCACGACCAACTTCATTCACGGCTTTCCGTACTACTGCGTGTCGATCGCGCTGGCTCATAAAGGCATCGTGACCCAGGCCGTGGTCTACGATCCGACCCGCAACGACCTCTTCACAGCTTCGCGTGGCCGCGGCGCGTTCCTGAACGACCGCCGCATTCGCGTCGCCAAGCGTGACCGGCTGGCCGACGGCCTGATCGGCACCGGCTTTCCGTTCCGCGAAACCGACGGCCTCGAAGCGTATGGCCGCCAGTTCGCGGAAATGACGCAAGCGTGCGCGGGCCTGCGCCGTCCGGGCGCCGCCGCGCTCGATCTGGCAAACGTCGCTGCGGGCCGCATGGACGGCTTCTTCGAGCAAGGCCTGAACCCGTGGGACGTCGCCGCGGGCAGCCTGCTGATTACCGAAGCCGGCGGTCTGGTGGGCAACTACACCGGCGACTCCGACTTCCTGCACGTTGGCGAAGTTGTCGCCGGCAATCCGAAGATCTACGCGCAGATGGTGCCGATCCTGTCGCGCTACAGCCGTACCCGCCAGCAAGCGGCTTAAGGGCAGCGAATCAAAGAATCGCAATGCGCAGAATCACGACAAGCGGCTTCGGCCGCTTTTTCGTTGGCGCGCCTGCATCGTGCGAGCGTTCATGCTACAAAGCGGGAAGCCGCGCCGGCGCGTCTCCCTCGCCGGCTGCATTTCGCGTTCTACGCTGCGCCCGCATGTGCGCCTCGTCTGCGCCTCTATCTGCGCCTAAGGCTTGCGCGCAGCTTCCCATCCGCTTCATGAAAAAAGGCTTCTACACAATCATCGCGGCGCAGTTCATTTCGTCGCTGGCGGACAATGCCCTGCTGATCGCCGCCATCGCATTGTTGTCCGTGATCCGTTCCGCCGCGTGGGTCACGCCGTTGCTCCAGATTTTTTTCACCGTCTCGTACGTGCTGCTCGCGCCCTTCGTCGGCGCGTTTGCGGACTCCATGCAAAAGCGTCACGTGATGTTCATCTCGAATGCGCTGAAGGCGAGCGGCTGTCTGATGATGATCGTGGGCGTGCATCCGATGATCGCCTATGGCGTGGTCGGCTTCGGCGCGGCCGCGTATTCGCCCGCGAAGTACGGCATTCTCACCGAGCTGCTGCCGGCCGAAAAACTCGTCAAGGCAAACGCATGGCTGGAATCGGCGACCGTGCTGTCGACTATCGTCGGCACGATGGTGGGCGGAGCGCTCATCAGCACATTCGCCGATAAATTCGTTGCACACGCTCATCTGCCGCTGATCCGCTCATCGGCCGATCTCGCGATGTTCGCCGTGATGCTCACCTATGCGATCGCAGCAGGCATCAACATGTTCATTCCCGACACCGGCGCACGTTATCCGAACCGCCTGTCCGAACCGACCAAGCTCGTCGGCGACTTTTATCATTGCTTCAACGTGCTGTGGGCCGACAAGCTCGCACAGATAGCGTTATGGGTGACGACGCTGATGTGGGGCGGCGCCGTGACGCTGCAGCTGCTCGTGCTGAAATGGGCCAATGTGAACCTCGGCTTGTCGCTCTCGAAGGCGGCCGTCATGCAAGGCGTCACCGGACTCGGCATTGCCGTCGGCGCGGCAGCGGCGGCCGCGCTGATTCCGCTGCGCCGTTCGCTCACAGTGCTGCCGGTCGGCATCGTGACCGGCGCGGTGGCGATTGCAATGGCCTTCTACAACAAGAATCTTTTTCCCGCGGATGCCGGCATCCACATCGGCTCCTACGTCGCGCCGGCTTATATCCTTCTCGCCTATCCGCTGATGATCCTGCTCGGCGCGCTGTCCGGCTTTTTCATCGTGCCGATGAACGCAATTCTTCAGCATCGCGGCGCGACGCTGCTGTCCGCTGGCCATTCGATCGCGGTGCAGAACTTCAATCAGAATCTCGCCGTGCTGCTGATGCTAGGCGCGTACGCCCTGCTGCTCACCGCCAGAATGCCCGCGCAATGGATCATCGTTGTGTTCGGCGCGTTCATCACGTTCATGATGTGGCTCGCGAAACGGCGCAGCGCGGCGAACGAACGCACCGCCGATATGCGCGCGCTGCTCGAAGAATGACGTCGGCACGAGCGCGAAGTATGCGTGCAATTCGTGCATATGGCACGTGTCTGCGCGAGCTTGCTGTGCTTGGTTTGCTCGCGCCTGCGTGGAATATGCCTGCCTGAGTTTGCACCCCGAGCAATTTGCGTGACAGCGTGGGTTGGCCATCCGGCCAGGGTCCGCTCGCCGCGCCGGCGGGTTAAACTCACGCCCTGAACAGCTAACGCAAAAAGATATCGAGGATGGGCACTCAAACCGCAGCGGCCAGCGACGTCGCACAACACACGCCAATGATGCAGCAGTACCTGCGCATCAAGGCGGAGCATCCCGGCACGCTGGTGTTCTACCGGATGGGCGACTTCTACGAACTGTTTTTCGAAGACGCGGAAAAAGCCGCACGTCTGCTCGATCTCACGCTCACGCAGCGCGGCGCGTCGGCGGGCAATCCGATCAAGATGGCGGGCGTGCCGCATCATGCGGTCGAACAGTATCTCGCGAAGCTCGTGAAGCTCGGCGAATCCGTCGCGATCTGCGAGCAGATCGGCGACCCGGCCACGTCGAAAGGTCCCGTCGAGCGCAAGGTGGTGCGCGTCGTCACGCCGGGCACGCTCACGGACGCCGCGCTGCTGTCGGACAAAAACGACGTCTTTCTGCTCGCCATGTGCGTTGCGCACAACCGTCGCGGCGTCGCGACGGGCGTCGGCCTCGCGTGGCTGAATCTCGCGAGCGGCGCGCTGCGGCTCGCGGAAGTCGCACCCGATCAGGTGGCCGCGGCGCTCGAACGGATCGGCCCCGCGGAAATTCTGGTTGCCGACACCGCTGCCGATTCCGCGAGCTGGACGCCGCCCACCGGCGCGCGCGCGCTGACTCGCGTGCCCGCATGGCATTTCGATGTCGCCTCGGGTACGCAACGTCTGTGCGATCAACTCGAAGTGGCGGGCCTCGACGGCTTTGGCGCGCATTCGCTCACCTGCGCATGCGGCGCGGCCGGCGCGTTGCTCCTGTACGCGGCGGCCACGCAAGGTCAGCAACTGCGGCACGTGCGCAGCCTGAAGGTCGAGTACGAGTCCGAATATATCGGCCTCGACCCCGCCACGCGGCGCAACCTGGAAATCACGCAAACGCTGCGCGGCACCGAGTCGCCCACGCTGTGCTCCTTGCTCGACACGTGCTGCACGACCATGGGCAGCCGTTTGCTGCGGCACTGGCTGCATCATCCGCCGCGCGACCCGCTGGTCGCGCAGTCGCGTCAGCAGGCTATCGGCGCATTGCTCGAGGCGCCCGCGGGTGCGGACGTCGACTCGCTGCGCAGCGCGCTGCGGCACATCTCGGACATCGAGCGGATCACCGGCCGTCTTGCACTGCTTTCCGCGCGGCCCCGCGATCTGTCGAGCTTGCGCGATACCTTCGTCGCCCTCCCCGAGCTTCGCGCGAAGGTGGCGGCTGTTTCATCGAATGCGGATTCGCTCGCCCGCATCGACGCGTCGCTCGAACCGCCACAGGCTTGCGTCGAGTTGCTCACGCGCGCCATTGCGCAGGAGCCGGCCGCCATGGTGCGAGACGGCGGCGTCATCGCACGCGGCTACGATGCGGAGCTCGACGAGCTCAGGGATATTTCGGAGAACTGCGGGCAGTTCCTGATCGATCTTGAAACGCGTGAGCGCGCGCGCACCGGCATCGGCAATCTGCGAGTCGAATACAACAAGGTGCACGGCTTCTATATTGAGGTCACGCGCGGCCAGACCGACAAGGTGCCGGACGACTATCGCCGCCGTCAGACGTTGAAGAACGCCGAGCGCTACATCACGCCGGAACTGAAGACGTTCGAAGACAAGGCGCTGTCCGCGCAGGAACGTGCGCTCGCCCGCGAGCGTTCGCTCTACGACGCGCTGTTGCAGACGCTGCTGCCGTTCATTCCCGATTGCCAGCGCGTCGCGTCGGCACTCGCGGAGCTCGATCTCCTGACCGCCTTCGCCGAACGTGCTCGCGCACTCGACTGGGTTGCGCCGAGCTTCTCGCCGAACGCGGGCATCGAAATCGAACAGGGCCGTCATCCGGTTGTCGAGGCGCAGGTCGAGCAATTCATCGCGAACGACTGCACGCTTACGCCCGAGCGCAAGCTGCTGCTGATCACCGGCCCCAACATGGGCGGTAAATCGACCTTCATGCGCCAGACGGCGCTCATCGCGCTGCTTGCATATGTGGGCAGCTATGTGCCCGCGCGGCGCGCGGCGTTCGGCCCGATCGACCGCATTTTCACGCGCATCGGCGCAGCGGACGATCTCGCCGGCGGCCGTTCGACGTTCATGGTGGAGATGACCGAAGCCGCTGCGATCCTGAACGACGCGACGCCGCAAAGCCTCGTGCTGATGGATGAAATCGGCCGCGGCACATCTACCTTCGACGGTCTCGCGCTCGCATGGGCCATCGCGCGGCATCTGCTCTCGCACAACGGCTGCCATACGCTTTTCGCGACACACTATTTCGAGCTGACGCAGTTGCCCGCCGAATTTCCGCAAGCGGCCAACGTGCATCTGTCCGCGGTCGAGCATGGACACGGCATCGTGTTCCTGCACGCAGTCAACGAAGGCCCGGCGAACCAGAGCTACGGCTTGCAGGTCGCGCAGCTCGCCGGCGTGCCGAACGCGGTGATTCGCGCGGCGCGCAAGCATCTCGCGCATCTTGAACAGCAGTCGGCGGCCCAGCCTACTCCGCAGCTCGACCTGTTCGCCGCGCCGCTGCCAACGTTGCTCGAAGACGCGGACGACGAACGCGCCACCGGCAGTGAAGCGGCTTCGCAATCGCCCGCAATGAAAGCGCTCGTCGAGCGTCTGCGTGGCATCGATCCGAACGATCTGCGGCCACGGGAAGCGCTCGATCTGCTGTATGAACTGCACGAGCTGGCCGCTGCGCCGGATGCCGATCACTGACGCACGCCGCTGTCTCGCGCAACCTCCGTGCCGACTCGGCGCGGCATTGACCATTGCCTTTGCGCAAGCGTACGGCCGGGGGCGGTTCGCCGCCGTTTTCGCGTCTGTCTTCGCTTTCCTGTTGCCCGCGACGGCGACGTACGCGGCAGCGCCGGGCTATAGCTTCGCGGTCATCGCGAACACCATGCAAAGTCCCGCCGACGAAGCTCCGACACAGCGGCTGATCGATGCAATCGGCCGGGAGCGCGGCGTGTCGTTCATCGTGTACGACGGCAATCTCAAAGGCCCGAAAGAAGCCTGCCGCGATGCGCTGTATGAACGCCGGCATGCAGTGCTGGAAACGTCGCGGCCCGCGTTATTTTTCATTCCGGGTCAGCACGACTGGATCGATTGCGCGAGCTCGCAGGCCGGAGGCTTCGATCCGGTCGAACGGCTCGATCAGCTCCGCCAGACGCTCTTCGGCGACGCCAACTCGATGGGCCAGAACGCGATTGCGTTGACGCGCGAGAGCGAGGTGTCGCGCTTTCGTCCGTATCGGGAAAATGTGCGCTGGCAAGCGGGAGGCACTGTATTCGTCGGGCTGAATGTGCCGAGTCCGAACAATCATTATCTGACTGCCGGCGGACGCAACGGCGAGTTCGAAGACCGGGTGATCGCCAATGCATTCTGGCTCGAGCATGCCGGCGAATTTGCGAAGCGTCGCGACGCCCGCGCGGTAGTCGTGTTCATTCAAGGCGATCCCGATCCCGAGCGCTATGAGCGGCCCGAGCGTTTCGCCTGGTTGCGCTTCGGGCGCAATCCGCGCCGCGACGGATTCCTGGAGTTCAAGCGCAGCCTCGTGAAGCTCGCGCAGATCTTCCCCGGCCCGGTGCTCGTCATCCACTCCGACGACGAACGCGCAAGCGCGGGCTTTGTGATCGATCAGCCGCTACGCAATGACAAGGGGAACCTGGTGACGAACCTCACGCGTGTCGCGCTTGCGCCGCATGACCGTCTTAACCAGTGGATTCAGATAGAAGCGGACTTCGGCAGAAAGCCGCCGTTTCGCGTGACCGTGCGCGACGTACCGCCGCAAATGCCGATGCCCACGGCGCAGCCTCCGTTGCTGCGAGAGGAGCCCGCCGCCTCGATGCCGGCCGTGCCGTCGCTTGGGCCGTCGCTTGGGCCGTCGCTTGCGCCGGCCTCGGACTTGCCGCCGCTATTTCAGACGCCCGGCCAGCCGCAACCGGACTCTCAGCAACTCGACCAGTTGCCGCGCATTCCAGCCGACCAGGGCGGCGGCGGATACGGACCCGCTACGTCGGTTCCGCCTGCGCAAACAGTCCCGTCTGCGCAGCCGCGCATGCCGGGCGCCGCGGGGGCTTCCGGCACGCCCGGCCTGCCTGCAAGCTCAGTGCAGCGTAGGCCCTGACTTGCCGCTCCCGTCGTCAGCCTCGTCGTCGTCGTCGAGCACTTCGAGGCCGTCGGCGCCATGCGCGTGTTCATGCTGAATTTCGTCTTCGGTCGCCGGACGCACGTCTTTGACCGTCAACGCAAAACGCAGCGCCATGCCGGCTAGCGGATGGTTGCCGTCGAGCACGACTTTGTCTTCCGCGACGTCGGTCACCACGTAGACGAGCGAATCGAGGTCTTCGTCGCCTTCTTCCGGCGTACCTTCGAACTGCATGCCGACCTCGAGCGGTTCCGGAAAGCGATTGCGCGGCTCGATCTTCACGAGGTCCGGATCGTACTCACCGAATGCATCTTGCGGCTCGAGCTGGATCTGGGTCTCGAAGCCGGCCTCGTGGCCGTCGAGCTCTTCCTCGATCTTGGGGAACGTGCCATCATAGCCGCCGTGCAGATAGACCATCGGCTCGTCGCTTTCTTCAATCAGATTGCCCTGCGCATCCGACAGCTTGTAGGCGACCGACACGACGGTGTTCTTTGCGATTTTCATTCGATTCTCCAGAATACAACTCACATTATACGATGCCCAAGCGGCCCACTGACCACCCGGCCGAAGCAGCTTCGGCACGCAATTCGTCATCGGCTAAAAAGCCGGCTACCGCGTTTCTTCCGCCTTCGCGCGACACACCAACGCCATTGCTCGGCAACCTCACGCCGTCGCAATTCATGCGCCGGTACTGGCAGAAAAAGCCCTTATTGATCCGCCAGGCGATTCCCAATGTCGAGTCGCCGCTCACGCGCGACGAGTTCTTTGAACTGGCGGACCAGGAAGATGTCGAAGCGCGCCTCATCACACACTTTCGCGATAAGTGGCAACTTGAACACGGCCCCTTTGCGCCGGACGAGCTGCCGTCGCTCAAGCAACGCGCGTGGACCCTGCTCGTGCAGGGCGTCGACCTCTACGACGACTGTGCGCGGGCTCTGCTGGACCGCTTCCGCTTCGTGCCCGATGCGCGTCTGGACGATCTGATGATCTCTTATGCGACCGACGGCGGCGGCGTCGGCCCGCACTTCGATTCCTACGATGTGTTTCTTTTGCAAGTAAAAGGCAAGCGGCGCTGGCGCATCAGTTCGCAGAAAGATCTGACGCTGCAAGCGGGACTGCCGTTGAAAGTTTTACAGAACTTCGAGGCGGAACAAGAGTGGCTGCTGGAGCCGGGCGACATGCTGTATTTGCCGCCGCACATCGCACATGATGGCGTCGCCGAAGGCGAGTGCATGACGTGCTCGATCGGCTTTCGCGCACCGTCGGCCGGCGAGCTGACGGCCCAGTTTCTCTACCATCTGGCCGAACGCGGCGAAGCAAACGGTCAGCCCGGGGCGCTATATCGAGACCCGCAGCAGCCTGCCGTAGACCGGCCGGCGGAACTGCCTGTCGCGCTGGTCGAACGTGTTGGCGCAATCCTTGCTGGCATCAAATGGAATGAGCAGGACATTGCGTCGTTCCTTGGCACGTACCTCAGCGAACCCAAGCCGAGTGTCGTCTTCGATCCGCCGCAAAGGCCGCTCAGCGAGGCACGTTTCATCAGTCAGGCATCGAGCTTAGGTGTGCGACTGGACCGCAAGACGAATTTGTTGTACAACCGCCGTTTTTTCTTCGTAAATGGAGAGAAAACGTCGTTCGACGGCGCGAAAAAATGGTTGTTTGATCTCGCCGATTACCGGTGTCTGAGTGCGAAACGCTTTGTAACACTCTCACACGATTCGTCGGTGACAGCACGGCTGCACGAGTGGTATTGTGCGGGCTGGATACGGATGGGCGAGCTTGCCTAGCCTCGCGTGTCTGTTATACACAGTACATAGAAATTTTGTATGGGAAAGACAACGTATTGACCCCGGATTTATGGATTGTCAGTACGAAAGTGCATATAATTTCCGCCCAAGCCGTAGGGAAGATTCCTGCTCGTCAAAAGAGCGTCTCCACCAGCGGCCCAGGTCGGTGTTGGAGCACATTACCGGTATTATTTTGCGCTGTTGCTTACCTTTAACCATAAAAGGACGTGATCATGAAGAAATCCCTCCTCGTAGCATCCCTGTTGGCAGCTGTGGCACTGGCTGCATGCAACAAGAGCAACGACCAAGCCGCTGCCCCGGCTAGCGACGCAGCTGCCGCTTCGGCACCGGCTGCTGCTGCAGCTTCGGATTCGGCTGCTGCTGCTTCGGGTGCGGCTGCTGCTGCGAGCGACGCTGCTGCTTCGGCTACGACCGCTGCTTCGGACGCAGGCGCTGCTGCTTCGGCTGCTGCTCCGGCTTCGGGCGCAAGCCAGTAAGCTGTCGCGTAGGGTTCGCCTTAGGGCGAAAACTGCATCGGGAAATCGTCTCGATTTCCCGAGCGGTAAAACAAAACGCCACGAACTCACGTTCGTGGCGTTTTGTCATTCAAGCGCCGTTTTCGCTACGGCATTAACGCGATCGAAGCCGGTTATCGAAACGGAACGCGGCTATTGGAGCGCGGCTATTGAGCGGCCTCGCCGCTCTCTTCGAAAAACTCGCGCACCACCTCGATTTCACGTGTGCGCTTGAACGGCGGCAAGCTCTGCCAGATTCGGCGTCCATAAGGTTTGTCGACGAGACGCGTGTCGCAGATCATCAAGACGCCACGGTCGGTTTCCGCGCGGATCAGTCGGCCGGCGCCCTGCTTCAGCGTAATGACAGCCTGCGGCAGTTGATGGACCGCAAACGGGCTCAGACCTTTCTTCGTCAGCGCATCGAGACGCGCTGACAGAACCGGATCGTCAGGCGGCGCGAACGGCAGCTTATCGATGACGACAAGCGACAGCGCGTCGCCACGCACGTCGACGCCTTCCCAGAAGCTCTGACTGCCCACCAGAATCGCGTTGCCATACGCGCGGAAGCGGTCGAGCAATTCAGTGCGGCTTGCGTCTCCCTGCACTAGCAGCGGATAGTTCCAGCCGCGCGCTTCGATCACATCTCGCAGCTTGGCGGAGATTCGGTCCACTGCGCGCAGCGTCGTACACAACATGAATACGCCTCCACCAGACGCTTCGATCGCCGGCAAGGCCGCGTCGAACACAGCGTCGGTGAACGTCGGCGACGACGGCTGCGGCAAATTGCGCGGCACATACAGAAGCCCTTGCGACGGATAGTCGAACGGGCTCGGCAACGTCATGGAACGTTTGGCGTTGAGTCCCATTTGCGCGGCATAGTGCGCGAAATCGCCGCGCACCGACAACGTGGCCGATGTGAAGATCCACGCACGCGGCACGCCTGCGCGCTGCTTGGCGAAGATCGGCGCGACCGAGAGCGGCGTCTCGTGCAACTGCACGGTATGCGCGAACACTTCGATCCAGCGCACCTTCTCGTTGGGATCGGCACGCTCGCTCCTGGCTTCACCGGAGCCGCTCTGAGCCGTGTCGCCCGCCTGACGCTCGAGTTCGGTAGGCGGCGTCGTCCAGCCGGCAAGCACGCCCTGCAACTCGCGAGCGCGACGCAGACAGGCGCCGATCGACTCGGCGCGTTCGGCTTGCGTTGCGAGCGCGGAGGTCAGCGCGTCGAGCTCGGTTTCGAGCGCTTCGAGTGCAGCAAACAACGGATGACCGTCCGGCAACTGACCGATCGACAAACGCACCGAGTCTTCCTTGAACGCGAGCCTCACGTCACGCGCGGCGCGTTCCAGTGTGGAGCCGAGCTTGACCCAGTCGACCGCGTCACGTGCATGACCCAAACCCTCGGCGACGCAATCGCGTGCGAGTTCGAGAAACTGTGCCGTGGAAAGCGTCTCGCCGAAAAACAGCGTGGCGGTTTCGGGAAGCTGGTGCGCTTCGTCGAAGATGACCGTGTTGGCCGTGGGCAGCAGCTCCGCCATGCCGGTATCGCGCAACATGATGTCTGCGAAAAAGAGGTGGTGATTGACCACCACGATATCTGCCTGCTGCGCTTCGCGGCGCGCCTGCATTACGAAGCAGTCCTTGTAATGCGGACATTCCTGACCGAGACAGTTATCGCGCGTGGAAGTGACCATAGACCACACCGCCGCGGTTTCCGGCACGCTCGCGAGTTCGGCCTTGTCGCCCGTGCGCGTGATCTTTGCAAACCGGACGATGTCCTGCAGATACGACGTTTCCTGGCGCGACGGCAAGCGGCCGTTGTCCGCCGTGCGCTGCAGATAGTAGTGACACAGATAGTTCGCGCGGCCCTTGAGCATGGCGACCGACACCGGCACCGCAAGCGCGTCGCGCACGGTCGGAATATCGCGCTGAAAGAGCTGGTCCTGCAGATGCTTGGTGCCCGTCGACACGATCACCTTGCCGCCCCACAACATGGCCGGCACAAGATACGCATAGGTCTTGCCGGTACCAGTGCCTGCCTCGACGATCAGCGTGTTTTCGCCGCCGTCCAGGGCCTGCGCTTCGTCGGCTTCTACCGTGTCGGCTACGGTCTCGGCGGCGCCCGTTTGCAGGCGCCGCGCCGGACGCTTTTGCGCCTCGAACATTGCGGGCTCGGGCATCGCGCGGCCCGATGCTTCCATCGCGGCCGCGACGGCGCGCGACATTTCGATCTGCGACGCGCGAGAGCGATAACCGTCAATCTGCCTGGCCAATAAACCGTTGTCGGCGAAGATCTCGTTGATCTCCGCGGCGCGGCGTGGATTGAGCGACGCACTCAGCGCGGACGCGGCGGGACGCGGCGCGGATGTGCCGGTTTGTGACGCGTCGTCGGCGGCCGTCGCGCGGCCGGAAGTTTCAAGCGGTGAATTCAAGGCAAGCGTTTCCTGCAAAATCCGGCTCGCGCGGCGCGCGCCCGGCGCCTGCCAGGCCGCGAACTCAGGCGCGTACGTCCGGTTCGAGCTGCAATTGCAGCAAGATGATGGTGTCCTTGACCTTGAGTTTGCGCTTTTTCAGGCGCTGCAACTCGAAGTCGTCGATGCCGGGCTCATCCGACATTCGGCCGATCAAACGGTCGAGCCCACTGTGCTCCGATTCCAGTTGCAGAATCCGGTCGCGAAGTGTGTCCGCGTTGATGACGTGATGTTGATCGCGCATGCTCGCCTCCGCTCGACTGTTGCGTGGGCTGCATGTTCGCCATGTTCAGCCCGTTGCCTGAGGTTGCTGTCCGGCTCAAAACGCGCTACGACTGCCTGCACGCATGCGCGCACCACTGCGATACTACAACCGCGCAGGCGCCCGCCACACGAGCGCGACGCCGCGCGCGGCTCACTGTTGCTGCTGCTTCTGCTGCTCTTCGAGTTGCTTCTGCTGCTTCAACTGGTCCTGACGCTTCTGCTCCGCTTTCTCGGCGGCCTGCTTCTGGCGCGCTTCGACGTCGGCTTTGTGCTGGGCCGCATCGGCCTGCTTTTTCTCGAAGCTCTGCTGCTTCTCTACGCGTTCCTGAGCCTTTTGCGCGCCCTGCTGACGAGCCTCGTCGAGCTTGCGTTGAAAGTCGGCCTGCTTCTGATCGTAAGCCTGCTGATTGGCCGCGGCCTTAGACGGGCTGATGCCGCGCTTCGCCTCGTCGATTGCGTGCTGACGCTGCTTTTCCTCGTAGGCCTGCGCGTTGGCGGCGCGCTGCGGCGCCTCTGCATTGCGCTGCGCCTCGTTCAACTGATGTTGACGCTGCTTCTCTTCATAAGCCTGGGCGTGGCGCGCGTCTTCGGCGGCGCGCTGCGGCGCGCTCGCCTCGTCCTGCGCGCGCTTGAGTTCCGCCTGCTCGTCACGTTTGCGGGCACGTTGTGCGCGCTCCTCGCCGTCGAGCGCGAGCTGCTCTTTGCGGATCTGCGCCTGCACCGTGCGCATCTGATCGCGCGCCTTGTTCAAGCAGTGATTGACGAAGAACGTGCTGTAGCAATTGTGCTCGGCGACGCCGTAGCGGTAGTTGTTTTCGTCGCTGCGTTGGTTGAGCACTTTCTGCCGCGCGTCGAACTCGCTCTCTCCCGGCGTCGCGCTGTCGCCGCTCGCTGTGCTGTCAGCTCCGGCATTCACTGAGCCATTCGTTTCGCCACCGACGCCACTGCCCCGCTCCGCCGATGCCGCGCCTCCGGTTGCCGAGCTCGCGGGCTTTACGGTAGGCGCAATAGCGCCGCTTTCCGGCGCCACGGATTGCGCCGAAGCAGGCGCCGATAACGCGAGCGCGGCAGCCATCAGGCACGCCGCGCACGACACCACGAACGCCCTGCCGGAAACCGGCGTGCTCACTTCGACGCCACGCGTCACTCGCCCACGCGACGTGAACGGCCAGCGCACTGCGAACGGCGGCAAATGTGGCGAGCGGGAGACCGGGTGCGAGCCCAGGCGGTTGAAAGAAAAGGAGATTGGCAACGTCGTAGAGGGGCAACGGAACATGCCCGAAATTCTATCACCCCCGGCGGTTGAGCCCTTTGGCATTTGTGGCAAAATGCCCCGCTCTAGCAACCTGGTCGCAGCGCGCACGCACTGCGTGCCCGGCGCCGCAAGGCGCCGCCGGCGCACGGCCCTTGACCGAGTCCGCAGGAAACCCAAGAGCTTATGACGGAAACCGTAGCACTCAAGATCGTACAGCGCATCGCCGCCGAACTGTCCGTACAGCCGCGCCAGGTCGCGGCCGCGGTGCAACTCCTCGACGAAGGAGCGACTGTTCCGTTCATCGCCCGCTACCGTAAGGAAGTGACCGACAATCTCGACGACACGCAATTGCGTAACCTCGAGGAACGCCTGCTGTATCTGCGCGAACTGGAAGACCGGCGCGCGGCGATCATCGCGAGCATCGACGAACAGGGCAAGCTCACCGACGAGCTGCGCAACGCGATCGAGGGCGCCGACAGCAAGCAGGTGCTCGAAGACCTGTATCTCCCGTATAAGCCGAAGCGCCGCACTCGCGCGCAGATTGCCCGCGAAGCCGGCCTGCAGCCGCTCGCCGACGCGCTGCTCGGCAATCCGCTGCTCGACCCGCAAACGGAAGCCGCCGCGTACGTGGACGCGGAGAAAGGCGTCGTCGACGTGAAGGCCGCACTCGACGGCGCCCGCGACATCCTCTCCGAGCAGTTCGGCGAAACCGCTGATCTGCTCGGCAAACTGCGCGATTACCTGTTCAATCAGGGCGTGGTGTCGTCGAAAGTGGTCGAAGGCAAGGAAACCGCTGAGGAAGAGAAATTCCGCGACTACTACGACTACGCGGAAACGATCCGCACGGTGCCGTCGCATCGTGCGCTCGCGCTTTTCCGCGGCCGCAATGCGGGCGTGCTGATGGTCAAGCTGGGCCTCGGCGAAGAACTCGACGCGCAGGTGCCCCATCCGGGCGAAGCGCTGATCGCACGTCACTTCGGCATTGCCAATCAGAACCGTCCGGCCGACAAGTGGCTTTCCGACGTGTGCCGCTGGTGCTGGCGCGTCAAGGTTCAGCCGCACATCGAAAACGAACTGCTGACCAACCTGCGCGACGAAGCCGAACACGAAGCGATTCGCGTGTTCGCGCGCAATCTGAAGGACCTGCTTCTGGCCGCACCCGCGGGGCCGAAGGCCGTGATCGGCCTCGATCCGGGCATGCGCACCGGCGTGAAGGTCGCGGTGGTCGATCGGACCGGCAAGGTACTCGCCACCGACGTGATCTACCCGCACGAACCGCGCCGCGACTGGGACGGCTCCATCGCTAAACTCGCGCGCATCTGCGCGCACACGCAGGCCGAGTTGATCAGCATCGGCAACGGCACGGCGTCGCGTGAAACGGACAAGCTCGCGAGCGAACTGATCGCGCGTCATCCGGAATTCAAGCTGCAGAAAATCGTCGTGTCCGAAGCCGGCGCATCGGTCTACTCGGCTTCCGAACTGGCCGCGAAGGAGTTCCCCGACATGGACGTATCGCTGCGCGGTGCGGTGTCGATCGCGCGGCGTCTGCAAGACCCGCTCGCCGAACTCGTGAAGATCGAGCCGAAGGCAATCGGCGTCGGGCAGTATCAGCACGACGTGAATCAGCGCGAACTCGCGCGCTCGCTCGACGCGGTTGTCGAAGACTGCGTGAACGCCGTGGGCGTGGACGCGAACACGGCGTCGGTCGCCCTGCTCGCGCGCGTGTCGGGGCTGAACGCCACGCTGGCTCGCAACATCGTCGATTATCGCGATGCGAACGGCCCGTTCCCGTCGCGCGACCATCTGCGCAAGGTGCCGCGTCTCGGTGACAAGACGTTCGAACAGGCTGCGGGCTTTCTGCGCATCAACAACGGCGAAAACCCGCTCGACCGCTCGTCGGTGCACCCGGAAGCGTACCCGGTCGTTGAACGGATCCTCGCGAAGATCAACAAGCACGTTGGTGAAGTGCTCGGCAATCGGGATGCGCTGCGCGGCTTGTCGCCGGGCGAATTCGTCGACGAACGTTTCGGCCTGCCGACCGTGCGCGACATTCTGCTCGAACTCGAAAAGCCGGGCCGCGATCCGCGGCCGGAGTTCAAGACGGCGACGTTCCGCGAAGGCGTCGAGAAAGTCAGCGATCTGACGCCGGGCATGGTGCTCGAGGGCGTCGTCACGAACGTCGCGGCTTTCGGTGCGTTCGTCGACATCGGCGTGCATCAGGATGGGCTCGTGCACGTATCGGCAATGTCGACGAAGTTCATCAAGGACCCGCACGAGGTCGTCAAGGCCGGACAGATCGTCAAGGTCAAGGTGCTCGAAGTCGATGTGAAGCGCCAGCGTATCGCGCTCACCATGCGCCTCGACGACGAGTTCGGCGCGGCGGCTGCGCGCAGTGGCGGCGGTGCACAGCAGGATCGCGGCAACTCCGGCCGCTCGGGCGGCAATGGACGCGGCGCGCCGCAACAGCGCTCGCGCGAGCCGGAAGCAGGCGGCGCAATGGCTGCGGCATTCGCGAAGTTGAAGCAGAAGTAAGAAGCCCGTGCGTTCGGTGCAGAGGCGCTTATGCGCCTCTGAACGCGCGCCTTCCACCACGCGTCAGCCAACAAAAAACCCACGCATTTGCGTGGGTTTTTTGTTTCCAATGGGGCATTTCGCGATGCACACGGACAACGCGCACCGTGCGCCGTCAGATCTCGATCTTCGTACCCAACTCCACAACGCGATTAGCCGGAATACTAAAGAAGTCCGTCGGCTTGGCGGCGTTCTGGTGCATCCATGCGAAGACACGCTCCCGCCACACCGACATGCCTGGCAATTGTGTCGGCACGACCGTTTCGCGCGCGAGGAAAAACGAAGTGTCCATCAATTCGAAGGTCATGTCGTTCGTGCGGCCGATTTCGGTGAGCACCGCCTTCACGTCCGGCGTTTCGTTGAAACCGTATGCGGCCTTGACGAGATACAGACCACCGTCGATGTTCTTCACCGTCACCCGCTCCGCGTCGTTCACATACGGAATGTCGCGTGTGACGAAGGTCAGGAAGATCGTGCGCTCATGCAGCACCTTGTTGTGCTTCAGATTGTGCAGCAGGCTGACCGGAACAAGCGAATCGCTGCCCGTCAGATAGATCGCGGTACCGGATACACGATGCGGCGGATGCGCGAGGAGGCCCTGCAGGAACGGCATCAGCGGAATACCGTCGGCGGCCGTGCGCTCTTTCACGATCATCCTGCCCTTGAACCATGTCATCAGCAGGAAGAACAGCAGCGCGCCGATGCCGAGCGGCAGCCAGCCTCCCTCTTCCACCTTCAGCAGATTCGCACCGAAAAAGCCTAAGTCAATCGTAATGAACACGGCGATGATCAGCCCGACGAGGAACTTGTTCCAGTTCCACACCTTCACCATCACGACACAAGCGAGGATGGTGGTGATGACCATGGTCGCGGTCACCGCGATGCCGTATGCGGCCGCGAGATTGTCCGAGCTCTTGAACGCAATCACGATGCACAGAATGATGAACAGCAGCATCCAGTTCACCACTGGCACATAGATCTGGCCGATTGCGAGTTCGGATGTGTGCAGGATCTTCATACGCGGCACGTAGCCGAGCTGGATCGCCTGGCTCGTCAGCGAATAGGCGCCTGAAATCACGGCCTGCGAAGCGATCACGGTCGCGACCGTCGACAGTACGACGAGCGGCAGCAACGCCCATTGCGGCGCGAGCAGGAAGAACGGATTCTCGATCGCTTTCGCGTCGTGCATGAGCAACGCGCCCTGGCCGAAATAGTTCAGCACCAGCGACGGCATGACCAGCACGTACCAGCCCATGCGGATCGGCTTGGCCCCGAAGTGGCCCATGTCCGCGTAGAGCGCCTCAGCGCCCGTCAACACCAGCACTACCGAACCGAGCACGACGTACGCTTGCAGCACATGCGCGGCCATGAAGGTGTAGGCGTAGTACGGGTTCAGCGCACGGATCACATTCGGCGATTGCACGATATGCCAGAGCCCGAGAGCGGCAAGCACCACGAACCACAGCAGCATGATCGGGCCGAACAGCCGGCCGACCGTGGCCGTGCCGTGCCGCTGGATCCAGAACAGCAGCACGAGGATCACCATGGTCAGCGGCAATACGAGATGCGACAGATGAGGCGCCGCAATCTCCAGGCCCTCGACTGCGGAAATCACCGAGATGGCTGGCGTGATTACGGCGTCGCCATAAAACATGCAGGCGCCGAAGATGCCGAGCATCATCAGCAAGCCGGCCATTCTCGATTTCTCGTCGAGCGAACGCAGCGCCAGCGCCATGAGCGCAAGCACGCCGCCCTCGCCGTTGTTGTCCGCGCGCATCACGAACAACACGTACTTGATGCCCACCACAATCACGATGGCCCAGAACAGCAGCGAAATCACGCCCAGAATGGATTGATCGGTGAGTGGGATGCCATGCGACGGGCTGAAGGCTTCTTTCAGCGCGTACAACGGGCTCGTGCCGATATCGCCGAACACCACCCCGATCGCGGCGACCGCGAGGGAAGGCAGTGGCTGTTTGTGCACGTGATTGTTATCTGTCATAAACGCGAGGAAATCCGTTCCCAGGGCGGAAAAAACGACCGCTATTCTAAACCGCCTGCCTGAAGCCGCCCGGCTTGTTGTGGATACACCACGTGGATGGTCCGCGCAGTGTAGCACTGCGATATGTGCGCGTCTGCTGTGCGAATCGCTGCGCTGCGAATGTCATCGCACGCTGCGAAGCGTAGACGCCGGTGACTGCACGCGCATAAAAAAACGGAGCCCAATCGGGCTCCGCTTCGGATGCGTTGCATGGAGACGGTGCAGCACTGAGCGCCGCTTAACGTTGCGATGCCCGCGGCGCATGTACGGCACATCTCATCAGTTTCCCGAGGACTCCTGCGCTTGCGCGACGCCGCGCTTGATCCACGCGCCGAGGTTGTGCGGACGAACGGTGTCCCACTCCTCGAACGGCTGATGAATCCACGGATTCGTAGGCAGATACTGCACGTGATAATCGGGCTTCACTTTCGAACAGCCTTTGTACCAGAGCACTGCCGAACGCACCGCCGTGATCGCCGGATAGCGCTCTTTCAAATGCTGCTGAACACGTGCGAGCGTCACGCCCGAATCGACGAGGTCGTCGACGAGCAGCACGTTGCCGTGCAGTTCGCCGCGCGTCATCGTGATGTATTGCGCGATGTCCAGTTCGCCCTGCTCCGTGCCGGCCGCTTCGCGATACGAACTCGTGGCGAGAATAGCCAGCGGCAGATCGTAAATACGCGAGAGCTGGTCGCCCACGCGCAAACCGCCGCGCGCGAGGCACAGGATCTTGTCGAACTTCCAGCCTGACTCATGCACCGCCATGGCGAGCAATTCGATCAGCCGGTGATATTCGTCCCAGCCGACCCAAAGGTTCTTGTCGTCGTTGCGCGGATCTTTCATCGCAATCATGGGGAGACCTTGCACCATCGCTTAAGCCTTGAACGGATGACGAAGCAGAATGGTCTCGTCGCGGTCCGGACCCGTCGACACCATGTCGATAGGAATGCCCGCCACTTCCTGAACGCGCGACAGATACGCACGTGCGTTCGCCGGCAGCTTGTCCCATTGCTTGATGCCGACGGTGCTTTCCTTCCAGCCCGCGAAGGTTTCGTACACCGGCTCGCAGCGCGCGACTTCCGACGCGCCGCGCGGCAGCAGATCGACGTTCTTGCCGTCCACCGTGTAGCCGACGCAGAGCTTCACTTCTTCGAGACCGTCGAGCACGTCGAGCTTGGTCATGCACAGGCCCGACACGCCATTGATCTGGATCGAGCGGCGCAGTGCTGCAACGTCGAGCCAGCCGGTGCGGCGCGGACGGCCGGTGACCGAGCCGAATTCCTTGCCGACGGTGGCGAGTTCCAGGCCGATTGCTTCCTGACGCGCGGCGTTGTCCGCGTCGTACAGTTCGCTCGGGAACGGACCCGAACCGACGCGCGTGCAGTACGCCTTCGTGATGCCGAGAATGTAGTTCAGCTTTTGAGGACCGACGCCCGCGCCCGAAGTCGCCGCGCCCGCGACGCAATTGCTCGACGTGACGAACGGATAGGTGCCGTGGTCGATGTCGAGCAGCGTGCCTTGCGCGCCTTCGAACAGCAGGTTGCTGCCGGCGGCGTTCGCGTCGTACAGGCGGCGCGATACGTCGGTGACCATCGGCTTCAGACGGTCGGCATAGCTCAGCATCGTGTCGAGCGTTTGCTGGAAGTCGACAGCGGCGACGCCCAGGTACTGCGTCAGCACGAAGTTGTGATAGTCCAGATTTTCGCGCAGGCGTTCAGCGAAAGTCTCCGGCTCGAAGAGGTCTTGCACGCGCAAGCCGCGGCGCGCCACCTTGTCTTCGTATGCGGGGCCGATGCCGCGGCCGGTGGTGCCGATTTTGCTCGCGCCACGGCGCGCTTCGCGGCCCTGGTCGATAGCAATGTGGTACGGCAGGATCAGGGTCGTGGCTTCGGAAATGAACAGGCGCTGCTGAACGTCGACGCCGGCGGCTTCGAGCTCGCCAATTTCCTTGAACAGCGCTTCCGGCGACAACACGACGCCATTGCCGATGTAGCACGCGACGCCGGGATGCATGATGCCCGACGGAATCAGACGCAAGATGGTTTTCTTGCCGCCGATGATAAGCGTGTGACCGGCATTGTGACCGCCCTGGAAGCGAACGACGCCGTGGGCGTGGTCCGTCAGCCAGTCGACGATCTTGCCCTTGCCTTCATCACCCCACTGGGTCCCCACGACGACGACGTTACGCCCGGGGTTCACATTCACTGCGCTGGCAGACATGTTGTTTCATAAGCTGGTTAAAAACGTATTCTACCTAGGTTCGCGGAAGCATCCGGAATTTTTCCGTTTCCGCTCAACGGTATGCACGTTATGGTGGGTATTGCGAAGAAGCGCGGTTTCAACCGCGCCGCGTTCGGCGACTCATGCACGTTGCGTGCGAGGCGCTCTGATAGGCCGGCAGAAATAGCTCTCGAGCGGCCGGTATCCGAGCGGCCTCAGAGATCCGCTCAGGAACACGCTCATGCACGCGGTTCAACCGTCCACGCGCCGTTGCGCTCGACCAACACGCGGTCGAACGCAAATTCGTCCAGGTCGTGCTCGTGGCCAGGCAGCGCCTGAATCACCACTTCGCCGGCATCGCGCAACGCGGCGACGCTCACGCGCAGCGCGTCGTCGTGCTGCCACGGCGCGAGGATCGCGCTGCTGCGTGCCTCGACCGGCGAGATGCGCGCCACTTCGCGCAGATCGAGCGAAAAGCCCGTTGCCGCCCGTGCCCTGCCATAAGCCTGCCCGACATGGTCGTAACGGCCGCCGCGCGCAACCGCATTCGGCACGCCGTCCACGTATGCCGAGAACATGACGCCGCTGTGATACGCGTAGCCGCGTAGATCGGCCAGATCGATCATGACTTCGGCGCCCTCCACCTGGCTCGCGAGGAATGCGAGGTCGTCCAGCGCGCGCGCGATAGCCGGCGCATTCGGCAAGCGGGCGCGCGCCTCTTCGAGCACCGAAGCGTCGCCGTAAAGCGAGGGCAGCGCGCGCAACGCATCGCGTGTCACGGCCGTAAGGTTGGCGGTCAATTCGACGAGCCGCGGTACGTCCTTGCCCGCTAGCGCGTCGTAGAGCGATTGCCCCAGCTCGGCGGCCGCCGGTTCCGCTTCGATCAATGCCGCGAGCACGCCCGCGTGGCACAGGTCCAGACGCACTTTGGCAAGGCCCGCGAGACGCAGCGCATCGAGCATTAGCTGCTGGATTTCCAGATCGGCTTCAAGGCCAGCATGACCGTAGATCTCGGCGCCGATCTGAATCTGCTCGCGCGTTGCGTGCAGGCCGCGTGGCCGCGTGTGCGCGACATTTCCGGCGTAGCAAAGACGCGTCACGCCCTGGCGATTCAGCAAGTGCGCGTCGATACGCGCAACTTGCGGCGTGATGTCGGCGCGCAGACCGAGCGTGCGTCCGGACAACTGATCGACCAGCTTGAAGGTGCGCAGATTCAGATCGTGGCCGCCCCCCGTCAGAAGCGACTCGATGTATTCGAGCATCGGCGGCATCACCATCTCGTAGCCGTACGAGCGGAAACGGTCCAGCAAATGGCGCCGCAATTCTTCGATCTTGCGGGCTTCCGACGGCAGCACGTCGGCAATATTCTCGGGAAGTAACCAGGTCGACATCGATACAGTCCTACGACGTTGAACACGGCGGCTGAGTGCGCCGGTAAATGAATGTGGTTGGCGGGCCAGGGCTCGATTCTGGCGACTTCGGCGGCTTCGCGACATGTCCGGCTTGCATGAGACCGACAGCGCGCATGCCAGCGCGGGCCTCCGCCACGCAGGTGAGCGACCTTGCTCACATCTGAAGTCGCGCCGGGCGCGGCATCGCGCGCCAGCCGGCCCGCTGCCTCACGTCACGAAAAACAGCAGAATCAGCCCGAGCAGCATCACGATCAGCCCGCCGACACGAATCTGATGCGCGGGTCGTTCCGCTATTCTACGGAATGTGTCGCGCCAGGCGCTCGGGAAAACGAACGGGAACATCCCCTCGATAATCAGCATCAACGCGATCGCGAGCAGTAACGAGCCGACTATATCCATGCGAAAGAAGGGGCCGCGATGCGAATGCCGCGGCGTTCCGAATTATTGGTGTTTGCGCGGGGCCGCGGAAGCGTCCGGGGCGGCGCCGCCGGTCGAACTACGCATGAAGCGGAAGAACTCGTTGCTCGGATCTACCACGATCACGTCGCCTGGCTTGAAGGTCTTCCGGTACGCCTGCATGCTTTGGTAGAACTGATAGAACTCCGGGTCGCTGCCGTACGCTTGCGCGGCAATCTCGGCTGCGTTTGCGTCGCCCTCGCCCTTGATGGTTTGCGCCTGGCGGTAGCCGTCCGCGAGAATCGCCTGCTGCTGGGCAACGGCGTCCGCCCGGATCTTCTCGGCTTCGGCGGCGCCCTTCGCGCGCTCGTCGGCCGCGATTTGCTCGCGTTCGGCGATCATCCGCTTGTAGACCGAGTCGGCCATGGCGGCCGGAACATCGACCCGCGTCAACTGGACGTCCACGACCGACACGCCCAGCGACGCCGCGGTCTTTGCCATCGCGGCGCGGGCTTCGTCGGCGAGTGCCTGCTGTTTGGCCAATGCATCGGACAACGTGTACTTGCCGAACGCGTCGCCGAGCGCACTGCGCGCAACGAGCGCGATGCGGTCCGGCAGGCTCTGCACGTCACCCTTCGTTTCGGCTAGCAGTTTCAGCGGATCGGTCACGCGATATTTGACGACAGGGTTCGCCAGCAGATCGTTCTTGTCGGAAGTGACGTAGCGGTCTTCGTCCGGCGCGTCGAGCGACTGGATGCGGTTATCGACCAACGTCACGGTTTGCAACGGCGGAGGCAACTTCACGTGCAAGCCAGGACCGAGCAAGGTAGGAGCGGCGTCGCCACGCGGGGACAACACTGCCATATGCCGCTGGTCGACAACGAATATCATCGACGAAGCGGCAAACAGCACGATCACAACTGCAATGACGAGCGCAATGATCTTGTTCATGATGTGCGCCCCTTATTGAACGTCGTCTTCGCGCGTACGGCTGCGGAAGGAGTCGCGTGAACGTAGCGCGTCGCTACTGGCCGCCGCGCGGCTGGCGGGTGTGGCGGCTGCGGCAGACGCAGACATTGCAGGCGCTGCCGCCGGCGATCCGCCTGCGGCCGGCGCACTGGAATTCGCTGCCTGCGGCGCGCTGGCGGCAGCGCCGCCCGATGCCACCGTGGCGGCTGCGCCAGCATCGGCCACGCGCTGACGAGTCTGCTCGACCAGCTTGTCGAGCGGCAGATACAGCACATTGTTGCCGCTCTTGCTGTCCACAAATACCTTCGTCGTATTCGAATAGATCTGCTGCATGGTTTCCAGATATATGCGCTCGCGAATCACGGCGGGCGCTTTCAAGTACTGCGCATAAACCTGCTTGAAGCGCTCGGCGTCGCCTTGCGCCTCAGCCACCGTTTTGTCGCTGTAGGTTTTTGCGTCGTCGACCTGGCGCGCCACATCGGCTTGCGCGCGCGGCAGCAGTTCCGCGGCGTATGCCTGCGCGTCGCGCTTCGCACGCTCGTTCTCCTGACGGACCTTGGCTGCGTCGTCGAACGCGGCCTGCACCTTGTCTGGAACCTGCACGCCCTGGATCGTCACACCGGTCACGGCGAGGCCGGATTGATATTCATCGAGCGATTGCTGGATAGCCGCCATTAACTGCTGACGGATTACTTCGCGATCCTGACCAAGAATTTCATCTGTGCTGCGCGCGCCGACGATGCCGCGCACCGCCGCCTGCGCGGCCTGCATCACGCCCTGATCGGGATCGACGCTGCGAAAGAGGTAATCGGTCGGCCTGCGGATCTGATACTGCACCGCAAAGCGCACGTCGACGATATCCGCGTCGTGCGTGAGCATGGACGCGTCTTTTACGTTCGCAAGACGCACCACGTTATTGCGGCCGATTTCCACTTGGCGAACCTGGCCGATATTGACGAGCTCATGAGCTTCGAACGGATATGGCAGGCGCCAGTGCACACCTTGCCCTGCCGTATAGCGATACTTGCCGAACTGCATCACAACGCCGGCCTGGCCGTCTTGCACCACGAACACGCCGCTGCCGAGATAGATCGCGATCAGCACGCCAATTACGATGCCCACGCCGATGCGTGCGCCACGACCGTTGTCGGGACGCCCACCGCCCACACCGCCGCCCTTGCGGCCGAATATCCGGCTCAGACGGCGGTTGAAATCCCGCCACATCTCGTCGAGATCGGGCGGACCTTCACCTTCCTTGGTCTGTGGGCGCTTGGGCTCACCCGGCCGCTGGCGCTCGCCATTGCCGTCGCCACGGCCCCAGCGCGGATCGTTCAGTGAAAGCATGGCGCGCATGCGCAGCCAGATACTCCGCTCGTTGTAATCGTTCACCTGTGTTCGTTCACCAGAGTAGACAGCGGGTATGCAATTGGAACGGGTCAGTGCCCGAGTTCTGAGACCTTGCGGTCGTCGCGCGGTGCCGCCGACCGGTCTTCTTCCGAGGAGTCGTGCGGCGTGTCGGACAGAGCTTCGGCAGTAGCGATCTCAGCGATGGCCGCGCGCAATGTGTCCAGCCCCTGCCCCGTGCGCGCGCTCAAAAAGACGCGCGAAATATTACCATACTCGTCCCGCTCGACCGCGTCCCCACGGGCCGCCAGCTCCGGCACCGCGTCGATCTTGTTGAACACGAGCACCTGCCGGATCGTGTCCGCACCGATCGCATGCAACACCTCGTTCACCTGGTCGATCTGATCGAGACGCACCGCGCTCGACGCGTCGACGACATGCAGCAGCAGATCGGCGTGAATCGTTTCCTCGAGCGTGGCGCGAAACGCCGCAACCAGTTGGTGGGGCAGTTCGCGAATGAAGCCGACCGTGTCCGACACCACCACCTGCCCCGCTTCGTCGCCGAGATAAACGCGACGGGAGGTCGTGTCGAGCGTAGCGAACAGCTGGTCGGCCGCATACGCTTGAGCCTTCGTGAGCGCATTGAAGAGCGTGGACTTGCCCGCGTTCGTATAGCCGACCAGCGACACCGACATGGTCTGATTGCGCGAGCGCTGGCGGCGCTGCGTGCCATGTTGACGGCGCAGCTTTTCGAGCCGCGTCTTGAGCGCCTTGATGCGCTCGCCGATCAGCCGGCGGTCGGTTTCGAGCTGCGTTTCGCCTGGACCGCGCAACCCGATACCGCCTTTTTGCCGCTCGAGGTGGGTCCATGCGCGGATTAGCCGCGTCGACAAATACTGCAATTGCGCGAGTTCCACCTGCAGCTTGCCTTCATGGCTGCGGGCGCGTTGCGCAAAAATATCGAGGATGAGACTCGTGCGGTCGACCACGCGCCGATTAAGCGCTTGCTCCAGATTGCGCTGCTGGGCAGGCGCAAGAGCGTGGTTGAAGATGACGAGTTCGATGTCGTTCGCCTCACACGCGAGACGCAGTTCTTCGGCCTTGCCGCTGCCGACGAACATCTTCGCGTCGGGACTGGCCCGGCGCCCGGTGAGGGTGACTATAGGATTCGCGCCCGCGCTTTGCGCGAGCAGGCTGAGTTCTTCGAGACTGGCTTCGAAATCGATCTTACCGAAGTCGATGCCGACAAGCGCTGCATTGATCAAATTGGAGGGTATCAAAATGAGGCGGCCGGAGGTGATCGCCAACGGGCGACGCTACGCCGGCCGCGACGGGGGTTTAGGACTGTTCAGAATCCGGGTGAAAATTCACCGGACGGGCTGGCACGACAGTCGAGATTGCGTGCTTGTAGACCATCTGGGTGACCGTATTCCGGAGCAACACGACGTACTGGTCGAACGATTCAATGTTCCCTTGAAGCTTGATGCCGTTGACCAGGTAGATCGACACCGGCACATGCTCTTTACGCAGTGCGTTCAAAAACGGGTCTTGTAACAATTGCCCTTTGTTGCTCATAGCAAACTCCGTATTTTTTTGCAGGTTGACTAAATTGACGACAGAAGAAAAAGGTATCCGCCGTCAACCGCTACACTATAGCCGATTTTCGTTTTCGCGCGGGCACCCTGCCTAAGCGGCCAAACCCAACGCACATGCGGGTTTCAGCCTTTGTCCGCGTAAGGGTTCGTCGACGATCTGAACTCTATTCGCAATGGAGTCCCGGTCAGCTTGAAAGTTTCACGGAAGCGGTTTTCAAGGTAGCGTTTGTACGTTTCGGTGATCGCGTCGAGTGCGTTGCCATGAATCACAATGATCGGCGGATTCTGTCCGCCCTGGTGCGCGTAGCGCAATTTCGGCCGCACCGGACCACGGCGGCGCGGCTGCTGGAATTCCACTGCATCGATCAGCGCGCGCGTGAGCTTCGGCGTCGGCAGCTTGGCCATTGCCGCTGAATACGCGTCGTCCACCGATCGCATCAGCGGACCAATACCCGTCTTTTCCGCCGCAGAAATGAAATGAAACTTGGCGAAGTCGAGGAATTTTAGTTTGCGTTCGAGATCCGCCTTGGTGCGCTCGCGCACATGCGAGTCGAGCCCGTCCCACTTGTTCACGCCCACCACCAGCGCACGGCCTTGCTCCACCACGAAGCCGGCGATATGCGCGTCCTGCTCCGAAATGTCCTGACGCGCGTCGAGCAGCAGAATCACGACATTCGCGTCCGAAATCGACTGCAGCGTTTTCACCACCGAGAACTTCTCGATCGCTTCGAACACCTTGCCGCGGCGGCGCAAGCCGGCCGTATCGATCAGCGTGTACGGCTTGCCCTGGCGTTCGAAGTCGACGTAGATCGAATCGCGCGTGGTGCCCGGCATATCGAACGCGATCACGCGCTCTTCGCCGACGAGTGCGTTGATCAATGTCGACTTGCCGACGTTCGGGCGGCCGACGATCGCGATCTTCACGCCGCGCGCTTCTTTCTCGTCGTCGCTTTCCTCGGGCTGACCCGCGTAAGCGACGCCGAGCGCCTCATTGATCATCTCCGTGACGCCGTCGCCGTGCGCGGCCGAAATCGCGCGCGGATCGCCGAGACCGAGCTCGTAGAAGTCGGCGGCGACCGTGCTGTACTTCATCCCCTCGGCCTTGTTGACAACGAGGAAGATCGGCCGGCCGGTCTTGCGCAAGTAGTCGGCAATCGACTTGTCTTGCGGCGCGAGGCCATTGCGACCGTCGACGATGAACACGACGATGTCCGACTCCTCCACCGCCTGGCGCGTCTGGCGCGCCATCTCATGGAGGATGCCGTCTTTCGCGACGGGCTCGAAACCGCCGGTGTCGACGACCAGATACGGCCGCTCCCCGGTACGCCCCTCGCCGTAGTGGCGATCGCGTGTGAGGCCGGGCAAATCGGCGACGAGCGCATCACGCGAACGCGTGAGACGATTGAAGAGCGTGGATTTCCCCACATTGGGGCGCCCTACGAGGGCAATAACGGGTTTCATCAGATGTTGTTCACGGTGAAACGCGGATCGGAATCGACCGTCCGCGTTGCGACGCCATTGCGCCGCTAGACGGCAGCGTTTGACGAAAATTATCACGAATTCGGCCAGCCCCGGATGCGCTGTCCATATGCGCGCCGAGGCGGACGGGGGTTTGACTGTATGCGCAGCGCGGCGAGGCTACGAGGCTTCATTTTGCTGCGGGGCGGTTCGCTCGTGAGTTGCGCTGCGCGTCTGGCAATGTCCGAAAGGCGGTGCCGCAAGCGGCGAACAAGCCACACTGGTCGTTTCTGTTGGCCCTTGTGTGCGTCGCCTCTATGCGCTGCCGTTGGCCGCCGCTCTTGTCTACGGCCCTCGCTAGCTGGCTTTCTCAGCTGCGTTGGTCGGCCGTTTTCGTTGGCTGCTTTCGCCGGCCGTTTTCGTCGGCCGTTTTACTTAGCCGTTCTGATCGGGCCGCCGACCCAGCCAGTGCGACGGAATTCCATTTCCATACTTACTTTGCGATGCCGCCTGCGGGACGACACGTGCTCCGCAGAACGCAAAGAACACGGCAACTTCATCCGCCGCGAAAAAGCGCGCGGCCGACAAAGCCGGCCTGCACGCTCGACGGCGTTCCCTCAAATCAGCGCGGACGATAACCGTACAGGTCGCCGTCGCGCGTTTGCACGACGAGCGTCTCGCCGGCCAGCACCGGCGCTGCCGAAATCGCGCTGCCGTCGGTCTTCATGCGCGCGACCAGCGTGCCGTCGTCGCGCGACAGGAAGTGCACATACCCCTGATAGTCGCCGAGCACAGCCGCACGACCGAGGATGAACGGCACGCCCAGTTCGCGATTCTTGAGCTTGTCGTTCTTCCACAACTGCGTGCCATTGGTGACGTCGAACGCGGATACGACCGACCAGTCGTCCGCCGCGACAACCGCGCGGTCGTCCTGCGCAAGACCGCTCGCGCTCGAAAACGCCTTTTCCCACAGCGCACGGCCAGAGTTCGCATCGAAACAGCCGATCTGCCCTTGGAACGTCACCGCGCAGGTTTCCGAACCGACCAGCGTGGGCGGCCCGGTCACGTCGTTGATGCGCTCCACTTCGGTCACGCCCTTCGGATAGGAGACCGGCGTTTGCCAGTAGTTCTCGCCCGTCTGCAGATTGATCGCGGCAAATGCGCCACCGGGGAACCCGGCCAGCACAGCCGCGTCGCCCGCGAAAGTCATACCGGAGGACACGCGCAGGTTCAGCGGCACCGCCCGGTTGCGGTAGTTCCACTTCTGCTCGCCGGTTTGCGCATTGAATGCGACGATCTGTCCGTCCACAGTACGCACAACCACGAGACCGTTGCCGACGAGCGGCGGCGAAATGATTTCGCCCGGTGCCTTGGCCGTCCACAATTGCTTGCCGTCCGCGCCGAGCACATAGACGTCGCCCTTCAGGCCGCCGACCGCCGCCAGCGTGCCGTCGCTGCCGACACCCGCGGAGATGTCGTCGTGCAGCTTGACTCGCCAGATGTCCTTGCCGGTTTGTGCGTCGATCTTCGCAACAGAGCCGTTTTCGCCGGCCGCATATACGGCGTCGCCGACCGCAACGGGCGAGAACAGATAACGGCCTGCCTTACCGACGCTTGTCTTCCAGGCTTGCTGCACGTCGAGCACGGGTTTGAACTCGGTGAGCGGCGTCGGCACGCGGCGCTCGTCTTTCGTGGATGAGCATGCCGCGAGAGCGAGGACGGTCATCGCACAGACAACGGGCACAGCGTAACGTTTCAGCAGATTCATCGGTGGACGAAGCATTCAGGAAATAGGTTAAAGAAAGACCGGTTGGTCGTTGCACGCGGTGCACCGCATCCGGCGCTTAGCCGCCCAGCGCGTCCAGCTTGAACTGGATCAACTGGCGTGCGGAGCTGTCATTCTTCGACAGCGATTCCAGCGCGAGCTTATAGGCCGCGCGCGCGTCGTCACGCTTGCCCTGAGCGGCGAGCAGATCGCCGCGGCCGTCCGCGACGATGCCTTTGAACGCATCGGACTGCGGCTCGGCGAGCAGTGCGAGACCCTGGTCGTAAGCCCTTTCGTCGAGCAGCAGCGAAGCAAGCCGCAGCTTGGCGATCTGCTTGAACTCGTCGTCCTTCGCGTGATCGATGGTCCATTGCAGCTGGGCTTTTGCCGCGGCTTCGTCGCCTGCGGCATAGAGCGCCTTGGCGGCGCCAAGCGCGGTCATTTGCGCATAGGCCGTGCGGCTGAACTTGTCTTCCATGTCTGCGGCGACGCGCGTGATCTTCGCCTTGTCGCCCGATGCCACGGCCTGCTGCACCTGGTCATACAACACGGCGGCTTCCGCCGCCTGACGCCGCTGCCAGAAATTCCAGCCGTTCCAGCCTGCCGAGGCGACCAGCGCCACCAGCACGATCCATGTGGTTGCGTTACCCCATTGCGCCCACCAAGTCTTCAGACCTTCAATCGATTCTTGTTCGTCGTGGTAACTCATTGCCCGGCGATTTCCTCTTTCTTGCTACGTGTGCGTGTCGAGCCTGATCGGTCACCAACCGGCTCGACGACATCGCGATCAGTCGTCGCCATCTTCGGCGGTTGCAACCATCGCATTGATTAGAAATTCGGTCAAGTCTTCGGCGGGCACGTTGTGTTGCTCGTTTTTACCGCCGTTGGCATTTGTATCTCGCAGCGGTTTGACCCCTACAGTACCGTTCGCGATCTCATCTTCGCCCAGCACTACCGCGAATGCAGCGCCGCTTGCGTCGGCGCGCTTCATCTGCGATTTGAAGCTCGCCGACTGGCCGTCGGCGCTGCAATGCAGGATCACGTCGAGGCCGGTGTCGCGCAGCCGCTCGGCGATGATGAAGGCCTGCTCGCGCGCGGCGTCGCCCTGATGAACAACGTAGACGTCGCAACCTTCGTCTTCAGGCACGAGCTGATCTTCCTTCAGCAACTCGAGGATTCGCTCGATGCCCATTGCCCAACCGCAAGCCGCGGTGGGCTTGCCGCCCAGCTGCTCGATCAGCGGATCGTAACGGCCACCCGCCGCGATCGTGCCTTGCGCGCCCAGCTTGTCCGTCACCCATTCGAACACGGTCAGATTGTAATAATCGAGACCGCGCACGAGACGCGGATTGATCTTGAACGGAATGTTGTTCGCTTTGAGAATGCGCTGCAAACCTTCGAAGTGCGCGCGCGATTCCTCGCCGAGGAAATCGATCAGCTTTGGCGCGTTCTGCGCGACTTCCTGCAGCGCCGGATTCTTCGTGTCGAGCACGCGCAGCGGGTTCGTGTAGAGACGGCGCTTTGCGTCTTCGTCGAGCACGTCCATGTGCTTTTCGAGGTATGCAATCAGTTCGACGCGATGCGCCGCGCGTTCTTCCGCAAGGCCGAGCGAATTGATCTCGAGTTTGATGCCGGTCAAGCCCAGGTCGTCCCACAAGCGCTGGCACATCATGATGATTTCAGCGTCCGCGTCCGGACCTGCAAAGCCCAACGCTTCCACGCCGACCTGATGGAACTGGCGATAACGACCGCGCTGCGGACGCTCGTGACGGAACATCGGGCCGATGTACCACAGGCGCTTCGGGCCGTCGTACAACATGTTGTGCTCGATCGCCGCGCGCACCACCGCGGCCGTATTTTCCGGGCGCATGGTCAGATTTTCACCGTTCAACGCGTCGGTAAAGCTGTACATCTCTTTCTCGACGATGTCGGTCACTTCACCGATACCGCGCGTGAACAGCTGCGTGTGTTCGACGATCGGCGTACGAATATTCTGGTATCCGTACGAACGCAGCATCGACTTGACGGTGGTTTCAAAAAATTCCCACAGCCCGGCGTCCTGCGGAAGGATGTCGTTCATGCCCTTCACGCCGGACAGTTTTTCGAGCTTTTTCTTCTGTTCAGTCATCTGTATTCGATAGCCGATGTTTAGTTGAGCGCCTCGGCGCGGCCGTAGCGGCGCTCGACGTAGTCACTCACGATTTGCTGGAATTCTTGCGCGATGTTCTCGCCGCGTAGCGTCTTCACCTTTTCGCCGTCGATGAATACCGGCGCCGCCGGATTCTCGCCCGAACCAGGCAGGCTGATACCGATGTTCGCCTGCTTCGACTCGCCCGGACCATTGACGATGCAGCCCATCACCGCGACGTGCATCTTCTCGACGCCAGGATACTGATCACGCCACACCGGCATCTGCGTGCGCAGATATGTCTGGATTTGCGAGGCGAGTTCCTGGAACAGCGTACTCGTGGTGCGCCCGCAGCCGGGGCATGCGATCACCATCGGCGTGAACGAGCGCAGGCCCATGGTCTGCAGAATTTCCTGCCCGACGATGACCTCGCCGGTACGCGACGCACCCGGCTCCGGCGTGAGCGAAATACGGATCGTGTCGCCGATACCCTGCTGCAGCAGCACCGACAGCGCCGCCGTGGACGCGACGATGCCCTTCGAGCCCATGCCCGCTTCCGTCAAGCCGAGGTGCAACGCGAAATCGCAACGGCGCGCGAGTTCGCGGTACACGGCGATCAGGTCCTGCACGCCGCTCACCTTGCACGACAGAATGATCTTATTGCGCGCAAGGCCGAGTTCAACCGCGCGCTCGGCAGAGCCGATCGCCGACTGGATCAGCGCTTCGTACATGACGCTTTGCGCTTCCCACGGCGTCGAGCGCGCAGCGTTTTCGTCCATCATTTTCGCGAGCAGGTCCTGGTCCAGACTGCCCCAGTTGACGCCGATGCGCACCGGCTTGTCGTACTTCACCGCCGCTTCGATCATCTGCGCGAACTGGGTGTCGCGTTTCGCGCCGTGCCCAACGTTGCCGGGATTGATCCGGTACTTCGACAACGCCTCCGCGCATGCGGGGTAATCGCGCAGCAGCAAGTGGCCGTTGTAGTGAAAATCGCCGACGAGCGGCACCGACACGCCCATGCGGTCGAGCTGCTCGCGCACCGCCGGCACGGCCGCTGCCGCCTCCGGCGTGTTGACCGTGATACGCACCAGTTCCGAGCCGGCTTGCGCCAGTTCCTTGATCTGGATGGCCGTGCCAATCGCGTCGGCGGTGTCCGTGTTGGTCATCGACTGGACGCGCACGGGCGCATCGCCCCCGATGGTGACGAGCTGGCCGCCCCAGCGGACGTCGACCGCATGCGACTTGCGCCGCGCAGCCTGGCCGCCGAACACCGGCTCGTTAGACACGATCTTGCTACTGGATTGGGACTGAGCTTCGGATTGCATCGAAAAACCCATTTACGCCACACGCGCCACACAAAAAATGTGACGCCTCAATTGAAAAAGCGCCGCGGTCCGGTTGGCCGCGGCGCACACCGTCTGTATCAAGGCAGCGCAAAGCGTGCCACATTGCCTTTCACCGCCGCATATTTCGACGGATCGACCGGCTGACCGTCTAGCGTCAACGACTCAAGACCGGCCTTGTTGCCAACCGTGACCTTGAAAGGCGCCTCGCCCGTCACTTCCTTCGTATCGCCCGCATGCACGAGGCCGGAGAACACTTCCTTGCCGTCCTTGCCGCGCACACTGAACCAGCTATCCTTGGTCACGCGCAGCGCAATGATTGCCGACCCCGCGACCGGCGCCGATGCTGTCGCCGCTGCCTTCGTCGATTCACCGGCAACAACCGCCGGAGCGTTAGCGGCAGGCGCCGCCGTGACGGGCGGCGCGGAGGCCGGCGTAGTGCCGGCCGCGAGCGGCACGGGCATCGGCGTAGCCGACGCTGCGCTCTGCACGCCAGCTTGCGCCTCGGGCTCGGACGCAGCCTCTTGCGCAGTTGCCTCCGAACCGGTTGCCGGACCCTGCGCGACAGCGCCCGACGCACCTGTGGCGCCGCCAGCCCCGCCATTCGCGCTCGCCTTCAGGCGCGCGAGCCATGCCGTCGAATCGCCCCCGTTGGTGTGCCACATTGCGAGCGAAATCACCGCGACGATCACCGCCGCCACGCCCCACATCCACGAGCGGCTTTTCTGCGCGCCGCCGCCGAGCGACAGAGACACGCGGCCGCGCGGCAAGTCCTTGCCCGAGGATGCGGGCATCGACAGATCCGGCGCAGCCACACCCTTCTCGCGGCGCAACGCCTGCGTGAACGGAGTAGGATCGGCGCCGAGCATCTTCGCGTAGCTGCGCACCACGCCGAGGGCGAAAGTGGTGTCCGGCAGGTGGCTGATGTCGCCCGATTCGAGCGCGCGCAGCTTGGCGGGCGCCACTTTCAGCCGGGCCGACACGTCTTCGATCGACCAGCCCTTCGATTCGCGCAGTTGCGTCAAGCGCGCGCCAACCGCCGCAAGCGAGTCCAGGCCCGGCTGCGCAACAGGCTGTACGACAGGCTGCACCGCCGCCCGCGTGGCAGATGCCGGGCGGCCTTCGTTCGTGTCTGTGTCCTGCGGCTGCGGGTGCTGCGGCTCACTCATCCCAAATCCTTTCGCGTCGATTCTTTTTTCACTCGTGCGACCGGACCGGTCCAAACTTCATGTCCGAATCGCAGACCGTTTATAACAAAATGCGCGGCCTCATGTGCCGCTTCCGATCGATTCTGCAAACTTTCTTTTCAATTGCCGGCGTACCAGGCGCTTTTGAGCATTGACGGGCGCCTCGCGCCCTAATACCCGCAGGCGCCGCCCTTCCGGCCTACACGGCGCGAACTTCAATGATCTTCGCTGCCTTCCCGGTGCGTTCAGCGAGGCGCGTGCGGTCTTTCACCGCACCGGCCAACTGACCGCAGGCAGCGTCGATATCATCGCCGCGTGTTTTACGCACCGTGGTGACGACGCCCGCGTCCATCAACACTTGTGCAAACCGCTTGATCTGTTCCTGCTTCGAGCGCACGAGGCCCGACTCGGGGAACGGATTGAACGGAATCAGATTGAACTTGCATGGGACGTCACGTGTGAGCGCCAGCAGTTCGCGCGCTTGCGCTTCGCTGTCGTTCACGCCGTCGAGCATGCAATATTCGAAGGTGATGAAATCGCGCGGCGCCACTTTCAGATAGCGCTGGCAAGCCGCCATCAATTCGCGCAGCGGGTATTTCTTGTTCAGCGGGACCAGCATGTCGCGCAGCGGATCGCTCGGCGCATGCAACGAAACAGCCAGCGCAACGGGCAGATCGGCGCCAAGCCGGTCCATCATGGGCACGACGCCCGAGGTCGACAGCGTGACGCGCCGGCGCGACAAGCCGTACGCGTTGTCGTCGAGCATCAGGCGCATGGCGGGCACGACCGCGTCGTAGTTCAGGAGCGGCTCACCCATACCCATCATCACGACGTTCGTAACGACGCGCTCGCCTTTGCCGTCGCCGCCCGAGGCGCGACCGCCGTCCACACCACGCGACGCCCGCAGCGCGAACTCGGCCATGCGCAGCTGGCCGATGATCTCGCCGGTCGTGAGATTGCGGGAGAAACCCTGCTTGCCGGTCGAACAGAAGCGGCAGTTCACCGCGCACCCCGCTTGCGACGACACGCATAGCGTGCCGCGCGTTTCTTCCGGGATGAAAACGGTTTCGACTGCGTTGCTGTTGCCGACGTCGATCAGCCACTTACGTGTGCCGTCGGTCGAAATATGGTCGCTGACGATGCCCGGCATCGAAATCGTAGCGCGGCCTTTCAGCTTTTCGCGCAAGGACTTCGCGAGATCGGTCATGCCGTCGAAGTCTGCAGCGTTGTACTGGTGGATCCAGCGCTGCAATTGCTTGGCGCGAAACGGCTTCTCGGCCAGACTGTCGCAATAGGCGACGAGCCCTTGGGCGTCGAGGTCGAGAAGGTTGACGGTGGAACTGCTCGTCATATCGAATCCTGCCATTTCAGTGCGAGACTGCGTTCATGCAACAAGCTGCATGAACGCAAAGCCGTTCGCGCCCATCCCTGCTGCCTTTACCTTACTACTTTGCCCGGCGATTCGTGTGACTAAACGAAACCGGCTGCACAACCGCCGGGGCAATCCAGCATTAGCGCGAGTAGACGTTCACTTGCGGGAAGAAAAATGCGATTTCAACCGCAGCCGTTTCAGCGGCGTCCGAACCGTGCACCGCGTTTGCGTCAATGCTGTCGGCGAAGTCGGCGCGGATCGTGCCCTTTTCTGCCTTCTTCGGGTCCGTTGCACCCATCAGGTCACGGTGCTTCAGGACGGCGTTTTCGCCTTCCAGCACCTGGACGACCACCGGGCCCGAAATCATGAACTCGACCAGGTCCTTGAAGAACGGACGTGCCGCGTGCACCGCGTAGAACTTCTCAGCGTCGGCGCGCGACAGGTGAACCATGCGCGAAGCCACGATCTTCAGGCCAGCGTTTTCGAAACGGCTGTAGATCTGGCCGATCACGTTCTTGGCCACTGCGTCCGGCTTGATAATCGACAGGGTGCGTTCGATCGCCATAAAAACTCCAAAAAATTAAGAGGTTACAGATTCAAATGAATCCGCTATTGTAGCATGTTCCCGTGTATGATTGCGATTGAACCCTTACAGCATTGAAAGACTCCAGGCAGGAGTTTCTGAATACTGGTAGCGTAGTCCTCGTGGGCACTTTTTAATGCACTTGAAGTTGGTGATGGCATTGAAACTCCTCGCCACCGCACCGATCTTAGGAACGAGTACCTCGTGACGGGGGCGAAAAGCCTCCGGCACGGCCGCTGCAAGAGCGCTGGATAAACCGCTGATACCACTACGCAACACGCGTCTGACGTAAGGAGAGACTATGAACGATCATCCGTATAGCTTTGGCCGCACTGGCGCGGTCAGCACGGTGGAAACGCGTAACCGCGTGCTACGAAACACCTACTGGCTGCTCGCGCTGTCCATGATTCCGACAGTGCTCGGCGCGTGGGTGGGCCTCGCCACCGGGTTCTCGCTGTTCGCCGCTACAAGTCCCGCCATGAGCATGCTGGCGTTCTTCGCGATCGCCTTCGGCTTCATGTTCGCGATCGAAAAAACGAAAGAGAGCGCCGCCGGCGTGTTCGTGCTGCTCGGCTTCACGTTCTTCATGGGCTTGATGCTGTCGCGCATTCTTGGCTTCGTGCTGGGATTCTCCAACGGCCCGTCGCTGATCATGCTCGCCTTTGGTGGCACCGGCGTGATTTTCGCCTCCATGGCAACCATTGCCACCGTCAGCAAGCGCGACTTCTCCGGTCTCGGCAAGTGGCTCTTCATGGGCGTGATCGTGCTGCTGCTGGCGTCTGTCGCAAACGTGTTCCTGCACCTGCCGGCGCTGATGCTCACGGTTTCCGTCATGGCCATCGTGATTTTCTCGGCGTATATGCTGTTCGACGTCCAACGCGTCGTGAACGGCGGCGAGACGAACTACATCACGGCAGCGCTCGCGATCTATCTCGACCTTTACAACGTGTTCGTGAACCTGCTTGCGCTGCTCGGCATCTTCGGCGGCAACCGCAACTAAGTTCTATGCGTCGAGCCCAAGCGTGGCGGCGCTCAGTCCCACCCGCCGCCACGTCGTAAAAAAGCCCATAACGATCGCTCGTTATGGGCTTTTCTCGTTGGGCAATACGGCAACGCTCACAGAGCCAGCCACTCAAACCCTTCGGCCTGCGAAGCCACTACGACATCAGTCGGCGCCGCGCCCAACACGCTTGCCATGGCAGCCTGCGCCAGTTCCGGCAGATTATTCTGCTGACTCAGGTGTGCGGCCACCAGGTGGCGCAGACGGGAGCGATCGAGCGAGGCCAGAATTTCGGCCGCGGCGTCGTTGTTCAAATGCCCATGATTGCCGCCGATGCGCGCCTTCAGCGACTGCGGGTAGCGGCTGCCCGCTAGCATTCGCACGTCGTGATTGCATTCGAGCACCAGCGCGTCGCAACCACTCAACACGGAACTGATATGCGGGGTGGACGTGCCCACATCCGTCAGCACGCCAAGGCGGCTCGAGCCATTTGAGAACACGTATTGCAATGGCTCCCGGGCGTCGTGAGGAACCGTGTACGGAAGAACGCTCAGGTCGCCGATCGCCACAGCCTCATCGCCCCACAGCACTTGCAGGTCGACATTGGCCTCGTCGGCACCTACCGCGCGGGCGGTGCCCCAACTCATGTACAGCGGAATCGACCACTTGCGCGCCAGCGTCAGCGCGCTGCCGATGTGGTCGCTGTGTTCGTGAGTGATCAGGATAGCGTCGAGATCTTCGGCGCTAGAGCCGAGCCGCGTCAATCGCCGCTCGACTTCCTTGGCGGAAAAGCCGCAGTCGAGCAACACGCGCGTGGTGGTCGCGCCGCTTTGCGCTTCCACCAGCAATGCGTTGCCTTCACTGCCGCTGCCAAGACTTGCGAATCGCACAGCCCGTTAGTTCAGTTGCGCGTGCAGGAGCGTCACGATGCGCTGCGCGTCGGATGAATTGTCGATCTGCCCGTTCGCGTCGAGCACCGCCACTTGCGTCACCGTGTCACCCTTCGGGCGCACGTTGACGAGAAACTCCTGCCCCGGCTTTTTCGACGAATTGCCGCTGTAGAACAGCTTGCCGAGAAGCCCTTCTTTCTTCAGTTCCTGCATTGAATCGGCGTAGCGCACGTAGTAGATGCCCTTCGCGCGATCGCGGTTGTCGACGGTGAAATTCGTGCGGTCGAGCGCGAGGCCGACGCGCAGCCATGCACGGTCGAACGATTCCTGAAGATCCAGCGTGGACGTGCCCGCGCTCTTGTCGAGCGTAGCCGGTGCAGTAGCAGGGCGCGCCTCTGTCAGCAGCTGCTTCGACTGCGTTTCGGTCAGGCCGAATTTCTGCATCAGTTTCGTCAGGAACAGCGCTTCGAGCGCCGGATCGCGCGGACGCTCTTCCCAACGCGACGACGTCTTGTCCTGCCCCGTCAGCACTTCTTCCATTGCGCTGTGGGTGACGGAAATATCGGTAGTCTCGGACGGACCACGCGACACGAGCGTGCGGAAACTGTCGCGGGTACCCGACGAATAAGCGAAGTCGATCACCTTGCCCACCGTACGGCGGAACCAGTCGTCCGGAATATTGGCGCGGTTTTCAGCCCAGTCGGTCACCATGATGCCGGTGGCCGGCGCGTCGGTTTTCAACGCGAAGCCGTTCTCCTGCCAGAACTCCTGCAATTGCGGCCACAGTTGTTCCGGCGAGCGGCCGTCGACCACCAGCCAGCGGCGGTCGCCGTCGCGCTCGATGTGCATGCCATACGGGTCCTGCGCGGTCGGCTGGCCTTCCGTGGAATTGCCGGCAGCCGTAACCGCGCGCTTCGTGGCGCCGCCCAGCGCCAGATTAGCCGGAGGAGCGACGTAGCGCTGATCGGTCGGCGTGGTGGTCAGATCGCCGGGCACGGCGAGCGGGGGCGCACTGCCAGCGCCTTTGTAATTCACGCGATCGGAAGCAAACCAGTCGTTCAGAGTGTCACAGCCGGCGAGCGTCACCAGGGCAAGCGTCAGCGCCGCCATGCGGGTTGCGTGGAGGGAAAGTGCGGAACGTTTCATGAGGTCCTTCGTGATGCTGGAACGCGGTGCCTGGTTCTGTGTGCCGGGAACGTGGGCTGGATCGACGTCGGTTAAGGGAATGCCAGTGGACTGGGTGAGCGCCGAGCGTACGCGGACGGGCCGCCTAGCCTAGCAGGCCCGCTTCGCGCAGCGCGCCGCGCACCACTTCGTGGTATTGCGCGTCGAGCGGCGTAAGCGGCAGGCGGATTCCGCCCTGCACACGACCCAATTGCTGCAGTGCCCATTTCGCCGGAATCGGATTCGATTCTATGAACAGGTTCTTGTGCAGCGACAGGAGCTTCAGATGAATCTCGCGAGCGGTCTTTGCGTCCGCAGCAAGCGCGGCCTTGCACAGTTCGCTCATGGCGCGCGGCGCGACGTTCGCTGTAACCGAGATATTGCCGTGGCCGCCGAGCAGCATCAACGCGATCGCCGTGGGGTCGTCGCCGCTATAGATGCCGAAGTGAGCCGGCGCCGACTTGATAAGATGCGCGGCCCGATCGATATTGCCCGTCGCTTCTTTGACACCGATGATGCCGGGCACCTGCGCACAACGCAGAATCGTCTCGTTGCTCATGTCCGCGACCGTTCGGCCAGGCACGTTATACAGGATCACCGGAAGGTCCACCGTTTCGGCGATTTTCGCGAAATGGCGATAGATGCCTTCCTGTGTCGGCTTGTTGTAGTACGGCACGACCTGCAGCGTGGCGTCCGCCCCCACTTCCTTCGCCTGGCGCGTGAGTTCGATGGCCTCTGCAGTCGAGTTGCCGCCCGAGCCCGCGATCACCGGAATCCGGCCCGCCGTGTGCTCGACCGCGGTCTTGACCATCAGCACGTGTTCTTCGACCGACAACGTAGCCGACTCGCCGCTCGTGCCGACGACGACGAGCGCATTGGTGCCCTCCGCGACGTGCCAGTCGATCAGTTTGCGAAATGCCGGCAGATCGAGGCTGCCGTCTTCGAGCATCGGGGTGATGATGGCAGGAATGCTGCCGCGAATCTGAACGCCGTCGTTGCCGCGCGGGTTGCCGGATTGATTGCCGTTAGTCATGAAACGCCATGAATTTGATCAGGTAAACCGCGATTGTAGCGGATTAGCCAGGCAACTCGTAACAAGGCGGGGGCGCCACCTGTGCGGAGTTGTCTGAGCGGTCCGCCTCCAGAATTGCGCAGATGCGCTGGACGTAAGCCGGGCGTGGCTGCGCGAGAAAACCGTCCTGAAACGCCACCACTCGCAACCGGGCGCGGACCACCTCGAGCAGCTCGCCGGGCGCGAGCAGGAACGCGGGATTAGATGGCTTGCCCACCCTTTCGTTTCCTTGCGCGAACGTCTCGTAAACCAGTACGCCGCCGGGCGCGAGCGAGCGCATCAGTTGGGGAAAAAGCGGCCGGTGCAGATAGTTCGTGACGACCACCGCGGCGAACCGCGCGCCCGACGCCAAAGGCCAAGGAGCGTTTTCGATGTCGGCCGCGACCGGCGTGACGAGCGGCTCGTCGGCCAGCGCGTTCAGCGCGGCCGCGTCGCGGTCGATCGCCGTCACCGGATGGCCCAGCGACGCGAAAAAGCGCGCGTGCCGCCCCGCGCCAGAGGCCACGTCGAGCACCGCACCGCCCGCCGCGACCAGATGCGCCCACTGACGCACCCAGCGCGAAGGCTCGCCCAATCCATGCATGACAGCGGTCGTGCTCATCGCTTCAACGCAGTCGTTCAGTTGTACGACAGGCCCATGGCCTCGCGCACGTCGCGCATCGTTTCCGTGGCGAAGCGGCGGGCCTTGTCACAGCCGTCGGCGACGATCGCGCGCAGCAGCGACGGATCGTCCATGTACTTCTGCGCGCGCTCGAGCATCGGCTGCTGTTCGCGCAGAATACCCTCGATCACCGGCTGCTTGCATTCGAGACAACCGATGCCCGCCGAACGGCAACCCTTCTGAACCCACTCGTGCGTGGTTTCGTCGGTATAGACCTGATGCAGTTGCCACACCGGGCACTTGTCCGGATCGCCCGGGTCGGTGCGGCGCACGCGTGCCGGATCGGTCGGCATGGTGCGCACTTTTTTCGTGATGGTCTCGGCGTCTTCGCGCAGACCGATCGTGTTGCCGTACGACTTCGACATTTTCTGACCGTCGAGGCCAGGCATGCGCGACGCTTCGGTCAGCAGCGCTTGCGGCTCGACCAGAATGATCTTGCGCGAACCTTCGAGGTAGCCGAACAAACGCTCACGGTCGTTCATCGACAGGCTCTGCGATTCCTGCAACATGGCGCGCGCCTGCTCGAGCGCTTCGTCGTCGCCGTCCTGCTGGTAGGCGTTGCGCAGTTCGTGATAGAGCTTCGCGCGCTTGCCGCCGAGCTTTTTCGCGGCTTCGTTGGCCTTCTCTTCGAAGCCGGGTTCGCGGCCGTACAGGTAATTGAAACGGCGCGCGATTTCGCGCGTCATTTCCACGTGCGGCACCTGGTCTTCACCCACCGGCACGAGCGAGCCGCGATACAGCAGAATGTCCGCCGCCATCAGCACCGGATAGCCGAGAAAGCCGTACGTGGACAGATCCTTGTCCTTCAGCTTTTCCTGCTGCTCCTTGTAGGTCGGCACGCGTTCGAGCCAGCCGAGCGGCGTGCTCATGCCGAGCAGCAGCGCGAGCTCGGCATGCTCCGGCACCTTGCTCTGAATGAACAGCGTGGCCTGCGCCGGATCGATGCCTGAAGCGAGCCAGTCGATCAGCACGTCCCACACGTTCTTTTCGATCACCTCGGGCGTTTCGTAGTGGGTCGTCAGCGCGTGCCAGTCGACCACACAGAAGAAGCACGGGTATTCGGACTGCAGCCGCACCCAGTTTTTCAGCACGCCGTGATAGTGGCCGAGGTGCAGCGACCCGGTGGGCCGCATGCCGGAGAAGATACGGTCTGGGAACATGGTTATTTAGAAAAGCGAAACAAGTGGAGTCAGGATTGCGGTGATCGCGCTATAACCGAGAGTAACGAGCGGGCCGAGCCAGTAACGCGTCAGCGTGCCCGTCATGACCAGCGCCATGACGATGAAAAAGCCATACGGTTCAAGTCGCGACAACGTGATGGCCTGCCGCGGCGGCAGTAGCGCCATCAGAACGCGGCCGCCGTCGAGTGGCGGCAGCGGAAACAGATTGAGCACGCCGAGCACCAGATTCACGCCGACGCCCGCGCCCGCCATGCGCGTGAAAAACGGTTCGTCGACGGCCGTCACCGCCAGCGCTACACCGAAGAGGCCCCAGATGAGCGCCTGCACGAAGTTGCACGCGGGGCCGGCGGCGGCGACCCAGAGGCTCCCCCAGCGTGGATTGCGCAGGTTCCCGAAGGCGACGGGCACCGGCTTCGCATAGCCGAACATGAACGCGCCGCTCGTCGCGAAGTAGAGCAGCAACGGAATCGCAATCGTGCCGAGCGGATCGATGTGCCGCATCGGATTGATGGAAACGCGGCCGAGCACGTAGGCCGTGTTGTCGCCGAGCCAGCGCGCGACGTAACCATGCGCGGCCTCGTGCAGCGTGATCGCGAAAATCACCGGCAACGCGTAGACCGCGATGGTTTGTATCAGGGAAGAATCCATAACTCGCTATTGTAACAATGCGATTGCGTGCGTCTGTCCGCTTTCGCTCATGCCGTCTCTTCGAGACCGAATGGCGCGAGAGAACCGCGCCCTGCCCGCACCAGCACCGGCTCGTCGCCGGTCAGATCGATCACCGTGGACGGTTCGCACACGCAGGCGCCGCCGTCGATCACGAGATCCAGTTGCTTTTCAAGCCTCCCGCGGATTTCCTCGGGATCGTTCAGCGGCGCGGATTCCCCCGGCATTATCAGCGTTGAGCCGAGCAGCGGCTGGCCGAGTTCGCCGAGAATCGCGAGCGTGATCACATGATCCGGCACGCGCAGGCCGATCGTCTTGCGCGACGGATGCGACAGGCGCCGCGGCACCTCCTTGGTCGCCTGCAGCACGAAGACGTAGGGCCCCGGCGTCACGGATTTGATAAGCCGGTACTGGCGGTTGTCCACCATCGCGAAGTTCGACAGTTCCGACAGATCGCGCACGAGGAGCGACAGCAGCTGCTTTTCGTCCAGCCCGCGTATCCGGCGCAGGCGTTCGACCGCGTTCTTGTCGTCGAGATGACAGGCGAGCGCGTAGCTGGAATCGGTCGGCAACGCGACCACACCGCCGTCGTTGATGATCTGCACCGCCTGTTTGACGAGGCGCGGCTGCGGGTTATCTGGATGAAGCCGAAAGTATTGGGACATGGCGGCTAACGATGGCTGAGGATCGACGGCAAATTATGGCGAATGAGCGGGATGCGCGCGACGCCCGGGGTGACCGCCTGGATCTGCAGCGAACGACGCAGATCCTTACGCGGGGAGCAAGCGAGCGCGCAAACGGCCGGCTCCCGCACACGACGTGCCGCACTGGCACGGCGCGCGTTCACAGCCAGCGTTCCCAGACGGGCTTGAGATCGGAAGGAAGCGGCGGCAACGTGCCGAGCTCGACGCGGCCCTCGCCGGGCGCGTGGAAGTCAGAGCCACGCGAAGCCTCGAAGCCTAAGCGGCGGGCCACGTCGGCGTATTCGCGGTATTGATCGGGCGTGTGGCTGCCCGTCACGACTTCGATCGCCTTGCCCCCTAGGTCGATGAATTCGGCGAAAAACGCGTCGAATTCGACCGGCGAGTACGCGTAACGGCCCGGATGCGCGATGATGGCCTCGCCGCCCGCGGCCTTGATCCAGCCGACCGCGTCTGCCAGCTTCGCCCAGCGGTGCGATACATAGCCGGGCTTGCCGTCGCCGAGATAGCGGTTGAACACGTCTTGCGTGGAACTGGCGTAGCCGCTCTCGACCATGAAGCGCGCGAAATGGGTGCGCGAGATCATGTCCGGGTTCGACACGTATTTGAGCGCGCCTTGGTAGGCGTCGGGAATACCGAGCGTGGCCAGTTGCTCGCCGATCGCTTCCGCTCGCGCGGCCCGCCCGTTGCGCGTGCGCGCAAGGCCGTCGATCAGCACGGAACTCGTGGGATCGATGCCGAGCCCGACGATGTGCACCGTACGCGCCGCCCAGGTCACCGAAATTTCCACGCCGCTGACATAGCTCATGCCGAGTTCCGCGGCTGCTTCACGCGCTTCGCGCTGGCCGGCCAGTTCGTCGTGATCGGTCAGCGCCCACAAGGTCACGCCCCCCGCATGCGCACGGCGCGCGACATCGGCCGGCGCAAACTGGCCGTCGGAAACGGTGGAGTGACAGTGGAGGTCGGCGTTCATCATCGTCTGGAGAAGGTTCTGCAATCATTTTACTGCAACGCAGTAAGTGACCGCAGGGCAATCTCTCGCCGTCGTTTCTCCGATAGCTTGCTGCGCCGGCTGCGCGGGCACCCTAGCGTTTGCGTTTGCGTTCGCGTTTGCAATCGCGCTACGCGCAGAATCCCTCGATTAGCGCCGCCACCTGCTCCGGCTGGTCGTGGTGCACCATGTGCCCCGCCTCGTCGATGATCTTTTCGCGCCAATCCGGAAAAGCCTGGAAGCGCGCCTTGAATTCGTCGAGCGGAATCTCGCCCGCAATCGCGGCGAGCGTCGGTGAATGGGCGGCTTCGACGTGCAACACTTTCGCGCTCACCTTGCGCCAGACGGCCATGACCTCGTCCAGCCGGTACAGCGTCGGGCCACGCAGCTTGTGTGCCGGGTCGGCAAGCAGCATGAAACGCCCGTCGCCGTCCGGTTTCGACCAATGCTCTGCAAGAAACTGCGCGCGCGCTGCGGCCAGACGCGGATTCGTCTTGACGAGGCGGCCGGCCACTTCGTCGAGCGACGCATAGCGCTTTAGCTGCGGCGGATCGCGCAACTCGTCGAGCCAGTTTTGCAGACGTTTCGGCGACTGCGCCGCATGGGAAGGCGCAAGTCCAAAGCCCTCCAGGTCGACCACGCGGCGCACCTGCCCGGGCCGCACGCCCGCGTACAGGCAGACGATGTTCGCGCCGAGGCTATGCCCGACCAGATTGACCTGGCCGGTCGGCGCATAGTGATCGAGCAACGCGTCGAGATCGGCAAGGTAATCGTGGAACCAGTAGTGGCCGCCGCCGCTTTGCGCCACCGGCCAGTCCGACAGGCCGAAGCCGCGCATGTCCGGCGCAATGACCTGCCAGTCGCCACCCAGCGCATCGACGACGAACTGGAATGACGCCGCCACGTCCATCCAGCCGTGGAGCATGAACAGCGCCGGCGCATCGGGGTTGCCCCAACGCCGTACATGCAGACGGACGCCTCGCACGGCGACGAACTCGGAGCGGGAAGTGTTCATGATCGATTACGCAAAAAAGAATGGTCGTTCGATTATAACGAGATAACCGTACGAAGGGCTGACGCAAGCCGTGGCAAACCTCAGCCACGGGTTGCCGGGTCGGTCTATGCGCTATCTACGTCGATGCCCGCCAGCGCGGCCAGTTCGGCGAGTTCCGTATCGTCGAAACCAGCGTCGCGGCGCGCCTCGAAATTGAACGGACCACGCAATTTCGGCGCGTGATATTGGTCGGCAAGGCGCGTGTACGTGACGTGCGGATCCAGACCGCCCTCGTCGCACAGATACCGGAACCACCGGTTGCCGATCAGCACATGACCGATTTCGTCGCGCAGGATCACGTCCAGAATCGACGCCGACGCATGATCTCCCGCCTGCTGCAAACGCGCGCGGATAGGCGGCGAGGCGTCGAGCCCACGGGCTTCCAGCGTGCGTGGAACCAGCGCCATGCGCGCGAGCACGTCGCCACGGGTGCGTTCGCACATGTCCCATAGGCCGTCGTGCGCGGGAAAATCGCCATATGCATGGCCGTAATCGGCGAGCCGCGCCGTAAGCAGCGAAAAGTGATACGCCTCTTCGGCTGCGACCTTGAGCCAGTCTGTGTAGAAAGCGGCGGGCATGCGGGCGAAGCGCCAGACGGCGTCGAGCGCCAGGTTGATCGCGTTGAATTCGATGTGCGCGAGCGCGTGCAGCAGCACCGCGCGCCCTTGCGGCGATTGCATGCTGCGCCGCCCGAGCTTGCGCGGCTCGACGAGGTCAGGCCGTGCGGGGCGGCCCGGGAGTTCTGGAGGTTCGTCGAGTTCGAGTTCCGCAGGGCATGGCGCGCTGCCGTCGAGTACGGCGGCATATAACGCGCGCGCCGCGGCCGCCTTGGTCACCGGATCGGCTTCGCGCAAGGCGGCGAGCGCGGCGGTGCGCGCACACAGCGGCCGACCGCTGGTGCCGGGCGCGGGTTGATCTGCCGAACCGGACGGCGCGCAGGAATGTGGTAGAACGGCGAACATCATCAGATATGAATCGGTGAATGCAATGGGAATGATGAGGAAGACGTGATCGGGCAGGCGCGGAACCGTCTTGCGAGGCCTAAGCGTGACAACCACACAACCGTTTACAATACTCGATTCGACAATCGCGAGCGCCGGCCGCAGCGACGAAGAGCCGCCGGCCACGCACCGGCGCGGGCCGTCCCGCGCCCGGCGACCGATCCACAGGAGACAACGTGACCATTTACAAGCTTGGCGACGCCGCACCGACCATCCACGAAAGCGTGTTCGTCGCGGACTCCGCGACCATCATCGGCAATGTGACGCTCGCGGAAAATTCGAGCGTCTGGTTCGGCGCAACGCTACGCGGCGACAACGAGCCGATCACGTTGGGCGCGGGCAGCAACGTTCAGGAGAACGCGGTCCTGCATGCCGACCCCGGCTTTCCGTTGACGATCGAGCCGAACGTCACGATCGGTCACCAGGTGATGTTGCACGGCTGCACGATCAAGGAAGGTTCGCTCATCGGAATTCAGGCGGTGGTCTTGAATGGAGCGGTAATCGGCCGCAACTGTCTGGTCGGAGCGGGCGCCATCGTGACCGAAGGCAAGCTATTTCCCGATAATTCGCTGATTCTCGGCGCGCCCGCCAAGGTGGTGCGCGAGTTGACCGAGACGGATATCGCCAACATGCAGCGCGGCGCGGCAAGCTATGCCGAGCGCCGCGAGTATTTCAAGGCGCAGCTCGTGCGCATCGGCTGACCGGCCGGGCGCGCAGCGCGCAGGGCGCGGACACGGCATATCGCCGTGGCGCGTCATTCGACTGAGGAAAAGTTGTGAGCGACCAGTTGCAAAAATTCATGTTCAGCGCGGCGCCGGTGCGCGGCGAAATCGTCTCGCTGCGCAATACCTGGCAGGAAGTGCTGACGCGGCGCGAGTATCCGGCGCCGGTGCGGACGATTCTCGGCGAGATGATGGCCGCATGCGCGCTGCTGTCGGCGAATCTGAAGTTCGACGGGACGCTGATCATGCAGATTTTCGGCGACGGCCCGGCCAAGATGCTGGTGGTTCAATGCAGCTCCGATCTGTCGATGCGCGCCACGGCCAAGCTTTCCGGCGACGAAGGCACGATCGGCGAGAGCGCCTCGCTAGTCGAGTTGCTCAATGCAAGCGGCCACGGCCGCTGCGTGATCACGCTCGACCCGCGCGACAAGAAGCCGGGTCAGCAGCCGTACCAGAGCATCGTGCCGCTGTCGGGCGTGGACGGTCCGCTCAACTCCATGGCGGAAGTGCTCGAGCACTACATGCATCACTCGGAGCAGCTCGACACGCGCCTGTGGCTCGCGGCGAATTCCGACCGCGCGGTCGGCATGCTGCTGCAAAAGCTGCCGGGCGACGGCGGCATCGTCCCGCATCCGGGCGAGCTGGATGCGGACACGTGGGAGCGCGTCTGCACGTTGGGCGGCACGCTGTCACAAGACGAACTGCTGAAGGAAGAACCGGAAACGGTGTTCCGGCGGCTCTTCTGGCAGGAAAACGTTCAGCATTTCGAGCCCGCCGCCGCGCGTTTCGAGTGCACCTGCTCGCGCGAAAAAGTCGGCTCGATGCTGAAGATGCTCGGTCGGGAAGAGGTGGACGGCGTGATCGAGGAGCGTGGCCACGTCGAGATTCATTGTGAGTTCTGCAACCAGCGGTACGAGTTCGACCCGGTCGATGTGGCGCAACTTTTTCTCACTAACGCACTCTCACAAGGTGTGTCGCCGGCCGCTGGGCAACGGCACTGAAACGGGTGGCCAAGCGGGCGCTTTCCGCGCTCGCGGCGGCGTCCTCGGTTGAACTGAGCACGCCTGTCATCGCTTCCATTGCCGTGCTTCCATTGTCACTAATCGCGCGCCCCGCTCCGGGCTTTTGCACACATAGGCGGCACGGTATGTTTGACGTTGTGAGGCTGCGCCACCCGATGCTGCTGTATATGTTTTACTTAGGTATCCGACTGATCGAGACCGAACATGAGCATTTCTATCTCGCTGCTACGCCCCGCGCGCGCCCTCGCCACGTTGGCGGCGCTGGTCGGCGTCACTGCGTTGGCCGGTTGCATGATGGACCCGCCGGGGCCCTCGCCCATTTACAGCCGACTGCCCGCCGACCAGTCGGGCATGGCCAGCACCGCGCAGCCGCTCACGCCCGCTGAGCGCGAGCGTTACGACGCAATCGACCAGCAGGTCATGGCCGAGCAAAACCAGGCAATCGCCGCGGAAAACGCCGCACAGGCGTGGTCGCGCTATTACAGTCCACCGGTGCCGGTGAGTGTGTACGGCAGCTATTACGGCGGTGGATGGGGGCATGGCTGGGGCACCGGTGTGGGCATCGGCTACGGGCCTTGGGGCTGGTGACGAACTGAGCGCGCCTGGTAGTGCTGTAACGCTCGCGATCAGAGCGTTCCGGCCGCGGTTTCGCCTGTTGAATGCTCGTGGATGTAAAAAAGGCGCGGGTCAATTGACACCGCGCCTTTTTTTCGCGTTCGCATTGAGTCGCCGTCAGCGCTCAGTGCGCGGGCTTCTTGTCTTTCGCTGCCTTGCCACCGTGCTTGCGCTCGGGCTTCGCGCGCGATTCCGGATTCGGCACGACATGCAGCGGTGCCGACGACACTTCGCCGCGAGTCGAGGTGGAAGCCGAAGGCGCGTTTGCCGTCGGCAAAGGTGCGTTCGGCGAAACGAATTGCACGAACACTTCGCTGTCCTTGACCATGCCCATTTCGTAGCGGGCGCGCTCTTCGACGGCAGCGGTGCCGTTCTGCAAATCCTGCACCTCGCCCTGAATCCGCTCGTTGCGCAGTTTCGCGTCGGCGTTCTTTTGCATCTGCTGCGCGAGCTGCTGCTGCAGTTCGTGCACGCGCAACCAGCCGCCATGGCCCCACCAAAGCGGGTACTGGATCAACGCCAGCAGAACGATCAGTACAGCAGTGACGAGCCGCATGAAGTAAGCACAATAAATACGCGCCGCCCTGCGCTATACGCAGGGCGGCGAGGTCAATCAGACACGAAGAAAAACCGGCTCATCGGTCAGCGCTAGAAACAGTCCAATCACGACGAATTAGCGCAGATTGTAGAACGCCGACTTGCCCGGATAGCTGGCGATATCACCGAGGTCTTCCTCGATGCGCAGCAACTGATTGTATTTCGAGATGCGGTCCGAGCGCGACAGTGAACCCGTCTTGATCTGTCCGGCGTTCAGGCCGACGGCGATGTCCGCAATCGTCGAATCTTCCGTTTCGCCCGAACGATGCGAAATCACAGCCGTGTAGCCGGCCCGCTTGGCCATCTCGATCGCGGCGAAGGTTTCCGTCAGCGTGCCGATCTGGTTGATCTTGATGAGGATCGAGTTCGCGATGCCTTTCTCGATGCCTTCTTTCAGGATGCGTGTGTTGGTCACGAACAGGTCGTCGCCAACCAGCTGGATTTTCTTGCCGAGCTTGTCGGTCAGGAGCTTCCAGCCTTCCCAGTCGCTTTCATGCATGCCGTCTTCGATCGACACGATCGGGAACTTGTCGGCGAGCGTGGCGAGGTAGTCGGTGAATTCCGCCGACGACAGTTGCAGGCCTTCGCCTGCCAATTGGTACTTGCCGTCGTGGTAGAACTCGCTCGCCGCGCAGTCGAGCGCGAGCAGCACGTCTTCACCGGCGCGGTAGCCGGCTTTTTCGATCGCTTGCAGGATGGTGGACAGGCATTCGTCGTTGCTGCCGAAGTTCGGCGCGAAGCCGCCTTCGTCACCCACCGCCGTGCTCATGCCGCGGTCCGACAGGATCTTCTTCAGCGCATGGAACACTTCAGCGCCGCAACGCAATGCTTCGCGGAAGGTCGGCTGGCTGACCGGCACGATCATGAATTCCTGGATGTCCAGGCTATTGTTTGCGTGCGCGCCGCCGTTGACGATGTTCATCATCGGCACCGGCAGTTGCATCGCGCCCGAGCCGCCGAAGTAACGGTAGAGCGGCAGGCCGGCTTCTTCAGCGGCGGCCTTCGCGACGGCCATGGACACGGCCAGCATCGCGTTGGCGCCGAGGCGCGACTTGTTGTCCGTGCCGTCGAGTTCGAGAAGGGTCTTGTCGAGGAAAGCCTGCTCGGAAGCGTCGAGGCCCATAATCGCTTCGGAGATTTCGGTGTTGATGTGTTCGACTGCCTTCAGCACGCCCTTGCCGCCGTAGCGGCCGGTTTCGCCGTCGCGCAGCTCGATCGCTTCGCGCGAACCGGTGGACGCGCCCGACGGCACCGCGGCGCGGCCCATGGTGCCCGACTCGAGCAGCACGTCGCATTCGACGGTGGGGTTGCCTCGCGAATCGAGAATCTCTCGACCGATGATATCTACGATAGCACTCATGGTTTCCTCAAGAAATGACGATGAATTCTTTACTGTGACACTGTATCTCGCACGCGCTCGTTCCGATCCATGCAGAGCACGGTCTCCCGACAGACAGCCTACGCGCCGATACGTTCGACGACCATTGTGCGCATTCGCCGCGTGCCCGCCTGAATGGGCGGCTCAAGACGCGAGCCGACATGCGGCGAATACCTGAATCAGCTGAAATCGCTTTCGAGGAACGGCGCGCGCTTGACAGCCTGATCGAGCGTGACGAGCGTCTCTAGCAGATCGCCCATGCGGTTTAGCGGCACGGCGTTCGGACCGTCCGATTTGGCCTGCGCCGGATTCGGGTGCGTTTCCATGAAGAGACCCGCGACGCCGACTGCCACCGCGGCACGTGCAAGCACCGGCACGAATTCGCGCTGCCCACCCGAGCTCGTACCCTGCCCGCCTGGTAACTGCACAGAATGCGTGGCGTCGAACACAACCGGCGCATTCGTTTCACGCATGATCGCGAGCGAACGCATGTCGGACACGAGGTTGTTATAGCCGAACGAGACGCCGCGCTCGCACGCCATGAAGCGGTCTTCCGACAGACCGGCCTCGCGTGCCGCGTCGCGCGCCTTGTCGATGACGTTTTTCATGTCGTGCGGCGCGAGAAACTGGCCTTTCTTGATATTGACCGGTTTGCCCGAACGCGCGCACGCGTGGATAAAGTCAGTTTGACGGCACAGGAAAGCCGGCGTTTGCAGCACATCGACCACTGAAGCGACCTGTTCGATCTCGTGCTCCGCGTGAACGTCGGTCAGCACCGGCAGGCCGAGCTGACGCTTCACTTCCGACAGGATGCGCAACCCTTCGTCCATGCCGAGACCGCGAAACGATTTGCCACTACTGCGATTGGCTTTGTCGTACGACGATTTGTAGATGAACGGGATGTTCAGCTTCGCGCAGATTTCCTTCAGCCGGCCCGCCGTGTCGATCGTCATTTGCTCCGATTCGACGACACAGGTGCCCGCGATCAGGAAAAACGGCTTGTCGAGCCCGATTTCGAAATCGCCCAGTTTCATGCTTTCTCCCCGACTTCGTTCGTGACGCGCGACTGCTGACGCGCGAGCGCTGCCTCGACGAACGACTTGAACAGCGGATGGCCGTCACGCGGCGTGGACGTGAATTCCGGGTGGAACTGCACGCCGACGAACCACGGGTGCATGCTGCGCGGCAGTTCCATCATTTCCGGCAGATCTTCGCTCGGAGTACGGGCGCTGATGATAAGACCGCCGGCTTCGAGCTGGGGCACGAAGCGGTTATTGACTTCATAACGGTGACGATGACGCTCGTTCACATCTTTGCCGTAGATCTCTTCGGCCATGGTGCCGGGCTTGATCGGGCAACGTTGCGAACCGAGGCGCATGGTGCCGCCGAGATCGGATTCTTCGGTACGCTTTTCGACACGGCCTTCGCGGTCGTACCACTCGGTGATCAGCGCGACCACACGGTTTTCGGTTTCCTGATCGAACTCGGTGCTGTTCGCGTTTTTCAGCCCGACCACGTCGCGCGCGAATTCGATTACGGCCAGTTGCATGCCCAAGCAGATGCCGAGATACGGCACCTTCGCTTCGCGTGCATAACGGATCGCCGCGATCTTGCCTTCGGTGCCGCGACGGCCGAAGCCGCCAGGCACGAGCACGGCGTCGAGATGCTTGAGACTTTCGACGCCCTGCGTCTCGATCTCTTCGGAATCGATGTACTCGATGTTCACGCGCGTCGACGTATGCATGGACGCGTGGCGCAGTGCTTCGATCAGCGACTTGTACGACTCGGTCAGGTCGACATACTTGCCGACCATGCCGATCGTGACTTCGTGTGTCGGGTTTTGCAGCTTCTCGACGAGGTCCGCCCACATGGACAGATCGGCGGGCTTCGGCGTGAGCTTCAGCTCTTCGCAGATGATCGCGTCGAGACCCTGATCGTGCAGCATCTGCGGAATCTTGTAGATGCTGTCCGCGTCCCACACCGAGATCACGGCGTCTTCCGGCACGTTGGAGAACATCGAAATTTTCGCGCGTTCGTCGTCCGGAATGCGGCGGTCGGCGCGGCACAGCAGCACGTGCGGCGAAATACCGATTTCGCGCAGCTTCTGCACGCTGTGTTGCGTGGGCTTGGTTTTCAGTTCGCCGGCAGTGGCGACCCAGGGCACCAGCGTGAGGTGCACGAAGCACGCGCTGTTGCGGCCCATGCGCAGGCTCATTTGACGCGCGGCTTCGAGGAACGGCAGCGATTCGATGTCGCCCACCGTGCCGCCCACTTCGACGATAGCCACGTCCGGCTCGCCGCAGGTGGCCGACGCCGCGCCACGCTCGATGAACGCCTGAATTTCATTCGTGATGTGCGGAATGACCTGCACCGTCTTGCCGAGATAATCGCCGCGGCGTTCCTTGCGGATCACCGATTCGTAGATCTGGCCCGTGGTGAAGTTATTGGCCTTGCGCATCTTCGTGCTGATGAAGCGCTCGTAATGGCCGAGGTCGAGGTCTGTCTCCGCTCCGTCTTCCGTTACGAACACTTCGCCGTGTTGAAACGGACTCATCGTGCCGGGGTCGACGTTGATGTAGGGATCGAGCTTGAGAAGGGTGACTTTGAGACCGCGCGATTCGAGGATCGCGGCGAGGGAAGCGGCGGCAATACCCTTGCCGAGGGAAGATACTACGCCGCCGGTGACGAAAACATATTTGGTCATCGCTGGATGCTCGCGGGAAAAACGGATTATACCGTAAAGCAGGGTCTCAACCCAGCAAAATGCGAGCGGCCCCGGCACGCATGCGCGCCGTGGAAACCACCAGTGACCGGCGCGCACAGCGTCAGCCGCGCTGCTCCAGTTCGCGCAACATCCGCTGGACGGCACGCGCGGTTTCGATCGGCTTTTCCATGGGAAAGAGGTGGCTGCCCTCGATCCATTCCACATGGCCGCCGGTAGCACGGCGCGTGGCGCGCAAGCCGACCTGACGGATTTCCCTGGACCGCGTGCCGGCGATGAATCCGACCGGCACCGGCGCGCCGCGCGCGAGCCGCGCCCCGAGCGTATGCGGCAAGGTCCGGTAGATCTGATATTCGATGCGGCGATCGAACGCGAGGCTGCGCGAGCCGTCGTGCGAAACCTGCGGAATGCCGAACTCGATGTAATCGGACAGCATGCGCTCGTCCCAGCGTGCGAACGCGGGCTTCGAATGGAAATGCCGCCATGTCTCGTCGCGACTCGCCCAGTGAGTGCGGCGTGTGCGCGTGGCGGCTGCGGGCGAAAGCCGCTCGTCGAGCCCGGTCCATTGCGACACGCGCAAAATGCTGCTGCGCCAGCCGGCCACCACCGGAGAGTCGAGCATCACGACGCCCCTCACCCACTGCGGCTTTTTCAGCGCGGCCATCAGCGACAGATAGCCTCCGAGCGAATGTCCGACGAGCCACACCGGCTGCTCGTAGGTTCGCCCGATGTCGTCGAGCAACTGCTCGACGAGATGCGGCCAGTCCTGGGTCACCGGATAGCGCGGATCGTGCCCGATACGTTCGATGTGGCGCACTTCATAGTCGTCGGAGAGTTCCGCAAAAATCGTCCGGTAAGTCGACGCGGGAAAACCGTTCGCGTGCGAGAAGTGAATGATGTTTTTCAACTGCGGCTATCTCCGTTCTGTTTTTTCGCGGCGGGTGAAGCCTGGCGGTGTCTCGCGGTGCTGAATGTTGCGGTGTGGTGCGGTGCTGTGTGGTGCTGTCCCGGTGCTCCGTCGTGACGTTTGCAATGCGGTTCCCATTGAGCGGCTCCGCTTTGCCACCTGCTTTGGCTGGTTTTTTGTGGTGTTTTCTACGTTGCTTTTGCGTTGCGTTTTGTGGCTCCTCCATTTGCGTAGCCGCAGCCGGGGATCGGTTCAACGATCCATCCAGTAACGCCGATGGGTGTCGCGATAACGCTCGACCGTCACCGCGGTATCGCTCGCATAAGCGCCTCGTCGCCCGGCGAAATCCGGGTCGATGAGAACGCGCACTGCGCCATCCGCATCGCTGCGTCCAAGTTCGATATGCCGCGCCGAGTAACGCGCCAGCACGCCCGCACTGGGATGATGAAACCGGTTGCGATAGCCTACCTGAAATAGCGCGACGAGCGGGTCGATAGAATCGAGGAACGGCTCAGTCGACGACGTCTTGCTGCCATGGTGTGGAACAACCAGCACCTGAGCACGCAGCATCTCGCGATCGCGCGACAACAGCACGCGTTCAGTTGGCGCCTCGATGTCGGCGGTCAGCAGCGCTGCAAGGATTGTGGCTTGCGCCTGCTTGTCCGGCGCGCTGGCCGACGGGCGATCCGCTGTGCTTTGCAATCTGCTCTCCAGCGCAAGGCGCACTGCGCTGATCGCGCCACCATCCGCTACGCCACCCGCCATACCCTCCAATCCCACGCCCTCCCCACTCCCCTCACCCGACTTCGCAACTACACCCGGCAACGTGCTCACGCGCAGCACGCAGCAATGCGCGTTCGGCTTGCCTTGTAGCGGCCCGGCGTCAGGCCAGAGCATCGAGAATTCGACACCGTCCCACTGCCAGCGCTGTCCCGCCGCACAGGGCAGCGTCTGCGCGCCCCGTTGCCGCGCGTTCGCCCATAGCGCATTGGCCGGCGCGAGAGCGGCGACCATCTGACGGACTTCGATTGCATCCAGCACGGCCGGCGCGCCGCCTGAGTGGTCCGAATCCGCGTGGCTGACAATCAGCGTATCCAGGACGTTGACTCCGTGCGCCTGAAGATACGGCACGACGACCCTCTCGCCCGCGTATGTCGACTCCGGGCCCGGCCCCGTATCGAACAGGAGCACATGATGCGCCGTCTCGATCAGCACCGACGTGCCCTGCCCAACGTCCAGCGCGGTCAGCCGGAAGCTGCCGTGGGGCGGCCCGGACGGCGCTGGCGCGAGCAGCGGCAACCACGCGAGCGGCGCCGCCCAGCGCAGCGGCCAGCCGCGCGGCGCGAGACACCAAAGCACGCCGGCTGCGGCGGCGGCGAGCGTCCATCCGTCCGGCTGCGGCAGCCACCACAGCGCCCATCTGGGCCCGGACAGCCACTTCAATCCGCCAACCATGACGTCGAGCAGCGCGTGCGCCGTACGAAACGCGTAGGCATCGAGCGGCGCGGGCAACACGACGCCTGCCAGCACCGACGGCGTGACGAGCAGGCTTACCCACGGAATCGCAAACGAGTTCGCGAGCGGCCCGATCAATGGTATCTGCGCGAACCAGTAGACGGTCAACGGCGCGAGCGCGACGGTGACAGCAAACTGAACATGCGCGGCGCCGTGCAGCCGTTCACCGAAAGCGCGAATGCGGCGCACGGCCGCGGCACGCAGGCGTGACAATTGGCCGGGCGTGACGCCTTGTTCGTCCGTCTCGTGCGTGCGCTGTTCGTGGTTCTGCACCCGAGGCCGCCCCGACGTGGCGAAAAGAATCGCGGCCACCGCGCAGAACGACAACCAGAATCCCGCCGAAACAACCGCCCACGGATCGATCAGCAACACGAGCCCGAGCGCCGACGCGAGCACGGCCGAGCGCGGCACATTGCGCCCGCTGAGGTAGGCGAGCGCAACGACGCCGGCCATCCACAGCGCGCGCTGCGCAGGTACGTTGAAGCCGGCCAACGCAGCATGCAACGCGGCGAAGATCGCGCCGCCAGTTACCGAGACGAATTGCGCGGGAACGTGCAGCGGCCAGTTGCGGCCGATCAATCCGGAGCGTCGCCACCACGCACCGCAAAGCCAGGCCGCGAGGCCCGCGGCAAAGCCGATATGCAATCCCGAGATCGCCACCAGGTGACTCGTGCCCGTGGCGCGCATCAATTGCCAGTCGGCGGCGCTCACTTCGTCCTGTGCGCCGATCGCCAGCGCGACGACGATGCCGCGATGCGGCGCGTCCCCAAGCACCGCGTCGATCCGCGCACGCAGCGCCGCGCGCCAGCGGTCCACCGTCACGCCGACGCCGCGCGCTTCCGGGCGCAAACGCACCGCCTGCGCCGCCGCGCTCACATATCCGGTGGCCCGCACGTTCCGCGCAAGCAACGTGGCTTCCGCGTCACGCACGCCAAAGTTCGCATTATCATGCGGCCGTTTCAGACGCACGCGCAGACGCCACCGTTCGCCGGGCTCGAGCGGCGGCGGCGGTGCTTCGTCGGCGATCCATGACAGCTGGACGACGCGCGGAAACCTCACCGGCTCGCCCGCTGCCGACTCAACGACGACCGAGTCGGCCGACTCCACATCGAAAAGAAAGCGGGCGCCTTTATCGTCGCGCGTGGGCAAACCTTTGATGCTGCCGGTCACCTCGATGTCGCGGCCTTCCCACGCAACCGGCAGGCTCGCCGCAAGCCGTGCTTCGGCACGCCACGCCGCATAGCCGAAGCCGACGCAGCATGCCGCGCATGAGAGCGCACCCCAGCCGGCGAATGAGCGCAACCGTCGAAGCGGCCGGCTGGAAGACGCCCTCTGCTCGTGATCTGCAATGTGAGCACGCCCACGCAAGGCCCACACTGCGGCAGTCGACGCCGCGCAGCCCAACGACACCACCGCGCACCAGCCGCACCAACCGGGCAACGCCGCCTGCCGCTGGAGCCAGACGACGCCCAACGCAAATCCACACCACCATGCACGCATTCGCCCTCCGCCCGCCACCGGTTGTACGCGGGACGAGACGAAGCAATGCACGGCGCAACGCGCAAGCATGCCGCCGGACGTGGGTCTCGCCCGGCGCGAACCACTCGAAAGTCAACGAAACCGATTATGCAGAGGAAAGCGCGAGCCGCGGCAGCGCGGCGAGCGCGTTAGCCGTTGTGCCTAGGGCGGCTTCGTCCACCGCCATGCCGCGCAATTGCGCAAGGCCCGCGCCGATCGCTGGAATCTGCTCGGGCGAGTTGCGCTGCTTGTAAATCCACGAAGGCGCAATGTCCGGCGCGTCTGTCTCGACCACGAGCGCGTCGAACGGCAACTGCTCGGCAAGCCGGCGAATCTGCCGCGCGCGCTCGAACGTCAGATTGCCGCCGAAGCCGAGATGCATGCCCTGGTCGATATACGCCTGCGCCTGCTGGAAGCTGCCATTGAATGCATGCGCGATGCCGCGGTGAATCTGATGCCGGCGCAAGCCTTTGATGACCTGGTCCTGCGATTTGCGCACATGGCAAATCACCGGCAGATCGAATTCGCGCGCGATCTGAAGTTGACCGTTGTAGAAGAATTGCTGCCGGGCGTCGTCGAGGCCGTCGACGAAATAATCCAGACCGATCTCGCCGATGCCGACGAAACGCGGGTCGTCGAGGCTCGCCTCGATTTCCGCGCGCAGCAGTTCAAGGTCGTGTTCCTGCGCGGATGGCGTGAAGAGCGGATGAATGCCGAGCGCATATGCGCCGCCGTCGAAGCGGTGCGCCAGCTCGCGCACGGCCGCGAAGTTCTGCCGGCCGATGGCGGGAATGACGATACGCCCCACGCCCGCGCTCTTCGCCGCGGCCGCGACGTGCTCGCGGTCGGCGTCGAATTCGGAAGCGTCGAGATGGCAGTGCGTATCGATCCACATGAGTTGCCTCGCTGACAAAGCGGATTGAGCGGATTAGGTGGATCAAGCGGCCGGCGTCGACATTTGCAGCGCGGCTGACCACGCGGCCACTTCAAGCCATTTCAAGGTCGATGCCGCTTCGCCGCCGTCACACCGGAACCGGCGGCTCCTCATGCAAAATCCCTTCGCGCAGTCGCATGATGCGGTCGCACCGCCCGGCCAGTTCGGGGTCGTGAGTGACGATCACGAAACTCGTTTCGAGCGTTCGGGACAGTTCGAGCATCAGATTGAAGACCGTGTCCGCAGTGCCGCCGTCCAGATTGCCGGTGGGTTCGTCGGCGAGCACGCATGCCGGCTTCGTGACCAGCGCCCGGGCTATCGCCACACGCTGACGCTCGCCACCCGACAGTTCGCCCGGCCGATGTTTCGCGCGATGCGCCATGCCGACGCGCTCCAGCACCGCGAGCGCTTCGCGGCGCGACGCTTCGGTCGTCATGCGGCGGATCCGCAACGGCATTGCGACGTTATCGAGTGCGGAAAACTCCGGCAGCAGATGATGGAACTGGTACACGAAACCGAGCGCGCGATTGCGCAAGTCGTTGCGTTCGCGTTCGGAGAGCTTCGTGAACGGCTTGCCCATCACTGAGACGTGACCGGCGCTTGGATCGTCCAAGCCGCCGAGCACATGCAACAGCGTGCTCTTGCCGGAACCGGACGCACCGACAATCGCGAGTTTCTCGCCGCGCCGCACGCTCAGTTCGGCGTTGTTGAGCACCTGCACATTCAGACCGCCTTGCACGAACGACTTCGAAATGCCGGTAGCTTCCAGCACGTAGGGATGCTGCGTCAGTTCCTGAGCGGCCATGGGTAGAGTTGCGGAACGGTCATTCATAGCGCAGCGCCTCCGCGGGACGAACTTTGGCACCGCGCCAGCTCGGGTAAAGCGTCGCCACCGCCGACATCAGGAACGCGATGATGCCGATTCGCGCGACGTCGGCGGGAATCAGTTCGGACGGCAGCTCGCTGATGAAATACACCGACGGCGGCAAGAACTGCACGCCGATCATATGCTCGATCATCGGCACGAGCCATGGAATGCTCCACGCGATCAGGCAGCCCAGCGCGACGCCGGTTGCTGTGCCGATAAAGCCGATCGTCACGCCCTGCACGACGAAAATCTTCATGATCGAGCCGGGCTGCGCGCCGAGCGTGCGCAGAATCGCGATGTCGGCCTGCTTGTTGGTCACCGTCATTACGAGCGACGACACGAGATTGAACGCCGCAACCGCGATGATCAGCGTGAGGATGATGAACATCATGCGTTTTTCAATCTGCACCGCCGAGAACCAGGTCTTGTTCTGCTGCGTCCAGTCGCGGATATACAGGTCGCCAGACAGGCTGCGCGCAAGCTGATGCGCGACTTCCGGCGCACGCTGCATGTCGGTCAGGCGCAGCCGCACGCCGGTCGGCGCGGGCAGCCGGAACAGCGCCTGTGCGTCCTCGATATTGATCAGCGCGAGCGTGCTGTCGTACTCGTAATGCCCCGACTCGAAGATGCCTACCACCGTGAACTGCTTCAGGCGCGGCAGCATGCCGGCCGGCGTAATGGTGCCTTCGGGCGCGACCAGCGTGATCTTGTCGTTGACGGCCACGCCGAGATTGGTCGCGAGGTCCGCGCCCAGCACGATGCCGAAGTCGCCGGGCACGAGATCAGTGAGCTTGCCGCCTTTCATCTCCTTGCCGATGTCGGACACCTGCGGCTCGAGCGTCGGCTCCACGCCGCGCAACGCGACGCCGCTGACTGCGTCCTGGCGCGTGAGCAGCGCCTGCGCTTCCACATAAGGCGCGGCGCCGATCACTTCCTTGTTCTGGCGCGCTTCCTGGGCCGTGAGTTGCCAGTTAGGCATCGACCCGGTCGGCGAAAAGATTTCGACGTGCGCGAGCACCGACAGCATGCGGTCGCGCACTTCTTTCTGGAAGCCGTTCATGACCGACAGCACCACGATCAGCGCCGCCACGCCGAGCGCGATGCCCGACATTGAAACCAGTGCGATGAAGGAGATGAAGCCGTTGCCGGTCGTGCGTTTGCCGGCGCGGGTGTAGCGCCAGCCGATCTGCCATTCGTAGGGAAATTTCAAGCGAGTCCTTTTCTGCGTTCTTCGGCTACCCGGCCCGCGAGCGGTGTCTTGCGTCTGGCGATGTGTCCGGCGACGCGTCCGGCCCTATGCCTGCCGTTGCGCCTGCCGTCGCGTCGCGAATGCGGCCCGGGTGTCCTGATCATTGGTGTCGCGGCAATCCGGATGGTTCCGGTCCGACGTTGCGGCGCAAACCCGCCCCGCATTGCCGATGCCGCCACCGTCAACCAAGCGCGAAGTTTGCCATACAATGCCGCGCCGCCGCATAAACGGACTGCCGGTGGGACGGCTAGCGGGACCGCTGGAGAGACTGCTGCGGGACCGCTGCGCGGACTGCCCGGCGGAACTGCCGCCGCGCCGGTGACCCATTGCCGACCCGCGCCAACCGGGCGCGTCTATCGAAACCGCCGCGCGCTTTGCCCTACAATGCGCAGCATCATGCACGCCGACCGCCTCCATCTTCTGCTTCCTTTCGCGCTGCCCGCCGCAGCCGAGGCCTCCACCGCCCTGCACGACATCCGCAGCCCCGCCCTCGACCGGCTGGTCGCGCGTGCGACGCTCGTTGAGCGCGTGATCGGCGAGGATTTCCAGCGCACGCTGCCGCACGAACGCTGGATCGCGCGTCAGTTCGGCGCGCTACCGGCCACCTCGGCCACCTCGACGGGCGTGGCGGGCGCGACACGCACGCCGAGCGGCAGTGGCGCAAGCGGCTCCGCAGCCGCCGACGAGGCCCCACTTGCGCCCTACATGCTGCGCGCCGACGGCGGCGATCCCGGCGACGCCACGTGGGCATGCGTGCAGCCGGTGCACGTGCGCATCGCGCATGACCATCTGGTGCTGATCGATCCGACGTCGCTCGATCTGTCCGATGAAGAAGCGAGCGCGCTGCTCGCGGTGGCCCGTCCCCTGATCGAAGAGCTCGGCGTGCGCATCGAGGCGCCGAAGCCCGCGCGCTGGTACCTGTCGGGCGACGGCTTCGGCACGCTGGCCGGTGCATCGCCGTTGCGCGCGAGCGGCCGCAACATCGAAATCTGGTTGCCGCACGAAGCGCATTCCGGTGAGCGTTCGCGTGCATGGATGAAGCTGCAGAACGAAGTGCAGATGGCCTGGTTCGAGCACCCCGTGAACGAAGCGCGCGAGGCGCGCGGCCTGCCCGCCGTCAACTCTATCTGGTTTCACGCACAAGGCGCGGCGCGGCCTGTGCGCAGCCCGTTCTCGCGCGTTTTTTCAGACGCCGCCGCGACGCGCGGCCTCGCAATCACAGCTGGCGTTCCAGTCGGCGCACCGCCCGCTTCCTTCGCGGCGCTGTCGTCGCTGTCGTCGCTGGCAGAGCGCCGCGGCGCCAACGTAGGCGGCGAAACCACAACCCGTTCGAGCGGCGCCGCGAACGATGAGCGGCACACCGCAGCGCACGCGCGAAACACCACACTCGTGGAGCTCGACCCGTTCTCCGCGCCGTACATCGAACAGGACTGGGCGCGCTGGAACGCGGCCTTCGCGGCGCTGCAAGGCGACTGGTTCGAACCGGCGCTCGCAGCACTGCAATCCGGTGCACTTGCCGAGCTCGGCCTGACCTTGTGCGGCGACACCGGCTCCGTCACGCTCAGCATCACGCGCGGCGATTTGCGCAAATTCTGGCGACGGCGCCTGCTCGCCTCGCTTTTCATCGAATGATCGATTGCATGACCGACCATACAGACGGCCTTTCAGAATGACCCGAATCGTTACGCGCGCCTGTTCTCCTGTCGACGCCGAAATTCTCGTGCGCCACGGCCTGCATCCGGTACTCGCGCGCCTGTATGCGGCGCGCGGCGTGTGCCTGCCCGATGAAATCGAAACCGGACTCGCGCGCCTCGTGCCGCCCGCCGCGCTGAAAGGCTGCGAAGACGCCGCCGCGCTGCTCGCCGACGCGATCCAGCAAAAGCGTCGCATGCTGGTCGTGGCCGACTACGATTGCGACGGCGCCACCGCCTGCGCCGTCGCGGTGCGCGGGCTGCGCATGTTCGGCGGTCAGATCGACTATCTGGTCCCGAACCGCTTCGAATACGGCTACGGCCTCACGCCCGAGATCGTCGCGCTGGCCGCGCGCAACGCATCGGGCAAGCCCGACCTGCTGCTTACGGTCGACAACGGCATTGCGAGCGTGGACGGCGTCGAGGCAGCCAACGCTCTTGGGATCGACGTGCTCGTCACCGATCACCACCTGCCCGGCGACCAGTTGCCCGCTGCCCGCGCGATCGTCAATCCGAACCAGCCGGGCTGCGAGTTTCCGAGCAAGTGCATCGCGGGTGTCGGCGTGATGTTTTACGTGCTGCTCGCGCTGCGCGCCGAATTGCGCCGCCGCGGCGCGTTCGGCGACGATTTCCCGGAGCCGCGCCTTGACGGCCTGCTGGATCTGGTCGCGCTCGGCACCGTCGCGGACGTCGTGAAACTCGACGGCAACAACCGCGTGCTGGTCGCGCAAGGTTTGCAACGCATCCGCAAAGGCAAGATGCAGCCTGGCGTCGCCGCCCTTTTTCGCGCCGCCGCGCGCGACGCCCGCAACGCGTCCGGCTTCGACCTCGGCTTCGCGCTCGGCCCGCGGCTGAATGCGGCGGGACGCCTGTCGGATATGTCGCTCGGTATCGAATGCCTGACGACCGACGACGTCGGCCGCGCGTGGGAACTCGCGCAACAGCTCGATACGATGAACCGCGAGCGCCGCGAAATCGAAGCGGGCATGCAGCAACAGGCGCTCGACGACCTCTCGTCGATCGACCCCGACGGCGCGGCCACCATCACGCTGTTCAATCCGGCCTGGCACCAGGGCGTGATCGGCATCGTGGCGGGACGGCTGAAAGAGAAATTTCACCGGCCTTCGTTCACGTTCGCACTCGCCGACGACAGCGGCCAACTCGTCAAAGGCTCGGGGCGCTCGATCGCGGGCTTCCATCTGCGCGACGCGCTCGATCTGATTTCGAAGCGCGAGCCCGGCATGATCGTCAAATTCGGCGGCCACGCGATGGCGGCGGGCCTGACGCTCGCCGCCGCCGACGTGCCGCGCTTCACGGCCGCGTTCGAAGCGGTCGGCCGCGAGTGGCTCACCGACGACGCGCTCTCGCGCACCGTCGAAACCGACGGCGAACTGGAAGACGCGTATTTCACGCCGCAGTTCGTCGAAATGCTCGACGCGGCCGTCTGGGGCCAAGGCTTTCCGGCGCCGGTGTTTTCGGGCGAATTCGACGTCGCGTCGCAGGCTCTCGTGAAGGACAAGCACCTGAAGCTGCAGCTGATGCGCGGCCGCCAGCGCTTCAACGCAATCTGGTTCAATCACACCGACACGCTGCCCGCGCGCACCACGGTGGCGTACCGGCTTGCGAGCGACACGTGGAACGGCGTCTCGCGCGTGCAGCTGATCGTCGAGCACGCGGCGAGCTAGAGCGCCTTTAACGGCTTCGCCGACGCCGCTGCGCGAACCCGCCGCGGCGTCGAAAATCGCTGCAAAATCAATCCCAAACACACGCCGGATCGCCGATGCGCCTGCGGCGCGGCACGCCGATCGGCTATAATTTCACCTTTTTACGAAGCTATAAAAGATCGACATGGAAGCGGAACGTCTCAACGCGATCGAAGCCTCTCTGGCGGACCTGCGCACGCGCGCGGCCGACCTACGGGGGTATCTTTGACTACGACGACAAAGCACTGCGTCTAATCGAAGTCAACCGGGAACTCGAAGACCCGGACGTCTGGAACGACTCGAAACACGCCCAGGCGCTAGGCCGGGAGAAGAAACTGCTCGACGACACCGTCGGCAAACTCACGTCGCTCGACAACGACTTGCGCGACGCGCAAGACCTGTTCGACATGGCGCGTGAAGAAGGCGACGACGAAACGCTGATCGCCTGCGAAACGGACGCACAAGCGCTCGAACAGCGCGTCGCCGACATGGAGTTTCGCCGCATGTTCGCGAATCCGGCCGACCCGAACAACGCGTTTCTGGACATCCAGGCCGGCGCGGGCGGCACCGAGGCGTGCGACTGGGCGTCCATGCTGCTGCGCCAGTACCTGCGCTACTGCGAACGCAAGGGCTTCAAGACGGAAGTGCTGGAGCAGACCGACGGCGACGTCGCGGGCATCAAGAACGCCACGATCAAGATCGAAGGCGAATACGCTTACGGCTTCCTGCGCACCGAAACCGGCGTGCACCGCCTCGTGCGCAAGTCGCCGTTCGACTCGTCGGGCGGGCGTCATACGTCGTTTTCGTCGGTGTTCGTGTATCCGGAAGTCGACGATTCGATCGAGGTGGATATCAACCCGGCCGATCTGCGGATCGACACGTACCGCGCGTCCGGCGCGGGCGGTCAGCACATCAACAAGACTGACTCAGCGGTGCGTATCACGCACATTCCGTCGGGCATCGTCGTGCAGTGCCAGAACGACCGCTCGCAGCACCGCAACCGCGCCGAAGCAATGGCCATGCTGAAATCGCGTCTGTACGAAGCGGAGATCCGCAAGCGTCAGGCCGAGCAGGACAAGCTCGAAGCGGGCAAGACCGACGTGGGTTGGGGTCACCAGATCCGCTCGTACGTGCTGGACAACAGCCGTATCAAGGACCTGCGCACCAACGTCGAAATCAGCAATACGAAGAGCGTGCTCGACGGCGATCTCGATCCGTTTATCAGCGCGAGCCTGAAACAAGGCGTCTGAGTACGACCGGCGCGGTACGGCACGCAACGCCGCGCCGCGCCGTATCTTTTTACCGCCTGAGGTCTGTCACCAACTGGCTGTCCGCAAGCCGGCCACCGAATGCGGACCACCTATTGCGGACCACGAATACCAAACCATCATGAACGAACCGATCCAGCCCAATACGGTCCAGCCAGATGCGGCCCAGCCGAGCGTCGTGCCCGAGGTGGACGACAACAAGATCATCGCCGAGCGCCGCGAAAAGCTGCGCGAGGTGCGTGAGCAAGGCGTCGCCTATCCGAACGATTTCCGTCCCACGCATCATGCGCAAGATCTGCAATCGCAGTTCGAGCAAACCGACAAGGAAGCGCTCGAGGCAAACCCGCTCGAAGTAGCGATTGCCGGCCGCATGATGCTCAAGCGCGTGATGGGCAAGGCAAGCTTTGCGACCGTGCGCGACGGCTCGGGGCAGATCCAGTTCTTCATCACAGCGGCCGACGTCGGTCAGCAAACCTACGACGCCTTCAAGAAGTGGGACATGGGCGACATCGTCGCGGCGCGCGGCGTGCTGTTTCGCACCAACAAGGGCGAGCTCTCCGTGCGCTGTACCGAACTGCGCCTGCTGTCGAAGTCGCTGCGTCCGCTGCCGGACAAGTTCCACGGTCTGTCGGACCAGGAGATGAAGTATCGCCAGCGCTACGTGGATCTGATCGTCACGCCGGAAACGCGCAAGACGTTCGTCGCGCGTACCAAGGCGATTTCGTCGATCCGCAAATTCATGGCCGACGCCGACTTCATGGAAGTCGAAACGCCAATGCTCCACCCCATTCCCGGTGGCGCGGCGGCCAAGCCGTTCACCACGCACCACAATGCGCTCGACATGCAGATGTTTCTGCGCATCGCGCCTGAGCTGTATCTGAAGCGGCTGGTGGTGGGCGGCTTCGAGCGCGTGTTCGAGATCAACCGTAACTTCCGCAATGAGGGCGTCTCCGTGCGCCACAACCCGGAATTCACGATGATCGAGTTCTACGCGGCGTACACCGATTACAAGTGGGTGATGGATTTCACCGAGCAGTTGATCCGCCAGGCCGCGATCGACGCATTGGGTACCGCGACGATCACGTACCAAGGGCGCGAACTCGATCTGGCGAAGCCGTTCCACCGTTTGACGATCAACCAGGCTATCCAGAAGTACGCACCGCAATACACGAACGAGCAGCTAGCCGACAGCGCGTTCCTTCGCACGGAACTGAAGAAGTTCGGCGTGGACGCGTCGCAGCCGCAGTTCCTGAATGCGGGCGTGGGCTCGCTGCAACTGGCGCTGTTCGAAGAGACCGCCGAGTCGCAACTGTGGGAGCCGACATACATCATCGACTATCCGGTCGAGGTGTCGCCGCTCGCGCGCGCATCGGACAAGGTGGAAGGCATCACCGAGCGATTCGAGCTGTTCATTACCGGCCGCGAAATCGCCAACGGCTTCTCGGAGCTGAACGATCCGGAAGACCAGGCGGCGCGCTTCAAGAAGCAGGTCGACCAGAAAGACGCCGGCGACGAAGAAGCCATGTTCTACGACGCCGACTATATCCGCGCGCTCGAATACGGCATGCCGCCGGCGGGCGGCTGCGGTATTGGCATTGACCGTCTGGTTATGATGCTCACTGACAGCCCCAGCATCCGCGACGTGATTCTGTTCCCGCATCTGCGTCGCGAAGACTGAGCATTACGCGGTTTCCTTTGGAAACGCCCGGCTCTGATGCCGGGCGTTGTGCGTTGTGCGTTTTGCGTTGTGCGGGGGTAGGCACTGCGTTGGCTAGACGTTGTAACCATTGGTAAAAGCGCCGCCGCGGTACGTACCGGAAAGCGCCGTTTCCGGCAAATCGTTACAATTCGAAACGTCCCGTGGATCGATTTCGCGGAGACTTGGTCTCATTACAAGTCACTCTGCCAAAGACGGAGGCGAAGATGGATAGACCCAACACGCAACCCGCCACGCCAGTGGCGCAGAACCCAACGCCGCCGACATCCCAGCGGCGGCTCCATCCGCTCGTCGCGACTGCCGCGGGCGCTGTCATTATCGCGAGCCTCGTCGCGACGGCGGCAATCACAGGCATGTTCCCCAAGGCGTCCAGCACCGGCGAGCCCACCGGCCAGACGCAGGCGGCGCAGGTCCTGCCACAAAGCGGCCAGCCAGCGGTGGTCGATTCGGCGGCCCCGGCCAACCCGTCGGCGCAGCAGAGTTCCGGTCAGATCGTCCAGCAGCCCGCGCCGCAGCAAGCCGAAGCGCAGCCCCAGCGCGCGCCGGCACCGTCTCCCGCGCAGCAACAGTACGCGCAACAGCAACAGGCACAGCCCGCGCCGCGATATGTTCAGCAGCAGCCGACGCAACCGGCCTACTGCGCGAGTTGCGGCACGGTCGTCGCAATTTCCGAAGCGCGTCAGGAAGGTCATGGGACCGGCATTGGCGCGGTCGGCGGCGCGGTGGCGGGCGGCGTGGTCGGCAATCAGTTCGGCAGCGGCAATGGGCGTACTGCAATGACACTGCTCGGCGCGCTCGGCGGCGGCCTTGCCGGCAATTCAGTCGAAAAGCATATCCGCAGCACGACGTCGTATTCGGTGCGGGTGCGAATGGAAAACGGCAAGACGCGCTACTTCACGTATCACGAAGCGCCGCCGTTCCAGCAGGGACAGCGCGTTCGTGTGCAGAACGGCACGCTCGTGGCGGACTGACCCTGCGCATCTGATCTGACGTGCATAAAAAAGGCGATTCCAATGGAACCGCCTTTTTCTTTACCGCAGCCGCATCAGCGCAAGCCGCCTCGCAAACTCAGTAATCCGCGTCTTCGATCCATGCAGCCTGGATCGCCTCGAGGATCTTTTCGTTCGACCGGTTCGGATCGTCGTCGAATCCTTCCAGTTCGGTGACCCAGCGGTGCAAGTCGGTGAAGCGCACTTGCTGCGGATCGACGTCCTGATGCTTGTCGGTCAGGGCCATCGCGATGTCTTGCGTATCGGTCCACTTCATGGCTGCGTCCTCCTGTTAGTGGTTTTCCTTCGCGTGATTGATCGAGTAACGCGGGATTTCGACGACCAGGTCCTGCTCGGCCGGCACAACCGCCTGGCACGACAGACGCGAAGCCGGCTCGAGCCCCCACGCCTTGTCCAGCAGATCGTCCTCGTCTTCCTCGGACGGCGTCAAGGCGGCGAAACCCTCACGCACGATCACGTGACAGGTCGTGCAGGCGCACGACTTCTCGCAGGCATGCTCGATTTCGATGCCGTTATCGAGCAGGTTGTCGCAAATGCTCTTGCCGGGCACGGCTTCGATCACCGCGCCTTCCGGGCACAGTTCGACGTGAGGCAGCACAACGATTTGAGGCATACATTTTCCGTTTGGGTCCGAGGCGCGGCCTCTACCAGGTTCGCGCCATTTTACTGGCGCCACGCGGAGTTTTTAAGTCCGCGCGGCGCGCTTCTGTTTCTGCGGCGAGCTGCCGCTTGCTGCCGCTTGCCGATGCTGTCAACGCATGCGGCGCGAGCTTCAGATCTCGTCGAGCTTGCGGCCGGCCAGCGCGCGGCGAATGCCCTTGTTCATGCGGCGGGCGGCGAATTCGTCGGTGCCTTCGGCGAGTTTTCTGGTTGCTGCTTCGATCGCGTCCACGTCGTCGCTCTGCGCGACATTGCGCAAGGCGGTGAGCAGCGCGTCGAGTTCCGCGCGCTCGCTGTCGTCGAGCAGTTCGGCGTCGGCGGCGAGCGCCGCGTCGGTCGCTTCGACGAGACGCCGCGCTTCGACCTGCGCCTCGCGCAGCGCTCGGGCGCGCATGTCGACTTCAGCGGTGGAGAAGCTGTCTTCGAGCATTCTGGCGATGTCGTCGTCGGCGAGACCGTACGACGGCTTCACGACCACCGACGCCTCCACGCCCGAGCCGAGCTCGCGTGCAAACACGGACAACAGGCCGTCCGCGTCCACCTGATAGGTCACGCGGATGCGCGCCGCGCCGGCCGCCATCGGCGGAATGCCGCGCAGCTCGAAACGCGCGAGCGAGCGGCAGTCGCTGACGAGTTCGCGCTCGCCTTGCACGACGTGGATCGCCATCGCCGTCTGGCCGTCCTTGAACGTGGTGAAATCCTGCGCGCGCGCGACCGGAATCGTCGAATTGCGCAGGATGATTTTCTCGGTCAGACCGCCCATTGTCTCGACGCCGAGCGACAGCGGAATCACGTCGAGCAACAGCCAGTCGTCGCCGTCCGCGCCGCGGTTGCCAGCGAGCAGGTCGGCCTGGATTGCGGCGCCCAGCGCGACGACCTGGTCGGGATCGAGATTGATGAGCGGCGGCTGGCCGAAGAACGATTCGACCGCGCGGCGAATCACCGGCATGCGCGTCGCGCCACCCACCAGCACGACGCCCTTGATCTCTTTGGTTGTAACCTTGGCGTCGCGCAACGCCTTTTTCGTCGGGCCGAGCGTGCGTTGCACGAGCGCCTGAGTGATGGCCTCGAAAGTGGCCTCCTCGATCGTCAGATCGATCCTGGTGCCGCTGGAAAGCGTCACGGCGAGGGTTGCCTCGGGCGCGTCCGACAACGCCTCCTTGGTCGTGCGAACGCTGTCGAGCAGCAGCCGCACGTCTTCGGGCGCGAGCGTTTTCGGCGCGATGCCGGCCTGCTCCAGCACATGGCGATACAGCGCGTGGTCGAAATCGTCGCCGCCGAGCGCCGAGTCGCCGCCCGCCGCGAGCACTTCGAACACGCCTTTCGTGAGCTTGAGAATCGACAGGTCGAAGGTGCCGCCGCCGAGATCGTAGACGGCGTACAAGCCTTCCGAGCCGTTGTCGAGGCCGTAGGCAATCGCGGCCGCGGTCGGCTCGTTCAACAGGCGCAGCACGTTCAGGCCGGCCAGACGCGCGGCGTCCTTGGTCGCCTGGCGCTGGGCTTCGTCGAAGTAAGCGGGCACCGTGATCACCGCGCCAACCAGTTCGTCGCCAAGCGTGTCTTCGGCGCGCTGGCGCAGCGTCGCGAGAATCTCCGCCGATACTTCGACCGGACTCTTCACACCGTCGACGGTACGGATCTGCACCATGCCGGGCGCGTCGATGAAATCGTAGGGCGCGTTTTCGGCACCCTCCACTTCCGCCTTGCCGCGTCCCATGAAACGCTTGACGGAGACGATCGTGTTGCGCGGATCGGTCGCCGCCTCGGCCTTGGCCGCGCGGCCGATACGGCGGCCGCCCTTCTCCAGATAACGCACCACGGAGGGCAGCAGCACATGGCCGTCTTCGTCGGGCAGCACATCGGGCACACCGCTGCGCACGGCGGCGACGAGGGAGTTGGTCGTGCCGAGGTCGATACCGACCGCCAGACGCCGCTGATGAGGCGCCGGCGCCATGCCGGGTTCGGAGATTTGCAGTAAGGCCATCTGGATCTTCTCGGAGCCGTCAGACTCCGTCCTGAAATTGCGTTGCTGGATGTAATGCCAATGCCGCTTTGCACCGCTGCGATGCGACGCTGCAAACGAGCCGCCTAGTTCTCGAGCCGCTCGATCTGCGTGCCGATTTCCGCCGCCACCCGTTCGATAAACATCAACTGCCGCACCGCCTCGCCCGCCGCCTGATTTACGCCGCTGTCGAGCAACGCGCCGAGCTTCTCGATACGCACGCGTTCTTCGTCGCGCAATTCGATGAGCAAGGCGTCGAGCGCGTCGACGTTCTTTGCCGCGGCGGCGTCTTCAATGCCTTCACGCCACTCCATCTGCTGCATCAGAAACGCCGGCTCCATTGCGGTGTTGTCGTGCGCGCCGACGTCGATGCCACGCAGATGCAGCAGGTACGTCGCGCGCTTTAACGGATCGCGCAGCGTTTGATACGCCTCGTTCGTGCGCGTCGCCCATTGCATCGCGATGCGCTTTTGTGCGTCGCCGGCTGCCGCGAAGCGGTCTGGATGCACTTGCGCCTGGACCGTGCGATATGCGTGATCGAGCGCAGCCGAATCGAGCGCGAATCGCGCAGGGAGACCAAACAGGTCGAAGTGGCTATCTTTCAGCGAGACCATCGGATCAAAAAATTCCGTCGAGAAAAGCGCATTTGAGCGGAGGTCGAGAGCGTAGCCGGTCAACAGGGCTGCACCTCACGCGAAATCGCGGAGCAAACTAAAAAGGCGGCCCACGCCGCCTTTGGTCCGCTGCACGCGGAAGTGTTCGAGTTAGACGCGGAACGACTCGCCGCAGCCGCACTCGTCTTTCACATTCGGGTTATTGAACTTGAAGCCTTCGTTCAGCCCTTCGCGCGCGAAATCGAGTTCGGTTCCGTCGATATATGCAAGGCTCTTCGGGTCGACAATGATCTTCACGCCGTTGCATTCGAACACCTCGTCTTCGGGCGCGAGTTCGTCCACGTACTCGAGCTTGTAAGCCAAGCCGGAGCAGCCGGTGGTGCGCACGCCGACGCGCAGGCCCACGCCTTTACCGCGACGGGTCAGATACTTCTGGACGTGCTGTGCTGCCTTCTGGGTCAACGTAATTGCCATAGCGTTTCTCATTGCGCGGTGCGTTCCTACGCACCGCTGCCCTGCCTGCATCAAATGTCGCTCATGCCTGATGGCGCGTGTACCCGCGCCGCCCGCTTCCCTTCACCCGATCGCTCCCGAACCCAAAGCTTCAAGCGTGTTGCTTGTCGCTTTCTTCGACCGCTGCGCCGTGACGTTGCTTGTAGTCGGCGACCGCAGCCTTGATCGCGTCTTCCGCGAGAATCGAGCAGTGGATCTTCACCGGCGGCAACGCGAGTTCTTCGGCGATCTGCGTGTTCTTGATCGACATAGCCTGATCGAGCGTCTTGCCCTTCACCCATTCGGTGACGAGCGAGCTAGATGCGATCGCCGAACCGCAGCCGTACGTCTTGAACTTCGCGTCTTCGATGATGCCGTCCGCGCCCACGCGGATCTGCAGCTTCATCACGTCGCCGCAAGCGGGCGCGCCGACCATGCCGGTGCCGACCGTGTCGTCGTCTTTCGCAAACGAGCCGACGTTGCGCGGGTTTTCGTAGTGATCCAGAACCTTGTCGCTATAAGCCATGATTACACTCCTTGATTCGTTTCAATCTGCCAATCGGATAAAAGCGCGATCAAATTCGACCAGCCGGCGCGTCAGTGCGCTGCCCACTGAATGGTCGAAATGTCGATGCCGTCCTGATGCATTTCCCACAGCGGCGACAGATCGCGCAGCTTCGAAATTTTCGTCTTCAACAGATTGATCACGTAGTCGACGTCCTGCTCGGTCGTGAAGCGGCCCACCGTGAAGCGGATCGAGCTGTGCGCCAGTTCGTCGTTACGGCCGAGCGCGCGCAGCACATACGACGGTTCCAGCGAAGCCGACGTACACGCCGAACCCGACGACACCGCCACGTCCTTCACCGCCATGATCAGCGATTCGCCTTCGACGAAATTAAAGCTGATGTTCAGGTTGTGCGGCACACGCTTTTCCATGTCGCCGTTCACATACACTTCTTCGATCTCCGACAGCCCGCGCAGCAAGCGGTCGCGCAGCATGCGAATGCGCTCGTTTTCCGTTGCCATTTCTTCGCGCGCGAGCCGGAATGCTTCGCCCATACCGACGATCTGGTGCGTCGCCAGCGTGCCCGAACGCATGCCGCGCTCGTGACCGCCGCCGTGCATTTGCGCCTCGATACGCACACGCGGCTTGCGGCGCACGTACAACGCGCCGATGCCCTTCGGGCCATAAGTCTTGTGCGCCGAGAACGACATGAGGTCGACCTTCAGCTTTTGCAAATCGATCTCGATCTTGCCCGTGGCCTGCGCCGCGTCCACGTGAAAAATAATGCCTTTTTCACGGGTGATCTCGCCGATCGCCTCGATGTCCTGAATCACGCCGATCTCGTTGTTCACCGACATGATCGACACGAGGATCGTGTCCGGGCGAATCGCCGCCTTGAACTTCTCGAGGTCGATCAGACCGTCATCCTTCACATCCAGATACGTGACTTCGAAGCCTTCACGCTCGAGTTCGCGGCAGGTGTCGAGCACGGCCTTGTGCTCGGTCTTCACCGTGATGACGTGCTTGCCTTTGCTCTTGTAGAAGTGCGCGGCGCCCTTGATCGCGAGGTTGTCCGACTCGGTTGCGCCCGAGGTCCAGATGATTTCGCGCGGGTCGGCGTTGACCAGCGCCGCGACGTTCTCGCGCGCTTCTTCGACTGCGCGCTCCGCCGTCCAGCCATACGAGTGGCTGCGCGATGCGGGGTTGCCGAACTGCTCGCGCAGATACGGAATCATCTTGTCCACCACGCGCGGGTCGACTGGGGTCGTCGCGCTGTAGTCCATGTAAATGGGCAGGTGGGGAATGTCGTTGTTCATCTATCGCTCCGGGGACGTCGTGTGCTCTGGCTTCTGAATTCGCTATGGGCCGCGGTGATGTCGTGCCGCGCCTCAGGAACCGGCCATGTTGAAAACGGAATTGGGTCCTTTAGGCGCCACGCGGACCGGCTCTACCGCCGGCGCCTCGCTGCGCCTGTCGCGCAGGACGGCCGGCGCGCCTTCGCGCGAACGCTGCTGATCGACCAGATCTTTCAGGGAGACCGAATCCAGGTACTCGACCATTTTCTGGTTCAGCGTGGACCACAGCTCGTGGGTCATGCAGTGACCGTCGTGCTGCTTCGTGCCCTCGCACGAGCCCTTGCCGCCGCATTGAGTTGCGTCGAGCGGCTCGTCCACCGCGATGATGATGTCGGCCACGGTCACGTCTTCGGCACGGCGGGCAAGGTTATAGCCGCCGCCCGGTCCGCGCACGGACTCGACGATTTCATGGCGACGCAGCTTGCCAAAGAGCTGCTCAAGGTACGACAGGGAGATATGCTGGCGCTGGCTGATACCCGCAAGCGTCACCGGGCCCTGCTCCTGGCGCAGCGCCAGGTCAATCATCGCCGTGACGGCGAAACGGCCTTTCGTGGTGAGTCTCATATGTATGGGGAACCGCTATTCTCGACAAGTTTTGTCAAGTATAAATACATGAGCGATTTAGTCAAGTATCCCTATCGCGATTTGGGTCATTCGCTTAATTGCTAGCGCGCCTTTGTGGCCGCGACCAGCGGACCTAACCGATCAATTGGGGACGCAGCGCCGCGATAAGGCCTCGGCACGCTGCTTCGCATTGGTCGAGAACCTGCTCGAAGCCTTCGGCACCGCCGAAATAGGGATCGACAACTTCCCGTGATCCGCCCCAGCGAGCATCGGTCTCGGGCACGAATTCCATTAGCAGGCGAATCTTGTCCCGCTGGTCCGGCGGGCATACCTGGCGCAGCGCGGCCACGTTCTTGTCGTCCATCGCGATCAGAAGATCGAAGCGGTCGAAGTCGATCCCGGCGATCTGCCGGCCGCGCAACGCTGCGAGGTCGTAGCCCCGGCCGCGCGCCGCGTGTAGAGCGCGCTCGTCCGGCGGCTGGCCGATGTGCCAATCGCCTGTGCCTGCTGAGTCGATCAGGATGCGTTCACCGAGCTTCGCCTCTTCGACGAGACGGCGCATCACGCCCTCCGCGGTAGGCGAACGGCAGATGTTCCCGAGGCAGACAAAGCAGATGGACACGGTTTTCATCAGGGGCTTCTTCTGACGCTTCACAGCGCACTGGTAGTACAAGTCCGCGGCAAGCGGCACGACCAGCCGCACGCCGCCCACACGGCCTGACGAAATGAAAGGCGACGCCTGCCGCACGGTGCCGCGATTATACAAAGCCGCGCCGAATCTCGCCCGCAGCCGAACGCCTGTTGCGGCCGGTCGTTCGCAAGCTCAGGATGCCGGCGGCAGCGGCAACACCGTGACGGCGCGCAACGGCTTGGCCGGCGGTGACGCTGCGTCGTCGATCATGCCGTAGGAGACGGCGCGCGCGAGCTCCGCGGTCAGCTGCTCGGCGGCAAGGGGCGCCTGCGAAGCACGCGAAGCGCCGTCGGCGCAGATCTGCATATACGCTAGCCCCGCCAGCGCGAGGACGAGTGCGAGAGGCCAGTACACCGCTATTGTCTTTTTCATGATGTCGTTCTTCCGAAGATGGCTCGCGAGTTCAACGCTCACTATGCCCATCACGAATCCTATAGAAAGAGCTAATCGGGAAAAACCCGGCCGCGCGTGATACAGCGTTGCGTGTATTGGAACAGTGAAACGATGTGCTGCCGGCAGGGCCATATACGATCAGGCCTGGCACAGAACTTAACTCCTTACAAAAGCATACAAAGCTAGCGCGACAGATGAGCATAATTGCGGTCTCATAGTCATGAAACCTCTTGGCTCGGGCTTGAAATGAAACGCTTTGCACCCCTCGGCGCTGTCGCCGTCGCCGCTCTTCTAGGCGGCTGTGCCGTTTATCCGGACGGCACTCCGATGTACAGCAACGGCTACAGCACCTACGACGGTTACGACGGCTACGGCGCCCCTGTCCCGCCGCAGACCAACGTTTACATGGGTTACAACAATTACTACGGCCCTGGTTATTACAACGGCCCCGGGCGCTACTACGGGCCGGGACCGGGATATCGCGGTTATCCGGGACGTCCGTACCACGACGGTGATAACGGCAATCACGGCGGCAACGGTGGATGGCACGGCCAGTCTGGTGGCGGCCCGCCGCCGCAAGGCGCGGCCGCCGGTCCGCGCGGACCGAGCGGGTCGAATGCGCCGCGGCCTGCCGCCGCGCCTCCGCCGCCAGCACCGACGCAACAGGCAGGAGGGGGAGGCGGAGGTGGCCACGGCAATGGCGGCGGGCCGGTCGTGAGAGGCAATCCGAATCGCCCGTCGGGCGGCCCAACGGATCACTAAATGGCGCTTGAGCGGCCGAGGCGATACGCAAGAATCGCCTACCGCGCACTTGTCATGGGCCTGCATTCTCGGTGATCTGCTTGCCGCGTAATCGCACAGGCCTGCAGGCAATGGCGCGAGCGCAGTTGGTTCGCGGGCCACCGCCACGAGAGCGGCGCTTTTGCTCCGTCATCCGCCTTGCAGCAGGACGCGCAGCGCGCTCACCCACAATCAGCCGATATGACTGCGCTGCGCGGCGTACAACTCCCTGAACGTGCGCCCCACAGGCGCGGGCATGTCACGGGTGTCGGTCCAGCCGGCGCCAGCTAGCGGCAACTTGGCAATCGACCGATTGCTCCCGCCCATGCGCTCCAGCACACGCACGGCGAGCTTCGTGACAACGGCATACATCTGTGGATGCAGCGCCATAAAGCCCCACACAGCCATGCCCGCACGCTCCCTCCATGGACGCAGGCGTCGCTCCACCTGCTTCTCCCGCAGCTTGCGCAACAGGTCGGACAAAGGAATCCCGACGGGGCAAACGCTATTGCACTCGCCGCACAGCGTGGCCGCCTGCGGCAGATCCAGCGCCTTGTCGAGGCCGACATAACTCGGCGTCAGCACCGAGCCCATGGGTCCCGGATAGACCCAGCCATACGCGTGTCCGCCCACTTTCTGATACACCGGACAATGGTTCATGCACGCGCCGCACCGAATGCAGCGAAGCATCTCCTGGAAATCGCCGCCGATCAGGCCCGTGCGCCCGCCGTCGACGAGCACCACATACATGTGCTCCGGCCCGTCCTGATCGCCCTCGCCTCGCGGTCCGGTCAGCAGGGAGAAGTAATTCGACGTGGTCTGGCCGGTCGCGGAGCGCGGCAGCAGACGCATGGCCGTGGCGAGGTCTTCGAGTGTCGGCAATACCTTCTCGATGCCGGTTACGGCCACATGCACGCGCGGCATGACGGTGCACATGCCTTCATTGCCCTCGTTCGTGACGAGCACGACCGAGCCGGTCTCCGCGATCACGAAGTTGCCGCCCGTCACGCCCATGTCCGCGCTCATGAAGTGCGGACGCAGCACCTGCCGTGCTTCGAGCGTCATGTCGGGAATTTCGGTGAGGCGCGGCCGGCCATGTGTTTTGGCGAAGAGGTCGGCGATCTCGTCCTTATCCTTATGCACGACCGGCGCGATGATGTGGCTCGGCGGCTCGTTGCCGTTGATCTGCAGAATGTATTCGCCCAGATCGGTTTCGATGGATTGCACGCCCATTTGCCCGAGCACTTCGTTCAGGCGCATTTCTTCGGTGACCATCGACTTGGTCTTGATCACCTTCTTCACGTCGTGCCGGCGTGCAATGTCGCCGACGAGCCGCGCGGCCTCCTGAGTGGTCTCCGCGAATAGCACGGTGACGCCGCGCCGGGCCGCCTCGCGCTCGAAGGTCTCCAGCCACACGTCGAGGTTTTCGAGGGCGCGGTTGCGGCGCTCCTTGAGCGCCGCGCGGGTGGCGGCGAAGTCGATTGCCGTCAGCGCGATGGCACGGGCGGAAACGAACTTGGTGGACAGCTTGATCAGGTTCTGCTGCAACCGCTGGTCTGCGAGTTTCTGACCGGCGCGCGCCTTGAATTGCATGGACTGGATTTGCATGGCGATCCCCTCAAACGTCCCCGGCCAGCACTTGCGCGATGTGCAGCACGCGCATCGCGGTATCGCCGGTACGCCTCAAACGCCCTTCAATATTGAGCATGCAGCCGAGGTCGCCTAGAACGACCGTGCCCGCACCGCTGTCGCGGATATTCGCGCATTTTTCGTCGACGATCGCTGTGGAAATGTCGCCGTACTTGATCGCGAACGTGCCGCCGAAGCCACAGCAGTGCTCACAGCCCTTCATTTCCGTCACCGCCACGCCCACTTGTGCCAGGAGCTCTCGCGGCTGAGCCTTGACGCCAAGCTCGCGCAGACCCGAGCACGAGTCGTGATAAGTGACTTGCCCCACGAACTCGCCCGGCTGCAATTGCACATGCGCGACATTGACGAGGAAATCGGTCAGCTCGAAGACCTTGGCGCGCAGCCGGCCAAAGCGGTTCATCAGCTCGGGATCGTCGGCAAAGAGGTCGCCGTAGTGCGTGCGGATCATCCCGCCGCACGAACCCGAGGGCACCACCACGTAATCGAACTGCTCGAACTCCCGCAAGGTCTTCTCGGCGAGATCCCGGGCGATGCGCCGCTCGCCCGAGTTGTACGCGGGTTGCCCGCAGCATGTTTGCGCCGGTGGGACCACCACTTCAAAACCCGCGCCCTCGATCAGCTTGATTACCGAGAAACCGATTTCGGGCCGCATCAGGTCGATGAGACAGGTGACGAACAATCCGACTCGCATGAGCCCTCCTCCGGGAAAACGTCCCTGATTATCCGCTGTTTGGCGCACAATACCAACGCTTGGAAGGTGCAGGACGAATGCCTCGCCGAATTCGAAGAGCTCTTCCAAGTGCGTTCGCTTTTTTCACGATACGAGATACAATCAATTTCCGCTGTTTGACGCGTCAACTGATTCTTCTTATGAGCGACACGAACCCGGATCCCAAAACTTCGATCCAGGTGATCGAACGCATGATGCGCCTGCTCGACGCACTGGCCGCGCATAGCGACCCGGTCAGCCTGAAAGAACTCGCCATCCGCACGCAACTGCATCCGTCCACCGCGCATCGCATCCTGAACGACATGGTGATGTGCCGGCTGGTCGACCGGTCTGACCCGGGCACGTACCGGCTCGGCATGCGCCTGCTGGAACTGGGCAACCTGGTGAAAGCGCGCCTGTCGGTGCGCGACGCGGCGCTCACGCCGATGCGGGAACTGCATCGGGAGACGGGCCAGACCGTGAACCTGTCGGTGCGTCAGGGCGACGAGATCGTCTACATCGAACGCGCGTATTCGGAGCGTTCCGGCATGCAGGTGGTGCGGGCCATCGGCGGACGCGCGCCGCTGCATCTCACCTCGGTGGGCAAACTTTTTCTCGCCGCCGACGAATCCACGCGCGTGCGTGCCTACGCGACGCGCACGGGCTTGTCCGGTCACACGCAGAACAGCATCACCGATCTCGCCAAGCTGGAGCGCGAACTGTCGCACGTCCGCCAGCAGGCCTGCGCGCGCGATAACGAAGAACTCGAACTCGGCGTGCGCTGCATCGCCGCGGGTATCTATGACGATACAGGCAAGCTGGTCGCTGGCTTGTCGTTATCCGCACCGGCCGATCGCCTGCAGGATTCGTGGCTCGGCCAACTCAGCCAGACCGCGCTCGTGATTTCCGAGGCGCTTGGGTATCGGCCGCAAGCCTCCCAAGGGCATGGCCATCATCAGAGTTCGCACGCGTAATGCGAAACCGCCCGCCGAATGGAAAAAGCCCCGCAGCAGTGCGGGGCTTTTTAGTTTGAGGCGGCTCGCCGGCCAACCGGCCGTGCGCGAACAAGCTCAGGTGCCGGGACCGCTGGCGTCGGCGCTCGTGATGCGCGCCTGATCGCCGCCGTTGTCGAGCCACGTGCGCAGCCGCGTGGCATCTGCGAAACGCGAATATTTGCCCGACGAATCGAGCAGCACCAACACCATCGGGCGTCCGTGAATGTTGGCTTGCATCACGAGGCATTCGCCTGCTTCGTTGATGAAGCCCGTCTTCTGCAGACCGATGTCCCACGTCGGGTTACGCACGAGTGCGTTGGTGCTGTTGTAGGCGAGCGTGCGCTTGCCGGTGTAGACCTCATAACTATGATCCGTTGAGAACCTGCGGATCAGCGGATATTGATATGCCGCGTTGACCATCTTCACGAGATCGCGCGCGCTCGACACGTTCTGGCTCGTCAAACCCGTTGGGTTCTCGAAGTGCGTGTCGGTCATGCCGAGTTGCCGCGCCTTCGCGTTCATGGAGGCGAGAAACGCCGGGCGGCCACCGGGGAAGTAGCGCGAAAGCGCTGCAGCCGCGCGGTTTTCCGATGCCATCAGCGCAATGTGCAGCATGTCTTCACGCGAGAGCACCGAGCCGACCGACAGACGCGAGCCAGTGTTCTTCTCGTAATCGCGGTCTTCGTCCGTGACTTCGAGTTGATCGGTCATCGGTTCTTTCGAATCGAGCACGACCATTGCCGTCATCAGCTTGGTGATGGACGCGATCGGCACCACTGCGCGCGAATTCTTGTCGAAGAGCGGCTCGCCCGTGTTCTGATCGACTACGTACGCGACGCTCGAGCGCAGCATCAGCGCGTCCGGCGTTTCGTGCAGGCCGAACGCCTGGCCAACGGTCGGCTGCCGCGGCTCATACGCGACGCGCCGCACCACCGAGCGATGACGTCCGTTCGACGTGTAAGTCACACGCTTGCGCTTGACGCTCGCGCGGGGCGCGTCGTCGTCAACGGCTGCGGTCTTCGCCGCCGCGCCTTTGCCCGCTTTAGCGGCCTTGGCGGTGGCGGCCGGCTTTGTCGCGGCTTTCGCGTGTTTCGAGGTTTTTGCAGATGCAGCGGGCGTAGCGGCGAAAGTGCTCACCGGGGCGCCAAGCGCGGCCGCGAGGACCATGGAGGCGGCCACCGACAACGCGGTGCTGCGCGCCGCGCCGTGGATCACTTTCAGCGACGAAAACATGTCGGTTTTCATGGGTGTTCTGTAGGGAGCGGCGAGAGATTTCCGCAAGTGTAGTAAAACAACGAAAATTTAGCAATTTGAAGCACTTATGGGCGCTCCTTAAACCGGCTTGTAAGCTCCGATCGCAAAAACACAAATAAGTGCCGCGCATCGATCGAAAAAAACGATCAGGACATCGAGCTTCGCCGTCGCCGTCCCGCTCAATAAGGGCGTGATCCTTCAAGCATAACGGCAATTTCGAGACAACCTTGATGAGGGGAAACACGAGCGCCGCATAGATAGAGGCGCAACGCCTCAGGCAACGCTTTGTCCGTATGGCGCCCCGCGCGCTCTTAAATGTCTGCTGCAAATCGAATGACGCGCATTCGACCAGCATCAACGATTAACGTTCCGTGACACTTTATGGTTTACATCGATTCGCTTCCACGGCGATCTTTTGTTAAATGACCACCCGGCGACGCCCTTTTGCCCCGCACCGCCGGCCTATGGAATTCGACGCCCTCTTTCCGGAACGAATTACCGGCAACCGGCGCACCCCCGCAGCGCAACGGTCAAATCGACCGCGTCATCCGCCTGTCATGCCTCACGCATAAGCTATTGTTTCCTAAGTGGTTTCTTAAAATTGTGCGATGCACAAAAACCGCTTGACATTCGTTAGCGACATCTTAAAATAGAACCCATTGCTGCGATGCACAATTCATCGCGGTCCGGGCAGACGAATCTATGCGTCTCGCCGCCACCCAATGCGGTCTGCAAAGATGGGCCGCGATTCCAGGAGCGTAAACATGACTTTGCTGACCCCCGAGCAATTCGCTGCAGCCCAGAAAGCCAATTTCGAAACGCTGTTCGGCCTGACGACCAAGGCGTTTGAAGGCGTCGAAAAGCTGGTCGAACTGAACCTGCAAGTCGTGAAGTCGACGCTCGCGGAAAGCCAGGAAAATGCCCAACGCGCGCTGTCCGTCAAAGACGCGCAAGAGTTGCTGGCATTGCAAGCAAGCCTCGCACAGCCCGTCGCTGAAAAGGCGCTGTCGTATGGCCGTCACGTGTACGAAATCGTCTCGGCAACGCAAGGCGAATTCGCCCGCGTAGCGGAAGCGCAGTTCGAAGAACAGAACCGCAAGGTTCAGTCGCTCGTCGAAAACGTCGCGAAGAATGCGCCGGCCGGTTCTGAAACCGCTGTCGCCGTGATCAAGTCGGCCATTACCGCCGCCAACACCACGTACGAAACGGTTCACAAGGCTACCAAGCAGGCTGTCGAAATCGCGGAAAGCAACTTCAACGCAGCCGCTACGGCCGCCTCGAAGGCAGCTTCGCAAGCCGCAGCGCAAGCATCGCGCTCGGCCAAGAAGCCGGTCTAACGTTCGGGCCTCGCTCTTCGGGCTTGCCCAGGAGCGCGACTTGAAGGCGGTATTTGCGCCGGCCCAGCTCATCGCTGCGCCGGCGCTGCTGTAAGCAACAGCGTCGTGCCGTCGCCGCTCACACGGTTTCAATTGGCCGAACGCTCCGATACGTTGAACGACGTATCGTTTGCCCGGCGAAGCGCCGGGATTTTTTTTGCGCGGATTTTGCGTCCCGGCTGGGGTGCGATCCGGCGACAAACATTTCCCGCTCGCTATCGCAAATGAAAATGGCGCGCCCCGCAAAGGGCGCGCCGTTTTTCATCAGCGCCATCCGCACGAATGCGGATGTGCTGAGCGCATTACTTCTTTTTCTGCGGCGGCAAGTCCGTACACACGCCTTCGTAGAGTTCGGCAGCCATGCCGATCGATTCGCCGAGCGTGGGATGCGGGTGAATGGTCTTGCCGATGTCGGTTGCATCCGCGCCCATTTCGATCGCGAGGCACACCTCGCTGATCAGGTCGCCTGCATTCAGGCCGACAATCCCGCCGCCGATCACGCGATGCGTTTCTTCGTCGAACAGCAGCTTCGTGAAGCCCTCGTCGCGTCCGTTGGCAATCGCGCGGCCCGAAGCGGCCCACGGGAACACCGCCTTGCCGTACTTGATGCCCTCGGCCTTCAACTGGTCTTCCGTCTTGCCGGCCCACGCGACTTCGGGATCGGTGTACGCCACCGACGGAATCTGCAGCGCGTCGAAGTACGCCTTCTCGCCGTGAGCCGCTTCGGCGGCAACGTGACCTTCGTGCACGGCTTTATGCGCGAGCATCGGCTGACCGACGATATCGCCGATCGCAAAGATGTGCGGCACGTTCGTGCGCATCTGCTTGTCGACGTCGATAAAACCGCGATCCGTCACCGCCACGCCAGCTTTGTCGGCGCCGATCTTCTTGCCATTCGGCGAGCGGCCGACTGCCACCAGTACCAGGTCGTAGCGTTGGGCTTCGGCCGGGGCCTTTTCGCCTTCGAACGACACGTAGATGCCGTCGTCCTTCGCCTCGGCCGCGACAGTTTTGGTCTTCAGCATAACGTTCGCGAAACGCTTGCTGTTGTACTTCTCCCAAACCTTGACGAGATCGCGGTCAGCGCCTGCCATCAGGCCGTCGAGCATTTCGACGACGTCGATCTGCGCGCCGAGCGTGGCGTACACCGTCGCCATTTCCAGGCCGATGATGCCGCCGCCGATCACCAGCATCCGCTGCGGAATCTGACGAAGTTCGAGCGCGCCGGTCGAATCCACCACGCGCGAATCTTCCGGAATAAACGGCAGCTTCACCGCTTCCGAGCCCGCGGCGATGATCGCCTGCTTGAACTTCACGACCTTCTTGCCGCCTTCGGTCTGCACTTCCATGTGATTCGGATCAACGAAAGAGCCGGTCCCCGTCACTACTTCGACCTTGCGCATCTTGGCCATGCCAGCGAGGCCACCCGTCAGCTTTTTGACGACGCCCGACTTGAAGTCGCGCAGCTTGTCCAGATCGATCTGCGGCTTTGCGAACGTGATGCCATGAGCGCCGAGCGCTTCGGCTTCGTCGATCACGAGCGCGGTGTGCAGCAGCGCTTTTGACGGAATACAGCCGACGTTCAGACAGACGCCGCCCAGCGTTGCGTAGCGTTCGACCAGCACCGTCTTCATGCCGAGATCGGCCGAACGGAACGCGGCGGAATAGCCGCCAGGGCCCGAGCCGAGCACGAGCATGTCGCATTCGATGTCCGCGCTGCCGGAGAAACTGCCGGCTTGCGGCGCGGGTGCGGCGGCTTGAGGCTTCGCCGCGTCGGCCTGAGGTTTCGCTTCAGCCGGCGCTTTCTCGGGCTCCTTGGCCGCAGCCTTAGGCGCATCTTTGGCGGGCGCCGCGTCCGCCGACGTTTCGACGAGCGCGATGATCGTGCCTTGCGAAACTTTGTCGCCGGCCTTCACGCGAACTTCCTTGACGGTGCCGGCGGTATCGCTCGGCACTTCAATGGAAGCCTTGTCGGACTCGAGCGTCATCAGCGCCTGTTCGTTCTCGATGACGTCGCCCGGTTTGATGTTGACTTCGATGACATCGACGTCCTTGAAGTCACCGATATCCGGCACTTTTACTTCGACGAGACTCATGGTGTCCCCTTCTCTTGTTGATAGTGATGAGCAAAGAACGCGCAACGTCGAGCCCCAAAAGCTGGCAGCGCGGCAGACGGAATCATTCTTTGCCGTCCGCCCAAGGACGCGCCTTTGTTTTGCCTACCTTTCTTTGGCGAGGCAAAGAAAAGTAGGGGCCGCCCCGCACAGGGGCAGCGCCAACGGACCGACATGAAAGCAGGTTCTACAGAGAGACGCGGAGCACCGCAAAAACCAGCGCCCCGCGCAACCTCACCACTATCAAAGAATCACACGCCGGAAATCGGCAAGAAGCGCTCCAAGATACGCATTGAAGCGCGCAGCTTCAGCTCCATCGATCACGCGGTGGTCGTAAGACAACGACAGCGGCAGCATCAGCTTAGGTACAAACTGCTTGCCGTCCCACACCGGCTTCATCGCGCCACGCGACAAGCCGAGAATCGCGACTTCGGGCGCATTGATGATCGGCGTGAAATTCGTGCCGCCAATACCGCCCAGCGACGAAATCGAGAAGCAGCCGCCTTGCATCTGGTCCGGCTTCAGCTTGCCTTCGCGCGCGGCCTTCGACAGATCGGTCATTTCCTTCGCGATTTCGACGAGGCCCTTCTTGTCCGCGTCGCGAATCACCGGAACCACGAGACCGTTCGGCGTATCGGCGGCAAAACCCACGTGGTAGTACTGCTTGAACACGAGGTTGTCGCCGTCGAGGCTCGCGTTGAACGTCGGGAATTTCTTCAGGGCCGACACGACGGCCTTGATCACGAACGCCAGCATCGTGATCTTCACGCCGGCCTTTTCGTTTTCCTTGTTCAACTGCACGCGCAGCGCTTCGAGTTCGGTGATGTCCGCTTCGTCGTTGTTCGTGACGTGCGGAATCATGACCCAGTTGCGATGCAGGTTCGCACCGGAAATCTTCTTGATGCGCGACAGCGGCTTCGGGTCGACCGGACCGAACTTCGTGAAGTCGATCTTCGGCCACGGCAGCAGATTCAACTCGCCGCCGCCGGTCGCAGCGGGCGCGGCTGCACCGGCCGGCGCTGCACGCTGGCCCGTCATGACGCCCTTGATGAAGGCGGTCACGTCAGCTTGCGTGATGCGGCCTTTCGGACCCGTGCCCTGCACCTGCGTCACATCGACACCGAGTTCGCGCGCGAACTTGCGCACCGACGGCGAAGCGTGGCTCGGATGCCGCGCACCGCCCTCGCCGGCCGGAATCACCGGCGCTTGTGCGAGTGCGGACGGCGAAGCCGGAGCGGGCGAAGGCGTGACGGGCGCGTCCGACGGCTTTTCGGTTTGCTGCTTCGGTGCGGCTGCGGGCGCCGGGGCCGGAGCCGCGGCGGCGCCTTCGGCTTCCACCACGACGATGACCGAGCCTTCGGAAACGGTATCGCCGACCTTGACCTTCACCTCCTTGACGACGCCGGCGGCCGAGCTAGGTACGTCCATCGTCGCCTTGTCGGATTCGAGCGTGACGAGCGACTGCTCTTTCTCGACGCGATCGCCGACCTTCACCGCGACTTCGATCACGGGAACGTCTTTGTAGTCGCCGATATCCGGCACCTTGACATCCTGCAGGCCACCGCCGGTTGCAGCGGGAGCAGGAGCGGGGGCAGGAGCAGCAGCAGGCGCCGGTGACGGAGCGGGCGCAGGAGCAGCCGCGCCGCCTTCGGCGCTATCCAGCATGACGATCAGCGAACCTTCCGACACGTTGTCGCCGACCTTGACCTTCACTTCCTTGACGACGCCGGCGGCCGAACTCGGCACGTCCATGGTCGCCTTGTCGGACTCCAGCGTTACGAGCGATTGCTCTTTCTCGACGGTATCACCCGCCTTGACCAGCACCTCGATCACAGGAATGTCCTTGTAATCGCCGATGTCCGGCACCTTGACTTCGATCGCTTGACTCATTGTTAGTGTCTCCTGGGCCGCGCACGCGCCTGCCCCTGTCGATCAGGAACGGGCGCGCGCGCCGTGGCACACGGGGAATGATGCCTTAGACGGTCATCGGGTTGGGTTTGGCGGGATCAAGGTTGTACTTCTTGAGCGCCTCGGCGACGACCTTGCGTTCGATCGTGCCCTCGTCTGCCAGTGCGTTCAACGCGGCCACCGTGACCCAGTAGCGGTCGACTTCGAAGAAGTGGCGCAGCTTTTCGCGCGTGTCCGAACGGCCGTAGCCGTCCGTGCCCAGCACGACGAAACGTTGCGGCACGAATGCGCGAATCTGCTCGGTCAGCGCGCGCACGTAGTCGGTGGAGGCAATCACCGGGCCAGGCGCGTCCTTCAGGAGCTTCTCGACGTGCGAGACCTTCTTCTCTTCGCTCGGATGCAGCAGGTTCCAGCGCTGCACTTCGTGGCCTTCGCGCGCGAGTTCGGTGAAGCTCGGCACGCTCCACAGGTCGGCGGCGACGCCCCAGTCGTTCTTCAGCAGGTCGGCGGCGGCGATCACTTCGTTGAAGATCGTGCCCGCGCCCATCAGCTGCACGCGCGGCGCGCTCTTGTCGAACCCGCTGTCGGCTTCGGCCTTGCGGAACGCGTACATGCCCTTGATGATGTCGGCCGCTACGCTGTCGCCCTGCGGAATCGCCGGGTGCTCGTAGTTCTCGTTCATCACCGTGACGTAGTAGTACACGTCTTCCTGTTCAGCGACCATGCGGCGCAAGCCGTCTTGCATGATGACCGCGAGCTCGTAACCGAACGTCGGGTCGTAGCTGATGCAGTTCGGCACTGAAGCGGCCCACAGCAGCGAATGGCCGTCTTCGTGTTGCAGACCTTCGCCGTTCAGCGTCGTGCGGCCCGCGGTTCCGCCCAGCAGGAAGCCGCGCGACCGCATGTCGCCCGCGGCCCATGCGAGGTCGCCGATGCGCTGGAAGCCGAACATCGAATAGAAGATGTAGAACGGGATCATGATTTCGCCGTGCGTCGAGTACGACGTCGCGGCTGCGATCCAGTCCGACATGCCGCCGGCTTCGTTGATGCCTTCCTGCAAAATCTGACCGGTTTCCGACTCGCGGTAGAACATCAGCTGGTCGGAGTCTTCCGGAATGTACTTCTGGCCGTCCTGATTCCAGATACCGATCTGACGGAACAGCCCTTCCATACCGAAGGTACGCGACTCGTCCGGCACGATCGGCACGATGCGTTTGCCTAGCGCCTTGTCCTTCAGCAGGATGTTGAGAATGCGCACGAACGCCATCGTCGTGGAAATCTCGCGGCCTTCGCCGGTGCCCTTCAGGAGCGGCTCGAATGCCGACAGGTCCGGGACCGGCAGCGACTCGGCCTTCTGACGGCGCGCGGGCAGATAACCGCCGAGGTCCTGGCGGCGTGCGCGCATGTACTCGAGTTCCTTCGAACCTTCTTCGAACTTGAGGTACGGCACGTTCACGAGGTCTTCGTCGGCGATCGGCAGACGGAACTGGTCGCGGAATTTTTTCAGCTGCTCCACCTGCATCTTCTTCTGCTGGTGGGTGATGTTCATGGCCTGGCCGGCTTCGCCCATGCCGTAGCCCTTGATCGTCTTCGCGAGAATGACGGTCGGCTGGCCCTTCGCCTGCGTGGCTTCGGAGAACGCCGCGTAGATCTTGTGCGGATCGTGGCCGCCGCGGTTCAGATTCCACACGTCTTCGTCCGACCAGTCGGCGACCAGCGCCTTCAGTTCCGGCGAATTGAAGAAGTGCTCGCGGACAAACGCGCCCGACTCCGACTTATACGTCTGATATTCGCCGTCGACGACTTCCATCATGCGGCGCATCAGCGCGCCCGACTTGTCGCGCTGGAACAGCGCGTCCCAACGGCTGCCCCACACGACCTTGATGACGTTCCAGCCCGCGCCGCGGAATTCGCTTTCGAGTTCCTGGATGATCTTGCCGTTGCCGCGCACCGGACCGTCGAGGCGCTGCAGGTTGCAGTTGATCACGAACACGAGGTTATCGAGCCGTTCGCGGCCGGCCATACCGATCGCGCCGAGCGATTCCGGTTCGTCCGTTTCGCCGTCGCCGAGGAAAGCCCAGACCTTGCGGCCCTCGGTCTTTGCGATGCCGCGCGCCTGCATGTACTTCATGAAGCGCGCCTGGTAGATCGCCATGATCGGGCCGAGACCCATCGAAACGGTCGGGAATTGCCAGAAGTCGGGCATCAGCCACGGGTGCGGATACGACGAGATGCCCTCGCCGCCCACTTCCTGGCGGAAGTTGTCGAGCTGCTTTTCAGTCAGACGGCCGAGCAGGAACGCGCGCGAGTACACACCCGGCGACGAATGGCCCTGCACGAACACGAGATCGCCGCCGTGTTCGGAAGACGGCGCATGCCAGAAATGGTTGAAGCCGACGTCATACAGCGTGGCCGCCGAAGCAAACGACGCGATGTGGCCGCCCACATTGGTGTCCTTGCCGGCGCGCAGCACCATGGCAATGGCGTTCCAGCGCGTGTACGAGCGGATGCGGTGTTCGATGTCCTGGTCGCCGGGAATCTTCGCCTGACGCGTGACCGGAATCGTGTTGATGTACGGGGTGTTGGCGGAGAACGGCAGATGTTCGCCATGCACGCGGGCAAACTCGATCTGCTTCTCGATCAGGTAGTGGGCACGGTCGGGGCCAACAGCAGAAATCACGCCATCCAGCGCTTCGAGCCATTCGCCGGTTTCCTGGGGATCGTCGTCTTTCTCAGCGGCGACATATTTCATGACTTCGTCGGGTACAGCGGACATGCTCGTCTCCTGGATATAGAGGAACGCTCTTTGGACAGACGACGCGGACGAAGCACGGCCGCGGCAGCTTCGGCCGATTGTAATAAGGGTCCCGACGTCCACGCAACAAAATTTTCGAATTACGAGATCGATTCTCATAATGCGGAAAATTGTTGCGGCGCAACCTGATTTGACTGCCTTTTGACGGATACGCGAGCTAGTGTGCGCCGATTAACGGCACTTTCCGTGATTTTTTGCGCCATTTCGGAGGTACGCGCTGCGCTACAATGCCACGCATGTTGACCGAACGGCTTTTCGCTCGCTCGGCGCGCACCGCCGGTTCGCCGGCGGATTCGACGCCGTCCTCCCGCTGGCACCATGGACCATGGTGGTCCAATTCCTATTTGCTGACGCCGCTCCTGTCGATCCTGGTTTTCCTGGTCGTCATGAGCCTGATTCTGTGGAGCCTGAACCGGCGCGAGCAGCAGCAACAGGAAGACACGCTTTACCGTAACGTCGCGTGGGCCCAGCAGCAGATCCGCCTGTCCATGACGGGCGCGCAAGAACAGATTCAGGCGCTCGCGCGCGACCTGGTGGTCGGCCATGCCGATCCGCAGTCGTTCCAGGTGTCCACCACGGACATCATGCAGGGGCATCCCGAGATCCTCTACATGAACTGGTACACGAGCCAGCAGCAGCCGCGCTGGCCCAGTACCGCGCTGCCGGTATTCGGCCAGCGGCTCGCGAAGCCGAACGACACCCAGATGGACGAGGCAGTGAAAGCCGCCTTCACCGAAGCGCGCAGCACGCGCCGCCAGGTGTACTCGCCGCTCATTTACGACGACCTCGGCAACGGCTATATCACGTTGCAAACGCCGGTCTATCGCGACCGCGAATTTCTCGGGTCGATCGCCGCCGTGTTTTCGGTGGAAGGCATTCTGAAGCACGACATTCCGCCCGAACTGTCGGCCAAGTACAAGATTTCGATCGTCGACGCGAACAACCGCGAGCTGACCACCACGTCCACGCGCCCGCGCCTGCCGCGCGACATGTTCTACGACCTGCCGCTCGACCCGCCGGGCCAGGGTGTCTCGGTGCGCGTCTATGCGTTCCCGCAAATGACCAACTTCACCAACAACACACTCGTGTGGCTGGTGGCAGGTCTGTCGTGTTTCGTGCTGTGGAGTCTGTGGAGTTTGTGGAAACACACGCGGCAGCGTTTCGAGGCGCAACAGGCGCTTTACGCCGAAGCGTTTTTCCGCCGTGCGATGGAAAATTCCGTGCTGATCGGCATGCGTGTGCTCGACATGCACGGCCGCATCACCCACGTGAACCCGGCGTTTTGCCGCATGACCGGCTGGGACGAAAGCGACCTTGTGGGCAAGACCGCGCCGTTCGCTTACTGGCCGCGCGACGCTTATCCGGAGATGCAGCGCCAGCTCGACATGACGCTGCGCGGCAAGGCGCCCTCGTCGGGCTTCGAATTGCGCGTGCGCCGCAAAGACGGCTCCACGTTCCACGCGCGCCTCTACGTATCGCCGCTCATCGACAGTTCGGGTCGCCAGACCGGCTGGATGTCGTCGATGACCGACATCACCGAGCCCAAGCGCGCGCGTGAGGAACTTGCCGCCGCGCATGAGCGCTTCACGACCGTGCTGGAGAGCCTCGATGCCGCCGTCTCGGTGCTCGCCGCCGACGAAGCCGAACTGCTGTTCGCCAACCGCTACTACCGGCACCTGTTCGGAATTCGCCCGGACGGCCACCTGGAATTGGCGGGCGGCGGGTTCGATAGCGCACAGGCGTCGTCGGATTCGATCGATATGGTGGATACCTACGCCGGACTGCCCGCCGCCGCGTTGACGGAGAGCACGGCCGACGCGCAGGAAATCTACGTGCAAAGCATCCAGAAATGGTTCGAAGTGCGCCGCCAGTACATTCAATGGGTGGACGGCCACCTCGCGCAGATGCAGATCGCAACCGACATCACCACGCGCAAGCAGGCGCAGGAACTGTCGCGCCAGCAGGATGAAAAACTGCAGTTCACGAGCCGGTTGATGACCATGGGCGAAATGGCCTCGTCGCTCGCGCATGAACTGAATCAGCCGCTCGCCGCGATCAATAACTATTGCTCGGGAACCGTTGCACTGGTTAAATCCGGTCGGACAACGCCGGACAACCTGCTGCCCGTGCTCGAAAAGACCGCCCAGCAAGCGGTGCGCGCCGGCATGATCATCAAGCGGATTCGCGAGTTCGTGAAACGCAGCGAGCCCAAGCGCCAGGCTACGCGCGTCGCGGACATCGTCGCGGACGCGGTGGGCCTCGCGGAGATCGAGGTGCGCAAGCGGCGCATTCGCATCGTCACCGACATGCGCTCGCGGTTGCCCGTCATTTACGTCGACCCGGTGCTGATCGAGCAGGTGCTGGTCAACCTGCTGAAGAACGGCGCCGAGGCGATGGCCGAAGCGCGGCCCAATGCCGTCGACCCGGTGATCCGCGTGGTCGTGCGGCTGGAAAGCGGCTTTGTCTGCATCAGCGTCGTCGACCAGGGCCCGGGCGTCGACGAAGCGACAGCCGAGCGGCTGTTCGAACCGTTTTACAGCACCAAGTCCGACGGTATGGGCATGGGGCTGAACATTTGCCGTTCGATTATCGAATCGCACCGCGGCCGTCTGTGGGTGGTCAACAACGTCGAATCAGACGGCCACATCACGGGCGCCACGTTCCATTGCAGTCTGCCTATTGGAGAGCCGGACGGCCCGAGCAACGGCGGGTCAGAGGCGCCGACACCACAAACCGTTACGGGAGAGCTATGAACAGCCCAGTCACCACACAGGAAACTGTCTTTGTCGTCGACGACGACGAGGCCGTGCGAGATTCGCTGCGCTGGCTGCTGGAGGCGAACGGCTACCGCGTGCAGTGCTTCTCCAGCGCCGAGCAGTTCATCGACGCATGGCAGCCGCATCAGCATCCGGGCCAGATAGCCTGCCTGATTCTCGATGTGCGGATGTCCGGCATGAGCGGACTGGAATTGCAGGAGCGTCTGATCGCCGACAATGCGTCGCTGCCGATCATCTTCGTGACGGGTCATGGCGATGTGCCGATGGCAGTGTCCACGATGAAAAAAGGCGCGATGGACTTCATCGAAAAACCGTTCGACGAAGCCGAGTTGCGCAAGCTCGTCGAGCGCATGCTCGACAAGGCGCGCAGCGAAAGCACGAGCGTGCAGCAGCAGCGCGCGGCCGCCGAGCGTCTCGGCAAGCTCACCGCCCGCGAACATCAGGTACTCGAGCGGATCATCGCCGGCCGCCTGAACAAGCAGATCGCCGACGACCTCGGCATCAGCATCAAGACGGTCGAAGCGCACCGCGCGAACATCATGGAAAAGCTCAACGTCAACACGGTTGCCGACCTGTTGCGACTCGCGCTGTCCAACAAGCCGCAGCAAACGGCACAGTAAGCTCCGGCGGCGTGCTTCAGGCACGCATTCGGGCGCGCTTCCTGGCACGCTTCGCGCAAATTCAGAGGCCGTCGCCCGTGTCGGCCGCAACGGCCGGACTACCCAGTCCGGCCTTTCCTCGGCTCTCCCTCGCTATTTCTTCGTCAAGGCAAGCGCTTGCGTCGATGGGACGTCATCGGCATGGCCGCGCACGCCGGTATAATGACGGACTTTGCAGCGGCGCCTAGCTCCAATTTGCGTCGCGCGCTTTTCATGTGCCGACCCGTTCCCGCTGAATGACGCCACGGTGCGCGGCACGCGCGCTGCTCCGCTTTCCATACTGCCCCTCTCGACCGACCATGACTGCCAAACTGATCGACGGCCTCGCCCTTTCCAAGACCCTGCGCGCCGACGTGGCCGCGCGCGCCGCCGCCCTCACCGCCCGCGGCCATCAGCCGGGGCTTGCCGTCGTGCTGGTCGGCGACAATCCCGCAAGCGAAGTCTATGTGCGCAACAAGGTCAAGGCGTGCCACGACAACGGTCTCGGCTCATCGCTCGACCGCTATCCGGCCGATCTGCCGGAAGCCGAACTGCTCGAGCGTATCGACGAACTGAATCGCGATCCGCAAATTCACGGCATTCTCGTGCAGCTTCCGCTGCCGCCGCATATCGACAGCCACAAGGTGATCGAGGCGATCGCGCCCGAGAAAGACGTGGACGGTTTTCACGTCGCCAATGCCGGCGCGTTGCTGACCGGCCAGCCGCTGTTTCGCCCGTGCACGCCGTACGGCGTGATGAAGATGTTTGCCGCTTACGACATTCCGCTTCAAGGCGCGAACGCGGTGGTGATCGGACGCTCGAACATCGTCGGCAAGCCCATGGCGCTGTTGCTGCTCGACGCGGGCGCCACGGTCACGATCTGTCACAGCAAAACGCGCGATCTGGCCGCGCATACGCGCAACGCCGACATCGTGGTGGCCGCCACCGGCCTGCGCAACATTCTCACCGCCGACATGGTGAAGCCGGGCGCGGCCGTGATCGACGTCGGCATGAATCGCGACGAAGCCGGCAAGCTGTGCGGCGACGTGGATTTCGCGGGCGTCAAGGAAGTGGCCGGCTACATCACGCCGGTGCCGGGCGGCGTCGGCCCGATGACAATTACCATGTTGCTCGTCAACACGATCGAAGCCGCGGAACGTGAGGCCGCGCTGAACGCTTGACGTAAAAAAGAAAGCGCTGAGCGTTGCCCTGCCCCGCGCTTTCAACTCGCTTCGTACCCCACCCGGAGGCCGGCTCTCGCATCACTTCGAGCCGACCTCTCGCCTCGCTTCCTGCCTCGCTTCGTGCCTCACTTCGAGACCGCCCTCGCGTCGCTTCCAGCCGACGTCTCGTCATCTCCTCGCCCCACTCCCCGCCCGCTCATCTCGCACGTCTATCTCACACGCATCGCATCCCACGGCGTTGCCGACCCAGCAGACGCAACGCACTACTCCAACCTGGATTGACCGCCCCACGCGTTCACCGCGTGCTCTAGCGCACGGCGTGCTCGCCCACCGACACGCCGTCGGGGCGCTGCGTCCGCCGGCGCGCGAGGCGCCCACGGCACCACTTGAGCACCGGCCGCTCGACGCAGTGCCACGACAAAGCCGCGCATAGCAGGATAAACGGCGCGGCGACCAGCACTGCCGTCACATGGCTCAAATGCGGAGCGATATTCGCGACGCATTGCTGCACCATGAAGCCATACAGATAGATCCCGTACGAGTAGTCATGGCGCGGCACGAACCGCCGCAACAGCGGCGTCGTCCCGATCCACAGTACGCCGTACACGAAGGCCAGATAGAACAGCGGCTGCGCGCCGGCCGTGTCGCGGAACACCAGGAACACCATGGTGAATGCGAGCGCTGTTAGACCGTCGATTCCGATACGCTCGCGCAAGCCATACAGCAGCATGCCGAGCATGAAGAACGGCTCCGGCCAGAACGAATAGCCGCCGGGCGTCTCGCTGAAGTCGCGCAGGCCGATCTGTACGAGCGGCAGCGAATGCGGCGTCAGATGCGGCGGCAAATGCACGCGCAGCACGAAGGCGGCAATGCCGAGCGCCGCCGCGAGCGCGGCACCGCGTGCGCTCGACAGCAGCCCGAGCAGGCCAGTCGCGAGCACGATCAGGTAGCAGCGTACTTCGAGCGGCAGCGTCCACAACGGGCCGCAGACATCGACGGGAAAGCGGTTGTGTTCGAACACGCCCGGCAGCGCCCAGCCGGTTTTCATCACGATGGTCGAGAAGTTGTCGAGGTTCGCCCACGTCATGCCCGAACTGAAATACTCGCGCAGCGGCAGCGTCGTAAAAAGCGGTCCGACGATAAACACGGTGACGAGCGATCCAAGCGCGACAGCCGGCCACAGTCGGGCAATCCGCAACACGGCGAAGCGCGGCACCGAGCGTTGACGGTCGAAGCTAGCGGTCACGAGCATGCCGCTCAGCAGAAAAAACGCGTACACACCGAGCGCGCCGAAACCGTCGAAACCCAGCGCGTTCTGGACCCAGTCGGTCGTGCCGTCCTGCGACTGCAGCAGATACGAATGGCCATACACCACGGCCACGGCGGCCAGCAACCGCACCAGGTCGAAATTGTTGCCGTTGCGCGATAGGGCGTGCGAAAGCGGGGTCATTGGTGCCTCTTGCTGAAAAGCGTCGCAACGCGATAGACACGTCAGAATGCGGCGCGGCACCATTTCGCACCGTTCGGTTTCGCACAAACGCGCTACGGGCCGCGACATCTGCTAATTTGTGTGCCGGCGATTGGAATCGGCGCGCCCTGCCCCAATAATGCTGATGTGCGGTGTAATGAGCCGCCATGAGCCGTCGCAGCGCGCACGCGGCCCAAGCACCGATTAAAGTACCGATTACCCGTTCACCCGCGTCAGACAGGAAGCCTCATGTCCACTACCGTCTCGAATCACGACAATCCGCTCCTCGATTTCTCCGACCTGCCGCGCTTTGGCGACATTCGCCCCGAACACGTCACGCCCGCACTCGACGTGCTGCTCGCCGATGCGGCCGCCGCCGTCGAGCGCGCCGCCCAGCCGATCACGCCCGCTTCATGGGCCGATGTCGTCGAGCCGGTCGAGCGCGCGACCGAACCGCTGTCGCGCGCCTGGAGCGTCGTCGGCCATCTGAACGCCGTCGCCGACACGCCCGAGCTGCGCGCCGTGTATGGCGAAAATCTGCCGCGCGTCACCGAGTTCTGGTCGAGCGTCGGGCAGAATCTCGCGCTCTACGAAAAGTACAAGACGCTGAACGCGAGCGATGAATTCGCCTCGCTGACGAGCGAACGCAAGAAGATTCTTGGCAACGCGCTGCGCGACTTCCGTTTGTCCGGCGCGGAATTGCCTGAAGACCAGAAGCCCCATTTCGCCGAGTTGCAGGAACGTCAGGCAGCGTTGTCGAAAGCGTTTTCGGACCACGTGCTCGATGCGACCAACGCCTACGCGTACTTCGTCGAAGCCGGCAACGAGTCGGAACTGGCCGGCCTGCCGGAAGACGTGATCGAGGCCGCGAAGGAAGCAGCGGAGCGCGAAGGCAAGACCGGCTATAAGTTCACGCTGCATTTCCCGTCGTACTTTCCGGTCATGCAGTACTCGGAAAACCGTCCGATGCGCGAAGCGATGTATCGCGCATATGTGACGCGCGCATCCGAACTGGGCCCGCAATACGGCAAGGGCAAGCCCGAGTGGGACAACACGTCGGTGCTCGCCGACCAGTTGAAGCTGCGTGCCGAAGAAGCGCATATGCTCGGCTATCAGAATTTCGCCGAGGTATCGCTCGCGCCCAAAATGGCCGAATCGCCAGAACAGGTCATGGCTTTCCTCCAAGACCTCGCCACGCGCGCCCGCCCGCATGCGGAGCAGGACTGGAAGGAGTTGCGCGAATTCGCCGCAAGCGAGCTCGGCTTGAGCGATCTGCAACCGTGGGACATGACGTTCGCCGCCGAACGTCTGCGTCAGAAGCGCTATTCGTTCTCGGAGAACGAAGTTAAACAGTATTTCCCGGAAGACGCCGTGTTCAAAGGCCTGTTCAAGGTCACGGAAACGCTCTTCGGCGTGCGCATCCGCCGCGATGAAGCAGCCGTCTGGCATCCGGACGTGCGCTTTTTCCGCGTCGAGAACCAGGACGGCGGCCTCGTCGCGCAGTTCTATCTCGACCTGTACGCACGCGAAGGTAAACGCGGCGGCGCGTGGATGGACGACGCGCGCGGCCGTCACAAGCATACGCATGGCGGCGTGCAAACGCCGGTTGCTTATTTGACCTGCAACTTCTCCGCGCCGGTTGGCGGCAAGCCGGCCTGCTTCACGCACGACGAAGTCATCACGCTTTTCCACGAGTTTGGGCATGGCCTGCATCACATGCTCACGCGTGTGGACGAGCTCGGCGTTTCGGGCATCAACGGCGTGGAGTGGGACGCGGTCGAACTGCCGTCGCAATTCATGGAAAACTTCTGCTGGGAGTGGGACGTGCTCTCGGACATGACTTCGCACGTCGAAACCGCGCAGCCGCTGCCGCGCGAACTGTTCGACAAGATGCTTGCCGCGAAGAACTTCCAGAGCGGTCTCGGCACGCTGCGCCAGATCGTGTTTTCCATGTTCGACATGCAGTTGCATACCGGCTTCGACGCAGCCGGCACGAAGAACGCGACCGAACTCGCAAGCGAGATCAACGAGCGTTTCCATGTCGTGCCGCAGGCGCCGTTCTCCCGTTGGCCGAACACGTTCAGCCATATTTTTGCCGGCGGTTATGCGGCGGGCTACTACAGCTACAAGTGGGCCGAAGTGCTGTCCGCCGACGCCTACGCGGCATTCGAGGAAGCGGCGCAGGCCGCGAGCGGCAGCGTGCTCGACCAGACAACCGGCATGCGTTATCGAAAGGAGATTCTCGAAGTGGGCGGCAGCCGTCCGGCGATGGAATCGTTCAAAGCGTTCCGCGGGCGTGAGCCCAACATCGACGCCTTGCTGCGTCACAACGGCATGACGCCCGCCGCGGCGCATTGAAACGCTGCATGATGCGCTGAGGAAACCCTCGGCGCGTCATCTAGCGCATCATTAAGCGCCCCGAGCAGCGCCTCGATCAGCGCCGATGTAAAGAAGCCGGTTTTCCGCGTGAGCGGACACCGGCTTTTGTTTCCTCGAAACCTGCCGCCCTCAGCCGCGATGCAGCTTGAAATCCACCTCTGCGGGACGCCCTTCGAGCGACAGCGCCGCACGCGCAGCAGGAGCACGGCTCACCACCTTGCCGCGGCTTATCACCGCCAGTCGCGCCGCACGCAAACGGATCGCTTCAACGGGATCGCGCGCGTCGAGTAGCACGAGATTGGCCGCGCAGCCGGGCGCGACGCCGTAGCCTTCAAGACCGAGAATGCGCGCGCCGTTCACCGTGACCGCGTCGAAACACGCGTGCATGCCTTCGACGCCCGTCATCTGCGCGACGTGCAAGCCCATGTGCGCGACTTCGAGCATGTCGCCCGAGCCCAGGCTGTACCACGGATCCATCGCGCAATCGTGGCCGAAGGCGACGTTGATTCCTGCGGCCATCATCTCCGGCACGCGGGTCATGCCGCGCCGCTTGGGATACGTGTCGCTGCGCCCCTGCAACGTGATGTTGATGAGCGGATTCGCGATGGCTGCAACGCCCGATTCGCGCATGAGCGGCAAGAGCTTGCTCACGTAGTAGTTGTCCATCGAATGCATCGAGGTCAGATGCGAACCGGTGACGCGCCCATGCAAGCCGAGACGCTGCGTCTCGGCTGCGAGCGTTTCGATGTGGCGCGACATGGGGTCGTCGGATTCATCGCAATGCATGTCGACGCGCAAGCCCTGCTCCGCCGCGTACTCGCACAGCATGCGCACCGACTGCGCGCCGTCGGCCATGGTGCGCTCGAAATGCGGAATGCCGCCGACCACGTCGACGCCCATTGCGATCGACCGCTTCAGATTCTCGAAAGCGCCGGGGCTGCGCAGCACGCCGTCTTGCGGAAACGCCACCAGTTGCAGATCGAGATACGGTGCGACGCGGCGCTTCACTTCGACGAGCGCCTCGACGGCGGGAAGGCGCGGATCGCATACATCGACGTGACTGCGGATTGCGAGCAGCCCGCGCGCGACCGCCCAGTCGCAGTACTGCATCGCGCGTTCGATCAACGCCTCTTGCGTAAGATGCGGCTTCAGTTCGCCCCACAATGCAATGCCTTCGAGAAGCGTGCCCGACGCGTTCACGCGCGGCAAACCGTAAGAGAGCGTTGCGTCCATATGGAAATGCGGATCGACGAACGGTGGCGTGACGAGCGAGCCGGCAGCGTCGATTTCCTCGCGCGCTGCGGCGGCGAGATGCGGCTCCACGGCAACGATGCGCCCCGCTTCAATGCCAATGTCGAGCGGCTGCCCGGGTTGCGGCGCGACGCTTTGCGGCAGCATCGCGCGGCGGATGATCAGATCCATATCTCGCTCCCTTATGTGTGTCCGTCCGCTTTGTGGCTGATGACGATTCTATCGGCGTCAGAAAGTAAGCGCAGGTTTTGTCCGGCGTTTTACCTGGCGTTTTATCAGCTTGCCGTACCGGCGAGCGCCGCGAAATCCGTACCGGCTGCATGCACCGTGGCGCACCTATACTGGGCTCAGTCATCAGGACGCATTGATTCGGGAGCATACAGATGAAGACGATAGGTGTGATCGGCGGAATGAGCTGGGAGTCGTCCGCCGAGTATTACAGGCTGCTCAACCGTCACGCAAAGGCGCGCCTGGGCGGTCATCACAACGCGCGTAGCCTGATGCTGACCGTGGACTTTGCGCCGATCGAAGCAAGTCAGCGTGCGGGCGACTGGAGCGCGCTCGGCGACCAGATGGCCGACGCGGCGCGTCAACTGGAACGCGGGGGCGCGGAGATCGTGATGCTCGCCACCAACACGATGCATCGGGTGTATGAATCGATCGAGCAGGCGATCAACGTACCGTTTCTGCATATCGCCGATCCGACCGGTGCTGCGCTGCGCGCGGCAGGCGTCGAGCGGGTCGGCTTGCTCGGCACGCGCTATACGATGGAGCAGACGTTCTACACGGGCCGCCTGCACGAGCGCTATGGACTCGAGACTCTGGTGCCCGAAGAAGCTGAACGCGCGGACATACACCGCATCATTTACGACGAGCTGTGTCACGGCAACGTGAACAGCGAATCGCGCGCGGTGTATCAGAGTGTGATCGAATCGCTGGCCGCGCGCGGTGCGCAAGCGGTGATTCTTGGATGCACCGAAATCACATTGCTGATCAAGCCGGAAGATCCTGTTCTGCCCGTTTTCGATACCACAGCGTTGCATGCGCAAGCGGCGGTTGAGTGGGCAATTGAAGCGCAGTAGATACGGATGACCCGCGATTGCGATTCATCGCAATGGCAGCGCGAGGATTCGGCGCCACAAGTTAAAAAGCCCGCTGGTTTGCGCCAGCGGGCTTTCAACAATGCTTGGTTGCGGGGACAGGATTTGAACCTGTGACCTTCGGGTTATGAGCCCGACGAGCTGCCAGACTGCTCCACCCCGCGTCAGAGAAAAAGGATTGTATAGAGATGTTCGCGATACGTCAAACGATCCCACAACAATCGCATGATTCATTCGTGCGAAGCACAAACACAAGCGTACACGCAAGCATCTGTGGCTCAAAGATCGAGCACTGTCGCGCCTTCGATCTTGCCGTCGATGATATCCGCGCCGTACTGGCTCGCGCTGCGTTTGGCCACGCCGAAATCGGAGAAGGTCGCAGGCAGCACGAGACGAAACACGCGGCTCGCCTTCGAACCGCTGATTGCGCCGGGACGACACACGCGCACCGCGACGTCATAGCCTTCCGCGTGCCGCTTGTGCCCGTCGAACTTATCGAACGCCCGGGAGAAAACCAGCGGATGCACTTCGAAGTCCTTATAAAGATCGGGATAAAGTTGAGCCATGATGCCCTCCGCTGCACGCCGGTGCCTGAGTAAGTCAAACTGTGAGTGTGATCCCCACTATACGCCGCGCGCGTCGCGCATCGGCTTTTTATTTTGTTCGTTCCGCATGGTTCGAGCCGCGCGAAAATCGTCTCGCCCCGTGTGCGCTGGTAAGCTACGGCTCCTGCGCCATTCAGCTTGAGAATTTCCCGTGAAAATCGCCACCTGGAACGTCAACTCCCTCAAAGTCCGCCAACAGCATGTGATCGACTGGCTCGAAACCACCGGCACCGACGTGCTGTGCCTTCAGGAACTGAAGCTGCCCGACGAGAAGTTCCCACGCGCCGAACTCGAAGAAAAAGGCTACCGCAGCTGGTTCGCGGGCCAGAAGACGTACAACGGGGTCGGCATCCTCGTGCGCCAGGGTCTGAATGTTGACGAAAGCAGCATCGTGCGAAATATTCCCGGCTTTGAGGACTTGCAGCAGCGCGTCGTCGCGGCGACCGTCGAAGGCGTGCGTATCATCTCCGCGTACTTTCCCAACGGCCAGGCGCCCGGCACCGACAAATTCGCGTACAAGCTCCGCTGGCTCGCCGCGCTGCACGACTGGATCAAAAGCGAAATGGCGTTATATCCGAAGCTCGCGCTGCTCGGCGACTACAACATCGCACCGGACGACCGGGACGTGCACGATCCGAAGGCGTGGGAAGGTCAGAACCTCGTGTCGCCGGAAGAACGCGCCGAGTTCGTGCGGCTGATCGAACTGGGTCTCGTCGACGCGTTCCGTCAGTTCGAGCAGCCCGAAAAAATCTATTCGTGGTGGGACTACCGGATGATGGCGTTTCGCCGCAACGCGGGGCTGCGCATCGACCATATCCTGCTTTCGAAGCCGCTCTCTGAAGCGTGCACGTCATGCGAAGTCGATAAGGTGCCGCGCAAGTGGGACCAGCCGTCGGACCATGCACCGGTCGTCGCGCAGATCGGCTGACGAACACTGGCACGACCGGTCAGGTTCAGCAACGTCAAGCGCGCTTGCTGAATAGGCTTTCACGAAGCCTCAAGCGCAAGCGCTCAGCGTTCGCCATAGAAACTCGAAAACCATCGCGTCGTGCTCGGCCTGCTCCAGTTCATCGGAGCTGCCGTGCCCGCCGTCCGTATTCTCGCGATACCACACGTTGTCCACGCCGAGCGCCTGCATGTGCGCGGCCATCTTTCGCGCATGGCCGGGATGCACGCGATCGTCGGCGGTGGATGTCGTGAACAGCACGGGCGGATACTTCACGCCCGCCGACACGTTGTGATAAGGCGAATAAGCGGCGAGCGCGCGCGCGTCGTCCGGATCGTCGGGATCGCCGTATTCGTCGATCCATGACGCGCCTGCATGCAGCAGGTGATAGCGGCTCATATCGAGCAGCGGCACTTCGCAGATCACCGCGCCGAACAGATCGGGGCGCTGGACCATGCACGCCGCCACCAGCAGGCCTCCATTGCTGCCGCCCTGAATGCCCAGTTGCGCGGCGCTCGTCACGCCGCTCGCGGCGAGCGCTTGCGCCACCGCGATGAAGTCGTCGAATGCGCGTTGCCGTTCCTCGCCTTGCGCCGCCGTGTGCCAGCGGGTACCGAACTCGCCGCCGCCGCGAATGTGAGCAACCACGTACACGCCGCCACGCTCCAGCCAGCCGATGCCCTGCCCCGTCAGATAACTCGGCAGCAGCGGAATCGCGAAGCCGCCGTAGCCGGTCAGCAGACAGGGCAGCGAGGATTGCGACGCCGACACCTCTTCTGCCGAGTCGATGCGTTGCTCATCCCGCGCGGACCGCGGTCCGATCACCGTGTACGGCACACGTGTACCGTCCGCGGAGACTGCATGCCCGCGCGTCACCATGAAGCGCGTCGCGTTGAACTGCGTCGGCCAGCGTTCGAGCAACTCCCATTCGTTGAGATCGTCGCGGGCAAGATCGGTGAGCCAGTACGCGGGGGGCTGCAGATAGTCATCGGTATCGACGAACACCTCGTCGTTCAGCGTCGCCCCCACCGGCGAGACGTCGGCTTGCCCGTCCGGGTGCGATGGGAAGACGCGCCGCTGCCACTGCCATGTCTGATCGGCAATCTGCGACGTGGTGAACAACAAGGTCTTGTTCTGCACGTCTTCGAGATAGGACACGATGAGCTGGTTGCGCGTGTGCGTCCATTCGCACGCGGAGGTCTGCGCAGTGGGCATGAAGAGCGGCGTCATGTCGCGCTCGCCGCGCAGGAACGCGGCTTCGCGATCGCCAGCAACGCGCCGCCCGGGTACACGACGCCATTGCAGTGCCAGTCGAGGCGCGGCTCGAGCAACAGCCAGCCCTGCCAGCCGCTCACTCCAACATGCGAGGGCACGTCATAACGGCGCCAGGCGTCGGCGGGAGCGTGAGCGCCATCCACGCCGCTCGCGTCGTCCAGGTAGTACGTGTGCGAATCGAAGAAATCGACGCTGCTCACCACCGTGTGCCGCTTTTCCACCGGATCGTAATGCCCTTCCACGCCGATATCGCTAAACGCACCCTTGAACACGACGGGTGCAGCGGCGAGCGCCGTGCCGCGCGTCCAGCGCCGCACTTCGCGCGGATAGCCGGAGCGCGTCAGGCTTTTGCGACCATTGTCCCAGCCCACGTAAAGCGTATTACGGTCGATCCACGATGCGGTGTGCTTGCCGGCCTTCGCGATCGCGAATCCATCGTCGACAAAACGCTGTGTGTCGATGTCGAACTCGCGGACCACCAGCGCGTCCGAGCCGCCCGGCGACATCGTGATCAGCGCGCGATCGCCGTCGGGATAGAGAATGTCGAACTCCGAGCAAACCCACGGCGTTCCTTCTGCTTCGCCGAGTGCATCGAAGTCGATCAGGTTCTGCCATTCGGGCTTGCCGCCGCGCCATGCGGCCCAGGTCGTGCGCCGCCAGATGCCTTTGGGATTGCGCTCGTCCTGCCACAGGTCGTACGCCCATTCTTTCCAACGGTCTGGAATCACCGGACGTTCGCGCGGCAAATAGGCATCGGCGAGACGTTGCCTGAGCGTTTCGAATGGCGCGCCGCTGCACCATGCGGCGCGCGTGCGAGCATTCTGCCTGTCGACCCACGCGAGCGCTTCAGGGTCGTCGAGCGCTTCGAGCCAGAGGAACGGATCGGGAGAAAGCGGCCAGGAAAAACAATTGGGAGAAACGGAAGAAGCAGAAGGCATCGTCGGCTGTCGAAGGAAAACAGCGTTGATTATGCCTTGCGACCGCGCGAACCTGCTTCAACGGGCTCGCGCGACTCGCGACGAAGGGCTGCCGGGCGCAACAGCGCGATCGACCAGGGCGGGCGCCCTGCGCGCCACCCTGAGCCGCCGCGCCCCGCTCAGTGACCGGTGACCAATGAGCGTCAAGGCTCGAGATTGAGTTCCTGAATCTTGCGCGTAATCGTATTGCGCCCGATGCCCAGACGCTCCGCCGCCTCGACCTTGCGTCCCCGCGTGAAGTCGAGTGCCTCGCGGATCACCGCGGCTTCGAAACGGCGCGCGAGTTCGTCCATCACATCGGCGGAGTTCTCGCGCAAGAGGCGTGCGACTTCCGTGCGCAAGCCACCTTCCCACGCGCTGACGGGCGTGGCCACCGGCATCCCGCCAGCCGCTGCCGGATGCGCGGCCGCATTCATGCCGTTCAGCGCCGCAGTACCCGCAAGGCTCGCGTCCGCCGTGCCGAGCGCGGCGCCGCCACCGCCAGCAAGGTCGGTTGCGCCGGCCTGCGCGGGGCCCAGATCGGGCGGCAAATCCTTGATTTCGATGGTCTGCGCGGGCGCCATCACCGTCAACCAGTTGGCGAGATTCTCCAACTGCCGTACGTTGCCCGGAAACGGCAGCGACGCCAGATACGCGAGCGCCTCTTCCGACACGCGCTTGGACTCGACGCCAAGATCGCGTGCGCTTTTTTGCAGGAAGTGCCGCGTCAGCAAAGGAATGTCTTCGCTGCGCTCGCGCAATGCCGGCAAACGCAAGCGGATCACGTTGAGACGGTGATACAGATCCTCGCGGAACAAACCCTGACGTACGCGCGATTCGAGATTCTGGTGCGTCGCCGCGATCACGCGCACATTCGCGCGCAGCGGATTGTGCCCGCCGACACGGTAGAACTGACCATCCGACAGCACGCGCAACAGACGCGTCTGCAAGTCGAACGGCATATCGCCGATTTCGTCCAGGAAGAGCGTGCCGTTCTCGGCCTGTTCGAAGCGACCCTGGCGCATTGCCTGCGCGCCGGTGAACGCGCCGCGCTCATGGCCGAATAGTTCGGATTCCAACAGATCCTTCGGGATCGCCGCGGTGTTCAGCGCAATGAACGGACCGTTCGCGCGTGGGCTATGTCGGTGCAGCGCACGCGCGACGAGTTCCTTTCCGGTGCCCGATTCGCCGGTAATGAGCACGGTTGCCGCGGAATGGGACAAACGTCCGATCGCCCGGAACATGTCTTGCATCGCCGGTGCCTGGCCGAGCATTTCCGGTGCATCGGCAACGCGCTCGTCCCACGTCTGCTCGCCGCGCATGCTCTCGTCCACCGCGCGGCGGATCAGTTCGACGGCCTTGTCGACGTCGAAAGGCTTCGCGAGATATTCGAAGGCGCCGCCCTGAAATGCGGCCACCGCGCTGTCCAGATCCGAAAACGCCGTCATGATGATGACGGGCAAGCCCGGCACCTTGTCGCGCACGGTTTGCAGCAGTTCGAGGCCGGAACCTCCGGGCATTCTGATGTCCGACACCAGCACCTGCGGGCTGTCGTGATCGAGCGCCGCCGACGCCTCGCGCACATTCGCGAAGCTGCGAGTCGCGAAGTTCTCGCGAGCAAGGGCTTTTTCAAGCACCCAGCGAATCGATTGATCGTCGTCTACTATCCAGATCGGCTTCATATAGGTCTGTCAGAAGTCTTGAGATGCCTGCAGTGTGCAGATGCGGTGTTAGCAGTCGAGCGGCAGCAGAATCTGAAACTCGGTGTGGCCAGGCCGGCTTTCCACTTCAATCAGACCGTCGTGTTGTTGCACGAACGTCTGCGCGAGCGTCAGACCGAGACCGCTGCCATCCTCGCGCCCCGATACGAGCGGATAAAAGATGCGGTCACGGATTTCCTCGGGAATGCCGGGGCCGTTGTCGATGATATGCAAGTCCAGTGCCAGCTTACACAAGCGTTTCGACACCGTAATCTTGCGTGCAATACGCGTGCGCAGTTCGATGCGCGCGTCGCCTTGCGAAATGCGTTCGCGCAATGCTTCGGCCGCGTTACGCACAATGTTGAGGAGCGCCTGGATCAGTTGCTCCTTGTCGCCGCGCAGGTCGGGCACGCTCACGTCGTAATCCCGCTCGATGGTGAGGCCGCGCGGAAACTCCGCGAGAATCACCTGGCGCACGCGCTCGCACACTTCGTGAATATTCACGTCGCCGACGATATGCGGATGGCGGTGCGGCTCGAGCAACCGGTCCACGAGCGTCTGCAAGCGGTCGGATTCCTTGATGATGACCTGCGTGTACTCGCGCAATTCGTCGCGCTGACGCTCGCCCAGTTCGAATTCGAGTAACTGCGCCGCGCCGCGAATGCCGCCGAGCGGATTCTTGATTTCGTGCGCGAGATTGCGGATCAGCTGTTTATTGACGGCCGTGAGGTCGTTGATTCGCTCCTCGCGGTCGGTGCGCAAATGCCGCTCGTTCTCGAACAGTTCGAGCAACACGTAGTCTTGCGCGCTTTCCAGGAAACCGACGATCGCATGCACATGCAGCGGCTCGTGACCGGGCCGCTCGAGCACGGCGTCCAGATGCGTCGCGTGAAAACGGTGCGCGGCGATCGAGGTGATGGTCGCGACCAGTTCGTCGGCATTGGAGAAGATGTCCGGCCACGCCATCTGCGTCAACTGCTTGCGCGAAAGCTCGAGCATCGACTCGGCCGACGGATTCGCGAACGCAACGCGCAGCGTGCGCTTCTCGAGTATCAGCACGACGGTGGGCAATGCCTCGAAGCCCGGCAGCAAACCGGAAGCGACGAGCTGCGCGTCATCCGACAGCGTCTGCTCGTGACCTTTGCGCGCCTTGATCAGATTTTTTAGAACCATCTTGCAGTCTGGCCGATAGGAGATGGTGGCAAATCATTGCGCCCGGTCCAACGAAAAAGGGACGGCGCCGCCGTCCCTTCGTGACCGATCGCGAGCGTCGGACAAAGCGCTTCGCCGTTCAAAGGGCGAAGCGCCATTGCCGCTTACAGCGAGTAGTACATTTCGAACTCGATCGGGTGCACCGACTGACGATAACGCTGCAGCTCGTTCGTCTTCAGTTCGATGTACGCGTCGAGCATCGAATCCGTGAACACGCCACCGCGCGTCAGGAATTCGCGGTCGCCGTCCAGCGCGTCCAGAGCCTGATCGAGGCCGGCGCACACGGTCGGGATCTTTGCATCCTCTTCCGGCGGCAGGTCGTACAGGTTCTTGTCGGCGGCTTCGCCCGGGTGAATCTTGTTCTGCACGCCGTCCAGACCCGCCATCATCAGCGCGGAGAAGCACAGGTACGGATTCGCCATCGGATCCGGGAAGCGCGTTTCGATACGGCGGCCCTTCGGGTTCGACACGTGCGGAATACGGATCGACGCCGAACGGTTGCGAGCCGAGTAAGCCAGCTTCACAGGTGCTTCGAAGTGCGGCACGAGACGCTTGTACGAGTTCGTCGACGGGTTCGTGATCGCGTTCAGCGCGCGAGCATGCTTGATGATGCCGCCGATGTAGAACAGCGCGAATTCCGACAGGCCTGCGTAGCCGTTGCCCGCAAACAGGTTCTGACCGTCCTTCCAGATCGACTGGTGAACGTGCATGCCCGAACCGTTATCGCCGACGATCGGCTTCGGCATGAACGTTGCCGTCTTGCCATACGTGTGCGCGACGTTCTGGATGATGTACTTCATCTGCTGCAGCCAGTCGGCGCGTTGCACCAGCGTCGAGAACTTCGTGCCGATTTCGTTCTGGCCCTGGCCCGCGACTTCGTGGTGATGCACTTCGACCGGAATGCCGATCTGTTCGAGCAGCAGACACATTTCCGAACGGATGTCCTGGAACGTGTCGACCGGAGCGACCGGGAAGTAGCCACCCTTCGTGCCCGGACGGTGACCGGTGTTGCCGCCTTCGAATTCCTTCGACGACGACCACGGTGCTTCTTCCGAGCCGATCTTGACGAAGCAGCCCGACTGATCCGTATTCCACTGGACCGAGTCGAAAATGAAGAATTCCGGTTCCGGACCGAAGAAGGCCGTGTCGCCCAGACCCGAGCTCTTCAGATAGGCTTCAGCGCGCTTGGCGAGCGAGCGCGGGTCGCGCTCGTAGCCCTTGCCGTCCGCCGGTTCGACGACGTCGCAGGTCAGCACGAGCGTGGACTCTTCGTAGAACGGGTCGATGAAGGCGGTGTTCGCGTCCGGAATCAGCAACATATCCGATGCTTCGATGCCCTTCCAACCGGCAATCGACGAACCGTCAAACGCATGGCCGCTTTCGAACTTGTCTTCATCGAATGCCGACACCGGCACCGAAACATGTTGCTCTTTGCCGCGCGTGTCGGTGAAACGGAAGTCGACAAACTTGACGTCTTCGTCTTTGACGAGTTGAACGACGTCGGCCACGGATTTACTCATAACCTATCTCCTGATTAACGAATTCGGCGGATTTCAGCCGCCGCCCAATCTAGCTGACCCGTCCCGGCGCGTCCACCCCTCAATGATGAAGAGTGAATGTCAAAATGCGCCGCGGCAGATCGATCCGGCCCATTAAAGCAGCAACTGTGCCATGTATGCTCCAACGAGGCGCGAAGCCATGCGGCACGCGCGTTGCGGGGGAATTCGCGCACCGCATCACATGCGGCCCTGAAATCGGGGATAGGCTCGAAGCACCGAATCGGGGCATTTATCCGCAGACATTAGCCGCGTCGGTTTGTTTTGGTGCATTTGAGGTATTTTGCACCACCTTTGAGCATTCAAGTCGATCGCGCAGTACGGCGAGATAGGCAGCATCTGGACCCCGCGCCAGCCCCGGACGCCGCGCTAGAATGGTCTTTTGGTCAAGGAGACTGGCTCATGAGCACACTAGAACAGCTGTACTCGCAGGCGGACAAACGCCGCACCGAAAACCAGTTGCCTTACGCTGGCGCGCTTTCGCCGGCCGAGGCGTTCGAACTGCTGCAACTCGATCCGCGCACGCGTCTCGTGGATGTGCGCACCCGTGCGGAACTCGACTGGGTTGGCCGGCCGGTGATCGGCGACGGCCAGTATGCGCATGTCGAATGGACACGCTATCCGGGCGCCGTGCCGAATCAGGAATTCCTGCACCAGTTGAGCGACGTTGCGTCGCCCGATACACCGGTGCTTTTCCTGTGCCGCAGCGCCGCGCGTTCGAAGCTCGCGGCCATCGCCGCAGCCCAGGCCGGCTTCACGAAGGCCTACGACCTGCTGGAAGGCTTTGAAGGCGACAAGGACGGCCAGGGCCACCGCAAGACCGTCTCGGGCTGGTGTTTTCGCGGCTTGCCGTGGATCGGCGCGTGAGGGCCGTTGCATACCGCCCTGGCGAAGCCGCGCGCCATGCGCGGTCGCAAACCCGCATTAGCGCATAGGCGAAGCTCAGGCGCGGGGCTTCGCCGCTGCCGCCTCGTGCTCGACGATGTCGCCGCCTAGCAGGTGCACGCCTTCACGCAGCTTCACGAACGCCGCTGCAACCGCCTCCGGCTCGCCCTTCACGCCCAGGTCGATGTGATGGCGCGCATACACGCCGCCGCGCTCGGCGTCGCCGACGCTCGGCAGACTGAACACGCGCACGCCAGGAAAATCGTGTTCGATCTTTTCCATTAGCGGCGTTACGCGCGACTCGGGCAACTCGAACACCAGCAACGACTTTTCCGCGTGCGGCATTGCGTGATGCAGGTGCGCGTAGTGTGTGTCCAGCACCCATTCGATCATCGGCCAGGCCATGACCGGAAAGCCCGGCACGAAATAATGCTCGCGGATCGAGAAGCCCGGAATCTTGTTGTAGCCGTTCGGAATAATCTCTGCGCCTTGCGGATACGTGCCCATATTCAGACGATGCAGGTTCTCGGGCGAGTTCAGGTCGAGCGGCGTCGCCGCAGTGGCCGGATACATGTCGCGGATGCGCTCCTGAATCAGCTTCTGCGCTTGCGGATGCAATTCCAGCGGCACGCCGAGCGCCGCCGCCGCGCATTGACGCGTATGGTCGTCCGGCGTCGCGCCGATGCCGCCCGTCGAGAACACGATATCGCCGGAGCTGAAAGTGCGCCGCAGCGTTGCCGTGATACGTTGCGGGTCGTCGCCGATATACTCCGCCCAGCCAAGCGACAAGCCACGCGCGCCCAGCAGTTCTATGACTTTCGGCAAATGCTTGTCGACGCGCCTGCCCGACAGAATTTCATCGCCGATGATGATGACGCCAAATGCCATTGCCGCCTCTTTGGTTATCTCGCTTGTTGATCAATAAGGAACCGGTGCAGTTTGCCGCACGCCCCCTGCCTCGTCCGCGCGCATGCGTTGCAGCGCCCGCAAACAGTAGTAGCCGAACCACAGCGCCGAAAATACGAGGATGAATGCATAGATCCAGATCGTCACCGCGGTGATGACCGGGAACAACACGATCAGCCACACCGACGACGCCCACAACAGCGTCGGCAACGAACCCAGCAAACCGCTTGCGACGCCGATCAGCAGCAGCGGCAAGCGGAAACGCCGCACCAGCGCACGCCGTTCGTCGCGGCTGGCGTGCAGCGCGAGCGCGTCGTAGGTCATCACACGATAGGTCAGCCAGCCCCACAGCAGCGGCGGAATCAACGCGAAAAACGGCGGCACGAGCCACAGCGGCAGCGTGACGATCAGCAGCACGAGACATACCAGCGTCGTCCAGAGCGCTTGGCCGAGGCTGCCGTACCACGTTCCGCCGCGGCGCATTTCGAGGCTCGGGAACTGGCGCGTCGAGAGGAAGCGGATCACGGCCGGCATCGACAGTGTGGCGATCAACAGCAAAACCGTGACGACGATCAGCGGGATCGTCATCGCAATCACGAGGAATGGCGCGATGGCCGCGTGCAGTCCGGAAAAGCCAAGCGAGTCGAACAAATGGTAGAGCGTGACGGTAAACGACCAGCTTTCCAGCCAGCCGCGTGTCGCGCCGATCAGCGTTTGCCACGAGAACCACAGGATCACGCCCCACCCGACTGTTGCCGCGAGGAACGGCAGGAAGGTCAGCCAGAGCATGCGCGGGTGGAGCGCGCTTGCGAGCGCGCGCCCGAACGAGCGCAACAGATCATTCATGCGAGCCAGTGCCGGTGAATGCAACGATAGAATTGAGGAAGCGCCGCGCCGGTTACTGAATGCGGACCGTGAGCGCAAACGTGGACAGCATAAACCACGTGACGCGCCGCCGGGGAAACCGGCGGCGTGCGAAGAAACCAAGCGGCAGGCTCAGGCCGCAGTCGCGCCGCCCTGATTGCGCCGCCGTGCCGACAGACGCCGGCCGATGCGTGCGAAGGCGAGCCAGTGCTGCGCCCAGAAGCCTTCGCCGTAGCCGCGGCCCTGGAGTTGATCGCTGATTCCGGTCGGCTCCATCTCGCGGCTCCACGAGACGCTCCGAAACAGCATGTCCCACCACGGAAACAGCACGCCGAAGTTGCAGCCGTATTTCAGACCTTGGTGACCGTAGCCGATCGCATGATGGCGCCGATGAAATGTCGGGCTGACCAGCAGACGCTCTCCGAGCCAGCCGAAGTACAGGCGAATGTTGGCGTGCTGCACGCTTTGCGCGAGGTTCGTGATAGCGACCAGCACGACGAATTGCGACGGCGGCACACCGATCACGAGCGCGATTACCGCGAAGAACGACGCCTGCAACAGATCGTCGAGCAGATGGTTGCGGTCGTCGGCCCACAGCGACATTTGCTGCTGGCTGTGATGCACCGCATGCAACTCCCACCAGACGCCAATGCGGTGCTGCCAGCGGTGATACCAGTAACCGGCGAAATCGAGCACCAGAAGGTACATTACAAAAGTGACGAGCGGCTGCGTAGTCACGCCCGGCCACAGATTGTCGAACTCGATGTTCGAGATGTCATGCAGGCGCAGCCACGCCTGGACATGGTCGAAAAACGGCTGCAGCGCAAAAAAGAAAAACAGGTTGAGAATGCCGAGCTTGGCGATCCACGTGTAGATCACGTCGACGCGCACCGCCTTGCGGTTCTCCCACTGCTCGACCGGACGCAGCGCCTCCAGCGGCCGCAAAATCGCGTACATGGCCAGCACTTCGAGGACGCCCACGATCACCCAGTAGAGGCTGTCGTACGTGTCTTCGTCGTAGTCCATCAGATTGAAGTGGAACAGCAGTGGCTGCACCACGTCGACGTACAGCAACGTCTGCAACGCGGAGACGAAGCTGTCGAGAGAGGACGAAATCAGATGGAACATGGCGCTGGTCGGGTTACTTCGATCGTTACGGCTCGCTCAGAAGCGGCAAGGATAGCTGCATTATCACGCGCCGTTCGGCGCCGTAACCGGCGCACGATTAAAGAAATAGATGCCATGCGGCGAACGGCCCACCGCAATGGTCTGAATCAGCTTGCGCGTGTTCAGGTCGATGATGCCGACGTGCTTCGCGAAGCGGAACGTTACCCACAGATACCGTTTGTCGGCGGAAAGTTCCATGTCGTCTGGCCCAGGCAACAAACCGGTGATGTCGCCGACATTGGTGAGCGAATCTTCGTCGATGATGCTGATCGTGCTTGCCACCCGGTTGGACACCGCGACGTGCTTGCCGTCGGCGAGCGAGCGGAAGTTGTGCGCGCCGTTGCCCGTGTGAATGGTCCTGACGACCTTCTGCGTGTGCCAGTCGACCACGGCCACGTAGTCGGCGCCGGTCATGCCGACGAGCAGATACTTCTCGCCCGGCGTCATCCAGAGCCCTGCGGGGACCTTGCCGACCTTCATCTTCCACTTGACGGTTTGCGTGGCCAGATCGATCGCGGCGAGTTCGCCGGAGACCTGCAGCGTAACGAACACCGTTTTGCTGTCGTTCGTGAACGCCATGTGGCTGGGCATGACCGCAAGCGGCAGACGCGACGCGAGCGTCATCTGGTTCTTCTGGCCGTCGTAGTGATAGATATCGAGGCGGTCGAGGCGCAGACCGGTGGTGACGAGCCACTTGCGATCAGGCGAAAAGCCGATCTGGTACGGGTCTTCTATGTTTTCGACCCAGCGCTGCACCTGCCCCGACTTGGGGTCCACGAACATCAGGTTGTTCGACACCGAGTTCGCCACGATCAACGACGAGTTGTCCGGCGTCACCATCAGGTGATGCGGTTCCTTGCCGGTCGGTACTGTGCCGATAACCTGGCGGGTCGTCTCGTCGATAAGGCTCAGCGTGGCTTCGGCGGAATTCAGCACGATCACGTTGTTGGCATGGGCCGCCGGAGAAACAAAGCCTGTGGCGGCTACGAGAGCCAAGCCCGCGGCGAACGTGGCTGTCACGCCAGGAAGAAAAAATTTACGCATGAAAACTCACTTCGGAGAACAACCATCATTGTAGAACGTTTGCCCCGGCGTGCGGTTGACGCAGATCGGGTTGCCGCGCACGGAAAATGAAGGGCCGGATGGGGCGCTTGTTGAACTCTGGAATCTGCTTCGTAATGGCGGCAGCGGCGCCATAAAGTCAGTCTCATTTAAGCGGGATAACAATAAGAAAATCCGCATCAAGAATTACCAAAATAAGGAATGACCGCGATTAATCTTGTTCCGCTCTGGTTTAGAACGGGATTAATTCATGCATTTAAGACGGCCGAATTTGTTTTGCATATTTTCGGATTTCGCTTATTTCCGCCGTTCATAGCGTGCTCTGACAATCTCGCGTGCTCATCGTCCAACCCTCAATCTGTGGACGTTTCGAGTGTGACGCAGATAATCCGGGCGTGGGCAACCACACGACAAGCAATAGTCAAATAATGGCAGCAACAGGCTTTGCATTTATATGCCGACATTTTTGCGCGCGATCCGATTAATGGGCGATGACGCCTTCTCTGATTATCTCGTCCACTCCGGCCACGAAACAACAGCGCGGAGTTTCAAGACAAGTGAATAACATCCATCAATCAATCTGGTGCGAAGCGACGGCAACGTGGGTAGCGACGCCCGAAACCTCGACGGCGAAGACAAAGCGCGGTTCTACGCGCAGGAAGCTTGTTGCACTGGCGGTAGCTGCGGCGGCTGCGGTATTGGGTGGGGCGAACGTGATGGCAGCCGGCGTCAATTCCACGCAGGCGGGCCCTGGCGCCAACGCCGCCGGAGACAACTCGGTTGCGCTAGGAGTGACCGCGACCGCATCGGGTATGAGTTCCATTGCGGAAGGTGCGGGCGCGGCCGCGGCGGGAGACAACTCCATAGCAGTCGGCTTGACGGCAAGAGCCTCTGGCGCGAACTCGATCGCACAAGGTGCGGGTTCCGCTGCTTTGGCCGAGAGTTCAACAGCCTTGGGCACGGGTGCGGTTGCAAACGGCTTCCGGTCGATTGCAACCGGAGCGGGCACCGTGGCGTCGGGCTCCGATTCGGTTGCAACAGGGACGGCATCCGTTGCAGTTGGTGCTCGCGCGGTTGCTACAGGACTGCTGGCAACTGCAAACGGTACCGACTCGATCGCGGCCGGGTCAGGAGCGCTCGCAGACAAGGACGGCAGCGCCGCCTTAGGCAGCGTTGCGACCGCTACCGGAACGCAGTCGACGGCCGTTGGCTACGGCGCGACGTCCAGCGCGTTCCGCACTGTCGCACTTGGCTATGCGGCCACGGCGTCAGGCAATAACGCATTTGCCGGTGGACCCTCGGCTACGGCCGCAGGCAGAAACTCCACGGCGCTTGGCTATGTCGCTTCCGCTACGGGCTTGAACTCGGTCGCGATCGGTTACAGCGCCGCGGCCTCCACTGACAACAGCGTCGCACTCGGCGCTCACTCCACCACGGGAGCGGACCCGAGCAAACCCGGATATGTACCGGCTGGCGCCGATCCCAGGACAATTGCGGCTATGGTCGCAAAGGGCGAAGTATCAATCGGCTCTCAAGACAACGAGCGCCGCCTGACGAATGTCGCGGCCGGAGCGGACGCAACCGACGCCGTCAACGTCAGCCAGTTGCAAGCCGCTACGGCAAGCGCCTCGCGCTACTTCAAGGCAAACGGCAACGGCCTGAACGACGGTACCGACGACGCATCGGCGACCGGCGCCAATGCGGTCGCCATCGGCAGCTCGGCACTTGCCGCGGGCCAGGCCAGCTTTGCCGCCGGCACGAGTTCCCAGGCACAGGGCGGTTTCAGCACCGCGGTTGGGGGCTTTGCCACTGCGTCAGGCGACGGCTCCACTGCTCTCGGGTACAAGGCAAGCGCGGTAGCGCTCAACTCCGTCGCGCTCGGTTATCAGGCAAGCGCCACCGCCGCCAACTCCGTCGCACTCGGTTATCAGGCAAGCGCCGTCGCCGCCAACTCGGTCGCGCTCGGTCAAGGCTCCATCGCCGATCGCGCCGGAACGGTCTCGGTTGGCTCGGCGAGCAACGAACGGCAGATCACGAACGTCGCGGCCGGCACCGAGGCAACCGACGCCGTCAACCTTAGCCAGTTGCAAACCGTCAGCGCGAACGCCTCGCGCTACTTCAAGGCAAACGGCAATGGCCTGAACAACGGTACCGACGACGCATCGGCGACCGGCTCCAATGCGGTCGCCATCGGCAGCTCGGCACTTGCCGCGGGCCAGGCCAGCTTTGCCGCCGGCACGAGTTCCCAGGCACAGGGCGGTTTCAGCACCGCGGTTGGGGGCTTGGCCAGTGCGTCAGGCGACGGCTCCACTGCTCTCGGGTACAAGGCAAGCGCGGTAGCGCTCAACTCGGTCGCACTCGGTTATCAGGCAAGCGCCGTCGCCACCAATTCCGTTGCGCTCGGTCAAGGCTCCATCGCCGATCGCGCCGGAACGGTCTCGGTCGGCTCGGCGAGCAACGAACGGCAGATCACGAACGTCGCGGCCGGCACCGAGGCAACCGACGCCGTCAACCTTAGCCAGTTGCAAACCGTCAGCGCGAACGCCTCGCGCTACTTCAAGGCAAACGGCAATGGCCTGAACAACGGTACCGACGACGCATCGGCGACCGGCGCGAATGCGGTCGCCATCGGCAGCTCGGCACTTGCCGCGGGCCAGGCCAGCTTTGCCGCCGGCACGAGTTCCCAGGCACAGGGCGGTTTCAGCACCGCGGTTGGGGGCTTGGCCAGTGCGTCAGGCGACGGCTCCACTGCTCTCGGGTACAAGGCAAGCGCGGTAGCGCTCAACTCGGTCGCACTCGGTTATCAGGCAAGCGCCGTCGCCACCAATTCCGTTGCGCTCGGCCAAGGCTCCATCGCCGATCGCGCCGGAACGGTCTCCGTCGGCTCAGCGAGCAACGAACGGCAGATCACGAACGTCGCGGCCGGCACCGAGGCAACGGACGCCGTCAACCTTAGCCAGTTGCAAACCGTCAGCGCGAACGCCTCGCGCTACTTCAAGGCAAACGGCAATGGCCTGAACAACGGTACCGACGACGCATCGGCGACCGGCGCGAATGCGGTCGCCATCGGCAGCTCGGCACTTGCCGCGGGCCAGGCCAGCTTTGCCGCCGGCACGAGTTCCCAGGCACAGGGCGGTTTCAGCACCGCGGTTGGGGGCTTTGCCACTGCGTCAGGCGACGGCTCCACCGCTCTCGGCTATCAGGCGAGCGCAGCGGGGCTCAATTCCGTCGCGCTCGGCTATCAGGCAAGCGCGGTAGCGCTCAACTCCGTGGCCCTCGGTTATCAGGCAAGCGCCGTCGCCGCCAATTCCGTTGCGCTCGGTCAAGGCTCCATCGCCGATCGCGCCGGAACGGTCTCCGTCGGCTCGGCCGGCAACCAACGGCAGATCACGAACGTCGCAGCCGGCACAGCCGACACCGACGCTGTCAACGTCGCACAGTTGAAGGCCGTAAGCGACCAGGGCGCCGCGAACGCCGCAAAGCTCGACGGTGCGGTGATGTACGACCAGGACGCCAATGGCAACGTCGACAAAAACAGCGTCACGCTGGGTGGCGATGCAGCTAGCGGCGGCACCACCATCCACAACGTCGCCGCAGGCGTCGACGCTTCAGATGCCGTCAACGTCGGTCAACTGAACGCGGCGATCACCGGCGCCGTCAACAACGCCGTGGTCAACGCAGCGAATCCTTTCTTCAGCGGCGAAGGCAATCGCGACACCGAAGGTGCCGTGTCGTCGGGCGTGCACTCGGTCGCTGGCGGCGCGAACGCCCAGGCCACCGGCGCGAACGCCAGCGCAATCGGCGCGAATTCCGTCGCAAGCGGCAACAACGCGACTGCGCTCGGCGCGGCCGCCATCGCTAGCGGCACGAATTCCGTCGCCTTGGGCCAAGGCTCGGTCGCGGATCGCGCGAATACGGTATCCGTCGGCGCCGCGGGTCAGGAGCGCCAGATCGCCAATGTTGCAGCCGGCGTGCAAGGCACGGACGCAGTCAACGTCAATCAGTTGCAGCAGAGCGCGCGCGGCGCGGTCGGCGAGGCGCGCAACTACACCGACGACCAGATCCGCTCTGCACGACGCGATTCGTATGGCGGCACCGCGTCTGCGCTGGCCATGGTCGGGCTGCCTCAGGCCGTGCTGCCCGGTCACGGCATGGTCGCGGTGGCCGGCGGCACCTATGGCGGTCAGTCCGCGCTTGCCATCGGCGTGTCGCAGTTGTCGGAAACGGGCAAGTGGGTCTACAAGCTGCAAGGAAGCACGGACTCGCGCGGCCAGTTCGGCGCATCGGTCGGCGCGGGTATGCACTGGTAAGCGGGTACTGCCGGACTGGCGCACTGCCGTCCAGTCCGGCGCTGCGCCGTGCATCACGCTGTCAAATACTAAAGTCAGCAGGTAGGCGCAGGTCCGACGCCGGCCTGCGCATGTTCGCGCGTGACACCCGTCCCCCACAAGGAACGGGTGTCACGCGCCTTTTTGATTCAGTGCGGCGAAAAGCGGGGAAAGCGTCGAGCGTTGGAAGCGTGGGGCGCGTAGCAAAGAGCGTCTTGCGACAATCGGGTGGACCGGCATGCGTGGACGAGCCAAACGCGCGCGAGACCCAGCCCAGGCATCCGCGCGCCCCGGCTTGCCCGAGACTTACCGCTGCATCGAATCCCACACCTTGTGAAGCCGCTTGACCGACACGGGCATCGGCGTGCGCAACTCCTGGGCGAACAGCGAAACGCGCAGCTCCTCGAGCAGCCAGCGGAACTCGGACAGACGTGCATCGGGCACTCCACCGCGCTGCGCAACCGCGCGCTGATAATTCTGCAGCAGCGGCTGGAATTCGGCGAACTGCCGTGCGTCGCGCGCAGGATCAGCCTTCAGTTTGTCGATCCGCAAAGCGATACCCTTCAGATAACGCGGAAAATGCGTGAGCTGCGAGTACGGGGTGTCCACCACGAATCGCTTGCCGATTAGCGCGTCGAGCTGGTTCTGCATGTCGGCGTGCGCAGCCGTGAACGACTTCGCCTGCGCCAGCTTCTTCAGTACCGACGCGTATTCGCCGAGAATCTGCCCAACCAGTCGCGCAATCTCCTGCGCCAGCAACGTCAGCCGGCTACGCCCTTCATCGCGGCGCGTATGGAAACTGACGTCGTCGTCGGGCAGCGGATCCTGCAGACAGGCGCGATCGAGCGCGGTGTCGATCAGTTGATCGCGCAACTCTTCCTGCGTACCCCGCGTCATGAACTGCATCGCCATTTCGCGCAAGCCCGGCAGATTTTTCTCCAGATACTTGATCGGCTCCTTCAGTTGCAAAGCGAATAGCCGACGCAGACCCGCACGATGAATACGCGCGGCCTCGTCCGGCGAATCGAACACCTCGACGTCGCAATGCGTGCCGCGATCCACGAGAGCCGGGTAGCCGAATAATGTCTGCCCGCCGCGACGGATTTCGAGCAACTCGGGCAGCTTGCCGAAATTCCAGGTGGTGAGGTTTTCGTACAGCGCAGTGCTGCCGCCGCCCGCGCTGCCTTGCAACGGTGTCTGCGGCACCGGCGCAGCCGCGCCCTTCCCTCGCTGTGCCGGACCGCTGGACGCAGGCGCCGTCCGGGGCGCTCCAGCAACTGCTGCCCCGTCCGCCCGCGAGCCGGCCGCGTCCGCCAACGCCGCGCCCGCCGCGCTCGATGCGATCTTCTGGAAGTGCTGCTGGGCCTGGCCGCCCAGTTCCGCCCGTAGCTGCGACAGATTGCGCCCCATCGCGAGTTGCCGCCCGTGTTCGTCCACGACCTTAAAGTTCATGAACAGATGCGGCGGCAACGTCTCAAGCTTGAAGTCCGACTGTTTCAGCATGAGTTGCTTCTGCTCGCGAATATCGGCGATCAGCGCTTCGAGCAACCCGCCAGCACCAAAACGCGGCGCCCCATGCCGGTCGACGAAACCGGCCGCATATTCCGGCAGCGGCACGCAGTGACGCCGCAGCTTCTGCGGCAGCGACTTGAGCAGCAGTTGCGTCTTCTCCTTCAGCATGCCGGGCACGAGCCATTCGCAGCGTCGCGCGTCGACCTGATTGAGCGCATAAAGCGGCACGGCGAGCGTGACGCCGTCGCGCGGAGAACCCGGCTCGAAGTGATAGGTGAGCGCCATTTCGACGCCCGCCATCGTCATCCGTTTCGGGAACAGATCGGTCGTCACACCCGCAGCTTCATGCCGCATCAGGTCGTCGCGCGACAGATACAGCAGGCGCAGCTTGTCCTCAGGCTGACCGCTTTTCTTCAGTTCATCGCGATACCAGCGCTCGAACGACGCGCCGGTGTAAATCCCCTTCGGCAGCGCCTGGTCGTAGAACGCGAAAATCAGTTCGTCGTCGACGAGCACATCCTGACGGCGCGACTTGTGTTCCAGTTGCTCGATGTCGGCAAGCAGCTTGCGGTTGTGCGCGAAAAATCCGAGCTTGGTGTCGAACTCGCCTTCGACGAGCGCGCCGCGAATGAAAAGCTCGCGCGCCCGCGCAGGGTCCTGTTTGCCGAAGCTCACGCGCCGCCGGTTATAGATCGGCAGCCCGTACAAAACCGCGCGCTCGAAGGCCGACACCTGCGCCGCGCGCTTCTCCCAATGCGGTTCTGACAGCGATTTCTTCAGCAAATGCGCGCCGATTTTTTCGATCCATTCAGGCTCGATCTTCGCAATGCAGCGCGCGTACAAACGGCTCGTCTCGACGAGTTCCGCGGCCATTACCCACTTGCCCGCTTTCTTGACGAGCGCGGAGCCCGGCCATAAATAGAACTTGATGCCGCGTGCGCCGAGGTAGTACGGCTCGTCGTCGGCTTTCAGTCCGATGTTGCCCAAGAGGCCCGTGAGAAGCGCGAGATGGACCTGCTCGAAGGTCGCTTCAGCTTCGTTCAGACGCCAGCCGTGTTCACGCACCACCGTCAGCAGCTGCGAATGAACGTCGCGCCATTCGCGCAGACGCAATTGCGACAGGAAATTCTTCCGGCATTCCTCGTGCAATTGCTTGTTCGACTTCTTGTGCGCGATCGCTTCTTCGAACCAGTTCCAGATTTTCAGCCACTGGAGGAATTCCGAGCGTTCGTCGGCAAAGCGGCGATGCGCCTGGTCGGCCTGTTCCTGCGCCTCGATCGGCCGGTCGCGGGGATCCTGCACCGACAACGCGCTCGCGATGATCAGCACCTCCTTCAGCGATTGCTGATCGCGCGCGGCGAGAATCATCCGGCCGACGCGCGGGTCGAGCGGCAGACGCGCGAGTTCGCGGCCGAGCGGCGTGAGCTGATTGTCGTCGTCGACGGCGCCGAGCTCGTTCAGCAGTTGATAACCGTCGGCGATCGCGCGGCCCGGCGGCGGTTCGATAAACGGAAACGTCTCGATCGCCGTCAGATGCAGCGACTTCATGCGCAGAATGACCGACGCGAGCGACGAGCGCAGAATCTCCGGATCGGTAAAGCGCACGCGGCTCTGGTAATCGCTCTCGTCATACAGGCGAATGCAGATGCCGTCGGCCACCCGTCCGCAGCGCCCTGCCCGCTGATTCGCGGCGGCCTGCGAGATCGACTCGACCTGCAACTGCTCGACCTTGTTGCGATACGAATAGCGCTTCACGCGCGCGAGGCCCGTATCGACCACATAGCGAATGCCCGGCACCGTGAGCGACGTTTCCGCCACGTTCGTCGCGAGGACGATGCGCCGCGCGTTGGAAGTGCGGAACACGCGTTCCTGGTCGGCCGCCGAGAGGCGCGCGAACAGCGGCAGGATTTCGGTATGCGGCGGATGATGCTTGCGCAGCGCCTCGGCGGCATCGCGGATTTCACGCTCGCCGGGCAGAAACACCAGCACGTCGCCGGGACCTTCGCGGCACAGCTCATCGACGGCGTCGACGATCGCTTCCATCAGATCGCGGTCGCGCTCCTTGCCGGTCTCGCGCTGAGTCTTCGCACGTTCACGCGACGCCGAACCGCCCGATGTGCCTGACGTACCCTGCGCCGCTTTCACAGCGGGGCTGTCCTCGTCGATCGGACGGTAGCGCACCTCGACTGGATACAGCCGCCCGCTCACTTCGATTACCGGCGCGGGCTTTTCCTCGCTGCCGAAGTGGCGCGCGAAACGATCGGCATCGATCGTCGCCGACGTCACGATCAGCTTCAGATCGGGACGCTTGACCAGAATTTCCTTCAGGTAGCCGAGCAAGAAGTCGATGTTCAGACTGCGCTCATGCGCCTCGTCGATGATCAGCGTGTCATACGCTTTGAGCAGCGGATCGGTCTGCGTTTCGGCGAGGAGAATACCGTCCGTCATCAGCTTGACGGATGCGCCCGGCGACAGATTGTCGGTGAAACGCACCTTGTAGCCGACCACTTCGCCGAAAGGCGTGCCAAGCTCCTCAGCGATGCGCCGGCCCGTCGCCGAAGCGGCAATGCGGCGCGGCTGCGTGTGGCCGATCAACCCCGAGCCGCCCGCGCCGAGGCCGCGCCCTAGCGCGAGGCAGATTTTCGGCAACTGCGTGGTCTTGCCCGAGCCGGTTTCACCGGACACGATCACTACCTGGTTTTCGGCGATCGCCTTGGCGATTTCGTCGCGACGGCCGGAGACCGGCAGCGCTTCGGGGAAGGTGATCGGCGGAACGGGATTCGGCTGGACGACGCGCGGTTCACGTGCGGCGCGCGGTTCGCGAGGCGGTTGCTGGCGCGGTGGCTTGTCAGCCTCCGGCCGCTCGCGCTGCCCGCGTTGGTCGCGTTGGTCGCGTTGTCTGCGTTGTTCGCCCGGTTCGCGCGATTCAGCTCCGTCACGCGTCTTGCCCCGCTGCTCACCGCGCTCGACATCCTTCACCGTGCGCGACGGATTCTTCTCGTTCGAAGACGCCTGCGCGCCTTCGCCGGCACGATGCGGCACGCGCGCCTTGCGAGGCGCGTCCGGGTTGCCGCGGTTCGCGTCCTTTTCGGGGCGGCGCTTCGCGTCGCCGGAGTTCGCCTGATCGGCGGCCGGCGCCGCATTCTCGTTCGCCGCGGCGGGACTTTTGGGTACATTCGACATGGGGGCGCATTATAATCCCCGGCATGAATTCCCAAACCGACCTCGTCCCCGCGCCCGCGAGCGTTCCGGCCCCCGCCGGAGCAACGGAAAACCTCGCACAGCACGCGCAATTCGTCGACTGGATGCGCTCAGTCGCCCCTTACATCCACGCGTTCCGGAACAAGACGTTTGTTGTCGGTTTCGGCGGCGAAGTGGTGCATCAGGGGCTCCTGAATGCGCTCGTGTCCGACATCGCGCTGCTGCAGGCCATGGGCATCCAGATCGTTCTCGTGCACGGCTCCCGACCGCAGGTCGAAGAGCAGATGAGTCTGCACGGCGTCGAGTCGGAGTTTTCGCACGGCATGCGCATTACCGACGCACGCGCGCTCGAATCCGCGAAAGAAGCCGCCGGCGAAGTGCGTCTGGATATCGAGGCCGCCATCAGCCAGGGCTTGCCGAACACGCCGATGGCGCACGCGCACATCAGCGTCGTATCGGGCAACTTCGTGACGGCGCGCCCGGTCGGCATTCTGGACGGCGTCGACTTCGCGCACACAGGCGTGGTGCGCAAGATCGACGCGGATTCGATCCGCCACTCGCTCGCAAGCCGCAAGCTGGTGCTCTTGTCGCCGCTCGGTTTTTCGCCCACCGGCGAGGCCTTCAACCTGGCAATGGAAGACGTCGCCTCGGCTGCCGCCATCGCGTTGCGTGCCGACAAGATCGTGTTCCTGACCGAAACGCCCGGCCTCATGCAAGCCGGCGAAGACGGCCCCGAACTGATCCGCGAACTCTCGCTCGACGACGCCTACAAGCTGCACGAAAGCGGCGAAGTCACCGGCGACGCGGGCTTCTATCTGAAGCATTCGATCCGCGCGTGCCGCGGCGGCGTGGCGCGGGCGCACATCATCCCTTATGCGCTCGACGGCAGTCTGCTGCTCGAACTGTTCCTGCACGACGGCGTGGGCACGATGATCTCGTACGAGAACCTCGAAAGTCTGCGCGAAGCCACGCCGGACGACGTCGGCGGCATTCTCGCGCTGATCGAGCCGCTCGAATCGGACGGCACGCTCGTGCGGCGCGGCCGCCATCAGATCGAGCGCGACATCGACCATTTCTCGGTGATCGAGCACGATGGCGTGCTGTTCGGCTGCGCGGCGTTGTATCCGTACACGCAGGAGCGCATCGGCGAAATGGCTTGCCTGACGGTCGCGCCCGAAGCTCAGGGCACCGGCGACGGCGAGCGCCTGCTCAAGCGCATCGAGCAACGCGCGCGGGCCCGCGGGCTAACACGCATTTTCGTGCTCACCACGCGCACCGAGCATTGGTTCCTGAAGCGCGGCTTCGTCAAGGTCACGGTCGACGACCTGCCCGAAGACCGTCGCCGACTGTACAACTGGCAGCGCAAATCGCTCGTGCTGATGAAACAGCTCTGAGCGGCCCCATATAGAGCGAGCGCCCGTCCTCGTATCGATACGGTAATTATTTTTTTATGGGACCGGAGTAAGTGCCGAAGCACTCACTCCGGTCGACACAGGAGAAGCACAGCATGACTCGTATGGTTCAATGCGCGAAGCTCGGCAAGGAAGCCGAAGGCCTCGATTTCCCGCCGCTGCCGGGCGAACTCGGCAAGCGGATCTACGAAGGCATTTCCAAGGAAGCGTGGCAGGCCTGGTTGAAGCAGCAAACCATGCTGATCAACGAAAACCGTCTGAACATGGCCGATCCGCGTGCCCGCCAGTACCTGATGAAGCAGACCGAAAAGTTCTTCTTCGGCGAAGGCGCGGATACGGCGCAGGGTTACGTGCCGCCGCCGGCTGAGTAAGCGCGAATCGAGTGCTCCCCACTCGCAGCAGTAGCGACGAAATCCGCGCCTCGTGCGCGGATTTTTTTCGCCCCTCGCTTGCCGCTGGAACTCTCCAAACGGTACATTTTCGCGCCTTTGAAAGCGCCATTTCGAGACCGATTCGATCGCCGGATCTCCCGCCCGGCAAGGGATTGAGCGCCGTCGCCCAACCGCGGACGCAAAACCGGGTTTGCACGATCCTCTGTCATCGTGCTAACATGTGCGTCGTTCCAACAGCAATTCACCTACATTCGCGTTCACTGACCTTGCGACCCGCCATGTGCCTGCACTGCGTGAGTCCATCGCGATGGAACAGTTTTTATACAAGAAGGCTTGTCGGTCGTATCGCGGTTTGAAGTTGCCCTTCGGTCATCCAAGGGTCATTCAGGCGGCGAATAAAGCACCGGCCTTTTTCGTTTCAAGCCTTCCAGTGGCGTAGGTCCGGCTTAAAGCCGCCCGCGTCCTCATGCATCTGCCCCCCTTCCACGGCCACGCAGGTGCAACAGTCAACACAATTTAGACGAGTGTTTTTTCGCGACCTGGCTCGCGAGGCACGGGCGATTGCGGCGTCTGCCGCGCTTTCCGCGTTCAACTTTCAACGCGCGCCCATTCTTTCGCCCTAGCGGCGCAAGAACGCCATCGCCCCGTTTGCGAAACTGCACTTCCAGCAACCGTGGCGGAACGCATCATGAGTTTCGTCGCAGTCATCGGAGTTTTACCTTGACCGCTTCCAGCAACGGCTTCTGGCGACATCACAAACAAGAACAACGCCTTTCTCTCGACGACATCACCGTCGTCGACAACTCTCTCCTCAAGCGTGCCGTCGGCGCCATGGCGCTCGGCAACGCAATGGAATGGTTCGATTTCGGCGTGTACAGCTACATCGCTGTCACGCTCGGCAAAGTGTTCTTCCCGTCGTCGAGCCCGTCCGCCCAGTTGATCGCCACGTTCGGCACGTTTGCCGCGGCGTTTCTCGTGCGCCCGGTCGGCGGCATGGTGTTCGGGCCGCTCGGCGACCGCATCGGCCGTCAGCGCGTACTCGCAATGACCATGATCATGATGGCGATCGGCACGTTCGCGATCGGGCTGATCCCGAGCTATGGGTCGATCGGCATCCTCGCACCGGCTCTGCTGCTCGTGGCGCGTCTCGTGCAAGGCTTTTCGACCGGCGGCGAATACGGCGGGGCAGCCACCTTCATCGCCGAATTTTCGACGGACAAACGGCGCGGCTTCATGGGCAGCTTCCTTGAGTTCGGTACGCTGATCGGCTACGTGCTCGGCGCGGGCACGGTGGCGGTGCTGACGGCGACGCTGTCGAACGACGCGCTGCTCTCGTGGGGCTGGCGCGTGCCGTTCCTGATCGCCGGTCCGCTGGGCCTGGTGGGTCTTTATATCCGGATGAAGCTCGAAGAAACGCCTGCGTTCAAGAAGCAGGCCGAGCAACGCGAAGCCGAAGACAAGGCGCTGCCTAAGCAGTCGTTGAGCAATCTGCTCGTGCAGCAATGGAAGCCGCTGCTGCTGTGCGTCGGCCTCGTGCTGATCTTCAACGTGACCGACTACATGGCGCTCTCGTACCTGCCGAGCTACCTGTCCGCCACGCTGCACTTCAACGAATCGCACGGCCTTTTCATCGTGCTGCTCGTGATGGTACTGATGATGCCGATGACGCTCGCAGCCGGCCGTCTGTCGGACACGATCGGCCGTAAGCCGGTGATGCTGTTCGGCTGCGTGGGTCTGTTCGCGCTGTCGATCCCCGCCCTGCTGCTGATCCGCATGGGCACGCTGGTGCCGGTGTTCGCCGGCCTGATGATTCTCGGCGTGCTGCTGTCGTGCTTCACGGGCGTGATGCCGTCGGCGCTGCCGGCGCTGTTCCCGACGAAGATCCGGTACGGCGCGCTGGCCATCGGCTTCAATATCTCGGTGTCGCTGTTCGGCGGTACGACGCCCTTGGTGACCGCATGGCTCGTCGACCGCACCGGCAATCTGATGATGCCTGCGTACTACCTGATGGGCGCGTCGCTGATCGGTATCGTCTCCGTGGTGGCGCTTCGCGAAACCGCCCGCAAGCCGCTCCTTGGCTCGGGCCCTTGCGTGGCGACGCGCGCCGAAGCGCACGAAGTACTGCGCGGCGAACGTGAAGCCGAAGAGATGGACGAACGCTACGCAGCCACCGCTACGGCGCGTGCCTGATTGCCTGCGGCGCGGTAGCCGCGGTGACGCGACAAGGGCGATGACTTCGGAAGTCGCCGCTGACCGCGGTACCAGGCTTGACTGCGGTAGTCGCACTAGCGCAGCCGAGTAACCGCGCGGCATTCCAGTTACATCGACAGTAGTCACCCGACGGGCCGGCAGATTTGCCGGCCCGTTTTCATTTGAGCAGCAGATCGAATCTCGCATGCGCGCGCGAGCCTTCGACCGTCAGAATGCCTGCCGACACCGGCAGCTTGAAGCGCCGAGGCCCCGCACTGCCGGGGTTGATGAACAGCACGCCGTCGCGCTCGCTGATCGACGGCTTATGCGAATGGCCGGTCACCACCACGCCGATACCCTCGTTGCGCGGATCGGCTGGCACGTCGGCGTTGTCATGCACGACGAGAATCGCTACCTGCTGCACGTTGAGCGTCGCATGCGTCGGCAGCGACGCGGCCCACTCGCCCGTGTCGTTATTGCCGCGCACGACGGTGAGCGGTGCGATCTGCGGGAGCGCGCCGAGCACGGCCTCGTTACAGATGTCGCCCGCGTGGATGATGGCGTCGCAGCCCGCGAGATATTCGAGCGCTTCTGGACGCACGAGGTTGTGCGTATCGGAGATGAGGCCGATGCGGCTCGACGGCGCGCGGCGGGTAGATGAAGATGAAGTCATGACGGCAGTATCCGTGAAGCTCGGGTCTGCTCGCAATCAGCCTCGCTGCGCGCGGGCCTGCTGCGCTCAGGTCCGCTTCGTTCAAGCTCGTTGCGCGCGGGCGCTCGCTCGCAAGCATCCGCAAAATCAGTCCACCGGCTGCCGCCGGCACGAGCGCGAGCTTCAGCGCAAGCACGCTCAGGCTTCCAGCACGTGCTCGATGCGCCGGTCCGGCACCAGCCACCATGCGGCAGCAAGCGCGTAGAGCGCCGCCGAAATCCACGGCGCGACGAAAGCGAGCGCAATGCCCGCGAGATAAATCACAACCGACACTTTGCCTTTGATGTCGTTGCCCACCGCTTTTGCGAGCGTCGAGTCGCGGCCGTGCTCACGGATCAGCGTGCGCGTCAGGATGAAATAAGCGATCGCCGACATGAACAGCACGACGCCGTACATGGCGGTCGGCCACGAGGCCAGATGATTCTCGCCGACCCAATGCGTGACGGCGGGAAGCAGCGACAGCCAGAAGAGCAGATGCAGATTGGCCCACAGCACGCCGCCGTTGACTCTTTGCACCGTATGGAACATGTGATGATGATTGTTCCAGTAAATGCCCACGTAGATGAAGCTCAGCACATAGGCGCCGAACACCGGCACGAGCGGAGTCAGTGCGGCGAGATCGAAGCCTTCCGGTACCTTGATTTCGAGCACCATGATCGTGATGATGATGGCGATCACGCCATCGCTGAAGGCTTCGACGCGTCCCTTGCCCATCGGCTGTTCCTCGAATGAATGCGATTGAATGTGGGTCGATGGTGGCCAATGCGGCACGCCTTAACCCCGCAGGCGGCCCGCGCCGCTGGCGATTATCCGCGATGGTGCGACGCTTTGTCGATGCGCGCCGCGCTCGGCTCAGTTCATCGGCTTACTTCATCGGCTTCAGACCGTCGAGCAAGGTCGGCACCAGTTCGCTGATGGTCGGGTGAATGTGCATCGCGTATTGCAAGGTGGGATACGGCGCGCCCGCCGTCATGATGTCGATGAAGGTATGGATCGCCTCGTCGCCTTCTATACCGTGGATCGTCGCTCCGAGAATCTGCCTGGTGTGGGGGTCGGCAAGCACCTTCATGAAACCGTCGGTCTCCCCGCGTTCGCTCGCGCGGCCCACGCGCGACATCGGCATGGTCGCGATCAACGCTTCGCGGCCGCTCTTGCGCACGTCGTCTTCGGAGAGGCCGACGCGCGCGAGCGGCGGGTCCACGAATACGGCGTACGCCATGATCCGCTTGTCGACGGTGCGCGTGCCGCCATCGAGCAGATTGGCCGCGACGATGTGGTAATCGTCGTAGGACGTATGCGTGAACGCGCCTCGTCCGTTGATGTCGCCGATCGCCCACACGCCCGGCACGTTGGTGCGCAACTGGCCGTCCACGGGAATCGTGCCATGCCGGTCGGTTTCGATGCCGGCCGCGGCAAGGCCGAGATCGTCGGTATTCGGTTTGCGGCCGGTTGCAAACAGCAGATGCGACGCCTCGAGCGCCGGAACATTCTGCTCGAAGCCGATACACACTTCGTTCTCGCGATGGGGATGCGGCTCGACGCGCGAAGGCTGCACCCCGAAACGGAACTCCACGCCCTCGCGGGCGAGCACGCTCTGCACTGACTCCGCGAAGTCGGCGTCCTCGCGCGTGAGCACGCGATCGCCGCGTACCAGCACGGTCACTTCGCTGCCGAAGCGGCGAAACACCTGCGCGAATTCGAGCGCGATATAACTGCCGCCCACGATCACGAGCCGGCTCGGCAACTCCGTGATCTCCAGCAGAGTCGAGTTGGTGTAATAGCGGGTTCGCTCGATGCCTTCCAGCGGCGGCACCACGGCGCGCGTGCCCGTATTGAGGAAAATCTCGTCCGCGCTCAGTTCGTGCAGCACGCCCCCGTCCGGACCGCTGACAGCAAGCGTGTGCGGCCCGGTGAAGCGCGCATGGCCGTTGAACACCGTGACGTTCTCGGTGCCCCGCAGCCAGGCCTCCACACCGTCGTGCGACCGGCCGACGATCTTGTCCTTGCGCGCCTTCACCGCCGCCAGATCCACACCGACAGCCCCGCCAATATGCACGCCGAGCCTCGCCGCATGGCGCGCCACATGCGCCGCGCGGGCGCTCGCCACATACGCCTTGGTCGGCGTGCAGCCCACGTTCACGCAGGTGCCGCCGAACGCCGCGCGCTCAATGACCGCCGTGCGGCGGCCGCTTTTGCCAAGTCGCACGGCGAGCGGCGCGCCGCCCTGTCCCGTGCCGATAACAACCGCGTCGAAGTGCTGTGCCATCGCAAGTCTCCTGGGGCTCAGATGCAGGTCGTTGCATCTTACGCCCAGTCTCCGGCGCGGTTATGTCACGTAGCCGATCCTCGCGGACTGAGAACCTTCGCGACATACGACAACGCGGCGCGCGGATCACGTCGCCGCATACACATCCGCCAACGCGCGCGCATATGCGCTCGCTCCCACTGGCCGGCTGTACAGATAGCCCTGCTGTTTGTCGCAATCGATCGAACGGAGGAATGCGGCCTGTTCGGGCGTCTCCACGCCTTCCGCGGTGACGTTCATGCCGAGCGAATGCGCCATCGCCACCACGGCCTGCGTGATCGCAATGGAATCGCGATGATCCGGCAAGCCCGCCACGAACGACCGGTCGATCTTCAGGTTATGCAGCGGAAAGCGCTTCAGATACGACAGCGACGAATAACCGGTGCCGAAGTCGTCGACGGAAATACGCACGCCCGTTGCGCTCAATGCGAGCAGCATGGGCAGCACGGTATCGCTGTCGCTCATCAGAAGCCGCTCGGTGATTTCCAGTTCGAGCGCCGCCGGCTCGAGCCCGGAATGGTCCAGACAGCGCCTGATCCGCTCGACCAGACCGTCGTTGAACTGGCGCGGCGACAGATTCACCGCGACGATCAGATCCGGCGCGAGCGTGCGCCGCCATTGCGCCGCCTGCTCGCAGGCACGGGCGAGCACCCAGTCGCCGATCTCGACGATGAGTCCCGCGTCTTCCGCAACCGGAATGAATTCCGCCGGCGAGACATTGCCGAGCTCGCTGTTATACCAGCGCAGCAGTGCCTCCGCGCCGATGGTCCGGCCGGCGTGACTATCGACGATCGGCTGATACACGAGACTTAGCTCGTGGGCGGCGAGCGCGCGGCGCAGCGACTGCTCGATCAGGAAGCGGCGCTGCAGTTGCTGATTCAGTTCCGCAGTGAAGAACTGGAAGTTGTTGCGCCCGCGCTGCTTCGCGTGATACATCGCCGAGTCGGCGTTGCGCATCAGCGTCGGGGCGTCCTGGCCGTCTTCGGGAAAGCGGCTGATGCCGATCGACGCGCCCAGGTAGTACTCGTTGTCCGCCACCGCGAAAGGCACCGCGATTTCGCTGAGGATCTGACGCGCCAGCCCGACTATCTCCTCGTTGCATTCGAAGGCGCTCACAACGATCACGAACTCGTCGCCGCCCACCCGCGCGAGCGTATCGTCCGGGCCGACGCAGCCGGCAAGCCGCTCGGCGACGCTTTTCAGCAATGCGTCGCCGGCCTCGTGACCAGCCGTGTCGTTGACTTTCTTGAAGCCGTCGAGATCGACGAACAGCACGGCGACGCTCGTGAGCTCGCCGCTGCAATTCGGGTTGCCGGGCGCGAACAGGCTGTTCATGCGCTCCGTCAGATAGGCCCGGTTGTAGAGCCCCGTGAGGGAATCGCGCGTCGCGAGAAATTTCAACTGGCGCTGCGCCTCGCGCACCGGGCCGATGTCGGTAAACGAGATCAGTACGGAGTCGGGCTTGCTCTCGCCCGGCTTCAGAATCGGCACGACGTTCTCGGTGACCCAGATCACTTCGCCGTTCACCAGTTCGAGCGCCAGTGTGACGCCCAGCATCGGCTTGCCGCTCCCGAGCACCTGGGCGACAGGCCGTTCATGCTCGGCCACGGGCGAGCCGTCTTCATGAAAGCCGCGCACCATCACCGTGCGGATACTGCGTCCGACGATCTGCGGCCCGGTGCGCAACATGCGCTGCGCGCTCGGATTGCAGGCCAGCACGATGCCCGCGCGCGACTGCACGACAATGCCCTCGATCAGATGATCGACGACGAGCCGATGATGCTCCTCGCTGTTCGCAAGCCGCTGCGCCATCGCGTCCTGATGCACGGCGAGCCCGACGCTGCGGCTGATATCGCGCAGCATCGTCTCTTCCTGCGCGGTAGGCCGGCGCGGCGCGCGATGATAGACGGCGAACGCGCCCAGCACCGCGCCGGCGTCGTTCAGGAACGGCACCGACCAGCACGCGCGCAAGCCGTGCGGCAACGCTAGCGCACGGAAATCCGCCCACAGCGGATCCGTCTCGATGTCCTCGACCACCACCAGCCGCCGCTCGTGCATCGCGGTGCCGCAGGAGCCCGCGCTCGGACCGATCGGCGCACCGTCGATCGCCGTGCTGAACTCCGCCGGCAGCGACGGCGCGGCGCCCATCTTCACGTGGACGCCGTCGTCGTCCAGCAGCAGGATTGAGCACGACGCGCCCCCGCCCAGCAGCACTTCCGCGCGGTGACAGACTTCTTCCAGCAATTCCGGCAACGGCGTATTGCGCGTGATCAGCCGCAACACGCTGCGCTCCGACGCCAACACCTCTTCGGCCAGATCCGGCCGATAACGGCTAGCCTCGGGCGTTGCTCCTACCTCCATGCGTGATGTCGCTTCGCGGTTCATATATGCGCCCCCCAACCCAACATCGGCAAGAATGCGTAAGCAGCGCATCAGGGTATACCCGCCAAACGCGAAGATGTCCCGCGGCAGTGCTTCCATTGGCCGTGCATTGCGCTATCGGGGGCGGCGGGCGGCCTCGCGCGAGGCAATATCTGGTAATCACTTCAGGGAAGTGCTGCGTTTTTCCGGCGTCCGCACGGCGCGCGATCGGACGATCATCCGTTGCATGAAAAACCATGCATTGCGTGAATCGTCATGAAAATTGTCCGCCCCATTCTGATCGCCGCGCTGCTGATCGCGCATTCGTCCGTTCATGCCGCGAGTTTCAACTGCAGCAAGGGCCATTCGTTCACCGAGAAGATGATCTGCAACGACACGGCGCTGTCGCGTCTCGACGACACACTGGGACAGCTCTACTGGAAAGCGCGCCGAAGAGCGCCCGACCGGCGCGGCTTCATCGCCGACAGCGACAGCAAATGGCTGTGGCGCGAGGCCAATTGCCGGGACGCTGCGTGTCTCGGGACGTGGTACGCAACGCGTATCGACGAGCTTCAGCAATGGCTTGCGAGCCAGCCGACGGGCGCGCCGCCTGCGTTGGCCCAACCGTCGGAACCTGGCGATGCGCTCAAGCCCGCGCCGCCGGACCGCCCGCGCAAGCCGTCCGTGCCCGCGCCTTCCACCGTCGATACAGCCATGCTCCAATGCACGGCCGCGCATCCGGGGATCGCGATCGGCGAGCAGTGCCCGAGCGTCATCAAGCAGAACGACAGCCGGTGGAAATACCGGCCGCATGGCGGCGACTGGTTCTGCGGCGTCGCGATGTTGGAACCGAGCTAGCGGCTATTCCAGAACCTGCGTTGCACGTCCATCACCTCGGCCTCGACTTCGGCGACCGGGCCGATCACCTCCACGCGCTTCTGACAGTGATCGAAGACATACCGGCACTCGACGCTCATGGTCGGATTCTCGGCGTGATCGCCAGTCGCCTCGAGCAGGCGCTTCTCGGTCATACCGAACACCACCCGGCCGATGTTCGCCCAATACATCGTGCCCGCGCACATGCAACACGGTTCGACCGACGTGTACAGCGTGCAACTCCCCAAGTACTCTGGTGTGAAGTTGAGCGCCGCCACGCGAGCGAGCACCGACTCCGCATGATTCACCGTGTCGACGTTGCCCTGCTCCATCAACACGGTCTCCTGGTCCGGGCCGACCAGGACCGCGCCGAACGGATGATGCCCGAGCAACGTCGCCCGCTCGGCGATCCGGCTCGAATGCCGCAGATGCCGCACGATCTGCTCGTGTGTGGGCGTCAAGCCCTGCGGCGGAAAGCAAGCCGCATTAGCACTGGCGGTTGCGCTGGCGGTCGGGCTCACCGCCGCGCTCGGAACAGTCAGACTCACGGGCGATCTCCTGGTCGTTGTTGTCGGCAAGCCGGGACGTTCAATGCGGCTCGCGCTACTTTACTTCGGCAGCGAACCGTCGACGCCCTGCACGAACCAGTTCAAACGCAGCAGCTCCGCGTCGCTCAGCGACTTGCCCGCCGCAACTTTCACTGCACCCGACTGATCCGCGATCGGCCCGGCGAACGGATTGAACTTGCCGGATACGATATCGTCCCGCTTCTGGCTCAACGCCTTCTGCGCAGTGGGCGACACCGCTTCGGTGTTGATATCGGCGAGATCGATCGCCTTCTCTTTGAGGCCCCACCACACCGGCGCGTTGTTCCATGTGCCCGCCATTACCTGCTGCACCAGATACGTGTAATACACGCCCCAGTTGCTCACGCACGCGCCCAGTTGCGCATTCGGCCCGAACTTCTTCATGTTCGAGTCCCAGCCGAACGCGTGTACCTTCTTCTGCTCGGCGGTCTGCATGGTGGCTGTCGAATCCGTGTTCTGGATGAGGACGTCCGCGCCTTGGCCGATCAGCGTTTCGGCAGCCTGCTTCTCGCGGCCTGGATCGAACCAGCTATTGATCCACACCACTTTGACGCGCACCTTCGGGTTCACGGAGCGAGCGCCCATCGTGAACGCGTTGATGTTGCGCACCACTTCCGGCACCGGCACCGAGCCCACGAAGCCGAGCGTGTTCGACTTCGTCGTATAACCGGCGACGAGCCCGGCGAGATAGGCGCTCTGGTAGGTGCGGACGTCGTACGTCGCGAAGTTGGCCGCTTTCTTGTAGCCGGTCGCGTGTTCGAACACCGTGTCCGGGAAGTCCTTGGCGACCTTCAGTTCGAAGTCCTGGAAGCCGAAGCTCGAACCCACCACGATCTTGTTGCCCTTCGACGCGAGATCGCGGAACACGCGCTCAGAATCCGCGGACTCCGGCACGTTCTCGATCCGCGTCACCTTGATCTTGTCGCCGAACTTCGCCTCGACCTCTTTCACGCCCTGTTCGTGCGCATAGGTCCAGCCGGCGTCGCCGGGATTGCCGAGGTAGACAAACGCAATGCCGACGGGCTGCGCGGTGGCCGCCGACGCTGCCGTTGCAACAGAGCCGAGGCTGAGGCCGACGGTTGCGGCGCATGCCGCAACGAGCGCGGTTCGGACGGTCTTGATACGCAATGATCGATGCAGCGCTCGCGCCAGCGTTGTTTTCATGAATTCTCCGAAATCGATTGAGGGGTTCGCCTGGCGCCCGTTGTTCCGGGCAAGGCTCCAGCATAGGGGGCCATATTCCGAGGTCAATTTCAGAGGAAAAATTATTCGCTGTTATCCCGTGTATAACGGAATCGATATTGCTGCGGCCGCCGCGATCAACTAGTGAAGGCTCGGCGGCTGCGTGTCGTTAGGATCGGTCGCCTCATCATCGCCCGCCGCCCCGCCCTCGCCGAACAGCTCCGCGCACACATCCCGGCCGGTCTCGCTCAGACGCGCGGTGCCGGCGCCTTCCTCGTTGAACGTCGTCTCCACGAGACCGCCGTCGACGAGCGCCGTCAACTGCCGCAGAAGCGCGCTCATCGGCACGTTGGCCTGCTTGGAGAGCCTCGCTAGCGACCACGCGCCGCTGGCCCTATCCCGGCCGGGCCTCGCCTCTCCGAAGCTTTCGCGATGCGCCCGCCAAAGCTGCCCCAGCACGGCTATCAGCACCGGATCGATTTCATCGTCATCCATTCGTGTCTCCTTCTTGATGTTTTATCTGCCGACCTGTGCTGCACCGACTCGTGCAAGCGCGTCACGCCATCTGCGCCACCAGTTCGCCGAGTGTCTTCAACGCCGCCTCGCTTTGCGCAGTCCACGGGTAGCTGTAATTGAGCCGGATGAAATGGCGAAAATCGTTGCGCGTCGAAAACATCATGCCCGGCCCGACCGTGATGCTGCGCGCGAGCGCCGCCTGATAAAGCCGCATCGAATCGACACGCTCGGGCAACTCCACCCACAAAACGTAGCCGCCTTGCGGCGTCGAGATACGGGTGCCGGCCGGAAAAAAACGCCGCACCAGCGCGGTCATGATGCTCGCCTGCTGCCGGTAGACCTTGCGAACATGCCGCAGATGCCGGTCGTAACCGTCCTGTCGCAGATAATCGGCGACCGCGACCTGCGGCGCGGAAGGCGTAGTGAGCGTATTCAGAAACTTCAGCTTCTCGACCTGAGCACGATAACGTCCCGGCAACGCCCAGCCTATCCGGTACGACGCGGTGAGGCTTTTCGAAAACGACGCGCAATGCAGCACGAGCCCTTGCGTGTCGAAGCTTTTCAATGTCGACGGCCGCGTCTCGCCGAAATACAACTCCTGATAAACGTCGTTCTCGATCACGGGGATCTGATGCGCGGCGAGCAATTCGACGAGCTGCCGCTTGCGCGCGTCCGGCATCTGGAACCCGAGCGGATTCTGGAAGTTCGGCATCACCATGCAGGCGGCGATCTTCTGTCGCGCGATCACCTGCGCGAGCGCGTCGATGTCGATTCCGTCGACGGGATGCGTCGTCACCTCGATCGCGCGCATTCCGAGTCGCTCGATCGCGTGCAGCATCGCGTAGTAGGTCGGCGATTCGACGGCCACTGTGTCGCCAGGCTTGGCGACCGCCTGCAGGCTCAAGTTGATGGCCTCGGTGGCGCCGAGCGTGATGACGATCTCGCCCGGATCGACCGGCATGCCGTTCTCGGCGTAGCGCCGGGCGATCTGCCGGATCAGCTCCGGGTTGCCGGGCGGCAGATCGTCGATCAGGTTCCAGCTCGCCTGACGGCGGGCAATCGCGTTCGCGTACTGGTTGATGCGGCGCCATGGAAAGAGCGATGGATCGGGATACGGCGAGCCGAACGGCACGGCGTCGTGCGCGCGAATGCTGCGAAGCGTCGATAGAACGAGGCGGCTAACGTCGACTTCGGCTGCGACCGGCGCCACTAACGGCGCAGGCTTACCGCCCGGCAGCCGCGTCTCGGGCCTGAACGCTTGCAGCGCGGCTTCGCGCACGAAATACCCTGATTGCGGCCGTGTTTCGACAATGCCGCGGCTCTCCAGCAACGCGTACGCATGCAGCACCGTCTTGATGCTCACGCCATGCTGCTGGCTCGCATACCGCACCGACGGAATCCGCTCGCCGGCGGCGAACACGCCCCGGCGCACGGCTTCGGTGATTTCGTCGGCGAGCTTTTCGTACAGTTTCAAAGACGTAGCTCAAGGAAATGGATCGTTTGAGACGCAAGTCTATGACAAAACGCAAGCAACTGTATCCCTTCCCTTTTTGATTTTCTGTATGCTGCACTGCGATTGGAACACAGTAGTCTGGAACATCGGCTCGAAAAGCCATGACAAGACCACGCGCGGCAACATCATGAAAAAATCCGAAACACGCAGCGAATCCGGCAGCGAAGCTCGCATCGAGCCGTACAAGCATCCGGCAGCGGGCTGGGGGGCGCTCAAATACGTCGCCATCAACCTGATCAAGGAAAAGGTGACGGGCGGCAACTACCGCACGCTGCTCAAACAGAATCAGCCGAACGGCTTCGACTGCCCCGGCTGTGCATGGCCCGACCGCGAGCACGCATCCACGTTCGAGTTCTGCGAGAACGGCGTAAAAGCGGTGGCCGCCGAGGCAACCAGCAAGCGCGTCACGCCCGCGTTCTTCGCGGAGCATACCGTCGCCGAACTGATGACGCAGTCCGACTTCGAGCTGGAGCAGCACGGCCGCCTGACCGATCCGCTCGTCTATGACGCGATGCGCGACCGCTACGTGCCGATCGGCTGGGACGAAGCGTTCGATCTGATCGCGAGCCATCTGAAGCGTCTCGACGATCCGAACGAGGCCGCGTTCTATACGTCGGGCCGCGCGAGCAACGAAGCAGCGTTCCTCTACCAGTTGTTCGTCCGGATGTACGGCACCAACAATTTCCCCGATTGCTCGAACATGTGCCACGAAGCGACGAGCCGCGGCTTGCCTCACACCGTCGGCATCGGCAAGGGCACGGTGACGCTCGACGACTTCGAACATGCCGACACGCTGCTGATCTTCGGCCAGAATCCGGCGACCAACCATCCGCGAATGCTCGGCGAACTGCGCGAGTGCGCAAAGCGCGGCGCGACGATCGTGTCGATCAATCCGCTGAAAGAACGCGGGCTGGAACGTTTCGCGAGCCCGCAGCATCCAGTGGAAATGCTGACGATGGGCAGCACGAAGATCAGTTCCGTGTTCATCCGCCCGAAAGTCGGCGGCGACTTCGCGCTTATCAAGGGCGTCGCCAAGCGCGTGATCGAACTGGACGACGAAGCTCAGGTTTCCGGCCTGGAACGCGTGCTCGACGTCGCGTTCATCGCCGAACATACGATCGGCTTCGAGGCCTTCGCCGAAGATCTGCGCGCGGAAAGCTGGGAGACCATCGTCGCCGAAGCGGGCGTGCTGTTCGAGGATGTTCTGAAGCTCACCGACATCTACGTGAAGGGCCGCGCGGTGATCTCGACGTGGGGCATGGGCCTCACGCAGCACAAGAACTCCGTGCCGACGGTACAGCTGCTGTCCAACCTCATGATGATGCGCGGCAATATCGGCCGGCGCGGCGCGGGCCTGTGCCCGGTGCGCGGACACTCGAATGTGCAGGGCGACCGCACCGTCGGCATCGAAGAGAAGCCGACGCAGGCGTTTCTCGACCGGCTCGGCGAGGCCTATCGTTTCGAGCCGCCGCGCGAGCATGGGCTCGACGTCGTCAATACGATTCAGGCGATGCTCGATGGCAAGGTCAAGGTGTTCATCGGTCTCGGCGGCAACTTTTCGATTGCGACGCCCGACACGCCGCGCACGTGGGAAGCGATGCGGTCGTGCGATCTGACCGTGCATATCACGACGAAGCTCAACCGCAGCCACCTCGTGCATGGCCGCGACGCGCTGATTCTGCCGACGCTCGGCCGCACCGAGATCGACTTGCAGAACGGCGTTGCGCAAGGCGTGAGCGTCGAGGATTCGATGAGCATGGTGCACATCTCGTACGGGATGAATAAACCGGCGTCGGAGAATCTGCTGTCGGAAATTGCGATCGTCGCGCGCATGGCGCATGCGACGCTCGGCAGCGACAAGGTCGATTGGCTCGCGCACGCCGCGGATTACTCGCTGATTCGCGACGGCATCGAAAAGGTAATCGACGGCTTTCACGATTACAACGAGCGGCTCAAGCGCCCGGGCGGCTTCCATCTGGGCGTCGCCTCGCGCGAGCGGATCTGGAAAACGCCCACCGGCAAGGCGCAGTTTCTCGTGCATGCAATCGCGCTCGACACGCCGATTCATCGCGCGCGGGAACAGCACGGCGAGCGCCTGATGACGTTGATGACGACGCGTTCGCACGATCAGTACAACACGACCATCTACGGTCTCGACGACCGTTATCGCGGCGTGTATGGACAGCGGCGCGTGCTGTTCGCCAACAAGGACGACATCGGGATGCTGGGGTTTGCCGCCGGACAGCGCGTGGATATTACCAGCGTGTGGGCCGATGGCATCGAACGTCACGCAGATGGCTTTCTGCTGGTCGAATACGACATTCCACGCGGTTGCCTCGGCGCTTACTACCCGGAGACGAATCCGCTCGTGCCGCTGTCGTCGGTCGCGGACGGTGCGGGTACACCCACTTCAAAGTCGATTCCGGTGCTGCTCAAGGCGTCGGCAGTCGAAATGGCTGAAGCGGTCGCCGCTTGAAAAGACGATGACGTGCCGGGTGCTTCCGCCTGGAAACACCTCGGCACGTATCAAGCCTGACTCTTCGCCGACTCGCGATGGGTCAGGTAAAGCCGCAGGTCGAACTCGATCTGGTGGTAACCCGGCTGCATGAACTCGCACAGGCGGTAAAACGCCTTGTTGTGATCGCTCTCTTTCAGATGCGCGAGTTCGTGCACGACGATCATTTTCAGAAACTCCGGCGCCGCCGCTTTGAATAACGACGCAATGCGGATTTCCTTCTTCGCCTTCAACTTGCCGCCCTGCACGCGCGAGATGCTCGTGTGCAGGCCCAACGCGTGACGCACTACGTCGAGCTTGCTGTCGTAGGTGACTTTGTCGAGCTGTTCCGCGCTGCGCAGATGCTCGCGCTTCAATTCCGCGCAGTACGTGTAAAGCGCGCGATCCGTCTGCACTTCGTGCGTGTGCGGATAGCGCGCGGCGAGGTAGGCGCCGAGTTGATCGTCGGCGATCAGATTTTTGACTTTCTCCAGCAATGCGGGCGGATAGCCGCTCAGGTATTTCAGATGGTGCATGGTCGTGGCTTTGCGTTGGCGCCGCTTGAAAATGCGGAACGCTAAACGCCGAGTTTACATGGCCACACCAGAGAAGCGCTCAAGGGCGCCAAACGGGACCGTGAGGAAAGTCATGCTGGTCGAGCGAGGCCGCGTGCATTTCGATGCTGTAGCCCGGCCGCTGCGGCGGCATATAACGGCCATTGCGGATCACGACGGGATCGACAAAATGCTCATGCAAGTGGTCCACATATTCGAGCACCCGGTTTTCGAGCGACGCCGACACGCAGATATAGTCGAACAGCGAAATATGCTGCACGTACTCGCATAAGCCGACGCCGCCCGCGTGCGGACACACGGGCACGCCGAACTTCGCCGCCATCAGCAGCACGACGATCACCTCGTTCAGACCGCCCAAACGGCAACTGTCCACCTGACAAAAATCGATTGCGTGCGCCTGTAGCAACTGCTTGAACATCACGCGATTATGGCAATGCTCGCCCGTCGCCACACCGATTGGCGCAAGCCGCCGGCGGATCGCCGCGTGACCGAGAATGTCGTCGGGGCTCGTGGGCTCTTCGATCCACCACGGGTCGAATTGCGCGAGATGCCGCATGTTCGCGATGGCTTCATCCACATCCCATACCTGATTCGCGTCCATCATCAGCTTGCGGTCCTGGCCGATCTCTTCGCGCAGGATGCGAGCGCGGCGCATGTCCTCGTCGAGATTGCCGCCGACTTTCTGCTTGAAATGCGTCCAGCCTTGAGCGACGCCTTCGCGCGCGAGCCGCCGAATCTTGTCGTCGTCATAGCCGAGCCAACCCGCCGACGTCGTGTACGCAGGATAGCCACGCGCGAGCATTTCGTTCTCGCGCTCGCTCCTCGTGGCCGCGTGACGATGCAGCATCGCGATGGCTTCCTGCGGCGTGATCGCGTCCGTCACATAGCGGAAGTCCAGACACCGCACGAGTTCTTCCGGGCTCATGTCGACAAGCAGTTTCCACACCGGCTTGCCTTCTGCTTTTGCCCACAGGTCCCACGCCGCGTTGACGACCGCAGCCGTCGCCAGATGGATCGCGCCCTTGTCCGGACCGATCCAGCGCAACTGGCTGTCCGAGGTCAGCATGCGCCAGAAAGCGCCCATGTCCGCGGCAATCTCTTCAAGCGTTCTACCGACGACGAGCGGAGCCAGCGCCTCCACCGCCCTCACGCAGATTTCGTTGCCGCGCCCGATCGTAAATGTCAGCCCGTGGCCGGTAAGCGCGTGCGGCGCGTCCGTTTCAAGCGTGACGTAGGTGGCCGAATAATCGGGCGCGGCGTTCATCGCATCTGAGCCGTCGAGCGAACGCGAAGTCGGAAACCGGATATCCCTGACGGACAGCGTGGTAATCGTGGTCATGTGAGCACGCTCCTCGACGGCGGTTGGTAAAGCGGCGATCAATCAATCGTAGAGCACGGCCGCGATCTTCGGATCGTTCATGTTGCTCTTGTCGTACCAGTAAAAGCCGGTGTCGACTTTCTTCGGCAGCTTCTCGCCCTTGAGCGCCTTCACCGCGGAATCGACGACACATTTGCCGATCCCGATCGGGTTCTGCGTGATCGCGCCGGCCATCAACCCGGAGTTGATGTCGTCTTTCTGCTCCTTGCCCGAGTCGTAGCCAATTAGCACGAGCTTCTTGCCGGACTCCTTGACGCCGATCGCGGCGCCTTCCGCCGAACCCTCATTGGCGCCGAAAATGCCCTTCAGGTTCGGATTCGCCTGGATCATCGCCTTGGCGATTTCCGCCGACTTCAGATGGTCCCCGCCGCCGTACTGCACCGAGACGATCTTGACGTTCGGATGCTTGCTCTTCATCTGGTTGAGGAAACCGTCGCGGCGGTCGATGCCCGTGCGGCTCGTCTGATCGTGCACGATGACGCCGACTTCCCCGGCATTTCCGATCGCCTCGGCCATCTTGTCGGCGGCGAGCGCGGCTGCGGCGAGATTGTCGGTCGAGCAGGTCGTGAGCGGAATGTCGCTGTCCACGCCGGAGTCGAACGCAATGACCGGAATCTTCGCGGCCTGCGCTCTTCGCAAAAGCGGAATGGCCGCCTTGCTGTCGAGCGCGGCGATGCCGAGCGCCTGCGGTTTTTTCGCGAGCGCGGCCGACAGCATGTCGATCTGCTTGTCGACCATTGCCTCCGTCTCCGGTCCTTCGAAGGTGATCCTGACCTTATGTTCCTTCGCGCCCTGTTCGGCGCCCGCCTTGACCGCCTGCCAGAACTGATGCTGGAAGCCCTTGGAAATCAGCGGGATGTAGACCTCGTCCGCGTGTGCCAGATTCGCCCCGCCGACGAGCGCGCCGACGCCGACCACGACGCCGAATAGTTTTCGATTCAACATGAAATATCTCCTCCTGAGGTGTGGACCCTTCTTCTTCAGCCGTCAGGGAAGCCTTGTGGCGCCTCCCGTTGTTGATGTTGTCGCGAGCGTCAGCTCTTCCTGCGTCGCAAGATGTCCGCGTAGACCGCAAGAATGATGATGAGGCCGGTCACCACGATCTGCCATTCCTGAGCAACGGACATGATGCGCAAGCCGTTGGTCAGCACACTCATGATGAATGCGCCGATGATGGTGCCGAGTATCGTGCCCGAGCCGCCGGAAAGCGAGGTCCCGCCGATCACCACGGCCGCAATCGCTTCGAGTTCGTAACCCTGGCCGAGCGCCGGCTGCGCCGAATTCAGGCGCGACGCGATCAGCAAGCCCGCAACGCCGCAAATCGCGCCGCCCAAGCCGTAAATGGCGATCTTCCACCTGTCGACGTTCACGCCCGAGAGCCGCACCGCTTCTTCGTTGCTGCCGAGCGCGAACGTGTAGCGGCCAAGCGCCGTGCGATTGAGCGTAATCGAACTCATGATGGCGAGAAAGAACAGAATCAGCACTGCGTTAGGAATCGGCAGGCTCGGCACCAGATAACCGATCAACGAGTCCTGCGAGATCATGTAGAAGTTTTCGGTGTCGGTGAAATAGATCGGCTTGTCGGCCGACACGACAAGCGATAGCCCCTTGAGCAGCAACATCATGCCAAGCGTGGCGATGAACGGCGGTATTTTCATCTTCGCGGTGAGCGTGCCCGAAATGGTGCCGCAGATCGCGCCCGTGCCGATCGCGGCAAGTACGCCGAGCCACATCGGCAAATGCCAGTAGGTGAGAAACACGCCGCAAATGACCGCGGTGAAAGTCATCAACGTGCCGACGGACAGGTCGATGCCGCCGGTAATGATGACGAACGTGGAGGCAATCGCCAGCACTCCGTTGACCGCCGTCGCCTGCAGAATGCCGAGGATGTTGTCCATCTGCATGAAAGCGGGCGACGCGAAGCTGAAAAACACCAGCAGCAGGATCAGGCTCGCGAAGGCAAGCAGCTTCTGCAAAGCAGTCGGCGAGAAGATGCGGGCTCTGAGGCCGGTCAGGCGCCGCTGGCCGGTCAGCGCGGAAGAATCGGGTTGCATTGTCATAGCGTCCTCTCGCGGCTCACGCCGCTTTCAGTGTTTGGCGCTGCGTGGCCAGATGCATGATGCGCTCCTGGGTCGCCTGCTCCGCTGGGAGTTCACCGGTAATACGGCCCTCGCACATCACGACGACGCGGTCGCTCATGCGCAATATCTCCGGCAGTTCCGACGAAATCATCACGATCGCCTTACCCTCGTCCGCGAGCGAGCGCAGCAGCTTATAGATTTCGCTCTTCGCGCCGACGTCGATGCCGCGCGTCGGTTCGTCGAAGAACAGCACGTCGCAGTCGCGCTCCAGCCACTTCGCGATCACGATCTTCTGCTGGTTGCCGCCCGACAGCAGCCGCACTTCCTGCGCGGCGGACGGCGTACGGATCGCGAGCAGATTGATGAAGTGGGACGCGCGGCGGCGCATCCGCGCGCGGCGCAGAAAAAAGTTGAGCGACAGGAAATTGCGCAGGTTCGACATGACGATGTTCGATTCGACGTCCATGCCGGTGGCGAGCCCGAAGCGCTTGCGGTCCTCCGACAGATAGCCGATGCCATGCGCCACAGCGTCGCTCGGCGTTCTGATCGAAGCCTTCGCGCCTTTCACGAAGATCTCGCCGGACTCGACCGGATCGGCGCCGAACACGGCCCGCGCGACCTCGGTGCGGCCCGCGCCCATCAGGCCGGCAAAGCCTAATATCTCGCCCTTGCGCAGCGTGAAACTCACGTCCCGCACGAGCGGGCCGGCGTGCAGGTTTTTGACTTCGAGCGCGATTTCGCCTTGCGACGCGGCGCTCCCGGCGGGCGCAACGTCGCTCAAGGTCCGCCCGACCATCATGCCGATGATCGCCTCGACGCTCGTGTCGGCGGCGGCGACGGTGGCCACGTACTCGCCGTCGCGCAGTACGGTGACGCGATCGGCGATCTGCTTGAGCTCGTCCATCTTGTGCGAGATATAGACGATGCCGACGCCGCGCTGCTTCAGTTCACGGATGATGCGAAAAAGCTCGGCGATTTCGGCGTCGTTGAGCGCTGAGGTAGGCTCGTCCATGATGAGCACGCGCGAGTCGAACGACAAAGCCTTGGCGATTTCGACCATCTGCTGGCTAGCAACCGTCAGGTTGCCGACCATGGCGCGCGGGTCGAGGTTCACATGCATGCGCGAGAGGATTTCACGCGCCTGTGCGTTGAGCTTGTCTTCGTCGAGAAAGAGGCCAAGCCGCCCGCGAGGCTCACGGCCGATGAACATGTTCTGTGCGACCGTCAGGTGATTCATCAGTTGGAGCTCCTGATGAATGATGCCGATGCCCGCGGCTTGCGCGTCGCGCGGGCTCTGCAACTCCACCGGCTGGCCGCCGAGCAGAATCTCGCCGGAATCGCGGGTGTACACGCCGGCCAGGATTTTCATGAGCGTCGATTTGCCAGCGCCGTTCTCGCCCATCAGCGCGTGGACTTCGCCCGCGATCAGGTCGAACTGGACGTCGTGAAGCGCCCGCACGCCGGGGAAGCTCTTGCTGAGCTTTTTGACGGAAATCAGCGGGGTCATGGCGCGAAGCCGATGGCGAGCGAGCGGCGAACGGCCGCCTCAACCCGGAAGACGGGTCGCGAAAGCGCCGGGCGGCCCGGTTTTGTTCGATTGAAATCGCAACTAGAAGCCAGGCACATTGCTGGACCCCCAAACCGATGTGCGACGATTCTACGACGCGCGGCGGGAGTGGCTCAAGCTCAGGCATTCCCCAGTGTGTGCAGTGCTTACGTGGGTGGGATTTGTGCACAGTTTGGGATTGGGGGTGGGGGCGGACGATTGCTTATGCCGGCTGCGGTCCGGACGACCCAGCACGTTAGCTCAACGACGTTTTGACCAGACCCTTGAAGTTGTCGGCATCGAAGATCACCGTCTTCCCGGTGTAATAGTTCGCGCGCTCGAACTGCTTTTTGCCGACAGCCTTCTGACTTTCGACCACAGCCAGGACGAAGCCGGGAGTCTTTTGCATGCGGTATTGCATGTGAATGACCTCAGCCTCCAGCAGACGAGTCGCTCCGGTAGCCGCGATGACAATGAGCGGCGTAGGTGTGCTGATCACGTGATCCGCAAGCAACCCGCCCGAAATCGGAAGCTGCACATTCTCATGATGATCCAGACCGAGCTGTGTAGCCACGTCGAAGACGGCTCGGGTGAGACGCTCCTTGAAATCACTGGGATGCCGGTCGGCGCGTGCGGTAGCAAGCGCATAAAGATGCTGAGCAGCTTCGGCGACGCGAAAAATGGATGGTGCAATCAGGCGCGTGTCGCGGCCTTTCACGACCAATGTCTCGTCATCGTCCATGACGACCGGTCCATTCTCAGGTAGATCTTCTAACCATCGCTTGACTACCTCAGACTCGGTATCGCCGTCCGCCATATTTGCAAACATGGCGGCGTCGCCGTTTTCGTCGACGCGGTAACTGCCATCCGGTTGTGGACGGACGCGTACAACGATCCGGTCGGACGTTCCTGGATATTCTATGGGCGTGACAATACGCTGCACACCCTTCTCGTCGGCATAGACCTCGAAGAGTGAGCAAATAGAGCGTTTGATGTCGTCTACAAGGAGTTCCATCGGTTCAGTTGCGGCTTATCGACGTCTGTATCAAGTGTCACTCCACATGCCTTGCAAAACAGCGCGATCAGTTTTTGCCGGTCGAGGTCCAGACGTGGGTCCAGAGAGGCAGAGCCCGAAAGCGCGAGCTCTGGCGCCCTGACGAGGAACCGATTTGTGTAATCCAGATCCGTTCTGCAAGGCATCTTACAGATGTATTCCCTTGTGGCTGGGGTGCCAATGAAACTCGAGAATGATCCCGAGCGCACCGCGCGAAAGGCCACACGTTAAATACCCAAAGAAAGACGCGTCAGCGAGGGTCTCGCCATCCCGCGAGATAAACAGAGCCGAATGATCGTCCGACAGCTTGAGCAACCCCGTACTCTGGAATCTGGCGCCTCCCATTTGGTTGAACGGCTTCGGTAACTTTCCCTTTTTCAGCGGACCGAAAGCAGGCGCTCCACCCAAAACCTTTCGCGCGGCTTTGTGCGCCGCGAGTTCCCTCGGCTTCATTCCCGCTCCTTGTTTTTCTCGATGACACAGTCTTGATATGCGCGTGGTCGGGAACTTCCGATGTTCGGCAGTCAGTTCTGTTCCGACCAGATCCGGAGGTACATTATGCGCCGTTCAATATCGCAAAAATGCCCGTCACTGCGGCGATCCAGGCGCGGCTGCACGTATCTCGTATGGGAGTTTCGGACCGCGCCGCTATTGCGTTCGAGGCGAGTCGACGCTCCGAGTGGCCGCGGTTGAAGCTGCGTATCACTGAGCAAAAAAGGTGCGCAAGAGTGCTGATGATGAGCTTGTCGTGCCGGGGACTTGCGGGATGTGCGGTGAGCTGCGAACCGCGGAGAAGAAGCAGTGGTGCCGGGAAAGTCACCGACTTCATTACCGGGCGGGCCCTGTGACCTATCGACTTGGTGGGTAAGGTCACCCTTAATCATTTCGCGAGAATGGCCTAAGTCCGATTGTGCCCGAGTCCGCCGCGCCGGTACCCTCCGCGAACGTTGCCACGGCGCGCCGTTGGTTGCACAATTCCAGCCAACGAGGACGACTACAATGAAAATGAAAACAGCCTTGGCAGCACTGACCATGCTCGCCGCATGCCCAACCGTATCCGATGTCACGCCGGCGGGTGACGGCCGCTACACCGTCACCACACAGGTCCGCGGGGGCATGACCGCATGGGGCGAAGTGAAAGCGTCGAGCCTGAAACGCGCTGATGACTACTGCCGGCAGCAGGGTAAACAGATGCACCAGGTAGAGCTGCAAACGCATGGCGTTCGGGGGTGGACGCCGCAGGAAGCGGAACTGACGTTCTCCTGCGCGTCGAGCTGATCGTCTCATCGGAGCAAGCCATGACCGAGCTATCTTCGTTGCTTCGGTGGTTACCAACAGCTTGGTTGATTTTCAGCATCGACGCCTACGCGCGCGGCGGTCATTACCACTGCGGGCACCGATGCAATCCATCTGGGGCGCTCTTTGATCCCAGAAGCTCCACTGTTTTTTCCGCCAATTCTGCAATCGCACGCGTTTTCGCCAATTTGAACAGTAAGCTTGCGCCGCCGCCCGAGCCATGCTGCTGCACGTAGGTTCGTTGACCGATGGAGGCCGATATGCCGTTCGTCGAAAAAATGAAAAACTCCGCGAAATACATGAGAAATCCTCTATCCCGATCTTCCCCTGCCGACACTGCGACGAAGACTTCCCGCAATCTGGGGAAGTACGGCGATGTGAGACGAAACAATTTGGCAAATTCGTTGTTATTCATGTCGTCTCCTAGGTTGGAGGCATGAATATACAGTCGAAATTTCGATTGTTGGTAGACCAGTGTCGCGCCGGCATCTGAAGCTTCGGAACCCATGTAGACCTCGGATCTGAATGTTCACGGTGACTGGTTCAACGTAGTTCACTCCTTGGGACTTGAGCTGCGTGCGCTTCACGATCAAGGTGAAGAATTTGAAACGGAATGGATAGGGCTCCGAGAGGCGGCCGGCTACCCACAGACAAAAAAGTTTCACGACGTGCGCCACGGCGCTGCGTTGGAAATCATCAACGCCGGTGTTGATCCGTTTACGTCGGCGGGGTCCTTGGCCACAAGTACGGTGCGGGCGTGTTGGCGTTGCCGGTCCGATCGGCGGCGTTACGGGCGTTTGGCCGGCCCAGCGGCCAATGGTAGAATGCGCGTCCACGCGTTTTACCCGCCCTCGCCGGGGTGATGAAATTGGTAAACATAGCGGACTTAAAATCCGCCGCTTCACGGCTTGCCGGTTCGAGTCCGGTCCCCGGCACCACGCTGCCCAAAATCTTCCAGTCCACTTCAGCCGCTTTCGCGCGCATGCAGGGGATGAATTTTTCCACCCAAAAACAGATTTCCAAGCCCTATCTCTTCTGTCCAATCCGGGCGACGGCATCGACCAGCCGGTCCGTGATTAGTTGGGAATAACGATTTGTCGTCACGGCGCACTTCACTGCACGCCCTCGCCTTCAAAACCGACAATCCGCTACTAGAACCAACGTCATCGGCAAGTCACAAACCTTTCCGATAATCCGCTCCTGAAAACGTTTACAACCGAGCGGAAATCATGACCCCGACGATCAAGGATGTCGCAGCGCACGCGGGCTTTTCCATCGCGACGGTCTCGCGCGCGATCAACGCGCCGCACACCGTCAACCCCATCACGCTCGACAAGGTGCGCCAGTCCATCGACGCGCTCAACTTCCGGCCCAGCCCGCTCGGCCGTCAACTGCGCGGCGAGCGCACGCGCCTGATTGGCGTGATCGTGCCCACGCTTGCCAACCCTGTGTTCGCGGAGTGCCTGCAAGGCATCGACGAACTCGCGGCGGCGCAAGGCTACCGGCTCATGCTGATGACGACCCAGTACGACGCCGAGCGCGAACGCCGCGCAATCGAAACGCTGCGCGAGCATCGCGTGGAAGGCCTGATCCTGACGGTCGCCGACGCCGACACGCACCCGCTTCTCGACGAACTCGACCGCGACGGCCTGCTCTATGTGCTGATGCACAACGACACGGTGCGGCGTCCGTCGGTATCCGTCGACAACCGTCTCGCCGCCTACGAAGGCGTGCGCATGCTGATCGCGCACGGCCATCGCCGCATCCTGATGCTCGCCGGCACGCTCGCTGCATCCGACCGCGCGCGGCAGCGGCATCTCGGCTACACGCAAGCAATGCAGCAAGCCGGCCTCGCGCCCGCACCCGCGCTTGAAGTCGACTTCAACGCGGACGAACTGGCGCCCTCGGTGCTCGCGCATCTGACAAGCGGCCCGAACCGTCCGAGCGCCCTCTTCTGCAGCAACGATCTGCTCGCAATGGTCGTCATGCGCGGCCTGCGCCGCGCGCGTCTGCAGATTCCGCGCGACATGTCAATTCTCGGCTTCGACGGTCTCGCGATGGGCGAACTGCTGTCGCCGCCGCTCGCAAGCGTCTGCGCGCCGAACCGCGAGATCGGCTGCGCAGCCTGGCGCCGTTTGCTGACACGCGTCACCGCAAATTACGAAGGTCTCGGCGAAACGCCGCTTGCGCTAACGCTGCCACACAGCTTGCGCGAAGGCGCCACTATCGCCGCGATCTCAAACCGCAGCGACGCGGGCACGACGCGTGTCAGCCAGCGTCTTCATCTCCAACCTTGAACATCCCCTGAACCACCCGCTCTCTTCCATTCCAGGAGAACCGCAGTGACCCGCTCTTCCGTACGCCTTGCATCGGCAGTTTCACCGCTGATGCGCCGCCTCACCCAATCCACCGTCGTCGCGCTGTGCGCCGGTACGCTCGTGAGCGCCGCGCTTGCCACCGTCACGTCCCAAACGGCCCATGCCGATGAAACGGCGATCTGCTACAACTGCCCGCCCGAATGGGCCGACTGGGCAAGTCAGATCAAGGCGATCCAGCAGAAGACCGGCATTCGCGTGCCGTTCGACAACAAGAACTCCGGCCAGTCGATCGCGCAGTTGATGGCCGAGCAGAAAAGCCCGGTGGCGGACGTGGTGTATCTGGGCGTCTCGTCGGCTTTCCAGGCGAAAGACAAGGGCGTCGTCGAGCCGTACAAGCCCGCGCATTGGGACGACATCCCCGCGAACCTGAAAGACCCGCAAGGCTACTGGTTCACGATCCATTCGGGCACGCTCGGCTTCTTCGTCAACAAGGACGCGCTCGAAGGCAAGCCCGTGCCGCGCTCGTGGGCGGACCTGCTCAAGCCCGAGTACAAAGGCATGATCGGCTATCTCGATCCGTCGAGCGCATTCGTCGGCTATGCAGGCGCAGTCGCGGTGAATCAGGCGCTCGGCGGCACGCTCGATAACTTCGAACCGGGCCTCGACTGGTTCTGCAAGCTCAAGGCCAACGCGCCGATCGTGCCGAAGCAAACCGCCTACGCGCGCGTCATGTCCGGTGAAATTCCAATTCTGCTCGACTACGATTTCGACGCCTATCGCGCGAAATACAAGGATCACGCGAACGTCGAATTCGTGATCCCGAAGGAAGGCACGATCTCCGTGCCGTACGTGATGAGCCTCGTGAAGGGCGCGCCGCATGAAGCGAACGGCAAGAAGGTGCTCGACTTCGTGCTCTCCGACGAAGGTCAGAAACTCTGGGCCGATGCGTATCTGCGCCCGGTTCGCGCAAATGCGATGAGCCCGCAGACCGCCGCAAAATTCCTGCCGGCAAGCGACTATGCTCGCGCAAAGCCCGTCGACTTCGGCAAGATGGCCGAGAAGCAGTCGAGCTTCGGCGAGCGTTATCTGCAGGTGATGCATTGAACGACATTACGTTCCCACTGCGCTGGCGCATTGCGCTCATCGCGCCGGCGCTGGCGGTCTTCATCGCGTTCTGGCTGTTGCCGATGGGCGCCCTCGCGCAACTGAGCGGCAACGGCCACGCGTTCGCCACCTATCGCGCGATGCTGACAAACCCGCGTTACATGTCGAGCCTCGGCGCGACGATCGTGTTGTCGGCGGCCGTCACGGCGGCGACGTTAGTGCTTTCGGTGATCGCCGGTTTGCTGCTCGCGCGCCGCGAGTTCGCGTTCAAGCGCACGCTGCTCGCGTTGCTGACGTTTCCGCTCGCGTTTCCCGGCGTGGTGGTCGGCTTCATGGTCATCATGCTCGCGGGACGCCAGGGGTTGATCGGTGCGCTGTCGCTCAAGCTCACCGGCGACCGCTGGGTGTTCGCCTACTCGATGAGCGGCCTCTTTCTCGGCTACCTGTACTTCTCGATTCCGCGCGTGATCGTCACGGTGATGGCGTCGGCAACCAAGCTCGATGCATCGCTCGAAGAAGCCGCGCGCTCGCTCGGCGCGTCGCCGTGGCGCATTACGCGCGACATCGTGTTACCGGCGCTGTCGCCCGGCTTGATCGCGGCGGGCGCGGTGTGCTTCGCGACCGCGATGGGTGCATTCGGCACGGCATTCACGCTCGCGACCGACATCGACGTATTGCCAATGACCATCTACACCGAGTTCACGCTCAATGCGAACATGATCACGGCGGCAGGACTTTCGATCGTGCTCGGCATCGTCACGTGGGCGGTGCTTGCATTGGCGCGCAGCGTGAGCGGCTCTGCAGTGGCGGCGAGCGCATGAGCGGCGTCATTCGAAACAGCACGGACTCAACCGGACGCAGGACCTCTCGATGAATTCCATTACTTCTTCTTTGCCCTCCGAGGCAAAGCCCCGCACGCGGCTGCGCCCGCCGGATGCAAGAGCGTGGCTCGCAGCGGGCCAGTGGCTCGTCACGCTGCTGCTATGCGCGTTCCTGATCGTGCCGGTTGTCATGTCGATCCTCGCGGGCGTGACCGTCAACTACTTCAAGGGAATCTCGAGCGGATTCACGCTGCGCTGGCTCGCCGAAGTGTGGACGCAATATCACGGCTCGGTTTTCCTGTCTCTCGAAGTCGCGGCGGTCACGTTGCTTATCACGCTGCTGACCGGCGTTCCCGCAGGCTACGTGCTCGCGCGCAGCAAGACGCGGCTCTCGCGCATCGTCGAGGAATTTCTCGTGCTGCCGATTGCGCTGCCGGGTCTTGCATCGGCACTCGCGCTGCTCGTGGTGTACGGCGGCTTCACGATGTTCCGCATGAGCGTGGCGTTTATCGTCGTCGGGCATGTGGTGTTCACGCTGCCGTTCATGGTGCGCGCGGTTGCGGCGGTTTGCGCGAGCAGCGACCTGCGCACGCTCGAAGAAGGCGCGGCGAGTCTCGGCGCGAGCTTCATGCAGCGCTTCGTGACCATCGTTCTGCCGAACGCGAGACCGGGCATCGTGGCCGGCGCGCTCGCGGTGCTGACGCTTTCCATCGGCGAATTCAATCTGACGTGGATGCTGCACACGCCCGATACGAAGACGCTGCCTGTCGGTCTCGCCGACACGTACGCGTCGTTGCGCATCGAAATAGGCAGCGCATACACGATTCTCTTTTTCATCATGACGATGCCGCTGCTCGTCGCAATGCAATGGCTCGGCGTCGATGCAACGGGCCAGCGCAACGCCGCGAAAAAACGCATCGCCGGTTCTGCTTTGGATTCCGCCACGACACCATGAAACTCGCCTCTACCGCTGTGTCCACTTCTGTGCCAGCTTCTGTTGCCGCTTCGGTCCCAATCACGCTGACGCAATGCGCTAAAACGTTTCGCGGCACACGCGTGCTGGAACCGGTCGATCTTCATATCGAAGCCGGTGAGACGCTCGTGCTGCTCGGCCCGTCCGGCTGCGGCAAGACCACAACGCTGCGCATGATCGCAGGACTCGAAACGCCCGACGCCGGCGGCCGCATCGCATTCGGCGACGACGACGTCACCGCGCTGCCCATCGAAAAACGTCAGGTGGGCATGGTGTTTCAGAGCTACGCGCTCTTCCCTAACCTGACCGTGCGCGGCAACATCGGTTATGGATTGAAGATCAAACGTGTGCCGGCAGAGACAGCGCGGCAACACATCGACGAGTTGCTCGACATGATGCGTCTGACCGCGCATGCCGATAAGCCGATCGACCAGCTCTCCGGCGGCCAGCGTCAACGCGTGGCGCTGGCACGCGCGCTTGCCGTGCAGCCGCGCGTGCTGCTGCTCGATGAACCGCTCACGGCGCTCGACGCCCGTTTGCGCGACGCACTGCGCAGCGAGATGAACACGCTGCTGCGCGAACTGGGCATTACGACCGTGTACGTGACGCACGACCAGGCCGAAGCGATGGAACTGGGCGACCGCATCGTCGTGATGAGCGCCGGGCGTATCGAGCAGATCGGCTCTCCGCGCGACATCTACTATCGGCCTGCGAATCGCACCGTCGCGCAGTTCGTCGGCACGATCAACCGTGTCGCCGGCGAGCGCCGTGACGGCATGTTGACGACCACGGGCGGCGCCGTGCCGCTGCCTCCGACCCAAACGCACACGCACACGCACACGCATTTCGCGACGCAGGCCCGCTCGGCGCACGAGATCTTCTTCCGCCCCGAAGACGCGTTTCTCGCCGATCCCGATCGTGCGCAACTGCGCGGCCAAGTCGAAACAAGCGCGTTTCTCGGCGAGCGCACACGCTTGACGATCAGCGGCGCGGCACCGGATGCGCTGCTCGTCGACGTCGCGGGCCGCGTCGAACTGGCGCGCGGCACGCCGGTCGGCATCTCGATCGTGCAGGACGCGCTGATTGCGCTATCGTAACAAGGCGGCGCTGTTTTATGAGCGCGCTCAACCAAGGACTATCCCATGCTGCTGGCTCAAATTAGCGACCTGCATATCAAGCGGCCCGGTGCACTCGCCTATCGCCGCGTAGATACCGCCGCGTATCTCGTGCGTTGCGTCGCTGCACTGAACGCGCTCGTTCCTCGTCCTGACGCCGTGATCATGACCGGCGACCTCGTCGACCAGGGCGACCCGCAACAGTACGAACACCTGAAGACGCTGCTCGCGCCGCTTGAACTGCCGTACTTCCTGCTGGTCGGCAATCACGACGACCGGGCCGCGTTGCGCGCCGCGTTTCCCGACCGCGCGGAGTTGCATAGCGGCGGCGAATTCGTCCAGTACGCAGTCGATGCCGGCGCATTGCGCGTGATCGCTCTCGATTCGCTGGTGCCAGGGCAAAGCGGCGGTACGCTGTGCGACGCGCGGCTCGCGTGGCTCGCGGCGCAACTCGACGCGGCGAGCGGCAAGCCGACCGTGGTCGCGCTGCATCATCCGCCGTTTGTTTCCGGCATCGGACATATGGACGAGCTGCGGCTCGATCCCGCTGCGGCGGCCAAACTGGCTGCGCTGATCGCGCGCTATCCGAACGTGGAGCGCGTGATCTGCGGGCATGTGCATCGTCCGATATTCGTGCGCTTTGGCGGCACTATTGCATCCGCGGTGCCCGCGCCCGCGCATCAGGTCGCGCTCGATCTCCGCGACGACGCGCCGTCGGCGTTCGTGATGGAACCGCCCGCGTATGCGCTGCATCGCTACGATCCGGCAACGGGCCTCGTCACGCATCACGCGTATGTCGATGCCGCCGACGGTCCCTATCCGTTCTACGAGCCGGAAGGCGCGCTCATCGACTGAGCACGCATTCGTTTCGTACGGTCAGCGATTGACGAACGTTCGACGCACGCGCCGCGATACTCTGAAGTACGGTATTCCGAGCGCGGCCGCGACGATTGCCTGCATCAGGCCGTCGAACGGAATCGCAATATCGATACCGATTGCATGCGTCATGTAATCGCTCGCCAGATAGGCGCCCGTGCGCATGGCCAGAATCGCGCCAAGCCATGCTTGCACGTGTACGTTAAAGCGCGCGGATCTGCGCGCGGCGAGCAGCGTCAACCACCCCGTGCCTGCTACGATAAACGCGCCGATCATCACATTCGCGCCGACCATGACAATCACAGTGCGATACCAGCCATGTGTTCCGGCGCGCGCGAATACCGCAAGCAATTCCCATTCGAGCATCATTTCCAGCGGGTCGCGCATTGCGATTGCGGTAGCGAGCGCCCACGCCACGAGACAGATCAGCGCGATGAGCAGGCATCCGCCAATGCGCGGGGATTGGCGTTGAGTCGAGCGTGTCGTGGGCTCTGTCATGAGATCGTGCGGAGTTGGCCGAGGTAGCGCGCCGATTCTACGAATCAGAGCCCGGCAAACTTCGCATTTTTGTCACAAGCGCCCATTGCGCACGCATGGCAGCGAGTCAGCACAATCCGTTTCGCTCCGGTATGATCGGCATGCTTGAGGACCGTGCATGGGCCGGTCCGCCCACAGCCTCTCTCATGTCCACTTCGAACGCGTCCACCCCCGCTTCCGCCGACCGGTCGCTGCGCGGCCTGCTGCTTCTGCTCGCGACCATAGCCGGCGTCGCGGTCGCTAACATCTATTACAACCAGCCGCTGCTCGACAACTTGCGGCAGTCGTTCCCCGCGAGCGCGTCATGGGTCGGCGCGGTGCCGGCCGTCACGCAGCTCGGCTACGCGGCCGGCATGTTGTTGCTCGCGCCGCTCGGCGATCGCTTCGACCGGCGCGCGTTGATCCTCCTGCAGACCGCGGGCATGTGCGTCGCGCTTGTCGTGGCGGCCGCGGCGCCCACGCTGTCGGTGCTGATCGTCGCGAGTCTCGCGATCGGTGTGCTCGCCACCATCGCCCAACAGGCGGTGCCGTTCGCCGCCGAACTCGCGCCGCCGTCCGAGCGCGGCCATGCCGTCGGCACGGTGATGAGCGGTCTGCTGCTCGGCATTCTGCTGGCGCGGACCGCTGCGGGCTTCGTTGCGCAATACCTCGGCTGGCGTGCGGTATTCGCCGCTTCGGTGGTCGCATTGCTGGTGCTCGCGGTCGTCATCATCCTGCGTCTGCCGAAGAGCAAGCCCACCTCGACGCTGACCTACGGCAAGCTGCTCATGTCGATGTGGCATCTGGTCGTCGAGCATCGCGCGTTGCGGGAGGCTTCGCTGACGGGCGCCGCGCTCTTCGCCGCGTTCAGTATCTTCTGGTCGGTGCTCGCGCTGTTGCTGGCGGGCGCGCCGTTCCATCTCGGACCGCAGGCCGCGGGACTATTCGGCATCGTGGGCGCTGCGGGCGCGCTCGCGGCGCCTCTTGCCGGCAAGTTCGCGGACCGGCGCGGACCACGCGCGATCATCACGCTGTCCATCGTGCTGGTGGCGATCTCTTTCGTCGTGTTCGGCGCATCCGCGAAGAGCATCGTGGGGCTCGTGATCGGCGTGATCGTGCTCGACGTCGGCGTGCAGGCCGCGCAGATTTCGAATCAGTCGCGCATTTACGCGCTGAAGCCCGACGCGCGCAGCCGCGTGAATACTGTGTACATGGTCGCGTATTTCATCGGCGGAGCGATCGGCTCTGGCGTCGGCGCAGCCGTGTGGCCGGTTTTCGGATGGGTGGGCGTGAGCGTCGCAGGACTGCTGTTCGCCGGCCTCGCCGCATGGAATCATCTGGCGCTGCAGGCCCGTACTGCCAACGATTGATTGCGGCGAGCGCCTAGCCGTTGCTTCGCGCGAACGCGTACTCGTGCAGCGCGTCGATCACGCGATCGAATTCGAAAGACTTGTCGTAGAAGTGGCGCACGCCATACTGTTCGCAGCGCTCGCGATAGGCCGGCAACGCGTGATTGGTCAGGACCGCGGCGAACACCGACTCGATCAAACCTTCCCGCTGCAAATAGGCCAATACGGGTACGCCGGAACCCTGTTTCAATTGCAGATCGACAATCACCGCGTCGAATGCCTCGTCGCTCAGGAGCGCGATGGCTTCGTCGGCCGAATCGGCATAAGCGGCCACGCGCAGCGAACCGGACGCGTCGATGGCCTCCACCAGACTGCGGCGGATCAGCGGCGAATCCTCGATAAGCAGCACGCGCAACGGTGCGCGGCTGGCTGACTCGGCAACGGTGTTCGATTCGCTGTTCATCGGGATTTCTCGATCGTTCATTATTCGATCAAGCCGTTCTTGATCGCGTAATAAGTCAGATCGGCATTGTTCGCCAAGCGCATTTTCTCGAGCACGCGAGCCCTATAGGTGCTCACCGTTTTCACGGACAAATGCAGCTCCTCGGCAATCTGCGTGGGAATCTGACCCGCCGCGAGCTTGCAGAAAATCTGGAACTCGCGCTCGGACAGCGCTTCGTGCGGCCGCGCCGCCGACGGTTTGTCGAGATTGTCGGCAAGCGTGTCGGCCACTGCCTCGGATAAATAACGATGCCCGCGCGCTACCGCACGAATCGCGCGCACGATTTCGTCGGGCTCGCAGTCCTTGTTCAGATAACCGTTCGCGCCCGCGCGCAGCAGGTTGATCGCGTACTGGCTCTCCGGATAGCCGGAGAGGATCAGCACGCCCTGCTCCGGGCGCACCTGCTTGATGACGCGCAAGGTGTCGATGCCGTTCTTGTCCGGCATCGCAATGTCGAGCAGCACGACGTCGAATGCCTGTTCGCGCACGAGGCTGATGGTTTCGTCGCCGGTCGCGGCTTCCGCCGCGACGCACATATCCGGCTCGTCGGCGACGAACTGTCTGAACCCCCCTCGGACGATCGCGTGGTCGTCAGCTATCAACACTCGAATCATCGGCTTGGTGTCCGTACGATGGAATCGCTCCAAAGCAGACATTGTAATGACGTCGCGCCGCGCGTCGGCGTTATCGCGGCCCGAACCGCCGGCCGCAAGCTCGCCATGCCGCGCGCAATCACTCGCGTCCTTCGAGCAGGTCGGCCATATCGTCCGCATGCTCTTCCTCGACTGCGAGAATTTCTTCGAACATACGCCGCGTCGTGACGTCTTTCTCGCCAAGATAGCGGATGATCTCGCGATAGGTGTCGATTGCGATGCGCTCGGCAACCAGGTTCTCGCGGATCATGTCCGTCAGGTTCTCGCCTTCCTTGTACTCGGAATGCGAGCGCGTCTTCAGACCGTCCGGCGCGAAGTCCGGCTCGCCGCCAAGCTGCACGATGCGCTCGGCGATACGGTCGGCATGTTCCTGCTCTTCCGCCGCGTGCTCCGCGAATTCGGCGGCCACCGCTTCTGAGTTGATTCCCTTCGCCATGAAGTGATGCCGCTTGTAACGCAGCGTGCAGACGATTTCGGTAGCCAGCGCGTCGTTGAGGAGCTTGAGCACCGTGTCGCGATCCGCGCCGTAAGTTTGCGTGACCGGACCATCCGACATGTGCTTGCGGGCGTCGTCGCGGATCTTCTGTATGTCCATCACGAACGGGTCGCTCGACTGCGATGCCGCGCCTTGGGCGCCAGGTGTGTTCGCCATTGAATTTCTCCTTTATCCGTATTGGGGGATGGGTGCATCACGCAAGATGCCCGCGCGATGCGCCGATAGAATCATGTTCAGGTCTATGTTCGGAATACGCCGAGCAGCAGCGTGACCACGAACACGACGAGGAAAATATAGAACAGTATCTTCGCGATTTCCGCCGCGCCCGCCGCGATTCCGGTGAAACCGAACACCGCAGCAATAATGGCGATGACGAAAAAGACGATGGCATAGTGAAGCATGGCGACTCTCCTTCTTGTTGGTATCCGCGGGGATTCTCGTGCGCTCGGGTTGCGCGTGCCGCTTTGCTTAAGCGCCTGTTTCAGGCGCCTCGACGAGGCAAAGCGGCGCTAATCGACGATTTTTTTCGTCACCACGAAGCCGAGCACGAGGAACACCACGCACAGAATCAGGAACACGACAAACAGGAACTTCGCAATTGCCGCCGCACCCGCAGCCACGCCGGTGAACCCAAGAAGGCCGGCGATCACCGCGATGACGGCGAAGAACAACGCCCACTTCAGCATGATGGCTTCCTCCAGAACAGTGAATGGGATCAGGGTCCATCCTATCCAGCCGGGGCGGCGGGCGCATTCCGACGCACTCCGGTTTTCGTGTGAGAATCCGCTTACATTGGATTACGGCCGCTTTACGCGAGGCGGCCCCGGACGCGAATTCGCCACGCAGAATGGCCGCGCCAGCGCGCGGGTGCGCACTTCAGCGACGGCGGCGGACGCTACACTGATGCGTGTCCAAGGAGTAGAACGTGTCAAACGTGCAGAACGCGGCTGACGTGCGCAATAAGGTGCACAACAAAGTGCAGAACGAAGTGCTAACCGAAGCGCAACACGAAGCCCAAACAGAATCGCAACACCAGGCCCCGCAGCCCGGAGCCGCGGCCCGCCTGAGCAACTGGATGCGCAACCGCAGCTGGGCAATCGCGATGACCGTGGCGATCGTGATTACCGTCGGCGGCCTGGTGATTCTTGAAACCGCGCGCGAGCGCATCGCCGCCGAGTACGAGACGGCGCTCGAAGCCCGCAATGTCACCGTGCAACTCAGCGCGCTCGCGAGTCAGCTATCCCGTCTGAGCGCGCAGCAAAGCGATTTTCTTCTGACGAAGCGCGACGCCGCAGCCCATGATTTTTGCGCGACCGCCGTCAGCATCCGCGACAGCGAGCAGCCGCTGGAGCGCTTCTACCGCAGTCCAAAAGCCGACGGAGCGGAGCTCGCGAGCTTCACGCAAATCCGCGCGCTGATCGACGCGCGAATCGGCGTCGGCGCGGCCGCTTTGCAGCGCGCGGCGCCCCGTCCGCTCGATCTGAGCGCATGCGGCAACGCGAGCCGCGCCGACGCGGTGGATGCGGCGCTCGTCGACAGCACACTGAGCCTGCTGCGCGACAACGAAGAGCGGCGCGCGCAGCACGCGCTCGCCGCGAGCCGTGCCGATCAGCGCATTTCCACGCTATGCGCGGCTGGTCTGTCGGCGCTCAATATCGTGTTGTTCATTCTGCTGTTCCGCAATCTGGGCATTCAGATCGACCGACAGGCGCGCGTGCAGCGTCAATTGATCACACAACAAGGCGAGCTCGATCAACTCGTGAACGAACGCACGCGTCAACTGGAGGCGCTCGGCTGGCACTTGCAGGCCGTCAGCGAAAACGAGAAGACGCAACTCGCGCGCGAGCTGCACGACGAACTGGGCGCGATTCTGACCGCGAGCAAAATGGACGTGGCGTGGGCAAACCGCAAACTGAAGGAGAGCGACCCCGACATCTCCGAGAAGTTAAAGCGCGCGCTCGCCAATCTGGACCAGGGCATTGCGCTCAAGCGCCGCATCATCGAAGACATGCGGCCTACCGTGCTGGCAAATTTCGGCCTCGTGACCGCACTGCGCACGCTCGCCGACGAGGCCGCGCAGCGCAATAACTGGACGCTGAACCTGCAGCTTCCCGCGGACGACATCCAGCTCGACGAGCAAACGGAAATCGCGCTCTTTCGCGTGGCGCAGGAATCGTTGACGAATGCCGCGAAGTACGCGCGCGCGTCGCAGGTGTCGATCGGCTTGCAGGTCGGCGAGGGCCGGGTCACGCTCGATATCGCCGACAACGGCGTGGGCATCATGCCGGCCGATCTGACGCGCACGCACACCCATGGACTGCTCGGCATGCGTCAGCGGGTCGCCGCGCATGGCGGGCAGTTCGACATAAGACGCGGTGTGCCGAGAGGCACCGACATTCATGTCGTGATGCCGAGCGTCAGCACGGCGGCGCAGCCGGGCATCAACCCGTTGCCGTTCCCCGCGCGAACTCAGGTCTAGTCGTGTTGCGCCGCTATGGAATCAGCTGTTGTTCGTCGTTGTAGGAGTGCGCCGACGCCAACACCAGAGCGCACCTACAACAAAATCGCAGCGGAGCCGACAGCGCCGCCTGCACCCTTTTTTTACCATGCAATCAGACCGGATCGACTGGCGCAAGCCACGGTCGGCAGCTAGCACAGCCGCTAGCGGGACACGTCTACCGATACCTTCTCGACAAGGAGAACTTCCATGAATCGACTGATCGCTTTGCTTCTCATCGCAGGCACGGCCGCGCTCGCCGGCTGCAACACCATGGCAGGTGCCGGCCAGGACATCTCGAAGGGCGGCGACGCCCTCACCAATTCGGCTGAAAAGGCGAAGTAAGTCGTCTTCGTCGAGAGGCCACGCGCCGTCGCGGCGCATGGCCGCTGGGTTTGAACGAAACCCGCTGCGGGAAACCGCAGCGGGTTTTTTATTGAACGCGGTCATGTCGAGTGCAGGTATCGAGTGCCTGCATCGAATCCATCTGCACAAAACAAAGCGGCGACCCAATTGCGTGGATCGCCGCCCCGTCCTCCCCAGGACTTGCCGCTATCGCTTGCGCTGCAATGCGCGCACGCTGTCTAGCGAGCTTATACGCCCGTCAGCGTGTTCGACAATTCGATGCTCGGTGTGCTCGTGTTGCCGTTCTGCACGACGAGCAGATGGATCTGCCCCACCGCCAGCTGGCTGAGCACGCCGCCAATCGGCACCGACGTGATGAGCCAGTCAGCGTTGTTCGACAAGGTGAACGACTGCGACTGATAGATCGGCGTCTTGCTGCCCGCCGCCGTCGCGATCAGCACATATTGGCCGCCCGACACGTAGATGGAATCCTGACCGCTTGCCGGCACCGCGTTCTTGAACGACACGCCGGCCATCGTCGGAGCTACGCTGCTGATGCTCGTGTTGGTAGACTGGACCAGATACAGGTCGAGGTTCGGCGCGTTGCCCGATGCGTTAAAGCCCCGCACGCGCGCGCTATTCGAAAGAAGACCCTTGTCGAACGGATCGTCGATCAGACCGATGTCCGGTGCCGCCGAGCCCGGCAACGCGAGCACCGTATATTCGTGGCCCTTTGCAACGTTCGGGAAGTTGCCGCTCGCGAGCGCGGTCGTCTTGCCGGTCGCCGCATAACCGACATTCGTCGAGCCCGTGTTGATGTTCGTGAAGTTCGTCACGCCCTTATACGAGACATTCGTCTGTCCCGACGGTGCGGTGCCGTTCACGAGAAAATCCACGGCCGGTCCGCTCGGGATCGCATGCACGAAATGGATTTCCGGGTTGGTCAGGCCGAGCTCCTTGCCTACGTCGTCGGAGCCCCCGCCGCACGCGCTCAGTACGGATGCAGCGGCAATCACGGCCGCCATGGTTCGGATCAGTTTCATTGTGTTCACCTATATCGATGTCGGGCTCTCCGCCCATTCGTATGCGGGCGCACGCTTGACGACAGTGCCATCTGAAACCGTGTTCGATGCCTGCTTGAACGGTCCCGGTCCGGCTGTCCTTAGCGAAGCACTCCCTCCTATCCCTGCGCGCCTCACGCCTTTTTTGAGGCGCAGCGCGGTCCATGTCGACGGACGCACGCAATGAGCAATGGCTGTGCCGCAACCATCGAATTGGCTTATCGAGGCGCGAGAATGTCTTACCCGGCAACACCTTGCGAGCATTAGAAGATTTCCTCAGATGGTGGGCACGATCGCGCGGTGTATCGTTCGTGCGCACCCCATACTTACAACGGCAGCCTGTATGTCTTACCAACACTTACTCGCAGAGCTCGACCTCGGTTTCACCCGCCTGCGCAATCGCGTCGTGATGGGGTCCATGCATACGGGCATGGAAGACCGCTTCTGGAATTATCCAAAGCTGGCCGCGTACTTTCGCGAGCGAGCGAAGGGCGGCGTGGGACTGATCGTCACCGGCGGCATCTCCCCGAATCGCGAAGGATGGCTGCTGCCGTTCGGCGGCACGCTCAACTCGGTATTCGATCTGCGCAATCATCGGCTGCTCACGCAAGCGGTTCACGAAGAAGGCGGCAAGATCGCGCTGCAGATCCTCCACGCGGGGCGTTACGGGTATCAGCCGCTGGTTGTGTCGGCATCCGCGTTCAAGTCGCCGATCTCGAAGTTCAAGCCGCGCGCGCTCAGCATTGCCGGCATTGCGCAGACAGTGCGCGACTACGCGCGCTGCGCGAAGCTCGCTCAACGCGCAGGCTATGACGGCATCGAAATCATGGGCAGCGAGGGCTATCTGCTCAACCAGTTCCTTTGCCCGCGCACCAACCGGCGCACGGACCGCTACGGCGGCAGCATCGAGAACCGCATGCGGATCGCGCGCGAGATCGTCGAGCGGGTTCGCGAGGTGTGCGGGGAGCGCTTCATCGTCGTGTACCGGCTCTCGCTGATCGATCTGGTTGAAGGCGGCAATACGTGGGATGAAACCGTGCAGGTCGCACAGGCGCTCGAAGCGGCGGGCGTGACGATGTTCAACACCGGCATCGGCTGGCACGAGGCGCGCGTGCCGACCATCGTCACCTCGGTGCCGCGCGCCGCGTTCGCAGCGCTGAGCGCGCGACTGAAGGCCGCGGTGAAGGTGCCGGTGATCGTCTCGAACCGCATCAACACGCCCGAGGTCGCGGAGGCTTTGCTCGCCGACGGCGCCGGCGATCTGGTCTCGATGGCAAGACCGCTGCTCGCCGATCCGGAATTCGTGCTGAAAACCGCCAAAGGACGCACGCACGAAATCAACACCTGTATCGCGTGCAATCAGGCCTGTCTCGATCACACGTTCAGGAATCAGCGCGCGAGCTGCCTCGTCAATCCGCGCGCGGGGCGCGAAACCGAGCTGGTGTATCGACCGCTCGCGGGTCCCCAACTCGTGCGCGCTGTCGCGGTGGTCGGTGCAGGACCGGCGGGATTGTCCGCGGCGACGGTGGCGGCATCGCGCGGACATCGCGTGACCTTGTTCGATGCAGGCGCAACCATCGGCGGCCAGTTCAATCTGGCCATGCGCGTGCCGGGCAAGGAAGAGTTCAGCGAGACGATCCGCTATTTCCAAAGCCAGCTGGAGCGGCATGGCGTCGAGGTGCGGCTCGGCACCCGCGTCGACCCAGCGCTCCTCGCCGCCGGCGATTACGACGATATCGTGATCGCGACCGGCATCGTGCCGCGTCGGCCCGCGATTGCAGGCATCGATTCGCCAAATGTTCTGTCCTATGTGGATGTGCTGCGCGGTGCGCCTGTGGGACGCCGCGTCGCCGTGATGGGTGCCGGAGGCATCGGCTTCGACGTCAGCGAGTTCCTGCTGCATCCCGCGGGCGAGCCCTTGCCGATGCCGCGCGACGCGTGGCTAGACGAATGGGGCGTCGATCTTTCCGTGCGCGAACGCGGCGGCTTGAAGCCGCCCGCTCCGGCCCGGCCGTTTCGGCAAATCTGGCTGTTGCAGCGCAAAGCGGGCAAGCTCGGCGCAGGGCTCGGCAAGACCTCGGGCTGGGTGCATCGGGCGACGCTTGCACGAAACGGCGTGAAGATGCTCGCCGGCGTGTCGTACCTGGAAATCAGCGAGCGCGGTTTGAAGATTTCGCATGACGGCGTCGAAGAATGGCTGGAGGTCGACAACATCGTCGTGTGTGCAGGGCAGGAATCGCTGCGCGATCTGCATCCGCGGGAGCCGGCGGATGCAAGTGGCCCGCGCTATCACGTGATTGGCGGCGCGGCGCTCGCCACCGAACTGGATGCGAAGCGCGCAATCCGCGAAGGCGCGGAACTGGCCGCGCGGATTTGACGCAAGACTTGGGTGGGGCCATGGGAGCGCCCTGCCCGCATCAACCGCAGGCGTCGCCCTTCAGGCGAGCGCCTTCTTCCGATAGTCAAGCCAGAAAGACAACCCCACACTGACCAGGATGACGACAGTCGCGATCACCGTCGAATGCGTAACGGGCTCGCCGAGCAGCAACGCGCCGAGCGCCACCGCAACCACCGGATTCACGTACATGCAGCTGCTCGCAATGATCGGGCTCGTATGCCGTATCAGAAAACCGTAGGCGACGTAGGCGGCCATGGTGCCGATCAGCATCAGATAGACGAACGCGAGCACCGGCAGGAAATGCACTTCGAGCATGCGCTCGCCCGAGACCCAGGCGACCATGGTCGACATTGCGCCGCCAAGGCCGATCTGCAGCGACGTGGACAAAAACAGGTCCGACGGCAGCTTGAGACGCCCCGCGAGATGCGCGCCGCCCGCCCAGAAGAGCGCGCCGCATAGAATCGCGAGACTGCCGCCCGCCGAACCCGGCGTACTGTCGCCATGGCTCAAGATAGCAATACCGACGAGCCCGAGCCCAACCGCGAACCACTCGCCTTTGCCGATCTTGCGTCCCGCCACCGCCGCGATCACCGTTGCAAAGAGCGGCACGGTGGCGACCATTACCGCGGCAGTGCCCGTGCCGACCGTGCGCATGCCGTACGCCAGCATGCCGCTCGACAGCCCGACCAGCATCGTGCCGACGAGCCCGGCGTTGCGGATCTCCGCCGCGCTCGGCCAAACCGGATTGCGGCGCGCCGCGAAAACGAACAGCCCGACGCCGGCGAAAAGGTTGCGCAAGCCGGACATCAGCAACGGCGGAAACGAGCCTAGCGCGACGTGCACCGCGAGATAAGTCGAGCCCCACACCACATAGACGACGCCGAGCGCGAGCGCGATCTGACCGTTGCGCGACTGCGGCAAACGGATGGGGAAACCACGCGAAAAACGGCTTGAAAATTCCAGCGACATGCGTTTCAACCCGTCCATGCCGTTCGAGGCGCCCGCTGAGGGGACGGCGGACACCGCATCGGCGATGCGGTCAGACGGGCGAGGCTGGCAGACATGGTGGTGGAGCGAAGGACTATGGTTGGCTGACAGAGAAAGCCAGACGGGTAATGCAATGCCGCGCCGGCCGAGCGGTGGCTCGGGTGAATTCGCGGCTGACACGCGCCGAATTCATGGCGCGCATCGCATTATGCAGTAAGCGCCCACCGCGCCATGCGAAAGAATCGTAACTTTTGGTGCGCATGCAACAAAAAACCGGGGCTTAACCGCACCCCGGCTTTGCGTCTCTCTTTGCGTCTCTATTTGCGCACCAAAGCGCCGCTCAATGCAGCGTGCATCGAAACCGGCTGGGCGGCGCAAACCGCACCAGGCACGCTGATGTGCGGCTACGGCTGGGCCGTCTAGTTGCTCATCGCGCCCGACGCCTCGTGCTTCATGCCCGTTGCGTCGCCTTTTTTCATCTTGTCGTGCTTCATGGTGTCCTTCTTCATGTGGTCCTTCGACATGCTGTCCTTGGACATGGAGTCTTTCGACATCGAATCATGCGACATCGAATCGTTGGACATCGCGCCGCTTGCCTGCGCGAACGCGGCGCCGCCGCTCATCAGAAAGGTGACGGCCACTGCTGCGATTGCAAATTTCTTCATGGGATAACTCCGTTTGTTGTGGATCAATCTAACCGGCTCGAGCCGGCGTTTTTCCGAAGCTTCTGCCGCCCGGGGTCGCGCATGCGCGCGGCGCATGCGGCGACCCGCGCGCGTCAGGAGCCTCCGAACCAGTTGTAGCCCTGGTCGACCCAATAGCCGCCAGGATACGTGTTGGTGACGAACATCTCGACAATGTGCTTCGGGTTCTTGTAGCCGAGCTTGGTCGGCATGCGCAGCTTCATCGGGAAGCCGTATTTCGCGGGCAGGCGCTCGCCGTCGTAGGAAAACGTGAGCAGCGTCTGCGGATGCAGCGCGGTGGGCATGTCGATGCTTTCGTAGTAGTCGTCCGCGCATTTGAAGCCGACGTACTTAGCACTCGTGTCCGCGCCGATGCGGCGCAGAAAATCGCCGAACGGCGTGCCGCCCCAGCGACCTATCGCGCTCCACCCTTCCACGCAGATATGCCGGGTGATCTGCTCCGCGTGCGGCAGCGCGTACAACTCGGGCAAGCTCCAGACACGCTGGCCGGTCACGAGGCCGCTGATTCTCAGCTTGTAGCCGGAAGCGTCGACCTGCGGCACTTCGTCGATACCGTAGTAAGCATTGAACGGAAACGGCCGCGTGATTTGCGCTTCCGTGTAAGTCGGCGCCAGTTGCTTCGGATCGAACAACGCGGCTTGCGCGCGGTCGTTCAGGCGCGAGACGGCGGTGAGAAACTTGTTGACCGATTCGTCGTCGGTCAGCGAGCAGCCGGTCAGCATCGACAAACCGCCAAGCGACAGTAGCTGCTTGCCGAACAGACGCCGCGACGGCATCGAAAGCTCGCGCTTGACGTCGATCAGGATCGACTCACGGTCCAGCTTGCCGGCGGCGTTCGCCGCAGAGTTTTTGATGAGCTTGTTCATGATTCGGTATCCATAACATTCGCGCGAACGATTTATCGTCCGCGCAACATGGCAAGCAGCGAGCGAGGCACGAGCGCGACCATCGCCAGATGAACGACGATGAACGCAGCCATCAGCGCCATCGCGCAGAAGTGAACGATGCGGGCGTTGTCGTAGCCGCCCATCAGCTCGCGCAGCAGCGGGAACTGCACCGACTTCCAGATCGCGAGCCCCGACAGCACGAGCACGAGCAGATCGAGAACGACGAACAGGTAGGCGAATTTCTGCACCGCGTTGTAGACCCGCAAGTCCGCGTGCGACAGCTTGCCGGTCAACGCGGCGATGAAATCGTGCAACACCGCGCGCGGCGAGACCGGCAAAAACTTGCGGACGAAACGTCCCGTCGCGAGATTCATCGCGAGGTACGCGAGGCCGTTGAAAACCAGCAGCCACATAGCAGCGAAATGCCATTGCAATGCGCCGCCGAGCCAGCCGCCGAGCGTGATTTCCGTCGGAAAACGGAACGCGGGAAAGACCGGCGACGCGTCGTAAATGCGCCAGCCCGACAGCATCATGACGATCGCCGCGAGTGCGTTGAGCCAATGCGTGATGCGCACCCATACTGGATGTATCACGCCGCTGGAGGGCGCGGCAGGCGGTGCGCTGTCGCGAACAACATGAGGCGTTGCCATGAGAGTCTCCGTTGGTTGACCCGCGCTCACTGGCAGGCGGCCAGTTCGGCCACCTGCAGCACGTCGCCGGTTGCTGCGTTTTCGACGAAAGCGACTACGCCGAATCTATCGGCGGACGCATTTGCGCTTTTGTGGGCATCGGCGTCGGCACCGGCATCGGCGAAATGAATGTCGCGGCTAATTTGCGCATTGCCGCCGACGAGCGGCACCGGCCCGATCCATTGCCGCACCACTCGTTCGTGATGCAAGGTCGCCCCGCGGTTTTCGCCCGCGCCGACCTGCGAGCTCAGCGAGTTTTCGTACACTGCGACGTATGCATCGAGCGGCCCGGCGGTATCGGCAGCCTTGCTGGCAAAGCGTGCCGCGACGTTGAATGCGCCGCCCGTCTGCGGCTTCATTTCGAGCGCGACGTTCGCTCGTGCCGGCTCAGCCACGAGCTTGCCGACGCGGCTTTGGAAACTGTCGCGTTGCGACCAGCTTCGCAACTCCCGTCCCGCCACGAAAACTTCAGGCGTGTAGATGGTGTGACCGCCCGCAAGATCGGTGAGCGTCTGCTGACGTTCGGTGAAGCGGTGCTGCGAGAAGCGATCCGTCCAGCCGAGGCTGTTCCAGTAGTCGACGTGCAACGCCAACGGCACGATGCTTTGCGTCGAACCGCTGTGCTTCCATTGGCTGAGCCACTCGTCGGCGGGCGGACAGCTATTGCACCCTTCGCTGCTGTAAAGCTCGACGAGCGCAACGCGATGCGCGGGACTGCGCGCGCTACACATCGCGCCGGCTGCATTTGCCAGACCGCTCGCGGACAACATCGCTATCGCGCTGAAAACTACGATGGCTCGCACGAATGGTCGATGTGCGCGGCGCATGACGATTGATTGCATGACGTGCTCCTGTCGGGATCTGCACGTTTGTCGATGCGCGCAGCAGGTTATGACAGCCCGCTGCAAATTTTTTTGACTGACGTTTGCATGCGGGTTCATCGCATCACCGCTCATCGCATCACCGTTTGCCGCGGCCCGACTTACAGCAGTGAAATGTTCGCGAAGGTCGCTGAAAGACGCCGTGCTAACATGCCCTTAATCACCGCGCCGCTCGCTGTCTTCGCCAGATTTTCGCGGCGCGTCGCCCATCTTCATTCGACAACTGCCGGCCCTTCAATGCGCTCTCCGACTTCCCGTGCCCTCACCCGCTTGCGCCCTCGCCGCGCGACCGGTTGCGCGCGCGTGCAGTCCGCGCCGCAGTCAGCCGGCGAGCCGTCGCGAACGCTTCCGCCAAGAACGCCTCCGCTTCTCGCCGCCCGGCGCCCCACCTGACGCAGCTCGCTTCCCCGCCTGAAGCCGCGTCGTCCCCAAGGGGACTTTCGGGGCGCCGGGCCGATCAAATCCGCATGATGTTTCCTCACACAGATTGCAGCCAGATTGCAGATCGAATTGGAGTAGCCGCCGTGAAAACGACCAGAAGGACCAAGCAGTGTTACCTCACCGAACTCGACGTCGCCCGTCTTGAGAAGCACGCCGCTGCACCCGGCGCGGATGCACGTTTGCACGACATGCTCGACGACGTGCTGGAGCGCGCGGTTATCGTCGATTCGCGCGAGATTCCGGCCAACGTGGTCACGATGAACTCGCAGGCGACGCTCGTCGACGAAAGCAGCGGTGAGCACATGACCTGGACCGTCGTATATCCGCCCGACGCCGACTTCGCGCATGGCCGCCTGAATGTGTTCTCGCCAGTCGGCCTGGCGCTTCTCGGCGCGAAACGCGGCGAGCAGATTCGCTTCATGCCGCCAAGCGGCGCCGAGAAGGTGCTGAAGCTCGAAAAGATCCTGTACCAGCCCGAAGCCTCGGACGATTTCACGCGGTAAGCGAACAGGCCGCGTGGCGCAAGTGCTGCAGTGCGTCATACGCGGCGCGCCCGTCAATACAAGCATAGTGCGCAAATAGCGGATCGGCGGCCTGTGAAGACCTGCGCTTTCTCGCCTGCGGATGCATGGCGTTCCCGTGGCTCAGAGCGGCGCGGCGGCTCACGCATAACGTTTATACCGATCGCACACAGCATTGCAGACGGGTTGCCAAGCGGCGCCCGCCCGGTGTATCGTGTGCGCTGCTAACGCGGGGGTCCTGCGTTGCACGGGAGTCGGAGGTCCGTGCCACGTGGGTGAGAAATACCCTTTGAACCTGATCTGGATAATGCCAGCGCAGGGAAGCGTACGGATTTCGCACTCCAGCCTTGTGCCTCATCTCTCGCGAATTCCGACTACTTCCGTCTCGTCTCGTGCTTAGCGGCCCACATTGCTTTGACGGAGAACACGCATGAACGCCAACCCGAAGTTTCTTTCCGCCGACGCCCACGTCGACGAAGCCGCCGTCGCGCCGCTGCCGAATTCCCGCAAGGTCTACGTGACCGGCTCGCGCCCCGACATTCGCGTGCCGATGCGCGAAATCACCCAGGCCGATACGCCTGACAGCTTCGGCGGCGAAAAGAATCCACCCGTCTACGTCTACGATACGTCGGGCCCCTACTCCGATCCCGAAGCGAAGATCGACATCCGCGCCGGCTTGCCCGCGCTGCGTCAGCGCTGGATCGAAGAACGCGGCGACACCGAACCGCTCTCCGGCCTCACGAGCGACTACGGCCGCGAGCGCGCCGCCGATCCCGCTACCGCCGAGTTGCGCTTTCAAGGCCTGCACCGCACGCCGCGCCGTGCGATGCCCGGCAAGAACGTCTCGCAGATGCACTACGCGCGTAAAGGCATCATTACGCCGGAAATGGAGTACATCGCGATTCGCGAAAACCAGCGCCGCGCCGAGTACCTCGAGACGCTGAAGACGAGCGGCCCGAACGGCGAAAAACTCGCCGCGATGATGGGCCGTCAGCATCCGGGCCAGGCGTTCGGTGCAAGCGCTTTTGGTCCGAACGGCCTCACCGAAATCACGCCGGAATTCGTGCGCGACGAAGTTGCGCGCGGCCGCGCGATCATCCCGAACAACATCAATCACCCGGAAAGCGAGCCGATGATCATTGGCCGCAACTTCCTCGTGAAGGTGAATGCGAACATCGGCAACTCGGCGGTGACATCTTCGATCGGCGAGGAAGTCGACAAGATGACGTGGGCGATCCGCTGGGGCGGCGACACGGTGATGGATCTGTCGACCGGCAAACACATTCACGAAACGCGCGAGTGGATCATCCGCAATTCGCCGGTGCCGATCGGCACGGTGCCGATCTATCAGGCGCTCGAAAAGGTCAACGGCAAGGCTGAAGACCTGACGTGGGAGATCTTTCGCGATACGCTGATCGAACAGGCCGAGCAAGGCGTCGACTACTTCACGATTCATGCGGGCGTGCGTTTGCAGTATGTGCCGCTGACGGCCAAGCGCATGACCGGCATCGTGTCGCGCGGCGGCTCGATCATGGCGAAGTGGTGCCTCGCGCATCACAAGGAAAGCTTCCTGTACGAGCATTTCGAAGACATCTGCGAAATCATGAAGGCGTATGACGTGGCCTTCTCGCTCGGCGACGGCCTGCGTCCCGGCTCGATTTACGACGCGAACGACGAAGCGCAACTCGGCGAATTGAAGACGCTCGGCGAGCTCACGCAGATCGCGTGGAAGCACGACGTGCAGACGATGATCGAAGGCCCCGGCCATGTGCCGATGCAGTTGATCAAGGAGAACATGGACCTGCAACTGGAATGGTGTGACGAAGCGCCGTTCTACACGCTCGGACCGCTCACCACCGACATCGCTCCCGGTTACGATCACATCACGTCGGGCATCGGCGCGGCAATGATCGGCTGGTTCGGCACCGCCATGCTCTGCTACGTGACGCCGAAGGAACACCTCGGCTTGCCGAACAAGGACGACGTGAAGACCGGCATCATCACGTACAAGCTCGCCGCGCACGCCGCCGATCTGGCGAAGGGCCATCCGGGCGCGCAGGTGCGTGACAATGCATTGAGCAAGGCGCGCTTCGAATTCCGTTGGGAAGATCAGTTCAACCTCGGTCTCGATCCGGACAAGGCGCGCGAATTCCACGACGAAACGCTGCCCAAGGATTCGGCAAAGGTCGCGCATTTCTGCTCGATGTGCGGCCCGCATTTCTGCTCGATGAAGATCACGCAGGACGTGCGCGAGTTCGCGGCGCAACAAGGCGTCACCGACGACGAAGCGCTGAAAAAAGGCATGGAAGTGAAGTCGATCGAGTTCATGAAGAAGGGCGCTGAGATTTATCAGCGGCAGTAAGGCCACGCGCGGATCTCGCGCCTTTGGCAGCCGTGCGCATTTCGATGCGTGCGCTACGTCTTGCAACCCAAAGCCCGCCACCAGCGGGCTTTTTTTCGCCCCGCGTTCAGGCACGACTCATGCTACGTCGAAGGAAACATTTGATTACGAAACCGTCATTCTGCTGACAACCTCATACATCTGGAAACCGTCCGCAGCGATAAGATCAAATCCAACAACGTAAAACGACAGGCGGCTTCCAATCACAACAAAGGGAGTGAGCATCATGAAATCGATTCGTAAATTGGGTTCGCTTGCGGTGATCGTCACGGTTGTCGCGAGTCTTTCGGCGTGCGAGGGGATGAGCACGCGGCAACGGGATACCGCGATCGGCGCGGGCGTGGGTGGCGCGGCGGGTGCGGTCATTGGCGGCAGTGCGCTCTCCACGCTGGGCGGCGCGGCCGTTGGGGGCGTTATCGGTAATCAGGTCGGCAAGTAACCTTCACCACCGCATGGCAGTGAAACGCGAGCCTGGGTGCAATGCCCCGCTCGCTTTCCGCTGACGAGACGTGCCCCGGGAAAAGCCGTAGAGAGCGCCGCGAAGTGTCGCGGCGCGCTGCCGCAACGAGGCGAAATACGCCGTTACGGTTTTGCAATCCTCTTTGCGCCGCGTGAGCGTAAGCTCGTGCAATGACGTACCGACGAAGGCGTCGGCTGCGTCGCTCGCAAGTTGCTTGCACACCGGAGCGCGTCATGAAGTCCCCCCTGATCGACTCTTTTCATCCCGTTCACATGCGATCGCCGCTGCCCTCGCGGCGTCCGGCTGATCGCATGGGCCAGCGCATTCCCCACGGGGGATACCTCGGCCGCGGCCGGCTCGCCCTGTGCGGCGCCGCGGGCGCGCTGCTGCTGTCGGGCTGCTACTACCCTTACGGCTACTATCCGGGCTACTACCCGGCGTATTACGCGACGGTGCCCGCCAGCGCGGCACAACGAGAAGTGCCGGTCGGCACGGCAGGCGGCGTGGCCGCTGACCCGCAGGCCGGGCAGCAAGCGGCACAAGGGCAACAAGTCGAGCAGCAGCCGGCCTCTTCGTATCCCCCTGCCACCTATGTCGTCGCGCAGCCGCCGGTGTACGTCGCGCCGGCTTATCCCGCCTATTACCCGCCCCCGGTCTACCCGCCCTGGTATGGTTACGGCTATCCTGGCTGGTACGGTCCGGCCGTATCGATCGGCTTCGGCTGGTCGTCGGGCGGACATGGCCATGGCCACCATCATTGAACGAACTCATGTTGAACGAAGTCACCGATGCCGGCGCACGTCGCCGGCACGCGCTCCTGCTTGCTCCCGTAGTTTCCCTTCTTGACGTAAGAGCCTCGGGCTCTATGCTTGGTTAAGCCGCACACAGTAACCGTTTAAAAGCGAGCCGACCGGTGCTTTCCTGCGCGGGCGTCGCTCATCCGTCCTGCACGAGCGACGCGTCCCGTCATTCGCAGTCACGCGTCGATTTCGAACAACAACGAAGGAGACGTGATGTTTCATCAACTACTCACTCCAGTCGGCAATTCCCTACTTCCATCGTTCCTCGTCGCGGCGTTGCCGATCATCGTCGTGCTGTTGCTGCTCGGCTGGGCGCGCCGGCCTGCGTGGCAGGCGTCGCTCGCGGGGCTGATCGTCGGCCTCGTCGTCGCGATTGCCGTGTGGCGGTTCCCAGTGGCGCTCGCGCTCGACTCAGTCGCCGCGGGCGTCGTGTTCGCGTGCTGGCCGGTCATGTGGATCGTGTTCACCGCGATCCTGCTCTACAACATCGCGCAACGCTCCGGCCGCTTCGCGGCCTTTCGCATGTGGATGATCGACAACCTGCCGAACGACCGGCGCGTCGTGCTGGTGGTGGTGGGCTTTTCGTTCGGCGCGTTGCTGGAGGGAATTTCCGGCTTCGGCACGCCGGTCGCGATCACGAGTTCGCTGCTGATCCTGCTCGGTTTTCCGACGCTCGAGGCGCTTACCTTCACGCTCATTTTCAACACGGCGCCGGTGGCGTTCGGCGCGCTCGGCGTGCCCATCACGGTGCTCGGCGCGGTCACACATTTGCCGGCCGATTCGCTCGCAAAAATGGTCGGCCGCCAGTTGCCGTTCTTCGCCTTGCTGTTGCCGTTCTATGTGATCGCCGTCTATGCCGGCTTTCGCAATATGGTGCGTGTCTGGCCGGTGCTGCTGATATCGGGCGCGAGCTTCGCGCTCACGCAGTTCGTCGCGTCGAACTACGTCAATTACAGCCTGACCGACGTTTTGTCGTCGATGGTGTCGCTCGTCGTCACGATCGCGTTTCTGCGCGTGTGGAAGCCCGCCGCCGATCCCGCGTTCGCGATCAATGTCGACCGCGTCGGCGAAGTGCGCGGCAAGATCGGCGGCAGCCAGGGCTGGTATCCGTGGATCATCGTGTCCGTCGTCGTGATCGTCTGGACCGTGGCGAAAATTTTCCTGATCGGCGACATCAAGGTGCCGTGGCCGGGTCTCGACAAAGCCGTGTTCATCACCTTGTACAACACGCCATACGGGGCGATATGGGACTTCCAGCCGCTCGCAACCGGCACGGCGATTCTGGTCGCCGCGATTATCACGAGTCTGGTGGTCGGACTCGGCGCGCGCGAATTCGGTGCGGCGATCGCCGACACGTGGGTGCAGACGCGCATCGCGATTCTGACGGTCGCGACCATCGTCGGGCTTGCGTATCTAATGAACTACTCGGGGCTCACTTATACGCTTGGGCTCGGGGTCGCGTCGGTCGGACCGTTCTTTCCGCTGGTGTCCGCGTTTCTCGGCTGGGTCGCGGTGTTCCTGTCCGGCAGCGATACGTCGGGCAATGCGCTGTTCGGCAACCTGCAAGTGGTTGCGGCGAATCAGTTGAATCTGAACCCCGTCCTGATGGCGGCGACGAACTCCTCAGGCGGCGTGATGGGCAAGATGATCTCGCCGCAAAATATCTCGACCGGTGTGGCGACGACGGACCTCAAAGGCAAGGAAGGCGTGGTGTTCGCCAAGACGTTCAAGCATTCGATCCTGTTGACCGTGCTGCTCGGCATTCTGGTTTGGCTCCAGCAGAATTTCCTTCAGGGAATGATTCCGCACTGAACGAGCGGTTGGCGCGGCGGGCGCGCTGGCTCTGCGCGCTCGCGTGTTCTCCCGCATGCGGACGGCGGACAAGGTGTTGCGTGAGCCGGTGCGGCACGCAGCCTGCCGGTTGACGCACTGCCGCGCAATACTACGATGGACATTGACTGCGGCGCTCTCGCCCTGCCGCCTCGCCCGCGGCTCTCTCTTGCGTAACGGGATCGCAATTTTTCTCACATCAGCGTGAGAATTGCTCGCTTTGCGCGTCTTCCGCCCGCGCTTACGATCACGTGTGTCAGACGCCCTCTCCCGAAACTTGCCATTTCATTCGAAGCTGAAACGTTTCGTCCTATCGCGCTGATACGATGCGCAGGTGTCTCGACTCAACCGCGCGCGACGCCACCACAATGAATGCCAGAAATATCGTCCAGTTGCTGATCCTCGCGGCCCTGTGGGGCGCGTCGTTTCTGTTTATCCGCGTCGGCGTGACCGACTTTGGCGTTGCGCCGCTGATGGCGCTGCGCGTCGGCATCGGCGCGGCCTTCCTGATCGTCGTGCTGCTCGCGCGGCGCCCTTTGCAGCAATCGGCGACCATCCTGCGCACGCGCGCTTTTCCGCTGCTCGTGGTGGGCGTTCTGAATTCGGCGGCACCCTTCTGCCTGTTCGCTTATGCGGAGTTGACGCTGTCGGCGGGCGTGACGTCGGTGATCAACGCAACCACACCGCTGTGGGGCGGCCTCGTGGCTTTCCTCTGGCTGCGCGACCGGTTGAGCGCGCTGCGCACACTCGGCCTCGTGATCGGTTTCCTCGGCGTGCTGATGCTGGTCTGGGATCAGATGGCCACCCCGAACGGCTCGGCGGCGACGCCGCTGACAACCGCACTCGCAGCCGGCGCGGCGCTCGGCGCAACACTGCTGTACGGCATCGCCGCCAATTACACCAAACGTTATCTGACCGGCGTCGACGCGCTGACCGTCGCCGCCGGCACGATGAGCGGCGCAACCATCGTGCTGTTGCCGCTCGCGGTGATCTACTGGCCGAGCGCGCCGGTCTCGCTGCACGCGTGGGGCGCGGTGCTGGCGCTCGGCGTGGCGTGCACCGGCATCGCCTATATGCTGTTCTTCCATCTGATCGCGGTGGCCGGACCGGCGCGGGCGATCACAGTGACCTTCGTGATCCCGATCTTCGGCATTCTGTGGGGCGCGCTGTTTCTCGGCGAAGGCGTGTCGCCTGGCATGCTCGAAGGCTGCGGCGTGATTCTCGTGGGTACGGCGCTGGCAACCGGCGTGATCAAGCGCTTGCCGTGGGTCGGGACGCGCCGCGCGGATACGTGAGGGTTGCGCAAACGCGTCGATCAGCCGGAATCAACGCGAACGGCGACGCTTTCGGCGTGCCGCCGCGAAGGGTTCGAATGGGGTCGGCGCGGTAGCGTCGTTACACTCGGCCCACGGCACGAAATGCCCGTGACGCGACGCGGGCGCCTTCCGCAGCACTGAAACCACCCGCTGTTGGAATTCAGCGCATCGGCCACCTCAAGCGCAGCGCGCCCGCGTGACGAGTCCGCAGCGCTCGCGGCCGCCGCGGCTCCTGCGGACTCAAGGCCGCACCGCACACAGCGCGAGAACGAGCAAGCTCGCCGCCCATATCCAGTAAGGAATCACGTCGAACATGGCTGTCTCCCGTTGAGCGCGGGTTCGCACCGCCACTCATCGTGAGCAGGACGTGGGCACGCATCGCCTGGCGGAGCGGCAACGTGAACGCATCCGTCGCAAAATAAAAAACCCGCCCGGGACAATGCCCCGGACGGGTTTCAGACAGCCTGCCGCCGGCTTTAGCGGTGCGCTTCAGTGCAACTGGTCGGCCATCAGACTCATGATCTGCGTGGCCTGCGGGCTTTCGTCGACGCCACCTTTGTCGTCGACCACGGCCACGCGGGTCTGGTCAGGCGTCAGCGCGCGCACGTTCACGCGATACTGCTTGGCCACTTTTTCCTTCTTGCCGTGGAACAGCTGGCTCCAGAACCCCTGCTCGGCCGACGTCATGTCCTTTGGATCGACGTAACGCACGAAGTACAGGCCGCGGCTCAGATCGCGATCGTCGACGGTGAAGTTGCTGCGGTCGAGCGCAAGGCCCACGCGCAGCCACGCACGGTCGTACGGCTCGCCAAGCGTCAGTTCGTTCGACGACAACTGCGCCGACGCATTCGCCGCGTCCGGATCGCGCGCCGGCTGCTGTGCCGAGAGGGCGACATTCTGCGCCGCAGTGGCCGCAGCCGCCGACCTGGCGCCCGACGTAGCCGCGTTAGGCGCAGTCTGCGAGCCGGCCGGCGACAGGTCCGCCGTCTGCCCGCCGCCCGACTTCGCGCGTGAATCGGCAAGCGCGAGCGCCGCCATCAAGCGCTTCAGGTATTCCTGTTCGAGGCCGGGGTCGTTCGCCTTCGGCTCCCACGTGCTCGAGTCGTTGTTCGTGCCGGTCAGCGCCTCGCGCATGCCCTTCTGGCTGATGAACACATAAGTGCCGCCGTTCGGCGCCGCTTCGAGGCGCGTGCGGTACTTGTTGCGCTCGGAAGTCACGTAGCTGTTGCCCAGCGCCTTCGACAGCGTGCTGCGGATCAGACCGTCGTTGATCTGCGCGTGCGTTTCGTTCCAGTCGGTCTCCATCACGCCCTTGTCGCGCTGATCGACCACCAGCAGGAAGCCCTGCTCCTGCCAGAACCGGCGAATTTGCGGCCACGCGTCTGCCGGCGCCTTGCCGTCGATCACGAGCCAGCTTTCCGTGCCGTCGCGCTGGATATGCATGTTGCTCACGGGCGGCACGACGGCGAGCGTGTTGGCCGCCGGCGCCTGGGCCTGCACCTGGCGCAGCGTGGACAGCGAGGTCTCGCCGCCTTGCGGGGGCAGCGAACGCTGATCGGGCGTCTCGTCGATCAGGTTCGGCGGGACGGCGAGTGACACCTGTTTCGATTTGGAGTCGCTCTTGTAGTCGACTTTGGTCGGCGACGACGTGCCGCAGCCGGCGACCAGCCCGCCCGCCATCAGCATTACTGCAAACCGCTTGGTAAGACGAAGATCAGTCATGTTCGGGGAATCCTTCCGCTACGCCACGGCAAGTTTCCGTGGATCAACCCAACATTTTACCGATCCCGGCGAGCCCTGTGCAAAAACCGGGGTTTGCCCGCCCGGAGGACTCACCCGCATACGCCTTATTTAACATTCGGCAACCATTCCGAATGGCCTGTCGGCTTCCTGCGACGCGTCTGTCAGACCATTGTTTTTCAAAGACTCTTTCCCAGCTCGGCGCACGTCACTTTTGCGATAACACGGGGCCGGGAAACGGGCGCCAGGCTTCATCAGGAAGCGCGGGTGCTATCTTCAAATCGACTTCGCGAGAAGACCAAACGCGCCACGCCATAGAGACTGCCATGTCCCAAGCCCATTTCTTCCACGTCATTACCGCGTCTGCGATCGCCGTCGCGACACTGTGCGCCAGCGCCAATGCTTGCGCTCAACTCGGCGGTGTGATGCCGCTGAAGCCGGCGGGCAACGCCGCGGCGCCGCAAAGCCTGCTGAACGGCGCGCTGCGCCTGCGCACATCGACCGATGCGGGCAACACCGCCATCAACGAATATGCGACCAGTGCGGGCGAAATCGTCGCCTATACGTGGCAGGGCCCGACGATGCCCGATCTCGTCGCCCTGCTCGGCAACTACGCCGGCTCTTACCGGGCAGGCGCTGCGGCCACGGTGGACGGCAATCTGCACGCGTCGCGCGTCGCGCGGCCGGATGTGATCGTGGAATCGGGCGGCCCGATGCGCGGCTATGCGGGCCGCGTCTGGCTGCCCGGCGCGTTGCCGCCGGGCGTCACGGCCGACGACCTCCGCTGACGCTTGTCCGGGCGTTTCCGGGTGGACCGAGCGCTTTTTCCGGCGCCATTCCGGCTCGGTAGACCAGCGCGCAAGCCGCCCGGCACCAGCAGACGAACACGGCCTGACAAGCAACGCCGGCCAGGCGCGTTGTCAGCCGCGCAAACCCAATTTCCGCGCTTGTGCTGGACTTCAACCCGTTTCTGACAGGACGCGCCCAAAAGCGCCCCAGAGCGCCCCGAGCGCCCAGAACAACCCAAACATTTGCCGACCAACGCTGACGCCATGAAGCCCGACCTCTCACTCCCTGTTCTGCTCCTCGTCTGCGCCGCCCTTACGGCTTGTGGCGGCGGTAGCGGTGGCGGCAGCGGCCCGGCCGCCACCGCCGCGGCGAGCAGCCCAGGCGCCGCGAGCGCGCCTCTCGCTCCGTCTGCCGCCTCGAGCCAGAGCGGCACCGCCGTCGTACAGTCGAACACGCCTAACGTGCAGCCGATCGTCGTGACGGTCGCGCCGCGCCTCACGCGCAATATGCTGACCACGAGCGTCACCATCTGCCAGCCGGGCACGGACAACTGCGCGACCATCGACAACATTCAGGTGGACACCGGCTCGCACGGTCTGCGCATTCTTGCTTCGGCCGTGCCGGCTGGGTTGCAGCTCGCGGCGATATCGTCGGGCGCCGGGATATCGGGCGAATGCGCGGTATTCGGCGGCGGCTACGCATGGGGCGCGGTTCGCAGCGCGGACGTGCGCATGGCCGGCCAACTGGCCGCGTCGATCGCGATTCAACTGATTGCCGACCCTGCGGTGCCGACGGTCCCAACCGACTGCTCCGGCTCGGGTCCGTCGATGCTCACGCTCGACACGCTGCGTGCCAACGGCATTCTCGGCGTCGGCGTATTCGCGGCCGACTGCGGCAGCGCCTGCGCGAACGCCGCGCTGCCACGCTGGTACTACGGCTGCGACGCGGGCGGCGCCTGCCTGCCGGCCGCGCAACCTCTCGCGCAGCAGGTGGTCAATCCGGTGAGCCGCTTCGCGCTCGACAACAACGGCGTGGTGATCGACCTTCCCGCGGTTCCCGACAGCGGCGCGCCCACCGTTTCCGGTTCGATGATCTTCGGCATCGGCACTCAGGCAAACAACACGCTCGGCACCGCGCGCGTGTTAAAGGGCAACCCGCAGACCGGTTACGTGACGACCACGCACGGCGCTCAAACGTACACGCAAAGTTATCTCGACACGGGCTCGAACGGCCTCTTCTATCGCGACACGCAGCTGCCCCAATGCGGCTACTGGTACTGCCCGAGTTCGACCCAGTCGGCGACGGCGACGATCACCGGCACGGACGGCGCCGCGAACGCGGTCACGTTTTCGATCGGCAACTCGCGGGTTCTGTTCGCATCGGCTAATAATGCCTTCAACAACATGGCGGGCCTGGCAAGCAGCGGCTTCGGCTGGGGTCTGCCGTTCTTTTTCGGACGCCGCGTATACACCGCGATCGCATCGCGCGCGACGTCGGCGGGGCCCGGTCCTTACTACGCCTTCTGAATCGAAGGCCGCATTTGCTGTGCTGAAAATTCGCAAATTCGTGGATGGGGCAAATTCGATATCGGCTGGCTGCGATAATCGTCGTTCGCGGCTAACGCATCTGGGAGATAGTTAGTCATGCATAACTGCCAACAACCACCCGATGCAAGAAGCCACTTTTTCGCTCGACGATTTCGAGCAGCTCGTCTACACACGGCAGCATATCCGGGCGTCGATCCAGCTCCTGTCCGCCTTCGCGCTACTCCAGCACAAACGCGGCGTGCTGGACGAGAGCTTTCTTGCGTCGGGCATGGGCGGACTTGCGCCCGCCGAGCAACGCACGCGCTTCTGTACGCGGCTCGCAAGCGCCGCCTCCACGCTCTTTGCCGACCCGGAATTCAAGCTGCCGGTTGAATGTTTCAGGCTCTTTCTGACGCTGCATGAATGGGTGGGTTTGCTGTTCTCGGTCACGCCGTTCGGCAATGCGGACCACGTCGCTTGCCACCTGAATCCGCGCGGCGCGCATGACAGGCAGTTTCTCGCCGGTGACCATTTCGTCGAAAAGCTCTGCGTGCTGTATTCAACCGGCTCTGAAATGGAGCTGGACTTCGTCGCGCTGTGGGCGTACGACAAAGTGCTTGCGGCCTGCCTCGCACTCGTCCTGCTGGCGCCAGTTTTCAAGGGCTCGCCGAGCGCGCACCTCAAGCGCGAGGCACTGATCGAATGGCTTCCCGGCAAACTGCAGCAGATCGGCGACCTCGACGATCTGCCCACCGCCTTGCTGCATAACGCCTACATGTTTTGCAGCTACGCAGAAACACCGCGCCGTCACGAGATCAAGCGCGACATCAATGTGCTCGTGCGCCGCAAGCTCGCGCAACTCGGCTTGACCGACTTGCTGGCGGTACCGCGCAGGGCCAACGCCGCCAATCCCAGGACAGCCAGGACAGCCAGGAACGCCACGCGCCGAAAGAAGCCGTTGATGATGGTGGTGCTCGAGTGGTTCGGCGGTGCGCATTCGATCTACCGCACGCACTCGCGCACTATCGAGGCGGCGCGCGAGCATTTCGAGGTGGCGGGCTTCGGCTTCAGCTATGCAATCGACGATATCGGGCGAGCGGTCTTCGACCGTTTCATCGAACTGGAAGACCCGGAATATATCGGCGAATGCCTGCGGACCATTCGCGACTTTGCGGAGCGCGAAAAGCCCGACGTGCTGTACATGCCGAGCGTCGGCATGTTCGTGATGACGGTATTCATGTCGAATCTGCGCGTCGCGCCGTTGCAGATCGCGGGCCTCGGGCACCCGGCCACCACGCACTCCGACAAGATCGACTACGTCAGCGTCGAGGAAGACTACGTCGGCGATCCAGCATGCTTCAGCGAACGCCTGATGAAGCTGCCGAAAGACGGCCAGCCGTACCGGCCTTCGGTTGCGTTGCCGGAGATCGCCGCGTGCATTCCGCCTGCGCGCGAAACGCTGGAAGTGGTCATTACCGCTAGCGCGATGAAGCTCAACCCCGGCTTTCTCGGTGCGTGCCGCGAGATCGGTGCGCGCGCCGCTACGCGCGTCGAGTTCCACTTCATGAGCGGCGTGCCGGCCGGCCTCGCGCTCGACCAGATGCGCGAGGTCATCGGACGCGCGGTACCGGGCGCGGTCGTGCATGGGTTTCATCAGTATGCGAGCTACCTGGAGCGCGTCAATCGCTCCGATCTCTTTCTGAGTCCGTTCCCGTTCGGCAATACGAACGGGATCGTCGACGCGCTCACGCTCGGTTTGCCGGGCGTCTGCAAGCGCGGGCCCGAGGTATTCGAAAGGATAGACGGGGCGCTGTTCGAGCGCGTGGGCATGCCGCCGTGGGCAACGGCGGACAACGTCGAGGGTTATATCGCGGCAGCCGTGCGGATGATTGACGGGCACGACGAACGCACGGCATTGCGGCAGCATCTGATCGACACGCGCGCGGTCGAGCGCTGCTTTGAAGGCCGACCCCAGGCTTTTGCGGAAAGCGCGCTAACGTTGATGCTGGAAAGCAGGTAGACAGGGCGATGTTGGAGCGGTGGATCGACAGTCACCTGAATAACGAAACGGCCGCCCGGCGATATCACGAGATGAGTCAACGTCAATGCGACTGCTCTTCTGTTCATACGCACGTGGTTCGTGCAAGCATGCGCATGGCTGCAAGCGCACAGCCATACATACACATGCTCAACCCCAAGCGCGCTATGAGTCAGTCGGGCGACAGACCTTACTCCTCTGCTTCGCTCGCATCCGGGTCGGACGGCGCCGCCAGCTTTGCTGGCGCTAACCAGCTAAACGTGTCCAGCGTGGGGCCACGGAACGTGCATTCGGCGGCTGCGGCCAGAATCAGCTTCTTCGGTTTGGTCGGCTTCCGCGCAAGCGCATCAGCTTCCGACGCAGTGACCGACGAAGCTGCCTGTGACACGCTTGACACGCTTGACGCGCCGGAAGCCGAGGAACCACTAGCGCCAGACGCAGCCCACGCGGCAGAGGCCGAGGAGGCCGAAGCCGCCCGCACACCCGATGCCGCCACCCCGCGTCCCGCCCGAACGCCCGACGCTGCCCGCGCTGACGCCGCCGCCACTTCCGACGCCGTCATCACATGTTCAATGGAACCTTCCACCACGACGCGTGAACCGTCGATACCGGCGCCCGTATGGCCGATCTTCAGCGTATCGGACGATTTCTCTGCCAGCTTGCTTCGCATCAACTGCTCGCACGCGTCCGAGTTCTTGTAGACAGCCGTGCAGGCCGCGAGGAGTGCTGCAGCGGTCGCGGCGCACGCGATAGTGACAATCCGAATCTTCATTGACGTTCCGTTTTTCAAGCCGTCCGGAATTGTAGCCTGGCGCCGCGCGCGAGCGCCTCGCTTGACGCAGTCCCAATAATATGTTCCTATTGCGCACTATGTACCGCGCCCAGACCACCCTATCGCTACTACTAGCCCGCTCTACCGGGCTAGGTCTGCTGCTGCGCGCTTCCATCTGAAATACCCGAGGCACCGCATAATTCCCCAGTAACTGACCCAGCCCCGGTTTCCGACCGGCGGCGCTGCTTTGCGTTTTAGTCGTCCGGTCGACTACCAGCCTGTCGAACCCACGGACGATGAAAATGTTGAAGAACCCTGCTACCAAGTACCGCTCCTTCAAGCCCATCAATTTGACGGACCGCCAGTGGCCGTCGCGCACCATCACGCGCGCGCCGATCTGGATGAGCACCGACCTGCGCGACGGCAACCAGGCTCTGTTCGAGCCGATGAACGCAGAGCGCAAGATGCGCATGTTCAAGACGCTGGTGCAGATCGGCTTCAAGGAGATCGAAGTCGCGTTTCCGTCGGCATCGCAGACCGATTTCAACTTCGTGCGCGAGTTGATCGAGGGCGGCCACATTCCGGACGACGTGACGATCGAAGTGTTGACGCAGGCCCGCGACGACCTGATCGAGCGTACGTTCGAATCGTTGCGTGGCGCGCCGCGCGCGATCGTCCATCTGTACAACGCAACGGCGCCGGAATTCCGCAAGATCGTGTTCGGGCTCGACCAGAACGGCGTCAAGGAACTCGCGCAAAAAGCCGCGCGCACCATGAAGCGTCTCGCCGATGCCGCGCCCGAAACGCATTTCACGCTGCAATACAGCCCTGAGGTGTTTAGCGGCACCGAACTCGAATTCGCGAAGGAAGTCTGCGACGCGGTGTTCGACATCTGGCAACCCACGCCCGAGCACAAGGCCATCGTCAATCTGCCGGCTACGGTCGAAATGGCCACGCCGAACGTCTACGCCGACCAGATCGAATGGATGCACCGCAACCTCGCGCGCCGCGATTCGTTGATCGTGTCGGTGCACCCGCATAACGATCGCGGCACCGCCGTGGCCGCGGCCGAACTCGCGGTGATGGCGGGCGCGGATCGTATCGAAGGGTGCCTGTTCGGCAACGGCGAGCGCACCGGCAACGTGGACCTCGTCACGCTCGCACTGAATTTGTACACGCAAGGCGTCGATCCGGGACTCGACTTCTCGAACATCAACGAAATCGCGCGCACGGCCGAGGAATGCACGCAGTTGCCGGTACATCCGCGTCATCCGTATGTCGGCGATCTGGTGTTCACCGCGTTCTCCGGCTCGCATCAGGATGCGATCAAAAAAGGCTTCGCTGCGCAGAAACCGGACGCGATCTGGGAAGTGCCGTACATGCCGATCGATCCGAACGACCTGGGCCGCACCTACGACTCCGTGATCCGCGTGAACAGCCAGTCGGGCAAGGGCGGCATCGCGTACCTGCTCGAGCAGAGCTACGGCGTGGTATTGCCGCGCCGCTTGCAGGTGGATTTCAGCTCGGCCGTGCAGCGCTTTACCGACGACAGCGGACAAGAAGTCACGCCGTCGCAGATCTGGGAACTGTTCCAGCAGGAGTACGTGCAGAACACCGCGCCGGTTCATTACATCGGCCACAGCCTGTCCGAGTACAACGGACGCGAGCGCATCAAGCTTACTGTCGATATCAATGGCACCCGGCGCGTGTTGAACGGCGAAGGCAATGGTCCGCTCGACGCCTTGATGCACGCGATGGGTGTGCCCGTGCGCATCCAGCACTATGAGGAGCGCGCGTTGACGCAAGGCGCCGATGCGCGCGCGGTCGCCGTCGCCGAAATGGCCGGGGCGGACGTGGCCGGCAGTGCGTTCGGCGTGGGTATCGACGCCAATCTGGTGACTGCGTCGATTCGCGCGGTGATCAGCGGCCTGAACCGCGCGTATGCTCGCGCCAATGAAGAGGCCAAGGCACGGTTCTTCGAAACGGCGCTGAACAACGAAGCAGAGCGCGCCGAAGCCTGATATGCAAAAAGGGGCGCAGTTCTGAATGAACTGGCGCCCCTTTCTCTTTGTTGCATACATCAGCGGCTTTTCTTATCGAAGGTACTCTCTCAGGCTCGCTTTACTCGGTCCATGCATCGGGCAAGCTGTGCGTCAACGTCGAGACGAAGCGCGCGGTTTCCTCCTGCTGCGGCCGCATGAACACATCGCGCGACGGACCCGACTCCACCACTACGCCGTTGTTCAGGAACACCACGTCGCGTGCAATGGTGGCGGCGAGCCGCAAATCGTGCGTGGCCATCAGCATGGTCATGCCTTCATTCGCAAGTTGCTTGAGTACTTCGACCACTTCCGCGGCGAGACCGGGATCGAGCGCGGACGTGGGCTCGTCGCATAACAATACTTCCGGCGACGGCGCCAATGCCCGCGCGATCGCAACGCGCTGCTGCTGCCCGCCCGACAGCGTGACGGGCCACGCATCGCCCTTGTGCGCGATGCCGACCTTCTCCAGCAATTCGTCAGCGCGGGCTCGCGCCTTTTCCTTGTCCCATTTCAGCACGGTGATCAGGCCTTCCATCACGTTCTGACGCACCGTGAGATGCGGAAACAACTGGAAGTTCTGAAACACCATGCCGGTACGACGGCGGATCGCCAGCACGGTTTCGCGCGAAGGCCGCTCGTCGGGGCTGAACCTGAGTTGCTGATCGCCGATTTCGAGCGAGCCGGCCTCGGGAATTTCCAGCAGATTCACGCAACGCAACAGCGTACTTTTGCCGCTGCCCGACGGTCCGATCAACGCGGTCACGTTGCCCTGCGCGAGGTGCAAGTCGACCGAATTGAGCACACGCAGCCCGGAAAAATACTTGTCGATTTTTTCCAGTCGGATCATTAGTTGCCCGCCTGAAAGAGTGCATGACGGCCGAACTTGCGTTCGAGCCTCACTTGCGCCGATGACAGCACCGAACTGAACAGCAGATATACCAGTGCGGCCTCGGTATAAAGAATCAACGGTTCGTAGGTGACCGAAGCAATTCGCTGCGCTGCCTGAAACACTTCGGGCACAGTCAGCACAGCGGCCAACGACGTGTCCTTAACGAGCGCGATAAACGAGTTGGACAACGGCGGCAATGCGACGCGTGCGGCCTGCGGCAGAATCGCGCGACGCAGCGCCTGTTCGCGCGTCATTCCCATTGAATAAGCGGCTTCCCACTGCCCTTTCGGGATCGACTCGATCACGCCGCGAATCACTTCCGAATTGTAGGCGCCCACATTCAGCGAGAAGCCGATAATCGCCGCCGTCAACGGGTCGAGCACGATGCCCACGTTCGGCAAGCCGTAGAAGATCACGAATAGTTGCACGAGCAACGGCGAGCCGCGAAACAGCCACACATAAAAACGCACCAGCGCCACTGCCCACTTCGGCCCAAAGAGCCGCACCAGCGCGACAATAAACGCGAGAGCGAGTCCGATTGCAAACGAAGCCAACGTGAGCGGCACCGTAAACACGAGCCCCGCATATAGCAGAGGCCACAGCGACTGCGCCATCAGATGCAACCATGCCGGCATGATTCAGACTCGCGAAAGGCGTTTATTTGGAGACGTCTTTGCCGAAGTACTTCTGCGAGATCTTCGCGTAGGTGCCGTCTTTCTTCATATCCGCGAGCGCCTTGTTGATCGCCGCGACGAGTTCCGGGTTGCCCTTGCGGATCAGCACCGCGGACTTGTCGCTGCTTTCCGGCGACGTGTCCAGCGTGGCGATCTTCACCTTCGCATCCGGCTTGTGCTTCTTGAAGTCGAGGAACGACAGCGAATCGTTGACGGTTGCATCCACACGGCCCGCCGTCAGCAGATCGATCGATTCATTGAAGCCCTGCACGGGAATCACTTCCGCGCCGTGCGCGGCGGCGATCTTGCCGAAGTTGCTGGTCAGCGTGTTGGCGGACTTCTTGCCCTTAAGATCGTCGAAAGTCTTGATCGCGTTGTTGTCCGAGCGCACGATCAGTGCCGCATGCGATGTGATGTACGGGTCCGAGAAATCATATTTGACCTTGCGCGCGTCGGTCACCGCGACTTCGTTGATCACCGCGTCGTAGCGGTTCACGTCGAGACCGGCGATCAGCCCGTCCCATTTGCCTTCGACGAATTGCGGCTTGACGCCGAGACGCTGCGCGATCTGCGTGCCCACTTCCACGTCGAAGCCGGTCAGCTTGCCGGACTCGTCGTGATAGGTGAACGGCGCATAGGTGCCTTCCGTACCGATCCTGAACACGCCCGAGGACTTGATCTGCGCGAGTTCATCGGCGGCGAACACGGGGCTCACCGTTACCGCATGAAACAGCGCGATCAGCAGAATGGAACGAATCGACTTCATGAGTGGCTCCCTAAGTTGGTCAGGCCGCATGCCTGGACGCGTGTTGGCTGTCCCACCGGCGCTCGTGCCCGGCGGAGTGGGCGGACTGTAGCAAACGGCCTGCGTTTTTACAAAGGATCAGGTTTCCAATCCATATGCGCATCCGTGCTAAGCCGCAGCCATCGCCTCCACTATCACATGAATTGCAACTCTACGGCAGATGTGAAGACGCGGCATGCATCGCAACATGGAACATGGGCGGGACGCCATCGGGGAAAACGCGAGACAGTGGTGCCGCGGCGAATGCGCGGCGCCGAAAGGAACCCGGCGCGAGCTTGCAGGCCCGCGCCAGTGGAAGCTCGAGCGCTACCGCTCGACTGGATGCGGCTCTTTCAGCTTGTTCGACACGCGGATCGCGTCGAAGTAAGCCGCATTAGGCGGGCGCTTCTGATACTGCCCGGCGCCTCGCACGGCACGCAGGTCGCCGTCGGTCCAGGCAAGCGCGCCGCGCGTGAGCGTATGCATTGCCACGCCTTGCACCGTCATGCCTTCGAACACATTGAAGTCGACTTTCTGATGATGCGTTTTCACGGAAATCGTCTTGCTTGCGTTGGGGTCCCATACGACGATGTCCGCATCGGCGCCGACACGCACCGCACCTTTGCGCGGGTACAGGTTGAAGATCTGTGCGGCGTTCGTCGACGTAATGCGCACGAACTCGTTCGGCGTGAGACGCCCGGAGTTCACGCCGTGATGCCACAGCACCGCCATGCGATCTTCAACGCCGCCGCAGCCATTCGGGATCTTCGTGAAGTCTTCGCGGCCCATGGCCTTTTGCGACGCGCAGAACACGCAGTGATCGGTCGCGGTGGTGTGCAGTTGACCGGCCTGCAAACCTCGCCACAACGCCTCGCGATGTTCGGCCGAGCGAAACGGCGGGCTCATCACATGCGCTGCGGCGCGCGTCCAGTCGGGATCGCGATACACGGCCTCGTCGATCACGAGATGCCCCGGCAACACTTCGCCGAATACGCGCAGCCCTTCGCTGCGCGCCCGCGAGATCGCATCGACAGCGTCTTTCGCGGACACGTGCACGATATACACCGGCACCCCCAGCACCTGCGCGATACGAATCGCGCGATTGGCCGCCTCGCCTTCGACTTCGGGCGGCCGTGACAGCGGATGCGCCTCGGGGCCCGTGAAGCCTTTTGCGAGCAGTTGGCGCTGCAACTGAAACACCAGCTCGCCGTTTTCCGCATGCACGGTAGGCAGCGCGCCGAGTTCGAGCGATCGCGAGAAGCTGTTCACCAGTACTTCGTCGTCGGCCATGATCGCGTTCTTGTAGGCCATGAAGTGCTTGAAGCTCGACACGCCGTGCTCGTGCACGAGCGTGCCCATGTCGCGATATACCGAGTCGTCCCACCATGTCACGGCGACATGAAACCCATAATCCGATGACGCCTTCTCCGCCCAGCCGCGCCACTGTTTGAACGCTTCCATCAGGCTTTGCTTCGGGCTTGGAATCACGAAGTCGATGATGCTCGTCGTGCCGCCCGACAATCCCGCTGCGGTGCCGGTATAGAAGTCGTCGCTCGCGGTGGTGCCCATGAAGGGCAGTTCCATATGCGTGTGCGGATCGATGCCGCCGGGCATCACATACTGCCCGCCCGCATCGACGATCGCCGCGCCCGCCGGCGCTTCGAGGTCCGCTCCGATCTGCAGGATGGTGCCGCCGTCTTGCGGGTCGGCACACAACACGTCCGCTCGATACGTGTTCTCCGCGTCGATAATGGTGCCGCCGCGAATCAGGGTCGTCATGTTGCCGCCTCCTTATGAATTTGCATATGTCGCTACTACGTATGCGGTTATCTCACGCACTCGCGACGCGCGCGCTGGGTCCTTTGCTGAGTTTCATCCACGCGCTATACACGATCGACGCCAACGCGAGCCCGACGAACCATGCATACGTATAGAGCGTATTGAAAATCGACGGCACGTTCGCGAACGAAGCAGGAAACGCAGTGTGCAAAAAACCCGGCAGATTCGGCAGCACACCGATCACCAGCGCGACCACCGCGCCGATATTCCAGCCGCCGGTATAGCTATATTCGCCGCGCTCGTCGAATAGTTCGCGGGTATCGAGCCGTGTGCCGCGAATCAGGAAATAGTCGACCATCAGAATGCCCGCCACCGGACCGAGAAGAGCTGAGTAACCGACGAGCCACGTGAAGATATAGCCCTGCGTGGTCGCGAGAATCTTCCACGGCATCATGACGATTGCGATGGTCGCGGTAATCATGCCGCCGACGCGATACGAAATGCCCTTCGGCCACAGGCTCGAAAAATCAAAAGCGGGCCCGACGAGATTCGCGGCAAGATTGCAGCACATCGTGTCGAGCGTGAGGATGATGAGAGCGAGGCCTACGCCGATGCCCGTCATGCGGCTCGTCAGGTCGATCGGGTCCCAGATCGCCTTGCCGTAGATCACCACGGTGGCGGACGTCACCACCACCGAGATTACCGAGAGCAAGGCCATCGGCACCGGCAAACCGATCGACTGCCCGACAATCTGATCGCGCTGCGTTTTTGCAAAGCGCGTGAAGTCGGGAATGTTCAACGCGAGCGTGGCCCAGAAGCCGACCATGGCGGTAAGGCCGGGCCAGAACGTAGCCCAGAACATGCCCTCCTTCTTGCCGCCCGGCACGAATTGCGAAGGCGCCGCGAGCATCGAGCCGAGCCCGCCCGCTTTCGACGTCGCCCACCAGACAAGCGCAATGCACATCACGATCTTGATCGGCGCCGACCAGCTTTCGAGCCAGCGGATCGAGTCCGTCCCATGCACGATGAAGTAAATCTGCAAAGCCCAGAACACAAGAAAACACGCGAACTGTGCAATGGAAATGTCGATGAACGGCAAGGCTGCGCCGTGCAGCGCGTTGCCGGTAAGAATGTTCAACAGCGTATAGATCGCGCTGCCGCCAAGCCACGTTTGAATGCCGTACCAGCCGCAGGCCACGATGGCGCGCAGCATCGCCGGCAATTTCGCGCCCTGCGTGCCGAACGACGAGCGCACCAGCACCGCATACGGAATGCCGTGCTTCGCGCCCGCGTGGCCGATCAGCAGCATCGGCACGAGCACGATCAGGTTGCCTAGCAGCACGGTCAACACCGCTTGCCACGGCGACATGCCCTCTTCGGTCAATCCGGCCGCGAGCATGTACGACGCAATGTTCATCACCATGCCCACCCACAGCGCTGCGAAGTGATACCAGCGCCAGGTGCGCTGCGCGGGGCCGGTGGGTGCAAGGTCGTCGTTGTAAAGACTGCTGCCTTGCGCGCCGGCCGCGAATTGCGGATCGACGGGTTGCGCGGTCTGCTTCATCGAAAGATCTCCACTAGATCGTTGAAGCCCGCGCGGCTTCTGTCGGCGCGTCGGGCGTTAAAGAAAACACCGGTTCGTACAAGCGCTGCGCTTACAACGATTCGCCCTTTATTTCAGGCGGCTTTTGCTGCGTGGGCGGCTTCGGCGTTCGCTGACTCTGCCTCGACATCGCTGGCCGGAGCATTCACTCGCGCCGGATTGTTCGGATGCGTGGTCCAGTTCGCGTACTCGCCGTTATCCACGCGCTCCATGGTGATGCATTGCTCGACCGGGCACACATGCATGCACAGATTGCAGCCCACACATTCGGAGTCGATCACTTCAAAATGCCGGACGCCATCTTTTTCTTTCATGATCGCCTGATGCGCGGTGTCCTCACACGCGATATGGCACAGGCCGCATTGAATGCACTTGTCCTGGTCGATGCGCGCCTTGATGTCGTACTTGAGGTTCAGGTACTTCCAGTCGGTGACGTTGGGCACGGCGCGGCCGCGAATGTCGTCGAGCGTCGCGTATCCCTTTTCGTCCATCCAGTTTGCAAGACCGTCGGCGAGATCCGTGACGATGCGAAAACCGTAGTGCATGGCCGCCGTGCACACCTGCACGCTGCCCGCGCCCAGCACCATGAATTCGGCCGCATCGCGCCAGGTCGAAATGCCGCCGATACCCGAAATAGGCAGGTTGGGCGTCTCCACGTCGCGCGCGATTTCGGCGACCATGTTCAGTGCAATCGGCTTTACTGCCGGGCCGCAGTAGCCGCCATGCGTGCCCTTGCCGTCGACCATCGGCAACGGCGACATTGCGTCGAGATCCACGGCGACGATCGAGTTGATCGTGTTGATCAACGACACGCCGTCCGCGCCCCCCTTGTATGCCGCGCGCGAGCCGAGCCGAATGTCGGTGATGTTCGGCGTGAGCTTGACGAGGCACGGCAGCTTCGTGCCTTCCTTGACCCAGCGCGTGACCATCTCTATGTACTCGGGCACCTGGCCGACCGCCGCGCCCATCCCCCGTTCGCTCATGCCGTGCGGACATCCGAAATTCAGTTCGACTGCGTCGGCACCGGTGTCTTCCACGAGCGGCAAGATCCACTTCCAGTCGCGCTCATTGCACGGCACCATCAGCGAGACGATCATTGAGCGTTCGGGCCAGTCGCGTTTGACCTGTGCGATCTCGCGCAGATTGACGTCGAGCGGGCGGTCCGTAATCAACTCGATGTTGTTCAGCCCCGCGATGCGTTGACCGTTCCATTGCACCGCGCCGTAGCGCGAACTCACGTTGACCACGTGCGGGTCGAGGCCGAGTGTCTTCCACACCACGCCGCCCCAGCCGGCTTCGAACGCGCGGCTCACGTTATAGGCTTTGTCGGTCGGCGGCGCGGACGCGAGCCAGAAGGGATTCGGCGATGTGATGCCGGCAATCGTACAGCGCAGATCGGCCATATTCGGCTCCTTGGGGACGGCTGTTTTCTTGTGTCTTTCAGTGCTGTGCAGCGATCGACGCTACGCGGCTTTCACTGCGGTGCGAGCGAACTGCGCATCGATGGCGGCGGCCGCGAGCTTGCCGTCCTGCACGGCTTGCACGGTCAGGTCGATACCGCCCGTGGCCGCACAATCGCCACCCGCCCAGACCCCGGCAAGCGACGTCTGCCCGTTTGCATCCACAGCGATGCGGCTGCCGTCGAGCGTCAGCAGTTCGCGTTCGATCCCTACCGGCACGAGCGTCTGGCCGATCGCCTTGAGCACCATGTCCGCTTCGATGACGAAGCGCTCCTGATCGCCTGCGCTCACTGTGCGTTCGAACTCGACACCCGTCACCACGCCGCCCTCGCCGATCAAACGTACCGGCGTTGCATGCGTGATAAGCGTGACGCCGCTGGTTTGTGCGAAATCGCGTTCGGCCCACGTCGCGCTCATGGATTCGACGCCGCGCCGATACACCATCGCTACCGACGTCGCGCCGAGCTTGCGGCTTTGCACAGCCGCATCCACAGCGGTATTGCCTCCGCCGATCACGACGACGCGGCGGCCCACCGGCACCGTGCCGAAGTCGCGCGCGCTGCGAACCTGTTCGATGAAGTCCACTGCGTTCATCACGCCGCTCAGTTCCTCGCCGGCCATTGCGAGTGCGCGCACGCCCGTGAGGCCAATCGCGAGAAACACGGCGTCGTATTGCTTGCGCAGCGTATCGAGTTCGATGTCGCGCCCTAGCGCAACGCCGTTTCTTATCTCGATGCCGCCCACGGAGCACAGCCATTCCACTTCGCGCTGCGCGAAATCGTTGACTGTTTTATAAGCGGCAATGCCGTATTCGTTGAGTCCGCCGGCTTTGTCGCGAGCGTCGTAGATGGTAACGTCGTGGCCCGCCAGTGCAAGGCGATGCGCGCACGCGAGCCCCGCAGGCCCCGCGCCTATCACTGCGACACGCCGGCCGGTTGCGGGCGCTCGCTTGAATAGCGCTTCGCCGCGAGCCATCGCCCAGTCGGTTGCATGACGTTGCAGCGCGCCGATCGCCACCGGCTTCGCGTCCTGATGGTCGCGCACGCAGGCGCCTTCACACAGAATTTCGGTCGGGCACACGCGCGCGCACATGCCGCCGAGCGGGTTGGCCGACAGAATGTCTACCGCCGCGCCCTTCAAGTTGCCGTTGCCAATCTTGCGAATGAAGCTAGGAATGTCGATCCGGGTCGGACAAGCGTTGACGCACGGCGCGTCGTAGCAGTAGTGGCAGCGGCTCGCCGCCGCGGCGGCGGCGCTTGCGTCGAGCAAAGGTGCAATGTCGGAGAACTCGCAGGAAAGCTGTTCGGGCGACAGGCGCTGCGCGGCGATGTCGCCGGTTTGCTTGATGGCCATACACGTTCCTTCTGTCGATGTGAGGACGCAGCCGCACCTGCCGGCTCTCGCGTGAGCGAAGCCCGGACGGCATGTTTTTCTGGCGCTAGCGTGAAGCTGTCAAAGCTGGTACTCCGGCTGGTAATCCGGCTCGTAGTCCGGCTTAAAATCAGAAGTCCAGACGGCGCTCGCAAGCGACGTTGATCGGCGCACTATGAAACCGGCTCGCACGCACGCTCCAGCATCGCGTGCAGCAACACGTTCGCGCCGGCTTCGATCCATTCGAAGGAGGCGTCCTCGATTTCGTTGTGGCTGATCCCGTCGACGCACGGCACGAACACCATTGAAGTGGGCGCGACTTGCGCGAGATAACAGGCGTCGTGCCCCGCGCCGGAGACCATGTTGCGATGCGAGTAACCAAAGCGCTCGGCCGCTGCGCGCACCGACTTCACGCAAGCTTCGTCGAACGCAACGGGCTCGTAGTAAAAGATCTGTTCGAGTTCGGTCTCGAGGCCGATGCCGCTCGCGATGCGCGCCACGCCCTCGCGCAACGCGGCATCCATCTTCGCCAGCACGGCGTTGTCCGGATGCCGGAAGTCGACGGTAAAGAACACCCGCCCAGGAATCACGTTGCGCGAGTTCGGATAGACCTGCATCATGCCGACCGTCGCGCATGCGAGCGGCGCGTTTTCCAGCCCGATGCGATTGACGAGATCAACTACCCGCGCAGCGCCGAGCAATGCATCGCGCCGCCGCGGCATCGGCGTCGGACCTGCGTGCGCCTCCTGTCCCGTGAGCGTGATTTCGTACCAGCGCTGACCTTGCGCATCCGTGACCACGCCAATGGTTTTCTGCTCGGCTTCGAGAATCGGCCCCTGCTCGATATGGAGTTCGAACGCCGCGTGCAATCGACGACCGCCGCATGGCACATCGCCCGCATAGCCGATGCGCTGCAGTTCCTCGCCGATCGTCTTGCCATCCACGTCCTTGCGCGACAAACCGTATTCGAGCGAGAACACGCCCGCGAACACGCCCGACGCAACCATGGCCGGCGCAAAACGCGAGCCTTCCTCGTTGGTCCAGATCACGACTTCGACAGGATGCTCGGTTTCGATACCGTGATCGTTCAAACTGCGAATCACTTCCAGACCGCCCAGCACGCCGTAGATGCCGTCGAAGCGGCCGCCCGTTGGCTGCGAGTCCGCATGCGAGCCGGTCATCACAGGCAACGCATCGGGATTGCGTCCTGCGCGGCGCATGAACACGTTACCCATCTGATCGACACTAACCGTGCAGCCGGCTTCCTTCGCCCAGCTAACTATCAGGTCCCGCCCTTCCTTGTCGAGATCGGTCAGCGCGAGGCGGCATACGCCGCCCTTAGGCGTTGCGCCGATCGTTGCCATCGTCATCAGGCTGTCCCACAGCCGCTTGCCGTCGATCCTGATCGACGTAGCGGGCTTTGCCCGCCTTAGCGCTTCGGATACCGCGTTCATTCGTCTCGCTCCTTCCGGTGAACCGACATGAAACTGGTGCATGAGCGGCGGCTTTGGGGCGTGTCCGCACGGCTGCGGTGCAGGTTCCATGCTTCCGGCTGCTTCTCGTAGCGAGGGCAAACCCTGATGCATGTCCCGCTTTCTCAATCCTGTCCAGTTGGACAGGTTGTAGACGATTAACACCGCCAAATCAATGCCTTTCGCACGGACAAACATAGAGCGAGAAGCGTGCCATTGCATTGCAGCAGGGCTGGAAGCGGCTTCTGAAATACGTGTGTCCGCAGCGCGTCAAGCGACTAGAATGAAGCGCGACGCGGCACCCATGCCGCCGAAGGCGAACATGAGAGACGACGACGTGGCTGGAGGTATCACGGAAAACGACGAAACGCGCGCACCTTTGCGGCGGCGCAAGGCGCACATTCGCGAGTCGAACGAAGCACATCTTCTGGCCTGTGCGGAAGCCGTCTTCGCGGAACGCGGACTCGACGGCGCGAGCACCGCGATGATCGCCGAACGCGCGGGCTTACCGAAAGCCAACGTGCATTACTACTTCCCGACCAAGCTTGCGCTTTACCGGCGTGTGCTCGAAGACCTGTTCGAAGACTGGTACCGCGCAGCAGATACGTTCGAATGCAGCGACGATCCCGTGGAGGCGATCGGCGGATATGTGCGCGCGAAAATGGAATTGTCGCGGCGGCGTCCGCTCGGCTCAAAAGTATGGGCGAGCGAGATCATTCACGGCGCCGAGCATATGGAAGACATTCTCACGGAGCGCGTCAAGCCATGGCTGGACAGCCGTGTAAAAGTAATCGACGACTGGATCTCGCGGGGCCTGCTCGCGCCTGTCAACGCGCGAACGCTGATGTATATGATCTGGGCGACGACCCAGCACTACGCCGACTTCGACGCACAGATTCGCGCGCTCAAAGGCAAGCGCGCGTTGACGCAGAAGTCGTTCGAGGCGACGACCGAAGAAGTCGTGCAACTCGTGATTCGCGCGTGCGGGGCAGTCTCGCCGGCACAACGAGCACAAGGCGCTGACCCTTCGCGATAGCGGTCGGTCATCTGAGGCGGCCGGATCAATACGTTTCCAGGTGCAGGCGCCCTTCTTTCTTCAGCTTTGCCCACAGCGCCTCCCAATCTACCTGATGCTGCTCGCCGATCTCTTTCAGCGCTTGCAGCACGCCGTCTTCCATACCCTTTAGCCCGCATACGTAGATATGCGTATTGTCGTCCTTTAGCATCTGCGCGACGTCGACCGCGCGTTCACGCATCGCGTCCTGCACGTAGCGCTTCGGCTGACCCGGCGTGCGCGAGAATGCGAGATTGGTGTCGATGAAATCCTTCGGCAGATTAGTTAGCGGCCCGAAGTATGGCAACTCCTCTTTGGTACGCGCACCGAAGAACAGCATCAGCTTGCCGGTTGCGCCCTTCAGGCGGCGGCGCCGGCGATATTCCGTCATTGCGCGCATCGGCGCGGACCCGGTGCCCGTGCAGATCATCAGAAGATGCGAGTTCGGATGGTTTGGCATCAGAAACGTGCCGCCGAACGGGCCGATCACCGTGACCACGTCACCCTTTTTCAGATCGCACAGATAGTTCGAGCAGACGCCGTCGATCGAATCGCCATGCCGTTGCGCGACGCGCTTCACCGTCAGCGAAACGTTGTTGTAGCCAGGGCGCTCGCCGTCGCGCGGGCTGGCGATCGAATATTGGCGCGCGTGGTGCAAGCGGCCGTCGGCGGTGGCGCCGGGCGGCAGAATGCCGATCGATTGGCCTTCGAGCACCGGAAAGGGCATCGATCCGAAATCGAGCACGATGTGATGTATGTCGCTTTCCGTCGATGCGTCGGTGAGCCGGTAGTTGCCGACCACGGTCGCCGTAGTCGGCGTCTTGTGTGTGTAGAGATTGACGTAAGGCTTCGCGGCGGACCACGGCGGCACGACTGACCCGCGCACGGTGTCTACTTCAATGCCGCTCGCATTCGCCGGAGCATCGCCGGTAGTGTCCGCAGCGGGCGATTCTTCCACTGCGGGCGCGGCCATTGTGTTCTGCTCCGGCAAGACGTCCCATGTGAATTGCTCTTCGACCGGATACGCGTCAGCCTTCAACACGGTGCGCCAGTTGTCGATCGCGCCTGTCGGACACGGCGGCACGCACGCCATGCAGCCGTTGCAGACATCCGCCTTCACGACGTAGTTGTTTTCGTCGTGCGTGATCGCGTCGATCGGACAGGTCTCTTCGCAGGTATTGCAGCGAATGCAGATTTCCGGATCGATCAGATGCTGTCTGAGAACCTCGATCGACACTGGGCCGTTCATGACTTCCTCCACCATGTAGTGCTGCGCAAGCTTGCCACGCGCGCTTCGTGCAATTGCAACAATTCTTGCACTGCGCGAAACCTGCATTCAGTTGAAGCGCACGTATTCGAAATCGACCGGCTGACGGTTCACGCCCATCGCGGGCGGCGCAATCCAGTTCGCGAACTTGCCGGGTTCCGTGACGCGGCCCATCAGCGACGCAACGAATGCGCGGTCTTCCGGTGTGGCGAGCCACTTCGCTTCGTTTGCGGCCCACTCGGCTTCGCCGATCACGCGGCCGTCGGGCGACACGCGCGTGCCTGAAAATGTGCCGATCTGCCGGTTGAACGCTTTGTGCGGCACCGTCATGCGGAAGTCGATACCGGCCTTTTCGAGCACCTTGTTCCAGCGCCCGACGCCCGCGACGGAGTCCCTGATATAGTCGTCGCGCAGCACCTCGTTCATCGCGTTGAGCATGGGCACTTCGCGCTCCACGAGCTTGCCGTCCTGCACATCCAGCAGTTTGTAGCTCTGGCCGTTCAGTTGATGATCGTCGTCGCGCTTGCCCTCTTCATAGCGGCCCTTCAGGCCCGAGCTATAGAACGTGGCCGCATTCGACGAATGGTCCGCACCGAACAGGTCGATCGTCACCGAGTAATGGAAGTTCAGATAGCGCTGAATGGTCGGCAAGTCGATCACGCCGGCCGCGCGAATCCTGGCGACGTCGTCGGTGCCGAGTTCGTTCATCACCTGAGCAGTCCGCTGAATCACACGCGAAACGCCCGATTCGCCGACGAACATATGGTGCGCCTCTTCCGTCAACATGAACTTCGTGGTGCGCGCGAGCGGGTCGAAGCCCGATTCAGCGAGTGCGGACAACTGGAACTTGCCGTCGCGGTCGGTGAAGTACGTGAACATATAGAACGCTAGCCAATCCGGCGTTTTCTCGTTGAACGCACCGAGAATGCGGGGATTGTCGTCGTCGCCGGAACGGCGCCCGAGCAATGCTTCGGCTTCCTCACGACCGTCGCGTCCGAAGTAGCGATGCAGCAGGTACACCATCGCCCACAAATGGCGGCCTTCTTCCACGTTGACCTGAAACAGGTTACGCAAGTCGTACATGGAAGGTGCGGTCAAGCCGAGGTGTCGTTGCTGCTCGACGGAAGCGGGCTCCGTATCGCCTTGCGTCACGATGATACGGCGCAGATTCGCGCGGTGCTCGCCGGGCACGTCCTGCCATGCGGCTTCGCCCTTATGTTCGCCGAAGTGAATCTTGCGGTCCTGGTCACCCGGGGTCAGAAAGATGCCCCAGCGATAGTCCGGCATCTTCACGTGATCGAAGTGCGCCCAGCCTCCCGCATCCACGCTCACCGCCGTGCGCAGATACACGTCGTAGCCGTGCGAGCCTTCCGGGCCCATATCGCCCCACCACGACAGGAAGTTCGGTTGCCACTGCTCGAGCGCGCGTTGCAGCGCGCGGTCGTCGGCGAGGTTGACGTTGTTCGGAATCTTTTCGCTGTAGTTGATCGTTGACATGGTCGTTCCTTGCAATGCGGAAGGTGAGAGGCGTATCGGGTAGCGGGCGTCGCGTCGCGCTCGTGCGTCAAACTCGCGATACGTCGAATTGCGCCTTGCTGCCCTTGCCGTACACCTTGAGCGCGCCCTTCTCGCCCACTGCGTTCGGCCGGTTGAAGATCCAGTTCTGCCACGCGGTGAGACGGCCAAAAATGCGCGTCTCCATTGTTTCCGGGCCGTTAAAGCGCAGATTCGCTTCGAGTCCGGTCAGCGCATCCGGAGACATTGCCGCGCGCTCCTCGAGTGCGATCCGAATTTCGTCGGCCCAATCGATGTCATCCGGCGCTGCAGTGACAAGCCCCAAACGCTCCGCTTCGACCGGCTTGACCGCCTGGCCGCTCAGCGAGCGCACGGCGTCGAGCGGTTCCGCTTCTTCATAGAAACGGCGCGCAAGCCGCGACTGATGCGTCACCATCGGGTAGAGACCGAAGTTCACTTCCGACAGCGTGATGGCCGGCTCCTCTTCCTCATTGCTCGGCAATGCCGCCATATACGAGCGATCCGCGGCAAAAGCGAGTTCGGCGAACGTGCCGGCGAAGCACGAGCCCGGTTCGATCAACGCAAACAACGAACGCGACGAAACGTCGATACGCGCGAGCGTGCGGCGCAACAAGCCGATCGTTTCGCGCACGAACCAGTGGTTCTTGTGCTGCATCAAAACCGCATCGGCGGCGAGCACGTTGCGCGCTTCGCCTTCGGTTCGGAATATCCATGTGCCGACTTCAAGCTCGTTGGTACGCATCGACAGAATGGCGTCGTCGAGTTCGCGAGCGAATTGCAGCGGCCACCAGTGCGCGCCCGCGGCGACGATGGCGTCGATATTCGCCGGCTGTTCCGTTTGCGGCGCTTTTGCGGTAAATGTCGCGATGCGTTTAGCGCGATCGATCGTGACGTCCAGCGTTTTATATGTGAGTCCGTCGTCGCGCTCTGTACGCTCGATGCGCGTGAGCATCACACCTTGCGCGTCGGAAGGACGATCGCTCCGTGCGGCGAGTTCGAGCGCGCGGGCCTGAATGGCCTGGTCGAACTGGTTCGGCTTCACGACCTCATCCACGAGACGCCAGGCTTTTGCCCGCTCGCCGCGAATACCTTCGACCACCGTGCAGAAGATGTCGGCGCGATCATGGCGCACCTTGCGTTTGTCCGTGACTCGCGTGAGTCCGCCGGTGCCGGGCAGCACGCCGAGCAACGGCACTTCCGGCAGCGACACCGACGAAGAGCGGTCGTCCACCAGGTAGATTTCATCGCAGGCAAGCGCGAGTTCATAACCGCCGCCCGCGCAGGCGCCGTTCACCGCCGCAAGAAATTTGAGGCCTGAATGACGCGACGAGTCTTCCAGTCCGTTGCGCGTTTCGTTCGTGAACTTGCAGAAGTTGACCTTCCACGCATGCGACGAAAGACCGAGCATGAAAATGTTGGCGCCCGAGCAGAACACGCGGTCCTTCAGGCTCGTCAACACGACGGTTTTAACTTCCGGGTGCTCGAAACGGATTCGCTGAATGGCGTCGTGCAGTTCGATATCGACGCCGAGGTCGTACGAATTCAGCTTGAGCTTATAGCCGTCGCGAATGCCGCCGTCTTCCGCGATGTCGATACCGAGCGTCGCCACCGGGCCGTTGAAACTCAGCTTCCAATGCTTGTACTGCGAGGGATCGGTGCGGTAGTCGACCGGCGCGATGGCGGTTTCTGCTGTGGACATGGGCGTCTCCTGACTGGACGATGCAAATTGTTGATCGGACAATAGTGCACAGCCAAACCCATGTAAAGCACTTTAATGCATGTGACAGTGTTAACCCCGATGTCTCAATGCATGTCAGACGGCCCGCGCCTCGTCGGGCGACTCGGCTGCGAGCCGCGCGGCAAGGCGGTCGCGCAGTTGCAGATAGGCGTCCGCCAAGGTTTTCTCGCTCGTGTCGAAGGTCATGTCCGCGCGGCCATACAACTCGCTGCGGCCCGCAAGAATGCGCTTCAGGTCGTCCATCGCCTCCTTGTTGCCGGACATGGGCCGCAGATCGCCCTGCGCGACGACCCGGCGCATATGCTCTTCCGGCGCGGCCTGCAGCCATACGGTGAAGCAGTGCGATAGCAGCGCGTTGAACGTGCCGGACTCGGACACCAGTCCGCCCGGCGATGCGATCACCGCACGTTCGTGCTCCTGGATCACCGCTTCGAGCGCACGGTGTTCGTACCGTCTGTAAGCGCTCGCGCCGTATAGCGAATGGATTTCCGCCGGCGGGCAGCCCGCCAGTTGCTCGATCACGCGCGTTAGTTCGACGAACGGCACCTTGCGCTCCTGCGCGAGCATCCGGCCGAGTGTCGACTTTCCGGCGCCGCGCAGTCCGATCAGCGCGATCCGGTCCTTGCGATGCGGATCGCGCGGCGCCTGCGCGAACATCTCGGCAAGCGCCACTCGCGCGCGCTGCAATGCGGCCTGATCGCGCCCGTGCAGCAGTTCGCGAATCAGCAACCATTCCGCGGACGCAGTGGTTTCGTCGCCGATCACCTCGGCCAGCGGGCAGTTCAACGTGCCCGCGATCTGCCGCAACACCAGCACCGACGCATTGCCGACGCCCGATTCCAGATTCGCGAGATGCCGCTCCGACAAGCCGGTTTCAGCAGCGAGTGTCTTGCGGGTCATGCCGCGCCGCGCGCGCAGCAGACGCACACGCTCGCCCATCGCGGTCAGAAACGGGTCGCGCTCCCCGCGCTCGCCGGTGCGCTCGCCGCGCCCGCTCTCTTCGCCGACAGTTTCAAGCGACGGCGAATCGGACGACGAGTCGGACGATGAAGCAACGTTATTCCGGTTCATGTTTTCTACCTAGATCCAACCATACATGTACTATAGTGCTTGACACACACTTAGTGAACGGTTAATTTTCGCCGAAGATTGATCTCATACCAAGCTCGCCGCGATTCTTCGAGCGGCATTATGGCGACCGCGCACCGCGACACATGCACTAACGTGCGTGCGCACAGTCTGGAGACCCGCATGTCCCCATCCGATTTCCAGCGCCTCATAGCCCGCGTGACAGCGCAACTCGCGGGCCGGCCGCTGAACGCCGAACTCGCAGATTGGCTCAACAGCACCTATCCCGCGGACAGCCAGACCTTTCGCGATCTCGCCGCCGCATGCCGCGCGGGAGTCGCGGCGGGCTGGCTGTGCAACCGGGAGGGCGGCGGCATCCGCTACGGCCGCATCTTCAAGGCGCTGCCCGACACCCACGGCTTTTCCGTCGACGTGGTCGACATGAAGAACATTGCCGGCCCCCATCATGTGCATCCGCACGGCGAGATCGATCTCATCATGCCGCTGATTGAAGGCGCGACCTTCGACGGCCATCCTGCGGGCTGGTGCGTCTATCAGGCAGGCTCCGCGCATCGACCCACGGTGGCGAACGGCGAAGCGCTCGTGCTTTATCTCCTGCCGCAAGGCGCAATTGAATTTACCGCTGCGTGAGTGCCGTCATGATCGAACTATTGAAGAACCACGTAGCGGGCGAATGGGTCGCGGGAACCGGAGAAGGACAGACGCTGACCGATCCGGTAACGGGAAAAGCGCTCGTGCGAGTGTCCAGCGAAGGACTCGATCTCTCACACGCGTTCAGCTTTGCCCGCGATGAAGCCGGCGCGGCACTGCGCGCGCTGACCTATGCCGAGCGCGCCGCGCGTCTCGCCGATGTCGTCAAGCTTCTTCAGGCAAAGCGCGACGACTACTATGCGATCGCTCTCGCGAACTCCGGCACGACGCGCAACGACTCGGCGGTGGATATCGACGGCGGCATTTTCACGCTGTCGTACTACGCGAGGCTAGGCGCATCGCTCGGCAATGTGCATGCGCTGCGCGACGGCAACGCGAGCGCATTGAGCAAGGATCAATCGTTCAACGTGCAACACGTGCTGACGCCAACGCGCGGCGTCGCGCTTTTTATCAACGCATTCAACTTCCCGTCGTGGGGCTTGTGGGAAAAAGCGGCCCCCGCGTTGCTTTCCGGCGTGCCCGTCATCGTCAAGCCCGCGACCGCGACGGCGTGGCTCACGCAACGCATGATCGCCGATGTCGTCGACGCGGGCATCCTGCCGCGCGGCGCGCTCTCTGTGGTTTGCGGCGGCTCGGCTGGGCTGCTCGACCAGATTCAGGCATGCGATGTCGTGTCCTTCACGGGCTCCGCCGAAACGGCCGCAACGCTGCGCGCGCACCCGGCTTTCGTCGCACGCGGCGCGCGGCTCAACGTCGAAGCGGACAGTCTGAACAGCGCGATTCTGTGTGCCGATGCCACGCCCGGCACGCCCGCATTCGAGCTTTTCATCAAGGAAGTCGTGCGCGAGATGACCGTGAAATCCGGGCAGAAATGCACGGCGATCCGGCGCGCGTTCGTTCCCGACACGGCGCTCGATGCCGTGGTCGATGCGCTGAAAACGAAGCTCGCGAAAATCACCGTGGGCAATCCGCGCAACGACGCAGTGCGCATGGGATCGCTCGTGGGCCGCGCACAATACGAGAACGTGCTGGCGGGCATTGCAGCGTTGCGTGACGAAGCGGTGCTCGCGTATGACGGATCGGCCACGCCGCTCATCGACGCCGATGCGGCTGTTGCTGCATGCATCGCGCCGCATCTGTTCGTGGTCAACGATCCGGATAACGCGACGCTGCTGCACGATGTCGAAGTTTTCGGACCCGTGGCGAGCGTCGCGCCATATCGCGTCGCAAACGGCGTCGGCGAACTGCGCGAAGCGCACGCGGTCGACCTCGCGCGGCGCGGACAGGGATCGCTCGTCGCATCGATCTATTCAAACGACGACGCACACCTCGGCAAGCTTGCTCTTGAGCTCGCCGATTCGCACGGCCGCGTGCACGCGGTTTCGCCTTCCGTCGAGCAGAGTCAGACCGGCCACGGCAACGTGATGCCGATGTCGCTTCACGGTGGACCGGGACGCGCGGGCGGCGGCGAAGAACTCGGCGGTCTGCGCGCGCTCGGTTTCTATCACCGGCGTTCGGCCATCCAGGCATCGGCAGCGGCAATCGATGCGCTTACGCAGCTAACCCATTCGCCCACGGCATGACGACCTGAGCCATGCAACAAAAGATGAACACCGCCTGACCGAGAAGCGCACGCAGTAGCGCACGCAGGCATTCAGCGGATCACGAGCACATAACAGCCGGACCGCCCCCACTCGATGGAGGAGACATATGGAAGCCCTGTTCGAACCGGCTGCAAGCCCGCCCGCCGTCACGGTCGAGCCGCCGCCCGCTCGCTTTAATTTCGCGGCTCACCTGTTTGCATTGAACGCGCCGCGTGCGACCAGAACCGCGTATATCGACGACAGCGGGCATACGAGCTACGGCGAACTCGAAGAACGCGCACGGCGCTTTTCTAGCGCGTTACGCAGTTTGGGCGTGCATCCGGAAGAGCGCGTGCTGCTGGTGATGCTGGACACCGTGTCATTGCCCATCGCTTTTCTTGGCGCGCTCTACGCGGGCGTCGTTCCGGTAGTCGCAAACACGCTGCTCACGCCGGCCGATTACGTCTACATGCTCACGCATAGTCATGCGCGCGCGGTCATTGCGTCGAGCGCGCTGGGCGCAAATGTCACGCAGGCCATGGAGACAGCCGAGCACGACGGCTGCCAGCTCATCGTCTCAAACCGCGCGTCGCCAGTACCTGAAGGCGAGCCGCTCGCGGTGCCAGTGCTGGAGGATCTCATCGACGCCGCGACGCCCGCCTTGAAAGCCGCCACAACAGGCTGCGACGACATCGCCTTCTGGCTGTATTCATCGGGTTCGACCGGAAAACCGAAAGGCACGGTCCACACGCATGCGAATCTTTACTGGACCGCCGAGTTGTATGCGAAGCCGGTGCTCGGCATTGTCGAAAGCGATGTGGTGTTTTCCGCGGCTAAGCTGTTCTTTGCATATGGGCTGGGCAACGCGCTGACCTTTCCGCTTTCGGTCGGCGCCACTGCTGTGCTGATGGCGGAGCGCCCCACCGCCGACGCGGTTTTCGCCCGCCTCACGCGCTACCGTCCGACTGTTTTTTATGGCGTGCCGACGCTTTACGCGAGCATGCTCGTGTCGCCGAATCTGCCCGCGCGCGACGATGTCGCGATGCGCGTTTGCACCTCCGCTGGCGAGGCATTGCCGCGCGAGATCGGCGAACGATTTACGCGGCACTTCGGCTGTGAAATTCTCGACGGCATCGGCTCGACGGAGATGCTGCATATCTTCCTGTCCAATCGCGCGGGCGAAGTCGAATATGGCACCACGGGTCGCCCTGTACCCGGTTACGAAGTGGAGTTGCGCGACGACAGCGGTCGCGCGGTCGGCGACGGCGAAGTGGGCGATCTCTTTATCAAAGGCCCGAGTGCCGCACTGATGTACTGGTGTAACCGCGAAAAAACGCGAGCCACTTTTCTCGGCGAGTGGATTCGCAGCGGCGACAAGTACAGCCGTCTGCCGAATGGCTGCTATGTGTATGCGGGCCGCAGCGACGACATGCTGAAAGTCAGCGGCCAGTATGTGTCGCCAGTCGAAGTGGAAATGGTGCTGGTGCAGCATGAGGCAGTGCTCGAAGCGGCCGTGGTCGGTGTCGATCACGGCGGCCTTGTGAAAACGCGCGCGTTCGTCGTATTGAAGCGCGAGTTTTCACCGTCTGAGATACTGGTGGACGAATTGAAAGCGTTCGTGAAAGACCGGCTCGCGCCGCACAAGTATCCACGCGATATCGTGTTCGTCGACGACTTGCCGAAGACCGCCACCGGAAAAATTCAACGCTTCAAACTGCGCGAACAGTCATAAGGTGATACATGCAGAATGCCGCTGTCGAGACACCCACTAGCCATTTCGCCGACTTGCCCGCCACGGCATCGCACGGGCCGCTGCGCATTGAATATCGCTGGTTGAACGATGAAGCCGCCGACACCACTGGCAACGCAACGAGCCATGCGCCAATAGCCGTCTTTCTTCACGAAGGACTCGGCTCGATCGCCATGTGGCGCGACTGGCCACAATCGCTGTGCGAGCGGCTCGGCATGCGTGGACTCGTGTACTCGCGTCCCGGTTATGGTTTGTCGACACCGCGCCCCCACCACGTCAAATGGCCGGTCGACTTCATGAGCGACCAGGCGCGCGATATTTTGCCCGCGCTGCTAGACGAACTCGACATCGGCCTGCACGAACGGCGACGCATGTGGGTCATTGGTCACAGCGACGGCGGCTCAATCGCATTGCTTTACGCGGCGTTGCATCCCGACGCGCTGGCGGGCGCGGTGGCCATCGCGCCACACGTATTCGTCGAAGAGATATCGGTGCAAAGCATTGCGCAGACGAAGCTGCTTTACGAAACCACCGACCTGCGCGACAAGCTCGCCCGCTATCACGCGGACGTCGATTCCGCTTTCTATGGCTGGAACGATATCTGGCTGAATCCCGCGTTCCGCGACTGGTCGATTGCGCAGCAGCTTGCGACGATCCGCAAGCCGCTGCTCGCGATACAAGGCCACGACGACAACTACGGCACGATGGCTCAGATCGACACCATTCCCGAATATGTGCCGCATGCGCAGCTCGTCAAGCTCGACGCTTGCGGACATTCGCCACACCGCGATGCGCCGGACCGGTTGAACGAAGCAATCGCGGCGTTCGTGTCGCGATACCGGTAGCGGCAGGTTGCCGCTCGCCAGCACGCAGCGGACGGAGCGAAAGCCTCTCTCCCATTTGTCACCAAATCCCCAAATTTCCAAAACTTCACAAAACTTACACAGGTGAGCGGCTATTCTTTTCGCACCGCTGACCTGGGCACCCCGATGCCCGCGCGTTCCCCCGTGCCGGAGACATCGCTATGTCCTTTGTGTCGAAGCCGTTCAGTGCCTTGCATCGCAAACGTTTGGCCATTGCCCTCGCGGCGCTGCCGCTTTTCGCGCTGATCGCCGCGTGCGGCAACGACGACGCCAAGTCGCCGGATACGGGCAACGCTAGCTCTGCTCCGAATGCCGCCGATCAGGGCAACACCGCCGTCCTGTCGGCGAATCCATCTTCTGCATCGCCCTCGCCTGCCGCCGTTACGCTTCAAAGTCCAGCACTACCCGCATCAAGCGCCGACCCGGCATTGTCCGCCGCCGCTTCGACGCCCCTCGCCACACCTGTAATCCATACCGTTGACTGAGTCCCGCGCTTCACCCGCCGCTCATGCTTGCCGCGCTGCGTGGATCGTTTTCCCACTGAAGACACGAAAGCACATACCATGACCTCAAAAAATCGTCGTGATTTTCTACGCTCTGCCGCGCACGCGGCCGGTTCCGTCACCGCGCTGAGCATGCTGCCGCTCGGCATTCGCAACGCGCTCGCCATTCCGGCGAACAACAAGACCGGCACGATCCGCGACGTCGAACACATCGTGGTGCTGATGCAGGAAAACCGCTCGTTCGACCACTACTTCGGCACGCTCAAGGGTGTACGCGGTTTCGGCGACACGCGCGCGGTCAACCTGCCCAATGGCAAGCCGGTGTGGTATCAACCGCTTGCCGGGGATCTGGGCTATGTCCTGCCGTTTCGCCCGAGCGCACCGAACCTCGGACTGCAATTCCTGCAAGATCTCGCGCACGACTGGAACAGCACGCACGCAGCGTGGAACGGCGGCCGCTACGATCAATGGGTGCCCGCCAAAGGCACGACGACCATGGCCTACCTCACGCGCGAGGACATTCCATTTCACTATCAGCTCGCCGACGCATTCACGATCTGCGACGCGTACCACTGCTCGCTGATGGGCCCGACGGACCCGAACCGCTACTACATGTGGGCGGGCGGCGTAGGCAACGACGGCACTGGCGGCGGTCCCGTGATCGACAATTCCGAGCTCGGCTACGGCTGGTCGACCTATCCGGAAGTGCTGCAAAACGCAGGCATTTCGTGGAAGATCTATCAGGACATCGGCACCGGCCTCGACGCCAAGGGCGCTTGGGGCTGGACCCAGAACGCTTACATCGGCAACTACGGCGACAACTCGCTGCTCTACTTCAACCAGTACCGCAACGCGCAACCAGGCAACCCGCTATACGAGAACGCGCGCACCGGCACCAACGCATTGAAGGGCGACAGCTACTTCGACATTCTCAAGCGCGATGTGCAGAACAACGCGCTGCCGCAAGTCTCGTGGATCGTCGCACCGGAAGCCTATTCCGAGCACCCGAACTGGCCTGCGAACTACGGCGCGTGGTACATCGACCAGGTCTTGCAGATTCTCACGTCGAATCCCGAGGTGTGGAGCAAGACGGTACTCCTGATCAATTATGACGAGAACGACGGTTTCTTCGATCATATGGTGCCGCCGTGCGCGCCGAGTTCGAGCGCGAACGGTCTCTCCACTGTCGACACCGTCAACGAAATCTATCCTGGCGATGCAAAGAACGTTGGCGCGCCGTACGGTCTCGGTCCACGCGTGCCGATGCTCGTCGTCTCGCCGTGGTCAAAAGGCGGCTATGTGTGCTCGGAGGTGTTCGATCATACGTCGGTAATCCGCCTCATCGAACAGCGCTTCGGCCAACAGCACAATCTCGGCGAGCCGAACATCTCGCCGTGGCGACGCGCCGTGTGCGGCGACCTGACGTCGGCCTTCAATTTCAGCAATCCGAACGACGCCTTCCCGACGTTGCCGAGCACAAGCGGCTATGTGCCGGCCGACCAGAATCGTCATCCGGATTACGTGCCGCTGCCGCCGGCAATCCAGGCAGTCCCGCACCAGGAACCCGGCGTGCGCCCCGCTCGCGCGCTGCCGTATGAAATGTTCGTGCGAGTACATGGCGAAGGCGCCGATAAGACGTTGACCATGCGCTTCGTCAATACGGGCGGCGCGGGCGCAGTGTTTCTCGTCTATCGCGCGAATGGCCTCGAAGCTCCGCGCACGTACACGGTCGAGGCCGGCAAGCGCTTGCAGGATCAGTTCCCGTTGAATGCCGACGGCACTTACGATTTCACCGTGCACGGTCCGAACGGATTCTTGCGCCGCTTCACCGGCCGGCCGATTGCGCGCAGCTGGTGGGACGGCTCGGATATCGCGCGTCCAGAAGTGCTCGAAGGCTACGACGTCGTGAACGGCAATCTGCAACTGCGCCTTGAAAACGTGGGCAGCGCGCATTGCAAGTTCACGATCGTCAATGCATACGACCCGAAGCACGCGATCAAACGCGTGGTGCGCGGCGGCGATACGGACGAGCTTTACCTCGACCTTCGCAATGCGCACGGCTGGTATGACCTGGCGATCACCGTCGACACGGACCCGCTGTTCGCCCGCCGTTTCGCGGGTCACGTGGAGACCGGCAAGAGCAGCATGAGCGATCCTGCGCTGGGCGCCTGATCGTTCGATAACACCGAAGCATGACAACGGCCGCTGCTATAAAACGCAGCGGCCGTTTTTTAACGTTATCTTCAGACGAATTCAATAACGCATTCGCGCGAGGCACTGCGCGCAAACACTGTGCATGCGCGCTCAAGTCTTTCTGTTCCTGAGCCGTATACCGCGTATGAGGCACCCGCCTCATCCACTACGGCTCACTGCTCATCCGAAAGACCTCCAACATGTTCTCTTCCATTCGCGCGCGGATCGTTGCGCTGTGCGTCGCCATCGTCGTGGCGGCACTTGCTGCCAATGCGGTCCTTAATTATGTGATCGCGAATTCGTATAACGCCGACGCCATCGACAGCAGTTTGACGGCAGTCGAGAGCAGTCATGCAGCCGGTATCAGCGACTGGGTTGCCGCCAACAGCCAGATGATCGCCTCGCTGCAGAACGCGGTGCTGGAACCCGACCCGTCGCCGGCGCTCAAGCAGATCGCCACCGCTGGCAAGTTCACCAACGTTTATGTTGGCTACGCGGACAAGACAGCAAAGTTTTCCGACCCGACGGGCATTCCCGCCGACTACGATCCGACCGGGCGCCCCTGGTACAAGCAGGCCGCGGCAGCCGGCAAACCGGTGGCAACGCCGCCTTATGTCGACATCGGCACGGGTAAGCTGGTGGTCGCGTTCGCCGTGCCCGTGGTACGCGACGGCACCTTCAAGGGCGTGGTGTCCGGCAACGTCGCAATGGATAGCGTGATCGCCAACGTAAAGTCGATCCACCCGACGCCCGCGAGCTTCGGCATGCTGATCGACGCGAGCGGCAATATCGTCGCGCATCCGGATGCAAAGCTCACGTTGAAGCCAGTGTCCGATCTGGCGCCGGGACTCGCGGGCGAGAAGCTCGCCGCGCTCTTTAGCGCGCAACGTCCGGTGGAGCTGGATTTGAGCGGCAGCGCCAAGCTGTTGCGCGCGCAATCCGTTCCGGGCACGGACTGGTACGTGGTCGCCGCGCTCGACAAAGCGGAGGCAACCGCCGGCATGCGTTCGCTGCTGACCGCGTCCGTCATCGCGCTGATCGTGATTGCGGGCATTGCTGCGGCTATCGTCGCGGCGGTCACCGCGGTTTCGTTCCAGCGTCTGTCGAAAGTACGCGATGCAATGGACGACATCGGTTCGGGCGAAGGCGATCTGACGCAGCGCCTGCCCGCCGTCGGCAACGACGAAGTCGCGCAGATCGCGCGTTCGTTCAACACGTTTATCGACAAACTGAGTCACGTGATGCGCCAGATTCGCGACGCGAGCGAGTCGGTGCGCGTGGCCGCCAATGAGATTGCAGCGGGCAACGTCGATCTGTCCGGACGCACTGAATCGGCTGCGGCAAGCTTGCAGGAAACCGCCGCGTCGATGGAAGAAATCACGTCCACGGTCACTCAATCGGCGAGCGCCGCGAAGCAGGCCGACACCACTGCGGTGTCCGCATCGCAGGTCGCTTCGCGCGGCGGCGTCGTGATCTCCGAAGTGATCACGACGATGGGCGAGATCGAACACGCGTCGGTGAAGATATCCGACATCATCGGCGTGATCGACGGCATTGCTTTCCAGACCAACATTCTTGCGCTGAACGCCGCAGTTGAGGCTGCCCGCGCCGGCGAACAGGGTCGCGGCTTCGCGGTCGTGGCGGGCGAAGTGCGCAGTCTCGCGCAACGCAGCGCGCAGGCCGCGAAGGAAATCAAGGCGCTGATCGAAGCCACCGTCGCGAGTGTGAGTTCAGGCTCGGGCCAGGTGCGTCAGGCAGGCGAAACGATGACGGAGATCGTGAGCAACGTCGCCAACGTGACAACGATCATTTCCGAAATCACGCAAGCCGCCAATGAGCAGACACGCGGCATTCAGGAAGTGAATCGCGCGGTGAGCCAGCTGGATGAAATGGTTCAGCAGAATGCCGCGCTCGTCGAACAGTCGACGGCAGCTGCCGCCGCATTGCAATCGCAGGCGGTGAGCCTCGCGAGCGCCGTTACGCAGTTCAAGCTCGACTAGGCGATACGAAAAAGCCGGTGGCGCGGGCTCACGACTCGAAGTCGAGCCCGCCGATCAGTGCCACCGGCTCGGCCTGCGTATGCGAAAGAAAATCGAGTTCGCGCGCATGACGCCACGCCGCCAGCTTTCGCGGCAGCGCAGCCAGATAGCGAGAGAAGCGCGCCTGCCCTTCTTCTTTCATGAGCCGCTCGATCTCGTCGCTGTCCCACGTGAGATATAGATTCAACGGATGCGCGAATTGGGCGATATGCTCGAGCGGCGCGGCATGAATGCGCAAACGCGTGGGACGGCCAGGGCCTTCATATGGGAACACTTCCGTGTGCACGGTGGTAGCGAAGCACGCAGTGATGGCCTCGGCAATGCGAGGCGCGAACTCTTCATCGAAACGGGCGGCACTCTCTGGACGCATCTGATCTCCGACATGCTGCGCAATGAGCGGAGCATCGTAGCATGTAGCGGGCGGCCCGCTGCAAGCTCTCGGCTCGGCGCCGGTTATCCCACGCGCCTCGTTTTACGCGCACGATTGCCGCGCCGGCGAATCACGTAACTCACGAGCGCAGCAAGCGCCGCTGTCGCTGCATAACCTGCAAGGCGAATAGCCTGCTCCGTGGGCAAGCGCGCGATCAGCATTGCGACGATGATGCTTGCGAGCACGACGAGAAATGCGATTGTCCACTTCATTCCGGTCTCCGCTGACGTTCTTTACGTTCTTGGCGTACTGTCGCACGGCGCGTGCACGCTCTTTTTTCACAGCATACTCGCGACAGCTACGTGAAGGGGCAATTGTGGTCGGCCGCAAACGCGCGGGCTACGAAGCGCCGCCTCTTCCGCTTGCTCGTGCCTGCGCCAGAATGAATTCGATGAAAGTTGCCGCCGCGCGAGTGTGATGCCGGTTCGGCATGTAGAGCATGTACATGTTCGTACCGAAGATGCTCAGGCGCCATTCGTCGAGCGTGGTCACGGCATCGCCGCGTTTCAGGTCATCGTGAACCACATAATCCGGCAAGATGCCGACGCCTAGTCCCGCGAGCACCGCTTGCCGCAGAAACAGAAAGTTCTCGGAGATGATGGTCGGTTCAAGCAGCACCTCATGGCGTTCGTCGCCGAGATACGCGGCAACGCGCAATTGACGGCCCACGACCGCCGCCGTAATCAACGGCGTGGTGCGCAGATCGTCGAGTTGCATAGGCATGCCATGGTTTTCGGCGAACGCGCGTGAGGCACATGCAACGTACCTAACCGGCCCCATGTCGCGCGCCACGAGATTTTGCGGCGGCTCGGACATGACCCGCACGGCAATGTCCACTTCGTCGCGCATCAGATCTTCCACGCGGTTCTCAAACAACACATCGAGCACGATGCCCGGATAGCGACGCTTGAATTCAATCAGCCACTCGGACATGACGAGTTGACCATAACCGCTCGGCACGCTCAGGCGCACTCGCCCCTGCAGGCTTTGCCCAAGGGTCGTCACCGATTCGCGCGCGGCCAGCAGCGCGTTCTGAATCGCGCGGCCGTGCTCATATAGCTGAAGACCGATCTCCGTGGGTTCGACGCGGCGCGTGGTCCGTCGAACGAGTTGCAAACCCACCGAGCGTTCGAGCTGGTTCAGGTGATAGCTCACGTTCGCGCGGCTCATTTTCAGGCGCCTCGCCGCCTCGCTCAAGTTACCTGCGTCGAGTATCTCCACCAGCAAAGTCAGCGAATGGACGTCCACAACTGTGCCTTTGTCAAAGTTATTTTGACAGTCTGTCAACCGTTCATGTGATTGTCAATGAACCTTGACCACTCCACAATCAGAACAATTCGCAGGCGCGGTATGCCGCCGGCGCGCCCAGACAATCAGCCAGGAGACGACACGTCATGACCCTCACCACTTCAACCGACGTCGTGACCCGCGAATTGCGTGGCAAGGTGCTGCTCGTCACGATCGATCACGCGCCCGTCAACGCGCTGTCCGCCGACGTGCGGCGCGGGCTACTGGCCGCGATCGAAGCCGCCGATAGCGACCGTTCGGTGCAAGCCGTGCTGATTGTCGGCGCGGGCCGCAACTTCATTGCCGGCGCGGATATTCGCGAGTTCGGCAAGCCGCCGGTGCCGCCGTCGCTGCCGGACGTGTGCAACCGGATTGAAGCGTGTACGAAACCAGTCGTCGCGGCGATTCACGGTGCGGCGCTCGGCGGCGGTCTCGAAGTGGCGCTCGCCGCGCATTACCGGATCGCCGTCGACGGCGCGAAGCTCGGCTTGCCCGAAGTGCAACTCGGGTTGCTGCCCGGCGCGGGCGGCACGCAACGCACGCCGCGCCTGATCGGCGCGCAGGCGGCGCTTGACCTGATGCTGAGCGGTCGCCATGCGAACGTGCAGGAAGCACTGGCGTTAGGTCTCGTCGACCGGCTTGGCGGCAGCGAGGACATCCTCGCGGAAGGGCTCGCGTATGTTCACGAATTGCTTGCCGGCCATGCACCAGTGCGCCGCACGCGTGACGCCGCTGCGTTGAGTGACAGCGCCGCGAGCCAGGCTGAAGTCGCTACGGCGCGCGCCGAGACCGCGAAAAAATCTCGCGGTCTGTTTTCACCGCTAAAGATCGTCGATGCGGTCGAGGCGGCGATCACGCAGCCTTTCGAAGACGGCTTACGCCGCGAACGCCAACTCTTTCTCGAATGCCTCGACAGTCCGCAGCGCGCGGGCCTCGTTCACGCGTTCTTTGCGGAGCGCGAAGTGCTGAAAGCGCCCGAGACGCGCGACACGAAGCCGCGTGCGCTGAACGCAGTCGGCGTCGTCGGCGGCGGCACGATGGGTGCGGGCATTGCCGTCGCAGTGCTCGACGCGGGCTTGCCCGTGACGATGATCGAGCGCGACGAAGCATCGCTCGCTCGGGGCCGCGCGCACATCGAAAAGGTCTATGACGGCCTGATTGCGAAGGGCCGCATGAGCGCGGACAAAAAGGCCCAACTCATGGCGCGCTGGACCGGCAGTACTTCATACGATGCCCTCGCCAACGCAGATCTCGTGATCGAGGCCGTGTTCGAAGACCTGTCGGTCAAGCAGGCCGTGTTTGCCGAACTCGACCGCGTCTGCAAGCCGGGCGCCGTGCTCGCAACCAACACGTCGTATCTGGACATCGACGCGATCGCGGCCAGCATCTCACGCCCCGCCGATGTGATCGGTCTGCACTTCTTCTCGCCGGCCAACATCATGAAGCTGCTCGAAGTAGTCGTGCCGAAAGCCGTCAGCGCCGACGTAGTCGCCACTGCATTCGAGCTTGCAAAGAAGCTGCGCAAGACGCCGGTACGCGCGGGCGTGTGCGACGGCTTTATCGGCAATCGCATTCTCGCCGTGTATCGCAGTGCCGCCGACGCAATGATTGAAGACGGCGCGTCACCGTATCAGATCGACGCCGCAGTACGCGCGTTCGGCTTCCCGATGGGACCGTTTCAAGTGGTGGACCTCGCCGGCGGTGACATCGGGTGGGCAGCGCGCAAACGGCGCGCAGCGACGCGCAATCCGGCGGCGCGCTATGTGCAGATTGCCGACCGTCTGTGCGAGCGCGGCTGGCTTGGCCAGAAAACGGGACGCGGCTTTTATCTGTACCCCGAAGGATCGCGCAGCGGCCAGCCCGATCCGGAAGTCGAGGCGATCATCGACGCCGAGCGTGTCCGAGCCGGCATCACCCCGCGCGAATTCTCCGACGACGAGATCATTCGCCGCTACATGGCCGCGATGATCAATGAAGGAGCGAATGTCGTGCATGAACGGATTGCTCTCCGACCGCTCGACGTCGACGTGACCTTTTTATACGGCTACGGTTTCCCGCGTTATCGCGGTGGCCCGATGAAATACGCGGACATGGTTGGCCTGCCGCGCATTCTCGCGGACATCCGCGAATTTGCGAAAGAAGACCCGTTGTTCTGGCGAGCGTCGCCCTTGCTGATTGAACTGGTCGAGCGCGGCGCGGATTTTGCGAGCCTCAACCAGACGGCATGACGCGGCTCGATCTTTAGCGCAGCCGTTGACCATCACGAAGGAACCGCCATGGATCTGAACTTCACACCCGAAGAAGAAGCCTTTCGTGCCGAGGTGCTTGCGTTCTTGCGCGACAAACTTCCGCAGCACCTCGCTGACAAGGTGCATGGCGGCCGGCGCCTCACGCGCGACGACATGGCCGGATGGCATGCGATTCTGAACGAGCGCGGCTGGCTCGCGAATCACTGGCCGGCAGAGTACGGCGGACCCGGTTGGAACGCGGTGCAGAAGTTCATCTTCGAAAACGAATGTGCGCTGGCCGGAGCGCCGCGCATCGTGCCGTTCGGCGTCAACATGCTCGGGCCAGTGTTGATCAGATACGGCAATGACGCGCAGAAGCGGCACTGGCTGCCGCGTATTCTCGATGGTTCCGATTGGTGGTGCCAAGGCTACTCCGAACCCGGCGCAGGGTCCGATCTCGCTTCGGTCAAGACCACTGCCGTGCGCGGCATCGACGCGGACGGCGAGCACTACATCGTGAACGGACAGAAGACCTGGACCACGCTCGGCCATTACGCGAACGTGATTTTCTGTCTCGTGCGCACGGCAACCGACGTGCGCAAGCAGGAAGGCATCAGCTTCCTGCTGATCGATATGAATACGCCGGGCGTCGAAGTCAGGCCGATCATTACGCTCGATGGCGAGCATGAAGTGAACGAAGTGTTCTTTACTGACGTGCGAGTGCCGGCTGCGAACCTGGTCGGTGAAGAAAACAAGGGCTGGACTTACGCCAAATATCTGCTCACGTACGAGCGTACGAATATCGCGGGCGTCGGTTTCTCCGTCGCGGCGTTCAACCGGCTGCGCAAGATTGCGGCGAAAGAGCAGCGCAATGGCCGGCCGCTTTGCGAAGACCCGTTGTTCGCGGCGCGCATGGCACGCGTCGAAATCGATCTGGAGAACATGAAAACGACCAACCTGCGTGTGATTGCGGCAGTAGCCGGTGGCGGCGTGCCGGGTGCCGAAAGTTCGATGCTGAAGATTCGCGGCACGGAGATTCGCCAGGAAATCTCGTCGCTGACGCGCCGCGCGATGGGGCCGTATGCGCAGCCGTTCATCGAAGAAGCATTGCACGACGGCTATCAAGGCGCACCGGTCGGTCCCGAAGAAGCGGCGAGCGCGGCTTCGCTGTATTTCAACAACCGCAAGCTGTCGATTTTCGGCGGCTCAAATGAAATCCAGAAGAACATCATTTCCAAAATGATCCTCGGACTGTAGGAGGCGCACGTCATGAATTTCCAGCATACCGAAGATCGACGCATGCTTGCCGATACGCTGAACCGCTTCGTCAGCGAGCAATACGGCTTCGAGACCCGCGACAGGATCGCCCGTTCTCCTCAAGGCTATAGCGCTGAATTGTGGACTCGCTTCGCAGAGCTGGGCATTATCGGCGCCCTCTTCGATGAAGCGAACGGCGGCTTTGGTGGAGGCGGATTCGATATCGCGGTGGTGTTCGAGAGCCTGGGCCGCGGCCTCGTGGTCGAACCGTTCCTCGATACGCTTATTGTGGGCCAAGCCGTCGCACGAAACGGCAACGACACGCAACGGGGCCTGCTGGGCGAATTGATCGACGGCTCGCGCATCGCCGCACTCGCGCACGGTGAACCCGGCGGTCATTACGAACTCTCGCGTGTAACCACGCGCGCGCAACGCAAGGGCAACGCGTGGCAATTGAACGGCGCCAAAGCGGTGGTGCAGAACGGTGAGCACGCTGCCCTCTTCCTCGTGTCCGCGCGGACCGACGGCGACGACGATTCAGAGGATGGCATAACGCTCTTTCTCGTGCCTCGGGACGCAGCGGGCGTCAGCGTGCGAGGCTATCCGAAGATCGACGGCGGACGTGCGGCCGAAGTCACGTTCGACAATGTCACGCTCGGCGAAGAATCGCTGCTTGGCGCGGAAGGCGCGGCCTTTACGACGCTCGAATATGCGATTGCATGTGGTGTGCTCGCGTTGTGTGCAGAGGCCGTCGGCGCGATGGACGTCGCGAAAGACTACACGCTCGACTACCTGCGCACGCGCAAGCAGTTCGGCGTGGCGATAGGCAGCTTCCAGGCGCTGCAACACAGAATGGCCGACATGCTACTGGAAATCGAGCAGGCTCGTTCGGCAGTAGTCAATGCCGCAGCGGCGCTCAGTGGGCAACGCACGGTGCGGGAGCGCGCGGTGTCGGCGGCGAAGTACAGCATCGGCAGGATCGGCGCACTGGTCGCGCAAGAGTGCATTCAGCTGCACGGCGGCATAGGCATGACGTGGGAGTTGCCGCTCGCTCATTATGCAAAGCGGCTTGTGATGATCGATCATCAGCTTGGAGATGAGGATCATCACCTGGATCGATTCGTGCGATTGGGGCGTGAGTGAAGTCAGAACCGTGTCTCTGATTCACGCTCGCCGCCCCGTTCACCCATCAATAGCTGCGTGCAGATACTTTTCCTGGCGAGTAACGTGCATCGACCGGTAACCGGGTGCAGTCGATGCCGTTGCCTCCGGTCCAATGTAACGTAGCGCGGCGGGCGCTTGCACTATCTCCAGCAGTTGTTCCATTACAAAGCTCCACGCACCCTGGTTCTTCGACTCTTCCTGACAACACACCACGCTCTTCAGATTCGGATAGCGCCGCAACTGCGCGCTGATCTCCTTCGCGGGGAACGGATACAACGGCCGCGCGGAGGCGTGCTCCGGCCCTTCTCCTTCCTGACCGTGCGGCAGCCGGTACGCACGCCAGAGTGGCCGGCAGTGGACCGATACATCAACGGTTGGGTGATGTTCGGCATGTCCTGTTCCTGGTGGCCATGGCGTTGAACCTCTGCCTGGTTTCGATCCGATTGATCTCGTCGAAAGCGTCAGCGGGAAGAGGTGGACCGCTTTCGCATGCGTATGTCGTCGCGAACTTTCAGGAAAACGAGCTTGCAAGAATGCGCCCGCGAGCTACAGTGCGCATCAAGGTCGACAGTTTTACGGGCGTCGTTGTACGAGGTCATATCGGCAGTTTGCGCCCGCTACCGGCGTCAGCTTTGCGCACATCGCGCCCGACAACGCGACCGGCAACATCACGAAAGTGGTGCAGCGTGTGCCGGTCAAGATCAGCATCGACCGGGTCAGCAAGCGGCATCTGCATTGAGCGTGGGGCTTTCCGGCGAAACTGAGGTCGCTGTCGACAAGCCCGCCGACGTGTCGACCAAGGGAGCAGACCTCAAATGAACGCGTGCGAGTTTTCCATGCGTACACCGGCATTGGCTGTGTTGGTGTGCTTTGCGCGCAACGGGTGTCTGGTCGGGCCCAACTTCCAGCGTGCAGAGGCCCCTGCACCTGATGTGTTCAATCGAACACAGTCCGCGCAGGCATTATGCCGTCCCGTTGAGCAACGGTACAAAGCAGGAGCCGTCGATTTCCTCGACGTGCTCAACGTGCAGAAGCAGTTGCTCGACGCACAGAGTAATCTTGAACATAGCAAGGCGAACGCAGCCACTAATCTCATCACGCTATGCAAGGTACTCGGCGGTGGTTGGGAGTCGACTTATGGCCAACAGCAAGCGAGTCATTAGGATCATGAGCAGCGACGCTGCATCTTGTAACAATCGACACGCAATAGGCAATTGCGGCATAAAGGGGTCAAAGGAAGGTATGTTGTTCAACCTACACGGTTCGATTCGTGATCCTATCGATCTATACCGGATCGTGCTTCAAACTGAGGTTAAAAATGAAAGTTTCTTTTTCTTCAATGCTGGTTGCCACGGTGATGTCCGCTGCATCGGGTCTCGCGTATTCGCAAACTGACCAGCCGGTCCAGAATAGCCAGGGATCAGGCACGACCATGTCGCAACCTGCGGCAGCGTCGGGCGGGTACGACTCTCTCGGATCGCAGCCCAGCGGATCGACCGCCAGCGGCAGAGCGCGAAACGGGGGCGTTTGTATAGTTGGCTTGTCTTGCGACATTTATCAAGGCAGCTAGCTCCGCCCGATGACCCATGTCCTCGCAAGGCGTCGCGGCGGTGAGCCGATGAATGGTCCATGAACGACACCGTTCAAAGATGGCTTGCACGTGCGCTACCGACCTACCCTCCGGTAGCGCTGACAGCGGCCGTACCGTGCTTCGTGTCGACATGTTGGTGCGAAATGCGGTGCGGCTTCGACCGCTGTAGTTCAGCAACTGGCTCCATTTGCCATGTCCCGCTCGGCGCGTCGGACCGAAGTCGACTGCCTCTTCCTAGACTCGGCCCGAACCGCCCGCAGTCATTCCGGTGCGCAATGAACGTCGAATTTTATGAGCTTCGTCGGGCCGAACGTGTTGCTGATTGCTACGTCGGCGGCATCGCGGCCACGCGCCATCAGTACACGACCAATACGCGGCACGTTATTGCGCGGATCGAAAGTTTGCCATGAGCCGCCGACATAGGCTTCGAACCAGGCCGCAAAATCCATCGTACTCCAGGGCGGCGGCACACCGACATCGCTGATATAGCCCGTGCAGTAGCGTGCCGGAATATTCATTGCACGGCACAGCGCCACAGCCAGATGAGCGAAATCGCGACAGACGCCGTTGCGTTCCTGCCATGCATCGAACGCGGTTTTGGTCGGGCGCGCGAATTCGTAGCCGAACGTAATATGGCGGTGCACGTAGTCGCAAATCGCCTGAACCCGGGCACCGCCGGGCGGCGTGTTCGAAAATAGTTTCCACGCAATGTCGGAAAGGAGATCCGTTTCGCAATAACGGCTGCCGAGCAGAAATGCGAGACATTCGTCCGGGAGCGCTTCGACGGCATGCTGATAGTCAAACGGCCCACGCGTCTCCGGTTGATCCGGGACGTTGAGCAGCGCGCTCGTCGACAGCGAAATCAACCCTTGCGGCGCGACGAGGCGGCTGCACAAATTGCCGAAGCCATCGCGATACTGCGTGATCGCCACCGGCGGATTCACGACCAGCAGATCGGCGGACAGCACGTCCTGAGCGTGCGAAAAGTGTGTGTTCAGCATCAACATCATTGGTGTCGGCTGCGCGCACTCATAGACCAACTCATAGCCCACGCGAAGTTTCATCGGACCATCCTTTCATAGAAAAAGCGCGTGACGCTCTGCGCGCCCGGGATGCCGGTTGCCGGCGGTGACGTGGGTCGGGTGGAAGTCGGCTTGCACACCGTAAATGCGGCTGTTCCCGACTCAAGCGTGAGCTTGCTTGTAGCGGAAGGTCGAACGCCTCATCCGAAAACGTCTCTGCCGATCGTGCAGCGAAACCGGTTGCGTCGCGTGAATGGACTGAGCAATCCATGATGACAGACTGCGGATCGCGACCCGCTAAAAGAGAAAACAAGGTGCACGTGAAATCGCAGCGACGCTGCTTCTACCTGGATCTCGTACACCTTGTCGAAATGCGCGCACGCACATAGGGCAAAGCGCCTACCCGCCACGTGCGCGTGCTGTTACTTTTTCTTTGCCACAGCACTCGGTGCGGAAGCCTTCGAGACAGGCGTCCTGAACAGATCCGTTCCGGGTGATGGCGACTTCTTGGGCTGTTTCGGCTTCTTCGCCTCGCGGTTACTACGCAGTTGACCTTTTGCCATTTTGCTCCCCCGTTTCGGCGGCCAGGGAAGAGGCCGCTCTCCTACTCATTCTGGACGCATTTCTGCTTACTGTCGCGATCTATTTAAAAGCGGCGTCCGGAGCTAGAAACCGGCACGAGGTTGCTGTGCTGCGAGACGTCTCCATGCTGTCAGTGCCGTTTCGACGACCGCTCCTGCCGTGCACCGTTATGTGGCCTGTCGCGAGGCTCCGCGGGGCATTCTGGCCCCGATCCGCTGTGACGGAGTGGCTGCGCATTCTCAGCAACGCCGACGCTGCAGCGAACAACAATCAGTCGGGCCACGAGTGAGCCGGGCTTGCAATTCGAGCGGCGTGCTATTGCGCGTTCCGGGCGATCACGCTATATCGAGCGCCGAGGCGTCCAACGTCTGGCCCGATGACTCGGTGACCACCCGGTTCCGCCCTGCGCGCTTCGCGGCGTAGAGCAGATGATCGGCGCGCGCGAGCATTGCCGCGACGTCCTCACCCGGCCGATACCGTGCAATGCCGGCACTTGTCGTGACGCGCAGCGTTGCGTCGATCTCGTCGAAGCGCGAAGACTCCAGCACGGTACGCAAGCGCTCGGCAATGCGGTACGCGAATTCCCCGTCGGTCCCCGGCAGCAGCAGCAAGAACTCTTCGCCGCCGATCCGGCCCACCACGTCTTTCTCGCGCACCGCCGCGCGCAGGATCGCGCCGAACTCACGCAGGACCGCATCGCCGGCAGCATGTCCGTAGCGATCGTTGATGGATTTGAAGTTGTCGATATCGAAAGCGAGCAGTGCAAGCGGATAGCTTTTTCTATCCGCAACGCGATGCAACGCGAGGCGTTCGAATGCGCGCCGGTTCAGCGTTTCTGTCAGCGAATCGAAGTCCCGTTCGAGAACCAGCCGGTCGATTACATCCGACATCGCGACGGCCAGCAGGACGATGCCTAATACAGCGCCCATCAATGCGAGCGACAACTGAAGCAAAACCCAGAAGAGGGTCTGTGCGAAAGGCGCACTGCTGTGAGGCAACGGCTGAGCGACTGTGAGCGGCGTCCTGATGAAAAAGCTGGCGCCGCAGATAAGAAGCACCCAGAAAAGAATGTGATTGATCGTGCGGCCGTTGCAGCGCTTTCTAAACCGGACCGCGCAAAACAACATTAACAGTCCGGCGCTGAGATTAAGAATATAAATGCGCACGAGCAGATTCGACGCTACGTAGGAGAAGTAATACATGCCTCCCATCAAGAGCGTGAAAATTAACGCATGCGTTGTCACGCGAAAATGAAGCGCGGCTCTGCGTAAGATGCTCTCTGCGAGCAGTTGTGTGCTGGCCACGTAAAAGCTCGCCGAAATGAGTGCGTTCGATCGCCATTCATCCGGCAAGTGCGCAATCTGTACGGTGGACCCTAAAGCAAATGCAAAGAACGAGGCGGCGAGAAAGAGCAGATACCGCAGCCGCTTGTCGTACGCCCATGCACATGCAAAGCTGAGCGAAAAGACAAGCGTGATGCCTGGAATGATGAACTGGATGAGCTGGTTGGGCGTTATATGAGCGGGCATGTGCTCTCTCTCCGCTGCGCTGCCGGGCCCGGAATAGCCGGGCCTGTTCACGGCGGTTTGGCAGGCACGTGTCGACGCCACCCGCCACTGACGACTCACTTATGAATGGCCGTGGCGTCCCCGCACGGCTGAACGATTGTACGCCAGGTGACCTCTGCGATTAGTGCGAGGCCGGTTCAGGCACCCGCCCGGCACGTCCGCGAGCGGCACAAGGATGTCCGCGCCGACGCGCCGGAACTTCGTGGCGGCCTTGTGGGCGTTGACCGCTTCCCGCTTCCGTTGCGTTACCCTGCTGCTGCTCGCGGGCCTCGTGCGCCTCGTGTTGGGTCCGGTGAACCGATCATCGGACTGCTTGCCCGCGTCAGCGTTGTAGATATCAATACCTTGAAAGTACCGGTTCCATTCATGCATCTCGGATACTGGCGCACTTAGCTGCAACCTCCGTCGTGTGAGCGATGAGGGCTTAGCTACTTTAACGCATCGCGAAGTTCAGGCACGGCCGTGAACAGATCACCCACGAGACCATAGTCGGCGACGCTGAAAATCGGCGCCTCCGGATCCTTGTTGATCGCAACGATCACCTTGCTGTCCTTCATGCCCGCGAGATGCTGGATCGCGCCCGAGATGCCGACGGCCACGTACAGTTGCGGCGCGACGATCTTGCCGGTCTGGCCGACCTGATAGTCGTTCGGCACGAAGCCCGCGTCCACCGCCGCACGCGATGCACCCAGCGCCGCGTTCAGCTTGTCAGCCAGCGGCTCGAGAACCTTCGTGTAGTTCTCGCCGTTGCCCAGGCCGCGCCCGCCCGAAACGATGATCTTCGCCGACGTCAGTTCCGGACGATCCAGCTTCGTCACTTCACGGCTGACGAACTGCGAGATGCCCGCGTCCGCGGCTGCTTCGATCTTCTCTATCGTCGCGCTGCCGCCTTCGGCGGCAACTGCATCGAAGCCCGTCGTGCGTACTGTGATGACCTTGATTGGATCAGCCGACTGCACCGTGGCAATGGCGTTACCCGCGTAGATCGGGCGCTCGAACGTGTCAGCGGAATCGACCGCGGTGATATCGCTGATCTGCGCGACGTCGAGCTTCGCGGCAATGCGCGGCGCGATGTTCTTGCCGTAGGCGGTGGCCGGCGCGAAGATGTGCGAGTAGTCCTTCGCAATGCTCAGCACCGTTGCCTCGATGTTTTCAGCGAGCCCTTCGGCCAGTTGCGGCGCGTCGGCCAGCAGCACTTTGGAAACACCGGCGATCTTCGCCGCCGCATCCGCTGCAGCCTGCGCATTCTGACCTGCGACCAGCACATGAATATCGCCGCCGACTTTCTGCGCGGCCGCAATCGTATGCAGCGTCGCGGCCTTGATCGACGCGTTGTCGTGTTCTGCTATTACAAGATTCACAAGATTCGTCATTTCGTTCGTCTCCGTGTGCCGCTCACAGCACCTTGGCTTCGGTCTTCAGCTTCTCGACCAGCGTCTTCACATCCGGCACCTTCACACCGGCAGAGCGCTTGGGCGGCTCGACAACCTTCAGCGTTTTCAGACGCGGCGTGACATCGACGCCCAGGTCCTCAGGCTTGATCGTTTCGAGCGGCTTTTTCTTCGCCTTCATGATGTTCGGCAGCGTCACGTAGCGCGGCTCGTTCAGGCGCAGGTCGGTGGTGACCACGGCGGGCAGCGTGAGCGACAGCGTTTCCGCACCGCCATCCACTTCGCGCGAAACCGTCGCCTTGCCGTCGGCCACGACAACCTTCGACGCGAACGTTGCCTGCGGCAGGCCCGCGAGTGCGGCAAGCATCTGACCGGTCTGGTTCGAATCGTCGTCGATGGCCTGCTTGCCGAGAATCACCAGTTGCGGCTGCTCCTTGTCGACCAGCGCCTTCAGCAGCTTGGCGACCGCCAGCGGCTGCAATTCTTCCGCCGACTCGATCAGGATCGCGCGATCCGCGCCGATGGCAAGCGCCGTGCGCAGCGTTTCCTGCGATTGCGTGACCCCGGCCGACACCGCGATCACCTCGGTCGCCACGCCTGCTTCCTTCAGACGCACAGCTTCTTCAACCGCGATTTCGTCGAACGGATTCATCGACATCTTCACGTTCGCAATGTCGACGCCCGTGCCGTCCGACTTGACTCGAACCTTCACGTTGTAATCGACCACTCTCTTGACTGGCACCAGGATTTTCATACCGTCTCCTTCGAATACGTCGACGACGCGTGCGCCGCCATTGGCGAACGGATCATGTCCGCCGCGCGCTCAGCGAGCATTAGCACCGTCGCATTGGTGTTGGTCGAGGTTATCGACGGCATCACCGAGCCGTCGACGATCCGCAGGCCTGTCGTTCCGCGCACCCGCATTTCAGAATCGACAACGCTCATTTCGTCCTCGCCCATCCGACACGTGCCAACCGCGTGGTACACAGTCGAGCCGTTGTCACGCACGTATTGCAGTAGCGCTTCATCGGTGTCGGCCTGACGGCCCGGTACGGTTTCATCGACGATATAACGGGCGACCTCGGGTTGCGCGAAGATCCGCCGGCCAATCTTGAGTCCTTCCACCATCGTGTTGCGGTCGAGTTCACTGCTCAGGTATGACGGTGCAATGGTCGGCGCCGCCGTGATCTCGCTGCTGGTGATGTGCACATGCCCACGGCTTTCCGGGCGCATCTGCCAGACGCCGCACGAGACACCGGGCTCCGACTCCAGCACGCCGATCCGTCCCTCGGCAAAACTGCCGGGCGCGATCACGAACTGCACGTCCGGACGGGTGGCGAGGCGCGTCTGCGCAAAGCCGCCGACGAGCGCCGCGCTATAGGTCAATACGCCGGTCCCTGACACGACGTAGCGCATCATCTCGCGCGCGAGCGCAAGTCCGTGCGCGCGCTCGTTCGCGGTACCGGCACCCCGCACCCTATAGCCGAGCCGAACGACATAGTGGTCCTGCAAATTGTTGCCCACGCCCGGCAACGCGATCCGTGTTTTAACGCCTGCATTGTCGAGCACGGCCTTGTCGCCGATGCCGCTCATTTCGAGCAGCCTCGGCGTGCCGATCACACCTGCGCTCAGAATCACCTCGCGGGTCGCGCGGATCTGCACCGGAATGTTCGCGGCCGTCGTCCCGTTAATGCCGCTCACATGCGTGCCGTTCATCTCGAGCCCGGACACCTGAAGGCCGGTCACTACCGTCAGGTTCGGGCGCGCCATTGCCGGCCGTAGATAACCGCGCGCTGCGCTCGACCGGCGACGTCCGTCGCGCGTTTGCTGGTAGAACCAGATCGAAGGACCGCGCGTGTCGCTGTTCGGATCATCGACGAAATCGAGGCCCGCCTTCTGGGCGGCCTGGACGACCGCGCTGCAAATCTCCGGCGGGTTCTTCACGCGGCTGACCTGGATCGGACCGTGCGTGCCTCGTTGCGGGCTGCTGCCCTCGGTCCACGTTTCCGAGCGGCTGTAAAACGGCAGACAGTTGTCGAAGTTCCAGCCGTTCGCACCCGCCCGCTCCCAGCTATCGATATCCTCCGCAAACGGGCGCACATACAGCAGGCCGTTAATGGCACTGGAGCCGCCGAGCCCGCGTCCCCGTGGAAACAGGATGGCACGGCCACTCGTCCCGGCGTCGGCCTCAGTGCGATAGCGCCATGTCACAGTGGGATGATCGAGCAATCGCACGAAGCCTGCCGGCACGTGGATGAACGGGTGACGATCGCGCTCGCCGGCCTCGACCAGAATCACTTTGACGGTTGGATCTTCGGTCAGACGGTTTGCGAGCACGCAGCCCGCCGTCCCCGCGCCGACGATCACATAATCCGCTGTGTACGATTTCATGACTTCGCTCCGGCACTGGCTAATTCACGGCCTTCGAGTGCTGCGATCTCCTCGTCGCCGAAGCCGTATTCGGCAAGTACTTCGACCGTATGTTGTCCGAGCGTAGGCGGCGGACGGCGGTAGGCGACGGGGCTGCTGTGAAAATTCACCGGACTCGCGATGTTCGTCACCCTCCCCGCGACCGGATGCTCGATCTCGACGACCGCATGGTTATGCGCGATCTGCGGGTCCTGCGTCAGCGCGGTGTGATAGTCCTGCACGATCGCGCATGGCACGTCCGCGGCGCTCAGATGCGCTACCCAATATTCCGCGGTATGCAGCAGAAATTGCTGCTCGAGGATCACGTCGAGTGCATGCCGATTCGCAGTTCGCGCGGTGTTGCCGATGAAGCGTTCATCGCTCAGCAATTCTTCGCGGCCCAGCGCGCGGCAAAGGTTCTGCCAGAATTTCTCCGTGAAGCAGGCCGCAAAGAAATATCGGCCGTCGGAGCCCTGATAGTTGCGGTACGGCACCATCGTCGGATGCCCGCTGCCGAGACGCTCCGGCGCTTTGCCGCTTCTCAGCGTCTCGCCGTCGCGCGGGATGGTGCTGAAAAGCGCAGCCGAGAGCAGCGACGTATCGATTCGCTGGCCTTCGCCATGCCGTTCGCGATGTAGCAACGCGGCCGAAATCCCAAACGCCAGCAGCGCCGCCGCGCCGAAGTCCGGCAACGGCGCACCGAGCCGGACTGGATTGCCGCCCGCTTCGCCCGTCATGTCCATGAGACCGGCCACTGCCTGCACGATCGGATCGTTCGCGGGCCATGCGGCGTAGGGACCGCTTTGTCCGAACGCCGACACGCTGGCGTAGACGATCTTCGGATTGCGCGCCTTGACGGCCTCGTAGCCGATGCCCAGCCGATCCACCGTGCCCGGCCGAAAGTTCTCGACGACAACATCCGCCTGCTCCGCCATGCGCAAAAACGCATCCCGCCCTTTCGGCGACTTCAGGTCGAGGCGGATGCTGCGCTTGTTGCGGTTTTGCGAGAGGAACTGCACGCTTTCGCCGTGGACGAATTGATTGCCCAGTTTGCGCGAGAGGTCACCCGCCATTGGCTCCTCGACTTTGACCACGTCCGCGCCGAGGTCAGCGAGCAGCACGGTACCCACCGGACCAGCGGTCATGACGGTGAGATCGAGAATGCGGTAGCCCGACAACGGGCCGACTTGCTTCTTATCCATGATGTGCCGCCTGCAAATGCGATGCGTTCATAAATTCCGCCCGCGGGTAATCGAGCACGTCGAAGGCGAGACGGAACGGGTCGGCCTCACCACGCGTGATGGTCAACGCGTGGCCGAAACGGGCATCGTCGCGCTGGGGAAAGTCGGTGCGGTAGTGGCTGCTGCGCGACTCGCGCCGCTCGATACACGCCTGCAAGATGACTTCGGCAGTGGTCGCCATGTTGTCGATCGTCAACGCATCGATCGCTTGCGGCGGCGAGGCACCGCCCCCCGTGGCGAACTGCGCGCGCGCCTCGCGAACGGCGGCTAACGCGATGTTCAGACCGCTCTCCGTCTTCTCAACGAGGCAATGCGCTTGCATCGCCGCGCGCAGATCGGCGGCGATACGTTGAGCGTCGAACGAGGCATTCGGTTTTAGCGCTGTTCCGAGGCGCGTTGCGAGCGGCGCTACGTCGTGCTTGCCCGGCGCGCCGCTGTCGCGCGCAAACGCGGCCGCGCCGGCGCCTGCGCGGTGACCGAAAACCTGACCTTCGGCAAGCGAGTTGCCGCCCGGACGATCCGGGCCGCGCACACCGCCCGCGAGTTCCCCCACTACGAACAGCCCCTCGATGGTCGACATCGCGTCGGTGTTCGTCATCCGCACGCCACCGTTCAGGCATTGGAACGCAATCCCGACGTCGAGCAGATCGCGCTTCGGGTCGAGTCCCTTCGCGCGCATCCAGCGCAGGGTGTTCGGAATAGTGGCCGCCAACCGCTCGTCCGGAATGTCGGCGAACGAGAAGTGCACCGCACCGCGCTCCGTACCTCTGCGCTGAGCGATTTCCGTTGCAATCGCGATATCGATGTAGCGCGATTCGTTCGAGATCGTGAAGGGGAACACTTTCTCGTCCATCGCGGCTTCGGGCGTCACGCCTGCCGGCAGGTAATCCGCGAGGAATTCATGTCCGTCGCGATTGAGCATTTTCGGATGCAGAATGAAGCAGGACTTGCTGAAGAGTTGCACGTAAGGGTGCACCATCGCCGGCCCGAACTGGTGGAACTCCATGTTCACAAGTTCGGCGCCGTGACGGAAGCAGATGGCCTGGCCGTCGCCGGTCATTTCCGCGGTCGAGACTTGTTGCGAGAACAGACCGTGCGCACCGCCGGTGCCAAGCACAACGGCGTTCGCGGCAACCACCAGCAGCCGCCGCGATGCCAGATCCATCGCGACCACGCCGCTTACGCGCCCACTTGAATCACGCAACAGGTCGATGAGCGCCGCTGGCTGACGCGTCTCGACGCCGAGCTTCCTCGCTTCGTCCGCGAGCGCGCTCACGAAGGCTTTGCCTGTTTTTCCCTTCACGCCCAGCGCGCGCGCATACGTGCCGAAGTCGCTGCGGATGAGTTTATAGCCATCGTTGGCGCGGTCGAACGGCACGCCGAGTCTGATCAGGTCAGCGATGCGCTTCGGTGCGTCTTCCGCCAGCACGCGCACCAATTCGCGGTCGATGAAGCCGCCCGCCGGACGCATCGTGTCTTCGTAATGCACCGTGGCGCTGTCGTCGGCGCTGCCATAGCCGGCCGCTCCCATGCTCATGATTTCGCTCGCGCCGTGCACGGTGCTGCCGCCCTGCCCGACCGGCGCCTTTGCCAGCACGAGGACCTTCGCACCGGCCTGTGCCGCCGACACCGCTGCACGCGAAGCCGCGCCGCCACCGCCCACCACTACTACGTCGGCTTGCGCGTAGTCGACGCCAAAGCCGAGTTTCTCCAATGTCTGAACTGCCGTCACGTCTGTCTCCGCTTACGATTTAAGCGCGCGCGCCACGATGTTGCGCTGGATTTGATTGGTGCCACCGAAGATCTGGAACATCTTGGCTTCGCGGTAATGGCGCTGCATCGCGTATTCGGCGGAGTAGCCATTGGCGCCCATGATCTGGATGCCGTCAGTGGCGACCTGCACGTACGTATCCGACGCGAAGTACTTCGCCTGTGACGACTCGACGTCGCACGTTTCGCCCTGGTCGAGCAGCTTGGCCGCGCGAAACGCCATCATGCGAGCAGCATCGACGCGAGTCTGCATGTCGGCGAGCAAGTGCGAGACCGCCTGGAAATCGATGATCGATTGCCCAAACTGCTTGCGATCGTTCGCATACCAGCGTGCAAGATCGATCGCCGCCTGAGCGCCGCCCACGCACATCGCCGACAAAGCGATGCGCTCCTTTGACAGTACCGTGGTGAGTTTCTTCCAGCCCACGTGCAGGCCGCCCACAATCATTTCTCCGGGAACGCGGACGCCGTCGTACACCACTTCGCAGGTGCGAATGGCGTGGCCGCCGAGCAGGTCGATCGGATTGATCGTCAGGCCTCTGGATTCTTTGGGTACCAGAAAGAGACTGATCCCGTCGTGCTTCTTCGCTTCTGGATTGGTGCGCACAGCGGTCAAGATATAGTCGGCCTGCATCGCGCCGGAAATCCACATCTTGGTGCCGTCCAATATGAAGTCGTTTCCGTCAGCCACGCCGCGCGTCGTCAGCGAGGCAGCATCTGAGCCGGAGCCGTTTTCGCTCAGGGCGAAGGCGAGAAAGGCACGACCTTCAGCGAGCTTCGGCAACACCTCGCCCTTGATATGGTCCGGCGCGAAACGAGCGAGCGCGCCGCCCACCATGTTCACGTTCGCATTCCAGAAGCGCGCAAGCGCGATCGTGTGATAGGCGACGATCTCCAGATAAGCGGCCATGTCAAGATAGCCGCCGACGCCGCCATACTCTTCGGGCAGCGTGATGCCGAACCAGCCCTGCTCCGCGGCCACCTTCACAAGTTCCTCCGGGAAGCGCTTTTCTTCGTCGCACTGGCGGACATATTCCGGCGACGCATGGCGCGTCAGCACACGATTCACTGAATCGCGGAATTCGAATTGATCGGCGTTCAGATACGGTTTAAGGTCGCGCCGGTTGACGAGATTGCCTGCATATTCGGGATTCACTGTGTCTCCTCCTTGTCCGATCAGGACACCTTGCGTTGCGCCAAGAGTTCGTCTGCCTGCCCGAGCGGAATTGCACGCAGCATTTGCGAACGCGACTTCGCCCCCGTCATCAGAAACGCGAGATCCGAGCCGCTGAGAATGAAACGCGCGCCTTTTTGCACGTAGGCGGTCATCAGCGCTTCGTCGTACACGCCGCCCACGCCCGGTACCTTGCCGTGCCGGTGGCATGCGGCGCACACGGCGTCGATGGCGGCCGCCACACGCGTATGGCCAAGTTGTCCAGTGATACCGAGATCCGCCGCAAGGTCGGTCGTGCCGACCAGCAGCACGTCGATGCCCGGCACCGCCGCGATCGCGTCGGCGTTCTCGAGGCCTTCGCGGGTTTCTATCATTGCCACCACGAGCACCTCGTCGTTGATCGCCCGAACCACATCGGCGATCGGGAGAGCCTCGAAGCCGACCTGCGGCAGCATGCCCGGGATCGACCGACCGCCCGCTGGCGGGAAGCGGCACATATTGGCGATCTGCATGGCCTGTTCGGGCGTACTGACGTGCGGCACCACGATGCCCATCGCGCCGGTATCGAGCAGTCGTGTGGCGTGGAACGGCTCGTGGCCCGGCACGCGGATGATCGGCGTCACACCGCCCACCAGAGCCGCGGCGCAGATCTGCGCGGCGGTGTCGATGTCCATGGAGTTGTGTTCCATGTCGATGAACAGCCAGTCGAAGCCGGCCGTTTGCGCGATCTGCGCGATGTCGACAGTGCGAGCCTGGCGCAGCCCCATGCCGAGGGCCAATTCACCTGCGGCCAATTGCGCTTTTGCGTGGTTCTTGATGGTTTGCATGATGGATTCCATTCAGGCGGTTGCGTCGAGCGGCTCGTCGTCAGCCAGTTCGAGGTTGATGAATTTGGTGTCCAGGTAGTCGCGGATCGCGTTCGGACCACCTTCACGTCCAAATCCGCTGTCCTTACTGCCGCCGAATGGCGTCTCCGCCGTCGACGCCACGAACGTATTTACGCCGACTACGCCGGCCTGCAAGCGCTCGGTTGTTTCCAGCGTGTTGCGCATCGAGCGCGTGAAGACATAGGCCGCAAGCGCGAATGGCAGCCGGTTCGCCTCGGTGATGACTTCGTCCATCGTCGTGAACCGGTTCAGAGTGCCGACCGGGCCGAACGGCTCGTCGTTCATCAGGCCAATGTGCGGAGCGGGATTAGCGATGAGTGTCGGCTCGTAGAACCAGCCACGGCCGGATTGCGAGGGACGGCGCCCGCCGCATAGCACGCTGGCGCCTTCACTCACGGCTTCGTCGACGAGGCGTTCAATCGCCTCGCGGCGCTTCGACGTAGTCAGCGGACCGAGGTCGGTGTTCTGCTGCAGCGGATCGCCGACGCGTAAAGCCTTCGAGCGCTCGACCAGCGCCTTCACAGTCTTGTCGAAAATCGATTCGTGGATATAGAACCGCGTCGGCGACGCGCAAACCTGGCCCGCATTGCGGAACTTGCCTAGCGACGCGAGATGCGCGAAAGCATCGATGTCTGCGTCCCGATGCACGATCACGGGCGCATGGCCGCCGAGTTCCATCGTGACCTTTTTGAGCGTCTTCGCGGACATCTCGACGATCTGACGGCCGATGGGCACCGAGCCGGTAAAGCTGATCTTCGCCACGCGTGGATCGGCCATGACCGTCGGCGTAATTGCGTCGGCTTTGCCGATCACGAGATTGATCGCGCCCTCGGGGAACCCGGCGTCGACGAAGCAGCGCACCAGTCCCATCGTCGCACCGGCCGCTTCATTTGACGGCCGGATCACGATCGCGTTGCCCGCGGCCAGAGCAGGTCCCATCTTGCGGGCCAGCAGCAGCAGCGGGAAATTCCACGGCGTGAAGGCGGCGACCACACCGAGCGGCTCGTAATGCACCAGATACCGTCCGCCCTTGACGCGGCTTTCGTATGACATGCCGAACACGCGGCGTGCTTCGTCGGCGAACCAGTCGATCGACTCGGCTGACGCATTGGCTTCCCCGTTGGCCTGGGCAATCGGCTTGCCCGTTTCCAGTGCCACGATTCGTGCGAGCTGCGGCGCGCGTTCGCGGATGAGCGTTGCGGCTCGGCGCAGCAGTGCTGTGCGCTCCCACGGTGTGAGCTTGCGCATTGCGGCTGAAGCCGCGGACGCGGCATCGATGGCCTCTGTGACCTGTGCCGGCGTGGCCAGCGGCATATAGCCCAGCCGCTCTTCAGTCGCCGGGTTGATCGAGACCTGCCCGTTGTCAGCCGTCGCAGACTGCCAGCGACCGGCGATCAGCAAGCCGTGCTCGCGATAGTGCCCTTCTAGTTCCATTGCCTCCTCCTATAAGTATTACGGACTACCTGTCTTCCAGGTGCTTTCCCGGTGTTTCAGTGCATGCACTCTTTTTCTTATATCAACACCTTGACAGCTAAGTGTCAACACTTTTAGAGTGTGTGTCAGCGAAACAGGATCTGTCGCATGCACTTTCGATGCTGAAGAATCGCTAAAAAGAACGCCGCGGCGCCGCCGAATGCGTCATACAGCCCTCCCTTTCCATGGAGCGAGACAAAATGAATTCGTATTCCCGTCGTACCTTTCTTCAAACCCTCGGAGCAGCCGCGGTGGCGACAACCGGGACCGGTTTGTTCCCATCGTCGGCTCGCGCCCAGACCGCGCAGTTCAAGTTGAAGTATGCGAACAACCTGGCGATGTCCCATCCGCTCAATGTCCGCGCAAAAGAGGCGGCGGACGCCATCAAGAAGGAAACCGGCGGCCGCGTGGAGTTGCAGATTTTCCCGAACGGTCAGATGGGAACGGATACCGACATGCTGTCGCAGGTTCGTTCGGGGGCCATCGACTTTCTCACTCAAGGTGGCGTGGTGCTGTCGACGCTGGTGCCGGTCTCCGCGATCAACGGCATCGGCTTCGCGTTCAAGGACTACAACCAGGTGTGGGCGGCGATGGACGGCGAGCTCGGCAGCCACATCCGCAAGGCGGTTTCGAAGGTGGGCCTCATCGCGATGGAAAAACCGTGGGACAACGGCTTTCGCCATCTCACGAGCTCGGTCAAGCCGGTGCTAAGTCCGACCGACCTCAAGGGCCTGAAGATCCGTGTGCCGGTCAGCCCTCTTTGGACTTCGATGTTCAAGGCGCTCGACGCCTCGCCCACCAGCATCAACTTCAGCGAGGCCTATTCGGCGCTGCAAACCAAGGTAGTCGACGCGGAAGAAAACCCGCTCGCGCTGATCGAAACCGGCCGCTTCTACGAAGTCCAGAAGTACTGCTCGTTGACCGGCCATATCTGGGACGGCTTCTGGTTCCTTGCCAACGCGCGTTCGTGGGGCAACCTGCCACCGGACTTACAGACCATCGTGGCGAAACACCTGAATGCGGCCGCAGTGGCTGAACGGGCGGACGTCGCGGCACTGAGCACATCGCTCGTCGAAACGTTGCGATCGCACGGCATGGCGTTCAACAAACCCGACATCCAGCCGTTCCGCGCCTCGCTGCAAAAGGCCGGCTTCTACGACCAGTGGCGCAAGAAATACGGCGATGAAGCCTGGGCGTTGCTCGAGAAGTACACGCAGAAGCTCGCATGAGCACGGACCACCGAAGAGTTTCTGGAGAACGAGTCATGACTTCCCGAGTTCATCCCGAGCAGGTGTTCGCCCACGACATGGGCGCGCCGAAGGAACGACCTGCGGTATCGAAGGTCGTGCGCGTCGGCAGCGCACTCGAAACGGCCATCAAGTGGATCACCGAAGTGCCCGCTGCTTTGCTGCTGTTGGCCGAAGTGGTGCTGCTCCTCACCAACGTTTTCTGCCGCTACGTGCTGCAGGATCCGTTGATCTGGGGTGACGAACTTGCGTCGATCCTGTTCATCTGGCTGTCAATGCTGGGCGCAGTGGTGGCGTTGCGCCGCGGCGAACATATGCGACTGACGATGTTCGTCGCCAGAATGTCCCCGCAAAATCGTGCGTTCGCGGAGACAGTCGGAAATTTCATCGTGATGACTTTCGTGCTGCTGCTGGTTCGGCCGGCAACCGACTGGGCGATGAACGAATGGATCATCAGCACGCCTGCGCTCGATCTGCCCAATGCGATTCCCGCGGCCGCGATTCCCGTGGCGGCTGTGCTGATGCTCGTGCTCGCCATTACACGGTTGCTCGAGCGCTCGTCGCTTCGCGATTGCCTGAAGGCTTTCGCGCTCGTGGCCGGTGTTGCAATTGCGCTTTACATTGCACGGCAAGCGCTCGCGCCACTGACCGCGGTGAGCCTGATCCTTTTCTTCGCCGTCGGCGTGATCACGATCATCTGTCTCGGTGTGCCGATCATGGTCGCATTCGGTGTGTGCACGTTTGCTTATCTTGCAACCGTCACTGGCGCACCGTTGACCATTGTCGTGAGCACGATGAATCAGGGAATGTCCAGCCTGATCCTGCTCGCCGTCCCGCTGTTCATTCTGCTGGGCGCACTAATGGAGGCGATGGGACTTGCCGAAGCGATGATCCGTTTCCTCGCTTCGCTGATCGGACACAAGCGGGGCGGCCTCGCCTACGTGCTAATCGGCGCCATGTACCTCGTGTCCGGCATCTCCGGCTCGAAGGTGGCGGATATGGCCGCGCTCGCGCCGGGCCTGTTCCCGGAAATGAAAAAGCGCGGCGCAAACGAAGGCGACCTCGTCGCAATGCTCAGTTCGGCGGCCGCCATGTCGGAAACCATTCCGCCCAGCCTCGTGCTGATAACGATCGGTTCGGTGACGGGCGTTTCGATCGCCGCGCTGTTCACAGGCGGCTTCATGCCCGCCGTGGTCGGCGCGGTAGCGCTCGCGGCAGTGGTCTGGTTCAAGAGCCGCAGGGAAAGCCTGCAAGGCGTGCAACGGGCCTCCCGGGCCGAGATCGGCCGCGCATTTCTGATCTCGCTGCCTGCGCTCGCGCTGCCCTTCGTGATTCGCGCGGCCGTGGTGGAAGGCGTCGCGACGGCGACGGAGGTGGCGACAATCGGCGTGGCTTACACCTGTGCTGTGGGTTTGCTACTGTATCGCCGCTTCGACTGGAGCCGGCTCTATCCTATTCTGGTGGAAGCGGCGTCGCTGTCTGGCGCGATTCTGATCATCATCGGGTGTGCAACCGCGATGGGATGGGCGCTCACGCAGTCAGGCTTCTCAGCGCAACTCGCCTCTATGATGATGGCTGCGCCGGGGGGCAAGCTCGGCTTCCTCGCGATCTCCGCGATTACGTTCGTGATACTGGGCAGCTTTCTCGAAGGAATCCCGGCGATCGTACTATTCGGGCCGCTGCTGTTCCCCATCGCGCGCGCGATGGGCATCTCGGATGTGCACTATGCAATGGTCGTGGTGTTCGCGATGGGGCTGGGCCTGTTCGCCCCCCCGCTTGGCCTTGGCTTTTATGCGGCGTGCGCGGTCAGCAAGGTCGACCCGTCCGCCGCGATGCGCCGCGTTTGGCCGTATCTGGGGGCATTGGCGGCGGCCCTCGTCGTGATAGTGCTGGTTCCATGGGTATCGGTAGGTTTTCTGTACGTAAAATAGGCATCGAAAAAATGGCACAGACAAGGCAATCGTCATGAAAAGCGCGCTCAATGGTGCACCGAACAGCAAGGTGAACGCCCGCGCACCGGAGGTGATCGCGTCGAAACTCGACGACATCCGCGATCAGGTGCGCGCCATGATCCAGCGTGGGGAGTTGCGCCCCGGTGAACGCGTGAACGAGCAGGCGCTCGCCAACCAGATCGGCGTCGGCCGTAATTCGGCGCGTGAGGCGCTACGCTCGCTTGAACAGGCGGGGCTCGTTCGCATTGTGCCGAACCGGGGCGCGGAAGTGCGGCGGCTGTCGCTCGAAGAAGCAATGGACCTCTACGAAATCCGCGCCGGACTCGCACGCACGGCGGGACGTCTCGCGGCGCTGCGCCTGACGACCGACGAGGAGCATCTGCTCGGGCTCCTCCTTGATCAGATGGACGCGGCGGTGGCCGAGCGCGATAGCCGTCAGTATCAGACCCTGAACACCGAGTTCCACCGTCAGTTGATGGCGGCGACCAAGAATCCGCGGTTGATCACAATCAATCAGGCCGTCGAAGACGAGCTGACGCTCTATCTTCACAAGGGCGTGTATTCATTCACGCAGATGCAGCGCTCCTCGAAAGAACACCGCGAACTTTTCGAGGCGCTGCGCGCGGGCCAAGCCGACGCTGCTGCGGAGGCTTTCGAGAATCACGTGCAGACGGGAAAGAAACGCATGCTCGACACCGTGTCCACGGGCCCGTCCGAACGTTAATGAAGTGGAGCAGCTTGTTGAAAACCATCGTCTTTCTGGACCGCGCGACGCTGTCGGCCGATCTACCGGATTTTCCGTTTCCGCATCGCTGGGTCGAATATCCGTCCACGACGCCGGAACACGTGCTGGAGCGTTGCCGCGATGCGCATATCGTCGTGACCAACAAGGTTCCACTGTCGGGCGATGTGATCGAGCAGTTGCCGCAACTGGAACTGATCGGCGTGCCGGCCGCAGGCGTCAATCATCTGGATACCGAAACATGTCGCAAACGGGGCATCGGTATCGTCGCGTGTCCGGGCTATTCGACGATTTCCGTGCCCGAGCACGCGTTCGCGTTGATGCTCGCACTCCGCCGCAACCTTATGCCTTACTGGCAAGACGTTTATGCCGGCGGCTGGAGCGGATCACCCACCTTCTACGCCGAACTGCATCCGATCCAGGATCTGCACGGATCGACGCTCGGTATCGTCGGTGCGGGTCACGGTGGAAAGCGTCTCGCCGAACTGGCCGGTGCGTTCGGCATGCGGGTGCTGTTCGCGGAGCGCAAGCGCGCGAGTTGCGTGCGCGACGGCTATGTGGCATTTGACGAGGTGCTGCGTGAGGCCGATACGATCAGCCTGCATTGCCCGCTTACCGACGAAACGCGGCATCTGTTCGGTGTCGCCGAATTCGAGCGAATGAAGCGCAGCGCGTCACTTGTGAACGCCGCGCGCGGCGGTATCGTCGACGAGGCGGCGCTGATCGAGGCACTCGACCGCAAGCTGATCGCAAATGCCGCGCTCGACGTCCTCGAGCAGGAGCCGCCCGCGCCGGATCATCCGCTGCTGTCCAGCGCGCGCACCGATCTGATCGTGACGCCGCATGTTGCATGGCGGACCCAGGTGGCCATGACGCGGCTCGTCACGCAACTCGCACAAGGCATCGAACAGCATTACGCTCGGCATTGAGAACAGCACTTGAAGGGGCCGTGCTGCGTCAGTGCGAGCGCGCGAGCGGCGCACGTACAGCGCGAGACGGCCCGCGTCGTTCCAGATGAGATCAGCCAGCCGACTGTCGACGAGGTACAAGCAGCAGGTCTATCCGGGCAAGGCGCAATCCAGCCAGTCGTATTGCGCACCGTCGCCGGATGGATCTCCGAACGCCATGTGCAATCTGGCAGCTTTGTGCGACCGGGCAGGTCCTTGTTCTCGAATCACTAAGTAGCGGCGTGGGTCGCTTTGCTGAATCCTGCGCTATTGCAACGCCGTAAGTTTGAGTCCGGAACGCAATTCATGGACAACCTCTTCATGACTTCTTCGCTCGTCGGACACCTGCTCAATACCCTTTTGTAAAACCTTCTCGCAAAAGGTGATTCGGAAGCGATAGTAATCCGCATGCATTTGCGCGTCCATGACACGCTGCTCAGCCTGAAACAGCTCCATGCGCAAAGTTTTCAGCGCTTTTTCAGCCTGTTTCTCGGCAGTCGGCGCGTGATATGCAATCAGGTTAACAAGCCACCGCAGCATGACGAAGCCCTCCTCGCATGAAGTCCTTTCCGCAGGTATCGAATCACGCGTCATACCGGCTCACGCAACGACCGACCCTGGCCTTTAGTACGACAAAGGCTATCAAACTCTGGGCAACGCTTGTGTTGCTTTCCGCACCTGTTGGGGAAAATGAAGCGTGGCCCATCTTATGGGCTGGGTTTGAAGCTGCGTTGATCGGCGAAGCTGTCGGCGTGGCTGTCTACTAGGCTTTGGAGGCGGCTCGCAGACGATACGCGAGTGGTGGAAGCTGTATCCCGCTGCAAACATCGGATGCCACGCCGGAAAATCGGGGCTTGCCGTAATCGACGTTGATCCGCGCAACGGAGGCGTTGAGACCTTCGCGGAATTGGAGCGGCTGCATGGACCGATAGTGGCCGAAGTCGAGACGCTAACTGGTGGCGGTGGCCGGCATTTGTTCTTCCTCGCGCCTGAAGGCGTGAAGCTATCGAAGGCACTCGGCAAAGGGGTTGATCTACAGAGCGGCAACAAGTACGTCATCCTTCCGCCTTCGGTTCATCCGACAACGGGCAAGCGGTACGAATGGGCGAAGGGCCGTGACGTGTCGAACCGATACGCGCTCGATGGATTGCCCCCGTGGTGTTGCAGTCGGAAGGAAGAAGTGTCCGCCAACGCCGCCGCGCCGCTTGACGGGGAAGATTGGGGCCTGGCTATACGCGGCAGATGGGAAGGCTCGCCTGAAGCGGTGGAGCGGGTCAAAGGAATGCTGGCTCTCATTCCCGCCGACGAGCGCGATACGTGGATCAAGGTCGGGGCGGCACTGCATCACTATTTTGAAGGCAGCGACACAGGGCGCGAGTTGTGGGACGACTGGTCCGAGGGGTCGAGTAAATCCGATGGGGACGATCAGGAGCGCACGTGGCGCGGTTTCAAGGCAAACGGCGCGGTAACGCTCGGCACGGTCGTTCATATGGCGAAGGAGCACGGATGGACTCTGCCTGATCTGCAAGTTGCTTCCGATTCTGCCGAGGAAGACGAGAGCGACGGACCCGATACGGGGGGCGACATCTCAAACGGCATCGCCTTCGCCAAGGAATACCGCGACAAGTTCCTCTATTGTCACGCCTCAAAGAAGTGGTATCGCTGGCGTGCCGCTCGATGGGCGATTTGTGACAAAGGCGAAGAGCACAAAGCGGCAAAGCATCTAGCGAAAATGCGCTATATCGCGGCGTTCAAAGCCTTGATGAGAGATCACGGCAACCCGGAAAAGAGGGGGTGCGGCTATTTTCTTGGACTGAATTATGCCGCGATTCCAAGACTTTTCCGGTATTCGACGGGGCTGAGGAAACCGAGCGAGAGCTTGATCCGTTTTGCGTTATACCAGCGGATGTACGAGTCAACGGTCTCGATGAATTGATCGATGGTCGTGGTTCGCCAGTCACGAGGATAGAATAACTCCGTCTTGAGGCGCCCGAAGAACCCTTCGCACGCGGCATTGTCCGGCGAACATCCTTTGCGCGACATCGAGCGAGTCAGTCTGGCAGACTGCATACGCGAGAGCCATCCTGGCCAGCGATAGTGCGCACCACGATCCGAGTGAACTACGGGCCGCTCCTTGCTGCCAGCCACCGATTCGATTGCCGAATCCAGCATGGTGTTGACGAGTTCGGCGTCCGGCCGCGTACCGATTGACCAGCTCACAACGAGACCGTCGAAGCAGTCGATAACCGGTGACAGATACACTTTGCCGGCCGGGATCTGGAATTCGGTAAGGTCCGTGAGCCATTTCTGGTTAGGAGCAGCGGCGTAGAAGTCACGATTGATAATGTTCTCCGGCGCGGGACTAATTTCTCCACGATAGGAGCCGTAGCGACGTCGCCTGATCGCGGCGGCGGCCAGACCTTCCTCTCGCATCAAACGACGCACTACCTTCTCCGAGATGAAGACCCGCTGCCTGATCAATGCTGCGCGAATTCGACGATAACCGTAGCAACGGTGGTTGACTTCGAAGATGTCCGCGATGATGCGACGCGCGTCAGCATGCCTGTCAGCGACCAACAGCCGTGCACGGTGATAGAAGTAAGAGCTACGGGCGAGACCCAAAGCGGCTAGCAATTCTGGCAACGCATAGGTCTGTTTCAGGGCATCAACCAACTTCGCCTTCTCCCGGTTGCTCAGGAGTTGCGGGTTGATGCCCATCCCTTTTTTTATCAGTTCGTTCGCCTTCCTCAGGATATCGTGCTCAAGCTGCAACCGTCGGATGTCGCGTTGAAGCGATTCGACCTGTTCTTCCAACTGCGCACGCTCATGGTCGGATGCTGGTTTCTTTTTTCGTTTCATAGACGCTGGAACTTCTCGACCGAGTAGCTGATTCTTCCAGTTATACAGCGTTGGCCGACTCACACCGGCTTTCTCGGCAACCACGCGTGCGCTTTGCTCTCTGGTGCACAGCTCGATCACCGCGGCCTGCTTCACCTTTTGTGACTTTGGAACGCTACCAACGGCTCGGCCAACGACACGTTTTCTGATATCTGGACACAGGTCTTCGATCCAGGCTGCAAGCGTCTCGCGACTCGGATAACCCAACGCCCTCAAAGTTGCGGCAGCACAGCGGCCATGGCTCAGATAATGATCGACGGCCGCCTTCTGCTGCTCATCCGAATACCTCGGCCTCGAACGGACATAGCCCGCCCGTAGATCATGGCACTGCTCGTATTCGCGATGCCAGGCCTTGAGAGAGTTCTTGGTCGGATAGCCCAACTGCCGAATGGTGGCTCCGATGCGCTTGCCCAGCTTCAAATAAAGTCGAACCGCTTGAATGCGATCTTCGTATGAGAACATGAACTACCTCCAGGTAGTCCAAGAATTTGTCCGCACCTCCAGAAGGCCAAATTCAAGCAGGCGGCTACGGTCTACGGCAGCGCGGCACGGATCAAGGCGCTGCTCGATATGGCGTCGAGCGAGGCGGGAATGAGCGTGGCAAATCCAGGCGAGTTCGACGGAGACGGGCTGCTGCTCGGCGCCCCTAATGGCGTCGTCGATTTGCGGACGGGCGATTTGCTCGAAGCGAAGGCATCCATGCTCATCTCGCGACAGGTGGCAGTTCCTTACGATGCAGACGCTGGAAGTCCGGCGCTGTTCCTGAAGACGCTCGACGCGATTTTCGAGGGCAACGCGGAAATCGAGTACATCCAGCGGGCAGGCGGGTACATCCTGACGGGGAGCGTTGCACTCGAAAAGCTCTTTTTCTTCTTCGGGCGCGGCGCCAACGGAAAAACGATGCTTGCGAACGTGATGCAGATGCTAATGGGTGACTATGCGATCACGATCCAATCCGCGCTGCTCACGAAGGGCGGCAATAACAACAATGAGATCGAGCGCGGTGTTGCACGACTCCCAGGCGTCCGGTTGGCGGTAGCAAACGAGGTAGGCACAAACGACGTTTGGGCCGATGCGCGGGTTAAGGAACTGACATCGAATGCGCCGATTAACGGAAGACCGATGTACGGCGAGCAGTTTCAGTTCGCGCCCGCTCACAAGGTGCTGATCTGTGGCAACTACAAACCGAGGACCAACGATCTTAGCGACGGGTGGCAGCGCCGCATGGAGCCAGTTCCATTCAACAGGAAGTTTGAAGAGCACGAGCGGGAATATAGCCTCGACGCGCGGCTCGTGCGTGAAGAGGTTTCCGCGATTCTGCGCTGGTTCGTTGAAGGGTGGCTGAAGCTTCAGCGTTCCATTGAGGCGAAGGAAAAAGACGCGCTCCGCACACCGGAGATCGTGCGCCGGGCGAAGGCCGACTATCTTGAAGAGAACGACAACCTGGCGATATGGGTTGATGAGGCGTGTTCGACGGGAAGAGGCTTTTCGTTTCTAGTCACGCGAGCGCATGAGGCATTTCACGCGTTTTTCGATAGGCCGATTGGCGCCCTGCTCGCTCGTGGCGCTTTCACGGATCGACTAGCGACGATGGGATTTGTGAAGGCTAAGCGTAAGGAAGGATGGGTTCATCTCGGCATTGGCCCGAAGATTAATCCTGATTCCGGTTTTGACGATTTATAGACGCGGTGTCTCAGGGTGTCCCAGATTGTATTAATTCGATGGGCAAGGTGCACTTAATGCACTTATTACCCTTTTTCAAAAAGTCCTACGGGAAAGAAAACATAGAAAAAGTTATGAAAAACGCTCCATAAGTGCATTAAGCGCACCCGGCCCGGATTTTTCGATGTTGCATCGAGCATGGCCTGAGGTCGAGAGACCGGTTAATGCCGGATTGCCCTTCGGGCAGTGTCCGCAAAAACGGCAAATCGACCAATGGTGTCAGGCAAGCCGCCAGAAATTTTCCGACGCCGGGGCTCTCCGCCCTCCCGCGCAGCCCGATACCCTCAGATGGGACCCGCGTACTAGCCGACATGCGGCAAGCCCGTACAGAGCGTTTTAAGGCCGCTGCTGGTTAATGCCGCACCTCGGCAATGCCTGAAAGCGGGCAAGCATTAGAAGTGAATCAAGAAATAACTTCCAAACTGAATGGAAGTACTTTAGCGGTGAATGCCGCTTTAACCGATGGCTGAGAGGCCAATATAAGGAGAATCACAATGGGTAGCTCGACAGTAACCATTAGCGAACTGACAAAGGCGAATGAGGCAGTAGCGGATTTCTCGGAGAAAACACATGCGGAGATTGCGAAGCTCGGTAAGCGCCGCGCAAAGGTGGCCGCGCCAGTGCGCAAGCTGCTCTCGGACCTCGAACGCGTTCGCGCCGCAATTGGCAAGTCGGCGGGGATCGCTGAAGAGATTGAGGCATTGAGCGAGCAGCGTCGCGAAGAGATCGGCACGGCGTTCGCTGAAGCGCGACCGGCCAACACAACACGGCTCGATGCGGAGATCAGGAAGAAGGAAGCGGCGCTCGCCGTTGCCCGAACAGAAGACGAGGCCGCAGATGCTGCGCTGCCGCTCATCGAACAGCGCCTCGAACTGGCTCGCATCGCCGCCGTAGCCGAGGCAGGACAGATTGATGCAGAGGTGGGCCGACTGCTCAAGGCGGTGACGGAAAGCGAAAACCGTTTGATTGATGAGGCGATTCGCTTCGTGTGCGAACGGGCAAAACGGGCGGCGGCTTACGAAGATGCCGCGAATCACTTCAGCACGGACTCCGATGATGTGCGCGGATGGCCGATCAGTAACCATGAGGTATGGCGCGCGCTCGACAGCAACCGATTCCGCACGTTGCGCGGCGATGGGTTCGATGAGCGCAGCCTGCCCGACTGGAAAGCCGACCGGGACGCGCTCATCAAAAAGATTGAAGCGGCGGGCGTGCCTAGCATTCCACGCGGCGTGAAAGCGAATCAGTGGATGCCGAACGGCGCGCCGAACCCGATCCCGTACTTGCCGACCGACCTGCAATAACGCACAAAGGCGCGGCACTGCGCCGCCTCTTGCGCAATCACTTTGCGGCGGGGATATGCCCGCAGGCATGCAGTGTTGAAACGGCCAAGAGCGGCCCACAATGGACGTCACGGCACGCTTCACTTGTGCGCTAAGGTTGTACCGTCTCGTGAGCAAACGCGGTTGAGCACGAGTGTTGAAGGAACGATGATCTACGATGTGAGGTAGCAGGTGAAGACACGCGAGCGGGGTCTTGCCCTTGCGGGGGGACTTGGCACATCCATTCGTGTGTCCCGTAGCTACCGCCGCCACGTTGTCGTGCGCTCGACATCGAGCAGCGGTGATGCAGCGTCCAGGTTGCAACGCATCGGCTTACAGCATTAGGGGTACTCTCCTTTTGCTGCAAATGACGGCAAGGATTCAACCCCTTCGTCACGCATAACTACACGGACACATCATCCTCATCACGTCTGGCTCCAGGATACTTACCTTTCGCCACACGTGACTTCGAGAATGCTTCCGCCTCGTCACGCACGTCAGTCGCCGGATATCACTGCTCAAGAAGCCAGTGCTGAAACTGTCAACTTCGACTATGCCAAGCCCCGCCGAATAATACTGCTTTTAGTAGGCTGTTCTCAACTCCTTTTTCCAGAGTAGTTCGCCAAGTGCGTCTCGCATATGCCAAGCGAAAAACCAATCACCTTTGTTTACTAGATTGAGGAGCAACGGAACCCTTCCCTTCAAGTTGTCGCTGTTGTGCTTCTTCAAAAGCTCCCGAGCGAAATGTTCCTTACGTGGCGCAGAAACGTATGGGCACCGGAGGAAGTCGAAGGCCAACATCGTTAGCTCGGCATTCCGTTGGAGGCCAACGAGTGACTCAGCGTCGTACCTTTTTTGAACGTGTTCACAGACCGCGTCTCGTATTTCCGAAAAACGAGGGTCGTCAGCAACATAGTGGAGGAGCGTCACAATCTGGAAATATCCGAATGCACTGCCACCGCTTCGAAGTTGCTTACCCTCACCGAAACTCAAACCATATATGTGGAAGAGTTCCGGCTGGGTTAGCAGGTATTGGTCTCCAAAGGAACGCAAAACGATAAGCAAGTTTACTACTTCGATGTTGTCCCCCTCTCCACCGTCCACAGCCTCTCTCAATATCCCCCGCATATGATCCGCCATAAGACTCTTTACGTACTCCCGAGAGTCTTTTGGCATCGCGTTGCAAAATTCACTAAGCGAAAAACAAAGCGCGCTGACCTGATAAGTCGCCCGAACACGCGGGGACATAGCGTACACAAAAAATATTAGGTCTAAAACCGTTCGCAAAAATCGTGTAAGCCGCTCAATCTGCTTGGCATCAGATTCTTTTAGGTCGATCCTATTTACTAACTCGATAGTTTTTCGACTAATAACGCTAAAAAAATAGTTCGATATCAGATCAAAGTCAGTCTGGCTTCTCGTTACAATTTGCTTGATGTCGCGGATATATCCCGAACCAAGCGCAGCGGCATTCCCAACATAGGCTACTGGAAACGGTTCGGCGCGTTTTTCCTTGCCCGCTTCCGCCACGCTGTCGCGATGCTCTTTCATTGCCTCACGCATTTGCTTAGCGCTGCGCGTGTGCTGTTCGAAGATACGATCAACCAGGGATGCGAGCTCGATTTTGGCTCCAGTTTGCCCCGTCACGAACGGACGGCATTGAGAGAACGTCTTTGCGGAATTCAGGTAGAGTTTGAACTGTGAAAGCTGCCTTGCTAGCGATGACTGAATGACATCGAGAAGCCTTTCATCGTTAGCAAAAACGAAGTAATCATCGACGTATCGCCTAATATCATATTCACGCCCAGCCGAGTATTCTGCCGTCAAAGTTCTTTCCACGGCGGCATCGACGCTTTGCAGTATTATTTCAGCAAAGATTCTCGAAATTTCAGGACCAATGACGATGCCGTTCGTTTCATTATAGTTGGAGCGCTGCATGAGATCATCAAACCGACCCTCGTATCTTCGCCTTTGAATTCCTTGCCAAACGCCTTATTTTTCGCCGCCCAAGATATGGAATGCGTATATATGTGATTAAAGCATTTCGAAATATCGAGCCGGCGCAGATGTTTAAATTTCTTTTCTAAATCATGAAAATCTGGCGATTCATAGAATTTATGAATCAGATTATAACGTTGATAGGAGAAGAAGGACGACGCATGCCGTTCCTGTTCGGCAAAGCCATCCTCCTGCACCTCGACGGAACGCTCAGCATATGACGATCTAATCGCCCTCGGTCTTTCGTAATAGCGCGTTGCAACCTTGACGGGGTGTCGCAAGCTAAACGCGCTCCGCGAGCACAGTCCAATAATTAACTGATTGTATTTCTCGTAAAGCTCGCAAAAATCGCGCTGGACCGCAGGATGGGCTATGCTCAACGTCCGAAAATCAAGCGAGTCTTTTTTAATGTTGTACGAATAAGGAATCGCCCACTCCTTCTTCGGTAGCAGATCCAGCTTGCAGACGTCGCGAAGCGCCGAATCAGCCTTCTCATGAAGTCGACGATAGTATCCGTAGTTTGAAAAAAGCAACGGAACTTCATACGGCAAAGTATCTGTCAACAATGCGCGAAGAAAATCGTTGCGCTTGAATTTTATCTTTTTTCGTTGACTTAGACATGCCGCCAGCACTCCTTGATTTGCTTGAGGCGTTCCGGCGTAGATTTGTGCGTGATTTTCTCTTTAAATCCAGTCTCAAAACAATATGAAATCAACAAACGTCTTTGTTCATTCGTCAAATAGGTCTGTAACTTTCTACCGAAAGCGCCTCTTTTTGACAAAATCGCCCTTCGCATGAATTGGGTCAAACTTTTTAATTCTGAAATTCCAGATTCGTCTATGTGACTGTAGTTATAGTATATCCCTGTCAGCAGCATGCCATTATCTCCGTCACGCTTCATTCGACAATTTCCAGTCAAGAATCGAATCCGATCAGTTAAAAGCGCCACGTCCCGATTTCTAAAAAACGAAAAAATCGCCAACATTATTCGCCTTTGCATTTTCAAGAGTTTCGACGCTGCTATTTTTATAACGAGTCGGGGTGGCGACGGCGGCGCGGCAGTGCCTTTAGGTTGTTTCCCTTGGGGCAACGCGCTCGGCGGCCTGAAAACAAATTTATACCCGAGATACGATATGTCGGGCGTCTTATTAAAGATTGCGCAATTCCCGTTCCGATCGAATCCGAGAATACATTCTTTGTCGTCGTTAAAATTCATGCCGGTCGGAAGAATTTTTTGCAATGCGATTTTCACCGGTTCCGGGCTAGCATACGAGAATATTAAAATGTCATCGACGAACCGAGCGTAAAAATAGACACCTTCAATGCCTCGCGCGGCGAAATCGAACTCCTTCATATAGAGTTCGGAAAGTGTGGCGCTTAAGTTGACTCCGCGCGGAAGCCCAGGACCGGGAAAATGTTTTGCATTCCCGAGCAGTTGATCGAGTAACAGTTTGCTCCGAAACGAAAGTGAAGAGTCTTTGGCAATCAACTCTAGCAAGGCCACTCGATTGATGCTTTCGTAGAAGCTTTTGACATCTAACTTGAGCAGAAAAAGGGGAACCTTTTCGCGGAGAAGCGGTATTACCTGGCCTATTATTTCCGATCTATTCGACTGCTGCACTCCATAGACGCGGGCAACGTTGTCGCTTAACTTCCTAAGCGCAAACTCATCAACGTGGCTTGTGACGGAGTAGACAGGCTTACCTGCTCTTTGCGAGACGGAGAAGGGAGAGAACTGGAAATCATCAGCGAGAATCGCTTCGCTTATCCTTTCGAGCGATGCGAGATAGTCCGCACGCCTCTTTCCTAACTTGTACTTCTTTGGGTCTAGTCTCGTTGTCAGGCGCAGAAGATTTCGCGCCGAGAATGTTTGGTCGATCATGCATTCTCGTCAGCCTGTCGGTCAGGCCGACGCCCCTTATTGTTGTTTCGCGTGGGTCAGAGTTGACCGGCTTGCCAAGGTCAACCGCGAATATAGCCGTCGATGCGCTCGCGCACAACAAGACAGTAGGCAGCTTCGACCGCCGTTGGGGTCAATGTTGGGGTCAAACGGCGGAAATGAAAAATGGGCTACAAGCCTAAACTTGTAACCCATTGATTTCTTTGGTCGGGGCGAGAGGATTTGAACCTCCGACCACCTGCACCCCATGCAGGTACGCTACCAGGCTGCGCTACGCCCCGAACAGCACAAAATTATAACAGACACTTCATTCGAAGAGAACCGTCCGCGCCAACAAAGCGACTAGCGATTCAACAGATCGATCACGTGCAGCAATTCCTTGCGCAACTGCTCGACGTCGACGGCGACCGCGGGTGCTATTGACTCCGGCGGAACGAAGCCTTCGACCTGCTCGCCCATTTCAGCCGGCGCATTGTGCGCACCGCCGCCATGTGAATCCAGGCGATTGCGTGCACCGTTGATCGTGAAGCCCTGCTCGTACAGCAACTCACGAATCCGCCGGATTAACAGCACCTCGTGATGCTGATAGTACCGGCGATTGCCGCGTCGCTTGACAGGCCGCAACTGCGTAAACTCCTGCTCCCAATAGCGCAACACATGCGGTTTGACGCCGCATAGTTCGCTGACCTCACCAATCGTGAAGTAGCGTTTCGCCGGAATCGGAGGCAAGACGACTTTTTCCATCGTCGCTGTCATCGTCAGTTAGCCGTCGTGGTGGGTTGCGCAGGAACGCGCCAGTCGATCAGCGCGTGAAGCTCGCTTCCGCGCCGTTCTCGACCAGAGCCTTCAGCTTTTGACTTGCATGGAACGTCACAACGCGGCGCGCGGCAATGGGGATTGCCTCGCCGGTTTTCGGGTTTCTGCCGGGACGCTGCGGTTTGTCGCGCAACTGGAAGTTGCCGAAGCCCGACAGCTTCACACTGTCGCCGCTCTCCAGCGCATCCCGGATCACCTCGAAAAACGCCTCCACCATGTCTTTCGCTTCCCGCTTGTTGAGCCCGACATTGTCGAACAGCAACTCGGCAAGTTCCGCTTTGGTGAGCGTCGGCGTTTCAGTTGAAACGACGGCGGGTGATGTCGGAATTTCTCGAATCATGGCGCTGCGTTGCGCCGTAAGAAGGGCTTCGAAATCACTCGAGTTCATTTCATTCATATCTATCAAATGGCGCGCCATGCAGAAAACAAAGGATGCGGAAACAGCCGCGCAATTGTTAAATGCGGGTTATCCGCGCAACCGTGCGCCATATACTCGAGCCAGACGTTCCACCAGAGTCTGAATGGCCAGATCGACCGTTTCGTCCTGAAGGGTCCCGCCAGTATCTTGCAAGGTAACACGGAACGCAAGGCTTTTCTCGTGAGCCCCCAAGCCACCGGAAGTGTTTGATTTTGGACGGAATTCGTCGAAAAGCACAACCTTCTGGACGGTCTTGCAGGCGGGCTCCGACTGAGCCTTCTGGAGCTCGTCCAGCAGCGCCTGCGCCTCGATTTTTTGATCGACAACTACCGCGATATCGCGACGCACCGGCGGGAATTTAGACACTTCCGACGGTGTGGGCAATACGCGTTGCATTAATGCGTCCGCTTCGACTTCAAACAGAATCGGCGCATGCGGTAAATCATATTTTTGCATCCAGCGTGGATGCAGTTCGCCAATCCAGCCGATCGCGCGGCCATTCAGCTCGATTCGCGCGCTGCGCCCCGGATGCAGCGCGGGATGCTCCGCTTTGACGAAACGCGCGACTGCCGGTGCGAGCAGCGCTTCGACGTCGGCCTTCACGTCGAAGTAGTCGACGATGCGCGCCGGCGCGCCCCACTGCTCCTCTAGCGCGGGACCGTACGCGAGCCCGCCGATCATCTTCGGCTGAGCGAAGCCTTCGACCGTCAACTCTCCGGCCTTGATCGACGGATCGTGCAGGAACACGCGGCCGGCCTCGAACACACGTACGCGGTCCGCCGCACGGCGGTTCAGGTTCGTGCGCAGCACGTGAATCAGGCTACCGATCAGCGTTGTCCGCATGACCGACAACTGGCTTGCAATCGGGTTCAGCAGACGCACCGGCTTGTCATTGCCAGCGAAGTCCTGCTCCCATTCAGCGTCCACGAAACTGAAGTTGACCGTTTCAGCGTAATCGCGAGCGGCAAGCGCGTGGCGGATTGCGTGGATCGAGCGACGCGTTTCGTTGGTCGCGCGCATTTCGCTCTTCGCGACCGGCGGGCGCGCCGGAATCTTTTCGAAGCCGTAGATGCGCGCGACTTCTTCGATCAGGTCTTCTTCGATCTCGATATCGAAACGGTACGACGGCGGTATGACCGAGAACGTGTCGCCGTCGCGTTCGAAGGCGAGGCCGAGGCGCGTGAAGATCTGCGCGATTTCATCTGCGCCGATCGCGACGCCGATGATGCGGTTCGCGCGGGACACACGCATCTTCACGGGCTCGCGCTGCGGCACGTTGACGACCTGGTCGTCCACGGGACCCGCTTCGCCGCCGCAAATGTCGAGGATCAGTTGCGTGATCCGTTCGATGTGCTCGACCGTGGTCGCGTAATCGACGCCGCGCTCGAAGCGATGGCCCGCATCGGTCGAGAAGTTGTACTTGCGCGAGCGGCCGCGAATGCTATCGGGCCACCAGAATGCGGCTTCAAGATAAATGCTGGTCGTGTCGAGCGTGACGGCCGTGCTGTCGCCGCCCATGATGCCCGCGAGGCTTTCAATGTGCTGCTCGTCGGCGATCACGCCAACCGTTTCGTCGAGCTCGACGGTGTTGCCGTTCAGCAGCTTGAGCGTTTCGCCCTTGCGGGCCCAACGCACGTCCAAACCGCCGTGGATCTTGTCCAGATCGAACACGTGCGACGGACGGCCCAACTCGAGCATCACATAATTGGAAATATCCACGAGCGCGGAGATGCTGCGCTGACCTGAACGCTCAAGACGTTCGACCATCCATTGCGGCGATTTCGCACGCGCATTCACGCCGCGGATGACACGGCCCGAGAAACGGCCGCAAAGATCAGGTGCCGAGATTCTGACAGGCAGCGTCTCGTCGAGCTTGACTTCGACCGGCTTGATCTCGAGCGGACGCAACGGCGCGCCGGTGATCGCGGACGTTTCGCGCGCCACGCCGAACACCGACAAGCAGTCTGCCTTGTTCGGCGTCAGCTTGATTTCAAAAATGGTGTCGTCGAGATTAAGCGTTTCGCGGATGTCCTGGCCAATCGGCGTATCTTCCGGCAGGATCAGAAGGCCGCTATGATCTTCTGAGAGCTTCAGTTCGCGCGCCGAGCACAGCATGCCCTGACTTTCCACGCCGCGCAGCTTCGAGAGTTTGATCTCGAACGGCGCGCCGCCCTCTTCGGCCGGCGGCAGTTGCGCGCCGACCAGCGCGACGGGCACCTTGATGCCGGGCGCCACGTTCGGCGCACCGCATACGATATTCAGCGTGGCGCCTGTGCCGGCGTTGACCTGGCAGACGTTGAGCTTGTCTGCATCCGGATGCTTGACGACTTCCAGCACCTGACCGACCACGATCTTCGAGGTCGGCGGCGCAGCCGGTCGCAGGTCTTCCACTTCGAGACCCGCCATCGTCAATGCGTGCGATAGCTCGTCCGTCGTCAGTTGCGGATCGACAAAAGTTCTCAGCCAGGATTCCGGGAATTGCATGGTTCTGTGTACGTTCTGATCGGGTTAGGTCCGCGTGGGGCAGATGCATCGCGCAACTCGGCGTTCGGCGAAATCGCCAGTTGCCATGAGTTACCGCGAGTCACTGCCTGTCACTGCCGGGACGCTGTGGCGGCATGCACTGTGTGCATTACCGCGCTCTATGCTTGTCGCGCCATGCGTTCGTTCAAGCGAATTGACGCAGGAAACGCAAGTCGTTTTCGAAGAACAGACGCAGGTCTTGCACGCCGTAGCGCAACATGGTGAGCCGCTCGAGGCCGCTGCCGAAAGCAAAGCCAATGTAACGCTCCGGGTCGAGGCCCATGTTGCGGATCACGGTAGGATGCACCTGGCCTGAGCCCGAAATCTCGAGCCACTTGCCCGCGTTCTTGCCCGTTTCGAACAGCATGTCGATCTCGGCCGACGGTTCGGTGAACGGGAAATACGACGGACGGAAACGCACCAGAATATCGTCGCGTTCGAAGAATTTCTTGAGGAAATCCGTATAGACGCCCTTCAAATCAGCAAAGCTGATGTTCTCGTCGATCCACAGGCCTTCGACCTGATTGAACATCGGCGAGTGAGTCGCGTCGCTGTCCACACGGTAGGTGCGACCCGGCACGATCACCTTGATCGGCGGCGTGTTGGTACGCGCGTAACGCACCTGCATCGGGCTCGTATGCGTGCGCAGCAGCAGTTGGCGGCCGTCGGCATCTTTGCCGTCGACGTAAAAAGTGTCCTGCATTGAGCGCGCCGGATGGTTTTCCGGGCTGTTCAACGAGGTGAAGTTGTACCAATCGGTTTCGATTTCGGGGCCGTCGGCCACGTCGAATCCGATGCTGCCGAAAATCTGTTCGACGCGCTCCCACGTGCGCATTACCGGGTGCAGGCTGCCCGTATTGGCGCCGCGGCCTGGCAGTGTGACGTCGATCGCTTCGGCGGCGAGGCGCTGATTCAGCAACGCGTCGGCCAGCGCCTGGCGGCGAGCCGTCAGCGCGGCTTCAACCTGTTGCTTGACGAGGTTGATCCGTGCGCCTTCTGTCTTGCGCGTTTCGGGATCGAGTTTGCCAAGGCCCTTCAGCAGTTCCGTCAACGCACCCGACTTGCCGAGAAAGCGTGCTTTCTCATTCTCGAGGGTGGTGACGTCGGAGGCTTCTGCGAAGGCTTTTTGCGCGTCCGCGACAATCTGGTCCAGGTCCATTGATCCCATCATTTCAACGTCAGTGTTCAATCGAAGCAAAACTGGTTCTACCAACAAAAACGGGGCTCGGTGAGGAGCCCCGTTTTTGTTGCAGCGTCACCGAGACTACCGGATGTTCGCTGCAACGAACCACGCAGTGTTAATTGCCAGAATCGCAATCAGGCTGCAACGGCGGCTTTCACCTGCTGAACGATCGCAGCAAAAGCAGCCTTGTCGAACACAGCCATGTCGGCCAGCACCTTGCGGTCGAGTTCGATCGAAGCCTTCTTCAGGCCGTTGATGAACACGCTGTACGTCATGTCGTGCTGACGCACCGCCGCGTTGATACGCGTGATCCACAATGCACGGAACACACGCTTCTTGTTGCGGCGATCGCGGTAGGCGTACTGGCCTGCGCGCATGACCGCCTGCTTGGCGATGCGATAGACGTTATTGCGACGGCCGCGGTAACCCTTGGCCAGCTTGATGATCTTCTTGTGACGGGCCCGTGCGGTAACCCCACGTTTTACTCGAGGCATGTTTCGCTCCTATGAGTTTCGGTTAAGGGTTAAGCGAACGGCAGCATTGCGCGCACGGAGTTCAGATCGGAATCATGAACTGCCGTCGAACCGCGCAGATGGCGTTTGTTCTTGGTGGTCTTCTTGGTAAGAATGTGGCGCTTGAAGGCTTGACCGCGCTTGACGGTACCGCCCGGACGCACCACGAAGCGCTTTGCAGCACTCTTCTTGGTCTTCATCTTCGGCATGACAACTCCATTATTAGATGGATATGGGTGTGCGGTCGGCCAGATAGCCATTACCCGCCCTTCGAAACCCATTCCACTTGGTATGCAGACCGCCAATACCGCCGGCAGCCGCTTTTCGGAAACGGCGCGCATTTGCATAAGCGCCGTCTCGAAACCTGCTGATGCCGCACCGGACACCCGGCGCGACATCGATCAACTTTTCACAACCAGAACACGCGCCACGTGGCGCGTCGCCGCTCTGACCGCTTACTTCTTTTTCTTCGGAGCAAGCACCATGATCATCTGGCGCCCTTCCATTTTCGGCATTTGCTCGACCTGACCAACTTCGTCGAGGTCCGTGCGCAGGCGTTCCAGCATGCGCATACCGATTTCCTGGTGAGCCATTTCGCGGCCACGAAAACGCAACGTGATCTTCGTCTTGTCGCCGTCGTCGAGAAAGCGAATGAGGTTGCGCAGTTTGACGTTGTAGTCACCGTCGTCAGTGCCCGGGCGGAATTTGACTTCCTTGACCTGAACGATCTTCTGCTTGAGCTTGGCCTCGTGCTGCTTCTTCGCTTCCGAGTACTTGAACTTGCCGTAGTCCATCAAGCGGCAAACCGGCGGAACCGCTTGCGGCGCGATTTCCACCAGATCCACGTCTTGCTGTTCCGACATGCGGAACGCATCAGCAAGTTTCACGATGCCGAGCGGTTCGTTCTCGACTCCGACCAGACGCACCTCGGGTGCCGTAATTTCACCGTTGATGCGGTGCGCAGACTTATCAGTAGCGATGTTACGTTTCCTCTAAAAATTAAAAAACGAGCCGCGCTGCCAAGTGGCTCAGTTGAACGACTGCACGTTCTGGCGCAGACGCTCAATGAAAGAATCGACAGGCATCACGCCAAGGTCGACACCACCACGGGCACGCACGGCTACCGTTTGGGCTTCACGCTCCTTGTCGCCGACCACAAGCAGGTACGGCACCTTCTCAAGCGTGTGCTCACGTATTTTATAGCTAATCTTCTCGTTGCGCAAATCGGCCTCTACTCTAACCCCTTGTTTTTGCAACGATTGGGCCACAGACTGTGCGTATTCGGCCTGACTTTCGGCGATATTCACCACCACTACCTGCATTGGGGCCAGCCACGCAGGCATTGCACCAGCATGGTGCTCGATCAGAATGCCGAGAAAACGCTCCATTGATCCGACGATCGCCCGGTGCAGCATGATAGGACGGCGACGGCTGTTGTCCTCCGCGACGTATTCGGCGCCCAGACGCTCCGGCAGCACCATATCGAGCTGCAACGTGCCGCACTGCCACGAGCGACCGAGCGCGTCCTTGATGTGATATTCCACTTTGGGACCGTAGAACGCCCCTTCGCCCGGCAGTTCTTCCCACGTCACGCCGCAAGCCGTCAATGCTTCGCGCAAGCCCTGCTCCGCGCGGTCCCAGGTCTCGTCCGTACCGGCACGGGCGTCAGGCCGCAAAGAAAGCTTGATCTCGACGTTGTCAAAGCCGAAGTCCTTGTACACGCTCATGGCCAGCGTGTTGAAGGCGATCGACTCGCTGATGAACTGGTCTTCAGTACAGAAAATATGCGCGTCGTCCTGCACAAAACCACGCACGCGCATCAATCCATGCAGCGCGCCCGACGATTCATTGCGGTGGCACGAGCCGAACTCCGCGTAACGCAGCGGCAGATCGCGATACGAGCGCAGCCCGTGGTTGAACACCTGGACGTGACCGGGACAGTTCATCGGCTTGATCGCGTAATCGCGCTTTTCCGATTCAGTCGTGAACATGTTTTCACGATAGTTCTGCCAGTGACCCGACGCTTCCCACAGCGACCGGTCCATGATCATCGGCGTCTTGATCTCGAGGTAGCCCGCGTCGTTCACACGGCGGCGCATGTACTGCTCGACCTGCTGCCACAGCGTCCAGCCGCGCGGATGCCAGAACACCATGCCCGGCGACTCGTCCTGCATGTGAAACAGGTCGAGTTGCTTGCCGAGCTTACGGTGATCGCGCTTCTCCGCCTCTTCGAGCATATGCAGATACGCGTCCTGATCTTCCTTCTTCGTCCAGGCCGTGCCGTAAATACGCTGCAACTGCTCGTTCTTCGAATCGCCGCGCCAGTAGGCGCCCGCCACCTTCATCAGCTTGAAGACCTTCAGCTTGCCGGTGGACGGCACGTGCGGACCGCGGCACAGGTCGGTGAAGCCGCCGTGCGAGTACAGCTTGATTTCGTCCGTAGCGGGAATCGATTCGATGATCTCAGCCTTGTACTTCTCGCCGATGCTCTTGAAGTAGTCCACCGCTTCGTCGCGCGACACAACGCGGCGCGAGACCGGCTCGTCTTTCTTTGCGAGCTCCTGCATGCGCTTTTCGATCTTCTCGAGATCTTCCGGCGTGAAGGGACGGCTATACGCGAAGTCGTAGTAAAAGCCGTTGTCGATGACCGGACCGATCGTGACTTGCGCTTCCGGGTAAAGATCCTTCACTGCGTACGCAAGCAGGTGCGCCGCAGAGTGACGAATGATATCGAGACCGTCTGCGTCTTTTTCGGTGACGATGGCAAGCGCCACGTCGTGGTCGATCAGCGCGGACGTATCGACCAGTTCACCGTCGATCTTGCCGCCGAGCGCGGCCTTGGCGAGGCCGGGGCCGATCGACGCGGCCACTTCGGCGACGGTCACCGGATGCTCGTACTGTCGAACAGAACCGTCAGGCAGACGTATCGAAACCATTGCGTTCTCCGTGGTGCCGACCGGCGGCGGCATATACATCAATCAAACAAGCCAAAAAAAAATGCGGCCCCGCTTTCGAGGGGCCGCATTCACATTTCCTGCAAACTACACTGGCGAAAGTGGTCCTCGACTAGCGTCGCTCCGAAGTGGTTTCGGTCAACGTTCGCGGTGTCATAACCGTATTCGCCTTTTGCGCCAAAGGCGCTTACTGCAGTTTGCGAAACCCCGGCAGTACCGGAATTTCTCTTTCGTTGGTAGGCTCGATTGGACTCGAACCAACGACCCCCACCATGTCAAGGTGGTGCTCTAACCAGCTGAGCTACGAGCCTGAAGAAACGAGATTATATGGAGCCCCACACTGCTTGGCAAGTACTTTTATGCACCGGCTTTAAATTGCTCTTACCCACATCATTGACTCGCTTGCGCATGAGCAAGTGAGTGCGTCGACTCATCATCACGCCACTGCGTCAGCCTTTGCGCGACGCCCGCACGACACCCGTCACTTCGCCGAGCAGCGTGCAGGCGCGCTGAATTTGCGCGGCACTCGACACCTCGACGGTGAATTGCATGAACGCGGCATTGCGGCGGGTTTGAGTCTTCACACCGATCACATTCATTTTTTCTCGCGCGAACACTTCGGATATATCGCGCAGCAAACCCTGGCGGTCCGTTGCGTCGATCGAGAGGTCGACTGGATAAACCGATTGCCCCCGGCCGCTCATCACGTCCGCTGACCAGGCTGTTTGCAACACACGCTCCGGCGCACGTTCGGCCATACGCAAAAACGTCGGGCAATCGCTGCGGTGAATCGACATGCCCTTGCCGCGCGTCACAAACCCGGAGATATCGTCAGGCGGCGCCGGACGGCAGCAGCGAGCAAGCTGCGTGAGCAAAGCGTCGACGCCGACCACCAGCACGCCCGTCGACGCGCCGCGCGCCACGCTCGCGCCACTACTGCGTTTCTCGAATTGCTCGGGTACTTCGACCACCGGTTCCGGCGGCGGCGCATCGTGCAGCGCCTGCTCGACGAGTCGCAGACTGAACTCTTCCTTGCCGACGACCGAGAACAGATCGTCGGTAGTCTTGAAGCCGAGTTTGGCAGCGAGCTGATCCAGATTCACCGAGGTCTTGCCCTCGCGCTGCAGCGTCTTTTCGACCATTGCGCGGCCGCTCGCAATGTGCTCCTGCAACTCGACGGCGTTGAACCACGCGCGCACTTTCTGGCGCGCACGGGGACTGTGCAGATAACCGAGCTGTGGATTGAGCCAGTCACGCGACGGCCCGCCTTCTTTGACCGCGACGATCTCCACTGTCTGGCCGTTCTGCAACTGTGTGTTGAGCGGCACCATCGCCCCGTCGACGCGCGCACCGCGGCACCGATGCCCCAACTCGCTATGCAGGTGATAAGCGAAATCCACGGGCGTCGCACCATGCGGCAACGCGATCACACGCGCTTGCGGCGTGAGCACGTAGATGTGGTCGTCGTCGAGCGTGGCCTGGCGCAGTTGCTCCCACGGCTGCGCCGCGCGCTTCTCGCCGTGCTCGCCCTCGGACACGTCGTCTTTCCACGCGAGCAATTGACGCAACCACGCGATCTTCTCGTCGTACTTCTCATTGGCGGCGAACTGACCGCCGTAGCCGCGCGTGCCGGCTTCCTTGTAGCGCCAGTGAGCGGCCACGCCGTACTCGGCGAACTGATGCATGTCGTGCGTGCGGATCTGCACTTCGAACGCACGGCCGTCGTCGCCGATCACGACCGTGTGCAGCGACTTATAGCCATTCGGCTTCGGCCGCGAGATGTAATCGTCGAACTCTCTCGGCACCGGTTGCCACAGGTTGTGCACGATGCCGAGCACCGTGTAGCAATCCTTGATGTCCGGCACGATTACGCGAAACGCGCGCACGTCGTACAGTTCGGCGAAGTCGAGTTCCTTGCCGCGCATCTTGCGCCAGATGCTATAGATATGCTTCGGCCTGCCGCTTACTTCCGCGCGAATGTTCGCAGCGGCGAGTTCCTGCTGCAGGCGTTCAATGGCCTGCGCGACATAGCTTTCGCGTTCAACGCGCTTTTCATCCAGCAACTTCGCGATGCGCTTGTAAGTCACCGGCTCTTCGAAGCGGAACGCAAGGTCCTCGAGTTCCCACTTCAGTTGCCAGATGCCAAGACGGTTGGCGAGCGGCGCGTAAATGTCGAGCGTTTCGCGCGCCACGTCGGGCGACGGTGTGAGCTTCGCCGCCGCGTAATAACGCAGCGACTGCAGGCGCGACGCGAGCCGTATCAGCACCACGCGAATATCCTGCGCGAACGCGAGCAGCATCTTCCTCAGCGCCTCAACCTGCGCGCGCCGCGCAGCCTGCGCATCACGCCCCGCTTCGGGCATGGCGTTCTGCGCCGCGCGCAAGCTAACCGTGCCGAGGCGCAGCAACTTGCGCACGTCGCCGACGAGTTGCGCGACTTCTTCGCCGAAGTTGTCGGCGATCACGCGCTCGGGGTCTTGCAAATGCGGCGTCAATGCGAACAACGCTGCCGCCAGCACGGCTGGCGGATCGACATTGAGCGTGCGCATGATCGACGCGGTGCCCGCCGCATGATCCGCGAGAGACTCGCCTGATGACAGCCGCACCTCGCCGGCATGCTGGCGCACGAATGCCATCGCTTCGTCGAAAGACGGAAGAGAATTCGGCGTGCTCGTAACGGTTTCGGTATTCATCGTGCGGCGGCCCACCGGGCCCAGGCAAATCAACGGAATTTCAACAACAACTGCTTGGTCTTGCTTCGCCTAGCTGCGCTGCGCCGCGACCACGACGATTTCAACGAGGCACTTCGGGTTCGCGAGCTTAGCCTCGACGGTAGCGCGCGGCGGCGTCGCGCCTTGCGCAACCCACTCGTCCCACACCGCGTTCATGCCGGCGAAATGCTCCATGTCAGAGATGTAGATCTGCACGGACAGCAGATGCGATTTATCGCTGTTTACCTCGGCGAGCAGGCGGTCGATATGGCCGAGCACTTCGCGCGTCTGCCCCGTGATGTCCTGGTCCGCGTCTTCGGCGATCTGGCCAGCAAGGTAAACCGTACCGTTGTGCACGGCAATTTCAGAAAGACGCTTGCCGACATGGTGACGAATGACTGCCATGAAGAATCCTGAAGTAGGTAAAAGAAGATTGACCGGGATGCGCTATGCATGACGCGCTAGAGCGCCACGCGCAACTGCATATTATGACGCGTCGCCGCCATTGCCGATAAAGAACCGCTTCGCAATGTCGATCTGATCCGCCGAAAGAAACGCCGGCGCGTGCCCGACACCGCTGATCTCGACGCTCGACACCGCACGCCCCGTCTCGACCATCTTGGCGACTGTTTCACGCGACAGCAGATCGGACAGCTCGCCTCTCACCACCAGCACCGGCCCCTGGAACGACGCAAGCGAATGCCATAGCGCGGCCTCACCCAGCTTCGCGGTTTCTTCGGTGGTCGCGGCAAACGGCTGCGCAATGCGCGGATCGTAGCGGAACAGCCATGTGCCGTTCTCTTCACGAATCAGCGGCGTATTGATCTCGCGCCATTCTTCGGCCGTAAGCGGACCGAAGCTGCGCGCGAGGAACGCCGCGTGATCGATGCCTTGCTGCAGCGAGTCGAAGCGCACGGGCTTGCCGAGATAATCGCCGATACGCTTGACGGCCTCCGGCTCCAGATGCGGACCGACGTCGTTCAGCAACAGCTTGCGGATAGGCGTGTCCGCGAGGCCCGCGAGGCCGAGCCCAATGAGGCCGCCCATTGACGTGCCGAACCAGTCGACCGTTTCCACATTCAGCCGCGCAATCAGCGTCACCATGTCGGCGACATATTGCGGCACGCTGTACAAGTTTGGGTTGCCGAGCCACGAAGACAAGCCCCGGCCCGCCACATCAGGACAGACCACACGGTAGGTACCGGCGAACTGTGCCGCTAACCGGTCGAAGTCGCGCCCCGAGCGCGTCAAGCCATGCACGCACAACAGCACCCGCGGATTGTCGGGATCGCCCCACTCGGTGTAGGCAATACGATGCAGGCCCGCGGCGCTCGCGCACTGCACATAACGTTGGCGCGGCGCGGGCCGCTCGCCGGCGAAAGCTGTCGTTGCGGTCATTTGTGGTCCTTGCAAAAGCGCTGCGCATGTGGCCTGTGTGCACCGTAACGCAGCGCAAAGAGACAGGCGGCAAAACTTCAAGTGATTGCTTCGAACGATTGTAAACCGCTTTGACGCGTGACAAGGATCGGCCAGAAGGCATAGGACGGACGCAGCAAAACCCAGCGCCGCAAAAAGAAAAGCGGGCGAGACTCTCGCCTCGCCCGCTTTACCCGTTTTTCCCGCCGCCTTGGCCGGCTGCACATGCGTCAGCCCGGCGGCAACCCCGGCAACCGCGGTCAGCTCACCGCGCTCACATCGAGCGGCGCGCCCGTCTTCGCCTTGATCTCGTCGACGCTCACGCCAGGCGCCAGTTCCGTCACCTTCAGGCCGTCGTCAGTGACTTCGATCACGCCGAGGTCGGTGATGATCTGATCCACCACGCCCACGCCCGTCAACGGCAGCGTGCATTCTTCGAGAATCTTGTGCTGATCGCCCTTCGCGACGTGCTCCATCAGCACGACCACGCGCTTGACGCCGGCTACCAGATCCATCGCGCCGCCCATGCCCTTGATCATCTTGCCGGGGATCATCCAGTTGGCCAGATCGCCCTTCTTGCTGATCTGCATGGCGCCCAGAATCGCCAGATTGATGTGCCCGCCGCGAATCATCGCGAACGAATCCGCCGACGAAAAAATCGACGAGCCCGCCAGCGTGGTCACCGTCTGCTTGCCCGCGTTGATGAGGTCGGCGTCTACTTCGTCTTCGGTCGGCGACGGCCCGATGCCGAGCAGGCCGTTTTCCGACTGCAGCCACACTTCGACACCCGCCGGCACGTGGTTCGCCACCAGCGTCGGCAGGCCGATACCGAGGTTCACATAGAAACCGTCCTGCAATTCCTTCGCCGCGCGCGCGGCCATTTCGTCACGAGTCCATGCCATGATCAGTCTCCTTTCGCGCGGACGACGCGTTGTTCGATGCGTTTTTCCGGATGCGCATTGAGCACGATGCGCTGAACGAAGATGCCAGGCGTATGAATCGCGTCCGGATCGAGCTCGCCTACCTCGACGATTTCCTCGACTTCCGCGACGGTGATCTTGCCGGCCATCGCACACATCGGGTTGAAGTTGCGCGCCGTGCGGCGATAGATCAGGTTGCCCGACTTGTCCGCCTTCCATGCCTTGACGAGCGCGATGTCCGCCGTCAGCGAATGTTCCAGCACGTAGTGGTTTTCGCCGAACTGGCGGGTTTCCTTGCCTTCGGCGATCAGCGTGCCGTAGCCGGTATTGGTGAAAAACGCCGGAATACCCGAGCCGCCCGCGCGCAGCTTCTCGGCAAGCGTGCCTTGCGGCGTGAATTCGAGCTCGAGTTCGCCGGCCAGATACTGGCGCTCGAACTCCTTGTTCTCACCGACATACGACGAGATCATCTTCTTGATCTGGCGCGTCTCGAGCAGCAGACCGAGGCCGAATCCGTCGACACCCGCGTTGTTGCTGATGCAGGTAATGTTTTGCACCTTGGTGTCGCGCAACGCCGCGATCAGCGCCTCGGGAATGCCGCACAGCCCGAAGCCGCCGACGGCGAACGTCTGCCCGTCCTTGACGATGTCCTTCAGCGCCTCGGCGGCGCCTGGGTAGACTTTGTTCATCAGTATGTCCCTTCCTTTATGGAAACCTGAAACCGTTTTCTTGCGGCTCGTGTGACGCGCTCAGGCGCGGCCCGACACGTCATTCTAGTCATCCGGCGGGTGCTGTGCGTCGAGCCTGTGTAAAGCTTCGCGCAAACGCCGCCACGGACGCCTCACCGCGTTCTCATGTGCCCGAAAGAGTACGCTGCGTGCGCCATACGGCACAATACGCAAAAATACATAAGTACTTGCCGCCAGCCCATGCCCGCACTGGATTACCAAACCGCTTTTCATCTCGCGCCGATCGGGCTCGTGCTGTCGCGTGAGCGCATTATCGAAGACTGCAATGACGAACTGGCGTCGATCTTTGGCTGTCCGCGCGAGGCGCTGCTCGGGCAGTCGTTCCAGATTCTGTATCCGTCGGCGGACGAATTCGAGCGGATCGGCGCACGGATCCCGCCGATCATGACCGCCCAAGGCAGTTATGCCGACGACCGCATCATGAAACGCGCCAATGGCGAGTTGTTCTGGTGCCACGTGACGGGCCGCGCGCAGCGGCGCACCGACCCGCACGCGGCGGGCGTCTGGACTTTCGAGGATCTAAGCGCGACGCGGCGCGTGGCGGTCGAGTTGACGCCTCGCGAGCGGGAAATCGCCGCGCAACTGGTGACGGGCAAAACCAGCAAACAGATTGGCCGGGCGCTGGAGATCAGCCCACGCACCGTCGACGTGTATCGCGCCCGGTTGATGCGCAAATACGATACGGGTAACGCTACTGAACTGTTGCAACGTCTGCTCGGGCATTGACTGGCGCAGCCGCGGCGCGACACCGCTTTGCGCGAAGTCGAGGTAGGAGGTGAAACGGTAAAGTGAGGCCGCGAAGCCAAGCCTCAAATTAAGGCTCGACTTCGGCTGCGAGATCCAACCGCAATGACTGGCGAACTTATGCGGCCGGCTCAGCCGCTTTCACCAGCGCGGCGCGCTCGATTGTCGCGCGCAACATGTGAGGAACCGGGACCGACTTGCCGGCCGCGTAGTCGATCCACACGCAGCGGGCGGCGCCGCGCGCATAGACGGTGCGGGGATCGTCTGCACGCACGAGTTCGAACCCCGTGTCGAAACTGCTGCGGCCGGGCGTCGCCACGCTCATGCGGCCGATCACGTCGCCGGGGTAATGCAGCTGCTTGAGAAACTCCATCGACGCATTCACAATCACCGGCCCCTGCCCATCCGCATTGCTGCCGGCGAGGCCGAGTTGTTCGAACCAGGAGATGCGCACCTGCTCCATGTAGCGGAAATAGACCGTGTTGTTCACATGGCCGAATGCGTCCATGTCGCCCCAGCGGATGGGCATCGACATCTCGAAAACTGCGTGAAAATCGCTCATCGTGCTTCTGCTCTTCTTACTTCTCAAGGGATTGAATCGGGGAAAACCGTGGCCAGCCGGGCCGATGCCTGCACCTTAGCGCAGACGTCTTATTGGCAGAAGGCCCGCGCGCGTAAAAGAGCTTCTTCGAAATTGCGTTAATCGCCTGGCGCGCGGGATGATGCCCAGCGCACCGCGCGCCGAATCACCACTCGACCCGACGCCCCCCCAATCACGCCTCGACTCGTACGCCGGCGTTCAGGCGAGACCGAAGCCGTCGTCGGCGGCGATTACCGAGCCGTTGATGAACTGCGATTCGTCCGCCGCCAGCAATAGCAGCAGTCCGTCCAGGTCTTCCGGCTTGCCGACGCGATGGCGCGGCAGCATGGACACGAGCTTTTGCCCCTGCTCGGTCGACCAGTGATGATGATTGATCTCCGTGTCGATATAACCCGGACAAATGGCGTTCACATTGATGCCGTGCTTGCCCCATTCGAGCGCCATGGCTTTCGTCATATGGACGACTGCCGCCTTGCTCATCGAATAGAGGCCGATTTGCGGCAAAACGCGCAGGCCGGCCATCGACGCGATATTGATGATCCGGTACGACGGTTTCTGCGCGCTGTTGCCGCGCATGATCATGCGCTTGGCCACTTCCTGCGCGACGAAGAACGCGCCGCGGGTGTTGGTGTCGAACACATATTCGAAGTCGGCCGGCGTGACTTCTGACAGCTTCTGCGTAGTCGACACGCCCGAGTTGTTCACCAGAATGTCGATGGTGCCCGCCTCGGTCTCCGCATGCGCGACCGCCGACTTGATGCTCTGGTAATCGGTCACATCCAGCGAAACGACGTGCGCCGCGCCGCCCGACGCCTCGATTTCGGCGCGCAGTTCCTTCAGACGCTCGGTTCGCCGGCTTGCCAGCACGACCTTGGCGCCCGCCTGCGACAACACCTGAGCAAAGCGCTTTCCCAACCCGCTCGAGGCGCCTGTGATGAGCGCCACTTTGCCTTCCAGATTGATCGAACGGCCCATTGTCGTTCCTTGTTCGGTTGTAAGTTACGAATGCGGTTGGCGGTCGCGCTCCGACTCATGCTCGGGTCATTACCCTAGCACATAAATAGAACGCTCGTGCTAATCTCTGCTGATCGGGTTGCGGTGCAAGAGACCATCGCCCACAATACGATCCCGAAAAAAGCATTCTAACGGTAAGAGGAGCATCAATGACCCCCGCAAGTCTCATTGAGCAGTACGGCCCGCGCGAGTCGATGGAATACGACGTGGTGATCGTCGGCGGCGGCCCGGCTGGCTTGTCCGCGGCGATCCGCCTGAAGCAGCTGGCGGCCGACAAGGGCGTCGAGCTCGGCGTCTGCGTGCTGGAAAAAGGCTCGGAGATCGGGGCGCACATCCTCTCGGGGGCGGTCATGGACCCCCGCGCGTTAAATGAACTGATTCCCGACTGGAAGGAAAAAGGCGCGCCTCTGGACGTCGAAGTCACCGAAGACCGCTTCCTGTTCCTCTCGGAAACCGGCGCGAAGAGCGTGCCGACCTGGGCGCTGCCGGACAATTTCAAGAACCACGGCAACTACGTGATCAGCCTCGCCAACGTCACGCGTTGGCTGGGCCAGCAGGCCGAAGCGCTGGGCGTGGAGATTTTCCCAGGCTTTCCTGCTGCGGAGGTGCTGTACAACGACGACGGTTCGGTAAAAGGCGTCGCCACGGGCAACCTGGGCATCGGCAAAGATGGCCAGCCGACTGAAAACTTCCAGCTCGGCATGGAATTGCACGCCAAGTACACCCTCTTCTGCGAAGGCGCGCGCGGGCATCTCGGGCGTCAGCTGAACGAGAAGTTCAGGCTGCGCGACGGCGCCGATCCGCAGGTCTACGGCATCGGCATCAAGGAGTTGTGGGAGATCGATCCGTCGAAACACAAGCCGGGGCTCGTCATGCACACGGCCGGCTGGCCTTTGCAGACGGACACGTACGGCGGCTCGTTCCTCTATCACATGGACAACAACCAGGTGGTGGTCGGCTTTGTGGTCGGTCTCGGCTATACGAATCCGTATCTCTCGCCGTTCGAGGAATTCCAGCGCTACAAGACGCATCCGGCAATCCGTCATTTTCTGGAAGGCGGCAAGCGCGTGTCGTACGGCGCGCGTGCGATCACTGCGGGCGGCCTGATGTCGCTGCCGAAACTCGTGTTCCCCGGCGGCGCACTGGTTGGCGACGACGCGGGCTTCCTGAACGCATCGCGTATCAAGGGCTCGCATGCGGCGATCAAGACCGGCATGCTCGCCGCCGATGCTGCTTTTGAAGCCGTGCAGGCAGGCCGCACGAGCGACGAGCTCACGGCTTATCCCGAGTCGTTCAAGACTTCGTGGCTGCACACGGAGCTCTACAAGGCCCGCAACTTCAAGCAGTGGATGAGCAAGGGCCTGTACCTCGGCACGTTGATGGTCGGCATCGAGCAGAAGGTGCTCGGCGGCAATGTGCCGTGGACGCTGCACCACCAGCATTCCGATCATGAGATGCTCAAGCCCGCCTCGCAATGCACGCCGATCAAATACCCGAAACCGGACGGCAAGCTGACCTTCGACCGGTTGTCTTCAGTGTTCATATCGAACACGAATCACGAAGAGAATCAGCCCGCTCACTTGACGCTGAAAGATCCCACGGTGCCGGTGAACGTGAACTGGCAGACGTATGCAGGCCCGGAGTCGCGTTACTGCCCGGCGGCCGTTTATGAGTTCGTGAAGAACGACGACGGCAGCGAGCGGCTGGTGATCAACGCGCAGAACTGCGTGCACTGCAAGACGTGCGACATCAAGGACCCGACGCAGAACATCGTGTGGGTGACGCCTGAAGGCGGCGGCGGGCCGAACTACCCGAACATGTGAGCGGCGCCTCGCCTTCGCAACATATGCAGACGACCTCTGCGTTGCGAAGGCAACCCGCTCAGCCGCGCACCATTCCTTCGATGCGCGCGCGCACCCGTGCCACGACCGGTGCCCAGGCGCCCACTGCCGGTTGCCGGAACAGTTCGATCGAATCGTACCAGGGCGTAACCGGCGCCCCCACTCCCCAGAACCATGCCGATACGTGATCGATCATCAAACACGTCGGTACGCCGAGCGCGCCGGCCAGATGGGCGGGCCCGCTGTCGATCGTGACCACCAGATCGAGATTCGCCAGCAGCGCGGCGACATCGTCGAACCCAGCATCGAAGTAACGAGTAGGATCGACGACGTCGAAGCCCCTTGCACGCCATTGCACGACCGTCTCGCCACGTCCCGGCGACAGCGCGAAATACGTGACACCGGCCACGCTCAATAACGGCTCAAGTTGCTCGGTTGGCACCGAACGCCGCGCATCGCGGATATGGTCCGGATTCCCATTCCACACGAGTCCCACTTTGCGATTGCCGGGTTTGCCGTCGACGCAGGCTTGCACCCACCGCTGCCACGGTTGCAGACGTTGCGGGTCGGCGCTCAGATAGGGCGCGCCCCAACCCGTCGCCTCGAAAATGCCTAGACGTAAGGGCAAGCTCATCAGCCCGCAATGAAAATCAGGCCGCGTTTCGAGGCTTGTTTCGAGCCGCAGGTCGGCAGGCAGCGTCCGTTCGAAAAGATGCCGCAACGGCCCGTCGTGACCGAAGATGACCTGGCCGCCCTCGCGCCGCGCACGTTCGGCGAGCAACGGCAGAAAGCGCACTGCCCACAGGCAATCGCCGTTGCCCTGCTCGCCGTACACGACGAGGGTCTTGCCCGCCAGTGACTCTCCTTGCCAGGGCGCGCTGATCGCTGCGAGCGCGTGCTGCGCATTGTTCAGATCGCCGGCGAACGCAAGGCGCGATTCGTAGTGCGCCCAGCCCTCGGCGAAACGCCCGCTGCGGATCTCGAGTTCGGACAAATCGAACAATGCATGCGCGTTATCCGCTGACAACGCGAGCACCTGACGAAGGAGCGCTTCGGCTTCCGCAAAACGCGCCTGCTCCTTGATACACAAAGCCAGCTTATGAAGCGCGACCGGATTGCCGGGCACGAGGCGCACGGCTTCACGCAGCAAATTCTCAGCAGTCGCGAAATCGTCACGATGTTGCGCGGCGGCCGACCGCCAGATCAATGCATTCGCATCGGCGGGATTGTGTGAGAGCAGCAGTGCCGTGGCGGACTCGACAAGCACCCAATCGCGCGCGACGAACGCCGTCTGCGCGATAGTGTGGAGCAGCGTCGGCTCACAGGCTGGATCGGCTCGGTACGCGCGCACGAGAGCCCCGAGCGCTTCGCGTTGCAGCGCTTTGTCGCCGCCCGCGTGTTGCAGCAGCGTCTGGCCGAACATGAGACAGTCGCGCGCGACTGCGTGCGGCGCCGCGGCGCGTGCCCGCAACGCCGGGAGGATGTTGTCCGCCGGCTGGCTGGAGAGATGATTCATGCGAAAAGCGCAGTTCGCGCAATGCGATTGAAACGCGCGAACCGCGCCCTTTACGGCGCGCTTGCGGCGATCTTCGGCGTATTCACCGAGACGTCGCCACATTGCGCGCGGTGGCGCAACGCATGGTCGATCAGCACCAGCGCAAGCATGGATTCCGCGATGGGCGTGGCGCGAATGCCGACGCACGGGTCATGGCGCCCGAACGTTTCGACAATCGCCGGTTGCCCGGCTTTGTCGATTGAGCGGCGCGGCGTACGAATGCTCGACGTCGGCTTGATCGCGATCGACACGGTGATGTCCTGGCCGGTGGAAATACCGCCGAGCACACCGCCAGCGTTATTGCCGACAAAGCCTTCGGGCGTGAGTTCGTCGCCATGCACGGAGCCGCGCTGCGCGACGCTCGCAAACCCCGCGCCGATCTCCACGCCCTTCACTGCGTTGATACCCATCATGGCGTGAGCGATGTCCGCGTCGAGCCGGTCGAACAACGGCTCGCCGAGCCCGACGGGCACGCCAGACGCCACCACGTTGATGCGGGCGCCAATCGAGTCGCCCTCTTTGCGCAGCGCGTCCATATACGCTTCGAGTTGCGGCACGATGTCCGCGTTCGGCACGAAGAACGGGTTCTCGCGCACATGCGCCCAGTCGACGAACGGCACGTCGATCTCGCCAAGCGCGGCCATGTAGCCACGAATTTCCGTGCCGAACTTCTCGCGCAACCATTTCTTTGCGACGGCACCGGCCGCGACCGTAGGCGCTGTCAAACGCGCCGACGAACGGCCGCCGCCGCGATAGTCGCGAATGCCGTACTTTTGCCAGTACGTGTAGTCGGCGTGGCCGGGGCGAAACGTGTCCACGATATTGCCGTAGTCTTTGCTGCGCTGGTCCGTATTGCGAATCAGCAGCGCAATGGGTGCACCAGTGGTGTTTCCCTCGAACACGCCCGACAGAATCTCGACCTTGTCTTCTTCCTGACGCTGCGTGACGTGGCGCGACGTGCCCGGCTTGCGGCGGTCGAGCTCCAGCTGGATGTCGGCTTCGGTGAGCGCCATGCCCGGCGGGCAGCCGTCGATCACGCAGCCGATAGCCGGGCCGTGCGATTCGCCGAAGGTCGTGACAGTAAAAAGCGTACCGAGCGTGTTGCCGGACATGAGCGTCGTCCAAAGGAATGCGGGGAAGACGCTATTATGCCAGCCCCTTGCAGCCCGGGACGCGCCGCGCGCCGGCTTATGACTTCAGGACAAGATCACGGCTACTTCCGCGCCCCGCGCAAGTCGGTGACGATTCTCTGCAGCAGCTCGGGCGTGGCGAGCGCCGGCTCGATCGGCTCGCCTACTGCCAGGGTCAGCCGGCTCATCACGCCCTTTTGCACGGGGCGCGGCCAGCGTGCGTCGTCGGCGCGGGAAAACACGCTGCCCCACAGGCCGCGCAACGCCATTGGAATGACCGGCGCGGGCGTGCGCGCGATGATTTCCGTGACCCCGTGACGGAACTGATTCATGTCGCCGGTCCGGGTGAGCTTGCCTTCGGGAAAGATGCAAACCAGTTCGCCGTCGGCAAGCGCCTGTGCGCAACGCTCGTAAGCGCGCGCCAGCACCTGCGGGTTCTGATGCGCGGGCGCTATCGGAATCGCCTTCGCATGACGAAAGACCCAGCCCGCGAACCAGGTTTTGAAGATCTGATGGTCCATGACGAAGCGGATCGGCCGTGGACTCTCGGCCATGATCACGACCGCATCCACGAAGCTCACGTGATTGCACACGAGCACGGCCGCGCCCTCTTCTGGAATCCGCTCCGCGTGCACGAGGCGAATCCGATAGAACGTGTGCACGAGCACCCATGCGATAAAGCGCAGCAGGAACTCGGGCACCAGTGAATAGATGTAGGTCGCCACCACGATGTTGAGCAGCGCGGTCACGAGAAAAATGGCCGGAATACTGAAGCCCGCCGATGTCAGCCCGACCGCCATCAACGCCGAGACGATCATGAACAGCGAATTGAGAATATTGTTCGCGGCGATGATGCGCGCCCGGTGGCTCGGCTGGCTGCGGCTCTGGATCAGTGCATAAAGCGGCACGCTGTAGAAACCGCCGAACATGGCTAGCAGAAACAGATCGGCGAGCACGCGCCAATGCGCGGCGCGCACGAGGAACTCGCCGACGCTCAACAAGTGACCGGCGGCCGGCAACGCGTGGCTTGCGAAAAACAGGTCGATGGCGAACACGCTCATGCCGATCGAGCCGAGCGGCACGAGGCCGATCTCGATACGCCGCTTGGACAGCTTCTCGCACAGCAGCGAGCCAAGGCCGATACCGACCGAGAAGGTGCCGAGCAGCACCGTCACGACGTCCGGATTGGCCGACAGCACATCTTTTGCAAAGCTGAAGAACGACGACAGAAACGTCGCGCCCACGAACCACAACCACGATATGCCGAGCAGGCTCAGAAACACCGTTCGGTTTTCGCGCGCGAGCTTGAGATTGCGCCAGGTCTCGCTGACCGGATTCCAGTTGATGCGCAAATCCGGCTGCGGCGCCGCTGTCACCGGCACGAAGCTCGATACGACGCGCCCCGCGAGCGCAATGGCGACGCAGGCACAAGCCAGCACCAGCGCGCCATGTTCGACGAAACCCGCGCCCGCGCCGCCGACAATCGTGCCGACCAGAATCGCGACGAAGGTGCCCATCTCGACCATGCCGTTGCCGCCGACCAGTTCCTCGCGCGACAGATGCTGCGGCAGGTATGAATACTTGACCGGCCCGAACACGGTCGAATGGACGCCCATCAGAAACGTGCACAGATACAACAGCGGTGCGCTATGCAGCAGGAAGCCCGCGCCGCCGATCGGCATGACGACGATCTCGAAGCTCTTCACGAAGCGCGTGAGCATTGCCTTGTCGTACTTGTCGGCGATCTGTCCGGACGTGGCCGACAACAACACGAAAGGCAAAATGAAGATTGCCGAAATCATGAACGCCGCGGTCTTCGGGTCGACGCCTGAGAATCGCGCCGCCTGAAACGTGACGAGCGACGTGAAACCAATCTTGAAGACGTTGTCGTTCATCGCGCCCAGGAATTGCGTCCAGAAAAACGGCGCAAAGCGGCGCTGGCTCAGCAGCTTGAATTGCGATTCGTGCTGGCCATGCTGGCGCGCGGCACGGTGGGCGGCGGCTGATCGCGACGTGGGCTGCGTGGGTGGCGTGGGGGGCAACGGGCTTTGACTCATGAAGTTCGTTGAAACGGATTCAGTAGCAGGCGTAAAGAAAAGCGGCTGAAGGTCACATGGGAACCTTGACGGCGCGCACAAAAAAAGCGCGCGCTCTCGCGCACGCCTTTATTCGATGTTTCGCCCCACCGCCGCGCCCGGGCACCGCGGCGCCCTGGTCAGCCGCCCACGCGGCAATACCAACGACCCCGCAAGCGGGCCACTGCGCATCAACGCGCCGGCTGCTGCCCCTGCTCTTCCGGCCAGTCGCGGATGTACGCCTTCAGCATGCGGTTTTCAAAGCCCTGCTCCTCGACCACCGCCTTCGCGACGTCGTAGAAAGAAATAACGCCCATCAGCGTGCGACTCTCCATGACCGGCAGGTAACGCACGTGATGTTCGAGCATCATGCGGCGCACTTCGTTGACGTCCGTTTCCGGCGTGCAGGTGAGCGGATGATCGTCCATGACCTTGCGGATTGTGGACGTGCCCACGCTTCCGCCGTTCTCGCTGAGCGTAAGAATAATCTCGCGGAATGTCAGCATGCCGACCAGGTCGCCGTACTCCATGACGACGAGCGAGCCAATGTCGTGCTCGGCCATGGTGTTGACTGCGTCGTGCAGCGTGGCGTCTGGCGTGACCGTGAAAAGGGTGTTGCCTTTGACTTTAAGAATGTCGCTGACTCGCATGATTTGTCTCCCGAAATACCCGCTAGGCATGGTGATGCATCAATGACTTTCGATCCTAGCGGAAAGGCCCATAAAAGGAAAGCGGCCCGCCCATCAAGGCGCGGCGGGCTCGCGCCGCCCTGCAAAGGCCGCGCGGCGCGCAGGCGCATCGGGAAAACCGCGCTTGAAGCAGTTCATGCCGGTGATACGATGGCCGCCACTTTCACCTTTCGCGAGGCTGTCCGTGGCCTCGCCGACCCGCATGTCCGCCAACCGTTTCGATACGCTTGCGCTGCACGCCGGCGCCGCTCCCGACCCCGCCACCGGCGCGCGCGCCACGCCGATCTATCAGACCACGTCGTTTTCGTTTCGCGACTCGGACCACGCGGCCGCGCTCTTCAACATGGAGCGCGCTGGCCACGTCTACTCGCGCATTTCGAATCCGACCGTGGCCGTATTCGAAGAGCGGGTTGCCGCGCTCGAAAACGGCGCGGGCGCGATCGGCACGGCAAGCGGCCAGGCCGCCTTGCATCTGGCCATCGTCACGCTAATGGGCGCGGGCTCGCACATCGTCGCTTCGAGCGCGCTATACGGCGGCTCACACAATCTGCTGCATTACACGTTGCGCCGCTTCGGCATCGAGACGACCTTCGTCAAACCCGGCGATACCGACGCATGGCGCGCGGCTCTGCGCCCCAACACGCGCCTGCTGTTCGGCGAAACGCTCGGCAATCCGGGGCTCGACGTGCTCGACATCGCAACCGTTGCGCAGATCGCCCATGAGCACCGCGTGCCGCTTCTCGTCGATTCGACGTTCACCACGCCGTACCTGCTGAAGCCTTTCGAGCACGGCGCCGACTTCGTCTATCACTCGGCGACCAAATTCCTGGGCGGCCACGGCACGACCATTGGCGGCGTGCTGGTGGACGGCGGCACGTTCGACTTCGACGCCTCCGGGCGCTTCCCGGAATTCACCGAGCCTTACGACGGTTTTCACAGCATGGTATTCAGCGAGGAAAGCACCGCCGCTCCCTTCCTGCTGCGCGCTCGCCGCGAAGGCTTGCGCGACTTCGGCGCGTGCCTGCATCCGCAAGCCGCGTGGCAGCTTCTGCAAGGCATTGAAACGCTGCCCTTGCGGATGGAGCGGCACGTGGCCAACACACGCCGCGTGGTCGAGTTCCTGACCGGTCATGCGGCGGTCGAAGCCGTCGCGTATCCGGAGTTGCCGACGCATCCCGATCACGCGCTCGCAAGGCGTCTGCTGCCGCGTGGCGCGGGCGCCGTATTCAGCTTCAATCTGCGCGGCGACCGCGCCGCCGGCCGCAGTTTTATCGAAGCACTCTCGCTGTTCTCGCACCTCGCGAACGTGGGCGATGCGCGCTCGCTGGTAATCCATCCCGCTTCCACGACTCACTTTCGCATGGACGCCGCCGCGCTCGCCGCGGCCGGCATAGCCGAAGGCACGATCCGGTTGTCGATCGGCCTCGAGGACCCCGACGACCTGATCGACGACCTGAAACGCGGGCTGAAGGCCGCACAGAAAGCGTCTGGCTCAGCGGCGCCGCGAAGCGCGAAATCTGTTTCCGCCGACCCTCGCGGCCCGGGTTCTCCGGCTTCAGGTTCCGGCCAGGAGTCCGCATGATTCTCGACGTTCAAGGTAAAGCCGCCTACGCCTACACCGGCGGCAAACCGTTCGACGCCACTCTGCCGAGCGCCGTCTTCATCCACGGCGCGGAGCACGACCATAGCGTATGGGCGCTGCAGACGCGCTACTTCGCGCATCACGGCTTCGGCGTGCTCGCCGTGGATCTGCCTGGGCACTGCCGCAGCGCCGGCCCGGCGCTGCGCACGGTCGCGGCCATGGCCGACTGGCTCGCCGCATTGCTCGACGCCGCGGGCGTGCAGCGCGTATTCGTAGCCGGCCACAGCATGGGCTCGCTCGTCGCGCTCGACTTCGCGGGCCGCTATCCGCAACGAACCACTCACCTGGCTCTGCTCGCCACCGCTTTGCCAATGGCCGTCTCCGACACCTTGCTGGAGACCGCCCTGCACCGCGAGCCCGAAGCGATCGGCATGGTCAATCAATGGTCGCACTCGACGCTCGCCGCAAAGCCTTCGTGCCCCGGTCCCGGCTTCTGGCTGCACGGTATGAATCAGCGGTTGATGGAGCGTGTTTCGGCAAAGGGCGAAGCGAATCTCTTTCACACCGACTTCACCGCGTGCAATACGTACGCCGACGGCCTCGCGCGGGCCGCGCAGATTCGCTGCGCGACGCGCGTCGTTGTCGGCCGGCGCGATGCGATGACGCCGCCGCGAGCCGCGAAGGCGTTGGCCGATGCGCTTACGCAAGCAGGCGCACCGGTAGACACGGTGACGCTCGACGCCGGTCACGCGCTGATGACCGAGCAGCCGGACGCCACGCTCGACGCGCTGTTCAGCTTCGCTTGCACGCCGCCACTCGACGCGGGCTAGCCGCTGGGCGATTGCAAGCCGGCGGCTTCACGTTTCGCAAGCCGTGAAGAGCCCTAACGATAGCGGCTGCGAAACGTCGGCGCCATCGTCCGAACGGCCAGGTTGCGCGAGGCACACGATAGCCGCACAATGGATCGAGCCTGTCCTTATCGAGGCGCCGCAGGCATGCAGGCGCTCTCGTGAAAAGAGAGTTCGCAGCGGCGGGCGCGCAATCGCAACGCGTAGCAATACGGAGGCCGTTATGGCTCATACCGCGCACACCGACCACTTCGCGAGCTTCGCGGAGTTTTACCCGTACTACCTGACCGAGCATCGCAACCAGGTTTCGCGGCGGCTGCATTTCGTGGGATCGCTCGGGGTCATCGGCTGCCTCGCCATGGCGCTTGCCACCGGCGACTGGCTATGGCTGCCGGCCGCCGTCATCTGCGGATACGGCTTTGCCTGGGTCGGACATTTTTTCTTCGAGAAGAACCGGCCGGCAACCTTCCGTCATCCGCTTTACAGCCTGATGGGCGACTGGGTGATGTTCAAGGACATCTGCGTGGGCAAGATCTCGTTGTAGACCAGGCTCCAGATAGATCCGCCGCCTCGCGCGACGCCTACGCCGCCTGATGCGGCATGGAGGACGCGCCGCGCTCGTTCTGTTCGGCTTCCGACTCGCGTGCCGCGGCACGGGCCGCGAGCAGCGTCGCGAGCGTCACTTTGAGTTTGTCGTTCTCGAGCGCCGCGAGCAGCGTGGCGCCGTCCACCCGAGTAGACGCGAGATGAAGCTGATACTCCAGCTCTGCGCGATCTATGACAAAGAGGTCGTAGACCTGCTGGACGGTGATCTGCGCCGGGTTCGCCAGCAGCAGGAAGTGCGGCCGCGAGCCGTCTTCCTCCAGTTGCGCGATCCATTCGATCTGTTCGAGCCGTTGCAGCAGATTGATGGTGGTATCCATATCGCGGCGGAGCATTCGCGAAAGCTCCGGCACGGTGTAGCCGCGCTTGCCGGCGTCGCGCGCTTCGCAAAGCCGTGCAAGCAGTTCTAGCGAATCGAACAGATTGCTGCCCTCGAAAGTCGGGCGATGAAACTGGCCGATCCTGATCGCAGGCAACGCCGAGGCGATCATCGCGCCCGCCAGCGTGATGAACCAGCACAGGTACATCCACAGCAGGAAGAGCGGCACTGCCGCGAATGCGCCGTAGACCGCGGTGTAAGTGGGAATGCGGCGCACGTAATAGCCAAAGCCGCGCTTGGAGAGCTCGAAAGCGATTGCCGCGGTGACGCCGCCGATCACCGCATCACGCCATTCCACGCGGCAATTCGGCAGATAAACGTAGAGAATCGTGAACGCGAGCGCCGTCAACGGCAATGCCGCACCCGTGAGCGCCCACTCGATCACCGGCGTCATGCGCTGGGCGGCGCTGAACGTCATTGACTGCGTGAACAGATACGACGAGATGGAGAGGCTCACGCCAATCAGAATCGGGCCGAGCGTGATGATCGCCCAGTACACGAGGATGCGCTGCGCGATAGGCCGCGCCTTGCGCACGCGCCAGATCACATTGAACGCGGATTCGATCGTCATCATGGTCATGACCGCCGTGAGAAACAGCAGCACCATGCCGATGGTGGTCAAGCCTTTCGCCTTCGCGGCGAACTGGTTCAGATATTTGAAAATCTGGCTGTTCAGCTGCGCGGGCATCAGATGATCCGCCAGGAAAAACTGCAGCGACTCCTGGAACGAACTGAAGAGCGGAAACGCGGTGAAGAGCGCAAACGCGACGGTGGCGAGCGGCACCAGCGCGAGCATGGTCGTGAACGTGAGACTGCCGGCCACCTGCGGAATACGGTCTTCGCTGCTGCGCTTCGCGGCGAACTGCGCGAGCCGCTTGAGCGTGTCGAGATCGAAACGCACCCTGGACAACAAACCTGCCTCCTTGCTTCGTCGAACCGTGTTTCAGGACCGCATTGCAGAACCGTGCGAAGTTCCTGGCGCGCGCCTGGCCGGATGGCCACCAATGGCTGTGAATCGCTGGGAACGGCCTGTGGAGCGGACCCAAGCCCTATAATACCCGTTCACCGATGAGGCTTAATGAAAGACATTCTTGTGCTCTATTACAGCCGTCACGGCGCCACGCGCGAACTCGCGCTGGCGATCGCGCACGGCGTCGACAGCGTCCCCGGCATGCAGGCGCGGGTTCGGACGGTGCCGCCAGTCTCGACCGTCTGCGAAGCGACACAGCCCGACATTCCCGCCGAAGGACCACCGTACGTCGAACTGCGCGACCTGGAGGAATGTGCGGGCCTCGCGCTCGGCTCGCCGACCCGCTTCGGCAATATGGCCGCTTCGCTCAAGTATTTCCTTGACGGCACGACGCCGCAGTGGCTTTCCGGCGCACTCTCCGGCAAGCCCGCCTGCGTGTTCACGTCCACCGGTAGTCTGCACGGCGGCCAGGAGTCCACGCTGTTATCCATGATGCTGCCGCTGCTTCACCACGGCATGCTGATCGTCGGCATCCCGTACACGGAGAGCGCGCTGAGCACCACGCAGACCGGCGGCACACCATACGGCGCATCGCACTTCGCACGCGCGGGCAGTGCCGAACAAGGCATTTCCGCGGACGAGAAAACACTCGCCATTGCGCTCGGCGCCCGTGTTGCGCGCACGGCGGCATCCATGAGCGAACGGCCGTGAACAATCCAACGCCGCAAAAACGCGGCGCGGCATCTGGCGCGACCGCCGCCCTCATTGCACTGATCGCATTGTCGATTGCATGGGAATGGTGGCTAGCGCCGCTGCGTCCGGGCGGCTCGGCACTGGTGCTCAAGGCGTTGCCGCTGCTGCTGGCGCTGCCGGGCGTGTGGCGCCAGCGGCTCTACACGCTGCAATGGGCGTCGATGTTGATCCTGCTGTACTTTGCCGAAGGCGTCGTGCGCGGCTGGAGCGACCGTGGCTTGAGCGCCCGGCTCGGCTGGCTCGAAGCCGCGCTGACTCTCGTCTTTTTTGTCTGCACGCTGGCCTTCGTTGCACCTTTCAAACGCGCGGCAAAGCGCGCCGCGAAGCTGCGCCGCGAACATCCTTCAAGCGCGGACATCTGAACGTCACGCGCCCCCCACTCAGCCCAAACCCGCTGACCGACCGACATGACCCAAACCGCCTTCCTCGCTGCCTGCCGCGACGCCATCGGCGCCGCCCATGTGTTGACCGACGCGCACGACACAGAGCCCTACCTCACCGACTGGCGCCGCCGCTACACAGGCGCGGCCTGCGCGGTGCTCTGCCCGGCCACGCCCGATGAAGTCGCCGCGCTCGTGAAGCTGGCCGTCGAACACGGCATCGCGCTCGTGCCGCAAGGCGGCAACACCGGTCTTGCCGGCGGCGCCACGCCCGATTCGAGCGGTGCGCAGGCGGTCGTCAGCTTGCGGCGTCTGAATCGCGTGCGCGACATCGACCCGCACAACAACACGATTACCGTCGAAGCCGGTGTCATCCTCGCGGAAGTGCAAAAGCGTGCGGAAGAAGCCGGGCGCCTCTTTCCATTGAGCCTCGCCGCCGAGGGCAGTTGCACGATCGGCGGCAATCTTGCAACCAACGCGGGCGGCACCGGCGTTCTGCGCTACGGCAACACGCGCGAGCTATGCCTCGGCCTCGAAGTGGTCACACCGCAAGGCGAGTTGTGGGACGGTCTGCGCGGACTGCGCAAGGACAACACCGGCTACGATCTGCGCGATCTGTTCATCGGCGCGGAGGGCACGCTCGGCATCATCACCGCGGCCGTGCTGAAGCTGCATCCGCAACCGGCCGCGCGCGTGACGGCGCTCGCCGCGCTTACGTCGCCGCATGCCGCACTCGACTTTCTGTCGCTCACGCAAAGCGTCGCCGGGCCGCTTCTGACCGGTTTCGAACTGATGTCGGATTTCTGCCTGCAGCTCGTTGGCCGGCACTTCGAGCAGATGCGCTATCCGTTCGCGGAACCGCACGCACAAATCGTGCTCCTCGAACTGTCGGACAGCGAAAGCGAAGAGCACGCGCGCGCACTGTTCGAGCGCCTGATGGAAAAGGCGCTCGAAGACGGCGTGGTGCAAGACGCGGTGGTCGCGGAAAGTCTCGCGCAATCGCGCGCGTTCTGGAATTTGCGCGAACATATTCCGCTCGCGCAGGCTGAGGAAGGTCTGAACATCAAGCACGACATTGCCGTGCCGATTTCGCGCATCGGTCATTTCATCGAAGAAACCGGCGCGGCGATCGAGCAGGCAGCGCCGGGCGCGCGCATGGTGACATTCGGCCATCTCGGCGACGGCAACCTGCACTACAACGTGCAGGCGCCGGAGGGCGTGGACGCGCAGGCGTTCCTCGCGCAGTACCAGAGCCCGATCAACCGGGTGGTTTATGACAGCGTGCACCGGCATCGCGGCAGCATCAGCGCGGAACATGGGCTAGGTCAGCTAAAAATCGACGAGGCGATGCACTACAAGCCGAACGTCGAGGTCCAATTGATGCGAGCAGTCAAACGCGCGCTCGATCCGCTGAACCTGATGAACCCGGGCAAGGTGCTACGCTCGAACTAAAGCTGAAACTTCACGCCGAAGCCTGGCCTGCGCATATCGACGCGGGTCACTCGCAGGAGCCCTATCCGTGAAAATTCGCGTGCTGTCCGATCTGCATCTGGAGAACGACGAGCCTGAACTCATTCCGCACGCGCAAGCGGATCTCGTCGTGCTGGCCGGAGACATCCACAACCATGCTGCCGGCCCGCGCTGGGCCGCGCAGGCTTTCGACGGCGCGGTGCCCGTGGTCTACGTGCCGGGCAATCACGAGTACTACGACGGCGAGTTCGGAGCGCTAGAAAGCGCACTTCACGATGCCGCCGCGCAGGTCGACAACGTGCACGTGCTGAACAACGCCGCGCTCGTCGATCCGCAGGGCCGCTGGCGCGTGCTGGGCACGACATTGTGGACGGATTTTGCGCTGTTCGGCGCCGACAGCGCCGCGCTTGAAGAATCGATCGAGGCGTCGCGGCGCGCCATGCTCGACTTTCGCGGACTGATTCAGATGAACTGGCCGCAAGATTCGCAGGACTGCGCCCAGGACTCGGCGCGCGACTTTACGCCCGGCGACTCGCTCGCGCTGCACCGCCAGGCGCGCGCATGGCTCGAGAACGAACTCGCAAAACCATTTGCCGGCCAGACGATCGTAGTCACGCATCACGCGCCGCATCGCTTGAGTCTTGCAGAGCGCTACGCGCAAGACCGCGTGTCCGCCGGATTCGTCAACCACTTGCCGGAACTCGTCCGCGCGCCGGTCGCGCTATGGATTCACGGCCACACGCATACGCCGTTCGACTACACGGTCAACGGCACGCGCGTGGTGTGCAATCCGCGAGGCTACTTCGACCAGCGCAGCGGGCAGTGGGAAAATCCGCAATTTGCGTGGGACAAGGTGGTCGAGATATAGCCCTCGGCGCAGGCGCGGGTTCAGCTTCGCGCGGCCACGGCCGCAAGCTCGAACGATTACCGCCCGCTTCGCTGCTTGCGGGTTTCCGGACGCTCGATCTTGATGGGTGCGAGTTGCGGCTGCTGTTCGCGCAGGCGGCGCAGCAGGTCGCGCGATGCGGCAATGCCGATTAGTCCAAACATGACGGCCACGCCGATCATCAGGTGCGTATCCATGGAATCCTCGTCCTTCAGTGATTGCGATTGCCGAATCGTGGCGGCGAAATGAACGCACCGGCTGGAGCGGCAGCGTCATCGACACGGTATCAAATCGATTTCAGCCCGGAAGTAAGGAAATGTTGCGGCGCGGCGCTCATGTAACAGGGCGCTATCGGTTTGCTGCGAGCGCCGTCGCCGGGCCGTTGTCGTGAGGCGCGGTTCGGGGCGCTGTCTGGGCCGCTGTCAAAGCCGCTTCAGGACCACCGCAGCCGCGCCTCAAGCCGGCGGCACGAGTATCAAGTTCGCCTTCGTCCGCTCGGCTGGCGGCCCATTCACCGGAAACCAGCGTAGGCCAACCCCGGCCTCCCCCGCCTCACGTCCGCGCAAACTGCCGCAACTCTTCCTGATCGGCCGCGAGCGTCGCGGGAAGCTCGTCGCGCAGATGCTCGATCCATGTTCGGATCTTGGCGTCCAGATATTGACGCGACGGATACAACGCATAGAGATTCATTTCCTGCGACGTGTACTCCGGCAGCAGCCACACCAGCGAGCCGTTCCGCAAACCGCTGATTGCCGAGTAGATCGGGATCAAACCGACGCCCATGCCGCTCGCCACCCCGACAGCCATGGCCTCCGCCACGTTCACCTGGAAAGTGGCCGGGCCGAGCGTAATGGTTTCCTCGCCGTTCGGGCCGTCGAACGCCCACTTGTCGGGCGGAAACACTGGCGTGACCATCTGCAGGCACGTGTGGGACGCGAGGTCGGCCGGAGTTTGCGGCACCCCGTGCTTCTCCAGATAGGCCGGCGACGCGCAAACAATGCTGAACGCGCTGCCAAGGCGCTGCGACACCAGTCCCGAATCGGGCAAGCTGGTGGCGAGCGTAAGCGATACGTCGAAGCCTTCGTCGAGCAGATCCGGCATGCGCTGCGCGAGCGTCAGTTCGATATGCACTTCCGGATACCGCTCCTGATAGCGGCCCACGGCCGGCACGACGTAGTGCTGGCCGAAGCTCGTCATTGCATGAACTTTCAACTTGCCGGACGGACGCGCATGAGCGTCGCTCGCCTCGGCTTCAGCCTGATCGACATACGCGAGGATCTGTTCGCAGCGCTGCAGATAGCGCTCGCCGGCCTCGGTCAGCGCAATGCGGCGCGTGGTGCGGTTCAACAGGCGCGTGCGCAGATGCGCTTCCAGATCGGACACCGCGCGTGACGCATACGCGGTGGTCGTATTCAGGTGCTGCGCGGCACCCGTGAAACTGCCCGCTTCGACGACACGGACAAATACGCGCATATTTTGAAGCGTATCCATACCTTTCCTTGATGATCCGCAGCGATTGTTGCACGGTTTGCAAGGGCGATTATCTCAGCCGTCGTAAGAATGCCTTGCATTTTTACCGGTTATTCCCCAATCGATCCAAAAATATAATTGGCAACTTGGTTCTATAGCAACTTTTGGAGGAAATGGTGCAGTCTCCGGTACTAACAAGGATCACCGCAGCCGCGGTTCTTACGATCCTATTAACAATAGCCGGCTGCGCAAATACCGGAGGCATCGCCCCGCAGGCGAGCGGCACAGACCCGGCGTCGCTCGACGCCGGCAACGCCATTCGCGCGGCCGAGGCCGACGCGCAGTGGCCCGCCGCCGACTGGTGGCGCGCCTATAACGACCCCCAGCTCGACGCATGGATCGAGGCCGCACAGGCGAACAACCCGAGCCTCGCCGCCGCTCAGGCGCGCGTGCGCCAGGCCATGTCGATGGCGGGCGTCGCGCGCTCCGCCTTGTCGCCGCAAGTGAACGGCCATCTGTCGATACAGCGTCAGAAATGGGCCGACAACCTCTACTACGGTCCGGGGCCGCTCGCGGGCGAGCAGTCGTGGAACAACACCGGCACGCTCGCGCTGTCCTATCACCTCGATCTGTGGGGCAAGGACAAGAACGCCGCCGAGCGCGCTCTCGACGCCGCGCACGCCAGCGCGGCCGATGCCCGCGCCGCCCAACTCGAACTGCAAGCCAACGTTGTGCGTACCTACATCGAGATGTCGCTGAATTACGCGCTCCTCGACATCGCTCACGCCACCTTGCAGCAACAGCAGCAAATCGCCGACCTGGCCCGCCGACGCCTGAAAGGCGGCATCGGCACGCAACTCGAAGTGAGCCAGGCCGAAACGCCGCTGCCGGAATACGAACGCCAGATCGACTCGATCGAAGAAAACATCGCGCTCAGTCGCAACCAGCTCGCGGCGCTAGCGGGCAAGGGTCCCGGCGCCGGCGACTCGATCCAGCGGCCGGTGCTGTCGCTCGGCGCGCCGGCCGGCTTGCCGAGCGCGCTGCCCGCGGAGTTGATCGGTCATCGGCCCGACGTGGTCGCCGCGCGCTGGACAGTCGCGGCGCAGGCGCGCGGCATCGACGTCGCGAAGGCCGAGTTCTATCCGGACATCGACCTGCTTGCGTCGATCGGCGGTTATGCGGCAATGGGGCCGCTGTTCCAGTTCCTGAAGAATCCGTCGCATAGCTGGAGCGCCGGACCGGCGCTGTCGCTGCCGATCTTCGACGGCGGCCGGCTGCGCTCGCAGCTTGGCGCAGCCTCGGCCAGTTACGACGAGGCGGTGGAGCGCTACAACCAGTCGATCGTCGGCGCGCTGAAGGACATCTCGGACCAGGTCATCCGCATGCGTTCCCTCGCGACACAGGCGCAAGACGCCGACCGTTCGGTCGCCGCCGCGCGCAAGAACTACGAGCTCTCGCGTGAGGGTTATCGGCGCGGTTTGACGGATTATCTGAACGTGCTGATCGCGCAGAATCAGTTGCTTCGTGCCCAGGAAGGCGTGGCCAAAATTCAGGCCGAGCGGCTCGGCGTGCATGCGTCGCTGGTCACGGCCTTGGGCGGCGGGCTCGACGACCCGGCCAACGGTCCGCAAGCGAACCAGACTCTGCCGGGGCACGGCAAGGGCAAGACGGCCGTGCAACCTTCGAATGCGCATGGCGCGAAAGCAGCGGTTGCGCCGGCCGCGACCGGCACGACTGACACGACGGGCACGACGGGCACGGCGGGCGAGCGCAACGCGGACCCCGCAGCGGAAACTACGCCGAAGCGCGCGGCGGCGACCCGCCATGCCGACGCCGGCAACACCGCGTCGGCGCAAACGGCTCCGGCCAACCGCACGGACCACAGCGATTCGACGCACACGGCATCGGCCAGCCACCTCGGCACAGGCAACACCGCGTCGGCGCAATCCGTTGCTGCCGCCCGCCAAAGCCAATCCGCCGCCACGGCCTCCGAACACGCGCGCGCCGCTAACATCGGCGCCCCGGCGGCCGAGTAAGGAAGCCCGCCATGTCAGCCTCCTCTTCCTGCGCCCCGCGCGCTTCGTCGTTCGCCGCCTGGTACTCGGCCGCCGCCGATTGGGCGCGCACCGACGGCCTCACGTGGATCTATCTGTTCAAGGCGCTCGCCGCGAGCTTCCTCGCGCTCGGTATCGCAATGAAGCTCGACCTGCCGCAGCCGCGCACCGCGATGACCACCGTTTTCATCGTGATGCAGCCGCAAAGCGGCATGGTGTTCGCGAAAAGCTTTTACCGGATTTGCGGCACGCTCGTCGGCCTCGTCGTGATGCTTGCGTTGATCGGACTGTTCGCACAGCAGCGCGAATTGTTCCTCGTCACGACGGCGATCTGGGTCGGCATCTGCACGGCGGGCGCCGCGCGTAACCGCAACTTCAGGTCCTACGGGTTCGTGCTCGCCGGATACACGGCCGCGCTGATCGGCATCCCCGCTTCGCAACATCCCGACGGCGCATTTCTGAGCGCGCTCACGCGCGTCGCCGAAGTCGTGCTGGGCATCGTCTGCGCGGGCGCGGTGAGCGGCCTCGTCTTCCCGCAGTTCGCCGGCTTGCAGATGCGCGGCACAGTGCGGGCACGTTTCTCCGCGTTCGTCGAATACGTGTCCGCGTCGCTCGCCGGCCGCAATGACCGCGCGCAGATCGAAGCGACCAATGCGCGCTTCGTCGCGGACATCGTGGGCTTCGAGGCGGCGCGCAGTGTCGCCGTGTTCGAAGGCCCGGATTCGCGGATGCGCGGCGGCCGTCTCGCGCGGCTCAACAGCGAGTTCATGACCGCATCGACGCGCTTTCACGCGCTGCATCAGTTGATGAACCGTCTGCGCGACGCCGGCACGCACGGCGCGGCCATCGCCATCGGCGCGCTCGAACCGTACTTCAAGGAAATCGCGCCGTTGCTCGCGAAGTCCGGCGAACCCGTGTTGAGCGCGGCCGACGCCGCCCACGCCGCCGCGCAACTCGACGCGTACAAGGCCGAACTGCCGCGCCGCGTGCGCGCGACGCGCGCCGCGCTCGAAGCGCATCCCAGTGCGCCGCTGCTCGACTTCGACACGGGCGCGGAACTCCTGTACCGCTTTATCGACGATCTGCATGCCTACGCCGCCACTTACGCGTCGCTTGCCGTCGACAAGCACGAGCGCGAGCGCTGGGTCGAGCGTTATCAGCCAAAGACGAACGCGATCGCCGCAGGCGTCGCCGGCCTGCGCGCGGCTCTCGTGATGATGGTGCTCGGCGCGTTCTGGATCGCCACCGCGTGGCCGAGCGGCTTGACGTTGACGCTGAATGCGGCGACCGTTTGCGCGCTGGCGTCGTCGTCGCCGAATCCGAAACGCACTGTGTTCCAGATGGCGGCGGGCACGCTCGTCGCCTCCGTGATGGGCATGCTCGCGGTGTACGGCGTGTATCCGCGCATCGACGGATTTCCGCTCCTGTGCGCGGCGCTCGCGCCGTTCCTGCTGTTCGGCGTTTTCATGACCACGCGGCCCGCGCTCGCCGGCTACGGCGTCGGCTACTGCATCTTCTTCTGCTTTCTTGCCGGTCCGGACAACGTGATTCATTATGACCCGAGCGCCTTTATCAACGATGCGATGGCGCTCGTGCTCTCGATGCTGGTGTCGTCAGTCGCGTTCGCCGTGCTGCTGCCGCCCTCCACGCCGTGGCTGCGCAACCGGCTGCTCGTGGATCTGCGGCGCCAGGTCGCGGTGGCGAGCCGTGCACGCCTCGGTCGCGTGCGCTCGCGCTTCGAGAGCGGCGCGCGCGATCTGATGTTCCAGATCAACGCGCTCGCGCAGGACGACCCGGCGGCGAAGCGCGACACGTTGCGCTGGCTCTTCTCGGTGCTCGAAGTGGGCAACGCGGTCATCGACCTGCGACGCGAAGTGGCTATGCTGCCCGCCGGCCCGCGCTATGCGAAGACGATGCCGTGGCGGGTCTCGCTGCACACGATGTGCGATGCGCTGAGCGCTCTATTCGAGCGGCCGCGCGCGGACCGTTTCGAGCGTGCGCTCGAAGCCACTGCAAACACGATCCGCGCCGTCCAGTTGCTGCTTGCAGAGTTCACGCCGCCGCGCGATGAGCGCCACCAGCTGCAGCGCATTCTGAGTCAGTTGCATTTCATTCGTACCGCGCTGCTCGATCCGCAATCGCCGCTCGAACCGTTGATGAGCGCACGAGCCGACGCGTCAGAAGGAGTTCCTCATGCCGCGTGACATTGCCGTTTTCGACGCCTACGTGCCCGCGATCGTTCTGCTGTTCATAGCGGGCGCCGTGCTCACCTGGGTGCTGGATCGCGTAATCGCCTACACGGGCGTGTATCGCGTGGTATGGCACCCGTCCCTCTTCCGGGCCAGCCTGCTCGTGTGTGTATGCGGCGTGCTGGGCCTCGCCGTTTATCGTTGATCAGAGTCGAAACATGACCATTCGAAATCTTGTTGGCTTCGTCGCGACAGCCATAATCTTTATCGTCGCGATCCTGCTGGGACGCGTACTGTGGGTTCACTACATGGACGAACCGTGGACGCGCGACGGACGCGTGCGCGCTGAGATCGTCAACGTCGCGCCGGACGTTTCGGGCGCCGTCGTCGATCTGCCGGTGAAGGACAATCAACTGGTGAAGAAAGGCGATCTGCTCATGCAGATCGATCCGTCGCACTATCAGATCGCCGTCGAACAGGCACAGGCCGCGGTGGCCGCGCGCAAGGCCGAATTACAGATGAGGCGCGACGACGCGAAACGACGCGCGGATATGGATTCGCTCGTGGTGTCGAAAGAGAACCAGGAGAATGCGACGCATACCGCGTCGGCCGCCGAGGCTGCGTATCAGCAGGCGCTCGCCGCGCTCGATGCCGCGAAGCTCAATCTGGCGCGCACGCGGGTGGTGTCGCCGGTCGACGGCTACGTGACGAATCTGAATGTGTTTCGCGGCGACTATGCGACAGCCGGCGCGGCGAAGCTCGCCATTGTCGACAGTCACTCGTTCTGGGTCTATGGCTACTTCGAGGAAACCAAGCTGCCGCACGTGCATATCGGCGACAAGGCCGAAGTCCGGCTGATGAGCGGCGGCACTCTCGAAGGCCACGTGGAGAGCATCTCGCGCGGCATCTACGATCGAGACAATCCGCAAAGCCGCGAATTGCTCGCCGATGTGAACCCGACCTTCAACTGGGTCAGGCTCGCGCAGCGCGTGCCGGTGCGCGTGAGGATCGATTCGGTGCCTGACGGTGTGGTGCTCGCGGCGGGGATTACTTGCACCGTGGTGGTGAAGCAGAGTTGAGCGGCGCGGTGCGCGCCCTGCTCGTGCCCGGCGCGCTACCACCTTGTTCCGTCCAACCCGTCCAGCCTCTTACAACCTGAACTTGCCCACCATCTGCTTCAGGCCATGAGCCTGATCGTCGAGCGATCGTGCTGCGGCAGTCGCCTGCTCGACGAGCGCCGCGTTTTGCTGCGTGCCCGAATCCATCTGCGCGACGGCGAGGTTGATCTCCTCGATACCGGCGCTCTGCTCGGAAGAAGCCGCCGAAATCTCGCCCATGATGTCGGTCACGCGCTTCACCGCCTTGACGACTTCGTCCATGGTTTGCCCCGCGTCCTGCGCGAGCGTCGAACCGTTGCCCACGCGTTCGACCGACGTGCTGATCAGCCCTTTGATCTCCTTCGCCGCAGCGGCGCTCCTCTGCGCGAGGTTGCGCACCTCGGCTGCGACCACCGAAAACCCGCGGCCTTCCTCGCCGGCGCGCGCCGCCTCGACTGCCGCATTCAGCGCCAGAATATTCGTCTGAAACGCGATCCCCTCGATTACGCCGATGATATCGCCGATGCTGCGCGCGCTGTCGTTGATCTCATTCATCGTCGCGACGACGCGGCTCACCACTTCGCCACCCTTCTCCGCGATCTCCGACGCGTTATTCGCAAGCGTGCTTGCCTGCTTCGCGTTGTCGGCGTTCTGCCGGACCGTCGACGTCAACTGCTCCATGCTGGTCGCGGTGCGCTCGAGCGCCATCGCCTGCTGCTCGGTGCGCTGCGACAAATCGAGGTTGCCCATCGAAATTTCGCTCGAAGCCGTGGCAATCGCGTCCGCGCTCGATGCAATGTCCGACACCGTTGTCGCAAGACCGCTTTGCATGTCGGAGAGCGCGTACAGTACGCTCGATTTGTCCTTGCGTCCTAGCGTGATGTGGTTCGTCAGATCGCCCGCCGCGATCCGGCTCGCAATCTCCTTCGCGTACGCCGGCTCGCCTCCGAGCTGGCGCGCGAGGCGCCGCACGACCCACTCGCTGATACCGGCGGCCAGCACGATCAGCCCGATCGTCATGACGGCGAGCATCACGAACGACGACTGGTAAATGAAACCGGAGGCGTCGATCGTCGCCTTCGCGGCCGTGCCGCGCTCCGCGACCATTTCGTCGACGAGTTTTTCGAGCTTGCCGGTTTCGACCAGCAGCGACACGTCTTGCGTGCCCACCTGCCAGTTCATCTGCGAGAGGTCGAGCGGCTGCGCCTTCACGAGCGTCACGAAGTCGCGCAGATGCGCGCTCCACACGGTAACAGCGGCGGCAAATTTCTTCTGATGCTCGACGGCCTTCGGATCGGATTTGTCGACGTACTGTTGCAGCGTGCCCAGCTCCGTGGAAAGGCCGTTCAAGCCCTTGTCGATGTCGGCGCCCAGTTCGTCGCGCTCTTTGGCGGTCGTCGCCGTCAACAGCATTTTTTGCGCGCGGCTCGCGCGCAACATGTGGCCGCGGGCTTCTTCCGCAGCGCGGCTCGCCACATGGCCTTGATCGTAAATGGATTGGGCCGACGTGTTCAGGCGGCTGATCTGGGTGAGGGAAAATACGCCGATCGCCAGCGTGCCGATCAGCAGCACCGCGAACGCGAGGCGCAACATCGTCTTGACCGATAGCCCCTTCAAGCTCACCGCCCGCGAGCGGCCGCCGTTTCCACCCTTTCCGCGCGAGGGCAACCCCGCCGCTTTCCCATCCGGAACAAAGCCCGCGCCTGTCCGGCTGCCCAACGAAACTGCTTTCATATTCCCCGTCCCCACGTTTAGAACTGCCGCAAAGGTCTGTTCCGGCATTGCTTCTTATCTCTACGGGTCTACGGCATCGACGTCCGCGATCTTTAGCGCGGTTCGTAAAATGCCGATCGTGATCGCCCGATCCTCGACGCGCAGCTTTGTGAGCGCGCGTCCGCGCCCGTTTTATACATGGCCAAAAATCGCGACAGCGGGTTTATCGGCAGGCTTGGCAGACGCTTACGGTCGTGGCAGCCGCTTGCGACCTGGCACTGCGACAGTGCGCAAAACGCTCCACCGCGCGCCTCGGAGGGCCCGGACCGCCAAGCTTCCTGTCCGATTCGCGACAAAACTTGTCCTTACAATTCGGTCGAGCCACATTAAACTGCGACAAATAGCTGGCCGCCCGCGACGCCGCGTCGAATGCCGAAACGACAAAGCAAGACCATCGCGATTTATCGCCAGCCAGGAATTGCCCCTTCCTTTTCCTTTGCCCAAACGTATGGAAACCAGCCTCGATAAGCGCGCACTCGCCGGCGCGTCAGCCGTTACCGGCACCACCGCCACTGCCACCGCTGCCACCGCGGCGGGCTCGTCCGCACAGCCGGCCGGAACAGCGCAGCGCACGGTTTACTCCGTGCTCGGCGCGATCAGTTTTTCGCATCTGCTCAACGACATGATCCAGTCGTTGATTCTCGCCATCTACCCGATGCTGAAAGACAACTTCTCGTTGTCGTTCGGCCAGATCGGCCTGATCACGCTGACCTATCAGATCACCGCGTCGCTGCTGCAGCCGCTCGTCGGCATTTATACCGACAAGCATCCGAAACCGTACTCGCTGCCCGTCGGCATGGGCTTCACGCTGGCCGGCCTGCTGCTCATGTCGATGGCGCCCAATTTCGGCGTGCTGCTGGTGGCGGCGGCGCTCGTCGGCTGCGGCTCGTCGGTGTTTCATCCGGAGTCGTCGCGGGTCGCGCGCATGGCGTCGGGCGGCCGTCACGGACTTGCGCAATCGCTCTTCCAGGTGGGCGGCAATGCAGGATCGTCGCTAGGACCGCTGCTTGCCGCGCTGATCGTGATTCCGCACGGCCAGCGCAGCATCGCGTGGTTTTCCGTGGCCGCGCTCGTCGCGATCGTCGTGCTCACGCAGATCGGCCGCTGGTACAAGCAGCATCCGTCGGTCAGGAAAGCGCGCAGCCAGACCGGTCATGCGACGCTGTCGCGCAACCAGGTGATGTTCGCGATGGGCGTGCTGATCCTGCTGGTGTTCTCGAAGTACTTCTACCTCGCGAGCATCAACAGCTACTTCACGTTCTATCTGATCGACCGCTTCCATCTGCCGGTGCAGGCCGCGCAGATTCATCTGTTCGTGTTCCTCGCCGCAGTGGCCGCGGGCACCGTGATCGGCGGTCCGATCGGCGACCGGATCGGCCGCAAATACGTGATCTGGGTGTCGATTCTTGGCGTCGCGCCTTTCACGCTGCTGCTGCCCTACGCGAATCTGTTCTGGACCGGCGTGCTGACGGTGATCATCGGCGTCGTGCTGGCCTCGGCGTTCTCCGCGATTCTCGTGTATGCGCAGGAGCTGATTCCGGGCAAGGTCGGCATGGTCGCGGGGCTCTTCTTCGGCTTCGCGTTCGGCATGGGTGGAATCGGCGCGGCGGTGCTGGGTGAACTGGCAGATGCGACCAGTATTGGGTACGTATACAAAATCTGTTCGTTCCTGCCGTTGATCGGCGTGCTGACGGTGTTTCTGCCGGACGTGGAAGGCAAGCGCGCGAAGGCGTAATACTTCCCGTTCGACGGATGAGAAAAGGCGCTGCGGCGCCTTTTTCTTTTTGCTAGCGCCGCTCATGGTGAACCCGCGTTGTCCGGCGAGCCGCGCGTACTCTATGCTTGTGCCACACGCCTCGCTCCGGCGCCGCGCGACGCGGCCGCGGCGCACGGCGTCTCCACCTGTTTGCCACCCAGCATCCGAAGGATCGCCGCAGATGACCCGCTACCGCGACTTCCACCGCCGTTCGATCGAAAATCCCGAGGCATTCTGGCGCGATGAGGCGCGGCGCATTCATTGGGAAACGCCGTTCGATACCGTGCTCGACCGCTCGAATCCACCGTTTGCGCGGTGGTTCGTCGGCGGGCGCACGAATCTCTGTCATAACGCGGTGGACCGGCACCTCATCGAGCGTGCGCAGCAAAATGCGCTGGTGTACGTGTCGACGGAAACCGGTATCGAGCGGCGCTACACGTACGCCGAGCTGTACGCGGAAATCAACCGGATGGCCGCAGTGATGCGCTCGCTCGGCGTGAAGCGCGGCGACGTCGTGCTGCTCTATCTGCCGATGATCCCCGAAGCGCTCTTCGCGATGCTCGCCTGCGCGCGGCTCGGTGCAATTCACTCGGTCGTGTTCGGCGGATTCGCCGCGCCCAACCTGGCCGCCCGCATCGACGACGCCAAGCCGGTGCTGATCGTGACCGCCGACGCCGGCGCGCGCGGCGGCAAGGTGATCGACTACACGCCGCTCGTCGACGAAGCAATCGCGCGCGCAACCCACAAGACGGCGCGCGTGCTGCTGATCGACCGCCAGCTTGCGCCGGAGCGGCTCAACGCAAATTATCTGGTCGACTACGAACCGCTGCGCGAACAGTTCTTCGACGCGCATGTGCCCTGCGAATGGCTCGAGTCGAACGAGCCTTCGTATGTGCTGTACACGTCGGGCACGACCGGCAAGCCCAAAGGCGTGCAACGCGACGTGGGCGGCTACGCGGTGGCGCTGGCGGCGTCGATGGAATACATCTTCGAGGGCAAAGCCGGCGACACGATGTTCACCGCGTCGGATGTCGGCTGGGTGGTCGGCCATAGCTATATCGTCTACGCGCCGCTGATTGCGGGGCTGACCACGGTGATGTACGAAGGCACGCCGATCCGCCCCGACGGCGGCATCTGGTGGCGCCTCGTCGAACACCACAAAATCAATCTGATGTTCACCGCGCCGACCGCGCTGCGCGTGCTGAAGAAACAGGACCCGGCGCTGCTCAAAAACGCCGACCTGTCGAGCCTGCGCACGCTATTCCTTGCCGGCGAGCCGCTCGACGAACCGACCGCCTCATGGATTGCCGGCGCGCTCGGCAAGCCGGTGATCGACAACTACTGGCAAACGGAAACAGGCTGGCCGATGCTCGCGATTCCGCGCGGCGTAGAAGCGCTGCCGACGAAGCTCGGCTCGCCGGGTGTACCGTCGTCCGGATTCAATTTATGCCTGCGCAATGAGCTGACGGGCGAGCCCTGCCCACCCGGCGAAAAAGGCGTGCTGACGCTGAATTACCCGTTGCCGCCGGGCTGCATGTCGACCGTCTGGGGGGACGACAAGCGCTTTGTCAGTACGTACTGGTCGAGCTTTCCGGATCACCAGGTCTATTCGACCTTCGACTGGGGCATTCAGGACGAAGACGGTTACGTGACGATCCTCGGCCGCACCGACGACGTGATCAACGTCGCCGGGCACCGGCTCGGCACGCGTGAGATCGAGGAAGCCTTGTCGAGCCACGCGGCCGTTGCCGAAGTTGCAGTGGTCGGCGTCGCCGACTCGTTGAAGGGTCAGGCGGCGATGGCTTTCGTCGTGCTACGCGACGCGCAGGCTTACGCGGATGCCAACGCGCGCACGAAGCTGGAGGCGGAACTCACGGCGACGGTCGACCGTCAGCTCGGCGCGATTGCGCGCCCGTCGCGCGTGGTGATCGTGTCGATGCTGCCGAAGACTCGCTCGGGCAAGTTGCTCCGTCGGGCTATCGCCGCACTCGCAGAAGGGCGCGAGCCGGGCGAACTGCCGACTATCGAAGATCCGGCCGCGTTGCAGCAGGTGCGCGAGGGGTTGAGTGAGTCGTCGGGCAACGGGTGATGAGGGGCAAGGGTTTGGTTCCGTCTGGTTTGGGCAATTCGCCGTCACCGTATGCGCCTGCCGCTGGCAACGTGGCCTTTGCCCGTCCCCCACGTCGCTAGCCAACGCCTCGCTTGAACTCAACCTGCGCTGCGCGCTAGCAGAAAGCGTGTGAGGATCGCGTTCGAATAAGCGCCCGCGATCTCGGTGAGAAACGAGACGAACGACGCCGGCGCGTGGTCGTCAGCGGTGTCGGAGATAGTGCGCACGACCGCGCACGGCACGCCGTATTCGTGACAGACCTGCGCGATCGCCGCGCCTTCCATTTCGACGGCGAGCGCGTCCGGCAATGCCTCGCGCAACGCCTTGACGCCCGCCGCGCTCGCCACGAACTGATCGCCGCTGATAATCAGCCCGCGATGCACGCGCGGCTCCCTCGTGCCGAAACGCGCCGCCGAGGCAGCCCCTTCGTCGGCGACAAAACGCTCGCACGCGGCGGCGAGTTGCGCGGCCAACGTGGCATCGGCCGCGAAGCGCGACACGCCTAGCAGCGGCACTTCGAAACGCGGAAAGAGCGGCGACGCGTCCAGATCATGTTGCAACAAAGCATTGGCGACGACGATGTCGCCAACTCGCACCTCCGCGCCCACACCGCCGGCGACGCCGGTGAACACGACAGACTCGACATCGAAGGCATGGATCAATGCGCTGACCGTTGCCGCCGCCGCGACCTTGCCGACGCGCGCAAGCGTCACGACGCACGGCGCGCCGTGGACGGTGCCCACGTGGTACTCGCGCCGGCCGTGCGTGACGGTGCGCACGCCGGATTCCGCGCGCATCGCCTCGATCAGGTCGCCGAGTTCCTGCGGCAAGGCCGCGAGTATGCCGAGCGGTCTGTGCGACGACGCGGCAAGCGCTGCGTCACGGTCCGCGCTTGCCGCGCTCATTCGACCGCCTGCAGTTTCGCGACCGCGAGCGCGAGCCACTTCTCGCCGTGGCGCTTGAACTTGACTTGCGCCTTCGCGTCGGCGCCGCCGCCTTCCAATGCGGTGATCGTGCCTTCGCCGAACTTGGTGTGAAACACCTGCTGGCCGACGCGGAAGCCCGCCTCCGCCGCGCGCTGCTCATTCGCAAAGGCCGGCAAAGGCGCGGCCGTCGTCGACGCCCCGCCGCCGTACCCCTGCTGACGGTCGGGTCGGGCGAACCAGTCACGGCCATAGCCCGCGTTGTCCGAGCGGCCGCCCCAGCGCGCGCCCGCCTCGACTTTCGGCGTGAGCCACTTGAGTGTTTCCTGCGGCAATTCGTCGAAGAAACGCGAGCGAATGTTGTAGCGCGTCTGGCCGTGCAGCATCCGGCTTTGCGCGAACGACAAATACAGGCGCTCCTTCGCGCGCGTGATGGCCACGTACATCAGGCGGCGCTCTTCCTCGAGCCCGTCCGACTCCATTGCGCTGTTCTCGTGCGGAAACAGCCCCTCTTCGAGACCCGTGATGAACACGGCCGTGAATTCCAGGCCCTTGGCCGCGTGCACTGTCATTAGTTGTACGGCTTCCTGGCCGGCTTGCGCCTGGTTGTCGCCCGCTTCGAGCGACGCGTGCGACAGGAAGCCGGCGAGCGGCGTCATGGTGTCCGGGTTTTGCGCGGGGTCGGCGATGCCGGGCGCGTCGAGCACTACGGTGTTCGGGTCGTCGGTCGCGACTGCCAGTTCGGGCGCGGCGGTGGCCCCCGGACGCAGCGGGATGGAGCGCGCGGGCGTGTCCATGCCGTAGCCCTCTTCGCTGACGAACGCGGCGGCAGCGTTGACGAGTTCCTGCAAGTTCTCGAGCCGGTCCTGACCTTCGCGCTCGTTCTGATAGAAGTCCGCCAGGCCACTTGCGCGGACCACGTACTCGACGGTTTCCGGCAAGCTCATCTGCTGCGTATCCGCGCGCATCTTGCCGATCAGGTTCGCGAAGCTCGCAAGACTGGAGCCCGCCTTGCCGGCGACATACGGAATCGCCGCTGCCATCGAGCAGTTGTACAGGCGCGCCGCGTCCGCGAGCTGCTCGATCGAGCGCGCGCCGATGCCGCGCGTGGGGAAATTGACGACGCGCGCAAACGCGGTGTCGTCGTTCGGATTGTCTATCAGACGCAGATACGCGAGCGCGTGCTTGACTTCCTGGCGCTCGAAAAAGCGCAAGCCGCCATACACGCGATACGCGATGCCCGCATTGACAAGCGTGTGCTCGATCGTGCGCGACTGCGCGTTGCTGCGGTAGAGAATCGCGATTTCGCTGCGCGACGTGCCGGTGCTGATCAGCGCCTTGATTTCCTCGACGATCCAGCCGGCTTCCTGCGAATCCGTCGCGGATTCATAAACACGGACCGGTTCACCATGACCGGCGTCGGTGCGCAGATTCTTGCCGAGACGCCGCGAATTGTTCGCGATCAACTGATTGGCCGCGTCGAGAATATGGCCGTGCGAGCGGTAATTCTGCTCGAGCTTGATCAGATGCCGGACATTGAACTCGTGTTCGAAGTCGCGCATGTTGCCGACGTTGGCGCCGCGGAACGCGTAGATCGACTGGTCGTCGTCGCCGACAGCGAAGATCGAATTCGTCTGCCCCGCGAGCAGCTTGAGCCACGCGTATTGCAGCTTGTTCGTGTCCTGAAACTCGTCGACGAGAATGTGCTTGAAGCGCGCCTGATAATGCGCGCGCAGCGGCGGATTGTGCGCGAGCAGTTCATAGCAGCGCAGCAGCAGTTCCGGAAAGTCGACCACGCCTTCGCGCTGGCACTGCTGGTCATAGGCTTCGTAGAGTTCGACGAACTTGCGGTTGAAATTGTCGGTGGCGTCGACGTCTTTCGGCCGCAGCCCTTGTTCCTTCGCGTTGTTGATGAAGTACTGGAGATTCTTGGCCGGGTACTTTTCGTCGTCGATGTTCAGGCCCTTCATCAGACGCTTGATCGCGGACAACTGGTCGGCGGTATCGAGAATCTGGAAGGTGGCGGGCAAGCCGGCGTCGCGATGATGCGCGCGCAGCATGCGGTTGCACAGGCCGTGGAAGGTGCCGATCCACATGCCGCGCGTGTCGATGGGCAAAAGCGCCGACAGGCGCGACATCATTTCGCGCGCGGCCTTGTTGGTGAAGGTTACGGCCAGAATGGTGGCGGGCGACGCAAGCCCGTGCTGGATGAGCCACGCGATGCGTGTGATGAGCACGCGGGTTTTGCCGCTGCCCGCGCCGGCGAGAATGAGCGCGGGCTCGTTGGGGAGCGTGACGGCGGCGTGTTGTTCGGGGTTGAGATTGGCTAGCAGATCGGGCATTTTTTCGGAGGGACGGCGGGGTGTTCGTCATTATATGCCCCGGCGGGGGCTTGCTTTTTTTGCCTGCACGGCGGGGTGGTTTGGTCTCGTCGATTCGAATCCTCAAAACCAAAAACCGCAAAACCAGAGCCGCGCCCCGGCGCCCTTTATAATCGAACATTCTCCGCATTCACCAGCCGATCGACCCATGAGCGACACCCCGAGCGACACCTCCTCCACCCTTGCCAAAAGCTTCGAACCGCACACCATCGAAGCCCACTGGGGCCCCGAATGGGAAAAGCGCGCCTACGCGGCGCCCTCTTTCGACGGGAACAGGAAAGACTTCTCGATCCAGTTGCCGCCGCCGAACGTCACGGGCACCCTCCACATGGGCCACGCGTTCAACCAGACCATCATGGACGGCCTCGCCCGCTATCACCGCATGCTCGGCGAGAACACGCTGTGGGTGCCGGGCACCGACCACGCGGGTATCGCCACGCAGATCGTCGTCGAACGGCAACTGGACGCGCAAGGCGTGTCGCGCCACGATCTCGGCCGCGAAAAATTCGTCGAACGCGTGTGGGAATGGAAGCAGGAATCCGGCTCGACCATCACGAACCAGGTGCGGCGCCTCGGCGCGTCGATCGACTGGTCGCGCGAATACTTCACGATGGACGACAAGATGTCGGCCGCCGTGCGCGACGTGTTCGTGCGCCTTTATGAACAGGGCCTGATCTATCGCGGCAAACGCCTCGTCAACTGGGACCCGGTGCTGCTCACCGCCGTCTCCGACCTCGAGGTGGTCAGCGAGGAAGAAAACGGCCACCTGTGGCACATCCAGTACCCGCTCACCGACGGCTGCGGCCATCTGACGGTCGCGACCACGCGTCCCGAAACCATGCTCGGCGACACCGCGGTGATGGTGCATCCGGAAGACGAGCGCTACGCGCATCTGATCGGCAAGACCGTCACGCTGCCGCTGTCGGGCCGCGAAGTGCCGATCATCGCCGACGACTACGTCGACCGCGAATTCGGCACGGGCGTCGTCAAGGTCACGCCCGCGCACGATTTCAACGACTATCAGGTCGGCCTGCGCCACAAGCTGCCGCAAATCGAGATCCTCACGCTCGACGCGAAGATCAACGGCAACGCGCCGGAAAAATACCGTGGCCTCGACCGTTTCGAAGCCCGCAAGCAGGTCGTCGCCGATCTCGAAGCGCTCGGCGCGCTCGAATCGGTCAAGCCGCACAAGCTGATGGTGCCGCGCGGCGACCGCACGGGCGTCGTGATCGAGCCGATGCTGACCGACCAGTGGTTCGTCGCGATGAGCAAACCGGCCCCTGAAGGCACGTTCAATCCGGGCAAATCGATCGCCGAAACCGCGCTCGACGTCGTTCGCAGCGGCGAAATCAGATTCGTGCCGGAAAACTGGACAACCACGTACTACCAGTGGCTCGAGAACATCCAGGATTGGTGCATCTCGCGCCAGCTCTGGTGGGGTCATCAAATTCCCGCGTGGTACGGCGAAAATGGCGAGATTTTCGTCGCGATGACCGAGGAAGGCGCGCACGCAAAAGCGGCGGAAGCCGGCTACACGGGCCCGCTCAGACGCGACGAAGACGTGCTCGACACGTGGTTTTCGTCCGCCCTCGTGCCGTTTTCGTCGCTCGGCTGGCCGAACGAGACGCAGGAACTGAAGCACTTCCTGCCGTCGTCGGTGCTGGTCACGGGCTTCGACATCATCTTCTTCTGGGTCGCGCGCATGGTCATGATGACCACGCACTTCACGGGCAAGGTGCCGTTCGACACGGTCTACGTGCACGGTCTCGTGCGCGACGCCGAAGGTCAGAAAATGTCGAAGAGCAAGGGCAATACGCTCGATCCGATCGATATCGTCGACGGCATCGGCCTTGACGCGCTCGTCGCCAAACGCACCACCGGCCTCATGAACCCGAAGCAGGCCGCGTCGATCGAAAAGAAAACCCGCAAGGAATTCCCGGACGGCATCCCCGCGTTCGGCACCGACGCGCTGCGCTTCACGATGGCGTCGATGGCCACGCTCGGGCGCAACGTCAACTTCGATCTCGCACGCTGCGAGGGCTATCGCAATTTCTGCAACAAGCTGTGGAACGCCACCCGCTTCGTGCTGATGAACTGCGAAGGTCACGATTGCGGTTTCGGCAAGCCGGAACAGTGCGGCGAATGCGGGCCGGACGGCCACCTGAACTTTTCGTCGGCGGATCGCTGGATCGTGTCCCGCCTGCAACGCGTCGAAGCCGAGATCGCCAAGGGTTTCGCCGACTATCGCTTCGACAATGTGGCCAACGCCCTATACAAGTTCGTTTGGGACGAATACTGTGACTGGTATCTCGAACTCGCCAAGGTTCAGATCCAGACGGGTCAGCCGAACCAGCAGCGCGCCACACGGCGCACCCTGCTGCGCGTGCTCGAGACGGTGTTACGCCTCGCGCACCCGGTGATTCCGTTCATCACCGAGGCGTTGTGGCAGAAAGTTGCACCGTTGGCCGGGCGTTATCCCGCGGGCAAGGCCGAGGGCGAAGCGTCCATCATGGTGCAACCGTACCCCGTTGCCGAGATGTCGAAGCTCGACGAAGACGCGGAGCAATGGGCGGCCGACCTGAAAGCAGTGATCGATGCGTGCCGGAATCTGCGCGGCGAAATGAATCTGTCGCCGGCGGTCAAGGTGCCGTTGCTCGCTACCGGCAACGCGGAGCGCCTGCGCACCTTCGCTCCGTACGCCCAGGCGTTGGCCCGTTTGTCGGAAGTGCAGATTATTGCCGACGAGGCCGCACTCGACGCGCAAGCAGATGGCGCGCCAATTGCTATCGTAGGCAGTGACAAGCTCGTGCTGAAGGTCGAGATCGACGTCGCGGTCGAGCGCGAGCGTTTGTCGAAGGAGATTGCGCGGCTGAGCACAGAAGTCGTCAAGTGCAACGCTAAACTGCAGAACGAAAGTTTTGTCGCCAAGGCGCCGCCTGCAGTCGTCGAACAGGAGCAGAAAAGGCTGGCGGAATTCGAAGCGACTGTCGGCAAGCTGAAGGCGCAGCTCGCGCGCTTGCCGGCCTGATCGACGCTCCACGCCCGCCCGCGTGGCGGGCAAGCACAGATAGCTAAACCAGAGGACTCAGGGTAATCACATGCTAAAAGTTACAAAGGCAGTATTTCCGGTAGCAGGTCTTGGCACCCGGTTCCTCCCTGCCACGAAGGCAAGCCCGAAGGAAATGCTGCCGATCGTCGACAAGCCGCTGATCCAGTACGCGGTGGAAGAAGCCATGGCGGCCGGCATCACCGAAATGATCTTCGTCACGGGCCGCAGCAAACGGGCGATCGAAGACCACTTCGATAAGTCATATGAAATCGAAGCCGAGCTCGAAGCGCGCGGCAAGGACAAGCTCCTGGAACTCGTACGCAGCATCAAGCCGAGCCATGTGGACTGCTTCTACGTGCGTCAGCCGGAAGCGCTCGGCCTCGGCCACGCCGTGCTGTGCGCGGAGAAACTGGTGGGCGACAACCCGTTCGCCGTGATTCTCGCGGACGACTTGCTGTACGGCACGCCGCCTGTCATGACGCAAATGATCGAGGTGTTCGACCACTATCACAGCTCGGTGATCGGCGTCGAAGAGATCCCGGCGCAGGAAACCAAGTCGTACGGTATTGTCGACGGCAAGGAGTGGGAAGACTCGATCATCAAGATGTCGGGCATCGTCGAAAAGCCGGAACCGAGCGTCGCACCGTCGAATCTCGGCGTGGTGGGCCGCTACGTGCTCAAGCCACGTATTTTCGACCACATCCGCTCGATCAAGCCGGGCGCCGGCGGCGAACTGCAGCTTACGGACGCAATCCAGTCGCTGCTCGCCGACGAGCAGGTTCTCGCGTACAAGTACCACGGCACGCGTTTCGACTGCGGCAGCAAGCTCGGTTATCTGAAGGCAACGGTCGAGTTCGCGCTGCGTCACCCCGAAGTGGCCGCGGATTTCGACGAATATCTGCGTACGCGTTCGCCGGTTCTGGAAGGTTAAAGCCTCTGCGAGATGCCTTGAATCGCGAGGCATCTCACAAAAGTCAAAAAGGCGCTGTGCTCCGCTTTCGCGGGCACAGCGCCTTTTGTTTCAGTGCGTGCGTCTGAGTGGGTCTGAATGCGTGCGCGTCAGCGGCGCTTCATCAGAAACGTAAAGACTTTGTCGTGCGACGAACTCTCAACAATCTCATTGCCGGTCTGCTTCGCGAACGCGGCGAAATCGCGCTGCGAGCCGGGGTCGGTGGCGAGCACCTTGAGAATCTGACCGCTTTCCATATCGGCGAGCGCCTTCTTGGCGCGCAAGATGGGCAGCGGGCACATCAGCCCGCGCGCATCGACTTCCTTATGAATCTGAATTTGCATCGACGATGACCTTCGGGACTAGGCGTCGTTCGCGACGCCGGACAGAGGGTCAAATTCTACCGCAGCCTTCGCCGCCTTGCCGGCGTAAGCACCGCGCGCATCGCCGTCCAACCAGCAATATCGGCGCTACAACGTCACCGCCTGCCCGCTTTGCAGCGACTGCCGCAAAGCATTGCCGATGCGGGTCGCTTCCAGCGCGTCGGCGAGCGTCGCACCCGCTTGCGCGGTCGGTCCCGCCCCGCCCTGCACCGACGCGACGAACGCGCGCGCCTCCTGCAGAAACGCCTCTTCGAAGCGATCGAAGAAACTCGGCGTGCACTCGTTGCGAATGCCCGCCGCGTCGTAGATCTCCACACGGTTCGCGCGCGGATTATGTCCGATCGCGAGCGCGCCGGCCGTGCCGATCACTTCGCTGTGCGTGTCGTTGCCGTGTGCCTGGGTCCGCGACGCGTAGAACATTGCGAGCTTGCCGTCCTCGAATTCGCAGATCGCCACGCCGTTATCCACATCGCCGAACTCGCGCAGGCCTTCATGCAACGCGACAGCGCCCGCCGCGAACACGCGTTTCGCGCGCGGCTTGCCGAGCAGCCAGCGCGCGACGTCGATATCGTGCACCGTGCAGTCCAGGAAAATGCCGCCGGAAGTTGCTGCGAAGCGCACGAAGAAACCGTCGGTATCGTTCTTGTCGGCGGTTTGCGAGCGCACGAGAAACGGCCGCCCTATCTTGCCCGCTTCGATCTTGTCGAAGGCGTCCTTGTAGCTCGGGTCGAAACGCCGCATGAAGCCGATCGTCGCCTGCAGATGCGGGTACCGCGCAGCCTCTTGCAGCACCCGCTCGCACTCGGCCAGATCGAGCGACAAAGGCTTTTCGCAGAACACGTGTTTGCCCGCGCGCAAAGCGTCCACGATCTGCTGCGCGTGCAGCGACGACGGCGTGACGAGCCACACGGCGTCCACGTCCTTGTCGTCTAGCAGTTGCGCGTAATCATCGTAAAGGCGTGGCGACGGCAAAGCGTCGCGCGCCCACGCCCGCTCTTCTTCGAGCGGGCTGCAAGCAGCAACCAGTTCCGCGTCCGGCACGCGATACGCGAGGTTCTCAGCGTGACGTTTGCCAAGCCGCCCGAGGCCGACCACGCCGAGACGCAGCCGCGGCGTTGCCGCCGCCGCACTCATCGCGCAGCCTCGCCGAGCTTCACCGCACGCCCCTCGCGCCATGAGCGCGTGGCGGCCTCGGCGAGTTCCAGCGCTTTCAAACCGTCTGCCACCGTGGTACGCACCGGCTTGCCTAGCGTGACCGCCTCGAAGAAATGCGCAATTTCGAGCGCATAAGCCGCGCGATAACGTTCAAGGAAGAACGCTTCGGGCACGTCGCTCGATACTTGCGTCCTGGAGTAAGCCGTGACCTGCGTGGTCCGCACGTTGCCCGCCTGCAGCATCCCCGCGCTGCCGAGCACTTCGAAGCGCTGGTCGTAACCGTAGGCGGCGCGGCGCGCGGTGTTGATCTGGCACAGACGGCCGCGCTTCGTGCGGATCGTCACCGCGGTCGAATCAATATCGCCGGCTTCCGCGATTGCCGGGTCGCTCAGACAACTGCCGGTGGCGTGCAGCGTGTCCGCTTCGTCGTCGAGGATCCAGCGGAAGATGTCGAAGTCGTGAATCAGCATGTCCTTGAAGATTCCACCCGAATGGCGGATGTAGTCCACCGGCGGCGCGCCTGGATCGCGGCTCGTCACGACAAGCATTTCCGGCGTGCCGATCTCGCCCGCATCGAGGCGCGCCTTCAACGCGGAGAACGTCGGATCGAAGCGGCGCTGAAAGCCGATCATGCACACCACGCCCGCGCGCTCGACCGCATCGGCGCAAGCTCGCGCGCGCTCGAGCGTCAGGTCGACCGGCTTCTCGCAGAACACATGTTTTTCCTGAGCGGCCGACTTCATGATCAGATCGGCATGCGTGTCGGTGCTCGAACAGATCACCGTGGCGCCGACGGACGCGTCGCCCATCGCGCCGTCGATATCGGCCACTTTGGCGCCATGCGCGGCAGCCAGCGCCGCGGCCGCTTCGCTATTCACATCGACCACATATTTCAGCCGCACGCCCGGTTGCCGCGCGAGATTGGCCGCGTGAATCTTGCCGATGCGGCCCGCGCCGAACACCGCGACGTCGATCGGTTTTGCTGCGTCAGTCATCGTATCCTCCAGTGTCTTTCGATTCTTCTACGTTTAGTTCGAGCTTGTACGCAAGCGCGATGAAGAGCGCCTGGCACAGGCATATCGTGCTGGTCAGCGAGCGGAACGCGAACGCGCTGCCCTCTTTCACATACAGTTGAGTACTCGCGTAACGCGCTAACGGAGATAGTTGGCTGTCCGTAATAACCAGCGTCTTCGCCTGATGATGATGCGCGACCCGCAGGCAATACTGTGTTTCCTTCGCATAAGGCGCGAAGCTGATCGCAATCACCACGTCGCCCTTTTTCACGCTGCGAATCTGCTCGCGGTACATGCCGCCGAAACCCGATACGAGGTGCACGCGCTTGGGCGTGTGCTGCAACGCATAGACGATGTAGCTCGCCACCGGAAACGAGCGCCGCACGCCGATCACATAGATGTTGTCCGCCTGTTGCAGCATCTTCACGGCGGCGTCGAACTGCTTGTCGTCGAGCCCCGCTTCGAGTTCTTCAAGCCCGCCGCGCGAAGCCGCGATGAACTCGCGTGCGACCGCGCCGCCGGACAACGCACCGGGCTTCTCATCGATGAGCTTGCGAATGCGCTGCTGATAGCTCGGCGACGACGCACCCTGCCCCGTATACGCCTGACGAAACACCGCCTGCAAATCGGAGAAGCCGGAGAAACCAAAGCGCTGCGCAAATCGCACGACCGCCGACGGATGCACGCCGCAGCTCGCGGCGATGTCGCTCGTGCGATCCACCATCACGCTCGAACGATGCTGCTCGATATACGTCGCGACATTCTTCAACTGACGCGGCAGCGCCTCGTAGTTGTCCGCGATGCGCTGCATCAATTCTTCGACGCTCGGCAATTCTTCGGTGCTCTCTTCCGCCATGGTTCTCTCTTTGGGGCTTTACTGCACTGCGGCAGGCGCTTTCGGAGCGGCGCTGCACAGGCTGCTGACGTTGCCGATTATAGGCAGCACACCGCATAAATGGAACGTATTTTCCATTTTTATCTACGGTGAAATTTCCATTGCACGTCACTCGAAGATGACCTAATCTTGGTCGTGAGCGATGGTGCTTCGGCGATCTTGCGCAACGCCTTCGGTGCTGCGTTGCGTACCGTCCGCCACACGCTCCTTCAATAACGACAGACCGAGAAAGGTGGAGACATGAGACTTTGCAAGGGCAAGGCTACGCTCAGGATTCTGGTGACGGCTTTGACGTTGGCGACGGGATTCGGAGGGGCCTCGGCCGCCCGCGCGGCTGACGCTCATTTCGTGCTGATCAGCCACGCGCCGGACTCCGATTCGTGGTGGAACACGATCAAAAACGCCATCAAGCAGGCCGACGAGGACTTCAACGTCGAGACCGACTATCGCAATCCGCCGAACGGTGACATCGCCGATATGGCGCGTCTCGTCGAACAGGCCGCAGCGCGCAACTACGACGGCGTGATCGTCACCATCGCCGATTTCGACGTGCTGAAGAGCTCTATCAACAAAGTCACCGCCAAGAAAATTCCGCTCGTCACGATCAACTCGGGCACCGAGGAACAAAGCGCGCAACTCGGCGCGATCATGCACATCGGCCAGCCGGAATACGTCGCCGGCAAGGCGGCAGGCGAGAAGGCGAAAGCAGCCGGCGTGAAGTCGTTCCTGTGCGTGAACCACCTTGCGACCAACACGGTTTCGTTCGACCGTTGCCGCGGTTTTGCCGAGGCGCTCGGCGTCGACTACAAGTCGTCCACGATCGACTCCGGCCAGGACCCGACCGAGATTCAATCGAAAGTCAGCGCCTATTTGCGCAACCATCCGAACACCGGCGCCATTCTCACGCTCGGACCGACGCCGGCCTCGGCCACGCTGAAAGCAGTGCAGCAAATGGGCCTCAACGGCAAGATCTACTTCTGCACCTTCGACTTCTCCGACGACATCGCGAAGGCGATCCAGAACGGCACGATCCAGTTCGCGATCGATCAGCAGCCGTATCTGCAGGGCTACATTCCGGTCGCCGTGCTGGCCATCGTGAAGAAAGAGCACACCACCGACCCCGCGAAGATCCGCCAGATTCTCGAAGCGAATCCTAAGTTCAAGGCACGGCTTGCCACTTACGGTCTGGCGCCCTCATATGGGCCCAAGAACATTCGCTCCGGACCGGGCTTCATCACGAAAGAAAACCTCGACAAGGTCATCAAGTACGCAGGGCAGTACCGCTGATTCTTTTCTCTAGCTAGTCACGCGCGCGGCGGGCAACGCTCCCGCCGGGCAGCTTCGCTGCCAGCGCGCATTTCACCGGCTGTCGTTCCCGCAATGCATTCCCGCTTGCCCGGACACACAGCCGGCTCCAAGGAGACATCATGGGTGTAGCCGGCAAGCACTTTCCACCGCACGTCGACCCGAATAGCGCCGCTTCGCATAACGCTGCGTCGCGCCCTGAAACGGAGGGGCGCGACGAGCGCGTACGCAAGGAATCGTGGTTCGGTCATTTGCTGAACCGCCCCGAGTTCGCCGCAATCTCCGGCGCGGTGCTGGTGTTTCTAGTCTTCGCGTTGACGGCCGGCAGCTCCGGCATGTTCAATCTCGACGGCGTGATGAACTGGTCGCAGGTGTCCGCTTATCTCGGCATTCTTTCCGTGGGCGCGTGCCTCTTGATGATCGCCGGTGAGTTCGACCTGTCGATCGGCTCGATGATCGGCTTTGCCGGCATGATGGTCGCGATTCCTACCGTCTATTTCCACTGGCCGATCTCGCTCGCGATTCTCTTTGCATTCGTCGGCTCGATGTTGCTGGGGGCGCTCAACGGCTACCTCGTGATGCGCACGCGCCTGCCGTCGTTCATCGTGACCCTCGCGTTTCTTTTCATTCTGCGCGGCCTCACGCTTGCACTGTCGATTCTGTTCGCCGATCGCACCATCGTCTCCGGCGTGGGCGATCTTGCACAACAGGACTGGCTCGCCAACACGCTCTTTCACGGCGTCGCGCTGCAGGGTCTCTTCACGATGCTGGCGCATCACGGCATAGGCACCCTGCTCGATAACGGCCACGCGCTCGTGCCTGGAATTCCGAAAGTGATTCTATGGTGGTTCGGTCTCGCCGCGATCTGCGCATTCGTCCTCGCGAAAACGCGCGCGGGCAACTGGATTCTCGCAGTGGGCGGCGATGCCAACGCGGCAAAGAACGTCGGCATTCCGGTGCGTCGCGTGAAGATCCTGCTCTTCGTGCTGACCGCGTTCTGCTCGTGCCTGTTCGCGGTACTGCAAGTGTGCGATATCGGCTCGGCTGCGGCGGACCGCGGCTTGCAGAAGGAGTTCGAGGCGATCATCGCGGCGGTGATCGGCGGAACGTTGTTGACGGGCGGCTATGGCTCGGTGATCGGCGCATGTTTCGGCGCGTTGATTTTCGGCGTCGTGCAAATCGGCATCACCTACACGAATGTGAGCTCCGACTGGTTCCGCGTATTCCTCGGCGTGATGCTGCTCATCGCCGTGCTGTTCAATCACTATGTGCGCCGTCGCGTCGCGCAATCGTAACGAGGAGACGCACATGTCCGATACGAACAATGTGACGAACGAAATCAATCTGCCGGGCGCCGCGCCGCAAGACGACGTGATCCTCGCTCTCGAGAACGTCAACAAATACTTTGGAAAGGTAATCGCGCTAAGCGGCGTGACCTTGCGCCTGAAGCGCGGCGAAGTGCATTGCCTGCTCGGCGACAACGGAGCGGGCAAGTCGACGCTGATCAAGACCCTGGCTGGCGTACATCAACCGTCGTCGGGCCAGTATCTCGTCGACTGCAAGCCCGTGCTGTTCGAGTCGCCTAGAGACGCGCTCGACCTCGGCATTGCGACCGTCTACCAGGATCTCGCACTCGTGCCGCTGCTCTCCGTCGCGCGCAATTTTTTCATGGGACGCGAGCCGCAAAAGAAACTGTTCGGGTTCCTGAACGTGATGGACCTCGAAACGAGCGCGACGACAGCCCGCGACAAGCTCGCGGAAATGGGCATCAACGTGCGCGATCCGCATCAGCCGATAGGCACGATGTCAGGCGGCGAAAAACAGTGCCTTGCGATTGCGCGTGCCATCCATTTCGGCGCACGTGTGCTGATCCTCGACGAGCCGACCGCCGCGCTCGGCGTCAAGCAGAGCTTCAATGTGCTGAAGCTGATCCACAAGGCGCGCGCGAAAGGCATCTCGGTGATCTTCATCACGCACAACGTGCATCACGCGTATCCGATCGGCGATTCGTTCACGTTGCTCAATCGCGGCAAATCGCTCGGCACATTCACGAAAGAGACGATCACCAAGGACGAAGTGCTCGACATGATGGCGGGCGGTGCCGAGATGCAAAAGATGATAGGCGAACTAGAAGGCGCAACGATCTGATTCATTCGCGCGGCGGCTGCTGCCGTGGCACCGCTCGCCGCGCTCCGTCATTCAGGGACATTCATGGCTCATTCCAGTACATTCAGCGGCACGCCGGCGCAGCACCCGGGCGGGACTGCCGGCGCGTCCGGCATGTCCGGCTCCGACGCCGGCAGCCGCTTCGCGCCGGGCCGCAGCCGGGACATCGTGTGTCTTGGCCGGCTCGCCGTCGATCTGTACGCGCAGCAGGTCGGCGCGCGGCTCGAGGACGTGTCGAGCTTCGCGAAGTATCTCGGCGGGTCGTCGGCGAACATTGCATTCGGCTGCGCGCGGCTCGGACTTGCATCGGCCATGCTCGCACGCGTGGGCAACGACCACATGGGCCGCTTTCTCACCGAGACGTTGACGAAGGAAGGCTGCGACGTGAGCCACGTGCGCGTCGATCCCGAACGCCTGACCGCGCTCGTGCTGCTCGGCCTGAAGGATCGCGATACGTTCCCGTTGATCTTCTATCGCGAGAATTGCGCGGACATGGCCGTGGACGAAGCGGATTTCGACGAGGCGTTTATCGCGTCGTCGAAAGCGCTGCTGATTACCGGCACGCACTTCTCGACCGAACAGGTGAACCGCACGAGCCGCCGCGCGCTCGATCATGCACGGCGCAATCAGGTGCGCACCGTGCTCGACATCGATTATCGCCCTGTGTTGTGGGGCCTCACGGGTAAGGCGGACGGCGAAACGCGCTTTGTTGCAAGCGAAGGCGTCACCGCGCATTTGCAGCGCATCCTGCCGTTGTTCGACCTCGTGATCGGCACCGAAGAGGAATTCCGCATTGCCGGCGGCAAAAGCGATCTCGTCGACGCACTGGCAATGGTGCGCGCGGTCACAGCGGCCACGCTCGTGCTCAAGCGCGGACCGATGGGCTGCCAGATCATCGACGGCGAAGTGCCCGCCTCGCTCAACGAAGCGCCGGTTCACGGCGGCGTGGAAGTCGAAGTGCTGAACGTGCTCGGCGCCGGCGACGCGTTCGCGTCCGGCTTTCTCTCCGGATGGCTGCGCGATCAACCGCTCGACGCCTGCGCGCGTGCGGCCAATGCAAGCGGCGCGCTAGTCGTCTCGCGCCACGCGTGCGCGCCGGCCATGCCGACGCCCGCTGAACTGGACTACTTTCTGCGCGAGGCGAAGGCCGATCCCGAGCGTATGCGCCGCCCCGACCGCGACGCGACGTTGGCGCGCCTGCATCGCGTGACGCCCGCGCGCAAGCAGTGGGACGAGGTGCTCGGCTTCGCGTTCGATCATCGGAATCAGTTCTTTGAACTCGCGCAGCAGAGCGGCGCAAGCGAAGCGCGCATCGCCCAGCTCAAAGGCCTGTTCGTCGACGCGGTCGCGCAGACCGAAAGCGCACTAGGCCTGCAAGGCCGCATTGGCGTGCTGATCGACAGCCGCTATGGCCAGGACGCGCTGAACGCAGCGACGGGCCGCGGCTGGTGGATCGGCCGCCCGGTCGAGCTGCCCGGCTCGGTGCCGCTCGTGTTCGACCACGGCCGCTCGGTCGGCACGACGCTCGTGCCATGGCCGCAGGAACACGTTGTGAAGTGCCTGGTGCAATTCCACCCCGACGAACCTGTCGAACAGCGCCTCGAACAGGAAGCCCAATTGCGCGCGCTGTATGACGCGACGCAAGCAAGCGGCCACGAGTTGCTGCTCGAAGTGATCCCGCCGAAGCACGCGAACTTGCCGCAAGGGCCCGACATCGTATTTCGCGCGTTGAAGCGGCTCTATAACATCGGCATCTATCCCGAGTGGTGGAAGCTTGAACCGATGGACGCCGCGCAATGGCGCAACGTCGACGCGCTGATCGCCGAGCGCGACCCGTATTGCCGGGGCGTCGTGCTGCTCGGTTTGTCGGCGGGCGTCGAGCAGTTGAACGAGGGCTTTCGCGCGGCGGCGCGCTCGTCGACGTGTCGGGGTTTCACCGTGGGCCGCACGATCTTCCACGAGCCGAGTCATGCGTGGCTCGCAGGAGAAATCGGCGACGACGAATTGATCGCGCGCGTGCGCCGCACCTTCGAAACGCTAATCGCATCGTGGCGCGCGGCGCGCGACACCGCCGCCGCCGAACGAGGCGCGAACAACCGTGTTCATCAGGAGCAGGCTGCATGAATCAGCGCGTGTTACATCATGGACATGACCAAGCGGCACCAGCGGGCGTCGTAGCCACAGGGACGACCATCCGCCTGACCACCGCGCAGGCGCTCGTGCGCTATCTCGCCGCGCAGCGTGTCGCAACCGAAGACGGCTTGGGAACAGAACCGCTCTTCGGCGGCGTGTTCGCAATCTTCGGTCACGGCAACGTCGCCGGCATGGGCGAGGCGCTGTATCAGCATCGCGACGAACTGCCGACGCTGCGCGCCCATAACGAACAGGCGATGGCACACAGCGCGATCGCATATGCAAAGGCGCACTTTCGCCGACGCATGATGGCGGTCACCACGTCGATCGGGCCAGGCGCTACCAATCTGCTGACCGCCGCGGCGCTCGCGCATGTGAACCGTCTGCCGGTGCTGCTGTTGCCGGGCGACATCTTCGTGTCGCGGGCGCCCGACCCGGTTCTGCAACAGGTGGAAGATTTCCACGACGGCGGCGTTTCGGCGAACGACGCGTTCAAGCCCGTGTCGCGCTACTTCGACCGAATCGTGCATCCCGCGCAACTGCTGAGTGCACTGCCGCGCGCACTGCGCGTGCTCACCGACGCCGCGTCGTGCGGGCCGGTCACGCTTGCGTTGCCGCAAGACGTGCAGGCGCAAGCGTGGGACTTCCCCGCCGACTTCTTTGCACCGCGCATCGTGACGTTCTATTCGCCCGCACCGCGCGTCGACGAGATCCACGCTGCTATCGCGCGTTTGCAGCGCGCGAAGCGTCCGTTGATCGTTGCGGGCGGCGGCGTGCTCTACGGCCGTGCGACCGATGAGTTACAACGCTTTGCCGCCACGCACGGCATTCCGGTTGCGGAGACGCAAGCCGGCAAGGGCTCGCTTGCATGGGACGATCCACTGAACGTTGGCGCGCTGGGCGTGACCGGCTCGCCTGCAGCCAACGCGCTCGCCCGCGATGCCGATTGCGTGCTCGCGCTGGGCACGCGCTTGCAGGACTTCACGACCGGCTCGAATACGCTGTTCACGCAAGCGGACGTGATCGGCATCAATGCGAATGCTTTCGACGCCCTCAAGCATCGCGCGCAAGTAGTCGAGGCGGATGCGCGTCTCGCGCTCGACGCGCTCGCCGAACGTCTGCAAGACTGGCAGGCCGATCGCGCGTGGACCTCGCGCGCGCACCAACTCGCGGCAAGCTGGCGCGACACGGTGCATACCCTCACGCACGCGCCGCAACCAGATTCCGTGCTGCCTTACGAGGGCGATGTGATCGGCGCCGTGCAACGTTCAAGCACGAATTCACCGGCCAACGACATCGTCGTGTGCGCGGCCGGCACCTTGCCCGGGGAATTGCACAAGCTGTGGCGCGCCGGAACTCCAGGCGCCTATCACGTCGAATATGGCTACTCATGCATGGGCTATGAGATCGCCGGCGGACTCGGCGCGAAGCTTGCGCGGCCCGAGCGTGAAGTGATCGTGATGGTGGGCGACGGCAGCTATCTGATGATGAACAGCGAGATCGCCACGTCGGTGATGCTCGGCGCGAAGCTGATTGTCGTGGTGCTCGACAACCGCGGGTACGGCTGCATCAATCGACTGCAACAGGCATGCGGCGGTGCGCCGTTCAACAACCTGCTCGAAGACAGCATGCAGGGTCCGCTCGGTGCGCCGCACATCGACTTCGCCGCGCATGCCCGCGCACTCGGTGCGCGGGCGGCACACGTGGCGAACGTGGCGGAACTGGAAGCCGCGCTGCAGCGCGCGCGCTCGGCGGACCGGACCTATGTGGTCAGCATCGACACCGATCCGGCCCGCACGACGAGCGACGGCGGCTGGTGGTGGGAAGTCGCCGTGCCCGAAGTATCGCCGCGAGCGAGCGTGCGCGACGCGCGAGCCAACTACGACGCGCAGATCGCGGCGCGCGGCAAACCGCCCGGTTCGACTGGCGGCAGCGGCAGCGGCAACAACAGCGACCAGGCCAACGATTGAGGACGCACGCATGACAGCTTTCAACGTACGCATCGGCATCAACCCGTTGTCGTGGATGAACGACGATCTGCCTTCGCTCGGCGGCGAGACGCCGCTCGAATTAGCGCTCACCGAGGGCCGCAAGATCGGCTATCAGGGGTTCGAACTCGGCAACAAGTTCCCGCGTGAACCGCAGGCATTGAAGACGCTGCTCGCGCAATACGATCTCGCGCTCGTGTCCGGCTGGTACTCGGGACGTCTCGCGCGGCGCAGCGTCGAAGAGGAAATCGCCGAGGTCGGTCCGCATCTCGAACTGCTCGCGCAAAACGGCGCGACGGTCATGGTGTACGGCGAGGTGGCGGATTCTATTCAGGGCGCGCCAAGACCCTTATACCAGCGGCCACGCTTTTTCAGCGACGCGCAGTGGGCCGCCTACGCCGCCCGCGTCGACGAATTCGCGCGCTACACGCTAAGCCGCGGCGTGCGGCTTGCGTACCATCATCATATGGGTGCGTATGTCGAAACGCCGGCCGACGTCGATCAGCTGATGTCACGCACGAGCGACGCAGTCGGCCTGCTGTTCGACGCCGGGCACATCACCTTCGCAGGCGGCGATCCGCTCGCCGTGCTCGACAAACACATCGGCCGGGTGTGTCATGTGCATTGCAAGGACGTGCGCCCTGCCGTCATGAAACTCGCGCGCAATCGCAACTGGAGTTTTCTCGACGCGGTGATCGCCGGCGCTTTCACGGTGCCAGGCGACGGCGCAGTCGATTTCCCGTCGATCATCGCGCGTTTAAAGCGGCATGGCTATTCCGGCTGGCTCGTCGTGGAGGCGGAACAGGACCCGGTCGTGGCGCCGTCGTTCGAGTATGCGCAGAAAGGCTTTCAAACATTGCGTGCGTTGGTCGATGCCCCGCTCGACACGACGTCTGCCGACATTCGGGGCGACACTCGGGGCGACAGCCATGGCACCACGCAGGAGGCAGCATGAGTCTATTAGTGAAGGCGCAGCGCGAAGGCCAGACAATCGCGCGAGTAACACCGGCGTCGGCGTGCTGGCGGTATGTCGGTTTTGCCGCTTACCGTCTTGGCACGAGTGAAGTCGTGTACGTGCAGGAGCCGTCGCGCGAAGTGTGCATTGTCGTGCTCACGGGCTCGGTGGATATCGAAACTGCGGACATCAAATGGAGTTCGCTCGGTTCGCGCGACAGCGTATTCGAAGATGCCGCGCCTCACGCGGTCTATTTGCCGCCGGGCGTGCGCGCCACCGTGCGTGCATGCCGCGATGCGGAGATCGGCGTAGCGAGCGCGCCTGCGAAAGGCGAGCTGCCCGCACGTCTGATCGAGCCGTCTTCGATGAAGCGCTCGACGCGCGGGAAGGGCCTTAATACGCGATACGTATGCGACATTCTTCCGCAAACAGAGCCGGCCGAATCGCTGCTGGTGGTTGAAGTGCGCACGCCTGGCGGACACGCGTCGAGCTATCCGCCGCACAAGCACGACACCGACAACGTGCCTCACGAGAGTTCGCTCGAAGAGACGTACTACCATCGGTTGAATCCGCCGCAAGGCTTTGCGTTTCAACGCGTGTACACCGATATGCGCGACATCGACGAATCAATGGCCGTTGAGGACCACGATGTCGTGATGGTGCCGCGCGGCTATCATCCGGTCGTCGTGCCGTATGGCTACGACTCGTATTATCTGAACGTCATGGCAGGCGCTCAACGTGTCTGGCATTTCCGCAACGACCCGGCGCACGAGTGGATCATCAACAAGGAAGATTGAGCCGCGTGGCGTTGCCTCGCGCACGGAGCGAGGCAACGCCACGCAACGCCAACCAGGCGACTCGCGCGATGCCAAAGCCCGATCATTTGCCTCGCACAGCGAGATCCACGTCGAGCCCCCCGTTGCTGTCCATTTTCACCGTGCCCTTTGAAACGTCCCTGCGATAGCCGTATAAATCGAACTTCATCTGAAGCCGCGACGCTTGTTCAACCCTCACGCCGACGTCGCGCGTTTTACGTGATTTGTCTGTATTTGAACGCGCGCCGCCGACAAGATTGCTGGAGGACGCTCACCAAACGATCAAGCGTTCGAATCGGTCTGACGAGTCGACGCAAAGATATGCGAGGTAGAGAACCGCACGCGCAGCGAAAGCGCTTAACCCACACCGAGCCATTCACGCATGACGTCGGGACGCTGCAAGAACGCGTGAAGTTCGCCGTCGAACACGATCTCGCCATGACCCATCACCGCGACGCGGCTCGCTATGTCCTGCGCGATCACGAGACGCTGCTCGATCAGCAGCATCGCCATGCCGCGCTCGCGCAGCACGCGCAGGCATTGAGCGACCTGCTGCATCACGAAGCCCGCGAGGCCCTCGCCGGGCTCGTCGACCAGCAGCAGATCGGGATCGCCGAGCAGCGCGCGGGCGAGGCTCAGCATCTGCTGCTCGCCGCCGGACAGCGCGCCCGCGCGCGTGCGCTGGCGCTCGCGCAGCACGGGGAAAAGCGTGTAGGCGTCGTCCATGCTAAAGCGCGGCGTGCGCCGGCGATTGCGCGGAGCTACACCGAGTTCAAGGTTTTCGCCGACGCTCAGCGTGGGAAACACATCCCGATGCTCGGGCACATAGCCGATGCCGAGCCGCGCGATTTCAAAAGTACGCAACCCGGCAAGCGAGCGGCCCGCGAAGCGCAACTCGCCATCGGCATGCACGAGGCCCATGATCGAGCGGGCGAGCGTCGAGCGTCCTGAACCGTTGCGGCCGACGAGCGCGAGCACTTCGCCCGCGCCGATCTCCAAGCTCACGTCGCGCAACGCCTGGCTCGGCCCGTACCATGCATTGAGTCCGCGAATCTCCAGCAAGGATGTCATGCGTCGAACCCTTCGCCGAGATAAGCGGCGCGCACCGCGGCGTCCGCGCGAATCGCCGCAGGCGTGCCGGTCGCGATAATGCGCCCTTGCACGAGCACTGAAATGCGATCGGCGATGGCGAACACCGCGTCCATGTCGTGCTCGACCATCAGCAGCGTGCGCCCCGCCGTGGTCTCTCGGATCAGTTCGATTGCGCGCGCCGCCTCCGGGCGGTTCATGCCGGCAGTCGGCTCGTCGAGCAACAACGTGTGCGCGCCACCGGCGAGTGCTATGCCGAGGTCGAGCGCGCGCTGCTCGGCATAGCTCAGCGTGCCGGCCAGGCCATGCGCGCGCGCGCCGAGGCCGACTGCTTCGAGCACCTGCGCCGCGCGTGCATCGACCGCTGATGCGCCGGCGAATCGCTGCCACCAGCGTATGCGGTCGCGCTCGGCGAGCAGCGCGGCGCAGCGCAAGTTGTCGTACACGCTCAATCGTCCAAACACGCTCGTGCTCTGGAAGCTGCGCGCAAGGCCGCGGCGCGCAATCGCCGCCGGGGCAAGCCGTGTGATCTGGGCACCGAAGAGGTCGATGCGCCCAGCGTCGGGCCGCGCGCCGCCGGCAATGAGATTGAAGAGCGTGGATTTGCCCGCGCCGTTGGGGCCGATCAACGCATGCCGTTCGCCCGGTTCGATCGCGAGATTCACACCGCGCAAGATGCGCGTGGAGCCGAAGCGCTTTTCGACGCCGTAGAGCGCGAGCGCCGGGATCATTGCGGGCCTCCGGCGTTTTGCCTCGCGCGCGCATGGGCCGCGAGACGGGTTTGCGCGCGCGATGCGTACAGAGCCGCCAATGCGCCGAGCGCCGCGAGCACGAAGATCGTCATGCCGAGCCGCAACGGCGACGAGACGACAAACGACAGCAACGAAGACTGACCGCCCACGCGCAGCGCAGCGCCCTCCTGCGCGCCGAACTGAACGGCGTAAGCCCACTGCACCGCGAGCACGGTGGCAGCTGTCCACAGCAGGATCGCGGCCATGCCGCAGACGTAGACGGCGCGGCATCGGCGCCATCCGTCACGCGCGAGCCGCAAGGTATGTCGCTCGATGAAGCCGGCGAGTCCGTCCGGCGCAGCGACCACGATCACGATAAAGAACAGGCCCAGATAGAAGAGCCATGCCCGCGTGACGCTGGCCACGGCCACGCTGAAAAACGTCAGCACGATCGCGCCCGCGACCGGTCCGAAAAAGATGCCCGTGCCGCCGATCACCGTGGCGATCAGCACGGAGCCCGAGCGGACCATGCTCACACTGTCGGTCGACACCAGTTCGACGTTGATCAGCGCAAGTGTGCCCGCGACGCCCGCGAAAAACGCCGACATGACGACGACGCCGTAGCGAACGCGGCGCGGATAGCAGCCGATCGCCGCGGCGCGCGCCGGGTTGTCGCGCACCGCGTTGGCGAGCCGCATGAACGCCGTGCGCGACAGAGCGAACATCGCCGCGCTCGCGAGCAGGCACCACAGCGCGATCAGCGTATAAGCCTCGTGTGCCGGGCCGAACGTAAAGGCGCCGAGCATGGGCCCGCTCGCGCGGTCTATCGCGACACCCGCTTCGCCGCCGAACCAGTCGGGCAAGGTCCACGCCGCGGCCGAAACAAGTTCGCCGATGCCCAGCGTGATCATGGCGAAAGCGGTCCCGGCCCGACGCGTCGAGATGAAACCGAGCAGCGCCCCGCACGACGCGGCGCCCGCGCCGCCCACCAGCGGCAGTAGCGCGAGCGGTGCGCCGATACGGTTGAAAACCTGCGCGGCAATCAGCGCTCCGAGGCCTGAATATGCGGCATGTCCGAACGACAGCAGTCCGGCCTCCCCGAGCAACAGGTTGTACGAGAGCGCGAAGACGATCATCGTGGCGGTCTGCGCGAGGTATGCGAGCAGCCAGCTTTGCCGCCAGATCAATGGAGGCGCCGCAAGCAGGAGAATCAGCGCGAGCCACGGTGCGAGGCGACGCCACATCGCGTGAGAGCGCTGGGTCGCGGCTACGGGCGACGCTTGCGCGGGCTCTGGCTCGAGCAGCTTACGCATGATCGTCGCGCCGGCCGAAGAGTCCGCGCGGGCGCAGCGCCAGCATGCCGACGAGCAGCAGGTACGGAATCAGCGGCGCAAGCTGCGCGAGCGTCAGCGCGTCCCATTCGCGCGGCAGCGAAGCGTCGAAAGTAGCGAGCACGTCGCCGAGCGAAACGTCGCTCGCCACCGCCAGTGTCTGCACACAGCCGATCAGCAGCGACGCAGCCAGCGCGCCACCCAGCGATCCCAGCCCGCCTGTCACGACGACGACGAACACGATCGAGCCGAGCGATTCGGCCATCGCGGGTTCGATCACGGAAAGCGGCGCGCCGATCACGCCGGCCAGCGCGGCGAGTGCCGTGCCCGCCGCGAAGACGCCGGTGAAGACGCGCGGCACATTGTGGCCGAGCGCTTCGACGGCGCTCGGGTGCGTGAGCGCGGCACGCACGATGAGGCCCGCCTTCGACACACGCAGCACCGCGTACAGCGAGACGAGCATCACAAGAGAGACCAACATCATGAACGCGCGATAACGCGCGAAGGTCGCGCCGTAGAGCGTAAAGAGCGGGCCGTCCAGCGCGACCGGCACGCTCGCGTCGAGCGGACTCAAACCCCAGCCGAGCTTCACGAGCTCGCCGAGCACATAGGCGGCGCCGAAAGTCAGCAGCAGTTCCGCGAGATGGCCATGGCTTCGCACGCGACGCAACAGCCAGCGCTCCAACGCAGCACCGATCGAACCGACGGCGAGCGGCGCGATCACGAGCGCGCTCCAGAACCCCGCCCGCACCGCCACCGAATAGCCGACGTAGGCGCCAAGCATGTAGAAGCTCGCATGCGCGAAGTTCAGCACGCCGAGCATGCTGAAGATCAGCGTCAGCCCAGCCGACAGCATGAAGAGCAGCAGTCCGAAGCTGATCCCGTTGAGCAGGTTGATGGCTAACGACTGCACGTGCCTAATCCGCCGCCGCGCCGGTAGCAACGCGGATCGGCTCGAGCGCCGCGCGCAGTGCATCGGGCAGGTTCACTGGACGGCGAGTGACCCGATCCACGTACACATGCACGAAGTGGCCGTGCGCGGCGGCTTCGTCGCTGCCTTCCTTGAAGAGTCCCACCTCGTAGCGCACACTCGATGTGCCGAGCCGCGTCACTCGCAAGCCCGCTTCGACGCGCTCGGGAAACACGAGCGGCGCAAAGTAGTTGCAATGCGTCTCGACCACCAGACCGATCGTTTCACCGCGCTCGAAATTGAGCACGCCGGCGCGGATCAGATACTCGTTCACCACCGTATCGAAGTAGCTGTAATAGACGACATTGTTCACGTGACCGTAGACGTCGTTGTCCATCCAGCGCGTGGTGATGGAGAGGAAGTGCGGGTACGAGCTTCGTGGCGCGGCGGCGGGCTTGGACATTGGGGTGGTTGTGTAGTTTGAGTGGTGGTGTCGGGGCGCGGTTGTGTTTTGGGCGGCGCCTGCTGTTGCGTTAGTTGCGGCGCCGTTGTCCGCCTCGCCGAGGCTACTGGCCGATCAGGCCGGTCGACGCATGCGGCCCGCTTACGATTACTGCCCCGGCTTGTCGACGAACTCGAACGGCAAGCCGCGCCGCCGCATCCATTCCCCGAGCGCCTGCCCGGTGCCGGCGCGCCAGGGCCGCAGCTTCGCCGGCTCGACGAGCCGGTACTCGAGCAGTTCGGGCGACAGCGAAATCGTGCCACGCGCCTTCACGTGATACGCAATGATCAGTTCGTTCTTGCGAATGAATTCATACACGCCGATCAGTTCGACCGACTCGGCATGCAACGACGTCTCCTCCAGCACTTCGCGCGCAATGCCCTCTTCCGGCGTCTCGCCGTTTTCGAGGAAGCCGGTAATCAGCGCGAAGACGCCCTCCGCCCACGCAGCATTGCGCGCGAGAAGAATCTTGCCCTCGTATTCGACGATCGCCGCGACCACCGGCAACGGGTTGTTCCAGTGCACGTAGCCACATCCGGCATCGGGACAGGTCTGGCGGATGCGCCCGCCTTCATGTTCGGCGTCGGCCCGCTCAGTCAAAGGCGTCGCGCAGCGGGGACAAAATCGGTATTCGGTCATGGTTACGTGGCCTGGAGGTTCGGTCTTTGCCGGCGCGGCGCGCTGGCGGCATTGCGGCTTCGCGGCTTACACGGCTCACGCACTTTCACGCCGCGCACAACTCCCGGACTTCGGCCGCGAAACGCTCGACCGTTTCCGGCTGCGTGTCCCACGCGCACATCAGCCGGCAGCCGCCCGCGCCGATGAACTCGTAGAACTTCCAGCCGCGCGCGCGCATGGCCTTCGCCGCTTGCGCGGGCAACTGCGCGAAGACCGCGTTCGACTCGCGCGGGAACATGATGCTTACGCCCGGAATTTCCTGCAACCGCGTTTGCAGCAGTTGCGCCATCGCGTTCGCGTGACGCGCGTTGCGCAACCACACGTCGTTATCCAGCAGGCCGAGCCACGGTGCGGAAATGAAGCGCATCTTCGAAGCGAGCTGGCCCGCCTGCTTCAGACGGTAGGCGAAGTCGTCGGCGAGCGCGCGGTCGAAGAACACTACCGCTTCACCCACCGGCAAGCCGTTCTTCGTGCCACCGAAACACAGTACGTCGACGCCCGCGCGCCAGGTGATCTCGGACGGATGCACGTCGAGCGCGGCGACGGCATTCGCGAAACGCGCGCCGTCCATATGCACTTTCAGATGACGCCGCTTGGCGATCGCAGCGATCGCGCGCACTTCCTCGACGGTGTAGACGGTGCCCACTTCCGTCGACTGCGTGAGCGTCACGACCTTCGGCTTCGGGTAGTGAATGTCGGCGCGGCGCGTGACGACCGCTTCGATCGCATCGGGCGTGAGCTTGCCGCCGATGCCGGGCGCCGTCAGCAGCTTCGAGCCGCCGGAGAAGAATTCGGGGCCGCCGCATTCGTCGGTTTCGATGTGCGCGAGCTCATGGCAGATCACCGAGTGGTACGACTGGCAAAGCGACGCGAGCGCAAGCGAATTGGCCGCCGTGCCGTTGAACACGAAGAACACTTCGCAGTCGGTCTGGAACAGTTCGCGCAGACGGTCGCATACCTGATTGGTCCACGAGTCGTCGCCGTAGGCCGGTTCGTGGCCGCTGTTGTTGGCGGCGATCAGCGCATGGAGCGCTTCCGGACAGATGCCGGCGTAGTTGTCGGACGCGAAATGTTGCATGGTGAGCGGCGCGGCCGGCGACAGACGCGCGGGGATGACGGAAAGCCGTCATTTTAGTGCCAGCGGGCGCGATTTGTTTTTCGAACGGGGGAGTGGTTTTGGGGGGTGAGATTGGGCTTGGGCTTGGGCTTGGGCTTGGGCTTGGGCTTGGGCTTGGGCTTGGGCTTGGGCTTGGGCTTGGGCTTGGGCTTGGGCTTGGGCGGTCCGAGTGTGGGGGTTAAGTGCGGGCTTTATGCGTGGGGATTGCGCAAGGGGGTTATGCGTGGCGTCGTCGATCGAGGTTCCAACGCTGGTGCCTAAGCACAGAACCTAAATGACGGGGGCCCAACAGCAGGTTTTCGATGGCAGGCGTCGGGCGTATGACGCACGGTCTCACCGTCGCTGTCTTCGCAAGGATGTCCAATCGCGCCGAAGCGTTGGACATGCTGCAGGCGATGGACACCGGCCACGACGGCTCACTGACCAACGCCAGCACCAGCACCAGCACCAGCACCCCGCGAGCATACAACCCAACGACGTGCCAGCGCGCTGTCTTATGACGGGGGCTGCACGACCGTCGGCGAACTTACCGCGGGTGCCCTCCCGCCGCTTTCTAACCGCGGCTTCAACCGCAGCCGCACTCCGGCATGCGCCCTCGCCCGCGAGGTATTCGCGCGACGGCGACGAGACCGGCCGCCCCCAGCAGCAGCGCGCCGGCCGCCAGCCACAAAGCCGGCGAAAACAAGCCGGTGTGCGCGGCGATCGGCGCGGCGACGAGCGGTCCGACGATCTGGCCCAAGCCGTAAGCAGCAGTGGCATAGCCCATGAGGCCAGCCGCGTCGTCGCCGCGCAGACGCCGTGCCTCACGCATCGCGAACAAGGTAATTGCGGTAAAGGGCACGCCAATCAGAATGCTTCCGAGCGAGAAGCCGCCCGCCGTCGGCCAGACAATGCCGAGCGCGATGCCGCACGCTTGCAGCACGTAACTGCCCGCCAGCAGCACGCGATTGTCCAGGTGCAGCGGCAGCCGCGCGGCCAGCAATGCACCGACGATCAACGCGGCGCCGAACATCGGCCAGAACAGGTCGGGCCACGGCGAGCCGGGAAGCGCATGACGCGCGATAACCGGCAGAAACGTCGCGGTGATGATGTAGCCGAAGCCGGGCACACCGTAAAGGACGACGAGCCACAAGGCGTCCGCGGGATGGGTGCTGCGCTCGTCGCGCACGGTGCTTCGGGTTGCGTTGCCATAGCCGCTTCGGGCGGCGGCGTTGGGCGTTGCATTGGCAGGACTGTTTGCGGCGATTGCGTCGTCGGTCGCAGTGGTGGAGCCGTTTGTGGCAATGGTGTCAGACGTCGCAGCGGTGGAGCCGTTTGCGGCGATGGCGTCAGACGTCGCAGCGGTGGAGCCGTTTGCTGCGATTGCGTCAGGCGTCGCGGTGGCAAAACTCTTTGCTGTGGTTACGCCGGAGTTCGCGGCAGCCACACCCTCTGGCGCCGTTGAGCCCCGCGTCGCCGGACCAAAGCTCGACGTGCTTTGTTGGCCGGTGCTTTGAGCGGCGCCCGCCACCGCTCCCGTGAACGATTCGCCCGCGGGCCTCTCTCCCACCGCCCTCGTTTCGACTAAAGGCGCAGAGCGGCGATGCGCACTCCCGCCACCGGAACCGGAACCGGCCGGCGCGCCGAATGCGGACCACACCGCCACCGTCAGAACCGCCGAGATCAAGCCAAAGCCGATCCAGCCCACCGTCGCGCCATAACCGCCCGCCGCGCTGACAAGCAACCCGGTCCCGACGATGCCCACGCCCGGCCCCGTGTAAATCACGCCGCTCCATGCAGGCTGACCGAGCTCGGCAAGCCGTCGCAGGCCCCATTGCGACGCGAACACAAAAGTCCAGGCGCTTACCGCCCCGGCGATGAAGCGCACTGCCGCCCACACCCAGAACTGACTCGTGACGCCCATTGCCAGTGTCAACAGAACGGTCAACACCAGCCCCGAGCGCACCATCCGGGCAGGCTCGACGCGCAACGCCGCGCACGTCAACGCGCCGACGAAGTAGCCCGCGTAATTGAACGACGCCAGCCAGCCGCCCTGCTGGATGTCGATCGGCGGCTGACCGAACGCGCCGCCGCCGTGCAGCATCAGCGGCAATAACGGCGTGAACGCAAACCGCCCGACTCCGAGCGCGACGGCCAGCGTCACCATACAGGCGAGCGCCGCGCGCCGGGCGGCACGTGGTTCTGCCGACATGAATTGGGCTTGGGAAGCAGGATTGTTCATGGATGGCCATTCAAGAAAAGCGCGCGACACGCGGGAAGCCTCGCGGGAAGTCACATAAGCTGCGGCGCGGTCCGTCCCATCACCGAACCGGCATACGGGCGGCGCCCGCGCCCAGGCTGTCATCCATATTAGTTTGACGATTCCATCATGAAAAATGAATAATTTGGATACCATCCATCGCGAGGAGAGAATCGTGGACTTGGCAGCCTTGACGATTTTTCGGGCGGTCGTGCGCGAAAACGGCGTGACGCGTGCCGCCGCGAAGCTCAATCGCGTGCAATCGAATGTCACCACGCGCATCAAACAGCTCGAGGAGCAACTCGGAGCGGACCTCTTTATCCGCGATGGGCGGCGCCTCGTGCTGACGCCCGCAGGCGAGACGCTGCTGCCGTACGCCGAACGGCTGCTCGCTCTTGCCGACGAAGCGCGTCACGCGGTGCGCGCCGACCGTCCGAGCGGGCGACTGCGTCTAGGCACGATGGAAAGCGTCGCGGCAACACGTCTTCCAGGGTTGCTCGCCCGCTATCACCAGCAATGGCCCGACGTCGCCCTCGAGCTCGAAACCGGTACGACGGGCAAGCTGATCGAGCGGGTGCGCGAATTCGAAGTGGACGCCGCTCTCGTGGCAACACCGCTGGACCCCGCGGCGCTTGGCGACTTGTTCGAGACCGTGCCGGTGTTCAGGAAGGAACTGGTGATGCTGACGCCGCGCGGCCATCGGCCGATTCGCGGAGTGCGCGACATCGCGCTATCGACGCTGGTTGCATTCGAGCGCGGCTGCGCCTACCGGGCTTACATCGAGAAATGGTATCTGGAGCACGGCGTGAGGCCGGCGCGGGTGCTGGAACTCGGTTCGTATCATGCGATCGTGGCTTGCGTGGCCGCGGGCGCTGGGGTTGCGGTCGCGCCCCGGTCGGTGCTGGGACTGCAAGCCGACGCGAGCAACATCGCGGTGCATGACTTGCCGGACATCGGTGTGATCGAGACATTGCTCGTCTGGCGACGTGGGCACTTTTCGTCGGCCCTCAATGCGCTGAAGCAGACTCTTGTCGCCCAGGAGAGCGCGGGGGATTTGGCAGAGGCGGGTGCGGGTGCAAGCGTTCGCCCAGGCGTGAGCGCTGGCATCGCTTGATTCTTCGCTGCAAGGCTGAATGTATCGCGGCTGCCTGGAATTGGCCGATAGACGTCACGCCGACGTGTATCACTCTTAAGCTGAAGCGTAAGCCAGAAGCCCTAACCGAAAGAGCGGCGCGGCAAAAAAATCGGGCCACGCGCCACGCCATCAATCCGGCGCACCGCATGACCCGCCTCAGATCTCTTCAAAGAGTTTCGGCTCGGTCCGGCCCATGACGGCCTGATCGAAACCCGATCAAAGCTGCGCTTCGACCCACCCTTTCACACCTGCAAGCGCTGCGGGCAGATTTGCCGGCTCGGTCCCGCCAGCCTGCGCCATATCCGGCCGGCCGCCGCCCTTGCCGCCAACCTGCTGGGCGACAAAGTTGACGAGCTCGCCCGCCTTGACCTTCTTGCTCGCGTCCGCCGTGACGCCGGCGATCAGGCTGACCTTGCCGCCTTCGACGGAAGCCAGCACGATCGCCGCGCTCTTCAGCTTGTCCTTGAGCTTGTCCACCGTTTCGCGCAGCGTCTTCACGTCCGCACCCTCGAGCGTGGCGGCCAGAACCTGCACACCGGCCACTTCGATCGCTTGACCGGCGAGTTCGTCGCCCTGGCTCGACGCCATCTTCGACTTGAGCGCGCTCAGTTCCTTCTCAAGCTGCTTCACCTGATCCTGCACTTGCGTGATGCGCTGCGTCAGTTCGGACGGTTGAGCTTTCAGCACGGCCGCCGCGGCGTTGATGCGCGCGTCGAGATCCTGCACGAAGCGCACGGCGTTGTCGCCCGTGATTGCTTCCACGCGACGAATCCCCGCCGCCACACCGCCTTCCATCACGATCTTGAAGAGACCGATGTCGCCGGTGCGCTTCACGTGCGTGCCACCGCACAACTCGCGGGAAAAGCCTAGGTCGAGCACGCGCACTTCGTCGCCGTATTTCTCGCCGAACAACGCCATCGCGCCGCCCTTCACCGCTTCGTCGAACGGCATGACGCGCACGATGCCCGGCGCGTTCGCCAGCACTTCGGCGTTGACGATTTCTTCGACGCGGCGGATCTGCTCGTCGGTCATTGGCGCGTTGTGCGCGAAGTCGAAACGCGTCTTGTCCGGATCGACGAGCGAGCCCTTCTGCTGCACGTGCGAGCCGAGCACTTCGCGCAACGCCTTATGCATAAGGTGCGTGGCCGAGTGGTTGCGAGCCGTGCGTGCGCGGCGCACCGCGTCGATTTCAGCCTTGACGACGTCGCCCACCTTCAGCGTGCCCTGTTCGAGCGTGCCGTGATGACCGACCACGTCGGCCTGCACTTTCAGTGTGTCGGCAACCGCAAAGCGCACGCTCGCGTTGGCGAGCAAGCCCTGATCGCCAACCTGGCCGCCCGACTCTGCGTAGAACGGCGTATGGTCCAGCACGACAACGGCCTGCTGACCATGCGTGACGGCCTGCACCGAAGCACCATCCACATAAAGCGCGGTCACCTTCGCGTCGTCGAAGAGTAATTCTTCGTAGCCGTGGAACGTGGTCTTCGCGCCCGAATATTCGAGCCCTTGCGCCATCTTGAACTTGCCCGCTGCGCGAGCCTGTTCGCGCTGACGCGCCATGGCTTCGTCGAACGCCGGTTCGTCTACAGTCACTCCGCGCTCGCGACACACGTCGGCGGTCAGGTCGAGCGGGAAGCCGTACGTATCGTGCAACTTGAACGCGAGTTCGCCGTCGAGTGTCTTGCCGCCCTTCTTTTCGAGGTCGGCCAGTGCGTTTTCGAGAATCGACATGCCGTGCCCGATGGTCTCGAAAAAGCGTTCTTCTTCCTGACGCAGCACGTCGGTCACGCGCTGTTGTGCGTCCTTCAGTTCCGGATACGCGCCGCCCATTTGCGCGACGAGATCGGCCACCATGCGATGGAAGAACGCGCCCTTCTTGCCGAGCTTGTAGCCATGACGGATAGCGCGACGCACGATACGGCGCAGCACGTAGCCGCGACCTTCATTGCCGGGAATCACGCCGTCGACGATCAGGAACGAGCACGCGCGAATATGATCGGCGATCACCTTCAGCGAGTTGTTCGTCAGATCGTCCACGCCGGTTTCGCGCGCGGCAGCCTGGATGAGCGCCTGGAACAGGTCGATCTCATAGTTGCTGTGCACGTGCTGCAACACTGCGGCGATACGCTCCAGACCCATGCCTGTGTCGACGCACTGCTTGGGCAACGGCGTCATGTTGCCTTGCGCGTCGCGATTGAACTGCATGAACACGAGATTCCAGATCTCGATATAGCGGTCGCCGTCTTCTTCCGGCGATCCCGGCGGGCCGCCCCACACGTCCGGGCCGTGGTCGTAGAAAATTTCCGAGCACGGGCCGCACGGGCCGGTGTCTGCCATTTGCCAGAAGTTGTCCGACGCGTAACGCGCGCCCTTGTTGTCGCCGATGCGGATGATGCGCTCGACCGGCACGCCCACTTCTTTCGCCCAGATGTCGTGCGCTTCGTCGTCTTCGTGATAGACGGTGACCCACAGCTTGTCTTTCGGCAACTGGTACACGCCCGTCAGCAATTCCCACGCGTAGTGGATCGCGTCGCGCTTGAAATAGTCGCCGAACGAGAAGTTGCCCAGCATTTCGAAGAACGTATGGTGGCGCGCGGTATAGCCGACGTTTTCCAGATCGTTATGCTTGCCGCCCGCGCGCACGCTGCGCTGCGCGGTAGTGGCGCGCGAATACGGACGCGATTCCGCGCCGAGGAACACATCTTTGAACTGCACCATTCCCGAATTGGTGAAGAGCAGCGTCGGGTCGTTGCCGGGCACAAGGCTCGACGAGCGAACGATCGTATGGCCCTTCGATTCGAAGAACTTGAGGAATTTCTCGCGGATTTCGGCGGCTTTCATAGCGTGCGGGGGACGGTCCTGACTGTTTCCAGACTTTTACCGGCGGCATCGGAGATGCGCCAACTGTTTGTTTCTTAAACGACTGATTATACGGGATCGGCGGCCTCGCGCGGCGCGCGGCCGCGTCGTTAGCCGTTCGGCCAGGTCGCGCCGGGCAGTGCGAGACACGGGGTGCGTCTGAGCCGCGCATGGGTCCTCGCGCAGCTCGTGCCCCGCTTGCGAGAATTGCGCGTCATTCGTCTTATGACGTTTGGCCGACTGCGCCGGCTCGCGCTAATCGCTTAAGATTGCCCACATCCACGGCGCCTTGCGCGCCGGCCGCTTACATTGGAGACATCGACAAACATGGGCGCTCTCAGTCATATCCGCGTGCTGGATCTCACCCGCGTGCTCGCCGGCCCCTGGTGCGCGCAGACGCTTGCCGATTTCGGCGCAGACGTGATCAAGATCGAACGCCCCGACGTGGGTGACGACACGCGCCACTGGGGCCCTCCGTACCTCAAGACGCCCGAAGGGGCGGACACGCGCGAGGCGGCTTACTATCTCGCCGCGAACCGCAACAAGCGCTCGGTGACCATCGACATCGCGTCGCCGGAAGGTCAGCGGATCATTCGCGAACTGGCCGCGCAAAGCGACGTGGTGCTGGAGAACTACAAGGTCGGGCAGCTTAAGAAATACGGCCTCGATTACGCGTCGCTGAAAGAAGTGAAGCCGGATCTGATCTACTGCTCGGTGACGGGATTCGGGCAGACCGGACCATATGCGCAGCGCGCGGGCTACGACTTCATCGTGCAAGGGATCGGCGGATTCATGAGTATCACCGGCGAGCGCGACGGCCAGCCGGGCGGCGGTCCGCAAAAGGCCGGCGTGGCGATTGCCGATCTTATGACCGGCATGTATTCGACCATCGCCGTGCTCACGGCTCTCACGCACCGCGACCGCACCGGGGAAGGCCAATATATCGACATGGCGTTGCTCGACGTGCAGGTCGCCATGCTAGCCAACATGAATTCGAACTACCTCGCGAGCGGTCAGCCGCCGGTCCGCTGGGGTAACGCGCATCCGAACATCGTGCCGTACCAGACGTTCCAGACGAGCGACGGCTGGATCATCGTTGCAGTCGGCAACGACGGCCAGTTCCGCAAGTTCGTCGAGGTGGGCCAACGCCCCGAACTCGCCGAAGACGAGCGTTTCGCGACCAATCCCGCACGCGTGCGGCACCGCGATGTACTCGTGCCGATCCTCGCGGAGATGGTCCGTCTGAAGGGCAAGCAGGACTGGATCGCGGCGCTCGAGGCGGCGGGCGTGCCGTGCGGGCCGATCAACGATCTCGCCGAAGTATTCGAAAACGAGCAGGTGGTGGCGCGCGGCATGCAGGTCGATCTGCCGCATCCCTCGGGCGGCACCGTCAAGCTGGTGCGCAATCCGATCAATATGACGGGCACGCCGCCACAGGCGCTCACGCATCCGCCAACGCTCGGAGAGCATACAGAAAGCGTTCTGCGCGACGTGCTCGGTTACGGCGACGAACGGATCGCGGCGTTACGCGGGCAATCCGTGATTTGAAGAACGCCCGCTGCCGCCTTCGCTACCTCTCGTCACGCGCTCAAACCGACGCGCGCAGCGAAGCCAGCCAGCCGCGCGCCTCGTCCCAATCGCCGAGCCCGCTGTCGGAATTGATATGTCCGCGCGGACCCACGTCGATCCAGCGGCTGCCCCACGCGTTTGCGCAGGCTTGCGAGAACGGCACGCCGCCGTAAGGATCGTCGCTACTCGCAACCACGATGCTTGCGAACGGCAAGCGCTCAATCGGCACGGGCGCGAATCCGCTGGCGTCCCGCGGAAAGTTCGCTCCAGCGGGATCGGGAACGGCGACCAGCAACGCCCCCGCAACCTTGCCGAGTTGCGCGGCGCTCGCGTACTGCGAGGCCCAGATCGCGGCGGTCAGGCAACCCAGGCTGTGGGCCGCGAAGACGATCGGTCCATCGGCGGCAGCCACCGCTGAGTCGAGCGCGCGGCACCAGGCATCACGCACGGGATGATCCCAGTCAGGCATCCGCACCCGTGTGAATGCTGGATCGAGGGCCTCCCAGCGAGTCTGCCAATGCCCCGCGCCGGAGTTCTGGTAACCCGGCAATACGAGTACGTTCGGCTTTCGTGCGTTCGCTTCTGGTGCGTTCATTGTGTTCCCCGTGGCTTTTGTTTTAGCGTGCAATCGCAGGCGATTGGTATCAGCGGTGGCCAGCTGCAACCCGTCGAGCGCTCAACGTATCACACGTCCTACTCCGATGCCGCGCGGATCGGCCGCAGGTTCGGGCGTCGTCCCGTCGATGCGGATCATCTGCACGTCGCCGTTGAACGACTGCCCGTCCAGCACGTAGCCCAGCTCCTGCAACTGGGCGGCGAGTTCGCCCGTAATGGGACGATACGGCTCGAAGTAAATCGTCTTGGGCGGCAGTGACTGATGGTGAAACCGCATCGCGGCGAGCGCGTCGCCGGGCGGCATGTTGAAGTCGTAGAGATCGGTCATGACCTGGAAGATCGACGTGAGAATGCGCGACCCTCCGGGCGTGCCGATCACGAGCGACACCTTGTTGTCCTTCAGCAGAATGGTCGGCGTCATCGACGAAAGCGGGCGGCGGCCCGCCAACACCGTGTTGAGTTCGGCACCCGTCGCGCCGGCCGCGCCCGACTGGCCCGCAGCGCCGGCCTTCGTCACGAAGTCGTCCATCGCGTCGTTGAGCAGGAAACCCGCGCCGTCGACCACCACGCCCGAGCCGAACTCGCCGTCGAGCGTCGTGGTGTTCGACACCGCGTTGCCCCACTTGTCCACGACCGAGAAGTGCGTGGTCTGCGCTTTTTCAGGTGCCGCATCGCCCAAGCCGGCTTTGACCGGCGTCGCGCCGGGCACTTCGTCCGCACTGATTTCGGATGCGCGTTGGCTGAGGTAGGCGTCGTCGAGCAGTTTATCGACAGGCAGCTTGTACGAATCCGGGTCGCCCAGGTACTGCTGGCGGTCGGCGAACACGCGGTCTTCGATTTGCGCGACCAGATGGATGTAGGGCGCGGAGTTCAGTTCGAGCCCGTCGAAAGCCTGTTTCAGACCGGCCTTCATTTTCAGCATCTGGATCAGCCCCACGCCGCCCGAACTCGGCGGCGGCGCGGTCAGCACCTGATAGCCGTCCCAGTTTGCAGTGAGCGGCTGACGCCACACGGCCTTGTATTGCAGCAGGTCACCCTTCGTGACGAAACCATGCCCGTACATCTGCTGCGCGAGCAGATCGGCGGTGCGCCCTTCGTAGAACTCACGGCCGCCGTCGCTCGCAATGCGCGTGAGGGTTTGCGCCAGCTCCGGCTGCCGGTACGAGGCACCTGCTTTCATGCTCGAGAAATAAGCGTCGAAGTTCGTCTTGCCGGCGAAATTCTTCGCCGTCGCGTCACGCTGCTGCTGGAGCCGGGGATCGACCTGAAAACCTTCAGTGGCGTAGCGGATAGCGGGCGCGAGGACCTGCTTCCACTTCAGCTTTCCAAAACGCTGCTGGGCCTGCCACATACCGTCGACGCTGCCCGGCACAGCCACCGCGCGATGGCCGATGGAACTCATGCCCGGCACGACGTTGCCTTTGTCGTCGAGATACATGTCGCGCGTCGCCTGTTGCGGCGCGCGCTCGCGGTAGTCGAGAAAATACGGCTTGCCGTCGACGAACAGCGTCATGAACCCGCCGCCGCCGAGGTTCCCCGCATCCGGGCGCGTCACGGCCAGCGTGAAGGCCATGGCCACGGCGGCATCCACCGCGTTGCCGCCGGCGGCGATGATCTGCTGCGCGGCGTCGGCGCTGTAGCGATCCGGCGCCGCCACGGCGGATGCATCGAACACGGCTTTAGGCTGCGGCGTCCTGGCGAGCGCCGGGGCGGGCGCGACGATGCACGCAGCGAACGTAGCCGATAGCGTTGAAGCCGTGACCATTCGCGCGAACGAAGTAAAGGCAAAGGGCGCGCGAGGCGCATCGTGCGTCAAGATTGGCATCCGAGAAACTCCGGCAACTAAGGGCGCCATGTTGCACGAACAGAAAAGGTCCGTGCAAGGCGAGACGGAACGGGCGGCTTGCGTGAGCGCAGCGCCGGGCGCATGCGCCGTCACGTCGCAAGTGGCACTGTCCGTTGAAAGATCGGCGGCTGGCGAGGCGGCGCGCGGCGACGGCCTGACGGGCAAAGCGCGGTTCCTGCGCCCGCGCAGACTTGCGCCGCCCGGCATGCTAAGTCGCTGCGCTGCGCGGGACCAAAACGATTTACCTCCTGTTACAGCCGGTCTTTGCGTCGAACCGCGCCCGAAATGCCGCACGAGTCTTGACACGAGTCTCGACATCACTCACGGCGCGGCGCGCCATTAAAGCCGCCCGAGCGTAGGCTGCACACCGCACTCGTCTGCCGCATCGTGCCTCGTCAGGTAGAATTGTCGGATAAGTGGGCGTATTGCGCGCCCCCGACAGACTTTCACCATCTCGCATGAATACCGAACGCAACGACGCGCCAGCGGCATCCAATTTCATCCGCAACATCATTGACGACGACAACCGCACCGGCAAGTGGGGCCAGCGCGTGGAAACGCGCTTTCCGCCCGAGCCGAACGGCTATCTGCACATTGGCCACGCCAAGAGTATCTGCCTGAATTTCGGCGTGGCGCGCAGCTATGGCGGCGTATGCCATCTGCGCTTTGACGACACCAATCCGGAGAAGGAAAGTGTCGAATACGTCGACTCGATCATCGACGCCGTGCGCTGGCTCGGCTTCGAGTGGCAGAAAGACGGCAAGGAGCACCTGTACTACGCGAGCGACTACTACGACAAGCTGTACGAATTCGCCGAGCTGCTCATTCAGCGCGGCAAGGCGTACGTCGACAGCCAGTCGGCCGAGGAAATGCGCGCGAACCGCGGCTCGGCCACAGAGGTCGGCACGCCGTCGCCCTTCCGCGAGCGTTCGGTAGAGGAAAACCTGAACCTGTTCCGCCGCATGAAGGCGGGCGAGTTCAAGGAAGGCGAGCACGTGCTGCGCGCGAAGATCGACATGTCGTCGCCGAACTTCAACATGCGCGATCCGGTGCTCTACCGGATCCGCTTCGCGCATCACTACCGCACGGGCGACACGTGGTGCGTGTATCCGATGTACGACTACACGCATTGCATTTCGGACGCACTGGAAAACATCACGCATTCGCTATGCACGCTTGAATTCGAAGACCACCGTCCGCTCTACGACTGGATTCTGAACGAGCTCGCCGACGCGGGTATTTTCACGCGCCCGCTGCCGCAGCAAATCGAATTCTCGCGCCTGAATCTGACGTACGCGATCACCAGCAAGCGCAAGCTGCTGCAACTCGTGAACGAAGGCCATGTGGACGGTTGGGACGATCCGCGCATGCCGACCATCGTCGGCCTGCGCCGGCGCGGCTTCACGCCTGAGTCGATCCAGTTGTTCTGCGAGCGTATCGGCGTGACGAAGGTCGATTCGTGGATCGACATGAGCGTGTTCGAAGGCGCGCTGCGCGACGATCTCGACGAGAAAGCGCCGCGCATTGCCGCCGTGCTCGACCCGGTGAAACTGATCATCGACAACTTCCCTGAGGGCCTCACCGAGCCGTGTAGCGCGCCGGTGCATCCGCATCATCCGGAACAGGGCATGCGCGAGTTTCCGATTTCGCGCGAGTTGTGGATCGAGCGCGACGACTTCACCGAAACGCCTCCGAAGGGCTATTTCCGTCTGTTCGCGGGCAACAAGGTGCGCCTGCGCTACGGCTACGTGATCGAATGCACGGGTGCCGAGAAGGACGAGAACGGCAACATCGTCGCGGTGCATTGCAACTACTTTCCGGATAGCCGGTCGGGCACCGAAGGCGCGAACAACTACAAGGTCAAGGGCAACATTCACTGGGTCAGCGCGGCAGCCGCGTGCCCGGCCGAAGTGCGAATTTACGACCGTCTCTTCAAGGAACCGCAACCGGACGCAGGCGGCCGCGATTTTCTCGAAGCGCTGAATCCCGACTCGAAGCGCGTGGTCAACGCCTACCTCGAACCTGGCGCGCACGGCACGTTGCCCGAACAGCGCTATCAGTTCGAGCGTCACGGCTACTTTGTCGCGGATCGCGTGGATTCGCAGCCGGGCAAGCCCGTGTTCAACCGGATCGTGAGCTTGCGCGACAGTTGGGGCAAGCCCGCGTAAGCGGCCAAGACAACGGCTAAAACGGCACGCGTCACCGCTTCAGAGGGCGTTCGCCGCACACCAGTGATCGACCAGGGCGTGCATCCGCTTCATCGGATGCACGCCTTTTTCGTTGTGTGCCGTCTCGCGTCATGCCTCGTCGACAGGAACACCGGCAGGAGCAGGCGCGGTACGGGCGCTATTCGGCAAGCCCGGTGAGATACGCGCTTCGCGGCAACGCCGGCGCGGCGACCGACCCACGAAGCGGACGCCCGCAACGCACGGTTAGAACGCGTCCGGCGCTCCGTCGCCGCTATAACGACCGGTGCAATTCCGTGAGCGAAAGCGTGGTCTGAAAGAGCCGCGCGAGGCTGCGGCTCGCGTACTTTTCCACTTCGTCGGGCGCGGTCCAGCGATAGGCGTCCATCTCGGGTATCAGCTTGCCGTCCGAGCGGCGCGGAAACAGCGACGTGCATGCGTAGGAGCTGAGGTCGAGTTCATCGGCGGTGGCGCGCGCCGCGAACAGATGCAGGTCCTTGTCGCGCCGGTACACGAAGAGGCCCAGGTCCTTCAGACGCTCCGGCTCGATTGCGACTCCTGTCTCCTCGACCATCTCGCGCAGCGCGGTAACGTGCGGCGCCTCGCCTTCCTCGCCATGACCTTTCGGAATGTCCCAGTGCGATGTCTCGGTGGCGTGCGCAAGCAGCACGCGGCCTTCGGGATCGAGCAGCACGATTCCGCACGAGACTATGCGCGGGCTCATCGCCGCACCGATTGGGTCCGACTCACGGCATCCGCCCGGGCTGGCGAACCACCCGCGGGCGTCTTCACGACTGCATGCATGCTTAGTGCTTCTTCTGCAACTGCCACTTGCCGCTGCCCTGCTTGCAGAACTGCGGGCGCAGGTTCATGGACTGCCCCTTTGCATTGAGCACGACACCGAGGTCGCGACAGGTGCGCTCGCCTTCCTTCGACGTGCTCGCGATCGTGATCGTCGCGTCGATCTTCACGCTGTTGCGCGTGCCTTCATTGACCCAGTTGATGCTTTCGCCGTCGTGCTTTTCGTCGAGTGCGGCGAAGACCGCCTGCTTGATGGACTCGATGTCACGCTCTTTCATGTAGCTGATCGGCGTGTCGTTGAGGAAACCGAGATTCGCCGCTTGCGCGCCGATCGCCGCGCCAAGCAGTAGACCGGCAGCAGCCAGTTGACGGAGTGCACGGGTTCGCATCGACATGAAGGGTTCTCCTCGGAAAAGTTCAACTGCGGTTTCGGGCGGTCTCGAGCGCACTGATGGCCGCTCTTGATCTGGACCCCAAAAGCATAGCATGTCCGTTCGCAGCAGCCTTGGCGGGCTGCGCCGCGGCGCCCCGTTGCGCTCGACACGCGCGACAAACACCCGCCGAAACAATGCGCGATGCGACTGCAGCTCGCGACCGGCAGCAGCTCTTATTTTTAGGATGGCTCCCATAGCGCCGGACGGCACGCTTTCTTAAGATTGGCCGCATTGCGCTTTCGCACTGATCCCTTCAACCGGCCAATCATGGAACTCTCCGTTGCACTGGAAACCTTCGCCGTCGCACTCGCGCTGCTTTGCGTGGCGCTTGTGCCGGTCGCTATTCGACGCGATCCCGGTCTCGCGCGGCCCATTATCCGGATCGACGGACTGCGCCGTCCCCGCTGGCCGAACCTGGTGACGCGCGCCGGCATCGCATGCGTGCTCATCTCTTTTGCACTGCTGCTCACCGCCTGTTTCTTCATCGTCGCCGGCGCAGCTATCTGAAGCGCCTGGGGCCGCGAGATCAACTCGGGCCCGCCGCGCATCCGCGTCACTCACTCGCTGCTCGCGACGCCGCTTCGTCAGTTCCCCGTCTTATAACCGTCGGTGAGCGTATTCAGAAACGCCACCACGTCCTTGATCTCCGCGTCGTTCAGCGCGGGTTTGTCGCCCGGCTTGCGGTCGAACGGCGGCTCCGTATTCAGATTCGCCCAGTAACGCTGCGGCAGATCGTCGAACTTCTGCACCTTGCCTTTCGACACCGGATAGAACTTCTCCGGGTTCGTGTCGCGCTCGGCATAAAAGCGCAGTACCTGTTCGAGCGAATGATAGATACCGTTGTGGAAGAAGCTCTTTTTCAACGCGACGTTGCGCAGCGTCGGCGTGCGGAAGATGCCGCAGAACTCCGCGCGTCCCTTCAGGTCGGTGCGCTCAGGGCCGCATGCGCCAAGATCGTGGAAGCGCGGATCGCGGTTCACGGGCAACGCGCGATTGCGCGGCACGCCGATCGCAATCAGACCGAAGTCGCTGAACTGCGGCGGCGCGCCGTCCAGCGTCCGCTGGCTGATGTGGCAGCTCGCGCAGTTGCCCTTCTTTTCGTCGTTGAAAAGTTGCAAACCGTGCAGCTCGGCTTTTGTGAGCTGCGTCTTTCCCGCCAGATAAGCGTCGTATTTGCTGGTGTACGGGTAGAAAACTTCGGGCGTCTGCTCGAAGGTTTCGAGCGCTTGCAGCACGGCGTTGAAAGTCGCGTCGTCGCTATCGAAAATATGTTCGCCGAACGCGGCGCGGAAGGCGCCTGCATACGGCGCAGCCTTGACCGCGGCGGTGACCGTCGCCGGCGAGCTGCCCATTTCGAACGACGACAACAACGGAATGCGCGCCTGGTCGCTGCCGCGATCCACGCGGCCGTCCCACGTGAGGCCGCCGGTCGGACCGGCATCGACGCTTTCATCGCCTTCGTCGTCGGACTCGTGATAGTGCTCGGCGAACGCCGGCACCGATTGCAGATACTTGAGCGTCGGCGCCGCGCGCATGCCGGTGCGGTGCATGTCGCCGCCGCCCAGTTGCACGGACAACGAGTTGGCCGGCGAGAACGCGTGGTCAGGACTGTGGCACGACGCACACGCGAGCTTGCCCGAGCCGGATAGCGACGGGTCGAAGAACAATTGCTTGCCGAGCGCGGTCATCTGCCGGACGGATTCGTAGACTTGTGGGCGCGATTGACCGCCGCCCGGCGTCGCCTGGTGCGCCGCTTGTTGCGTCACCTCATGCGTCACCTCATGCGCAGCAACCCGCACGACGGCCGCAGCGGAATCCACCGAAGCACGCGCCGCACTGGCGCCCGCATCGGCGGCAACGGCCGGCGCGCCGGCATCGCAGCCAGCGAGACTCATGCTCACCGCCATGCCCGCGAACGCAAACGCTATCGCGCGAAATCCGCGGTTGACCGCCGGCCTCGCGCGCGACAGCGCCGCGTCAGGCGCTACTGTTTTCCGGATCCCCGTCAGACCGAGCCGCATGTGAATGATGTGAATGTGCGATATGAAGTCCGCGAGCGTATTTCATCGATATGACGTTCAGATGACATCCGGCCCACAGAAACTCCCGCGCCGAAGCAATTCGTAATGAATACATCTTTCTGTCAAATTGCATAGCCACACTTTCGCGGGCGGTCACCGAGCTATCAAACGCACGCGGCCCGTCCCCAAACGCGAGAGAGAGAACTTACCAAGATGAACAAGAAACTGATCTGCGCGGCGCCGTTGGCGATCGCTGCAGCATTAAGCCTGTATGCATGCGGCGGCAACGAGATCACGCAACCGGACATCACGTCGATCAAGACCGTTGTGGTGATCTACGCGGAAAACCGCAGCTTCGACAACCTGTACGGCAACTTCCCCGGCGCCAACGGTTTGCAGAACGTGAGCGCGGCGAGCGCGAAGCAGTTGGATCGCGACGGCTCGACGCTCGCGACGCTGCCGCAGGTCTGGAACGGCCTCACGCAAACCGGCGTGACGCCGGTCGTCACGCAGGCCATGACGGCCAATTTGCCGAACAGCCCGTTCGCGATCGACGACCCCAATGGTTTCAACACGCCGATCACCGCGACGACGCGCGATCTGTATCACCGCTTCTACGAGAACCAGATGCAGATCGACGGCGGCAAGAACGACAAGTTCGCCGCATGGGCCGACTCGGGTGGCCTCGTCATGGGCCACTACACGCTCAATGCGGACAAGCTGCCGCTGTGGAAAATCGCGCAGCAGTACACGCTGGCCGACAACTTCTTCATGGGCGCATTCGGCGGCTCGTTTCTCAATCACCAGTGGCTCGTGTGCGCCTGCACGCCGACGTATCCGAACGCGGACAAGAGTCCGGCGGCCAGCTCGATTTCGGCCGTCGAAAGCGACGGCGCGAGGCTCAAGGTTGCGTCCAATTCGCCGGCTTCGTCGCTCAATGGGCCGCCCAAGTTCGTGCTGTCCGGCAACCTCACGCCTGACTTCTACGCGATCAACACGATGCAGCCGCCGTATCAACCGAGCGGGAACAAGACGGCCTCGGGCGGCGACGCGAATCTCGCCGATCCGGGCGCGGCCACCACGTTGCCGGCACAGACGCAGCAACACATCGGCGATCTGCTGAACAATGCGAAGGTGTCGTGGGCGTGGTACGGCGGCGCGTGGGGCGCGGCGTTGAGCGCCGCGCAGAACGGCACGTCGAACGTGATTTACGGCGCGAATCTGACGGCGCCTAATTTCCAGCCGCATCATCAGCCGTTCAATTACTTCGCCGATCTCGCGCCGGGCACGGCAAACCGCTCCCAGCATCTGCTCGACGGCGGTCTCGGCGGCTCGGAGTTCATCAAGGCGATCGACAGCGGCACGCTGCCGCAAGTGACGTTCTACAAGCCGCAAGGCAACCTGAACGAGCACCCGGGCTATACGGACGTCGCGTCGGGCGACCAGCATATCGCGGACGTGATTTCGCATCTGCAGAAGAGCCCGCAGTGGAACAACATGCTGGTAGTCGTCACTTACGACGAAAACGGCGGCTTCTGGGATCATGTCGCGCCGCCGAAGGCCGACCGCTGGGGTCCGGGCACGCGTATTCCGGCGCTCGTCATCTCGCCGTTCGCGAAGAAGGGTTTCGTCGATCACACGCAATACGACACGACTTCGATCCTGCGCTTCATCACGCACCGCTTCTCGCTGCCGACGCTGCCGGGCATCGCGGCGCGCGACGCGGCGCTCGTCGCCAACGGCGGCAAGCCGATGGGCGATCTGACCGCCGCGCTGAACGTCAGGCAGTAAGCGCGTCAGCGCACCAGCACTGGTAAGCAACAGCCGGCCTTGCGGCGCGGCTTTCGACGGGCAGCTTCGGCTGCCCATTTTTATTGGCGAGACGCATAGACCCGAGCCGTGGCCCGGGCCTGACGAGCGGTGAGCGTCGGCACGGCGCATCGCACTCGACGAGCGTATGCTGCGCTAGAGCGCTCGACGGTTTGCGTCGACGTCATTTCGCCCGATCATCAGGAGTTCGACAGCATGACTGAAAGAACCATCAAGGTCCCCGGCGCCGATCATCCGATTAGCGTCGAACCCGCCCGGGCTCGCGTCGTCGTCACGGTGGCGGGCCGCGTGATCGCCGACACGCAAAAGGCGCTCGTGTTGCGCGAAGCGTCCTATCCGGCGGTGTACTACATTCCGCGCAACGACGCCGACATGAACCTGCTCACGCGCACCGACCACACGACCTACTGTCCGTATAAAGGCGATTGTGCGTACTACAGCATCACGCCGGGTGGGGAGCGTGCGGTCAATGCAGTGTGGACCTACGAGTCGCCGTATGCGGCCGTGAAAGAGATAGCCCAACATCTCGCGTTCTATCCGGACCGCGTCGATTCAATCGACGTGCAAGCGCTGTCCTAAGGGCGAGCATAAACGCAAGGCAATGAAAAAATCCCATCACCGAATTCGGTAGATGGGATTCATGACATGCAGACAATGGCGCGGCGGGCGAGGATCGAACTCACAACCTCAGGTTTAGAAGACCTGTGCTCTATCCAATTGAGCTACCGCCGCAAAGGTCGGCCCGGATTATAACCGATCGCCTCATGCCCGCCAGAACGCGGCGGGCACATCGAACATTATCAGACCGGCTGCGGATGCAGTGCAAACCAGCCGAGGAACACGATGCCCGCGATCACGCAGTACACGCCGAACGAAGCAAGACGTCCGCGGCCTTCGAAATAGCGCATCAGGAAACGCACGCTCAGATACGCGGCGATGGCGGTCAGCACGCCGCCGAGCAGCGCGTCCGCGAGTTGGCCCGGCGCATGGAAAAGCTTCGGCACCTCGAGCAAGCCGGCCGCGAAAATGATCGGCGTGCCGAGCAGGAACGAGAACTCCGCGGCTTTCTCCGCCGTGAGGCCAGCTGCATTGCCGGCGATCATCGTGAGGCCGCTGCGCGAGAAGCCGGGAATCAGCGCGCCGACCTGCGCGAGCCCGACAAGGAACGCCTGGCCAAAACCCATTTTCTCCGGCGCCTGATGCGCGCGCGAGCGCTGCAGGCGGTCGCCCACCCACAACAGCACGCCGTTGACGATCAGCGCAATCGCCACGATGCGCAGGTCGTGAAAAATCCGCTCGAGCCGCTTTTCGAGCAGCAGGCCGACGAGCCCGGCCGGAATCGTGCCGATGATGAGCGCCCACATCATGTGAGCATCGTCGTTGCGACGGCCGCCGAAAGACGCGAAGAAGCCGCGCACGAGCGCGCACCAGCGCGCGCGGAAATACCACAGCAGCGCGAAGGCCGTACCGAGGTGCAAGGCGACGAGAAACGGCAGCAACTGCGGCGCGTGTTTATCGATATGCATGCCGAACAATGCCGGCACGAGCAGCGTATGCCCGAGGCTGCTGACCGGGAATAGTTCGGTCACGCCTTGCAGCACGCTCAGGAAGATAAGAAACGACAGATTCACGCGGCAGTCCTTGTAAGGAAGATGTCGGGGACAGCGCGCCGCAAAACGAAATACCCGGCGCGTTCAAAAGCGCACCGATTATGCCTGGCTGGCAAGTCAGCGCCAAGCGTTTGGGCCACATTCGGGGAGATATTGACGCGCTGCGTCACAACATGAAAGGCTTGCTACGCGCAACGCAAACGAAAAGGGCCGCTGAGGGACAGCAGCCCTTTCAATCGTCTAACGGCGAAGCGCGGGATCAGCGCGTTCGAGGAGGCGGCAACCTTACGAACCGCAAGCCAATCCGCAAGCCGCTCGCATGCGCGACGCGGCGTGTCGCACGCAGCTTCAGGCGGAGCGTAGAGATCAGCGCTCGAGCTTGTAAAAGAAATACGCCGTGCTTGCGGTGAACATGCCGAAGAGAGCGACACCCATTGCCATTGCGAGATCCATAACGCCTCCTGAGCGATCTCGCCCGGCGGTAGATATCACCGGGCAGTGAGACGGATTATCAACAACGATCGCCTGCTTGCGACACCCGCAATTTCCCGAGAAGGGTTTCCCCGTAGCGTAAAGCAGAGCAAAATCGTCGCTTCGGCCGGTACCGGCTGTCGCGTCCGGCGCGTCTAACACTTACTCATCACACCATCGACCATGCCTCTTTCACCGCAGCAGGACATTCTCGAGATTGCTCAGGACGCCTCCGTGCTCCGCTTCGCGCCGCAAGCCGGCGGCCGTCTGCTTTCGTGGAGCATCGACGGCGAAGAGGTGATCCATTGGCCCGAACACGCCGACTGGAGTCAGCCCGCGCGCATCCGCGGCGGCAACCCGCTACTGTTTCCGTTTCTCGGACGCCATCGCGTGGACGGCAAGATCGGATACTGGCGAGACGCGCAAGGCACGGTCCGTGAGTTGCCCATGCACGGCTTCGCACGCGACCTTCCGTTCGACGCCCACGCCGACGTGCACGGTGCAGGCCTGCGCCTCGTGCTGACCGATAGCGAGGCAACGCGCGGCGGTTATCCGTTCGGCTTCCGCTTCGAGGCGGCCTACACGCTGATCGACGCGCACACGCTTGAAGTCACCCTGACCACCACCAACACCGGCGATGCACCGTTGCCTTATTACGCCGGCCATCACTTCTACTTCACGCTGCCGCACACGCAGCGTGCCGAAACGTCGCTCGAACTGCCGCGCACCGAACGGCGCTTCCAGCAAGCAGACGGCTCGATCAGCGCGGCCGAGCTGGGCGAAGCGCGCTACACGCTCGACGAAGCGCGCATTCACGACCGCTTTCACTGCCTCATGGGCGCTCCGGAACAGCCTGTTCGGCTGATCGCACCGGGTCTCGGCCGCGTCATCACCATCGACCTGCAGCGGCCGAACTCCGTACCCTGGTACGCGGTCACGACATGGACCGAAGCGGCGGAGTCGGACTTCTATTGCGTCGAACCGTGGCTCGGTCTGCCCGACGCGATCCATAACGGCATGGGCCTGCGCTGGCTCGATCCGGGCAAAACCGAAATCGCGGCGCTGCGCATCAGCGTCGGCAAACTGGACTGATTGCGGCGCATGCAGACGCGAACCGACAATGCGCACGGCTCCATTGCGCGCGGTGCGGACGGCGCGCAATGCCCGTTTTTTCGATGCTGCAACGCAAAACCGTTAGAATCGGACGCTTTGTATCTACCTGCCACGTGATCGGGATCGGCGCGCGGCAGCGCTTTGCGAGGTCCAATGTCTGAAACAACAAGAATCATCAAACGACTCGCGTGCGTGTCGTTGGTGGCGTTCATCGCCGCGTGCGGGTCGACGCCGGTGGGGCCGGGCTTTTATCGCGTCGAACGGGGCGACACACTGTCGAAGATCGCGCGTAGTCACCATCAGTCGGTGCAAAGCATCGTGCGCTGGAACAACCTGACGAACCCGGACAGCATCGAGGTCGGGCAAGTACTGCGTGTCGATCCGCCCAACGGCGCGGCATCGACGAACGGCGCCGTGCGCAGCAGCGGCAATGGGAACGCGAGTACTACGGCCGCGCCGCGTCCCGCGCCGTCCGACAACGCGCCCTCCTCGCCGCCTGCCTCATCGATCTCGCTCGTGTGGCCGACGAGCGGCAATGTCATTCGCGGCTTTGACGGCGGCAATTCGAAGGGCATCGACATTTCCGCTCCAGCGGGCACGCCTGTGGTCGCGGCGGCGGCGGGCACGGTCGTCTATGCAGGCAACGGGCTGCGCGGCTACGGCAATCTGCTGATTCTCAAGCACAACGCCGAGTATCTGACCGCCTACGCGCACAATCGCGTGCTGTTCGTGAAGGAAGGCGAGAGTGTCGCGCAAGGCCAGAAGATTGCCGAGATGGGCGACACGGATACCAATCGCGTCATGCTGCACTTCGAGCTGCGTTATCAGGGCCGTTCGATCGACCCGTCGCGTGCGCTGCCCCCGCGTTAGACGCGGCGGCAGCTTGCAGTCGGCGCGCCGCTTGGTCCGCGAAGCCCGAGTCCGCGCATCCCGATGCACCGCGTTGCATGGGCTGGCTGGGGAACCCCGCGTGCTATAAACGCTCAATCCGACACGCGTGGCTTCGTGCCACGTCTTTCATGTCATCTGTAAGGGAATCTGCAATGAAGAGCGCATTTGCGTCCGTGGCGACGGCCGCAGCGATCGGTCTGGGCCTGCTGACCCTGGGCAGCCTCGGCGGCTGCTCGACCACCACGACCATGACTTATCTGCCGAGCGGCGAGACCGGCTTTGCGATCAACTGCAGCGGCAGCGACGCCAGCACGAGCTGGGCCGAATGCTACAAACGCGCCGGCGAAGTCTGCGGCAATTATGGCTACGACGTCGTGTCGAAAGATGTCGATAACGGCGCCACCTCAGGTGGCACCGTCGGCGGAATTTTTGGCGCGAACGTGAAAAACCGTTCGATGGTGGTTCGCTGCAAACAGTAAGGCGGACCCCACCGCGCTGCCCGATCGCCGGAAGTGCAGCCGGCCGCGCACCCAACGCCCCGACCGCGGTTCGATGCGCGCGGCGAAGGCAAGCAGTACGCCGAATGCAATTGGCCACGCGGCAACGAATATGATTACCCAGCTCATAACCGAGGAAAGGAAAGGTAAGGTTTCATGATCCGCGCGGCGTGTGTAATCGCAGTGACGGCAATTAAAAAGCCGCCCCAAAAAAAAGCCCGGCGCGAGGCCGGGCTAACGGGGGTTCGGCGCATATCGGCAAAGGACCGGTTCACCATGCGCCAGAACGGAATTTAACAACCCGATTTTACAAGCGCAATATATTAATTTCGAAGGTAATGTGATGCGACGCACGGATTTCGCATTATGTGAACCGAAAACATAGGCAATAACCGCCGGAGAAATCACACCGGCCTGGCAGTCGGAAGCTTATTAGTCTCGCGATTGAAGTCTGTTAATACGCCCGCAGACCCTTTAGCAGCAAGGTTCCGGCGCATTCCCCCGCAACAAGGCTGAGGAAAATGAGCCGTTGTTTTCAGCGCCAACAACTCTCCTTATTCGCACGCCGCTGACGTCCAAAACGCTTGGTGCGCCACCGCACCAATTCAATTAAATAATCGAATTCTCCGCACTTCGCGCACGCCCTATTACCCTGCGCGAGAATCCGCGAATGGCGAAACCATAAAACGGCTTCAAATCCGCCGACAAATAAGCGGCTTAAAATCGATGTTCTCGCGCGTTGAATAAATCAGATGTTAGTCATTCGTGCGGCGCCGTACAAGTCAGCCGAAAGTCATAATCCGGCCGGCTTGCACGGCGGCGTTACATGACTCGCAATCCCAGCTCGGTGATGAGCACCGCAGCCTGCAGATGCGAAATGGTCGCGCCTTTGAAGAGTGCCGCGTCCACGAGCCGCACGCCGCTCAAGTCAGCCTCGCGCAGATCGGCGCCGTCGAACCGCGCGCCCTTCAGGTGTGCGTCTTTCAAACTGCCGCCGTCGAAAATCGCCTCACGGAAATCGACGCCCGCAAGGTCGGCGTCGGAGAAATCGAGCTGATGCAGCGTGGCTTTGCGAAACGACAGGCCGCGCAAATGCGCGCCGACCAGCAAGGTTTCGACGAAACTCAGGCCCAGCGCCGTGCACGCCTCGAAGTTCGCACCGGTCAGCTTGCAGCCGCGAAACGACGCGGACGCGAGCTTGGCGCGCCGCCAGGTCGTGTTGTTCAGGTCGCTCGACTGGAATGCCGCATCCACGAGATCCGCCGATGCAAAATCGGCCTGCCGCGCGCGGCAACGAACCCAGCGTGTCTGCGCGAGCGTTGCGCCGAAAAAAGAAGTCTCGGCAAGCGTGCAGCGGTGGAACTGCGCGCCGCGCAAGTCGAGCCGCGACAGATCCGCGCCTTCGAAATCGCAATCCTTGAAGACGAGCGGCGCGCCGCTTGCGGGCTTGCTGGCGATCGCGCTCGCCGCGATCAGGCGCTCGACGTCGGCGCGAGTGAGCGTGGCGCCGGCCACTTCATAAGCTGGCGCGCCCGGAGCCGGCGCGGTTGAATCGAGTGACATGAAGGTTCAGAATCGGACGAATTGCGAAGGGCCCAAGCGTACCGGAATGCGTGCCGCGCCGGCTGCCTGGCCGATGGTTTATAGTATCGACCCCCGCCAGAAACCGCTTACGATGACTTCCAACGACGCCGCCCATAGCCCCCTGTACGCCAAGCTCCTCGCCGAAACAGCGAAAATCGGCTGGCTGGAACTGGAACGCTTCTTCGCGCGGGGCATGCTGTTACGCGTCGCGAGCGACCTGGATCTCGTGAGCGTGGCCGAAGCCATTGCCAGCGACGACACCGCGCAGATCACGCAATGGCTGTCGGCGGGGCTTGTCGAGCGCGTGCAATCGGAAACCGCCGCGGACATCGCCGCCCGCGATCCCGACCTGTGGGCCGTCGTCGTTTCTCCGTGGATTTGCGTGCAGGAACGCCATTGAGCAAAGCGGCGTCTGCGGCCGAGCACACCGAGCATACGGAGCCCGCGCTGCCGGTGCGCTGGCACCGCCGCGTGCTCGCGCTTGCATTTCCGATCGTTCTCGCCAATCTGACGCAGCCGATTCTCGGCGCCGTCGATACCGCCGTCGCCGGTCATCTGGACGGAGCGTCGTATCTCGGCGGCGTCGCGCTCGGCGGACTCTTCTTCAACTTCGTGTTCTGGGGCTTCGGCTTTTTGCGCATGGGCACGACCGGCCTCGTCGCGCAAGCGCACGGCGCCGGCGACCACGCGGCATTGCGCGATAACGTCGTGCGGGCACTTTTGCTCGCGGCCGCGATCGGCGCCGCGGTACTCGCGCTGCAAGTACCGCTGATCGATTACGCCTTGCGCGCCATCGGCGGAAGCGACGCCGTGCAGCGCAACGCACGCCTCTACTGCCACGCGCGCATCTGGGCCGCGCCGCTCGCGCTCGGCAACTACGTGGTGCTCGGCTGGCTGCTCGGCACGCAGCGCGTGCGTCTGGCGCTGCTGTCGCAAGTGTTTATCAACGGCGTGAACATCGTCGCTGTGTTCCTGTATGTGTATGCGTTCGATTGGGGCGTCGCGGGAATCGGCGCGGCCACTTCCACCGCCGACGCGCTCGGCTTCGTGCTAGGCGCGGCGCTGCTGTGGCACGGTAGGCCGCGCGGCCTGCCTGCCCTCGACCGCCGGGCGCTCTTCGACGCCGCGGCGCTGCGACGCCTGATCGTGCTCAATCGCGACATCTTTTTGCGCACGCTGTGCCTGCTGCTGTCGTTCGGCTGGTTTGCGCACCTCGGAGCGAAACAGGGCGACGCGACGCTCGCCGCGAACGCGCTGCTGCTGAACTTCCAGACCTTCATGGCTTACGGGCTCGACGGCTTCGCACACGCCGCGGAGGCGCTGGTCGGCGCGGCAATCGGCGCGCGCGACCGGCACGCGTTCGTCCAGGCCATCAAGGTTACGGCGCTATGGTCGGCGCTCGGCGCGCTTGGTTTCGCGCTCGTGTACGCGGGCACGGGCTCGTGGATCGTCGAGCGCCTGACCGATCAGGCGGCCGTGCGTGCCACGGCCGAGCGCTATCTGCCCTGGGCGGCGCTCTCGCCGGTGGTATCTGTGGGCGGCTATGTACTCGACGGTGTGTTTATCGGCGCGACGCGCACGCGAGAATTGATGACGTCGATGGTCTTGTCGTTCGCGATCTTCGTCGGCGCCTCGTGGCCGCTGCTCATGCTGTACGGCAATCATGGTCTGTGGGCCGCGATGCTGGTCTTCATGGCCGCGCGCGGGCTGACGCTTGCGCGTCATCTGTCGAAAGTAGTCGGCAGCGTGGGGGCGTAGCGGCGTGGCGCGTCGGTTTTCCGCTCACGCGCTCAACGTGCGGCCGGTGGGGGGACCATCGCGGGCGGGCGGGTGTCGGTGGGCACGCCGTGATAATCGGCGGGATCCTGCGGCGGGACCGCGTGGTGGCCGGACGGTCCATTCGCACAGCCCGCGACACTGGCGGTCAGCAACAACGCGATCATCGAAACACGGAACATAGGCGGTAGTCTCTTTAACGAAAAAGGAATGCAAGAAGGAGCAACGGAGCGCGGAAGTCTACCCGCAACGCTCGCTCCATGACGCGGCGCGCGCAGTCAGTCTGCGATTTCGCGATGCGTGACCTAATATAAAGTCACAGCAGAACGCCAAAGGAGACTGCCATGGACGCTGAATCGGTCGCCGGTCTGGTCGGACTCGGGATAGGCCTCGCCGTGCTGCTCGCACTTTCGATTTTTGAATCGAAGACCTATCGACGGGAACACGGCGAAGGCATGCTGCATCACTGGCTGACTCATCAGCACATGCACATGCCGCACTGGAAGCGCCGCCGGCACTGAAGGCTGTTGTCCCTGATTCATTGCAGGTTGTCCCGCGGTTGCGGGCCGGGTGCTGTTGTGTCGTTCGAAGCGCGGAGCCTGGTCGTGTCCCGGCTGCCGTGCGGCGCCTAGCGCTGTCACGGCTGATCCTGTCACGCCCGATCGCGTCACGCCTGGTCCTGTCCCGTCCGCCCGGCTCGTCTGGTCCTGTATCGCCTCCACCGGTCCTGCGTCGTCTATGCGCGCCCTCCTGCGCCTCACCACGTCTCCTCCCCCTCCAACCGCAACGACTGCGTTTCTTACACCTCTAATGCGTCCGGCCTGAGAGGCACGGCCTCTCGCTAACGCTCCGCACAGGCAACAGGCATCACCCACCCCTAGGCACGCGCATTGCTGCTTCCCTGGCTGCAATGAGCGCGCACGCTGCACGTCGCTAATCGCGGCAGGCAACCTGCGCCGGATCAACGAAATCATGCGGCCCAGCATCCATCGGGGCCGGACAGGGAGAACTCAAATGACAATTGGAACCATCCTCCTCATCGTGCTTATCCTGCTGCTGATCGGTGCGCTACCGACCTGGCCGTACAGCAGCGGCTGGGGCTATCGCCCGACCGGCCTGCTCGGCGTCGTGCTGATCATCGTCATCGTTTTGCTTCTCATGGGACGCATATGACGTGGCTCTTTTCGCTTCGACGCAATTCGCGATTGACTCTGGCACCTAAAGCCACGTAGAATCTCGGATTCGTCGGAGCGTAGCGCAGCCTGGTAGCGCATCTGATTTGGGATCAGAGGGTCGAAGGTTCGAATCCTTTCGCTCCGACCACGAAAAAGCATGAACGGCATCATCAAAAACCCGCGTCGCCTCCGGCTTCGCGGGTTTTTGCTTTTTGCATGCAATGATCCGGGGATGAGCCCGAGGCCAGGCTCGCGATCTGCTAAACAATTGCAATGCGAAGCGCACTTCAGCCAGCCGTCAGGAATATGGACAAAGCGCCCGCCCGCTCGACTATAAGTCCGCGCCCAAGCATTGCAACCGTGCAGCGGGAAGCACAAAGCACTGCAACGCCTCCCACCGCACCCAGACTCGAGGAGCCACGCATGAACCTGATTCTCTGGCGTCACGCCGAAGCCGAGGACTACGCCGCCACGGATCTCGCCCGCGCGCTCACCACCCGCGGCCGCAAGCAGGCGCAAAACGTCGCCAAGTGGCTGCGCACGCGTCTGCCCGACGACGCCGTGATCCTCGCCAGCCCCGCCGTGCGCACCATCCAGACCGCGGAGACGTTGAGCGACCAATACCGTGTCGTGCGCGAACTCGCGCCGAATGCAAGCGCATATGACGTGCTCAATGCATCCGGCTGGCCGAAAGGCATTGCCGAAACGGTAGTGATCGTGGGTCATCAGCCGACGCTCGGGCACGTCGCCGCAAAGCTGCTTGCAAACAGCGACGCAAGCTGGCCGCTCAAGAAAGCGGGCCTATGGTGGATCGCCAGCCGCGAGCGCCACGGCGACGACCAGGCGGTCCTGCACGCAGCGATGACGCCCGAACTCGTCTAATCCGATCGGCGAACTGCGCGCGGCGAACGTCCGCAAAACCCGGCGCGGCGCGTACATGGCACACCAAGCGCGGGAGAAGCGGCACACGCAGCTTTCATACAGTCATCCAATCGTCATGGCTTTGCCATGCGAGCGTCACCGGGCGTTACTACATTGGCGAAAAAAGACTCATCCTTTTTTCGACCAGGACGCCCCAATGCGAGAACTGCCGACGCCTACCCTGCCCCTCGCTTCGATCTTCGAGTCGCGTCGCCTGCCCCGCGCCGAAGAGACGGTCACCGCCCAGCACCGGCTGCGAGTCACGTGGGCTCGCACCGACGAAGAGCTTCGCGAGGCGCAGCGTCTGCGTTACCGCGTGTTCGCCGACGAAATGGGCGCTCGCCTGAGCGGCCCTGCAGGCCTCGACGTCGATCCGTTCGATTCCTACTGTGATCACTTGCTGGTGCGCGACCTCGACACCCTGAAGGTGGTCGGCACATATCGCGCGTTGCCGCCGCATCAGGCGGCGCGCATCGGGCGTCTGTACGCGGAAAGCGAGTTCGATGTCTCGCGTCTCACTCACTTGCGCGCGAAGATGGTCGAAGTCGGCCGCTCGTGCGTGCACGCCGACTATCGCAGCGGCTCGGTCATCATGTCGCTGTGGGCTGGACTCGCGGCTTATATGAAGCACAACGGCTACGAGACGATGCTCGGCTGCGCGAGCGTTGCGATGGTCGACGGCGGCCACTATGCAGCGAATCTCTATTGCTCGCTGCGCGATAGCGCGCTGACCGCGCCGGAGTATCGCGCATTTCCGCATACGCCGCTGCCCGTCGACGAATTGCAGACCGGCGCGGATGTGGCGCCGCCGCCGCTCGTCAAAGGATATCTGCGCTTAGGTGCGAAAATTTGCGGCGCGCCCGCATGGGACCCCGACTTCAATACGGCCGATTTCCTGACGCTGTTCCGTCTGTCGGACATCAACGCACGCTATGCGCGCCACTTCCTCGGCGATGCATTACCGCGCTGACAACGCCTGAGCGATCGTGCAAGCAGAAACGGAAAAGCCCGGTAAGAACCGGCCCTTTCTTCATGTGCCGCATGCTCTGTCGACGTGCTGACAGAACGAAACGTCGACACGTCACTCGTCCGTATAGACCACTCGATACGGAATGCCAACTTTTTCCCACTCCGCGGCTTCCTGGATCAGGCTGTAGTCAGTAAGCGGATTATTGGCGACCCACTCGTTAGGCAAACGCACCTCATAACCGCCGTTGGCCTGCGCGACCGTGATGCCAGGCAGACCGACATCCGCACGCCGGCGACATAACAGTGCCGCGAGGCGCAAGCAGAACAGCAGCGGCCACTCCACTTCGCGCGTTTGCGACAGCTTGCCGAGCTTGCCTGCATGACCGAGCACCAGCGCCGCAAGCCGCGCCTGGTCGGTGCGCGAAAAGCCCGGCATGTCTGCGTTGCTCGCGATATAAGCCGAATGCTTGTGATACGCGCTGTGCGAAATGGACAAGCCGATTTCATGCAACGCCGCCGCCCAGCCTAGAAACATGCGGTTTTCTGCGCGGCGTTCTTCGTCGGGCTCCACGAACTGATCGTAAAAGCGCACTGCAAGTTCGCCGATGCGTCCCGCCTGTGGACGATCCACGCCATAGCGGCGCATGAAGCCTTCCACTGTGACCGTGCGCATGTCTTCGTGCTGCGAACGACCGAGCAGATCGTAGAGCACGCCGAGTCTCAATGCGCCGTCGGTCGTATCGACATAATCGACGCCCAGTTCGTCGAACACCGCGATCATGATCGAGAGGCCGCCCGCCAGCACCGGAATCCGGTCGCCTTTCAACGCAACCAGCTTCAGACGATTGACGTTCTCTGCCTTGATCAACGCACGCTTCAAACGCTCCAGGCCTCCGCGCGAAATGCCGTGCGTGATGCCAGCATCGTTAAACCCGTTGGCCTCGACGAGTTCCGCAAGGGCACGCGCGGTGCCGGACGAACCGATTGCCTGCTCCCAGCCAGTCTTCTTGTATTCAGCCGAAATGATCTGGATTTCCCGGCCCGCAGCAAGCTCGGCCTGACGCATCGTGTATTCGTCGACGTTGCCTGACGGGAAAAACGCCCGGCTATGACTCACGCAGCCGATATACAGGCTTTCCATCTTGATCGGCGTGTAATGCGAGCCGATGATGAACTCCGTCGAGCCGCCGCCGATGTCGACAACGAGCCTCTTACCCGGACTCGCAGGCACGGAGTGTGCTGCCCCGGCGTAAATGAGCCGCGCTTCCTCGCGGCCGGCAATCACCTCGATTGGAAAGCCTAGCGCCGCTTGTGCTTCGCCGAGAAATTCGCCGGCATTCTTCGCAATGCGCAATGTGTTGGTCGCGACCGCGCGAACGTGGTCGGGATGAAAGTCGCGCAGCCGCTCGCCAAAGCGCTTGAGCGCATCCCAACCGCGGACCTGCGACGCGCGATCGAGCATCTTGTCGCGCGACAGACCGGCGGCGAGCCGCACCGGCTCACGCAACGCATCGACCTGATAAATCTGGCTGCCCGCGTCGGTTTCCTCGACCCGGCCGACGATCAGCCGGAAGCTGTTCGAACCAAGGTCGACGGCAGCAAGGAGTTGTGGGGTATTGACCATCGGGTATGCGGACTCCATGCGCGCGAGCGCGGCAGCGGTGGATGTGAGCAAGGCGGGACCTCCACGCGAGATTCCTTGCGCCTTGCGACCGGCCGCGCTGTTCAAAGACGCCATTCTAAGCGTACCGGAACTCACGATGTCACCTCGCGGAGATGGGGCTGCCCCATGGTCCCATACGGACTGCGTCATATTGACGACAGGCGAGGAATACAGCGTAGAATTTAAAACATTGAGAATGTCATAACAACGTCATCATACTGTGAGAATTTCCGAGCGTCTTTGTGCCTCCATATCTGACATTCCATTCTCGCTGCCGATGTCCATCCGCTACCCCTTACTGAATCGCGAGCTGGGCATTCTGGGTTTCAACGAGCGTGTGTTGGCTCAGGCCGCCGACCCCGCCGTCCCTTTGCTCGAACGCCTGCGCTTCATCTGCATCACCAGTAGCAATCTCGACGAATTCTTCGAAGTCCGCATGGCCGGACTGCAGGAGCAGATGCGCGACAACCCCGGCGCGCTATCGCCCGACGGCATGTCGCTGCAGCATGTCTACGACCTCGTGGTCGAGCGTGCGCAAAAGCTCGTGCATCGACAGTACACGATGCTGCACGACACCGTGCTGACCGCGCTCGAAGCAGAAGGCATCTACTTTCACGGCACCGAAGCCTGGAGCGAAGCGCAGACCGAATGGGCGCGCAACTACTTCTTCGACGAACTCCTGCCCGTGCTCACGCCGATCGGCCTCGATCCGGCGCATCCCTTTCCGCGCGTGCTGAACAAGAGCCTGAACTTCGTCGTCGAGCTGGAGGGCAAGGACGCCTTCGGCCGTCAGGCGATGATGGGCATCGTGCAAGCGCCACGCGCGTTGCCGCGCCTCGTGAGGATGCCGCAGGAACTGTCGGGCTATCCGCATGGTTTCGTGCTGTTGAGTTCGCTATTGCAGCGCTTCGTCGGCGAGCTGTTTCCGAACCTCGTCGTGCGCAGCTGCAATCAGTTTCGCATTACGCGCAACAGCGAACTGTTCGTCGACGAAGACGAAATCACGAATCTGCGCGTCGCGCTACAGGGCGAACTTCCAGCCCGGCATCTGGGCAACGCGGTGCGGCTCGAAGTATCCGCGGAGACACCCGCGCATGTCGTGCGGCGCCTGCTCGACGAAAGCGGCCTGTCGAACAAGGATTGCTATTACGCGGACGGCCCCGTCAATCTCGTGCGTCTGATGCAATTGCCGGAGATGGTCGATCGGCCCGATCTGAAGTTCGTGCCTCACATTCCCGCGATCCCTTCCACCATCGCCAACGCAGCGAGCATGTTCGACGTGATCGATCAGGGCGACGTGCTGCTGCATCACCCGTACGAAAGTTTTCAGCCGGTTCTCGAACTGCTGTTGCAGGCTGCGAAAGATCCAAACGTCGTTGCGATCAAGCAGACCATTTATCGCACCGGCACCGACTCGCCGCTGATGGACGCGCTCATGCAAGCCGCGCGCAACGGCAAGGAAGTGACGGTGGTGGTCGAACTGCTCGCGCGCTTCGACGAAGAGACGAACATCAACTGGGCCTCGCAGCTCGAAGCTGTCGGTGCGCATGTGGTGTACGGCGTGGTGGGTCACAAGTGCCATGCAAAGATGATGCTGATCGTGCGGCGCGCAACGGTGGGCGGCAAGATGACGCTCAAGCGCTATGTGCACCTCGGCACCGGCAACTATCATCCGCGCACTGCACGCCTGTACACCGACTTCGGCCTGATGACCGCTGATCAGAAAATTTGCGAAGACGTGCACCATGTTTTTCAGCAACTGACCGGGATTGGCGGCGAACTGAAGCTGCACGAGTTATGGCAATCGCCGTTCACGCTGCATCCGAAACTGGTCGAGGCGATCCGCGCCGAAGCGGAGCATGCGCGCGCGGGCAAGAAAGCGCGCATCGTCGCGAAGATGAACGCGTTGCTCGAACCCACGGTGATAGCGGAGTTGTACGAAGCATCGCAGGCGGGCGTGAAGATCGACTTGATCGTGCGCGGTGTGTGTTCATTGCAGCCGGGCGTGCCGGGCCTGTCGGAAAACATCACAGTGCGCTCGATTGTCGGGCGCTTTCTCGAACATCATCGCATCTACTATTTCTACGACGACGGCCGCGAGCAGGTGTATCTGTCGAGCGCGGACTGGATGGATCGCAACTTCTTCCGCCGCGTGGAAGTCGCGTTCCCCATCAACAATCGGCGGCTCAAGCGGCGTGTGATTGCAGAGGGCCTGTCGGCGTTTCTCGGTGACAATCAGTCCGCCTGGCTGATGCAAAGCGATGGGCATTATCGTCGGCGGCGTCCCGGCAAATCCTCGCGCAATGCGCAAATGAGTCTGTTGACGAAGTTCTGTCCGTAAGCGCCGGCTCGCTCTGCGTTGAGCGGGTCAAGGCTGTTGCGTATATGAAAAAGCCCGCTTTCTAGCGGTCTTTTCTTTGCAGCAGTGCTTGTCACGCATGCGCCGGTTGCCGCCGCGCCGTACGATACGACGGGAATCTCACGGTGAAGGTGCTGCCGCGCCCTTCCTCGCTTTTCACGTCGAGTTGCGCATCGTGCCGTTGCAGCACATGCTTGACGATCGCGAGTCCAAGACCGGTTCCGCCCGTGTCGCGCGAACGACTGCGGTCGACCCGATAAAAGCGCTCGGTCAGCCGCGGAATGTCGGCGGCCGGAATACCCAGGCCGCTATCCGTCACGGAGAACACGGCAGTGCCGCCTTGCGCCTTCCAGCTGACTTTGATCGCGCCGCCGTCGGGTGTATAGCGAATGGCGTTGGTCACCAGATTGCCGAACGCGCTCAGAATCTCCGTTTCGACGCCCGTTACCGTCAACCCTTCGTCGGCGTCGAACATAATCTTATGGTGATCGCTCGACAGGCTTTGCGCGTCGTCGCGCAAATGCCGCAGTACCGCGCGCATGTCGATCATCTGATCGCTCGGCGGCTTGTTGTCGCCTTCGAGTTTGGCGAGTACGAGCAGATCGTTCACGATATGACGCATGCGAGACGCCTGCTGCTCCATCAGTTCCAGATAACGCGCGCGTTCGGTTTCGGCCAACGGCAACTCGCGCATCGTCTCGAGAAAACCGGAGAGCACAGTGAGCGGCGTCTTCAGTTCATGCGACACATTCGCGACGAAGTCGCGCCGCATCGCGTCGGTGCGCTCCAGTTCGGTGATGTCTTGCGACAGTACGAGCTTGCGGTCCTCGCCATAAGGGAACACCTGCACGGAGAGCACGTTGTGCCGCTTTTCGCCCATGCCGCGCATGATCAGCATTTCTTCGTAGCGGTGCGAGTTCAGGTAACGCACGAAGTCCGGCTGACGCACCAGATGCGTGATGTGCTGACGCAAATCGCGCTTCGCGTCGAGCCCGAAATGCACTTCGGAAATGGCGTTGCACCACTCTATCTGATCGTGGTCGTCGAGCATCGCGACGCCGTTCGGCGAGGCTTGAATTGCCTGAATGAAACGTGAATGCTGCTGCTCGACCTGACGCACCTGGGCATGCCAGCGCTTCGCGAGCTTGTGCAAACGGTAATAGATTTCGCCCCAGATGCCAGGTGCGCTCGGCACCTCGCCGTACACCGGCGCGTCGAGCAAACGCCACAAGCGCTCTTTATGAAAGGTGCCGAAGAAGCTCTGCAGAAGCAGCATGACGACCGCGACGATCAATGCCGCCTTCACATTCACCAATGCGCTGACCACCACGCATAGTATGGCGAGCAGCACGATCGAAACGATTGAGCGCGCCCAGATGATGTTCATGGTCTAAACGTTCGAAGAGAGCGGCGTGCGCGCCGCTACCCATTGATCAAGCGCTTTTGGCCAGACGGTAGCCGCTGCCGCGGACCGTCTCGATCATAGCATCGCAGCCGGCCGGCTTGAGCGCCGCCCGCAGACGCTTGATGTGCACGTCCACCGTGCGCTCTTCGACGAACACGTGGTCGCCCCACACCTGGTCGAGCAATTGGGTGCGGCTGTGCACGCGCTCAGGATGCGTCATGAAGAAATGCAGCAAACGGAATTCGGTCGGACCAAGATCGAGTTTGATCTCGCTGCCTTCGGCGTGCGCCGCGACACGATGCGTTGCCGGGTCGAGCTTCAACCCGTTGATCGCGACCACGTCTTCGGTCAACTGCGGCGCGCGGCGGCGCAGCACCGCCTTGATGCGCGCCATCAATTCTTTCGGGGAAAACGGCTTCGTGACGTAGTCGTCGGCGCCGATTTCGAGGCCGAGCACCTTGTCCTGTTCATCGCCGCGCGCGGTCAGCATGATGATCGGAATGTGCTTCGTACGTTCGTTGTTGCGCAGGTCGCGTGCGAACGCAATACCCGACTTGCCAGGCAGCATCCAGTCGAGCAGGACGAGGTCGGGCAATACGTCGCTGATCAGGTTCTGCGCCTGCTCGGCGTTATACGCGCGAATCGGGCAGTGTCCGGCGTGTTGAAGATTGACCGAAATCAGTTCGGAAATCGCGGGCTCATCTTCAATGACGAGAATGCTGCTGGGCATCGGCACCTCTGGTCCTTATCTCTGGATTAACTGAGTGCTTCGCGTTCGAGCGCGTCGCGCGACTTGTGCCGCACGTCCGTACCCTTCACGATGTAAATAATGAACTCGGCGATGTTCTTCGCATGGTCGCCGATCCGCTCGATGGCTTTCGCGATGAACAGAAAATCGAGGCCCACCGAAATGGAGCGCGGATCTTCGGTCATGTACGAAATCAGCTTACGCACGAACGCGCGGAATTCTTCGTCGATCGCTTTATCGTCGCGCACGATCTGCGCGGCGGCGACCGTGTCGAGACGCGCGAACGCGTCGAGCGCGCGGCGCAGAATCGACACCGCCATTTCGCCGGACAATTTGATCTCGGCGATATTGATGGTGCGCGATGCGCCGTCTTCCATCAGACGCTTGGTGCGTTTGGCGATTTTCTCGGCCTCGTCACCGGCGCGCTCCAGATTCGTGATGGTCTTCGAGATTGCGATCAGCAAGCGCAGATCACGCGCGGCCGGCTGACGGCGCGCGATGATGTTGCTGCATTCCTCGTCGATCTCCACTTCCATCGTGTTCAGGCGGTCTTCCGCCGCAATCACTTCTTCGGCGACGTCGAGATCGAACTCGTTGAGCGCCTGCATCGCTTTGACGATCTGCGATTCGACGAGGCCGCCCATTTCGAGCACCTTCGAGGAAACCAGGTTCAGATCGGCGTCGAACTGGCTGGACAGATGTTTATCGGACATGTCGTACTCCGTTGTTTTTGCCCGGCGGATTAGCCGAAGCGGCCCGTGATGTAGTCTTCGGTTTCCTTGCGCACCGGCTTGATGAAGATCTTTTCGGTGTCGCCGAATTCGATCAGTTCGCCAAGGTACATATAGGCAGTGTAGTCCGAACAGCGGGCCGCCTGTTGCATGTTGTGCGTGACGATCACCACCGTGTAATCGCTCTTCAATTCGGCGATCAGCTCTTCGATACGGCCCGTCGAAATCGGGTCCAGCGCCGAGCACGGTTCGTCGAGCAACAACACTTCCGGACGGATCGCGATGCCGCGCGCAATGCACAAACGCTGCTGCTGGCCGCCCGACAAACCGTAGCCGCTCTGGCCGAGTTTGTCCTTCACTTCGTTCCACAACGCGGCCTTCGTGAGCGCCCATTCGACGCGGTCGTCCATTTCCGAACGCGGCAGCGTTTCGAACATCTTCACGCCGAAGGCGATGTTGTCGTAGATCGACATGGGAAACGGCGTCGGCTTCTGGAACACCATGCCGATGCGCGCGCGCAGCAGCGAGATATCGCGCTTCGAGGTCAGCAGGTTTTCGCCGTCCATCAGGATCTCTCCTTCGGCGCGTTGCTCCGGATAGAGCGCGTACATCTTGTTGAACGTACGCAGCAACGTCGACTTGCCGCAACCCGACGGGCCGATGAACGCAGTCACCTTGCCTTCGGGAATTCGCAGGTTGATGTTCTTCAGCGCGTGATACTTGCCGTAGAAGAAGTTCAGGCCGTTGACCTCGATCTTCGGACGCGACGACGAAGGCTCCTGGCCGCCTTGTGCGGGATCGAAACCGGCGGGCGCAGTGGGACGCGAGATCGGATTGAGTTGAGTTTCTGCCATGTTCATCGGATTACACTCCGCCCTTACTTGTTCGTGAAGATCGCGCGCGCGAGGATGTTCAGTCCCAGCACCGCGAGCGTGATCAGGAAGACGCCGGCCCACGCGAGCGATTGCCACTGCGCGAACGGGCTCATCGCAAACTTGTAGATCGTGACCGGCAGGTTCGCGACCGGCTGGCTCATGTCGGCCGAGAAGAACTGGTTCGACAACGCGGTGAAAAGCAGCGGCGCGGTTTCGCCTGCAATACGCGCGACGGCGAGCAGCACACCGGTGACGATGCCCGCGATGGACGCCTTCAGCGTAATGGACAACACCATCTTCCACTTCGGTGTGCCGAGTGCGAACGCCGCTTCACGCAGAGCGTTCGGCACGAGTCTGAGCATGTTTTCCGTGGTGCGGATCACAATCGGAATCTGCAGCAACGCGAGCGCGAATACGCCGGCCCAGCCGCTGAAGTGTCCCATCTTCGCGACGACGAGCGCGTAGACGAACAGACCGACGACGATCGACGGCGCCGACAACAGAATGTCGTTGATGAACCGCGTGACGCTCGCGAGCAAGCCCTTCTGCCCGTATTCGGCGAGATACACGCCTGCAAGAATGCCGATCGGCGTGCCGACGAACGTTGCAAGCGCAACCAGCATCAAGCTGCCGACGATCGCGTTGGCGAGACCGCCGCCGTCGGTGTTCGGCGGCGGCGTGGACTGCGTGAACAGTTCGATCGACAAACCGCCGATACCGAGGCGCAGCGTCGTGTACAGAATCCAGATAAGCCACAACAGACCGAAGGCCATCGCGGCGAGCGACAACGTCAGCGCCATCGCGTTCTTCATGCGGCGGCGTCCCTGCAGACGCACGCGCATTTTTTCGAGCGCCGCTGCGTCGTTCGAGCCCGGCATGTTCAAGGTGGACTGGTTCATTTGGCGCCCTCCCCTTTCTCGAGGCGAAGCAGCATGATCTTCGAAATGGCCAGCACGATGAATGTAATCACGAACAGAATGAGGCCGAGTTCCATCAGTGCCGACGTATGCAAGCCCGGATCCGCTTCGGCGAATTCGTTGGCGAGCGCCGACGTGATGCTGTTGCCCGGCGAAAAGAGCGACACGTTATCGAGCAGATTCGTATTGCCGATCACGAAGGTCACGGCCATCGTCTCGCCGAGCGCGCGGCCGAGGCCGAGCATGACGCCGCCGATCACACCGCTCTTCGTGAAGGGCAGCACGATCTTCCACATCACTTCCCACGTCGTGCAGCCGATACCGTAAGCCGATTCCTTCAGCAGGACCGGCGTGACTTCGAACACGTCGCGCATCACCGAAGCGATGTACGGAATGATCATGATCGCGAGAATCACACCCGCGCACAGAATGCCGATGCCGATGGGCGCGCCCTGGAACAGCGCGCCGATCACCGGAATGCCGCCGAGCACCGCGCCGAGCGGCTTCTCGAACCACGTCGCGAAGATCGGCGCGAACACGAGCAGACCCCACATGCCGTAGACGATCGACGGAATCGCGGCGAGCAGTTCGATCGCGATGCCGAGCGGACGGCGCAGCCATGCGGGCGACAACTCCGTCAGAAAAAGCGCGATGCCGAAGCTGACGGGCACCGCGATGATGAGTGCAATGATCGACGTGGCGATCGTGCCGTAGATCGGCACGAGTGCGCCGAACTGCTTGCTCGGCGGATCCCATTGCGCGCTCCACAGGAAGCCGAGGCCGAATTGCCTGATCGACGGCATGGAAGCGACGATCAGCGAAACGATGATGCCGCCGAGCAGCAACAGCGTGACGATCGCAGCGAGGCGCGCGAGGCCGCCGAAGATCACGTCGCCGGCGCGGCTGGGCGCTTTCTGCTGCGACGCGCTGCCGGGCGGCGTCGCCCTGGGAGCGCCTGACGCGAGTTGGATATCGGACATAAGAGCCTGATGGACCTTTTCCAGTTGCCGTGCGACGTATGTCGCGCGGCCGGTAGTGCGTGTGTACCAACTAATTAATATTGCCTGGTGCCGGTACGTCGCCGGGGCGTGCCGGTCAATGCCATTGGCCGTCCTCACACGAGGACGGCCAATGTGTTACCTACAGCTGTTGCCTGCTACCTCTTCTGAGGCAACACTTACTCGGCGAGCGGTTTGCCTGCTGCGTCCTTGACCTTCGACTTCCACTGCGTGCGGATTTCCGACACGACCGATTCCGGCAGCGAGATGTAGTCGAGATCGTTCGCGGCTTGCGTGCCGTTCTTGAATGCCCAGTCGAAGAACTTCAGCGTCTCGGCGCCTTGCGGTGCCTTTTCCTGCGTCGTGTGCAACAGCACGAACGTCGCGCCGACGATCGGCCATGCGTTCTTGCCCGGCTCGTTCGTCAGGATCTGGTAGAACGACTTCGACCAGTCCGCGCCTGCTGCCGCTGCCTTGAACGTTTCCGTCTTCGGCTCGACCACTGTGCCCGTCGAATTCTTCAACGCGACGTAGGTCATGTGGTTCTGCTTCGCGTACGCCCATTCAACGTAGCCGATTGCGCCCGGCAGACGTTGCACGAAAGCGGCGACGCCGTCGTTGCCCTTGCCGCCCGTACCCGTCGGCCAGTTGACCGTCGAACCTTCACCGACCTTCGACTTCCATTCCGTGTTGACCTTCGACAGGTAGTTCGTCCAGATGAAGCTCGTGCCCGAACCGTCGGCGCGGCGAACCACGGCAATGTCCGTGTCCGGCAGCTTCGCCTTCGGGTTCAGTGCAACGATCGCCGGATCGTTCCACTTCTTGATCTTGCCCAGATAGATGTCGCCGAGCACTTCGCCCGACAGAACGAGCTCAGCCGGCTTCACGCCCGGCACGTTGACAACCGGCACCACGCCGCCGACCACCGTCGGAAACTGGAACAGGCCGTTCTTGGCGAGTTCGTCGTCCTTCAGCGGAGCGTCCGAGCCCGCGAAATCGACGGTCTTCGCGACGATCTGCTTCACGCCGCCCGACGAACCGATGCCCTGATAGTTAACCTTGCCGCCGCCGGACTTCTGATAGGCGTCGGCCCACTTCGTGTAGATCGGTGCTGCGAAGGTGCTGCCCGCGCCGGTGATGTCTGCGGCTTGCGCTGCGATCGCGAAGAGCGCGCCAGCGACGCCAGCGAACACGGTTTGCATCAATTTCATCGAAACCTCCAAGGTGTGAGCGGTGTGAGCGAGTAAGACGAACACCGCGAAGCTTAGGGTCTCTTTGTGACAGTAACGTGACGTATCGTGAAACGTACGTGACAGTGCGATTACTAGGTGAAAGGCGTCGTGGCGGCTAAATCGCCGGTTGGGCGGCGTCGTTGCCGGTGCCTGTACAGATTAGGCGAAAAAAAAATGGGGGGTGAGGGTTTGCGTGGGCGCGCTGGGGGCGCTGGGGGCGCTGCGGGCGCTGGCGTGTGGGCGCGCGGCGTGGGGTAGGAAGGGGTGGTTAGCTGCGTGGGCGCCGCGTCCGGCCAAGCTGGTCGGGCGGCTAGTCAGACTGGGTTGTGGTATGAGTGGGTTATGCGGTCGTCCGTCGCTGCCGACGCGGGATCGTCAGCGGAAAAACGCCGCGCCCCAATTCGAATGGTACGCGAGTGGAAATTCGCTCGCCGCAATCGAACTCGAGCATCGAAGGCGGGGCCCCTCGCTGGTCTGCCCCGCCCGCACATTCAGATGCCCGCTTAAGCCGTCGCCTGCTTCACCGCAGCCGCAATCGATTCGGCGTGGCGAAGCGCATCGTCGACATGTTCCGCCTCCACCATCACCCGCAGCACCGGCTCGGTGCCCGACGCGCGAATCAGCACGCGTCCGCGGCCATTGAGCGCGTCTTCAGCGTTGGCGATGGCGCGCCGGATCCCGTCGCTGCTCTTCCAGTCGGCGTCCGGTTTCATCCGCACATTGATCAGCTTTTGCGGGAACAGCGTGACGCCGTCGAGCAGTTCGGCGAGCGTCTTGTCGCTGCGCTTCATGGCGGCAAGCACGAGCAGCGCCGACACGATGCCGTCGCCAGTGGAATGGCGGTCGAGCGACAGAATGTGGCCCGAACCCTCCGCGCCGAGCTGCCAGCCGTGCTCCCGCAACTGTTCGAGCACGTAGCGGTCGCCGACCGCGGCGCGCACGAACTTGACGCCGGCCGCCTGCAACGCGACTTCGACGGCCATATTGGTCATCAAGGTGCCGACCGCGCCTTCGACCTTGCCGTCGGTCGCGATACGATCCTTCACCAGCACGTACAGCAGTTCGTCACCGTTATACAGGCGCCCTGCCGCGTCGACGACCTGCAGACGGTCAGCGTCTCCATCTAGAGCAATGCCCAGGTCAGCATGGTTCGCCCGCACCGCCCGCACGAGTGCATCCGGTGCGGTCGCACCGACGCCGTCGTTGATGTTGAAGCCGTTCGGCGCGACTCCGATCGGAATGATCTCCGCGCCGAGCTCGTGAAAGACGTGCGGCGCGACGTCATACGCGGCGCCATGCGCGCAATCGACCACCAGCTTGAGTCCCCGCAAATCGAACGCGGCAGGAAAGGTGCTTTTGCAGAATTCGATGTAGCGGCCGGCGGCGTCGTCGAGACGCCGCGCCTTGCCGAGCTGCTCGGACGCCGCGCAGGCGAGCGGCAGCTCCAGGTGCTCTTCGATCTGCGATTCCACCTCGTCGGGCAACTTGTTGCCGTCGGCGGAGAAAAATTTGATGCCGTTGTCGTAATACGGATTGTGCGACGCGCTGATCACCACGCCCGCCGCGAGCCGCAACGCGCGCGTCAGATAGGCGATGCCCGGCGTGGGCATTGGTCCGGCCAGCATCACGTCGACGCCCGCTGCGGAAAAACCCGCTTCGAGCGCAGCCTCGAGCATATAGCCCGACACCCGCGTGTCCTTACCGATCAGCACGGTTGGCCGCGTGCCCGTGCGTGCCCAACGGTCTGCACCGACCAGCACCTTGCCGGCCGCATAGCCGAGCCGCAATACAAATTCCGGCGTGATGGGCCCTTCACCGACCTTTCCCCGAATTCCGTCCGTGCCGAAATAACGACGTGCCATCTTTTATGTTCCTCCTTGGCTGTGGGTTCAACCGCGCGGGCCGGCGTGATTCGCCGCGTTGCGCAGGGCTACCCAGACTTTCAATGCGTCTACTGTTGGTGCGACGTCGTGCACGCGGAGAATCGCGGCGCCGCGCTCCGCAGCGCAAACGGCTGCAGCGATGCTGCCCGCGACGCGCTCCGGCGCGGCCCGTCCGGTGACCGCGCCGATCATCGATTTTCGCGACATGCCCGCGAGAATCGGATACGGCGGGTCGGCGCGCGGCGCCGTATCCGGCAGACACGCGAGCAGCGCGTAATTGTGCTCGACCACAGCCTTGCCAAACCCAAAACCGGGGTCAACGCTGATGCGATCGCGTGCGATGCCCGCCTGTCTGAGCGCGCCCACCCGTTCTTCCAGAAACTGCCGGACTTCGCTCACGACGTCGCCGTAAGCCGGTTCGCCCAGTTGCATGCTCTGCGGCTCGCCGAGCATATGCATGACGCACAGACCGCAGTCGCTTTCGCGGACCGCATCGACGGCGCCGGGCATGCGAAAGCCCCAAATGTCGTTGATCAGGTCGGCGCCCGCGGCGAGCGCCTGCCGCATTACTTCGGGCTTATAGGTGTCGACGGAAAGCGGCACGTTGGCGCCGCGCAGTTGTTCGACGAGCGGGATTACACGCTCGAGCTCTTCGTCGAGCGGGACAGGCGGCGCGCCAGGGCGCGTCGATTCGCCGCCTATATCGATGATGTCCGCGCCTTCGAGCAGCATGCGTTCGGCCTGGCGCAACGCATCGCCGCGCGTCGCAAATTGGCCGCCATCGGAAAAAGAATCCGGTGTGACGTTGAGGATTCCCATGACCAACGGGCGTTCAAAGCTCAGCTTGAACCGACCGCATTGCAACGGCTCCGGGATATGAGCAAAAGGAAAAGCGACTGTGGCCACGTAGCGTTACATCACTTATGACAGATAAATGCAAAGCGGGCCGGTGTGAAACACACCGGCCCGCACTTTCTACTTATAGCCGATCAGGCCGGCGCGGTCGCGCTGCCCGGCTTGACTTCGGTGCCGGGGCTGCCGCCCGACGAGGCGTCGCTTGCCGACGGCGGCGAGCTCTTCGGCGAGCGCGGCGGACGGCCTGCCATGATGTCGTTGATCTGATCGGCGTCGATCGTTTCCCACTCCATCAGCGCGGCGGTCATTGCTTCGACCTTGTCGCGGTTTTCGTCCAGCAGGCGCTTCGCGAGGTTGTATTGCTCGTCCAGCACACGCCGGATTTCGGCGTCGACCTTTTGCTGCGTTGCTTCCGAAATGGTACGCGTGAAACCACGGCCAAACGGCGTTGCGTCGTTTTCGTCGTCTACGTAGACCATCGGTCCCAACGCGTCCGTCATGCCGAAGCGAGCCACCATGGCGCGCGCGGTTTGCGTGGCCTTGTTGAAGTCGTCCGACGCGCCGGTGCTGATAAGGTTGAGGAACAACTCTTCCGCGACGCGGCCACCGAACAGGATCGCGAGACGATCCAGCAGGTAGTCTTTGGAGTACGTTTCGTTGTCATGCTCGGGCAACTGCCACGTGACGCCCAACGCACGGCCACGCGGAATGATCGTGACCTTGTGCACCGGATCGGCCTTCGGCAACAGCTTCGCAATGACGGCGTGACCCGACTCGTGATACGCGGTGGCGCGCTTCGATTCTTCGCGGATCACGGCCGACTTGCGCTCCGGACCCATGAAGATCTTGTCTTTCGCGTCTTCGAAGTCCGTCATTTCGACGATGCGCTTGCCGCGGCGCGCCGCGAACAAGGCCGCTTCGTTCACGAGGTTCGCCAGATCGGCGCCCGAGAAGCCCGGCGTGCCACGCGCGATGACCGCTGCGTCGACGTCGTTCGAAATCGGCACCTTGCGCAGGTGGACCTTCATGATGTGTTCGCGACCACGAATGTCCGGCAGACCGACATAGACCTGGCGGTCGAAACGGCCCGGACGCAACAGAGCCTTGTCGAGCACGTCCGAACGGTTCGTTGCGGCGATCACGATCACACCCGAATTCGCCTCGAAGCCGTCCATCTCGACCAGCATCTGATTCAGCGTCTGTTCGCGCTCGTCGTTACCGCCGCCCATGCCGGCACCGCGATGACGGCCGACCGCGTCGATTTCGTCGATGAACACGATGCACGGTGCATGCTTCTTCGCCTGCTCGAACATGTCGCGCACACGCGCCGCTCCGACACCGACGAACATTTCGACGAAGTCCGAACCCGAAATGCTGAAGAACGGCACTTTCGCTTCGCCGGCAATGGCGCGCGCGAGCAACGTCTTACCGGTTCCCGGCGGGCCCACCAGCAACACGCCGCGCGGAATGCGGCCACCCAGCTTCTGGAACTTCTGCGGGTCGCGCAGGAAATCGACCAGCTCGGAGACTTCTTCCTTCGCTTCGTCGCAACCGGCGACGTCGGTGAAATTGATCGCGTTGTTGTTTTCGTCGATCAGCCGCGCGCGCGACTTACCGAACGAGAAGGCGCCGCCTTTCCCGCCCCCCTGCATCTGTCGCATCATGTAGAACCAGAAACCGATGATCAGAATCGTCGGCCCGAGGTAATACAGCGCGGAAACCAGCGCATTGGGTTCGTCGTCAGCCTTGCCGCTTACCTGAACGCCATACTTCATCAGATCGCCGACCATCCAGATGTCGCCGGGCGACACGATCTGGTACTTCTGGCCGTCTGCTGGAGTGACCGTGAGGTTCCGCCCCTGGACAATGACGTTCTTGACTTTGCCGTTCTTCGCGTCGTCCATGAACTGCGAATAGGAAACGCCTTCCTGGACACGGGGCTTGTCGAACTGCTTGAACACCGTAAATAGCACCAGTGCGATAACCAGCCACACTGCTGCTTTCGAAAACATATTGTTGTTCAAAGCACCACTCCTTCACTTAGACGGGCGCCTACATTTGCCTTGCGGCACCACGAAAGCATTCTAATCCAGTCCGCAGACCCCTGCCATAAGGTTTCGCTACCACAGAAATAGCGTAGCGGGCTGTAACGGCGGAAATTTCCACCGTCATCAGCGCATTTATAGACAGACGCTGAACCAATCTCACACCCTACGTGGGCCGCGCTACGCGGGCCGTTTCAATTGCTTACCCAAAATAAACGTTTCGGACGACTTGTCCCGCGAAGCCTTCGGCTTGCGGGCAGCCACCACCTTGAACTGGCGCTTGAACTTTTCGACAATCTGGCTGTAACCACTGCCGTGAAAGCATTTGACTAAAAGGGCTCCATCCGGTTTTAGGTGATTCTGCGAGAATTCCAGCGCGAGATCGCACAAATGCTCGATTCGCGCGGCATCCGCCAAGGCCACTCCCGACAGGTTGGGCGCCATATCCGAAATTACAAGGTCAACCTGACGTTCTCCCACTAATTCTTCCAACTGGGCCAGCACCGAGTCTTCGCGAAAGTCGCCCTGAATGAAGTGGACGTCGGCGACCGGCTCCATCGGCAGCAAGTCGAGCGCGATGATCGTGCCGTCGATCCCACCTTCACGCTCGGCGTCGCGCCGGGACCCTTTGGCGAGTTTGTTGCGCGCGTACTGGCTCCAGCTGCCCGGCGTGGAGCCCAGATCGACGATGACCTGACCCGGGCGGATCAGCTTGTCCTGCTCGTCGATTTCCTTCAGCTTGTAAGCAGCGCGGGCGCGATAACCTTCCCGCTGCGCCATTTTTACGTAAGGATCGTTGATGTGGTCATGCAACCACGCCGTGTTGAACTTGTTTTTTGCCATTAAACGTTGAACTCTTGCTGCGTCATGTCACGCTTTAGCGGATAATACGCGGTTAATTCGCGCGGCGACCGCCAAAAACCGGCGGTTATCCGCGATTCTGTTGTTCTGACGCGCCGCCTGCCCTACTGTCCCATTCGCATCCCGATTGCGCCAAACCGAATCAATCGAAAGACGGGATAGGCCACGCAGGCGCTGCCATTTTAGTCGAGTCTCCCACTTCACATGCCCGCCCTCAAAGTCTCTTCCGACCAACGCGCCGAGTTGCGCTCCCAGGCACATGCGCTCAAACCGGTCGTGCTCGTCGGCGCCGAAGGTCTGACCGACGCCGTGCTCGCCGAGATCAAGGTTCACCTCGCCGCTCATCAGCTGATCAAGATTCGTGTGTTCGGCGACGAACGCGAAGAACGCATCGCCATTTACGAACAGATTTGCGACACGCTGAACGCCGCGCCGATCCAGCATATCGGCAAGCTGCTGGTTATCTGGAAGCCGGAGGCCGCGGCGCAGCCCGCAGTAAAGGGCAAGCGCGGCGCATTGCCGAGCGCCCGCGAAGCCGCTGTCGAAGCCAAGCCTGGTAAGGGCCGCGCACCACGCGTGGTCAAAGTCGTGAAGCCTAGCGAAGTGCCCATGCGCAAACCGAAGGCGAAAGCCGTGCTGGTGCGCGGAAACGAACGCGTCACGCAAGGCGGCAACATCAAACGCGCGAAAAAGCGGCAAACCAGCGCCAAGCGTGCGCATCAATCGAAATAAGCAAGCGTATGAACAGGTGCGGCGAGATCCGCACCTCTTGCGTGCGACCAGCCTCAACTTCACGGTTTGGCCGCCCTCGCTTCGCATGGCGTGCTGGCGGCGCAAGCGAGCACCACCAGCAACAGCCGCCCGTCGGGGCTTTTAGCCAGCCACTTTCCCGGAAACATCGGGAGCGCCCTGCTGCACCGAGCCGGCTCCCGCGCCCACCGGCAGCTTCCAGACGAGAACCACGCCGAGCAGGCTTTCAATCAGATAGAACAGACTCGAAACACCGTGCAGCATGCCGAAGCGCGCCGCATATGCGGAATGCCCGACATCGGTACCCGCCTCGAGCGCGGCGATACGCATGGCATTCATGAACGGCTGCAGCGCGAAATAACCCACCAGCACGCACACCAGCATTCCCGCGACAAGCCAGCGCAACCGGCGATACGCGTTGCCGCCGCGCCGGATCACCACGTTCGCGAGACCGAGCAGCAGAATGCCGCACACGGCGCCGAGCAGTCCTTCGATGCGAAACAGTTGTGCGGCCACCGCACCCGCCGTTGTCCGGTCGAGCGAAGTGAACAGCACAGGCGCGACGGCATAGCCGATAGTCAACAGGCTGCCGACCCAAACGACCGTCAGCAGACGGAAAATTCGATGCGGCATCATGGACACCGTAGCCGCCCTCAAACGTAGCTAACCGCGATGATTTCGTACTCGCGCACGCCGCCGGGCGCCTGCACCGACGCCACGTCGCCTTCCGACTTGCCGATCAGCGCGCGCGCAATCGGCGAGCTGATGGAGATGAGGCCGTGGTCGATATCCGCTTCGTCGTCGCCAACGATCTGATATTTGACCGACGCGCCCGAGCCCAGATCTTCGAGTTCGACCGTTGCGCCGAACACCACGCGGCCGTCCGCGTCCACCTTGGACGGATCGATCACCTGCGCGCCGGCCAGCTTCGATTCGATCTCTGCGATGCGGCCCTCGATAAAGCCCTGCTTTTCCTTCGCTGCGTCGTATTCTGCGTTTTCCGACAGGTCGCCCTGCGCGCGCGCTTCCGAGATCGAGTTGATCACGGCGGGACGTTCAACCGATTTCAGGCGCTGCAATTCGTCGCGCAACATGTCTGCGCCGCGCTTAGTCAATGGAATAGTGCTCATAAACAACTCTCGTGAAAACGCCGGGCCGCTTCAAATTCGCTGAGCCCCGCGCGGCATCTGACGCCAAAGCGACAGATGCGGGGGCGCTTTGGAACAAAAAGCGGCCTTAAAAAAACACCGCGGTTAAGTGCATTCCGTAGGAGCCGGGGACCCGGGGAAAACCCGGATCACAGCACCTGCGGAACGCCGCTTAACCGCGGCACTTACATCTTGGACAGGTATTCGAGGCCTTAGTTTAGGCGAGCGTGCAAGCCTTGTAAATCATAGACTTCCAGGTCCTTCAGGTAGCGCAAGCCTTCGACGGCCGCGCGCGCGCCCGACATGGTCGTGTAGTACGTGACCTTGTTCGCCTGCGCGCTCATGCGGATAGAGCGCGAATCGGCGATCGCGGCGCGCGTCTCGTCGACGGTCGTGAAGACCAGCGCAATTTCACCGTTCTTGATCATGTCGACGATGTGCGGGCGGCCATCCTTCACCTTGTTCACGACCTTGACCGGCACGCCGGCCGCTTCGATCGCAGCAGCCGTGCCCTTGGTCGCGACGATCGGATAACCGAGTTCGTGCAGCATGCGCGCAACTTCGACGGCCTTCGGCTTGTCGGCGTCCATCACGGTCAACAGCACCGTGCCCGACTCGGGCAGACGCGAGCCCGCCGCCAGCTGCGACTTGAAGAGCGCCTCGCCGAACGTTTGGCCGACGCCCATCACTTCGCCGGTCGAACGCATTTCCGGTCCGAGCACGGGGTCGACAGCCGGGAACTTGACGAACGGGAACACCGCTTCCTTCACGCTGAAGTAAGGCGGATCGATTTCCTTCGTCACGCCTTGCTCCGCGAGCTTTTGACCGACCATCGCGCGCGCTGCGATTTTCGCGAGCGGCAGGCTGGTCGCCTTCGACACGTACGGTACCGTGCGCGAAGCGCGCGGATTCACTTCCAGCACGTAAATGATGTCCTGCTTCGAGCCGTCGGCCTGCGGCACTTGCTGAATCGCGAACTGCACGTTCATCAGGCCGACCACGTTCAGCGCCTTCGCCATTGCGCCGGTTTGGCGCTTGAGCTCAGCAACGGTTTCGCCCGACAGCGAGTACGGCGGCAGCGAGCAAGCCGAGTCGCCCGAATGCACGCCCGCCTGTTCGATATGCTCCATCACGCCGCCGATGAACACCGCTTCGCCGTCGGAAATGCAATCCACGTCGCATTCGATTGCGTCGTTCAGGAAGCGGTCGAGCAGCACCGGCGAGTCGTTTGACACCTTCACGGCCTCGCGCATGTAGCGCTCGAGGTCGCGCGGCTCGTGGACGATTTCCATTGCGCGGCCGCCCAGCACGTACGACGGACGCACCACCAGCGGGTAGCCGATTTCGTCGGCGAGCTTGAGCGCTTCGTCTTCGGCGCGGGCGGTACGGTTCGGCGGCTGGCGCAGGCCGAGGTCTTGCAGCAGCTTCTGGAAACGCTCGCGGTCTTCGGCCGCGTCGATCATGTCGGGCGACGTGCCGATGATCGGCACACCGTTCGCTTCGAGATCGAGCGCGAGCTTCAGCGGCGTCTGGCCGCCGTATTGCACGATCACGCCGACCGGCTTTTCCTTGTCGACGATTTCGAGCACGTCTTCGAGCGTCAGCGATTCGAAGTACAGACGATCGGACGTGTCGTAGTCGGTTGAAACGGTTTCAGGGTTGCAGTTGACCATGATCGTTTCGTAGCCGTCTTCGCGCATGGCGAGCGCGGCGTGCACGCAGCAGTAGTCGAACTCGATGCCCTGGCCGATCCGGTTCGGGCCGCCGCCCAGGACCATGATCTTCTTGTTGTTCGTCGGATTCGCCTCGCACTCTTCCTCGTAGGTCGAATACATGTAGGCGGTTTTCGTAGCGAACTCGGCCGCGCACGTATCGACGCGCTTGTACACCGGGCGCACGTTCAGCTGAATCCGGCGAGCGCGCACTTCCGCGGGCTTCGCGCCGACTAGCTTCGCGAGACGCCGGTCGGAGAAACCGCTTTGCTTCAGATACTTCAGTTCTTCCTTCGAGAGGCTCGCGAGCGTACGGCCGGCCAGCGCCTTTTCCTTCAGAACGATCTGTTCGATCTGCGCGAGGAACCACGGGTCGATCGACGTCTCTTCGAAGATTTCCCGCGCCGTCATGCCGATTCGGAACGCGTCGCCGACGTACCAGATACGGTCCGGACCGGCTTCGCCGATTTCGCGGATGATCTCGTCGCGGTTATCGGTCTTTTCGTCCAGACCGTCGACGCCAACTTCAAGACCGCGCAGCGCTTTCTGGAACGACTCCTGGAAAGTGCGGCCAATCGCCATGACTTCGCCGACCGACTTCATTTGCGTGGTCAGACGCGAATCGGCTTCGCGGAATTTCTCGAACGCGAAACGCGGAATCTTGGTGACGACGTAGTCGATCGTCGGTTCGAACGATGCGGGCGTCTGGCCGCCGGTGATTTCATTCTTCAGTTCGTCGAGCGTGTAGCCGACTGCGAGCTTGGCCGCGACCTTGGCAATCGGGAAGCCGGTTGCCTTCGACGCCAGCGCCGACGAACGCGACACGCGCGGATTCATTTCGATCACGATCATCCGGCCGTCTTTCGGGTTGATCGAGAACTGCACGTTCGAACCGCCGGTATCCACGCCGATCTCGCGCAGCACCGCGAGCGACGCGTTACGCAGAACCTGATATTCCTTGTCCGTGAGCGTTTGAGCCGGCGCGACGGTTATCGAGTCGCCGGTGTGGATGCCCATCGGGTCCAGGTTTTCAATCGAGCAAACGATGATGCAGTTGTCCTGCTTGTCGCGGACCACTTCCATCTCATATTCTTTCCAGCCGAGCAGCGATTCTTCGATCAGCAACTCGCGCGTGGGCGACAGGTCGAGACCGCGCTTGCAGATTTCCTCGAACTCTTCGCGGTTGTACGCGATGCCGCCGCCCGAGCCGCCAAGGGTGAACGAAGGACGGATCACGACCGGATAACCGCCGCTGCCGGTTTCCACTGCAATGCGTGCCTGGACCTGCAGCGCTTCTTCCATGGAATGCGCGGTGCCCGATTTGGCCGAACCGAGGCCGATCTTGGTCATCGCGTCTTTGAACTTCTGGCGGTCTTCCGCCTTGTCGATGGCTTCGGGCGACGCGCCGATCAACTCGACCTTGTACTTGTCCAGCACACCGTGCGCGTGCAGATCGAGCGCGCAGTTCAGCGCGGTCTGGCCGCCCATCGTCGGCAGGATCGCGTCCGGGCGCTCCTTTGCGATGATGCGCTCGACCACTTCCCACGTGATCGGCTCGATGTAGGTCACGTCGGCCGTGTTCGGGTCGGTCATGATCGTCGCCGGATTGCTGTTGACGAGGATGACCTTGTAGCCTTCCTCACGCAGCGCCTTGCATGCCTGCGCGCCCGAGTAATCGAACTCGCACGCCTGGCCGATGATGATCGGACCCGCGCCGATAATGAGAATGCTCTTGATGTCTGTCCGCTTGGGCATAACGCTCTCGCTAATGTATTCCTGAATTCTTTCCGTCAGCGCGCGCCGCGTGGGCGTTGCGCGCGCTTTGCCTCTCGCTGCTTCTGGCCGTGCCCGTTATGCCGCCGCGGTCTTGCCGGCCTTCTTCGCGTCCATCAAGGCGGTGAAGCGGTCGAACAGATAGGCGATGTCGTGCGGGCCCGGCGACGCTTCCGGATGGCCCTGGAAGCAGAACGCCGGCTTGTCGCTCAAAGCGAAGCCTTGCAGCGTGCCGTCGAAGAGCGACACGTGCGTGACGCGCGCGTTGGCGGGCAGCGTGTCGGCGTCGACTGCGAAGCCGTGGTTTTGCGACGTAATGATCACGCGGCCGTCTTCCAGATCTTTCACCGGATGGTTGGCGCCGTGGTGGCCGGTTTTCATCTTCACGGTTTTGGCGCCGAGCGCGAGGCCCATGATCTGATGGCCGAGGCAGATGCCGAACGTAGGAATGCCACGCTCGATCAGTTCCTTCGTGGCCGCGATGGCGTAGTCGCACGGCTCAGGATCGCCCGGGCCGTTCGACAGGAAGATGCCGTCCGGATTGAGCGCGAGCGCGTCTGCGGCGGAGGCTTCTGCCGGCAGCACGGTAACGTGACAGCCACGCTCAGCGAGCATGCGCAGGATGTTGTACTTGACGCCGTAGTCGAACGCGACGACGCGATACGTCGGCGCATTCAGCTTGCCGTAGCCGCTTTCCAGACGCCATTCGGTCTGCGTCCATTCGTAAGTTTCTTTCGTCGACACGACCTTCGCGAGGTCCATGCCCGCGAGGCCGGGGAAAGAGCGTGCGAGTTCGATAGCGCGGGCTTCGTCGTCCGAACCGGCGAGGATCGCGCCGTTTTGCGCGCCTTTGTCACGCAGGACGCGGGTCAGCTTGCGGGTGTCGAGGCCGGCGATTGCGACCACACCTTCGTCCTGCAGATATTGCGTGAGCGTGCGCTCCATGCGGAAGTTCGACGCGAGAACCGGCAGGTCGCGAATGATCAGCCCGGCGGCATGGACTTTCGTCGCTTCGACGTCTTCGGCGTTCACGCCGACGTTACCGATATGCGGGTACGTGAGGGTCACGATCTGGCGCGCGTAGCTCGGGTCAGTCAGAATTTCCTGATAGCCGGTGATAGCGGTGTTGAACACCACTTCGCCGATGGTATGCCCGGGGGCGCCGATCGAATAACCACGAAAGACCGTGCCGTCGGCGAGCGCGAGCAGAGCGGGAGAAAATGACGGCAACACGGGAGACTCCTTGGGGGAACACCCTGTTGCCGACCTGCCTATCCGGTTTGCGAGCCGCAGCGGACGGCATCATGCGATGCGCGCGCAGACTCGCTCGCGTACTGCCGTTGACGTTGCAAGGCGCGCGCGAGGTGTCCGATGTGTCCATTTTGTGGACGGAACGGCTTGATGCGGGCTGCTTGCTACGCCAGTGGCGCGCGGCGGATGAACGGTATGGAAGAGGTAGGCGCTAGGGTGCGGGTTGATAAGCTCAAACCTCGGGATTATAGCGTGAGACTGCCCTTCTCTCCAAATCCGAGATGGCGCGCCGATCCCTCGGGGACGCACGAAAAACGAGTCAAAGCCGCACGGGGCGCGGCCCGCGCGGCAAGCCGGCAAGTTTTACGTTGCCGGATTCAGGATGGTGCGAGCCATAGTGCGTCCGCCTCGCGGCTCCCGGCAAATCGCTGCAGGAAGGCTCACGCATCCTGTTGAGCGTGGGCGGCGGCGTGCACCGGCTTCCGTCCCGGGAGTACGTACCAGACTGCGCTCAGCACCTGAAACGCGATGAGAATCCCCCACGCCGCGAGATGAGCGGCCGCCGGATAATGGCCGCCTCTCGCCGGCCAATGCGACAGGACGGCGCCCACGCCGATCTGAAAACCGAAGATCAACAGAAAAATGATCAATGTCAGTGTGGTGTTCACGCGGCCGATCATCTGCGCTGGAAAGCTGCGCGCCATTACCGCATACGTGAGAATGCCCGTACCGCCGAAGATGCCGTACGCCGCCCACAGCAAGCTCGCCGGAAGCGGCGCATTGAACACGATCAGCAACTGGGTCAGCACATACAGCGCCATGCCGATACCGCAAACCGCATACAGCGATACGCCGCGCCGCTCGAGACTGCGGGCCGCTGCGCCAAAGCCGACGCAACCGGCCATCATCGCGAAACCGAGAATTGACACCAGCGCGGCAGCTTCCCGCGGCTCGAAGCCCTGGACGTCGCGCAGCCATCCGCCGACCCATAACGATTGCATCGCATAGAAAACGCCCTGCGTGACGACCGAAAACGACGCGATTTTCCAGAACGCCGCGCTCCGCAGGATATGCAGCGTGCCCTGAAACTGCGCGCCGATACTCGCCTGATGACGGGTTTCATTCGTTTCAGGAGCAAGCATCCACTGCGCGAGAGCCACGGCGACCGTCAACAGACCGAGCCCGACGCAAACCGAGCGCCAGCTGCTAAAGGTGAGCACCCATGTGAGCGGCGAGCCGACCATGACTCCGCCGAAGCCGCCGAGCGCCATGACGAGCCCGTTCATCAGCGGCAGGCGCGCCGACGCGAAATGCTGCGCCAACGCCTTGAATGCAGCGCCGAGGCACACCGATACGCCGACGCCGATGAGCAGCCGCCCCGCCATCATCATCCCGAGGCTGTGGGCCGCGCCGAACACCCAGATTCCCGCAGCGGCAAACAGCAAGGTGACAGCCGTCACGCGCCGGGGGCCGAAATGGTCGAGCAACACGCCGGCCGGGATCTGCGCGCCCGCGAAGCCCAGGAAGTACAGACTGGTCAGCACGCCGAGATCGGCCGCGGACAATCCGAGATCGCGAGTGATAAACGGCGCAAAACCTAGATTGACGCCCCGGAACACATAGGACACGAAATAACCAGCAGAAAACAGCAGAAAGACGCGCAACTGGGTCGACGACATACGCTCTTATATTTGGTTGGCCGCAGGCTAGATGACGAACGATATCGGAATTCGGCGGTGTTCGCCGACGACCCCGCAAATGGAAAACGCCGTCACCACAGGATGACGGCGTCGAAAAAACGGGATGTGCGATTGCGGCGGGACGGTTGCGCGAGCCCCAAACGCAAGGGGACTCAATAGCCGTTGTGGTGCTTATTTGCTCTTCTTTGCCTTGCCCGACGTGGAAGCCGACACTTTGGTCACCTTGCCAGCAGCAGGAGCGGCAGATGCTTTCGATTTGCCGGCCTTGGCGACCGGCTCTGACACCTTCACCACAGCCGAGTGGCCACGCCCCTTCTTTGTGTCGTTGTGCGATTCGCCTTTCGAACCGCCCACGCGCGTGCCAATCTTCTGGACCCCGCCACCCTGGACGTCGGTCGCGATGCGCTCAGGACCCGGTTCACTCGGGACAGCCCTGCCGACCGGCACATGCAGCACGATGACCTGGCCGCGCGACACGTTATCGCGATGTGTGCGATTCCACGACTTCAACTGGCCGACGGACACGCCATAACGCAATGCGATAGCCGCCATGGACTGATTGCGGCGCACGCGGATCAGCATCTTGCGGGTGTCGGGAACGTCCGGCTCCATAGCCAGCACAGCGCTTTCGGCGACGTCCGCACTGATGTCCTCGTCGTCATCCGAAGCGCGCGGCACGACGATTGTGGAACCCGGCTTCAGACGCATGCCGACCGGAATCTTGTTCACTTCCATCAGCGTGTCGGCATCGACACCAATCTTTTGCGCGATTGCCGCCGGCGCCGAACGCTCGGTGACCGTGTACGTGGTCCACGACGACAGCGAACCGGAGTACGTTTTCAGATTGCGCTCGAACGCGCTCGCGTTGTCAAACGGCAGCAGGATTTGCGGCTGCGTCGCGCCAAGGATCACCGGCTTTCTGAACGACGGGTTCAACGAACGGAATTCGTCGAGCGAGAGGTTAGCCAGTTTGGCGGCCGTGTCCACGTCGATATCGTGCGAAGTGGTAACGGTCACGAAATACGGGTGATTCGGAATCGACGGCAACGCGAGCCCGTACATTTGCGGGTTCGTCACGATGTTCTTGACCGCCTGCAACTTCGGCACGTAGTTGCGCGTTTCGTTGGGCATGCGCAGGCTCAGATAGTCTGTCGGCAAGCCCGCCGCTTCGTTGCGCGCAATTGCGCGCTGCACATTGCCCTCACCCCAGTTGTACGCAGCAAGTGCCAGTTGCCAGTCGCCGAACATGTCGTGCAGGCGTGACAGATAGTCGAGCGCGGCACTGGTCGACGCCAGCACGTCGCGGCGCTCGTCCTGCCACATATTCTGCTTGAGGTTGTAGGTACGGCCGGTACCCGGCATGAATTGCCACATGCCGGCCGCTTTCGCCACCGACAACGCCTGCGGGCTGTACGCCGATTCGATGAATGGCAGCAACGCGAGCTCGGTCGGCATATGGCGCGCCTCGAGCTCTTCGACGATGTGGTACAGGTATTTCTGCGAGCGCTCAGTCATGCGCTGCACGTAGTCCGGACGCTGCGCGTACCAGTTGACCTGCATGTCGACCAGGTCTGTTTGCAGATCGGGCATCTGGAAACCACGGCGAATGCGGCCCCACAAATCGGCGTCGGCGCTCGTCAACTGCGTGACTGAGCCCTTGTCGACGTTGATGGTTTCCTTGGCGGTGGCTGTCTTGCGAAGTGCGTCGGCTACGGCTTGCTGGCTGGCGGGATTTGTTGCGGTGGTGGCGCTGATCGTCGTTGGTCCCTGGCTCGCGCAGGCGGCGAGCGTCAGGACCAGCAACGCACTAAAGATAAATCGCATGAACGTCTCGGCTTCCACAAGGGCTGGAATTTGCAGCCGATAGTACGAAACCGTAACGTCTACGTCAATCGGAAATTGACCAAATTATCAAGCAAATCTAGGGCTTGGCGAATTCTTCCGATTCTTCGCTTGAGGAAGACCCCAGGACGAACCCGGTCACCGGAAGCGGTTCTTCCACTCGCGCATCAGTGTGAACGACGCCAGCCGGTCCGGCACGTCGGCATGCAATTGCTCCTGCAAGGCCGCCTGAATGGCAGGGTTGTCGGCGCGCAGGAACGGATTCACGGCGCGCTCGTGAGCGATCGTGGTCGGCAGCGTGGGCACGTTGCGAGCCCGCAAGTCGCTCGCCTTGTCGCGCCAGGCGAGCAGTTCGCCGTTGTTCGGATCACAGGCGAGCGCGAAGCGGATGTTGGACAGCGTGTACTCGTGCGCGCAGTGGACCTCGGTCGCGCCGGGCAACGCAGCAAGCGAGTCGAGCGACGCGAGCATCTGGCTCGGGGTGCCTTCGAAGAGCCGCCCGCATCCGCAGGCGAACAGCGTGTCGCCGCAGAACACATGCGGCGTGCCGCCCGGGTCCGCCGCCTGAAAATAGGCGATGTGGCCACTCGTATGGCCCGGCACCTCGAGTACGCTCAAATCGAGCGCGGGAGCCGCGATCGTCACGCGATCGCCATGTTTCAGACGGTGTGTGAGATGCCCGATCGCTTCACCGGCGGGCCCGTAGACGGGAACGGCCTGGCCAATCAGCAGATCGGCTACTCCACCGACATGGTCTTGATGATGGTGCGTGAGTAAAATAGCGCTCAGCCGCCACCCGCGCCTGGCCAGATAGGCGCGAACGGGAGCGGCTTCGCCCGGATCGACGACTACCGCATGGTGTCCGTCGGAAACGACCCAGATGTAATTGTCTTCAAACGCCGGGACCGGTACGTACTCGAGCGCATTCATAGGCGACGCATTCTTTGATATGACTGACCGAGCGATTATAGACTGGCCCGCCTGGACGGATTCGCCGCCCGGCCGCTACGTGCTGGAGTGGGAACAGACGCAACTCGACCGCGTGGTGTCGGACGTTTTCGGCTACCACGCGCTGCAGCTCGGCCTGCCGCAGCTCGACGCGTTGCGCGAAAACCGCATGCCCTGCCGCGGGCTCGTGCTCGATGCCGCGAGCGGCGCAAGTGCGCCCTACGGTTACCCGCGCGCTCAGGCACTTGCCGGCAATGACTTGAGAAGCGGCCCTGGTAACGGCCCCGCGCGCGGTGGCCCCGCGCCGGCGCCGCTGCACTCGCCCGCCGGACGCAGCGCGGTATGGTGCGACCTGCTGGATTTGCCGTTCGAAGCCCAGAGCGTCGATCTGATCGTGATGCCGCACACGCTCGAATTCACGAGCGACCCGCACCGCCTGCTGCGCGAGGCCGAGCGCGTGCTGATGCCGGAAGGCCAGCTGATCATTCTCGGCTTCAACTCGCTTTCATTGTGGGGCGCGCGGCAATCGGTCGGCAAGATGACGGGCCGGCCGTTCGTGCCCGCCGCTGTCGATCTGATCGCGTTCACGCGTCTGAAAGACTGGATCAAGCTGCTCGGATTCGACCTTGAACGCGGGCGCTTCGGCTGCTATCGTCCGCCGCTCGACAGCGACCAGTGGCTCTCCCGCTACGGTTTCATGGAAGCCGCCGGCGACCGCTGGTGGCCGATCTTCGGCGCGACCTACATGATCAAGGCGATCAAGCGCGTGCGCGGCATGCGCCTCGTCGGGCCGCTCAAGGTGAAAAAGCCCGTCCTCGCCGCGGGCCTCGCGCCCGCCGCCACACCGAACACACGCAACCATACTCAATGACAACAAACATCATCGACATATATACCGACGGCGCCTGCAAGGGCAATCCCGGCCCCGGCGGCTGGGGCGCGCTGCTGCGCTTCGGCGATCAGGAAAAAGAGTTGTTCGGCGGCGAAGCGAATACCACCAACAATCGCATGGAGCTGATGGGCGTGATATCCGCGCTTGAAGCGCTGAAGCGTCCGTGCAAAGCCGTCGTGCACACGGACTCGCAGTACGTGCAGAAAGGCATCAGCGAGTGGATTCACGGCTGGAAAAAGAAAGGCTGGGTCACCGCCGCAAAGCAACCGGTGAAAAACGCCGATTTGTGGAAGCGGCTCGACGCGCTCGTCGCGCAACATGAGATCGAATGGCGCTGGGTGCGCGGGCATAACGGGCACCCCGAAAACGAACGCGCGGATCAGCTAGCAAATCGTGGCGTCGCGTCGCTCGCGGAACTGTGACCGTTGGCCGCCCGCCTGCGCGCCTGTGTTTTCCCGCTTGTTTTTCCGCTGCAATTTCTGAGGCAAAGCTAACCCAACATGCGTCAACTTATCCTCGATACTGAAACGACCGGCCTGAATGCCCGGACCGGCGACCGCATCCTCGAACTAGGTTGCGTCGAACTGGTGAACCGGCGCCTCACCGGCAACAATCTGCACTTCTATATCAACCCTGAGCGCGACAGCGATCCCGGCGCATTGGCGGTCCACGGACTGACCACCGAGTTCCTCAGCGACAAGCCGAAGTTCGCCGAGATCGCCGACCAGTTTCGAGACTTCATTCAGGACGCGGACCTGATCATTCACAACGCGCCGTTCGACATCGGGTTCCTGGACGCCGAATTCGCGTTGCTCGGCCTGCCGCCCGTCAGCACCTATTGCGGCGAGATCATCGACACGCTCGCGCGCGCGAAGCAGATGTTCCCCGGCAAGCGCAATTCACTCGACGCTTTGTGCGACCGCTTCGGCATCAGCAATGCGCACCGTACGCTGCACGGCGCCCTGCTCGACTCGGAACTGCTCGCCGAGGTCTATCTGGCGATGACGCGCGGCCAGGAAAGCCTTGTCATCGACATGCTGGGCGAATCGCACGGCAGCGGCGAAGCGCATGCGCCGCGCGTGGCCATCGACTCGCTGGACCTCGTCGTGATTGCCGCGAGCGACGAAGAACTCGCCGCCCACCAGGCGGTTCTGGATGGCCTCGACAAGGCGATCAAAGGCACGAGCGTGTGGCGCCTTGAACCCGTGCCCATGTCGGATGAGCAAGCCGCTTAAAAAGTGCTGGACGAGCTCGCAAATCCCCGGCATAATTTCGATCTCTTCGGGTGGTTAGCTCAGCGGTAGAGCACTGCCTTCACACGGCAGGGGTCACTGGTTCGATCCCAGTACTACCCACCAGAATTTTGGTGTGTCGATCACCGAAGAAAAAAGGGCTTACGCAGCAATGCGTAAGCCCTTTTCCGTTTTGCCCTTGTCGTTCTGTTTTGTTGATTGCGTGTCGATATTCGTCGTCGGTATCGCGGTGTCCGTGCGAGTCAACAACGAAACCTCGTCGATTGCGGCGGCAAAACAGTGCTGATATAGTCGGTTCTCGGGCACTCGCCCCGTCTACTTTCTCCACCTCATTGACTACAGGGAGGCGTCACATGTTCGCAGTGCATATGGCCATCCCTGACATGGTCCCACGGCGTTGACTCGTCGACCGCGCGAGTCGGCCTGAAAAGGCACTCCGCGCAATCCCAGATAGTTCGCAGCCAACTCCGCAGGCTTATTGCCAGCAGTTTCATTGCCGTCACGCGGCGCGCTTCGACTGTCTCCCCATCTCGCTTTTGACTGGAACCCCGGTGCGCCGTGCGCGAACGGGTTGTCGCAAATGACCAGAAAAAAACTCGACTTTCGCGGGCAAGCTTTCAAGGATGTCCTCGGCTTCACCTTCCAGCACTGGGTGCAACAGCCGTGGCGCACCGTCGTCATCTCAGCGCTTGTCATGCTCTCCGCCGTGGCGGACGTGCTCACGCCAATGTTCGCCGGCCACCTCGTCGACGCCATTGCGTCCGGCCCGGCCGCGCGTGCGAGCGCGTGGCATGCAGCCATCACCGCCTTTTGCGTGCTGGCCGCGCTGGGACTGGGCGCGACTCTGCTTCGGCAAGCCATGTACTTCAACATCATCAAGCTGACGTTGGAGATGATGAGCGAGATCGCCGCCAACGCGTTCCATCGCGTGCAACGCTTCTCGACCGACTGGCATGCCAACAGCTTTGCCGGCTCCACGGTGCGCAAGATCACGCGTGGCATGTGGGCGCTCGACTTGCTCAACGACACGCTGCTGATCGCGCTGTTCCCGTCGCTCGTCATGCTGGTGGGCGCGACGCTGCTGCTCGGCTGGCGTTGGCCGATGATGGGCGCGGTGGTCGGCATCGGCTCGGTGCTCTATATCGCGGTGACTGTCGCGCTGTCGCTCGGCTTCGTGGCGCCGGCCGCGCGCCTCGCCAACGCGTGGGACACGCGCATGGGCGGCGCACTCGCGGACGCGGTCAGCTGCAACGGAGTGGTCAAGGCTTTCGGCGCCGAGGAGCGCGAGGAGTTGTTGCTTGCGCGCGTGATCGGCAAGTGGCGCAACCGCACGCGCCGCACGTGGATTCGCGGCACGATCAACGGTGGAGTACAAGGCGCGATGCTGGTGGCAATTCAGACCGCGATTCTCGGCGCCGCACTGGTACTGTGGTTGCGCGGTGAGGCGAGCGTCGGCGACATCACGTTCGCGTTGACGATGTTCTTCATGCTGCAAGGCTATCTGCGCGAAGTCGGCATGCACATCCGCAACTTGCAGCGCTCGGTCAACGACATGGAGGAACTCGTCTCGCTGGAGCGGCAGCCGCTCGGCATCGAAGATCGTCCGGGCGCCGGTCCAATCGCCATCGGCAAAGGCGAGATCCGCTTCGAGCATGTGACGTTTCATTATGGCGCGAACGCCACACCGCTTTATCGCGACTTCTCCGTGCGCATTGCGCCCGGAGAACGCGTCGGGCTGGTCGGCCATTCGGGTTCCGGAAAGACGACCTTCATCAAGCTGATCCAGCGTCTTTACGACGTGTCGGAAGGACGCATCACGATCGACGGTCAGGACATCGCGCAAGTGAAGCAGGCGTCGTTGCGTAGTCAGATTGCTATCGTGCAACAGGAGCCGGTGCTGTTTCACCGTTCGCTCGCGGAGAACATCGCGTATGCGCGTCCGGGCGCGAGCCGCGTCGAGATCGAACACGCCGCGCGGCTCGCGAACGCGCACGACTTCATTAGCGCGCTGCCCAACGCTTACGACACGTTGGTCGGCGAGCGCGGCATCAAGCTCTCGGGAGGCGAACGTCAACGCGTTGCGATCGCGCGGGCCTTTTTGGCGGACGCACCCATCCTGATTCTGGACGAAGCCACTTCGAGCCTCGACAGCGAAAGCGAAGTGTTGATCCAGCAGGCGATGGAGCGGCTGATGCTAGGCCGCACGACGCTCGTCGTGGCGCACCGCCTTTCGACTGTGCGCGCGCTAGACCGCTTGCTCGTGCTCGACAAGGGCAAGGTAATCGAAGAAGGCAGTCACGAGACGCTGATCCGCCTCGAGAAGGGACTCTACAGGCGTCTGTTCGAACGTCAGGCGCTGGAGCTGATCAAGGGCTTGAATGAAGCGCCGGCATCGCACGAACGGCCCCGCGCGCGCAACCACGTGGTGGACGATTCGAGCCTGCTGGTCGGCGACTGAAGAGGCAAAGACGGGGCGCGTGATGCGGAGTATGCCTTTGTATAAGGCACTTTCCGCTGGCGCGCCGCTGTCGTCACACCGCGCCCGAAGGCAAACCGATGCCGCGCGCCATGCCGGTTGCCGCGAAGACCATCAATACGAGCAAGACGGTCTGAATCACACTCAAATGCGCATAGCGACGCGCGTTTTGCAGCTCCGGCGCCGCGCCTTTTCGTATCGATGCGCGCCAACGCATCAATGCGAGCATCGACGGAACTTCCAGCACGATGATTATCACGAGCAGCGTCATCTTGACGTGGAAGAGCGGCTCGTGGAGATAGTAATCGGCGCCCTTCTCATAGGTGCCGAAAACGCGCATCAAGCCGGTGACGATCAACACGAGTGCGGAAAGGCCCCAGCGTGTATCGGCCCGGAACACCGAGCGGAGCGCCGCTGGTACGGCGGCACGGCGCAGCGCCCACGTGCGCCGCAGAATCGACGCAAGTGCGAAGCCATAAGCAAGCAGATGAAGAGCGGCAAGCAACCAGCGAACCAGCATAGCGACTCCTGCAAATGACACGGCACTTCGATCGTTGTTTCACTCGCCCGCCGTCAGTACGGGCAGCATCGTTATTTCATTATCGACCACGGCTTACTTTACAACGCGCGCAACCGTCACGGCATGTGACCGACTGCACAAAACCTCTGACTCAGACTTGCCGCAACGTGCTGTCGAGAGCTCGGGCGGCGACGCGATCGCCTTCGGTCGTCAAGGCGGCGCGAAATACGGTTTGCCGGTTGTGACCGGCCGCCGCGGGCGAATCCCACAGCAACTCGATTTTCGGACGTCGGCCGAACGCAGCCCGCGCAAGCGACGGAGCGCCGCTCGAGCCTGACGACGTAGCGCCAGCGCCAGTATCGCCGACGGCGTGGAGCGCGATGACCGGCGTGGGCGGCGTCGCAGAGCGCGTGCCTGCGACGTCCGCCCAGCGCACGGAGAGTTCGCGGGCGTCGTACTGCCCCACCTTGCGACGCTCAGCCCACACGCTGACCGTGCGCGTGAGCGGATCGAGCGAGACGGCATAGCGGCCGATCGCAAAGCGGCGCGCAGCAATGTTGGTCCGCCACAGTGCGCGCGGGCGGCAAATCCAGAGAACGGCCGCATACAGCGCGGGCGCCGCCAACAGCCAGCCGTTGGTGGCCGCCACGGCTTGCGCGGCACGGCGCCAGCCGGCGCTGACCGCGAAGGCGCTGACCGACCATACCGCGAACAGAAACCCCAGGAATGCGAAGAGTCGCAGCGCTTGCCGCAGCCATTGCGGCAGCGGATGAAAAGGACGCTCTGCGACCGCGCGTGCGCCAGGAAGAAAAATCAGCAGGAACAGGAAGACGAGGTTGATGCACGCCCACGGCGAGGACGCCATGGCCGACAGCGACGCGGTCAGGTCCATCTCCGACATGGAAAACAGCCAGCGGGCGAGAAGCACGAGACCGATGGCGCGTAACGCGAAAATCGTTCCGGCGCCGGGCGCGGCATTCGCACGCGTCTCTTTCGTTCTCGCCAAGGCATCCTCCTGTCGTCGGCGGCGCCGCAGCCAGTTTCGCGGCACGGCCATTATAGGGATATTACGAAGCCGGGCTCGTCGCGGCGTGCCTGAAACACTCACTTTGCATCGCGGAACACGAAAAACGCGGCGCGCATGCAACAACGCCCCGCGAGCGGCTTGCGCGCGGGGCGTTGCCAGGATCTCTGGCGAGGCGCCCAAAGACGCTCCGCTCAGCAAGCCTGTAGTCTGGACCGGGACTATCCGGTCCGGCTCAATCAGTTCGCGTTGACTTCACGCAGCACGGTACGGTGCTTCCGACGCAGCAGCTCTTCGTACGTGGCGACGTAGTTCTGCGCCATCACCTTCGACGAGAAGCGCGCTTCGAACGCCTTGCGCACCGTTTCGCGCGGCAGCGTATGCAGACGCTTGACCGCCGCGACCGCGCTGATTTCGTCTTCGACGACAAAGCCCGACACGCCGTTTTCGATCACTTCCGGCACTGAACCGCGATTGAACGCGATCACCGGCGTACCGCAAGCCATTGCCTCGATCATCACCAGACCGAAGGGCTCCGGCCAGTCGATCGGGAAAAGCAGCGCGTGCGCGTTGCCGAGGAACTCGGTCTTTTCCGCTTCGCTGATCTCGCCGATGTATTCGACGTGCGGCAGCGCCATGAGCGGCTTGATCACTTCGTCGTAGTAAGCGCGGTCAGCCTTGTCGAGCTTGGCCGCGACCTTGATCGGCATGCCGACCTGTTCGGCGATGCGGATCGCACGGTCCAGACGCTTTTCCGGCGAGATGCGGCCGAGGAACGCGAGATAGCTGGGCTTCACGTCCTTGATCGGCGTGAGCAGGTTTTCCGGCAGGCCGTGATAAACGGTCTGCAGCCAGTGCGCCTGCGGCAGCGGAATGCGCTGGTTGTCCGAGATCGACACGACCGGCACGTCTTTGAACGTGTTGAAGATCGGCTGCAGTTCCGGCAGATCGAGACGGCCGTGCAGCGTGGTCACGAACGGCACCGGCTGGCGCGCGAACAGCGAAAACGGGTAATAGTCGATGTGAAAATGCAGCACGTCGAATTCGTCCGCGCGGCGGCGCACTTCTTCGAGCAGCAGCATGTGCGGCGCCATCACGTCGCGGATGGTGGGGTCGAGGCGCAGCGCCTGCGGCCAGAAGGCTTCGAGCTTTGCCGAGGTTTGCGAATCGCCGCTCGCAAAGAGCGTGACGTCGTGGCCCTGCTCGACCAGTGCTTCGGTCAGATAGGACACCACACGTTCCGTACCGCCGTACAGCTTGGGAGGAACCGCCTCGTGCAACGGAGCGATTTGTGCGATTCGCATAATGAAGAACTCCTCGTAAAAAACTGGCAAAAATACTGCGTTTGGTAAAAGCGACTCGCTTGCTCGCCAGGGCGGCCGGCTGGACATGCCGGCGCGGACCTAATTCTTTCGAGAAATCGTGCGATAGATCGCTTCAGGTTAGAGAGCCCGAACGGTGGTCGCCGTCCGTGCCTTCGCGGTAAACGCACAAACAACACGGACGTTGACAATCTGTCAGAAAAATACCGTGGGACACAGAACGAACGCATTATCGGTGCCGCGCTTCACGCTGCACCACAACATTTCAAAGTCTTTACGTTGTTACAAGGGGGATACACTTTGCAAGCCCTTGTTTTGCAAGACAGTTCTACAGTAACGACTGACCGGCGCCTGCGGCTTGCCCCTGGCTTGCCCGGGGATCTTGTAAGTTCTCGCATTAACCTTGCCGGTACCCGTTGAAGAGAATGCAGGTCCCGACTGAATGCAGTTTGTAATTATATCTCCAAAACATTCCGCGACCCGCGTGAACCACTGCCGCCGCAGTGAGTCGAGCAAGAGGTAGGTTGCGAACGTCCATCGCGACATCTATCGCGCCAAAAGCCCGGTTACACAGGGCGCAATCGCTTTTGCATGTTTACAATGCGAAGCATTGGCTTCGCCGCGGATCTTTTTCGCGTGGCCCACGCTTTGCATGCACACCCCCGAACCACACGAACCTCACGATCAATTGGAACATTTGACCAGCGCCCAGCGCAACGCCCAGAACGCCAAGCTCGCGAGCTATGCGCACCGGCCCCTTGCGTTCCTTTTCCGCTTTATCCGCCGCCACCCGCTCGCTCATGCGACCGTGCTGTGCAGCGTGATAGCGGCCGTGGGCTGTGCGCTCGCTTCGCAATACGCGATCAAACATCTTATCGATGTGCTCGGCGCCGGCCGGCATCATCCGGGGCCGCTGTGGGGCGCTTTTGCGATCCTGGTCGGGCTGATCGCGGCCGACAACCTGCTCTGGCGCGTCGGCGGCTGGGTCGCCGCCCACACGTTCGTCGCCGTGACCGGCGACTTGCGGCGCGACCTCTTCCAGTATCTGAGCGGGCATTCGCCGACCTACTACTCCGAGAAGCAGCCCGGCATGCTGGCAAGCCGGATCACCGCGACGTCGAACGCGGTCTACACCGCCGAAAACACCACCGCCTGGAACGTGCTGCCGCCGTGCATCGCCGTGCTCGGCGCGATCTTCATGATCATCGCGGTGAACCCGCTGATGGCCGGCGGCCTGATGCTGTGCTCGGCCATTCTGTCGGTCGTACTGTACAAGCTTGCCGGCCGCGGCTCCGCGCGCCACCACCATTTCGCGACCAGGGCGGCCTCGGTTGACGGCGAACTCGTCGACGTCATCAGCAACATGGGTCTCGTGCGCGCCTTCGGCATGACGTTTCGCGAACAGCAGCGCTTCGGCGCGACGGTCAAGGCCGAGATGGACGCGCGTCAGCAAAGCCTGCTCTACCTGGAAAAGCTGCGTCTGCTGCACGCGGTGATCACCGCGCTGCTGTCGGCGGGCCTGCTCGGCTGGGCGCTCGTGCTGTGGGATCAAGGTAAAGCGACCTCGGGCGACATCGTGCTTGTCAGCTCGCTCGGCTTCACTATTCTGCACGGCACGCGCGATCTCGCAGTCGCGCTGGTAGATGTGACGCAGCACGTGGCCCGTCTCGCGGAAGCCGTGCGCACCTTGCTGGAGCCGCATGGCATGCCCGACCGCGACGGCGCGACCGAGCTCGTGCCGCAGGGCGGCCGGGTCGATTTCGAAAACGTGACGTTCGCGTATCCGCGCCGCCGGCCGATCCTCGATCATTTCGACCTGCATATCGAGCCGGGCCAACGGGTCGGTCTGATCGGCAAGTCGGGCGCGGGCAAGTCGACCGTGCTCGCCTTGCTGCAGCGTTTCTACGAAACGCAAGGCGGTTCGATCAAGATCGACGGTCAGGACATCGACACGATCACGCAGGACAGCCTCCGCCATGCGATCGCGCTTGTGCCGCAAGACATTTCGCTGTTCCATCGCACGGTGTACGAGAACATTGCGTATGGGCGCCCCGAAGCGAGCCGCGAAGAAGTGCTGGCCGCGGCGCGCGAGGCCCGCTGCACCGACTTCATCGAGGCCATGCCGGAAGGCTTCGACACGATCGTCGGCGACCGCGGCGTGAAGCTGTCAGGCGGACAACGTCAGCGGATCGCCATTGCACGCGCGATCCTGAAGAACGCGCCGATCCTGCTGCTCGACGAAGCCACGTCGGCGCTCGACAGCGCATCGGAAGAAGCGATCCAGAAGGCGCTGGACCGGCTGATGGTAGGCCGCACGGTGATCGCCATTGCGCACCGTCTGTCGACGTTGAACAACTTCGACCGCATCATCGTGATGAGCGCGGGCAAGGTGATCGACGACGGCAGTCCCGAAGAGTTGCGCCTGCGCCCCGGGCTGTATCGCGACCTGCTCTCGAAGCAATACGGCAAGGGCGCTACCCTGCATGTGGGCGGCAAGAAAGTCGACGAACAGCACGTGATCTGAGCCGCGCGCGCTAGACAGGAGCGCGTTCGGTCAAAGAAAAAAGCCGCTTTATCGAGCGGCTTTTTTTCGTTTTCCCGCTTGTGACGATGTCAAGGCGAACATCTACGCCAATTCAAACCCGGCTCACCGTAGCTGCTAGCTAGCGAGAACCTCGCGCGCGGTCTTCTTCCCCGAAGAGGCACGCGCCCGCCCGCTCCTGGTGCGGGCTGCACCACCGGCGCTCTGCAGATCGTGCAGGAAGTTGTCGCGCCAGACCGAAACATTGTTCTCCCGCAATTGCGCCATCATGTCCCGATGACGCGCCTGGCGCTCCGCGAGCGGCATGTCGAGCGCTCTGGCGAGCGCATCGGCCATGCCGTCGATATCCACCGGGTTGACGATCAGCGCGCCGTCCAGCTCCTGCGCCGCGCCCGCGAAACGCGATAACACAAGCACGCCCGGATTCTCCGGGTCCTGCGCCGACACGTATTCTTTGGCGACAAGGTTCATGCCGTCGCGCAGCGGCGTGACATAGCCGACATGCGCGGTGCGAAAGAGCGCAGCGAGCACCGAGCGTTCGTATTGCTTGTGGATGTACAGAATCGGCGTCCAGTCCAGTTCCGCGAAGCGCCCGTTGATGCGGCCCGACTCCCCTTCCAGTTGCAGACGGATGTCCTGATAGGCATGCATGTCGGCGCGGGTCGGCGGCGCGATCTGCAGGAACGACACCTTGTTGCGTTGCGCCGTGGCGTGTTCCAGCAGACGCTCGAACGCGCGAAAACGCTCGACCAGTCCCTTCGAATAATCGAGACGGTCCACGCTCATGATCAGCTTGCGCGAATGCAGCGTTGCTTTCATCGTGCGCACCGGCTTGCCGCGCTCACCCGCCTTGGCGAGTTCAGCGATCTCGTCCGGATAGACGCCGATTGGGTAAGCCGCTGCACGCAATGTGCGGCCAAACGCATGAACTGCGAGCGGCCCGGCGGGCGAGGCGTCGACTGTGCCGTTCGCCTCGTTGACGATGTAGTCGCAGAAGGCGCGCAGATCAGGAGCCGTCTGGAAACCGAGCAGATCGAACGAACACAACGCTTGTACCAGTTCGCGATGCGGCGGCACAGCCAGCAGCACCTGCGAAGCGGGAAACGGAATGTGCAGGAAAAAACCGATGCGATTCTTCACGCCCGCCGCGCGCAGCGCCTCGGCGAACGGAATCAGGTGATAGTCGTGAACCCAGATCACATCGTCTTCACGTAGCAGCGGCACGAGTTGCTGCGCGAGCCACGCGTTCACGCGGCAATAACCCTCGAAGTCATGCCGGTCGTACTGCAGCAGGTCGGCGCGGTAGTGAAAAGCCGGCCATAGCGTCGCGTTCGAGAAGCCGCGATAGTACTGGTCGTAATCGCGGCGCATCAGCGCTATGGTCGCGAAAGTCACGGGGCCGCGCTCTTCGACCTTGATCTGCGGCTGGCCGGAGCTCAGCACGTCGCCGCTCCAGCCGAACCACATGCCGCCGGTTTCCTTGAGCGCGTCGTACACACCGACCGCCAGACCGCCCGCCGCCGGACCGCCCTCCGAGATCGGCGCAACCCGGTTCGAAACGATAATCAGTCGGCTCATGAAACGCTGTCCCCGATGTAATGCCTTGTTGTCGCACTATCTTGTGTGCGTTGTGAACGTCGTGCGCCGGACATCGCGGCGGTCATCCCGCACGCGCCGCCGCAACGACTGTCTCGAGCCAGTCGAGCAGCGCGGTCACGGACTCGACGCGCGCTTGCGCTGTCGTCTCGCCCGCGCCGACCTTGATCGACAGTCCGTCGCGCTCGTTCACGACGGCGAAGCCCTTTTCGTCGGTCAGGTCGTCGCCGGCAAAAACCGGCTTGCGTCCGACGAACGGCGGCTCGTCGAGGAACGCGCGCATGGCGCGGCCTTTATCGACATCCTTTGGTTTGATTTCATAGACCATCTTGCCCGGCTGCAACACGTACGAGTTCGGATAATCGGCGACCAGCCGCCCGGTCGCCTCGCGCGCCACCGGCTCGCGATCGGGCGCATTGCGGTAGTGCAACGCGAGCGCAGCGCCCTTGATCTCGAGCAGCATGCCGGGGTTGGCGTTGACCACCTCGGCCAAAACCTGCTCCATGCGCAGAAGGCGTTCGTCGTGGAAGCCGATGCGTTGCGTGTCGCCGTTCGCGTCGCGCCGCTCGGCGCCATGCAGACCGGCAATCGGCAAATCGGGCATGCCGAGAAAAGCGTCGATGCTGTCGATGCCGCGCCCGGACACCACGGCGACCGCTCCGTTGGTCAAGCGTCGCAGCTCGGCGAGTAGCTCGATGACGCGAGGTTGCACCTGCACGCCGTCCGGCGTGGGCGCGAGTTCGACGAGCGTGCCGTCGAAATCGAAGAAAAACGCGGTCTCGCCAGGAGACAGGAAAGCCGGAAGTGCTTGCATCGGGTAGTTTTGCCTTTCGGCCATTCGCAGCCGGAAAAGTGTGCGCATCTTACCGCGCATCCATCAATTTTTCGAGAAAGAGAGCCGGGCCGCAAGCCGGATAGAACAGCACAGCAGCGAGGTCGCGCCCCGCTCACCGGGATTGCGTTCAAATCGGAAACGATCGGCTTCAACCACCTTTCAGTCATGTGCGTCATATTGCCTCTTAAACCGTGCGCCCGTGGGCCGTGAGCGACGCCTTCCGTCATTTTGCGATACAGTCGCAGCCAAACGAGACTTTGGCGTTACGACCATTTTTGTCCACTATCGCGAACAGCTCGCCGGCAGTCGGGGCGCGCGCACGCGAGAGCGGCGCAATGCCCCCCTCTTCAATCGAGTCATTGATACCTGCTTTGTTCCCGATCATCTCACTGCAACGCTTGCAAGCGGACCCGGGGTCGTCGCCTCGCGAGAGCCGCGCGCGCCGGTTCCGGTCGACGATCGCGGCCGGCGCGCTCTTTGCCACGATCGCGCTTGCCGGCTGCACGAATCGCGTGGAGCCGTGGCATTTGACGAATGTGACCGGACATTTGCCCGACCTCGATTTCACGCTGACTGGCGACGACGGGCGTCCCGTCAGCGGCGATTCGTTCAAGGGGCGCGCCTCGCTCGTCTATTTCGGCTACACGCATTGCCCGGACGTCTGCCCCGAAACCATGGGGCGGCTGATGCAGGTGCTGGAGCAGCTCGGCCCCGATGCGCAGAAGGTGCGCATCCTGTTCATCACCGTCGATCCGGCGCGCGACACGCCGAAGGCCTTGCACGATTACGTCGGTGCGTTCGATCCGAAGCATGCCGAGGGACTGACCGGCACCGACTGGCAGATCGAATCGCTCGCAAAGCGCTACCGGGTTGCGTATCAGATGGAAAAGCGCGACCCCAACGGCAATTACGAAGTCACCCATAGTTCCGCCGTCTACGTGTTCGACGCGCAAGGCCGCGCGCGCCTGCTCGCCACCGACCACGACACGCCAGATGCGATCGCGCAGGACCTGCGGCGCATCGTCGATCAACGCTCCTGACCTCAAGCCATGACACAGATCCCAATGTCCAGAACCCGTACGCTCTCCGCCGTGGCTGGCGCCCTTGCCCTTTCGTTTGCTTTCGCCGTGACTGCCCACGCCGCCGGCGCGCAGCCGATTACCGCGAAGAATGCATGGGTACGCTGGCTGCCCAACAACCTGCCCGCGGCCGGTTACGTGACGCTCGTGAACTCAGGCGACAAGCCCGTGGACCTCGTCGATATTTCGAGCCCCGACTACGGCGACGCGATGCTGCATCAGACAGTCTCGAATGGTTCGTCGCAGAAGATGGTGATGGTCGACAAGCTGACGGTGCCTGCGCACGGGCAAGTTGCAATCGCACCGGGCGGCTATCACGTGATGCTCGAAGACGCGAAGCACAAGATCGCGCCGGGCGACACGGTACATCTGACGCTGAAGTTTTCGGACGGCGCAACGCTCGACACACCGTTCGCGGTGAAGTCGCCCGCGCAGACGAAGTAAGCATGGCAATTCACGGCAATCCGCGGCAATGAACCTGCTCTACTGGCTCGATCCTTGGGAATTCTCACCGACGGTCGTCATCGCCCTGCTGCTGCCCGCAATTCTGTTCGTGCGTGGCGCTCGCAAGGCAAAGGTGTCGGCGGCGCGGCGCGTTTCCTTCTGGTTCGGGCTGGCGGCGTTATACGTCGCGTTGCACACGCGGCTCGATTATTTCTTCGAGCACGAGTTTTTCATGCATCGCGCGCAGCACCTCGTGCTGCATCATCTCGGACCTTTCTTCATCGCGCTGTCATATCCGGGCGCGGCATTGCGTGCGGGCATCCCGTTCCGTTGGCGCCAGCGCTTCGTGCGGCCCGCGCTCGCCCTGCCGTTCGTGCGCAAGCTGCTCGACGTCGTCATGCATCCGGTCGTCGCGGTGACATTGTTCGTTGGCCTGATTTACTTCTGGCTGATGTCGCCGGTCCATTTTGTTGCGATGCTCGACTGGCGGCTTTATCGCGTGATGAACTGGAGCATGGTGGTCGACGGCCTGCTGTTCTGGTGGCTCGTGCTCGATCCGCGTCCCGCGCCACCCGCGCGCTTGTCGCCAGGCAAGCGCGTGCTGGTGGTGATCGCCGCGATTCCGCCGCAGATCATCCTCGGGGCGTTCATCTTTTTTTCGCCGCGTGAGCTGTATCCGATCTATTCGATCTGCGGGCGCGCGTTCACCTGGCTGAGCCCGATGCGCGATCAACAGATCGGCGGCCTGCTTCTGTGGATCCCAGGTTCGATGATGAGCGTGATCGGCGCGCTCGTGGCGTTGCGTCACTGGATGCGCCTCTCCGCGCGCGGACGCGTGCGCGGCGAACGGCGCGCGATGGCGGCGAGCCCTACGAAAGCTGATGTTGCGAATACGGCTTCGTCGACCGTCGGCATTCGCCGCTGATGCGTCGCTGATTTCCAGCTAACGTCTCGCTGGCCTTTGGCTGATCACCGGCTATACCCTTCAGACACGCCCTCGCACGCTCAGGTCGAACGCATCCACACGTGCGGAATGCCGTCCTCTTCGTGAATCTCGGACACTGGCGCAAAACCAAACGCGCCGTAGAAGCGTTGCAGATGCGCCTGCGCGTGCAAGCGGATCGGCGTGCCTGGCCACTGCTTGCGGATATTCGCGACTGCCCGGTCAAGCATCGCATTGCCGAGACCGATGCCGCGGAATTCCGCGGTAGTCAGTACGCGGCCGATGCGAATATCGCCGTCGTCGGCGTCGGGTAGAAGCACGCGTAAATAGCCGGCCAGCGGCGGTCGCGCTGTGCCCGTGATTGCATCTCCCGTCGCGCCAAATGCAAGCAGATGCCAGGCTTCGAGATCGAGACCGTCGATGTCGCCATACAGGCAGTTCTGCTCGATCACGAAGACAGCGCTACGCGCGGCGAGCATGGCGTAGACCTCGGCGCTCGTGAGCTCGTCGAACGCCTTCCAGCGCCATTGGAGTTGCGCAAGCCTCGCGGCAGCGGTGTGCTGTGGTTCGGTCATAACAGGCTTTTAGAAAGAGGCGCGCCGTCACCGACGACGGCGAATGCACGATTATGCCGCGCGTCGCGGCATCGGACCAATCAGCTTTACGCGTGCGGGTAGGTTCCCCATAGCTCCACTCCTACTCGCCGGCAAACACCGGCTCGACGGATCGCGCGAGGCATTCAACGAGGTTGCCCGGTCCGCACAGATGAAGTGCGCCGACCACGACCAGAGTTCGTTCAGGCCGCGCGAGCAACTCGCTTATGCGCGCGGCCCACATGTGATTGCGCGCGTCCAGGATCGCGCGACGGATGTCGGGCAGATTGAACATCGGCGACTCGACGGCGATGCGATGCACGGCTGACAGATCTCCGTCGAGCCACGCTGCATGCATGCGCTCGAGCGTGCGTTGCGGCTCGCCGATGTCGGCCATGAGCGCTGCGAGCGCGGCGGCGACTGTATCGAGCGGAATCGATTCGAGCGCGCGAGCGACTTCGTGCGCTGTCTCCAGATACTCATATGCTTTGCCCTCGCCTGTCGCCCACCGCAGCATGCGCGGCTCGACGCCTCCGACGAGCTGCTGGAACAACGTCGGCGCAATGATCAGCGCAGCCCACGGACGCAGATCGGCGAGCGGCGCGAGCGGCCCCTCAGCGGGCCACGCCGCTTGCAGACGAGTCCAGGCGTCGACGGAAAGGAGAGGCGCGAGGCTTTGCGCACCACACTGCGGATCGGCTTTGAGGAAAGGCAGAATTGTAGGCGGGTCGGATTCGAAGACCAGCGTCTCGGCCCAGTCATATGCCTGCTCGATCCACGACGGCGTTCTGCGGCTCGATACGGGAAAGAGATGCATGGAGCCAAGGAGGCGCACATTGGTGCCGGTGATGTGTAGGTACATGCACGTTGGGTGGCAAGGAACAAACACGCATTGTGCGCCATTATTGCCCGCGCGCCGCATGCGCAGCGGGGCGCGTCGTGGGTGACGCGTCCACACTGGATTGCGGACGCGAAAAAAGAAAAGCCCCGACATGGCGGGGCTTTTCTGTACTTCAACTACTGGAGGCGCGAGCCGGAGTCGAACCGGCCTAAACGGCTTTGCAGGCCGCTGCATAACCGCTTTGCTATCGCGCCGCAAGCGGATGGGAATCTAGCTGCAGATTCGCTGATTTGTCTCGTGGACAACCGTCAGTCCACCAAACAAAAAGGGAAGCGTTGCTTCCCCTGATGTGTGGAGCGGGAGACGAGGCTCGAACTCGCGACCTCAACCTTGGCAAGGTTGCGCTCTACCAACTGAGCTACTCCCGCATTGCACTGCTTCGCAACGCCTTGCACTTCACCAAACTACCTTACTGAACAACGCGCTGCTTCAAAAATCTGGAGCGGGAGACGAGGCTCGAACTCGCGACCTCAACCTTGGCAAGGTTGCGCTCTACCAACTGAGCTACTCCCGCGTATTACTGCTTTCGTGCTGCTTAGAAAGGCCTACTACGCCCTTCTTCCTTCTACTGCAACCGACGTTTCGAACTGCGTGCATCGGAGAAACGAGATTATGGAGAAACGACCGAAACGTGTCAACCCCTTTTGCCAATCTCTTTAACTGAACAGATTTCACTCATGACGTTCTCACGTATCGCCGCAATGCAGGCGCGCACGGCGCTCAGACAGCCCCGCCGCGCTCGCGAATTTGCGGCCATGCGAGCTTCATGTAATACAGCATGGACCAGATGGTCAGGAATGCCGCGAGATAGATGAGCCACAGGCCCCAGGTTCGTGTGTCGATCGTCACGCCGCCGGCGAACGACAGCGGACCGTTGAACAGCAGCATGGGAATCGCCACCATCTGGCAAACGGTCTTGAATTTACCGAGCGAATTCACGGCCACGCTCTTCGACGCGCCGATCTGCGCCATCCATTCGCGCAGCGCCGAGATCGCAATCTCGCGTCCGACGATCACGAGAGCAATAGCGGAGTCGATTCGCGCGAGTTGCACGAGCACGAGCAAGGCGGCGGTCACCATCAGTTTGTCCGCGACCGGATCGAGAAACGCGCCGAACGCCGACGTCTGATTCCACTTGCGGGCAAGATAGCCGTCGAACCAGTCGGTCAGCGCAGCCAGCACGAAGATCGTCGCCGCCGCGAGATTACGGTGCGCGGGGCTCATCATCATGTCGGGCAAATAAAACACGCCGACGACCAGCGGGATCAGAACGATCCGCAGCCAGGTCAGGAAAATCGGGAAATTGAACGGCATGGGCAGGCGCAGCGTCTGACGGGAGAGATGCAATTGTGCCGTGTCGGAGTGCCTGCCACAAGCAAAGCGGCGCCGACAGCGAGGCGCGCGCCGCTTGCGCGACTCACCTCGCGCGAGGCCGGCACATGAAGCGAGGCCAGGCGCGGATGTCGGCGAGCGCATCGGGCTCGTCATGCAAGCTGCTGCGGCACGGGGTTTGCCGGCGCGTCCAGCTATGCGCGACGTGAGCCACGCACCGCGGTTCAGTGCAATTGCCGGTAGATCTGCTCGGCGAGCGCCTGGGAAATCCCTTCGACGCTCGCGAGATCCTCGACACTCGCCGCGACCACGCCGCGCAGCCCGCCAAAGCGCGCCAGCAGCCGCTGACGCCGTTTCGCCCCCACGCCCTCGAGTTCCTCGAGCCGCGACGTCTGACGCGTCTTGCCGCGTTTTGCGCGCATGCCGGTGATCGCAAAACGGTGCGCCTCGTCGCGGATCTGCGCGACCAGCATCAGCGCGGCGCTTTCCTTGCCGAGTTCGAGCGGCGTGCGGCCGTCGGCGAAAATCAGCGTTTCGAGCCCGACCTTGCGCCCCTCACCTTTCGCGACGCCGACCAGCATGCCCGTGTCCAGCCCAAGTTCGGTGAACACCTGCCGCGCGATTTCGACCTGGCCCTTGCCGCCGTCGATCAACACGATGGAGGGCAAGATGGCACCCGACGCGACCGGTTCAGCGGCCTCGGGCGTGAGCGACGGGTCGACCGCCGCATCGCTTTGCAGATCGGCGGCCAGGTCGGCGGCATTCGCGGCGGCCTGCGCGACCATTTTCTCGTAGCGACGCGTGAGCACCTGGCGCATCGCCGCGTAGTCGTCGCCGGGCGTGATGCCCGTAATGTTGTAGCGGCGATATTCAGACGACTGCATCTTGTGATGGTGATACACGACGCACGACGCCTGCGTCGCCTCGCCCATTGTGTGGCTGATGTCGAAACATTCGATGCGCACATGCGCGAGGTCGTCGCACTCCATGCCGAGCGTGTCGGTAAGCGCGCGGGTGCGCGCCTGTTGCGAGCCTTGCTCCGACAACAGTCGTGCGAGCGCGAGCCGTGCGTTCTGCTCGGCCATCGCGAGCCAGGCGCGCCGTTGCCCTTGAGGCTGACGCAGCACGGTGACCTTGTGGCCGGCCTGCTCGATCAGCACGTCGACGAGTTCTCGCGTGGCCGGTGCATGGCTGACCACCAGCACGGGCGGTACGCGATTGCCGAGATAATGCTGCGCGATGAACGCCTCGAGCACTTCCGATTCGATGCTGCCCGACGCGCTGCCCTTGCGCGGCTTCGCCGGTTCGGAATCAGAATCGGGGTTGGTATCGAGCGCGCCTGCGTCGCTTGCGTCGTCCGCGACGTCGTCGTCATCTTCCGGCGGCAGTTCTTGTGCGATTGCAAGCGCATCCGCGGTGTCGGACGATCGCGTTTCACCGCTCATATCGCTGAGCGCGTCTTCCGCAGAGACCGAGCCTGCATCCGACGCGACGTCGACCAACACGTCGTCGCCGCTTTCCTCTTCCAGACCACCCTCTTCCGCCGTCAACGCGCTTTCCACATGCGCGGGGAAATACGCCTTGTCGCCGAGATGCCGGCCGCCGCGCACCATCGCCAGATTCACACAGACGCGGCCGCCCAGCGCGACCACCGCGAGAATATCGACATCGCTATCGCTGCCGACTTCAATGGCCTGCTGATGCAGCACCGTCGACAGCGAACTCATCTGATTGCGCACGGCCGCAGCCTGCTCGAACTTCAGCTCGCTCGCGAACGCATGCATCTTCTGCTCGAGTTCCTTCATCACTTCGCCCTGGCGGCCGAGCAGAAAGCGCGACGCATTCGCGACGTCGCGTGCGTAATCCTCTTCGCCGATGTTCCCGACGCACGGCGCCGTGCAACGGCCGATCTGATGCAGCAGGCACGGCCGCGTGCGGTTGTTGAAAACGGAGTCTTCGCAGGTACGCAACTGGAATACGCGCTGCAGGACCTGAATGCTCTCGCGCACCGCCCACGCGCTCGGAAACGGACCGAAGTACTGGTTCTTGCGATCCACCGAGCCGCGGTAATACGCCATCCGCGGAAACTTGTGGCCGGTCAGCTTCAGATACGGATACGACTTGTCGTCCCGAAACAGAATGTTGTAGCGCGGCGCGAGCGCCTTGATCAGATTGTTTTCCAGCAACAGCGCTTCTGCCTCGGAGCGCGTGACAGTCGTCTCGATGCGCGCAATGCGCGTCACCATCATCGCGATGCGCGGCGACAGTTGCGTCTTCGTGAAATAGCTGGACACGCGCTTCTTGAGGTCGCGTGCCTTGCCGACATACAACACCGCGCCGTGCGTGTCGTAATAGCGATAGACGCCGGGCAGATGCGGCAACTGGGCGAGCACTGTTTTCGGCTCGAAAGCGATGTTTGCTTCGGGTTCGGTCATGCAGGATCGGCTTGTGGAACTGTCTCGCGGGCGGTCGCCCCGTCTGGCCAGGTGTGGCCCCATCGGTTTCGCGCTCGAGAAGTCCAGCGCGAGGAGATCGAACGGGTGCTTTAGAATCGCCAGTTTAGAACATTCCGCGTCCGCCCGAGCTACGTCGATGCCCTCCACCGCGCCGCCCTCCAACCCAACCGCTGCCCCAACGGCCGACGCAACCGCCGACCAAACCGCCGCGCCGCCTGGCGAACCGTCCGCAGCGATCGCGTGCGATATTTTCTGCGCGGTGATCGACAATTTCGGCGACATCGGGGTGTGCTGGCGTCTTGCGCGTCAGCTTGCGAGCGAGCACGGGTGGCAAGTGCGCGTCTTCGTCGACGATCTGCACGCGTTCCAGAAACTGTGTCCGTCGCTCGCGCTCGACCGTGCGCGGCAGACTATCGGCGGGATCGTCGTCGAACACTGGCACGCGCCGGCGCATGCGGGCGACACGCTCGAAGTGGCCGACGTGGTGATCGAGGCGTTCGCCTGCGAACTGCCGCCCATCTACGTGGCTGCGATGGCGCAGCGCGAGCGCGCGCCTGTGTGGATCAACCTCGAATATCTGAGCGCCGAGGACTGGGTGGCGGACTTTCACCTGCGGCCGTCGCCGCATCCGCGCTATCCGCTCGTCAAAACGTTCTTCTTTCCGGGTCTCGGACCGGGCACGGGCGGCGTGCTGAAAGAGCGGAATCTGGATGCCGCACGGGCGGCGTTCGAAGCGTCGCTTGCTGCACGAGAAGCGTGGTGGCGGCAAGCCGTGGGACGCACGCCGCCTGTTGGCGCGACCGTCGTTTCACTGTTCGCCTATGAGAACCCGGCAGTCGACAGCATGCTCAAGCAATGGCGCGATGGTGCCGAACCTGTCGTGCTGCTTGTGCCGGAGGGCCGCATCTCCGGCGCGGTTGCGCGCTTTTTCGGACTGCCGGCGTTCGCCGCCGGCACCCATGCCGAGCGCGGCGGATTGAGCGCTCACGGCCTCGCGTTCACCGAACAATCCGGCTACGACGCGCTGCTCTGGGCAAGCGACATCAACTTCGTGCGCGGCGAGGATTCGTTCGTTCGCGCGCAGTGGGCCGCCAGGCCCTTCGTCTGGCACATCTACCCGCAAGCCGACGACGCCCATCTGCCGAAGCTCGACGCCGCGCTTGAGCACTACGGCCGCACGCTTCCCGTCGACGCCCGCGCCGCGCTCGCGCGCTTCTGGCACGCCTGGAATGGCGCCGGCGAGCCGGACTGGGCGGCGATGCGCGACCACTACCCGGCGCTGCAGCGGCGAGCGGTCGAATGGGCCGGCGAACTCGCGGAAGTCGGAGACCTCGCTGGAAATCTGGCCTTGTTCACAAAAAGTCAGTTAAAATAAGCGGTTATCCAACGGCCGACGACGCAAGCGCGGCCCGATCGCAGCAAAAAATCCTGGTTTTAGTTGGCTTTTATCTCCGCCTTCCAGCCCGTTTCCCCGGCATCGAAAGATGCAAATGCGATGCTGTACGCGAGCCGCACGGCGAATGGTGCAGAGGTGGAGAAAAATGCACGTCAGGACACACGCTGCCGACCGGCGCCACTCGTGTACACGCCCGCATCGGGTAAAAAGCAGGTAACGGATTTTGCGGGAATTGCGGAACGCGTCGCATCGGCTACGCCACTGGAACCCTCGCAGCAAGCCAACCACGCTTCATGCATCGCTTATCGCCTGGCCGTTTCATCGCGGCGCGGCGCAAAGCGCAGGAAACGTCGAAGCCGCTTGCGCCGTATGCCGTTGAGCACAAGTTGAAGCTACTTATTTCGTACAGGACAGTTTTATGAAGACCGCACAGGAACTCCGCACCGGCAACGTCGTGATGATCGGCGCAGACGCAATGGTCGTGCAAAAGGCCGAATACAACAAATCGGGCCGCAACTCCGCCGTCGTCAAGATGAAGTTCAAGAACCTGCTGACCGGCGCAGGCATGGAAAGCGTGTACAAGGCAGACGACAAGTTCGACGTCGTCGTGCTCGAGCGCAAGGAAGTGACGTACTCGTACTTCGCCGACCCGATGTACGTGTTCATGGACGCCGACTACAACCAGTATGAAGTCGAAGCCGAAATGATGGGCGACGCGATGAACTACCTCGAAGACGGCATGACTTGCGAAGTCGTGTTCTACAACGAGAAAGCCATCTCCGTCGAACTGCCGACCACGCTGGTCCGCGAAATCATCTACACGGAACCGGCTGTCAAGGGCGACACGTCGTCGGGCAAGGTGCTGAAGAATGCCAAGCTGAACACCGGTTTCGAACTGCAAGTGCCGCTCTTCTGCAACATCGGCGACAAGATCGAAATCGACACGCGTACGCACGAGTACCGTAGCCGCGCATAAGCGCTGCCAAGCCGTTCCGCCAGCGCGACGCAACGCGCGCTGGCAAAAAATGAAAAGCGCCCAATTGGGCGCTTTTTCTTTTTTGTGCCGCCGAGTATCGTTGAGGAAAACTTTACCGGCAATTTTGTCCAAATTTCCGGACGCGTTACCCGATGTTGCCGTCTGCGCCAAAGGTAAGCCCTTGATATGCCGGATCAAACAGCGTTGGCATAGGTCCTGCTAGACACCCCATACCCAATATCTTTCGACTCGGAGATGCGAGATGAATAACGACATCGCTGAAGGCAAGTGGAAGCAACTGGTTGGTAAAGCGAAGGCTGCGTGGGGCGAACTGACCGACGACGAACTAACCAAGGCCGAAGGTCGCGCCGACCGGCTCGCGGGCCTGATTCAGGAACGCTATGGCAAAAGCCGCGAGGACGCGGAGCGCGAAGTACGCCGCTTCTTCGACAGCAATCGGGATCTCTGACAGCAGAAGCGAAGTAAGTGCCGGCGCTCTTGCAGCGTTGCATCGCGGCCGCAGGGATGCCGGTGATCAGAACCAGGCGGGCCGCAACGCTAACCAGCGCGCGGCGAATCGCCCGATCAGATACAGCAAAGGACCAGAACTACGTGAGTCGACTCGCCGCCCGCTTCGCCCGGTGTCATGAATGCCGGGTACCGCGGTCATGCCGACCCGGGCCGCTTTTGCACCACCCGGCTGATGCTGACTTGCGAGGCGACGCATCCGACCGACAGTACCGGCCAGCCATCGTGCCCGCTTCGCCGCGCCGCGGTTCCGGCGCAGCGAAGCGGCTATTTCATCCATTTAAAAAGTTGCGCTCGCCATGCCACACGCTCTGATTGTTGAAGACGACCCCAATAGCCTGTCGGGCCTATCCGCGATTCTTGCCGCGGACGGCTTTTCAGTCGACACCGCGACGACCATCGCCGAAGCGCGAGCCGCGCTGACGCGTTTCATCCCCGACGTCGTTCTGGTCGACCTGAATCTCCCCGACGGCAGCGGGCTCGATCTGTTGCAGCATCTGCCCGCGCAACCGCCAGGCGGCGCGCTGCCCGTCATCGTCATGACCGGCAACGCGACCGTGGAAAGCGCGATCGAGGGCTTGCGGCATGGCATCTGGGACTATCTGCTGAAGCCGGTCAACATTCCGCGCCTGCGCAGTCTGCTTGCGCGAATTCCGCGTCCGTACGAGTTGACTGAAGAAGTGCAGACGCTGCGCGCATCGTTGCGTCAGCTTGGGCGCTTCGGCTCGGTGCTCGGCCGCAGCGGCGCAATGCAGCACGTCTACGACACGATTGAACATATCGCGCCGACCGAAGCAGCCGTGCTGATTTCAGGCGAAGCCGGCACCGGCAAGCAGGTGGCGGCGCGGACGATGCACGACATGAGCCGGCGCCGCAAAGGCCCGTTCGTCACGCTCGATTGCCGGAGCGCGGCCGCCACAACGCAGCTGCAATCGCTGGATAGCGTGCTGTTCGGCCACGAACGCGGCGCGTTCGGCGGCGCCGATCAGCGCGAGCCGGGCCTCTTCGAGCAGGCGAGCGGCGGGACACTTTTCATCGACGAAATCGCCGAGTTGCCCCGCGCGCAGCAGGAAGCACTGCTGCGCGCGCTCGATTCGCAGACCTTCATGCGGGTCGGCGGCACGAGTCAGGTGGTGACCGACTTCCGGTTGATCGCGTCGACGCGCAAGGCGCCGCGCGCTGCGGTCGCGGACGGCAGTCTGCATGAAGACCTCGCGCTGCGTCTCGAAGCCGCAGCGGTGACGCTGCCGCCGTTGCGCGAGCGCGGCGAAGACCCGGCGCTGATCGCGCAGGCGATTGTCGACGAACTGAATCACGACGCCGCCGCGCGCGGCGCGTCCGATGTCGCCAAGCAGCTCGGGCCCAACTTCCTGCGCGAGTGTCTGACGTACGAATGGCCCGGCAACGTGCGCGAGTTGCAGGACCGGGTGCGGCGCGCGTACCACGCGTCGGGCGATGTGCTCGAGTCGTTGCGCGCCGACGAAGCCGGCTCGGTCAACGGTCGCGATCTGAATGGCAGCCGCGTTCAGGTCACGGTCGGCACCCCGCTCGCCGATGTCGAAGAAATGCTGATTCGCGCGACGCTCGACGCGGTAGGCGGTACACGCCATCGGGCGGCGTCGCTGCTGGGAATCAGCCCGAAGACGCTGTACAACAAGCTGCAACGGATGCGGCTGAACTAAGCTCCCTCTTCCGCTTTGCGCGTCGAAGCGCTCGCAAAGCGGACCGGGGAGGCGCACGTGCGCGCGTGCGCATGACCAATGAACAACGGCGCCTGAAGCGAGGCGCCGTTGCTTTATCTACTGTCTACGCGCGCCGCTCAGGCGAACACGCTGCGCAGCAAAGCCTGCGCTTGCAGATATCGCGGCTCCGCCACCAGCTTGCTCCACTTGAGCGCCTTGTCGCGCGGGCGCATGCGCTTCACCCGCTGCCGCGATTCCTTCGATGGCGTGAAGCGCAGTTCGTCCAGCACCTTTTCGGCCTGTTCTGGCTGATTGCAGATCAGCACCATGTCGCAACCGGCCTGCAGCGCCGCAGTCGCGCCTTCGGTGAGCGTGCCGCCCTGGCGCGCGGCTTCCATCGACAGGTCGTCGCTAAAAATGGCGCCCTCGAAGCGCAGTTTGCCGCGCAGAATTTCCTGCAGCCAGACGCGCGAAAAGCCCGCCGGCTTCGAGTCGACTCGCGGATAGACCACGTGCGCGGGAATCACCGAGCCGAGCGACAGCCCAAGCCAGTCATACGGCGCGACGTCCTCGCGCAGAATCTCGTCAAGCGAGCGTTCGTCGACGGGCATCGCCACGTGCGAATCCGCGTGCGCAAAACCATGCCCCGGAAAGTGTTTGCCGCAATTGCTCATGCCGGCGAGCGCGAGACCGTGGTTGAGGCTTTTCGCGAGCATCGTCACGACGCGCGGATCGCTATGAAACGCGCGATCGCCGATTACCTGCGACTGGCCGTAGTTCAGATCGAGCACCGGCGTAAAGCTCATGTCGATGTCGCAGGCGCGCAACTCGGAAGCGAGGATATAGCCGACCGCGGTCGTGACCTTGGTGGCATGCAGAACGTCGCTGTCCCATAGCGCGCCGAGCTTGCCCATTGCCGGAAGCACCGTGAAGCCGTCGGTCCGGAAGCGCTGCACGCGTCCGCCTTCGTGGTCGACCGCGATCAGCAGGTCCTCTCGAATCGCGCGGATCGAGTCGGTCAGCGCAATCAGTTGCGCCCGGCTCTCGTAGTGGCGCGCGAACAGAATCACGCCGCCGGTCATCGGATGGGCGAGGCGACGCTTGTCGTCGTCGTTCAGCGTTTTGCCGACGACGTCGAGCATCACCGGTCCGGGATTGGTTTTCATTGAATTCCGCTTGAAGATTGCGTGGAGCAAGGAGAGACGCGACCGCGCGGGCCGCATTCACGATTATTTCTATCTAGCCGCAGCTCACAGGTTGGAGCCGTTCGCCTCTTCTGCTTGCGCACTTTCGGCAATCACGAACGACACCGCGTAATCGCGCTCGTCGGTGATCGTGACGCGCGCCGTGATGCCGCGCGCCTCGAGCCATTCGGCCAACTCGCCGGAGGCGACCACCATGGGCTCGCCGCTCGGCTTGTTGAGCGTTTGTAGCGCGCGCCATGTCATGGGCCAGTGCATGCCGAGACCGATCGCCTTCGAAAAGGCCTCCTTCGCCGAGAATCTCGTGGCGAGGAACGCGAGCCCGCGCGCGGCCGAACGAGCGTTGCGTGCGTGATAGACACGCAGCTCGTCGGGACCGAGCACCTTCTCGGCAAAGCGGCCTTTGGTGCGCGTCATGACCGCCGCGACGCGACTCACCTGAACGATGTCTGTACCGATTCCGTAGATCGCCATATGGGGGCCGGTCCGTTACGCACGTGCGCCGAGACGCGCGGCGACCATGATCGCCTTCATCTCGCGCACCGCGTTGTCCCAGCCCGCGAAAATCGCATGCGCGACGATCGCGTGACCGATATTCAGCTCGACGATGCCGTCGATCGCCGCGATCTGCTGGACGTTCGTGTAGTGCAAGCCGTGGCCGGCGTTCACCTTGATACCGAGCGTCGCGCCAAAGTCGACCGCGCGAACCACGCGCTCATATTCGCGCTGTTGTTCGGCTGGATCATGCGCCTCGGCATAACGTCCGGTGTGCAGTTCGATTACCGGCGCGCCGGCTTCGTGTGCTGCACGGATCTGCGTCTCGTCCGGATCGATGAAGAGCGACACGCGCGAGTTCGCGTCGGCCAGTTGCCGGCACGCGGCGCGCACGGCCTCGAACTGACCGGCGACGTCCAGACCGCCTTCGGTGGTCAATTCCTGGCGCTTTTCCGGCACGAGGCAAACGTCATGCGGCTTTACTTCGCAGGCGATGTCGAGCATCTCCTGCGTGACCGCGCATTCGAGGTTCATCCGCGTCTTGAGCAGCGGACGCAGCGCGCGCACGTCGGCGTCGACGATATGGCGGCGATCTTCACGCAAATGCAACGTGATGGCGTCGGCGCCTGCCTCCTCGGCCATCAACGCGGCGCGGATCGGGTCGGGGTAAGAGGTGCCGCGCGCGTTGCGCAGCGTGGCGACGTGATCGATGTTCACGCCGAGATCAATCACATTCGGCGACGTTAGAAAGAAGCTCATAAGTTCTGCAAGTCGATCAGGATCTGGCGCGTCGCGAGCGGCGTGCCGCCAAGGTAAGTGTTGAGCAGAAAGCGCATCAGCGTTTTGCTTTGCGCCACGGTCTGCGCCCGATGGTAATCGTCCTTTTCCATATCGAGCAAGGTTTGACCCGCGATCACCGGCCACTGCGCGGGCAGATCGTCGGACGCTTCGCGCACGCCGCGCTCGGGATCGAACACGTAACGGCTGCCAGCCTCTACCGCTTTGCGCGCGACCGTGCGATCGAGCGCCATCGCATAACCGGTTTCGCGCAGCAGAACGCGCTCGAACGAACGCAGCACCTGGACCGGCGGCTCGTCGTGCGCGAGACGCGTCATGGTGACGACATAGTGATGGAACAGTTGCGGATGCGGATCTTCGCGCGCGCAGAACTTCACGAGGAGTTCATTCACGTAGAAGCCGCACAGCAGCGCGTCGCCCGTGAGAGGCAACATGCCGCCAACCCATTCTGCACCGGTCAGCGTGCGCACCTCGCCCCTGCCGGACCACGACAACGCGAGCGGCTGAAACGTCTGCAACACGCCGCGCAACGCGGAGTGCGGACGCTTCGCGCCCTTGGCGACGAGCGCGAGGCGACCGTGATCGCGCGACAGCACGTCGATGATCAGACTCGTCTCGCGATACGGATAGCTATGCAGAACGAAGGCGGGCTGCTCGGCGATCCGGTATTCGGAAGCCGAAGCGGAACTGCGCGAGGGCCTGCGAGCCGGCGCCTTGCGCGGCGCGTCACCGGGACCCGTGTCGGACGTGCTTTTAGTGGAAGATTTGCGGCTAACGCGAGCCGGCTTTGACGGCTCGCGCGACAGCGCGGCCGGCTCCGAGTCGTCCGGATCCGCGTCGGAATTCAGCGTGACCCACGCGTCATTCGTACCCATACGCACGAAGTCCCGCTTCGTTGTCGGCCCAACCGCTCTTCACCTTGATGAAGGTTTCCAGATATATGGGTCCGTCGAACAGCTTCTCCATGTCGAGGCGCGCCTCGGTGCTGATCTGCTTCAGCTTCGCACCCTTCTGGCCGATGATCATGGCCTTGTGCGTGTCGCGCTCGACGAGGATCGTCGCGAAGATGCGGCGCAGGCGTCCTTCGGTTTCGAATTTGTCGATCAGCACGGTGCTCGTGTACGGCAGTTCGTCGCCGGTCCAGCGGAAAACTTTCTCGCGCAGAATCTCGGCCGCGAGAAAGCGCTCGCTGCGATCGGTGAGATCGTCTTCGCCGTAGATCGGTGCGCCTTCCGGTAGATACGGCTTGACGGTGGCCATCAGACGCTTGATGTCGTCCGGATTCTTGGCCGACAGCGGCACGATCTCGCTGAACTGGCGCAGCGCGCTGACCTGCTGCATGAACGGAAATAGCGAGTCTTTGTCCGACACACGATCAAGCTTGTTTGCGATCAGCAGCGTGGGCACAGAAGGCGGAATCAGGTCGAGCACCTTCTGGTCGTCCGGGCCGAAACGGCCGGCTTCGATTACGAACAGAATCGTATCGACGGAAGTCAGCGTGGAGGTCACCGCGCGGTTCAGCGAACGGTTCAGCGCGCCGCTGTGCTTGGTCTGAAAACCGGGCGTGTCGACGAAAATGTATTGGACGTCTTCGAGCGTATGAATGCCGGTGATGCGATGGCGCGTAGTCTGCGCCTTGCGCGACGTGATGCTGACTTTCTGGCCGACCAGCGCGTTCATCAGCGTGGATTTGCCGACGTTCGGGCGGCCGACGATCGCGACCATGCCGCAGCGGAAACCAGTGGGAGTGGGAGCGTTCATATTGGGCTACGGCAGGTTCGGATAGACGCGCTCGGGTGGCGCGCCGGGGCAATCAATGGCCCGCGTCGGCGACGCGCGTTTGTACCGCGTCGGCTACGCCGGGTTCGTTTTCGGTGGGGGCCGCAGTGCTCGTCGCGGGCGATACCGCGTCGGGCGCCGGTTCGCGAGTGCGGTGCGGTTTGTCCACGCCGCGGAGGGCGGCGGACTCTGCCTTCGGTTCAGCGGGCTTGGGCTCGGCGGGGCCGGAGTTGACGGGTTTTGCCTCGACGGCTTTAGGTTCGGCTGCTTTCGGCTCGGCGGCTTTCGGTTCGGCCGCCTTGGCTTCGGCCGACTTCGCGTCCAGCTTGTCCGCCAGCTTGTCCCCCGCCAATTTTTCCGCGGATTTGTCGCCGGGCTGTGCCGCGGCTTTGTCCGGTTTCTCGAACTTTTCCGCCCTGTCGGCTTTCTCCAGCCTCTCGCCCTTATCGGCGCGTTCGACTCTTTCCGGTGCGCTGTACTCGACGTGCGCCGCGCGAATCACCGCCAACGGCGCAGCCGCAACCGCGACCGCCAACGGGCTGCGTTCCGCTGCGGGCTCTGTCGCGGACGTTAGCCGCGGTTCGCCTCTAGCCGCGCCGCGCTCGTTCTTGCGATCCGGACTGCGCAGGTCGAGCGCGGTTTGGACGCCAGTCACGCCGGGGACTATCTCGAGCTCGGCGTTTTTAGCTGCGCGGGCGCCTTTTGAGCGCTTCGACTTGCCGACCACTGCCGGCGCGGCGGCGAGAACCTCATCGAGCGCTTTTTTGGCTGCGGCCTGCTCAGCCGCCCGCCGACTGGCCCCAGAGCCAGAGACCTTCACGTCCAGCTTCGGTACCGTACATTCGACTTCGAATTGCTGATTGTGCGCCGCACCATGCGTGGCCACGACGGTGTAAGTGGGCAACGCGATCTTGTGACCTTGCAGATATTCCTGCAAAAGCGTCTTGGCATCTTTGCCGAGCGTGCGCGGGTCAATGTGATCGAGGATTGGCACGTACAGGCGCTTGATGACCGTCTGGGCGGCTTCGAAGCCGCCGTCGAGAAACACTGCACCCAGCACCGCTTCAAGCGTGTCAGCAAGGATTGACGGTCTACGGAAGCCGCCGCTGCGCAGTTCGCCTTCGCCGAGCCGCAGTCCTTCGGAGATATTCAGGGCCTGAGCGATTTCGTAAAGCGATTGCTGTTTGACCAGATTGGCGCGGACTCGAGACAGGTCGCCTTCGTCCAGCTTTCCGAAACGTTGGAACAAAAGCGCAGCCACCGCGCAATTCAGAACGGAATCGCCTAGAAATTCGAGCCGTTCGTTGTGCGTGGAACTGTGACTGCGGTGTGTTAAAGCCTGGCGCAGCAATTCCGCATTGCGAAATTCGTAGCGCAGACGGCTTTCCAACGGAGATGAGGGCATGGGCAGAGTATAACGCGGGCGCCGGGCCGGGCGAAAACGCGGCCGGCCCGACGGAAAAAGCGTGGTGAAGCGACGTTAGCGGAGTTTCTTAATGTGGCGATAACGCGCTGCCGCCCACAGGGTCGTTCACGTGATCGCTGATCTTCGATAAGCGATCACGTTCGCAGCGTGTCATGCAGTGGGCGCAAAACTTACTGGAATGAGCCGATGCGCTTGAGATTGCTGAAGTTCATCCAGATGAAAAACGCGCGGCCGACGATATTCTTGTCTGGCGCAAAACCCCAGTAACGGCTGTCCGCACTGTTATCGCGATTGTCGCCCATCATGAAGTAGTTGCCCGGCGGCACTTTGCAAATCACGCCGCGCGCGTTGTACGTGCAGTTGTCGCGATACGGATAATCTTCTGCGCCGACGATAAACGGCGGCACCGCGGGATTGTTCAAGATTGCGTTCTTGCGGCCGTCCAGATTTTCCTCGAACTGTTTCGCATAGCCAAGACGCTCTTCGTCGAGATAATCGGGCAGCGGCGTTTCAGGCACCGGCTTGCCGTTGATGGTCAGTTGCTTGTCCTGATACGCAATCGTGTCGCCCGGCAAGCCGATCACGCGTTTGATGTAGTCGACCGACTCGTCTTTCGGATAGCGGAACACCACCACGTCGCCGCGCTCGAGCGGCCGGCCCTTTGTGATTTTCGTATTGACGATCGGCAGACGGATACCGTAATCGAATTTATTGACGAGGATGAAGTCGCCCACCAGCAGCGTTGGCACCATTGAGCCGGACGGAATCTTGAACGGCTCGACGACAAACGAGCGCACCACGAAAACCACCAGAATCACCGGAAAAAAGCTCGCGGAATACTCGAGCCACCACGGTTGACGCAGCTTGTCGTCACGCAGACGCGCGCGCGTTTGCGCGGCGTTTTCGTCGGCGAAACGCTCGCCGATGCGTGCTTGCTGACGGTCGAACTCGGCGACCGCGGCTTCCGCCGCGCGCCGCCGTTGCGGCATGAACACCAGTTTGTCTGCGACCCATGCGACGCCCGTCAAAACGACGAGCACAAAAAGAATTAGCGCAAAATTCATAGGGTTCCGTTGTTCGTCTTATTTGTCTTCGACACGCAGGATGGCGAGGAAAGCCTCTTGCGGAATCTCGACGGACCCCACTTGCTTCATTCGCTTCTTGCCTGCCTTCTGCTTTTCCAGCAGCTTTTTCTTACGTGAAATATCGCCGCCGTAGCATTTTGCCAGCACGTTCTTACGCAATGCTTTAATGTTTTCGCGCGCGATGATATTCGAGCCAATCGTGGCCTGAATCGCAACGTCGTACATCTGGCGCGGAATCAGTTCGCGCATTTTCGCCGCTACTTCGCGGCCGCGATATTGGCTCTGCGAACGGTGCACGATGACCGACAGCGCGTCCACCTTGTCGCCGTTGATCAGCATGTCGACCTTCACGACGTCGGACGCGCGATATTCCTTGAACTCGTAATCCATCGACGCGTAACCGCGCGAGATCGATTTCAGACGATCGAAGAAATCGAGCACGACCTCGCCCATCGGGATCTCATAGGTCAACTGCACCTGACGGCCGTGATACTGCATGTTGATCTGGTTGCCGCGCTTTTGCGTACACAGCGTGATCACCGAGCCGACGTAATCTTGCGGCATGTATAGGTTCACGGTGACGATCGGCTCGCGCACTTCTTCGATCTTCGAAGGTTCCGGCATCTTGGCCGGATTTTCGACCATGATGGTTGTGCCATCGCGTTGCAGGACTTCGTACACGACGGTCGGCGCCGTGGTGATCAGGTCCATGTCGAACTCGCGTTCGAGACGTTCCTGCACGATCTCCATATGCAGCAGACCGAGGAAGCCGCAACGGAAACCGAAACCGAGCGCCTGCGAAACTTCGGGCTCGTATTGCAGCGACGCGTCGTTCAGCTTGAGCTTTTCAAGCGAGTCGCGCAGCGCATCGTACTGGTTTGCTTCAACCGGATAGAGGCCGGCAAACACTTGCGGCTTCACTTCCTTGAAGCCCGGCAATGGCTCGGCAGCCGGACGGTTCACCAGCGTGACGGTGTCGCCCACCTTCGCCGCGGCCAATTCCTTGATGCCGGCGATGATGAAACCCACCTGCCCGGCCGACAACGATTCCAGATTCTTCGACTTCGGCGTGAACACGCCGATGTGTTCGACCGGATACTGCGCGCCGGTCGCCATCATGCGGATTTTGTCCTTCGGACGCAGCGTGCCGTTGACGATACGCACGAGCATCACGACGCCGACGTAGTTGTCGAACCACGAGTCGATGATGAGCGCCTGCAGCGGCGCTTCAGGATCGCCCTTCGGCGGCGGCACTTTCGCGATCAACGCTTCGAGCACGTCTTCCACGCCTTGACCCGTCTTGGCGCTGCAATGCGTGGCGTCGGTTGCGTCGATACCGATCACGTCTTCGATCTCGGCGATCGCGTTCTCGGGGTTCGCGGCGGGCAAATCGATCTTGTTGAGTACCGGAATAACGTCGACGCCGAGTTCGATTGCCGTATAGCAGTTGGCGACTGTTTGCGCCTCCACGCCCTGGCTTGCGTCGACAACCAGCAGCGCGCCTTCGCACGCGGACAGCGAGCGGCTGACTTCATACGAGAAGTCGACGTGGCCCGGCGTGTCGATCATGTTAAGGTTGTAGACCTGGCCGTCGCGGGCGCGATAGGTCAGGGCCGCAGTCTGTGCCTTGATAGTGATGCCGCGCTCGCGCTCGAGATCCATCGAGTCGAGCACCTGGGCTTCCATCTCGCGGTCGGACAAGCCACCGCAAATCTGGATGATGCGATCGGCAAGCGTCGACTTGCCATGGTCGATGTGCGCAATGATCGAAAAGTTACGAATATGATCCATTCAGTACCGATCAAGCAAAAAAGGCGCGCTCGGACAATAGCGGAGCACGCCTTGTAAGTAGGTGAAAAACTTATCTATTTTAGCCGAAAAGGCCGGCTCCCGGCGCATCTTGCAGGGCCTGGATCCTGAGACGGCCCGTGAAAGACCGGGACGCGGGGTTTGAGCCGACACTGACTCGCCGTTTGACTCCGCGTTTGACTCGCGGGTTGACTCCGCGTTTGACTAGAGCTTTAGGCTCGACCTTAGGGCTCGATCTTTGACCCCGCTTTCGACTCGCGCCAACAAGCACTCGCGCCGATTTCCAGCAAGCCGACCGGCTCAGGAAGCCGCGGCGGTGCGGGCAGCTAACGCGCCACGCACCCGCGATTCGTCGAGATGGTAGTGACAAAGCTCGATTCCGTCGCACAACAGGACGGGCACCAGCTCGTTGTAGCGGGCTTCGAGCGAGGGATCGCTGTCGACGTCAACGACTTCTACTTGCGCGCCGAACTCGGCCAGCAATGGCTCGAGCGCGGCGCGCATGTCGTCGCACAAGTGGCACCACACGCGCGCATAGAGCGTGAGCCGCGCCGCCGTTGTCATTTCTGCGCGCTGCGCGGGCGAATCGGCACGAACTGCGTGTTCTCGCCGCGACGCACCAGCAGCGCGACCATCTTCTGCGAGTCCAGATGCGAGGTCAGTTCGTCGAACTGCTTCGCGCTCGTGATGTCCGTGTCGCCCACACGCAGGACGATGTCGCCCTTTTGCAGGCCGACGCGTGCCGCCTGACCGTCCGCGGCGTCGATCTGCACACCGTTGCGCAGTTTCAGCGCCTTCAGTTGATCGGCCGGGATGTCGCTGACGGCCAGGCCGAGCGCGTTCGTGGCGCGTTGCTTCGGCGCCTGTGGCTTGCGCTGATCGGCCTTTGCGGTCTTGTCCGGCTGCATCTCGGCGATCGTGACCGGCAGCTCGCGCGTTTGGCCCTTGCGCCAGACTGTAATGGTCGCCTTCGTGCCCGGCTTGGTATCGCCGACCATGCGCGGCAAGTCGGTCGCGGTATCGACCGAATGGCCGTTGAACTTCAGGATGATGTCGCCTGGCTGCACGCCTGCCTTGTCCGCCGGACCGCCCGGCTCGACGCTGCTGACGAGCGCGCCCTGCGACTTCGGCAGGCCGAGCGAATCAGCGACGTCTTTGGTCACTTCGCCGATCGCCACCGCGATCCGGCCGCGTACCACCTTGCCCGAAGCCTTCAACTGATCGGCCACGCGCATTGCTTCGTCGATCGGAATCGCGAACGAAATACCCATGAAGCCGCCGGTGCGGCTGTAGATCTGCGAGTTGATGCCGATTACTTCGCCCTGCATGTTGATGAGCGGTCCACCCGAATTGCCTGGATTGACGGCTACGTCGGTCTGGATGAACGGCAGATAGTCGCCCGTGTCACGCCCTTTAGCGCTGACGATGCCGGCCGTCACCGTGTTTTCCAGTCCGAACGGCGAGCCGATTGCGACCACCCACTCGCCCACGCGAACCTTGTTCGAGTCGCCGATGGTGATGGTCGGCAGATTCGCCGCGCTGATCTTCACGACCGCGACGTCCGTGCGATCGTCCACGCCGATGAGCTTCGCCTTGAATTCGCGCTTGTCCGTGAGCGTGACGTAAATGGTGTCCGCGTCGTCGATGACGTGCGCGTTGGTCATCACGTAGCCGTCCGCCGACAGGATGAAGCCCGAGCCGACGCCGCTGTTCTGTTCGGGATCGTTGCTGTCCGGCGTGTCCTGACTCCCGCCGCTTCCGCCATTGCCACCATTGTCGCCGCCGCGCGGCACGCCGGGCGATTGTGGCGACTGCGGCATGGGAATGCCAAAAAAGCGCCGGAAGAACTCCGACATGTCGCCGTCGTCCATGCCGGGCGGCAAGCCGCCGCGTGTGCCACTGTTCGTCACGCGCGTGGTCGTGCGAATGTTGACGACCGCCGGACCGACTTTGTCGACGAGGTCGGTGAAGTCGGGCAGATTGGCTGCGGAGGCCGCTGACGCCGTATGCGGTGCGAACGGCAAACATGCCGCCACCACCGCGGCCGCGAGGAATTTGCGCACCGAGAAAGTCGTCATATCGTAGGAAGCCGAGGGATTCAGGATTCGGAGGATTACTTCGGAGCCTTGTATTCTATGGCAGACGCGAATTGCTGCAACGTGGTCTGGGGCACTTCTCCGAGCAGGGTAATCCAGAAGTCACCGCGGCGCTTGACTAGTACGTGCGTAGCGCCGCTACTGCCCGCGCCTTCCTTGCGCGTGTTGTTTTCGACCGGCTCGATGAACACGGAGATCGCGGCGAGACCGTCGGAGAATACGGCCTGATCCACGGGAATGGTCGGCTGGCCTGCTTCGCGTGCCGCCATTGGACGGCGCAGTTCACGGATCTTGCGAAAGCCCGGCACCGTCACTCCGAACTGCCAGCCTTGCGCGGCCATATCTACCGGCTCGATCGGCGGATGCACCACTGTCCAGCCAGCGGTATTGCGAATACCGTTGACAATGCCCGCCTTGTCGACGGGCACTCCGATGCGAATCTGCGAGAACGACAGTTGCTCGAGCACCTGACCGTTCGGATCGAGCGTTTGTGCGCGCAGCAGCAGGCCGGTTTTCTTGTCGGCCCACAGTTTGTAAGCAAAGCGGTAGGCGTCTTTCGGATCGAGCTCGATTACCTGACTTTCGATGCCGGCAACGCGGTCGTCGCCGAGTAGTTTCGGCTCGTACACCGACAGCACCTGCTCGCCGCTTACGGCAAGCAGCGCGGGGAACGAGTCTTTGTTCTGGCGCTTTTCGACAACGCACAAATGCCGTTCCGGCACAAACGTATAAAGCTCGTCGTTATGACGAAGCATTTTGCGCGGCTTGCCGTCGAGGCTTTCCAGCTGCTCGAATTCGCCGTCTGCCTTGGTCGCATAGTGCGCGATCCGCGAGGTCTGGACGAAATTGCCCCGCTGATAGACGAACGCGCCTTCGTAGTTCTGTTGCTGCGCGGCCTGATGGATGCGATCCAGCAGATCGGCAGCGGTGCGGCGGGCGACGAGCGGATCGTCGGTTTGTGCAAAAACCCGCGGTGTAGCGGACAACAACACGGCTGCGCAGAACAGAAATGCCGGCAGCCGCCCCCAGATAGTCGTTATATTCAACCGCGGAGTCTGCATCAAACTATTGGCCTTGCGTAGAGACTGCAGCAGCGCGAATCAGCGGCATTGAGCCCGGCATGACGGGTTGCTGCGCGAACTGCTGATGAGCTTCGAGATACTGGTCGAGACCCGCGTCGCGAATGATATTCGCGTCTTGCGCGACCGGCATGACATTAGCGCCCGGCACCGACGCCATTGCAACCTTCTGCACCGCGTCGCCGTGCGAGGAAACCGAGGCGACCTGCGTCGCGCCTGGCCCGCCGGGTACGCCCTGCAGTTGCGGCACGACGATCCACGTTAGCGTGGCTGCCGCGGCAGCCACCGCGAAGGCCGGCACCACCCGGCGACGCAGCGCCAGCAGACGGCGCGTGACGGGTATGGCTGCGGGCGCGAGCAAATGCGGCTCGCTTTCCAGGCGCGCGGCGAATCCGCTAAGGAATGCGCTGCTCGCCGCGGAACCGACCACAAGATCGTCGGAACGTAACGCGTCGCCGATCAGGTGATAGCTGGACCACGCGGCGCGATCTTCGCCGTCCAGCTCGGACAGAAACTTGTCCAGATTCAGATGCTCTTCGCCGAACAGCTCACCGTCGACAAAAGCGGACAGACGCTCGCCGCGCGAGCTGGCTTGCGATTGCATCGAGACTGACCCCATGATGCTCCCCATCTTACAAAGACCCCGTAGTGACACCACTAATCAGATATTGCACCCGCGCCCCGTTCAGCGTGCTAGTGACTTACCAGCGCTTGCCTTCAGGTGTGTCAAGCAACGGACGCAATTTTGCCGCAATGGCTTCGCGAGCGCGGAAAATTCGCGATCTGACGGTGCCGATTGGGCAGCCCATCATCTCAGCGATTTCCTCGTAACTCAAACCTTCAATTTCACGAAGAGTAATGGCGGTACGCAGCTCTTCCGGTAAAACCGCCATTGCAGCATTGACCGTCTCAGCGATCTGCTTGCTCATCAACATCGACTCAGGCGTGTTGATATCCCTTAGTTGGTCGGCGTCCGAGAAAGTTTCAGCTTCTTCAGCATCTGCTTCGGTCGAAGTCGGCGCACGCCGGCCTTGGGTCGCAAGGTAGTTCTTTGCCGTGTTGACCGCAATCCGGTACAACCACGTATAAAAAGCCGATTCCCCGCGAAATTGCGGCAACGCCCGATACGCCTTGATGAAAGCGTCTTGCGCAACGTCTTCCACTTCGGCGGGGTCGCGCACGAGGCGCGAGATCAGCCGGAGAATTTTGCGGTGGTATTTGGAGACCAGAAGCTCGAAGGCGGCCTTGTCGCCCTTCTGGACGCGCTCGACCAGCACCTGATCAATTTCTTTTTCGCTCACCTGATAAATCCGTTAACTATAGGGCGCATGACGGGGGCACCATTGTAGCGTTCCCGTCGACGAGGCACGTTACGGAGGTCATGGCGCCCGGTAACAGCGGTTACAGTCGTTACAGTCACGCGCCGGCGCGGCGCCGCCCGCGCACCGCCAATTCGCGGAAAACGGCTGGCGACACAGTGTCGGCGGGGACAAGAAGCGTTTGGCGGCGGCCTTCGTCCGGGGTCACTGCGAGCACCAGCAAACGGTCGCTCCAGTGCGCGCAGCCGGCGATTCGACCGTGTACGAGCAGTTTTCCGGCCCGGCCCCACACAGAAATGCCCTCGCGCCCAATTCTCAGCGCCACCGGCTGCGCCCGATCGTGCCTCACCGCGCAAAGCGTGAGGAGCGCAAACACGGCAAGCGTCAACGGGACCGCCTGCCATGCAGTGAGCCACGACGCCATGCAGCTATAAACCGCACACGACGCCGTCGCCACGAAAGCAGCCAACGCAACGCGCATCGCGAAGGAACGCCGCAGCACGATTTGCTGTGACGTTCCTTCGGAGATGGCCGTATCACGGAAAAGCGCCGGCAAAGCCGGCGCCGTTGGCTGGCGCGTCACCCGTTGCGAGGGATCAGGCGCGCTTGAAGACGAGCGTACCGTTCGTGCCGCCGAACCCGAACGAGTTCTTCAGCGCGACGTCGATCTTCATCTCCCGTGCGGTGTTGGCACAGTAGTCCAGATCGCACTCGGGGTCCTGGTTGAAGATGTTGATCGTGGGCGGAGACACCTGATGGTGAACAGCCAGCACGGTGAACACCGACTCGAGACCGCCGGCGCCGCCGAGCAGGTGACCCGTCATCGACTTGGTCGAATTCACGACGATGTCTTTGGCATGGTCGCCGAACGCCCGCTTGATGCCGGTTGTCTCAGCCAGATCGCCGAGCGGCGTGGACGTGCCGTGCGCGTTCAGGTAGTTGACCTGATCGGCGTTGATGCCCGCGTTCTTCATGGCCGCAAGCATGCAGCGGCGCGCGCCGTCGCCGTCTTCGAGCGGTGCGGTCATGTGATAGGCGTCGCCGCTCATCCCATAGCCGCCGACTTCGGCGTAAATCTTCGCGCCGCGAGCCTTCGCATGCTCGTACTCTTCGAGCACCATCACGCCGGCGCCTTCGCCGAGCACAAAACCGTCGCGATCCTTGTCCCACGGACGGCTTGCCGTCGCCGGGTCGTCATTGCGTTGCGACAGCGCGCGCGCCGCCGCAAAGCCGCCGATGCCGAGCGGCGACACCGTCGATTCCGCACCGCCGGCGATCATCACGTCTGCGTCGCCGTATTCGATCAGGCGCGAAGCCTCGCCGATACAGTGCAAACCCGTTGTACATGCGGTGACGATGGCGAGATTCGGACCCTTGATGCCGAACTTGATCGACAGGTGCCCGGAGATCATGTTGATGATCGACGCCGGCACGAAGAACGGAGAAATGCGGCGCGGGCCGCGATTGAGCAGTTCGGTTTGCGTGACCTCGATCATCGGCAGACCGCCGATGCCCGAACCGACCACGACGCCGATACGCTCCGAATTCTCGTCGGTGACTTCCAGGCCGCTGTCCTGCATCGCCTGGATGCCGGCGGCCACGCCGTAATGGATGAACGTGTCCATGTGGCGCGCTTCCTTACCGGGGATGTAGTCCTCGATATTGAAGCCCTTCACCTCGCCGGCGAAACGAGTCGAGAAGTTCGACGCGTCGAACTTCGTAATATTGGCAATACCCGACTTGCCGGCGACCAGATTGGCCCAGCCGTCGGCAACATTATTGCCAACAGGCGAAATCAGCCCCAGGCCTGTAACAACAACACGACGGCGGCTCACGGTAACCCCTTTTTCATAGATGACAAAAACAAAAACCACAGCGGCCACAGGAACCTGACCCGTGTACCCTGTGGCTGTTAAGTCGGCAATCGCGCTGAAGAATGCGCTGTCAACATCGCTGGCTCCTGCACGGCACACCTCGCAGCAAAAAATGGCAACCCCGCTGGCGTCGGCAACCGACACGGCAGGGCGTCATACGCCGCTAACGCATAAACGCAGGCGCGAATGACCTTAGGCCTTGACGTTCGCGCGAGCGTAGTCGATCGCTTGCTGAACGGTGGTGATCTTCTCGGCTTCTTCATCCGGAATTTCCATGCCGAATTCGTCTTCGAGGGCCATCACGAGTTCAACCGTGTCCAGCGAGTCGGCGCCGAGGTCGTTCACGAACGAAGCTTCGTTCTTGATTTCCGCTTCGGCCACGCCCAGTTGTTCTGCGACGATCTTCTTGACGCGCTGTTCGATATTGTCCATTACCCCTCCAAGGGAAAGAAGTTCAAAAATACAGGTGCGCGCATTTTATCAGGTTTGACCCGGCAAAAAAGCGGCGCATCAGGTTGCTGTCAAGGCATGCGCCTTACGCGTTTGCAAACGCATCAAGGCGCGGATAGTAACCGAATTTGGTTACGACATGTACATTCCGCCGTTCACATGCATCGTCGTGCCGGTGATGTAACCTGCTTGCGGCGACGCGAGGAATGCAACAGCGTGTGCGATATCTTCCGGGCTGCCGAGACGGCCCAGCGGAATCTGCGTTTTCAGCGCCGTTTGCTGCTCTTCTGGCAACGTGCGCGTCATGTCCGTATCGATGAAACCGGGCGCCACGCAATTCACGGTAATGCCACGGCTGCCGATCTCGCGTGCAAGCGCGCGAGTCATGCCGGCCACGCCTGCTTTCGCCGCGGCGTAGTTGATCTGCCCAGGGTTGCCCGCCGAACCGACCACCGACGTGATGTTGATGATACGGCCGCCCTTCGCCTTCATCATGGGACGCAGCACCGCGCGCGACAGACGGAACACCGACTTCAAATTGGTGTCGATCACTGCGTCCCAGTCGTCGTCCTTCATACGCATGGCCAGTTGGTCCTGCGTGATGCCGGCATTGTTCACGAGCACATGCAGCGCGCCGAATTCCTTCACCGTGCTTTCGATCAGCGCTTCGGCAGCAGCAGCGTCGTTTACATCCAGCACCGAGCCGCGCCCGCTCACGCCGGCCGCGTTGAACGCTTCGCTGATCGCCGCCGCGCCGCTTTCGCTGGTCGCCGTGCCGATCACCGTTGCGCCCTGGCGCGCGAGCTCCATGGCGATGGCGCGGCCAATGCCGCGCGAGGCGCCCGTTACGATTGCGATCTGCTTGTCGAGATTCTTTTCCATCTGTCGGTCCGAATGCCCTTCGGAGGGCTGATTGATTGCTGATGCCTGTTGCTGTCTTTGCGATGCAGCGCTCAGCCTGCCGTTACGAGCTTGAGCGTTTCTTCGAGAGAAGCGGGATCGAACACGGACGCGCCGACCAGATTGCCGTCGATACGCTTCGTGAGGCCCGCAAGGACCTTGCCCGGCCCGCATTCGACGACGTGCGTAACGCCTTGAGCCGCCATGGCTTGCACGCTTTCAACCCAGCGCACCGCGCCAGCCGCCTGACGCACCAGTGCGTCTTTGATCTGCGCCGGCTCGTTCACGATGGCGACGTCGACATTATTGATCACCGGAATCGACGGCACCTGGACGTTCACGCTCGCCAGGTACTCGCGCAATTGATCCGACGCCGGCTTCAGCAGCGACGAATGGAACGGCGCCGATACCGGCAGCGGCAACGCGCGCTTCGCGCCCTTGGCCTTCGCCACTTCACAGGCCTTTTCGACCGCTGCCTTGTGGCCTGCGATCACGACCTGAGCAGGCGCGTTGAAATTGACCGCTTCGACGACGCCCGTGGCCGCCGCTTCGGCGCAAACAGCGCGCACGGTGTCGTCGTCAAGACCGAGAATCGCCGCCATGCCGCCTTCGCCGACGGGCACCGCCGTTTGCATCGCCTGGGCGCGGAAACGCACGAGCGGCACGGCATCGCGAAACGCGATCGCGCCAGCCGCGACCAGCGCCGTGTATTCGCCGAGACTATGACCCGCGACGATTGCCGGCGCGGGGCCGCCCGCCTGCTGCCACGCGCGATAGATCGCGTAGGCCGCGGTCAGCATGACCGGCTGTGTGTTCGTAGTGAGATTCAGATCTTCGGCCGGACCTTCGGCGATCAGCTTGCCGAGGTCCTGATTGAGCGCGTCGGACGCTTCCTGAACTGTCTCGCGCACAACCACATGGTCGGCGAACGCGTTGAGCATGCCGACCGATTGCGAACCCTGTCCGGGAAAAACGAACGCAAATTTCATATCGTCCTCAAAATCGATTTAGTCAGATGTGAGGTGCGCGCGGCCGGAAAGCACGCGGCGCAAGGGCGCGTGAATGCCCTGCCTGAAGTCGGTCTGCTTAGTAGCGAATGACCGACGCGCCCCACGTAAAGCCGCCGCCGACGCCTTCGATCAGCACGTTCTGGCCGCGCTTGATGCGACCGTCGCGGACCGCGACGTCGAGTGCGAGCGGAATGGACGCAGCCGACGTATTGCCGTGCTCGCCCACCGTGACGACCATGCGTTCCTGCGGCAAGCCGAGCTTGCGGCAAGTGCTCTGCATGATGCGAATGTTGGCCTGATGCGGAATCAGCCAGTCGATCTGGTCAGCGGAAAGATTCGCTTTTTCGAGTGCCTCGACCGCGACCTTCTCCAGCACGTTGACAGCCAGCTTGAACACCGCCTGCCCGTCCATATGCAGGAACGCGCTGCCGGCGATCACGCCGCCGTTCACGTTGCCCGGCGTGCACAGGATGTTCGAGTGACTGCCGTCTGCGTGCAATGCGCTCGCAAGTACGCCCGGCTCTTCCGACGCCTGCAGGATCACCGCGCCGGCGCCGTCGCCAAACAGCACGCACGTGGTGCGGTCATTGAAATCGAGAATGCGCGAAAAGGTCTCCGCGCCGATCACGAGTGCCGTGCGATGCTGGCCGCCGCGAATCAGACTGTCCGCCATAGCCACCGCGTAAGCAAAGCCGGAGCAGACGGCCTGCACGTCGAAAGCCGCGCCGTGATTCTTGATACCGAGCTTGTTTTGCAACAGGCACGCCGTGCTCGGGAACACGAAGTCAGGCGTGGAAGTGGCAACAATGATCAGATCAATGGATTGCGGGTCGATGTCCGCCGCTTCGATCGCACGCAGCGACGCGAACTTCGCTAGGTCGCTGGTCGTGACATCGGGATCCGCGAAGTGACGTGCATGGATGCCCGTGCGGGCTACGATCCACTCGTCGCTCGTTTCGACGCCTTGCTTCGCCAGACGCTCGGCGAGGTCCTGATTGGTGACGCGCGCGGGCGGCAGATAGCTGCCGGTGCCGAGGACGCGGGAATAAATTGTCGATTGAGCCATTATGCCTTCGAGGATTGCGCAGCGTAGGGCTCGGCCGGCTGGCCTGCGATGGGGCTTGCGTGACCCGCACCGCTTGCGTCGCGCGCTGCCTGTTCAAGAGAACCCGCGTTCTCTTCCATCGCTTGCGCAAGGCGCTCCAGCACGCCGTTTTTGACGGCATCATACCCGCGTTTGATAGCCCACTCAAACGCGTAGGCATCCGCTGAGCCGTGGCTCTTGATCACCAGTCCGCGCAGGCCGAGCAGCGCTGCACCATTATATTGCCGATGATCGACACGCTTCTTGAAGCGCATCAACACGGGCAACGCGAGCACGGCCATCACTTTGGTGAGCCACGAACGCCCGAACTCTTCCTTGATGATGTTCGACAGCATTTGCGCGAGACCTTCAGAGGTCTTCAGCGCCACGTTGCCCACGAAACCATCGCACACGATCACGTCGACCGTGCCCTTGAAGATGTCGTTGCCTTCCACGTTGCCGTGGAAATTGAGCGTACTCGCACGCAGCAACTCCCCGGCGCGTTTAATCGTGTCATTGCCCTTGATGACTTCTTCGCCGATGTTCAGGAGCCCAATGGTGGGCCGCTCGCGGCCTTCCAGCGCCGACACGAGCGCGTGCCCCATCTCCGCGAATTGCAGCAAATGCTGCGGCTCGCAGTCGACGTTGGCGCCCAGGTCGAGCATCATGGTGTAGCCGTTGGGGTTCGGCAAGGCGGACGCAATTGCCGGGCGCTCGATACCCGACAGCGTTTTCAGCACATAACGCGAAACCGCCATCAGTGCGCCGGTGTTGCCGGCGGAAACGCAGGCTTGCGCCTCGCCTTCCTTGACGCGATTCAGCGCAACGCGCATGGATGAATCTTTTTTCTTGCGCAGCGCGACTTCGACCGGGTCGTCCATCGCGACGATCTCGGTAGCGGAGACGACCGTCAGCGCCGGCAGGTCCTGAGCCTTCAACTTCTTCAGCTGCGCACGAATCGCACTTTCAATGCCGACGAGCAGCAATTGCGCGTCGGGATGCGAACGAACGAAGTTGACGGCAGCGGGAACGGTCACGGACGGGCCGTGGTCGCCTCCCATGCAATCTATCGTGAGCTTTACTGTCATGGAGTGCGGCGAATTTCAGGCGCTCTGCATGAGATCGCAGTAAGCGCTGAAGCTGCAACTGCGATCGACACAAAAAAGCGGCAAACGAATGCCGCCTTTTTGCCGAGCCGGGAAAATGTCAAGCGAGCTGATCGCCACGCGGAACGCCGGTTGGCGTAACGCAGTGAAACGATTAGTCGTTCTTCGTCTTGACGACTTTCTTGCCGCGATAGTAGCCGTTCGGGCTAACGTGGTGACGCAGATGCACTTCGCCCGTGCTCGGCTCGACGGCCAGCGGCGCTGCCGTCAGGAAATCGTGCGAACGGTGCATGCCGCGCTTCGACGGCGACTTCTTGTTTTGTTGAACTGCCATGACTAACTCCTAAAAATTTTCCGAATTCTAACACAGCCCGACCCGGTGTCCGCCATTGGCCGAATGGCCAATGCGCCCGCATCGCGCTCCTATGCAACTGTTCAATGCTTCTTGTCGCCCGGCTCACCGCGCTTGAGACTTTCGAGCGCCGCGAACGGATTCGGCCGCTCGGGCTCACCGCCCTCACCTGCTTCGTCCAACGGGGCTTCGTCGCCCTCGCCTTCGGCACCGGCCACACCCGAGACGAGACTCTCGTGCACCTCGGGACAAACCTCATGCTTGGGCACGAGCGGCAAGGAAAGCAGCAACTCTTCTTCGATCAAGTCGATGAGATCGAACTGGCGTGAGCCCACAATCACTTCGACTTCATCCTCGTCGAGCGGAAACTCTTCGGCTTCCGCCTCAGTGTTGACGATCCGATAAGTTGCGTCGACGTTGAACGCCTGCGAATACGGTGTCATGCACCGCTGACATTCGAGCCATGCAGCGCCGTGGATCGCCAACCTCAAGTAAGGTTGAGGACCCTCGGTGCCGTCGTCCTGCAATTCCGGCTGCGTCGCCCCTTCGGCTTGCCACGTGAACGCGGTGTCGCGCTCTGGCGCTTCTGCCGGGACTTCGTTTAACATGCGCGGCAGTTGCGAGACGCGCACGACACCCGCGGCCTGCCGTCCACTCCGCGCAAATTCAAACAGATCGAGTTCATGCGGGTCAGGCAGACCTGCAGGTTTGCCAGGATGTTGAGTCATGTGCGCTCCTGCGTCGGCAATGATTTCGCCGGTTAAAACACCCGTAAAACACCCGTAAGTCACTGGGTAAATCAGTCCGCGAGAAGGCCCGCGAAACTTGGGCGATGCACGATTGTGTTGCCGCTAAACTGCACGACCGCAGCAACCGCCTGCAGCCACACTTTCGGCCCTCACCGAGCCCCGCCTGACGCAAGCATACCGATGAAAAGCCCAAAATCATATCCGCTTTGTCTTTTCGAGTCAAACACTTAAGCTCGTACCAGCGCGATCTGCGCACAACCTCGTACGTCCCGCCCTTTCAGCCGTTGATCGACCATGCCAGACTCCCCAAAAAGCCCGCCACGCCTGATTCTGGCGTCGAGTTCTCCCTATCGCCGTGAGTTGCTTGGACGCCTTCGCATTCCATTCGACGTTGCGGTGCCCGCGATCGACGAATCCGCGCACGCCGACGAATCGCCCGACGCCACCGCTCTGCGGCTCGCCGAAGCGAAGGCTCGCGCGGTGGCCAGCGGGCTTCCCGCCGACGAAGCCGTCCTCGTAATCGGCTCCGACCAGGTCGCCACTTACGACGGCCTGCAAATCGGCAAGTCGGGCACCCACGACAAGGCGCTCGCACAATTGCAGGCGATGCGCGGCCGCGAGGTGTTGTTTCATAGCGCACTGTGTCTGTTCGACAGCCGCTCCCGAACTGCTCAGAGCGTCGACGTGATCACCCGCGTGCGATTCCGCGAACTGCCCGATGCAGCGCTCGAAGCCTATCTCCTCGCCGAAACGCCGTACGACGTCGCCGGCAGCGCCAAGTCCGAAGGGCTCGGCATTGCGCTGCTCGAAGCTATCCATTCCGACGATCCCACTGCGCTCGTCGGCCTGCCGCTGATAGCGCTCTCGGACATGCTGCTGACGGCGGGCTATCCGCTATTGGGGGCGCAATGAGCGGCACGCTTTATCTGATTCCGAACACCTTGGGCGAAGGCGACGCCGACGCGCTCGACGCCGTCCTGCCCGCCCCGGTGCGGGCTCGCGCGGCGGCGCTGCGGTACTACATCGGCGAGAACGCTAAGACCACGCGAGCATTTCTCAAGAAAGTCGGCACCGAGAAGCCCATCCAGGAAATCGAGATCCGCGAACTGAACGTCAACACGCCGGCCGGCGAGATCGACAAACTCCTTGCGCCGGTTCTGGCCGGCACGGACGCCGGCCTCGTATCGGAAGCGGGTTGCCCCGCGGTAGCCGATCCGGGCGCGCTGCTGGTGCGCCGGGCGCACGAACGCGGAGTCAAGGTCGTCCCGTTCGTAGGGCCGAGCTCGATCCTGCTCGCGCTGATGGCGTCCGGGCTCAACGGCCAGAGTTTTGCCTTCCACGGCTATTTGCCCGTCGACGCGGCCGAACGGGCCAAGCGTCTGCGCGATCTCGAACTGACGTCGCGCAAAGGCAAGCAGACGCAGATCTTCATTGAGACGCCGTATCGCAACCGCGCACTGCTGGACACCCTGCTGGCAACCTGCGCACCGTCGACACTTGTTTGTGTCGCCGTGGATCTGACGCTGCATACCGAAACCATCCGTAGCCACACGGTGGCCGACTGGAAGAAGAAACCGGCACTCGATCTGCATAAACGGCCGGCGATTTTTCTGATACTGGCGGCTTGAACGAGACGGACTCCCAGCCATTTCCGCGCAAAAAAGCCCCGCCCGGTCCGAACGACCGTGCGGGGCTTCCGTTATAGGCGGCCTTCGCTCCGATCAGCGCAAATTAAGCTTCCCGCCCAGCGCCATCGCGTGCACGGCGCCGTTGCCGACGGCCGCGCCGAATTTGCGCGCGACGCGGTCGGTGATGCTTTCCTTCACCGTGTAGTCGACGATGTCCGGCGCCTTGATAATCTCGCGCGCCACATAGTTGGCATCGCCAAAACCGTCGGCGAGGCCCAGTTCGACGCTCTTCTGACCGGTCCAGAAGAGCCCGGAGAACATGTCGGGCGTCTCGTGCAGGCGCTTGCCGCGACCTTGTCGAACTGCGTCGATGAATTGCCCGTGAATCTGGTCGAGCATTTCTTGCGCATGCTGGTCCATCTTCGGCGTTTCAGGCGAGAACGGGTCGTAAAAGCCTTTATTCTCGCCAGATGTATGCAGTCTGCGCTGGATCCCAAGCTTGTCCATGAGACCCGTGAAACCGAAGCCATCCATCAGCACGCCAATGGAGCCCACGATGCTCGCCTTGTCCACATAAATCTTGTCGCCGGCAGCGGCCGCGTAATAACCGCCCGACGCACACATGTCACCCACGACGACATACAGCGGAATTGACGGATGTTTTGCACGCAATCGACGGATTTCGTCGTAGATGATGCCTGCTTGCACAGGGCTCCCGCCCGGGCTGTTGCAGCGGAGAATCACCCCCGCAGTGCCCGCGTCGCCGAACGCACTTTCGAGCGCCGCACCGACATCTTCGGCGTTAGCGTTCGTATCGGCAGAGATCTCGCCATCAAGTGCGATCAACGCTGTATGGCGGCCCGTAGCCGCCAGCTTGTCGCCCGAAAATATGAACACCACCCAGATCACCAGCCCCAGCAAGACAAGGAACAGCAGACGGAAGAAGATTTTCCAGCGGCGCGCGGCGCGTTGTTCGTTGATCGCAGCGAGCGCTATGCGCTCGAGCGCCGCGCGTTCCCAGCCGGGCTCATCGGCGGAAACGCGGCTGCGGCCGCTCATGGCCGGTTCTTTCGTTTCAGGCGTCAAATTGTCGGACATGCGTGCAGTGGAATTTTTGAGGAAGACAGATCAAAACGCGGATCAGGACGCGGCGGGTTGCAACTCTCCGTCTGGAAGCCAGAACACAGCGCGGCCCTCGGGTGTATCGCGCTCGTCTACCTGCAGGGCCCGCAGCCTCGCGCCGCGGCACGGACCACCTACGCATTTGCCGGTATCCGGCGCGTAAATTGCCCCATGTGTGGCGCACATCAAGTATAAACCGGACGATTCGAAGAACTGGCCCTCTGCCCAATCCAGCTCCATCGGAACGTGAGCGCAACGGTTGAGATAGCCGTGGACACGGCCTTCGTAGCGAACGAAAAACACCACGACTTCGTCGGCCCCGATTCTGGCAGCACGCCGCACGCCCGTGCCGCCGTCCACGAGTTCCCCCGATGCGCACACCCGCACCGCCTGCACGGTAGCCTCGCCCCCGCCCGCGCTTACGCCGGTGCTCATGCGTTTTCCCTCAACCAGCTCGACAGCGCACTGACACTGGACGCAACGTATTTCGGCGACAGCGCGCTCAACGACCCGGCCGGATGCGCGCCGTAGGTAACACCGACACCGGCGACTCCCGCGTTGATCGCCATCTGCAGGTCATGTGTCGTATCACCGACCATCACCGTGCGCACCGGGTCCTGTCCCAGTTCGCGCGTCAATTCGTGCAACATGGCCGGATGCGGCTTGGAAAATGTCTCGTCCGCGCAGCGGGTGCCGTCGAACAGGCTGGTCAGCCGCACCTGATCGAGGGCGCGGTTAAGTCCAACGCGGCTTTTGCCCGTGGCCACCGCCAGCAGATAACCCTGATCGCGCAACTCCTGCAGCATTTCGCGCACGCCGACGAATAACTCGGTGGTCTGATCTTTCACCAGATAGTGAAACCGGTAGCGCTCGGCGAGCCGCGGATAGTCGCTCGGATCGAGCGTGGGCGCCGCGATTTGCAGCGCGTCGCGCAAGCCGAGGCCGATGACATAGCTCGCGGCTTCGTCCGCTGGAACCGGCAGACCGAGATCACGGCACGCCGCCTGGATGCTGCGCGTGATGTGCGCGGTCGAATCCATCAGCGTTCCGTCCCAGTCGAAGACGATCAGGTCAAATTGCTCTCTAGCCATGCGGTGCCGTCTCCGGGTGTGACCCATTTCGTAATTCGTTCAGTTGCGCGATGAAATTCCGGCATTCGGCCGGCAACGGCGCCTCCAGTTGCAGCGGCGCGCCGGTTGCCGGGTGCGTAAGCTTCAGCCGGTAAGCGTGCAGGAACATGCGCTTGAGCCCGGGTCTAGCATTCGCGCGAGCGAGCGCCTTGTTCAGCGCGAAGTCGCCGTATTTGGCATCGCCGACAATCGGCAGTTCCAGATGCTGCAGATGAACGCGGATCTGATGCGTGCGGCCCGTCTTCAGCTCCGCTTCGAGCAACGCATAGTCGGGCCAGCGGTCGATCAGATTGAAGACCGTGTGCGACGCCAGACCGTCGGCCTGCACGCGCACGCGCCGCTCGCCGTCCGCGGTCAGGTATTTGTGCAGCGGCTCCTTGACGGCGCGGCGGCGCCCCCAGTCGCTCGCCCATTCGCCGTGGACGCACGCATAGTAGCGCTTATCCATCCTGTTCTCGCGGATCTGGTCGTGAAGATTCACGAGCGCCGAACGCTTCTTGGCGAGCATGAGGATGCCGGAGGTTTCGCGATCCAGCCGATGCACCAGCTCGAGAAATTTCGCCTGCGGCCGCGCCTCGCGCATCTGCTCAATCACTCCGAACGCGACGCCGCTGCCGCCGTGCACCGCGACACCCGCCGGTTTGTCGATGACGAGCAGGTGTTCGTCTTCGAAAATGGTCCGGAACTCCGCGCTGGGCACCGGCGCGTGGGCGGCCGCCTGGTTAGGCTGCGCGACGCGGATGGGCGGCACGCGCACGAGATCGCCGAGTTCGAGCCGGTACTGCGCGTCGATCCGGCCCTTGTTCACACGCACTTCCCCGCTACGCAGGATGCGATAAATGTGGCTCTTGGGGACGCCTTTACAGACCCGCAACAGAAAGTTGTCGATGCGCTGTCCGGCCGCGCTGTCGTCGATCTCGATCACTGAGACCTGATCGCTCGCGACCGCGCTTGTTACCGATTTCTGGGATATTTTGCCTAACTCTTTCATTCTGAATATAATTTGCCCAGCAGTCTGCGGCGGCCGGCGCAGTGTCCGGAATTCGGGCGGATTGCGCAGGTGCAAGCGTAAATCGTTATTTTACTTGCGCCGGGGTCTGGTTGCTCACCCTGAAAATGAGATGCAACAAGTTGCACGCACGAGGTCAGTACCCGGCAGGGACGGCGCCCACAGGCGCGTTCGGTCAAGGTCGGCTTCGACGGTAACGGAATTTTGGTAAAAAAGAATTTAACTTCCAGCTTCGGTATCGGGCGTCTTACGCCCTGCTGTACGAAGCTGCGAGTTGCGAAAATACGGCGTGCGCCCATGGCGTCTTGTAGAAAGTACAAGACTTGGCGACGTCAAAATGAGGCGAGACACCCCCAGCAGGAAAAGACGCGCCGCTTGCGCGAACTTCCCGTTGCGGCATGACCGCAGCCTTCGACCCTCCGGTCACGCGCCCAGTTGGCGCACCGGCGAGAGGGGACGAAAGGCTCATGAAGGTCTGCCGGCAGAACCCGCGGCGTGTCGGGTCGTTATTTGAAGCCGTGTTCGCATGTGCCCTGCGGCACCGCGCTCCTTCTTTATGGAGCCGGGCCCTCTCAGGCAATTCTCCCGCCATTTTTCCTGCTCCAGCGTGCTTGTGAAAACACAATAAGGCGCGGCATGCCGCTGCCCGCTTCGCGCTCGCGACTGACAACCGCGAAGGCGACGCGCGCCGGCCGAGCCGCTCTGGAGCCGTTCCATGAAACGCATGTTGTTCAATGCGACGCAGCAGGAAGAACTGCGCGTTGCCATCGTCGATGGGCAAAAACTCATCGACATCGACATCGAAACCGCCGGGCGCGAACAGCGCAAAGGCAATATTTACAAGGGCATCATTACCCGCATCGAGCCGTCGCTCGAAGCCTGTTTCGTCAACTACGGCGAAGACCGCCACGGCTTTCTGCCGTTCAAGGAAGTCGCCCGCCAGTATTTCCGCGACGGCGTCGACATGCGCTCCGCGCGCATTCAGGACGCGCTCAAGGAAGGTCAGGAACTGATCGTCCAGGTCGAAAAGGAAGAGCGCGGCAACAAGGGCGCCGCCCTCACCACGTTCATTTCGCTCGCCGGACGCTATCTGGTCCTGATGCCGAACAACCCGCGCGGCGGCGGCGTGTCGCGCCGGATCGAAGGCGACGACCGTCAGGAACTGCGCGAAACCATGGCGCAGCTGCAATTGCCGGAAGGCATGAGCATCATCGCGCGCACCGCTGGTATTGGCCGCAGCGCCGAAGAGTTGCAGTGGGACCTGAACTACCTGATGCAGCTGTGGCGCGCGATCGAAGCCGCGTCTCAAAGCGGTTCGGCCGGCCAGCCGATGCTGATTTATCTCGAATCGAGCCTGGTAATCCGCGCGATTCGCGACTATTTCCAGCCGGACATCGGCGAAATTCTGATCGACACCACCGAAATTCATGACCAGGCGCGCGCCTTCATGGACATCGTGATGCCGGACAACGTCAGCAAGGTCAAGCGCTATCACGACGATGTGCCGCTTTTCTCGCGCTTCCAGATCGAACATCAGATTGAAACGGCGTACTCGCGCACTGTGCCGCTGCCCTCGGGCGGCGCCATCGTGATCGACCACACCGAAGCGCTGGTCGCAATCGACGTGAACTCGGCCCGCGCCACCAAGGGCGCCGATATCGAGGAAACGGCCGCGCGCACCAACCTCGAAGCCGCCGACGAAGTCGCGCGCCAGTTGCGCCTGCGCGACCTGGGCGGCCTGATCGTGATCGACTTCATCGACATGGAGTCGGCCAAGAGCCAGCGCGAAGTCGAGCAACGCCTGAAGGACGCGCTCAAGCACGACCGTGCGCGCGTGCAGATGGGCAAAATTTCGCGCTTCGGCCTGATGGAACTGTCGCGTCAGCGTCTGCGTCCGGCTCTGTCGGAAGGCAGCCACGTGACCTGCCCGCGTTGCAACGGCACGGGCCACATCCGCGATACCGAATCGTCCGCGCTGCAAGTGCTGCGGATCATTCAGGAAGAAGCAATGAAGGAAAACACCGCGGCGATCCATTGCCAGGTGCCGGTCGAGGTGACCGCCTTCCTGCTGAACGAAAAGCGTTCGGAGATCAACAAGATCGAATCGCGCTTCAAGGTGAACGTCGTGTTGGTGCCGAACAAGCACCTGGATACGCCGCATTACAAGCTCGAACGCCTGCGTCATGACGATGCTCGCCTCGACGAACCGCGCGCTTCGTGGAAGATGGCCGAAGAAGCGGCTCGCGAGCTGGAGTCGGAAACCGGCTACAGCAAGCGCACCGAAGAAGTGAAACCGAAGCAGGAAGCGGCGGTCAAGGGCATCACGCCCGAGAAGCCGGCGCCGAGCGCGCCGGTTCGCCCGGTCGCAGCGCCGGCTCCGGTCGCGGTCACGCAGGCGAGCGGCGGCTTCATCGGCTGGCTGAAAAATCTGTTCGGCATGCAGCCGGCGGCGCCGGCGCCCGTTGCGCCTGCGGCTACCGAAAAGCAAGCGCGTCCGCAACAACGTGGCGAGCGTTCGGAGCGCGGTGAGCGCACCGGCGAACGCGGCGGCGACCGCAACCGCAATCGCCGTAGCGGCGCGGGTGGCCGCGATGCGGCGCCCCGTGGCGAAGCTACGAACGGCGGCCGTCAGGGCCAGCAGCCTTCGCAGCGTCGCGAGGAACGCGAGCCGCGCGAAGGCCGCGAGGTGCGCGAAGCACGCGAAGGCCGTGAGCCGCGCGAGGCACGCGAACCGCGCGGCAACCGGGAAGCGCGTGAAGGCCGCGAACCGCGCGAAGCACGCGAACCGCGCGAAGGCCGTGAAAGCCGCGAGCGCGACAATCGCGGCGGCGAGCGGGCTGAAACGGTGGAAGGCGCACCGCGTGGCGAGCGCCAGGAACGCGGCGAGCGCCGCGAACGTGGCGAACGCGGTGAGCGTGGCGAGCGCCGCAAGCCGCAGACAGAAACCGCCGATGCGTTGACCCAGGCCGAGGCCCAAACCGCGGAAGAACTGGCTCTGGCGCAAAACCAGCCCGCCGTTACTGACAACGCTGCGCCGGTCGATCAGGAAGCAGTGGCGCGTGAGGGCGAAGAGCGTCGTCGTCGCCGTCGCGGCCGTCGCGGTGGTCGTCGTGAGCGTGAGGAAGACGTGAACGGCAACCTGGCTGCGGACGTCGCGGAAGCGGAAGGCGACAACGTCAACGTCAGCGACGATGCACCGGTGCGCACCGCGCATCAGCCGGTGGAATCGAAGCCGGAAGTGAACGAAGTCCGGGAAGCGAAGGAAGTGGCGCCGGTGGAAGTCGTGGTTGCCGCGGTTGCAACCGAGACGGCTGTCGTCACGGAACTCCACGCTGCAACCGAAACACCGGCTCTCGCCGCCGAAAAGGCAGCGAAGACGGAAACGGTCGTGCCGGTCGCCGAACTGCCGGCTGCTCCGACTGCCGTTGAACCGGTCGCGCAAACGCCGGTTGCACAAGCCACGGTGCCGGTCGAACCGGCGCAGGCTGCACCGGCTGCGTCGGAGACGGTGTCGCTGGTGGAACCGGTCGTTCGTGAAGAGGCAGCGGCCGTTGCGCCGGCAGCCGAAGCGCAAGTCGCGCAGGCTCCCGTCGAACCTGTTGCCGCCGCTCCTGCGGAAGTAATCGTAGCGCCGGTTGCGGAGCCCGCACCGCAACCGGAGATCGTCGAGCCGAAACCAGTCGTCGCAGCAGTCGCGCCGGCTGTGGAATCGGCAGCGGTCGAGCCGGCGCCTGTCGCCGTCGCGCCGCAGCAAGCCGCCAAAGCCGTCGAAGCCGCCGAAGCCGCGCAGGCATCGCAAGCGCCGTCAGCGTCGCGCGCATCGTTCAACGGTGGCGTCTCGGCTGAAGCTCTGAAGCCGGTGCTGGAGCAAGCCGGTCTCGTCTGGGTCAATACAGACGCCGACAAGCTGCGCGCAGCACAAGAAGCCGCCGCGCAAACGGTGAAACCGCCGCGCGTGGTGCGTGAGCGCAAGCCGTTGCCGCCGCTCGACACTGCGCCGATGCAGCAAGTGGAAACGGACAAGCACCCGCAGTAAGCTTGCGACCTCGCTTCGAAGAGCCCGCCCTCACCGGCGGGCTTTTTGTTTTTGCGCACGCGAAACGCATCCCCCTCGCGAACTCCCTGCCCTCCCCGTAAACCCCGACAGGGGTCGGCATCGCCCAGCCGTTTAAGGCATTTCCGATAGAATGAAGAACTCGCCTTCCCCGTTTGGCACAACGCAAGCAACTCATGTCCCGACGCATCATCCCTGTTGCCGACCTCAGCGCGGCGCCGGTCATTGCCGGCCCAGTGCAGACGCCTAGCGGCGCGCTGCACGATACGCTCGCGCGTCCGTTGCGAGACCTGCGCATCTCGGTGACGGACCGTTGCAATTTCCGCTGCGTCTACTGCATGCCGCGCGCCGTGTTCGACAAGGACTACGCATTCCTGCCGCACAGCGCGTTGTTGAGCTTCGAGGAAATCGAGCGGCTTGCGCGGCTCTTCGTCGCACATGGTGTCGAAAAAATTCGCCTGACGGGTGGCGAGCCGCTATTGCGCAAGAACCTCGAATTTCTGATCGAGCGCCTTGCGCAGCTCACTACGCCGGCCGGCCGCCCGCTCGATCTGACGCTCACCACGAACGGCTCGCTGCTCGCCCGCAAGGCGCGCAGCCTCAAGGACGCAGGCCTCACCCGGGTAACCGTCAGCCTAGACGCGCTCGACGACATGCTGTTTCGCCGCATGAACGACGCCGACTTCGCGGTGGCCGACGTTCTCGACGGAATCGCCGCCGCGCATGCCGTAGGCCTCGCGCCAGTGAAGGTCAACATGGTGGTCAAGCGCGGCACGAACGACAGCGAAATCGTGCCGATGGCACGCCATTTCAAAGGCTCGGACGCCGTGCTGCGCTTCATCGAATACATGGACGTGGGCACGTCCAACGGTTGGAACATGACCGAAGTGCTGCCGTCCGCGGACGTCATCGCGCGCATCGCCGAGCATTTCCCGCTTGCGCCGCTCGAAGCGCACAGTGCAGCCGAAACAGCGCAGCGCTGGGCTTATGCCGACGGCAGCGGCGAAATCGGCGTCATTTCGAGCGTGACCCGCGCTTTTTGTGCGAGTTGCACCCGTGCGCGCCTTTCGACCGAGGGCAAGTTGTACCTGTGCCTGTTCGCATCGGCGGGCCACGATCTGCGCGCGTTGCTGCGCAACGGGGCAAGCGACGCCGAAATCGCAACCGCCGTCGCCGAAATCTGGCAAGGCCGCAGCGACCGCTATTCGCAATTGCGCGGCAGCCATGCGGCCGACTCACGCGAGCTGGACGCGCGGCGCGTCGAAATGTCGTACATAGGCGGCTGATCGCTGGCATGGAGCAAGCCGCAGCGCCGACGCGCGAACAGATCACGGGCCTGCTGCTCGCGGGCGGCCGCGGTACACGCATGGGCGGCGCCGACAAGGGTTTGCAAACATTGCACGGCGAACCGCTCGCCACCCATGTGCTGAAGCGCCTTGCGCCGCAGACGGGCGCGCTGCTGATCAGCGCCAATCGCCACCCGGACATTTACGCGGCACTGGGTGGGCCGTTCGGCGCAGAGATTGTCGCCGACACGCTACCCGAATTTCCGGGACCGTTGGCCGGTTTGCTGGCCGGTCTGCGCGCCACTCGCAACGAATATCTGCTGAGCGCGCCGTGTGACACGCCCTGGCTCCCCGGCGACCTCGCCGCCCGCCTTGCTCAGGCGCTTGCTGCAAACGCGGCCGACATCGCCACCGTCACAACCATTGAGGCCGACGGCAATGTATCGCTCCATCCGGTTTTCGCGCTGCTGCGCACCGGTCTCGCCGACGACCTCGCCGCCTTTCTAGCCGCCGGCGAGCGCAAGGTTCGCGCGTGGTACGCGCGCCACAAGACCGTGGAAGTCGCCTTTACCGACGAGCGCGCGTTTTACAATATCAATTCGCTACAAGAACTCGCCGACCTCGAGCGTCATCGGGGCCCCGGCTGAATCCCGCTCCGCCGCACGGCAAGCGCCATCCTGGCCGCCAGCCGCGACGTCCAGCTCTTCATGACCACGCATAACGAATTTTCCCGCTGCGTCGCGCAGTACGATCCTCATGCGCTACCTGTTTCGGCTGCTCAGGCGATTACTCGCCAGTGGGCGAAGCCGGTTACGGCCGTCGAACGCGTGGCGTTGCGCGACGCACTCGACCGCGTGCTGGCCGCAGACATCGTTTCGCCGATCGACGTGCCGTCGCACGACAATTCCGCAATGGACGGCTATGCGTTCAACGGCGCCGCATTGCCGGGCGGCGCGCCGTTCGCCGAGCTGACCATCGTCGGCAAAGCTTTAGCGGGACATCCGTTTGCTGGCCCCGTCGGAGCAGCGCAATGCGTGCGTGTCATGACAGGCGCATGCATTCCGGAAGGCTGCGACACAGTGGTGCCGCAGGAACTGGTCGAGCGCAGTGCCGACTCCTCTTCAATCAGGTTTGCAGCCGACGCGGTGCAAGCCGGCGCGAACCGGCGGCTTGCGGGCGAGGATCTCGCTCGCGGTCACGTTGCATTGCATGCGGGCCGTGTGATCCGCGCATCCGACCTTGGCCTGCTGGCTTCGCTCGGCATCGGCGAAATCAATGTTCGACGGCGCTTGCGCGTCGCATTCTTTTCCACCGGCGACGAACTGCGCTCCTTGGGCGAGCCGCTCGACGCGGGCGCGGTCTACGACAGCAACCGCTACACGCTCTTTGCCATGTTGCGGCGCCTGAATGTGGAAGCGCTGGATCTCGGCGTGATCCGTGACGAGCCCGCAGCCCTCGAAGCCGCGCTGCGCAGCGCCGCGGAGAGTGCCGACGTGGTGCTGACCTCCGGCGGCGTCTCAGTCGGCGAGGCGGATTTCACAAGGCAGCTGTTGCAGACATTCGGCGACGTCGCGTTCTGGAGTCTCGCCATGCGCCCGGGCCGCCCCCTCGCGTTTGGCCGCATATGGTCGGGCGAGCGGCCGGGTCTTGGACTACCTGCGTTATTCTTCGGTCTGCCGGGCAATCCGGTTGCCGTGATGGTGACGTTCTATCAGATCGTGCGCGAAGTGCTGCTGCTCATGTCGGGCGCCGCGCCGCAGCCGCTGCCGCTGATTCACGCGGTGAGCTTGCAGCCAATCGGCAAACGCGCCGGGCGCACTGAGTTCCAGCGCGGCATGGCCTGCCAGGCCGCGAACGGCCAGTGGCAAGTCACGCCGACAGGCTCGCAAAGCTCCGGCGTATTGAGTTCGATGAGCGAGGCCAATTGTTTTATCGTGCTCGGCCATGAAGAAGGCGACATTGGCGAGGGCGAACGCGTAAGTATCATGCTGTTCCACGGCTTGATCTGACGCTTCTGCCTCGCGGCGCTTTCATCCACGGTCACATTCAGCTTTACCCATTACCACTACGACATGCGGGTTTGACTTACATGAAAAAACAGATCTCGTTCATTGCACCGGGACAGACGGCCAAAGCGCTTATCCTCGTCTATCTGACGTTCTCTGTGCCGATCGTGCTGCTCGGCGTGCTCGTCGCGTTCGTGCGCTACGGTTCCGTCGAACTGAGCACCGTGTTCAGTGCGCTGCTGTTGAATGCGATTCTTGGCTTCATCCTGCTGTGGATCGCATGCCACGCATACAACTGGGTTGCGTCGCGATTCGGCGGCATTGAAATCCAGCTGACCGACGCACCGGAAGAAGCCTGATGCCTGCGCCGCTCCGCGCCACTGCCGCCGCGCCCGCGGACACGGCAGGCGCGGACTGCTGACGCTCACGCGCGGCGCCAGCCTTACCACCTTATTGTTCGTCGGGGTCGACGCCCGGCAACGCACCGCCTATCAGACCATTCGCCTCCTCGCCGGGCAGCGCCTCGACATCGCGCAGCTTGCGATTCATCGCGCGGGTGCGCGTCTCGGCCGCCTCGATGGAGCGCGTGACTGTTTCGAGTTGCGCTTTGGTCTTTGCCAGCACGTCGCCGAACTTGCCGAACTCCGTCTTGACCGCGCCGAGCACCTGCCACACCTCACTCGAGCGCCGCTCGATGGCAAGCGTGCGAAAACCCATCTGCAAACTGTTGAGCAACGCGGTCAGCGTAGTGGGGCCTGCAATCGTCACGCGGTAATCGCGTTGCAGCAGATCCGACAAACCCGGCCGACGCAGCACTTCGGCGTAGAGACCCTCGGTGGGCAGATAGAGCAGCGCGAAATCGGTGGTGTGCGGCGGCGACACGTATTTTTCGGCGATGGCGCGTGCCTCCGCGCGAATCCTCGCTTCGAGCGCACGCGAAGCTTCTTCCACTGCGGCGGGGTCGGCCCGTTCCTGCGCGTCGATAAGGCGCTCGTAATCCTCGCGCGGAAATTTGGCGTCGATAGGCAGCCATACCGGCGCGGCCGCACCGCCCGCCTCGACCCGTCCAGGCAAGCGGATAGCGAACTCGACGCGATCCGCGCTCTTCGGCACGGTGGCCACGTTCTTCGCGTATTGGTCGGCGGTGAGCAGCTGCTCGAGCAACGCTTCAAGCTGCACTTCGCCCCAGGTGCCGCGCGTTTTCACGTTCGTCAGCACCTTCTTCAGATCGCCCACGCCGGCCGCGAGCGTCTGCATTTCGCCAAGGCCGCGATGTACCTGTTCGAGCCGGTCCGACACGAGCTTGAACGACTCGCCAAGGCGTTGTTCGAGCGTGGCATGCAGTTTTTCGTCGACGGTACGGCGCATTTCATCCAGCTTGCTGGCATTGTTCGCCTCGATGTCCTTCAGCCGTTGTTCGATGGTCGCGCGAATCTCGGCGAAGCGGCGATCATTGACCTCCGTGAGTTGCCCGAGCTGCAGGCTGAGGGTATCGCCGAACTGCTTGAGTGAGCGCCCCTGTTCGTCACGCGCCTGCTGCGCCTGCTGCTGAAGGCTGTGACGCACCGCGTCGAGTTGCTGCGCGAATCCGTCGATCTTGCCGCCCTGCACGGTCGTCATGCTGCTGAATTGCGCGGCCAGCGTTTGCTGGAAATGCGCGAAGCCGCTGCTCTGCTCGGTACGCGACACGCGCGCGGTCTCGGTGATGTCATTGCGCAATTGCCGCTCGAGGCGCTCATATGCATGAGCCTGCGCGTCGGCTGCGGTATCGATGCGTTCGTTCAGCATTTCAAACTGCTCGTGCTCACTAGCGCGACCGTGGACTCGCATCAGCAAGACCACGGTAAGCACGAGCGCAACCGCCAGCACTGCGACGGCCGCGATAAGAATCATCGTCATGCACGCGCCCGGCCGATAACTTCGGCATTGATCGGGTTGGGCGGCTGACCGGCGCGCGGACCTTGGCCAAGGCCGGCAATCAGATTGTCCGCGGCGAGGTTGGCCATTGCGCGGCGCGTCGCCTCGGTTGCGCTCGCAATATGCGGCGTCAACACGATGTTCGGCACGCTCAGCAGATCGGGATTCAGATTCGGCTCGCCCTCGAAAACGTCGAGGCCGGCCGCGGCGATCTGCCTGGAGCGCAGCGCCTCGCCGAGCGCCGCGTCGTCGACGATGCCGCCGCGCGCGATGTTGGTCAGCGTCGCAGTCGGCTTCATCAGCGCGAGTTCGGCAGCGCCGATCGTGTGATGGTTCTCCTTCGTGTACGGCAGCACGAGCACCACGTGATCGGCGCGCCGGAGCAGGTCCTGCTTCGACACATATTCGGCATTCAGTTCGGCTTCGATGTCGGGCGCGACCCGCGAGCGGTTGTGATAAATGACCTGCATATTGAAGCCTCGCGCGCGCCGTGCGAGCGCCTGGCCGATCCGGCCCATACCGATCACGCCCAACGTCGAGCCGTGGATATCGCCACCGAGAAAGCCGTCATACGCCCACTTCTGCCACTTGCCGGCGCGCAGCCAGTGCTCCGACTCCGCGATGCGCCGAGCCGCAGCCATCATCAGCGCCCAGCCGAAGTCCGCGGTCGACTCGTTCAACACGTCCGGCGTATTGGTGCCGAGCACGTTGGCTGCGTTGAACGCCGCCATGTCGAAGTTGTTGTAACCCACCGCCATATTCGACACCACGCGAAGGCGCGGCGCGGCCGCGAGAACCTCCGCGCCGACAGGATCGCCCGCGGTCAGTGCGCCGTCCTTGTCAACGAGACGGCGCTTCAGTTCTTCCGCGGATAGCACGTCGCCCTGATTCCAGTCGACGTCGAAATACTGTTTGAGCCGTTCGATCACATCGGGAAAAATCGGACGGGCGACGAGTATCTTCTGCATTGCAATTCTCCGTATAGCGTGTCGAGTTCGACGGCCTCGGCGTCAAGCTCAGTGTCAGAAAAACAGCCATCCGGTGACGAGAAAAAGCGGCAGCAACACCGCACCGGACCAGCCCAGATAGGCGAAAAAGCTCGGCATGCGAACGCCGCGCGACTCCGCAATCGCCTTTACCATGAAGTTCGGCGCATTGCCGATGTAACTGTTTGCGCCCATGAACACGGCGCCCGCCGAAATGGCCGCGAGCGTGGTGGCGCCGGTTGTCATGAGCGACGAAGCGTCGCCGCCGGCCAGGTTGAAGAACACGAGGTACGTGGGCGCGTTGTCCAGAAACGAAGATAGCAGGCCCGTCGCCCAGAAGTACATCGCGTCGTGCGGCTGTCCCGCGGAATCGGTGACGAGGTGAACCACGCCGGCAAACGCGCCGGCTTCGCCCGCACGCAGTATCGTGATGACGGGTGCAATCGTCACGAAGATGCCCGCGAACAACTTCGCCACCTCTTCGATCGGCGCCCAGTTGAAGTCGTTGCCCGCGCGAGCCGCACGCGGCGTCAATGCGAGCGAAAGCAACGTGACGCCGACGAGCGCGACATCGCGCACGGCGTTTTGCAAAGCCACATGAGTGCCGAGTATGTCGAAGCTCACGCCGGGCTTCCACAGCCCGCTCATGAGCACGAGCGCGACAACCGCGCCGAGCAACATGAAATTAACCTTGCCGTCGGTGCCGAGCGGCGGCGAGTCGGGCGTGGGATCGAGAAAACGCGAGCGCTCTTCTTCACGCCGATGGAAAAAGTACGAGTCGAGGCAATAGAACGCTGTCAGTAGAACACCGCAAACGAACAACATGGGCAGCGCGAGATGCGTGGTGGTCCAGAAGAAGTTGACGCCCTGCAGGAAGCCCAGGAAGAGCGGCGGATCGCCCAGCGGCGACAGGGAGCCACCCGCATTCGCGACCAGAAAGATGAAGAACACGACCACGTGCACAACATGCTGGCGATTGTCATTCGCGCGCAGCAACGGACGGATGAGCAGCATCGCTGCGCCGGTCGTGCCCATCACGCTCGCCAGCAACGTGCCGAGCGCGAGAATCGTTGTGTTCAGGCGCGGCGTGCCGTGCAGATTGCCGCGCACGCAGATGCCGCCCGCAACCGTGTACAGCGCGGTCAGCAACACGATGAACGGAATGTATTCTTCGAGCAATGCATGGACTAGCGTGCCGAACGCAGCGCCCCCGCCGAACGCAAACGCGAACGGCACGAGAAACACCATCGCCCACACCGCCGCGACCTTGCCAAAATGGTGATGCCAGAAAGCCGGCGCGACGAGCGGAAACACGGCAATGGAGAGCAGCATGCCCGCGAACGGCAATCCCCAGAGCGCGGAAAGCGATGCGCCTTCGAGTGTGGCGGCGCAGGCGAGCTGAGGCCAGCTCGTCAGCGTCAATGCAGCCACGAGCACCATGCGCATCGGCACGGCACGTCTAGTCATATGCTGGAGGTCCTTCTTATTTGGAATAACTTGAACACCGCGCAGTTACCCACGCGTGAAGAGAAGCGTGGCTTTCACTCAGGCGCCGAGTACGACGATCACATGCACGCGATACGGCCCATGCGCGCCGAGCACGATGGTCTGTTCGATATCGCCGGTGCGCGAAGGCCCCGAAATGAAGTTGACCGCACGCGGAAGCTCGCCCCGCTCACTGCGGATCAATGCGAATGCTTCTTCGTGTCCCGCCACGATGCGCGAAGCCGGCACGATTGCAATGTGCGTTTCCGGCAGCAGACCGGCTGACGCATAAGTGTCCGGCCCGGAGAGCAGCACGAGCGAGCCCGTTTCGGCAGTCGCACAGAAGCAGCCGGTCAGGCCCACCACGTCACCGTCTTTCGGTTTGCGAAATTCGACCGTGAGGCCCGCTTCGGTCCAGCGCAGATCCTCCAGCGTGCGCCAGGCAATGGCCTGCAACGGCAACGCGTGTTCCGCGAGATAGCGATACGCCGCGGCCGGCACGTCGCTCAGCGACGCTACCGTGTCTACGGTGGTCGCCATTTTCTGCGCTTCTTCAATGAAGCGCCCGGTCAGGTCCGCAGGCATATCCGGGCGCGGGCCAGGCGGATGGCGCGCCAGATAGTCCGCCGCTGCCTCGCGCTCGGACGCGGACGGCTCGGGCTCCCGGCCTTGCGCCGCGCGGATGCGCGCCAGAATGTTGCGGCGGGCAATCGATGTGTCCATATGCGAAAGTCCTCGTGTCGACAGCCGTGCGATATGCCGGAGATTATACCGGCCACCCTCCGCGCAAACACCCTGGCCGAACGGCATAGGAACACATCGGACGCGCGAAAACACGCGTGACAAAGCCGTTACTTCGCGGACTCTTCTTCTGGCTGCGCGATGCCGAAGACCTGCCGCAGATAGGCGAGATACGCCTTGTCCTCGCACATGTTCTTGCCCGGCGAATCGGACAGCTTCGCCACGGGCTGCCCGTTGCAGCGAACCATCTTGATCACGATCTGCAGCGGGTTGTAGCCGAGGTCGTTGGTCAGATTCGTGCCCACCCCGAATGCGAGCTTGCAGCGGCCGCGGAAGCGCTCGTAGAGTTGCAGCACCTTCGGAATGTCGAGCGCGTCGGAGAACACCAGAATCTTCGTGCGCGGATCGCAACGGTTCGCCTCGTAGTGCTTGAGCAGGCGCTCGCCCCAATCGAACGGGTCGCCCGAATCGTGGCGCGCGCCGTCGAACAGCTTGCAAAAGTACATGTCGAAGTCGCGCAGAAACGCCTGCATGCCATAGACATCCGACAGCGCAATACCAAGGTCGCCGCGATATTCCTTCGCCCACATTTCAAAGCCGAAGATCTGCGAATCGCGCAGCCGCGGACCGAGCGCCTGGCACGCCTGCAGATACTCGTGCGCCATGGTGCCGAGCGGCGTCAGGCTGTGCTTCATTGCGTAGAACACGTTGCTCGTGCCGGCGAACTGCTCGCCAAGGCCGTCTTTCAGCGTGAGGATCACTTCTTCATGCCATTGCTTGGAAAAGCGGCGACGCGTGCCGTAGTCGGCAATCTTGCAGTCGGCGAATTCCGGCCGCGCGCCCAGAAGTTTCATCTTGTCGACGAGACGCCCGCGGCCTTCGCTGTAGTCCGGTTCCTGCTGCGTATTACGGAAGTAGACCTCGTTGACGATTGCGAGCATCGGGATCTCGAACAGGATCGTGTGCAGCCACGGGCCTTTGATCTCAATGTCGATCTCGCCGTTGTTCTTCGGCGACGGCTCGATCGAAATGTACTTCTCGTTCAGATGAAAGAGCGCGAGGAACTCGATGAAGTCGCCCTTGATAAAGCGCATGCGCCGGAGGTAGTCGAGCTCCTCGTCGGTAAAGCGCAGCTGGCAGAGCTTGCGCACTTCGTCACGTATTTCGCCGATGTACGGCACGAGGTCGACGTTCGGCGTGCGGCAACGGAAGCCGTACTCGACGTTGGCCGCGGGGAAATGATGCAGAACCACCTGCATCATCGTGAACTTGTACAGATCGGTGTCGAGCAGCGAAGTAATAATCATGATGGTGCGAACTGGACCGCAGGAAGTACGGAAGGCCTGACTCAACCCATGCATAGGACGCGCCTCGTGCGCGCCGGCTTGACGCATGTTACCCGAATGCGCCGTCATTCAGGCTCGGGGCGCGCCGCCCGCCTCGCACCGCTGACCGCGAGCCGTTACTCTTTGCGCAGGCAATAAACTAATCACGAAAACATATAAAAGGCGCTGTGCGATGCTGCATGCGCCTCTTGACGTTACGTTACAATACCGCTTTTGGCGTTTGCGCCTTCCCTGATTCCGCATGCAGGAGCTGCCTGAATGACTCACGTTGTGACCGAAAGCTGCATCAAGTGCCGCTATACCGACTGCGTCGATGTGTGCCCGGTGGACTGCTTTCGCGAAGGTCCCAACTTCCTCGCGATCGACCCCGATGAATGCATCGACTGCGCAGTGTGCGTGGCCGAATGCCCGGTGAACGCCATTTATGCCGAAGAAGACGTGCCGGGCGACCAGCAGAACTTCATCGAGCTGAATGCCGATCTCGCCAAGAACTGGCCGAGCATCACCAAGACCAAGGCGCCGTTGCCGGAAGCCGACGAGTTCAAGGACGTCAAGGAAAAGCTCGCCCTGCTCGCGCGGTGAGCGTTTCTGAGCCCGTCACACGTCCTGACAGTTCGGATCAAATTGAGATGAACGCAAGGTATTGACAGGCGCCAACGCTCCTCCTACAATTTCGTTTCTCTGCTGTTGTTTTTCTGTTCCTCGATAGCTCAGTCGGTAGAGCGCCGGACTGTTAATCCGTAGGTCCCTGGTTCGAGCCCAGGTCGAGGAGCCAAGAATTGCAAAAGCCCGTTAACCAAGACGGGCTTTTTTATGTAGATCAAGTTGTGCTGCTGTTCCTCGATAGCTCAGTCGGTAGAGCGCCGGACTGTTAATCCGTAGGTCCCTGGTTCGAGCCCAGGTCGAGGAGCCAAAATTTCAAAGGCCCGCATCCGTGCGGGCCTTTTTGTTTTGCTCTTCCTTCAAGACAGGCGCCTCATTCGCGGTCGGCGCGTCGTTCTCCACCAATCATTCACGGCGGTTTTTCCAAGGCTCGTCTGGCGAGGTTTTGCCGATCGTCTCGCCAATCTTCCGGCGGTATACGATGACAGCTTTGCGGCGCACACCACGCCTCCAACGCTCCCTGCTCAATCCGGCCATCTCATGAAAATCACCACGTTGCACATCGCGCTTGCAGTCGCTGCCGCCGTCGCTTTGCCTGTCGCGCACGGCGAAGAAGTCGGCAGCGTCAATACGAACTTTCACATCACCGGTTCCGATCGGGTCGTCGTCGAGGCCTATGACGATCCTCTCGTTCAAGGCGTGACCTGTTATGTGTCACGCGCGCGCACAGGTGGCGTGAAGGGCACGCTCGGCATCGCGGAAGATCCCACGGAGGCGTCGATCGCCTGCCGTCAGGTCGGTGCAATTCATTTCACTGGTCCGCTGAAGCAGCAAGCCGATGTGTTCTCTGTGAGCATGTCGTTGATCTTCAAGGCGTTGCATGTGGTACGCGTGGTCGACACGAAGCGCAACGCGCTCGTGTATCTCACTTACAGCGACCGGGTCGTCAGCGGCAGCGCGAAAAACAGCGTGAGCGCCGTGCCGATGCCGGCCGGCACCACAATCCCCCTGAAGTGACCGACCTCGCAGGTCAGCGCGAGCGACGTCCTACGAAAAAGCGCACGGTGCGCGCCGCCGAACGACGCTCGCCGTTGCGCCCGCAGCCGCCTCTCCGCGCTAAACTGACTGGCCGTGCGAGAGCCATGCAATGACCGCCGTCCATCGTTTCCAGAATTCAGCCCGTTACTGGCGCACGCCGCTTCTGCCCGGCGCGGACCTGCTCACGGCTGAATATCACGACCACGAGTTCGCGCCGCACTGGCACGATGCGTTCACCATTCCCGTGATCGTCGCGGGCGCCGAAGGCTATCGGTATCGCGGTTCAGACTATGTCGCCGAAGCCGGGGGCGTGCCGATCATTAATCCGGGCGAACTGCACACCGGCTCGAAGGCGGTCGAAGCAGGCTGGCGGTATCGCGTAATGTACGCGCCGGTGCAATTCATTCACGAACTCGCCGATCAAGTCGCCGGCAAACCGCAGCCTTTGCCGTGGTTCGCACCCGGCGTGATTCGCGATCCCGACCTTGCCGCGCGGCTCGCGAACGCGCACTGCATGCTGGAAACGGGCAGCGACGCGCTGGCAGCCGAAACCGCGATGCTCGACGCGCTCTCCACGCTGCTCGTGCGCTATTCGCAGACGCTGCCCGAGCCTTCGCGCGTGGCCGTCGACGACGCCCGCGTCGCCGTCATGAAAGAACGCCTGGCAGGCGACCTGCTCGAACCGGTCATGCTCGCCGAAGTGGCGCAGGCGGCCGGACTCTCGCCGTTTCACGCGGCGCGCCTTTTCAACCGCGCGACAGGTCTGCCGCCCCACGCCTGGCGCAATCAGGTACGCCTGCAACGCGCGCTCGCGCCGTTGCGCGCCGGCGTCCCCGTAACAGACGTCGCGGCCGCCAGCGGCTTTACCGATCAAAGCCATTTCACGCGGCATTTCCGGCGCATGTTCGGCGTGCCGCCCGGACGCTGGCAGGGACAGTGATCGTCCGCAAGAACGTACAAGCCCGGCTCTGCCCCGCCCGTTATGCTTCCCGACTCAAAGGAGGCAAGTTTTGACCCACTCAGTCCGTTTAAGGGAAGTCACGGCGGGCGCGCGCGACATCATCCCGATGATGGTCGGCTCGGCGCCTTTCGGCGTCATTTTCGGCACGCTCGTCGCGTCCGGGCCGCTACATCTGTGGCAGGGCCAGTTGATGTCGCTCGTGGTATTCGCGGGCTCGGCGCAATTCATCGCGCTTGGGCTGATCGCGGGCCACGCTAGTTTCGCGGTGATCTGGGCGACCACGCTCGTGGTCAATCTGCGTCATGTTCTGTATAGCGCGACACTCGCACCGCACGTCGCGCATCTTCCGGCGCGCTGGCGCTGGGCTCTTGGCGCGCTCCTCACTGACGAAGTATTCGCAGTTGCGTGGGAGCACTATCGGAACCGCGAGCCGGGCACCGTCGGCCCGCACTATTTCTTCGGCGCCGGTCTCGCGATGTACCTGAACTGGCAGCTCTGGACAATCGCCGGCCTGCTGTTCGGCGCGGCCTTCCCCGGGCTTCAATCGCTCGGACTCGACTTCGCGATGGTCGCCACTTTCGTCGCGATCGTCGTGCCGCAGCTCATCGCGTTGCGCTATATCGCGGCCGCGGTGACCGCGGGCACGCTGGCCTTCTTCTGGCAAGCGTGGCCGTACAAGCTCGGCCTGCTCGCCGCCGTCTTCGCGGGCGTCGTGGTCGGCGTACTGCTTTCCACATCGGGCTTCGGCTTGCGGCGTGCGCGCAGGTCGGCGGAGGGATCGCGATGAACTACGTCGTATTGATACTCGGCATGGCGCTCATCACGGGGGTGATCCGCGCCGCCGTCTTCGTGCTCGGCGACCGGCTGGTGTTTCCGCCTCTGGTGCGCACCGCGCTCGGCTTCGTGCCGGTCACCGTGCTAACGGCAATCATCGTGCCGATGGCCGTCTCGCCGCATGGCGCCGACACCGGCGCTGAGCTGACGTGGCGCAATCCGCAACTGGTCGGTGCACTGGCCGCTGTCCTCGTGAGCGCACTGACACGGCGGCCGCTCGTTACCATCGCGGTGGGCCTCACGGTGTTTTTTGTCTGGCAATGCGTGGTGCTGCGATAACGCGCATGGGGTCCAACAAGTAAGGGCTCACTCACGCGGAAGCAGCCGGCGGTGGCGGCTTCCGCCTTCACCGCCGACTTTGATCGAGAGCCGCAAAACCTCTCCGGCATCGCTACCGAGCCCGCCTCAAATCCGACAAAACCCTTAAGTTTCCCGTCGATCCGCCGATATGCAGTCGAGGTCCGCTCGTCGGGATACGTCCCGCCAATGACGCGGCAACAGGCAGGAATCAAACGCGCAGCCATTGCACGTCCAGTCTTCCGGGTCCGCTTGCGACCGGAAAAACACGACGAGGCCGCGCGGCAGGACCAAACGGGATAGACACATGGGTCAAATTACCCTCACGCTCAAAGACGAGACCATTGCGACGCTGCGCAAGGATTTCGATGCATTTCTGCGCGTATCGCTGAAGCTCGATCCGCAGTTCGCGACGCCTTCGTTCGAGGACTTTCTGCGAGCCAAGCTGCTCGACAACATGGTGCCGCTGACCGAACATGCAGTTCAGCGGATGTTGCAGGGCGGCCAGTATGCATGGGCGAAACGCACGCTGGACAAGGAATTTCCGGACGTCGTCGCGATTCTGATGCGGCAGGCCGGCGAATTCGGTTTCGGCTTTGCGGCGCGCTCGGAGTGGACGCCGGAAGAGTTGGCCAAGCAATGTCGCGACTGGGCGGCGGCGATCGTCAAGGAAGCCGAAGGCGACGCCGTGCTGGTCGACCCGCTGTCGGCGCAGATCAAGGGCGCGGTGCAAGACATTCAGGCGCTCGAGGAAATCATGCAGACGCCTGCATGGCGGCTCGTGGAATCGCTGCGTCAGCGTGTGTATGAAGCGAAGGTGGCGTGCGAAACGAGCGTGGGCAGCACCGCGCGCGAAAAGCTGGGCGAACTGCGCGGGCTGTTGCGGCTCGGCATTTCGCACGGTTCGTTCCAGAAGCAGGAAGCGCAACAGATCATGGAATATCTGCGCCTGCTGAAGCCGGAAATCTTCGTCGAGGAACCCTACGACGTGTTTTCGCGAATGGCGGCGTGGCTGCGCAACTTCTTCGTGCCGCCGCGTCCGGCACCGCAACAGCAGCAACGGCAGTCGCGCTAGCTTTACCAAGCGGCAGCCAGCGTGTGGAGCTAGCTGGCTGCTACCGGGAGGCTACGGGGAAGCTCCCCGAGCAGCTACAGCAGCCTGCCCGGCATCGACCCGCCCGACCGCCCACCAGCGCACGGCTCAGTCCCACATCTTCCTCAGCCTTGCTCCGATTTCTACCTTCGCCTGCGCCGCCGCGGCAAGCCCCGCGGCCGTCGGTGCACTGGGCATCGGCACGCGCGGCCACGCGTACGCGTCGAACAGGGGCATCAGGTGCGTGGGGATAAAACGCGTGCGCGACGCCCACACGTGACGATCGCCCATATGCGTCTGGTTGTGCACGTAAAAGCGCTGTGGCACGACGATATGCAGGTCTTCCTTTGCACGCGTCATCGCCACGTAGAGCAGGCGGCGCTCTTCGTCGATTTCCTCTTCGCTGCCGGTGCCCAGATCGGACGGAATGCAACCGTCGACCCCATTTAGCACGAACACGTTGCGCCACTCCTGTCCCTTTGCCGAATGGATGGTGGACAGGATCAGATAGTCTTCGTCGATGAGCGGCACGCCCGATTCGTCGCTTGTGGCATCGGGCGGATCGAGCGTCAACTCGGTCAGAAAGCGCTCGCGCGATGCATACGTGCCCGCAATGCTCTCCATCTGCAACACATCGGCATGACGGATCGCGGCGTCTTCATGATTGCGCTCCAGATGCGGCTCGTACCAGCGCCGCACCATCTCGAACTCCGCAGGCCATGGCGTCTGCCGCCCATACACGGTCGACATCAGCTTGACGAACGGATGCCAGTCCTCCTGCGCGCGAGGCGGCGGCGCAAACGCGGCGAGCGTGCCCCCCGCGGTGTCGGCGGGATTGCCCACGCCGGCGCGCGCGACGATTTTGTCGAGCACTCTGGCGGCCGTGGCCGGCCCCACGCCGGGCAACAACTGCACGACGCGAAAACCGGCCACACGGTCGCGCGGATTCTCGGCCCAGCGCAGCACCGCGAGTACGTCCTTGACGTGCACGGAATCGAGAAACTTCAGGCCGCCGAACTTCACGAACGGAATGTTGCGCCGCGTAAGTTCGATCTCGAGCGCGGCGCTGTGATGCGCGGCGCGAAACAGCACCGCCTGCGACTTCAGCGTCATGCCCTGCTCGCGCGCCTCGAGCACCTGCTCGACGATATAGCGGGCCTGGTCGGCCTCGTCCGCAACAGTGACGAGCCGGGGACGCTGCGCCGACGCCTTGTCGGTCCACAGGTTCTTGGTATAGCGCTCGCTCGCCAGTTCGATCACCGCATTCGACGCGGCAAGAATCGGCTCGGTCGAGCGGTAATTGCGTTCGAGCGTGACCTGCGCCGCGGGTGGATCGAAATGCGCCGGGAAATCGAGAATGTTGCGCACGGTGGCGCCGCGAAACGAATAGATCGACTGTGCGTCGTCGCCGACCACGGTCAGGCCGCGTCCGTCCGGCTTCAGCGCGAGCAGGATCGACGCCTGCAGGCGGTTGGTGTCCTGATATTCGTCGACCAGCACGTGATCGAAGCGCGCCGACATATCCGCGGCAATCGCCGGCTCCGCGGCCATATGCGACCAGTAGAGCAACAGGTCGTCGTAATCGAGCACGCTCTGCTTCTGCTTGGCGTCGACGTAGGCGGCGAACAGCATGCGCAGATCGGCTTCCCACTCGCGACACCACGGGAACGCGCTGTCGAGCACCTGCCCGAGCGACGCGCCGGTGTTCACGACGCGCGAGTAAATGGCGAAGCAGGTTCCCTTGGCCGGAAAACGCCGTTCCTTCGCGGATAGGCCCCGTTCATGCCGCACCAGATTCATCAGGTCGGCGGAATCCTCACGGTCGTTGATCGTGAAAGCCGGTGCGAGACCGATCAGTTCGGCATATTCGCGCAGAAGCCGCGCACCGACGCTATGGAAGGTGCCCGCCCATGTCAGCCCTTGCGCGAGCGCGGCGCGCGTGCCGAGCGCCGTCGTGGCGATGCGCGTGACGCGGCGTGTCATTTCGAGCGCCGCGCGGCGCGAAAACGTCAGCAGCAGGATTCTGCGCGGATCGGCGCCCTTCACCATCAGATTGGCCACGCGGTGTGCAAGCGTGCTGGTCTTGCCGGAGCCCGCGCCCGCAATCACCAGCAAGGCGCCCGGCGGTGCATGAGGCGTAGCCGCGCCGAATTCGACGGCCTCGCGCTGCGCGTCGTTGAGCTTGGCAAGCCAGGCGGCGGTATTGGACGGCGGCGGCGTTTCTGCGACGGCAAGCACGGTGTTTTTCAAGGCGTTCGATGGATGGAAACGGCGACGCATACTGTATATCCATACAACCCGCGCGCACAAGCGCCCTTTTTTCGCATGGCTGCTGGGCAGTCACACGAGCGCCGCGTCGCATCGCACGCACGTTTCCCGCGCCGGCGAAAAACAACGGCCCGTCTGCTTCTCGGAGACGGGCCGTTTCGTCGAGCAAGACGCGTCTGCTCATCCGGGAGCAGAAAGCCTACTGCTTTTTCGCGTCCTTCAGAGTGGCCTCGGCATGCGCCTTGTCGGCGTCGGCCTGAGCTTCGGTCTTTTCCTTGTCCGCCTTGGCTTGCGCGACAGCCGCCTTCTTGTCCGCCTTGGCCTGCTGCTTCGCCGCCTTCTGATCGGCGTGCGTGACCGGCGCTGCGGCCGGATCGCTTGCCTGCGCGAATGCGGCCGACGACAGGCAGCCCGCGATCAGCAGCGCGCAAAGCCGTCCCGTGAGAAATTTTGCGGACTTCGTAGATTGAGTGTTGCTCATGCGATACCTCCTTACCAGGCTCATCAAATCAACTACAGCGGCTTAAACCAGGTTCGACGCCGCGGGCTTACTAAGCCCGCGGCTCGACCTGCTATTAGTGCTTAACCTCGCCGCCGTCAGGCTGCACGCCCGCCTGACTTTGCAGGTTCATCTTCATTTCGTTGTCGGCGGCCTGCTTGTCCGCTTTCTTGTTGATCTTCGCGTCGCGCACTTGCTCCTTGTATTCGGACTTGGCAGCCTTCTGCTGTTCCTTCAACTCGGCCTTCGACGCCTTCTTCGACGCGCGGTACTCCGCATTAGCCTTCGCGTTCGCTTCGCGCTTTTGCACCAGCGGATCTGGGGAGCCCGAGGCCGTCAGGCGCGTCGGTGCCGGTGTCACCGGCTGGATGCCCTGAGCAGCGGGCGCGGCCGGCGCGACGTCGGCGCCTGGCGTCTGGAGCTGTGCCTGCGTATTCACGCCCGCGACCGGTTGAACGGGCTGCGTGGTCTGCGCCACCGCTGCGGTAGCGGCGAATGCGGTCATGGCGGTTCCGATCAGGAGCGTACGAATCTGGGTCATGGCAAATTCCTCTCTAGAGTTGTTGTGGCCGGGTGGAGCTATCCTGCATCGCGCTGGGCGCGCTGGACACCTTCCCGGTCTGCTCATAGCCGAACTAGATCCGGCAAGCTTTCCTGCTGAGATGCACTTTACGAGTGAAGTTCAATCGTGGCGACCGGTGTTACGCGACGTTTCACTTTCCGACAAGCGGATAACATCTGCTTGCATTTGCTTGCGATGCGTTCACGAAACACTGCGCGAGACAACGCGACTTCTTCGGGGCAAGCTTGTGGCTTATGATGCGAACCCCTTGCCTGAAGGTGCAATGCCCATGCCCAACCTCGATTTCACGCTCACCGGCGACTACGTCGAACTTCACAATCTGCTGAAGATCACGGGGCTCGCGGACAGCGGCGGCTCGGCAAAAATGATGGTGGCGGACGGAGCCGTGACGGTGGACGGCCGAGTCGAAACGCGTAAAACGTGCAAGATCCGCGCGGGTCAGGTGGTGCTGCTCGGCGACACGCGGATCGCGGTCCACGAAGCCTGACGGCTGCTGCCCGGTCGAACCACGAGATTCCGCAGCAAACTCGCGCACCAAAAACGTGCTTCGTCCATCGACTTTGCAGCGGTCACGCAATAAGCTGTTGGTTTCGCTAGACGAGCCGCCCCGCTGACATCGCCGGCTGCTGGGCCCTCCGGGAAACCGCGTGGAGCCGCGCTGACGGGCGTCATCGCGGGGCCCGTGAGCCGTCATGCGACCGTGGGCCCGCGCGTCTCTCGTGCATTGCGTGCCTTCAGTGCCGCGGGTGCTTCCGGGGCCGCTGTCGCCGGCGGTCACGGCGTCGTCATTCCGTCAAACTTTCACGCGCTCCATGACTCAATCCGGCCTCACCCGGGTAGCAACCCGTCCGCCGACCCTTTCCCGCCACGCCGCCGACACCGCACGGCTCGCCGCGCCGCTCGCCATCGCGCAACTGTCGCAAATGGCCATGGGCGTCACCGACACGATCCTGCTCGGCTCTCTCGGGCCGGACGCGCTCGCGGCCGGCGGTCTGGGCGCCAACCTGTTCTTCGTCGTCGTGACGCTGCTGCAGGGCGTGCTGACGTCCGTCAGCGTAAGCGTTTCGCATGCGCGCGGCGCGCAGGAAGAAAGCCGCGTGCCGCACATCTACTGGACCGGTTTTGTGTTGTCGGTGCTGCTGTCGGTGCCGGCGTTCGCGCTGCTATCCTTCGCGACGCCCATCCTGCTTGCGTTCGGCGAACCGGCGCTGCTCGCGCACAACGTCGGCGAATATGCGGCGGTGCTGCGCTGGGGCGCTCTGGGCAGTCTGATCGGCGTCGGTCTGATGCGCTCTTTCCTGCCGGCGATCGGCGCGGCGCGGCGGCTCCTGTGGGTGTCGCTGATCAGCGTCGGCGTGAACGGATTTCTCAACTACGGACTGATTCACGGCGCCTACGGGCTGCCGCGGCTCGGCTTTCTCGGCTCGGCCGCTGCGACGTCCATCACCGTCTGGCTGACCGCGCTCGTGCTGATGGCGCTCCTGCACCTACGGCCGCGCTATCGCCATTTCGTGGTCGCCACGCGCCCCAACGTCCCGCTGATGGGCGAACTGTTCGGTATCGGCTGGCCCGTAGCGATCACCTACGGCGTGGAATCGACGCTCTTTCTCGCGACCGGTCTGATGGTCGGGCTGCTCGGCGAGTCGCAACTGGCCGCGCACCAGATCGCGCTGAACGTCGCGTCGGTGGCGTTCATGGTGCCGCTCGCCATCGGCCAGGCGGCCAACGTGAGAGTCGGCTTCTGGTCCGGCGCCGGGCAGCCGCTCGCCGCGCGCCACGCGGGCTTCGTCGCGCTGGCGCTCGGCGTCGGCTTCATGACGCTATCGGGAATCGTGCTGATCGCCGCGCCGCACTGGATAGTGGGCCTCTATCTGCACCTGGACGATCCGGCCAATGCGGTGACCGTGACGCTCGCGAGTTCGCTCCTCGGCGTGGCGGCGATTTTTCAGATCGTCGACGGCATGCAAACCGTTGGATCAGGTTGCCTGCGCGGTCTGAAAGACACCCGCATACCGATGATCGCCGCCGCGTTCGGCTACTGGGTGATCGGTTTTCCGACCGGCTATACGCTTGCGTTTCATGCCGGGCTGGGCGCTCGCGGTTTATGGTGGGGACTCGCGGCCGGCCTCGCGAGCGTCGCGCTGCTGATGACGCTGCGCTTTCACAAGCTAAGCTTGCGGCGCGTGCCGGTCGCGAAAGATGCGCCGCCTGCCGCATCGGTTTGAGCGCCGCGAACGGACTCGTCGTTTGAAGCACGCCCGCTGTGCGTGGTAGAGCCGCGCGGCCATGGCGGGCGGGCGGTCTTGCCGCACAAGGGAACTACGGCACAGCAAGACAACGTCCCCGCGAACTCGTTACACGCGCAACCAGAGAGTCAGCAAGCTCGCGCCCACAACGTTAAAATGCATGACTTCTTCGATGCCTGTCGCGAACCCGCGTCCATCCACCGAAGCTCCGCTTGCGCGCCTCACAAAGGACCGCGCCGCCGGCAGGTCCACCATCCGCTGACAACCTGCCGTTCTCTCGCGACGTAACCGCAGCAACCCGCGACGTACGGCGCGACGTGCCCATAGGCGCGCGCTGCAATCCGTGAGGCGCCGCCGCCCCGCAGACCGTCGCGGCCTTCAGCGCCGCGCTCGCTTGCGAACAAGCAACCCCCTCTTCTCGCCATAAAACATAACCAAGGACCTTGCCCCATGCTTGCCCGCATCACCCGTCTTTTTCCCGTTTGGGCCGTGCTCGTTTCGGTTGCGGCGTACTTCTCGCCGGCTTCGTTCGCCGGCATCGCTCCGCACGTCACCACGCTTCTGACCATCATCATGCTGGCGATGGGCGTCACGCTTTCCGTTGCCGACTTTCAGCGCGTCTTCACACGGCCGGCGCCGGTGATCGCAGGCATCGTGCTGCATTACCTCGTGATGCCGCTCGCCGCCTGGGTAATCGCGAAAGCTTTGCGCATGCCGCCCGATCTGACCGCCGGCATGGTGCTGGTGGGCAGCGTGGCGAGCGGCACCGCGTCCAACGTGATGATCTATCTGGCGCGCGGCGACGTCGCGCTGTCGGTGACGATCAGTGCGTTGTCCACGCTCGTCGGCGTCTTTGCGACGCCGCTTCTCACGCGCCTCTACGTGGATGCGTCTATCGCCGTGGACGTCCACGGCATGCTGATGAGCATCCTGCAAATCGTCGCGCTGCCGATCGTGATCGGCCTCGTGGTGAATCATCTGTTGAGCAAGGCCGTTCGCAAGATCGAGCCGGTGCTGCCGCTCGTTTCGATGGTCGCGATTCTGCTGATCATCGGTGCGGTGGTGGGCGGCACGCAAAAGAGCATTGCATCCGTCGGCCTCGTGGTGATGTTCGGCGTGGTGCTGCATAACGGCATCGGTCTTCTCGGCGGCTATTGGGGCGGCCGTCTGCTGGGTTTCGACGAAGCCGTTTGCCGCACGCTTGCAATCGAAGTCGGCATGCAGAACTCGGGCCTCGCCGCGACGCTCGGCAAGCTGTACTTCACGCCAATTGCCGCGTTGCCCGGCGCGTTGTTCTCGGTCTGGCACAACCTGTCGGGGTCGCTGCTCGCGGGTTTCTGGGCAGGGCGTCCGGCGAAGGGCTCGACGTATGCCGAAGGCGAGCGCGAGCTGAACACCGAACGCGTCTGACGGCTTCGGACCACCGCTCATAACGGTCCCACGCGCCGCCGGCGTGCCGCGATGCACAGTCCGGCGGCGCGATTCCCCTTAGAATGGATTTCTCGGCAGCGCGGCTGAAGCATCTGCGCTGCCGTCACGAAAAGCCTGAACAACAAGGGGAAAAAGCGTGCAGTGGCATATAGAACAAAAGCAGACCGCGACGCAACGCAAGCGCGCGATCGGCGCCGCCAGACATTTTTTCTTGCTGTGCTGCACGTCGGCATTTCTGACTGCGTGCGCGAGCAAACCTCCCGCCACCGCGTTCGATCGCCCGGTCACTCACGCGTTAGCCCCGACCGAAACCACGCCGCTTCGTGCGGCGCTAGAACCGCTTGAAGCCGCTCATCCGGGGGAATCGGGTTTTCGTGTGCTCTCGAGCGGCACCGACGCATTGCAGATGCGCATCGCGCTCGCCCGTGCGGCGACAAAAACGCTCGACATGCAGTACTACATCGCGAACGAGGACACCACCGGCAAGCTGCTGCTCGGCGCGGCGCTGTACGCGGCGGATCACGGCGTGCGCGTGCGCATGCTGGTCGACGACCTGAACTTCAAGGACATCGACCGCATCATGGCGGGCTTGAATTCGCACAACAACATCGAGATTCGCGTCTTCAACCCGTTCGGTAGCGCGCGTGAAGGCATGTTCGAGCGCACCACGAATGTCTTCACGCAGATCGGCCACTTCACGCGCCGCATGCACAACAAGGCGATGATCGCAGACAACCAGTTGGCGATTGTCGGCGGCCGCAATCTCGGCGACGAATACTTCAGCGCGAGCGAAGTCCTGCAGTTTCGCGACATCGACGTGCTCGCCGCCGGCCCGATCACCGCCGATGTCTCGGCGAGCTTCGACGACTACTGGAACAGCAGCGTCGCGTATCCGCTGGGCGTGCTGAACAAGCAGAAATTCGATCGCGGGGAACTCGATCAGACGCGCGACGACCTTCGCCAGCACTGGCGCACCAACGCCGATCCGTACAACGCGAAGCCCTTGAACGCGACGCCGCTCGCCACGCAGATTTCGGGCAAGCAACTCGGCCTGACCTGGGCGCACGCGGAGTTTCAGGCGGACCAGCCGGAGAAGATCGAGAGCCCGTCGCCCGACTACGTCAGTCCACCGATGAAGCGGCTTGGCGAGCTGATGAAGGACGCGAGCAAGGATTTCCTCGTCGTGTCGCCCTACTTCGTTCCGCACGAAACCGGCGTGACGGCGCTCGGCGCACTCACGCACCGAGGCGTGCGTGTAGCGATCCTGACGAATTCGCTCGCCGCCACCGACGCGGTCGCCGTGCAAGCGGGCTACAGCCCGTTTCGCGTGCCGCTCCTGCAACAGGGCGTCGAGTTATACGAGTTCAAGCCACGCCAGGACACGCCCACGGCGGGAATCGCCGGGTCGCGTTCGCGCGCGAGTCTGCATGCGAAGACTTATGTGATCGACCGCAGGATTCTGGTGATCGGCTCGATGAACCTCGATCCGCGCTCCGCGCATCTGAATACCGAACTCGCGCTGGTGATCCACAGCCCGCAACTTGCTGCGCAGGTCGCCGATATCTTCGACGGCGCCACGGCGCCCGAGCGAAGCTATCGCGTGACGCTCGCCGACGACGCGCAGCTCGCCTATCTCCGTTCGATCGGCGCGCCGCTGTCCCCGCTCGTGTGGACCGATGTCGAAGACGGCACGCGCCGCACCTATATTTTCGACCCGCAGGCAGGGTTATACCGGAACGCGCTAACGGGGCTATTCTCCCTATTGCCGGTCAACGCAGAACTTTAAAAGCGGAGCTCAACCATGACTGAAGACGTACGAATGGAGCGCGACACGTTCGGTGAAATCGCTGTGCCGAACGCTCATCTGTGGGGCGCGCAAACGCAGCGCTCGCTGCAGAATTTCCGCATTTCCACCGAGAAGCAATCGCCCGAACTGATCACCGCGCTCGCCGTGATCAAGCGCGCCGCCGCCGAGGTGAACCTGGGCCTCGGCGTGCTGGACGAGACGAAGGCGCACGCGATCATGCAGGCGGCCGACGAGATTATCGAAGGCAAGCATCCGGAAGAATTTCCGCTCGCGGTCTGGCAAACCGGCTCCGGTACGCAAACGAACATGAACCTGAACGAAGTGATCGCGAATCGCGCGAGCGAACTGCTCGGCGGCGAGCGCGGCGAAGCGCGCAAAGTGCATCCGAACGACGACGTGAATCGCGGCCAGTCGTCGAACGACGTCTTCCCCACGGCCATGCACGTGGCCGCAGCGCATGGCATCGTCAAGCATCTGCTGCCTGCGCTCAAGACGTTGCGCGACACGCTCGACGGCAAGGCGAAAGCGTTTGCCGGCATAGTAAAGATCGGCCGCACGCACTTGCAGGACGCAACGCCGCTCACGCTCGGTCAGGAGTTCTCGGGCTATGTCGCGCAGCTCGACCATGGCATCCGTCATGTTGAATCGACGTTGCCGCATCTGTATGAACTCGCGCAGGGCGGCACGGCTGTCGGCACCGGTTTGAATGCGCATCCGCAATTCGCCGACAAGGTCGCGGCTGCAATCGCGCGGCTCACCGGCGTGCCGTTCGTTTCCGCGCCCAACAAATTCGAGGTGATGGCCGCAGCCGATGCGCTCGTCTTCGCGCATGGCGCGCTGAAGACGGTGGCCGCGAGCCTGAACAAGATCGCCAACGACATCCGCTGGCTCGCGAGTGGTCCGCGCTGCGGCTTGGGCGAACTGTCGATTCCGGAGAACGAACCGGGCAGCTCGATCATGCCGGGCAAGGTCAATCCCACGCAGTCCGAAGCCTTGACAATGCTGTGCGCGCAAGTGCTCGGCAATGACGTCGCGGTGAACATCGGCGGCGCGAGCGGCAACTTCGAGTTGAACGTATTCCGGCCGATGATCGCGCACAACGTGCTGCAATCCATCCGCCTGCTCGCCGACGGCGCTCTCAGTTTCAACGAAAACTGCGCGGTCGGCATCGAGCCGAATCGCGAGCGGATCGACGCGCTGCTCAACCAATCGCTGATGCTCGTGACGGCGCTCAATCCGCACATCGGCTACGACAAGGCCGCGCAGATCGCGAAGAAGGCGCACAAGGAGGGCACCACGCTGAAGGCCGCGGCGCTCGCGCTCGGCTATGTCACTGAGCAGCAGTTCGACGAATGGGTGCGGCCGGGCGATATGGTGGGCCATTCGGCGCCGTGATTGGCGCCTCGCCGCTCGCGCGCTTTACGCGCTGGGCGACTCGCGGTGAGTCGCCCGGTTTGATTCGATGCTGGTTTGATCCAGATTAGCCGGGATGGGAAAGCGGATGCTTAAGCGGCAAAAGCCCGCCGCCGGTGGCTCGCTGCCTGCAGTTTTGCCGGCGCCCAGGTCAACGCCAGCAAGCGTCGTTCAAACCTTGCCCTGTGCCACTTCTTCCGGCTTCAGCTCGACGATCGCGTCGAGCGCTTCCTTCACGTCCATCGCGTACTTCGCGAGGCGCTTCTGCTCGTCGGTTTCCGGCACGAACGACGGCACCTGCACCGGGTGCCCGTTTTCGTTGACCGCAACCATCACGACGAGACAATCCGTGGTTTGCAGCAACTCGCCGCCCTTCGGGTCGCCAGCCTGCACCGACACATGGATGTGCATGCTGGTGCGCCCTGTCGCCACCACGCGCGCGCGCAATTCGACGAGGTTGCCCACCAGAATCGGTCGACGGAAACGAATATTGCCGACACTGACCGTCACGCAGTAACGCCCGGACCACACCGCCGAGCACGCATACGCGGTTTCGTCGATCCACTTCATCAGCGCGCCGCCGTGCACCTTGCCGCCGAAGTTGACCGAGCTGGGTTCGGCGAGAAAGCGGAACGTGGTTTCCGAACGTTCCAGCGGCGCTGAGAGATGGCTGCTCATCTTGACTCCGGTCAATCGGATGCATTGAAAGGAGGCGATTATACGAGCGCAATATTGACTGCGTCGCCACTTATCGGGCCGAACCGTGCGCAATTGTCCTTGCACGCAGCGCGTTTTGGCGCGCGCTGCGATTCAGCCGGTTCACCGCTGTGGCCCCTGCAAGCTCATCCAGTACCGCGGCGCTGGCCTGTTCTCAGGCTTTGACTGCGCTACACGCGGTGCCGTTCAGCGCGCCTCTTCGCCCGCGCGGGCGGCCGCCCCGCTATGGCTCGCGGACGAAGGCGCGGTCGCGGACATGAACCGTTCACGATACTCGAGCGGCAGCACGCCGAAGCGCCGCACGAACGCGCGCCGCAAGTTCTGCTCGCTGCCGAAACCGCAATCGAGCGCGATGCGCTTGAGCGGCCTGCGCGATTCCGCCAGTGCCCGCGAAGCCGCTTCGAGGCGCAATGCGGAGACAGTTCTCGCCGGCGTGCGCCCGACTTCGTCGACGTAGCGGCGCGCGAAGGTCCGCGGCGTCATCCGCGCGTGCTCGGCGAGCCGCTCGACCGTGAGGTCTTCGCGCAAATGGCCGACCATCCAGCTATGCAAGGCCTCGAACGGCCCTCCCGCCGACGCCTGAGCCGCGAGTGCCGCGCTGAATTGCGACTGCCCGCCGGGCCGCTTCATGAAAACGACGAGGCGCCGTGCGGCTTGCATCGCGACGGCGTGGCCGAGGTCTTCTTCGATCAGCGCGAGCGCGAGATCGATGCCCGCCGTCACGCCCGCCGACGTCCAGACCACGCGTTCGCCGTCACTTCGGGCTTCGTCAGGGCCCGCGTCGCGGATAAAGATCGGATCGGCGTCGACGTGAACATTGGGAAAACGGCGCGCGAGATGCGGTGCGTCCCGCCAGTGTGTGGTCGCGCGGCGGCCGTCCAGCAGACCGGCCGCCGCCAGATAGAACGCGCCCGTGCATACCGAGCATACGCGTCGCGCGCGCGGCGCATTGCGCCTGATCCACGCGACCAGTTCCGGCTGCAGCGTGCAGTGCTGATCGACCGGAACGCCGGGGACGATCAGCGTGTCGATCGGCTCGGCGTCGAGTGAATCGAGTCGTTCGGTCACGACCGGCAGGCCCGGAAATGTCTGCAAGACACCGCCGTCGATCGAGGCGACTGTCGTGCGATAGACGATCGGGCGGCCCGCACCCGCCGCAGCGGCCATCGTCAGTTCGGCGCGCCAGAAGGCTTCCAGCGGGCCGCACGCGTCGAGCAACACCAGATCAGGTGCGACGGCAAACACGATATGACGCACGCTCATCACGCAATCCCTCCCGCCGCGCGCCGTCTGGACGACCGCGCATAGGCGAGCGTGGCGAGCGCCGCTGCGGCAAGCAGCGGAAAGATCGCCGCATTGATCGTCGCCCAGACGAAGCGCGCCAGCAATTGCCCTGCAAACAGCGACCCGAGCGCGGAGCACGCTAACGTCGTAAATTCGCTGGTGGCCTGCGTCTTGGCCCGTTCCGACGGCCTGTACGACTGCGCGAGCAGCGTCGAGCCGCCGACGAACATGAAATTCCAGCCCACGCCGAGACACGCGAGCGCCGCGTAGAAGTGCGGCAGATCGGTCGAACGCAATGCGAACACACCGCACAGTGCCGAGAGCGCAATGCCCGCGCCGATCACCGGCAGCACGCCGAAACGCTTGATGAGCCGCGCGGAAAACAGAGACGGCGCAAACATGCCGACCAGATGCCACTGGATGATCGCCGCGCCGTCGCCGATGCTGTGCCCGCACGCAACCGCCGCGATCGGCGTGGCGGTCATCACGAACATCATCACGGCATAGCCGAGCGCGTTGTTGGCGAGCGCCGCCGCGAAGATCGGCTGCCGCACGATCTCGCCGAGCGGCCGTGCGGCGTCATGGGTACCGGCCACGGCCGGCGCAGGTGCCATGTCGCGATAGAGCAGCATCAACAGGACAATCGACGCGAGTCCGAGTCCGGTGACAAGCGCGTAGGAGCCGGCGAAGGTCACCGGCGCGAGCCAGTCTTTGCTCCACGCGGCGAGAAGCGGGCCGCACACGGCCGCGACCACGCCGCCCGTGAGAACCGTCGAAATGGCGCGGCTCTTGGCTTCGAGGCCGACGGCGTCGGCTGCGGCGAGCCTGTAGTACTGCGCGAACGCCTGGAACACGCCGACCGTCGCGGTGCCCGCGCAAAAAGCCCAGAAGTCGTGATGAAAGATCGCCCACACGGAAACCGCGCCGCCCAGCGCGCCGACGCTCGCGCCCAGCACAAAACCCGCGCGACGGCCGATGCGCGCCATCAGAAACGACGCGAAGATCGTCGTGAGCGCCGCAGCCACCGTGATCAGCGAGAAAGGCAGCGTGGCTAGCGCCTTGTCGTCGGCGAGCGTGTAGCCGACGAGGCCGGTTAGCGTGAGATCGATCGACACCGACGATGTGTACAACGCCTGGCATACAGCCAGCACACGCACGGCGCGACGGCCATGCGGTCCGGAGCCGCGCCGGTCCGCGGAATCGTCAAGGAAAACCGATGAAGCGGATGAAGCAGAGGAACGAGCGGACGAAGCTGGTGCGGCAGGCGGCATAGGTCAGTCCCGGCGGCGAAAGTGGTCGATGTGGCACGAGCGGGCCCGAGTCGCCTCGACGGCCTGAGTAGCCTGCCTGGCCTGACTGAGCTGAGCCGCCGAGTGGCGAACGTGGCGCGCGTGGCGCACGTGGCGCACGTGGCGCAAGACACATCGTCACATAGCTGCGCGTGGCAGCAATGACAACGATGCATCAGTTTCTGCCAATTCGACTCTTGCGGATAGGGGCGACCACGCGGGCGACACCTTTATTTGTGGAAGGTGATGCCTTCGTCGATGGTGCCGTACATGGTGACGCTGCCGGTGCCCGCGCCCGATGCCGAACCGGAACCGCCTTGAGCGCAAGCGCCCAGCAAGGCAATACAAACGAGAACGCCCAGAACTGTTTTCATGACTGCGTTTCCTGCTAAGACAGGCGTCGATTCTAGCCTGGCGCTTCAAGCGCATGCGCGAGCAAGCCGCCGCGTTCGGGCGCGGCCGACAGGGCTGGCACTATCTGCTGCAATCCATCGTTCACGCTAAGCTGAAACATCGAATGCATTGGCTAGGTAAAGTGGCTGTATCCCACGTTGCGCGGCCCGCGCATCGTAGACCGGCAGAATACGGAGACGCGTCATGTCCGCCATCCTCGCAGACGAACACAATCATTTTCCCGGCTTGAGCCGCATTGGCGCGCTGCTCGCCGATCCCGGCCGCGCAGCCATGTTGTGGGCGTTGATGGACGGCAGCGCCCGCCCCGCCGGCGAACTGACGATGATCGCGGGACTCTCGCCATCGGCGGCCAGCGCTCACCTCGCGCGCCTGACCGACGGCGGCCTGCTCGCGCTCGAAGTGCGCGGCCGGCATCGCTATTTCCGCATTGCGTCCGCCGACATCGCGGCGTCCATCGAAGCGCTCGCCAACGTCGCGCAAGTCAGCGCGCCGCAGCGTCCGGTGCCGCGCCCCGTGCGCACCGTGCCGACCGACATGCGCTACGCACGTACCTGCTACGACCATATGGCCGGCGAGTTGTCCGTACGCGTGTTCGAGCGGCTCACCGGACGCGGACTGCTGGCTTTGGACGGTGCGTCGCTCGAAGCCACCGCGGACGGCGCCGCCCGCTTCTCCGACTGGGGCATCGACCTGTCGGCGCAGCGCAGTCGCCGGCGCCGCTTTGCGTGCACCTGCCCCGACTGGAGCGAACGCCGCCCGCATCTCGGCGGCGCGCTCGGCGCGGCCTTGCTCGACTCGTGGGCCGCGCACGGCTGGGTCGAACGGACCGAACGGCCGCGAATCCTGCGCATCACGCCGGCCGGGCACCAGCATTTCGACGCCTTTCTGGCCGAGTAAGCGACGCAGCGCGCGCAAGCCGCTGTCCCACGGGATCGAGACCTTTTGTTACCAGTCGCCAGCAGGCCTTACAAAAGTGGGCGTCTTGAAACAAACGGCGCGGGTACAGTGGTTCACGGATGCTGCACGTGCATCGTCCGTCGGAGAACAAACATGAGAATCACGACCTCACCACCACCGTCGTTCCATCGCACGATCGGCTATTCGTTGATCGCCGCAGCCGCTTTCGTGTTCGCCGCGCAGGCTGCGCTCGCGCAGCAAGCCGCTCCGGCGCCACAGGGCGTCGCTACGGAGAATAGCGATCCGCCGGGGCGCGTTGCGCGGCTGAACTACATGGCCGGAACCGTGACCACCGAGCCCGCCGGGGCCGCCGACTGGTCGTACGCGCAGATCAACCGGCCGCTTACAACCGGCGACCAGTTATGGAACGATCAGAACGCGCGCTCGGAGCTGCATATCGGTTCGACGGCCGTGCGTCTCGGCCAGTCGACGAGCCTGGACCTCCTCGGTCTCGACGACAACAGCGCGCAGTTGAAGGTCGCGCAAGGGACGTTGTCGGCGCATGTGCGGGAACTGCCGCCGGGGTCGTCGTATGAAATCGACACGCCGAATCTCGCGCTCGGCCTGAATGGTCCAGGCGACTACCGCGTCGACGTTGCGCCGGACGGCAGCAGCACCACCGTCACGGTCCGCAACGGCACTGCGACGGCTTATGGCGACGGCGCACAGGTGCCGATCACGGCCGGGCAGCAAATCCGCTTTGCCGGCACTTCTTTGCAAACGCTCGCCGACGAGGGTGCGCCGGGCCCCGACGGCTTCGATCAATGGACCGCGAGCCGTGACGCCGCTGAGAACCGCTCAATATCGGCGCGGTATGTGTCGCGTGAAATCCCCGGTTATCAGGACCTCGACGCCAACGGTACGTGGCGCAGCAGCCCGCAGTACGGCGAGGTATGGGTGCCGCGCGCGATGCCCGTCGGCTGGGCGCCGTACCGCGACGGTCATTGGGTATGGCAGGCGCCGTGGGGCTGGACCTGGGTCGACGACGCGCCGTGGGGCTTCGCGCCGTATCACTACGGCCGCTGGGCCTACGTCGACGACTCCTGGGCATGGGTGCCGGGCCCGGTCGCGGTCAGCGCGCCGCCGGTCTATGCGCCGGCGCTGGTGGCTTTCGTCGGCGGGGGCGGGGGTGGAGTCGACTGGGGCGTCAACCTGGCGATTGGCGGCGCGGTGGCGGCGGGCGTCGCGTGGTTCCCGCTCGGACCGGGCGAACGGTGGCATCCGCACTGGGGCGACCGCGATCATTGGAGCCCGCGCTATTACGAACGCGTCAATCAGACGACGGTCATCAATAACTACGACCGCAATATCACCAACGTCCACAACACGTACATCAACTACCGGGCGCCGCGCGCTGTAACGGCGGTTCCGGCGACAGCTTTCGTGCATGGACAGCCAGTGGGACGCTTTGCGCAGAAGGTGGATCCCGCGCAGTGGCGCAATGCGCGGATCAACCCGGGCGCTCCGGGCATCGCGCCGGTGCGCGAGAGTTACGGGCCGGGTCAGCGCAATGCGAATTACCGGCCGCCTGCGGGGGCGATGACGCGTCCGGTCGTCGCGACGCGCAGTCCATCGATGCCGCCCGCTTACCGCGATGGCCTCGCGCAGCGTTTCGCGCAAACCGGTGGACGCGTGCCGGGCGCGGGGCAGCCGATCGTGCGGACGTCGGTCCCGGCGCGCATGGCGGGCGGGCCCGGTGCGTTGCCGGTGCAGAACGTGCGTGTCGTGCAGTCGCATCTTCCGGGACGAATGCCGGGCGCGGCGGCGGGAGCACCCACTCTTCAGCCGGGGCTCGGCGGGCAGGCCGCGCCGGGCGCCGCGGGTGCTGCTCAGAACGGCGGGCGACAGGCTGGGCGCCAGCCAGGCGACGTGCCGGTCGCCGGTCAGCCGGGGCGCGCAGGCGCAGAGCCGGAGCGGCCCGGCATGCCCTTGAGGTGGAACGGGCAGCAGGCGGGCGCAGCAGGTGCCCCGCCGAACGGCGTGCCGCGGCCACCGCAGTCAAACGGAGGCAACCTGGGCTTAGCGCCACAGCGTGGGATGGCACAGCAACCCGCACAGCAACCGGCTCATCAGCAAGGCCAGCCAGTTGCCGCGGATGGCCGCCACGAGCCTTCATGGACGCAGCCGCATACGCCTGCCCAGCAAGCGCAGCAGGGCCGCCATCGAGGCGGTGAAGAGCCGCAGGCGCCAAGGTCGGGGTGGGCGCAGCAGCCAGGCGGTCAGCCGAACACAGCGATGCAGCCGCGCGAGGTGCCGCGCCCTAGGGAGAATCCGGCGATCGGGCAACAGCCGCGCGCGGCGCAAGATCAACGGCAGAACGCGCGGGGCGCCGAAGCGGCCGAAGGGCCGCAGGTCCAACAGCAGCCGCGTCAGGATGTGCATGCGCAGGTGGCGCAGTCGGGACCTGCGCCGCGTCAGCAACCGCAAGCACCGCGTCAGGAGTTTCATCCGCAGCAGGCGCAGCAGCGTTCAGAACCGCGTCCGCAACCGCAAGCTCTGCAGGCGCCGCGTCAGGAGTTCCATCCGCAGCAGGCGCAGCCGCGTCCTGAACCGCGTCCGCAACCGCAAGCTCAGCAGGCGCCGCGTCAGGAGTTTCATTCGCAGCAGGCGCAGCCGCGTCCTGAACTGCGTCCGCAACCGCAAGCCCAGCAGGCGCCGCGTCAGGAGTTTCATCCGCAGCAGGCGCAGCCGCGTCCTGAGCCGCAGCCGCAGCAGCCCCGCCCTCAGCCGCAGCAACACGGTGAGCAGCGTTCGGCCGGTGGCCACGACGAGCATCACAAGGGCTAAGCGCCCTCTCCTTCGTAAGTAGCCTCTCGTCGGCACAAATAAAAAGCCTCCGCGATTCGCATCGCGGAGGCTTTTTGGTCAGGCCCGGCGCGTCAGACAGCCATGGGCGCCGTCAGCGGCTCGTGGTGCCGGTAGCCGACCAGCGAGAAATCCGACGGCTCGATCTTTTCCAGCCATTCCGGTTCGTACACGTGGGTCTTCGCGTAGTCCGGCACGCGGTCGGAAATCACGAGCTTGGGGCTTTCATAGGGCTCGCGCGTGAGCTGCTGCTTCAGCATGTCTAGCTGGTTCTCGTAGATGTGCGCATCGCCGATGAAGTAGGTGAACCACCGCGGCGTGTAGCCCGTCAAGCGTCCCACCAGATGCAGCAAGGCCGCGCCTTCGGTCAGATTGAACGGCGTGCCGAGCCCGACATCGTTGCTGCGGATGTACAAGCACAGCGAGATTTCGCGCCGCGCCACGTTCGGCAGGAATTGATAAAGCAGATGGCAAGCCGGCAACGCGATCTGATCCAGAACGGCAGGATTCCACGCATGAAACAGAATTCGCCGGTCCGACGGATTCTGCATGATGGTGTCCAGGCACTGCCGCAATTGATCGATTGCCTTGTATAGCAACACCTTGCGGCTGCCGTCTTCGTCGAATTCAGTGATCACCTGGAAACCGCGCGCGGTCGCGTCGGCAAGCTGCGCGCTCGCACTGGCATCGAGCACCTTGTAGGCCGGCCACTGCCGCCACTGCACGCCGTACACGTCGCCCAGGTCGTCGGGGCCCTCGCGATACGGATTGGCGAGCCATTGCGGATTCTGGTTGGCGTTCGCGTCCCATACCTTGCAGCCGAGGTCGCGAAAATCCGCCGCGCTGCGCGACGCGCGCAGGAAACCGACCAGTTCGCCCACGGCCGACTTGAATGCCAGCTTTTTCGTCGTGACCGCCGGGAATCCCTGCTGGAGATCGAAGCGCAACATGGCGCCCGGCATGCTGATGGTACGGATGCCGGTGCGATTCTCCTGCCACGTGCCAGTGTCGAGAATCGTGCGGACGAGGTCCAGGTATTGTTTCATGCGGGTTCCTTCGACGCGGCGCGGCCCGGAAGCGGTGCACCGCGAGAGTGAGCGGAAAACCCGATTTTACCAAGCGCGGCCGGCCAGCGCCGACCGCTTGCGAGAGACGTATCGAAGGAAGGCGGGTTAGTCAGACGCGCACGGCACGGAACCATGCCCCGAGGCGGACGCGTCGCGGCCTCTTCGGTTTACAGGCCGCTGCGTGGCGGCCGGTTTACAACGATCGTATGCGCCGCATCTCAGAGATGCGGCACCGATGCCGGCAACGTGCCGTGCGGCGACGCAAGCGGCTCGCTTTCCATATGACGCATACCGTGCGAGCACAGCAGCCGGTACAGCGTGACACGCGAAATGCCGAGCTCCTGCGCAGCGTCGCCAAGACGCCCACGGTGACGCAACAGCGCAAGCTCGATCGCCTGGCGCTCGGCCGCTTCGCGCGCCTGCGCGAGCGACACCGGCACGATCTCGACGTACTCGGCGAGCTCGAGATCGCGCGCCGTGATAGCGCGTCCTTCGGACATCACGATCGCACGGCGCACGCGGTTGATGAGCTCACGCACGTTGCCCGGCCAGCCGTAATTGTGCAAAGCCGCGATTGCGTCGGGTGCGAAGCCGCGCAGGCGCCGGCTCGCGTCTTTCTTGAAACGTTCCAGCATGTGACGCGCGAGCAGTTCAATGTCCTTGCCGCGCGCGCGCAGCGGCGGTTCGTCGATTTGCAGCACGCACAGGCGGTGATACAGGTCCGAGCGGAAACGCCCTTCGATCATGGCAGCCGTCATATCCACGTGCGTTGCGGAAATGATCCGTACGTCGACGTCGATCGCGCTATGGCCGCCCAGCCGCTCGACTTTGCGCTCCTGCAGGAAGCGCAGCAGGCTCGCCTGGCTTTCAAGCGGCAGATCGCCGATTTCGTCGAGGAAAAGCGTGCCGCCGTTGGCCGCTTCCACGCGGCCGATCTTGCGCTGATTAGCACCGGTGAAGGCGCCGCGTTCGTAGCCGAACAGCTCGGACTGCAGCAGATGCGGCGGAATCGCGCCGCAGTTGATCGGTACGAACGGCGCGTTGCGTCGCGCCGAGCGTTCGTGAATCGCAACCGCCGTCAGTTCCTTGCCCGTGCCTGACTCGCCCGAGATAAACACCGGCGCATCAGTCATTGCGACTTTGCGGATAGAGCGGAACAGCGCCAGCATCGCGTCGCACGACCCGACCATTTCGCCTTCGGCGCCCTGCGACGCATCGTTCGAAGCGGGTTCGCCGAGCGAGATCATGCCGTATGCGTGACCGACGGAATCGACTATCCGGTCGCCGGAGTAAGGCACGGTCACATAGTCGAAACAATAGTCGCGTACGAGGCGGCGCAGCGCCGCATCCTGGAGTTGCCCAGGCATGGTCGCGGCGACCCAGCCGACGTTCGGCATGGTCAGGCAGGATTCGAATGCAGCAATTTCATGCGGCTGGAAATGACTCGATAAATCGAGCAGACCACCCGCTGCCGAACCGGCGCGTACGGCCCGGCGCGCATCGCGCGCCGATCCCACCACTTCAACATGCCAGCCACGCTGGTGGAAGCGGGTGTTCAGTTCCGCGCTTGGCTCTCGCGAAACGTAAATCAGTTGCCGCGTTGCGGGTTCCATTATTCAGATCCTCTCGTCAACGAACGTTAAGGATGATGCACGCACCTGAACCGCAATTCAGACACGCTGGCACGTTCGGGATTCGCAAATAGCAAAAACCGAACGGCCATTCCATTCCGTGCGGACAGCTGATCCCCAGAAAGCGGCGTGTGTGTTTCAGACGGCCCGTTAGCGGGCTTTTTTTAAAATTGAAGCTCTTTCCGAGAGCTTACTATACGCGCCCGGCTTGGAAAACAATTATGCGAATTTAATCCGCCCGCCCTTGCCCAGCAAGGCGTTCGCGCCGATAACTAAGTAATCAACTTACGAATTACGAATTGTGGAAGCGCTTTTCTCATACAAGGGGGGCGCAGGTAGTTCGTACCGTTTGAATTAACACCTAATAGGTATTTTCTTCTCGTGGGTTCAACGCTGCGACGTTTCCTGCGGCACTACTTTATCTGATTGGCGACGGGCACGTTGTGACCATTTGCACCAATGGATCGCGACTGGCGCCACATGTTCGCTAATCGCTATGCACCGGAGACTCATCACACGAGCGGGTTTATTGCGCGCGGATTCGGCCGATGTTGCACTGTGCGCGGCATTTTTTTCGGCCGGCGCTCCGTTCGCCACTTGCGGAACGGCGCGGCGCACTTCATGTCGGTCGAACGACGCTCGCCGGTCACTCGCACTCGCGGCGAGGCCGGGCCTCGTTCCGGCCGGTGCGATGGGGAGTTCCCGCTCAATGGACCACGCCGAAGCGGCGGCCGGAGCGTGTGCGTCAGGTAGAATCAGGCAGGTTACGTTCCCCCTTCCATTTGATGACGACGCTCACCCTGATCGTCGCTCGCGCCAATAATGGCGTGATCGGCCGCAACAACCAGTTGCCCTGGCGACTCCCCGAAGACCTCGCGTTTTTCAAGCGGACCACCATGGGCGCGCCCATCATCATGGGCCGCAAGACGCATGAGTCGATCGGCAGGCCGTTGCCGGGACGCCGCAACATTGTCGTGACACGCGATGTTGGGCGGCGCTTCCAGGGTTGTGACGCGGCCACCACGCTCCACGAAGCGCTCAAGCTCGCCGCGCAGGACCAGGCGCCCGAAGCGTTTCTGATCGGCGGTGCGCAGTTGTATGTGGAAGGTCTGCGTCTCGCAGACAAGCTGATCGTCACGGAAATTTCCGCCGATTTCGACGGCGACGCGACATTCCCCGCAGTCGATCCGAACGAGTGGGAAGAAGTCGCACACGAAACGCATCGCGCGGACGCACCGAACGATTTCGACTATGCGTTCGTCACATACAAGCGCAAAAGCCGGTGATGTGAACCGCCGCGAGCGCAATGAAGCGCGCCGTCAAAAGCAGAACGCCACGCAAACTTGCGTGGCGTTTTCGTCTGTACCGCGACAACGCTGGGAAATCGCTTATTGCCCCGCGATCGTCATCCGTTCAATGAGAACGGAGCCGGTCTGCTTGGTGCCCCGCGTGATCGTGTCCGCGCCGATCGCCACGACATGGCGGAACATCTCCTGCAAGGTGCTAGCGACGGTGATCTCCTCGACCGGATACTGAATCTTGCCGTTCTCGACCCAGAAGCCGGACGCGCCGCGCGAATAATCGCCCGTCACGTAGTTGACACCCTGGCCCATCAGTTCGGTCAGCAGCAGGCCCGTACCGAGTTTCCTCAGCATTTCTTCGAAGTCGTCTTCCGCACGCGTGTTCGAGCTGAGCATTGACAGGTTGTGCGAGCCGCCCGCGTTGCCGGTAGTCTGCATGCCGAGCTTGCGCGCCGAATAGGTCGAGAGGAAATAGCCTTCCACGACGCCGTCTTTCACGACCGAGCGCTGCCGCGTGCGCACGCCTTCTTCGTCGAACGGGGCGCTGCCCATGGCGCGCGGCACGTGCGGATCTTCGACGATCTGCACATGCGGCGCGAACACCGGCTTGCCGAGACTGTCGACGAGAAACGACGTCTTGCGGTACAGCGCGCCGCCACTCGTAGCCTGCACGAATGCACCGAGCAGACCCGCGGCGAGCGGCGCTTCGAACAGCACCGGCACTTTGCGCGTGTCGAGGCCGCGCGCGCCGATGCGCGCAAGCGCGCGCTGCGCCGCGTAACGACCAACCGCTTCAGGGTCGGCCAGTTGCTCCGCCCTACGCGTAGACGTGTACCAGTCGTCGCGCTGCATGTTGCGGCCGCTGCCGGCAATCGGCGCGCATGCGATGTAGTGACGCGAGTACGGATAGCCAGCAAGGAAACCGCGCGACGTGGCAAGCACGAACTGCGAGTGCTGCGCCGAGACGCTCGCGCCTTCGGAGTTCTTGATTTGCGGATCGGTGGCGAACGCGGCGTCTTCGGCGCGACGGGCGATTTCGACCGCTTCGTCGGCGGACAGATTCCACGGGTGGTAGAGATCGAGGTCGCGCGGCTCGTTCTCGAGCAGCTCTGCTTCGGCTAGACCTGCACAATCGTCTTCCGCCGTGAAGCGGGCAATGTTGTACGCGGCCGCAACCGTGTCCTTCAGCGCTTGCGACGAGAAGTCGGAAGTACTCGCGTTGCCGCGCTTGTTGCCGATGAACACGGTCACGCCGACCATCTTGTCGCGGTTATGTTCGATCGTCTCGACTTCGCCGCGCCGCACGGAGACGGACAGGCCGTCGCCTTCGGAAATTTCGGTTGCCGCGTCGGTGCCGCCGAGCGACTTCGCGTGACGAAGGATGTCCGAGGCGATTTCCTTCAGTTCATCCTGGGTATGCGGAAAAAAGCGCTGCTTGACGTCCATGTCTGCTGCCATTGTGGTTGCCGTCCTGTTCGGGGCCGAGCGGCCCTTGGGTGTTCGCACATGCCGCGCCATTCCGTGCGCCGCATATGCGATGCTCGTATGCGCGTCAATCTGCGTTTGCCGTGCGTTCAAGCGCACTAACGCATCCCGCGATCATATCAAGCTAAGCGCTGCCGTACCTGGCATTCGCTGCCCGCTTCGAGCGATGTCCGCTACCGTGCACGGCGGCGCAGCCGGTTCCCCGGGCCTGGCACGCTACAATATCGGCATGACACGCAAAACCCGCATTCAACCCATCGAATCCGCCGAGCCGGAAGTCGACGAAAACGGCTACGACCGTCCGAGCAAGTCGCAGCTCAAGCGCGAAATGCACGAGCTGCAGGAACTGGGCTCGGCGCTGATCGCGCTGCCCAAAGACGCGCTCAAGCGCATGCCGATGCCCGAAAAGCTCGACGACGCCGTGCGCGAGGCGCGCCGTATCACCGATCACGAAGGCAAGCGCCGCCAGGTGCAATACGTCGGACGCGTGATGCGCTCGTTGCTGGACGAGGAAACCGCCGCGCTGCGCACCGCGCTCGACACGTATAACGGTGTCAACAAGGCGGAAACGGCCAAGCTGCACTGGATCGAGCGCACTCGCGAAAAACTGCTTGCCGACGACGCCGCGCTGACCGATTTCATCCGCCAGCATCCGAATGCCGACCCGCAGCAAGGCCGCACGCTGATCCGCAACGCCCGCAAGGAAGCCGAGCAGAACAAGCCGCCGCGTTACTTCCGCGAGTTGTTCCAGTGGATCAAGAACGCGGACGGACCCGCAGCCGCGAGCGATTCCGATGCCGACGACGCCCTGGAAGACGACGATGACAACCGCGACGCCTGACACCAAGCTAAAGCGCAATCACCCCGACGAGATCGTGATCGGCCTCGTGTCGATCAGCGATCGCGCATCCACCGGCGTCTACGAGGACAAAGGCATTCCGGCGTTGCAGGAGTGGCTCGGCGCCGCGTTGACTTCGCCGTGGCAAGTGGTCACGCGCCTCATTCGGGACGACGCGCCCACCATCTCGGCAACGCTTACCGAACTCGTCGATGAAGTCGGCTGCGATCTCGTGCTGACTACTGGCGGCACGGGCCCGTCGCGGCGCGACGTGACGCCCGAAGCCACGCTCGCGGTGGCTACGAAGGAAATGCCGGGATTCGGCGAACAGATGCGGCAGATCAGCCTGAATTTCGTGCCGACCGCAATCCTGTCGCGTCAGGTCGCGGTAATCCGCGAAACGGCGGATCACGCGGCGCTGATCATCAATCTGCCGGGTCAGCCGAAGTCGATCAAGGAAACGCTCGAAGGCTTGCGCGATGCCCAAGCCGGCGGCGCGGCGAAGGTGCCCGGCATCTTTGCGGCGGTCCCCTACTGCATCGACCTGATCGGCGGGCCATACGTGGAGACCAACGCGGAAGTCGTGAAAGCGTTCCGGCCGAAGAGCGCGGTGCGCGCTCCGCGGCCGGCTTAGCTTATTCCGCGTTGAGGGAGGCGTCCGGCGCCGGCGGAATCAGGAAGTGCTCGCGGTAGTACTTCAGTTCGTCGATCGACTCATGAATGTCGGCAAGCGCCGTGTGCAGCGCGCGCTTCTGAAAACCCCTGTAAATTTCCGGCTGCCAGCGTCGGCACAGTTCCTTGAGCGTGCTGACGTCGAGATTGCGGTAATGGAAGAAGCTCTCCAGTTCCGGCATCCAGCGCGCCATGAAGCGGCGATCCTGGCAGATCGAGTTGCCGCACATCGGCGATTTGCCGGGCGGTACATGAGCGCTGAGAAAATTGCGAATCTGTTCGGTAGCATCGGCTTCGCTCACCGTGGATGCCTTCACGCGGTCGATCAGTCCCGACCGGCCGTGTGTGTTCTGATTCCACTGGTCCATCCTGGCGAGCGTCTCGTCGCTCTGATGAATCGCGAGAACCGGGCCCTCCACCATTCTGTCGAGCGTCGAATTCGTCACCACCACCGCGATTTCGATGATGCGGTCCGAATCCGGGTCGAGTCCGGTCATTTCCATGTCCAGCCAGATGAGATTCATGTCGCTGCGCACGAGAGGCAGCGGTTGCGCGGATTCGAGAATGTCAGTCATGAAGGAAGCCCTGATGGCCGGGCAGGAAGCTTGCGGGAAGCCCCGTTGCTGCGGCGGTTGATCGTTTGAGATGGTTCGAGCATGTCCCCGCTGCGAGGCGGGAAGAAACATATAATTCTCGCATAGATACCACGGAATCCACGGATGCCTACCCTGTACTTCACCGTTCTGTTCGTCGTCGCCGTCGTGGCGATGGTCGGCACCAAACTCTGGCTCGCGTCGCGGCAGATCCGCTTCGTCGCTGGCCATCGCGAGCAGGTGCCGAGCCAGTTTGCCGGCACCATCGCGCTGAGCGCTCACCAACGCGCCGCGGACTACACCGTCGAGCGCACGCGTCTCACGATGATCGAGATCGTCGTCGGCGCCGCCGTGCTGATCGGCCTGACACTGCTCGGCGGCGTGCAGGCGCTCGATCTCGCGATCACGGACTGGCTAGGCCGCGGCTACGTCGGGCAGATCGCACTCGTCGCGGCCGTGATCGCGATTACCAGCGCGATCGACCTGCCGTTCGATTACTTCCGGCAATTCGTGATCGAGCAACGCTTCGGCTTTAACCGGATGAGCAAGCGCATTTTCATCGTCGACCGGTTGAAGGGCGTGTTGCTCGGCGCCGCGTTTGGTCTGCCGTTGCTGTTCGTCGTGCTGTGGCTGATGAGCCAGGCCGGCAGTTTCTGGTGGTTGTGGACGTGGATCGTCTGGGTCGTCTTCCAGATGCTCGTGCTGGTGCTGTACCCGTCGTTTATCGCACCGCTTTTCAACAAGTTCGAACCGCTCAAGGACGAAGCGCTGAAAAGCCGCATCGAGGCGCTGATGAAGCGCTGCGGGTTTGCGGCCAAAGGCCTCTTCGTGATGGACGGCAGCCGCCGCTCAGCGCACGGCAACGCGTATTTCACCGGCTTCGGCGCGGCGAAGCGAATCGTCTTCTTCGACACGCTGCTAGCGCGCCTGTCGGGCAGCGAGATCGAAGCCGTGCTTGCGCACGAACTCGGCCACTTCAAGCGCCGTCACGTGATCAAGCGGATGCTGGTCACGTTCGCGATCAGCCTCGCCATGCTCGCCTTGCTCGGCTGGCTCACGCAGTGCGTGTGGTTCTACGAAGGGCTGGGCGTGCGGCCGTCGCTAGTCGGCGGCAATAGCGGTCTCGCGCTCGTGCTGTTCTTCCTCGCACTGCCGGTGTTCGTGTTCTTTGTGACGCCGCTCGGCAGTCTCACCTCGCGCAAGCACGAGTTCGAGGCCGATGCATTCGCCGCCACCCAAACCCACGCACAAGACCTCGTCAACGCCCTCGTCAAGCTGTATGAAGACAATGCGTCCACGCTGACGCCCGATCCGCTCTACACCGCGTTCTATTACTCGCATCCGCCGGCGTCGCAGCGGATCGACCGACTGTTGCGCCACGCATGAGCGGCCGCTCTCAGAAAGCGCCGCGCGCGCCGTCCAGCACGCGCGTAGGCGGCCTGGTGGTGGCCGCGCATGGCCGCCACTACCTGGTCGCGCCCGAAGACGGCGGCCCGATGCTCCAATGCTTCCCACGCGGCAAGCGCAGCGAGGTGGCAGTGGGCGACCGCGTGATTTACGAGCCGACTTCCGCGGACCAGGGCGTGATCGTCGAAATCGGCGAGCGGCGCAATCTGCTCTATCGTTCGGATCAGTACAAGTCGAAGCTGTTCGCCGCGAATCTCGACCAGTTGCTGATCGTGCTCGCGACCGAACCGCATTTCAGCGAAGACCTGCTCGGCCGCGCGCTCGTCGCAGCGGAAGCCAACGAGCTGAAACCGCTGATCGTGCTGAACAAGATCGACGTGACCGATGCGCTCGAAGGCGCCCGCAAACGGCTGGAGCCGTATCGCGCGCTCGGCTACACGGTCGTGGAAGTGTCGATCAAGGCGCAACCCGAGGCCGCCCGCACCGCGCTCATCGAACACTTGCGCGGTCACTCGACGCTATTGCTCGGCCAGTCCGGCATGGGCAAGTCCACGCTCGTGAATCTGCTGATTCCCGACGCCGAAGTCGCCACGCGCGAGATTTCGACGGCGTTGAATAGCGGCCGCCATACGACGACGTTCACGCGTCTCTATCCGCTGCCGAATTTCGCCCGCAATGACACAGCGCACACCGCGAGCGACACTCGCAGCGTGGCCGGCGAAGTCGGCGCGCTGATCGACTCGCCGGGCTTCCAGGAATTCGGCCTGCATCATTTGACAGAAGGCCGGCTCGAACGCGCGTTTCCGGAGTTCCGGCCGCTCTTGCCTAACTGCCGCTTTTACAACTGCCATCACTTGCAAGAGCCCGGCTGCGCGATTCTCGAGGCGGTTGCCGATGGCCGTATCCGCCGCGAGCGCCATGCGCTGTACGCGCAACTCGTGCACGAAGCCAGCCAGATCGTTCGCTGACATGAAGCTGATGCGCGCGCCTAACCTGATCATCGGACAGCATTGGGTCAATGTGCTGGCCGCGGCCGGCATCGCGTGCGAGTTGCACAACCGCTATCTGAACGGCGCGCTCGGCGATATTCCCGCCGATCAGTGCGCGCCTGAACTTTGGCTCGTGGACGACCGCGACGAAGCGGTGGCGCGGCGCTTGATCGATGCCGCGTCGCAAGGTCCGGCGGCCGGTTCGCCTGGCTGGCAGTGCCGCCAGTGCGGTGAGAGGCTGGAGGCGCAATTCACCGTGTGCTGGCAGTGCGGTACGGTGCGCGATCCGTCGGACGGGTGACGCTCGCCTCAGTCGCACGAACATGCGCTGATGCGCTTCATGCGATGCCGTTCAGACTGACGCGGCGTGGTTAATGTTCTGCCTCAGCGGACCAGAGCTCTAAAGCGCCTCAAGCCCGGAGAAGGACGTAAAAAAGCCGGGGCAATCCCGGCTTTTTTGCGTTCGCATGCCCGTTAGATCAAGCGAGCCACACGGCGATCGTCAGCATGAGTAACAGGATCATCCACAGCACGACTGCGCGCCAAACCAGCCCCACCGCCGATTGCAGCGTGCGCGGCGTGCAGTCGTCGCCGACTTGCATGGGACCGCCGTCGCCGGTGGCGAGCGCATCCAGACTCGACGGCTCCGCGAGCGGCCCGCTCAGACGCGCGCCAAGCGCGCCGCTGCCGGCGGCCAGCAACACGCCGTCATTCGCATCCGGCCACTGACGCGCATGGTTACGCCATGCATAGATCGCGTCTTCAAAATTCCCGACAATCGCAAAACCCAGCGACGTAAGCCGCGCCGGCACCCAGTCGATCACGAAAAATGCGCGCTGCGCGAAACTCGAAAACGCGATGGTACGGTCGTCGACCGGTCGCGCCCAGGTACGCGACAGATATTCGGCGATGCGATACAGCACCGCGCCCGCCGGCCCGACAGGAATCAGAAACCAGAAAAACACGCCGAAAACGTGGCGATGCGACGCGACGACTGCGTGAATCAGCGTATGGCGCACGATCTCGCTCACCGGCATGTCGAGCGTGTCGAGGCCGGTCCATTCGTTCAGAATTTCACGGGCGCGCGGCACATCGTCGTTATTGAGCGCGAGGTGAATGTCCGTAAAGTAATGGCTGAACTGGCGAAAGCCGAGTGTGAAGTACAGCACCGCGACGTTCCACAGAAACGCCAGCGCGAAATGAATGTTGTACAGAACGTAGTAGACGAGCGCGACGGCGAGCGTCCACGGCACCACTACGACGAGCCACGCAAGAAGGCCGTGCTTGGGCTTGCCCGCATCGAATCCGTGCGCCGCCGACTCCGCGTGGTATTGAAGCAGCGCGGATACCGGATTGTTCGGCGACAGCGCGCGCACCTGTTCTATGATCAGAGCCAGCAATACGGAAAAAAAAGTCATGCGATGCGCCGTGCTTTTCGAGTTTTACGATTGTTTCATAACGATAGCACAGGGTCGGATGCCGCTGAGCGAGGACGTTGCCAAACACCCCCACGACCCCGAGCGACGCCTCGCCTCAAGCCGTCAGAAAGCGATAGAAATTGCGCAGCATGGCGGCCGTCGCGCCCCAGATGAAATAGTGACTGCCCGTGCCGTCGTCTTTTTCAGCCGCCTCCAGTGACGCGCCGCGCGGATACGGCATAGCGAAGAAGCGCCGTTCGCCTCCTTCGTACCGGAACACGCGCTCTTCGTGGTGCGCCGGGTTCATCAGAAATGCGAGCGGCACTTCGAATACTTCCGCGACCTCCAGCGCATCCGCTGTCAATGCGAACGGCGGATGCACGAGGCCGATTACCGGCGTGACGCGAAAACCAGTGCCGGTCAGATAATCGGGCAGCGCGCCCAGCACTTCCACGCGCGACGGCGCAAGGCCCACTTCTTCCTGCGCTTCGCGCAAAGCAGTGGCTGTGGCGTCGGCATCGAACGGTTCCTGCCGGCCACCGGGAAAGCTCACTTGGCCCGCGTGGTCGTTAAGATGATCGGCGCGCTGCGTGAGCAGCACCGTCAGACCATTCGCGCGGATCACGAGCGGCACCAGTACAGAGGCGACACGTGGGTCGCCCTGCGTATTGCGCCACGGCGCCTCGACGATTGGCTCGGGTGTCCAGCAAAGATGTTGCTTGAAACGACGGCGCAGACCATCGGGCGTAAGACGCTCCGCGGGTACCGGCGGCAAGTGGGCGCCGGTCGCTTCGACAGGCAGAGTTTCAGGTTCAAAGACGGGGCGGATCAACGGATCTCTCGAATGAGCGGTAGAGGCGATGCCGCTATTTTGACCTGGCAAACAAAAAAGCACCCGCGAGGGGTGCTTTTCCTTACAGCATTTACGCCTGGGAAGCAGCGCGGTCTTTCGAGACCAGCTTTTCCTTGATTCGAGCCGACTTGCCCGAACGGTCGCGCAGGTAGTACAGCTTCGCACGACGCACATCGCCACGACGCTTCACGACGATGCTTGCCAGCAGCGGCGAGTACGTCTGGAACGTACGCTCGACGCCTTCGCCCGACGAAATCTTACGGACGATGAACGACGAATTCAGACCACGGTTACGCTTGGCGATCACGACGCCTTCGTAAGCCTGAACACGCTTACGCGTACCTTCAACCACGTTCACGCTGACGATCACCGTATCGCCAGGAGCGAATTCGGGAATGGTCTTTTCGCCGAGGGCGCGCGCAATTTCTTCCTGCTCGAGTTTTGCAATCAGATTCATCACTGACTCCTAAGTCCATCTTGTCGGCGTTCGTACCTGCCTCGCATGAAAATGCCCGGCTACGGCCCCGATAGAGGATGGGTTCACATCAGGCGCCGTACACACATGTGCGGCGCCGCCTGGTGTCCGCTTGAAAGACCGGGGCTTTACGCCTTCGGCTCTTCCTTCGCGAGACTTGCAAGCCATGCCTCGTCGGCACGGCTCAACATTTTGTTCTTTCTAGCCTTGACGATCAGGTCAGGCCGCTTGTGCCACGTGTTTCGCAACGCCTCGCGCCGACGCCACGCTTCGATCTCCGCGTGATGGCCACCAAGCAGCACATCAGGCACGCGCACACCTTGATATTCCTCGGGCCGCGTGTAGTGCGGACAATCGAGCAGCACGTCGACAAAACTGTCCTGCACCGCCGACTGCGAATCATTGAGCACGCCCGGCAGCTGGCGCACGACCGCATCCATCAAGGCCATGGCGGGTAACTCTCCGCCCGACAGCACGAAGTCGCCAAGACTGACTTCTTCGTCGACAACGCGGTCGAGCAGGCGCTGATCGATCGCTTCGTAGCGCCCGCACAGCAGAATGAGCCCCGGCTGCGCGGCGAATTTCATGACACGCTCGTGATTCAACGTGGCGCCTTGCGGCGACATCATGACCACGCGCGGCGCGCCGATGCCCTGCTCCGCCTGCGCCGCCTTTGCTGCACCAATCGCGTCTTCCAGAGGCTTGGCCAGCATAACCATGCCGGGGCCGCCGCCGTATGGGCGATCGTCGATTGTGCGGTAGTTGTCGGTTGTGAAATCACGCGGATTCCACGTGCGCAACCCATAGCGCTCCTGCTTTGCTGCCCGGCTGGTAATGCCCCAGTCGGTCAGTGCACGAAACATTTCGGGAAAGAGCGTGACGACATCGAACTGCATCGCTCTCTCCGTTTTAGCGAACTCGATTTGCTGAACTGTCAATAATCAGCTTCCCAGTCGACGATGATCTGCTTTGCCGCCTGGTCGACCGTTTTGACGAACACACCGACGAACGGGATCAAACGCTCCGCAATGACCGGCTTGCCGGTTTTGTCGGCTGCCGAATATTCGACACGCAAAACCGAATGCGCACCGTTGTCGATCATGTCTGCCACCTTGCCCAAGTTGACGCCGGCAAGGTTCACCACATCCAGGCCGAGCAGGTCGACCCAATAGAATTCGTCGGCTTCCAGCGCCGGAAATTCGCTGCGGCTGATATAGACGCGAGAGCCGCGCAGTGACAACGCCGCATCACGGTCAGTGACGCCGCCCAGATGGGCCACCACACTGTCGCTATGCGTTTTCGCCTGCAATGACGGCGCCGACTTCCGCTCGCGGCCTTTCATCAGCCACCATCGCTTTGCACCGAGCAAAGCGTCGCCGCCATGACCGGCATCCGCATGAGCGGCTACCTTGACCCAGCCTTTGAGACCGTAAGCGTCGACGATTGCGCCGACCTCCACTGCGTCGGCCGGCCAACTCTCCGCCGTTTCCGCGCGCATTGCTGCTGCCTCGGAACCGGCGTTTGTAACATTGGCTTTCGCCTTGCCTTCGGCCCGTTCGACCGGCTTGCGGACGAATGCACCGAATGGCGCCTGACCAGACGTCTTCGCACGTGAGCTCGCACCTTTCGGCAGCTCTTGTGTCGGCTCTTTGGCCTTTACGCGACCTGAACTTCCGGAATCACGCTCAGACATGATTGAGCCTCACCACGAACTTCGACGCCTGCTTCGGCAAAACATCTTGCGTATCGGACTGCTCATGCAAGTTGCGCGAGCCGCCAGCCAAACCGACGACGATCCGCATGCGAGCTACCATTAAGCAGCCGGCTGCGCCTTTTGCGCTTCTTTCACGAGACGCTCGACGGTCGGCGACAGTTGTGCGCCAACGCCTTGCCAGTACGTCAGGCGATCTTGAGCGATACGCAGGGCTTCGCCCTTCGTAGCGACCGGGTTGTAAAAGCCAACGCGCTCGATGAAGCGGCCGTCACGACGGTTACGCGAGTCGGTTGCGACGATGTTGTAGAACGGGCGCTTCTTGGAGCCGCCACGAGCCAAGCGGATGATGACCATACTAGAATCCTTGAAAACCGGGGTTCGGAACGACTGAAACACGCGATTATAGCGGGAAACTGACGCCATAACAAACACTTACCGGGATAAACTGAGCAGCGCGGTTGCGCCGCCCATACAGCGCGGGCGGGCAAGCTCGCCCGGACGCCCGAAGAACCTGACGGAATCCCCTGTGGAATCACTGCCGCGAGCCGCTCTCATACTCCTCTTTTTCGCCCGTCGGATCGCGAACGCTCCGCTCTCTCGCGGTTTTCGCACCGTAGCGGCGGGGCTCCTGGCTTCCTTTGCGTGCAATATGTTCGCCGCGCCGCCCGTCGAACGCATCAAGCTTCCGGCCGGATTTCGCATAGAGGTTTTGTCGGACGCCGTTCCGAGCGCTCGCGCCATGACGTTGTCGCCGAAGGGCGTTCTATATATAGGCAGTCTCGACGGCCACGTGTACGCGCTCCAGCTGCAGGACGGACGCGCAACCGCGCGCCATGTGGTGGCCTCGGGCCTGGAGACTCCAGTCGGCGTGGCCTGGCACAACGGTGCGCTGTACGTCTCCGCGGTGTCGAAGATTTTACGCTTCGACTCGATAGACACGCGCCTCAACGCGCCGCCCAAGCCAGTCGTGGTGACGGACAAACTGCCGGGCGAGACTCATCATGGCGCAAAATTCATTGCTTTCGGACCGGACGACAAGCTTTACGTGCCGCAAGGCGCGCCCTGCAACGTCTGCGCGAAAGACCGCGACCGCTACGCGATGATCGGCCGCATGGACCCTGACGGCAGCCATTACGAAGTCATGGCGCGCGGCGTGCGCAATACGGTCGGGTTTGCCTGGCATCCGGCGACGCACGAACTATGGTTCACCGATAACGGCCGCGACCTGCTGGGCGACGACGCACCCGATGACGAACTCAACCGCGCCCCGCGCGTCGGCATGGACTTCGGCTTTCCGTACTGCCACGCCGGCGTCATACCCGACTCGGAATATGGCGAGGGCCACCCATGCAGCGCGTTCACGCCGCCCGTCGCCAAGCTAGGTGCGCATGTCGCCGCGCTCGGCATGCGTTTCTATAGCGGCTCCATGTTCCCGCCCGACTATCGCGCCAACATTTTCATCGCTGAGCACGGTTCCTGGAACCGAAGCAAGAAGTCCGGCTACCGTGTGGTGCGTGTCGTCACGGAGCCGGACGGCAGCCATGCGCGTCAGGAAGTGTTCGCCGAGGGATGGCTGCAGCCGGGAGAAACCGTTTGGGGTCGCCCGGCCGATGTGCTGCCGCTGCCCGACGGGTCACTCCTTATCAGCGACGACTACGCCGGCGCTATCTATCGCGTCACTTACTCTGCGCCTTGAACGCCCGTTCGGCTGCTGCGCATTTCAGTGGGCCAGCAGTCAATCTGATCCGGCGGTGCCCACAACACGGGAGCCAGCAAGGCAGAGGGCTACCGGCCGCGCTCCCTGGGGCCGCACGTCGCGTGACCGGTCGCATGCGAGCGGCGTAGAATGCGCGACGGTCCGCGGCAACGGCGCGCCGCGCCCTTGGCCACACTCTTCGGCCCGCGTTACTGACCGCCCGTTACTCTGCCCTCGCCTACATGTCCAAGCCTGATTCGACCTCGACTTACTTTCGATCCAAAACCATCACTGCCGCACTGGCGTTTTTCCTGGGCACCCTCGGCGCGCATCGCTTTTACCTGTACGGACCGCGCGACATTTACGGCTGGGCTCACGTGATCGGCACGCTGACCGGCATTCCAGGCGCGATGTTGCTGGTAGCCAGCGAACGCACTTCAATGCTCGGCTGGGTCCTGGCGTTTCCTGGCGCAGTTTCGCTTCTTGCTGCATTCCTTGCCGCGATCGTCTACGGCTTGCGCCCCGACGAAAAGTGGGACAGGCAGTTCAACGCGCACACGCAGCGCACCAGCCGCTCGGGCTGGACCGTAATTTTCGTGGTGATCTTTTCGCTGCTGATCGGGGCCTTCCTGTTGATGACCGGTCTCGCCATTTCCTTCCAGACCTACTTCGAGGGGCAAGTGCAGGCGGCCAAAGCGCTTTCGCAATAACTGCGGCGCGCCGCGCAATGCGCTAGAAAAGATCGAGTTGCGGGTTGTCCGGAAGTGCCGCCGGAACGCGCTGCGCCTCGTTTCGCAGGAAGTGCGACATATCCAGAATGCCCCGGTCGCGCTGGTTCAGTCCTAAACGGCGCACCGCTTTCTGGAAACGCTGCTTGAGCAGATCGGCCCATAAACCTTCGCCCTTCATGCGGGCAGAAAAAGACGAGTCGTAGTCTTTACCACCGCGCATATCGCGTACGCGCGCCATGACCCGCTCAGCGCGATCGGGAAAATGCGCGGCGAGCCAGTCTTTGAAAAGCGGAGCGACCTCCCACGGTAACCGAAGCACGATATAACTCGCGTTGCAGGCGCCGGCTTCCGCGCACGCCTCGAGCACGCGCTCCATGTCGGGCTCGGTGACAAACGGAATGACGGGCGCAATGCTCACGCCGACCGGAATGCCGGCCTCGCTCAATGTGCGGATGGTGCGAAGCCGCCGCGACGGCGTAGCCGCGCGCGGCTCCAGCGTACGGGCGATATCGGCGTCTAGCGTAGTGATCGTGATGGCTGCCATGAACTGGCCACGAGCCGCCATGGGCGCCAGCAGATCCAGATCGCGCTCGATCAGCGACGACTTCGTAATGGCTGCAAACGGATGATTGCGCTCGCTGAGCACCTCGACCACGCGCCGCGTGAGTCGCCAATCGCGTTCCGCGGGTTGCCAGGCGTCGGTATTCACGCCGAGTGCGATGGGCTCGGGCTCATAGGATTTCTTTGAGAGTTCGCGCTCCAGCAATTCAGGCGCATTGACCTTCGCATAGATCCGGCTTTCGAAGTCGAGTCCTGGCGAGAGCCCCAGATAGCTATGCGTGGGCCGGGCGAAACAATAGATACACCCGTGCTCGCAACCACGGTACGGATTCAGCGACACGCCGAACGGAATATCCGGCGAGCTATTGCGCGTGAGGATGCTCTTAGCCCTTTCCTCGAAAACCTGCGTGCGCAGAACCTTCGGCCCTCCCTCTTCGTCTGGGACTGCCAGCCAGCCGTCGTCTACCGCTTCGCGGTGGTCGACTTCATAGCGGCCCTGCAAATTCGTTACTGCACCGCGCCCTTTGCGAGGCGCTGGCGGTGCGATTGGAAACTCGCGGGCGGAAGGGTTGTCAGGTCTGGTCACGGCTAGCGAGAGACGAACGAAAAACGGCGCAAAACACCTGTATAAATATACAGTGTTTACGCCGTTTGTCGAGCCCCGCGAAAAACTAGCGCGCGCCTTCGTCCCCCACCGGAATCGTCAGCGTTTCCTTGATCTCTTCCATGACGACATAGCTTTTCGACTGCACCGCGCCGGGAAGCTGCAGCAAGATGTCGCCCAGCAGCTTGCGGTAGTCGGCCATTTCGCCGATACGCGCCTTGATCAGATAATCGAAGTCGCCCGACACGAGGTGACATTCGAGCACCTCCGGGATTTTCTGCACTTCACGCCGAAACTGGTCGAACATGTTGCCGCTTTTGTGATCCAGAGTGATCTCCACGAACACGAGCAGTGCCGCGCCCAGTTCCGCCGGATTCACGCGCGCGTAGTACCCGGTAATGACGCCGTCGCGCTCCATGCGCTTGACGCGCTCGATACACGGCGTGACCGACAGCCCGACCTGCTCCGCGAGGTCTTTCATGGCCATGCGGCCGTCCTGCTGCAGCAGACGAAGAATCTTGTGATCGAGCTTGTCGAGCGCTCGGACCGGCTGGCGTTGCGTGCGCATAGTGTTTCTTCTAAAAATCGCAAAAATACAATAACAAAACCTACTAGTTCGACCATAGTATAGCGGTTAACACTGGGCGCACCGCGTTACACCTCGTTAATCGCACGAACTCACACGAATGAACGAGCGCACCGCCCGCGAATCTTGCGAATTTTCCGGAGCAGCTATGCGAGTCGTCGTTTTGGGCAGTGGCGTCGTCGGCGTGACAAGCGCGTATTACCTCGCGCGAGCGGGTCATGAAGTGACCGTTATCGATCGGGAAGCCGGCCCGGCGCTCGAAACAAGTTTTGCCAACGCCGGTCAGATCTCGCCGGGTTATGCGTCGCCCTGGGCCGCACCTGGCGTGCCGCTGAAAGCCGTCAAGTGGATGTTCCAGAAACACGCACCGCTCGCAATCCGCCTCGACGGCACGCAGTTCCAGCTGCAATGGATGTGGCAGATGCTGCAGAACTGCACCGAGTCACGCTATGCGGTCAACAAAGGCCGCATGGTCCGTCTTGCCGAATACAGCCGCGATTGCCTGCAGGCGCTGCGGGCGGAGACCGGCATCCAGTATGAAGGCCGCACTGGCGGCACACTGCAGGTGTTCCGCACGCAGCAGCAATTCGACGGCGCGGCCAAAGACATCGCGGTGCTGCGCGAAGCCAATGTGGCGTATGAACTGCTGTCGGCAGCCGAACTGGCGCAGGCGGAACCGGCGCTCGCCGCCGTCTCCCACAAGCTGACCGGCGGTCTGCGCCTGCCCGGCGACGAAACCGGCGACTGTCAGATGTTCACCACGCGCCTTGCCGCGCTGGCCGAGCAACTGGGTGTCAAATTCCGCTACAACACGCCGATCGACGCACTCGTCATGGCCGGAGACCGCATTGCCGGAGTGCAATGCGGGAACGAACTGGTTCGCGCCGATTCATTTGTCGTCGCGCTGGGTTCCTATTCGACGAAATTTCTGTCCGGTCTCGTGAAGATTCCGGTGTATCCGCTGAAGGGCTACTCGATCACGGCGCCCATCGTCAATGAAGCAGCCGCGCCGGTTTCCACGGTGCTGGACGAAACGTACAAGATCGCGATCACCCGTTTCGACAACCGGATTCGCGTGGGCGGCATGGCTGAGATCGTCGGCTTCGACAAGTCGTTGCGCCAGGCGCGCCGCGAAACGCTGGAACTGTGCGTGAACGACCTGTTCCCGGGTGGCGGCGATACGTCAAAGGCGAGCTTCTGGACCGGGCTGCGGCCCATGACGCCGGACGGCACACCGATCGTCGGTCGCACGCCTGTGGCAAATCTGTTCCTGAACACAGGCCACGGCACGCTCGGCTGGACAATGTCGTGCGGTTCGGGTCAATTGCTCGCCGACGTTATCTCGGGCAAGCAGCCCGCCATCAAGGCAGACGATTTGTCGGTGCATCGCTATCTCGGCGACACCGGCGGCGCGCATCGTCCGGCTTATGCGTGAAGCGCGACCGTGAGAGCATGCGAGACTTGACGCATAGCGCGTCGCCGGTCGGTTCGTGATTGCATGAAGCGGCTCGCCAAAAGACAAACGGCGCCTTGCTACAAGGCGCCGTTTGCATTTGCAGAGCAATGTCTAACGTCAGACCGCGTCAGAACTGGTCCGCCGACAAAGCCAGCACGCCCTCGCCGCCCTTCGCGTTGACAATCGACGCTTCGAGCGCGGACGCGAGCGGCAACACATGCTCTGCATAAAATTGCGCGGTCGCGATTTTCGCGCCGTAGAACGCCGGGTCTTGGTCGCGCTTCTGAGTGGCGACGAGCAATGCGCGCGCCATCTGCCAACCGCCGAGCACAATCCCGGCGAGCTTCAGATAAGGCACGCTGCCGGCAAACACGGCGTTCGGATCGTCTTTCGTGTTCGCGACGACGAAATCGACCGCGGCGCTCAACGACCGCTGTCCCTGCCCGAGATACTTCTTCATCGACTCGAACGCCGGGCCTTGCTGCCCGCCGAGCGATTCGACGGTCTCAGCGACGCCCGCAAGCAGCGACTTCGCGAGCTTGCCGCCGTCGCGCACCGTCTTGCGGCCGATCAGATCATTGGCCTGTATCGCGGTCGTACCTTCGTAGATCGGCAGGATGCGGGCATCGCGGTAATACTGCGCGGCACCCGTTTCCTCGATGAAACCCATGCCGCCATGCACCTGCACGCCGAGGCTCGCCACGTCGATCGACAACTCGGTGCTCCAGCCCTTTACGATCGGCACGAGGAATTCGTAGATGGCCTGGTGCCCCGCACGCGTCGCTTCGTCCGGATGACGATGCGCGATGTCGCAATGCCCCGCCGCGACGTAAGCGAGTGCGCGCGACGCTTCCGTGAGCGCGCGCATTGTCGACAGCATGCGGCGCACGTCCGGATGCTGAATGATCGCGACCGGCTGTTTTGCGGAGCCGTCGACGGGACGGCTTTGCACGCGGTCCTTCGCATACGCCACCGCCTTCTGATACGCGCGATCCGACACGCCGACGCCCTGCATGCCCACGGCAAAACGAGCCGCGTTCATCATGATGAACATGTACTCGAGGCCGCGATTTTCCTCGCCGATCAGATGGCCAACCGCGCCGCCGTGGTCGCCGAATTGCAGCACGGCGGTCGGGCTCGCCTTGATGCCGAGCTTGTGTTCGATCGATACGCAATGCACGTCGTTACGCTCGCCGAGCGAACCGTCTTCATTGACGAGAAACTTTGGAACGATAAAGAGCGAAATGCCCTTCACGCCTTCAGGCGCGTTCGGCGTGCGCGCCAGCACGAGGTGCGCGATGTTCTTCGCCATGTCGTGCTCGCCCCACGTGATGAAAATTTTCGTGCCGAACAGCTTGAACGAACCGTCGCCTTGCGGCTCGGCGCGCGTGCGCACGAGCGAAAGGTCGGAGCCGGCCTGCGGCTCGGTGAGGTTCATCGTGCCGGTCCATTCGCCGGAAACCAGCTTGGGCACATAGGTCTGTTTCTGCGCGTCGGTGCCGGCGGTCAGCAGCGCTTCGATCGCGCCGTCGGTCAACAACGGACAGAGCGCGAACGACAGATTCGACGCGTTCAGCATTTCGATGCACCCGGTCGCGATCAGCTTGGGCAGACCCTGACCTTCATAGTCGACGGGATGCTGCACGCCCTGCCAGCCGCCTTCGGCAAACTGGCGGAACGCTTCCTTGAAGCCCGGCGTCGCGGTGACTACGCCGTCTTTCCAACTGCTCGGATTCCGATCGCCTTCGACGTTCAGCGGAGCCAGCACTTCGCCGCACAGTTTCGCCGACTCTTCCAGCACGGCTTGGGCGGTGTCCGAATTCGCGTCCTCGAAGCCCGGCAGCGTCGCGATCTGTTCGAGATCCGCCAGTTCCTTCATCACGAACAGCATGTCCTTGATGGGCGCCGTATAGCTCATTTTGTTCTCCTCCTGCCTTGATGGAAAAAGGGCGCCGGACTTGTTGGTCCCGCGCCCTTCGTATGTCGCCAAACGCCTTTAAATGGCTTTTATATGGCGCTCGGACGCTTAGCCGAGTTCGCTGACTAGTTCGGGCACCAGCGTGAACAGATCACCCACGAGACCGTAATCGGCGACGCTGAAAATCGGCGCTTCCGGATCCTTGTTGATCGCGACGATCACCTTGCTGTCCTTCATGCCCGCGAGATGCTGAATCGCGCCCGAGATGCCGACGGCCACGTACAGTTGCGGCGCGACGATCTTGCCGGTCTGGCCGACCTGATAGTCGTTCGGCACGAAGCCCGCGTCCACCGCCGCACGCGATGCACCCAGCGCCGCGTTCAGCTTGTCAGCCAGCGGCTCGAGAACCTTCGTGTAGTTCTCGCCGTTGCCCAGGCCGCGCCCGCCCGAAACGATGATCTTCGCCGACGTCAGTTCAGGACGATCCAGCTTCGTCACTTCACGGCTGACGAACTGCGAGATGCCCGCGTCCGCGGCGGCTTCGATCTTCTCCACCGTCGCGCTGCCGCCTTCGGCGGCTACTGCATCGAAGCCCGTCGTGCGTACTGTGATGACCTTGATTGGATCAGCCGACTGCACCGTGGCAATGGCGTTACCCGCGTAGATCGGGCGCTCGAACGTGTCAGCGGAATCGACCGCGGTGATATCGCTGATCTGCGCGACGTCGAGCTTCGCGGCAATGCGCGGCGCGATGTTCTTGCCGTAGGCGGTGGCCGGCGCGAAGATGTGCGAGTAGTCCTTCGCAATGTTCAGCACCGTTGCCTCGATGTTTTCAGCGAGCCCTTCGGCCAGTTGCGGCGCGTCGGCCAGCAGCACTTTGGAAACACCGGCGATCTTCGCCGCCGCATCCGCTGCAGCCTGCGCATTCTGACCTGCGACCAGCACATGAATATCGCCGCCGACTTTCTGCGCGGCCGCAATCGTATGCAGCGTCGCGGCCTTGATCGACGCGTTGTCGTGTTCTGCTATTACAAGATTCACAAGATTCGTCATTTCGTTCGTCTCCGTGTGCCGCTCACAGCACCTTGGCTTCGGTCTTCAGCTTCTCGACCAGCGTCTTCACATCCGGCACCTTCACACCGGCAGAGCGCTTGGGCGGCTCGACAACCTTCAGCGTTTTCAGACGCGGCGTGACATCGACGCCCAGGTCCTCAGGCTTGATCGTTTCGAGCGGCTTTTTCTTCGCCTTCATGATGTTCGGCAGCGTCACGTAGCGCGGCTCGTTCAGGCGCAGGTCGGTGGTGACCACGGCGGGCAGCGTGAGCGACAGCGTTTCCGCACCGCCATCCACCTCGCGCGAAACCGTTGCCTTGCCGTCGGCCACGACAACCTTCGACGCAAACGTTGCCTGCGGCAGGCCAGCCAGTGCGGCCAGCATCTGACCGGTCTGGTTCGAATCGTCGTCAATCGCCTGCTTGCCGAGAATCACCAGTTGCGGCTGCTCCTTGTCGACCAGCGCCTTGAGCAGCTTGGCGACCGCCAGCGGCTGCAATTCTTCCGCCGACTCGATCAGGATCGCGCGGTCCGCGCCGATGGCAAGCGCCGTGCGCAGCGTTTCCTGCGATTGCGTGACCCCGGCCGACACCGCGATCACCTCGGTCGCCACGCCGGCTTCCTTCAGACGCACAGCTTCTTCAACCGCGATTTCGTCGAACGGATTCATCGACATCTTCACGTTGGCAATGTCGACGCCCGTGCCGTCCGACTTGACTCGAACCTTCACGTTGTAATCGACCACTCTCTTGACTGGCACCAGGATTTTCATGCACACGCTCCAAAGTTACGAATACGTCAACCCAACGAACATTATAGCGACTGCCTCACGGCAGCCTTGTCGCGGGCGCTCTAGCAGGAGGATATCGCTCCCCAGCGGCGTGACGGCAATATCGAACGATCGTTCTATTTTAATCGCAAAAAAACCCGGGCGACAACCCCGGGTTCCCACTTACGACTCTAATTCTCATATCGCCGACGTGTCCTGCTGTATCTGAAGCTGACCAACTCACCAGGCCGTGATCACAGCGCCGCCGAACTTGCCCTCGACAAACTGCTTCACTTCCGGCGAATGGTAGGCGGCCACCAGCTTGGCGACCCACGGCTTATTCCTGTCGGCCTCGCGGATCGCGATGATGTTCACGTACGGACCCTTCGGGTCTTCGATCGCGATCGCGTCCTGCTTCGGCTTCAGGCCCGCTTCCATGGCGAAGTTGGTGTTGATCGCCGCAGCATCCACATCGTTGAGCGAGCGCGGAATCTGCGCGGCGTCGAGTTCGACGATCTTCAGCTTCCGGGGATTGTCGACGATGTCGAGCGGCGTAGCCTTCAGACCCGCCTCGGCGCGCAACTTCAGGAGTCCCTGCTTTTGCAGCAGCAGCAGCGCGCGGCCGCCGTTGGTCGGATCGTTCGGCACCGCGATCTTCGCGCCCGGCTGCAGCTCGGCCAGCGTCTTCACTTTCTTCGAATAGATACCCATTGGATACGTGACCGTATCGGCGACACGAATCAGCTTGTAGCCGCGGTCCTTCACCTGCGCCTGCAAATACGGGTCGTGCTGATAGCTGTTCGCGTCGAGGTCGCCGCCGGCGAGCGCCGCGTTCGGCTGCACGTAGTCGGAGAATTCGACGATCTTGATGTTCAGACCGTTCTTCGCCGCGACAGTCTTCACGACTTCCATGATCTGCGCGTGCGGACCGCCGGTGACGCCGACCTTGATCGCGTCTTCGGCATGAGCCGCGTTGGCGGCGAACATCGATACGGCACCGAGTGTCGCGGCGAGCTTGAGAATGAAACGACGTTGCATGATGGACCTTTTAATTATTTATGGCTCAGACGACGCACGAGCCAATCCCCGAACGACTGCACCAACTGCACGAAGACGATCAGAATCACGACGACCGTCAACATCACTTCCGGCAGGAAACGCTGATACCCGTAGCGAATGCCCAGGTCGCCGAGACCGCCGCCGCCGATCGCGCCCGCCATCGCCGAATAGCCGACCAGCGAGACGAACGTGATCGTCAACCCGGCGACGACGCCCGGCAGCGATTCCGGCAACAACACCTTGAATACGATCTGGCTGGTGGTCGCGCCCATTGCTTGCGCCGCCTCGATCAGGCCGCGATCGACTTCGCGCAGCGCCGTCTCGACGAGACGCGCGATGAACGGCGCCGCGGCAATGGTCAGCGGCACAACGGCCGCAGCCGTGCCGATCGACGAGCCGACCACGAGGCGCGTGAACGGAATCACCGCCACGAGCAGGATGATGAACGGCGTAGAGCGAACGGCATTTACGACCACGCCCATCGCACGATTCACCGCGACGTTCTGCAATACGCCTTGACGGTCCGTCAGATAAAGCAGCACGCCGAGCGGCAAACCTACCAGCGCGCCGACCAGTCCGGAAATGCCCACCATGACGAGCGTTTCCCAGAACGACTGGACGAACATATCGAACATTTCACTCAACATACGAGAGCTCCTCCACCACCACACCCTGTTCGCGCAGATACGTGAGCGCCTGCGCCACTTTCGCCGGCTCGCCGCCCGCGAGCACCGCGAGCGAGCCGAACGCCTGCCCCTGGATCTCGTCGATCTGGCCGTGCAGGATGTTGAAGTCGAGCTCGTAGCGGCGAATCGTCTCCGAGAGAATCGGCTGATCGACGCCCGAACCCGTGAACGCGAGGCGCAGCAGATGACCGCTGCCGGTCTTCAGACGCTCGGCCACGCGGGCCTTCATCGCGGGCGGAAGTTCTTGCGCGATCACATCGCCGATCAGCGCGCGCGTGACTTCGTGATGCGGTTGCAGGAACACGTCGATCACCTTGCCCTCTTCGACGACGCGGCCCGCGTCGAGCACGGCGACGCGGTCGCAAACCTGCTTGATCACGTCCATCTGATGCGTGATCAACACGATGGTCAGATTCAGTTCGCGATTGATCCGCTTGAGCAGTTCAAGGATCGCGCGGGTGGTTTCGGGATCGAGCGCGGACGTCGCTTCGTCGGAGAGCAGCACCTTCGGCTTGCTGGCGAGCGCTCGCGCGATGCCCACCCGTTGCTTCTGTCCGCCGCTGATTTGCGCCGGGTAGCGGTCCTTCTGCGCGGACAAGCCCACGAGTTCAAGCAGCGGCAGCACGTGCGCCTCGATCTCGTCGCGCTTCATGCCGGCGAGTTCGAGCGGAAGCGCGACGTTCTCGTAGACGGTGCGCGACGACAGCAGGTTGAAGTGCTGGAAGATCATGCCGATTTCGCGGCGTGCCTCGCGCAATTGCGAGGCGGGCAGCGTGGTCAGATCGCGGCCGTCGACGACGATGTTGCCTTCCGATGGACGCGTCAGCAGGTTGATGGTGCGCACAAGCGTGCTCTTGCCCGCGCCACTGCGGCCGATGATGCCGAACACTTCGCCCGCCGGAATCGACAGATTGACGTTGTGCAGTGCCTCGACCCAGCCCCGTGGTCCCGCGAACCGCTGAGAGATATTGCGTATTTCGATCATGGAAAAACGAAACGGCGGGGTTTGTCGACGAGCGTCATGCGCTCCCCGACCAAGCGTCCGCCGTCACTTTTATTGGGATTTGAGCCCGCGATTCTACCGTAGGCGAAGTCATTCCCTTTAATAATCAATTACGATTCTTTCATAACTAATTGACATTAACGCAGCGCCAAAGCGGCGATTTCGCCCGGCGGCATGCGGGCGGTCTATGATCTCGCCGAACCAGAACCAACGGACGCGCCGTCATGGGGACTTCCCAAAACAGAATCGCTCCCGCCGACCCGAACGGCGCAGAAAGCGCCGAGCCTTTACGCTCGTCAGTCACTACAGCCGACGACGTGGAATTGCCGCTGTACCGCTGGCCTGTCATAGGAATGCCGCGCGCAACGGTTGCACTGATCCACGGACTCGCCGAGCACGCGGGCCGCTATTCGGCGCTGGCCGCGAGCCTCAACGCGGTCGGCGTCGAGCTGCTGGCAATCGACTTGCGCGGCCATGGCAGAGCACCCGGCAAGCGCGCATATGTCGAACGATTCGACGATTACCTGCTGGACGCCCAGGCTTTGCTCGATGCCGCGGCACACGCACAACCGCATGCGCCGCTTTTTCTGATGGGCCATAGCATGGGAGGCGCCGTGGCCGCGCTTTACGCGATCGGGCGTCCCGGCGACGCCCGCGACGACCTCGGCAGACGCGTGAGCGGTCTGATCCTGTCGAGCCCCGCGCTCGCGCCAGGCCGCGATGTGCCCGGCTGGATGCTCAAACTGAGCCAGGTGATCAGCCGTGTCTGGCCGAGCTTCCCGGCGATGAAAATCGACGCTGCCCTGCTCTCGCGCGTGCCTGCCGTGGTGGACGCGAACCGCAATGACCGGCTTGTGTATCACGGCCCGATCCCCGCGCGCACGGGCGCGGAGTTGCTGCTGGCGATGGCACGCATCGAAGCGGGCCGCGCGGCGCTGCGCTTGCCGCTCCTCGTCTATCACGGCACCGCCGACAAGCTCACCGAGCCCGAAGGGAGCCGCGACTTTAGCCACCACGCCGGATCGCCGGACAAGACGCTGCGGCTCTACGAAGGCAGCTTTCACGAGGCGATGAACGATCTGGACAGCGAGCGCGTTATCGGCGAACTGATCGAGTGGATCTATCAGCGAGCGGAGCGCATGCGCTAGCGCTTCCAGTCCGGCGGGCGTTTGTCGATGAACGCCTGCACGCCTTCGAGTGCGGAGCCGTCCATCATGTTGCAGGCCATCGTCTGGCCCGCAAGCTGATACGCGGCTTCGATGCCCATTTCAACCTGCCGGTAGAACAGACCCTTGCCGGCAGTCACGGCTTCGACGGGCTTTGCGCAGATGCTGACGGCAAGCCTTGTCACCTCCGCATCCAGGGAGTCCGCTGGCACCACGCGATTGACGAGGCCCTGCTGCTTCGCCTCTGCGGCATCGATGAAATCGCCGGTCAACAGCATTTCGAGCGCGGCCTTGCGCGAGAGGTTGCGCGACAGCGGCACAGAGGGCGTCGCGCAAAACAGGCCGAGGTTCACGCCCGAAACGGCAAAGCGCGCGGTATCCGAAGCCACGGCCAGATCGCACATCGCGACGAGCTGGCAGCCGGCCGCCGTCGCGATCCCGTGGACACGCGCGATCACCGGCTGAGGCAAGCGCTGGATCGTCATCATGAGTTTCGTGCAGCGTGCGAACAGCGCCTGGTAATACGTAAGCGACGGCGCGGCGCGCATCTCCTTCAGGTCGTGTCCCGCGCAGAACGCGCGCCCCGCGCCGGCAATCACCACCACGCGCGCTTGCGACACAGCGAGTGCGTTCAACGCGTCCTGCAATGCGTCGAGCAATGACTCCGAGAGTGCGTTGAACGCGTCCGGCCGGTTCATCGTCAGTTGGACGACGCCCGGCACGCCATACGCGCCGGCTTGCGTCTCGATCAGCGAAGCGCTCAGCGCATCGGCATTCATGGCTCGCTCCATTTCAGTGTCCAGCGACCGCAGCGTGTGCGGCGCGGCGGCTCGTCAGATTCCGGCGAGCGCGCGCACGTGTGCGACCACGCTGCGCCCAAGCGCGGACAGGTTGTAGCCCCCTTCGAGGCAACTCACGATCCGCCCGCGTGCATGGCGGTTCGCGAGGTCGCGCATCTGCTCGGTGATCCACACGTAGTCGTCTTCGACGAGACCCATGTTGCCGAGATCGTCCTCGCGATGCGCGTCGAAGCCTGCGGAAATGAACAGCATTTCAGGCTTGAATTCATTCAGACGAGGCAGCCACAGCATGTCCACCGCCTCGCGCACTGCCATGCCTTTCGAGCGCGCGGGCATCGGCACGTTGCACATATTGGGCGCCTGATTGTCGGCGCCGGTGAACGGATAGAACGGATGCTGGAAGATGCTGCACATCAGCACGCGCGAGTCGCCGGAAAACGCCGCCTCGGTGCCGTTGCCGTGGTGCACGTCGAAGTCGATGATCGCGACACGCTGCAAGCCATGCACCTCCAGCGCATGACGCGCGGCGATCGCGACATTGTTGAAGAAGCAGAAGCCCATCGCACGCGCGGGCTCCGCGTGATGACCGGGCGGGCGCACACTGCAGAAGGCGTTGTCGAAGCGGCCTTCGATGACCGCGTCGGTGGCGGCCACCGCGGCGCCGGCTGCGCGTAACGCTGCCTGCAAGGTATGCGGATTCATCGACGTGTCGGGGTCGATTTCAGCCATGCCCTCGGCGGGCGAACGGCTGCGGATGTAATCGACGTGCGCTTGCGTGTGCACGCGTAGTAGCGCCGCTTCGTCGGCGAGCGGCGGCGACTCGCGCTCGATCAACGCATCGATGCGGCTCGCGATCAATTGATCTTCGATTGCCTGCAGCCGTGCAGGGCACTCGGGATGCCATTGCCCCATGTCGTGCAGCAGACAGTCGGCGTGAGAATAGAAGCCTGTTGTCATGATTTTCTTCTGCGGCGCGCCGCCTTCGAAGCGTGCGCGGCGCGTCTCCATCCAGGGGCGCGCGCCCGCGGCGCGCCAACATCGTCAAGTTACCACACGACGTGGCTGTAACGCGTCCGGCACAGTTTCGCGGGAGGCCTCGGGTATACTGCCCCGATTCGTTTTCCTCCTGTCTTCGTCCTTTCGCACTGCGCCCCAGCTCACTATGACCGTCAAGCTTGCTCTGTCTGCACGAAACCGGCTCAGCACCCAAACCATCGCCGCCGCACTCTCCATCGCATCGTGCATGTTCATGGCAACCACTCCGGCTCTTGCGCAGACCGCCGGCAAAAAACCACCGTCGCTGCTCGCTCAGGCACAACCGCAACCAGCGGTGCCGCAAGGGCAAACCTTCGAAGAAGAAATCATTCCGCAGCGCTACGCGAACAACGCGAATGTCGATGTGTTCATCAACGATATGGTGGCGCGCTACGACTTCGACGAGTCGTCGCTGCATTCGCTTTTTGCCGGCGTGAGCTATTCGGCGACCGCGGTCAAGCTGGTGACGCCGTCGCCCTCGCCTTCGGTGAAGAACTGGCGCGCATATCAGTCGCGCTTTCTCGATCAGATCCGCATCAACGCGGGCATCCGTTTCTGGCGCGCGAATCAGGCCACGCTGCAGCGTGCGTACGAGGAGTTTGGCGTGCCGCCGGAGGTGATCGTCGGCATTCTCGGCGTGGAAACGATCTATGGGCGTTTCATGGGCAACTTCCGCGTCCTCGATGCGCTGACCACGCTGAGTTTCGACTACCCGAACACGCCTAATCGCGCCGACCGTCAGGCAACGTTCCGCAAGAATCTCGAAGACTACCTGGTGTGGACGCGCGATTCGCAGATCGACCCGACCACGGTGCTCGGCTCGTACACAGGCGCGATCGGCATTCCGCAGTTCCTGCCGAGCAGCATCACGCAGTACGCGGTGAGCTACGACGGCAACAAGGAAATCGACCTGCGCACGAGCCAGGCGGATGCGATCGGCAGTGTAGCGAACTATTTACGGCAGAACGGCTGGGAAAATGGCCGGCCAGTGGTATGGAAAATCGGTAAGGACGCCGGCAGTCTGGGCGTCGCGCAAGCCGCCGCCGACGGTGCGCCGGAGCCGCATTGGCCGCTCGACCAGTTGTTGCGCGCGGGGCTGCTGCTCGATGAGCCGAGCGTGAATATCGCGTCGGAAGCGGGAACGCCTGTCACGGTGGTCGACCTGCCGTCGCCGGGCCGCGGCACGGAATATATGCTGGGCCTGAAAAACTTCTACGTGCTCACGCGCTATAACCGCAGCTTCTTTTATGCGCTCGCGGTTTATCAGTTGGGCGAGCGCATCAAGTCGCAGATGCAGGCAAGCGACGCAGCGAATCCGGCCAATGCTCAAAACAACGCGGCGCCGCCAAGCGCGGCTTCGCAATAGTTCATGGCTCGGACCGCAGGCCGGTCTCTCGCGTGCCAGATGTAGTAAAAGCGCCTGCTGGCGCTTTTTTTTCGACTGACGCTACTGCCTACTGCGTATCGCGCCTGAACGGCACGGGCCGCTTACGCGGGAAACACGCCGGTGGACAAGTAACGGTCGCCGCGGTCGCAGACGATGAACACGATGGTCGCATTCTCGACCTGGCGCGCGACGCGCAACGCCACCTCGCACGCACCGCCCGACGAAATGCCCGCGAAAATGCCTTCGACGGACGCCAAACGGCGCGCCATCGCTTCGGCGGCGGCCTGACTCACGTTCTCGACGCGGTCGACCCGGCTACGGTCGAAGATCTTCGGCATATAAGCCTCCGGCCATTTACGGATGCCGGGAATGCGCGAGCCTTCCTCCGGCTGCGCGCCGACAATTTCAATCGCCTGGTTCTGCTGCTTCAGATAAGTGGACACGCCCATGATCGTGCCGGTCGTGCCCATTGACGACACGAAGTGCGTGATGCGCCCTTCGGTATCGCGCCAGATTTCCGGGCCAGTGCCTTCGATATGCGACGCCGGATTGTCCGGATTCGCAAATTGATCGAGGATGATGCCCTTGCCGTCGCGCTGCATCTGTTCGGCCAGATCACGCGCGTATTCCATGCCGCCCGTTACCGGCGTGAGGATGATCTGCGCGCCGTATGCGGCCATGCTTTGACGGCGCTCTACCGACAGGTCTTCCGGCATGATCAGAACCATCTTGTAGCCGCGGATCGCCGCTGCCATGGCGAGCGCGATGCCGGTGTTGCCGCTTGTCGATTCGATCAACGTGTCGCCAGGTTTGATACGGCCGCGCGCTTCCGCTTTTATGATCATCGACAACGCGGGGCGATCCTTCACCGAGCCGGCAGGGTTGTTACCCTCGAGCTTGGCGAGGACCACGTTGTTGCGGCTGCGGATCTCGTCGTCGGGGAGCCGGACGAGTTGCACGAGCGGCGTATTGCCAATCGTGTCTTCAATCGTTTTGTAAGCCATATAGGTTCTGGTGCTGTCGATGCGCGAAGTCTTCAATCCATTGATTCTAAACCACGGTGCCCACCGTTGCCGCGCGGCCCTTCTGCCCGCATGGATGCAACCTCTCACCACGCAAAAAGCCCGCGGCTGAGTACCGCGGGAGCCAGTCATGCGAACGACAGCTTAAGGAGCGCTGTTGCCGGCTCTGACCATGAAGGGAATACGATGGCGAATCGCGCGCGGCGCAACCGATGCCGCGCGCCCGACTCGCATCAGACTATTTCTTCACCGCCACTGTGGCGCCGCCTTTAGGCGTATTGGCCGGAACGGTCGCGCCCCTGGTCTGTGAAGACGCCGCAATCTGCGAGCCAGCAGCCGCGCCAGCCGGACCGACAGCGAGACCCTCCGCCTGCAGGCGCTCGACGGTATGCCCGCCCATGCCCTTGACGCGCTTGCTGAGGTCGCTCGGGTCCTTGAACGGACCATGCGCTGAACGCTCTTCGAGAATGGCTTTCGCTTTGGCAGGACCGATGCCTTTGATGCCGCGCAGTGCGTCCTCGTTAGCCGTGTTGACGTCGACCGACGCATACGCGTGACCGAAAGCGGCGAGCATGGCCGCGGTAACCAGAATTTTTCGAAACATATGGAATCTCCCTCGTACAACCGGTTGGCGACATCACCAACCGGGAGATTCCAGTTTAAAGAGGTATCCGAATTATTTACACCTGGCCGAATAGCCAACGCACATAGCGATCGACACCTTCCTGCACGCTCAGGAACGGCGCGTCGTACCCGGCCGCCCGCAGCTTCGTCAGGTCCGCTTGCGTGAAGCACTGGTATTTGCCGCGCAATTCGTCAGGAAACGGAATGTACTCGATCAGCCCGCGTTGCACCTGATCTGCGAGCGAGAGCGGCGGCTCGTTGTTCAGCGATCGCAGCGTGTTGACCACCGTGCTCGCAATGTCGTTGAACGGCTGTGCGCGCCCACTGCCCAGATTGAAGATGCCCGACTTGTCGGGGTTGTCGAAGAAGAACAGGTTGACCTTCACCACGTCTTCGACGGAGACGAAATCGCGGGTCTGCTCGCCCGCGGCGTAGCCGTTGTATTCGCCGAACAGCTTGACCTTGCCCTCGGCGCGGAACTGGTTGAAGTTATGGAACGCCACGGACGCCATGCGCGCCTTATGCGTTTCGCGCGGGCCGTAGACGTTGAAGTAGCGAAATCCGGCGATCTGGCTTCTGGCAGTCGGCAGCACGCGGCGAATGACCTGATCGAACAGGAACTTCGAATAGCCGTACACATTCAACGGCTGCTCGACTTCGCGCTCTTCGACGAAACGGCTCGAGCCGCCATACGTTGCCGCCGAGGACGCGTACAGGAACTGGATGTTCTGCGCGAGGCAGACATCGAGCACGTCGCGGCTGTAGCGGAAGTTGTTGTCCATCATGTAGCGGCCGTCGGTTTCCATTGTGTCCGAACAGGCGCCTTCGTGAAAAATTGCGCGCACTTTGCCAAAGTCGCCACGCTTGAAGCGTTCGACGAATTCGGTCTTGTCCAGGTAGTCGTCGATTTCGCAGTCGACGAGGTTTTTGAACTTGTCAGCGCGTGTCAGATTGTCCACGGCGATGATGCGTTGTTCGCCGCGCTCGTTGAGCGCTTTCACGAGGTTGCTGCCGATAAAACCGGCAGCGCCGGTGACGATGAGGGTCATGATGGTCCCGCGGTAATGAGCCTTGTAGGGATTGGCGTGAGCGCTCAGGCGCCAACGCCAATCGACAGGTTCAGTCGACGTCCCGCCTATCCTTTTTGCGTGCAGCCCGAAGGCGTGCGGCGACGGATCTGGCGGGCCGCGTCATTGAAAGAGTTCGTCGTAGTCGACGGTGGCCGTGCCGAGTTTGCCGACCACGATGCCGGCCGCGCGATTGGCGAGACCAACCGCTTCGACCAGCGTGAGACCCGCGCCCAGCATGGCCGCGAGCGTGGCGATCACCGTGTCGCCCGCGCCGGAAACATCATACACTTCACGTGCGACAGCCGATGTGTGCAGGATGCCGTCGTTGGAAAAGAGCGTCATGCCTTCTTCCGAACGCGTGAGCAGCAAAGCCTCGAACTGAAGATCCGCGCGCAGCTTGCTCACGCGCTCGGTCAGGTCTTCTTCCGATTTCCACTGGCCGATCACCTCGCGCAACTCGGCGCGGTTCGGCGTGATCAACGTGGCGCCGCGATAACGTTCCCAGTCGTCGCCCTTCGGATCGACCAGCACCGGCTTGCCCGCAGCATGCGCTCTCGCGATCATCTCCGTGACGTGCGTCAGGCCGCCCTTCGCGTAGTCGGACATCAGGATCACGTCGTGCAAAGGCAGCAATTCGTCGAAGCGCGCGAGACCCGCGAGCAGCACTTCATGCGCCGGCGAATTCTCAAAATCGACGCGCAGCAGCTGTTGCTGACGCGACAGCACACGCAGCTTGATGGTCGTGAGAAGCGCGGGATCGCGTTCGAGATGCGGGTTCACGCCGCTCTCGCCGAGCAACTGCACGATGCGCTCGCCCGGTTCATCATGTCCGACGACGCACAGGAGGCCCGCTTGCGCCCCGAGCGCCGCAGCATTGCGCGCGACGTTCGCCGCGCCGCCAAGCCGGTCTTCCTGACGCTGCACGTGCACGACGGGCACCGGCGCTTCCGGCGAGATACGGTTGACGTCGCCGAACCAGTAGCGGTCGAGCATCACGTCGCCGACCACAAGGACGCGCGCGGCAGCGAGTTGCGCGCGCGGCACGACGGTAAGTGCGGCGGAGGGCGTGGACGTGGCGGATCCGGGCATGATCTCAGGCATCGGCCGCACGTTTGGAGGGTTGGGCATAAGGACGTCCAATCGAGTGATAGTCGATGCCGAGTTCGTTCATGGCATCCGGCTCGTAGAGATTGCGGCCGTCGAAAATCACCGGCGACTTGAGCACGGATTTCAGATACGCGAAGTCGGGGCTCTTGAACTCCTTCCATTCGGTGACGATCACGAGCGCGTCGGCGCCTGTGAGCGTTTCGTCCTGCGTACTCGTGAAAGTAAGACGCGCGAGTTGTTCCGGCGAATCATGCAGATCCATCGCGATAACGCGCCGCGCTTCCGCCACGGCGACCGGATCGTACGCGCGCACGTTAGCGCCGCGCGCCAGCAGTTCCGCGATGACGCGGCGGCTCGGCGCTTCGCGCATGTCGTCGGTGTTCGGCTTGAACGCGAGACCCCATACGGCGAAGGTGCGGCCGGTGAGGTCGTTGCCCCACTTGTGCGTGATCTTTTGCACGAGCACGTCTTTCTGCGAGTAGTTCACTTCCTCGACGGCCTCGAGAATGCGCAGGTTGTGGCCGCTTTCGCTGGCAGTGCGAATCAGCGCCTGCACGTCTTTCGGGAAGCACGAGCCGCCGTAGCCGCAACCGGCATACAGGAAGTGGTAGCCGATCCGCGGGTCCGAGCCGATGCCGCGGCGCACCGCCTCGATGTCGGCTCCGACACGGTCCGCGAGATTGGACATCTCGTTCATGAACGAGATGCGCGTGGCGAGCATCGCGTTGGCTGCGTACTTGGTGAATTCCGCCGAGCGCACGTCCATGTACAACGTGCGTTCGTGATTGCGGTTAAACGGCGCGTACAAGCGCTTCATGAGTTCACGCGCGCGCGAGCCGGCTTCGTCTTCGTCGCTGCCGAGCACGATGCGGTCGGGCCGCATGAAGTCGTCTACTGCCGCGCCTTCCTTCAGAAATTCGGGATTCGACACCACCGAGAAGCGGTGTTGTCCGCTACCCGCGAGCCCGCGCTTCGCCAGTTCTTCGTCGATCACGGCGCGCACGCGCTGTGCAGTGCCGACCGGCACCGTCGACTTGTCGACGATCACCTTGAAGCCGTTCATCGTGCGGCCAATGTTGCGCGCGGCTTCCAGAACATATTGCAGGTCGGCCGAGCCGTCTTCGTCGGGCGGCGTGCCGACCGCGATGAATTGCACGTCGCCGTGAGCGACGCTCGCTTCGATGTCCGTCGAAAACGTGATGCGGCCGGCCGCGCGCGTACGCGCGATGATTTCCTGCAAGCCCGGCTCGTGAATGGGCACGCCACCGTTGTTGAGGATTTCGATTTTGCGCGGATCGACGTCGAGACAGAACACGTCGTTGCCGATTTCAGCGAGGCACGCGCCAGTGACGAGGCCGACATAGCCGGTGCCGATAATGGTGATTTTCATACGCTTTCCGGTTGAAGGTTCCGGTGATGATTCCCGGCTGTGAAGAAGCCGGTCATCAACACGATGTCAAATCCGTCCGCGAACTCAGTTCGTCGCGGTGATCGGTTCGACCCGGCGCGGCGCATAGGTTTCCCAACCGCTGCAACCCGGGCACTGCCAGTAGAAAAGCCGCGCCCTGAAGCCGCAATTCTGGCACGTATAGCGCGGCAGATTTTTGGTGCGCTGGCGGATCAGCGTGCGCATCAGTTCGAGTTCGCTGCGCCGCGGCTCTTCCGCGACGGCCTGCTGCGCTTCGAGCAGCCGCGTCATACCCGCGAGGTTTGGCGACTTCTGCATCTGCGAGCGTGCGAGCGCGTGCGCCGCATCCGGCCCGCGCAGCGACGCGACGTGCTGATACGCGACGTCGAGCAAATCATTGCTCGGATAGCGGTCGACCCACGTGGTGAGCAGATCGGCGCCTTCCTGCGCTCGGCCGAGCGCTTCGTACGCCTTCATCACCTTCTCGGCGACGAGCGGCAGATAGGCCGGGTTCTGTTCCTCGACACGCCGCCACTGCCCGATCGCCGCTTCTTGCGCACCGCCGGCCGCGTCGACGTCGCCAAACAGAATCGTGGCGCGCACGTTGGTAGGGTTCGCCTTCAGCGCGAATCCCAGTTGCCGGCGTGCTTCCTCGGGCTTTTTCTGTTGCAGCGCTTCCTGCGCGAGTTCGCAGTGGAACTGCGCGATTTCCTTGTCGAGAGATTCGGCGCCCATTGTTTCCAGATGACGCGCGGTGTCGATCGATTTGATCCAGTCTTTCTCGATTTCGTAGATGGTAAGCAGCGCGCGCTGCGCGCCCAACGCGTAGTCGCCGGTTTCGAGCGAACGGAAGGTTTCTTCCGCGCGGTCCAGCAGGCCCGCTTTCAGGAAGTCCTGCCCGAGTTCGAAGAGCGCGTGATCGCGCTCGCTGACCGGTAGATCGGCGCGGCTCAGGAGATTCTGATGCACGCGAATCGCGCGGTCCGTTTCTCCTCGGCGCCGGAAGAGGTTGCCCAGCGCAAAGTGAAGTTCGACAGTTTCAGGATCGAGCTTGACGACTTCGATGAACGCGTCGATCGCCTTGTCCGGCTGCTCGTTGAGCAGAAAGTTTAGCCCGCGGAAATAGGAGCGCGGAAGGTTGGCGCTTTCTGAGAGCAGCGTCTTGAGGTCGTAGCGCGCAGCCATCCAGCCGAACGCAAAAGCGACGGGTATGACAAGCAGCCACCAGAAGTCTAGATCCATGCGATGAATGCAAATGAGCCTGAAGGCGGAAAAGGGAATGCCGCGCCTCATGTGCGCGGCGAACGACAAAATCAGATCAGCGGCGGCATGGGCGGCTGTTCAACGACGACCGGCGCCTCGCGCGCCACACGCAGTTCTCGCTTGAGGCGGCCATTCTCCATGCGCAGGCGGACAACAGCCGGCATCGACGAAACGAGACCGGCGAGCAGGCCGACCCCGAAGAACGCGAGGCCAATCAGGATGAGCGGCGCCGACCACGCGTAGCCAGCGAGGAAATTCAGCGTAGCAGGTTGCGTATTGGAGAGTGCGAGCACCAGCAGCAGCACGAACACCAGTACACGGATCAGCCAGACGATAAATTTCATGAATAGATCTCTTGACGGCAGTTGCGGGGTGACGCCGGCCTGATGACGCGTCGCGCCACGGTGTTGCCCGCGCCGAAGTGACCCGTATTGTAATTGAAGCCCTCGCGGCTGGGCAGGAACTGGCGGATCCTGCGCTTACAGAAAAGTGCTGACGATGGATGCGGACGGGAGTTCGACTGAAGCGCGACCGTTGCGACCTCAGTGCGGTTGGAATGCGGCTGGAATCGCGGTTGAAAATGCGGCTGGAATTGAGGCTGAGACCGCGGCTCGGAATTCGGCTCAGAATTCGGCTCAGAGTTCGGCTCAGAGCGCGGCTGACACGCGGGCTTGTAACGCGGCTGAGGACCCGCTTGGCATCGCGGCTGACCACTCAGCCGGCATGGGCGCGATCGGCGTGGCCGCCGAGGCGGCCCAAAATGCGCGGGCGAAAAAAAAGCGCCCGGAGGCGCATTTCTTCTATTTGCCGACTGGCACTGGCCGCTGACGCCACCAAAGCCACGCTGCGAAGTGCACAGCGTAAAGCGGAGCATTTTACAGATCGTCGTCCGGCTCTTCAGCCTTCAACGGCTCACCCGCGCGACGATCGACCCGCTCGCGCAATTCCTTGCCCGGCTTGAAGTGCGGCACGTACTTCTCAGGCACCAGCACTTTTTCGCCCGACTTCGGATTGCGCCCGACGCGGGAAGGACGGCGGTTCAGGCCGAAGCTGCCGAAACCTCGAATTTCGATGCGATGACCTTTGGCAAGCGCCTCCGACATCGCATCAAGCATCGTCTTCACCGCGAAATCCGCATCTTTTAGTACAAGCTGCGGAAACCGCGTAGCCAGTTGGGCGACCAATTCCGATTTGGTCATACTGCAGCAGACCTCTCAAGAAAACGCCGAGCCGCCCCCAGGTTTTCCCCGCAAAGGGATACCTGCCGCGTAAAGGTGGCAGGTTTGGGGGCGTTCCTCAATTACTGGTTCTGACCGTCGAGCTTGGCCTTCAGCAGTGCGCCGAGGTTGGTCGTGCCGGTAGCAGCCGCGCTGGAATCCGACGAAGCCAGGCCGCGGATCGCTTCCTGTTGCTCAGCCGAGTCCTTCGCCTTGATCGACAGGTTGATGCCACGCGACTTGCGATCGATGTTGATGATCATCGCGTTGACCTTGTCGCCTTCCTTCAGCACGTTGCGAGCATCTTCCACGCGGTCTTGTGCGATTTCGGAAGCGCGCAGGTAGCCTTCGACTTCAGCCGACAGCTGAACCACTGCACCCTTCGCGTCCACCGTCTTGACCACGCCGTCGACGATCGAACCCTTGTCGTTCATTGCAACGAAGTTGCTGAACGGGTCGCCTTCGAGCTGCTTGATACCCAGCGAAATGCGCTCCTTCTCGACGTCGATGCCGAGAACGATCGCTTCCACTTCGTCGCCCTTCTTGTACTTGCGAACAGCTTCTTCGCCCGTTTCCGACCACGACAGGTCCGACAGGTGAACCAGACCGTCGATGCCGCCCGGCAGACCGATGAATACGCCGAAGTCGGTGATCGACTTGATTGCGCCTTGCAGCTTGTCGCCCTTCTTGAAGTTGCGGCTGAAGTCGTCCCACGGGTTCGGCTTGCACTGCTTCATGCCGAGGCTGATACGGCGGCGGTCTTCGTCGATTTCGAGAACCATGACTTCGACTTCGTCACCCAGTTGCACAACCTTCGACGGTGCAACGTTCTTGTTTGTCCAGTCCATTTCCGACACGTGGACGAGACCTTCGATGCCCGATTCCACTTCGACGAATGCGCCGTAGTCGGTGATGTTCGTGACCTTACCGAACAGACGCGTGCCCGACGGGTAACGGCGGGAAATGCCTTCCCACGGATCGTCGCCGAGTTGCTTGATGCCCAGCGAGACGCGGTTCTTCTCCTGGTCGAACTTGAGGATCTTCGCGGTGACTTCCTGGCCAACCGACAGCACTTCGCTCGGGTGACGCACACGACGCCATGCGATGTCCGTGATGTGCAGCAGGCCGTCGATACCGCCGAGGTCCACGAACGCGCCGTAATCGGTAATGTTCTTGACCACGCCTTCCACGATCGCGCCTTCCTTCAGCGTTTCGAGCAGCTTTGCGCGCTCTTCGCCTTGGGTTGCTTCGATCACGGCACGGCGCGACAGCACGACGTTGTTACGCTTGCGGTCGAGCTTGATGACGCGGAATTCGAGCGTCTTGCCTTCGTACGGGGTCGTGTCCTTGACCGGACGCGTGTCGACCAGCGAACCCGGCAGGAACGCGCGGATGCCGTTGACCATCACGGTCATGCCGCCCTTGACCTTGCCCGTGATCGTGCCGGTTACGAGTTCGTTGTTGTCGAGAGCCTTTTCCAGCGAAAGCCACGAAGCCAGACGCTTCGCCTTGTCGCGCGACAGGATCGTGTCGCCATAGCCGTTTTCCAGCGCGTCGATCGCGACGGAAACGAAGTCGCCCGCCTGCACTTCTACCTCGCCCGCGTCATTCAGGAACTCTTCGAGCGGGATGTAGGCTTCGGACTTGAGACCAGCGTTGACGACCACGAAGTTGTGGTCGACACGCACGACTTCGGCGGAAATCACTTCGCCGGCGCGCATGTCTTGCTTGGTCAGCGACTCTTCGAACAGAGCCGCAAAAGATTCGGTATTCGGGGTAGAGGTTTGCAGGTCGGACATAAAAATCGAAATTTGCATGGTTCTCGCGCTGCCCGGCTGGCCGGACGGTCAGCAACTACGGCAAGAATGCGAATGCCACGCGGGGTTAAAGGGTTAATACAACGCTTCGCGACCACCGCGAAGCACCAACACACAATGGGACTACGACTGCGACCGCGCATTCATGTGCGACCGATGCTCGATGCGCATTCCAGTCACGCCTGCGGAACCAGGGCTTCGTACCATTGCACTACCTGCTCGACCGCCTGATCGACCGATAAGGCGGACGTATCGAGCAGCTTTGCATCCGCTGCGGGCTTTAGCGGCGCGGCTGCGCGCTGACTGTCACGCTCGTCGCGCTCACGCAAATCCCGGAGCAAGTCATCTATATTAGCAGAAAAGCCTTTTTGTATCAATTGCTTATGCCGCCGCGCCGCGCGGGCTTCCACGCTGGCCGTCATGAACACCTTGAGGACGGCGTCCTGGAAGATGACCGTGCCCATGTCGCGACCGTCCGCGACGAGCCCCGGCTCCTTGCGAAACGCCCGCTGGCGCGCCACCAGCGCGGTCCGCACGGGGGCATGCACGGCAATCGCCGAAGCGCGGCTGCCCACTTCCTCGGCGCGAATGTCCGCCGAAACGTCCACTCCGTCGAGTTGCGCGAGGCCTTCGCGAAACGTGATATGCAGATCGTCGATCAACTTTACAAGGGCGTCGACGTCGTCCGCCGCCAGGTCGTAGCGAATACTGGCGAGCGCGGCGAGCCGGTACAGCGCGCCGCTGTCGAGCAGGTGGAAGCCGAGGCTCGCGGCAACCAGCGCGGCCACGGTGCCTTTGCCGGAAGCACTCGGGCCGTCGATTGTAATGACGGGCGTCTGGTGAAAGGGACGGATCGGTTTCATCGAAAAAGTCGCACGTCAGGCGATTCGTACAGGAATCAGGGTTGGGCAAGCGCGGTGAAGCGCTCGAAATAATCGGGAAATGTCTTGCCGACGCACTTCGGGTCGTTGATCCGGACAGGCACGCCGCCGAGACTCACGAGCGAAAAACACATGGCCATGCGGTGATCGTCGTAGGTGTCGATCGACGCGTTTGGAATCAGCTTCTCAGGCGGCGTAACCACGAGGAAGTCTTCGCCCTCCTGCACCTTCGCGCCGACCTTGCGAAGTTCGGTGGCCATCGCCGCGATCCGGTCCGTCTCTTTCACGCGCCAGCTCGCAATGTTGCGCAGCGTCGTCGTGCCGTCGGCGAACAACGCGGCAACCGCTATGGTCATCGCGGCGTCGGGAATCAGATTGAAGTCCATGTCGATCGGCTCGAGCTTGCCGCTGTCGTGACCGACGCCGCGCACTTCGATCCAGTCCTCGCCCATTTGCAGATTCGCGCCCATCTTGATAAGCGCATCCGCGAAGCCGACGTCGCCCTGAATGCTGGAACGGCCGACGCCCTCCACCTTCAGCGGCCCGCCGCCGAGCGCTCCCGCAGCGAGGAAATAGGACGCCGACGACGCGTCGCCCTCCACCATGATCGTGCCCGGCGATTGATAACGCTGCCCCGCCGGCACCACGAACTGATGCCAGCCATTACGTTCGACGTCGATGCCGAAACGCGCCATCAGCTTGATCGTGATCTCGATATACGGCTTGGAGATGAGTTCGCCGTCGACCTGAACGGTGCTCACGCCGCTCCCGGTGCGCAGAAGCGGCAGTGTCATCAGCAGCGACGTGAGGAATTGGCTCGATACGTCGCCGCGCACGCGGATCGGCGCCTCGGCGGAAATCTGCGCCGGACGGATTCGCAGCGGCGGAAAGCCCTCGTTTTCCTCGTAATCGATTCTCGCGCCGATCTGCCGCAATCCATCGACCAGATCGCCGATCGGCCGCTCGTGCATACGCGGCACGCCGTGAATGCGATAGTCGCCGCCATTCACCGCGAGTGCCGCGGTCAGCGGACGGACCGCCGTACCGGCATTGCCCAGGAACAGATCGGCCGTGCGCGCCGTGAAAGCGCCGCGCGTGCCGGTCACGACGCAGGTATCGCCGTCGCGCTTCAGACGCACGCCGAGCTTTTCGAGCGCATCGAGCATCACGCGGGTGTCGTCGGAGTCGAGCAGGTTCGTGATCGTCGTTTCGCCTTCGGCGAGCGCCGCGAGCAGCAGTACCCGATTCGAAATGCTCTTCGAGCCAGGCAAACGAACCGTGCCGGACGCACGAGAAAATGGTCCGAGATCGAGAAATTCCATGATTGTGTCCAGTTTCCGGTTATTTGGACGCGTCGCCCGGCGCGCCGCCGCCCGCGCGCTGCTCCTGCCATTCGGTGCGCGCCACGCGTGAGCGCGCGAACACGGCTTCGAGCGCGGCGCCGTCGGCGGCGTCAATGGCCGTGCGCAGGCGCGCTAGCACCGCAGAGTAGGCGTCGAGTTCGTCGAGCAGCGCAACGCGATTGGCGACGCAGACGTCGCGCCACATTTCCGGGCTCGACGCGGCAATCCGCGTGAAGTCTCGAAAGCCGCCCGCGGCGAAGGAAAATTTGAGTGCGGCATCGGGCGAATTGAGAATCTGTTCGACGAGCGCGAACGACAGTACGTGCGGCAAATGACTGACCGATGCGAACACGCGGTCGTGCTGCTCGGGCGCCATGTCGCGCACGAGCGCGCCGGTCGCGCGCCACATCGCCGCGATGCGCTCGACGGTACGCGGCGCATTCTCCGGCAACGGGCACAGCACGACATTGCGGCCGACGTACAGGTCGGGCAACGCGGCCTCGACGCCGCTCGCCTCGCGGCCGGCAATGGGATGCCCCGGCACGAACTGGCCGATGCGCGCGCCCAGTGCGGCACGGGCGGCGGCGACAACGTCGGATTTGGTGCTGCCGGCGTCGGTCACGATCGTATCTGCGCCGAGAAATGGCGCAATGCGTTCAAGGAGCGGCTGAGTCTGCGCGACAGGCGCCGCGAGCAGCACGACGTCGGCGCCGGCGAGCGCTTCGCGCAAGGCAGCGTCGTCGGTCAATGCCGTCGCACTATCGATTACGCCGAGTTCGACCGCGCGCCCGGTCGACGCAGCCGAGCGGCCCACGCCGATTACCGTGCGCGCCCCATCCGCTTCGCCGCGCTCGCGCAGTGCGCGCGCAAGCGATCCGCCGATCAGGCCGACACCAAAAATCACCAGCTTGTTAAAAGAGAACGCGGCCACGTCGGTCACACAAAAAGCGCGCCTTTCATATCGACGAGGCGCGTGGGTCAAGGTTCGCCGCCTGGACGGCTGCGAGGGTTTTTTCGAGCGCGGCGATGAACGCTTCGTTTTCTTCCGGCAGCCCGATCGTGACGCGCAGCCACTGCGGTAATCCGTAGTTGCCGACTGGACGCACGATCACACCCTGCTTCAGCAATTCGATGTTCACGCGAGTGCCGGCCGCCTCGTCATTGCCGACCCGCACCAGCACGAAGTTGCCGTCAGACGGTACGTATTCGAGGCCGAGCTTCTCGAACGCTTCGGTCAGGCGGCGATAACCCTGCGCGTTCAACGCCGCGCTTTTCTCCAGAAACGCCTGGTCGTTGAGCGCGGCGATGGCTGCAGCTTGCGCGAGCGTGTTCACATTGAACGGCTGGCGCAGACGGTTCAGCAAGTCGGTCAACTCCGGTTGAGCGATCGCAAATCCGACACGCAAGCCCGCGAGACCGAACGCCTTTGAAAACGTGCGCGACACGAGCAGGTTCGGATAACGGCGCACCCACTCTATGGAGTCGTAGCGCTTTTCCGCGGGCAGATACTCCGTGTACGCCTCGTCCAGGACCACTGCCACGTTGCGCGGCACCTTGTCGAGAAACGCTTCGAGCTTCGAACCTTCGATGAACGTACCGGTCGGGTTGTTCGGATTGGCGACGAAGATCAGCCGCGTGTCGTCGGCGATCGCGGCCAGCATTGCGTCGAGATCGTGTCCGTACTTGACAGCCGGCACCACGATCGCACGCGCGCCGAGCCCTTGCGTGGCGAGCGCGTAGACGGCGAACGAGTACTGCGCGTAAATGATCGACTGCCCTTTCTCGACGAACGCGTGCGCGGCTATCTCGAGAATGTCGTTGCTGCCATTGCCGAGCGTGATCCAGTCCGACGGCACGCCATAGCGCTCGCTCAGTGCGGCCTTCAGTTCGAATGCATTCGCATCGGGATAGCGGCCCAACTCGCTCGCGGCTTGCGCCATCGCACGTTTAGCCGACTCCGGCATGCCGAGCGGGTTCTCGTTCGACGCGAGCTTCACGATGTTCGCTTCGTTCAGCCCGAACTCGCGCGCCACTTCAGAAATGGGCTTACCGGCAATGTAGGGCGCTATAGCGCGCACATAAGAAGGACCGAAGGACGTTGTCATGAAATCTCCGAACGATTATTAGAAAAGTCGCGGCGCGCGCGCCGGCCTACTGTCTGATTGAGCTTACTCGCCGACTGATGGCCGTTAGCGCGCACGCGGATACGAGCCCAGAATCTTAAGGAATGCTGCCTTCTCGCCCAGCTCGGTAAGCGCGGCGGCTACAGCCGGATCGTCGCGGTGGCCCTCGACGTCGATATAGAAGTAGTACTCCCACGTGCCCACGCGCGCGGGCCGCGATTCGAAGCGGGTCATCGAGACGCTATGACGCGCGAGCGGCTCCAGCAGCTTGAACACGGCGCCCGGCTCATTAGCCACCGACACGATCAGCGACGTCTGATCGTGTCCGCTCACGCCCGTGCGCTCCTTGCCGATCATTACGAAGCGAGTGCGGTTGTGCGGGTCGTCCTGGATCAGCGCATATGCAACCTGCAAGCCATAGTGGGTCGCAGCGCGGTCGCCGGCAATCGCCGCGACGGTCGGATCTTCGGCCGCCATGCGCGCGGCTTCCGCGTTGCTCGACACCGCCTGGCGCTCCAGATGCGGCGCATTTGTCGCGAGCCAGCGCTGACATTGCGCGAGCGCCTGAGCGTGCGCGCAAACGCGCGTGACGCCGGCTAGGTCGCCATTCAGCGTCAACAGATTGTGATGAATCGGCAACGCCAGTTCGCCGCCAATGGCCAACTGGGTTTGCAGCAACAGATCCAGCGTGCGCGATACCGCGCCTTCCGTTGAATTTTCGACCGGCACGACACCGAATTCGGCGGCGCCTGCTTCAACCGAGCGGAATACTTCGTCGATCGACGGACACGGCAGCCCCTCGATCGATTGACCGAAGTACTCGTGCATGGCCTGCTCGCTGTAGGTGCCCACCGGCCCGAGATAAGCCGCCTTGATTGTCTTCTCGAGCGCCCGGCTGGCCGCCATGATCTCGCGCCAGATCGCGCTGATATGCTCGCTCGCCAGTGGCCCCTCGCTCATGTTCTGCAGACGCGCGATCACCTGCTGCTCGCGCTCCGGGCGAAACACCGGCGCGTTGAAATGCTTCTTGACCTCGCCGACTTCGAGCGCCACCGCGGCGCGCTGATTGAGAAGCGCGATCAGCTGCGCGTCGAGCGCATCGATGCGTTCGCGAAGAGGTTTGAGTCGGTTATTGAGTTCGTCGTCCATGCGTGAAAACGGTCCTGCCGATAGCTGCTGGAAAAAAGCGTGCTGGAAAGGATGCGCGCACCGAATGCCGAAGCACTCAGGCGCTGCGCCGTTCAAATTCCTTCATGTATTCGACAAGCGCTTTGACGCCTTCGAGCGGAACGGCGTTGTAAATCGACGCCCGCATGCCGCCGACGGACTTGTGGCCCTTTAGCTGCACCATTCCCCGCGCTTTCGCGCCGGCGAGAAATTCTTCGTTGCGCGACTCGTCGGCGAGGAAGAACGGTACGTTCATCCGCGAACGCGAGCGACGCTCGACCTTGTTCAGATAGAAGCTGCTCGAGTCGATCGTGTCGTACAACAGCTTCGATTTCTCGAGATTACGCGCTTCGATTGCAGCGAGGCCGCCCTGCTTCTTCAACCACTTGAACACCAGTCCCGCGATGTAGATGGCATACGTGGGCGGCGTGTTGTACATGGAATTGTTTTCGGCGACGGTCTTCCATTCGAACGCCGAGGGGCAAATGGCCTGCGCGCGATCCAGCATGTCCTCGCGCACGATCACCACCGTCACGCCGGCCATGCCGATATTCTTCTGCGCGCCGCCGAACAGCACGCCGTATTTGGCGATGTCCATGGGACGCGACAGGATGTGAGAGGACGCGTCCGCCACCAGCGGTATGTTGCCGAGATCGGGAATCTCGAATGTCTCGACGCCGTGGATCGTTTCGTTCGTGCACAAATGCACGTAGGCCGGATCGTCCGACATTTGCCATTCGGAAAATGCGGGCGCGCGCGTGAAACCGTCAGCCGTCTCGCCGCTTGCAGCAACGTGCACGGTGCCGTACTTCTGCGCTTCCTTCAGTGACTTTTGCGACCACGAACCCGTGACGACGAAATCGGCGCGCGGTTTCGCACCGAGCAGGTTCATCGGCACGATTGCGTTTTCCCCGAGACCGCCGCCTTGCAGAAACAGGATGCGGTGGCTCGCCGGCACGGCCAGCAACTCCCGCAGATCGAGGAGCGCTTCCTCGTGGATCGACATGAACTCTTTCCCACGATGGCTCATTTCCATCACGCTCATGCCGCTGCCTTGCCAGTCGAGCATCTCGTCGGCTGCCTGACGCAGCACTTCTTCGGGCATGGCCGCTGGGCCGGCGGAGAAATTAAAGACGCGCATCGTGAGATCCTGAAAGCGGCGCGAAAACGAAAGATCGCGCACGAGTCGGCGAAGTGGCCGCCGCGAAAATAAGTTGCTGCAAACTGACTAAATCTATTGGCCGACGAGAATCGCTGTGTTGATCAGCAACGGGGCGATCAGACCGCAGCAGGCTCGACAATCTCGCGCCAAAAAATAATGGCCATTTGCGCACACGCGCAAACGGCCATTATCGCACTGTCCCCGCGAACCCGCCAAACCCGGCCGCCCTGCAAGGGCGGCCGCCACTGGCGCGCGAGCGCAGTCTTCGCCTGAGGCTTTACTTAGCCGGCTTGACCGAAGCGACTTCCTTGTCAGCCTGGTCACGCGTCGCCTTGATCGATTGCGGCATGTACTTTTGCATCAAGCCGTTCACGACGTCGCGGCCAACCTGGTCTTGAACCTGGATGAACTTGCGGCCCGTCGGGCTCTTGTAGAACGTGGTCAGATCTTTGATTTCCGACGTGCTGTAGTACTTGGCGTACGCATCGTACTGAGCTTGCATTGCGTCCTGGCGGAAGCTGTCCGTCGCGAAGACCTGGCCTGCGCCGTCAACCAGCTTCGGCACCGCATTCTTTTGCAGCGTCGGGACGGAAGCCTGCTTCTGCTTGTCCGTCATCGTCTTGTTCTCGCTCAGCGCGTCCGAGAGGATAGCCGGGACCAGTTGCTTTGCTTGCATTTGCGCGCTGTTGCCGATTGCGCCGACGAGCTTCTGCGCGTCGATTGCGTCCAGCAGGTCCTTGATTGCAGCCTGCTTGGCCGGATCAACCGGTGCTGCGGCAGCAGCCGGAGCCGACGGAGGCTGGCTCTGAAGCGCTTGAGCCATGGCAAACGTCGGCACGAGGGCAGCCAGCAACGCCAGTTGTTTAAATCGTTTCTGCATCATTACTCCCTAATAGAAATTGACTTGAACTGCTTGCCGCGCGGAAGTATGTCGGCCCGACACACTATTGTTTCCTGCGCGGCTTTCAACCGGTTAACGAATGCGCAAGCCGCGACGCAGGTCAGGCCGCACCGCCGTCTTCGACGCCGTTGTTGCCGTCAGCGGGACCTTCGGCGTCGCCTTCCAGATCGACGTCTGCTTCTGCCTCGGCAACCTGTTGCAGACCTGAAAGCTTGGTCCCTTCGTCAAGGCTGATGAGTGTAACACCTTGGGTTGCACGGCCCATTTCTCGAATTTCCGACACGCGCGTACGAATCAGAACGCCCGTATTGGTGATCAACATGATCTGCGCTTCCTGATCGACCAGCGTGGCGGCAACGACCTTGCCGTTACGCTCCGACGTCTGGATCGCGATCATGCCCTTCGTGCCGCGGCCGTGACGGGTGTACTCGGTGATCGGCGTGCGTTTGCCGAAGCCGTTTTCCGTGGCGGTGAGCACTGATTGCTGCTCGTCGCCGGCCACCAGCAACGCGATCACGTTCTGGCCGTCTTCGAGCTGCATGCCGCGCACGCCGCGAGCCTCGCGTCCCATTGGCCGCACGTCATTTTCGTCGAAGCGAACTGCCTTGCCCGAATCGGAGAACAGCATCACGTCGTGCTGACCGTCTGTGATAGCGGCGCCGATCAGGTAATCGCCGTCATCGAGACCGACCGCAATAATACCCTTGCGCAACGGCCGGCTGAAGGCTTCGAGCGGCGTCTTCTTTACCGTTCCTAACGCGGTTGCCATGAACACGAACTTGTCCGCGGAAAATTCCTTGACCGGCAGCACAACCGTGATCTTCTCGCCTTCCAGCAACGGGAACATGTTGACGATCGGACGACCCCGCGAGTTCCGCGAGCCTTGCGGCACTTCGTAGACCTTGACCCAATACACGCGGCCACGGTTGGAGAAGCACAGAATATGGTCGTGCGTGTTCGCGATGAACAGCGTGTCGATCCAGTCGTCTTCCTTCATGGAAGTCGCCTGCTTGCCGCGACCGCCACGCTTCTGGGCGCGATATTCGGACAACGGCTGCGATTTCACGTAGCCGGCGTGCGACATGGTCACGACCATTTCTTGCGGCGTGATCAGGTCTTCGGTGTTCAGCTCGGTTGCGTTCAGCTCGATCTTCGAGCGGCGCGCGTCGCCGAATTCCGACTTGATCGACGTAAGTTCGTCGACGATGATCGCCGTAATCCGCTCCGGGCGCGCCAGGATGTCCAGCAGGTCGGCAATCTGCGCCATGACGTCGCGATACTCGCCAATGATCTTGTCCTGCTCCAGGCCGGTCAGGCGTTGCAGACGCATCTGCAGAATTTCCTGAGCCTGGGTGTCGGACAAGCGGTAGAGGCCGTCCGTCTGCATACCGAAGGACGGATTCAATCCGTCAGGACGATAGGCTTCACGGCCACCGGCCGACGCGTTTTCCGTCTCGGCGCGCGACAACATTTCCCGCACGAGGGAGGAATCCCACGGACGCGCCATCAATTCCTGCTTTGCGATGGGCGGAGTCGGCGCGGCTTTGATGATCGCGATGAACTCGTCGATATTGGCGAGCGCAACGGCCAGCCCCTCGAGCACATGCCCACGTTCGCGAGCTTTGCGCAGTTCGTATACAGTGCGCCGCGTCAGCACTTCCCGGCGATGCGACAGGAAGCACGACAACATTTCCTTCAGATTCAGCAGCTTCGGCTGGCCGTCGACCAGCGCGACCATGTTCATGCCGAAAGTGTCCTGAAGCTGGGTCGCCTTATACAGATTGTTCAGGACGACTTCCGGCACTTCGCCGCGCTTCAATTCGATCACGACGCGCATACCGCTCTTGTCGGACTCGTCGCGGATGTCGGAAATGCCTTCCAGCTTCTTCTCGTTGACCAGTTCGGCAATACGCTCGAGAAGCGAGCGCTTGTTCACCTGATACGGCAATTCGTCGACGATGATCGACATGCGCTGGCCGCGATCGATCTCTTCGAAGTGCGTGAGCGCGCGCATCACCACGCGGCCACGGCCGGTGCGATAGCCGTCGCGCACGCCGGCCACGCCGTAGATGATGCCGGCGGTCGGGAAATCGGGGGCCGGAACGATCTCGATCAACTCGTCGATCGTGGCTTCCGGATTCCTGAGCAAGTGCTGGCACGCGTCGACAACCTCGTTCAGGTTGTGCGGCGGGATGTTGGTCGCCATGCCGACCGCGATACCCGACGAGCCGTTGATCAGGAGATTGGGAATGCGCGCGGGCAGAATGGCCGGCTCGTTCTCGCTGCCGTCGTAGTTCGGCGTGAAGTCGACCGTTTCCTTGTCGATGTCTGCGAGCAGTTCGTGGCCGATCTTGGCCATGCGGATTTCGGTGTATCGCATGGCTGCGGCGTTGTCGCCGTCGACCGAACCGAAGTTGCCCTGGCCGTCCACCAGCATGTAGCGCAGCGAGAAGTCCTGCGCCATCCGGACGATCGTGTCGTAAACAGCCGTGTCGCCGTGCGGGTGGTACTTACCGATGACGTCGCCGACGATACGCGCCGACTTCTTGTACGCGCGGTTCCAGTCGTTGTTCAGTTCGTGCATCGCGTACAGCACGCGCCGGTGCACCGGCTTCAGGCCATCGCGAACGTCGGGAAGCGCACGCCCTACGATCACGCTCATCGCGTAATCGAGATACGAACGGCGCATTTCCTCCTCTAGGGAGATTGGCAGAGTCTCTTTGGCGAATTGATCCATTATCCGTATCTTTTACGTGCGAAGGCGACGGGAAGACGGCGCCTTCGCGTAAGCATTGCAGGCGCAACGCATCACGCGATTCTAACATGCCGGTCATCCGGGCCCGGCGGTCGCACGTATACCTATTAGCGGGTGCCAGTGAGAGGCGCCAGAGCGGCGCTCGCATGCCCCAGATCCGGGCCGATCAGGCTCGATTCATGCGTGGGGCAATTCCGCGCTCAGCCATGACTGGCGGGACGCTCCGGGCGATTGGTTCTGTTGCGCATGCACCACAATTGCAAGGTGATTTGATCGGGGGCGGATTTTTTTATCGTCGGAAGGGAACGATATGGCAAAATGCCAACGCACAAAGAGTCAGACACTGCTCGAAGTCTACACACAACGTTTTTTGTTTGGCACCGATGTTATACTTCGAGCAATGTATGACTTGTCTTCGTCAACAGGCTCGCAGTAAACCTGCGGTAATCTCAAATTCGAGAGGAGAAATATGAATAAACTTTCAAAGCTCGCGTTCATTGCAGCTACCGCAGTTATGGCTGCATCCGCAATGGCACAGTCGGTGCCGGCGTCGCGACAAGCTACCAATGACAACTGGGTGAATGGTACTGGCGAATACGTGTGGATGAACGGCACGAACGAGCTTTGCTGGCGCGATGCATTCTGGACGCCGGCAACGGCTAACGCAAAGTGCGACGGCGCACTGGTTGCCCAGGCTCCGACGCCGCCGGCTCCGGTCGCACCGGCACCGGCCATCACCAGCCAAAAGATCACGTATCAGGCTGACGCACTGTTCGACTTCGACAAGGCTATCCTGAAGCCGGCTGGCAAGGAAAAGCTGGACGATCTGGCATCGAAGATCCAGGGCCTGAACCTCGAAGTCGTCGTCGCAACGGGTTACACCGACCGCATCGGTTCGGACAAGTACAACGACCGTCTGTCGCTGCGTCGCGCTCAAGCTGTCAAGGCATACCTCGTCAGCAAGGGCATCGAATCCAACCGTATCTACACGGAAGGCAAGGGCAAGCGCAACCCGGTCACGACCGGCTGCAACCAGAAGAACCGCAAGCAACTCATCGCCTGCCTCGCACCGGATCGTCGCGTGGAAGTCGAAGTTGTCGGTACTTCGAAGCAGTAAGCTACAAACACCGCAGTACGAAAAGCCCCGCTTCGGCGGGGCTTTTTTTATGCGCAGACCGGCGGATTGCCGGCCAGGCCAGGCGAGCGCCGCCAGACCTCTTGCGCAAGCGGGTGGCATTTTGCCGCCCCGGCCCCTCGCCTATATACTCCGGGTTTATCCTCGAGCGCCCGCTCACCGCTCTCATCGAGGCAGCTTCGCCATGACCAACGCCGATCCCCACGAACTGCAGAAATTCAGCGACCTTGCGCATCGTTGGTGGGACCCAAACGCCGAGTTCAAACCGCTGCATGAACTCAACCCCGTTCGCTTGAACTGGATAGACGCCCACGCACATCTGGCCGGCAAACATGTGCTGGACATCGGTTGCGGCGGCGGCATTTTGTCCGAGTCAATGGCTGGCTTGGGCGCGCACGTCAAAGGAATCGACCTGTCGAGCGAAGCACTCGGGGTCGCCGATCTTCACAGCCTTGAAAGTGGTGTAACCGTTAATTACGAGGAGATCGCCGCCGAGGCGCTCGCCGCACGTGAGCCGGGCACCTACGACGTGGTCACCTGCATGGAAATGCTCGAACACGTGCCGCGGCCCGCTGCGATCGTCGAGGCATGCAGGACGCTGGTCAAGCCGGGCGGCTGGGTGTTCTTTTCCACGCTCAACCGCAACGTGAAGTCATACCTGTTTGCGGTTATCGGCGCCGAATACATCGCGCGGATGCTGCCCAAAGGCACACACGACTATGCGCGTTTTATCCGTCCGTCGGAACTCGCGGGCTTCGTGCGAGCCGCCGGCCTGCGCACAGGGGACATCAAAGGTATCGTCTATCACCCACTCAGCAAGCACTTCGCCCTTTCCGCAGACACGAGTGTGAACTACATGCTCGCCTGCCGCCGCGACTTCTGATCCGACCGAACGCCGACAAAATCCAATCGATGAGCGATCCTACGCCCCTGCCCCAACGCGAAGACCACGAAGATGCACTTGGTCTTTGCCAAGCCGTGCTGTTCGACCTGGACGGCACGCTGGCCGACACGGCGCCAGACCTTGCCGCCGCCGTCAACAAAATGCGCCATGATCGCGGGCTGGATATGGTCCCGCTCGAAAGACTACGGCCGCTCGCGTCGGCTGGCGCGCGAGGGCTAATCGGCGGGGCGTTCGGCATTGGGCCGGATAACCACGAGTTTGCGTCGATGCGCGAGGAATTCCTCGCCAATTACGAAGCGGATCTTTGCATCGAAACCACGCTCTTTCCCGGCATCCCCGAATTGCTGGATGAACTCGACGCGCGAGGCGTGCGCTGGGGCATCGTCACGAACAAGGTCGCGCGGCTCACGGAACCGCTGGTCGCGCAACTGGGTCTGGAAGAGCGGGCGGGCTGCGTGGTCAGCGGCGATACGACACCGCATTCGAAGCCTCATCCGGCGCCGTTGCTGCACGCGGCTCGCGAACTCGACGTGGCGCCGGAGCGCATCGTCTACGTCGGCGACGATTTGCGCGACGTGCAGGCGGGCTTTGCTGCCGGCATGAAGACGGTAGCTGCGGCCTACGGCTACTGCGGCGACGACATTCCGCCGACGCAATGGCATGCGCAGCATGTCGTGCAGTCGCCGGCCGAACTGCAGCAGCTGCTTCGCGACATTAATTGACAACGGGCCACAGCACGCGCCCGAAACCGGCAGCCCGACATGAGCCGGGAATGAGCCAAGACACGGCCGTCAAACTATTGTAAAATATACGTTGGCTCGAAGTTCCGAGCAACGAACCGCGGGGGCGACCTGGTTTCGACAGGGGTTGCGAAGCGGCTAGGGCATGTCGAGGACCCGTCACCTCGTTAATCAATGGGAAAAACGTAACTGCAAACGACGATACGTTCGCACTGGCAGCCTAAGGGCCGCCGTCCTCTGCCTAGTTCACTGACGGGCTAGAGTCGCAAGACCGGTAGCAATACCGACAGAGGTCATATACGTCAGTTAAGCCTTGACGGAGTCACGACGTCCGGGTCGAAAATCTAGTGAATCGCCGTAGTGCAGCGTGTTCGTCCGCGTCACTATGGTTAAATCAAATGACAGAACTAAACATGTAGAACTGGTCGTAGAGTGCTTCTGGACGCGGGTTCGATTCCCGCCGCCTCCACCAGACACCTTTCAGGCAAATGGCAATGCCTCAACGAATACCCCGACGGCGCTAGCCGCTCGGGGTTTTTTGTCTTTAGATCGCCGATGTTTCGGCATGGCGCCTCTACCCGCCGCAACTTGTGCGGCGCAGATTTGCGTCGGCCTTATTGCTGGTGGATGGAAGCCAGCGCGCGCTGCACGGCCGCGTCAATCGCCGCAGGGTGCAGATCCGTCAAGATTACCCCTTGTGGCGGCTCCGCCCTAACCAGCGCCCGCGGCATCTCAGTGCCCACCGCAGGCCGCCCCATCTTCGCCCCAACCGCCGCCCGCTCCACCTTTGCATCAACCGCCGCGTGTTGCGCATCCACGTGAGCCACCGCCTGACGGTCCTCACCGTTCAGCACCAGTTCATTGACACGCGCGACCTCGTCGAGATTCAGGCTTGCCGTTGCCGCCTTCAGCTGAAGAAGCCCAACGATTGTTGCATACCGTGCCCGAATGAGATCACGGCGATTCGCGAAAAACGAGTCAGATGCCCGCAGCACATCCGTGCTACCGCGACTGCCCACCCGGTAGCCGACCTGCGTCGCGTTGAGCGCGGCGCGAGAACTCTGCACCAATCGCGACAGCGCTTCGATCCGCGCGACGCCGGCGAGAAATCGCGACCAATATTCCCGCGCACTCGCTCCGGCCAAACGGGTCGCCGCAACCAGTTCGTCCTGCGCCCTATCTTCGAGTGCCAGCTTTTCGTCGATATTCGCGCTCGTTGCACCGCCTTCGAAAATGGGAATGCTCACCGACAGCATCGCCGTCGTTGTCGTCGTCGGGCGGATGTAGCCGGACGCTGCGCCGGCCGGCGTATGGCTCGCCGTCAGATTCACGACCGGCAACCGCGCGGCGCGAGCCTTCTCGACCTCGAGTTCGGCAATGCGCCGGTCGATCTGCTTCAGTTGCACCGTGTAGTCGTGTGCCTCGGCTTGCGAGGCCCAGCTTTCCACGTCGTCCGGGTGCAATCCTGGCATGACCGCGGCGTCCGACAAGCGCGACAGCCCTGCAAACCGCTGCCCCGTGATGTGTTCCAGCGCGAGCCGTTTCAACTGCAAGTCGTCGCGGGCATCCAGTTGCTGCGACTGCGCCTGTTCGCGCGCCGCCTCGGCTTCCTGCACATCGATCACCGTGGCCTCGCCGGCCCGCCGTCGACGCCGCAGTTCGTCCAGGTGCACATCTAGCGCCGCCGTGTAGTCGTTGGCGCGTGTCAGTTCGTCCTCGGCTGCGAGTTCGTCGAAGTACGTTTGCACGGCTCGCAAAATGGCCGATTGCTGCGCACGCGCCAGATCCACCGCGCCCCGCGCCTGAACGAAGTCCGCCTGCTTATAGGTGGTCCATCTGCTCCAGTCGAAAACCGGCTGCGTCAGCGCGACAGTCCACCCGTTCTGCCAGTAGTGGGTGTTCGGAAGGCCCTCCGTAACTGTGCTGTTGTACGCCCGCCCCCAACCGGCTTCCAGTTGCGGCAGCAGCGCCGCGCGGGCTTTCGGCACGGCCTCGCCCGCGGCTCTCGAGCCCGCGCGAAACGCCGCCAGATCCGCGTCGCGATCGGTGCTCTGCTCCACCACGGTGAGCAAATCGACCGCCGCTGCGGCGCCCGCGTAAGCCACACCGGTGAACACAAGCAGTGCGCCCGCCATCGTGCGCTTATTCATCCACCATAACTCCCTCGCGAGGCTCGCATAGCAGTTCACCATCGACCAATCGATAGCGCGTGTCGAACGCCGAAGCGAGCGACATGTCATGCGTAATGACCACCACCGTGCGCTCCAGACGCAGCAACAAGTCGACGACATGCCGTACGGACGCGGGGTCGAGATTCGAAGTCGCCTCATCGAGCAGCAGCAGTTCTCGTTGCTGATACAACGCTCGCGCGAGCAACAAACGTTGCCGCTGGCCCGCCGAAATATTCGCGATCGTGTCGCTAATCACCGTTCGCGTGCGCATCGGCAGGCGCATGACATCGGGCAGCAAACCGACGTCATCCAGCAATGCGTGAATGCGCGCCTCGTCCGGATTGCCCGCGAAAAGTGAGACGTTGTCGGCAATCGAGCCGTGCAGGATCAGGTCGCCCTGCCGCATATGAACACCATGTCGGCGGATTTCATCGACGCTGAGATTTGGCCAGGCGATCCCGTTTAGCGTGATCTCGCCGTCCTGCAGCGGCTCGGCAGCCGCAAGCAGCTTGAAGAGCGTCGACTTGCCGCTTCCGGATGCGCCGGTAATCACGACCTTGTCGCCCCGCCGGATGACGATGTTCGCGTCCTTGAGCACCGGTTGATCCGAAACGCCGTAGCGAAAGCTGACACCGCGCACATCGATGCGCTCGAAAGTTCGCACCTCGACGGCCTTATGCATCTCGCCGGGCGCCGTGTACCGTTCCGCTTCGCCATCGACGATATCGCCCACGCGTGCAACCGGAACGCTCAGCATGAAATGCTCGAAGGCTGCGTTGACGGCTCGCGCAAAGCGCTCGGACAGCAGCGACTTGTAGATCAGAAACGAATAGAACACGCCCACCGAAATCGTGCCGCTCAGCATCAGACGCGCGGCGAACCAGCTCACCGCGATCATGTCCGCGTAGTCGACAAGCTTGAGGATCGCGTCGCGTGCGCTCCCCAGGCGGCTGTTGCGCACCAACGCCGCGATATACGCGCGATATTTCGCCATGAAGATCGCCGTGCGCCGCGCCTCGCCCTGCGACAGCTTGATCAACGAAGCCGCGCGGATCGTTTCGATAAGCGTGTCGTCGCAGCGCGCCGACTCTTCCAGCACCAGTGCATGCGTGTCGCGCATGCGCGAAAACAGCGCAAACGACACCGCCACGTAGACCGTGAAAATCAGCACGGCGATCACCGTCGGTTGCCTGCTTTGCACCAGCATCAATGCGAGTGCGAGCATGCCGACCGCCACGTCGATGCACCGAGATCGTAGTCCGCGTGGTGAAGGCGCTGATTTCGTCTTGCGCCTTCACGCGCGCAAACAGATCGCCAACGTGACGCTTCTCGAAGTACGGAATGGGATTGCGCAACAGTTGCGCCATGATTCCCTCGGTCATGTTCATCTGCACTAAACCGTGCAAAAGCTCGACGAGGTATGTCTGAACATACTGGCTCAACGCACCGACGATAAAAATGCCGGCGAACGTCAGCATCAGCACATTGAGCAGGTTCAGGTTGTCGGCGGCGACGACGTCGTCGAGCAACAGATTGCCGAGGTACGGCATGGCGAGAATCGCGAACTGGCTGCCGAGCGCGACGAACATCACCTTGGCGATCTGCGCGGTGAGTTGCGGGTTCAGCGCACGCACGCGAGCCAGGGCTGCCGGCACACGCGACTTGTTGCGCACACGCGGCATGGCTGGCGTCGGCGCGCATTCGAGCAGGTAGCCGGACACATTCGCGACAAAGGTGTCCATGGAGATGCGCCGCCGGCCGCTCGCCGGATCGATCACTTGCACATAGCCACGCCCGCAATTCTCGAAAACGACGAAATGCGCGCCGCCGAAGTGCAGGATCGAACCGCGCTTGATGCTCGGCAGATCGCCGGCGTCAAACCGGTATGCCTGAACGGCGAGACCGAATTCGACCGCCACATCGTACAGGTCCATCAGCGTCAAACCGTTGGCCGAGATCGGTCTGAATGCCTGCAACTCGCGCACTTCGATGGCCCGGCCGAAGTGCGACAGGACCATCGCCAGACACGCGTAGCCGCACTCGGCAACTTCATTTTGATAGATGGCGCGCATCGTTAGGCTCGCAGCATGCGGAAAAATGGCGCGAGCACCCATTCGGCGATGGTGCGACGCTCGATCACGATGCTCGCCGTCGCGCTCATGCCGGGCAGAATGTCGAAGCGTTGCCGTTCGAACTTGAACTGGTCGTCGCTTAACGTGGCCCACGCCATGTAGTCGCCTTGCGTACTGCGCGGCTCCGAAGCGCCCGCCGGTGACATCCCTGATCGCACGGTGGTGCGGGAGATCGAATCGATGCGCGCCGCGTAGCTGCCGAATTTTGCATAGGGAAACGCGTCGAACTTGAGCCGCACAACTTGCCCTTCGCGGATAAAGCCACGCCGGCGCGAAGGAATACGCAACGCAGCGCGCAACGGCCCCTTCTCGCCAGTCGATATCACGAGTGCCACGTCGTCCGCAGCGAGCGTGCGGCCGGGAACCAGGCCGGAAAAGGTAACGACGCCTGCCTTCGGCGCGGAAATGGTCGCGTCCTGGCGGATCTGCTCGAACCGCATACGAATGTCCTGGAGTTCGCGTGCATGCCGCGCTTCGAGTTCGGTCAGCTGCGCGCCGAATCCCGTTTGCGTGCCGAGTGCCGCGCCGAGTTCGGCGTTCAACTGTTGACGGCGCGCGGCGCTTTGCGCCACGGATCCCTTCGCCTGATGCGTCACCGCCCTCGCCTGTTCGACGCGGTCTGCGGTGACATAGTCCGACACCGATTCGAGCCGCGTCACCGTGCGTTGCGCTTCGTTCGCCAACTGCTCGTTCTGGCTCAATTGCTCATCAAGCGCCTGAATTTCCGCCCGACGGCTTTGCGCGGCAAGACGCGCGGCGTCCAGCTGCGCGCTCAGGTCCGCCTTGCGCTGCGTGTATTGCGCTTCGCTCGTGCGGATCTGCTCGTCGCGGTCATGCGCGTCAAAAGCAGGGCGCTGGCGACCGTCGCTCGCAAGCGAAAGATCGCGCTCCAGCCTGAAGAGCGGTGCTCCCTGCCCGACGCTCGCGGAGGGGCTAACATAAATGTCTGAGACGAGGCCGGTCAGCCCCTGGATCTTGATTTCGGAGGGCGACACGATTTCCGCGCGCACGTCCTGTTTCAGCTCGACGTCGTGAACAAATGCGAAAACGACCGCGACGATGACGAACGTGGACGCCACATAGGCGAGCCAACGCCACGAGACGTCCCTGAATTGTGGGAGATAGATCGGTTCCATAAGCCTGGTTGCTGGCGGATGCCAGCCGGTGCTGTGTCTGTACGCATTTCTGTGCCTGCGCGCTTTTGGTACGAACGCGACGCCGCGACTCTCGTGCCGGGCGGGAAACCCGGAGGGAAACCTTTAGCGAACGGGCGCGAACGAGTACATCGACGGATGTCCGGCAACCAGCCAATCGGAATAGTTGTCCGCGGCGGCCGCTTCGATATACCTTGCAACTTGCTGAACAGCGCCTGTCCCGGCGAGCGGCAACGGATCGAATATTTCGGCGCCGAAGCGGCCGCGCTGAAAGCGCAGATAGAACGGCAACAATATCGCGTCGAACTGCGCGCCCAGCCGAAACACACCGTTATGAATGCGCGCGTTGCGCCCAAACATGGAGACGCTCACCGTCTCCATCGGATAACGGTGCAGCGCGAACGGAGGCACGTCGGCAAACAACACCACGACGCCACTGCGCTTCAACGCCCGCGCGACACGCAGGCCGAGGCCGTTGCGATCGTCTTCCCCGTAGGTGTACAGCACGTTCACGCCCGGTATGAGCGAATGGTCATCGCCATACAGATCTCGCGGCACGCCGGACACCACGGCGATCGACTCGAGTCCGAGCAGCGCCCGCAGTTCGTCGATAACGTAAATGTTCGCGTATTGCGATACATAGTGAAACGGCGACACGATGACCGGACGCCCGGGTTCATCTGCCTGCAACTGCGCGATTTGCCTGGCGAGCGCACTCGCGACCTGCTGCAGGTCGGGCCATGCTTCGCTGCCCCGCGACAGCCGGCCGAAATAAATCCGCTGGTCGATCAGGCGCTCCCGAAAGCGGCCGGCGGCAACGCGGCCCGGGTTGCGCAGCGCCAGGTCCAGGACCTCGCGGCCAATCTCGCAACGGCAGATGCCTTCCCAGCGCGTACGCGCATCGACAACCCCACAGATTCGCCATAAAACGGCAGCCAGCGTCTCAATTGCAGAACGCGGCATGCGCGCAATGAACACGACCTGTACGCCACGCTTCGCACTCGCGAACCTGTTGCGCAGGAAAGTCAGCAAGCCCCACCCGACGACCCACGGCTTCTTCATTTGGCGTTGTTTCGTGTGCCGGGACCGCGCCAGCGGGCGCGGTCCCGGCACGTTCGAACATTAGGCGCGCGGCTTGACCGGAGCAGCGCTCTTCAGCGTCGTCTGCGTCGTCTTTGCGCAGCTGCTCTTGCAGCAGCCGCCAGCAACAGCGGATTTGGCCAGTTCACTACGATTGATCTTTTGCATTTTTATTTACCTAAGTTAACTTAATCAATGAATAGCTCGTGAGCGAGTTTTTACTCATCGAGCGGCGCCGATTCTAGCATCCGATATTTTCCCAAAACGCAATCTTGACGCAATTTTTCAATTATGCTGATTCGTCGGGTTTTTCTTTGTTAAATCTCCGAAAATTCCGAATGACGTTTACTCGGCAAAGCACATGGCCAGCCTGCCTACGCTATTAACCCCGGCAGTCGTCGTTATCGATTGACTCCATGTCTAAGCGCCGGTATGTGCACACATGCTCAAAAAACACTATTCAACCATTCCTCATTCACAACCGGATTTATCTGCAAATCATTCACCGGGATGATTTATTAATACTACATGCATCGAGAAATACTCCTAAGGTCGAATAGGAATTGGCTCAATTCGATGAAGCGGCAATTAATTCACGCCCTCGCCTTTTGCTCTTTCAGGGCGGCTTGCTAAACGCGACAGGTCGCCTACTCTGACAGTGCAAGCGGCATGCGTAGTCTCAGTCCGCTGGGCCGCAAGCGAATAGAAAACACATCCGACAAGCCCGGAATAAACCCACCGGCTGGTTCGTTGATACCTCACGCGCGGACGCGAGCCGCCTTGCGCGCTAACTCATACGATCACAAACAACAGGAGCCGACATCATGCGCAAAACCCTCTTCTGCCTCGCCCTGCTGACACTGCAACAGGCCGCTTTTGCCGAACCTCCGAAGGTGATGGACGGCCGCTTCGTTACCGCGGACGGCATGACGCTCTACACCTTCGACAAGGACACCACGCCAGGTGTCAGCGCCTGCACGGGCGGCTGCATGAGCTATTGGCCGGCTGCCGTGGCGGGCCCCTCCGACAAGCCGTCCGGCGACTGGACACTGATTCCGTCGGCGGACGGCAAGCAGCAATGGGCGTACAAAGGTCATCCGCTCTATCGCTACGCGGCGGACAAGCAAGCGGGGGACGCAAAAGGAGACGGCTTCAAGGACGTCTGGCACACGGCGAAGCCGTAACCGGCGCCGAAGCGCAAAACCAACGAAAAACGCCGGCAAGGCGCCGGCGTCTCAATCAGAAGAAATGCACGAAGCAGCAACCTACTCGTCTTTCGGACACCGCAAATTGCAGCCGTTCGGGTCGCCCAGGTCGCCGCGCTTGCGCATGGCCGACTTCTTGTCCGACTGATATTTGTCCGACGGCGCAGAAGCCGCGAACGGCATTTGCGGATGTTCAGCGAGCCGAAACTGCTCCTGCAGAATGCCGCCCGGCACGCCGGGCGAGTTCTGCGCGAAAGCGACCGGAATAGTCGCGAGGAGCAAGCCGGCCGACGCTGCGGCGGCGCATGCATGTAGAAGAACTTTCATATCGATTCGTGGCGCGGCCTGGCCGCGCGGTTGGGCAAAAGCGGAAGCTTAGAGAGTATCCCAAACGAAAGCCATACGCAGCGTCGAAGGCCCCACGATGTTTACGGCCGCTTACGCGCCTGCTCCGCTCAATCCTGCTTCGAGGTCCACGAGTTTGCCGCACTCGCGCGGATCGTAGCCCTGCAATTGATCGACGCTCTGATGAAACGCGCTGCCGCGCAACAGCTCTATCACCGTGGACAGCGGTTCGCGATCGAGCCGCGCGCGGTCGCATGCGAAGTAATAGTCCTCGTCGACGGCAGGAATGAAGTCGAGACCGAAATGATGCGCCGCCGGTTCTACGCCAAATCCCACGTCTGCCATGCCGCTTGCAACGAATGCGGCGATCGCCGAATGCGTAAGCTCGGCCGACGCATAGCCATTCACGCGATCCGGATCGATGCCGAGCTTTGTAAGCGCCAGGTCCAGCAGCATGCGCGTGCCGGAGCCATGCTGACGATTGACGAAGCGAATGTCGTCGCGCGCGAGGTCGCTCAAGCCGCCGATGGTCTTGGGGTTGCCCTTGCCGAGAAAAAGCCCCTGCTTGCGCCGCGTCAGATGCACGAGCACATGGCGTTGCGGATCGAGCCAGCGCCGGTAGGTATCGGCGCACGCCTCGCGGAACTCGCCGAGCGGCAAATGGAAGCCGGCCAGTTCGCATTCGCCGCGCGCGAGCGCACTCACGGCGTCGGCACCGTCGCGGTATTTGATTTCGACGGGCAACTCATTGGCGACGAGCGCGGTCACGAGCGCCGCCACGGCATAGCCATGCGATGCATGAATGCGCACGTGATCGACGGGCGGCGCGAGCCAACGATTCAGGTCGCTTGCCACCTCGCTCGCCAGCGCCTGCATATTGCCGTCGAGCCGCTCGCCGCATAAACGCTGGGCACGCAGCACCGCGTGCCCGAGTTCCGAGAGCACCGAACCCCGGCCGCGCTCCTTCGCAATCAGCGGCCCACCCAGGCGCTCCTCGATTCCACGCAACAAACCCCACGCGTGACGGTAGGACAAACCCTTAAGCGTCGCCGCCTGCGCAATGCTGCCCGACTCGTTCACGAGAGCGAGCAACGGCACGACGTCCGACAGGCTTGCCTCCCGACCGTCCGGGCCCTTCAACACCAGTTGCGCGCGGCACTCGATCCTGATCATATATGTACAGGTTTCTCCTATTGCATAGGCCGTTTCGCCCGCCTATCGTTCGGCTATCCCATATTGAATAAACGAAGCATAAGTGCACACATTAGGAATAACAAGTGCATATATGACTTTGGAGGAGCCCCCACTTGGACGATCTCATCGCCTTCGCGCCGGAACAGCTCGTAGAGCGTCACGCGCAGCCCGGCATGTCGCTGATAGCGGTGCTGCATGCGATTCAGGACGAACTCGGGTACGTACCGCCCGCCACGGTCCCATCGCTCGCTCGCGTGATGAACCTGTCGCGCGCGGAAGTGCACGGCGTCATCACCTACTACCACCATTTCCGCACCCGGCCGGCGGCGCCCGTCACGGTGCAACTGTGCCGCGCGGAAGCCTGCCGCAGCATGGGCACCGAGGCGCTTGCGCAGCACATCGAGTCGCATACGGGCTGCCGCTTCGATGCCGCGCATGAAACCGGCGACGCGGTGGAACTCGAGTCGGTGTACTGCCTTGGCCAATGCGCGCTGTCGCCGGCGATGATGGTGAACGGCACGCTGCATGCCAAGGTTACGCCGCAGAAATTCGACGCGATTTTCGCGGCCGCCAGCAAATGCGTGGAGGTGACGGCATGACGCGCATCTATGTTCCCCGCGATTCGTCGGCGCTCGCACTCGGCGCCGATGCGCTGGCCGACGCGATCAAAGCCGAGGCCGCACGCCGCGGCATCGCGATAGAGTTGATCCGCAACGGCTCGCGCGGCTTGCTGTGGCTCGAACCGCTCGTCGAAGTGCAAACGGCCGAAGGCCGCGTCGGTTACGCGAACGTCGAGGAAAGTGACGTAGGCGCGCTCTTCGACGCAGGCTTCATCGACGGTGGCGAGCATGCTCGCCGTGTCGGCGCGGTCGACGAGATTCCGTATCTGAAGAAGCAACAGCGCCTGACGTTCGCGCGCATCGGCATCACCGACCCGCTTTCCACCGACGACTACATCGCGCACGGCGGTCTCGAAGGCTTACGCCAGGCTTTGCAAACCGACGGCGACGCCGCATGCGAAGCGCTGATCGAATCGGGCTTGCGCGGACGCGGCGGCGCGGCGTTTCCCGCCGGCATCAAATGGCGCACCGTGCGCGCGGCAAAGGCAGCGCAAAAGTACATCGTCTGCAATGCGGACGAAGGCGACTCCGGCACGTTCTCCGATCGCCTCGTGATGGAAAGCGACCCCTATGTGCTGATCGAAGGCATGATCATCGCGGGCGTCGTGACCGGCGCAACGGCCGGCTATATCTACGTGCGCAGCGAATATCCGCATTCGATCGCGACGCTCGAAGCCGCAATCGCAAAGGCGCGCGCCGCCGGCTGGCTCGGCGACAGCGTGCTCGGCTCCGCGCATCGCTTCGAGCTGTTCGTCGCGAAGGGCGCCGGCTCGTACGTGTGCGGCGAAGAAACCGCGCTGCTCGAATCGCTCGAAGGCAAGCGCGGCATCGTCCGCGCGAAGCCGCCGGTGCCCGCGCTGGTCGGCCTGTACGGCCAGCCGACGGTGATCAACAACGTCATCACGCTGGCCACGGTGCCGATCATCTTCGCGCGCGGCGCGGCGTTCTACAAAGACTTCGGCATGGGCCGTTCGCGCGGCACGCTGCCGTTCCAGTTGGCAGGCAACGTCAAGCAAGGCGGCCTCGTCGAACTTGCATTCGGCGTGACACTGCGTGAACTGATCCACGACTACGGCGGCGGCACGGCAAGCGGCCGGCCCGCGCGCGCCGTGCAAGTTGGCGGCCCGCTCGGCACCTATCTGCCGGAAAGCCAGTGGGACATCCCGATGGATTACGAAGCGTATGCGGCGGTCGGCGCCGTGGTCGGTCACGGCGGTCTCGTCGTACACGACGACACGTCGAATCTGGCCGAACTCGCGCAATACGCGATGCACTTCTGCGCGCTCGAATCGTGCGGCAAGTGCACGCCGTGCCGCATCGGTTCCACACGCGGCGTCGAAGTGATCGCACGGATCCGTAACGGCGACACGTCCACGCGGCAAGTGCAGTTGCTGCGCGATCTTTGCGACACGATGGTGTCCGGCTCACTGTGTGCGATGGGCGGCATGACACCCTACCCCGTGCTGTCCGCACTCGACCATTTTCCTGAAGACTTCGGTCTCGCCGACGCTCGCGCCGACGCACCGAAAGCCGCGGCCTGAACGAGGAGCCCAACCATGTCAGACATGCTCAATACTCCTGCCGGCGGCTGCGGCTCCGGCAACTGCGCGTGCAAATCACAGGCGCAAGCACAATCGCGCGCCCCGCGCTCCTACTTCGACGACACGGATTACGGCACGCCCGAGCGTCACTCCGACGTCGACGTGACGCTGGAAATCGACGGCCAGGCGATAACGGTGCCGGCCGGCACATCGGTGATGCGCGCCGCTATCGAAGCCGGCGTGAATGTGCCGAAGCTCTGCGCGACCGATTCGCTCGAACCGTTCGGCTCGTGCCGCTTGTGTCTCGTCGAGATCGAAGGCAAGCGCGGCTATCCGGCCTCGTGCACGACGCCGGTCGAAGCCGGCATGAAGGTGCGCACGCAAAGCGATCGTTTGCAATCGCTGCGCCGCAACGTGATGGAACTGTATATCTCCGATCACCCGCTCGATTGCCTGACCTGCCCCGCGAACGGCGACTGCGAGTTGCAGGACATGGCGGGGGTCACCGGACTGCGCGAAGTGCGCTACGGGATCGACGGTGCAAATCACCTGCAAGACAAGAAGGACGAATCGAATCCGTACTTCACGTACGATCCGGCGAAATGCATCGTGTGCAATCGCTGCGTGCGCGCATGCGAAGAAACCCAAGGTACGTTCGCGCTGACCATCGCGGGGCGCGGTTTCGAATCGCGCGTGGCAGCCAGCGAAAACCAGCCGTTCATGGAATCGGAGTGCGTGTCGTGTGGCGCGTGCGTCTCCGCGTGCCCCACCGCGACGCTGCAGGAAAAGACCGTGGTCATGCTCGGCCAGGCCGAACATTCGGTCGTCACCACCTGCGCGTATTGCGGCGTCGGCTGCTCGTTCAAGGCCGAGATGAAGGGCAACCAGGTCGTACGCATGGTGCCGTTCAAGAACGGTCAGGCGAATGAAGGCCACGCATGCGTGAAGGGCCGCTTTGCATGGGGCTATGCGACGCACAAGGACCGCATCACCAAGCCGATGATCCGCGCGAAGATCACCGACCCGTGGCGCGAAGTGAGCTGGGAAGAAGCGATCAATTACGCAGCTTCCGAATTCCGCCGCATCCAGGCGAAGCACGGGCGCGATTCGATCGGCGGGATTACCTCGTCGCGTTGTACGAACGAAGAAACGTATCTCGTGCAGAAGCTCGTGCGCGCCGCGTTCGGCAACAACAACGTCGACACCTGCGCACGCGTGTGCCATTCGCCGACCGGCTATGGCCTGAAGACGACGCTCGGCGAATCGGCGGGCACGCAGACCTTCGCCTCGGTCGATAAGGCCGAGGTGATCATGGTGATCGGCGCGAATCCGACCGACGGCCATCCGGTGTTCGGCTCGCGTCTGAAGCGCCGCGTGCGCGAAGGCGCGAAGCTGATCGTCGTCGATCCGCGGCGCATCGACATCGTCGATACGCCGCACGTAAGGGCGTCGCATCATCTGCAATTGCGCCCGGGCACCAATGTAGCGATAGTCAATGCGCTCGCTCATGTCATCGTGACCGAAGGGCTGCTGAACGAAGCGTTCATCGCGGAGCGCTGCGAGGGACGCGCGTTCGAGCAATGGCGCGATTTCGTCGCGCTGCCGGAGAATGCGCCGGAAGCAACGGAAGCGATGACCGGCGTGCCGGCCAAGGACGTGCGCGAAGCCGCGCGCATCTATGCGACGGGCGGCAATGCCGCGATCTACTACGGCCTCGGCGTCACCGAACACGCGCAGGGCTCGACGATGGTGATGGGCATTGCGAACCTCGCGATGGCCACCGGCAACATCGGCCGCGAAGGCGTCGGCGTCAATCCGCTGCGCGGCCAGAACAACGTGCAGGGTTCGTGCGACATGGGCTCGTTCCCTCACGAACTGCCGGGCTATCGGCACATCAGCGATACGATCGTGCGCTCGCAGTTCGAGGACGCGTGGAATGTCACGCTGCAAACCGAGCCGGGCTTGCGCATTCCGAACATGTTCGACGCAGCACTCGACGGCAGCTTCATGGGCCTGTATTGCCAGGGCGAGGACATCGTACAGTCGGACCCGAACACGCACCATGTGGCCGCTGCGTTGTCGTCGATGGAATGCATCGTCGTACAGGATATTTTCCTGAACGAGACCGCGAAGTATGCACATGTGCTGCTGCCCGGCTCGACCTTCCTCGAAAAGGACGGCACCTTCACGAACGCGGAGCGCCGCATCTCGCGCGTGCGCAAGGTCATGCCGCCGGTGCCGGGCTACGCCGACTGGGAAGTCACGCTGCTGCTCTCGCGCGCACTCGGCTATGAAATGGACTACGCGCATCCGTCCGAGATCATGGACGAAATCGCGCGTCTCACGCCGACCTTCCACGGTGTGTCGTACAAAAAGATCGACGAGCTCGGCAGTATTCAGTGGCCTTGCAACGAAGAGGCGCCCGACGGCACGCCGACCATGCACATCGACACGTTCGTGCGCGGCAAGGGCAAGTTCGTGATTACGAAGTTCATCGCGTCGCCGGAAAAAGTCACACGCAAATTTCCGCTGCTGCTCACCACCGGGCGCATCCTGTCGCAGTACAACGTGGGCGCACAAACGCGCCGCACCGAGAACTCGCGCTGGCACGACGAGGACCGCCTCGAACTGCATCCGCACGACGCAGAAGAACGCGGCATCAAGACAGGCGACTGGGTCGGCATCGAATCGCGCGCGGGACAGACCGTACTGCGTGCGAAGGTCACCGAGCGGATGCAGCCGGGCGTCGTCTATACGACGTTCCATTTCCCCGAATCGGGCGCGAACGTGATCACGACCGATAGCTCGGACTGGGCGACCAACTGTCCGGAATACAAGGTGACGGCGGTGCAGGTGATGCCGGTCGAACAGCCGTCGCAATGGCAGAAAGAGTATTCGCGCTTCAATGCGGAGCAACTCGAACTGCTGAAGCAGCGCGAGCTGACCAACGCGACCGCGGGCAAGTGAGGCAAGCCATGGACACACAGAATCTGATCGACATGGCGAACCGCATCGGCGACTTTTTCGATTCGATGCCGGATCGCGAAGAAGCGGTTACGGGCGTCGCCGACCATATCCGCCGTTTCTGGGAGCCGCGCATGCGGCGTGCGTTGCTCGCGTCGCTCGATGCCCCGGACGCAAGCGGCATCGCGATGTCGGCGATCGTCAGGGAAGCGCTCGTCAAACACCGCGAACGCCTGACGCCCGCGGAGCCCTCAATCGCCTGAGGCGACATGTAACGGAACGGTCTGCACCGGCCAGGCGGCGGCTCCAACTGCGAGCGCCGCCTGCCGCAGCTTTACACGGCCGTCTGCTCGGGTATCTGTCCGCCAACGGTGAACCACGCTTCGCAGTGCCGCAACAGGCCGTTCAGGTCCGAGCCGGTGCGCCCGCGCGCGCTGATGTACCCGTCGGGCCGCAGCAGATAGAACGACGGCCGCGTTCGTCCGTACGATTCGGCTAGCGACGGACCGCCGTCGCCGGTCGTATCAGTCACGCGCCAGATACGCACCGCGCCTGGCAACAATCTCTCCATGTCGGCAACGAGACGCTCGAACTCGGCGTCGCGAGGCGGCTCGTGCTTTGCATCGGGATCGAGCGGCTTTTCGTCGACGGGCAATGGCGGCACGAGCACAAACAGCGAAAAGAACGCGGGGTCGTGCAGATCGAAAATGCAGCCGATGCCGGGCGCGCGCCCGAGCGGACCGTCGACCACGTGCACCACCGCATCCGGCGCGCGCTCGCCCGCACGCGGGCCGCCGTCGAGCACGCGTTCGAGCGTGAGCGGACTGCGCCGGTATTGCACCGACAACTCGCTGATCGTGAGCCGCGCGGCGTCGCGCAACGGACCGAGCGCGGCGAGAACCGGCATCACGCGCTCGCGCAGCAGCTTGAGCGGCCCATGATCCGCCTCGGCCATCTGCGTGATAAAGCCGGTTTGCCGCAGCACGTCGCGCTCTATGGGATGCCGCTCGAGATGGTAGGTGTCGAGCAGGCGATCGGGCGCCGCGCCCTTCAAAACGCGCGCGAGCTTCCACCCGAGATTGAACGCTTCCTGGATGCCGGTGTTCATTCCCTGGGCGCCGGCCGGACTGTGCACGTGAGCGGCGTCGCCGGCAAGGAAGACGCGCCCCACGCGCAGCCGCTCGACCATCCGGCTGTTCAGGTGAAAATACGAGGACCACGCAAGCTCCGACACATCGACACGTTCATGCACGCGCCTTGCGAGCAGCGCCTTGCATTCGTCGAGCGACGGTGCGGGCACGCGACTGAGCGGCGGTTCGCCGAGCACCACCGGCGACAGCGGCGCGGCTTCGGCGACCGGCTCGACTGCGTGATCCGCGATCAGCCGATGCCGGCCGTGACCCATTGGAAACAGCGCGACGAGCCCCTCGCCCGAAGCGAAGATGTGGAACTCGTCCTCGGCCCAATCCGTTTCGGCGTGCAGATCGGCTAGCAGGAACGTCTGCTCGAGTGTCTTGCCCTCGAAGCTCAGGCCGAGGCCATGGCGGATCATGCTGTGCGCGCCGTCGGCGGCGATCATGTAAGACGGACGCAGAGTTTGCGTGTGACCGTCGGCGCGCCTCAGCGTCGCCTGAATGCCGGCCGAGCCTTGCGTAAACATCGTGAGTTCGACGCCCCGCTCGACCGTGACGCCGAGCGTCGCCAGATGCTCGGTCAGCAGACGCTCGGTCACCGACTGATCGAGAAACAGCAGATACGGATAGCGCGTGTGCAGCGGATCGAAGTCGAGCTGCGCGAGGCGCATGCCGTTCGAAAACAGATTGGCGACGCGGGCGCGATGTCCCAGTTCCAGAAACCGCTCGACGAGCCGATGCTGCTCCAGCAGTTCGAGTGTGCGCGCCTGAATGCCGATTGCCCGCGAATAAGGGTTCGGCTGCATCGCGCGGTCGATCAGACGCACGGGAATATGAGCGCGCGCGAGGCTCATGGCAGCGGCGAGCCCGGTCGGACCCGCTCCGACGATCAGAACCGGCGACGCATTATTTGCAGCAGCGTCCATGCGAAACTCCGCAGAGCACAGTGCGCACTAGTGTACCCCCCGAGCCCCCGGGCTGAACGGCGCGGCGCATCAATTGCGAGGTGTATCGCGCACAGAGCCGGGCTTGGCGTAGACCGGCTCCAAGGCGTTGCTGTGAGCGCGTCAGTGCGTCAACGGGCTGTGCGTCGGCAGGTGTCAGTGCGCTTTTGCCGGGTGATCCATCGCGCAACGATGATCGGTCGTGCCGAGGTCGACTTGCAGCGTCGCGTGTTGCATCGAAAAGCGTTCGCGCAGCACGAGCACGATGCCGTCGAGCCGCTCGTCGCCAGGATGCCCGGCGGGCATCACGAGGTGCACGCTGAGCGCGTTGCCGGTGGTCGATAGTGCCCACACATGCAGATCGTGCACGCCCTCGACGCCGGGCTGATCGGCGAGATAGTCCCGAATGCTTTGCAGATCGACGCCTGACGGCACGGCATTGAGCGCGAGCCGCACAGAATCGCGCAGCAAACCCCAGGTCCCGTAAACGACGACCGCGACCACCAGCAGGCTCATTAGCGGGTCAAGCCACGTCCAGTTGGTGTAGAGAATCACGAGGCCGCTTATGGCCACCGCAGCGGACACGCTGGCGTCGGCTGCCATATGCAAAAAGGCGCCGCGGATGTTGAGGTCGTCCTTCTGGCCGCGCATGAAGAGCCACGCGGAAATCCCGTTGACGACCACGCCCACGGTCGCAACGACGAATACGGCGAGCCCTGCGACCGGCGCCGGATTCATCAGGCGGCCAATCGCCTCGGCGACGATCACGCCGCACGCGAACAGCAGGAGCGCCGCATTGGCCAGCGACGCGAGAATCGACGAGCTGCCGTAGCCGAACGTGTAGCGTCCGGAAGGACGGCGCGTCGTGAGCCACGCCGCGCCCCAGGCGAGCAGCAGGCCGAGTACGTCGGACAGGTTGTGACCGGCGTCGGCGAGCAGCGCGGTCGAGTGCGCGAGCACGCCATACAGCGCCTGAATGACGACGATCGCGACGTTCAGCGCAACAGCCAGCGCGAACGCGAAGCCGTGGCCCGCGACGGGCGCGTGATGGTGGTGGTGGTGACCTGCGTGACTGTGGTCGTGGGTGTGGTCGTGGGTGTGGTCGTGGCCGTTGGTGTGGTCGTGGGTGTGGCCGTTGGTGTGGCCGTTGGTGTGGCCGTTGGTGTGGCCGTGGGCGCGGTTGTCGCTGTGCTCGTGGGCGTCGCTGCCGCTGTGGCCGGGGGCATGACTGTGATCGCCGCCGTCGCTGTGGCTGTGGGTACGCCCGCCGCCGTCGACGTGACCGGCGTGGCTATGGCCGCCATCGCGGTCGTGGCCAGTGCGGCTGTGATCCACGTCATGGTGCTGACCTGCGCGGTCGTGGTCCAGGTTGCGGTCATGAAGCTGGGCTCGCCCATGGCCGCCGCCCTGGCCTTCGCGCTCGCCTTTCCCCCGCCCTTGGCTCACTCCGTCATCCAACTCGATGTCGCGACTGTCCGCAACGCCACCCTGTTCAAGCTCACGAGCGGAACGCTCCCCCGCTTGACCCGCGCGATCACTGTCCTCATGGACATGCGCGCCGGCAAAGCGACTTTGCTCGTCCGCAAGGTCGTTGCTATCCGACGCGTCGAGCCACACGGGCGCGTGTTCGTCTTCCCTTTCTTCGATTTTCTTCATGGCAGATCCAATGCGTCATCACGGGCGGGCTCGGCCACGTGTTCCAGCATGCCGGCCAGCATCGTGCTGATGTGGCGGTCGGCGGCGAGATAAAACACCTGCTTGCCCTGCCGCTGCGCCCGCACGATTCGCGCCGCGCGCAGCAGCCGCAAATGATGGCTCACGAGCGACGGCGACAAATTCAGTTCCTCGGCGATCGCACCCACCGCGCGGCGTTCGTCGACGCAAGCCAGGACGATGCGCAAGCGCGTCGGGTCGCCTAGCAGGCGAAACAGGTCGGCGAGCGGCGCAATCGTGTCCGCCGGGCGCGGTTCGAAACTCGACGGCGATGGTGGCGATGGCGGCGAAGCCGTAGCGGGAATCATGGGCGGCACATATATGAACAGGTGTTCACATGTTAGCTACACCGGCGCACTGGGTCAAACCGGGGTGCTGGTCGGCGAGTGTGGGAAAATGCGGCCTTTGCCTCACCCGACTACCATCCCCGTCATGCAACCTGTATTTGACCGCGCTTTCGCGGCGCATCGTGACGGCCGGCTCGACGACGCCGAACGCGGCTATCGCGCGACGCTCGACGGCAACCCCGTGCACGTCGATGCGCTGCACCTGCTGGGCGTGCTGCGCCACCAGCAGGGCCAGCACGCCGAAGCCGCCGAACTGGTGCGGCGCGCGGTAGACCTGCGCCCGCAAGACGCCGCGCTGCAACTGAACCTCGGCAATGCGCTGAAGGCGCTCGGCCAGATCGACGAGGCCATCGACCAGTTCCGCAACGCTCTTACGCTTGCGCCGTCGTTCCCAATGGCGCACTACAACCTCGGCAACGCGTACACCGCGGCAGGTCGTCACGAAGACGCCGCGGACGCATTCCGCCGCTCGTTGCGCCTGCAGCCGGACGACGCCTCGTCGCATAACAATCTGGGCAATGCATTGCACGCGCTCGGGCGTCACGAGGACGCGATCGCCTCGTTCCGGCGCACGCTCGAGTTGCGGCCAGGCCACGCCGGGGCGCTCAACAACATGGGCATGTCGCTCAATGCGCTCGGCCGCGCCGGCGAAGCGATCCCATGCTTCCAGGCGGCACTCGCCGCCGAGCCGCGCTTCGTCGCCGCGCATTTCAACCTCGCCAATACGTTCGACGCCACCGGCCGTCACGCGGAAGCCGTCGCCTCGTTCGAGGCGGCGCTCGCATTGCAGCCGAACCTGCCGCCCGTCATCTTCGGCATGGGCAACGCGCTGGCTGCGCTCGGGCGTCACGCCCAGGCCATACCGTATCTCGAACGCTCGGTCGGACTGGATCCGCAATTCGCGCTCGCGTGGCTGAGCCTTGGCACCGCGCACCAGGCGCTCGGCGCGCACGCCACCGCCGTACGCGCATTCGACCAGGCGTTGCGCGTGCAGCCGGATCTCGCGTCCGCGCATATGAACCGCGCGCTCGCGTGGCTCGCGCTGGGCGACTTCGCGCGTGGGCTGCCCGAATACGAATGGCGTCTGCAAACCGTCGCCGAGCCGGCCATCGAAACCTTGCCGCGCTGGCACGGCGAGCCGGTCTCACAGCGCACGCTGCTGATACACGCCGAACAGGGTTTCGGCGATACGCTGCAATTCGTGCGCTTCGTCCCGCTGGCCGCACAGCGCGCGGCGCGTGTGGTGCTCGAAGTGCAGCCGCAGTTGCTGCTGCTGCTCGAGCCGGCCGCGCAGGCGTGGCGTGTGACGCTCATCCCGAGAGGCGCACCGCGCCCCGCCGCCGATCTCCAATGTCCGTTGCTGAGCTTGCCGCTCGCGCTCGGCACGACGTTGGACACTATTCCGGAGCGCACGCCCTATCTGAGCGTGCCGCCCGCGTACCGGCGAAAATGGCGCGGCTCGCTGGGCGGCCAGGCGAAGCGCAAGATCGGGCTCGCGTGGTCGGGGCGCATCCATCAGAACGAAACGCGTTCCATGCCGCTCGCCGAGCTCGACCCGCTTTTCGCGATCGAAGGCATCGACTGGATCGTGTTGCAGCCCAACCTCAGTGCCGATGAATGCGCCGCGCTGAACGCGCATCCGCGAGCCGGGTCGATTCATCGGTTCGACAAGCGTATCGGCGACTTCGCGGATACGGCGGCGATCATCGAGCGGCTCGACGCGGTGGTGTCGATCGATACATCGATCGCCCACCTCGCCGGCGCGTTGCGCAAGCCGCTCTGGCTGATGCTGCCGTTCGCGCCCGATTGGCGATGGTGTCCCGGCGACACGCGCAGCCCCTGGTACGCCAGCGCTACCCTGGTACGTCAGCCGCGGCCAGATGCATGGCGCGAGGTCGTGCAGGCGGTCGCAAACGAATTGCGCCGAGGCTAGCCGCTCGGTCATGTCGGTGCTACGGCAACAAAAAACCCCGCGGTCTGCCGAGCGCGGGGTTTTTTTGTTGCACTGGCCGCGTGAGCGGCGTCAGCACGCGCTGCCAATCACGCGGCTTTGTATTGATCGCGCGATTCAGGCGTGCGGTACAACACGAGCGTCGCAATCAGCCCGCAGATCGCCGCCACGCCGAGGAAGAGGCCCGGCGCCGCCTTGTTGCCCGTGGAATGAATCAGGAGCGTGGAGATGGCCGGCGTGAAACCGCCGATCGTCGTGGCAAGGCTGTATGCGAGTGAGAAGCCTGCCGTACGCACTTCGACCGGCATGACTTCGGTCAGCGCCACGACCATCGCGCCGTTATAGCTGCCGTACAGGAACGACAGCCACAATTCGACAGCGAGCAGGCGCGCAAACGACGGCTCGGCGACGAGCCATTGCAGCGCCGGATACGCGGTGACGATGGTGAGCGCCGTAAAAGCGAGCAGCACCGGACGACGGCCGATGCGGTCCGACAGCGCACCCGCGAGCGGCAGCCACATCAGGTTCGACAGGCCGATGCAGACGGTAACGACAAGCGTATCGATCGACGACAGCTTCAGCACTTCCTTGCCGAAGGTCGGCGTGTAGGCCGTGATCATGTAGAAGGACACGGTGGTCATGATCACCATGCCCATGCCGCCCAGCACGGTGCCCCAGTTCGCGGCCATGGTCTTCATGATCTCGCCCATTCCCGGATGATGCTTGCGCGCCGAAAACTCCTCGGTTTCCTTCAACGAGCGGCGAATCATGAACAGAAACGGCACGATCAGGCAGCCGATCAGGAACGGCACGCGCCAGCCCCATGCGCTCATCTGGTCGGCGGGCAGCATCTTGTTGAGCATCACGCCGAGCAGCGCGGCAAACACCACGGCAACCTGCTGGCTGCCTGACTGCCACGCGCAATAGAAGCCTTTGTGTCCCTTGGTGGCGATCTCTGACAGATACACCGACACGCCGCCCAGTTCCACGCCTGCGGAAAAACCTTGCAACAGGCGGCCCAGCAGCACGAGCACCGGCGCAAGCAGGCCGATCGTCGCGTATCCGGGAATGGACGCCACGGTAAGCGTGCCGAGCGCCATCAGGCCCAAGGTGAGGATAAGGCCCTTGCGGCGGCCGTGATGGTCGATATAGGCGCCGAGGACAATCGCGCCGAGCGGCCGCATCAGGAAGCCCGCGCCGAACACGGACAGCGAAAGCATCAGCGACGCAAACTCGCTGCCGCTCGGAAAATAGGTCTTGGCAATCGCGGACGCGTAGTAGCCGTAGACCATGAAGTCGTACATCTCAAGAAAGTTGCCGCTGACCACGCGGAACACGGTCTTGAATTTGGATTCTTGCGACGAGGAGATAGCGTGTGACGCTGTTGACATGACATTCTCTGATAAGCCCACGCCGCGCAAGCCGGCAGCGATCTGGCAGTTGAAACGATCCGCCCTCGGTGAGAACGCGGTAGGCCGCAAGGGAGAGCCGCGCCGGGGGCGCTGCATTCTGCAGCTGAATGCACCTAAGCGGTATCAGGGTAAACGCCGGGGTCCGCCGGAAGCCGCGCCGCATAATGTTACCGTTGATAGTGCTGTTGCGTATTCCCTACATTTTCATTACAACCGGCTGCACCGCTCGCGACCGATAAAATTGCGACTCGCCATTCCCGTCGATGCCCCTCCCATGCCAACCGCTTCTGTCCCTTCGCTGCGCCCCGCCACCGTCGCCGACGCAGCGCTTATTGCGTCTATTCACAGCACGAGTTGGCGCGCCGCTTATCGCGGTCTGTTGCCCGACGCCTTTCTGGACGGCGAAGTCACGCAGGAGCGCGCTGCCTATTGGGAAGCCCGCATGAGCGCGCCAGGCGGCGAGCGTCGCATGGTGGCGATTGCGGAACTGGGCGGCGAGCCGATCGGCTTCGTATGCGTGGAGCGTCAGCCGGACTCCGCGTGGGGCGTGCTGCTGGATAACCTTCATGCGCTGCCGGAGTATCAGGGCATTGGCGTAGGCAAGCTGCTGATGCGCGCAGCCGAAGACTGGGCTCGCGCGCAGGGCGAGACGCAACTCTATCTGTACGCTCTGGAGGGCAATCTGCCGGCTATCGGTTTCTATGAACGGCAAGGCTGGCAGTATGTCGGCGCGGAACCCGACCACATGGGCGGCGTGGATATCACTGCGCTGCGCTATGTCTACCGGCTGGACAAGTCGGGCGCTTGATCTGCGTCCCGGGCGCTGCACTCCAGGACACATCTGCACCCACGTTGCGAAGCGTCTGAGCGTTGCAGCTTTCGTTCGGGCGCATCATGGCTTCTTCCCGACGATGGCTTTCCAGCTGAGGCGCTGACGCATCCATGGGCGCTCATACGCGCCCCTGCGCTTTTTGCGCCTGGACGCGCGTGAGGCGTTTTCCCGCGTACTGCTCCCCGGCCTTCGTCTCACCGACCTACGTGACGCCAGGCGGCGTCCGTCCCCGAGGCGCTGGAAGAGACCGATGTCCACCACACCTTTAACCATAGTTGACGGCGCGATGGCGTTGCCCCGCTCCCGCCCGCTCAATGATGTGCCGGCGCCCTTCGGCCGCGGGTGGGCATTGCTCGCGCCAAGCCACCACCTGAATAATGAGCCGCATGGGCTTTATGGCGCGGTCCTCAAGACGTTGAACTTAAGCGATCAGCCTATTCGCTCGTTCTGTCGATGGGTGGCGCCGGACCATCGGGTTGCCGACGCAACCGCGGCGCCGATTATGGGCTCGGCGACGGGCGCGAGGATGCCGCACACAATGGGCGAGCGTGAGGCTGAGACGTTACAACTTCGGGGCGGCGTGGCTTCGGCGGATTCCGCTTTGGCGGACGATCCGGCTGCAACTGAGGACTGCCCTTTTCAGGATGCCTTTGCGCCAGTGAAAGCGCAGGTCGCCGGACCCATGCCCCGCGTACCCCTCGTGCCGCGGTGGGCGCTGGCGGGCGGCGCCTGCGCGTTGAGTGGCGCCGCACTGCTCGCATGGACGGCGTTCGGTCATGTCGACGTCCGTGGTCCGCGCAATGGCAACCCCACGAAGCGCGCTGATGTAGCCGTCGCCGAGCGCGAGGCGCCGGCCGTGCAGAATCCGCAGCGCGATACCTCTAGTGTGTCGAACAAGGTCGCCGAAACGACAAGCCTGAACCAGGCAAGCGCGGTATCTGCGCCGCAGCAAGCGCAAGCCACGCCGGTGTCCGGCACTGCCCGGACCGTTGCTGAGGGCGGCTTAACGTTGCACCCGCCGATAACCGCGTCGATTGAACCGCACCGCTCAGCGGCCATCGTCCGCACACGCACGCCGCTTGCCGTGAGAAATAGCGACGGTCACCGGACCATCTATGGACATTCCCCGAGAGCCGCCGCTGTGAGCTATCGGCAGCATGCAGCCGACGGCGCGTCGACCATCGCCACGCCACCGCCTGTAACGCGGAGGTTCGCCAAACCGTCGGTTGCGGGCTCATACTCGCCGCCCGCGCCGACGCAGCCAGGCACGGGCGATTACACGTTTGTCGACATGTCCGCGAGCACTCGCCAAGGCAGCGGGATGCGCCCGGCGCAGCAGATGCAGCAGACGCAGGCGACGCAGCAGCAGACGCAGCCGGCATCATCCTTGAATCTGTCCGCGAGTGCCGGGCAACATTGGAGTACCCGGCTCACACACCGGCGTGTGACGGAAGTGCCGGATCAATTCATCAGGTAGCCGCGCGAACAGCGGCATAAAAAAAGCCCGGCACCAAAGCCGGGCTTCCTCCGTATTCCAAGCGCTTTTACTTCTGCCTTGGCAAGCCCATTTCGGTCTGCCGTTGCAACTGCATGACCTGACCTTGCACCTGCCGCAGTTGTGCCTGCGCCCGTTCCTTATCCTCGCGTAACGCGGCAGCTTCGTTTTGCGTTTGCCGCTGGTAGTCGTTGACCTTGGCCTGCTGGGTGCGGGCGACTTCGAGGTCGGCTTGCAGGCGCTTCGCACGGTCTTCGGATAACGCGATAATGTCCTCGATATACGCCTTCTGCGCCTGCAGCTGCGTTCGGTGAATCTCCACCTCGGCCAGTTGCGCGGTTTGCTGCACGAAGCCCGCGTAGATCGCTTCAGCCCGGCCCGCGTCCGCCGACTTGATTACACGCCAGAAGTGCTTGTCCTGAAACAACGCGACGTAGTACGTCATCTCGCGCGGATAGAAGAAAAGGCTCGCGCCATAACTGCCGTTGTAAGTGGTGCGCAGTTCGTTGAGCTTCGTGTCCTGAATCATTTGCATCAACTCGGCCACGGTGCCTTGCGCTTCGCCAGCAGTTGGTGACTCGGACGACGAAGCTGACGGAGGTAACGAACCTAACGAAAGCGACGCAGGCGAGGGAGCGGACGACGCCGACGCCGACGCCGCGTCGCGCAGCGCGGCGACGACAGGCTGCGGCGTGAGAGTATTCATGGCCGGCCGCGTGCCGACCATGGGTGCGGCTTCTTCGCCTTGCGCGGCCAGCACGAACCCGCCATGCTGCAACAGCGCACACGAAGTCGCGAGCAGCATGGCGCGCCGTACAAATAAGGGATGCTTCATACGTGCATGCTCCATGCGAATACAGAAAACAGCCTTGGATTATCGCGCGGATTAGCGCTTAAGCGAAGCATTGAAGCGTCGCAAAAACGGACATTAAATCGAGATAAAACTACGTTATGCGAAATACACGACACGGCCGCCTATCGCGAAATGAAACATATCTGTATAAGGCCGGAAACGCAGCAAGTCATATGGCGTCGATCGAGAAGACAATACCAGGACACCACGCGCAAGGAAGAACGACGAGCGCAAAAAAAAACGAGGCGCCACTTACATAGTGGCGCCTCTAACGAATCACTTTTTTCTGGCCAGGGCCGCGCCATCAACGCGCAAGCCCGAACTCCCGCCACCCCTTGCCTAGAAGCGCGTTTCGCGCGCCACTCGCAGGAATGTATCGAGCAGCGGCGTGCAATCGAGCAACTCCGGACCGCCCGCGCGGTGGAACTCGGGATGCCATTGCACACCCATCACGAAAGGCGCGCGCCGGTAGCGCACGGCTTCGATGATGCCGTCCGACGCCGACACCGCCTCGATATTCAGATCGCGGCCGAGCGTCTTGACCGCCTGATGGTGAATCGAGTTGACGATCGCATCGCGCCGGGCGGGGAACATGTTGGCGAGCGTAGAGCCGTCCGGGAAATGGATGGCGTGCCGGTGCTGATCGTAATCTTCGTTGACGTGCGCGCCGGCGGTCGGCACGTCGGTGGCGATATCCTGATACAAGGTCCCGCCGAACGCCACGTTGATCAGCTGGCAACCGCGGCACACGCCGAGCACCGGCTTGCCGGACTCGATGAATTCATGCAGTAGCTCGAGCTCGTACATGTCGCGCACGCGGTCGCCGGGCCATTCGGGCCTCGTCGCCGCCTCCGCATACGATTGCGGCGAAACGTCGGCGCCGCCTTGCAGCAACAGGCCGTCGAGATGCTTCGCATAGTCGCGCAAACGGATGTTGCTCGGATGCAGCATGCCCTGATGTCCGACCGTCGGAATCATGAAGACGAGCACGTCGCGCGACATCACCCAGTGCGCAATCGACTCCTCGAGATATTGCAGCGTCTTGCCGCGCAGCCCTTTCGCGCCCGGCTCCGGGTGGAAGATTCGCGCCGATACGCCGATGCGCAGCGTGCGCTGCGTGATCCGCTGACCGGCACGATCGAATAGTTGGCGCGCGCGCGCCGCGACGATCCGGCCAAACACGGACCACGCCGAGTCCGTCTGCTTCAGATAGCGCGGTGGCGACGGCGGCAACGCATTCGGCGGCGGCGGGTTGGTCGCGGTGAAATCGGGCGCGGCGCCGAAGCCCGGCGGCGGCGAACCCGCAGGACGCGCGGTGGAGGCAGCGGCGTCTTCGCCGGCGAGAGCGTCGTCGGCCGAAGTGATGAGTTCGCCTTGAATCGGTTCACTCGTAAGCGGCGTCGCGCTATGGGTCCGTGAGGAGGATGCAGACGGCGCGGACGGGACTTCGCGCCCGCGAACCGAGCGCGCGTCGCGCTCATGGACCGCGGCCACCTGCTTCGCGGTGGAAGCCGCGGCGGAACTGCGCGCCTCGGCCGCGTCGCGTTGCTGGGTCGTGCGCTTGACGACTGGCGTCACAGTGGACGCGCTTTCGGGGTCGTCAGTCGACGACCTCGCAGCCGCCTCCGACGAAGCGGCCGGCGCCGAGACCGATGCGGTGACCGGCACGGACGACCCGGACGGAAGAGACGCTCCCGTCGCCGTCGATGCCCCGGACGACGGCGCCGCCGTCGACGTGACCGGATCCTTCACGGGCGACTGAATGGCATCTTCATGCGAGAGGGGTATGGATGCGGTCGGTTCGGCCGGAGCTTGGCCGGAAATTTCCGGCGATGCCGCAGGCGGCGTTGGACTGCCGGGTTGGCCGGCGTTTTCGGGTTTGTTTTCGCTCATGACTGTTGGACAGGCGCCTTTCACGCGAACGAATGAATATGCCCTGATTATCCGCCAGCGTGCCTGACCCGGCAAACGAGCACACAATTGCTCACATTGTCGGGCCGCCCCGCGCAGTTCCGTCTAACTTAGGGATCCGGCTGTTCGTCAAAAGTTTCGCGCAGCGCAATCTGCATTGCCGCGTGAATCTTCACGCACCAGCGCCATACGAGCGCGAGCAGCAGCGCCGCGCAGATGAGCACCGCGGCGAGCAGGCCGGTCGGCGGCAGGATACCGCCCGATAGTGCCGCGACGAGCAGGAACACGCCGACCATGCAGACCACCGGCACGAGATCGGAGATCGCATAACGCAGCGCACTCGTGAAGCGCCCTGCCGTCGCCGGCTGCACGCTCACCTCGGCGAGCAGCAACGCGAGCGACTTGGTCTTGCGATAAACCGCCACCAGAAACGGCATCGACACGAGCAACGCTACGCTCCACAGCACGACGCGCTGCATCGGCTCGGAACTGACCCAGCGCGTCAGCACCGTACTGATGTAAGGCGCGCCGTAGGACACGATCAGAAAGATCGCGGCGACCAACGCAAGATTCACCGCGATCTGCAGAACGATTCGCCGCGTCATGCTGAAAAGCGTGGGCTCGCCGCTGCCTGTGCTCAGGCTGCTCAACCACTGGCTATACATGCCGAACACATTGACGAGCGTGCGCGGCATCGCGTCGGCGAAACGCCGCGTGAGCGGATCGGCGGCGCGGATCAGATAAGGGGTGAAGAGCGTCGTCAAAGCCGATACGGCCACCGCAATCGGATAGAGAAACGCGCTCGTCACCTTCAGCGTCAAACCGAGCGACGCGATGATGAACGAGAACTCGCCGATCTGTGAAACCGTCATGCCGACGCGCATCGCCGTGCGGCCGTCCTTGCCTGCGAGAAAGGTGCCGAGTCCGCACGAGACGATCTTGCCGACGATTACCGCGACCGTGATTACCGCGATCGGCCATGCATAGTCGACGAGCACCGCGGGATTCAGCATCAAGCCGATGGTGACGAAAAAGATCGCCGAAAACGCGTCGCGCAACGGTGCGATCAAATGCTCGATTCGATGCAGATGACGCGATTCGGCCATGATCGCGCCGATCAGGAACGCGCCGAGCGCAATGCTGTAGTCGAGCTTGAGCACCAGCAGACAGAAGCCGAAACAGAACCCGAGCACGGCGACGAGCAACATCTCGTCGCTGCGCGCACGCGCCACGTAGTTCAGCGCGCGCGGCACGACCAGAATGCCGACCACCAGCGACACCGTCATGAACAGCAACAGCTTGCCCAGCGTGACAACCGCAACGCCCGCGCTCAACTGCCCTGTCTGCGCGATGCCGGAAAGCAGCACGAGCATCGCGATGGCGAGAATGTCTTCGACGATCAGAATGCCGAATACGAGCTGCGCGAAACTCTCGCGCTTCAGGCCAAGCTCTGACAACGCCTTGACGATGATGGTCGTCGACGAAATGGCGAGTATCGCGCCGAGGAATAACGAATCCATCGGGCTCCAGCCGAACGCGCTGCCAATCTCATAGCCTAGCCACAACATCAGCACGATTTCGGAGAGCGCCGCGACGATCGCCGTCGCGCCCACCTTGAAAAGTTTTCGCAAACTGAATTCGAGACCGAGCGAAAACATCAGGAACACAACGCCCAGTTCGCCCAGCGTCTTGATGGTCTGCTCGTCGTGGATCAGCTGAAACGGCGGCGTGTACGGCCCAATGATCACGCCGGCGGCGATATAGCCGAGCACCACCGGCTGCTTCAGGCGATGGAACAGCACGGTAACGACGCCGGCGAGCGCCATCACGACCGCCAGATCCTGAATGAAGCCGATGCCTTCGTGCATGCGCCCTTCCCTTACAAAAAGTAATATCCAGGAGGCGCAGTGTAACAAACCGTCCCCGGCGCCGCGGCCGGGCGCGGGTCCCGCCCCTCGTAGGAATGTTTTTGACACGCTGGACGCCTGTGAAATATCACAATAATATTTGCTGCATATTTTCTCGGAGTCCCCAGATGCAGCAGGTGTCTTTTCAGGTTGTAGACCGTTCCGGCGCCGCGCGCGCCATTTCAATCGATGTGAACCGCCTCACGATCGCCGGCTGGGCCGGCCGCGACCAGGCCGCCATCGAACACCACATTGCCGAGCTTGCCGAACTCGGCGTGAAGCGCCCGTCCACTACGCCGTGCTTTTACCGTCTCGGCTCCGAACTGCTGACGCAAGCCGAACAGATCGACGTGGTCGGCACGAAGTCGAGCGGCGAAGCGGAATGCGTGCTGGTGCAATCCAATGCGGGGCTGCTCGTCACCGTGGGCTCCGATCACACCGACCGCGAAGTCGAAGCCTACGGCGTGACCGTCTCCAAACAGGTGTGCCCGAAACCGGTCGCGCGCGACGCGTGGCGATTCGAGGACGTCGCCGACCATTGGGATCAGCTCGAACTGCGCGCCTATGCGGTCGCGAACGGCGAGCGCCGCGTGTATCAGCAAGGCAGCGTCGCCTCTCTGCTCCCCGCCGCCGATCTGCTTGCGCGCGCACCGCTCGCACAAGGAGCGGCCATGTTCTGCGGCACGCTCCCGGTGCAAGGCGGCATTGTCGGCATGGACGACGGCGACGCGCTCGAACTCGAATTGCACGACCCTATCCTGAACCGCACGCTGCGCCGCGCCTATCGCGTGCGGGCTTTACCTATTGTCGAATGAGCTATTGTCGAATGAGGCATTCATGAGCACCCAATCGCCATCCGCTGCCGGCGCGTCCTCGGACGCCTGGCTCGAAGCCGCCGCCATCCGCAAGATCACATGGCGCATCATGCCGTTCCTGTTCCTCGTCTACGTGCTGTCGTATCTGGATCGCGTCAACATCGGTTATGCGAAGCTGCAGTTCACCGGCGACCTCGGCCTTTCCAACGCGGCGTACGGACTCGGCGCGGGGATATTCTTCTTCGGCTATTTCGTGTTCGAGGTGCCGAGCAATCTGCTATTGAAGAAGTTCGGCGCGCGCGCCACCATCGCCCGCATCACGATGCTGTGGGGCCTGCTGTCGTGTCTGATGATGTTCGTGCGCAGCGAGACCATGTTCTATTTGCTGCGCTTTTTCCTCGGCGTCGCTGAAGCGGGACTGGTGCCGGGCGTCGTGCTGTATCTGACGTTCTGGTTCCCGTCCGACCGCCGCGCGCGCATGGTCGCCGTGTTCATGGCTGCGATTCCGGTAGCGGGCATCATCGGCGCGCCGTTGTCGGGTTTCCTGATGTCGGCGCTGCACGAAGCGCACGGTTTGCGCGGCTGGCAGTGGATGTTCCTGATCGAAGGCATTCCGTCGATTCTCGCCGGGTTCTGGGCGCTCGCCGTGTTGCGCAACACGCCCGCCGAGGCCCCGTGGCTCAGCGACGACGAAAAACGCGTCATCCTCGCCCGCATCTCAGGCGAGAATGCCGCGGCTGCGGCAGAAGGCGCCGAACATAGCCTCTCGGTCGCGTTGCGTTCGGGCCGCTTCTGGCTGCTCACGCTGATTTACTTCTGCCTCGTCACCGGCAATGCGGGTTTCTCGTTCTGGCTGCCGCAGATCGTCAAGGACCTCGGCGTGACGAATCTCGTGACCAATGGCTTCGTCACCGCGATTCCGTATCTGGCTGCCGGTATCGGCATGATTCTGATCGGCCGTTCGTCGGATGTGACCGGCGAGCGCCGCTGGCACTACGCCGTGTGCTGTTTCATCGGCGCGGCAGGCCTGCTCGGCAGCGCGTCGGTTACGAACTCGATTCCGCTTGCCGTCACCGGTTTGTCGATTGCGTATATCGGCATTCTCGCGGGCTTCGGCATCTTCTGGTCGATGTCGACGAGCTTCCTGCAAGGCACCGCTGCGGTCGCCGGCATTGCGGTGATCAATTCGATCGCCAACCTGGCCGGCTATGTCAGCCCATATGTGCTTGGTATCGTGAAAGACGCGACGCATAGCGTGACGTTCGGGCTCGTGCTGATAGCAGGCGCGCTGATCGTGGGCGGCCTCGTCACGCTGATGATGCCGCGCGTCAAGGTCCAGCACGCTGCGACAGCGGTGGCGGGGAGTGCGTGAGGTATCAATAGTTGGGGTGGCCTTGGCTGGCTTGAGCGGCTCGTGCGGCTTGAGCGTCCTCAGCGCACTGAGGCGTGTCCAGCGGCTCGTGCCACCTTGACAAGCAAGGCTCACACACCTCGTATCGGACCAAAGCCCTCGCCCACGCGCCCGCGAAAACCTCGCCCGACCTTGCTCTACAATGCGCGGACGACATAGTCCGCTCCTTCTTCACATGACGCTTTTGCAGACCGCCCGCCCTCCACGGCCCACCCGAGCGACCGCCAACGCGAGTCTCGCCGAGCAGGCTTATGCGTTCGTCAAGCGCGAGATCATCACGATGCGTTTGCGGCCGAGCGAGGTGCTCAACGAAGCGGAGCTGATGGCGCTGACCGGCATCGGCAGGACGCCGGTGCATCAGGCGCTGCACCGGCTCGTGCACGAAGGGATGCTGACCATCATGCCGCGCAAGGGCATCATGGTGCGCCCGGTTTCGCTCGACGACGTGCTTGCGATCATCGACGTGCGCCTCGTCAACGAAAGCTACTGCGTCGAGCTGGCTGCGCGCCACGCGCAGCAGCACGACTACGACGCGATGCAGGCGCTGCTGGAGCGCTCAGCCGTGTGCGTCGCCGCGCACGACATAGAAGGCATGATGGACATTGACCGCGAGTTCCATCTGGCCATTTCGGCCGCCTCGCGCAACGCGGTGCTCGCCGACATCCTGCGCGGACTGCATGAGCGCTCGTTGCGCTTCTGGTTCATTTCACTCTCCGAGCCGCATCATCTCGAAGACGTGCACGAAGAACACCTCGAACTGTTCCGCCTGCTGCGCGAGCGCGACACCGAAGGCGCGAAACGCTCGGTGCAGAAACATATCGAGGCATTCCGCGCGACGCTTTTCAACCGCATTTAAAACCGTTACGTAAGCGGCTTCACGCAGACCAACCGGATCGAACGACATCATGGCCACTGAATTCACGCCCTTCCCGCCGCTTGCCCAACTCGCCGCCGACCTCGCCGCGGGGCGCACCACGAGCCGCGCGCTCGTCGAAACCGCGCTCGAACGGATCGCCGATCCTGCCGGCCAGGGCGCGGTCGCCTTCATGCACGTCGACGCAGACGGCGCACGCCAGGCCGCCGACGCGCATGACCGTTTGCGCGCCGCCGGCACGGTACTCTCGCCGCTTGCCGGCATTCCGGTCTCGGTGAAGGACCTGTTCGACATCGAGGGCCAGCCGACCCGCGCCGGTTCGACCGTGCTTGCTGACGCGCCCGCCGCCAGGGAAGACGCCGTCGCCGTCGCGCGCCTGAAGCGGGCGGGCGCGGTGATCGTCGGACGAACCAATATGAGCGAATTCGCGTTTTCCGGGCTCGGGCTCAATCCGCACTACGGCAACCCGCTGTCGCCCTACCGGCGCGATGTAAAGGGCGACGAGCGGATCTCGGGTGGCTCGTCGTCGGGCGCGGCGGCTTCCGTCGCGGACGGCATGGCCGCCGTCGCGCTCGGCACCGACACCGGCGGCTCGATTCGCATTCCGTCCGCGCTGTGCGGCTTGACCGGCTTCAAGCCGACCGCCGCGCGCATCCCGAAGCAAGGCGGCGTGCCGCTTTCGCCGACGCTCGATTCGTTCGGCCCCATCGGCGTGTCGGTGGCGTGCTGCGCGCTGGTGGACCGGATGCTCGCCGGGCTCGAACCGCGCGTGCCGGCCGCGCGCCCGCTCGAAGGCGTGCGCCTCGGCGTGCTGACCAACTACGTGACCGACGGCGTCGAGCCCGAGGTCGCCGCGGCCGTCGACACCGCGCTCAAGCACCTCGAAGCGGCCGGAGCGATTGTCAGCGAAGTGCGCTTTGCACCGCTCGACCGTCTGCCGGACATCAACCGCTTCGGCTTTTCGCCGATCGAAGCGTATGCGTGGCATCGTCCTTTGCTCGAGAAACACCGCGAGCAATACGATCCGCGCGTGCTGGTGCGCATTGTCAAGGGCCAGCCGGCCAGCGCCGCCGACTATCTGGACCTGCTCGCCGAGCGCGACGCGATGCTCGCCGAAGCCGCCCGCACGCTGTGGCAGCGCTTCGACGCGGTAGTCGCGCCGACCGTGCCGATGCTGCCGCCGCGCGTCGCCGAACTCGTATCCGACGACGACGTCTTCGGCCGCACCAACGCGCTGATGCTGCGCAACCCGGGCGTGTTCAACTTCCTCGACGCCTGCGCGCTGTCGCTGCCCTGCCATATGCGGGGAGACGCACCGGTCGGCCTGATGCTGGCAGGCGCGCCGCACGCCGACGACGCGCTTCTCGCGATCGGCCGGGGCGCCGAAGCCGTGCTCAACTCAATTCGCTGAGCGGCGTCACGGTTTGCGTGCGGGTGCGGCGTCGTGGGGGCGGGGGTTCGCGCTAAAATCGCGGGCACTCGCCCTTTCCGCTTATTGACGGCTACACAACCGCCACACGATCCATGAACAACGACAATGCGATGCTGCGCCGCGAGCGCTCCCTGCTGGTCCTGCTTGGCCTGATCTGCGTCGGCCTCGTGGCCGGCGCGTTGTACCTGCAGTACTTCAAGCACGAGGACCCGTGCCCGCTGTGCATCATTCAGCGCTATTTCTTCCTGTTGATCGCGATCTTCGCGTTCCTCGGCGCGCGGTTCCACAGCTGGCGCGGCGTGCGTCTGCTCGAAGCGATGGCGGCGTTGTCGGCGCTGGCGGGCATCGTGACCGCGGTCCGGCACGTGTATGTGCAGGCGAATCCGGGCTTTAGCTGCGGCTTCGACGCGCTGCAGCCGATCGTCGACAGTTTGCCGCCCGCGCATTGGCTGCCGGGCGTGTTCAAGGTGGCCGGGCTTTGCGAAACCGCCTATCCGCCGATCCTCGGACTGACGCTGCCGATGTGGGCGCTGGCCGGCTTCGTGCTGGCTTTTGTTCCGCTGGCGATTAGCCTCGTGCGCAATCGCAGACGGATTGCTTGAGGGATTTGCCGGTTCCAGACGGCGCTTGCATCTGCCCCGCGCTTAACGGCGCGGCTCGAAGGCGAAGACCGCCGCAGTGAGAGCGCCTGTGTGAATCGCGGCTGCATCTGCGCTGTGTCGGGTTTTGCCTTTCTCCTTTTTTTGCCGATCCGGTTGCTGCCTGCGTTGCGCGCCCCGGTTTCCGACGCTTCTGAACCGCAGGCACGGCCCTGCGCCTGGTTCGCATTCCGCCCCTGCCCGCTGCTCCCCGCTGCTGCTGCCCGCGTAGTTCTCGCCTGCTCCCGCCTGTATCTCGGCGGTGCGTCTCGCGCGCCTCCTCGCACGACGCAACTTCCCCGCGCGAAGCGAATCCGACTCAAATCGGACTTATCTCATTGCATGTCCCGAATAAGCTTCATGCGACATCGGAAATATTTTTGGGGCGCCGTAATGCTATCTTCGGATATGGATGGCGATCTACGTGCGCGAGGCCGGCTTTGGCGCGACCCCATGCGTAACGCGCGCCCGGTCCGCACTGTCTTCTTGATTCGCCATGACAACGCAAACCATCCGCTTTTATCGCCAGGGGTCCGTCCATGAGATCTCCGGCGTCCCCGCATCGCGCACCGTGCTCCAGCATCTGCGCGAAAATCTGCATTGCACCGGCACCAAGGAAGGCTGCGCTGAAGGCGACTGTGGTGCCTGCACGGTGGTGATCGGCGAACTCGACGCGCAAGGCGCGCTTGCGCTGAAAGCGGTCAACGCCTGCATCCAGTTCCTGCCCACGCTCGACGGCAAAGCCCTGTTCACGGTCGAAGACCTGCGCGCCGCGGACGGCACGCTGCATCCCGTGCAACAGGCGATGGTCGACTGTCACGGCTCGCAGTGCGGTTTCTGCACGCCGGGCTTCGTGATGTCGATGTGGGCGCTCTACGAGAACCAGCCCGCCGCCGCCGGCCTGCCGACGCGCGACGAAATCAACACCGCGCTCTCCGGCAACCTGTGCCGCTGCACGGGCTACCGGCCGATCGTGGACGCATCGCAGAAAATGTTCGACTACGCGCAATATCCGCGCGTGACGCTCGACCGCAAGGCTGTCGAGGAGGCGCTGCGCGCACTGCAACGCAACGACACCTTCGAGTACCGCGCGCCCGACACGCGCGGCGCCGCCTTCGGTGCGCCGGCGTTTTACGCGCCGCTCACGCTCGACGCATTCGCGCGGCTTCGCGCCGAACATCCGCAAGCCCGGCTCGTGGCCGGCAGCACTGACGTCGGCCTGTGGGTCACCAAGCAGTTCCGCGATCTCGGCGACGTTCTGTACATCGGCAATGTGCGCGAATTGAAGACGATCGAGCGCGATGCGCAAACGCTCACTATCGGCGCGGCCGTCACGCTCGAAGACGCGTATGCCGCTCTCGCCGCCGACTATCCCGAACTCGCCGAGCTTTGGACGCGCTTCGCGTCGCTGCCGATCCGCAATGCCGGAACGCTCGGCGGCAATGTCGCAAACGGCTCGCCGATCGGCGATTCGATGCCCGCGCTGCTCGCGCTCGATGCCGAAGTCGTGCTACGCCACGGCACCAGAACGCGCACGCTGCCGCTCGACGGGTTCTATCTCGGCTATCAGAAAACCGCGCTCGCGGCGGGCGAGTTCGTCGCCGCGCTGCGCGTGCCGCGGCCGGCGGGCAATCTGCGCTTTCGCACATACAAAGTGTCGAAGCGCTACGATCAGGACATCTCCGCGGTCTGTGCGGCCTTCGCTTTGCATATCGGCGAAGGCAGCACGATCGTCGAGGCTCGCGTCGCGTTCGGCGGCATGGCCGCAACGCCGAAGCGGGCCACGCAAACCGAAGCCGCGCTGACCGGCTCGACGTGGAACGAAAGCACCGCGCGGCAGGCCATGAACGCACTCGCCGCCGACTACCAGCCGCTTACCGACATGCGCGCATCGAGCGCCTATCGGCTGAAAGTGGCGCGCAACCTGCTGTGGCGCTTCCATCTGGAAACGCGCGACGACGCGCCGCTCGCCCTCTTCGACGTGAACGCATTCGCGTTCGAAGCCGGCGCGCCGGACGCGATCGTGAAGGAGCCGTCGTGATGAACCGCACCGATGCTTTTGTCGAACGCGCTGCAAAGCAGGCGGAAAGCCCGGCTGAAAACCACGCCGCCCCGCAGCAACCGGAAGCCGCGATCGGCGTCGCGCTGCCGCATGAATCGGCCGCGCTGCACGTGAGCGGCGAGGCTACGTACACCGACGACATCGCCGAACTGCAAGGCACGCTGCACGCGGCGCTTGGCTTGTCGCGGCATGCGCACGCGCGCATCGTGTCGATGGATCTCGACGCGGTGAAAAAAGCGCCCGGCGTCATAGCGGTGCTGACCGCCGAAGACATCCCCGGTGAAAACAATTGCGGCCCGGTGCTGCATGACGACCCGATTCTCGCCGTCAATGAAGTGCTGTACCTCGGTCAGCCCGTGTTCGCCGTGATTGCGGAGAGCCACGAACTCGCGCGCCGCGCCGCGGCACTCGCGAAAAGCGACGACGTGATCCGCTATGAGCCGCTCAACGCGATTCTCACGCCGGCGGACGCGAAGGCCGCCAAACAGTTCGTGCTGCCGCCGCTGCATCTGAAGCGCGGCGATCCGGACGCGAAGATCGCCGCCGCGCCGAACAGAATTCGCGGCACGTTCGAAGTTGGCGGCCAGGAGCAGTTCTATCTCGAAGGCCAGGTCGCGTATGCGGTGCCGAAAGAGATGGACGGCATGCTCGTCTACAGCTCGACGCAGCATCCGAGCGAAATGCAGCAGGTCGTCGCGCATATGCTCGACTGGCCCGCGCATAACGTGGTTTGCGAGTGCCGCCGGATGGGCGGCGGCTTCGGCGGCAAGGAATCGCAATCGGCGCTCTTTGCCTGCGTGGCGTCGCTCGCGGCGAAGCTGCTGCGTCGCCCCGTCAAACTGCGGGCCGATCGCGACGACGACTTCATGATCACCGGCAAGCGGCACGACGCGATCTACGAATATGAAGCGGGCTTCGACGACAATGGCCGCATTCTCGGCGCGCGCGTGGAAATTGCGTTGCGCGCCGGCTATTCCGCCGACCTCTCCGGAGCCGTCGCAACGCGCGCCGTGTGCCATTTCGATAACGCGTATTACCTGTCCGACGTCGACATCGTCGCGCTGTGCTGCAAAACCAACACGCAGTCGAACACCGCGTTCCGCGGCTTTGGCGGCCCGCAAGGCGCACTCGTGATGGAAGTGATGCTCGACAGCATTGCGCGTCAACTGAACCACGATCCGCTAGACGTACGCCTCGCCAACTACTACGGCATAGCCGAACGCGATACGACTCCGTATGGACAGCGCGTCGAAGACAACATCATCGCGGCGTTGACCGACGATCTGCTCGACTCGAGCGACTATCGCGCGCGCCGCGCAGCGATCGCCGAGTTCAATGCGAAGAGCCCGGTACTCAAGCGCGGCCTCGCGTTTTCGCCGGTCAAGTTCGGCATCTCGTTCAACGTGCCGTTTCTGAATCAGGCCGGCGCACTGGTGCATGTGTATAAGGACGGCTCGGTGCTCGTCAATCACGGCGGCACCGAGATGGGCCAGGGGCTCAACACGAAGGTCGCGCAAGTCGTCGCGAACGAGTTCGGCTTGCCGCTCTCGCGCGTGCGTGTGAGCGCAACCGATACGTCGAAGATCGCCAACACGTCGGCGACCGCGGCTTCCACCGGTAGCGATCTGAACGGCAAGGCTGCGGAAGCCGCCGCGCGAACCATTCGCGCGAGGCTCGCCGAACTCGTGGCGAAACAACTCGGCGGCAATGCGGGCGACGTGCGCTTCGCGAACGGCGAGGTCACGGTGAACGGCGGTGCGATGCCGTTCGATCAACTGGTCGGCGCCGCGTATCTCGCGCGTGTGCAGTTGTGGTCGGACGGTTTCTACGCGACGCCGAAAGTGCATTGGGACGCGAAGACGCTGACCGGTCATCCGTTTTATTACTTCGCGTATGGCGCGGCCGTGTCGGAAGTGGTGATCGACACGCTGACCGGCGAATGGAAACTGCTGCGCGCCGACGTGCTGCACGACGCCGGTCAGTCGATCAATCCGGCGATCGATCTCGGTCAGGTCGAAGGCGGGTTCATTCAAGGCATGGGCTGGCTCACGACCGAAGAGTTATGGTGGAGCCGCGATGGCCGTCTGATGACGCATGCACCGTCCACGTACAAGATTCCGGCTGTGAACGATACGCCCGCCGCGTTCCACGTGCGGCTTTATCAGAACCCGAACGCAGAGCCGACGGTGTTCCGCTCGAAGGCTGTCGGCGAGCCGCCGTTGCTGTTGCCGTTCTCCGTGTTCCTCGCGATTCGCGACGCGATTGCAGCCGCGGTGCCGTCCGCGCAGCATGCGCCGATGTTGCGCGCGCCCGCGACGCCCGAAGCGATCCTCGATGCACTGGATGCGCTGCACGCACAAAGCGCGAGCGAGCCGGCATCCGCGCAAGGCACGAGCAAAGAAGCGACAACCAGCGACACGAATGCCTGACATGCGCGAAACAGACAACCGAAGCGCACATCCGGGCGAAGCGCAGCGAACGCAAGTGACTCACATCCACGCCCGGCGCGACACGATCGCCTCGCGCCAAGCTCAACCGGCCGCATGGAAACCCCGAGCGGCACTGTACGGAGATTCGTCGGATGCAAGCATGGCTACCTGACCTGCAACAACTGCTCGCGCACGGCGACGCCGCCGTGCTGGTGACGGTCGCGCGCGTCGAAGGTTCGGCGCCCCGCGAGGCAGGCACCAAGATGATCGTCACGCGCGATTCGGCGAAACATACGATCGGCGGCGGACACCTCGAATGGAAAGCGATCGAGACCGCGCGCCAGGTGTTGCGCGACGGCATGCGCTCGCCGCATATGCGCCGGCTCGAGCGTTTCGCGCTCGGGCCTAGTCTCGGGCAATGCTGCGGCGGCGCGGTGATACTCGCGTTCGAACGGCTCGACATCGGCGATCTCGGCTGGATCACGTCGCTTGCGAAGCGCGTGGCGGCGGGTCAATCGACGGTGCGTAGCGTATCATTCGGCCCCGCACCGGATGCGGTGATGCTGTCCGACCCCGAGCCGGGCGTCGATGCCGCCGACTGCCTGCTGTGGGACGGCGCCGGTTTCGACGACAGCGGCGCGCTGCTCACCGAGACTATTGCGCCAGGCGATTTCCCGGTCGTGCTGTTTGGCGCGGGGCACGTGGGCGCCGCTCTGGTTCGCGTGCTCGCCACGCTACCTTGCACGGTACGCTGGGTCGACGAACGCGATGCGCAGTTTCCGCCAGTTGAATCGCTGCACGCCCAAAACGTGAAGATCGACGCGAACGACGCGCCTGACGAAGCCGTCGACACGGCCGCGCCAAACACGTACTTCATCGTCATGACGCACAACCATACGCGCGACCTCGAACTGGCCGAGCGCATTCTGCGGCGCGGCGATTTTGCGTTCTTCGGCATGATCGGCTCGCACAGCAAGCGCAAGCAGTTCGAACACCGGCTTGCCGCGCGCGGCATCGATCCTTCGCGGATTGCGCGGATGAAGTGCCCGCTCGGCGTGGATGGCATCGTCGACAAGTCGCCGGAGATCATTGCGATTTCCGCGGCCGCGCAACTGCTGCAAGCTGTCGAAGCGAACGCGGGCCTGCATCGCGTGGCGCAGACGGTTTGACGAACGGCGAATCGACATCACGCTCACGCATCCGGCGCACAACGACACCAATGAACTCCTGACCGACCATGAATACAACAACCGCTACGTCCCTCATCGAAAAGGCCATGCTCGCACCGAAGGCCGAGCTGCATATTCACATCGAAGGCTCGCTCGAACCTGAACTGATTTTCGCGCTTGCCGAGCGCAACGGCGTGAAGCTCGCCTACGACTCGATCGAAGCACTGCGCGAAGCCTATGCATTCACCGATCTGCAATCGTTTCTCGACATTTATTACGCCGGCGCGAGCGTGCTGCTGCACGAGCAGGATTTCTACGACATGACGATGGCGTATGTCGAGCGCTGCCTCGCCGACAATGTGATTCATAGCGAGATCTTCTTCGATCCGCAGACGCACACCGAGCGCGGCGTGCCCATCGCGACGGTGGTGGCCGGCATCGAGCGCGCGCTTGCCGACGCGGAAAAGCGCGGCATGTCGAGCAAGCTGATTCTGTGCTTTCTGCGTCACCTGTCGGAAGAAGACGCGCTTGCAACGTTCGAAGAAGCGCGGCCGCTGTTCGAGCAGTACCAGCACCGCCTGATCGGCGTGGGGCTCGATTCGTCGGAGCGCGGCCATCCGCCGTCGAAGTTCGAACGTGTCTTCGCGAAAGCGCGTGCGCTCGGCCTGAAGCTCGTCGCGCATGCGGGCGAGGAAGGACCGCCTTCGTATATCTATGAAGCGCTCGATCTGCTCAAGGTAGACCGCGTCGACCACGGTGTGCGAAGCATCGAAGACCCGGCGCTCGTCGCGCGTCTTGCGGACACGCGCGTGGCGTTGACGGTGTGTCCGCTGTCGAACCTCAAGCTCTGCGTATTCGACGACATGACAAAACACACGCTGAAGGACCTGCTCGATCACGGCGTCGCCGTCACGGTGAATTCCGACGATCCGGCGTATTTCGGCGGCTATGTGAACGCCAACTATGCGGCGACCATCGACGCATTGAAACTCGACGATGCCGAGGTCTACACGATCATCCGCAACGGTTTGGAAGCGTCGTTCGTTACGCCTCAAGAACGCGCGGAATTGATCGCGAAGCTCGACGCGCATTGGAATCAAAGCGGCCCGCATTAAAGGGCCGACGTATTGCAGCGCGGGCATCGCAACACCGCCTTCCACGCTGCACAGCTTTTCACATTCGGAGACGGTTTTCTCATGACTCACCCGGCTACAACGGCTAACCCGGCCCAATCGGCATTCCGCGCGCAATTGCTCACATTCAACGGCGATCCGTCGCGCTCGCCCGATGCGGCGATCTTCAATGAGGACGGCCTGCTGATCGTCGAAGACGGCCATGTCGTCGCGGCGGGCGCGTATGCGGCGCTCGCGCCGCAACTCGCGCCGGGCACGCCGGTTCAGGACATGCGCGACAAACTGATCGTGCCGGGCTTCATCGACACGCACATTCATTATCCGCAGACGGACATGATCGCGTCGCCTGCGCCGGGCCTGTTGCCGTGGCTCGATACGTACACGTTTCCGACCGAGCGCCGTTTCACCGATCAGGCTTATGCACGCGATACGGCAAGCTTCTTCCTCGAAGAACTGCTGTCTTGCGGCACGACCACCGCGCTTGTGTACTGCACGGTGCACAAGGAGTCGGCCGACGCGCTCTTTGCCGAAAGCGAGGCGCGCGATCTGCGCATGGTGGCAGGCAAGGTGCTGATGGACCGCAACTGTCCGGAGTTCCTGCGCGACACTGCGCAATCCGGTTATGACGACAGCTCCGAGCTGATCGGCCGCTGGCACAATCGCGGCCGTCAGATGTACGCGCTCACGCCGCGTTTCGCGCCGACCTCGACCGAAGCGCAACTGGAAGCTTGCGGCGTGCTGGCGGGCGAGCATGCGGATGTGTTCATCCAGAGCCACGTCGCCGAAAACACCGACGAAGTGAAATGGGTCAACAGTCTCTTCCCCGGTCACCGCAGCTATCTGGATATCTACGACCACTACGGTCTGCTACGCCGCCGGGCGGTATATGGGCATTGCATTCATCTCGACGCGCAAGACCGGCAACGCATGGCTGAAACCGGCGCGGTCGCGTCACATTGCCCGACGTCGAACCTGTTCCTCGGCAGCGGTCTGTTCGATTTCGACAAGGCCGATGAAGCCCGCATGCCGATTGCGCTCGCCACCGACGTCGGCGGCGGCACGTCATTCTCGATGCTGCAAACAATGAATGAAGCGCACAAGGTCGCGCGTTTGACGGGCCATCATCTGACGGCCACGCGCATGTTCTATCTCGCGACAGCGGGCGCGGCCGAAGCACTCGATCTCGCAGACAAGGTGGGCACGCTCAAGCCGAAGTCGGAAGCGGACTTCGTCGTGCTCGATCCTCGAGCAACGCCGCTGCTCGCGCGCCGCACCGCGCGCACGGAATCGCTCGAAGAGTTGCTGTTCGCCTTCGCGCTGCTCGGCGACGATCGCGCGGTGTATGAAACGTATGCGGCCGGCAAGCGCGTGCATCGCCGCGACGACGTGCGGCAGCACGCGCCGCGCGTCGCCCGGTTCGCGGCCTGATCGCCGCTGGAACGTGGCCGGATGTATGTCGCCGCTTTTGAATGAAAACGGCGCTTCCTTGCATGACAAGGAAGCGCCGTTTCAGTTTCCGCATGCAGTGCATGCCCCGCGTGCGAGGACTCAGCGCTGCGTGCAAACCTCATGCAAAGCATTGAGCCTGCGCACCGGATCGGCGACATACGGATTCGATTCGTCCCACGCATAGCCTGCCAGCACCGCGCTGATCATGCGGCGGATCGACGGCGTCTGGTCGGGATAGAAAATGATGTCCTGCAATTCGCCCGTGTACCAGCGCTCGACAAACGCGCGGAACGTATCGATGCCCTTGCGCAAGGGCACGTCGTAATTCGCGGACCAGTCGACCTGCTCGCCGTCCAGTTGACGGTTCAAGGTCTGCACCGCCAGATGCGCCGAGCGTAGTGCGATCGTCACGCCCGACGAGAACACCGGGTCGAGAAACTCGCCCGCGTTGCCGAGCAGCGCATAACCCGGTCCGTGCAGACGCTCGACGTTCGCCGAATAGCCGCCAATATGCCGCACAGGCAACAGGAACGGCGCGTCGCCGATCAGCCGGTTAAACGTCGGCTCCTTCTGGATCAGCGCGCGCAATTTCGGCTCGCGCTCCGTTGCGGGTACGTCGAGGAAACTCGACTCGGCGACGCAACCCACCGACGACCGTCCGCCCGCAAGCGGAATCATCCAGAACCACACGTCGCGGCGCTCGGGATGCGTTGCCACGCAAATCTTGTTGCGGTCGTGGACGCCCGGCGGCAGGCCGTCGTACACATGCGAAAAGAGCGCGGCGCGCGTGGGCATGCGCGTGGGCGCCTCCAGGTTCAGCAGACGCGGCAGCACGCGGCCAAAGCCGCTTGCATCGAATATGAAACGCGCTTCGACCTGATACGCATGACCGGCCTCGTCGATCACGTCGACGCGCGGCGCGGCGTCCGTGCCCTCGCCCGTATGGACGGCCTGCACCGTATGCCCGAAGCGCACGTCCGCGCCCTGCTCCGCTGCGCAGCGAATCAGAATCTCGTCGAACACCGCGCGTTCGACCTGATACGTCGTGCCCCATCCCGCCGTGTGCTTGTCGCGGAAGTCGAACGACGACGACTGGCCGCGATACACGAACTGCGCGCCGTTCTTGTACTGGAACCCGGCCTCGATAACCGCTTGCAGCATGCCGGCTTCTTCCAGATAAGCCATGCTTTGCGGCAACAGGCTTTCGCCAATCGAAAAACGCGGAAAGTGCTGGCGCTCCAGCACGAGCACCGAGCGGCCCGATTTGCGCAGCAACGCGGCCGCGACTGCACCGGCCGGACCGGCGCCGATGATCGCGACGTCGACCGCAGTGTGCTGCGCCGTGTGCTTCATGTCATGTGTACTCAAGTTTGCCTCAATCGTTTGCTTGCCCGATGCAGCATTACGCTGCATCCTTACGTCCTGTTACATTGCATCTCTAACAGCAATAAATATTTCACCGGGGAGTCCAGCGTGTCGCCGTCTCAACCATCCAGCGTGCCTTTCGTGCCGGAAACGGCATTTGGAATCTGGTTCCTGCGTACCCACACATGGGAACACCATGTGTTGCGCGTCGCGATCAACGACCTCAAGCGCCTGATCGATACGCCGTTGCCCGCAGCGCCCGTCATCGTCGACGTAGGCTGCGGACAAGGCATTTCGTTTCGCCTGCTTGCCGATGCGTTCGAGCCGCGCCGCATCGTCGGCATCGACTATCATGAACCGTCGCTCGCGCTCGCCGCCAATGCGGCCAACGCCTGCCGCGACAAGGTCGCCGACATCGAGTTGCTGCGCGGCGACTGTGCGGCGCTGCCGCTGCCCGATGCGAGCGCAGACATCGTGTTCTGTCATCAGACTTTCCATCATCTCGTCGAGCAGGACCGCGCGCTCGCCGAGTTCCGCCGCGTGTTGAAGCCTGGCGGCGTGCTGCTGTTCGCCGAATCCACCGACGCGTACATCAGGTCGTGGGTGATCCGGCTGCTGTTTCGCCATCCAATGCACGTGCAAAAAAGCGCGGACGGCTATCTCGACATGATTCGTCGCGGCGGCTTCAGCTTCACCGAACGCAACGTCTCCCTGCCGTATCTCTGGTGGAGCCGCGCGAAAGATTTCGGTCTGCTCGAACGGCTCGGCCTTTACCGTCCGCAACCCGGCAAGCGCCGTGAGACGCTCGTCAATGTCGCGGCGGTGAAGACCGCCTGAGTCGGCCCAGGCTGCGTTACTTGCGCAGCGTGACCACATCGCCCTTCAGCGCGACGCCCGCAATCACAGCACCCGCGCCGCACGTGAACTCAGTCGCGCTTTCGCGCACTTCGTTCTTGTAGTTGCTCTTGATGTTGATCACCGCGTTGCCGCCTTCCTTGCGCGCGCGATCCTGCAACTCGATCACCGCCGACAGGAACACATGCTGGCATGCCGCCTCATCACTCTTGCCGAACGCGTTGGTCTTCTTGTTCGTCGCATATTCGCCGATCGTTTTGACGACGGCCGGATGCCGCTGGCCCGCGAAATACAGCGGGATGTCGTCGCCGACCTTGCCCGGCTCGCTATGCAACGCTTCGTTGATCGGATACATATTGACCGTGTCCCGCGCAAAAGCCGGTGCGGCGCTCAGCATCGCAAATGAAGCGGCGAGTGTGACAAATATCAGATGACCTTTCATTGATACTCCTTCGTGGTTGTTGTGAGTTTTTCGATTCCCGCATCCACTGCCCTGCAAATCAGTTCGCCTCGAGCACAGCGAGCCGGCCGCTGATCGCGATCGCGGCGGCACTCGGGCTCACGCCGCAAGTGAACTCGCTGGACGAATTGCTTTCACTGCTGTGAAAGCGCGTCGTCACGTCGATCACCGCATTCGCATTGCGCTCGCGCGCCGCCGCGCGAAGCTTGCCGATCGCTTCGGCGAGCGCCTCGCGGCATGCGTCGTCGGGGCCCGCCACCTTGCGCGCGATGCGCACCGAGTACGACACGTCGCCCAACCCGCGCTTCACGGCCGGATGGCTTTGCTCACCGAAATACACGGGAACGCCGCCGCGCGATTCACCGCCCGCGGCCGCGAGCGGCAGCGACTTCACCTGTGTCGCACATCCCGTCAGCGTCGCGGCTGCAATCGTCAATGCGCCCAGCACCACTGTTCTTTTCATTTTTATTGCCCTCGTTTTTAAAATCGCGACCGTGTCAGCCGCCTTGCCATGCCTCGAACATCAAGCTCGCGCAACTTCCGCCGAAGCCGAATGACACCGACATCGCCGTGCCGATGCGCGCGTCTCGCGTCTCACGCACGAGCGGCATGCCGTCGATCTCCGGCTCTACTGAATCTATCCCCGTGGTGCCTGCGATAAACCCGTCGCGCATCATCAGCAACGTATAGATCGACTCGTGTGCGCCGCATGCGCCAAGCGGATGCCCGGTCATGCCCTTGGTCGACGAAAACGCGGGCACACTGCGCTCCGATGCGGCGCCAAACACTTGCGTCAACGCATGCAGTTCTTCGACGTCGCCAAGCGGCGTGGAAGGCGCATGTGTGTTGATGTAGTCCGGACGCTTGCCCGCTTCGTCCAGCGCGCCGCGCATGGCGCGTGCGATGCCTGCCGCGCGCGGAGTGACCATGCCTGCGTCCGTGCAATCGCCGAACCCCGTGAGTTCCGTGTAGATGCGCGCGCCCCGCGCCAATGCGTGGTCCAGCGCTTCAAGCACGAGCACGCCGCCGCCCGACGCGATCACGAAACCGTCGCGCGCCGTATCGTAAGGGCGCGACGCGCGCTCGGGCGTGTCGTTGAAGCGGCGTGACAACGCGCCCATCGCGTCGAACATCAGCGTCATGTTGTCGTGCAGCGACTCGCTACCGCCCGCGAGCACGATCTGCTGGCGGCCGGTCTGAATCAGTTGCATCGCCTGCCCGATCGCAAGCGCGGAAGTCGTGCATGCCGACGACGGTGAATAGCTAACGCCTTCGAGCCCGAACACCTGCGCGACGTTCGCCGACGCAGTGCTGCTCATTGCATGCGGCACCGTGTAAGGCGGCACTTTATCGACGCCGCGCGTGTTCGCAATGCTCATCGCCGTGTCGTAGCTCGACATCGTGCCGACGCCCGAGCCGATCACGGTGCCGGCAAGCGGCGAGCGCAGCATGGCGGCGTCGAGCCCGGCATCGTCGATGGCCTTGCGCGCGGCATGGCAAGCAAAGCGCGCGGTATCGCCCATGAAGCGCTCAAGCTTGCGCTCGAAAGGCGCTTCGTTCGCGACCGACGCAACGCCCGCGACTTGCGACGCAAAGCCGCGCTCACGCCATGCTTCGATTCGTTCGATACGCGATTTACCCGCGCGCAATGCAGCCGACACTTCGTCGAGCGAATTGCCGAGGCACGACACGATGCCCATGCCGGTGACGACCACGCGTTGCAACGCCACGCTCATCGAACGCGCCTGAAAATAAGCGACGTGTTGATCCCGCCGAACGCGAAGTTGTTGCTCATCACCAGTTCCGCGTCGATCTCGCGTCCCGAGCCGACGATGTAATCGAGCGGCGCACAGGCCGGGTCCACGTCATGCAGATTCAGCGTGGGCGCGTACCAGTTGCGCTTCATCATCTCGATGGTCCACCAGGCTTCGAGCGCGCCGCACGCGCCCAGCGTGTGGCCCACATAGCTCTTGAGCGAACTGATCGGCATGCGCTCGCCGAATGTCTGCGCGGTGGCGTGGCTCTCCGCGACATCGCCGCGATCCGTCGACGTGCCATGCGCGTTCACATATTCGATCGCTTCAGGCGCAAGCGCTGCGTCTTTCAGCGCGAGCTGCATCGCAAGCGCCATGGTTTCGGCAGTGGGCTGCGTCATATGCGCGCCGTCCGAGTTGCAGCCGAAGCCCACAATCTCCGCGTGGATCCGCGCACCGCGCGCCACCGCATGCTCGTATTCCTCGAGCACGAGCGTGGCGGCGCCTTCGCCGACCACGAGGCCGTCGCGCGCGGCATCGAAAGGACGCGGCGTCAGATGAGGCTCGTCGTTGCGCGTGCTGGTTGCGTACAACGTATCGAATACGGCGACGGCCGGACCCGACAATTCTTCCGCGCCGCCCGCCAGCATCAGCGTCTGCTTGCCGGTCTGAATCGCTTCATACGCGTAGCCGATCGCCTGGCTGCCCGACGCGCATGCGCACGAGGTGGGAATGATCCGCCCTTTCAGATCCCAGAACAGACTGACGTTGACGGCCGCCGTGTGCGGCATCATCTGCACGTAACTGTTCGACGTGACGTCGCTCATCGAGCCGGTTTCGAGCATCGTGCCGAACGCGCGGATCGGCTGCACCGAACCGGACGACGAGCCGTACGCGACGCCCATGCGGCCGTCCTTGATGCTCGCGTCGTCGGCGAGGCCCGCATCCGCGAGCGCGAGTTCGCTTGCCCGCACCGAATACATCGACACGGGGCCCATCGAACGCGTCTTCTTGCGCGGATAATGCGCGGGCGTGACGAACTGCGGCAACGGACATGCGAGCCGCGTATGCAACGATTCGAAGTAGTCCCACTCGGGCATGCGCCGCACCGCGTTCACGCCGCTTTTCAGACGCGCTTCGATTGCGTCCCAGCTGTCGCCGAGCGCCGTGACGCCGCCCATGCCGGTAATGACGACTCGCTTCATCAGACCATCCCGCCGTTGACGCCGATCACCTGGCGAGTCACATACGAGGCCGCATCCGACATCAGGAAGCTGACCACGGACGCTACCTCGGCAGGCTGGCCGACGCGGTTCATCGGCACCGTCTTCAATGCGTGTTCGAGCGGCATCTCGTCGAGCATGCCGGTTTCAATGAGACCGGGCGCCACGCAGTTGACGGTGATGTTGCGCGTCGCGAGTTCCACCGCGAGCGCCTTGGTCGCGCCGATCAGGCCCGCCTTTGCCGCGCTGTAGTTGACCTGGCCGCGATTGCCCATCACGCCGGATACGGACGCGATAGTGACGATGCGCCCGCCGTTGCGGGCACGCACCATCGGCATGGTCAGCGGATGAACGACGTTATAGAACGAGTCGAGACCGGTTTCGATGACGACGTCCCAGTCTTCTTCGGTGAGCGCGGGGAACGCGGCGTCGCGCGTCACGCCGGCGCTGCACACGATGCCGTAGTACGGACCGTTCGCCGCGACATCGGTTTCAAGCACATCGCGGCACACCGCGCGCTCGCGCACGTCGAATTGCAGCACGCGCGCAGTGCCGCCCTGTGCGGCGATGCCCGTCGCCACTGCCTCGGCTTCAGCGCGCCCCGTGCGGCAGTGCACGGACACTGCGAAGCCGTCGGCGGCCAACTGGTACGCAATCGCGCGGCCAATGCCGCGGCTTGCGCCGGTAACGAGAACACGCCGGCTCATGAACTGAAACTCCCTTCAATGAATGACTGAAAATTGGACGGCTGGAATACCTTGATCACCGCCTCCGCGCAACACACGTCGTCATGATGAATCGTGCATTCGTATGCGCCGTGGCCTTCGTCGCTGCGCAGCAGTTCCGTTGCGCGAATCAGCAATCGCGCGCCGCCCGCGAACGACGGTTGCAGCGCCTTGTAGCTGCGCGAACCGAGCAGCACGCCGGGCCGCGCGCGGCCGCCGCCACGCATGGCGAGCAACGCGACGTGCGCGGCGATCGACTGCGCCATCAATTCGATGCCGATCCACGCAGGCATCCCGCCTTGCGCGTCCGCATACCATGCATCGGCATGCACGCTTACGCGCGCGCTCAGCGTCTCTTCGTCGAACGCGGTGACGGCGTCGATCAGCAGCATGGTGCCGCGATGCGGGATGATCGCTTCGATAGGTTGCCGCAGCAGTTCGTCAATGCTTCGTGTCGAGTTCATCGCGCCTCACCGTGCAAGAATCAGACTGACGTTGCTGCCGCCGAACGCAAACGAGTTGCTCATCACGTATTGAGCGCCCTCGCCGCGCGGCAAAAACTGTTCGCTTTCGACGAGATTTAGCGCGGGCAGCGCGGGGTCCGCTTCGCCGTCCCACACATGGCGTGGCAGAGCAACGTCGTCGCGTGCGAGCGTGAGCCAGGCGAAGCCGAGTTCGGTCGCGCCCGCCGCACCCAGTTGATGGCCGGTCAGCGGTTTCGTGCCGCTCGTCGCGACGCCGTCAGGGAACACGCGCGACATCAGGTTCGCTTCCATCTCGTCGTTCTTGCGCGTGGCCGTGGTGTGCAGATTCACATAACCGATAGACGACGGCACGATGTCCGCATCCGCGATTGCTTCGCGCAGCGCCATTTCTCCACCCGCGCCTTGCGGATCGGGCGCTGAAATATGATGCGCATCGCTCGATTCGCCGACACCCGCCAGGCGCACCGCCGCTTCGTCGCGGCTCATCAGAAACACGGCCGCGCCTTCGCCCACATTGATGCCGCAACGGTTGCGGCTCATCGGATTGGTGCGCGCGCCACTGGTCGATTCGAGCGACGCAAAGCCTTGCACCGTCAGTTCGCACAATGAATCGACACCGCCCACCACCACCGCATCGCACATCTGCAATTGCAACAGGCGCCGGGCCGACGCGAACGCTTTCGCGCTCGACGTGCAGGCCGTCGAGATCGTGAACGCGGGACCCTTCAGGCCGAGTGCCGCCGCCGCGAACGGCGCGGCCGTGCCGATTTCCATCTGCCGGTAGTTGAAGTTCGGCGGCAAGTCTCCCGCTTGTGCCTGATAGACGAACGCCGCTTCGGCCGCTTCGATACCGGATGTGCTGGTGCCGAGCACCACGCCGATCCGATGCGCGCCGTAGCGCTCGCGCGCCGCGTCGACGGCAGGCGAGATCTGCGCGAGCGCGGCGAGCAGCAAGCGATTATTGCGGCAGTCGTAGCGCGTGAGATCGGCGGGCGGAGCGAGATCGAGCGGCGTCAGGACGCTGCCGACAAACGCGTCGCCGATGCCCGTATGCACGGCCGCCATGCCTCGCGCGTGGTTCGCGGCGAGTGCCGGCACGATGCTTTCGAGGTCGCCGCCGAGCGCGTTGATCATGCCGAGTGCGTGCAAATAAACTGGTGGCGCTTTCATGCGATCCTCCTGGATTCCGATGGCATGCCGATCGGCGCGAGCAGCACCGAGACCGCAATGCCGAGCGCGAGCGTCGCGCCGAAACTCTTCAGCGCGGGCATTGCGCTCATGCCGAGCATGCCGAACGACAACAGCGTGGTGGCCGCCGAAAGCAGCACGCCCGTCCATACCGCGCCGAGATCCGCGTCCGCGCGCAGGCATCCTTCACGCAGAAATACGGCGTAGTTTGCGCCGACGCCGAGCACGAGCATCAGCGCCAGCCAGTTGAACAGATTGAGCGGCACACGTGCGTAGCCGAATACCGCCAGCGTGACGCCTACTGCGAGCAGCACGGGCAGCGTTACGGCGATGCCGCCGCGCACGCGGTGTCCGAGCGGCGCTTCTTTTGCGGCGTGGCCCGCGTGAACTTCCTGCCGGGCGTAGCGCACGATCAGCAGAATCAGCACCAGTGTCAGCGCGCCGCCGAGCCACCAGCCGCTGTCCACCCGATACGCGCCGAACAGCTTCGACACGCTCGCGGCCTTGTCGACGAAAGCCACCCCTGGCACCGCGCGCGCGGTCGCGATCAAGGCGGCCGCGTTGCGCGGTGTCACGCCTTGCGGAATCACGACGGCGGCATAGGCTTTAGTCGCCGCATCGACCTGGCCGAGCCACAGATGCCGATATGGCTGCGACCACGGCGCGGCAAGCCACTGGTCGACGGTCAGAAGCGCTTGCGGTTTCGCTTGCAGTTTTGTTTCCGCTGCGATCCACGCGTCGGCGACTTCGTCCTTGAAGCCGGCTTGCAGCAGCGTGCTGCGCGACGCCGCCGTGTCGCGGAACACATTCTGTGCGAGCAACGCGCGGTCGCTGTTCTGCTGCTGCGCGGACGGCACGAACTGCGCGACCGATTGATAACCGCCCACCCCGTTCGGCGTGCCGCTAAGTGCGTCGAGTTTTGCGCCTAGCGCTTCGGCCCGCTGCAACACGGCTTCAGGCGTCTCGCCGCGCACCACGAAAAACTGCGCGCTGTTATCGACGCCCACCGCGTCGCGCACCTTGTCCTCTTGCGCGACGAGCGACGGATCGCGCTGGATCAGCAGATGAACATCGTCGTCGCTCGTGAGACGCAACCAGCCGGGAATCGCGACGATCAGCAACAGCGCCGCGACGATCCACGCTCGCTTGCCGCCGATCAATCGATGCCATGCGCTCAACAAACGCGCCGAGCGCTCGAAAAGCCGCCGGGGGCTGCGCTTCGGCGCGTGCGGCAGCAACGCGGGCAACAGCCACATCACCGAGGCGAACGCCGTCACGATGCCCGCCATCGCAAAGCACGCGATCTGCTTGAGCGCGGGAAACGGCACCCAAGTGAGAATCGCGTAACCAAGCAGGCTCGTGGCAAGCGCCACGCTCAACGCGGGACGCACCGCACGTGCGCCCCGTCGTGCGTCCCAATCGCGCCCGGCGCCGAGATAGACGACGAAATACTGGATCGAATAGTCGACCGCTTCGCCGATCAGGCTCGCGCCGAATACGAGCGTCAGCAGATGCAGCTTGCCGAATACGAGCAGCGTCACCGCAAGCGCGCAGACAATGCCGAGCGCGGTCGAGACGAAGCCGAGCAGGAGCAGACGCGGCGAACGGAACACCCACATCATCAACAGCGCAATGCCGACGAGCGACGCGACGCCGATCAGATGCACTTCGCGTTCCGATGCACTGCGCGCCGATTCGGCGTAGAACACCGCGCCGGTTCGTGCGACCGACACGTCGGGGAATGCCTGCTTCAACGCGCTTTCGCCTTGCGACAGCGCCGCAAGCACCGCGTGTTGCGTTTTCGTTTCGTAAGCGGAGCCTGGCAAGGTGGCCACGATCAGCACGCTCGTCGCATTGGCTCGATGCCCATCTTGATGCGACACCAGCAATCCGTCTTCCAGTTCGAGATTCGATGTCGCAAGCGGCAGATTGCCGAGCCAATGCTCGAGCCAGCCGAATGGATCGTCGGCGAGCGACGTGGTGAGTCCGCCGCGCAACGGACTATAGATGCGTTGGGCGAGCGCGTCGCGCAACGCGGTGTCGGGTGCCTTACTGCGTGCGATCGCCGCGCGGTCAGCAGGCGTCAGCAAGCCGAAACGATACGGCAGATACAGCGACGCGATCTGCGACAGATCGAATGGCGGCAACTCCGCCGTCACCGAAGCAAACGCCCCGCTTTTTTGCAGCGACGCGCCGAGTTGCTTCGCCGCCGCTTTCGCATGTGCATCGTCGTGACTGGTGACGAGAAAAACCGTGCGGTCGCCAAGAGCGCTCGCGAGCGTATCAACTGCTTTCTCGGCGACTGGATCTGCTTCAGTCGCCGGCAACAGCGCGAGCAGGTTCGTCTGCAACGGCGAGGGCCCGGCAAAACGCCAGCCGCAATACAGCGCCGCGACGAGCGCGAGCAGCAGCCACGCGGCGCGCATGCCCCACGCGTTTTTCGCGGACCCGTGTCGCAGCACATCCATCAGGGCGCCCCGAGCAGACTGCGTTCGGCCGCGGCCGGTTCGCTCACCGCCTCGCTCTTGCTGAACTCGAGTTGCGTCGTATCGCCGCTCGCGAGCGAGATGCGTAAGCTCTGCAGGAAATCGCCGCCGCTCATCTGCAAACCCTTGATTGACTGCGCGAGCTGCGGCTGGTTCGGCGTGAGCTGCATGCGCCAGTGCGCGGCGCTGCCCTCGGCCTGCACGTCGAATTGCGAATACAGCGCGGACAGATCGCCGCCGAGCATCGCGCGCATCATCTTCGAAACTTGCGCGACGCCGCGCGTGCCTTGCGCGCTGTGCGTCGTGACGCGCTGACCGTTGGCGTTGATTTCGGCGACGCCTGCATCGGTAATGACATAAGTGGCTTTGTACGGCGTGTCGATATGCCAGATCACGCCGCGCTCGCGCAGGAACAGCAAGGAACCGGTACTGACGAGCGGCTGCTTCATTGCGGCGAGCGTCTGCGTTTGCGTGAACTGCGCACGCACGCCTTTGGCCTGGGCAAGATGCGATGCGATCTGCGAGACCAGCGCGGGACTGCCGTCTGTGGACGCGGCACACGCCGGCCATGCCGGCGCGCTCAACGCACTCGCCACCGCAAACGAAAACGCACATGCACGCAGCCCGCTCAACAACCGCGCGCCGGAATTCGCTATCGCCATACCCGCTCCAGTTTCTCGAAGACCACCGGCGGCGACACGAACTGCAACTCTTGCGTGGCCGCATCGACCGCCACCTGGATCGTATAACCCTTGGTGAGCCTCGCGCCCGATGCGCAGTCGATAATTTCGTAGCCTATTTTCAGGCGGTTTTCGTGTTCGAGCAGTTGGGTGCGCACGTCGATCTTCTGACCGTACGTAGCCGGGCGAACGTACTTGAGATGCGCTTCGACGATGGGCCACAGATAACCGGACGCCTGCATCTCACGGTAGTCGTAATCGAATGCGCGCAACAGCGCCGCACGGCCGATTTCGAAGTACTTCAGATAGTGGCCGTGCCAGCACACGTTCATTGCATCCACGTCGTGGAACGGCACCTCGACTATCGCACTCGCGCTCAGTACTTTGCGCGTCGCGCTTTCCGTCGTGCTCATGCTTGCGGCCCTCCCCGATAGTCTTGCAACAACCCGCATGCGGCGATGCGCGCAGTCAGCGCGCGCAGATCGTGTTCGAGCGCGCGATCTTCGTCGACGAAAGGCGATTGCGCGCCGACGCTTTCCATGAACGTTTGCAACGCTGCGGGAACCGGCGTCGCGCTGTCGATTCGCAAGCGCAGGCGCGCGGCCTGAACCGTTGCAAGCGTATGCGCGGCGGCAACCTGCTCGGTCAACTCCAGCACGCGCAAACAGTCGCGCGAGGCGATGGTGCCCATGCTGACCTTGTCCTGATTGTGCGCCTCGGTCGAGCGCGAGAATACGCTTGCGGGCATCGTGTTCTTGAGCGCTTCGGCCGTCCACGCGGACGACGAAATCTGCACGGCCTTGAAGCCGTGATTGATCGCGGCGCGCGCGGGCGCGGCCCCGGTCAGGTTGCGCGGCAAGCCATTGTTGAAATTCACGTCGACGAGGAGCGCCAGTTGCCGGTCCATCAGATCGGCGAGATTGGCGACGGCGACCTTCAGCGAATCCATCGCGAATGCGATATGACCGCCGTAGAAGTTGCCCCCGTGCAGTACACGCTCGTTGTCGGGGTCGATCAGCGGGTTGTCGTTCGCGCTGTTCAATTCGTTTTCGATGTCGCGGCGCACCCAGCTCAGCGCATCACGCGCGACGCCGATCACATGTGGCGCACAGCGGATCGAATAACGGTCCTGCAAACGGTGGCCGGGCGTATCGTCGCGGCCTTCCAGATCCTGGCGGATCCATGCGGCTGCTTGCGCCTGGCCGGCGTGCGGCTTCACTTCGAAGAGCGTTGCGTCGAAATGCGCGGCGCGGCCGTCGAGCGCGACGGTGCAAAGCGCGGTCAGGCGCGCGGTGAGCCGCGTCAGATGATCGGCGCGAGCGAACGCGAGACATGCCAGGCCGGTCATCACCGCTGTGCCGTTCATTAGCGCGAGGCCTTCTTTCGGCGCGAGCGTAAGCGGGGTTTGTCCGAGTTCGCTCCATACGTCGCGCACGTCGCGCAGACGTCCTTCGAACATGACTTCCCGTTCGCCCGCGAGCGCCGCGGCGACATACGAGAGCGGCGTCAGATCGCCGCTCGCACCGACCGAACCCTCGGCGGGAATGCGCGGCAACACGCGATGATTGACGAGGTCCGCGAGGCGCTCGAGCAATACCGGGCGCACGCCTGAAAAACCATAGGCGAGCGAGTTCAGACGCGCGGCGATGACGGCGAGCGTCTGTGCGTCGTCGAGATATTGGCCCATGCCGCAGCCGTGATAACGCGTGAGTTGCAGCGGCAAAGCTTCGACGAGTTCCATCGGCACGTCGACCACGCAGGCGTCGCCGTAACCCGTGTTGACGCCGTAGACCGTCTCGCCCGCAGCAAGATGCCGGCGCAGAAAATCCGCGCCGCGTTGAATACGGGCACGCCACGCGGGGTCCGCGTTCAACGCAACCGGCGCGCGATGCTGAGCGATCGCTACGACTTCTTCGATGCTCAGCTTGCGCCCGCCGATCACGACGTGCGCCGCGTCGCCATCGCCATCGCCATTGGAAGCCGCATGCGCGCCCGCATCCGGCACGTCGATCAGGTCATGTTCGGCCATTCGCGCCTCGCTTGGGGCGAGCCCAGAAATCGAAGAAGTTGAACCATTGATAAGGTGCCTTGCGACAGTAGTGTTCGAGACGCACTGCATAACGTTGCGCCCAGGCCGCGAGATGCTGCGTGCGTTCGCGGCGCGGCAATTCGATGCGCTCGGCGAACGGCTCGAAATAAAGACGATAACCGTCGTGTTCTTTCAGACAGAAGAACAGATAGACCGGACAGCCGAGTGCATGCGCGAGCACATATGGACCCTGAGCGAACGGTGCAGTCGCGCCGAGGAAACGCGCCTCGGTGGTGCGACCGGCTTCGTGGGCAGGCACACGATCGCCGACGATCACCAGCAACTCGCCCGCGTCGACGCGCTCCTGCATCATCATCGCAGTTTCGGGCCCGAAGTCCGCCACTTCCAGAAGATGCCGCGTGAACTCGCTATTTGCGGAGGCCAGCACGCTGTTGAAACGGCGCGCATGTTCGGTATAGACGACTGCCGTGACTTTCGCATACGCGCCCTGTGCGGCGAGCGCGCGCGTCATCTCCAGATTGCCGAGATGCGCGCCGATAACCAGCGCGCCCTTGCCGCTCGCGACCAATGCTTCGAACGCCGAAGGATCTTCCAACTGGACGTCCGCATTGTTGACGCGCCCGGACCACGCGGCGAGCTTGTCGAAGCCCGATTGCGCGAATGCCAGCATGTGACGATACGCGGAGAGCCAGCCTGGACGAGGCGTATCGCCGCGCGGTTCGGCCTCCCGCAGACGCCTGAAGTAATTCGCCGACGCCTCGCGTGCAGCACGTCCCGTCAACAGAAAATAAGCGACGATCGGATGCAGCCACAGCCCGGTGAAGCGGCGGCCGAACAGCTTGCAACTGAGCGCGAGCAATGACATGCCCAGATGACTGCCGCGTTCGGCAATGCGCCACCAGTCCTGCGCGTGAGGGCCGCCGCTTTGTGCGCTTTGTTTACCGGCGAGCGTGGCACGCCGTGGCATGAACTTGTGCGCGAGCAGAATCGGCAGACGCACCAGCATGCCGCACACGAGCCGCGTATGACTGCGGCTGATACGCACGTTGTCCCACAGCACGTCGAAATGTGAAACGCCGTCGCTCGCGTAGGTGACGCGCGTGGGAATCGAGCGGAATGCGGCGCGGCGCCAATAGAGGCGCACAAGAATCTCGATGTCGAAGTCCATCCGCGTGGGCAGCGGCACGCTATCGATCAGATCGCAAGCCAGTGCAAGCGGATACAGGCGGAAGCCGCACATGGAATCGCGAATGGTCAGCGACAGCGTTTCGATCCACACCCACACATGCGTGAGATAACGGCCGTAGAGACGCGCTTTCGGCACGCTCTCGTCGTAGACGGGGCGGCCGAGAATCACAGCGCCGGGTTCGATGCGCGCCGCTTCGATGAAGCGCGGCACGTCCGTGGCGTCGTGCTGGCCGTCGGCGTCGATCTGCAACGCGTGCGTGTAGTGGGCGTCGCGCGCGGCGCGCAACCCCGCCATCACCGCCGCGCCTTTGCCGCCGTTGACGGGCAGGCGCAGTAACGTGAGCTGCGCCGCGTGCTCGCGAGCGAGTTGTGCGAGCACCTGCTGGGTTGCCTCGTCGCTGCCGTCGTCGACGACGAAAATCGGCAAGCCGTGCACCGCGAGATGCGCGACGGTCGCGCGAATCGCGTCCTTGTGGTTGTAGATCGGGATCACGATGCAAGGAGCGAAGCTCATCACGCGCCCTCCCGATAAACGATCACGCCCGACGCGCATTCGCGCTCGTTCACCCGGTACGCGAACTGCACGCGCTGACGCGCGGGGTCGTGCGCGAGCGTGAGCTTGAGCACCGCGCCCGGGCCGACCGGCGCCATGAACTTCAATCGATCGATCGACGTAAAACCGCGCACGCACGGCAGTTGCTCGGCGGCAAGCCGCATCGCCCAATCGATCTGCACCACGCCCGGCAGAATCGGCAAGCCGGGAAAGTGGCCGGCGAAATGCGTGAGCGTGGCAGGCACGCGCAACTCGTAGTGCAGTGTCTCTCCAATGTCGGCACCGCGCGCTTCAGCCAGCACTTCGACGCCTTCGTCGCGCGGCTCGAACGCCGCTGCGACGGCCGACACCGGCAGCTTGCCGCGCGCGTCGAACGGCAACGCAAGACGAAAGCGCCAGTGACGCGGCAATACGACGACGTCAAAATAATCGGCGAGATGTCGTCGCAAGGTTTTCGCGAGCAGCACGCGGCCATCGACGCGCAACGCTTTATTACCCGCTTCGGTCAATGCGACCACAGCGCCGACGCGCTCACGCACGCCGCCTTCGAGCGGCACGATTGCCGCTTGCGTGACATACGGATGCAGCGCGAGTCGCGCTTCGAGTTCCGGCAGCGACACGCGCTTGCCATCGAGCTTCATCACACGATCGAGGCGGCCTTGCAAACGGAAGCGGCCTTGCGCGTCGAATGCGATTTTGTCGTCGGTGCGATGCCAGCCGCTATGGTCCAGATGCGGCGAGCGCACGTTGAGCGCACCGTCTTCGTCGCAACGCACTTCGATGCCGGTCACCGGTTGCCATGCATCCGTCTGATCCTGGCGGCGCCACGCAATGCCGCCCGTCTCAGTGCTGCCATAGATCTCGAGCGGCGCGGCACCATAGGCGGCCGCATATTCGTGCGCGGCTTCGAGCGCGAGCGGACCGCCTGACGAGAAAAAGGCGCGCGGTGCCGGCGTCAATGCAGTGAAGCCGGGCAGCGCGGGCCAGCGCGACAACTGCGCGGGCGTCGACACGATCACGGCCGCGCCGCACTGCGCGAGTTGCGTTTGCAGATGCAGCGGTTCGATGCTGATCTCACGGTCGAATGCGCGGCCGGCGGACAGCGGCCACATCACGCGAAACAGCAGACCGTAGATGTGGTGATGCGGCACGCTCGCGAGCATCGTCGCGTCGCCGGCCAGCGTGCCCCACTGCTTTTCGAGCGTATGCACCTCGGCGTTGAACTGCGCGAGCGTTTTGCGGATCGGCTTGGGCCGGCCGCTGCTGCCCGACGTATATAGCGTGAGCGGTGCTTGCGGGTCGATGTGTGCGCCCGGCGCATGGGCGGCGGCATCGGCTTGCGCATGTGGCGGCAGCGCGGCGTCGGTGAGCACGACATCGTAGGCGTCGGCGAGATCGGCGAGATAGCCGGGGGTCGCGTTCGCGGGAATCACCGGCTCCTTGCCGCATGCGAACAGCGCGAACAACGCGCAGGCGAAATCGAAGGGGTCGTCGATACACAATGCGTAGCGTTGCGCCGCTTGCGATTGCACAGCCGCTAGCAGCGTCGCAACGCGTGCGCGAAATGCGGCGCGATCGAGCAGCAAACCGCTATCGCGGCATACCGGCGTTGCGGCCGCGGCTGTACTCAACGGAGTCGACAACAGGTCGTGCAACGCGATCATGCCGCCTCCGAACGCGCGGCGCGCGGCAGCACCACGAGGTAGCGCCATATGACCTCGGCGATCAGCAGAACACCGATCAGCACATAGGCAATCACGCCGTTATAAAGCGACCAGTTCGCGCGGCTCCAGTAGAGCGCGGTATAAGCGGAGAAAGCACCGTTCAGCAGAAAAAATACACACCACACCTGAGTAACGCGCCGCGTGTGGCGCACTGCGCCCGGCGGCAGATCAGGATTGCCGAGGCGGGCGAATTTTTCGATCATCGAGGGCCCGCGCGCGAGCGTCGCGCCGAACGCGATCAGCAGACCGAGATTGACGAGCGATGGGTACAGGCGCAACAGCAGCTCGCTGTTGGTCAACACGATAGCCGCCGACGCGCAGCTCAGCAAACCGACCACAGTCCAGTCGATTGCGGAAAGGCGGCGAAGCGAAGTCGCGACCGGACCGCCGCCGGCCCAGCGCTGCAACCACAGGATCGCGAACAGCATGCAGCCGACATAACGCGGCGTGTCCCAACGCCATGCGCAGAGAATCAACGCCGGATAGGCGAGCTTCACCAGCACTTGCACGACTGCCTTGACCCAATGACGCTCGCCGGTGGACGGCGCGCCGGAAGCGGACGCTCCAGGCGCGGTCTCCGGCGTTCCCGAGCGCGCTGCCGGCATCAGCCTTGGGCCGCCAGCAGGGATTCGACAGCACCGATCACGTCGCCGACCGTGCGCACCGACTTGAACTCTTCCGGCTTGATCCGGCGGCCGGTCATTTCCTGCAGCTTGATCGCGAGATCGACGGCGTCGATGCTATCCAGGTCGAGCTCTTCGAACAGATGCGCGTCGGGCGTCACGCGCTCGGGCTCGATTGCGAAGTTCTCTTTGAAGATGGCGCGGATGCGTTCAAGAATCTCTGCCTCGGACACGATTTATTCCCCTTTTCTGTTGGTTTCGTTCGCAGCATGCGCCGCTTCGCGCTGGCTCTCGACCAGCGCGGCCAGCGTGCTGATCGAGCGGAAGTGCTCACGCGTGCGTTCGTCGTTTGCCGCAATGGTCAATTGGTATTGTTTGCGCAGCACGATGCCGATTTCGAGTGCGTCGATCGAATCGAGACCGATGCCGTCGGTATCGAACAACGGCGCGTCGTCGTCGATATCGGCGGGACTCAGGTCTTCCAGATCGAGCGCTTCGATGAGGAGCTGCTTAATTTCGAGTTTTAAAGAATCCATAATCGAACAGGTGCTGAGTAATGTGTGCTTCGACGGCGCTCGTCACGCTGCGCGCAGCGAGAGCCGGTGTAGTGTCGTCTGCCGTGAGCTGGTCGACGCCCAATGGTTCGAGCACGTTCACGCGCATGCGGAACGCTCGCGCGGGTACGTGATACCAGCGCATCTGCTTCGTGAACGCGGGCGGATCGCAATCCATCAGCACAGGCACGATCGGCGCGCCGACCTTTAGCGCCATATGCGCGAAACCGCGCGAAAACGCATGCAACCGGTTCGGCGCGGGGCTGCGCGTGCCTTCCGGAAAAATGATCATCGTATAGCCTGCGGCTAGCTGCCTCGCGCCGGCTTCGACCAGTTCCGCGGGATCGACATTGCTGACGTATTCCGCCGAGCGCACGATGCCCCAGAAACACGGGTTGCTCCAGTGCGCATTTTTCACGACGCAGCACGCATGCGGCGTGAGCGAGAGCAGCACCATCACGTCGAGGTACGTGGGGTGATTCGCCACCACGATGGACGGCTTGCGCGCGCGCAACGCGTCCACGCCCGACACTTCGAGTTCCATCACGCCGATCCGCTGCAATACGGCGACAAGCGCGCGGAAGAACCAGTGGATCACGCCCGTCACCGCAAACTGTCGCGACGCGCGATGCGGCCACAGCCACGCGAGCGGAAACACGAGCACCGAAAACAGCACGCCGCAGATGCCGAACACCACGAAAGCCATGCCGGTGGCGAAAAGTCGCCAGGCGTAGTCAAGCCGCGCGGTCATGCCATCCCCAATGCCATAGGGCGCCGGCGCCTTGCCAGGCTGCCGGCTTGCCGGTCTCGAGACAGTGCAGCAGCGCCTGGCTCTGCGTGGCGAAGCGCGTTTCGGGTTCGGCGGCGTCGCGCGGTTGCGCCGCGCCGCTTGCATCTGTTGCCGCGCTGTGTTCGGGCGCTACTCTGTTTGCAGCGGGTGCACCGGCTCCAGTGCTTGCAGCCGTTGCAGCCGTCGGGCTGGCGTCGCGCCGGCCGACTGCGTGCGCCGTGTCCGGGCCGACAGCCGCGGATCGCGCGCACACCAGATCGCCCAACGCGCCTTCGCTGCTCAGCAGAATCGCGATTGCGCCGCCCTGCACTTCGTCTTCGATGGTGCCGTATGCGGGATCTGCGGGTTCGTCCGCGTAGACGAGCAATACCGGCGACGCGGGCTGCGTCGCGTATTGCGCGTAGGCCTCGAGGAGCGCGTAGCCGAGGGTTTCAGGACCGGCGGAGATGGCGCTCGCCGCCGAGCGGTCGCCGCGCGCAATGCCGAACACGCCTGTCATTGCGTTGAGCACCGAGAGGCTGAACGCGGTCGGCGAGACGGGCTCGCCGGAGCTGATCGCGCGGAGGATGTCGGTGGTGCGGCGCAATTCCCCATGCCGCGAGGCGAACACGACGCGGGCCTCGCCGGCGCCGACACAATCGTGCGCAACCTTCAGCGCGACTCTGGACAGAGTGCTGAGACGCCGCCGCACGATCGGCTCGATAAAGCCGATGTCGGGCGCGGCAGATGCGGCAGCAGGCCAGCTAGACCAGCGAGCGACCGGAATGGTCCAGTGCGGATCGGGCATATCGGTGTTCGCGCGTAGAAGCAGGGAGAGGTTGAAGCGCCTGACGGAACACGCAGCCGTCATAGCGTATGCGCGCCGCGCGGGCCGGCAAACTCCAGCCGCGGGTCGATCCAGTCTTTTTGTAGGTTCACCGAAATTAACGGCACATCGGCCAGATTATTTAGGCGCCTCTGAAAATTGGCCTGGTGGTTCGGCTCCGGCTCCCGCAGTGAGCCGGAATCATACTGAAGATTCTCGTTTAAATCAGCCAAAAAAGACGTATCCATCTGTATCCGTGTCGCGATTGCCACGGTGCCGTTCAACCCATATTAGATTTTGCGGACATTTCAGGGGACGCCTTGGGAATATACCTATGGCGGTGCGTTTTCTCGCCGGATTCCGGTTTCGCGCGGCGCCACTTACGCTGAAAATCGCCTGAAACTTTCAATAAACTTTCGGCGAATCCTGTTGCAGTTCAATACATTCATTTTGCCGGCCATCTCGTGGGCGGCACTCAGACTGCGATGCCACGCCTGTTATAATCCGCCCCTCATTGGGGAGTAGCCGCCCCGCGGCGCGTTCGGCGGGCAAACATGCCGGGCTCGTAGAACGCAAACGTCGCGGGGGCGCCTGTCAACAGACCTGGCCGTCACGGCCATGGCAGCCGCAGCCTCGGGCCTGGCGAGACCGATGACCCACACCCCGCCGCAATTGGGCCCGGCGTGTCGTGGGTCGTCGCTCGTTCATTTCTCGGCCCGGGAATTCAAAACAACGTGATCCACGCTTTTCTCATTTCGACCGGAGCGGTCGCGCTCGCCGAAATCGGTGATAAGACGCAATTGCTGTCGCTCGTGCTTGCCGCGCGTTACCGCAAGCCGGCGCCGATTATCCTGGGCGTGCTGGCCGCGACACTCGTCAATCACGCGGGCGCGGGCGCACTAGGCGCGTGGCTCGGCTCGCTGCTCACGCCGACCGTGATGCGTTGGGCGCTGGCCATCTCGTTCATCGGCATGGGCTTGTGGATTCTCGTGCCCGACAAGCTCGCCGATGACGAGGCCAACACGAACCGTACGCACCTCGGCGTCTTCGGCGCAACTGTGGTGGCATTTTTCCTGGCGGAAATGGGCGACAAGACGCAGATCGCGACTGTGGCGCTGGCCGCGCGCTTTCACGATTTCTTCGGCGTGGTGGCCGGCACCACGCTGGGCATGATGATCGCGAACGTGCCGGCGATCCTGCTCGGCGACCGTTTCGCTCACCGTCTGCCGACCGGCCTCGTGCACGGCATCGCCGCCGTGTTGTTCGTCGTTCTCGGGACGATGGCGTTGTTCGGCATCGGAATCTGAAGCGGACCGCGCGATCCGGGCGCCAGCCGGATTGCCGCCGCCGGGCTCACCGTTCTGTCACTGCACGGCTTTCGCGCCGGACGCGGCCGCGGGCGCCATTGCCGATGCCGGGGCAGCGGAGGCAGCGGCGGGCACAGACGTTTCGTTGGAAGCGCCTGCGCTCGCGCCAAGCGGAATCTTGACCGTACGCACGACGCCATTGCCGAGCGGGAAATCAGCGAGCGCGCTGCGAGCCAGGTACGGCATGGCCCTCACCAGCGACGACTCGCCGCCCGAGTTGCGCGCGGTCACGTTGTAGACCTCTTTGCCGGTCGCGCGCTCGGTGATCCGCACACCGAGCAGATGCGTGAAGACCGGATAGCTCTGGTTCACGTATCCGGCGGGGAACGGTCCCCATGGCCCCCACGGATCGTACGGGCGCCCCCACCCCCAATAAGGCGCCGGCCACGGGTTGTAATAGACCGGCTCGGCCACTGTCACCACGTCCGAGCGAATTCCATAGGCGAGTCCGACAAGATAGCGCGCCTGCGCGCTGTCCACCTGACGAAACGCGTGCGTGGCCAGTTCGTTGGCGACGATGTGCTCGTACGTGGTCAGTTCGAGATTGTTTCGCTGGTCCGGTTCGCGCGCGAATGCGTAGGTGCGCGTCGCGTCGCCGCCGCTCCAGTCGGAGAACGCGGTGACCTGCGTCGTCACATAAGTCGTGCAGCCGGACAGCAGCACGGTCAGCGCCGCCAGCAGCAGCATGGCGCGGCGCGCCCATCGGTTCGTTTTCATGGTCTACCTCGTGAAGCGTTTGGGTCGGCTCGTGTTTGTATTGTACGTAGACCGTAGGCCAGGTCCCACCGTTCCGGGTCCCGCGCCGTGTGCGCCGGCCTTGCGCTGCGATGGGAATGGCAGAAAGTCGCTCCGCACGATTCGCCGAGGCTTTGTACAATGGCTCGACAAGCCCGGCTCACGCGCCTTCGTGCGCCGGCCGCTCGAGTCCATCACTACAGAACGCCATGGCCGATACCGCAACGCCCAATGTGATCCGCCGCGCCGATTATGCGCCGCCCGCTTTCCTGATCGACACCGTCGCGCTCGAATTCGACTTGCTGCCGGAGCGCACGGTCGTGAAGAACACGATGCGCGTGCGCCGCAATCCGGACGCGTCGCGCGCCGCGCATCTGGAGCTAATGGGCGAACAACTTGAATTCGTCAGCGCCACGCTCGACGGCCAGCCGTTCGCCAACGCGCATGCGCACGAACATGGCCTGGTGCTCGACAACGTGCCGGAGAACTTCGAGCTCACGCTCACGAGCATCTGCAATCCGGCCGCGAACACCACGCTTTCCGGCCTGTATGTGTCGAGCGGGAATTTCTTTACGCAGTGCGAGGCGGAGGGCTTTCGCCGCATCACCTACTTCCTCGACAGGCCGGACGTCATGGCCACTTACACGGTTACGCTGCGAGCCAGCAAGGCCGACTATCCCGTGCTGCTGTCCAACGGCAATCTGCTCGAAGAAGGCGATCTGCCGGACGGCCGCCATTTCGCTCGCTGGGAAGATCCGTTCAGAAAGCCGAGCTATCTGTTCGCGCTCGTCGCGGGCAAGCTGGTCGCGCTGGAAGAGCGCGTAAAGACGGGTTCGGGCAAGGAAAAGCTGCTGCAGGTATGGGTCGAGCCGCACGATCTCGACAAGACCCGTCATGCAATGGATTCGCTGATCCACTCGATCCGCTGGGACGAAGAGCGCTTCGGGCTCGAACTGGATCTGGACCGCTTCATGATCGTCGCCGTGAGCGACTTCAACATGGGCGCGATGGAGAACAAGGGGCTCAACATCTTCAACACGAAGTATGTGCTGGCGAACCCCGAGACGGCGACCGACACCGACTTCGCGAACATCGAGGCGGTAGTCGGCCACGAGTATTTCCACAACTGGACCGGCAATCGCGTGACCTGCCGCGACTGGTTCCAGCTGAGCCTCAAGGAAGGCCTGACGGTATTTCGCGATCAGGAATTTTCGGCCGACATGGCCGGCGGCGAGACCGACGGCAGTGACGAAGCCGCGCGCGCCACCAAGCGCATCGAAGACGTGCGCGTGCTGCGCCAGATGCAGTTCGCCGAAGACGCGGGGCCGATGGCCCACCCGGTGCGCCCGGAAAGCTACGTCGAGATCAATAACTTCTACACGATGACGGTCTACGAAAAGGGCTCCGAAGTCGTGCGGATGTATCAGACGCTGTTCGGCCGCGAAGGTTTTCGCAAGGGCATGGACCTGTATTTCAAGCGGCACGACGGCCAGGCCGTGACCTGCGACGACTTCCGTCACGCGCTCGCCGACGCGAACGGCCGCGATCTCGCGCAGTTCGAGCGCTGGTACAGCCAGGCGGGCACGCCGCGCGTGTCGGTGCGCACGCGTTACGACGCCGCGCAGCAGCGCTACAGCGTTACGCTCGCGCAAGGTTATGGCGAAGCCGCGCCGGCCGCGCGCGAAACGCAAAAAGGCCCGCTGCTGATTCCGTTCGCGATCGGCCTGATCGGCAAAGATGGAAAGGACTTGCCGTTGCAACTGGAGAGCGAGGCGCAGGCTTCGGACTCCACCACGCGCGTGCTCGAATTCACCCAGACCGAACAGACCTTCACGTTCGTCAATGTTGAGCAGGAACCGTTGCCGTCGCTGCTGCGAAATTTCTCGGCACCGGTGATCGTCGAATACGATTACTCGGCGGACCAACTGGCGTTCCTCCTCGCGCACGACAGCGATCCGTTCAACCGCTGGGAAGCCGGTCAACGGCTCGCCACGCGTGAGTTGCTGACGCTAGCCGGACGGGCCGCAAGCGGTGCGGAACTGCAGCTCGACGACTCGGTGGCCGCCGCGTTCGCACGCGTACTCACGGACGAATCGCTTTCGCCGGCCTTCCGTGAACTTGCATTGATGCTGCCGTCCGAAGCGTATCTGGCCGAGCAGATGGCAGAATCCAATCCGGCGGCCGTGCACGCGGCGCGGCAATTCGTGCGCAAGCGTCTTGCCAATGCACTCAAGGACGACTGGCTCAAGATCTACGAGCAACATCGCACGCCCGGCCCATATGAAGCGACGCCGGCGGCGGCAGGCCACCGTGCGTTGAAGAACCTGGCATTGTCTTATCTCACGGAGCTCGACGATCCGGCGGAAACCGTGCGGCTCGCGTCCGCGCAATACGACGCGGCGAACAACATGACGGACCGCGCGGCGGCGCTGTCCGTGCTGCTCAATGCATCGGCGGCGAATGGCGGCAGCGCCGAAGCGCAGCATGCCCTCGACGACTTCTACCGGCGCTTCGAGAAGGAGCCGCTCGTCATCGACAAGTGGTTCGCTTTGCAGGCCACGCAGCGCGGCAGCGCGCAGCGTCCGGTGATCGACGTCGTACGCAAGCTGATGACGCACCCAGCCTTCAATCTGAAAAATCCGAACCGCGCGCGCTCGCTGATTTTCAGCTTCTGCGCGGCTAACCCTGCGCAATTCCACGCCGAAGACGGCTCGGGTTACGCGTTCTGGGCGGACCAGGTCATCGCGCTCGACGCGATCAACCCGCAAGTGGCCGCCCGCCTCGCGCGCTCGCTCGAATTGTGGCGCCGGTTCACGCCGACGTTGCGCGAAGGCATGCGCGCGGCGCTGGAGAAAGTGGCGTCGCAGGTCAAATCGCGCGACGTACGTGAGATCGTTGAGAAGGCGCTCGCATGACGCATTTCTGACGCGGTCCTCCGTTTCGAAAAGCCGGCACACGTTGCCGGCTTTTTTTCGCCTTTTTTCGGACGACTTTGGGGCAGAAGCTCGCATGGACATTAGCCGTCTGGCTGACTGTTCGTTCGCGGCCCGAGGGGTGAAAGTAAACGCATTCATTTAACGGTTTACGTTTAACGAGCAGCGATATATGATCCCATGATCACGACATTTGGCGACAAGGCTACGGCGAGAATCTTTCATGGCAAGTTTGTACATACGCTGCCACGTCATATCCAGGCGCTTGCGTACCGCAAGTTGCTGATGATCGACGCTGCGGACTGCATCAACAGCTTGCACACGCCGCCCGGCAACCGGCTCGAAGCATTGCAAGGCCAACGCAGCGGGCAATGGAGCATCCGGATCAATGCGCAGTGGCGCATCTGTTTTCACTTTATCGAAGGCGAGGCGCTGAATGTTGAGATTGTCGACTATCACTGATTATTGGGAGACCGGCATGGTCATCAAACGCTCCGATCTGGACAGTATCGATTTCTCCGACATCGACGCGGGAGACAGCATCGAGGAGATCCATCCTGGCGAGATTCTGCGCAGCGAATTTCTCGAACCGCTCGGCATGTCGGTCAACGCGCTTGCGCTCGCGTTGCGCGTACCGGCGCCGCGTATCAACGACGTGGTCCGCGGTAAGCGCGCAATCTCAGCGGACACCGCACTGCGCCTCGCGCGCTATTTCGGCGCGAGCGCGCAGTTCTGGCTCAATCTGCAAATCGCATACGACCTGCGCGTTGCCACGGCGGCGGCGGGCGAGCAGATCGAACGCGAGATAGAACCCATGCCCAAGGCCGACCGCCCGAAGCTGCCCAAGGTATCGGCGGAACACGCTCGGGCTGCGGCGCTCGCAGCAAGCGTGAGCGGCAGCGCGACGGGCGGCAGGGCCCGGCGCAAAGGCTGATCGGCTTGTTCATGCAGGGCCGCTCTTGCCGATTGCGCGCCATTGCACGCGCGCTCCGATGTCAAAAGCACGGAGCGGACACACCAAGCGGTTAAAATCGGGATATTCCTCAAGCCTCCTGGAGTACAGCAATGGCCTTGCAACGTCGTACCACTCTCACGAAGTACCTGATCGAGCAGCAGCGGGAAACCAATAACCTGCCGGCCGACCTGCGGCTTTTGATCGAAGTTGTCGCGCGCGCATGCAAGGCGATCAGCTATCACGTCAGCAAAGGCGCGTTGGGCGACGCGCTTGGCACGGCGGGCAGCGAGAACGTCCAGGGTGAAGTGCAGAAGAAGCTCGACATACTGTCGAACGAAATCCTGCTCGAAGCCAACGAATGGGGCGGCAACCTGGCGGGCATGGCGTCGGAGGAAATGGAGCAGTTCTTCCCTATCCCCGCGAACTATCCGAAGGGCGAGTATCTGCTCGTGTTCGATCCGCTCGACGGCTCATCGAACATCGACGTGAACGTTTCTATCGGCACGATCTTTTCGGTGCTCCGCTGCCCCGACGGCCAGCAGCCCACCGAACAGTCGTTCCTGCAGCCAGGCACAGAACAGGTCGCTGCCGGTTATGCGGTGTATGGGCCGCAAACCGTGCTGGTGCTCACCACCGGCAATGGCGTGAACTGCTTCACGCTCGACCGCGAACTCGGTTCGTGGGTGCTCACGCAAAGCGACATGCGCATTCCTGTCGAAACGCGCGAGTATGCAATCAATGCGTCGAACGAGCGTCACTGGTATCCGCCGGTCGAGCAGTACATCGGGGAACTCAAGCAGGGTAAAGACGGCCCGCGTCAGAGCGACTTCAACATGCGCTGGATCGCGTCGATGGTGGCAGACGTGCACCGTATCCTGAATCGCGGCGGCATCTTCATGTATCCGGCCGACAAGCGCACGCCGGACAAGCCCGGCAAGCTGCGGCTAATGTACGAAGCGAACCCCATGGCGTTTATCGTCGAACAGGCGGGCGGCGCTGCAACCAACGGCGAAAAGCGCATTCTCGACATTCAGCCTAAGAGCTTGCATGAGCGCGTTGCGGTGTTCCTCGGCTCGAAGAACGAAGTGGACCGCGTGACCCGCTACCATCTCGAAACAAAAAAGTGATTCGAGGGCTTGCCAAGCCAATAAAGAAGTCCCTATAATCTCGTTTCTCCTGATGCCGGAATAGCTCAGACGGTAGAGCAGCGCATTCGTAATGCGAAGGTCGGGGGTTCGATTCCTCTTTCCGGCACCATCAAGATTCAAGCAAAAAGCCCAGTCATTGCGACTGGGCTTTTTGCTTTTCGTCGACCTCTTGCAATCCCTAGCCGCGCAACTCAGGTCTATCGAAGTGCGCGACAGTGCCGAGGTTGCGCGCGACGACCGGATCGCTCATCCGAACGGCCTTGTCGTTTTCCGCGCGCTTGGCGTCGCCGTACGCAGCGACTGCCTCCTGCGGCGCTGACGGAAACCACGAGATGCGGCCGTCGCATTCGATGCCGACCTGGCGTCCATTCCAGTACACAGCGTTTTCCATGACTAACCCTCTGAAGGCGAAGACAACCATCTTCCGCGTTCGCGGCCGGGTGTCGGTTGTCCACCGCACTGTGGCCTGCGGATAACAGCCACTTTCATCATAGAGCCGATGTTGGCGCGGCCGGGTTCGTCATTAACAAGACGATGTTTTGCCGCCAAGTGCGCAACGTTGATGACGGCAGCACGAGATTGCCTGAAGCACTCGCGCGCGTGAACCAGCCTTTCACGCAAATGCGCTGAAAACTTTGGTCAGTCGTCAACGACGTGACAAACCAATCGTTTACAAAGTAATCCGATGTTCGCAACCGAATAATGTCCGATCGGCAATAAACGAACGTTCGCTTTTTACCGGGCAGATTATTCCGATGCGGCGATGCACAAGTTCAGCGCCAGTCGGGGAATACCCGCAACAAACTGAAGACCGATTACGCGAAGGGGGCTGCCCACTGCCACAACGGCCCGTCCGACAAGGCTCACCACGATTTCGCAGAACAATGGATGCCGGAACTGTACGCAAGACCGCAGAAGAACAACGCAAGCGAACCTATAAATTTGAACAGAAGCTCTGCTGAAATGGTGCGCTGTGCCGTTAAAGCAACAAAGAAGGTGTGATGCTAATCGGACACTGGTGCGAAACGGGGCACGAGGCCGATAATTGGTTTGTAAAGGAGAATGATCATGGATGCGAAAACACCGAAGATCCCGACCCCGGATAAAGTCTTTAGCCCGGATCCGGAACCTGTCGGCGTCGAGTTTCTGGGGGCTGGACTGCCGGAGCACGTCCGCGCCTTTTTCGACGAACAACGTAAGTCGTACGACGCAAAGTAATTGTGCGGTAGCGCGACACGGTAGCGGTCCTTGTGCTTACTGCACGAGTCGCGGCTGCGCGCGGTTCGTTAATATCCTTGGATCACGCTCTAACCAGGCAGACTAGCGCTGTCTGCCGTCGGCGCTCGCACTCGAGCCTGCGCCCGCCTGTGCTCGCGTGAACTGGACTGTCTTGCCGCAACGGGCGGCGGCACCGGTCTAGATGCCGGCGAGAACACTCACGCAGTGACGCATCGTCTATTCTTCAGGTTTCCTTTCGCGGCCGCCCGGCCATCGTCCAGCTTATGAATCGCCTGTTTCGCTTTGCCGCGCCATGCGCGCTTGCGCTTTTCGCATCACTCTCGTTTGCCCCTACTTCTGCCCTCGCCGACGGCGACGATACGGCGCTCACCAATCTGATCGCGCTCGCGTCGCAGCGACTCGCGCTCGCAGAACCGGTGGCGCGCTGGAAGTGGGCCAATCACCAGGCAATCACCGACACGCCGCGCGAGCAGGCGTTGCTTGCAGATGTGGAGAAACGAGCGGCAGCCGCCAACGTCGATCCGGCGTTCGCGCGCGCGTTCTTCCAGGATCAGATCGACGCGAGCAAAGACGTGCAGAACGCGCTCTTTGCAAGCTGGCGTGCAACGCAGCCGCCGCAGGAACCGGCTCCCGACCTGGCAACGAGCACGCGTCCGCAACTGGATCGCCTGACGCAATCGCTCGTCGCCGGCCTCGCTCGCGTGCAACCGCTGCGCGCGGCGCCGGATTGTCCGTCGCGCGTCGCGCAATCGCTGGCTAACTGGAAGTCTCTGACTCGCTACGATTCCACGCGCTCAGCGGCATTGACTCGCGCGCTTGGACACGTGTGCGAAAGCGGTGGCGTCGGCGCAACCGGCTGACGGTGCGGTAGACGCAAGACGCGGGCGCAAAGAGGAATGTTGCGTCGCGAGGAATGAGGAAATCTCGCCTGGTCGCGCATAACGGCCGCGCAATCAGGCGAGCGCGATCAAACGACGCCTGCGACAGGCACGGCGCCCAGCACGCTCAGCGGCATCATCCTCAACCCGCGCGCGAGGTGGCTCTGAAGAATCTTGTAGGTTGACGCTTCGAATCCGCCGGTCAGACTGGCTGCATGCAGTTCGGTCGCCTGGGCCAACGACGGAGCATGGCCGATGTAACACCATTGGTCGACGACATGGAAAGCGCGCGCCTGCGACGCTTCTTCATGCTCCTCGAAAACGACAGGCCCCTGGAACGGCCACGGCGCGCCCGCGGGATCGCTCTTCGTGACGCGCGGCACGCGGTTATGCCCCGGCCGCAGCGTCGCGATCCACTGCGCCTCGGCGAGCATCGCACCCAACTCGCCGCCGGTGGCGCGCCACTCTACGCGCCTCACCTGCTGCGCCAGCCGAATATCTTTCGACGAACGCCGCTCGCCTGTCAGATGCGCACGAAGCCGCTGACGGACACGCACGCTGCGCCCGACGTACAGCGGCACATCGTCGTCTCCATAGAATGCATAGACACCGCATCCAGCAGGCGCGGTCTCAAGCAGATCTTCCGTGATGTCGCCTGCCAGCCGATAGCGCCGCGTAGTGCGCTCGATATGCGCGCGCAGAACGTCTAGCGGCACGAGGCCGTGAAGCCGCTGCCAGAATTGCCAGACCAGATCGGCGTCGGCAAGCGCGCGATGCCGGTCGGACGGCACCAGCGAGTGCCGCTCGACCAGGGCGTCGAGCCCGTGGCGCTTTTCGGACGGGAACAGCGCGCGCGACAGGCGCACGGTGCACAGCACGTCCGGGTCGAATGACAGGCCGACGCGGCGGAATTCGCCGCGCAAAAACCCTCGGTCGAAGCTGGCGTTATGGGCGACGAACAGTTTGCCGTTGAGTCGCGCAAACAGTTCGGGCGCGATGGCGTCGAACGTCGGCGCACCGCGCACCATTGCGTTCGTGATGCCGGTGAGCTGCTGGATGAACGACGGGATCGGTTGCTGCGGATCGACGAGGCTGCTCCAGCGCGTGACGCCGGCCGGCCCTACTTCGACGACGCCGACTTCGGTAATGCGGTGCTCGTTAGTCGAGCCGCCGGTGGTTTCCAGATCGACGAAGACGATCGGATCTTTGAGGGCCGGTTCGGGCAAAAACTGTTCAGACATGAAGGAATGCTTGGACGCGTGACTTTGCGGCAAGTATGCACTAGTTGGCCGCCGCTGACCCGTGGGCGTGACCACCGCGCGGTCCAGCCTCCGTCGGCGAAGGGTTTTAGCGCCGACCGTGCCCCATCTTGCCCAGTGGCAGTCGCTCCCTACAACGGCTGAACGTTCGCCGCTTGCTTGCCTTTCAGCCTCGCCGTGCGGTGTCAAACCACATTCGCTAAACGAGGTTGAGCGCTTTTCAGCTTAGTGGCGCGCCTTTGGAAGAAGTGCACAAGCGATTGTCACCATCCACTTCGATTAGTGAAGCCGCGAACTTAATTAAAGCTTTGGTCACAGATGTTTCTTGTGCGCTTAACGAATTGATATTTGGATTAATCGTTCGTATTACTTATGTCAATTTTTTCGCTCCTCCGTCAACTTTACCCAAAACCGATAATCGCTAAACCGTAAGGAAGGAAATATTTTCCGCCGCCCGCGCCTGTAACGCTTCGCCACATTGGTAAGTGTTTCTACGAGTTGTTCGCCGACCTGCCGAAACGCATCATGAATCGAGCATTTGCAGTAATGCGTCTCAGGAGATTGCCATGCAGTTCTGTGAAATCCGCCGAATCCTTTCCAAGCTGATCCCCCTTCTAGCACAATCGCCAGCCGCCTCGCCCACTCAACCCAAGCCAGGTCGACCATCGGCGCTGGAGTTCGACCCGATGTGGCACGGCGACCACTGGCAGAACCTCCTGTCCTCACCAATGGACGCGCGCCACTACGTCATGGAAGACTGGACTGCGACCACGGCGAACGAGTGGAATGCGGACCGCACTGCATCTGCGCACTGATCGTCAACTGACGCTGCAACGCTAACGCGTCGATCCGCGGACGAAAAAAAAGCGCGACTGGGAAGTCGCGCCGACAAAGCTTTGGAGATCTTTTTCGTCAACGAAAAAGTCCGCTTCGGAAAGCAGAGATTTCAGTATACCGTTTAATCCCAAATCTATTATTCACACAAAATACAATCGTCTGTTGCTAGAACGACAACAATAGCCTTCCAATTCAGTTTCGTTGTTTTTTCGCATCGAATTAGCGTCGCAATTTCGCAACGCCATTAGGCATTCACTTGTTCTCATCGTTGCTGGCATGCCTGGAACCGTTGACCGGCAAGGCTTTCGCGGAATTCTTCCATCGTTTCGAATCAAGTAATACTTTATTGCGAGAATCGAAACGTCCATTGATTCGAGCCTCTCTCTACACTTTGCGTAACCGGAAATCAGCGCTCTATCTTTAAGCGCACCTTGACACGGATACGCCTCTCGCAGCGCCCGCGTGGAGGGTTCCGAAGCACGATTCACCGCTCACTCTCGCTTTCGGAGTAACAAGATGAAAAAGACTCTCATGGTCGCGGCCCTCACGGGCGTTTTTGCAACTGCGGCGCACGCTCAAAGCAGCGTCACCTTGTACGGCTTGATCGACGCCGGCATTACCTACACCAACAACCAGCACGGCCACAGCAACTGGCAACAGACGAGCGGTTCGGTGAACGGTAGCCGCTGGGGCTTGCGCGGTGCTGAAGACCTCGGTGGCGGCCTGAAGGCAATCTTCACGTTGGAAAACGGCTTCGGCATCAATGACGGTTCGCTGAAACAAGGCGGTCGCGAGTTCGGCCGCCAGGCATTCGTTGGCCTGTCGAGCACCCAGTTCGGCGCCGTAACGCTCGGCCGTCAATATGACAGCATGGTCGATTACGTTGGCCCGCTCGCGCTAACCGGCACGCAATACGGCGGCACGCAGTTCGCCCATCCGTTCGACAACGACAACCTGAACAACTCGTTCCGTGTCAACAACTCGGTCAAATACACGAGCACGAACTACGGCGGCTTCAAGTTCGGCGGCATGTATGGCTTCTCGAACCAGGCTGACGGCTTCGCAAACAACCGCGCCTACAGCGCGGGCGCGTCGTACAACTGGGGCGGCCTGAACGTCGGCGCAGCGTATTTGCAACTGAACAGCAACGGCGCGAACGGCGCGTCTGCGGCGTTCAACGCCGGTGGTGCCGTGTCCAGCGACAACACGTTCTTCGCTCGCCGTCAGCAGACGTGGGGCGCAGGCGCCAGCTACGCGTTTGGTCCGGCAACCGTCGGCCTCGTCTATTCGCAGACGAATCTGTCGGGTCTCGTCGGCATCGGCGCAGGTGCATCGGGCCAACCCGCCGGCATCGGCCTCCCGAACAACAGCGCGCACTTCCAGAACTACGAAGCAAACGCTCGTTACGCTTTGACGCCGGCTGTCAGCATTGCCGGTTCGTACACGTACACGCGTGCGAGCCTTTCGGGCACCCGTCCGCACTGGAACCAGTTCAATCTGCAAACGGCCTACGCACTGTCCAAGCGCACGGATGTTTATCTGCAGGGCGAATACCAACAGGTCAACGAGGGCGCCATCGTTGGCGCCGACATCAACGGCCTGGGTGCTTCGAGCAACAACAAGCAGGTTGCGGTCACGGCAGGTCTGCGTCACCGCTTCTGACGCGGCGGGCAGGACCCGCAGCATGGAAGGCGCCGTTCGCGGCGCCTTTTTTATTGCCTCAACACACGCTTCGCGCAGGCAAATTCGCGCGCGGTAAGAGACTAGCCGCCACTATCCGGAGGCGGATATTTGACGTCGATTATGTCGATCGGCTGCGGCCCAGCCGGCGTGTACAACGTCACTGTGTCGCCGACCTTCGCCTTCAGCAACGCCCGCGCGATCGGCGAGATCCAGCTTACGTGTTCGATATCGAGATCGACCTCGTCGATGCCGACAATCGTCACGCTGTGTTCCTCGCCGTCCTCTGTCGCATATTCGACAGTCGCCCCGAAAAAGACCTGATCGACGTTCTCCTGCTTGCTGCTGTCGACAACCTCGGCGAGGTCCAGACGCTTGGTCAGAAAGCGGATGCGCCGATCTATCTCGCGCAGGCGGCGCTTGCCGTAAATGTAATCGCCGTTCTCGGAGCGGTCGCCATTCGACGCAGCCCATGACACGAGCTTGACGACCTCCGGCCGGTCGACGTCGATCAGATGCAGCAGTTCATCGCGCATGCGGCGGTAGCCGGCAGGCGTGATGTAGTTCTTGGTTCCCGCGGGGATATCCGGCTGGGCGACGTCGAGATCGTCGTCATTATCTTCGCTCGACTCTTTGACAAAGGCCTTGTTCATGATGATCCATAAGCTGCAGCAAACGACTGCTTCACTAGGGTACACGATCATGACAATGAGACAAATCGCAGTTACACGCTTCCTTTTTTTGAAACCTTTGCTATAATCTCGTTTCTGCGTGCGGCTGTAGCTCAGTTGGATAGAGTACTTGGCTACGAACCAAGGGGTCGTGGGTTCGAATCCTGCCAGCCGCACCACTTATTCGAGGGCCTCCCTCCGGGGAGGCCCTTATGTTTTACCCAGTTTTAGTGCAGTAGTGCATCACCCGTTTCGCGTGCGGCTGTAGCTCAGTTGGATAGAGTACTTGGCTACGAACCAAGGGGTCGTGGGTTCGAATCCTGCCAGCCGCACCACCTCTAGAGGGCCTTCCAGTTGGAAGGCCCTTTGTTTTTGTGCAGTCGCTTTCGGCACACCGCAAATTCAGGAGCGCAGCCTTAGCGCGGCGGAGACTGAATATCACCGATGTGGCCGTCGGGACTCGGCACCTCTTCGAACGTATCGCCAGCGGTAGCTTCGGCAATGCGGCGCGCCGTGTCGCCCACCAGCATCTGCGACTCGTGCAGCATCTCGCCCACGCTATCGCCAAACCGGCTTTCCACGAACGCCCGCAGCAGCGCCACGCGCAACGAGTCCCCGCGTCCCTCCGCCTCGCCGCGCCCGCCTTCGAATTCCGCCACGCAGTGCGCAGGGCCCTCCTCGCTGCGCTCGCGCATTTCAAGCCGACGCGCGCGCTCCATCACTGCCGCAGCGGCGTCCCATGAGGTGGTAGGTGTGAAACGGCCATCCCACGGACGGCCGCGGTCATTACCGCGAATCGCGACGGTCTCGCCGCTGTCGGTAAAGTGAATTTCGCGCACAAAATCGTGCAGGCTGCGGGCCACCCAATAATCCAGTGCGAGGCCTTCGAGGTCAGCTACTTTCATCTGCGTTCTCCCTGAGTTTTCAGGTGAGACTCGCGAGTGGCGCCGGCGTTCCGACGCAACGAAACGGCGCTTCTTCGCCCGATGAGCGGCAAAGCTCAGTAATCGGCCCGCTCGCGGTCGATTCGCATGCCGCCGTCATGCCGATGATGGCCGTCGTCGCTCGGCCGCTCACGCGCAATGCGCATCACGTCGGGATTCGTGCGCACGCGGCGCATGACGTTGGCCAGATGAACGCGGTCGCTGACCTGGATCACGAAGCGCAGAATCGTGGATTCTTGCGACAGGTCTTCGTCCATCGCGATATGCACGATGTTCGCGTCTGCCGAGGTAATGTCGGCGGCCACGCGGGCGAACACGCCCTTCGTATTCTTGACCAGCACCTTGACCGCGACGTCGAACAGACGCCCCGGTTGCGGCGCCCACGCCACGTCGATCCAGCGGCCGGGATCGCGCCGGTGGATTCGCTGCGCGACGCGGCAGTCGGTAGTGTGGATGGCCATGCCGAGGCCAATGCCGATATAGCCCATGATGTCGTCGCCCGGAATCGGACGGCAGCATGCGGACAACTGCACCGACATGCCCTCGGTGCCGGTAATCACGACCGGCGGCGCATGTGGCGTCGACCCGGAATCGGAACGCGAACCGTCGTCGTCGGCATCGCGGCCGCTCATCAACACTTCGATGCGCTTGGCCATGACCGCCGCGACGCGCCGGCCAAGACCGATGTCGGCGAAAATTTCCTGGCCATTTTTGTTGCCCGTCCACTGCACGAGCTTTTCCCACGCTTCGGGCGTTACGTCCGACAGCGCAAGGCCGTAGCCCTTCAAAGCCTGATCGACCAGACGCTCGCCAAGCTGAACCGACTCGTTCAGGCGCATCGTCTTCAGATAATGGCGGATCGCGGAACGGGCCTTGCCGGTGCGCACGAAACCGAGCCACGCGGGGTTCGGCTTCGAATACGGCGCCGTGATGACTTCGACGATATCGCCGCTCTTCAACTCGGTGCGCAGCGGGAGCAGTTCGTTATTGATCTTCACCGCGACGCACTGGTTGCCCAGGTCGCTGTGGATCGAATACGCGAAGTCGAGCGCCGTGGCACCGCGCGGCAGCGCCATGATCTTCGACTTCGGCGTGAACACGTAGACCGCATCCGGGAAAAGGTCGATCTTTACGTGCTCGAGGAATTCGCTCGAGTCGCCGGCTTCGCTCTGAATGTCGAGCAGCGACTTAAGCCACTGATGCGCGCGCTTTTGCACATCGTTCAGATCCGCACTGCCGTTCTTGTACAGCCAGTGCGCCGCCACGCCGGCTTCGGCGATCTCGTGCATCTTGCGGGTGCGCACCTGAAACTCGATCGGCGCGCCGAACGGACCGACGAGCGTAGTGTGCAACGACTGATAGCCGTTCACCTTCGGAATCGCGATGTAGTCCTTGAACTTACCCGGCACCGGCTTGTAGAGCGCATGCAATGCGCCGATGCAGGTATAGCATTCGAGCGCGCTGTCGACCACCACACGGAAGCCGTACACGTCCAGCACTTGCGAGAAGGACAACTGCTTGTCGCGCATCTTCTTGTAGATGCTGAAGATGGTTTTCTCGCGACCGGTGACTTCCGCGTCGATCTTCGCGTCGGCGATCGCGCGCTGCACCGATTCCAGAATCTTGCCGACCACTTCCCGCCGGTTGCCGCGCGCCGCCTTCACGGCTTTCTCAAGCGTGGCGTACCGATGCGGATTGAAGTTCGCGAAGCTCAGGTCCTGTAGCTCGCGATACGTATTGTTCAAGCCGAGCCGGTGCGCAATCGGCGCATAGATGTCCAGCGTTTCACGCGCCACGCGACGACGCTTTTCGGGCGGCACCGCGCCGAGCGTGCGCATGTTGTGCAGCCGGTCGGCGAGCTTCACGAGGATCACGCGGACGTCGCGCGCCATGGCGAGCAGCATCTTGCGGAAGTTTTCCGCCTGCGCTTCCTCGCGATTGCGAAACTCCATCTTGTCGAGCTTCGACAAACCGTCGACCAGTTCCGCGACCTTCGCGCCGAAACGCTCGGCGAGCTCGGCCTTGGTCACGCCCTGGTCTTCCATCACGTCGTGGAGCAACGCGGCCATGATTGCCTGGCCGTCGAGGTTCCAGCCGGCGCAGATTTCCGCGACGGCAACCGGGTGCGTGATGTAGGGCTCGCCGCTCTGGCGATATTGGCCGAGGTGGGCTTCGTCGCTGAAATGGAAGGCCGCCTTGACGTCTTTGATCTCTTCCGGCTGCAGATAGCCGGACAACGCGGACGTCAGCTTGGCAATGGATACGACGTCATGCCGGCGCGGTTGCTCCGGCGTGGCGGTCGGCCCGAACAGATGGCGAAACGACTGTTCGAGGACCGCGTCGATGTACTTCCGTGCAGACGAAGGCGAGTCGGCGTCATGCTCCGCTTCCGTGGCGGTGGGCGGGGTGGTACTCATGGTCGCCTCCGTAGCGGTTGAGAGTTGACGCCGGTCTGCACGTTGATGCAATCAGGTGAGGCAAAAGCTATGGCAAAAATGCTTGCCAACCGAAAACAGAAACAGTGCGCCTTAAACCGGCACCTTCTTCAGCATTTCGACGCCGACCTGGCCGGCCGCGATTTCGCGCAGCGCGACGACCGTGGGCTTGTCACGGCTTTCGATCTTCGGCGTGTGGCCTTGAGCGAGCTGACGCGCGCGATACGTTGCGGCGAGCGCGAGTTCGAAACGGTTCGGGATCTGTTTCAGACAGTCTTCGACGGTAATGCGGGCCATGTTGAGTTCCTTCTCAGTATGTTGCTTATTCTACCTTATGTGCTCGAATCGCCGCCGCGCTCAGGGGTGCGGAAGGTGAATGCCGAGCTGCACGAAAAGCTGCGTATGACGCGCGTATTGCGAGGCGAAGCGCGAACGCGTAGCGGCCACTAGACACTGCAGTTCGCCGAGCGCGCGATCGAAGTTCTCGTTGATCACCACATACTCCGCTTCGGCCGCGTGCGCCATCTCGCTGCCTGCAGCGAGGAGCCGCCGCGTGATCACGTTCGGCTCGTCCTGACCGCGCTTTTTCAGACGCTCTTCGAGCGCTTCGAGCGACGGCGGCAAGATAAAAATTTCGACCGCGTTGTGAAACTGCTTCTTCACCTGTTGCGCGCCCTGCCAGTCGATTTCGAGCAACACGTCATGGCCGCTCTTCATCTGCTCCTCGATCCACACGCGCGACGTGCCGTAATAGTTGCCGTGCACTTCAGCGCTTTCGAGAAACTCGCCCTCGTCGTGACGCCGCATGAAATCGTCGACGGACGTGAAGTGGTAGTGCTCGCCGTCCTGCTCTTTCGGACGCGGCGGGCGCGTCGTGTACGAGATCGACAGACGGATCGCGTCGTCGCCGGCGAGCAGCGCGTTCACGAGCGTCGACTTGCCGGCGCCCGACGGCGCGACGACCATGAACAGGTTGCCCGGATAAGCTCCGGCATACGGGTTGCGCGGTGCGCCGCTTTCGCGTGTGTGGTGATCGGTCATGTTGTGATGCTCCAGCCTTATTCCAGATTCTGTACCTGCTCGCGCATCTGTTCGATGAGCAGCTTCAGGGTCATCGACGAATCCGCCAGTTCCTTCGCGGCCGCCTTCGAGCCGAGCGTGTTCGCTTCGCGATTGAGTTCCTGCATCATGAAGTCGAGCCGCTTGCCGACCTTGCCGCCCTTCTGGATCACGTGACGCGTTTCGTTCAGATGAGCCGTGAGGCGCGACAATTCTTCGGTAATGTCGATGCGGATACCGTACATCGTCACTTCCTGGCGAATCCGCTCGTTGATCTCTTCGCGCGAGACGATGGTCGCCGCCGTATCGGGCGCGGCAATGCCGAGCGCTTCCTGCAGACGCTCGACGATCTTTTGCTGATGCTTCGTGATCAGCTCCGGCACGAGCGGCGTGATCTTCGTGACGATCGCTTCCATCTCGGTCACGTTGGCGAGCAGCATCGTGGCCAGTTGTGCGCCTTCGCGGGCACGCACGTCGATCAGATCTGCAATGGCCTGCTTGCCGCACGCGAGCACTGCGTCGCGCAGCACCTCGGGTGCCACGCCCGTCTCGGCGAGCACGCCGGGCCAGCGCAGAATTTCGCCCGAGCGCAGACGGCCCGCTTCGGGGAACGTCGCGAGCACGGTGCGCTCCAGCAACGCAAGCTGCGTCAGCGCGTCATGATTGATCGAACCGGCGTTTGCCGTCTGTTCGCTACGCTGCAGATTGATACGAATATCCACCTTGCCGCGCGACAGCTTGTTCATCAGCATTTCGCGCAGCGTGGGTTCGCACACGCGCACGTCCTCGGGCATACGGAAGTTGAGGTCGAGAAAGCGCGAGTTCACCGTGCGCAATTCGACCGACACGCTTACGCCGCCCGTTCCGGAGGCCGCGACGAGTTCGCGTGTCGCGCTGGCATAGCCAGTCATGCTGTAGATCATCGTATTTCTCGCGATGGTGGCCATGCGTGAGACGCTGGCCGAAGAGTCGAATCGCCCGGCGTGTACGAGACGCGAGGCGGTGAAACGGCATTATCCCATTTTTGGCGATGGGACCCCTTGGAGAGCCCCGGCCGACGCGGCACGCCGCCGGGGCGCATGCCTGTGCGGATCGGCTGTAAAATCGTGCTTTCCCTTCCTGCTTCCTTCCCGACCCAATCCGACATGACCGACACCACTCAACGCCCTAGCGGCCGTCTCGCCAATCAGCTGCGCGACGTGCGCATCACGCGCCACTACACGAAGCATGCGGAGGGTTCGGTGCTGGTCGAATTCGGCGACACCAAGGTGATCTGCACGGCGAGCATCGCGGAGACGGTGCCGTCGTTCCTGCGCGATCGCGGCCAGGGCTGGCTTACCGCCGAATACGGCATGTTGCCGCGCGCCACGCATACGCGCAGCGACCGCGAGGCCGCGCGCGGCAAGCAGACCGGTCGCACGCAGGAAATCCAGCGTCTGATCGGCCGCGCGCTGCGCTCGGTGTTCGATCTCGAGAAGCTCGGCGCGCGCACGCTGCATATCGACTGCGACGTGATCCAGGCCGACGGCGGCACACGCACGGCGAGTATCACCGGCGCCTTTGTCGCCGCGCATGACGCGGCGAACAAACTGCTGGCCGCGGGGCGCATCGAAAGTTCGCCGATTGCCGATTACGTCGCGGCGATTTCGGTTGGCGTGTACGACGGCGTGCCGGTGCTCGATCTGGATTACGACGAAGACTCGCAATGCGACACCGACATGAACGTGGTAATGACGGGCGCGGGCGGCTTCGTCGAAATTCAGGGCACCGCGGAGGGCGTGCCTTTTTCGCGCGATGAAATGAACGCGCTGATGGATCTCGCGAGCGACGGCATCGCCACGTTGATCGCGAAACAGAAAGAAGCATTGGAGTACAGAGGTGAGTGAGGTTCGTGAAGGCAATGGCGCACCACTATCGGGATCGCCGTTGAACAAGGTCGTGCTGGCGTCGAATAACGCGGGCAAGCTGCGCGAGTTCGCGGCGCTGCTTGGAGCGGCCGGCATCGAGTTGATTGCGCAAGGCGAACTGGGGGTGCCGGAAGCGGAAGAACCGCATCCCACGTTCGTCGAAAACGCGCTTACCAAGGCACGGCATGCGGCCAGGCTCACCGGGCTGCCGGCCCTCGCCGACGACTCCGGTCTGTGCGTGCGCGCGTTGCGCGGCGCGCCGGGCGTGCATTCGGCGCGCTACGCGCAACTGGCCGGCGGCGAGAAGAGCGATGCGGCGAACAACGCGCGGCTCGTCTCGGCGTTACAAGGCGAGAGCGATCGGCGCGCGTACTACTACTGCGTGCTGGCACTGGTGCGTCACGCGGACGATCCCGAGCCGCTGATCGCCGAAGGCCGCTGGCACGGCGAGATTCTCGATGCGCCGCGCGGCTCGCATGGCTTCGGTTACGACCCGTACTTCTTTTTGCCGTCGCTGAACGCGAGCGCCGCGGAGCTCGAGCCGGCGGTGAAGAACGCCAGCAGTCATCGCGCGATTGCGTTGCGCCAACTGCTTGCGCGTCTAACGGAGGAAGCGTGATTCCGATCAAGTCGACGCCCGCCGATGTCGGCAATGGCGTGATCAAGGCATTCACGTCGCCGGGCAGCATCCGTCTGACGTCGCTGCCGCCGCTCTCGTTGTACGTGCATTTTCCGTGGTGCGTGCGCAAGTGTCCGTACTGCGATTTCAACTCGCACGAATGGAAAGGCCACAGCTTCCCCGAGAACGAGTATCTCGACGCATTGCGTGCCGATCTCGAGATGGCTTTGCCACTCGTGTGGGGACGGCAGGTGCATACGGTGTTCATAGGGGGCGGTACGCCGAGCTTGCTGTCTGCGGCTGGACTCGACCGCATGCTGTCGGACGTGCGAGCACTGCTGCCGCTCGACGCCGATGCGGAGATCACCCTCGAGGCCAATCCCGGCACGTTCGAAGCGGCGAAGTTCGCGCAGTTTCGCGCGAGCGGCGTGAACCGGTTGTCGGTGGGCATACAGAGTTTCAACGAGGCGCATCTGAAGGCGCTCGGCCGGATCCACGATTCGACGCAAGCGCGCCATGCGGTGGAAGTGGCCGCCACGACGTTCGACAATTTCAATCTCGATCTGATGTTCGCGCTTCCGCAGCAGACGCTTGCCGAATGCCAGGCCGATGTCGAGACTGCGTTGTCGTTCGCGCCGCCGCATCTCTCGCTGTATCACCTGACGCTCGAACCGAACACGTTGTTTGCGAAATTCCCGCCGGTGCTGCCGGACGACGATGCCTCCGCCGACATGCACGACTGGATTCACGAACGCACGTCGGCGGCGGGATATGAGCGCTACGAAGTGTCCGCGTATGCCAAGCCGCATCGGCAGAGCAAGCACAACCTGAACTACTGGCGTTTTGGCGACTATCTCGGCATTGGCGCCGGCGCGCACACGAAGCTGTCGTTCCCGAATCGTGTGTTGCGTCAGGCGCGCTACAAGCATCCGGCCACGTTCATCGAGAAGGCCAAGGCCGGCGCGGCGGTGCAGGAAGAACACGAAGTCGGACCGCGCGACCTGCCGTTCGAGTTCATGCTGAACGCGCTGCGACTGGTCGAAGGCTTTCCGGTGCATCGGTTTATCGAACGCACGGGTTTGTCGATGACATCTATCGAGCCGGCTTTGCAGGAGGCGGAACGCCGCAAGCTGATTACACGCGACCACGAAAAGATTGCGCCCACGCCGCTTGGACAAGCGTTCCTCAACGATCTACAGGCGTTGTTTCTGAAAGATCCGCAGTGAATGCAGATGAAGAGAGCGCCGCACAGAGGTTTTTTCAGGTTACAATTTGCGGCTTGGAGGTGTGGCCGAGTGGTTTAAGGCACCGGTCTTGAAAACCGGCGAAGGAGTGATCCTTCCGTGAGTTCGAATCTCACCGCCTCCGCCATAGACCCTTACCTGACGTGGGTTTGCTGGCAGTTTTTCAAAACACCACGCTTGTCTCAAACTCCGCGCAACGTCCGTCGGAACTAGATCGCAGGGGCATGAAGTTCATGCGCCCACGTCTTGTTCAAAAATAATTCTCGCTAGGTACCAAGAAGCTTTTTGGTTGCCGATCCTAAAGTTTTCTTGCAAGCGCGGTGATGCTCGCCTGCATTGCGGAATCGCGCGAAAACAGTTCTTGGCACTTCTCGATCCGCGTCGAGATCGAGGCCCGTTGGGCTGGCGTGATCAGACCACCTTGGTCAAGGAAGACACTGACGCAGTGCAAGAGTGTCGAATACGGATGCGGCGTCGGACGTTAACTTCGCCTTTCCTCGAACCCGAATACATCTTCCAGCAATTCAATAGCTTCAGCAAAAATCACATCGCGGAACGACGGCGTCATCTCCATTTTTCGGGCGAGAATCGACGCAAGTGTGGTCCAAGGGTAAGGGTGAGATTCAATTGCCGTTGCTTGCCAGCAAAAGGATTCGATCCGCTACAACGGCATGAAGCGGTAAAATATAATCATCATCATCCGCGCATGCTAGTGGCAAAGGATAATCTAAATATATTTGATCTTTTAGCTCAACATTGGCGTGAGCCGCCTCTAAAATCGGATAATACAATCCTCCTGAATAGCAATATTCAGCTAATGCAGCAATCAAAAAACTTCTGCGAGCGCCCTCAGTAGTCGAACCTGAACAATCCGGAAGTCCTTGTGTGGTGAGGCTTTACGGCCGAAATGGTGTTGTGGGAATTGCAGGGACCTGGCATATTGGTACGGGAATCCTGCAATTTCTGACGAGGTGCGGATGGGTCCCAAGACACCTGTGACGGAAGGAGATTTCTTCCGGCAACCGCTGCGTGAACAGATCAACCTGAAGCATCCGCTGGTACGCCTGACGGACCTGATCAACTGGGAACGGCTGGGCGCGTCGATGAGCGAGAGCTTCGTGTCCGGCAAGGGCCGCCCGGCAACATCACCGCGCCTGATTGCGGGTCTGCTCTACCTGCAACATGCCTTCGACCTGTCTGACGAAGAGGTTGTGTGGCAATGGGTTGAGAACCCGTATTGGCAGGTGTTCACGGGCGAGACTTACCTGCAGACGCAGCCACCAATCGACCCATCGAGCCTGACGCGCTGGCGCAAGCGGCTGGGTGAAGCCGGCGTTGAAGAGTTGCTGGCAGAGACGATTGAAGCAGCGAAGCGCGCCGGCGTGATCAAGGCCTCGAGCGTAAAACGCGTAATCGTCGACACGACGGTCATGGAGAAGGCGATTGCGTATCCGACCGATTCACGCCTGCTCGAACGATGTCGCGAACACCTGGTGAAGGCCGCTGCGAGACACGGCCTGAAGCTGCGGCAGAACTACAATCGCGAGGCGCCACGGCTGGCAAGCCAGATCAGTCGTTACGCGCATGCGAAGCAATACAAGCGGATGAGAAAGACACTGCGCACGTTGCGCTCGCGTGTGGGTCGGGTGATGCGCGACGTCGAGCGGCAAGTCGACGCGGTGGCCGATTGCAGCCGCGCGGCATTGCAGGAACTGATTGGCCGCACGAAGCGGATTCTGTCGCAGAAGCTGAAGGACAAGAACAAGCTGTATGCGCTGCACGCGCCGGAAGTCGAGTGTCTGGCCAAGGGCAAGGCGCGCATACCGTACGAATTCGGCGTGAAAGTGTCGATCACGACGACTCACAAGGAAGGGCTCGTGGTGGGGATGCGTTCAATGCCGGGCAACCCATACGACGGCCACACGCTGGCTGAGGCGCTGGAGCAGGCCGCGATCCTCAGCGACGTTACGCCAGAGGTCGCCATCGTGGACCGTGGTTACAAGGGCGTTGCGCTTGATGGCGTGAAGATCTATCACCCCGGCCTGCGGCGCGGCATCACATGCGGACTACGCGCGATGATCAAACGGCGAAGTGCGATCGAGCCTGCCATCGGTCACATGAAGAGCGATGGCAGGCTCGGGCGCAACTGGTTGAAGGGTGCGCTGGGCGATGCACTGCACGCCGTGCTGTGCGGCGCTGGCCACAACCTGCGGATGATCCTCAGGAAGCTACGGCTTCTTTATGCCTTCGTTCTTGCTGTTTTGTTCAGAATGGCCACCGACGCGATGGTGTGACCGCCGGAACTCAAGACGAATTGTTCAGGGCCGACTCAGTAGAATCGTTCCATAACGATTTCACAATTTGTCTAACGGGCGGAAATTATTGAGAATTCTGCATGTAACGATTGCAACTGCTTCGCCCCGGAGTTCATCGGCGTATTTCTCCGGATATTTTATTGCATCACCGGCGCCGACCAGCCCATATTGTCTGTATTTTTCAATTAACTGGGTAAGCGCGGCGCGAGGCCACGAACTCATTCCGGTAAACTCTAGCGCCAAGTCGCCGAGGAGTCGGTCGATGTGTGCTTGGCGGTATTGGCGTTCCGCAGACAGAACTATAAACGGCCTTGTAACGCCCGGGTTTGTCAGCAAAGCACGGACCGTAGAAACATGGTCTGCCAGCCCGTCAATCACTACAACGAACGGCCGCGCTATCTGAGTGAAACAGACCGCAGCATTGTCGATATCAAGATCGCCTCTGCTATTCAGAAAGAGAACGGTTTGCCCCTCTTGCACGAAGTCGTATGCAACTCGCCGCAAACAAGTGGTCTTTCCGGAACCGGCCTCTGAGAGTACGCAGATCGCTCGACGGCGGGAGTTTGGATCGTCGAGAAATTGGCGTACTCGACGGCTCAAGCTTGACTCGTCCACGGTGGAAATATCCAGGGCGGATTCGAGATCATGCCAAGATGGAGGCGACCGTCAAAGAATGGTGTGGGGTTGCTATCTGGCACAGGTGCGACGGGGCGCACGAGGTAAAAATCGGTGAAAAAGGCAACCTGTTCGAGTTGCGTCGGAGGAGTACTGAATATAGACGTAGTCGACGGAATGAGTAGCTCTTGGACGGTCGGCGGCGATCCTAATTTCTCACCAAGCCACCCAAGAAATTCACTTAAGGTGGCTTTAACTAAAAGAAGTCCGTGACGATGGCAGTCACTTTCCGTGACTGCATCAGGGAAAGGTTCGACCAATATGGAAGGGCCGCGATTTTTTCGAGGCGAAACCTCAGTACGGCCGCCCAGATAATATTCTAAATCAGACTCATTCAGGCCTGTTTCAGAAATTATGAAAGGGTCACTTGCCAGCAATTTTGACAATACATGCATCCATGGATTTAGACCCCGAGTCACCCTACCATATTCCGCAACGGAGAATACATAGCCCTTGTCTTCCTCGCGAACAAATCCGTGCAAATGGATAATGGGCAACTGCGACCGATTAGCAGGGGATTGATAAGCTGTGCCGTAGTTGAGTGATTCAATCTTTTGCCGTGGCCTTTGATGTGATTGGTACGCAGCCTCAAGCGCGTCATCAATATTGAAAGTAAATGCGCTCTTCCAGACGAAATTAGCAATCCTTTTTACCGTTTCACCTGGCCTGCATCCGATATATCTCTCGGTGAGGTGCGATTTTGCTTCAGCTTTGCTCAACTCTTGCGAGCGTTGTGCCGGGTTTTGCGCCCTTAAGAGCGCATAAATTCTGAGTCAATTCGGTCACACCAGTTATCGGCTTCTTGTCACGGTCAAAGCTATCAAGGGAGATGCCGCTGCCCAGCAGTAAGTTATTGGCCTGCGAAAAGGCTAGCCTTGACCTCCTCCAGTTGCGACTCAGTAAGCATCGAAATTCCTTTTTTTCGTCTTGCAGTGTGGTTCAACGTCTGGCAAATGTGCGGTCCACAATATTACACAGCTACGTCGTCCAGTACGAGTACGCAAACTATCCGCGCGAGCCGGCCGAGGTGCCGTTCGCGCGCGCCCAGGGCGATGCAATGAGGCGGCCTATTGACGCGGCGACGTCCTGGAAACGCGCTGGCCGGTGATGACAACTGGGCAGGATTCTGCGCCAAGCCGTCAAAACTGGGCGACGTGATCTGCCAGAAAAAACCAAACCTCCCTACGCGCCGCCAGCCGTTCGATGGTGCTTGCCTTTGTTGAAGCGCTTCGACAGAACAATGAAGGCGCGTCATGGCCAAATCTCTATGTACCGATAGCGGTCACAATACTGCCGCGCTGGATATCGCCGCAATCCGCATCGACCAGTTACATGCCCTGACCAGCCTGTCGCGACTTGAGGCCATGGCCGAAGAGTTTGCTGGTCTGTCGCTGCCGGGACAGGCTTAGATCTTTGGCCTGTTCGAGGACGGCCTTGTCGACGTGAGCGCAGGGTTAGCTCACGATCTCTAGTCGCATATTCGGGATGCCGTAGTGACCTGAAGCCGACCGTTCTGATCGGATTTTTGTTGATAGCATCACAAGAATGCTACGCATACCTGAATTAATGCTCGATAAATATTTCGTTTAGGTGCGAGCGGGAAGAATTCGGCATCACGTCAACAAACCGCAGCACGTCACCTGTTTTCAGAGCTGTCCGATATGGCTGTCGGCCTGCCCTGCGGGGTAATGCCTTGCCGCGTCAGCGGCCAGTTTTCGCGCAATGCATCGGAGCAACTTAACCAGGACAGGAGACTTTTAAATGCCGGAACAGCAGATAAACGAATTGACGTACCTGTTTGCAACTATTGGCGCTCGTACCGGGCGCGGCCGATACGCGGGCCGGGTAATGACCAGCGCCGAGCATGAAGGCAAGGCATTCGCTCGCGTCGGAGATATCGTCGCGTATGACGACGGCAGTCAAACCACCATTATCGACGGCGCGGCTTACGCCGCCACATGGGAGGGTAAGCCGCTTGCGTTGATCGGTTCGCGCCTGAGTAACGGCGAAACGACTCCCCAGCCTGTTCAATCCCGGATACGCGCCGCCTGCCGCTGAGCCTGCCGATGCGAGACGCGACACCCATGCGTAAGGCGCTCGTCGTGCAAGGCAGCCCCACGACGACAGGTGGCGTTGTAACCGGCGGGTCTGCCACTCACATGACGGACCACGGCAGGCCATTCGCGCTCAACGGCGACGAAGCAACGTGCGGCAACTGCAAGGGTGCATTCAGGATATGCGGTACGGCTACACGCAGATGTTACAGAGGAAAGCCCGGTGTCATCGAAGGCGATCTGGTGCTGTGTCCCTGCGGACAGAATCGCGTGATGGCTAGTCCCAATCCCGGTTGCTTCTACTGGACCGACGAAAGCACGGCGGGCGTAAGCAGCGGGGCGGCTGCCGCAATCGCGTCACCGGTAGTAGATGCGATATACGACGAACAGGCCTGCGTCGCTGCTGCGGGCATGACGCTCGAAGGTTATCCGCATCTGATCGAGACGTCAGACGGCCAGATGCGCGCGGGACGCCTCGATGCGGATGGACTGCTACCTCGTATTCACACCGGCGAGAGTTGCGGCGACTACACGGTGTATTGGGGCGATGAAGCCCTTGCAAAACAGGAAGACTGAATGATGCCGAACAGAAAGACACTAGTCAGGACCAACTCAACGCCTAACTCCATCAAAGAAGTGCAGTTGAACGCTGTTACTTTTGCCGCGTTGTGGTTGGCATATCCCCACTCCGATCCGTGCACGGACCCGTCCACAGGAAAGCCAGCTTTTGAGGATGAGTGTGCCATTCGCTTCGGCACATGTCTCGCTAGTGTGGGAATCACCAATAAGTCGTTCAAAGGCGAGAAGTGCTGGTTTCACGGTCACCCACCAAGTCACATGCTTCGGGCCAGGGAAGTGGCGGAATGGCTTCAGCGTCGCCCTTTCGCAGGTTGCCCTGTTCCAGTACCAATTACAGGCACAGGCTGGCAAGATAGGGTGAAGGGGAAAACGGGAGTTATCTTCTTTGGGAGTTACTGGCGACGCAACTTGAAGGACAAAGATCCGACTGGCGATCACATTGACTTGTGGAACGTAGATCGCCTTACGCCGAGTTCCGAAACGACTCTTCGGTTCACGTTCGGTATAAACAAGGTGTGGAATCCGCTATCCGTTTTAGGCGTCGGTCCGGAAAACCTATACTCCAATCTTGCTGACTCGAAATCGATCCTATTCTGGGAAATCAAATGAAGAAGGCGTTGGTTTTCGCGCTCTTGTTCGTCATTGGCGCCCTAGGGGGCGGCCTTGCGGGGCTTTATATAGCCCTACCGTCACAAACCCTCGAATGCGGAGACGAGTGCGGTACGCGAGCGCTGGTGTTTGCCTTGCGTTGTGGCTTAGTTTTCGGCCTTCTGCTTGCAGTCGTTGGCGGTGTAATAACGAAGATGTACCGTGCAAGGCAGTCCGGCAGGCAGTGGTAAATTGCCGGTCCGAATAAGCTGCATAAGCGATGCCGTGCAATCGCTGCGGAGCTAATTAAGGCGGTCACGCCTCCGCCAGATCTCTGTACACATCCACGGGCCGCAAGGCCCGTTTTTGTTTGTACTCGCCCCGCACACTACACGCGCGCCGGCGCCTGGCTTCAACCTTGAAGCCGTACGAACTTGCGGAGCAGGTGTGCGATTGCCTGTACGCGCCATAAAGACAGCACGACGACAAACAACGCCTCCACCCGGCGTCACACACTAACCGCGTCGAGCTTCTCGCGTGCGTCGGCGCAACGCCGGTTCAGATCGCGATGCATCAACTGGCTGTCGAGCAGCGTAGACACATCGGTCAAGCCGTAATCAAAGCGCAAAACGTATTCGATGTCCGTGTAATCGTGATAGGCGCCGCTGTCGGCCAGCTTCCGCGCTTCGGCGAAAGCCGCATGTTGCCGCTCGCCGTTCATCAAATCTCTTATCGCCATGATTGCCGCTCCGAGGAACAGTGATCCCATCATAGCAATGCAAATTCAAAGGCGAGGTCGCGTGCGCGCAACACCTGGTGTTTTCCGGTAGAAGCGCTTCGTGCACCGTGAATGGGTATACGCACCGGACGCGGGAACCGGGAGTGCGCTCTTTGCGCCGTCTTTGTTGCGCCGCTCGCTTTGCGGCGCTCACTTTGCGGCGTCTTTGTTGTGCCGTCTTTGTTGTGCCGTCTTTGTTGTGCCGCCTTTGTTGCGCCGTCATTGTTGTGCTGCCTTCGTTGCGCCGTCTTTATCGCGCAGTCCCCATCGCGCCGTCGTTAGACGACAGCCACCGGCGCCTTCGTCCCGTGCCATCTGACGACCAGAATGCGGCCGACGTAGCACAGCGATCCCGCGACGCCCACCACAATGCCCATGCCTTTCGGCGAGCCATCCTGCCACAGTCCGACCGCGAGGCTCGACAGCGCGCCGAGCGCCAGTTGCACCGCGCCGAACACCGCGGCCGCCGCGCCGGCATTCATCGGATAGCGATGCATCAGATCGGTCGTGCAATTGGCCGCCAGCAAACCGACCACGCCAACGACAAAGAACAGGCCGGCTACGATCGACCACAGCCCGCCCCAACCGGTCAACGAGACAAGACAGACGAACAACGACGCAATACAGCTCACGGTCGCGGCGAACGAAATGATCGGCAACGACCCAAGCCGGCCAACAAGCCGCGTATTGATGAAGTTGCCCAGCATGATCCCGACTATGTTCAGCGCAAACAGAAAACCATAATGCTGCGCCGACACGTGAAAGTACTGGATATAGACGAACGGCGTCGCCGTGATATACGCGAACATCGACGCGAATGCCATGCCGCCGCACAGCATATGCCCCCAGGCCACTGGATCGCGTAACAGCCGGCCGTATGCAGCGAACGATTTGAGTAGCGCCGAATGTGCACGCTTTTCGCGCGGCCAGGTTTCAGGCACTTTGAGAAACGCGGTTATCGCGCACACGATGCCGAACAGCGTCAACGCAACAAAGACGACACGCCAGCCGCCAAGCAGCAGCAACTGTCCGCCGATCAGCGGCGCGAGCAATGGTCCGATAGACGTGACGATGGCGAGCATCGACAGCACGCGCGCAGCGTCGGTCGGACCGTGCGCGTCGCGGGCAATGGCGCGAGCGAGCACGGATGCCGCGCCCGCGCCGAGCGCCTGCACGAAGCGGAACGTGACCAGCGTGCCGATCGAGAACGACAGCGTGCACGCAATGCTCGCCAGCGCATACATCATGATGCCGCCCAGCAGCACAGGCCGGCGGCCATACGTATCCGACAGCGGCCCATAGAGCAACATGCCGATCGAGAAGCCGAACATGAAACTGGTCAGCGTGGTTTGAGCGGCGCCGGTTCCGATCGCAAACGCCTGCGCGATGGTCGGCAGGCTCGGCAAATACATGTCGATGGAAATCGGCCCGCATGCGGCAAGCGCACCGAGCAACAGAATCAGCCGGCCATCTGGCCGGCGTCCGGTGACGTGAGACATGGGAATCCAGGTGAAGCGCGCGTTCTCGGAAAACCGGCGCGCGGTGGTACGAAAAGACTGCGGTTGGCTGCTTCGATTGTACGCGACGGTTAAGGCATCGACCTCTCCTGCGGCGGGCACGAGCGGCAGCGTGAGGCCGTTGCAGGCTTGCAGGGCAAGCGCGCCGCTGATCGGTTAAGCTGCCGCGTGAACCGTTCAGGCCATTCGGCGTCGCGCGAAGAAGCCAGTGGCGCGCCTCCCTCATACCTTCTGTGCAACGTTGCGATGACTGCCTTCCTGCTGATCTGGAGCCCCAAGAAATGGCCGTGGCCCGAGCTGCCCGACGTGGCCAAACGCGTTGCGGCGGGCGTCGCCGTAGCCGACGTGTGGGGTTGCGGATTCGCGCGCGGCATTCTGCCCGGCGACCGCGTGTTTTTGCATCGTGTCGCCACGGAGCCGAAGGGCATCTTCGGCTCGGGCTACGTGACGCGCGCGCCGTATGAGGTCCCGGACCCGGCGACGAAGCGCGGTTACCGCCTGTGCATCGACTTCGTGTACGACTGGCTCGTCGATGCGCATGAACACGTGGTGATTCCTCGCGACATGTTGCGCGTGCATCCATTTTCGGTGCAGACCTGGGACGCGCAGAGCTCGGGCACGGTGATCAAACCGATCGCGGAAGGCGCGCTTGAAAAACGCTGGACCGAACTCACGGGCAAACGCAAGCCGCCCCAACTGGACGCGCCGGTTGACCCGGCACGCTCCACCAAAACGGCTGCACACGCGGCACAATCGCCCACCGGCACCGCGCCTGTGGAGTCCTCCATCAGCAGGCCCGCAAGGAAGCGCGCGCCCCGGCGCTGAGAATGCGCCTGAAAGGCCACGTCCCTCCGCAAAACCTGTTCACACCGACTCCGGTACAATTTCTCTCACCCATCCCGGCGTCGCGCGAACTGCCCGCAGGCAAGCCGCGCCGCTGCGCAACCCAATTCCAGGCATCGTCATGTCCAACAATCAAACCCTCTTCGACCGCGCGCAACGCACCATTCCTGGCGGCGTTAATTCGCCGGTCCGCGCATTCCGCTCGGTCGGCGGCACGCCGCGTTTCATCGAACGCGCACAGGGTCCTTATTTCTGGGACGCCGACGGCCAGCGCTATATCGACTACATCGGCTCCTGGGGGCCCATGATTCTCGGGCATGTGCACCCGGAAGTTCTGGAAGCGGTGCAGCGCGTGCTGGCCAACGGCTTCTCGTTCGGCGCGCCCACCGAGTCGGAAATCGAAATCGCCGAGGAAATCTGCAAGCTCGTGCCGTCGATCGAACAGGTGCGCATGGTGTCGAGCGGCACCGAAGCGACCATGAGCGCGCTGCGTCTCGCGCGCGGCTTCACGAACCGCAGCCACATCGTCAAGTTCGAGGGCTGCTACCACGGCCATGCCGACAGCCTGCTCGTCAAGGCCGGCTCGGGCCTGCTGACGTTCGGCAATCCGACATCGGCGGGCGTGCCGGTCGACATCGCAAAGCACACCACGGTTCTGGAATACAACAACGTCGCCGCGCTCGAGGAGGCGTTCAAGGCCTTCGGCAACGAAATCGCCTCGGTGATCGTCGAGCCGGTGGCGGGCAACATGAATCTGGTGCGCGCCACGCCCGAGTTTCTGCAGGCGTTGCGACGCCTGTGCACCGAATACGGCTCCGTGCTGATCTTCGACGAAGTAATGTGCGGTTTCCGCGTGGCGCTTGGCGGCGCGCAAGAGGTCTACGGCATCTCGCCGGATCTGACGTGTCTTGGCAAAGTGATCGGCGGCGGCATGCCGGCGGCTGCCTTCGGCGGACGGCGCGACATCATGGCTCACCTCGCGCCGCTCGGCGGCGTCTACCAGGCGGGCACGTTGTCCGGCAATCCGATCGCGGTCGCCGCAGGCCTGAAGACGCTGCAATTAATCCAGGCGCCGGGCTTTTACGAAACACTCGCCGCGCGCACTGCACGTCTTGTGAAAGGTCTCGCCCAGGTCGCTCGCGAAGCCGATGTACCGTTCGCGGCCGACTCGCTCGGCGGCATGTTCGGCCTGTACTTTACCGAGTCGACTCCTACGAGCTTCGCCGAAGTGACCAGGAGCGACGTGCCGCGCTTTAACGCGTTCTTCCACAAGATGCTCGACGCGGGCGTCTACTTCGCGCCGTCAGCGTATGAAGCGGGCTTTGTTTCGATTGCCCACGACGACGCGATCGTCGACGCGACTGTCGATGCCGCGCGTGGCGCCTTCGCGTCGCTGAGCGCCTGAGCGCCTGAGCGTCCAGCGAAACCGCCGTCACCCTGCCACCGGACCCTATCCAGACACCGATGTTCTCGCAAACCGATTTCGTCCATATGGAACGCGCGCTTGCATTGGCCAAGCGCGGCATGTACACGACCGACCCGAATCCGCGCGTGGGTTGCGTGCTCGTCAAAAACGGCGAAGTGATCGGCGAAGGCTTCACGCAGCCGGCCGGCCAGGACCATGCTGAAATCCGCGCGATGAAAGACGCGCGTTCGCGCGGTCACGATCTGCGCGGCGCCACCGCTTATGTGACGCTCGAACCGTGCAGCCACTTCGGCCGCACGCCGCCGTGCGCGAACGCGCTGATCGAAGCGCAAGTCGCGCGCGTGGTGGCCGCGATGGAAGACCCCAATCCGCAGGTGTCCGGACGCGGTCTCGCGGTGCTGCGCGACGCCGGCATCGAAGTACGCTGCGGGCTGCTCGCCAACGAGGCGCATGAACTGAACATCGGTTTCGTGTCACGCATGACACGTGGCCGGCCGTGGGTGCGCATGAAAGTTGCAGCCTCGCTCGATGGCCGCACCGGCTTGCCTTCCGGCATCAGCCAGTGGATCACCGGCGAGGCCGCCCGCGCCGACGGCCATGCGTGGCGCGCCCGCGCGTCGGCGGTTCTGACCGGCATCGGCACCGTCAGGGAAGACGATCCGCGCATGACGGTGCGCTCTGTCGACACGCCGCGCCAGCGGCAACGCGTGTTGATCGACAGTCAGTTGGAAGTCTCGCCACAGGCGCAGATTCTGGCCGGGGCACCCACGCTGATTTTCTGCGGCAATCTCGATCAACGGCATAGCGACCGTGCGCAAGCGCTGCGCGAGCGCGGCGCCGAGATCGTCCAGCTGGCCAACGCGGCCGGCAAGGTGGATCTTCCGGCGATGCTGAAAGTGCTGGGCGAGCGCCAGGTGAACGAACTGCATGTGGAGGCCGGCTACAAGCTGAACGGCTCGCTGCTGCGCGAAGGTTGCGTGGACGAACTGCTCGTCTATCTCGCGCCGAGCCTGCTCGGCATCGACTCGATGAGCATGTTCAACCTGAGCGCGCCCGAAACACTTGAAGGACGCGTCAAGCTCGCATTCCATAACGTCGAGCGGATCGGCGAAGATTTGCGGATTCTCGCGCGCCTTGTGCCAGCGGGCCTAACCGCAGCTGGAACCGACGCCACGTCCCAACCCGTTTCGTTTTGATCGAGGATTAGTACGATGTTCACAGGAATCGTCGCGGCAGTGGGCCGCATCGAGTCAGTCAAGGCTCTCGGCACGAACGGCGACGCGGGCGTGCGCCTGAACGTGCAAGCCGGCGGCCTCGATCTCGCCGACGTGCAACTCGGCGACAGCATCACCATTCAGGGCGCCTGCATGACCGTGGTCGCGAAGACCGACTATTCGTTCGAAGTGGACGTGTCGCGTGAAAGCCTGAATTGCACAGCGGGCCTTGGCGAAGTGGGCGAAGTCAACCTGGAAAAGGCACTGCGCGCGCACGACCGGCTGGGCGGCCATATCGTGTCAGGTCACGTGGACGGCCTGGGCACGGTCACCCATTTCGCGCCGGTCGGCGAATCGCACGAACTACGCGTGCTGGCGCCGCGCGAGATTGGCCGCTATCTGGCGTACAAGGGCTCTATCACTGTCAACGGTGTGAGTCTGACCGTCAACTCGGTTAAAGATCGCGACGACGGTTGCGAGTTCTCGATCAATCTGATTCCGCACACGGTGGAAGTGACCGCGCTCAAGCATCTGCGCGAAGGCACGCCGGTGAATCTGGAAATCGATCTGATTGCGCGATATGTGGAGCGGATGCTCAGCGCGTCTCAGGACGGCTATAAGTCGTTGAAGTAATTATATTTTTTGAAAATCAGCGTCTACGGTCGTCTCGCTAAAACCAGCTAAATCTACGGCTTCGTGACGGTATACTTGACGGTATACCGTCGTTTTCCGCGCCAAGTATACCGTCACGCCTCTGCAAAAACGCCTCCCCGAGACACCCAAACCGGCTGTCTGCCGCGCCAGCATTAGGATTGGCGGCGATCCCGGAGGGGAAGCAGAGCTGAGAAAAGTCGCGACTTTTTGCCGGTTTTCTACGTATGCCGCTCCCCATTCAAAACTGCAGGTCAAGCACCACATCAGCTACCCGCCAGGCCACAGGCCGCACCATACCCATATGGATTACCGAGTCAGTTACGAGCACAGCCTGAAAAACGATCCCGACGTGTTCATCGTTCAGGTTCCATCGCAGCTCGTAGGAGGGATTCCTGGCAACATTCCCCGCGCGCTCCTGCCCGAGTACATCGCAGAACTTATCCTGAGCCGGTCGCCGACCATCGGAAAAATCCGAAACCTTCGGGTTCTCTGAACGCCACGCGCCTCCAGCGGAATGCTGGTGAATGCGAAATGCACGTCTGACTCAAGCCGGCCACTTCGGGACATTCGGCACTCGCGCGTAATTCGCCGACAATTCCTGTAGTAATTTGGTCATGAGCGCACTTGACAAAGGGCGTCAAGTGCGCTCATACTTCAAAAGTTCCCCTATAGGTTGTTGTTTATACCTTCGAGGATCATGAGGCAGTTCCATAGTGACTGGGTGGTGACACACGCCCAGAGCAGCAACCAAAACGTCGGAAAGCAACACGTTCAGAGCTATTCGCCCCGCCAGATTCAGAGCAAAGACTACGCAGCGTTGAATGCCAACGCCAACATCAAGCTGAATCTCAACACGGAGCAAAATATGCAAAAAGTTCGCAAGCAAAAGACACCGCTGCTCAAGGCACTGATTCCCGCAATCGCGGTCAGCGCCGCTGCCTGATGATCTTCAATTCCCCAAAAGCCCGCCTAGTGCGGGCTTTTTTGTTGTTGACGCCCTGAGTCGCGGAGTGCCCGGGATAAGCAAGCAGCCCAAGGCCCGACAAAGGAAAGTGAGCAGACCGGGATTCCCAATCTGTCGCGAGCATGCCAGCATGGTTCCCAGTGCAGCCGTTCCGGGTTTCGCCCGTCGCGTTTTTCATGGTCGCTTGCCATGAGTGCATGGATGGAGATTATCCATTGCCGGTGACAAGCCAGCTCGAACGGCTGCTATGTAGACATCTGAGTGGCCGCAAAGGGTCTGATACGACCGATCGCGTCAGACGGTAGTCGGCCGATACTGTTGAAAAAGTCGCTGGTCGTTCTATTTCATGAGGTTTTCAGGGGTCCTCTTACCCTTGGGCGGCATGTGCGAGCGGCTTATACGCCGATCTGAGAGGTCAATATTCGCGCAGAACAACTGCTAAAACCTCGCCCCAGGCTACATTGAATCTGAACTGCGCACTTGGATATTTCGAAACTCGATACCATCGAACTGGCAAAAACTCGTTTGTCTAAAAATAGTTCAGTTCAAGAACTTCGGAGAAATCGATCTTCCCCTGTTAGCAACGCCATTTTTCCGACAAGTGACTGAAGACCAGTCATTCGATTTCGTCTTTGTCTTTGGTGGTTATTGCGTGACATTCACCATTCCTCCACCCCCAAATTTTCTATTTATTAAAAACAACGCCCTGAGGTCCGGATCCAATATTTTGCGGATAGAGAAAGTTCATCATGGGTATGTTCCCGAGGTGGGCGAGACACTAACTGAGATGATCGCCGCGCTGCACAGCAAGCATCAACAAAAGTAAAACTCCAGAGAGTTATCGGAATATGGCGGCCGCAATAGAGAAAATTTACGGAGGGAAGAATGAAAAATGACGATATGATGAGAAACCGATATTTCGCCTCAAAAATGGGCGACTTGACCAGCTATGCCGGAATGGTCGGAGATGAGTTCTCAGCAAAAGTGAACCGGCTTGCGCAGCTTATCGGTGATTCGCACGAGCCGAGCGTCGGCAGATACAAGGAATCATTGCTGCGGCACTGTATCGAACAGTTTATCCCTAAGAGATACAGTGTAGGAACCGGATCCATCGCCTTCACTCAAGAAAGCCATTTAAATGACGAAAACAGTGAAAACGTTGATTTATGGAACCTAAAGGAACACTATGTCTCGCAACAATTAGATATCGTCATTTTTGACGATCACAATTTCCCTCCAATTTTTCGTGATGCGGAATTCGTTGTTGTAAGACCCGAGTCAGTCAGGGCTGTTGTCGAGGTAAAAGGGTATCTGACCAAAAAAGTCGTGATAGAAACCGTAGATGGTTTTCTTGACCTCGCAAGAAAATGGCACCTATACAGCGAATATACCGAGCGTTGGGGAAGAAAAAAGCTGCACTCTCCGTGCATGCAGCTGATGGGGTGGGATGTTTACGTAGATAAAGCGGGCGCTGCACAATGCGATGGAGAGACTCTGCGGAGAACAATTGTTGACACATATAGAAAGCGACTAACGACAAAGGAGCGCAAAGAGCGCCCGTTCCCACTTTTGAGCGGCGCCTACATTTACGATGATTGCATCGTAAATCAGTGCGGGTATTCAACGCCAACAGTCCATGGACATGGTTACTCTACCGATAGAGGGCGTTTCATTCGATACGACGAGGATCGTCAGCCGTTTCTGGATCGTGACGCAACGATATCATCTCTCCTCGCCTCTATATATGTCCACCTAGAGACGCCCTTCAATCCTGATTTTGTGTATCCTGATCAAAGCATGACAAGAAGCGTCCTACCAAACCAACATTCCGGGATTACTGATTTAATTTCCGGGAATGACATTGACTTTCTTTGTTAGTTGGTTAGTCGAGAGCATCAAGTAGTGTCAAAGTTAGCAAAGCGCCACGGCTCGCATGACTATTGAGTCGAACCTGAACAATCCGGAAGTCCTTGTGTGGTGAGGCTTTACGGCCGAAATGGTGTTGTGGGAATTGCAGGGACCTGGCATATTGGTACGGGAATCCTGCAATTTCTGACGAGGTGCGGATGGGTCCCAAGACACCTGTGACGGAAGGAGATTTCTTCCGGCAACCGCTGCGTGAACAGATCAACCTGAAGCATCCGCTGGTACGCCTGACGGACCTGATCAACTGGGAACGGCTGGGCGCGTCGATGAGCGAGAGCTTCGTGTCCGGCAAGGGCCGCCCGGCAACATCACCGCGCCTGATTGCGGGTCTGCTCTACCTGCAACATGCCTTCGACCTGTCTGACGAAGAGGTTGTGTGGCAATGGGTTGAGAACCCGTATTGGCAGGTGTTCACGGGCGAGACTTACCTGCAGACGCAGCCACCAATCGACCCATCGAGCCTGACGCGCTGGCGCAAGCGGCTGGGTGAAGCCGGCGTTGAAGAGTTGCTGGCAGAGACGATTGAAGCAGCGAAGCGCGCCGGCGTGATCAAGGCCTCGAGCGTAAAACGCGTAATCGTCGACACGACGGTCATGGAGAAGGCGATTGCGTATCCGACCGATTCACGCCTGCTCGAACGATGTCGCGAACACCTGGTGAAGGCCGCTGCGAGACACGGCCTGAAGCTGCGGCAGAACTACAATCGCGAGGCGCCACGGCTGGCAAGCCAGATCAGTCGTTACGCGCATGCGAAGCAATACAAGCGGATGAGAAAGACACTGCGCACGTTGCGCTCGCGTGTGGGTCGGATGATGCGCGACGTCGAGCGGCAAGTCGACGCGGTGGCCGATTGCAGCCGCGCGGCATTGCAGGAACTGATTGGCCGCACGAAGCGGATTCTGTCGCAGAAGCTGAAGGACAAGAACAAGCTGTATGCGCTGCACGCGCCGGAAGTCGAGTGTCTGGCCAAGGGCAAGGCGCGCATACCGTACGAATTCGGCGTGAAAGTGTCGATCACGACGACTCACAAGGAAGGGCTCGTGGTGGGGATGCGTTCAATGCCGGGCAACCCATACGACGGCCACACGCTGGCTGAGGCGCTGGAGCAGGCCGCGATCCTCAGCGACGTTACGCCAGAGGTCGCCATCGTGGACCGTGGTTACAAGGGCGTTGCGCTTGATGGCGTGAAGATCTATCACCCCGGCCTGCGGCGCGGCATCACATGCGGACTACGCGCGATGATCAAACGGCGAAGTGCGATCGAGCCTGCCATCGGTCACATGAAGAGCGATGGCAGGCTCGGGCGCAACTGGTTGAAGGGTGCGCTGGGCGATGCACTGCACGCCGTGCTGTGCGGCGCTGGCCACAACCTGCGGATGATCCTCAGGAAGCTACGGCTTCTTTATGCCTTCGTTCTTGCTGTTTTGTTCAGAATGGCCACCGACGCGATGGTGTGACCGCCGGAACTCAAGACGAATTGTTCAGGGCCGACTATTGATAAAATACGTTATCAATACGCCGTGCGCCGCTATTAATACCATCAACTTTGACGATTACCATTCATAGAATAGAATTATTTTTAATCCATTCAATTGCGCACGGCACGGAAGAAAAAGGAAAATCCGTGTCAACGAGAATGACTCCAGCACATCACCAGCCGTCGCGCGCGCTCACCGCCGCCGAGTTCCATCAGTTGTCGAACGTGCCGCCCGAGGCCGAATGGTTCGCCAACCTCGACAATCCCCGCACGCGCCGCGCGTACCAGACCGATCTACGCGACTTCATGGGCTTTGTGGGTATCGCGCAGCCGGACGAATTCCGCACCGTCACCCGCGCGCATGTACTCGCTTGGCGCAAACGCCTGGAGACCCGTCAACTGTCCGGCGCGACGATCCGGCGCAAGCTTGCCGCGCTGTCGTCGCTGTTCGACCACCTGTGCGAACACAACACGGTTTTGCTGAATCCCGTCGCCGGCGTGAAAAGGCCCCGGGGCAACAGTAACGAAGGCAAGACACCTGCACTCGGCGACCATCAGGCCCGTGCGCTGCTCGACGCGCCCGACCCGGCCACGCTGAAGGGCAAACGCGACCGCGCCATGCTCGCCGTGCTGCTGTACCACGGCCTGCGTCGCGAAGAATTATGTTTGCTGAAAGTGCGGGACATCCACGACCGGCGCGGCGTGCCGCACCTGCGCGTGCGCGGCAAGGGCAACAAGTTGCGCTACCTGCCGCTGCATCCGGCGAGCGCCGAACGCATTCACGCCTACATCGAAGTCGCCGGACACGGCACTATGACGGATGCGCCGCTATTCCAGCCGGTGCGCAAGACCGGCGCGTCAATCACGGCCGATGGCGTCTATAAATGCGTACTCGCCTATGCGCAGCAGGCAAAGATCGCCGTCGACGGATTCGGCGTGCACGGCCTGCGCGCAACCGCCGCCACCAACGCGCTCGAACACGAAGCCGACATTGCCAAGGTACAGGAATGGCTCGGCCACGCGAACATTGCGACCACCCGCCTCTATGACAGGCGCAAGAGCCGTCCCCAGGACTCGCCGACCTTCAAGGTGGCCTATTAGCGAGCAAATCACAGCTTCGCCAACGTATTTGATCCCGGCAGCGTCCTTATGGCCATTGTCACATGTCGACCCGTTTCAGCCCCTCAGTTCGTTTCTGTGAATCACTGCCGCGCTCGAAAGCGGCCGTTCTACCCACGCCGGGCGTCGGACGTAACGGCAGGGCGCCGGTTCGTATTCGCTCCCGTCCATGGTCGCCCAGGACTATCTGTAGGCATTGGACCAGCCGGTTGTCGATGCGTCCGCGACTTCTGGCGGCTTGTTGGCGCACACGAGGTGTTAGGAAAGCCGATCGCCAGACTTACGTCTCACCGCGAAGAAGTTTCACAAGCAAGGGCGCTATTTCGTTTAGCCGCGTTACGTAGTCCGGGTGGCCACCTTTGATTGCATTGACTGGCATCTCACGACTCCGGGCGTCGCGGGGGTCCTGTACGATGCCTAGTCCTCCAGCAGCTTTGATCGCGCGGAGTCCTGCCGTACCGTCGTGAAGGCCCCCCGAAAGGACGATCCCGATCGCACGCGGTCCGAAGTTCCGTGCGACAGACTCAAAGAGCTTGTCCACCGAGGGCCGTACGAAGAGCACCTCAGGACCGCAATCCAGTCCTATGTGGCCAGACAGGCGCACTGTCATGTGGCGGTCGGGCGGAGCAATAAGGAGGCGTCCACTTTGCAGGACATCGCCATCGCCGCCGTACGCCACCACAAGGGCTGTAGACCGGCCGACGAGTTCTGCCAGCAGCCGGGGGCTAGAAGGCGCGGTATGCAAAACTGCCAGCAGGACCGCGGGAAAATCTCGCGGCAGTGGTTGAACTAGCTTGCACAACGCTTCCAGACCGCCGAGTGAACCTCCGATTGTCACGATGGCACGCACAGTCATGCTCCGCTTGTGTAGGCGGCTACGGCGCCGCAACTTACAGGCCTGATGCACGCCGTCGGTCAGAGCGGCAATCGAATCTGATCCCTGCAGACAGTGCTTGAAAGCGAAGCTGGCCCGTCCGACGCACCGTGGGTCGCTGTTTCCTTCGACAAATGGCGACTCGTCGCTCGTCAACAGTCGTTCGCGATCCAAATACGAAGGGCCGTAGATGGCCGGCCGAACCCGGTCCGACATTAGAACGGCCGGCGTGGTCGGCCATTGATCGGCCGCGTCGGGCAGCAGTCGACCCACAACTGCCGGTCGCGCTGTCTGGGGTTCAACGGCGGTTAACTGAGTGGTCCGGTCATCCAAGCCAGCTCGCCGGGGGCAGCGGTTCGGCCAATCCGGACATTCGCACTTCTCGAGCCTATTCCGGAACGTGGGGACATGGAGCCTCGCGAATAGCCCTTATCGATCCGTTGCTTCGATAAGGGCGCCGGCGCGACGCAGCTTTTTCTAAGCGCAAATCCGACGCAACGCAGGGATACGATCGGGGTTGCCGGTGACCCGGGTCGATGTGCGCGTCTCAACTCCGGAATTTCTGAACCGGCGCCTCGTTCGTCCGCGCATCGGGCGTCCGGTTCGGCACAGGACGCTGAATGGTCAGCCGATTTGACAGCCAACTGAGTTTCCGGCCTACGAAATCCGGAGTACGGCTCATGCGACTCAGGCGATCACACAAGCTCGATACAGCTTGCTTCGTCGAACTTTGCCTGGGCGACCGGTTTGTCGTTTCACGATTGTGGGCGGCCAGCGTCAAATGCAGCGCACACGACCACACATGGCAGAATTCAACGCCGGGTTGGCAGAATCCACTGCAAGCTTTTGCGCGTCGCAAAGGTGTTAAGGCAGTAGCCTGTAGTTCAGCGTGGCGCCTCGGCCGCGCAAGAACAGGAAGCGTTTGCCATGTCACCATCGCAAGCCATTGTTGCATCGATTCACCGATATCCCGTCAAGTCAATGATGGGTGAGGAACTCAACTCAGTCGCGATTACCACGCGCGGAGTGGCGGGCGATCGCGCCTACTCGCTCATCGATGTCGAGACCAATAAGCTCGTCAATGCGAAGCATCCCCAAAAGTGGCCGGAGATGTTTGCCTACCGTGCCTGCTACACGTCGCCCCCGGTTTCGCCGGAGCATGTGCCGCCGGTGTACATCGCGTTGCCCAATGGCGATGTGATCGAATCCACATCCGGCGATGCGGAGCAAACGTTGTCCGCAGCGCTGCGCAAACGCGTGCGTCTTGTGCGTCCCGATGAATCGAACAAGGGGTTCGAAGGCTTTGTGCCTACTGTCGAGGGCGTGTCCGATCGCGACTTCGTTTTCGACAAGATCTCCCCGCCAGGAACGTTTTTCGACATCGGGCTAATCCATATCCTGACGACGTCGACCATCGACGCCTTGCGAAAAACGGTGCCGCACAGCCGCATCGAAAGCCGTCGCTTTCGCCCTAACCTCGTCATCCGTACCGATGGCGCGGAAGGTTTCGTCGAGAACACATGGGTGGGTCGAACGTTGCGCATAGGCCAGGTGGTGCTGCAGGTGAAACAGCCGACGCAACGATGTGTGATGACGACGCTTGCCCAGGGAGACTTGCCCAAGGACATGTCTGTCCTGAAGGCGATCTATCGGCATAACGCGGGCACCATCGGCGTGTACGCGGAGCCGGTGCAGATCGGCACGGTGCGAGTCAACGACGCGGTCGAGTTGAATTGAATAACTGTGCACAAGCTTGACGCGCTGTACCGCCACGTCAGTCGTAACGTCTGTTGTCCCTATGCCGCGGACTACATCGAAGGATATCGATGCCGCGGTAATTCACGAGGTCCACACAATGAAGACCTGGCAGTGCGTCGTTTGCGGATTCATTTGTAAACAAGCCGAGGGTATCCCTGAGGATGGCATAGCATCCGGCACGCCGTGGGAGGATGTCCCCCCGACTGGGCCTGTCCAGAGTGTGCTGTGAGCAAAGCCGAGTTCGTAATGGTCGAGCTCGCTTGAAACATGTGAGAGGCTTTGATGGATCTGCTTATGTTTGGCCTTGTCGCGATAGGATTCGGCGCTTATTCCACTTACCTTCTGGCGACGAGTCTGCCGGACAAGGTCCTTGATGCTGCTGCGAAACACTGTCGGTTCGCCGGCGTTGGCGGCGACACCGTTCACGAAGAAGATATGGAACTGGCGATCAATCGGTTATCTGAAGGAAAGGGCAGTCGCTTGCCTCCATGCCCGGCTAGACGAGACATCTAGTGCGCCACTTTTCGCGCAGGAAGCTCAATTGAAAAACATCGCGGCCAGGTGTGGCAGAGATCCGCTTGTGGTCGATAAACTCCTATCCGCGCCGCCAGGAAGCGGACATTGCCGAACGGCCTCAACTGCGAGGAGCGAAGGTCCGGTTTGGCCGATGACGGAGCATTCATCTTCGACAATCGGATGGCCGGTTCCGAGGCGAAGCCGACGCCTGAACGTCCGACCGACGACGCATGTGAACGGCGGGTTGTGGCCGCGCCCGGTCCGATGCGCACAAAGAGGTACACGTCTCATAACTCCTCGTGCCGGACCGGAGGAGGGAGAGACTCAAGCAGTCTCAAAAGCCTTGCTTGCTGTTGTGAAGTCAGTCCTGGTGTAGGGCTCACCTGCTGAACGCGCCCGCGCCAGTAAGTCAGACCGAGCAATGAATCCGCACCATGCGCCGACAGGATCCGTTCGAGATGAGCAATCCGCGTCCTCGGCAGTTCACACCGTGTATCGGTTCTCCGATTCTCCAGGGCCTACAGCGATTCGCTTAGGAATTCTTTCCGTCCGTGGAGGATTTAAAGAGCTACTTTATCGTCAAATCCCCTCGGATTTGACGCCTTTGTGGCGGGAAGATCCGGATGACCAAGGGCCGAGTTCCGCACTGCGCGCAAGCGGCACGCAAGAGCACGCTTCGTTGGGTCCTGAAAGGGCTGCCCGACGGCTCAAAAGCTGCCGTTGACCTTGTCAGCAGTTCACAGTCCCACCGCGGGCGCTGCCCGCAAAAGCTCCCCAGCCCGTACAGGCCTTTGGTATAGGTACCCTTGTGCGAATGGCACGCCAGCTTCAAGCAGCGCCTGATGCTGTGCCTCTGTCTCGACGCCTTCAGCGATCACCTCTAAACCGAAGTGGCGGGCCACTGAGACCATTGCCCTGATGATTTCGGCGCCGCCTGTATCAATCTGGCTCGTGAACTGGCGGTCGATTTTCACGAAATCGAAAGGGAAGCGGCTAACAGCATCCAGGTTACTGTATTGCGTGCCGAAATCGTCGATCGCAAACTTGACGCCCTCCTGCTTGAGTTCACGGAAGACTGCCGTCGTCCGAACGTTGTCCTGCAGCAGGAAGCGCTCGGTCAGTTCCAGAACGAGGCAGGCTCCGGCTGGCAACCTCCTGTTCACAGCTAGAACCTCGCCGACGAATCCTTTGCGTTCGAGGTCTTGCGGTCCAACATTGACTGCGATGCGCAGCGGACTGGCCGGTGGCCGGCGGCTCATTTCCGCCACCGACGTGCGGAGCACGAACTCCGTTATGCCTGCCAGCGCGTCACTGGATTCAACGTCAGCCATGAACACGGCGGGACTGACGGCACCCCATTTAGGGTGATGCCAGCGTAGCAGCGCTTCAACGCCCACCAGGCTGCGGCTTTCAACCGCGATGATCGGCTGGTAGGCGACATGGAACTCTCCGCGCCGCAGTCCCTGACGGACCGCACTCAGTAGCAGCCGGCGGGGCGCGAACGCGAGCAGGTATGCGCAGGCAATCAGCGCCGCACACAGGACGCCGACCGCGCCACAGGCCAGCCGGTACTTCCAGTACGTGGCCGATACGGATCCGGCAGACGACGAAACCAGCACGGCGAACGGCCATACCTGCGATGCCACGCGGGTTGCAACAGCGCTCTGCGATGAGAGCGGGTGGAACCGCCGCTGATCATCGAGAACGCCCATGCCCGCCATGGAGAGTTCCGCCGTCTGTGCGCCCAGTCTGACGGCATGGGCCACCGCATCGGCGAGATAGTCGCCTTCGACGACGTACAGCACGCCAGCCCCGCTGCCAGCCGGCGTATACAGGGTGACCACGGGCACCCCGGGTTGATAGGCCGTCTCGCGGAGAAGGCCTATCGTTTCCCGGTACTTAGATGGCGCGAGATAGGCCGCCAAGGGACGGTCAATCGGCCCCAGCGCCGATGAACAATAGAGACGCCCATTGGAAACAAGTGCTATGACGCGCACATAGCTAACCTTTGTTTCCAGTTCGGCCAGACGACGCCCGACCTGCGCGCATGGCTGCCCGGCAAGCGCGGCGAGCTCGTTTCGTCGACGCGAAATAACGGTATCCAGAATGCGGTCGACCGATGCAGCGAGGTCCTGACCGACCAGCTGCTCATGCCGCTTCACTGCCCTGCCAGCCTGTTGTTCTCCGAGCAGGATCGCGAGCAGCACCACCACCGCGCCACAACCGACCGCGAAGGCAAACGACACGCGGGGCGCGAATCCGCGAAAGGCGCGCGCGCGCTCAATGAGTGGGGACATGCTGGTAACTTTGGATAGGCCTGACGGTGGAAGAACACCGCATCGCGGACCGCGAAGGCTTGCGCGGCAGAGACACCAGGGGTCAGTGTACGGCGGACACATTGGGGACCCGCCAGACGGCCCCCTTGTCCACCAGTGATGGACTGAAAACAACTACGGCTATTTCCCCGGATACCAGAACCGGAAGTACGATAGCGGAATCCGGCTGTTCGGGAAGAACTGCCAGACCCTGGATGGGCTTTGACAGTCAGTCGCTTTATCTTTCGCGAGTAAAAGTCTCGCGCAAACCTTGAGCGGTCCGGGTCCGTGCCATCCTGGCGGCCGCCCGCCGGGGCCACGGAAGCAGCAAGGGCGGCATGCTCAGACATAGGCATCGCCAGGCCCGTCGTCCAGCGCGATCTCCCCGCTGTCGGCAAGACGGCGCGCGATCTGCATGACGGCGCGCTGTTGCAGTTCCACCTCCGAAAGACGCACAGGACCGCGCGCTTCCATGTCTTCAATAAAAAGCTCCGCGGCACGTTGCGACATGTTGCTCATGAACTTCTCACGCAGTTCGGCGGGGCCCACCTTCAGCGCGACGATAAGCGTCTGTGAGTCAATCTCCCTTAGCAGCAGCCGGATCGCCCGATCATCCAGCGCAAGCAGCTTTTCGAATGTGAACATCTCATCGACGATCGCCTGCGCGAGGTCGTCGCTGTAATCGCGCACATTGCCGATCACCGAGTCTTCATGCTGGTTAGACAGGTTGGAGATGATCTCCGCCGCGACGCGGGCACCACCCATCGCGCGACCTTTCCTGTTGGCGCCTCCCGCCAGCACTTCGGTTAGCGCATCATCGAGTTCGCGCAGTGCAGCCGGCTGGATGCCGTCCAGCGTCGAGATTCTCAACAGCACGTCGTTGCGCGTGCGCTCGGTGAAACATGAGAGCACACCCGACGCCTGGTGGGCATCGAGATGCACCAGCACTGTAGCGATGATCTGTGGATGTTCATTCCTGATCAGCTCGGCAACGATCGGTGCCTCCATCCACTTCAGACCTTCGATACCGCTGATATCGCCGCCAACCAGAATCCGATCAAGAACCGCACCGGCCTTGCCCTCCCCGAGCGCCCGGTTGAGAACGGACCGGATGTACTGGTCCGGCTCAATTGACAGCGTGGTATGGCTTTGTGCCTGCTCGATAAAGCCGCACACTGCATCATCCAGGGTGCTGCGCTCGACGTTTTTCAGCGCGGCCATGGCAGCGCTGAGCTTCTGCACTTCCTGCGGGCTCAGGTAACGGAAGGCCTCGGCCGCCGGTTCCTCGCCGAGCGCGACCAGCAGCAGCGCAGCCCTGACGACGCTGTCGGCGCTCATCGGATACACCGTTGACCAGGAAGCCCCGCAGGTCTTTCCAGGCCATCCGAGGGGTCCGCCTTCATGCAGCGCAGCCCGCGTCTTCTTGCCCGCAGAGCATTCATACGCCTGGTCCGTGTTCCGGGTTGACATCCGGATCGATCCAACCGTAGGCTTCGCGCCCCAGCCTGCCTGCTTCACGCCAGACGGCTGAAGGGCATTCCCGTGGTGCGATATAAAACTCGATGATGTACGCGCAGATTTCCAGAAGGTGACGAAGTGCCCCTGCCGTGTCCGCGTCGCGAACGAACTCGCGATCCAGGACTGTCCTGGCCGCTTCTGTGCGCTCAGCCAGCGCGTTCCACTGCAGCGGCGAAACCTCAAGCCCATAGCCGCCCCGCTGGGCAGCGGCGCTTGAGACAATGTACAGGTCTCGAAGCACTTTTACGGTCTCGGGCGCCTTCAGTACATTTATCGGTTCGCCGCCCGTGTGTACCTGCCTCACCGCCGTTCCTCCCGCGAGGATGTCAGGAGCTCACTTGGAGCCGCAGTGGCGCCCTCCGTCAAAGCCGCAGCGACGACGCGGGCGGTGCTGTGCTTCCTGTTCATGAGTGCAGGTCCTCGTGGGATGTCGACGGGGCGAGAGGGGAGCGTTCCCGGCCCGTCTGCCAAAGCCGTGGCCTGGACCGGGTGATCACTGGCAACCGCCCCCAGCAAATCGACAAGCGCCAGCAAGCGCTGCCGATCCCGTGCGGTGATGCCTGGACGCGCAAGCACATTTTCGATTTCGGATGCCCAGTAATCCTGGAGAATCAATCGCGGGCGGCGGACCAGTGTGTTCACCGCCTTTTCAAGTTGCCCGATCTCGCTTTCCACGATGCTCATCTGCTTTCCTCCAATATCCGCAATCTCGACAAGCGCCCCGGGATCGCCTCGAGACATCGCGATGGCTGGCGCCAACGCTATACAGCAGGACCTACCAATGCGTCACAACAAGCCAAATGAACAGGGAGCAGCCGGCTAGCACGGCAAGCCATCCCAGCAGCCGCTCAGCCGACCGCGACATCGGCGGTCTGCAACGACGCGACAGAAGACGACGTACCGGTTTCCGCGCTGCGAGCGGTGTCTGGCAGGCGGAACGTCGCGACGACCTCCGCCAGTCCGTTGGCCTGCTCATTGAGCGATTGCGCTGCGGCAGCGGCCTGTTCGACAAGCGCCGCGTTCTGCTGGGTCATCGCGTCCATCTGTGAAATGGCGTCGCCGACTTCCTGGATGCCAGTGCTTTGCTCATTCGACGCCGCAGCCATCTCATGGATGATCGCGTCAACGCGCTTGACAGCACCGACCATCTCGCGAATCGCCGTGCCAGCGTCAGACACCAGCGCGGAGCCCCCATCCACCCGGCTAACTGACTCGTGAACCAGCACCTTGACGTCCCTAGCGGCGCCTGCGGCGCGAAGCGCCAGGCTGCGCACCTCACTCGCGACGACGGCAAAGGCCCTGCCCTGTTCGCCGGCACGAGCCGCCTCTACAGCCGCGTTGAGGGCGAGTATGTTGGTCTGGAACGCGATGCCCTCGATGACGCCGACGATCTCCGCGATCTTCGCCGACGAGTTCGAGATATCGTGCATCGTTTCGACGACCTTTCCGACCACTTCGCCGCCCCGATCGGCGATCACGGAAGCGCTGCTCGCGAGCTCGTTGGCACGCGTTGCGTTCTCCGCATTGTTCGTCACCATCGAGGTGACCTGCTCCATGCTGGAGGCAGTCTGCTGTAGCGACGCGGCCTGCTCCTCCGTGCGTTGCGAAAGGTCACCGTTGCCGATAGCAATCTCTTGCGTGGCGGACCTGATCAGTTCTGTTGAGCCTTTTATCGCCGCGACCACCTGCGCAAGCTGCTTACGCATGTCTTCGATCGCGTACAACACACTGCGCCTGCTGGCGTTACGCGTGTCCACTGGCATGCTCAGATCGCCGCCCGCGATGCGACGCGCAACCTCCGATGCAAGCTCCGGGTCGCCGCCCAGCGAGCGTCGCAGCGCCTGATTGAGCAGGACGATCACAGCCGAGAGCAGCAGCGCGGCGATGACCAAGATGCAGCCAGAGCGCACAAGTGAACCGTAGAACGCCCGGTCGATGTCGTCGGTATACAACCCATTGAGGAAAATCCATCCCCACGGTTTGAACGTCGCTACACGCGTGAGTTTCGGTGCCGGCCGCTCTTCACCGGGACGTGGCCACACGTACCGGATAAAACCACTGCCATTCGCCCGGGCCACGCTGACCGCGTCCCGGTATAACGCCGTGCCATTCGCATCCCTGAAATCGCCGAGTACTCTCCCAACCAGGTCCTGCCTGAAGGGGTGCATCAGCATCTTCGGTTCGTCGGTCATGACAGTGTAGTAACCGTCCTTGCCAAACCGCATGCCCTTGATCCGCTCAAGCGCCTCTCGCTGCGCGGCGTCGCGCGTAAGCGCCCCGCGCCGTTCAAGGTCCGCATACTGGCTCACCAGGCTGACGACGTTGTCAGCGTTGTTCGCCAGGTCGTTCCTGCGCTCCTGAATGCGTACGTCGCGCAGCGACCACGCGTCGAAGCCAGTGATGGCGATCAGGCAGACGAGGCTAAGGTACAGCGGGAGCCAGAGTTTCTGCGCAAACGTTAGCTTTTTCATCGATGGGATTTGCCGTCGGGCGGAAAGAGAGTCCCCATCAATTACGGCAATATCTCGTAATACTTCCATAAAGGTTAACCCTTAACTACATACTTCACTCGCCGGGTGGAGTTTCCGTGCGGCTTCTCATTGTCTGCGTTTGCTTGGGCTGTGATGATGAATCGCATCGTCGTTCTCCTGAGTTGAATGGTGCTTCAGGACCACGACGAACGAGGGGCTGTCGAATCGACGCGTTGCGGCCGATTTCGATGATTCGTATCGCAGCTTGACAAGCCGATGACGAGCGCCTCTGTAAGGCTTGAAATCATAGGGATTCCAGCGTATCCGAAAGAAAACGTTCACGACGGGCAGCCAGTGGCCAGACGGGGGCGAATGCCAAACCGGTAGTGCGACCTGCCTCTCAACGATCCACATCCGGCGCCGGTCGACCCTGAACTGCCCTTCGACCCGGGGTGACCTCTACGGCAGCTTCCAGGGGATACTGTTGAAAAAGTCGCTGGTCGTCTATTTCATGAGGTTTTCAGGGGTCCTCTTACCCTTGGGCGGCATGTGCGAGCGGCTTATAGGCCGATCTGAGAGGTCAATATTCGCGCAGAACAACTGATAAAACCTCCTCGGCGACTTTTTCAACAGTATCAGGGTACAACGGCCATTCGTTCCTTGGATTCGCTAGCCGACGGCTGGTCACGTTTACCACCTTCGGTGATTCAAAATCGTTTGACGAATTCGGCCATGTCGGCGCCCATGGAATGTTTCCGGCAGAGTTTGCAGACATCATCCGTCGCAGCGAGTGAGCCCACTATCGTGTCAGAGCTGGGACTGCATGAAAGTGAGCTAGGTCTCACGCTCTGCATCGTTTGATTGAGGTTACGATCTCTAAGCTACGAGGAAAATCTACTGTCTTCCCTTAGCAGCGGGGATACACACCAGCAACGTCACCATCCCAATTGCCAACAGGACCGCGATAACATCGAGGCCAACGTACAAACTACCTGTGTGCACCTTGACCGCTCCGATCATCGCGGGGCTGACCGCACCGCCAAATGAACCGATCGAACTGATCAGCGCGAGGCCGCCCGCTGCTGCCGATTGACTCAAATAGGCGCTCGGAATGGTCCAGAACAGGCTAAGCACGCTTAAAATGCCGACGGACGCGATCGTCAATAACGTGACAGTCAGTGCCAGACTACCGACTGCCAGCGGCAGCAAAAAAAAGCATGCCGCGGCCGCGAACCCGCACAGCGCGACATGCCAGCGGCGTTCCAGGTACTTATCTGAACTATAGCCAACGACCACCATCCCGATTGTCGAAACAAGGGAAATTGCTCCGCTGATCCATCCGATCGAACTCACGGTCTGTCCGGCAATGGCCTTCAGCACGGTGGGGCCCCACAACAGGATTGTGTTCAGCGAGCAGAAATAGGCGAAGTAGATGAAAGCCAGCAAATACACTTTCGGATCACGCAACGCATCGCGAAAAGTGCCCCCCGCTGCGGGTCGCGACTGACGGTCTGTCGCCAGGTCCGTCAGGACCCAGTTCTTCTCTTCATCGCTCAACCACCGCGCCTTCGCCGCGTTGTCCGACAGATAGAAGTACGCAACGACTCCGCATACCACAGCCGGCGCGCCTTCCGTCAGGAACAGCCATTGCCAGCCATGAAAGCCGCCGACGCCCTGGAACTGCGCCATCACCCATCCCGATAGTGGCCCGGAGATGATGCCGCCGACGGGAACCGCCATGACAAAGAGACTGGTCATCCGGCCCCGCAGACGATCCGGAAACCAGTAGGTCAGGTACAGCAGGATTCCCGGGAAAAAACCGGCCTCTGCAACGCCCAGCAGAAAACGCAGGATGTACAGGTGCAGTGCGCTCTGTGCAAACATGAGCAGACACGTCACCATGCCCCAGAGCACCATGATCCGTAGCAGCGTGCGCCGTACACCCACGCGCTGGAGCAGAAGGTTGCTTGGCACCTCGAAAGCAACATAGCCGATCGAAAAGACACCCGCAGCTATACCATAGACAGCGTCGTCAAGCTTCAGGTCGTGCAAGAACTGGAGCTTCGCAAAGCCGATGTTGAACCTGTCTATCGTTGCCAGCATGTAGCACAGCAACAGGAACGGTATTAGCCGCCATGCAATCTTTCTGTACACGGCATGCTCCGCGGGTACGACAACAGCTGGTATAGATGACATACCTGGTCTCCAGAGTGGTAGTTATTTGAGCGTTTTGTCGCTCGTACTATTCATGTCGCCGACGGCCTTCGATCTCAGGACACCGTGGCTGCACTGCCAAGGATCACGGTGCTCTGGCTCGACAATGTGCCGCCGTTGCCATGCACGATCGCGGTCTCGCAGCTACGGACCTGGCGGCGGCCTGCTTCGCCACGTATCTGACGCACGGCTTCAATGAGAACGAATACGCCGTACATGCCCGGATGGCAGTAGGAGAGACCGCCGCCATTTGTGTTCACGGGAAGCGCCCCACCCGGTGCGATGGCACCGTCGGCAACGAAGCGACCACCCTCGCCCTTCGGGCAAAACCCGAGGTCTTCCAAGAACAGCAGTGTAGTGATCGTGAAGGCGTCGTAGACTTCAACCACATCGATATCCCGCGACGTGAGCCCGGACATCGTGTACGCGGCGGCGCCCGAGCGCGCCGCGCCGGTGACGGTCAGATCCGGCATGCTGCTGATGCTGTAGTGGCTCAGATCTTCCCCGACGCCGAGCACATATGCGGGACGCGAGGCGAGGTTCGCAGCGCGTTCGGCCGATGTCATGATGAGTGCTCCGCCGCCATCGGTGACGAGACAACAGTCACGCACGGTCAGGGGACTGCTGACCATGCGGGCGCCTAACACCTCGTCGATCGTGAGAGGCTGCTTTTCCCATGCAGACGGGTTGAGGAGAGCCCACTGCCTTGCCGCCACGGCAATGTGTGCCAGATGCTCGCGCGTGGTGCCGTACTGATGCATGTGGCGGGCTGTCGCCAGTGCGTAAGAACTCGCTGTGTAGATCGGCCGGTACGGTGACTCGTACGGATTGGCGTCGGGAGCGGCAACGTTCGCTCGGCCGACACTACGTTGCGTACTGCCGTAGGCGATCAATGCGACCTCACACAAGCCGGACTGGATGGCGGCCTGCGCATGCGCGACCATCGACATGAAGCTGCCCCCCCCGATATTCGTGCCATCGTGATAGCGCGGCTTGACACCGAGGTATTCGCAAAGCGCGAGCGTGGGCATTCGACTTTGCGACGTGGTCGCAAAGACGCCGTCCACATCGCGCAATGACAGGCCGCAGTCCTGCAGGGCACGGTGTGTTGCCTGCGCCATCAGATCGATGGCCGAAAGGCCCGCGCCAACTTCGCCGAGATCCGATTCTGCTACACCCACAATGGCGCAAGCGCCGCGTTTGAGTATGGATCCGGTCATGCTATCTCCGCATCGAAGACGGGGTGCGGTGGTTGTCCGTCAGCGGGATGATGTACACGAGCCCGCACCCGCATGCCAATGCGGACCGACTCAGCGGGCAGGCCCTCGACCCGGCTCATCAGGCGAAAGCCCTCGTCCATGTCGATAAGCACGACGTTGTAAGGCGGTTCCCCACGTGGGCTGATGACGGTGACGGCATAGACGGTCCCGAGGCCGGTGCTGATACGCCATGTCAGATCCGGGTTGCCCGAACCGGGCCCGATGACGCGCGGGTAGAACACAGCCTCGCCCGTTGCGGCGTCGCGCTGGTAGGCCAGTTGTCCTTTACCCAGATAGTCACGGAAGACCGCCAATGGCGAACCCGAAGCGGAAGGGGAAATATTGACGGTGTTGGTCATGAAAACGTGTCCTTCAGATGACGCGGTTCGCACGGTAGTCGGCGATTTCCTGCTGCGTACATCCGAGCAGTTCCTGAAGCACCGCATCGGTTGAGTCGCCGAGAGTCGGTGGCGGTCGACGATAGGACGGCGGGGTATCGCAGAGCCGTAGTGGGCTGGCGATGGTGGAGACAGTGCCCCCGTCGGCCTGGCGCATATCGATTCGCAGCGCACGATGCTGGACCTGCTCGTCCTCGAACACTTCCCGGTAGTCATTGATAGGACCGCACGGCACGCCGCGTGCATCGAAGCGTTCGATCCATTCCGCCTTGGAGCGGCTCAGCATCGCGCGCGCCAGTTCGGGCACGAGTTCATTGCGTCCGGTGATGCGCCCAGTCACATAACGCCAGCGCGGATCGCCGGCCAGATCCGGACGCTCAATTGCATCGCAATACTGTTGCCATTGGGTGTCGTTGCCGACGGCGACCACCATCTCTCCGTCACTGACGGTGAACACCTGGTAAGGAACGAGGCTCGCGTGGGCATTGCCATAGCGATGCGGTACCTTGCCGTTGGCGAAGAAGCCGGTCACCTGGTTGCCACCCAATGCCACGATGCAGTCAAGTAACGCCATGTCGATGTACTGCCCCGTGCCCGACACTGTCCGGTACTGAAGCGCTGAAAGGATCGCGATCGTGGCATACATGCCCGTAATGACGTCGGCAATCGCGATGCCGGCCTTTTGCGGTCCACCGCCGGGCAACGCGTCCTGTTCTCCGGTGACGCTCATCAGGCCGCCCTTTGCCTGGAATACGAAGTCGTAGCCGGGCTTGTTCGCGCTGGGACCGTCCTGACCGTAGCCGGTGATCGAACAGTAGACGAGCCGGGGGTTGACCTCGCGCAGGCACTCGTAGTCAAGGCGATAGCGCTTCAGATCCCCGACCTTGTAATTTTCAATCACCACGTCGCTTCTCGCAGCGAGCTGGCGTACTAGCGCCTGGCCTTGCGGCGTGGCGATATCGACCGTGATCGACTTCTTGCCGCGGTTAGCGGCGGCATAGTACGTCGAGTTGCGAGTGTCAGCTCCGCTTGCGTCCCGGATCCAGGGCGGCCCCCAGGCGCGAGTGTCGTCGCCGATGCGCGGCCGCTCGACCTTGATGACTTCCGCACCCATATCGGCCAGGTTCTGGCTGCACCAGGGTCCGGCAAGAATGCGGGAAAGATCAAGCACACGGATGTGCGACAGGGCCTGTGGGCGCCCCTCGGCTACTGGCGTTTCTTCCAATGACATGGTCAGGCTGTCTCAATGTTGTTATCGGGAATGAACGTGGGCGTCCCGGCCTGGGAGGCATCGATCAAAGCGCGGCCGGAAACTCCACCATCGCCTCGCCAACCGCAATGGTTTCGCCGCGCTGATTGGACACCTGGACGTCGAGCGTCGCCCAGTGTCCTTTTTTAGTCACCTGCACCGCCGTGATCGTGGCGGTCGGCGTGATCGTGTCGCCCGGTTTGACCGGCGCCTTCCAGCGGGTTTCCAGCCGGCGCTGGACGCCGCCGCGCGGATAGAGCCAGTCGGTCAGCATCTTCGTGATAACGCCAAAGTTGTTCATGCCGTGCATGATGATTCCACCGAAACTTGTCCGGCCGAAACTGCCCTTCATGTACTCGTCGTCAAGGTGCAGGGGATTGAAATCCAGCGATGCTTCGCAAAATTCCCGGATGGTTTCGCGGGTGGGCGAAAACGGGGTGCCGTCGATCTGCTGCCCCGCCTGCAAGGTGTCAAATGCGTTTGTCATGGTCATCCTCAGAAGGCGCGAATCGTCCAGCCGCGGCCGGAGCAGATCACCTGGTTGTGCTGGTTGAAAAAAACGTTGTCGTGAACGACGAACAAACGATCTTTCTTGATGAATTTGTCGAGTGCGCGCGCTTCAAGGCGGATAGTGTCGCCCGGGCGTGCGGGAACGTTGTAGCTCCACGACTGACCGGCGTTGATGGTGCCGGGACTGCGCATCCAGTCGTCGGCAGGCGTGCAGGAGAACATCAGCAGGATGTGAATAGAAGGCGGTGCGATCAGCCCTTTGTAGGAGCTCTGGTTCGCGTACTCCTCATCGAAGTACAGTGGATGCGTGTCGCCCAACACCCGGCACAGCTTCTGGATTGCTTCCAGCGTGAGCGTGTAAGGCAATGTCTTGCGCGGCTCGCCAGGGATGATGTCGTCCCAGGTCTTGCGCAGTTCGGCGTCCTTCCAGAAATCTGTCTCGAACGTTTCGGCTTTCATGAGGTTTCCATATCGAGTTGATGAATTGGTATCACCTTGCTATAATGTCCGCTAAGCGGATATATCAGTCCGCTTAATGGTCATAATCGCAACTAAAATCTGCGATGTCAAGACTCACGGAGAAAGCATGGCAACGCCTGAGAGTGAATCGTTCGTTCGCACATTCGCACGTGGCATCGCGGTAATCGAAACGATGGGACGCGGCGCAACGCACCAGACGCTGGGAGAGATTGCCGACAGTGTCGGTCTGCCGCGCACCGCCGTGCGGCGATTTCTGATGACTCTGATGGAGCTGTCTTTCGTGAAGTCCGACGGAAAGCAATACTGGCTCACGCCGCGCGTGCTACGGCTAGGGCTTTCCTATCTGGGCACACTTCCCTACTGGCGGGAGGCGCAGGTGGCGCTTGAGGAACTTTGCACGCGCATCAAGCAGTCATGCGCCCTCTCCGTGCTCGATGGCGAGGACATCGTTTACATCCAGCGTCAGCATTCGAAACGGATCCTGCCCATGAGTCCGACCCTAGGAAGCCGGTTACCCGCACATGCCGTGTCGATGGGGCGGGTGATGCTTGCCGGCCTCCCTGACGACGAGTTGAACCATTACCTCGAAATGGCGACGCTCAAGCATCTGACCGGTGCCACCGTGATGGACAAAACAGTCTTGCGGGAACGAATTCTTGCCGCACGAAGCGACGGATACTCATGGATTGATGGAGAACTCGATGATTCCATTTGCGGGCTTGCAGTCCCGGTACGCGATAAGGACGGCCTGACCATAGCGGCGGTAAATGTCAGCCTTCCCACGGGGCAATTCGACCAGAAAACCGCGGTTCAGCGGTATCTCGGTGAGTTGCGCCTCGCGGCGTCCCAGTTGAGAGCCGCGAGCTAGCTTCGTCGACGTTTATCCTGAGAGGGAGGAGGCGTCCCTGACCGTCCTGCTTGGCGCGATCGCCAATGACGCGACGGGCGTGATCGGCTCACAAAAAACTCCGTTGTCCGCGCGGAGGGGACGTTCGAACGTCCATGTGAAAGCGCAGGCGAACGCCCGCACCTGGCCCGATCGCTGTCTGACGCGGGCGGCTCTGTTCGAGCCGCAAGAGTCGATCGATACCAGCGCTGCTATGTCCGCTAAAGAATGACAATCGGACAACGTCCGGCGTCCCGGCGAGGGCAGGACACGTATTCGCCAGGCACGAGGGCGCTACGTCGGGCTTTTCCTCATGAGGATCGTGTAGTGAACGGTGCCGAGAGTTCTTCCGCTCTGGAAAGAAAGAGCTTCAGGACTGGAGAGGTGTTCGACCTGCTGTAGCCAATGACGAGATCAACCGTCGGTGCATCGCCTTCAAGGGGCCGGCTGACGACCGACCACGGCAGCAGATTGTTCGCGTACTCCGGCATCAACGCCAGACCACGCGTGGACGCCACGAGCGACATCGCCATCGCAAGATTGTCGACGCCGTGGTCGGGCGTGATATCGACCCCGCTCTGTTGCAGATACCGCTCGATCACGTCGTGCAGCACCCTCGCCTTGTTCGACGCAATGATGAACGTCTCGCCCACGAGATCCTCCGGGCGGATCTTCGCCTCCTGAGCCCGTTGAGCCATGGTCCGCCATTGCGCCTCGAGGATGTTCTGAGCGTAAGCGCCGCGCTGCGCGAGAGCGCTCGACACAATGTAGAGGTCTTTGAGCGCAGTGATGACCTCTGGCGGCTCGACGCAACCGTCGCTGCTCGGTTGCGCGTGCGTCATCAGCATGCCCTCGATAGGTCCGCTAGGGGCGCGATCGCGGAACCCGCTCTCGACGAAATCATGCGACCCGTTGATGAACGGGCGGAACGGACGACGTTAGACAGGCGGTGTAAATCGGGCATGGGTAGCGGTGCTTGCGAGATGCAGGTCGAGGTGGCGCACATGCGGGCGTGACGACCGCGGTGGGTTACACATTCGCCGGACTGTTCAGGTCGTTTTCTGCTTTTCGTATGGATATGGCTATCCGACTCTCGCGTTCACGCGTGGGTTGGTGACTGTTTTCGGTTGTATAGCGGATTACTGTGGCGCCATGTTTACGGCAATTAAATACTCGATTCCCGCGTCGTCTTTCGCCACAGCCGCGCGCGTGCCGAGTCGTACGGTTGTATCAATATGCGTTCGCCAAGTGTGAGCAAAGTCCGCGACAGTCAGGTTAAGGATGACGTGCGCTGTGTTTTTGGTGATCCGGGAGACTTTCCCGTCCACCATCAGGTGATGCTGACGGTCAGACGGTGTTGCATTGGATGTCTTGGAATTTTTGGCGGGGTGTGTGGTATTGCTTGAGCTGAAGAAAAACGGTACGCCTACCCACTGCACCGAGGAAAAACCGGGTTTGAATAGCTTCTCGCCGTGATAGGTCGCCGCGGTGCTGAATTCGATGTTTGTCTGATCCAGTGTTGCGCCGTCCTGCCAGAATCCGTTTGAGCAAATGAAAATCCGTCTGTCCGTCGCCTCTGAAAAGGCGCCATTCATTGCACATTTTGCTTCCGCTGTGGCCAGACTGTTGACTTGTGCAGCTTGACAATAGTGTGCTGAGATCAGACTCAGAAGGAGGAGGAATCTTTTCATTCTATTTCGTATCTAGAAGTCTGCTTAAGGCTTGCCTATTTTTCACACGGCGTCGGCGAAGGCTTTCGGCGCTTCTTGCGGCAGGTTATGTCCAACGCCGCCGCCGATGTTGCGATGCGCGTACTTCCCTGTGAACTTCTTCGCATAGGCAGACGGCTCCGGATGCGGCGCGCCGTTGGCGTCGCCTTCCATCGTGATGGTCGGCACGGAGATGGTCGGGCCCATCGCGAGGCGCTTCTCCAGGTCGTCGTATTTCGCTTCGCCCGACACGAGGCCGAGACGCCAGCGGTAGTTGTGAATCACGATCGCGACGTGGTCGGGATTGACGAACGATGCCGCCGAGCGTTCGTAGGTCGCGTCGTCGAAATTCCATTTCGGCGAGGCCGTATGCCAGATCAGCTTGTTGAAGTCGTGACGGTTCGCGTCGTAGCCGGCTACACCGCGCTCGGTCGCGAAGTAGAACTGATACCACCAGGCAAGTTCCGCTTTCGGCGGCAACGGCGCCTTATTGGCTTCCTGGCTGCCAATCAGATAACCGCTCACCGACACCATCGCCTTGCAGCGCTCCGGCCACAGCGCCGCAATGATGTTCACCGTCCGCGCGCCCCAGTCGAAGCCGCCGAAAATGGCCTTGTCGATCTTCAACGCGTCCATCAGATTGATGACGTCGACCGCGATAACCGCTTGCTGGCCGTTGCGCGGCGTATCCGCCGAGAGAATCCGCGTGGAGCCGTAGCCGCGCAGGTACGGCACGATCACGCGGTAGCCGGCGGCGGCCAGCAGCGGCGCGACTTCCACGTAACTGTAAATGTCGTACGGCCAACCGTGCAGCAGAATTACGACGGGGCCGTTTTGCGGCCCCGCTTCCGCGTAACCGACGTTCAGCGTGCCGGCGTTGATCTGCCGTAGGTTCTCGAACGACGTGGCGCCCGTTCCGGATTTCGTGCCGTTGGACTGCGCGTGAGCGAGTCCGCTCAAACCCAGTTCCATCAGGCTGATGCCCGCGACCGTCGTGCCGAGCAGACGGCGCCGCCGGGTATTGACCTGTTCAGACATGGCTATTTCCTCTTTTGTACGAAAGCTTGGTAGGAACTGCATGCACTCGCGGACAAAAACTTCTAACAAATCCGCACGCCATCATCGGCATACGAACAGGCCGATGGTCGAAATGAGTACAGGCAGCTGGATAAATGAGCGATGCGTTCCGTTACGGCTTGGCGTAGATCGGGCCGAGGCCGACGACATTCGACTCGGACGAATGCGGCGAGCCGGAAGCCGAGCTACCGTCAGTAGACGATCCATACGATGACGCGAGCAAATTCTTCTGCGCGTCGACACGCGCCTGTGCGGCCTGAATATTCTTCGGATACTGCGTTTGATCGCTCGCGGGGTTGTAGCCGGCGTTCTGCAATTCCACCAGTTGCGCGCGAACTTCCGCGCGGGTCAGCGGCTGGTTCGACTGCGCGAACGATACAGCCGGCAATGCAACGGCAGCGGCGACGGAAGCGACGACAATCAGCGATTGAATGACTTTCATGATATCCACCTCAAGAGAATGTCTTTCGACGCAAACGCCCGTTTGCGTTTCGGGTTCTGCATGCACCAACACGGCTGGCATGAAAGAATTAGACGCCCTCCAGGTATCTGGCGTATGTCGGCAATCCGCGCCGGTGCAACGTTATGTAACGCCCCGGCATGCAGACACATTGGGATACAAAACGGAGACGGCTCACAATCAACTCCTCCGCGTGGAAAGAATTCGCGCTCGCCGGTGGGATAAGACGGGCCTGCCGGGTGTTATCGGTTGCAACCGGCGTAGCCGTCCGTCCACCGACTTACTGGAACACTCCGCACGATGAATTTCGCGACCTTCTCGTCTCCCGCCTTCTTTACCAATCCCTATCCGATGTACGAAAAGCTGCGGGAAGCCGGTCCGCTGCTGCCCGTCGGGCCCAATGCGCTCGTCACGGGCCGCTTCGAAATCATCGACACGCTGCTGCGCGACCGGCGCATGGGCAAGACCTATCTGCAAAGCGTGCGGGCACGTTACGGCGACGCAGCCACTGAACAACCGGTATTTCAGGCACTCAGCCGCACGTTTCTGATGATGAACCCGCCAGCGCACACGAAACTGCGAACGCTGCTGATGAAAGCGTTCAACGCGCGGCAAATCGAAAAGCAGAGAGAGATAGTCGAAGCGACGAGTCGTGAACTTCTGGATCGCATCGGCTCCGCGGCGCAATTCGATCTGGTGAGCGAGTACGCGTTGCCACTGCCGGTAGAGATCATCTGCCGCCTGCTCGATATCCCTTCTTCTCATGGCACTGAACTGGGCGCGGCCGCGAGCCGTCTGGTCGCCGCATTCGATCTCGCGCCGCTCGACGAGGCCGCGCTCGCCGATGCAAATGAAGCCGCGCTCACACTCGAGAGCTATTTCCGCACGGTCATCGCGCAGCGCCGTGTGCAGCCGGGCGACGACATCGTCTCTTCACTGGTCCATGTCGAGGACGAGGGCACGACCTTAAGCGACGACGAAATCGTCTCGAACGTCATACTGTTGTTCATTGCGGGCCATGAAACGACGTCGAACATGATCGGCAATGCAATGGTCGCGCTGTTTCGCCAGCCGGCGCGACTCGAAGCGCTCAGGCGCGAGCCTGCAGCGATTGCAAAGGCGGTTGCTGAGTGCATGCGCTTCGACAGTTCTGTGCAAATGGTGGTACGCACCGCGCTAGAGGAAGTGGTAATTCAAGACGTGACGCTCAAGCCCGGCACGATCGTCTTCATGCTGACCGGCGCAGCGAATCGCGATCCCGCGGTGTTCTCGCATCCCGACCAACTCGACTTCGACCGTGGCGCGAATGTTCCTTCGCTCACATTCGGCGGCGGCATTCACTATTGCCTCGGCGCAAGGCTCGCGTTGCTCGAAATGGAAGTGGCGCTGCGAGATCTTCTCGCGCGCTTTCCGCAGGTGCAGCCCGAGAATCTCGACCAGTTGAACTGGCACCGCCGCAACAATCTGCGCGGCGTGCAATCGCTGCGGATACATATCTGAGCGATTGCAGGACGCGGTGCGTCGACGTCTTTCAATTGCGCGTTTGTCGCGCTACTTATTCGCGCTGCAGGCGTTGCAGATAATAGAGCGTGGTATAGCCAACCGCTACTTTCCTGCAACGTCTTTCCGCGCCGACATTCAGCGATTCAATTAAAGCGCCATTGCAAGTGAACTGACAGTTTTGTTTCTCAATGTGTATGAGATTCGAGCTGATACAGAGCATTGCAATGGCCCGCTCCCGTGACACAAGCCAGATACCTCGTCTGGCTTTAATGCATCCCAACGACGGAATCTGATCAACGCGACGAGGCGGACCTCACTGTTCGCAGTCGCCTTTCAGGTGGCCGTACGGATGCTTTCCACTTTGATCTGTTTCAGGAGAACGACATGAAAGTTTCGCTCATCGGTTTGGCTTTTGCCGCTTTCGCCGCTTCCGTAACCACTGTTTCCGCTTTTGCAGCCAGCTCGACCGCCGATTCAGCGGCGACTTCGTCCGGTACCAACGCCGGTACCTATGACGCTCAGCAAGCGGCTCATTGGGCACCGGCCCAGACAGCCTTAAAAGCGAAGACGCGTGCCGAGGTTCGTCAGGAACTGGTGCGCGCCGAGAAAGACGGACAGCTCGCGGCACTCAGCAAGCTCTATCAGGGCAGCTAAGTCAGTCGCCCTATTTCAGCCATACAGAACATTTGCTGCCAATTCAATCATTGGAGATTTCATCATGATCAAGCGTCTTGTCATTGCCGCGGTTCTCTCCGCGAGCGCCGCAGTCGCCGCGCCGGTTTTCGCCAGCAGCGGCTACGGTCCCGCGCCACACTACAACCCGCTCGTCGACGCCCCGTCGTCGCAACGTGGCCAGAGCGAGCAGACCGTGCGTGCCGAACAGACCGAATTGATGGCCAGCGCGGACGACGCCGCGCAGTCTTACGGCGGCACGCGCGACACGACTTCGCAAGCAGGCTCGCGCGCCGCGTCCGGCGTATCCATCGCGGCTTATGGGCATCACTGAGCGCGCATCGTTCATCGGTACGACGTGTCGCTATTCGACCGGATACCCGGCAACGTCGTTATCACCGTCGTCTGGATCTGCTTGCCGTCTGAGTCGCGCTCCATACCGCTTGCTCATCGACAAGTTCGGCCGTGGAGCGCTCTCTTCGTGAACATTCCGGTTCGCCGCGATCGGCCCGCCGGCTTCTTATAGCGCCAGGAAATCAAACATGTCTTCAATACCGTTTTTTCCCGCTCGACGTCACGTTCTCGCCGCCTCGGTCGCAGTCGGCGCCATGGGGCTGATTCCCGGCTCCGTGTTCGCCGCCGCCGGCGACAGCAAGGTCCGTCCGTTCAAGGTCAGCGTGCCCGAAGAAGATATGGCCGATCTGCGCCGACGCATCGCTGCCACGCGCCGGCCAGGCAAAGAGACCGTCGCGGATGAATCGCAAGGCGTGCGGCTCGTCAGAATGCAGGCGCTGGCGAAGTATTGGGGCACTGATTACGACTGGCGTAAAGGCGAGGCGAAACTGAACGCGCTGCCGATGTTCATGACCGAAATAGACGGACTCGACATACAGTTCATCCATGTGCGTTCGCGCCACAAGAATGCATTGCCGCTCATCATGACGCATGGTTGGCCGGGCTCGATCTTCGAACTCATCAAGGTCATCGGGCCGCTCACCGACCCGACCGCATACGGCGGCAGCGCCGACGACGCGTTTCACATCGTCGTGCCGTCGCTGCCAGGCTTCGGCTTTTCCGAACAACCGAAGTCGACCGGCTGGGGCTCGGACCACATCGCTCGCGCTTGGGGCGAGTTGATGGCGCGTCTCGCGCTATACGCGCTTCGTTTCGCAAGGCGGCGATTGCGGATCGGTCATCTCGCACCGCATGGCGATGCAAAAGGTGAAAGGCTTAATCGGCATTCACGTCAACATGCCCGCAACCGTCCCGCCGGATATCGCTACTTTGCTCTCGCTCGGAGAACCGGCGCCAGCCGATCTGTCGCCGAGAGAGAAAGCGGCCTATAACTCGCTGAACGTTTTCTATCGCGACAATTGCGGCTATGCAACGATGATGGTGACCCGGCCGCAGACCGTCGGCTATGCACTCGCGGATTCGCCGGTGGGCCAGGCCGCGTGGATGTACGACAAGATTTCGCAATGGACGTATAGCGGCGGCGTGCCGGAACGCTCGCTCACGCGCGACGAGATTCTCGACGACATCTCGCTCTACTGGTTGACGGACAGCGCCACCTCCGCCGCGCAGATCTACTGGGAAGATCATTCCAACAACTTCAATGCCGTGGATATCTCGTTGCCCGCTGCGGTGACGGTCTTCCCCGGAGAGATCTATCAGGCGCCGCGTAGCTGGACCGAGCGCGCTTATCACAATCTGATCTATTTCAACGAAGTCGACAAAGGCGGTCACTTCGCCGCGTGGGAGCAGCCGCAACTGTTCGCAACCGAAGTTCGCGCCGCGTTCCGCACGCTGCGTTAAGGCGAGCCGTGAGTCACGGCGAGCGCATCGCGCGGTCGCCGTCAGTTCATTTCAAGCTTGCAATGCGGCTTTCTGCGAGATTACACGGAAGGCTATTTCGCCTCGTAACAACCCATCTTGCCAAAAACACCTCGCCATTGGAATAAAGCCCCCTGCTTAGGTGTTCTGGACTGATACAACGCGCGATACGTGTCATTGGGCATCTCAACGCCATTGCTTTGCCGTGCATCGCGTCTTCAGCCACCAGCCCGATAGTCATGAAAAGATCAGAAATTCTCGAATCCAACGACCAGTATGTGTCGATGTGGAAAGTACTGGCCGGCGAACGCAAGGGCGCCGATCTGCGCGATAAAGCGGGACTCTCGGTATGCTGGGCGGACAGCCCATTTCCGTTCTTGAACGCGCTATTCATCAACGAGAACATTTCGGATAGCGATCTGCTGCGGGTTCGCCTGAGAATGTCGCGTACTTATATGCTGGCGAAACAGCACAGCGGCCTCGTATATGTATGCGAAGATCTGCTGAGCGGTGCGGCGCGCGAAGAACTCGGCGCAATCGCCGCGAGCGAGAATCTGACTTTCGCGCTCGATATCACAGGCATGGCCGGCGATATTCTGCCGCTCCAAGCGGGCTTGCCGCATCCGGTGCTGGACTTTGCGCGCGTCGACAGCGAAACGGCATTGCAGGCCTATGCCGACATCAATAGCGAAGGATACGGTTTTCCGCTCGAAGCGGGACGCGCGGGCCTTGCCGGATCGACGTTCTGGAAGAAAGTGGCCTTTGCTTACATCGGTTATCTGAACGGTCAGCCGTCTCGACCGCGGCGGCGATCGTCAACGACGGCGCGGTCTATCTCGCGCTCGTGGCGACGCGGCCCGACGCGCAACGCAATGGGTTCGGCGAGGCCACGGTCCGCTGTGCGCTCAGTGCGGCGTACCATGCAACCGGAATCAGGCGGACCATCCTTCACGCTACCGACGCGGGCCTGCCCGTTTATCTGAGAGTCGGCTACCATCGCACGACAGTCTTCAAGACCTATCGGCCGGCCTGAAGCCGCGAACTGACGCGGTACAAATCCGCGCTGCTAGTTGCGCTGCTAACTCGCGGTGCTAATCGAGCAACAGCCTCTAAAAATTTCCGGAAGTTCTAATGGCCGCATTGCCATGGATTGCCATTTTTATCGCCGCTTCCACGGCGATTTTTCGAGCGCCCCGCCGACTGACATTAGTTCTTCTCGCTATCGGCTACGGGCTCGCCTTCGCGCTCGGACAATTGCATGTACTCGCGATAGTTCCAGTCGTCCTCCTGCTCTGCACCGGCATTCTGTTGCAATGGAATCCTTCGCCGCTCGGCAAACTGCTCTGCAATGTCGTTTTCGTGATCGTGGCGCTCGGCCTCTTTCAGCATTGGCTACCGGGCTTTCATAATCTGAAGGTGATCGATGCCGCGCGTTTCACTCCCGACGCCACGCCTTATACGATGTACCTGAACTTCGATAAGCCGTTAATCGGCTTCTGGCTGCTGCTCACCTATCCGTGGGTTCAGCCGAAGAAAACATTCCCCGTCGTGGCGGTTTCCGCGCTCGGCGCTTATGCGCTCACGTCGGCGGTCTGCCTTTTTATCGCGTTCGAAGCCGGTTCGATTGCCTGGGCGCCGAAGTGGCCGCGTCTCACATGGCTCTGGATGCTCAACAATTTCCTGCTGGTTGCGTTCGCCGAAGAAGCATTTTTCCGCGGCTATATTCAAGCAGGAATAGCGCGCCTGATGAAAGCGCGGCCACAAGCCTGGTGGTTCGGGCTTATCGTCGCGGCCGTTCTCTTCGGTTTCGCGCACTATCAGGGTGGCGCTGCGCTGGTTGTGCTGGCGGGACTATCGGGCCTGGGCTACGGCATCGCGTATCGTGCCGGCGGACTGCAAGCCGCGATGCTTACGCACTTCGGACTCAATCTGATGCAATTCGGCTTGTTTACCTATCCATTCATCGCCCGGTCATAAAAGCGCGGATGTGCCGGGCAAGTGCGATACGGCAATTTGCGTCATGTTGCGGCCCTGACGGAATAACAGTTCGATCGGCTTGTTTACGTGTTGATGGATTGCCTGCCCAATTTCGCCTGAACCCATGGATACTCGTCAGATACCGCAACCCGTCCTCAAGCGTCGACGTTCGAGTCGGACGCGGACCTTGCCGCACGAATCAACCCGACAGCGGTGCTCCTGCCATATCAGAGAGCACTTATTCGCCGAGCCGGTGCACGCCGGCAGTGCCGCATCGGACGAGGACTCGTGCCAATGACCGCCGCCGACCTGTCCGCCATGCTTCCGCCGCTGCTGCCGCGTCTGTGGGCATTCGCGCTGCGTATTTCGGGAGATCAGCACGATGCGGAAGATCTCGTGCAGCGCGCTTGCGTGCGCGCGCTCGAACGCGCGCATCAATTGCAACCGGGCACCGCACCGCTCAGCTGGATGTTCTCGATCGTGCAATCCACGTGGATCAACGAACTGCGCGCGCGCAGCGTGCGCGGCCGCTCGGGCATGGATTGGGACGACGACTTCCTGGAAACCGTCGCCGACCCGGCCGTGCGCACGCCGGAAGAGAACGTCATGGATGGCCAGATCGTCGAGGCGGTGCAGCGGTTGCCCGAATCACAGCGCGTGGTTATGCTGCTGGTAGGCGTGGAGGGCCTTTCCTACAAGGAAGCGGCCGAGGCGCTCGGCGTGCCGATCGGCACGATAATGAGCAGGCTTTCGCGGGCTCGCCAGGCCATCGGTGCCCTCTTCAATGACCTCAAAGAAGAACGCGTAAACAGCGCGGCGATTAGTAAGGACCAAGGGGCATGAAAATGGACGACATCCTGCTCATGGCATATGTGGATGGCGAACTAACGCCGCGCGAGCGCGAGGAAGTCGAGAAGGCGATTCGCACCTCGGCCGATGTCGCCGAACGCGTTGCGTTACTCGAAGCGTCGGTGCTGCCCTATCGGCGCGCGTTCCAGCAACAGGCATTGCCGCCGGTCCCGGAAAGCCTCACTCGCAAGATCGCCGAACTCGCGCACGCGTACGCGACACCCGCCGAGGCCGCGTCAGTGGGCGGCAACCATCGCGCGGCCGCCCCCGACTCGCAGCCCGATGCTCTCGCAGGCCAGTCCCTGCCGGTACGCTCGCGGTTACGCACCGCCGCACCATGGCTCGCGGTGGCGTTCATCGCCGGCGCGTTCTGCTGCGGGGCGGTACTGCGCTTCGCGCCCGGGGCGGCTCAAGGCGGCTTCGCGCGACCAGCCGCTCAAGTGGCTGAGCAAGTGACCGATCAGGTGGCCGAGCAGAACGGGACACAAGCCGGGACACAAGCCAGGACACAAGCCAGGACACAAGCCGGCGCACATGCCAGCGCGTCGTCGTGGGTCATGGCGGCAGTCAGTTATCAGCGCCTTTACACGCGTGATACCGTCGCGTCGGATTCGTCCAATATGGCCGCTGCTGCGCACATTGTCGATAACATCCGCCACGACGACGGACTGCCGATCCGCGTGCCCGATCTCCGTTCGGCCGGGCTGACGTTCAAGCGCATACAGCGTCTGCGTTATAACAACAAGCCGCTGGTGCAAATCGTCTATCTGCCCGAAAAAGGCCTGCCAGTTGCGCTGTGCGTGATGAAGGACGAAAAGGCAGACTCGGCGCTCGCGCAACAACAGGTAGACAGCATGGACGTCGTCACGTGGCGGCGCGCCAAGCTGAGCTACGCGCTGATCGCCACGCCCGGCGATACCGATCTCGGTGCGATCGGCAAACGCATTTCCGAAAGCAATGTCGAAGAACTCCTCGGCCAGTTGTCGAAAGCCGATCGCGCGTTCGCGAGTTGAGAGATTCGGAGGTGAAATACCGGCAAGAATCACTGCACGGCTTCGTTATTCGAGTTGCAAATGCGCCTCACACAGAAGGGATAGGCGTCGCTTATCAGGAGGCTCCCCACGCGCTGCAGATACCAGCAGGCACCGTGATGAGCCGGCTGTCGCGCGCGCGCCGGACCATCGGCGCCGTGTTCGACGACGACTGCAAAACGGCGAGATAGTGCCGCGCCCGCGTCAAGCGGGAATAAACGCGCGGGGTGGCGTGTTTTTGTGTCAGCACCGCCCCTCAGGCCCTAACTTGCGATAGACACATGTCATCTCTTTTCAGAGTGCTGCTCGTGTACGACGGCACAGACGAGTCCCAAGCCGCGTTGTCGCGTTGTTCGCAACTCTCGCTGGCATTGTCGGCCGAGGTCGATGTGGTGTCGGTCGTCGACCCGGTCTGCGCGAATGTGAATTCCGCGGGCATGCTGAGCGATCTCGCCTACAGCCGCCTCGAAGAACTCGCGCGCCATACGTTGCAAACCGCCATTGGCAAACTCGTGGACAACGGCGTCACCGCTCACGGCTAGCTTACTTTCGGACGCACCGTGGACGCCGTCTCGCGACACGCGGCCCACTTCAATTCGGATATCGTGGTGGTCGGCCACCGAACGCAAAAAGGACTCTTGCGCTGGTTGGGCGAGCGGCCGGTTCATCTCGATCTGGCCGAACGCCTGTGCGGATCGACTATCGTCACCGTGACGCTGCCATCGGCATAGCGTCGAATGGTCCGCACTGTGAAGTTGCGTTACGCGCATGCCTTTGCACTCGCCGCGAACACGCACAACAGGTTGTTCGCGACGACGTGTGCCTCACAGTGCAGGCCTCTACACACTCAGAAGTCCGGATCGACGGGAGACACCGGTGCACCGCGCGCTTCGGTCGCTTCGCCCGCGAGCAGGCACAGGTCTTCACGAAAGTGCGCCGCGACGATCTGAACGCCGACCGGCACGCCGTCGACGAGTTGCGTCGTCACCGCCAGCCCCGGCAAACCCATCGCGGGCAAAGCGCGCATTGTCAGTTGTGCTTCCCACACGCGGTCGAAGCCCGCTGCGCCCTGCATGTCGAGGTCGTCGGGGAAAGGGAGCTCCGACGAAACCGGCATCAGCACGACCGCGTACTGATCAAGAAACAGCCGCCATTGACGCAACGACGTAGTGCGCCGCACGAGCGAACGGCTGATCACATCGGCGGGCAGGTCTTTCACTTTGAGACGCGCGGCCGCGACCACCGCGTGCGCGCCAGGATCGCCGTCGCTCGCCACCATGTCGGCGAGCGCCTCGAAGCCGTCGCCGAGCCACAACCGCTCCTGCAATTGCGCCGCTTCACGAATCGCCGGCACGTCGTCGATTTCCTCGACGGTCCAACCAGCGTCGACCAAACGGCGCGCGGCGTCGAGCAAGGCGTCCTCCACTTCCTTCGCGATCTGTAAGCCGCCCGGCCGCAGGCAGATGGCCGCGTGCAACGGCACCGCGCGTCCTTCGAGTGGCATCGGCACATACCAGGGATCGCGCAAGTCAGCCGCGGCGAGCGCGGCGAGACCGAGGCGCAGGTCCTGCACAGTGCGCGCGATCGGCCCGGTAGCGGACATTAGCTGCGCACCGATCGCGCGCTCCGGCGACGAAGCGTTGAAGGCCGGCACGCGACCGAAGGTCGGCCGGAGCCCGTGTACACCGCATGCGTAGGCGGGATAGCGCAACGAGCCGCCGATGTCGGTGCCGAGCGCAAGCTGGCCGATGCCCGCCGTGACGGCTGCTGCGCCACCGCCGGTCGAGCCGCCCGGCGTCAGTTTCGGGTTGCGCGGATTCAGTGTGCGGCCATGCACCTGGTTCGAAGTGAACCAGCGCAGCGCGAAGGTCGGCGAATTGCTCCGGCCAAGCAAGACCGCACCGGCCTTCGCGAGATTGTCGACAGCGGGACTATTGGCGTGCGCCACGAGGTTTTCCTGTAATCGCGTACCGTTAGTGGTCGCGAAACCGGCATGGTCAGTATCGATCTTCGTCGTGACCGGCACGCCGGCGAGCGGCCCCGGATCTTCGCCGCGCGCTATTGCGCGGTCGACGTTATCCGCTTGCTCGAGTACCAGCTCGGGCTGATGCGCAACCACTGCGTTGACTTTCGGATTCACCGCATCGAGCCGTTCGAGCGCGGATTGCGCCGCCTCGCGAGCAGATACGTTGCGGGTCTTGACCAGTCCGGCCAACTCGGCCGCGGACAAACGCCATAGTTCACTCATGTTGCCTCCAATAAGAATTCTTATTTGACAGGCTCAACGTATCCGCTGTATTTCCAGCTGATGCCGCTTTGCAAGCCAGTTTTTCCAGAGGCGCCGCAGATACATTGCGCTACGAAAGTCCACACGTGCCATGCAGTGAACGGTGATGCAAAAACGGCAAGAAGGAAACGCATCGATCGTTGCATAGACTCGCGGGGGAACGCGATGGCCCTTAACGCATTGAGCGCATCGCATTCGACAGTTGACCGACATCGCGCTCGCCGTCGCGTCGTTCATGCGACGATCAACGGCAACGTGAGCCGCGCTTCGAGCCCGCCCGTAAGGCGGTTTTCTAAACAAAGCTCGCCGCGCATCGCCAGTGTGAGGCGGCGCGCGATCGCGAGACCGAGGCCCGAACCGTGCGCGCGTGCGGCAGTGTGCGGCGCGCGATACCACGGCGCGAATACCGCTTCCATCTTCGACGGTTCGATACCCGGTCCGTTATCCAGCACGACAAATACCACGGCCTGCGCTTCAACTCGCAAGCGCAAATGCACGTCGCTGCCGTAACGCAATGCGTTGTCGATCAGATTGACGAGTACGCGGCGAAGCGCATGCGGGCAAGTCTCGATCGAATAACCCACCTCGCCTCCGAGCTCGATGCAATGCCCCGCATCGCGATAGTCGTCGATCAGGCCGGTGAGCAGTCCGTCGACATGCACACGCGTTGGCGGCTCTTCGACGTTGCACTGCAGTCTCGCGCAAGCCATGCTCGCCTCGACTAGCTGCTTCATTTCGGCGAGGTCGCGCGTCAGCGAACGCCGCAACGCGAGATCGTCGAGCGTCTCGCAGCGAACGCCCATGCGCTTGAGCGGTACCTGCGGGTCGTGTGCGTAAGCGGCCTGACTATCGAGCAGTTCCGCGAGGCGGGCCGCATGACGACGGCGCGTGAGATTGATTACGCGCGTCAACCGCGACACGGCAGACGGACCGCGCTCGGGTAGCGGCGCTATACGGCGGACACACTCGCTACCAAGGAATATTCCGGCGAGGAAGTGAAAAGGATCAATAATAGGCAGACCGTACCCCTTTAAAAGGTACAGTTGGCGCTTACAGTTGCACCGCTGTACCAGTAACACTTTTATATTCTGCGGAGTCGCGTCAATGAGCCTGCGTACAAGTGCGAGTCTGTCGAGTTCCATGGCAGACAATCTCGCCAAACAGATTGAAGAAGGCGTGATTCCCGCAGGCTCCAAACTTCCTTCAATCAGGGAATATGCTGATGCCTCCGGTTGTTCGAAGAACACGGTCATCAGCGCATTCGAAATGCTTACCGCGAGCGGACTGATCGAGCCTCGGCGAGGCTCCGGTTTTTATGTCGCGCAAAGAGCGAAAGCCGCGACCGAAGCGGAAGAAAGCGGCGTGCTCGATCGTGCAATGGATACCGTCTGGTTGATGCGCGAGCAATTGCAGGTCAAGCCCGATGTTCTCAATCTCGGCGAAGGCTTTCCGCCTATCGAATGGCTCGAAGCGACCCGGCTCGATCAGTACCATCAGCGGGTTGTGCGCACTGGCGTCGCGTCGCTATTCCGCTATGGCAGCCGCTACGGTTATCTGCCGCTGCGCCAGTCGCTGCAGCAGAAACTGTCGGGCTATGAGATCGAGGCCGCGCCTTCACAGATCGTTCTCACGCATGGCGCCAATCAGGCCATGGACCTCGTCTTGCGTTATTTCGTGCGGCCGGGCGACACCGTACTCGTGGACGACCCCGGCTACTATCCGCTGTTCGGCAAACTGAAACTGAGCGGCGCGAATATCATCGGCGTGCCGCGCGAAGTAGACGGACCGAATCTCGCCGAACTCGAACGCTGCATGATCGAGCACCGGCCGAAGCTGTTCTTCACGCAATCGGTCGGACATAATCCCACGGCTACGGATACGAGCGCTGCCAAGGCGTATCGCATTCTGCAACTTGCCGAAACGCACGACACGGTCATCGTGGAAGACGACGCCTTCGCCGACCTGCGGCCGCGATCATTGACACGTATCGCCACCCTCGATCAACTGCGCCGCACCATTTATGTGGGCAGCTTTTCGAAGTCCGTCTCGGCGGCATTGCGAGTCGGCTTTCTCGCGTGCAACGCGGCGCTCGCGAGCGATCTCGCCGATGTGAAAATGCTGATCCACGTGAGCAGTTCAGAATACAGCGAGCGCACGCTCGCGGCCATTGTCAGCGACGGCCATTTCCTTCGGCATACGAATCAACTTCAGGAAAAATTGAGACGCGCAACCGCGACGGCAAAAACCGCGCTCAAAAAACTGGGCGCGGAGATCTTCAAGGAAAGCGAGCAAAGCATGTACTTGTGGGCGTCATTGCCAGAATGGACCGACTCGATGAAACTCGCGAAGGCAATGCTGGATCGCGGTGTGATTCTCGCGCCGGGCGCCGTTTTCTCGCCCGCGTCGGAGCGCGTCTCGGCGTATTCCCGGTTCAACGTCGCTTATCTCGCCGACGAACGTTTCGTCAATGCATTGCGTGCGATTGCGCCGTAACCCGGCGCAAGCGCCACGCGCGGCTATTCAAGCCTTCGCGAACGGCCCGATTCTGGGCCTATCGTGCCTGTCACGCATGATGGCAAGCATGAGCGCCGCAAGGCCGCATGTCGCGATCAGCGCAATCAAAGCGATCTTGCCCAGATGAACCAGCACCCAGCCGCCGATCGCCGGAAAGCCGAACGTGCCGAGAAAGTACGCGACCACGAACCAGGTCAACACGGCCGGGCGGTGCATCGCGGCGGAATCGTTGACCGCCTGCGCCTGAATGGTCGGATAGACGAGACCGTAACCGGTCCCGAGCAGCACAGCGCTCGCGGAATGGAACCCTGTGTAGTACGGCACCGCGAACATCGCCGCAATGCCGAGCACCATGATGCCAAGCAGCAGTTTCGTCGCGACCTCGCGATGTAGCCGGATCACGACGCGAGTAAGCAGCCAGCGGGCGACCACGACGGTCACCGCATACAGGCTGAAAAAGGTGCCCGCCTGCGCATGCGTGCCTTGCACGAAAGACATCTGGAACGTCATCAAGCCTGAGAAAACGCAGGCGCACAGCGAAATCATCACGATCGGGTAAGCCGCACGCGTTCGGCTAATGGCGCCGATCTGGCGCAGCCAGCGCTCCTGCACGGGCGATGCCGACGAATGCGGCGATATCCGGCCGAATACTTCGAGCATCAGCGCGGCGAGCGCGCACAGACCGCCGACGATGTAGAGCACGCTGGTAAGCGGCCAATGCCATGAACGAATGGCGAACGCGGCCGCGGCAGGACATCCGCCGATGCCCGCCATCTGGATCGTGCCGAAACGCATGAACCAGAAGCCGCGGTCCGTATCGCTCGTGCGTTCCGCGAGCGCCATCGGCGCGGCAAGACAGAACGCGCCCCAGCCGAATCCCACGAGAAAGCCAGGAAATACGCTCAGACCGCTCATGCGGTCGATCAACGCGAACCCAGCCACGCCCGCGCCGATGCACAACGCCGCGAGCGCGGTCGTGCGAGCGGCGCCGATGCGCTGCGCGAACCAGCCCACCAGCGGCACGCCGACGAGCGTGCCAACTGTTGCTTCCGCAAGCGCCAGCCCGGTATCGAGATCGTTCCCTCCCATCGAGCGGAAATGCATCGAGAGGAAAAACGTCGCTCCGTACCCGCCCGCTGCGAGCAAGGTGCCGATAAGCACGAAGAAAGCGCTGAATGGGCGCATTGGGAGAATCCGCATGACTGGTTGAACCGAAGCTCGCTCTGCTCCGCTCGCAAAAACGCGAACCGCGAGCGTCGCCAACCAGTAGTGTCACGTTCCCGCGATTGCCAGGTCGGCGCGATGACCGATAGTCGCGGCAAGAATCATCTGATGGCGGTTCGGCGGCACACGCACTTCGCGTGTGCGCGGACGAAACACCTGGTCGCCGCGATGGATCGCGCGGCCCGTCAGCGCGCAGACGGCGGCGACGTGAGCGAGACCGCTGCACCAGATCTGCTCGGTGTAGCGGCCGGAACACGCGTCGCTCCACGAGACGCTGATCGTGCATGCCGACAGGCGCTCGACGACTACGATGTTAGCGGGCCGTCCCACCATGCGGCGATGGTCGTCGGCCGCGGGCGCACATGCGTTGACGCCGCGCTTCTTGAGCTTCACGAACGGCTTTTTCGCGCACGCGTCGAGCTGCTCGGCGGACGGATCGAGCACGTTCAGTAGCGCGCGAACCACGATATGGTCTTTGGAAGGTACGGTCATCGATCCATCTCCAGTAGCATGCGTGGACATAGTGCGAAACGGCCCGAGGCTTGACGGTGACGAAACGTGCGGCGCAGTTGCCCGATCAGGCGCCGCGCCGTGTGCCGCTTTGTCTGCTTAGCTTCCGCCTTGCTCGCGCAGCGTCAGCTTGCTGCTGACCGAGGTCACGCCTTGCACCTTCTTCGCGGCGTCGACCGCGATGCGTTCCTGGTCCTGGCTTGCGATCTGTCCAGACAGCGTCACATGCCCCGTCTTGGCATCGCCGAAAACGGCGATCGAAGACTGTTCGAGACCCTTGGTCTTGAAGATCGCCTTATGGACCGTCTTGGAGAACGCACGATTAGCTGCCCGAACCGACTTCTTCGTCGGCGCCGGCTTGCTGGTCGCCGCGGTGCTGTCCGACGCAGCAGCCGCCGTGTCCGCCGCGAAGGCCGGTGTGTACGCGAATGCGGCGACGGCGATCGCGAGGCCGCTGCTCACAACGAGTTGTCGAAGTTTCATGATTTGATCCTTTCAAGTATGAGAGAAAATCGTTTGAGTTATAAAACTGTCACTGCAAGAACCATCACTGCAACTACGATGCGCCTGGTCACGTATTGCGTCGAGTGTTATCTCGACGTTGCTAACCTCGCGCCACGCATCCATTAGAAGCGCGGAATGTATCCCGGATGTGTCGGCCAGGTATCCGAAAGTATCGCGCGACACATCGGTGGAACTCGTCTCCGAAGAAGGTGGGATGTGCGCGTGCGAGCTGGTGTTCGTGATGTACCCGTTTCGAGTGTCGATCGAACATGCAAGCCCCGCCTGCAGAAATGAACGGCGTTTCAACGCCAAGGTATTCAGGCGGTCGCCAGCGGCAAGGTGAGCCGCGCTTCGAGACCACCGGTGCGACGGTTTTCCAGTTGCAGTTCGCCGCGCATGGCGAGCGTTAGACGCCGCGCGATCGCGAGCCCCAGTCCCGAACCCGGCGCACGCGCGGACGTCTCCGGAGACCTGTACCACGGCGCAAACACCGCGTCCATTTGCGCGGGCAGAATGCCGGGCCCCGAGTCCGCCACGGCCAGGACGAGCCGACGCGCTTCGACTCGGACGCACAGGCGCGCGTCGCCGCCGTATCGGAGCGCGTTGTCGATGAGGTTCATCAGCACGCGGCGCAGCGCATGCGGGCATGTGACGAGCGAACACCCCACGCTTCCCTCCAACGCCACAGTGCGCCCGGCGTCCCGGTAATCGCCGATCAGTGTGCCCAGCAGATTGTCCGCATCGACGCGCTGTGTCTGCTCGCCCGCGCTGCACTGCATCTTCGCGCAAGACAAGCTGGCTTCGACCAGTTCGGCCATCTCCGCGAGATCGCGTTGCAATGCATCGCGTACCGCGGGGTCTTCGAGCAGTTCACAGCGCATGCCCATGCGTGTCAACGGCGTGCGCTGATCGTGCGCATAGGCGGCGAGCACTTGCAGCAGCTCGGCCTGACGTCCGGCGCGATAGCGCGCGGCCGCGTTGATCGCGCGAGCCAGTCGCGCGATCGCCGGCGTTCCGTCCTCGAATAACACGGCTTCTGTACCTTCACCGGTGTCTGCTTCGATCGCGGCGGTGAGCAGTTTCAGTCCGCTCAAAAGTGCGGTCGCCTTAAGAGTCGCCGCGGCGGCAAGGCTCATTGCGACGGCGGCCAATGCGACGAGCGTCAAGCCGACGCCTGTCAGCGGGGGCCACGCGGATTCTTCCCCGAGGTGCGCGCAATAGACGCTAAGGCTGGCCAACAGGAGCACCGCACCCGCGCGCCGTGCCGGGCCCGGCAAATGCCGCAGATGTCGAGCCGAATGCGTGCGATCCCCCGTCGGCCGTTCCAGCAGCGCGTTACCTGAATGGGTGGGATACGCAATCATCTTCGTTCTCCTGTTGCTCTCATTCTGTTTGGAAGCGGATGCGCGAATGATAGGTGTTTTGTACCCTTTTAAAAGGTACAGTTGACAACTACAGACAGCGAACCGTACCTACGACAGTTTGAAAGTTTGCTATGCAGCAGAGATGCACCTTGATGCTGGGAAAACGACTGTCCGCGAGGCACGGACAGTGATTGCGAACAAGCGTGAAGTGAATGTCTTGTGCCGATGCAGGGCTTTTGCCTGCTGGTTTTTTGCACTGCGTTCCAGAAAGGTTTGTGGGACGGCGCGCAAGTGTTTGAAGAGCGGCGACTCGCAAAACCCAATTGATCGAGGCGCCGCGGGGGCATGATGCATTAGCGCAGCCGCTCTGCCCGACTAGGCCGAGACGACGGCCTTCGGCTCCAGAAATGCTTCCAGGCCGTGCACGCCAAACTCCCGGCCCATTCCGGACTGCTTCAGCCCACCGAACGGCGCGAGAAGCTCGGGCCTGATGCGGTTGATCAACACCGTGCCTGCTTCCAGTTGCGAGGCGACGCGCTCCGCTCTCTCGGCCTGCGATGAGAACACGTAGGCTTGAAGACCGTAGATCGAGTCGTTGGCGATCCGGATAGCGTCGTCCTCGTTGTCGTACGCCAGAATCGACAACACCGGGCCGAAGATTTCTTCACGCGCGATGTCCATGTCGTTGCGTACGCCCGCGAACACCGTCGGGTTCACGAAATAGCCCTTGTCCAGTCCTGCCGGCCGGCCTTCGCCTCCTGCCACCAGCAAAGCGCCCTGCTCCACCCCTCGGCGGATGAAATGCTGCACGCGATCGTGCTGGGCCCGGTTGACGAGCGGCCCCACGACGGTGGATGGGTCGCGCGGGTCGCCCACGTGCATGGTTGCGACCGCGGCCTTCACCTGTTCGATCACCTCGTCGACGCGCGAGCGCGGAACCAGAAACCGCGTACCGGCAACGCACGCCTGGCCGTTGTTCATGAAGGCGGCGTTCAGCGCGAGCGGAATTGCACTGCTAAGGTCCGCGTCGTCCAGTAAGACGGAGGCGGATTTGCCGGTTAGCGACAGACTGACCCGCTTCATAGTTTCGATCCCGACACTGGCGATGAGTTTGCCGGTGGGCGTCGAGCCGGTAAACGAAATCTTCGCCACGCCGGGATTGGTGCTGATTTCGTCGCCGACGTCCGCGCCTCGTCCAAGGAGAATATTGAACACACCCGGGGGCAAGCCCGCGCTGTGCAGTGCTTCGGCGACCACCATAGTCTGGATGGGACTCAATTCACTAGGCTTGATGACCGAGGCGCAGCCGGCCGCGATCGCCGACGCCAGCTTGCTGCAAATCGTGCCTGCCGTGCTGTTCCAGGGAGCGATCAGCCCAGCCACGCCGACCGGCGTCATGAACACGGTCGCGTCTCCTACGCGCCGGGTCAGCGGGTAACCGTCGAGCACCTTTGCCGCATTCGCGAAGCACTGCGATGCATATTCACTAACCCATTGAGCACGCGCGACAGGACCGCCGTATTCGTCGATCGTGGCGTCACGGATGCGCTCGGTACTTGCCAGAACAGCCGTCTCGAGTCGCATAAGCATGTCGATGCGCTCGGCCTTGCTGGTGCGCGCGAGTGTCTGCTGAGCGCGTTGGGCGGCTGCAATCGCGCGCCTGGCGTCGTCACGACTAGCCAACGTCGCGGTGCCGATGACCTGCTCCGTCGATGGATTGGTCGTCTCGACAACTTCGCTCCCTTGCACGGGGACGAACGTCCCGTCTATGTACGCCTTGTCGATGTTCCACATATTCTTTCCCTAAAAGCACCGGCGGTTGCCGGAATAGGGATAGTCTGGGGGTGGCGCATTGATTTGATAATATGGGGAGTCAGCGACGACTTATCGCGGAAACCAGAACAATGAACAAAAGCGGCTTGACCGAACTCGAGGTTGTGCTGGCGGTGGCGAGACGGCGAGGCTTTCGGTCGGCTGCGGTGGATCTGGACATGTCCACCTCGGCTGTGAGTAACGCCGTGGCGGGTCTTGAGGCAAGGCTCGGCGTCCGCCTGTTTCACCGTACTACCCGCAGTGTCTCCCTGACAGAGGCCGGTCGGCAATTCGTCGATCAGATCAGACCTGCGGTGGCGCATATCCAGGATGCAATGGCAGCGGTGAGCGAGCGCGAGGACAAGCTGACGGGCACTCTTCGGATCAACAGCTCTCTTGGCGCGGCGCTCATGACATTTCAGCCCGTTATGATCGGGTTTCTGCAACGCTACCCAGGCATCACCATCGACCTCGTTACCGAAGGACGGATGGTGGACATCATTGCGGAAGGCTTCGACGCCGGGCTGCGCTCGAGTTCGCGTGTTCCGGGCGACATGATCCGTGTGCCTATAACGGCCGATACACCTGTGGCCATTGTGGGATCGGCAGAATATTTCGTCAGGCATCCTAAGCCTATGACACCGGCTGATCTCCTGGAGCATTCGTGCATTCGTGCTCGGCTCCCGAGCGGAGTGCCGTCGCCTCGGGAATTCGATCGGGGCACCGAGAGATTCAACATGGACGTGCCGGGCAGATTGGTACTCGATGCGCCCATTCTGATGCGCGAGGCGGTACGACGAGGCGTGGGGCTGGTGCAACTTGCCGAGTGGTACGTGACAAACGACCTGGCCGAAGGCCGTCTTGAGCGCGTTCTGGACGATTGGGTGAGACCGGTGCCGGGTTTATGCCTCTACTATTCCGGTCACCGGCATTTGCCGCCGGCGCTGCGTGCGCTTATTGACTTTATCCACGAGGTTAGCGATTTCAAATAGGTTTGGAACGGGTGGTTCGGGATGATGTGTGTGGCATTTATGGTCTCGATGGAATGACATCGCTTCTCTTTGGATGTCTAAGGGAACCCCGCTAGCAATCCAACGGGACCAATGTGCCGTAGTGGACGCGCGATACAACCATTGGTGGAATGAAGGTTCGGAGCGTCGATCCCGATATGCTATGAGAGGTGGTCCGTTGTCTGAGCCGATGACGGGTTCCAAGCTTCCCCGCGAGCGTTTTGCCACTATGGGCGGCAACGGTATTTGAATTGGTTAGGTTGCTTGCCGCTCGCTTTTTTCCGTCGCCACTGCGCGTCGCCTGATAGCAGCAGTTGGCATTGATTGACGCCGAGCCGCAGATGGACACATGGCGCTCGCCGCGCACGAACGCGTCGTACCCTGTGTCGATGACGGTGCGAACCGGCGCACTGACATGGCAGTTGGATCCGCTGATGGACGACCAGGAACTGGACTCGCGGCAGTCTACCGGCGCAGTGTACTGGGAAGGCGCGGCGCGGGTGAGCCGCGATGGCGCTGATCTCGGGCGAGCTTATCTGGAGCTGACGGGGTACGTGAACGCGCTGCGGACCGGCAGGCAGTGACGGGCGATATGGCCTGGACCCGGGCTGGACCCGGGCTGAACCCGGCCTGTTCCGGCCGCCGGTGTGCCGGGGTTTTGTCGGCGCGTAAACGCAGAAACCCCACCCTTTTAGGGGTGGGGTTTCTGATGCTGCTGGGGAGCCTGACGATTACCTACTTTCACACGGGCAATCCGCACTATCATCGGCGTGGAGTCGTTTCACGGTCCTGTTCGGGATGGGAAGGGGTGGTACCGACTCGCTATGGTCATCAGGCATGACGGGTTGCCGTACTGCCGGTGGGGCAGTACAGCCAATCGGGGAAGAAGTAGTGTCTGATGAGTCAACCTCAGGTGAGGCGGGTTGTGTTGTTTCAGGCACAACACTGAATCCCAACCGTGTGTGCTGCGACCTCCTGGGGAGGTTCAGCGCATCCCCTTCGGGGATCGGACCCGCGTAAGCGCTCAAGGCGCTAACGTGGGTCGAGACACACCTGTTATAGGATCAAGCCTTACGGGCAATTAGTATCAGTTAGCTGAGCACATTACTGCGCTTACACACCTGACCTATCAACGTCCTGGTCTTGAACGACCCTTCAAGGGGCTCGAAGCCCCGGGGATATCTCATCTTAAGGCGAGTTTCCCGCTTAGATGCTTTCAGCGGTTATCTCTTCCGAACATAGCTACCCGGCGATGCCACTGGCGTGACAACCGGTACACCAGAGGTTCGTCCACTCCGGTCCTCTCGTACTAGGAGCAGCCCCCTTCAAATATCCAGCGCCCACGGCAGATAGGGACCAAACTGTCTCACGACGTTTTAAACCCAGCTCACGTACCTCTTTAAATGGCGAACAGCCATACCCTTGGGACCGGCTACAGCCCCAGGATGAGATGAGCCGACATCGAGGTGCCAAACACCGCCGTCGATATGAACTCTTGGGCGGTATCAGCCTGTTATCCCCAGAGTACCTTTTATCCGTTGAGCGATGGCCCTTCCATACAGAACCACCGGATCACTATGACCTGCTTTCGCACCTGCTCGACTTGTCGGTCTCGCAGTTAAGCACGCTTATGCCATTGCACTATCAGCACGATTTCCGACCGTACCTAGCGTACCTTCGTACTCCTCCGTTACACTTTGGGAGGAGACCGCCCCAGTCAAACTGCCTACCATGCACTGTCCCCGATCCGGATTACGGACCAAGGTTAGAACCTCAAACAGATCAGGGTGGTATTTCAAGGATGGCTCCACGCAAACTGGCGTTCACGCTTCACAGCCTCCCACCTATCCTACACAGACCGGTTCAAAGTCCAATGCAAAGCTACAGTAAAGGTTCATGGGGTCTTTCCGTCTAGCCGCGGGGAGATTGCATCATCACAAACACTTCAACTTCGCTGAGTCTCGGGAGGAGACAGTGTGGCCATCGTTACGCCATTCGTGCAGGTCGGAACTTACCCGACAAGGAATTTCGCTACCTTAGGACCGTTATAGTTACGGCCGCCGTTTACCGGGACTTCAATCAGGAGCTTGCACCCCATCATTTAATCTTCCGGCACCGGGCAGGCGTCACACCCTATACGTCCACTTTCGTGTTTGCAGAGTGCTGTGTTTTTATTAAACAGTCGCAGCCACCAGTTTATTGCAACCCCTTCACCCTTCGCCCGCAGGGGCGTCAAGCTACAGGGGCGTACCTTATCCCGAAGTTACGGTACCAATTTGCCGAGTTCCTTCTCCCGAGTTCTCTCAAGCGCCTTAGAATACTCATCTCGCCCACCTGTGTCGGTTTGCGGTACGGTCCTGTTAAACTGAAGCTTAGAGGCTTTTCTTGGAACCACTTCCGATTGCTTCTTCACCGAAGTGAATGGCCTCGCACCCTTGAATTCCGCGCCCGGATTTGCCTGAGCGCCTTCTCCAATGCAAGGACCGGGACTTCCAACACCCGGACAACCTTCCGCGATCCGTCCCCCCATCGCATTTAACAATGGTGCAGGAATATTAACCTGCTTCCCATCAGCTACGCATTTCTGCCTCGCCTTAGGGGCCGACTCACCCTACGCCGATGAACGTTGCGTAGGAAACCTTGGGCTTACGGCGAGGGGGCCTTTCACCCCCTTTATCGCTACTCATGTCAGCATTCGCACTTCCGATACCTCCAGCACACTTTCCAGTGCACCTTCGCAGGCTTACGGAACGCTCTCCTACCATGCACATAAATGTGCATCCGCAGCTTCGGTATATGGCTTAGCCCCGTTACATCTTCCGCGCAGGACGACTCGATCAGTGAGCTATTACGCTTTCTTTAAAGGATGGCTGCTTCTAAGCCAACCTCCTGACTGTTTTAGCCTTCCCACTTCGTTTCCCACTTAGCCATATTTGGGGACCTTAGCTGGCGGTCTGGGTTGTTTCCCTCTTGACACCGGACGTTAGCACCCGATGTCTGTCTCCCGTGATTGCACTCTTCGGTATTCGGAGTTTGCTATGGCGTAGTAATCCGCAATGGACCCCACAACCATGACAGTGCTCTACCCCCGAAGGTGATACACGAGGCACTACCTAAATAGTTTTCGGAGAGAACCAGCTATTTCCAGGTTTGTTTAGCCTTTCACCCCTATCCACAGCTCATCCCCTAACTTTTCAACGTTAGTGGGTTCGGACCTCCAGTACGTGTTACCGCACCTTCATCCTGGCCATGGATAGATCACCTGGTTTCGGGTCTACACCCAGCGACTGAACGCCCTGTTCGGACTCGCTTTCGCTACGCCTGCCCTAATCGGTTAAGCTTGCCACTGAATGTAAGTCGCTGACCCATTATACAAAAGGTACGCCGTCACCCCCTTGCGAAGGCTCCGACTGTTTGTATGCATGCGGTTTCAGGATCTGTTTCACTCCCCTCCCGGGGTTCTTTTCGCCTTTCCCTCACGGTACTGGTTCACTATCGGTCGATCACGAGTATTTAGCCTTGGAGGATGGTCCCCCCATCTTCAGACAGGATTTCACGTGTCCCGCCCTACTTGTCGTACACCTAGTTCTTTCCAGCTGTTTTCGTCTACAGGGCTATCACCTGCTATGGCGGCACTTTCCAGAGCCTTCGACTAACAGCAAGAATAAAGAGTACAGGCTGGTCCCATTTCGCTCGCCACTACTCTGGGAATCTCGGTTGATTTCTTTTCCTGCGGTTACTTAGATGTTTCAGTTCACCGCGTTCGCTTCACGTAGCCTATGTATTCAGCTACGGATACCTCAAAAGAGGTGGGTTTCCCCATTCGGACATCTTCGGATCAAAGCTCGTTTGCCAGCTCCCCGAAGCTTTTCGCAGGCTACCGCGTCCTTCATCGCCTGTGATCGCCAAGGCATCCACCACATGCACTTGTTCGCTTGACCCTATAACGGGTGTGTCTCTCCCGATGCGAGTTGGCGCTTTAGCGCCTACTCCCATCCGATCCCCGCAGGGGATGGAACCTTCACTGGGAAGGCCGGGCAGCTTGCACAACCGTTACAGGTTGAGTATTCGTGTTGCGCCGTATTCCAAAGCAATCTTTCGATCACTTAAAAAATACATTGATACAATCACAACCCTGATTCACCTACTCATGTACCCATCTCCAGGTACACTTTCGTGAATCTCTTTACTACTTCTTCCTGATTGTTAAAGAACGTTCAGCCGATCGCACGGTTGCTATAACCATGCATCTTTCTGACTGGCTCAATCGCCAATGCACAACGCTCTGGGTCTTTCACACAGAACGCTACGCATTGAGGATTGGTGGAGGATGACGGGATCGAACCGACGACCCCCTGCTTGCAAAGCAGGTGCTCTCCCAGCTGAGCTAATCCCCCAGTCATACAGATATCCCAGAGGTTTTTAGACGGTCAGCTCACCAGACAAGACAGTGGTGGGTCTGGATGGATTCGAACCATCGACCCCCGCCTTATCAAGACGGTGCTCTAACCGACTGAGCTACAGACCCCTGAGTCTGTCTGCGTTTCTTCACTACTACAGCCGATAAGCGTGAGCGCTCAACACCTTGACGCGTCTAGCTCGAGAAAGGAGGTGATCCAGCCGCACCTTCCGATACGGCTACCTTGTTACGACTTCACCCCAGTCATGAATCCCACCGTGGTAAGCGCCCTCCTTCGCAGGTTAGGCTACCTACTTCTGGTGAAACCCACTCCCATGGTGTGACGGGCGGTGTGTACAAGACCCGGGAACGTATTCACCGCGGCATGCTGATCCGCGATTACTAGCGATTCCAGCTTCACGCACTCGAGTTGCAGAGTGCGATCCGGACTACGATCGGTTTTCTGGGATTGGCTCCCCCTCGCGGGTTGGCGACCCTCTGTTCCGACCATTGTATGACGTGTGAAGCCCTACCCATAAGGGCCATGAGGACTTGACGTCATCCCCACCTTCCTCCGGTTTGTCACCGGCAGTCTCCCTGGAGTGCTCTTGCGTAGCAACTAGGGACAAGGGTTGCGCTCGTTGCGGGACTTAACCCAACATCTCACGACACGAGCTGACGACAGCCATGCAGCACCTGTGTTATGGCTCCCTTTCGGGCACTCCCACCTCTCAGCAGGATTCCATACATGTCAAGGGTAGGTAAGGTTTTTCGCGTTGCATCGAATTAATCCACATCATCCACCGCTTGTGCGGGTCCCCGTCAATTCCTTTGAGTTTTAATCTTGCGACCGTACTCCCCAGGCGGTCAACTTCACGCGTTAGCTACGTTACCAAGTCAATGAAGACCCGACAACTAGTTGACATCGTTTAGGGCGTGGACTACCAGGGTATCTAATCCTGTTTGCTCCCCACGCTTTCGTGCATGAGCGTCAGTATTGGCCCAGGGGGCTGCCTTCGCCATCGGTATTCCTCCACATCTCTACGCATTTCACTGCTACACGTGGAATTCTACCCCCCTCTGCCATACTCTAGCCCGCCAGTCACAAATGCAGTTCCCAGGTTAAGCCCGGGGATTTCACATCTGTCTTAGCGAACCGCCTGCGCACGCTTTACGCCCAGTAATTCCGATTAACGCTTGCACCCTACGTATTACCGCGGCTGCTGGCACGTAGTTAGCCGGTGCTTATTCTTCCGGTACCGTCATCCTCCCAGGGTATTAACCCAGAAGTTTTCTTTCCGGACAAAAGTGCTTTACAACCCGAAGGCCTTCTTCACACACGCGGCATTGCTGGATCAGGCTTGCGCCCATTGTCCAAAATTCCCCACTGCTGCCTCCCGTAGGAGTCTGGGCCGTGTCTCAGTCCCAGTGTGGCTGGTCGTCCTCTCAGACCAGCTACAGATCGTCGCCTTGGTAGGCCTTTACCCCACCAACTAGCTAATCTGCCATCGGCCGCCCCTGTAGCGCGAGGTCCCGAAGGATCCCCCGCTTTCCTCCGCAGAGCGTATGCGGTATTAATCCGGCTTTCGCCGGGCTATCCCCCACTACAGGACACGTTCCGATGTATTACTCACCCGTTCGCCACTCGCCACCAGGATTGCTCCCGTGCTGCCGTTCGACTTGCATGTGTAAGGCATGCCGCCAGCGTTCAATCTGAGCCAGGATCAAACTCTTCAGTTCAAACCTGTTACTGTTTTCGGTTGTTTTACCAACCGGTCGCTCACTCAACGTACTGACGAAGTGTTCAACCATCTTTCAACGGCCAAACCTTCCTTTCATTACTGTGTGAGACTTGATACTTTCGCTTTAACGCCCCACCCCACGCAATACTCCGCAAAGGCAGGACTCGCGTCGCGCATCAAGCGCCCACACTTATCGGCTGTTAGTTTTTAAAGATCGGTACGCTTCACGCTGCGCTGCCCTTACCACCACCACCCGGCACCGCTTCGTTCTGCGTCGCTGCATCAGCAGCAGAGAAACGAGATTATGAAGA